>NZ_VTOY01000009.1 GCF_008271295.1 Pseudoselenomonas ruminis | reverse complement strand
ACGATAAGACACCTGCGTTTGTGGGTGTCTTTTTTGTATTGCATATGTTATAATAGCATTTGTGACTATATTTAATTTTGGGGTTTCAGACTTATGAAAAATGTTTATTCTTTGGTAGAACATTTCTATGAAGGAAAGTCCGCGTATGATATGATTCTGCCACAGGATGTTGTAGAAAAATACCTTCGCCGCAAAGCCTGGCACGGGGTAAACGATGATGAATTAAAGAAAATATGGACGATTATTTCGCTTATCATCCTTTATGTTGAGCAGCTGGATTTATATTCGCTGAGTTCGCTTACCGTGAATGATTACCAGGAGCTTGTGTATCGTTATCAACAGGAAGACAATGAATTTTGTTTGGATGAGACGTCCGTAATGCATCTCCTGGCTATTTTGGAAGACTTTTATGCGTATTTGCCCCGTTATGGTGACTTTGACGATTTGACTGCGTTTCTAAAAGAAGTGAAGGCATCGTTTCGCAGGGGAAAACAGTTTCATATGCCTCCGCGGCGTTCGGCTGATGAGTTTTACAGTTCGCTTGAGCACCGTGAAGATGTATCGGATGAAGAGATACTGCGGCTCAATGCTTTGATGGATGGACTCCTTCACCGAATGGATGCGTTTTTCCGTAAACCAAAGTATAAAATGGACCTGGACCGGGCGGTTATGATGTATGTCGGGCCAGATATGACGGATTTAGGAGACAATCTTTCCGATGAGGAAGCTCGGGCTTTTTGGTTGAGCTTTTGGGATTTTTTCCTGTTCGATTATCATATGCTTAGTTCGGATGAGACGCCGGTACATCTCTTTTTTCAGAAGGAGCAGGACAACCTTTCGCCGTCTGAACGCGACATTCTGCTGGATTTGATGCAGGCGAAGTTTTCGGTTTTTTCCATCGAATATTTTGATGTCGACTTCGTTTCCTGCCGGAATCTGCTGACCGATGAAATTCTGGATTTGCCGATGCCGGTTATGCTGGATGATAAGGCCGATGAATGCCTTTTGTATGGGCATATCCATCGCAAAGGCGTTATGATGCTCAATTACGTTACGGTGCTTCCCGCCAGCAAAAAATTGCAGAAGCGCATGAAATCGGAAGTTTTGAAGCAGTATGACCTTTTTAAATGCCAGGCACCTGAGGCGACGATTGAGGAATTTTTGGGCCGTGAGGCAGGTGCTGTGCGCCATGCGCTGAATATTTTGGCTCGTTTTGCCCAGCTTAAGGTTGTTCATGCGGCTCCGGTAGAAACAATTGCTGAGGAAGTTACAACGGATTTAGCAATTCCTGATCATGATCGTGAGGCCCTTCGGCATTTCGCTATCAAATTCGGCATGAGCCAGTATTCGTCGAAATTGGCTCTCCGTTTGTTTGAAGATTATTGTGCCGTATCCGGATGTGCGTATCGGGATATGAACCCATCGATACTGATTACGGCTTCGTTGTTGAAATTCGCTGAGATAAACGGTACGGATTTATCAAGCCTGCCTGAGATTGTAAGTTTTCTCGGAGCTGCTATGGATGATGTATTGAACTGTATGGTGGATATGCGGGAGAAACTTGGCTGCTCACTATTTGACCCGCGCTATTTGTCGGAAGAAGGATTTATTCGCTCAATGTATTTTGAATAAGTATCGGGACAGCTGGAGGTGTGGTATATGGAGAACAGAGAGCCGGAAGTAAGAGTTATGTCTGATTCGGAATGTGACGATTATGATGGTGTTACCATTGACGAGAGTACCGGCCGTGAGGAAGAAAAGGTAAGGCATACCGACCGCATCGTCTTTCAGACTTTGAGTTGGAAAGATTTATTGTTTGGACGGATTAGCTGGATCAACCGCATAGCAATTGCCATCACGCTTTTGGCAATCGCCGCTTTTGTCATCTTCGTGCTTGGACCGCTTATGCTGGTATTGGCTGGCGTAGGCATTGTCGTATGGCTGATTATCAATTTGTTCTTTCACTAAAAGATACAAAACAAACAACGCCCCGTTGACGCTTTGGTCAACGGGGCGTTGTTTGTTTTGTATCAGTGATTAGAAGCGCAGTTTGTTTTTGATGCGTTCAACAGCGCGCAGCGTGTTTTCACGGTCGCCAAAGGCCGTAAGACGGAAGTAACCTTCGCCGCAGGGGCCAAAGCCAGCGCCTGGCGTACCAACGATGTTGACTTCGGTGAGCAGCTTGTCGAAGAAGTCCCAGGAAGACATGCCATTTGGTGTCTTAAGCCAGATGTAAGGAGCGTTGACGCCGCCGTAGGCAGTTATGCCGGCTGCTTCGAGACCTTCGCGGATGATGCGGGCATTTTCCATATAGTAGCCCACGAGTTCTTTGACCTGCTGCTGGCCTTCCGGCGTATAGATAGCAGCGGCACCACGCTGAACAATATACGCCGTGCCATTGAATTTCGTCGTGTGACGGCGATTCCAAAGCTTGTTGAATTCCACCAGGGTTCCATCGGCTGCGCGTCCTTTGACGGTTTTCGGGATAATCGTGTAACCGCAGCGGGTACCGGTGAAGCCAGCGGTTTTGGAGAAGGAGCGGAACTCAATAGCGACGTCTTTAGCACCTTCGATTTCGTAGATGGAGCGCGGTACGTCCTCTTCGGTGATATAAGCCGCATAGGCTGCATCAAAGAGGATAACCGACTGATTCTCGCGAGCATAGTCAACCCATTTTTTCAGCTCGGCACGGGAGAGCGTGGTTCCCGTTGGATTGTTCGGGCAACAGAGATAAATCATATCTACATGCTCTTTCGGAAGTTCCGGCGCAAAGTTGTTGCTGGCATCGCACGGCAGGTAGGTTACCCCTTCAAAGTGTCCGTCTGCCTGCAGGGTGCCGGTACGGCCGGCCATGACATTGGTATCGAGATATACCGGGTATACCGGGTCCGTGATGGCAACTTTATTGTCAAGACCAAAGATTTCCTGGATGTTGCCGCAATCGCTCTTGGAACCATCGCTGACGAAAATTTCATCGGAATCAATGGAGATGCCGCGTTTGGTATAATTGTTTTCAATAATTGCGTCCGTCAGGAAGGAATAGCCCTGTTCCGGACCATAGCCGCGGAAGGTTTCAGCGTGGGAAAGTTCGTCAACGGCTTTATGCATTGCTTCAATGCAGGCAGCTGGCAGCGGCTGGGTAACATCGCCGATGCCCAGGCGGATGATATCTGCCTGCGGGTTTGCCTCCTTAAAAGCAGCGACACGGCGGCCAATCTCAGCGAAGAGATAGCTGCCAGCTAATTTTAAATAGTTATCGTTAATGGTTGCCATAAACAATACCTCCTGGATAGAGTGATTACTAATATAACTTTTTAGCATATTATATCATATTAATATGCATTCTCAACAGTAAACAAAAAATTATTTTTTCCATCTGAACGACTTTGCCGTAGTTTTATGGTTGATGATTAATAGCAATTAGCATACGATAAACATAAATAATTATTAAATATTTCTATAATAAATAGTGTTTACTTATAAAATGGTCTCTAGTATAATATACCGTGGGTTCAGGGAGATTGTATTGTAATTGGCACGATTCAGAATATATTAATAATATTTTTTTGCTTTAGCAGGAATTTTAACTGGTATGACGAATCTATATGCCAAGGGGAATCCAATACAATCCATCTGGGTTGTGTGTCACTCTTATCTATGCACATAATAATCTTTATTTATATTTGCAGCTTAGATAAGGAGATGGGCACAGAAGAGTTTATGTTTTTATTTTTTAGGAAGGGAGATTTCACTATGGAAATGCTTCTTGGTTTCCTGGTGCTGCTGGCATGCTTAGTGGTGGGCGTGCGTCATGGCGGCATCGGCCTGGCTGTTGTCAGTGCAATTGGTCTTATTGTTTTCACGTTTGGCTTTGGTTATAAACCGGGTACGCCGCCAGTAAGCGTTATGCTTACGATTATGGCAGTTGTAACCTGCGCAGGCTTCCTGCAGACTGCTGGTGGTCTTACGGTTATGCTGAAGTACGCTGAGCAGTTCCTGCGCAGCAACCCGAAACGCATCACACTGTATGCGCCGATTACTACCTGGTTCCTGACGATTCTCTGCGGTACTGGCCACGTCGTTTATACGATGTTCCCGATCATCTATGATATCGCAATCAAAGAGGGCATTCGTCCGGAGCGTCCGATGGCTGTTGCTTCGGTTTCTTCGCAGATGGGTATCAGTGCTTCCCCGGTATCTGTTGCGCTCGTTGGTTTCATTGGTTTCTTTACGGCTGCAGGTCTGCCGTATACGGTTTTGAATCTGCTCATGGTTTCTATCCCGGCTACGTTCTGCGGTGTTGTTGTGGCAGCACTTTGGAGCTATCGTCGTGGTAAGGAACTGGCTGATGATCCAGAGTTCCAGGAGCTCATCAAAGACCCAGAGGCTAAAGAATATGTCTATGGTGATTCGGAAAGCCTTATCGGCAAAGAGATGCCGTCTTCGTACTATCATTCCATGTACATTTTCCTCATCGGTATCGTTGTTATCGCAGTACTGGGCAACTGCCCGCAGCTGCTGCCGGCATTCCCGAATGCTAAAGGCGTTCTGAAGCCGATTTCGATGACGACGGTTATCCAGATGATCATGCTCCTCATGGGTGCAATCATGCTGTTCACCTGCAAGGTTAGAGCAAAAGATGTTGGTAACAGCCAGGTATTCCGTTCTGGTCTTGTAGCAGTTATCTCCGTTTATGGTGTTGCTTGGATGGCAGACACGTATTTCTCCAATCACATGGCATTCCTCAAGGAAGTTCTCGGCTCGGCTGTACAGAATTATCCATGGGCTTATGCTCTGATTGCATTCTTCACTTCGAAACTCGTTAACTCGCAGGCAGCTGCTGTATCCATTGTCGTACCGATGGCTCTGGGAATTGGTACCGATCCGGTAATCATCATTTCCTTCATCTCGGCTATCTATGGTTACTTCTTCCTGCCGACCTACCCGTCTGACCTGGCCTGCATCGGTTTTGACCGTTCTGGTACGACGAAGATTGGTAAGTACATTCTGAACCACAGCTTCATGATCCCGGGACTTCTCGGTGTATTCACGGGCTGCTGCGTTGGTTTCGTAATTGCACATATTCTCTACTAATCATTAGCAGAGGTTAAAGAAAAAGATGACATTTGCTGATGTCATCTTTTTCGCTTATATGGGGGTGATTTCTTGATGAAAGAGTATACGTTCCACTATGGTCATGGGACCAAATCCTTTTCAATTGATGAGTCAAAGGTGATTAAAGAGATTGAGATGCCGGCGGTAGAGCCCTTGACGGATATTAAGCAGGCAGTACTCGATGCCATTTATCATCCGATTGGCCAGGCACCGATTAACGAGGTCATCAAGCCAGGGGATACGGTTACATTTATCTGCAATGATCCGACACGCGTAGCAAACAGCTTCGATTTCATGCCGGTGCTGGTGAATGAGTTCAATAAATTAGGAATCCCCGATGAAAATATGCAGATTGTCTTTTCCCTCGGAACGCATCGGCTGATGACGGAAGAGGAGATGGCAGAGGGCGTTGGCGAAGAAGTAGCAAAACGCATCAAAATGTTCAACAGCGATTGCAACGTGCCATCTGATTTTGAATATTTTGGTACTACGAGCCGCTTCACACCAGTGCTCATCAATAAGCACATTTGCCATAGTGATCACGTTATTTTAACGGGAACGATTGTCCATCACTATTTCAGTGGCTATGGTGGTGGGCGCAAGGCGGTTTTGCCGGGATGTGCTGCCATGGAAACCGTAAGGAATAATCACAGCTTTATGATGGATCCCAATGCTGGTCTGGGGCGGACGATTGGCAATCCGGTTTATGAGGACCAGATGGAAGGGGTGGCCCTCTGGGCGAAGGGGCGCAGTGTGATTTTGTTCAATGCCATTCTCGATGCCGAACATCGCTTCCTCAAAATTTTTGCGGGCGATTATATCAAGGCACATCAAGAGGCCTGCAAATTTGTCGATGAGGTATATGGTGTGCCGATTTCGAAGCAGGCCGATGTCACGATTGTCAGCTGTGGCGGCTATCCGAAGGACATCAACGTCTATCAGATGCAGAAAACCATGGATAATGCCGTGCTGGCAACCCGTCAGGACGGGGTGGTCATTTTGCTGGCTGAATGTGAGGAAGGCAGTGGCAGCAAGGTGCTCGAAGACACTTGCCGCGAGCTGAAGACAGCTGATGCGATTGAGGTAAAGCTCAAAGAACGCTTTGTCATTGGCGCCAATAAGGCGTATGCGATTACCCGCCTTTCCAAGAAAGCACACTTTATCCTGGTCACGGGGCTTGATAAACAGCTGGCCAAAGACATGCTGTTTGCTGGTGCCGTTGACAGTGTGGAAGAAGCGTTGAAGCTGGCCGAGCAGTATGTGGGCAAAGACCCCAGCTATATTCTCATGCCAACTGGCAGCTTGACGGTTCCGCTGCTGAAGGCTTAACGGCGAAAGAAAAGACGGTGGATAAGATGCGTTTGCATTTTGTCCACCGTCTTTTTGTAATTGTTATACTTCGTGTTTCTGCTTGAGCAGGTCTTTGCAGAAGTCGATGAAAGATTGGGCTGCTTTGGAAATATAACGATCTTTTTTCCAAGCAAGGCCAACGTCGACAAAAATTGGGTCGGAAAGAGGGATTGCCTTGACACCTGGTGTATCTTCGACTACCATATCTAAGAGGAAAGCGACGCCGACGCCATTGGCGACGAGGCCTTTGAGCGTGATGACCTGGTTGGATTCCAGGACGATGTTCGGCGTTATGTTTTCAGTTTTCATCTTGGAAAGAATGGTCTGGCGGAGGAAGGAACCTTCCTTGAGCATGATGACGTTGGTTTCAGCGATGTCCTGCAGGGAAATGCTCTTTTTCTTAGCCAGCGGGCTGTTTTCCGGTACGCAGCATACGACCTGATTTTTGGACATGGGGAGCAGCTGCAGATGATTCGAGGCGCCCGAAATGATAATGATACCGAAATCAAGGTCATCTTGTTCCAGCTGTTCACGAATGGACATCGAACCTTCTTCGTGCATGAAAATGTCCAGATGGGAATACTGGCGCTGGAAGCTCGAGAAGATTCTCGGGAAGAGATAAGCGCCCATCATTGGCGGGATGCCGATTTTGATGGTGCCTTTCTGAAGCTGCTTGTAGTCGTTTACTTCGAGTACCGCATCCTGAATGTTGCGGAGGGCGAGTTCAACCCGGTTGAGGAAGACAGCTCCCTCAGGCGTGAGCGACAGCTGTTTTTGGCTGCGGTCGAAGAGCTGAATGCCGAGTTCGGCTTCTAATTTCTTTATTGCTACGGTGATGTTAGGCTGCGAGACTCGCAGTCGCTCGGCAGCTCTGGTGATATTACGCAGACGGCTGGCCATCTGGAAATATTCAAGTTGTCGTAATTCCATAGTATCGCTTCTTTCTCTATAAACTAGTCTTATCTGACTTTTATTATATCATACTTTTTACGAATATATGATAAGATAACAAAAATTTATTATGGAAAATAAAAAAATATTTTTAAAGCCGTTCAGTAGGATTTTTCCGCTGAATATGGAATATATAAGTATGTGACATAAGGATGTAATGTGATTCGGGAATCGTTTCCTGTTTATTTATGGAAAAATTAGGGGGGCTATTATTTTGGAAATTTCAACGGTCATAGGTGCGGTGGGTGGTCTTATCTCCGTATTTGTGGGTATGATTATCAAGGGCGCACCGATCAGCTCATTGAATAACCCAGCAGCATTTCTTATTATCATTTGCGGTACTTTCTCCTGCTTGTTTACGGCATTCAATATGAATCAGCTGAAGAAATTGCCGGGATTGATTAAGATGGTTTTCTTCAAACCGGCACTTCACGAGAAGGCAGAGCTTTTGAGCCTCTTCATTGAGCTTTCGCAGATTGCCCGCCGTGAAGGTATTCTGGCGTTGGAAAGCAAGGTCCAGGATATCGATGACCCGTTCTTTCGCACGGGCTTGAGCATGGTCATCGATGGTATGGATCCGGATTTCGTTGGTGATGTACTCGATGCGGAACTGGCTGTTATGCAGGAACGTCATGCAGAAGGCCGCGCTATGTTGGAGCAGGCTGGTCTGTACGCTCCTACCCTTGGTGTATTGGGCGCCGTTATCGGCCTTATCGCAGCACTCGGTAACTTGAACGACGTTAACAAACTGGGTCATGCTATTGCTGCAGCATTCGTTGCTACGATCCTCGGTATTTTTACCGCGTATGTTGTTTATCTGCCGATGGCCAACAAGCTGAAACTTTTGTCCAAGGCAGAGGTCAGCGAAAAACGTATGATTATTGAGGGCATCCTTTCTCTGCAGGCTGGTGATTCGCCGACGCAGATTGAGGCAAAACTCATGGTATTCATCCCGCAGTCCGAGCGTGAAGGGCTGAAGAAGGAGTGATTTGATGGCTAGAAAGAAACATGCAGCGCCTCATGAAGAACATGAAGGCGAGCCTTGGCTCCTGCCGTACTCTGACCTCATGACGCTATTGCTGGCACTCTTTATCGCTCTGTTCGCTATTTCGCAGACGGACCAGAAGAAGATGTCGGAGCTGTCACAGGCCTTCAGTTCGGCTTTTAACATGGGGGGGCCTTCGTTCTTTAACCAGATGGGTCCGAACATGGGACGCCGGGCAGAGATGCCGTCTGATGAGGATAAAGGTAATCATGCTTATCTGGCTGAGAATCAGCAATTGGAGGAAATCCAGAAAAAGATGCAGGAATACATCGAGCAGAATAAACTCGATGACCAGTTGAGTACGGAACTCAATGAGCAGGGACTTATGATTCGTATTAAAGAGCGTGCTTTGTTCCCTTCCGGGTCGGCGACGCTGGCAGGTCAGGCACAGTCCATTGTACCGGTGGTAGCAGGGATTCTTTCCTCGGTATCCGAACGGGTTGTTGTGTCTGGTCACACGGATAACGTGCCAATCAGCAACAGCCAGTTCCCTTCCAACTGGGAATTGAGCTCTGCGCGTGCGTTGAATTTTATGAAGGCTTTGCTGGCCAGCAATTCCGGGTTGAATCCGAAGCGGTTTAGTGCTATTGGTTATAGTGAATATCGTCCGATTGCCGACAATGCAACGGATGAGGGCCGTACGAAGAATCGCCGGGTTGAGGTTTTTATCGCTCGCAACTACCGGTTCAATCCGGATGAAAAAGACCCCAGCAAGCAGACGAGTTCGCCGGACACTGGTGCAGATGGTATGCCAACCAGTGGCACGACCAATAATATCCCAGCTACAAATGGCGCGGCGGGCAGCTCGATGTCTGGGACAACATATTGATTACATAAGCCGGCCTTGGGGTCGGCTTTTTTGTGTGTGAAAACGATAGGAGGAAGCAAGCTTGATTTTAGGCGTAGGAACCGATATAGTGGAAGTGGGCCGGGTAAAAAAGGCGATAAACAATCCGCGGTTTTGCGAGCGGGTATATACGGAGGCGGAACGGCAGTATTGTAACAGCCGTGGGGCGCAGCGGGCAGAGAGCTATGCAGCCCGTTTCTCGGGGAAGGAAGCCGTACTTAAGGCCTTTGGTACAGGTCTTCGCGAAGGAACGTTGCAGGATATTGAAATCCTGCCGGATGAGCTCGGCTGTCCGCAAGTCCGGCTGACGGGGCAATTCGCAAAACTCGCCTCGGAAAAAAGGGTTGAGCAGGTATGGATATCGCTGAGTCATACCAAGGAATATGCTACGGCACAATGCGTGATGGAGGGGAACAAATGAAGGTATCGTTAAGGAAAGAAATGCAGGAAATCGACAAGGTTTCGTTCGAGCAGTATGGCCTGCCGGCTGTGCTGTTGATGGAGAACGCCGGACATCGGGTGGCAGAAGCTATGGATTCACTTGTAAAAGGTGTGGCCGGGAAAACGATATGCGTATTGGCTGGCAGCGGCAATAACGGTGGGGATGCCCTTTGCGCTGCCCGTCATATACAAAACATGGGGGCAAAGGTAAAACTGTTCTTAGCGGGGGACAGCACCCATTTTTCCGAAGCGGCTAAAGTCATGTATCGCGCGCTTACGGCCATGCAGATTGAGACCAATTCGCTCGATAGTGACCGCGATTGGGACCGTCTGCACTTTGCGCTGAAGTTTGCCGATGGTGCTTTAGACGGCATGCTTGGCACGGGCTTTGAGGGAGAGCTGCGCAAGAAAAACTTGCGGATTATCGAAGAAGTCAATAATGCCAGCTGTCCGGTGCTTGCCATCGATATCCCGAGCGGTGTAGAGGCAGACACGGGAAAAATTTCGACGGTGGCCGTCAAGGCCGATATGACGTTGGCGCTGGGACTGCCCAAAATCGGCCACTTGCTTAGCCCAGGTGCGGATATGACAGGTGAATTGCTGGTGGATGATATCGGCATTCCTCGTGAATTGCTGGAAGGAAGCCAAATCAAGCAGAATTTGCTCGATGATGGCGTAGCAATGGAGCTGCTGCCCGCTCGCAGCCGTTCGGTTCATAAGGGAACCTGTGGGCGGATTCTCGTGGTGGCTGGTTCGCGGGGTATGACAGGGGCTGCGGTACTGGCAGCAAGTGCAGCCCTGCGGGCTGGTGCGGGACTTGTTACGCTGGCTGTTCCGCAGAGCGTTCACGCGATTGTCGAATCAAAACTGACGGAGGTTATGACGACACCCGTGCCCGAAACGGAAGACGGGATACTTGGCGGTGAGGCGGCGCTTTCGTGTCTGCTGTCGCTGGCGGAAGCCTATGATGCTGTGCTGATTGGACCGGGGCTTGGCCGCGCGGACCGTACGCAGGAATTGGTCCGGATTTTTGCGGCAAAAGTCAATAAACCGCTGATTATGGATGCTGATGCAATTTTTGCGTTCCAGCGCCAGCCGGATGATTTGTGCAAGATGCAGCAGGTACCTGTTCTGACGCCGCATCTGGGTGAAATGGCTGGACTTTTGGGCGTTACGGTTCCGGAGCTTCGCGAGTCACTCGTTCCTATTGTTCGCGAGGCGGCTGCGGAATATCAGTGCGTGTTCGTGGTGAAGAGCGAGTGCACGATGATTGCTTATCCGGATGGAGATGTATTCTTTACGACCAAGGGCAATTCCGGCATGGCTACGGCTGGCTGTGGCGATGTTTTGGCCGGAACGGTCGCCGGCTTAATGATGCAGACCGAAAGTGCACTAGCGCCGATGCTTGGCGTCTATCTCCACGGCCTGGCGGGGGACCTTGCCTATGCGGAAAAAGGCGAAGGGCTGATTGCTTCGGACATCCGCGAAAAACTGCCCGAGGCACGCCAGCTGCTGCGCAAAAATCAGCAGATTTAATGAAACAAATATCTCTTTGGAGAGGATTATGTTTAAAAAATATTGCAGGGGAAAGAAAAAAGTTGGTTTACAACTTGACAACTGTATAGGGCGGGGCTAAAATAGAGTTACTTTTATGAAAGAAAAGGGGCTTTACTATGGCAAATGTAAACGTTGACTGGGAGAATCTCGGATTCGGTTATCAGCCAATCACCAAACGTTATGTAGCGAACTACAAAGATGGCAAGTGGGGCAAAGGTGAACTCACGGAAGATGCCACGGTAGTTCTCAATGAGTGTGCCGGCATTCTGCAGTACTGCCAGGAGGTCTTTGAAGGCCTCAAGGCATACAAGACGAAAGATGGCAGAGTGGTTACCTTCCGTCCGGATATGAATGCTAAGCGCATGATTGATTCGGCAAAACGTTTGGAGATGCCGCCGGTATCGGAAGAAATGTTTATGGAGGCAGTGGATCAGGTCGTTGCTGCCAATAAGGATTGGATCCCCCCCTATGAGACTGGTGGTGCCCTGTACCTCCGTCCGTATCTTTTTGCCACGGGCCCGGTCATTGGCGTAAAGCCGTCGGATGAATACCAGTTCCGCCTCTTTGGTACGCCGGTTGGTTCTTATTTCAAGAATGGCGTAAAACCGATTACGATTTGCGTCAGTGATTACGACCGTGCTGCCCCGCATGGTACTGGTAACATCAAAGCCGGCCTTAACTATGCCATGAGCTTGTATCCGTACATTCTGGCTCATGAAAACGGTTATGATGAAAATATGTATCTTGATGCAGCAACGCGTACGTATGTTGAGGAAACCGGCGGCGCAAACTTCCTGTTCGTCACGAAAGACAACAAGATTGTCACGCCGAAATCCGATTCGATTCTGCCGTCCATCACGCGCCGTTCGCTGGTTACGCTGGCTGAGAAACTCGGATACACGGTTGAGCATCGTCCGGTCAAGTTTACCGAGCTCAAGGACTTTGCGGAAGCTGGTCTTTGCGGCACGGCAGCAGTTATCTGCCCGGTTGGCAAAGTCGTCAATCATGGCGAGGAAATCTGCTTCCCGAGCGGTATGGAAAAAATGGGTCCTGTTCTTACGAAACTTTATGATGAGCTTCGTGGTATCCAGATTGGCACGATTGAAGCGCCGGAAGGCTGGATTCGTGAAATCAAATAAATGTACTTTGGCTAGTGCAGGTCTGCTGTTTGAACAGCAGACCTTTTTTCAGCTAATTTTGAGAATTTAGGATTAAAATTTTTTGACGGTAACAAGGATTTCTATGGAAGGAACTCGAATAGTTTTTTAGATAGAGATATACGACAATGGGGAGTTTTATGTATGCCGTTTGATATTACAATGCCGATACAATTTCATGGAATCTTATCGACGATTGGCTGGTTCGATTTGATTGACATCTTGATTGTGGCAGCGATTTTATATAAAATTTATGTCATGCTGAAGGATACCCGGGCCATTACATTGGTTAAGGGTGTTCTTGTTTTGTTGGCCCTTACGATGGTTTGCAGCTGGTTTGAACTGCACGTTATTTCCTGGCTGCTGCAAAAAGCGGTGACGCTGCTGTTTGTGGCTTTGCCAATCGTCTTCCAGCCGGAACTTCGCCGCGCCCTCGAACACCTTGGTCAGGGCACGTTCTTCGGAACGGCCGCCTTGCTCAATGACGAGCAGGCTCGTTCGGTGGTCAATGAGCTGACGAAGGCAGTAAAGCAGCTTTCGGCTACGAAAACCGGCGCGCTGCTGGTTATTGAGCGCGATATGGGCCTTAACGACATCAGTGCGACGGGAATTCAGATTGATGGTCTCATAACGGCAGATTTTCTCTTGAATGTCTTTATCGTCAATACGCCGCTGCACGATGGCGCGGCCGTAATCCGCGGCAATCGTTTGATTGCTGCTGGCTGCCTGCTGCCGCTGACGGAAAACCGCACGCTTTCGACTGAACTTGGCACGCGCCACCGCGCGGCAATCGGCATTTCGGAGCAGTGTGATGCGCTGGTGGTTGTCGTCAGTGAGGAAACCGGTACGATTTCGGTGGCAGAAAATGGTCATATCATCCGTCATCTTGATGTGGAGACGCTCAAGGCCGTTCTGATGCCGGTCTTTGCCTCGCCGGATGCAGGAATCAAGGATATGGTCCGGAATTGGAGGAAGAAAAGATGATTTCAAGCCTTCGCCATATGCTACAACACAATTTAGCTGCGAAAATCGTGGCGCTTATCGTGGCTGTTGTCCTTTGGGGCTATGTCATGAATGACCAGAATCCGGCTATCGAGGGAACATATAATGTTCAGATAAAACTCAAGAATGTGCCGGAAGGGTATAAGATTTCCCAGGAAAATGGAACGGTCAAGGTTAAAGTCCGTGGCGCAAGGTCGCTGTTTGTCTCGACAAATTCAGAGGACTTCAAGGCGTATGTCGATCTGAAGGATGCCGAAAACGGCAAGAAGGCCTATAAGGTTCAGGTGGAGACCCCACAGGGCTTTGAGGTGGTCGACGAAAAACCGTCGACGGTGGAAGTGACACTTGATCGAATTGTCGAGCGCAAGGTGCGGGCAATTGTCAATGTCAATGGCGCACCGGCTCCGGGCGTGGCCGTGGCCAAGGTAAGCCAGGCAAGTTCGGAAGTCGTAGTCGAGGGACCGGAATCGGCGGTCAACGAAGTTGACCGGGTCATCGGTTATATCGGACTTACGGGCAAGAATGACAGCGACTTTGACATTCAGGTTCCGTTGACCGCAATCAATGCCGAGGGACGTGAAGTCCAAGAGGTTGTGGTAAAACCGTCGAAGATGTATGTTACGATTCAGATGGCCCGCGGCCTTATGAAGAAAATTGTCACGGTTCAGGCATCGATTGCCGACGATTTGGGCAAAGGGTATGAATTCGTCGGTTCGAAAGTCGATCCGCTCAAAATTGAGATTGCCGGTAACGAAAAGGCGATTTCTGCCGTGGATACGCTGATGACGGAAAAGATTTCTTTGGCGGGGGTAACCGGCAATACCGACCGCACGGTCAAACTCGTTTTGCCGGAAGGAATTGCCGTTACCAATCAGGAGGTTGTGGTACATCTCCTGGTAAAGGAAAAGAAGAAGGATTAAAAAAAGATAATATAATGGAGTGAAGGTTACAAGTGATTCGTATACGAAATTTTCAGGTGGCATTTGACGATGAATCCAGCTTGAAAGAACTTGCAGCCCGACGCTTGAAATTACCACCTCAGGCCGTGCTTGGGGTGGTAATTGTGCGTAAGGCTGTTGATGCAAGACGCTATCGCGGTGCGCCGGTGCAATTTGTTTATATTCTCGATGTAACGGCGACAGAACCGGAGAAAAAGGTTTTGCAGCGGTTGAAGCGGGACAAGAATGTGGAGCTCGTGAAGCCAGCGTGCATGGCAGCTCCTGCGCTTCGGCAGTTTTCGGGCAATGAGAAGCGGCCGGTGGTGGTGGGCTTTGGTCCTGCAGGCATGTTTGCGGCGCTGACGCTGGCAAAGGCTGGCTGGAAACCGCTGGTGCTGGAGCGCGGCAAGGATGTGGATGCGCGCCATGCGGATATCCAGAAATTCTGGCAGGGCGGCGCACTTGACGTCCAGTCCAATGTCCAATTTGGTGAGGGCGGTGCCGGTACCTTTTCGGATGGCAAATTGACCACACGCATTAATGATAGTCATATGGCAGATGTTATCGAGGCATTTATTCAGGCAGGAGCGCCAGAGGAAATCCGCTATCTGCACAAACCGCATATTGGGACAGATCTATTGCGAGGCATTGTTAAAAATATACGGTTAGAGATTATCCGCCTGGGGGGTGAGGTACGTTTCGGTTGTCAGGTTACCGATTTGGAACGAAATGCCGCTGGTGCTATGGAAGCAGTAATTGTTAATAGTGAGGAGCGGTTCGAAGCAAATTCGGTATTCCTGGGAATCGGCCATTCGGCCCGTGATACGTATCGCATGTTGCTTAGCAAGGGGATTCCTATGGAGGCCAAGCCGTTTGCAATGGGCGTGCGCATTGAGCATCCACAGGAATTTATCGATCGGGCGCAGTATGGCGAAGATGCTGGCCATCCGCGCCTGCCAGTGGCGGATTACGCATTGACTTATAAGGATCCAGTGACAGGCCGTGGTGCGTATTCTTTCTGCATGTGTCCGGGAGGGCAAGTCGTAGCGGCGACGTCAGAGCGTGGTCATGTCTGTACTAATGGCATGAGCAATTATCATCGCGACTCAGGGATTGCTAATTCGGCGCTTTTGGTGCAAGTGGGGCCCGATGATTTTGGCCAAGAAGTCTTAGCCGGTATGATGCTGCAGGATAAACTAGAAGCGATGGCTTTTGATTTGGGGGGGCGCAATTACTTTGCGCCAGTTCAGACGGTTGGTGATTTTTTAGGTGGCACTTCAGGTTCGACGCAGTTTTTGACAACACCGACTTATCAGCCTGGGGTCAAGGCGGTGGATCTTCATGACGTTTTGCCGGAATTTATGACAAAGACATTAGCGGGAGCTCTGCCTTGGTTTGACCGAAAGATTCCGGGATTTGCCAACGAGGGAGCAGTGATGACAGGCATTGAAGCACGTTCTTCAGCACCATGCCGTATTCGCCGTGATCGCGATTCGTTTATGGCAGAAGCTGCGCCGGGGCTGTATCCGATGGGAGAGGGCGCTGGCTATGCCGGCGGCATCATGAGTGCGGCCGTGGATGGAATGAAAGCCGCACTTGCATTTTTAAGCAAAAATGTGCATACTATTAAGAGTTGATACGAATTTAGAAAATTCTTATTGAGAAATAGGAGGATATAGTAATGGCAAGATTATTTGGTACGGATGGTGTCCGTGGAGAGGCAAATGCGGTTTTGATGCCGGAGATGGCATATCGCCTGGGGCGTGCTGCTACGATTTATTTCGGCAAGGAATCGGAAGAACAGCCTCTCGTCATTATCGGCCGTGACACCCGTCTGTCCGGTGAGATGTTTGAGGCTGCCCTGACGGCCGGTATCTGCTCGGCTGGTGGACGGGCAATGCTGGCTGGTGTCATCCCGACGCCGGCCATTGCCTACCTGGCTCGCCGTCATAAGGCCAAAGCTGGTATCGTTATTTCGGCATCGCACAATCCGTTCCATGATAATGGCATCAAGTTCTTCGGCGGTGACGGCTATAAACTGCCGGATGCTGTTGAGGATGAACTCGAGGCAATTGTTCATCAGCTGGAAAATGATGATAATCTTGCTCGTCCGACTGGTGATAAAATCGGTCATATCGAGTATCGTACGGACTTGCTGAATCAGTATATCGAGTATGTTTTGAGCACCTGCTCGGAGCGTTTCGATGGCATGAAAATCGTTTTGGACTGCGCAAACGGCGCTTCCTATCAGGTTATGCCGCGCATCCTGCGCGAGCTTGGGGCAAAGGTCAAAGTCATCCATGCACTGCCGAACGGTGTGAACATCAACGATAACTGCGGTTCTACGCACATGGAGTCGCTGCAGAAAGCTGTTATTGAAAATGGTGCCGACTTTGGTATCGCCCATGATGGTGATGCGGACCGCACGCTCTGCGTCGATGAAAAGGGCCAGATTATCGATGGTGACCATATCCTCGTCATGTGCGCGCAGGATATGATGAAGAAGGGTACGCTGCCGTATAATACGGTTGTATCTACGGTTATGGCCAATATCGGCTTCCACAAGGCAATCAAAGAGGCCGGCGGCCGCGTAGAAATCACGCAGGTCGGTGACCGTTATGTCTTGGAGAACATGCTCAAGAATGGGTATAAGATTGGCGGCGAGCAGTCCGGCCATATCATCTTCTCGGATTATGCGACGACGGGTGACGGCCCGATTACGGCTTTGCAGGTGCTTTGCTCCCTGAAACGCAGCGGCCGCAAGGCATCGGAACTCACGGCACTGATGACGACGTATCCGCAGCTTTTGGTCAATGTCCGCGTGGCCACGAAGGAAGGCTGGGAAGAAAACGAGGCCATCAAGGCTGCTATTGATGAAGGCAACAAAGAGCTTGGCAGTGACGGCCGCATCCTGGTTCGTCCGTCCGGTACGGAGCCGCTGATTCGCGTTATGGCAGAAGGTCCGGACCAGTCGCAGCTCGATGTTATCTGCCATCGCATTGCCGATGTCGTCAAGAAAGAGCAGGGCTGAAGTTGAGCGTTCAAAAACAGGCGCTGGTCTTTGCCAGTTTCGGTGTCAGTGATAGAAGGGCTCGGGAGGCCAGCCTTGACGCAGCCGAAGCACTGTTGGCAGAACGCTTTCCTGCGTTTGCTGTCTTTTCGTGTTATACGTCAAATTTTATCCGCAAGCGGCTGGCCGGGCAGGGAATAAATATTCCCTCGCTGCCGGATTTGCTTGCCAGCCTGGCGGAGCAGGGGTATTCCCGCGTACTGGTTCAGCCGTCGCATTTGACGCCGGGCGAAGAATTTGACGGCAAAGTGCTAAAAGCCGTAGAGGAGGCCAGGACGCTCTTTCCCGAGGGAATCCTGGTTGGGCGGCCGGTCTTTGATTCCGCCGATGATTACCAGGCGGTGCTGGCGGCAATCCTGCCGGAACTTTCTCTGGCGGCGGGCGAACAGCTGGTGCTATTTGGCCATGGGTCGCCGCATCATCACAATCCTGTTTATGAACGTCTCCAGCAAGTGGTGGATGAACGCCACCTGCCGGTTCATGTTGGCGTACTGGAACCATCGGATACACCGAATCTTCCGATGGTTATAAGCCGCCTTAAGCAGAGCGGTGCACAGCAAGTTTTGCTTGCACCGCTGTTGCTGGCGGGCGGCAGCCATGTGACCCGGGATATGGCTGGTGATGACGAGTCTTCCTGGAAAAGCCAGCTGACAGCGGCCGGTTTTACGGTTCGCATGAAGCTGCAGGGACTTGGCGAATATCTTCCGTTTCGGGAGCTTTATGCAGCTAAGGCAAAGAAGGCCTTGGAAAATAGTGGATGGTTAAAATAAGAGGAATTTTCGGATAACTTTAGGCTATTATATAAATTCAATAAAAATATTTTTATTTTGCGAAAATTCCTTTATAATAAAACTATGGTTACCTAATATTCGGCATTATAGCCCAAATCTAAATGAGGTGAGTTTATGTCACAACCAGTAACTACTAATCCATTAATCATCATGTTGATTAACATGACAGTCGTATTCCTAGTTTTGATTGCATTGGGACTTGTGATTAATCTGATTCATATGATTGACCCGACGAGACCAAAGGAAAAGAAGCAGGAAGAAGCTGCGCCAGCAGCTGTGGCAGCAGCAGAACCAGCACCAGCAGTGGAACCGGCAGCTGACGAGAAGGGGATTTCTCCGGAGATTGTGGCCGTTATCGCTGCGGCAATTGCCAGCTATGGTTATGGTGTCGAGCAGATTCGCGCCATTCGTCCCATCGAGCGCGATGGTTGGAAGAATTCGGGCCGTATGCGCTTGTCGCATCGCCGTTCGTAAAGCAGGGAAGGAGGAAACACCATGGAACTGTTTAATGCATTCGTTGTATCCCTGCAGGCCGTTTGGGCTGATAGTGGTTTTTCGGCTTTTGAGGCCGGCAACGGAATTATGATTCTGGTCGGTCTGGTACTTCTTTATATGGCAATCGTCAAGGAATTTGAGCCGCTGCTTTTAGGCCCGATTGCTTTTGGCTGTATCCTGGCCAATTTCCCGCGTACGGGCTTTCTCGAGGAGCCGGGCCTCATGCAGGCAATCCATTACGGCATTGCCAATGAGATTTTCCCGCCGCTTATCTTTTTGGGCATCGGTGCAATGACGGATTTCGGTCCGCTGCTTGCCCGTCCGGTTACGCTGCTCCTTGGAGCTGCTGCCCAGATTGGTGTCTTTGTTGCCCTCGTCGGAGCAATGCTTTTGGGCTTTAATGTCCAGGAAGCCGGTGCAATCGGCATCATCGGTGGTGCAGATGGCCCGACGGCTATTTACCTTTCGATTCAGATGGCACCGCATCTCTTAGGTGCAATTGCCGTTGCCGCATATTCCTACATGTCGCTGGTTCCGCTGATTCAGCCGCCGGTTATGAAACTGCTGACTACGCAGAAGGAACGCGAGGTCACGATGGAGCAGCTGCGTCCGGTAACGAAGTTCGAGCGCGTCTGCTTCCCGATTGTAGCGGCAATCATCATCAGCCTGTTGCTGCCGCCGATTGCATCGCTGCTCGGCTGCCTGATGCTTGGCAACCTGTTCCGTGAGTCCGGTGTTATGGACCGCTTGTCGGATACCGCCCAGAACTCCTTGTGCAATATCGTCACGATATTCCTGGCAACGGGTACTGGTATGACGATGAATGCCCATGATTTCCTGGTTCCGCAGACGCTGTTGATTATTGGCCTCGGTCTGGTAGCTTTCATTGCCGGTACTGCCGGTGGTGTTATCTTCGGCAAAATCATGTGCCGTGTTTCCGGCTGGAAAATCAATCCGCTGATTGGTTCGGCTGGTGTTTCGGCTGTTCCGATGGCTGCTCGTGTCAGCCAGGTGGTCGGTATGAAATCCAAACCGGGCAACTACCTGCTCATGCATGCCATGGGACCGAACGTCGCTGGCGTTATCGGTACGGCAGTTGCTGCTGGTACGATGCTCGCAATGCTCAAGTAAGTTATGCTGAAAAGCTGACTGGTCAATTGACGGTCAGCTTTTTTTGTTATGCAGGGATTGCCGTGGCTGAGGTTTGACATAGATTATCGACAGGTGTAAAATTTTGAAAGGTAATAGACATAGCATTATTTTACGAAAATATGGAGGTACCAATCGATATGCGTGGTATTTTTTATGGAATTGGCGTGGGCCCTGGCGACCCGGAACTGTTGACGGTAAAGGCGATTCGGGCCATTGAAAAGGTAGATGTCCTGATTGCGCCGAAGACGGAGAAAAAAGATGGCAGTGTAGCGCTTTCCATTGCGAAACCATATCTGAAAGATGATGTGGAGATTGTTTATCAGGTATTTCCGATGGTTAAGGGATTTGCGGAAAACAGCACGGAGGCCTGGGAGCAGAATAAGAAAGAAATTCTTGAACTCTTGGAAGCCGGCAAGAATGTAGCGTTCCTGACGCTCGGCGACCCGATGTTTTATAGCACTTATATTTATGTCTACCGGCTGCTCGAACATGAGGATATTGAAATCCAGACGATTCCGGGCATTCCGGCGTTTGCAGCAATCGGCAGCCTCATGGGCTATCCGATTGTCGAGGGCGACGATGTGCTCAGCATTGTGCCGGCAACGGCACCGCCGGAAAAGGTGGAAAAAGCCGTACAGGCGGCCGATAATGTTGTCCTGATGAAGGTCTACAAGAACTTCGATGAAGTAACGGATATGCTGGCGCGGAATGACATGGCTAAGCAGGCGGTTCTCGTCAGCCGGGCAGGCCTCCCCAATGAAAAAATCATCCGGGATATCGAGGAACACAAAGGCGAAAAACTCAACTATCTGTCGACGATTTTGACGCGGAAAAACTGAGGAAGGGTAGGTCTGGGCATGAAAAAGATACTGTTCTTAATGCTGATGGTTATGATGGCAGCCGTTATTTCCGGCTGCGGTTCTTCCCCTAGTGCAGGTGGCCCGGTTTCTTCGTCGTCTTATGCGGTGATTACGGATGATTTGGGCCGTGAGGTAGTGCTGGCGAAGAAACCCGAGCGCATTGTGGTAACGTCGGCCTCTTTTTTGGAGCCGCTCGAAGCTGTGGATGGAGCAAAGCTGGTCGTAGGCCGTCCGGATTCAAAGACGAAAATGCCCGCTTTTGCCAAGGAACTGCCGAGTGTTGGCAAAGTTTACCAGATTGATGCCGAAAAGGTTTTGGCCTGCAATCCGGATCTCGTCATCATCAACAAGGGCATGAATGAAAAGCTGGTCGATGCCTTGGAGAGCAACGGCGTCAAGACGCTCGTGCTCGACATGAAAAGCTATGAAGATGTCAAGCGCGAAGTCGGCATCCTGGCACAGGTAACGGGTGCCAAGGAGAAAGGCGAGCAGCTTGTGGCCGATATGGATGCGAAAATCCAGGCCGTTCGCGACAAAATTCCGCAGGATAAGCGCCGCGTATCGGTCATCCATAGCACGAATCAGGGCCTGACGGTTCAGCTCGAGGGCAGTATTGCCGGTTCGGTGGCAAAAATGCTGGGCTGGGAGAATGTGGCAGCCGGCACAACGCCACTGGAGAAGAATCCTGATGCGGCGCCGTACAGCCTCGAAACCTTAGTGGCGCAGAATCCGGAACTGATTTTTGTCACCAGCATGGGCAAAATGGATGCCATCAAGAGTGAGATGGATGAGGAGATGAAGGGCAATCCTGCCTGGCAGTCGGTGCAGGCTGTGCGCGAGGGCAAGGTCTACTATCTGCCACAGGACCTTTTCCTTTTGAGCCCAGGAATCCATTATCCTGAGGCAGTAGAGGTTATGGCCAAGTGTGTTTACCCTGAGGTATTCCAATAATGAAGAAAACAACGGAACAAAAACTTCCGGGCCGCAGGCCGGAAACGGACTGCTCATCCAAGCGGCGGATATCCCTTTTGGTGATATTTGCCGTTTTGGCGTGTCTGGGAGGGATAATAAGTGTTATGAAAGGGTCGGTGGCGATTCCGCTGGAGGAAATCCTGGCGGTTTTTCGTGGGGAGAGCATCGGTACCCATCAGCAG
The DNA here is from genome assembly GCF_008271295.1 of Pseudoselenomonas ruminis. Taxonomy (GTDB): domain Bacteria; phylum Bacillota; class Negativicutes; order Selenomonadales; family Selenomonadaceae; genus Selenomonas_A; species Selenomonas_A ruminis. Next base: position 76,925 of record NZ_VTOY01000009.1, on the reverse strand, counting down.
ATTTTGATGAATATCCGGCTGCCTAGGACGCTGGTAGCGGCGTTGGTGGGAATCAATCTGGCGCTTTCGGGTGCAATCCTGCAGGCCATTATGAAGAATCCGCTGGCTGACCCGCATATTATTGGCATTTCGTCGGGGGCAGGACTCGCGGGAATTGTCGTCATGCTGCTGCTGCCGGAATATTCCTGGCTCATTACGCCCGTGGCGTTTGTGGGGGCGATGGGGGCTGCCATGTTGATTTATATTCTGGCCTGGAAGAATGGCATCCGGCCCATTCGCATCATTCTGGCCGGCGTAGCCGTCTCCGCCTTTTTCGGTGCGGGGATTTCTGCCATGATGATTTTTTACAGTGACCGCGTGCACAGTGCTTTGATGTGGATGGTCGGCGGGCTGTCGGCCCGGAGCTGGCCTCATGTCGAATTGCTTTGGCCTTATACGCTGGCTGGCGGTTTTTTGGCAATTCTGGCGGCCAGGCATCTTAACATTCTCCAGTTGGGAGATGAACTGGCCCGCGGGTTGGGTCTATCCGTAGAAAAAACACGGCTTTTGCTGACCGCTGTTGCGGCACTATTGGCTGCCAGCGCCGTATCGGTGGTGGGGCTTTTGGGCTTTGTCGGTCTCATTGTGCCGCATGCGGCCCGCCTTTTGATTGGTTCCGACTATCGCTATCTGCTGCCAGCGTCGGCGTTATTGGGAGCAGCCGTGGTGACGTTTAGCGACACGTTTGCCCGGACGGCCTTTGCCCCGGTGGAGCTGCCTGTCGGAATTATCATGGCGGTGCTCGGCGCGCCGTTTTTCTTGTTCCTGCTCAGAAAGGAGCTGTGATTATGGCGCTGACAGTTGAGAAGCTAGGGGTATCCATTGCCCATAAGGTGATATTGCATGACCTGTCGGTGAAATTTCCCAGCGGCAAGCGAACGGCGGTTATTGGCCCGAATGGTGCTGGCAAGTCGACCCTGCTCCGGACAGCGGCGGGGCTCAATAGCAATTACTGTGGCACGGTCCGCCTAGGGGGAACGGATATCCGGACGATTTCTCGCCGGGCGATGGCAAAGAAATTGGCGATTCTTCCGCAAGGGGCGACGGTACCGGCTGATACTACGGTGCGGCAGCTTGTCGATTATGGGCGGTTTCCGTATCGCAGCTGGTTTCGTCCGGGAAATGCCCAAAAGGATCGCGAGGCGGTGGAGTGGGCGATGGGCGTAACTAAGGTGGAGCAGTTTGCCAACCGGCAGGTGCAGACGCTTTCGGGAGGAGAACGGCAGCGGGCATTTTTGGCCATGGCGTTAGCCCAACAGCCGGAATTTTTGCTGCTCGATGAGCCGACTACGTATCTTGATATTGCTCATCAGTTAGAGGTCATGGAGATTGTGACCCATATCAAGGAGCAATACGGCATGACGGTTGTCATGGTGCTCCACGATATCAATCATGCGTTGCAATACGCCGATGAGATTGCCGTTTTGACTGATCATAAGGTGATTGCGCAGGGCGCGCCGCGGGATATTTTGACGGTCGATATGCTGGCAAAAGTATTTCATGTAAAAGCAGATATATTCACCAACAGCCAGGGGGCGGCAGTGCTCTCGCCGGTGGAGTTGGTAAGATAGGATAATCCGTTGGCTTAGGAATGAGTCAACGGATTTTTCAGGTTCATAGGGGGCGAGTCTGCTCTTCGCCGCCGCTAGGGGCTGTGCCAACACTACGCGGGAGATGTTTTCCTAAACGAAATTTTTATCCTTAATTAAGCATCGGAAAAGTTGCAAAACGCGCTTCGCTTGGACGGTAGCAATTTTCCGACGAAGGGGAGGATAAAAATTTCGTTCTTAACGGAAACCATCAAACGCTTCGTTTATGGCACTGCCCCTAGCGGCGGCTGAGGATTATAACAGGAATGAACTTTTGCGACTCATCCCCAGGCAGTAAGGGACACAGTACCATAAGCGCAGCCTTGACGTTCCGCGTTAAGCAAGAAATTTTTGCCTGCGTTCCCGTTGGAAAAGAATTTCGTTCAAGCGAAGCGCGTTTAATTTTTTCCAACTTTTAATTAAAAGGCAAAAATTTCTTGTAGCGGGTTGTCACCGGCGGAGCGTTGGTACTGTGTCCCTTGCTGCCGGCGAATTGGCTCAAAACGAGTCTCTCTAATAGATAAGGGTAAATTATCCGGCTTATGGGAAAGTGGCATCCTCGGTATACATTAAAATCGAAATGGTTTACTACGGTGAATAAAGTGCAGGAAAAACCTTAAAAGTGCATTGGTAGCGGATTAAAGTACATATTTATCTATTTGCACGAGATTTTTCTTTACATTATTGGTGTAAACTGTTATGATGGAGCAACAAAGAAAAATTTGAGGTGACTTCTATGCATGAGAATTCGAGCAGCTTTTCCGGACAGATGGGATTTGTTTTGGCTGCTGCAGGTTCTGCCGTTGGTGTCGGGAATCTCTGGCGCTTTCCGTATTTGACCGCGAAAGATGGCGGCGGACTGTTTTTGCTGATTTATTTGATTTTGGTCATGACCTTTGGTTATGTGTTGTTATCGTCGGATTTGGCCATTGGCCGCCGGACGCAGAAGAACTCCATCCGGGCGTATCAGTCGATGGATCCGCGTGCATGGTTTTTGGGGGTTCTGACCTTTCTGGTGCCCGTGCTGATTATGACCTATTATGCCGTTATCGGCGGCTGGATATTAAAGTACGCCGTGGCCTTTGTGACCGGTCAAGCCGGGGCAGCTGCGGCGGATGCCTACTTTGTGTCCTTCATTACGAATCCTTGGGAGGCCGGGCTTTATGCGGTGCTCTTTATGCTCTTGACGGCGGTGATTGTCTATCGTGGCGTCGAGAAAGGCATTGAAAAATGTTCGCGGCTGATGATGCCGGTTCTGCTTGTGGCCATCATCCTGATTGCCGGTTATTCGCTGAGTCTCAGCTACACCGATGCCGATGGTGTGACCCGCACGGGCCTTCAGGGGCTTGGCGTTTATATGATGCCGGATTTTGCCCAGCTTACGCTTGGCAAGTTTTTGCAGATTCTGCTCGATGCCATGAGCCAGATTTTCTTCTCGCTCAGCGTTTCGATGGGGATTATGATTACCTACGGTTGTTATGTGCGCAAAGATGTGAATCTCAATCAGTCGGTTTCACAGATATGCCTGTTTGATACCTTTGTGGGACTGCTGGCTGGCATGATGATTATTCCGTCGATTTTTGTTTTCTCCGGCATGGAGGGGATGGCAGCTGGTCCGAAGCTTATGTTTGTCTCACTGCCGAAGGTCTTTGCCTCCATGGGGGCTGTTGGTCCATTTATTGGCATGGCCTTTTTTATCATGGCAGGGTTTGCTGCCCTTACGAGCTGCATATCGGTCTTGGAGGCGATAACGGCCAACTGCATGGAGATTTTCCGTGCGCGCCGCGAGACGGTGACCCGTGTGCTCGGCATCGTCTATACGGTTATCAGCGTTGTGATTGCCTTGGGTTACAGTGTGTTCTACCTTGAAGTCGGGCTGCCGAATGGGACGACGGGACAGTTGCTCGATATCATGGACTACATCAGCAACTCCTGTATGATGCCGGTGATTTCCCTTTGCTCGGCTGTCCTTATCGGTTGGATTGTCAAACCGGATTGGATCATCGAGGAGATGGAACGCGATGGCAGCGTGATGCCGCGGAAATGGCTCTACCGTTTTATCATCCGCTATGTTGCGCCGGTGATTATGTTGATTCTCTGTCTGCAGGCGTTTGGAATATTATTGTAATGGGAACCTTCCCGTATTGGTGGATACCGATATGGGAAGGCTTTTTATTTTGAAGAAATAGCGAAATTTTCTCTTTGGCAAAATGTGAACAATCGCGTTATAATAGGAACGGCGACGAAAAATATCGAATCGCTCGGAAAGACAAAGGAGAAATTTTCGATGATGTTTAAGAAAATCGGTATGATAGCGGTGGCACTTACCGTGTTTTTTACAACTTCCGTCCTGGCGGCGGGCAATCCGTTTGCGGATGTTCCGGCGGATCATTGGGCGTATGAAGCCGTAACGGAGCTGGTGTCCGATGGCGTGCTCACGGGGTATGATGATATGACGCTCAAGGGCCAGCGGGAAATTACCCGCTATGAGATGGCTATGATGATAGCGCGGGCGATGGCGGCAGAAAAAGATGTGGAAGTGAGCACTCGGGATAAACAGATGATTGCTCAGCTCGCCGCGGAATTCAGCGACGATTTAAATGCATTGGGCGTTCGTGTGGCCTGTTTGGAACAGCAGGCAGATGTTGTCCAATGGAATGGCAAGGTGGAGTATACGAATAAGCAGGCAAGGACATCGGCTGCGGGCAGGCGCAGCAGCAATACGCTGCTGCTGCGTCTGGAACCATCGGCGGCCATTGAGCCTCATTGGCAGGTAAAGGCACGCCTGGAAGCTGCGCAGGAACTTTCGCAGGATGAGACGGGGACGGTGCGCTTGGAGCGCATCTATGCGCAGGGGGATTACGATGCGCTGCAGCTGACGTTTGGCAAACTGCCGCTTTATACCAACGAGGAGGGCATGCTCTGGGATGGGCAGTGTTCGGGAGCGGTGGCTTCGTTTGGCGGCGGCTTGAAACGGCAGGATGGTGCCGTGCTCACTTTGCTGGGGGGCCGCCTGAGTCCGGAGGAACTTTCGCCAGACTTTGGCATTGTTAGCGCTGAAGCTGCCGATTTATATGGAATCAATTTTGACGGTACGAAGAATAAAATCTTGGCGGGGGCAGGTGCCTATCGGCTGAAAAATGACAGCTGGGATTCGGCTTACTTTTCGGCGGGAAATACGGCCGCTATTTGGTCGCTGCATGGCGCCTACCGGTTTACTAACCGCCTGCGCCTAAGCGGCGCCTATGCAGAAAATACGAAGGCTAAGAGTCAGGATACTGCCTGGCAAACGGAACTCGATTACGGAACGTACCGGCCCGAAATGCAAGGGTCGTGGCAGCTTTACAGCGCCTATCGCCAGCTCGGAGAAAGCGCAGCGGCTGCCGGTACTGACGATGCGCTTCACTATGGGCAGAAGGGCTGGGAAGTCGGTGCAAAATATGCGCCGCTTAAAAACGTCGGCGTAATCCTCAAGTATGGCGATGGGGAACGAATCGATTCGCATCAGGGGATTAAGCAGTATTTCGCCCGCGTGGAATGTTTCTTCTAAGCCTTTACTAAGTGCATATTGGTTGACCGGTCAATTTGACCGGTCAAATTTGACAAGTCACCGGGAAGAACGGTGGCTTGCTTTTTTTTTTGAGAAAATTTCTTAAATGTAATTGATAATCCTTGACAATTGCTATTGATATACGTTATCATGTTTGAAGATAAACAATATCATTTATCCCGCATCTTTGATGCGTGCACTTATTCAATTCATTTGGGAGGTTTTTCTATGACTCTTAAAGAGGGTAAAACAGGCATGACGTTGAAAATCAAGCAGATTGACGATAGCAGCTTGAAAGAACGTCTCATGACTATGGGCCTTACGCCGGGGACGAAGGTAAAAGTCCTGCGGGCAGCTCCGCTGGGCGACCCAATCGCTATCAGCGTCCGTTCGTATAATCTGGCTCTTCGCCGCGCGGATGCAGAGAATGTTACCGTAGAGCAGGTTGGTTAAAAGGAGACGATTTAGTAAAATGGCAACAATTGCAGTAGCATTAACCGGTAATCCGAATACCGGTAAATCCACGATATTTAATGAACTCACTGGCGCCCGCCAGAAAATCGGCAACTGGCCGGGCGTAACCGTTGATAAAAAAGTCGGTTATGCACGTCATCAGGACCGTGCAATTTCCATCGTTGACCTCCCAGGTACGTATAGCATTAACGCCCGTTCTCCAGAAGAAAAAATCGTCATCGATTACCTCATGAATAACAAACTGGACCTCGTCATGGACGTAGTGGACAGCTCGAATATCGAGCGCAACTTGTTCCTGACGGTGCAGCTGCTTGAAAAGGGCATTCCCCTTTTGATTGACCTCAACATGGCCGATGATGCCGAGCGCCGTGGTATTAAGATTGATTGCCGCAAGCTTGAGGATGCGCTGGGCATGCCGGTTGTTCAGACGGTGGGCCGCAGCAGCAAGAGTGCCAGAAAACTGCTGGACATCTTCACGTCTACGGTTATGTCGAATTACGAGCCGAGCCAGTTGGTGAAGGATCATATCATCAAGGTCCAGGAGATTGAAGCCAGCGGCAAGACGGAGTCGGAGAAACAGGAAGAAATCATCGAGGCCCGTTATGCGCTGATTGATACGGTTATCGCGCAGGCAGTTACGATGTCCAATGTTGGACAGACGAAATCGGAAAAAATCGATAGATTCCTCGCCAATGGCGTTTTGGCACTGCCGATTTTCCTGGCTATTATGTACGGCGTTTTCATGATTACGTTTGAGTGGATTGGCCAGCCGATTGCCGACGCACTGGATTCGCTGATTAATGAGGACTTCCTCGATTTTGCCACCGATGCGCTCACCGATGCCGGTGTTGCTGAGTGGCTGGTTTCCCTCGTCTGCGATGGTATCATTGGCGGTGTTGGCGCTGTGCTGACGTTCGTTCCGCTGATTTTCGTACTGTTCTTCTGCCTGTCCTTCCTGGATGGTACGGGTTATATGGCCCGTATCGCCTTCATCATGGACCCGATTATGCGCCGTTGTGGCCTTACGGGTAAAGGCATCATGCCGCTGATGATGGGCTTTGGCTGCGGTGTTCCGGCAATCATGGGCGCTCGTGCGCTGGATTCGGAGAAGGATCGCATGGTTTCTATTCTCGTAACGCCGTTCCTCACCTGCGGGGCAAAGCTACCGATCATGGCCTTGTTTGCCGCCATGTTCTTCCCGGATAATGCAGCCAATGTTGTCTTTGCCATGTATATTTCCGGTGTTATCATGGCAATTATTGCGGCCAAAGGTCTTGGCTCGTCCATCTTTAAGGATAAGGGCTCGACGTTCCTGCTCGAACTTCCGCCGTACCGCATGCCGGATATGAAGTCGGTACTCTTAGAGACCTGGGATAAAGGCAAAGGCTATCTGGTTAAAGCTGGTACGATTATTTTTGCCGCTTCGGTTCTGCTGTGGGTACTGTCTAATTATAACTTCGATGGTCCTTGTGAAATTGATGAGTCGATTCTGGCTGTCCTTGGTGGCTGGATGTCCAATCTGTTTGTGTTCCATGGCTTTGCTACCTGGGAATCCGGTGCTGCACTGCTTTCGGGCATCATGGCAAAAGAGACGGTCGTTGCGACGATTGGTGTTCTTTACGGTGCCGCTGACGTCTCCACGGAAGCTGCCGATGCTGTCGAGTCTGCCGGCCAGATGATGCAGACGGGCATGGCTACAAGCTTTACGGCCCTGTCGGCGCTGGCTTTCATGGTGTTCTCGCAGCTTTACACGCCTTGTGTAACGGCGCTGGGTACTATCAAGAAAGAAGCTGGCGGCTGGAAGTGGATGGCTTTTTCCGCGGTTTACATGTTCGTTATCGCCTGGGTCGTTTCGCTGCTGGTTTATCAGATCGGACGTCTCCTGGGGTTCTGATTGGTGAATGAAACTTGGTTACCAATAATCGTTGATAGGAGGGATTTTTATGGCAACCTTTATCGTCGCTGCGGTGTTGGCTGTGGCACTGTTCTTTGCCCTTAGGCATATCTATCGCAATTTCCATGAAGGAAAATCCGATTGCTGTGGTGCATCGGAGTGCAGTGGCAGCTGTTGCGGGTGCCATTCTGTCCCCGAAAAAAAATAACAGGCTCCGGTCTTTGCGTATCTGTGATGCGCGAAGACCGGACTTTTTTATTTTTCCGGGGGCGGATATTTCAGCGAGTATTCAGATGATTGTCATAAAATTATTACAAGTTACAGCAGGAGAAAAAATCCTGCTGTCGAAGGGTTACTATGTAATGAGATAGACAGACAATAACATCACGGGAGGTTACAGTATGAGGATCAGCAAGCTTAGAAACATGTCAAAGTCGTTGTTCTGGGGCGACAGACCTTTACCTGAGAATTCCGAGATGAAGGGAGTGATTGAGACCGATAATGGCCGCACGGGACTTTTGCTGCGACTCAAGGATGGCATGTACGTGCTGGGGACAGCCGGCAGCTTATCAAAACTGAATCAGGATAAAATTCGCCGGAAACTCAAGGAAGCATAACGGCGATAAATAGACAGGACCGCCTTCATTTCGAAGGCGGCTTTTCCATGAGAGCACTTAAGTTTTACGGCGTTTTTGACGATAGAATAGATAGCACAAGGATGTGTATTAGGAGGTGCTTCTATGGATATGAGTATTGCCGCTATGTCGGTAAGCATGCATCAGGCACAGGCCGGACAGGATATGGGAATTGCCGTACTCAAGATGGCAATGGAGACGGCTGAGTCGGGACCGATGGAACTGCTCGAAGGTATGGAGCAGAGTCTTGATCCGAATCTTGGCGCGTTGGTGGATATCCAGGCCTAAGCGGAACAGCCCTTGTCTTTTGGGACAGGGGCTGTTTTTTTTGACGGCTTTTGCACTTTTGGGGCGTCTAGTGTAAACTAAGGATAGTTGTTTCTATTTTTTAGGAGGATTATACGATGGCAAACGTTCGAGCAGAAAAAGCAGTGGAGTATAAGAAAACATGCAATTGCGCCCAGGCGGTATTGCTGGCTTTTAAAGACGAGATGGGAAAATCTGAGGAAGAACTGCTGGCCTTGGGTTCCGGGTTCGGTTCCGGCATGGGTGGCATGGAAGCTACCTGCGGAGCTCTTTGCGGTGCGGCGATGGCGGCTGGCTTTTTGAATGCCTCGGCTGCGCCGACGAAAATGATGACGAAGGCAATGCTTGAGGAATTCAAGGAGAAGGCTGGCGCTACCATTTGCGGCGACCTCAAGGGAATCAAGACGAAAAAGATGCTGTGCTCCTGTGACGACTGCGTACGTCATGCGGTCGTCGCCCTGGAAAACCAGCTTTGACAGGAGGGCGTGGGATGCTTCATATTGGCAGTCATTTGTCGTTTGCAAAAGGCTATTATGCGATGGGAAAGGAAGCCTTGGCGTTAAAGGCGGATACCTTTGCGTTTTTTACACGCAATCCCCGTGGCGGCAGGGCGAAGGCCATCGATGCTTCGGATGTGGAGGCGTTCTTGGAACTAGCGTCGGCGCATGGTTTTGCAAAGCTCGTGGCTCATGCACCGTATACGATGAATCCCTGCGCGGCCAAAGAAGAACTGCGGGTTTTTGCCCGCGAGACGATGGCTGACGATTTGAAGCGCATGGAGTTCACGCCGGGCAATTACTACAATTTTCATCCGGGCAGTCATGTCAAGCAGGGCGTTGAAACGGGCATTGACCTCATCGCAGCACAGCTCAATGCGGTGCTGGTTCCCGGGCAGACGACTACGGTTTTGCTGGAGACCATGGCGGGCAAGGGCACCGAGGTGGGCCGGAACTTTGACGAGCTCCGGGCAATTCTTGATAAGGTAACGCTTCGGGAGAAGCTGGGCGTTTGTCTCGATACCTGTCATGTTTGGGATGCTGGTTATGACATTGTCCATGATTTTGATGGCGTACTGGCCGAATTTGACCGGATTATCGGCCTTGAGAAGTTAAAGGCCGTTCATCTAAATGACAGCCTCAATGCCTGCGGTTCGCATAAAGACCGTCATGCCCGCATCGGGGAAGGTCAGATTGGTCTTGAGGCATTGGCTCGCGTTATCAATCATCCGGCATTGCGGGAGCTTCCCTTTATCCTTGAAACACCGAATGACCACGATGGATATGCCGCTGAGATTGCGCTGCTTCGCAGCCTTTGGCAGAAATGATAAAAGCCGTTGCCCGTAAAAGAGGCAACGGCTTTTTTTATCGGCAGGTTTTTGGGGAACAAGAGCGAATACATTTATATAATACAAGGTTCGGATTTTAGTGGATGGGGAACGGAGACAATGAAACTTTTAGCGTATAATATCGACGACCTCAAAAAATTGGATAGTTGTTTGGAACAGTTTCGTTTCGAGTGCCCGGAACAGGTATCGGCGATTCTCTGCATGGTGATTACGAGCCTGAATGAGCCAAGGGAAATTGCGGCCATGACGGCGCGCATCAAGGAAGTGCTGCCGGACGTGCAGGTCTGTGGCAACACGACTTCCTGTGAAATTGACAATGCACGAGTTCATCACCACAGTCATGAGATTTGCTTTTATGTGTTTGAGTCCTCGGCGGTTGAGCTTTGTTTCTACGACGGTCATAAGGAAGATTTGGCGGCAGCGGCATCAGCGGTCGTGGCGAAGGTCAAAGCCGTTGAACCGGCGGCGATGGGCATGATTATCACGATGAAATCGCTCAATGGTGCGGCGGACATCTTCCGCAACCTGCGCCATTTGCCGCCGGATGTACCGATGTTTGGCGGGGCGGCAGATGCTTATGCGGATAAGATTGACAATGTGAAGACGACGCCGACGCATGTATTCACTGACCAAGGCTGTACCGACTACGGTTTCTTTGTGATGCTGTTTTATGGCGAGGATTTGCACCTTCATATTGATTCCTATCTTGGCTGGCGCGCGCTGGGAAATGAAGTCACAGTGACGGAACTCGAGTCGGATATCAGCGTGTTAAAAGTCAATGACGTAACGGTGGCGGATTTTTATAAGAAATACATCGGCGTAGCCCCAGGACCTAATTTTTTCACCTCCATCATGCCGTTTCCGCTTATGCTGAATCGCGGCGGGCATGATATCGCGCGGATACCGATTGGCTATGGGGAAACGGGGTCGGTGCTGTTCACGAGCAGCATCAATGCGGGCGAAGCGGTGCGGCTGGCCTATGGCGACCCAATGGAAATCCTGAACCAATCGCATCAGGCGCAGCTGAAAGTGCAGCAGTTTGGTCCCGAGGGGATTTTGCTGATTCCCTGCTGTGTGCGCCAGATGTATTTAAAAGACGATTTTCAGCTCGAGTTGACACCTTTTGGCGATATTGCGCCGACGGTTGGTTTTGCCTCGTATGGAGAAATCCAGCGTTTCGACGATTGTGAGGAACCACAGCTGTTAAACGGAGCCATGCTCATTGTGGCTTTCCGGGAAGGCGGCCGGGAATCGGTCGGGGCCGGCAATAAATGGCTGGACCAAAGTGAACATATCTTCAAGGATGACCGCATTACGCTGGTAAGCGGCCTGGCACATTTTGTTTCGGTAACTACGGGGCTGGAAGAAGAGAACCGCAAACTCGAGGAATCGCTGACTCGGCAAAAATTGCAGCTGCAAAAGATACGGGAACTCAACAAACTGCTAAAGGAACAGCAGGAGCATCTAGAGAAGGCCAAGGAAAAAGCAGAGGCTGCCAATCAGGCCAAGACGACGTTCCTATTCAATATGAGTCATGATATCCGCACGCCGCTCAATGCGATTATCGGTTTCACCGAGCTTGAGGAACGTCATCCCGAGGCGGTGGACGTCAATCGCGAATATCGCAAGAAGGTAAAACTGGCCAGTCATCAGCTGCTCGATATCCTGAATAATGTTCTGGAAATGGCAAGGATAGAGAGCAAGCAGATTGTCATTGAAGAAGAACTTACGAATGCCAGGGAGTTCTTTGATTCCTGGGTTTCGGTGTTTGAAGGCGAAATGAGGAAGAAGAACCTTTCCTTCAAGACCAGCTATGAAGTTGAGCATCCGTATTTGTATTTTGACCGTACCCATGTGATGGAGCTCTTGATGAATATACTCAGCAACTCGGTGAAATACACGGCCAATGACGGGGAGATATTTGCCGGTGTCCGTGAACTGCCCGGGGCAAAACCAGGAGAATGTATCGTCGAGACTACGGTGCGGGATAACGGAATCGGCATGTCCGAGAAATTCCAGGCGCAGATTTTTGAGCAGTTTTCACGGGAACGGAATTCGTCCCAGAGCGGCATACAGGGCACGGGGCTTGGCATGGCGATTGTCAAGCGGATTGTCGAGATGATGAACGGCACGATTTCCATTAAGAGCAAACTCGGCGAAGGAACGGAAATCATCATCTGCCTGCCGCACCATATTGGCGAAGAGCCAGAGGGGCAGGAGGTTCCGGAAAATCCGGAAACGGAATTTAATTTTGCGGGCAAGCGCATTCTGCTGGTCGAGGATAATGACCTCAATGCGGAAATCGCCGAGGAGCTGCTGGCGGCTTGCGGCGTTAAGGTGGAACGCGCCTGTGATGGCGTGGAGTGTGTGAACATGGTAACCAAGGCCAGGGCAGGCTACTATGATTTGATTCTCATGGACATTCAGATGCCCAATATGAACGGGTACAAGGCGACGCAAAAGATTCGCCGGCTCGATGACCCCGATAAGGCCAAAATCATGATCCTGGCCATGACGGCCAACGCCTTTAAAGAAGACCAACAGGACGCCATCAACGCCGGTATGGATGGACATATTGCCAAGCCTATCGATATCCATAAAATGTTCCAGACGATAAAGCAAGCATTGTCGCAAAAGATTTGACAAGTCAAAACAGGGGGCTATAGCTATGAATACAGCACTGACAATTGCCGGCAGTGATTCCAGCGGCGGCGCGGGGATACAGGCCGATATCAAGACGATGACGATGAACGGCGTTTATGCCATGAGCGCGATTACCTCATTGACCGCACAGAATACGGTGGGGGTTACGGGAATCTATAATGTGACGCCGGAATTTCTGGCGCAGGAACTCGATGCGGTCTTTTCCGATATTCGCCCTGATGCGGTGAAAATCGGCATGCTCTCAGACGCTGGACTCATTCGCGTCAGCGGGGAGAAATTGCAGCAGTATGGCGCCAAGCACATCGTGCTTGACCCTGTGATGGTTGCGACCAGCGGAGCACGGCTTTTGGCCGAGGAGGCGGTGACGGTGCTGGTCAAGGTGCTACTGCCGCTGGCGGAGCTCGTGACGCCGAACATCCCCGAAGCTGAGGTGCTTTCGGGTGGAAGCATAAAAAGCAAAGAGGATATGGAGCGGGCGGCGGAAACGATAGCCGCCCACTACGGCTGCCATGTGCTGCTAAAGGGCGGCCATAGCGTAAGCGATGCCAACGATTTCCTGTATGAGCAGGGCAAAGGCCGCTGGTTCAAAGGCGAGCGGATTGAAAATCCCAATACCCATGGGACCGGGTGCACGCTGTCCAGTGCGATAGCTGCCAACCTGGCGAAAGGCTATTCTCTCGAAGATTCCGTTGGCCGCGCCAAAGAATATCTATCCGGGGCGCTTTCAGCTATGCTGGACTTAGGCGCTGGTTCAGGGCCGATGAATCATGCCTTTGCCCTCACAGGAAAATTTTCGGATTAACGAATTTTAATGAAAAATAATCTTCATGAGCTTATACACGATTGAAAAATCAACCACACGGTGACCATGGAATTGACAACACCTCGCCGGCATATTATAATGTAACGCAAAGACACGCAATGGAGCGTTAAAGCCCATTGCGTGTCTGTTTTTTTATATTTAGGAGGTTTTATTATGCGCAGTTTCCCGACTTTTGCTGAACTTGAGGTTAAACGAAATGAAATCAACAGCCGCTTTCATCGCGAGACAAAGCCTTTGCTTATCGAGCGGTTTCAGGAATTTGGTTTTGTGCCGGTCAACTCCAATACCCAGGAATACATGGTGCTCACAGAAGCCAGCACGGGCAATCGTTATTTGCTGAATATCACTAAATATGAAATCCGCGTCGAGTTCGAACATGTATCCCGCCATGAACTCGTAAAAATCTGCGAAATCAGCAATCTGGCCTTATCGGCGCATACGATTATGAATATCATCATTCAGGCGATTGACTGCTTCTTGCAGTATGGCGTCGTCATGGATTACATAAAAGCACAGCATCTCGGAGTCGATGGCTGACGCAGTCAATTTTGGCGGGCACGCTTTATCACTGGCAGCAGGAGCAGGGCGGCGGCGGTATTGACGATTCCCTCGAGGAAAAGCCCGGGGGCGGAGGCAAGACCAGCGCTGAGACTGTTATAGAGCAGGGCACCAAAGGCCGTGTAGCCAACGGTCATCCAAAGGGAGGCCAGCAGGAAGGCTGCGGCGGTGCGCAAGAGATTTACGGCGCCGCCGTTTAGCTTCCAGGCAATCCAGGCCATGACGAATTTGATCAGGATAGTAGGGAGAATCCAAAGCGGAAAGCCGCCGAGTAAATCGGAAAGGGCTGAGCCGAGGCAGACGGCGAGAAAAGCCGGACGCTTTGGCAAAAGCAGCACCAGCAAAAAGATGGCAGCATCACCGAGATGCGCATAGCCGAGGGGGATTGGAATGCGTGGGACGAAGGTGGTCAGGAAAACCAGTGCGGTCATAACCGCGGTGAGGCAGATGGACTGTGTCGTCCATTTTGTCTGGTGGGAAAGGTCTTTTGGTGCATGGATGATATTTGTGTTCACAATAATTCCTTCTTTCTTGTAAAAATGACAACTTTATTGTATACTTTTACTGACCATAACGAAATATTCAAATTCAGATAGTTTTTAAGGTCAGAAAGAAAGGAAGATGGCCCATGCTGACCTATCCATTGGCGCAGGCAGGGGATACGCCCCTCTATGAATATCTGTACGATTGCATCCGCAAGGATATCTTGTCCGGCCGCTTGCAGGCAGGGGAAAAGCTCCCGTCAAAGCGCGGGCTGGCTGCTCATTTGGGCATCAGCACGATAACGGTCGAAGGAGCTTATGGCCAGTTGATGGCCGAAGGATATTGCCAGTCTGCTCCACGGCGTGGCTTTTTTGTTTCAAAAGTCCAGCATTCCGGATTGGAACGGGAACAATATTTGCCAAAGGCGAAGGAACCGGCCCCAAAAGCAAAACCGGAGTGGCTGGCTGATTTTGTCTCGAACAGTATTTCTCCTGAATTGTTCCCGTTTGCGACCTGGACCCGCCTGCTGCGGCGCGTGGTGGCAGAGGATGCCGAGTCGCTTTTGGCGCGGTCGCCAGGTTTTGGCGTGCTGCCTTTGCGGCAGGCTATCGCCGAGCATTTGCGAAGTTTCCGCGGCCTGAGCGTATCGGCAGAGCAGATTGTCGTCGGTGCTGGCACGGAGTACCTCTATAATTTGCTCGTGCAGTTTTTGGGACGGGACAAGCGTTTCTGCGTAGAAAATCCCGGCTATGAACGCGTCCGGAAAATATACGGTGCCTGCGGGGCTGATTTCGTTTCGGCAGCTATGGATGCCAAGGGCGTCCGGCTGGAGGAGCTGGAGCGATTGCAGGCCCAGGTCCTTCATATCAGTCCGTCGCATCATTTCCCGACGGGCATCATTATGCCCGTGAGCCGGCGCTATGAGTTGTTGGGGTGGGCGGCCGCGCGGCCGGAGCGCTATATCATCGAGGACGATTACGATAGCGAGTTCCGGCTGACCGGGCGGCCGATTCCTACGGTGATGGGGATTGATGTCAGCGACCGGGTCATCTACATGAATACCTTTTCGAAAAGCCTTACGCCGACGATTCGCATCAGTTATATGGTCCTGCCCAAGGAAATCGTGGAACCATTCAAGGAAAAGCTGGGGTTTTACAGCTGTACGGTATCGAACTTTGAACAATATACCCTGGCCAAGTTTATCGGCGAAGGGTATTTTGAAAAGCATATCAACCGCATGCGCGCCTATTACCGCCGGAAGCGGGAACGGCTGTTAGCGCTTCTTAAAGCCTCACCGGCCGCTGCGAGGATGAAGGTCATTGAGCATGGTTCGGGGCTCCATTTTCTCTTGCAGTTTGACAAGTCAATTCCCGATGATGCCTTGCAGCAAAAATTTATGGCCGAAAAAATAAATATGAAGCCGTTGGCTGATTATTATGAAGGGGCACCACTTTCCTGCCGGCATACGTTTGTCTTGAACTATTCCGGTGTCCGCGATGAAAAACTCGAAGCGGCGGTGGCAGCTATCAGCCGCGTGCTGCTGAACTAAAAAACGCTCTGCACAGATAATGTGCAGAGCGTTTTTTAGTTCAGGATTCCACATGCGGGGCAAGTATTTCCATATCCGCTGTTTCCGCCGGGGTGTCATACATGTTTTCTAAGCGGGCGACGGCCAGGGTGCTGACGACGTCACCCGTTACGTTGAGGGCGGTATGAATCATGTCGATGGGACGGAAGATGCCGACAATCATACCCATGATGGTGGCGGGCAGGCCCATGGTGTTTAGGAGCATGACCGCCAGGACAATGCCGCTGGCCGGGATGCCCGGGGTGCCGATGGAAATCAGCGTAGTGATGAAGATGAACATGGCCTGCTGGCCCAGCGTCAGATCGATGCCGTAGATTTGCGCGACGAAGATGATGGTCACGGCATAGTAGACGGCAATGCCGTTCATGTTGATAGTAGCGCCGAGGGGCAGGGAGAAGGAGGCCAGTTCGTTCTTGACATGGAATTCGTCTTCGGTGACTTTCAGGCTGACTGGCAGCGTGCCCGAACTGCTCGTAGTGCTGAAGGCAACGAGCCAGATGCTGATGATTTTGCGGAAAAAATCGGTCAGCGGGTATTTGGCGATGACTTTAATGATGAACAGATAGAGCAGAACGATGACGGAAATAGCGCCGACGTAATGGGTAAGAATAAACATGGCCAGCACGCTGAAGATGGCCGTGCCGTATTCGCCAATGCTGCAGGCTGCGAGGGCAAAGACGCCGATTGGCGTAGTCTTCATGACCAAATCCGTAAGCGTGAACATGATTTGCGTGCCTTCGTCGACGAATTTTTTTACGGTGCTGACTTTATCGCCCAGCATCGTCATGACAACGCCGAGGAAGGCGGCGAAGATGATGACTTGAATCAGGTTGCCTTCGCTCAGGGCATGCAGGGGATTGGCTGGAATCATGCTGAGAATCGTACCGCCAACTGTCATCGGAGCAGCTTCTTTGATGGGCTCGCCCGTGGCGACAATCATATTGGTATCAAAGCCCTTGCCTGGTTGCATCAGATTGGCAACGACGAGGCCGATAATCGTGGAGAGAATTGTCGTAATGACGTAAAAGCCGAGAATTTTTGAGCCGATGCGGCGCAGCTTGCGGACGTCGCCAATATTGGCGATGCCGCCGATGATGGACAGGAAAATCAGCGGCACGACAATCATCTGAATCAGCCGCAGGAAGATATCGCCGACCGGCTGCAGGAACAGGATATCCTTTTGAAAGACAATGCCGAGAATTGTGCCGGCAATAAAGGCAATCAGCACTTGGGTTGCCAAATTCATTTTTTTCATAAAACCGTCTCCTAAATATTTGTCCGCAATATAAAGAAAATACTTTACAAATGTGGTGTTTTTCTTAGGAGTATATACTACAATGAAAAAGGTGTCAATTGAAAAGGGACAGGGGCGGTTAGATTTTGGTTCGCTGAGGCGAAAAAGTATGCGCGTGAAAGACAAAAGCAGGAATTTGGGAGGGCCTAGGCGAATTAGGCGATAGGTAATTTCGCCAAAATGTATGAGGGGAGTTTTAAGATGCTGGAACTAGCGGACAAAACGTACAACAAGGGAAAGGCCAATAAACTGCTGCGGCTGCTGGCGGAAAAGTATCCCGACAAGCAGGCCGTCTATGAAAAACTCGTCTATCTCCAATCGCGGCTTTCG
Source organism: Pseudoselenomonas ruminis (assembly GCF_008271295.1). GTDB lineage: Bacteria > Bacillota > Negativicutes > Selenomonadales > Selenomonadaceae > Selenomonas_A > Selenomonas_A ruminis. The sequence goes on along the minus strand of NZ_VTOY01000009.1, from coordinate 59,353 downwards.
CTTCCCAAGGGCAGTGAACATTTTATGAGTGACTTGCATGGAGAATACGAATCCTTCTTCCACATTTTAAACAATTGCTCGGGAATTATTCACGAGAAAGTGGATTATGTCTTTGGGGATCGGCTGACAGCGGAGGAGAAGGCAGAGTTCTGCACCCTGATTTATTATCCGAAGGAGAAAATCGAGCAGGTGACGGCGTCACACCAAAATACCCCGGAATGGTACCGGCGCAATCTGGCGCAATTGCTGGAACTGTCGCAGGTTATGAGTTATAAGTACCCTGCGTCCCGGGTCAATGGCTTTATTCCGGACCGCTATGCTTCGGTTATCTTTGAACTCATGAATACGCATCCGACGGTGGATAGTGCCCAGCGCGTCTATTACAACCGGCTGCTTAGCACCATCGTCCAGATTGACAGCGGCGCGGATTTTATCGAGGCCTTTACGGTGCTTATCAAGCGTTTGGCGGTGGATCGGCTGCACATTGTCGGGGATTTTTATGACCGTGGCAATCGGCCGGATGCGATTTTGAACCTGTTGATGGAATATCCGTCGGTTGATATCCAATGGGGCAATCATGATGTTCTGTGGATGGGGGCGGCGCTGGGCAGTGAAGTTTGTATTGCTGGCGTAGTACGCAATTCACTTCGCTACAACAATACCGATGTGCTTGAGCGGGGGTATGGCATCAGCTTGCGCTCGCTGTCGACATTTGCCTCGCGCCTCTATCCGGATGAAAATCCCATCAAGGCAGCGGAGCGGGCCATGACCATCATCATGTTTAAACTGGAAGGCCAGCTTATCCGCCGCAATCCGGATTTTCAGATGGACAGCCGGCTGCTGCTCGATAAGATTGATTTCCGGGTATCGGCGGTTACGCTGGGTGATGGCAAGCGGTATGAACTCGAAAATGCCTACTTCCCGACGATTGATGAAAATGCCAAAGACCCGTACCTGCTGACGGAAAAAGAACAGGAAGTTGTGGCGGACCTTAAATCGTATTTTGTCGAAAGCCTGATGCTCAAACGCCATGTCGATTACCTGTACCAGAAGGGGAGTCTCTACACCCGGTTCAACGGCAATCTGCTGTTTCATGGCTGCGTGCCGATGAATGAAGATGGCAGTTTGCGGACCATCCGCTATGGCGGGCAGGAGTACAAAGGGCGCCAGTGGTTTGATTTTTGCGAGAACATGGCGCGCAAGGCCTGGCTCCATGGTGAGGAGACGGCGAAGGATTTTATGTATTTTCTGTGGTGCGGCCGCCTGTCGCCGGTGTCCGGGCGCGAGTTCAAGACGTTTGAGCGCGCGATGATTGCTGACGAAAGTACCTGGGCAGAACCCTCCGACCCCTATTTCCACTTCATTGATGAGGCATCGGTCTGCGAGAAAATCCTCGTCGAATTTCACTTGGAACCGAAGCGCGGCCATATCATCAACGGCCATGTACCCGTCAAGGTGCGAAAAGGCGAAACGCCTGTGAAGGCCGGGGGCAAAGCGATTATCATCGATGGTGGTTTTTGCAAGGCCTATCACAAGAAAACCGGAATTTCGGGCTTTACGCTGATTTCCAACTCGCGTGGGCTGCGGCTGCTTGAGCATCAGAAAATTCCCGATGTCCGGGAGGCGTTGCGGGAGAATCGCGACATCGAGTCGGTGTCAGAGACCGTGGAACTGCAGTCGTACCGGACGACGGTGGGAGACGCCGACGAAGGCCGGGCCATCAAAGAGGAAATCAGCGATCTCTATAAGTTATTGCTGGCGTATCAGAATGGCTTGTTAAAATAAAGGCGATTTTGCTGGCCGGAACCTGCTGGGCGTAGATTTTTTTCGCGCTGGCAGGAAGCGGCCGAAAAATGTCGAAGTGTTACAATACAGGAAAAAGATTTTACGCAACTATATTGCGGTCTTTTGTCCTACTTCGTTCGATGTGTGTATTATAGTTTGGCGGGAGGCGGTTTTATGGCAAAGCGGTTCTTTATTTGCAAGCTGTGCGGCAATATTGTCGGCGTGGTAAAGGAAGGCGGTGGAAAGCTTTCGTGCTGCGGACAGGCGATGGCGGAGCTTACGGCAAATACCACAGATGCGGCCCAGGAAAAGCATGTGCCGGTAATCGTGATGGACGGAACTTCGGTGAAGGTGTCAGTCGGAAGCGTGGCGCATCCGATGACGCCCGAACACTTCATTGAGTGGATTCATCTGGAGACGAAACAGGGCGCGCAGATGGCACACCTTACTCCGGATGATGCGCCTGAGGCAGTCTTTGCCCTGAGTGCTGGCGATGAAGTGGTGGCCGCTTATGCGTATTGCAATCTTCATGGCCTTTGGAAGGCCGAAGTATGATGGTGTGATGGATTAGGAGGAGAGCTATGAGCAAATATGCGGGAACGCAGACGGAAAAGAATTTACAGGCTGCTTTTGCCGGGGAATCGCAGGCACGCAACAAATATACCTACTTTGCCTCGGTGGCGAAGAAGGATGGTTCGGAGCAGATTGCCGAGTTGTTTTTGAAAACAGCTGCCAATGAGTCCTATCATGCGAAGATGTGGCTTCGGGAATTGGAAGGAATCGGCAATACGGAAGAAAATCTCGAAGATGCCGCTAATGGCGAAAACTATGAGTGGACGGATATGTACAAAGGTTTTGCGGAAACGGCGGAACAGGAAGGGTTCCCCGAGCTTGCCAAGAAATTCCGTATGGTTGGCGAGATTGAAAAGCATCATGAAGAACGCTATCGCAAGCTGCTGCAAAATGTCAAAAACGGTGAAGTGTTTAAGAAAGGGGAAGTAAAGGTATGGGAGTGCCGCAATTGCGGTCATATTGTGGTTGGCACGGAAGCGCCGAAGCTTTGCCCGGTATGCCAGCACCCGCAGACTTATTTTGAAATCCACGCGGAGAATTTCTGACGCAAAAGAAAAGACGGACCAGGCGAAAGCCTGGTCCGTTTTTTATTGGCAGCGGGTATCGAGTTTGGCGGTCAGCTTCGTTAAGATGTCGAGAAATTCCAAGGTGAGGCGCGAGGGACGCGTGGATTTTGGCAGGATGTAGCCGATTTCCATATAGTCATCGACCGCAAGCGGCCGGGCTACGATATTGGAACCGTTGAGCTCTTCGCTGATGCTGCCGCTGCAGATGGTATACCCGTTGAGGCCGATTACCATGTTGAAGAGGGTGGCGCGGTCGCAGACGACGAGTTCTTTATCGCAGTCTTCGGTGCTTAGGATTTCTTCGGAGAAGTAAAAGGAGTTGTGGCTGCCCTGTTCGTAGGAAAGCCGCGGGAAAGGTTTTAAGTCGTCAAGGGTGACGCGGTCCTTTTGTGCGAGCGGACTGTTTTTGCCGACGAAGACGTGCGGACTGGCGGTGAACAGCGGCGTAAAGGTGAGCTGGTTGTCTTTTAGCGTCTTGGTGATGATGGAGCGATTGAACTTGTTGCGATAGAGGATGCCAACTTCGCTTCGCATGTGCGCGACATCGTCGATGATTTCGTACGTTTGGGTTTCGCGCATGTGGAACTCGTATTTATCGCCATCGAACTGGCGGATGAGCCCGACAAAGGCTTCGACGACGAAGGAGTAATGCTGGGAGGATACGCAGAAATGCTGCCGGATGGGGGATTTGCCGATATAGCGTTCGTGCATGAGGTCGGCCTGCTCCAAAATTTGGCGGGCATATCCGAGCAATTCGTCTCCGGCAGGCGTTATTTCGATGCCCTTGTTGGAGCGGGAAAAGATGGTGATGCCGTATTCTTCTTCGAGGGAATGGATGGCGGCGGTGAGGCTCGGCTGAGCGATGAAAAGTTTCTTGGCGGCTTCGGTGATGTTGCCGGTTTCGGCAACGGTAACGGCATAGCGCAGTTGTTTAAGTGTCATGATAATCTCCCTGAAAAATATTTCGTTGTAATTATACCATGCCTCATAGAAAATAACTATGGCGCGGGCTGGGTTTTTCATATTTTACAGCCGGGCGCTGATTTTTTAAGATAGGGTACAAGGTGGAAGGACCGAAAGAAAGGAAGATTACTATGAGTAAAATAAAGACACCATGCCGCTATGATTTTGTGGGAAGCTTTTTGCGCCCGGCCGAGCTGAAACAGGCACGGGCAAAGTTCAAAGCCGGGGAAATCACCCGGCAGGAACTTGACGCCGTGACGGATGAAGCGGTGGCGCAGGTGGTCGCCAAGCAAAAGGCGGCCGGCTTTCACGTGATTACCGACGGGGAGTTTCGCAGAGCTTACTGGCATCTGGACTTCATGTGGGGCTTTGAAGGCGTGGATCATAAAGCTGGCGGTGGTGTGCAGTTTAACGGCGAGGTAGCAGACCTTGAGGAAACCTGGCTCGTCGGGGAAGTAAAAGCGAAGCCACATCCGTTTGTCGAATACTTCAAATTCCTCAAGCAGTTTGAAGATGAAAAGACCGTGGCTAAATATACCATTCCGGCACCGGCGCAGATGTTTCAGCAGTTTATCATCCCGCAGAACATCGAATCGACGCGGAAAATCTATCCGGATAACGAGTTGCTTATCCAGGATATTGGGGAGGCCTATCAGCAGGTCATTCGTCAGTTCTACGAGGCGGGGTGCCGCAATCTGCAGTTTGATGACTGTACCTGGGGAGCTGTGGTGGGCGATGCTGCCCAGCAGCGTTATCAGGCGCTGGGGCTGGATTTAGAGGATGTCAAAGCACAGCTCTTGGCGGTGAACAATCTGGCGTTAGCAGCGAAACCGTCGGATATGGTTATCAATTCGCATATTTGCCGCGGAAATTATCATTCGACCTTCTTTACCAGCGGCCCGTATGATTCGGTAGCGGATTACGTTTTTGCCGAGGAAAAGGTCGATGCGCTCTATCTGGAGTATGACGATGAGCGGTCTGGCGGCTTTGCACCGCTGGCTAAGGTATCGCCGGATAAAAAAGTGGTACTCGGACTTATCACGACGAAAAAGCCCGAGCTTGAAGATAAGGAAGCCGTTATCGCCAGAATCCATGAGGCAGCGAAATATATCCCCTTGGAGCGGCTGTGCCTAAGTCCTCAGTGTGGATTTGCCTCCTGTGAAATCGGCAATAAACTGACGGAAGCTCAGCAATGGGCAAAGCTGGCACTGGTTAAAGAGATTGCGCAGGAGGTGTGGGGCGAATAACTCTTAACAAATACATTTGTCTAAAGCATGTATACTATATTTCTAGTAAAGGTTTTCTTATTTTTGTTTTTGCAGTATGCTATAATCTTGTCTTAATAAAATATCTATGGGATTTATGGCGGTTTTGTTACGATGTAAATGAAACGTGATGCCTCATGCTGCTGATGGACAATTTCTTACGATGCGGATAATTTGCCTTAAGCATAGGAGCATTTAAATCCGGGTTGCGATCGCGCAACTCGGATTTTGTTGTAAAGGGATCATTTACTTTTATCAAGCAACTAAATGACAGCATTAGTTACAGCAGGTAGAAACGGTCCAAGGAGACTGTTTTTATAAATACTACTACAAAAAGGAGCAAGAGAAATGGGAATTAGACAAAAGTTTTTTGTGTTGGCTGGTATCGTAGGTGCGCTGATGGCGATAGTGTCCATCTCCGGGTATTTTTTGGCAAGCGCGGATTTGGAGCAGAGCGTCGATAACGAACTGCGGGCGGTAGTGGCCAAAGAGGTGTCCGAGATGGATGGCTGGCTCATGGCGAAGCAGTCGTCAACGGCGCATACGGCCAATGTCATGACGGCCTATAATGGGGACAAGGCCAGCATGCAGACGAATGCCGCGCTGCAGTCGGCATCGTCGGAGGCCGATGTCATAGGTGTCACGCTCGGCATGGAGGATAAGTATTTCGCTTCCTCGACGGGCGGCAATCTGACCGGTCAAAAAGACCCGACGCAACGTCCGTGGTATCAGCAGGCCAAGAAGGACGACAAGGTGGAATTCACCGATGCGTATGTCGATGCCATCACGAATAAGCACGTCATCTCGGCTATCGCGCCGGTAAAGGCCAACGGCCAGTTTATCGGTGCGGTCTGCAACGATATTTCGCTTGATGCACTCGATGAGCAGGTAAAGAATATCGAGTACCATGGCGAAGGCCAGGGCATCATCTTAGAGAAGACGGGCAACATCCTCGCGACGGCCGGCCTTGGCAAACCTATGCAGAATTTTGCTGAGGTCGATGGTTTTGGCGAGCATTTCAAGGAAATGCAGGGGAAGGAATCCGGTTACTTTACGACGAGCAGTGATGGTAAAGATATCGTGTTTGCCTATGCGAAGGTGCCTTCGACGGAATGGCTGATCGGCATTGCGGTGCCGGAGGATTTTGTATTTGCAGCGCTCAAGCATATGCGTTGGGTATTTGGTCTTTTGACGCTCGTTGGTTTTGCGCTGATGATGTTTGTCTGCCAGTATTTTGCCCAGAAAATCACGCGGCCGATTTTGGGACTCAACGAGCATGCGGTTCAGCTGGCTGATGGCAATCTGCGCATGGCCGACCTTCCGGTGGAAAGTGCCGATGAAATCGGCCAGCTCACGCAGGCGTTCAATACGATGAACAAGAACATCCGCAATCTCATTCAGAAGATGAGTTCTGCTGCTGAGCAGGTAGCGGCATCCTCGGAGGAGCTCACGGCCAGTGCGCAGCAGTCGGCTGAGGCCGCCAACAGCGTGGCTGTATCGGTTGGCGATGTGGCGCAGGGCGTCAGCGACCAGGCGGAAAGCGTCGATAATGCCAAGAATGTCGTCGAGGAAGTCGTCGGCCATATCGACGATGTCGCAAAAGGCATGGAACATGTCAACGACCGCACGAACGAGACGAATGAGACGGCGACGGCAGGTAGCAAGCTCATGCAGGATGCCATGGACAAGATGGTCCTGATTGAAAAGGCATCGCAGGAGTCGGCGGCGATTGTCGCCCAGCTCGGCAAGAACAGCGAGCAGATTGGCAAGATTGTCGAGACGATTTCAGCCATTGCCGAGCAGACAAATCTCTTGGCGCTCAATGCAGCTATCGAGGCGGCGCGCGCCGGCGAGCAGGGCCGCGGCTTTACGGTCGTTGCTGAAGAGGTCCGCAAGCTGGCTGCTGAATCTCAGGAAGCCGCCGAGGACATCAAGCGCCATATCACGACGATCCAAAGTGATACGAACCAGGCTGTCGGTTCGATGGAGTCGAGCACGGAGCAGATTAAGCTTGGCACCGATGCAATCCGCGAGGTCGGCGAGCAGTTCGGCCGCATTATCGCAAAAGTCCATGACATCAAAGATGAGGTTGAGGCCATGAACCTGCGCGTGCATAAGGTTTCCGACGGCGCCAGCTCGATTGTCGGTACGATGGAGGAAATCGACGAGGTCAGCAGCAAGACGGCTGCCCATACGCAGACGATTTCGGCCGCAACGGAAGAACAGTCGGCCTCGACGGAGGAGATTGCCTCGGCTTCGCAGTCGCTGGCCAATATGGCGACGGAGCTGCAGGATGCGACGGCGAAGTTCAAATTCTAAGGCCGAGATATTCTATTGATAGAAAGGATAAAGGCGTGCTATAATAGGACATGAGATTTGTCTTTGAGGCGGGGAGCATTTCCCCACCGGCGGTATAGCCCGCGAGCCCTTGGGAGCATGATCCGGTGAGATTCCGGAGCCGACCGTATAGTCGGGACGAGAAAAGGCATGTTGGTTTGCATGCGATTTAAGCCAGCGAGAAGAGAAATCTTTTCGCTGGCTTTTTTGGTCTCAATCACAAACCTAAGATGAAGGAATCTGAGGTGATACGATTGCAGGATGAAGATTTTATGCGCGTGGCCTTGCAGATGGCCCGCAATGCGGAGGGGCGCACGTCGCCCAATCCGCTCGTCGGTGCCGTGATTGTAAGGGACGGGCGCATCGTGGCCGCGGGCTGGCACCGGAAGGCCGGCACGCCCCATGCGGAGGTTCATGCGCTGAACATGGCGGGAGACCTTGCGCGCGGGGCAACCCTTTACGTGACACTTGAGCCCTGCGCGCACTATGGCCGCACGGGCCCTTGTGCCAAGGCTGTGGCCGAGGCGGGCATTGCCCGCGTGGTCATCGCGATGCGCGACCCGAACCCGCTCGTAGCCGGCAAGGGCATCAAGATTTTGGAAGATGCCGGTGTCCAAGTTACCTGTGGAGTTCTTGAAGAAGAAGCCATTGCGTTAAACGAAGTGTTCCTCAAGTGGATTACGACGAAGATGCCGTTTGTCGTGCTCAAGACAGCCATGACGCTCGACGGCAAGATTGCCACGGCGACGGGCGAGTCGCAGTGGATAACGAATGAAACGTCGCGGCGGCGCGTCCACGAGCTGCGCGATATTTACGACGGCATTCTCGCTGGCATCGGCACAGTGCTGAAAGATGATCCGAGCCTTACGACGCGGATTCCGGGCCGTAAGGGGAAAAATGCCATCCGCATCATCGTCGACAGCCAGGCGCGCACGCCGCTTACAGCAAAAGTCGTGACGGACGGGGCGGCGCCGACGATTGTCGCCGTGACTGAGCAGGCGCCTAAGGAGCGCGTGCAGGCGTTAAAGGAGGCTGGCGTCGAGATTATCACGGCAGGCAGTGGCGAGCACGTTGACCTTAAAGCGCTCATGGCAAAACTTGGTGAGCGTGAAATCTGCTCGGTATTTGTTGAGGGCGGCGGCCGTGTGAACTTCTCGCTGCTTGCGGCTGGCCTTGTCGATAAGGTTCAGGCGTTTATCGCGCCCAAACTCATCGGCGGCCGTGAGGCGCTGACTCCGGTCGAGGGCGAGGGCTTTGTAAGTCTCGCCGATGCCGTAGAACTTGCGCGTGTGACGACCGAGCCAATGGATGGCGATATTTTGCTCACAGGTTATGTGGCGCGGAGGTGAGACGTTGTTTACAGGAATCATTGAAGAGGTTGGCAGAATCCGGCGCATTGGCGGCGGCCAGCTTGCCATTGACTGCCAGAAGGTAGTCGAAGATGCCACTTTAGGCGACAGCATCGCGGTAAACGGCGTTTGCTTGACCGTGACTTCGTTTGACAAGAATCATTTCACGGCCGATGTCATGCCCGAGACCGTGCGGCGCACGTCGCTTGCGGAGCTTTCCAAGTGTAGTCCCGTAAACCTCGAGCGGGCACTGACGCTCTCGAGCCGCCTCGGCGGCCATATCGTCAGCGGCCATATCGATGGCACGGGCGAGATCGTTTCCTTTAAAGAGGAAGGCAATGCCATCCTGATGAAGATAGCGGCGGGCTCGGAACTTCTGCGCTATATCGTGGAGAAGGGCTCGGTGGCGCTTGACGGCATCAGCTTGACCGTGGCGGCTGTAACCGATACCGATTTTACGGTCAGCCTTATCCCGCATACGCGTGAGGTCACGAACCTTGGCAGCAAGAAGGCGGGCAGTACGATAAATATTGAAACCGATGTGCTCGGCAAATACGTCGAAAAGATGCTGGACGGGAACAAAACGCAGAAAAATGCCGGCGGGCTTTCGCGGGCGTTTCTGCTCGAGAACGGTTTTTAAGATGAAGGAGAAAGATTATGGCAGATTTTGCAACAGTAGAGCAGGCCATTGAGGATATCAAGAATGGCAAGATGGTAGTCGTCGTCGACGATGAAGACCGCGAGAACGAAGGCGACCTCATCGTCGCCGCCGCTACGGTGACGCCCGAAGACGTCAATTTCATGGCTAAATACGCCAAGGGGCTCATTTGTACGCCGATTGACGGCAAGCGCCTCGATGAGCTCAATATCGGTCAGATGGTTGTCAACAACACGGACAATCACGAGACGGCGTTCACGGTTTCGATTGACGCGCATGAGACAGATACGGGTATTTCGGCTTACGAGCGCTGTTTGACGATCCGTAAGCTTTTAGACCCGAAGGCGCGTCCGTCGGATTTCCGCCGTCCGGGCCATGTGTTCCCGCTGCGCTCGGTTGAGGGCGGCGTTTTGCGCCGTGCCGGTCATACGGAGACGACGACGGACCTTGCGCGGCTGGCAGGTTTCTATCCGGCTGGTCTGTGCTGTGAAATCATGGACGACGATGGTCACATGATGCGCACGCCGAAACTCATCGAGTTTGCCAAGGAGCATGGCCTGCACATGATTACGGTGCAGGCACTCATCGAGTACCGCAAGCGCACGGAATCGTTTGTCGAGCTGGTCGCTGACGTCGATTTCCCGAGCAAGTTCGGTCATTTCCGCATCAAGTCGTACGAGAGCAAGCTCGACGGCAAATGCCATCTGGCCATCGTCAAGGGCGATGTCAAAGGCAAGAAAGACGTGCTCGTGCGCGTTCATTCCGAGTGCCTGACGGGCGATGCGTTAGGCTCGATGCGCTGTGACTGCGGCGATCAGCTCCATGCGGCGCTTGAGAAGATTGAAAAGGCCGGCGAGGGCGTCGTGCTCTACATGCGCCAGGAAGGCCGCGGCATCGGCCTTGCTAACAAGATGCGCGCTTATGCCCTGCAGGACAAGGGCCGCGATACGGTCGAGGCCAATGTCGAACTCGGCTTTGCGCCGGATCTGCGCGACTATGGCATTGGCGCCCAGATCCTTGCGGATCTCGGCCTCACGAGCATCCGGCTGATGACGAACAATCCGGCTAAGCGTGCTGGTCTTGAGGGCTATGGCCTTACGATTACTGAGCGCGTGCCGCTGATGATTCATGCGAATAAATTCGACAAGAACTATCTGACGGTCAAGAAGGTCAAGATGGGCCATCTCTTGAACGATGAGACGTTGAAGTAAAGATATTTTAGGAGGTAATAGATCATGGCAAATGTAATTGAAGGGTATATCACAGCAAAAGGTCTGAAATTCGGTATCGTCGTAGCTCGTTTCAATGAGTTCATCACGAGCAAGCTCTTAGGCGGCGCGCTTGACACGCTGCACCGTCATGAGGCCAACGATGACGACATCGACGTCGCCTGGGTTCCGGGGGCGTTTGAGATTCCAGTCGTTGCCAAGAAGATGGCCGAAAGCGGCAAATACGACGCCGTCATCTGCCTTGGCGCCGTTATCCGTGGTTCGACGACGCATTACGACTATGTCTGCAATGAGGTTTCCAAAGGCACGGCACAGGTTGGCATGCAGACGGGCGTGCCGACGATTTTCGGCGTCGTGACGACAGAGAACATCGAGCAGGCTGTGGAGCGCGCTGGCACGAAGGCTGGCAACAAGGGCTCCGACAGTGCTATGGCCGCTATGGAAATGGCAAACCTGCTCAAGAAGATTGGTTAATCGCGTTTAAGAAAGAAGCTGTTTACGATGAAAATTGGTATTATCAGTGATACGCACGGTCATGAAGGCGCTTGGCAGACGGCGTTTGACAAGGCTTTTCATGATGCCGATATGATTCTGCACGCTGGTGATGTGCTCTATCATGGCCCGCGCAATCCGATGAAGGCCGACTACAATCCGGCCGGGCTCGTCGCCAAAATCAACAGCTGTCCGGTGCCGGTCATCATCGCCAAGGGCAACTGCGATTCGTCGGTCGACGCCAGTTGCCTGGAACTGCCGGTGCAGGCACCGTATGCCTATGTCGTTTACGATGGCCTGCGTATCATCGTCACCCATGGCGACAGCGTCATGACCGATGCGGAAAAGGACAAGATGGCGGCCCATCTGAAGGCTGACCTCTTTATCAGTGGACACATCCATACGACAGTGCTCGAAAAGCGCGGCAAGACCGTGTTCCTTAATCCGGGGTCAGCGGCGCTCTCAAAGCGCGAAGACGGCCGCAATACCTATGCGGTGCTCGAAGATCGCACGGTTAAGATTTACGATATCGATACTGATGAAGTATTGATGCAGTATACAATGTAATTGGAAAAAGGAAATAACCATGAAAGACCATTTAGTAAAAGCAACGGCTGAGGGCGTGCGCATCTATGCGGCCGTTACGACGGACCTCGTCAACGAGGCAATCTGCCGTCATGACTGCTATCCGGTAGCGGCTGCCGCCCTGGGCCGCACGATGACGGCGGCGCTCTTGATGGCGGCCAACCTCAAGAACAAAGAAGCGCTGACGATAAAATTTGATGGCGACGGCCCGCTCGGCAAGGTGACGGCGGATGCAACGCCCGAGGGCTTTGTGCGCGGTTACATCGACGAGCCGCATGTCAACCTGCCGCTCAACAGCCTCGGCAAGATTGATGTCGGCGGCGGTGTCGGCAAAGGCATGGTTTCGGTCACGCGCTTTACGGGGCTCAAGAACCCGATTACGGGCAGTACGGAAATCACCGATGGCGAGATTGCCGACGACCTCACGAAATATCTCTATGTCTCCGAGCAGACGCCGTCGAGCGTCGGCCTTGGTGTCCTCGTAAATCCTGACTTCAAGTGCATCGGCGCGGGCGGCTTTATCATCCAGCCATTGCCTGATGCCACCGACGAGTGCATCGATAAGCTCGAAGCTAACCTGCGCACGGTAAACTCCGTTTCGCATATGGTCGAGCGCGGTCTCGATGCCAAGGGCATCATCGCCGAGCTCCTGCAGGGCTTTGAGGTCAACTACATGACGACGACGGATCTGGCATTTAAGTGCCAGTGCTCGAAAGAGCGCATCAGCGAAGTACTGCTGAGCCTTGGCAAGGCGGACCTCCAGACGCTCGTCGACGATGGCCATGCCGAAGTCTGCTGCCATTTCTGCAACGAGAAATACGAGTTCACAGGCGAGGAACTGCAGGCAATCTTTGACGAAGCCGAAAAGCGCCGGAACTGATATGCGTGAGGAAATCTTTCCTTTTGCGGGGCAGGTCGTATATGTAAAGCGCAAGCGAATCAAGAATATGTACCTGCGCGTGCAGAAGCCCGATGGACGCATTGAAGTGACGGCGCCCTTGCGCATGAAGCGTGAGGCGGTCACGGATTTTTTGGCCAAACACTGGCAGTGGGTCGGGAAAAAGCAACAGGCCATGCGGGAAAAATTGACAAGTCAAAATTTGACTCGTCAATATCAGACGGGAGATAAAGTCCCGCTTTGGGGGCAGTATTATGACCTTGTCGTGCGCGATTCGGCCAGCCGGCAGGCGTCGGTGTTTTGCAAGGAAACGCGGATAATCCTCACGGTTCCATCGTATGCGACCGTAGAACAGCGGCGGGAAATCGTCAACGGTCTTTACCGCCGCCAGCTCGAACAGGCGATTCCAAAACTCTTGCCGCGCTGTGAAGCCATCGTTGGTAAGAAAGCCGCTGAATGCCGCATCCGCAATATGAAGACGCGCTGGGGCACTTGCAATATCGTAAAGACCCGCGTCTGGCTCAATTTACAGCTGGCTAAGTACAAGCCCGAGGCGCTTGAATACGTCATGCTGCATGAACTCACGCACCTCTGGGTGGCCAATCATGGCCCGGCGTTTAAGGCGCGGATGGATAAATACTGTCCCGACTGGCGGCGAATCCGGCAGGAGCTCAATAAGCGGGCAGATTTTGCTTGAATTCTACTACTAAAGTGGTAGAAAAACGAATATCTCCTACTACCGATGAATTGTAAAGACAGAAATGGTTCTTTATAATAGAGGAGCCATCGGATTGGATTAAGAGGGATGAATTGTTATCTTGTACGTTGAGATTGACGATTCTCCGGTGGTTGCTATGAGGCTTGGGGAAGCTGAGTGGTATAGGGGATTATATGTTTTTTGGGGCGAGCCTTGAAGGGCTCGCTTCTTTGTTTTTGTGGGAAAGATGGCGGTTGAGGGAAGCGGGACAGAGGATTTTCGTTATAGCAAAATAGGGATAATGGCGTTATAATGAAATGAGAATGAGATGAGACGGGAGAGGCAAGGGATATGCTTTATTTGGATGAGAATGAATGCCATGTGATGACGATGGCTGTGCTGAAATGTTATGAGGCCAGTGTCGATGAATACCGGCAGGCTGTTTTTGAGGCCTTGGAAAGCTTGGTTCCGTTTGCCTGCGGGGTTTCGTTTATCCTGTTGAACAAAAACGATGATAAACGCCATGTTCGGCCGATGAGCTATAAATGGAGTTTCACGATGCCATCTTTTGAGGAAATGGCGGCCAGAGCTCTGCGCCTGGGGAAATCGTATCCATACCGGTCGCTGGAGTGGCGCAGGGAGTCGCTGGTGTTCCGGGATACGGATGTGCTAAGCGAGGAGTTTTTGGAGAGCTCGGATTTTTATCAGCAGGTGCGCAAGCCTATCGGCATGCATTACAGTTGCAAGCTGTGGCTGGTAAAAAATGATCTGCTGCTGGGAAAATTCGGACTGCTTCGCCCCAAAGAGATGGGGAATTTTACGGAACAGGAATTGATGAAGCTCCGCTGCATCGAGCCGCATATTGCCCAGCGCTTATATGCGTTTCATCCGCAGAATGACAGGAATCAGCGAATCCGGACGGTGTTAAAACAGCGCTTTAGGCTGACGGAACGCGAAATACAGATAACGGGACTCCTGTGCCGCGGCTGGTCGAACCGCCAGATAAGCGAACGCGTGAACAGCGCGGAGAGCACCGTCAAAAAACACGTTTATACCATTTGCAAAAAGATGAAGGAACCAAACCGCGCCTCGGTGATGTGCCGCTGCGTCTTGGAAGATGTGATGCCCCTTAGCATTTAAGAGGCAAAAGATAAACGGGAATTCAAAAAACGCATGAGTTTGACCGCAACTGCGGCCAGGCTCATGCGTTTTTTGGCGGCTAAAAACTATCGATAAAAATAAAGAAAGCGAAAGAGACGAGCTCTTTCGCTTTCTTTATGATATATCAGCTTTTGATATTATGCGCAAATCAGAGGGCACGCTGAACCTTACCGGAACGCAGGCAGCGCGTGCAGACGTTGACGCGTTTGACCTCGCCGTCAACAACAGCGCGGACACGCTGGATGTTCGGTTTCCAAGCACGTTTCGTCTTCAGGTGGGAATGGCTGACGTTGTTACCAGACAGCTGACCCTTTGCACAAACTTCGCAAACACTTGCCATGTGTTACACCTCCTTAACGTAGGAGCATAGTTACCCCTAACAACACAATACAAGTATTCTAGCATAAATTTTTTGCTGATGCAAGTAAAAAACCTTGACAGGCTGAATTATTTGATGATTTTTTCCAGCTGGTCGAGACAGTGGGAGAATTTCTTAAACGTGATGGCAAACGGCTCGCGGCTCGTCATGTCGACGCCGGCGTTTTGCAGCAGCTTGATGGAGTAGTCGCTGCCGCCGCTGGCGAGGAACGAAAGATAAGCCTTTTGCGCTGGCTCGCCCTGCGTGCGGACTTTCTCGGAGAGCGTCATGGCGGCCGCATAGCCGGTCGCGTACTGGTAGACGTAGAACGGACGGTAGAAGTGCGGGATGCGCGACCACTCGGCGCGCAGCTCGTCGTCGAGCACGACGTCTTCGCCGTAATACTTGCGGTTGAGGTCCATCCAGATTCCTTCGAGGTTGTCGGCGGTCAAAGCCTCGCCTGCTTCGACGGCTTCGTGCGTGAGTTTTTCAAACTCGGCAAAGAGCACCTGACGGAAGACCGTCGTGCGAATCTGCTCGAGATAAAGGTTTAGATAATAGAGGCGGTCCTTTTCATCCGCATGCTTCAGCATGTATTCGAGCAGCAGGTTTTCGTTGGTGGTGGAGGCGACCTCAGCGCAGAAAATCGTGTATTCGGAGTTCGTGTATTCCTGATTCTTGGCGCTGTAGAAGCTGTGCATGCTGTGGCCCATCTCGTGGGCCAGCGTCGAGACGGCATCGTAGGTATCGTGCCAGCTCATGAGCACGAAGGGGTGCACGCCATAGACGCCCCAGGAGTAGGCGCCGCTGCGCTTGCCTTCGTTTTCGAGGCGGTCAACCCAGCCGCCATCGAGACCGGTGAAGAGGTCTTTTAGATACTGCCCGCCAAGCGGTGCCAGCGCCTCTTTTAAGATAGTGCGGGCCTCGTCGTAGGTGTAAGGTGTTTTCGGTTTTTCGACAACGGGCACATAGAGGTCATACATGTGAAGTTCCTTGACGCCGAGCAGTTTTTTCTTGAGCTCCATATAGCGGTGGAGTTCGGGCAGGAACTCGTGGGTGACGTTTATCGTCTGTTCGTAGACGCTTACGGGGATATTGCCCGCGTCGAGCGCCGCTTCAAGCATCGAGGGATAGTGGCGTGTCGTGCTGATAAACTGGCTGGCTTTTACCGAGGAGCTGTAAAGGCTCGCAAACGTATTGCGGAACGAAAGGTAGGTGGTAAAGAGCTTGTGGAACGCATCGGCGCGCACTTTGCCGTCCTTGGAGCGGATAAACTGCATGTAGCGGCTCTCGGAAAGGGTCGTGAGTTTGCCGTCCTCGCCGAGGGTGTCGGGGAACTTCATATCGGCATTGGTCATGACCGTGTAGGTGTTGCGGGCCGTTGCGCGGATTTCGCCGGTGCGTGCAAGGAAGGCCTCCTGCTCGGTCGTCAGCACATGTTCCTTGCCGCGCAGCAGGTCTTGGAAACGGAATTGGTATTTTTTAAGGCCTGGCAGCTTATCGGCCATAGTGCGCAGTGTTTCTTCGGGCAGGGAGAGGAGTTCCGGCTCGATGAAAGCGCAGGCTGCTGATGCCTGGTCGAGCAGCGGCAGGCAGCTGGCGGTATCGGCCTGATACGATTGATTGGCCGTATCGGTGTCGGCCATCATGCGCGCATAGGCAAAGACCGCGCAAAGGTTTATCTCCATCGTGTCGACTTTGGTCAGGCAGTCTAAAAGCTGCTGCGGGTCCGAGAGTTTTCCCGCAAACTGTTTGATTTCCGTAAGCTGGCCTTCGATAGCGTCGCGGGCTGTTTGCCAGTCGTCATGGGTGGCAAAAATATCGTTTAAGTGCCATTTGGCCGTTTCGGGAATATCCTCACGGCGGGCTAATTTATTTTGACTTGTCATAGTATCGTCCTTTCGCTTAGAAATGTTCTCAACTATATTATTATAACACATACCACACGCAACCGTAATGTGGTAGAATAAGTAGGTTATATACGGTGTATCAGTAAGGAGAAGACAATTGACAGAAGATATTTTATGGCTGGGCATCAATGCCAAGTATTCCCATACGTCGCTGGCTATTCGCTATTTGCGCGAGGCCGTGCCTGGCTCGCGGATTTTGGAACTCACCATCAATCATCAGCTTTTGGATATGCTCGGCGAAATCTATGAGCAGCAGCCGAAAGTCCTTGGCATTTCGTGCTATATCTGGAATATCGAGGTCGTAAAGCGGCTGCTGCGCCTGCTGCCGGCGGCGCTTCCCGATACGGTCATCATCTGCGGCGGGCCCGAGGTATCCTATGGCACGGCGGATTTTATGCGCGATTTCCCAATGGTCGACTATGTGCTGCGCGGCGAGGGCGAGGAGTCAATCCGCCAATTGACAAGTCAGCTTTTGACTTGTCAATTTGACCGGTCAAAAGTCAATGCCCTGCTTGACCAGTCAGAAATCCGCGGCATCGCCTGGCGCGGCGCCGATGGTACCGTCCATGAGGGCCATGATGTGACGGTGGCAGATCTTGCCGCTGTGCCCTTTGCCTATCGTGAGGACGAGATGGCCGATATCTGCGAGCGCATTCTCTACTATGAGACGTCGCGCGGCTGTCCGTTTTCGTGTGCCTACTGCCTGTCCTGTGCGACGGCGGGCGTGCGCTACTTGCCATTGGAACGCGTTTTTGCCGAGCTCGACTTTTTCGTGCGCCATGATGTGCGGCAGGTCAAGTTTGTCGACCGCACCTTCAATGCGAAGAAGAGCCATTTCCTGCCGATTTTGAAATATTTGCTGGCCCTGCCGGATTCGTGCCGCACGAATTTTCATTTCGAGGTCGCCATCGATTACCTCGACGAGGAAGTGCTGACGGTGCTTGGACAATTGCCCAAGGGACGCGTGCAGCTGGAAATCGGCATCCAGTCGACGAATGAGCAGGTGCTGAAGGCCGTCTCGCGCGTCAATCACTGGGCGGACATCAAGGCGCATATCAACCGCATCATGAGCTTTCACAATATGCATCTGCATGTCGACCTCATCATCGGTCTGCCCAGGGAAGGAATGGCGTCGTTCCAGCGCTCGTTTAACGATGTCTACGAACTGCAGACCGATATGCTGCAGCTGGGCTTTTTGAAATTCCTCAAGGGCGCGGCGATGATGAATCTCGTAACGCCCTATGGCTATCAGTACATGCCGATGGCGCCCTACGAAGTGCTCGTGACCGATGCGCTGAGCTATGGCGAAATCCGCTGGTTCCACAGCTTTGAGATGGTTTTTGAGCTCTACTATAATGCAGGCCGCTGCCGCAAGACGGCCAATTATATCATCCGCGAGCAGGAGGACGGCGATGCGTTTGCGTTCTGGCAGAAATTCACTGACTGGTGGGAGGAAAAAGGTTTCCATAAAATCGGCCATAGTACGAAAAATCTCTACGGCTATCTGCGCGACTTTGCGAGCCAGGCCTATGCGCTCGATAGGAAACTACTAGACAATCTCCTGCGCTATGATGCCCTGCTGGCCGACGGCGGCCGCATCCGCCCCGAAAATCTAGACTGGAACCGGCAAAACTATCAGGACATCACGGCCGATTTCTGGAAAGGCGCCCCGAGCCGCGTGCGCGAGTACTTGCCTGGCTATGAATTTACCAACTGGCGGGATGTCAACAAGAAGTACCATATCGAAATCTTTGCCTACAATGTAATGGAGGCAGAAGACAAGACATTGACCAGTCAACGGACGGCGGTATTATTCGACTACACGGCGGCAGAGCCGGTAGATCAAACGATAAGCCTAGACCTCGATGGTATGGCGAAGAAGTGATTGGTTTGGATTGTAAAAAGATAAATTAGTGGTGAGATATATGATAGCTTTAAGGCACTTTACGTTGCGTGATGCGGCAGCTGTTCAGGAAAAACGATATCCTGCGAAAGCGCGGGCAGAAATTGAGCAGCTGATTCGCGAATGGAACGAGAAAACACATTGTGGCAGGCGGTTTGCGATGCTGGCCATTGTGCATGACGATGAAATCGTGGGGTTCTGCTCGTGGTTTGAACATAGCAAAAGCGTTGTTTCCTTCGGTGTTGACGTATGGGAAGGCGAACGAAAAAAAGGCTATGCGTTTAAGGCTTTGACACAGCTGGAGGAATGCGTGCGAGAAAAAGGGTTCGCCATTGTTCAAGACCAGGTAAGGGCGGACAATGTTGCGAGCATCCGGCTGCATGAAAAATTGCAGTTTGAAACGGACGGGTATGTTTATAGGAATCAAAAAGATGGAAAGGTACTGTTGTTTTTAAAAGCGCTGACAACGGCAGCATGAGTACGGAAATCATTCGCTGGGGGATAGGATATGGAACATGATATATATCGGACTTTTTCGGATTATTTAAAGGAACGTTATGGGGAGAAGGTTTATAAGCTGCCGGTGGCTTTGCCGGTTACGTGCCCGAACAGGGATGGAAGTATTACCACCAGTAATTTGACATCACCTAATCGCATTGGCGAATGTGGCAATGGCGGGGCTGGCTGCACGTTTTGCGGTTCGATTGGCGCAGGCTATGAGAATCTGCCAGCTGATATGACAATTACGGCGCAGCTTGCGGCGAACAAGGCCCATATCATTCCAAAGTACAAGGCCAAGAAATTTATCCCGTATTTCCAGAACTTCAGCAATACGTATGCGCCGCTGGAAACATTGCGGGGCTGGGTGCAGGAGGCTGGTGCTGGCGAGGATATCGTGGCGATTTACATTGCCACGCGGCCTGACTGTGTGAGCGATGAGTATCTGGAGATGCTGCGCGAGGAAGCAGATAAGCTCGGCATTGACATCTGCGTGGAACTTGGCCTGCAGAGCGTTAACTACCGTTCGCTGCAGAAAATCAACCGCGGTCATACGCTCGGCGAGTTTCTCGATGCGGTTTTGCGCATCAAGGCACATGGCCTGCAGTCGTGTGCGCACCTTATCCTGAACCTTCCCTGGGATGATAGGACCGATGTCATCGAGGATGCCAAGGTGCTCTCAGCGCTCGGCGTCGATCAGGTCAAGCTCCATGCGCTCTACATCGTCAAGGGCACGGAGATGGCGCGCCAGTATGAGGCAGGGGAGCTCACACTTGTCTCGCGCGAGGAATACGAGGCGCGCGTCATCACGTTCCTTGAGCATCTGGCCCCTGACATCGTCTTGCAGCGCATCATTGGCCGGGCGCCCGAGACGAACACGCTGTTTTCCAATTGGCATACGGGCTGGTGGAAGATTCGCGACAACATCACCGCCACGATGGCGGCAAATGGCCAGTATCAGGGACGGCTTTGTAAGTACCTCAATGGCCCGGCAGTGCGAAAGTTTTTGTCCGACTAAGCAGGATATTACCCCTTAAATGTCTAATACCACAGTATAAAAGAGTGGGTGTTCACTTGGGATTGTGAAAGGGGCGATATTATGCGGGTTTGGATTGAGCGGATAGGGCCTTTGGGGGAAAATGAGCTTTATGCGTTTGGACCGTCCTGGCAGGATGTGTCGGGGCGCGTGGAGCTCGATGCAATCGGCAATGGAATCATTCGCCGTAAACATGCGGCGTTTTCCGAGGCGCAGCTGGCTGTCATTGCAGACCAGATTGACGGGTGGATCCGTGATCTGGGAAGCTGTCAGCTGTCCTGCATCAGTGCACCGGATAAGGAGAGCGGTGAATCCGAACGGCGCTGCCGCTGGAGACCCCGGGCGGCAGATTTAAGACCGTTGGAGCTTCCCCTGCATTCGGATGATATTGTACCGAAGCCGGTAGATTGGACGGTAAGTGAACAATGGCTTTGAAGGAGAACACCTCTTGGGAATAATTTCCCAGGAGGTGTTCTTTTCGTTCTTATTAAGTTATGCTATAATGCGTAAGGTAAGTTTAGGAGCTTGAAGTTTTAGGAGTAGTGTTTATCGAATGAAAGTTTTTCAAAGCATTGGCAGACAGAACCGTATCGCGGGATTGGATGCACTTCGCGCGTTGGCTATTGTTGGGGTCACGCTTTTTCATATGTTTCCGGATACGATTAAGGGCGGCTATTTGGGCGTTTCGCTTTTCTTCGTACTGACTGGTTTTTTGCTGGCGTTCACAAGCGTAAAAAGCTGGGAGAGTGGTTCGTTTGGCGTGTTCCGTTATTACGGAAAGCGCATTAAGCGCATTTATCCGGCGCTTTTGATTATGATGCTCACGACGATTGGGGCGTTTCATTTTCTGGTGCCGGATGTCATTGCGGCCATTCGTCCCGAGGCTGAATCGGTACTTTGGGGGTATAACAACTGGTGGCAGATTGAGCAGAATGCGGATTACTTTACGCGGATGGCCAATGCGTCGCCGTTTACGCATCTTTGGTTTTTGGGGATTGAGCTGCAGTATTATCTGATTTGGCCGGTCCTGTTCTTTATCTATACCCTTTGGGCAAGCATCTTTGGCAAGCGGAGCGGTGCGGTGTTTTTTGCGCTGCTGGGCTTGGCGGCGGCCACTGTCATGCCGCTGGCGTATAAACCGGATATGGACGTTACGCGCCTGTATTATGGAACCGACACGCGCGTCTATGCGCTGTTGCTGGGGTCGGCGCTGGGCTTTTGGCGTGGCGCGAAGAAACCGGCAGGCTTGCGGTTTGGCTCGGACAGTTACAGCTGGTTGAAGTATTTGGCCTTTGCTGGGATTCTCACAGTGACGTTTACGGCGTTTGCGGTCATGGATGGACAGGCCGCTTCGACCTACCAGTGGGGAATGCTGGTGATGACGCTGCTGTTCTGCTGGCTGATTCATTTGGTGGCCGACAATCGTCTGGAACTTGGCCGCGGACTGGATAACCCGCTGCTAGGCTGGATTGGCCGCCGCAGCTATGGCATTTTCCTTTGGCAGTATCCGGTAATCTTTTTGTTCAACCGCATGGGCTGGACCAAATGGCCGGAGTATTGGGCGTTGGAACTTCTCGCCATCGTTTTGCTGACCATCTGGTCGGATGCCATGGTAGACTTTTTGCTGCAGCGGAAAAAACCGGCTATTGGCAGCTCGTTTATCGTCGCCCAGTGCGTATTCTTTCTGATTGTCACGATGCCGGGCGTGGCGCTTATGGGCTATGGCAGTTACGGGATTGTTACGTCGTCGGACCAGAAGACGTCGGAGCTCAAGGCAAAGCTTGAAGCCCAGAAGGCGGCGCAGGAAGAGGCTAATGCCCGTGCTGCCGCCGAGGCTGCTGAGCTGGCGAAAAAACAGCAGGAGAATCAGGAAAAACTGGTGGCACAGCAATTAACGGGAGTTGCCTGCATTGGTGACTCGGTGCTGCTCGGCGCGTCGGGCGATGTGCGCAAGGTTTTGCCTGGAGCAATCGTAGATGGTGAAGTGTCCCGTTATGTGGGCGGCGGCATTCCTGTTGCACAGAGTTTGGCCGCGCAGGGACGGCTGGGAAAGGTTGTTGTCGTTGCGCTCGGGACAAATGGCCCGATTGCCGGACAGGAACGCTATGAAGCGCAGACGCGGGAATTGTTAAAGATT
Organism: Pseudoselenomonas ruminis; assembly: GCF_008271295.1. GTDB lineage: Bacteria > Bacillota > Negativicutes > Selenomonadales > Selenomonadaceae > Selenomonas_A > Selenomonas_A ruminis. Next base: position 36,953 of record NZ_VTOY01000009.1, on the reverse strand, counting down.
TTGGGCTCGGAACGCAAGATTTTCTGGGTCAACATTTACGGGCCGAGTCTTACCTGGCAGGATACGAACAATGAATACCTGCGAAAGGTGGCTGCCACGCATTCGAATGTCACGATTGTTGACTGGTACTCGGAAGTGTCCAAGCATCCGGAATGGCTGTCGCGGGATGGAATCCATCCGAACGATGACGGTTGTGCTGCCTATGCCCGCATCATTCGCGAGTGCATGGAGCGGACGCTGTCGGCCAAGGCAGCGCAATAGGAAATAATCAACAGATTATTCTGACAAAATACTTGATTTTCTTCGAAAGAACATTTATACTAATGGTATAGAGGTATAGATGTTCGATTGGAGGAACCAAAAATGAAGAAGGCATTTATCGTAGCGATGGCTGTCTTGTTCATTAGCCTTGGGGGAATGAACGCCGAAGCAGCCGGGAAAAACTGGAATCTCGTAGAAGTGACTGTTACGGTTAAGAGTGGCGATACGCTTGAGAGCATCGCCCGGGAATATATGAAGAAAAATACCTATGGGGCGCGGGAGATTCACGAATTCATCGATGGCATCCGCGAACTCAATGAATGGTTGCTGAAACGGGATATTCGCACGGGGGATACCCTGCGGATCAATTACTGGGAAAAACTTAAATAAAAAGGATTTGGGAAGATAAAGGCCACGGCCCTGCGAGGTATTCGCAGGGCCGTGGCCTTTTCGTGTACGTTATTTATTTGGCAACTTTTACGTTGTAACCATAGATGGTCTTCCAGTCATCGCGCATAGATACCGGAATCCAGCCATTCTTCTGGCAGTCCGCTTTCATCTTGTCGGCTTTCTTGATGTTGCCGAGGTCGTCTTCCAGATCATCACAGCAGAGCGAGAAGGCCAGCGCCTTGTATTTGTTCTTGCTGATGGTGTAGTTGAACATGGAAGCATCACCGGAACTGTTGCCGAAAGCGAGAACCGGCTGACGGCCGATTTCACGGGCGATGTTGGATACTTTGTTCATCTTGACGTCTTTGAGGACAAACTGTCCGCGGACAAGCGTGTCTTTTTCTTTGTTGTAGACGTATTCGAGGCCATCCGTATTGCCCTGTCCGGAAGCCAGCGTCATGATATCGGTACCGATGAAGTGGTCACGCTTGATGGGCAGGACGCCTTCCATCAGCACACGCTGAGCGTCACGGTCGGAGCCGGATACAATCCAGATATCAAAATCGTTCTTCTTGAGGTAGGAGACAACTTCTGCCATTGGCAGATAGAACTCCTCGCCGCGTTTGAGGTTCGTCAGGCCTTCGGCTGGCGTTTCCATGAACTTCCTGACGAAGGCATTGTATTCGTCCTGCGTCATGCCTGCAAATACGGAAGCCTGGGATTTTGCCTCTTTGCCTTCCATGTCTTCCGGGATAGCCTGGTTCTCAATCGCTTTTTTGACTACCAGCGCATATTCGCGGTCTTCTTTGGATGGCGTATAGGAGGGGTCATTGAGGGCGCGTTCGAGGTACATCATCCACTCAAAATAGCAAGGCGTGCGCTCGCCGAGCAGCGTGCCGTCCATATCGAATACGGCAATGCGGTCTTCTTCAGGAATATAATTCTTGCTCTTTTTGTTGGTTACGTCTTTGACGTAATTTGTGAGAGCCTTGAAGGAAGCGGAATCTTTATTCCAATACTGGAAGTTGCTTCCGTTTTCCTTTACACTGATTTTGGCGATTTCGGCGCGGCTGGCGGCATCGACATTCATGCTCATGCCAGTTCCTACGACGAAACTCATAGCTACCAGTGCTGCGCAAAGTTTCTTCTTGTTCATAAAATTTCCCCTTTCTTTTTAAACAACTCTCAAAAAATGTGGATGATGAGAGTCCCTATTACCCCTAACTCCCAATATTCTCGCAAGGGGGAATATTTCCTGCTGACAATTTAAAGAATATAGCGAAAATATATCATGCGAATGGATGAGTGTGTAATCATGTAACATGAAATTTGACAGGGGAACAGGTGGCGGCGTGGTTACTGTCGAAGTGTATCACCAGCAAGGACATTCCCGGTCGTATCGGTGGAGGCCGAAACGACACCCAAAGGAGGTATTGGTATGTGTGATCACGAGAAATTGGAAAAGAGGCTAAGTGAGTTCCTGTCAGAGCGGCATTTCGAGGAGTGGATTCCCGCGTCGCGGATTGGAAGTTTAGAGACAGGCCTCCGGACGTTTGCCCATGAGCTGGCTTTTGCCTTGGATGCGGCAGAGACAGCGGAACACCCCCTGGAAAAAGCGGCGGTAGCTGCAGATGAAGTCGATGAAATCATAAGCGGACAACTGCGCGGTAAAACGCCGCAGGCATTTGCGACGCTGGCGGATGAGACCAAGGCGCTGCTTTGGGCAGAGACCAGCCTGCTCGATGAGCTTATGCCACGCAGCCGTCAAATCTCGCCAAACTGGCTGGAGAAAAACCTCTACCCGGAGTGCCAGCGGTGTGCAGCCCTTTAAGATTTGAAATCAACCGATGGAGTGCAGTGCCCGCATAAAGCAGTCCTTTGGCCGTTTTATGCGGGCTTTTTTGCTTGGCGGCGATATTTTTATCAGATTTTTAGCAGAAGTGCATAAGCATCTAAGAATTACGGTTTACCCTGTAAAAGGAATTTTTTTGACGACTGGAAAGGGCAGTTGTCTGTGTAACAAAATAGCAGAAAGAGGGATGCTTAATGGATGATAAGAATGAACAGCTTCAGCAGGAGGCGGCACGGCTGGCCTTAAAGGTCAAGCCCACGGAGGAGGAAGCGTCGGAAGCGCCAGCGAAATCTCAAGGAGGTTCAAAGATTTTGCGCGGCCTGGCCAAGGGAATATTTTGTTTGATGTTGAGCCTGCTTATGATTCATGTAATCAAGCCGATGTATTACCAATATATTGATGCCTCAGCGGCGCAGGAAATGACTGACGGGCAGAAACAAGAGGCGATGGGCTTGCCGCTAAAGATGACCAAGCCCCCCAGAGGTAAGAAGAGCACTTGGAGTCGTGAAGAACTTCGCTGGATGGCGTTTATGGACATCAAACTCGATGAATTAAAAGCCTGCGTGAACAAACGAAATGAGACGGGAGCCCTGGAGTACAACAAAATGGCAAGGGATTATAATGAACGCTGTGGAGAGTATTATTATAATGAGTCTGATTTAAAGGCTGTTCGTCTGGAAGTAGAACAATACCGCGATCAGATTAAGCAAAAGACAAGGGAAGAAGTGCAGGCGAAGGGCTGGGATAAACCAGATAAAAAATAGTGTTTGACAAATCAAACACTCAATGCTATACTAGTATTCGTTGATGACGCATGTTTAAAAGTCATTTTGCCGGAATGGCGGAATTGGCAGACGCAGCAGACTCAAAATCTGCCGTTGGCAACAACGTGCCGGTTCAAGTCCGGCTTCCGGCACCATTAGTGCTATCAAGGCCTCGCGATGTTTTCGTGGGGTCTTTTTTGTTACTGTTTTTTTGTCTGTATGAATGTCTCCCTCTCGAGGCTTCATCGATTCCGCTAGTGAATAGTTCTAGCAGGCCTTAGTCATGGGAGGGGCTTTATGTGGTGTGATTGCAGTTGTATAAAAGCCAGAAAGACAAAACGGTTTCTTTATAGTTCTGGTTTTATTATTCGGTTAAGGAGGGATTAAAAAGAAGATGGAGAATAATAAAACCAGAGGTGATCGAATGAAAAAAATATTAGCAGCAATGACGGTAGCAATCGTGATAACTATGTCTTTTGGGGGACGAGGTGAATGCAGTCCGGTACCAGTGCCACTCAATGATACACGGGATATGTTTGAAATCATAAAATCATACAATAGAATGGTAGGGGTGGTAAGTTCGAAATGTGAGATTTCGTTAAGCTTTAGTAAAGCTAGGAATAGTTCGAGTAAATATATAAGTTTTAATGAATCGAACCGTGTATTGGGCGGCGTTGAGGTAAGCCCTAGCGGTGATGGTAAAGTGATTAATTATGTGGTAATGATTCCGAAGCAGAATATGAATCAAGTAATGATGGAATTAGTTCCTTATGCTATGATATGTTCCGTGTCTGATGTCCTAGGGGATAAGGATATAAAAATTATAGCAGCACAAACTAAGATGCTTGTACAAGGAAAAACAAACAAAGTATTTGCTAAACCTGAAGCGGACAACAGGGCATATCTAGTCAGTCGACATTATATGCCTGAGGAACAATGTTATGTGTTTATGATACATGCTGGTAGCATTGATTAAGAATCCGATCAAAGGGATTAATTATTATGTTAGGTAAAAAAATAATACTCCTAATGCTGGTAGTGCTGTTGAATGGTATGACGGCGATGGCCATGGCTGATATTAAAGCGGAAGATGGTCCAAATGGCGTGAAGGTTTATCATGCTAATATTGATGGGGTTGAGTCAAGAATCGAAATTCCCGTGAATGAGGTTTGTTATAATTTTGATTTTTATGCTTTAAAAGGTGGGATTTGTAATGGATTGATTCCAAATGTTAAAGTTTATAATGAAGATGATATAGCTAACCAAATTGATGGGGAAAATATTTTATATCGGGAAGAATGTTGGACTTTTGTCTTTAATAAAGATACAGACAATGGTAAATATCCTGCTGTTTATTTTTCTTGTGTTGGACGATATATTGATGCTCAAGGAAAAGCGATAAAAGACTATCCGTCAAGGGAGGTTATTATATCGGAACCGCGTGCTCAGATTATAATGGATATTAAAGAGAACGTTGTTGCATGGAACAAGGGGAAGACGAAATACAAAGTGATGTATGGTAACAAGCCATATATGTATTGGTATACCCATAGCAAACATAATCTCGAGGGATAGGGATAATAAAAAAGGCAGTTCGAATAAATCGGGCTGCCTTTTTATTCGTAAGAATAGCGTGGTGAGTCGGATGATAAAACAGATGGTTAAGAATGTTACCATATAATTATTTATCTGTTGATGGGGGCTATCTGCTGTATACCTCATCATCCAGGCAGTTAAAAAATCTTATGCCATACGCCAAATAAAACGCCATTTCACCAATACTTCGCATTTCGGTATTTACGGCTTCAAAGCTGGTGGGGTGAATATAAATCCATTCGCCTGTTTCTCGATAATACATATTTTTATTATCATACTCATAGAAAAATTTGCTTGTATATTTACTAGTAATATTGCCGTCAAAGTCGCCTACGAGAACTTCAATGGAAATTGTATATTCTGGGGGTGCATACTTTATTACATTAACACTACTTTTTCGGATATAAGTATTTTGCTGTAATTGAATAATATCACTATCGCCGTTTAAGTGTTTAGGAAAAGGGCCAGCAATGCAGGTAGCCATTAATAAGAGTAAAATACAAGCTGAAAAAATAACAGTTATTTTTTTCATAATAGATACACTCCTTTGCTGTTTATCCCCTTATTCGCCGCGAAGTTTAGTTTTTTCTTTCAGTGTGACATATAATATATCGTTGGCTAATGGGTAATCCTTTACATATCTCCATGGCGAAGGCTGATTAGAAGAATTTATGCCGCCCAGCCAATTTTGATACATATATTCCCCAGTCCAATATTGAAAACACCAAGTCGAATGGTCGCCTCTGTTGGTATATACGCCGACATAGGTTAATCCGCTTCTTGTTCCGAAAAGCTCATCAGTTTCTATGAAAAAATCAAATCCTTTATCTGATGTAGAGCAGTAAACGCGTTCTGCATTTACCGTAGAGTGATAACAGCTAACAGTAGAAAAGAAAGCGAAACAAATGAAACAAACAATTATTCTTTTCATGGCAGTACCTCCTTCGCCACAAAATCTGTTCGCGATATGCTTTTGCTAGTATTGAGCTGGATTGACTTGTCAGTGCTGGACGGAGATGGTATAATAAAGCTACAAAAGGAATAAATGATGTAGAACACTAAATTACATTGGTAAAAGAGTCTTCAGGCTGGTAACCCGTAAGACTCTTTTATTTTTCCTATATTATCTCCGATACAAAAACGCGCCATGCTGCAAGAGCAATGGCGCGCTTTTGCGTCTTCCTCTGGTGGGCGAGTCCAGATTTCAGGCAGGATCAACGTTTGCCACTATCCCGATACAAGTCGTAGAGCCATGCAGCAGTGGTTAATCCTTTAAGCTTCAATTGAATAGCCTCCTCATAATTTTATATAAATTTTCATAACACCTTAATTTCGATACATCTTCGGAAAATCTTTCTGGATACGATAATGTTACAATGGACTATTCGTATGTTCGGTTTGCATCGAGGCATCCCTTATTATAATGCCCCGCCCACAGGTACGCAGGTACGCAGTTTATCGGTCAATTTGACTTGTCAGCGCTTTGAGGGATGGATTCGTAGGTGGGGGGGCAAAAATGGATTTAGCAAGGTAATGAAGGCGGAAAAAGTGGCCGCCAGAGTATTATTCAATATATGCCTGTAATACTATTGTGTATCCTGCGATTTTGCGTCCATTTGCTGCTCCATGAAAAGAGGCTCCGGTAGGTGATACCATAGAGGGGATTATCTCGTAGTAACGTTGGTTGTTTTCAGACCATATCACTTTTTCTTGTTGCGATTGAATGCTTTCACGACAGGCGATGACAAGATTGTCAATTTTATCGGCATCTTGGTATTCGTTTAGCAGAAATAACAAATCGGCGGTGATCAAGGCTAGGTCAAAATCGCTGTGAATGGGGAATTTTGTGGATACCATGAGGCAATCAATTTTGTTATTTTCATCGATACATACCCTTGAGGCAAGGTCTTCGGTACTATTAATAGAATGGTATATTTTTAGTAGGCTGTCCTTGGGACCGTTATGGAATAAATAATTTTCTTCATAACGATAATGTGGAGATATCATGAGCTTTGGAAGGTACTCACACCTTGAATTGTATTTTGGGATTAACTCCTGCGTTGTTAAACTATCACTCAAGGGCACGTAAAACTTGGCCATTGCTACGTTCACCCATAGGCATAGCAAAAGAAATAAGAAGGGGAATACACGTAATGTTTTCATAAAAATGTTCCTCCCTAATTATTAGTATATATTTGTTGTATATAACCGTTATTCCTTTTGAGTAAGCCACTGAAAGGAGATACTGTTTTTTGTTGGTGTCAGTTGTTTTTTTGGTCGTGTACCTTTGGCGTAAGCCCGCAGTCGTCAATGGTGACTTTGTTGCGGCCCTGGCGTTTGGATTGGTAGAGGGCGTTGTCGGCACGGGAATACAAGCTGGTGAATGTATCCTGGGGGTGGGTGATGGTGCCGCCGACGCTCAGGGTGACGGGATGGTCCTCGGTGCCGTAGTGGATGGACGAGGGAATGGTGTCACAGATTCGTTCACAGAGCTTTTGCGCGTAGTCTTTGGATGGGATGTTGGGAAGGTAGAGGCAGAATTCATCGCCGCCCATACGCCCGATGATGTCCGTATGGCGGATGTGTTCGCGGAGAATCTGCACAACATGTTGCAGGACTTTGTCGCCAGCCTGATGCCCGGATGAATCGTTGATGGTCTTAAAATAATCGATGTCGAGCATGATGAAAGCGCCAGGGATGCCCTTTTTCAGCGCAATGCGGATAAGGTCGTGAATGGCACCGCGGTTGTAGACACCCGTCAGCTGGTCGGTGGCAGCTTTTTGCCTTAACTGCTGCTCTTTTACCGTATGCGAGGTGATGTCCGAGAAAAAACCGGTAATGCGCCGTACCTCAAGGTGGTTTTTGTCATAGAATTTATGACTGTTGACGCGGTAGAAGCAGGTTCGGTCGTTGGCATAGGTGAGGCACAGCTCCTGCGTGATGTCATTTTTCTGGATAGCTTGTACGAGAAAATGAATGCCGAGTTTTTCCAAGGGCGAATCCAAGCGCTTAGACGCTGTGCGGAAGTCTTGGATGGTTTCGGGCAGGTGCAGTACCGAAGCACAGCTGGGGGAAAGGTGCATTTTGTCGCTGATTGGGTCGTAGTCGAACACAAAGAATCCAGCGGTCCGGCTCATCCATAGGAAAAAATCCCATTGGTTGATGCGGCGGCGATGCTCCCGATAGAGAAGTCCAGTTAAAATGAGTGCGAGTATTGTTAGAAATATAGTGGCTTCAATCATAAGGTTCATAATGTTTTTCCTCTTACAGTCTCAGCTGTGAAAACCGTATTTTCATTTGTTTTTCATGATAACATAATTTTGGGGGAGAGTAAATAAATTCGGCAAAGCAAATGTCAAGACTTTTTCTTGCTATTTTATCATGCTATACTTTTGGTGTGTTGAATGTGTCAGCTTTAGGGGTAAAGCTGCTGGAAAAAGAAGTGAATAAAGGAGATTTGTGATGACGGTAACTACACAGGGAAAGGAACTTGCCTGCATCGATAAACTGGGGACGATGTGCGCCATGAGCCATTGGACCGATGACCAATTGCAGGATGTGCTGGATATGCTGCGGGACTATGGACAGAGCTGCGAGCAGGATGGATTTGAGGCTGGCTATGAGGCGGCTTTGAATGATGCTGTGGCAGCGGCGGAACGCACGGCTATGGGCTGAAATCTGACGAATTTTAGAAAAATAATTGACTATTACAAGATAATTCGCTATAATACGCTTGTTATTAAAGTGAAAGGGGACAAACTCACTATGGCAAAAGAAGTACTTAGCAAATCCGCACTGGTAGATAAAGTTGCAGAAGCAGCTGGCGTTTCCAAGAAAGATACGAAGGCTGTTGTTGATGCACTGCTCGAAACGGTTAAAGAGAGCGTTAAGGCTGACGCTGAAATCCGTCTCATCGGTTTCGGTACGTTCAAAAAAGCTCATCGCAACGCACGTCAGGGCCGTAACCCGCAGACGGGTGCTACGATTGAAATCGCTGCTAGCGATAGCCTGGCATTCAAATCCAGCGTTAAATACTAATTTTTGATTAGTAACTAAAAGGGCATGACAGTTTGTCATGTCCTTTTTGCGTAGAACGACAATTGCTGGCAGGGAATGATGGAAGTTTTGCAGAACCTTCGCAGGGAAAAGAATTTGAATTAGGGAAGGAAGCAGGTTGAAAAAGTCACAGATTATCATAGCAGCGGTCATTCTCTATTTGCTTATCATGGTCATGGGCGGGGCGGCGTATTATGCTTACAGCATCCAACATGACGCGCGGCAGGCAAGGATTGAGCAGGAGGCTCAGGAGGAAGCGGCGGAGCGCAAGGCCGCGCAGGAGACGGCTGCCAAGGAAAAGCCAAAAGAAGAGGCGGCAAAGCCGGAAAAAGCGCGGAAACAGTCTGATTCGATGGAGATAGAGACGCGCGGCGGCGTGGATTATTATAAGCACCCCTGGCCGGTTAAACCACCCAGCGGCGTGTATCTGCGTCCGTTTGTAGCCGAGCGGAATGGCGTCTGCGTATTCAAAAACGACATTTATTATTTCTATGACATCACGGACTCCGAGCAGACGGGCTGGATATTTGGCGACCGGCTGGATATTCATGCTGGCGGGCAGGTTACGACGCTGGTGCTTGACCCCGCCAAACTGCACAAGCACATGGCTTCGGACGCGTCCTGGCTGGCGGAGAATTATGTGATGAATGCGGATAAAAAGACCCTTGAGGCATACCGCCGCATTGCGCAGTCGGATTCTGCGTATATCGTTTACTATAAGACCGGCGGCAAGCAGCGCCGGCATGATTTGAGCGCCAAGGAACTCAAGTGGATCCGCGAGATGGTGGAGCTTTACGACACCCTTCGCCAGCCTTGAGGGCAATGGGGGAAATGCGGTTTGACAGATACGGGGAAATCGAGTAATCTATTAGGAGTATTTTTGTTTTATTTTTCTAGGAGGGATTTTTTCCATGAAAAAGACAGCTCTGCTGACTCTCGGCGCTCTGATGATGAGCTCCGCTGCGGTTATGGCTGCTCCAATCAACCAGATGGCTGCCAATGAGACGGCTATTGGTGTAGGCACGAATGAGTCCTACATCGAGCACAAAGTGACGAATAAGATGACGGTAGGCTATCAGTATGCAGACCGCGACCAGTATGGTGACCATAGAGATGTTTATCTCCAGTATGATATCGTTGGTTCTGAGGTCAAGATGATTGGCGGTTATCGCTGGAATCTGCCGGGCGATAAAGACCAGGCTTTTGGCGGTGTGGCTGTAAGCACGCCGAAAGTTCTCGGCTTTGAGGCTTATGCTTCCTACATTGCTGGCAAAGACTTCAATGAGACGACGGTTGGGGTCAACAAGAACCTGCTGTTCAATGTTGATGTCAACGTCAATTATCACAACTTCAAACCGGAATACGGCAAACGCGAAAATGGCGTTGGCGCTGGTGTAACGGTTAAGTTCTGATTGTAAAATCGGATAAAAAGAAGCCGCAGGGATTTCTCCTTGCGGCTTCTTTTTATCCGATTTTATTATTCTGCATCAAATAACGGCAGCGGCTCGAGGAAGATGATATCGTCGCGGTTGGCGGCGTCACCTTCGGCGAGTACACAGGCCTGGCCGATGACTTTGCCACCGGCTTTTTCGGTAAGCTCCGTCAGTGCCTTCATGGAACCGCCCGTGCTGATGACATCGTCGAGCAGCAGGACGTTTTTGCCCTTGAGACGGTCGACATCGACGCCGTCAAGGCAAAGGTTCTGGACGCCTTTGGTCGTGATGGAGATATCTTCCACCCAGATGGCATTTTCCATATACGCTTTGACCGATTTGCGGGCGACGATGTAGCGCGGCATGGAAAGTTCGCGCGCAAGGTCGGCGGCAAGGGGGATACCCTTCGTCTCTGCCGTCAGGATAACATCCGTTTCGGGCGGAACTTTTTTGGCCAGCGCTTTGGCACAGGCGAGCGTGAGCTCCTGGTCGCCGAGCATGATGAAGCCGGCAATGGCCAGTTTATCCGTGACGTTCAGGATTGGCAGGGAGCGTTTGCAGCCCGCTACCGTTAATTCATAAAATCTATCAGCCATAGTACACCTCTCTCAACTAATACGGAACTATTATACGCTCTTTGTATCTAATGTGCAAATTTTAATGTAGGAATTCGAAATTCTGACGAAAAAAATTCAATTTTATATTGTGTATCCGTGTGGATTGTAATAAAATGTTTTCATAAGACTGTGTGGTCTTAAATTTAACAAAAAGGTCGTGTTAATGTGTTATGAAGAGTTTCAGACTCACCGAAAAGGAAATGAACAAGATGGCAGAGCGGATTCCTACGCCGTTCCTCGTGGCATCGCTGGACAAAGTTGAGGAAAACTACCAGTTTATGCGCAAGCATTTGCCGAGTGCAGGTGTCTACTATGCGATGAAGGCGAATCCGACGCCGGAAATCCTCAAGCTGCTGGCTGGTCTCGGGTCGCATTTCGATGTGGCTTCGGCTGGCGAGATGGAAGCGCTGGCAGAGCTTGGCATCGATGGCTCGCGTATGATTTATGCCAATCCCGTAAAGGATGTGCGTGGCCTGCAGGCCGCCGCAACTTATGGCGTGCGTCGGTTCACGTTTGATGACGTGACGGAAATCGACAAGATGGCCAAATACGTGCCAGGCGCCGATGTTCTCGTGCGCATCCAGGTTCGCAACAACAAGGCGCTCGTCGACCTCAATACGAAGTTTGGCGCGCCGATGGATGAGGCCCTGGACCTGCTTGAACAGGCCGAGAAAGCTGGCCTGCATGCGATGGGCATCTGTTTCCATGTCGGCAGCCAGTCGCTGTCGACGGCGGCGTATGAGGAGGCCTTGCTCTTAGTTCGTAACCTTTTTGATGAGGCGGAAGCTCGCGGCATGCACCTTACCGATCTCGATATAGGCGGCGGTTTCCCTGTGCCCGATGCGGACGGGCTTACGGTTGACCTGGCGGCAATGATGCAGGCCATCAACCGCCAGATTGACCGCCTGTTCCCGGAGACGGCCGTATGGACCGAGCCGGGACGCTACATGTGCGGCACGGCCGTCAATCTCGTGACGTCGGTCATCGGTACGAAGGACCGCGCGGGCACGCCTTGGTATATCCTCGATGAGGGGATCTATGGCTGCTTCTCGGGCATCATGTATGACCATTGGACGTATCCGCTCCATTGCTTTGGCAAGGGCGAGAAGAAGCCGTCGGTCTTTGCAGGCCCGAGCTGTGACGGCATCGACGTGCTCTATCGTGACTTTATGGCCCCGGAGCTCCATGTCGGCGACAATCTGCTCGTGACGGAGATGGGCTCGTATACGAGCGTCAGTGCAACGCGCTTCAACGGGTTCTATCTGGCGCCGACGGTCATCTTTGAAGAGCAGCCCGAGTATGAGGCGCGCCAGAGCACGAGCAATGACGATGATGCTGAGGCCGCTGTCTGACCTTGACATTTGACTTTTGACAATTGACAAGTCAAACTGGCAGCAGTGTAGAAAGGAAGAAATACAGAATGGAACTAGCAGAAATCGAGCATATGCTGCTGCATGCCCTGACGGAAGAGTCCGTAGGGGAAAAGCTTGATGGTGCCAAATCCCAGCAGGAAGTATATGAGGCCTTAAAAACGCTTCCGTACTTCACGCTCACGATGGAAGAATTCCAGCAGGGAATTCAGGCACTTAAAAACGAGCAGGCCGAAGTGCATGAGCATGAGGCTGAATAAATGACATAGAAATACCCCCGCTGCGATGTAGCGGGGGTATTTTTATGTGTGGTATCAGAGATTTTTTTCGGTCAGCACCATGTCGACAGCGTTCAGTACGTCGTCGACGTTTTCTTTGGTGATGATAAGTGGCGGCTGGAAGGCCATGACGTTGCGGCCAACGCCGTTCTTGCCGATGATGAAGCCGCGGTCCTTGAGGGTCTCTAAGACATCGTCAAGGATTTCGGGGGCTTCGCTGCCATCGGCATGGATGAATTCCGCGCCGTCCATGAGGCCGAGACCGCGGACATCGCCGATGACCGGGTGCTTCTTCTGGAGTTCACGCAGGCCGGCGCGCAGCTGCTCGCCGCGCTCCTGGGCATTCTGGACGAGCTTATGCTCTTCGATATAGTCGAGAACGGCTAGTGCGGCTTCGGAGGAAACTGGGTTGCCGCCGAGCGTCGAAGCACCTGGGCGCGTATAGGTGTCCGCGACTTTACTACTTGCGATAAAGGCCGAAATCGGCGTGCCGTTGCCGAGGGCTTTGGCCATGCACATGATGTCGGGGACGACGTCGTAGTTTTCGATGGCAAAGAGCTTACCGGTGCGGGCAAAGCCTGTCTGGACTTCGTCGATGATGAGCAACGTGTTGTATTTCTCGAGGATTTCCTTGACGCGCTTGAAGTAGCCTTTCGGCGGTACAACGCAGCCAGCGTTGCCCTGAATCGTCTCGGCGATGAAGGCACCTGGGTGGCCAGATGTCGCCGTCTTGATGAGGTCTTCGATGGCATTGGCGCAAGCGTAGTCGCACTCCGGGAATTTCCTGTTCATCGGGCAGCGATAGCAGTTTGGGTTCGGGGCAAAGTGGATGCCGCCGACCGGCGTCGGCGCCGTGCGCCACATCGTAAGGCCCGTTACGCTCATGCCGAGTTTCGTGCGGCCGTGAAGGCCCTGGCGCAGGGCGATGATTTCGCTGTTGCCACTGTAGACTTCGGCGAGCAGCAGTGCCCCTTCGGTGGCCTCCGAGCCCGTGGAGCAGAAGAAGGATTTCTGCAGGTCGCCCGGCGTTACTGCGGCGAGTTTTTCGGCGAGGTTGACGAAGTTTTCGGTCAGGTAGATGTTGCAGACGTGCTGGAGTTTATCGACCTGTTCTTTGATTTTCGCGGTAATTTCGGGATTGCAGTGGCCGCAGTTCATGACGGATACGCCAGCGTACATGTCGAGATACTTTTTGCCGTTGCTGTCCCAGAGGTACTGCATCGAGCCTTTGACCATCTGCTGCGGATTCGAGTAGAAGTGGGCCAGGCATGGCATGATGTATTTCTTTTTCTTTTCGATGATGGCCTCAGGGCCAATGTAGTGCTTTTTTTCCATTTTTTGTATCCTTTCCGAATACACCCTTCGGCACATCACTACCGAAGGGTGTTGTTGTAAAAACGATGTTAGATGGAGTTACGGCTCTGGCGGAAGCGGAAGGTACCAAGACCAAGTTCACGCGGGCCCTGCTGGAGCTCGGCGAGTTTTGACTGGTCAATTTCCTGGCCGCTCGCCAGTGCGTCAAGCGCTTCGCGATAGAGTTTTGTGACTTTGCCTGTAAACTCTGGCGTGTAGTCCTGCGCCTCGATGCGGTAGGAGGCGATGCCGTTGAATTTTTTAAGATACGGATAGAGGCAGAGATCCTTGGCAAAGTAAATGTGGTTGCGGCCAAACTGATCGATGCGGATGGAATGTTTCTCCTTGGCATTGTCGAGCAGCGCATAACGGCGGTCGAGAACCTCCGGATTGTCGAGCTCGCTATAATGCGGCAGGGACATGCCCGGGATATTGTGGTCGCAAATCATGGATTCGTAGGAGCCATGAACGATTGTCTCAATTGGAAGCTCAGAGCTTTCCACGATTTCGCGCAACTGCTCGAAGGAAAGTTCCAGGGAAGAGCAGGCCATGACGAGGCTGTTTTCCTTGAGGAATTTGGCAGCCAGATGGTTAAAGAGGTTAAACGAGACATCGGCCTGGATCGGCAGTTTCGTGTACTGCTTGGCAAGTTTCAGCGAGCCAAGGTTGCTGACCATGATGCCGTCAGCGGCCAGCTCCGGACGGGAAGCAATCGCCGTCAGGAACTGCTCGAGTTCGCCACACTCACGGCGCATGGTCGTGCGCGGCGTGTTGATGACGACCTTGGCCTTGCCCTTGGCATAGGCGATGATGTCTGCGTATTCGGAAAGCGTCCAGGGACGGAATGGGCGGAAGGCTTCACCGCCAACGTAGATGACATCAGCGCCGTTATCGACAGCTGCCTTGGCGGAATCGATGGTATTGACGCGGACGCTCAGCGTGCGGTGCGCGTCGTTTTCTTTGTTGATGTCGCGCTCTTTTTTGAGGATTTCATCCTGGAAGCCGGCTTCTTTGACGGCGTCACTGAAGAAGCGCGGTTCGCGCTCGCCGGTCATGCCGATATCCTGTTTCGTCGGGGAGCCGAAGGCAAAGGTCGTCGTAAAGTCGCGGGCACGGTTCTCATAGAGGCTCTTCCAGCCTTCTTCATCAACTTTATAGCCCATCGGATCGGCGATATAGGCATCGATGGCCTTGCGGTACGTGGATACGATGCGGCGGATAAACGGTGCCGGGCGCATGCGGCCTTCAATCTTGAAGGAGAAGACGCCAGCCTGGATAAGCTGCGGAATCGAGCGGTACATGCACATGTCCTTGAGCGCAAGCTTGTAAGCGCCGTCGCTGTCTTTGTCGAGGACTTCCCCCGTCTGCTCGTCGATGAGCGAGTAGGCCCAGCGGCAGGGTTTGAGGCAGCGGCCGCGGTTGCCGCTCTGGCCAAAGATGACACCAGAGTGGATGCACTGGCCGCTTTCGCTCATGCACATATCGCCATGCATGAAATACTCGACCTCGATGCCCGTGCGCTCGCGGAACAGGCTGAGCTCAGAGAGCGTCATCTCGCGGCCGACGACGATGCGCGTGATGCCGTATTCCTTGAGTTTTTCGATGGCATGCTCGTTGTGCGTGTTCATCATGACCGACGTATGGATGGGGATGTCGATGCCCATTTCGTGAACGAGCTCGAGTACGGCAAAATCCTGGACGAGCAGTGCGTCCGGCTTGATTTCATTGAGATAGGCGAGGTACTCGCGCAGGGCCGGAACCTCTTCGTCGCTGATGAGGTTGTTGAGCGTGATGTAGAGCTTGACATCGTGCTCATGGGTGTAGGCGATGGCCTTCTTGAGCATCTCATCGTCGAAGTTGAAGTCGCCTTCGTGCATGCGCATATTGAAGTGCTTGCCGCCGAGGTAGCAGGCATCGGCACCGGATTCAACACCAGCTACGAGCGCATCCCAAGTGCCCGCTGGTGCCAGAAGTTCAACAGATTTACGATTTAAAATCATAATAGGTAAGTTACTCCTTTTAAAATAAATGATATCTATATATGATAGTCCTAATTCATAAGTATAACAGGAAAAGGAACGAGCTTCAATATATATGAAAGGATAAAGCAGAAATGCGGGGGAAAACAAAAAGCCTCTGCCGCTGGGGCAGAAGCTTGCAAGGGGAAAATGTCAGCTGATGGTGCCAGTCAGACTGATATCCTGGCCGCTGGCGGCTTTCCATTTGGTGTTGTCTGTGTAGTGGAGGTAGATGACCTTGGCCCGGAATTTTTGTCCGTTGTCGAAGCCATGAAGGGTCCAGGATCTGGTGTTTTTCAGCGTTTCGCCCGGAGCAATTGGCGATTCACCGCTGCCGTGGTAACAGGTAGCCTCATTGATACTGCTCTTTAATAGCAGGCCGTTACTGTCGAAGGCATAGACAACGATGCGATATTTATCGATGGTCTTTTCGGCATCGGTGTTGCGGATATCGAGGTGCAGCTGCGGTTCACCCCAGGAATTTTTTTTGATTTGAATGCCGTCAAGCGCGATTTGTGGTGTATTGGGCGCTGGCTGAGCCTTTTTCGGAGTTTCTTTTTGCTCCTGCTTAGGCTGCTGCTGTTGTTCTTCGGCTGTTGGCTGTGCTGCCGGTTCCTCGGCATGTTTTTTGTTATGGATTCCGATGGAGCCGAAAATAAGGATAATAAGTACGAGGATTCCCAGCATAATTTTTTTGCCCGTGGAATATGGTTTAGCTGGGATAATTTTTTTTGACGGCATAGCGGGTGGGGAAGAAAGTGTATCGACGACTTTTGTGCCGCATTTTTTACAGAAAAGGGCATTGTCGGGGAGCTGTTCTCCACAATTTTTACAGAACATAATTGAAACACTCCTTTATAAAAATAAAGTCCATAGTTAAAAGTAGCATGGAAGATTAAAAACAACCCTTGAAGAACTTTAAAAGTTTCTTGGAAATCGGGAAATGGTAAATTTTAGGCAGAGAGTAAAGGAAAAAACTTAAGGTAAACCAAAGAGAAAACAATTAGTTGACGATATAGGCGGAGATGTTTATAATGAAAATTGTTTGCGGGAGGTCATTATGGAACAAAACTTTTTTCGCGAGCTGGCGCGGACGTTGTCGCGCCTGCAAGGCGGACGGTTTGCTGGCGCAGTTATCATGCGGGCCGATTGGCAGCTGATGGAGGATGAATCCGTGGCGACGGCTGGCTTGGAGGTGCTAAAGGACCGGCATGGATTATTCCAGGTGCGATGCACAGCTGGAAAGGAAGTGCTTGAGGTGACGATGCTGTTAGGCCGCTATCAAAAGCAGCTGCCTGACAAGTCAAATTTGACAAGTCAATTGACCGGTCAAAATGACTTGTCAAATTGGCAGGTGGAACCGGCAGCGGTGCAGGCGTTTACGGAGGCCGTTGGCGATACGAACTGGATTCATCAAGGGGAGCGGCCGGTTATTCCGGGGCTTTTGCTCATGGAAAAGCTGCTAGGCGAGCGCCCGGCAGGAAAAAAGCTGCTTTCGCTGCGGTTTTATCATGCGATGACAGCCGGAACTGTTTTGGTTGACTGGTCCGCGGGAAAATTTTTCCAGCAGGAGAAAATGACGGCGGCTTTTCGTTGGCAGTAACGAGGCATTGATTTTATTTTTGAGGATAAAGGCAGGTTTTTGACATGCAGAGAGAAACAACCATGACGTTAACAGAAGAAAAATTTACGACGCGGCAGCTGACGAAGATGGCACTTTGTTTGGCCTTCTGCTGTGTGTCGGCATTTATTTCGTTCCCGCTTCCGTTCACGCCGGGACTCGTGACGGCGCTGACGGTGGCGCTGACGGTGACGGCACTCGTGCTGCCGCCAAAGCTTACGTTTATTACGATTGCGGCCTATGTGTTCTTAGGTGCGGTGGGCCTGCCGGTATTCCCAGGCGGCATGGGCGGCCTGGGCCGTCTCTTAGGGCCGACGGGCGGCTTTTACTTTGGCTGGCCGTTTGTCTGCCTGCTCGTCAGCCTACTCAAAGGCAAGGCCATTTCATTTCGCCGTTATGCGCTGGCAGCTGTGCTCGCCGGTGTGCCGCTCACCTATGTCGGCGGCCTTATCTCGATGATGCTCGTCATGAAAGTCGGTCTGTGGCAGGGGCTTATTATGGCGGTATTTCCGTTTATCCCCGGCGATATCATGAAGGCGCTGCTGGCGGCATTTATCGGTGTGCGCGTCAATAAGATGCTTGAGAATCTTTAAGCATGCAGGACGTATATGTACTCGATGTGCTACGGACACCGATTGTCGGCAAGAACGGAAAGTTTAAGGCGATACGGCCCGAGGTGCTGGGCGCTGAGGTTGTAAAATCACTCGTGCAGCGCTGCGGTCTTACGGCAGTCGATGGCATCCTCGGCGGCAATGCCGTTGGTACGGGCGGCAATATCACGCGGCTTATGGCACTGCTGGCGGGACTTCCCGAAGCGGTGCCAGCCTGCACCGTTGACATGCAGTGCGCGTCAGCAGCCGCGGCTATGGCGATGGCCTATGCAAATGTGGCAAGTGGTCAAGGCGATGTGTGGATTGCAGGCGGTATGGAAAGCTCATCGCTGCAGCCACTGCGGACGTATGCACCCGCTGATGAGCGCTATAAACTTGTGCCGGATGGTAATGGGGAATATTATACGGCGCAGTTTGCGCCTGGGGATATGGCGCCCGATACGATGCTGCGTGGCGCGGAGCGCGTGGCGGCTGAGGAAGGCGTCACGCGCGCAGAGCTTGAAGCATGGGCTCTGCGGTCGCACGCGCGCGCGGCAGCTGCCGTAAAGGCTGGCGTCTTAAAGGATAGGATTGTGCCGGTTCAAGGCTGGTCGAAAGATGACGGCATCCGTCCGCGCATGAGCCAGCGGTTGCTCAGCCGTCTGCCGCTGCTTTTGGGGGAAGGCACGACGCTTACGGCGGGGACGGCCTGCTGCATCAATGATGGAGCGGCCTTTGCGGTGCTGGCATCAGGGGATTATGTGCGGCGTCAGGGACGGCGGCCGCTTGCGCGTATCGTTGGGACGGCGGCAGTTGGCGGCAATCCCGCCCAGAGTCCGCGTGGAGCGATGCGCACGGCCGATGTTTTGCTGGCTCGGCTCGGTTGGCGCTACGAGGATTTGCAGGCCATCGAGTTTAACGAGGCCTTTGCGGTCATCGATGTATTGTTTAAGCGTGCGCATCCGGACTGCGTGGTAAATTACAACCGCTTTGGCGGGGCGCTGGCCTATGGTCATCCGTATGGCGCGTCGGGTGCCATACTGCTTGCGCATCTGGTGGAGTCCCTGCGGGCCGCAGGCGGCGGTTGCGGCATCTTGTCGATAGCTGGTGCGGGCGGTATGGGGGAAGCAATCGCATTGGAGCTGGTAGAATGAATTATTATACGTTATTACAACAGGGGGCATCGCGCCAGCCGGAGAAACTGTTTCTCGTTGTGGATGGAGAGGAATGGAGCTATCAACGGTTTTTGATGTTGGTTCAGCAGTTGACTGGTCAACTCGCAGAACGCCTGCCCAAGGAGCTGTCTGGGGCCGATATTTTATTGCTGGCCGATACGTTTGCCGGCCAGCTGGCTGGTTTTCTGGCTTTGCAGGCGCTAAAGGCGCGGCCAATCCTCATGCATCATGGCCTGCCGCCGCAGCAGGTGCAGGCTATTTTGCAGGAGAATCGTCTGCAGGGGCTGCTGGTATTATCGGCAAACAAAAATGACCAGTCAGATTTTGACTGGTCATTTAAACGGACTGGAAACAAAATGGTGCCGCATAGCGAACCCGATATCCTTGGCGTGCTGAGCTCGGGCTCGACGGGCACGCCCAAGGTCATGTACCGCACGTATGACAGCTGGGCGGGCTTTTTTCCTGTGCAGAATCCCATCTTCCATGTCGGGCAGGCAACGCGGCTGTTCCTGCAGGGGAGTCTGAGCTTTACCGGCAATCTCAATACGCTGCAGTCGGTGCTCTACGCGGGCGGCACTATCGTGACGAGTCAGTGGATGCACTGCCGCCGCTGGGGACAGCTTCTGCGCGCGTGGGACGTCGATGTAATCTATCTGATTCCGACGAAACTGCAGCTGCTGCTGGCATCGCATCCGGCTGTCCTGCCGAAGGTACGGTGTTTATTCACGGGCTCGCAGCTTTTAAGTGCGCGCAATATCCGCGAGCTGCAGCAGCTGCTGCCTGGGGCCGAGCTTGTTCTCTACTATGGTGCGAGCGAGCTCAACTACATCACGTATGCCATCTGTGAGGACCCCGACCGTGACCCGTGCAATTTGGGCCGGCCGTTTCCAGGCGTCAAAGTGACGGTGCGTGATGGCCTTATCTATGTCGATACGCCGTATCATGTCAGCGGTGTGCCGGTGCCGTTTTCGGTCAAGGATACAGGCCGCCTCAATGAAGATGGTGAGCTTATCTTTGCGGGGCGCCGCGATGCCTGGGTCAATAAGGGCGGCGTGAAAATCAGCACCTTGCGGCTTGAAAATGAGCTGCGGGCAATCCCTGGCATCTGCGCGGCCGTTGTCCTGCCCGTCAGCGATAGCTTGCGCGGCAGCACGCTGGCGGCTTTCCTGGTCAAGGAGGAGACGGTGACAGCAAAAGCCATGCGCCACAGCATCCGGCAGGCGCTTTTGCCGGTCGAAGTCCCGCGCGTCATCACGTTCTTGCCGCAGATGCCGCTCAATGACCGCGGCAAGGTGGATCGCACAGCTTTACGCCGACAGCTCGACCGAATGGTCGGCGTGGATGGTGAGTGTCTTATCGGCCAGTGTGCTGGCAAGTGAAACGTCATGCGTTGCGATGATTAGTGTCTTGCCCGCGTCTTTTAAGGCCTGCAGGAAGTCGCAAAGCCATGCCTGCGATTTTTCGTCGAGGGCGCTTAGCGGCTCGTCGAAGGTCCAGATGCTCGGATTCATCGTCAGGATGGAGGCAATCGCTGTCTTTTTCTTCTCGCCGCCGGAGAGCGTATAGGGCGCGCGGCCGCGCAAGTGCGCAAGGCCGAGAAGCTCCAGCGCGTCTTCAACGCGGCTTTTGACTTCAGCTGTGGAAAGGCCCATCTGCTCAGGGCCAAAGGCGAGTTCCTCGGCGACACTGCCACAGAAGAGCTGGGCATCGGGATTTTGCCAGACAAAACCCATCTGCTGATGGAACCATTTGGCGTAGCGATGCTCACGCATTTTGGCCGCAGTGATTTCCGTACCGCAAAATTGATAAGTACCAAGTTCTGGATAGATGAGACCGTTCAGCATGCGCAGCAGCGTGGATTTACCCGCGCCGTTTGGCCCGCGCAGCACGACGGTCTCGCCTTTTTTTATATGGAAACTTGCGTGGCGCAGGACAGGCTCGCCATCGTAAGCGTAGCAGACATCGTCAAAGTCAATCATAGGATAGCCTCCAGTCGCAGGAAAAGATAGAGATAGAGCAGGATGAGCAGCAGGAGCAGGCTGTCGCCTGGGCGGAAGGACTGCTCACGTCCGGGAAGGTATTCACCGGTAAAGCCGCGGCAGATCATGGCCTCGTACATGGTTTCAGACATCTCCTTAGAGCGCAGGAACATGGTGCCGAGCACGCCGCCAGCGGCGCGCTGCTTGTGCTGGTTTTTGCCAATGGAGCGCAGCTTGAGGGCGATGAGCATGTCGCGGGCGATTTCGCCGAGCAGGATGATGTAGCGAAGCGTGGTGTCTAAGAGGAAGATGACGGTCTGCGGCACATGGAACCTGCGCAGGGCCGACGTGAGTTCATTCCAGGGCAGGATGGCGCGCAGGATGCTAAGGGCCGCAACGGACAGGAAGGTCTTGAGGGGCAGCAGCAGGACGAGCGGGCCGCTGCCGATTAGGGCAGCAGGCAGGATCAGCAGCAGGGAAAAGCAGGCGGCGGCAAGCGAGGCCTGTACCGCTGGCCATACCAGACGGCCGGGCAGCAGGCAGAGCAGCACCAGCGTCAGCGCGAGCTCGCAGAGCAGGAACGCTGACGTATGCGCGGTCACGCAAAATAGCAGCCAGAAAAACAGGAAACAGAGCGCACTGCAGGCCGAGATATGGCGCAAAGCGGAATGCTCTGCCTGTTGGCGGATGGCGAGCAGCACAGTCATCACACGCAAAAGAGACCGGGAGATGAAATAGTCCCGGTCCCGATTTGGCTGATAGTTTTCTTCCTGTGTTACCCATGGTGGAAGTTTTATCATGCAATAAGCCCCTTAGTGTTTGGCAATTGAGGCGTCATAATTCGTAGGTGTGTGGATAAATGACGCGAAGATCTTGAATGTCAGTATCAGAAGTGCCGTACCGATGATAGCCGAAAGGATGTAGCCGAAGGATTCTGGCAGACCGGCGATGGCATAGTCGGGGAACAGGGCATCAAAGGAGAAGCCGTCCTCCATGCCAGCTGGCGTATAGCCGAGGGCCGAGCCGAGGAAGTCCTGCTCGGCAAGTTCCTCAGGATCCCATTCGCCCCAAGCTGTGCCTGAGGCGAGTAATCCGAGCGGCGTGCCGAGAATCAGCAGGGCAACCAGTCCGTAGATGGTCTTCAGGCCGGCACCTGCCTGCTGGGCTGTATCGGCCAGAAGCGAGGGCGCAGCCTTTTTCAGATAGCCGAGGATAGCCGTCGTGAAGATGACTTCGGCAAGACCGAACAGCGTCAGATGGCCGACCATCATCGCTGGAATCGAGATGGCAAGCGGATATGGGCAGTAGAGCGCGTGACCGGCGGCGTCGGTAAAGAGCAGCGGCTGGAGACCGAACTCGATAGCGGCACAGAGTGCGGCCAGGTTGATGCCGACATAGGCGCCTGCGCCTGCGGCAATCAGTTCATGGGCCGGCATGGCTTTTTTCAGGGCGCGATAGATGGCAAAGCCCGCAAACGGCATGACAAACGCCATGTTGAAGCAGTTGGCGCCGAAGGCGAGCAGGCCGCCGTCACCGAAGAAGAGCGCCTGCACGAACAGGGCAATGCTGACTGCCAGACAGGCCGACCAAGGGCCAAACATGATGGCCAGCAGTACAGCGCCGACTGCGTGACCCGTCGTGCCGCCCGGCAGCGGCAGGTTGAACATCATGCCGAGGAACGAAAAGGCCGCGCCAATCCCCAGCATCGGCATCTTTTCCTTGGGAACTTCCTGTTTGACTTTCTGTACGGCCAGCCACCAGACCGGTGCCATGGCAGCACCGAATACGGCGCAGGTGGACGGGCTCAGATAGTTTTCGGGAATGTGCATAGTATCAACTCCTAACATTAAATATGATATAGATAAGACCTAATACGGTTTCAGTTTAAAGTATTTTCACAAAAGTTGTAAGCCCCAGGGGGGGATACGATTTTGATCTGTGATTTTTTTCGATAAAATTTGACAATAAGCGAAAACAATAGTAAAATAAGTGTCAGTTAAAAAAGAATATCGCGATTGGATCAGGTGTCGCAAGACTTAATAGGGAAGCCGGTAAAATCCGGCGCGGTCCCGCCACTGTAACAGCGAGCAACTCCGCAGATATGTCACTGGAGGGGGAAAAAGCCTCTTTGGGAAGGCGCGGAGGAGCGATGAACTGGAGCCAGGAGAACTGCCTGATTAACGATCACCGTTTGACCTGCGAGCGATGGGGATGGGGATCTTGGACGATTTAGTTTAGAAAGAGTCAGGCGTTTACCTGACCGTTAGGACTGAATGTTTTTCAAGATGAGCCCATTTCCGCGAGTAGCAGGAAATGGGCTCATTGTGGTATGTATTCTCGCTGTTCTTGACTTTAGGCGAAAGGTTTTTCCTCATGGAATCTTCTGTGGGGAAGAAATTGCTCATACATTTCATTCAGTTCTATGTATTGGCTGCCATTGTTGCAGCAAGGGTCTCGATTTGTGGAAGGATCGAGACCTTCTTTTTTTGCCTGGACGGGTGAAATGGAGCATATATTATTCTACCTTTAAAGGGGGAAATGTATATGAGTAATGACACAAAGACACAGGCAGAGTCGGAACTTGACCTGCAGGCCATCTTGAAGAAGGCCGAGCAGCAGACCGAGTTTCCCGACGTACCGCTCGACGAGTTTACCCCGCCGACGTATGAGGAATGGAAGGAGAACTGTATTACGCTCCTGAAGGGAGCACCCTTTGAAAAGAAGATGTTCACGAAGACCTACGAGGGCATCACGTTTGACCCGATGTACTTCCGCAATACGACCGAGGAAATCCTTCCACGCACGTCCTTCCCCGGCATGGATGATTTCCTGCGCGGCTCGCGGCCTAACGGCTATATCAAGTCGCCCTGGGGGATTGCGCAGGCCTGCGATGAAACGCTGCCGGCCGAGAACAATGAGCTGTTAAAATACGAGCTTGAAAAGGGCTCGACGATTTATCATGTCAAACTTGACCAGTCAACACTCACCGGTCAGGATGCACGCGAGGCGGCAAAGCCCGGCGACGAGGGCTGCAGCGTAACGACACTTGACGATCTTCATGTACTGCTCGACGGCTTGAAGCTCGACGAGCATCCGCTATACATCTATGCCGGACAGACGGCCTTGCCGATGCTCGCAATGGTGGCCGCGGTGCGCCGGGCCTCGGGCAAGGATATGAAGGCGGTGCGCGGCTTTATCGGCGCGGACCCGATTGGCGAGCTCGCCGAGCGCGGGACGCTTGAAGCACCGCTTGACAACCGCTATGAGGAAATGGCCGATTGTGCGAAGTGGGCGCTGGCAAATGCCCCGGGCCTGCGCACGATTATGGTCCGCAGTGATGTTTACAGCCGCGGCGGTGCCAGCGATATCCAGGAGGCGTCGTACACGATTGATACGGCCGTCACGTATCTTCGTGAATTGCAAAAACGCGGACTCTCCATTGACGAGGCGGCGAGCCAAATCATGTTCGGCTTTTCGATGGGCGCCAATTTCTTCCTGCAGATTGCCAAACTGCGCGCCATGCGGCCAATCTGGGCGCAGATTATCGCGGCCTTTGGCGGCAATACTGAGTCACAGCGTATGCACGTCCATGCAAGGCCGGCGCTTTTCTTCAAGACGGTTTATGACCCGTACGTCAACATGCTGCGCAACACGACCGAAATCTTCTCGGGGGTCGTCGGTGGCATCGATTCGTTCGAGAACGCGCCGTTTGACGAGCCGATTCGCAAGGGCGACGTGTTCTCGCGCCGCATCGCGCGCAACGTGCAGATCATCCTGCAGGAGGAGTTCGGCCTCTTGCAGCCGATTGACCCCGCTGGCGGCTCGTGGGCCGTGGAAACGCTGACGAAGCAGGTCAAGGAAAAAATCTGGCAGGCGTTCCAGGAAGCCGAGAGCGCCGGCGGCATTGTCGAGGCGCTAAAGGCGGGCACGCCACAGCAGGCCATCGGCGAGGTGCTGGCCGAGCGGTTCAAGAACGCAGAGCTAAGACGTGACCGCATCGTCGGCAACAACATGTATCCGAATATGACTGAAAAACTTCTCGACCCGCGCACCGAGGACTGGGCAGAAAACAAGAAGCAGCGTGCGCAGGCCATCGAGGCGTATCTTGCCGATATCGACGGCGCGTATCGCGACGAAAAGCTCGCGGCACTATCTACGGCAACCGATCGCGTGACGGCGGCGATTGCGGCCGCTGAGGCTGGCGCAACGCTGCCGGAACTCTGGGGCGCCTTGCCGCAAGAGGGCGCGGTGCCAGAAGTCGAGAAAATCGCGCCGCATCGCTGGAGCGAGCGCTTTGAGGCGCTGCGCCACCGCACGGAACAATATGCGGCCGAAAAGGGCGGCAACGTGCGCATCTTCCTTGCCAATATGGGGCCGATTCCGCAGCATAAGGCAAGGGCTGATTTTACGACGGGCTTTTTGCAGGTCGGTGCGTTTGAGGTACTGCGCAACGATGGGTTCAAGACGACGGACGAGGCGGCGGCCGCTGCGGCTGAGTCCGGCGCCGATGCTGTGGTCATCTGCTCGACCGATGCGACGTATCCTGACATCGTTCCTGATTTAGCTCCGAAACTTCATAAAGCGCTGCCAGAAGCAACGGTCTATCTGGCTGGTGCCGCACCGAAAGATTTGCTCGAGACGTACAACGCCGCGGGCATCGATGATTACATTTCGGTACGGGCCAATTGTTACAAAATCCTGCAGTTCCTGCAGCAGAAGAAAGGAATGATGGCATAATGGCAGCGTTTAAGAATCCTGATTTTACGAGCATGGACCTGCGGGAGGCACCGCAGCATACGAAAGAAGAGTGGCAGAAACTCTTTGAAGAGCAGGTCAGCGCCAGCTATGACGAAATGACTGCGCGCACGATGGAGCACATTCCGGTAAAGCCGTTCTACAATCATGACGAATACGATCACATGAATCATCTCGATTTTGCCAGCGGCATCCCGCCGTGTCTGCGCGGGCCGTATTCGACGATGTATGTATTCCGTCCCTGGACGGTCCGCCAGTATGCAGGCTTTTCGACGGCAGAGGAATCCAATGCGTTCTACCGCCGCAACCTGGCCGCCGGACAGAAAGGCCTGTCGATTGCCTTTGACCTGCCGACCCATCGCGGCTATGATGCCGACAACCCGCGCGTGCTCGGCGATGTCGGTAAGGCTGGCGTTTCGGTCTGCTCGATGCTCGATATGAACATTCTGTTCTCGGGCATCCCCCTTGACCAGATGTCGGTATCGATGACGATGAACGGCGCGGTGCTGCCAATCCTCGCGTTCTATATTCAGTCTGGTATCGAGCAGGGGGTTGACAAGTCAATCATGGCGGGCACGATCCAGAACGATATCCTAAAAGAGTTCATGGTGCGCAACACCTATATCTATCCGCCAGACATGTCCATGCGCATCATCGGCGATATCTTTGAGTACACGACGAAGAACATGCCGAAGTTCAACAGCATTTCGATTTCGGGCTACCACATGCAGGAGGCTGGCGCTACGGCGGACATCGAGCTTGGTTACACGCTGGCCGATGGCCTCGAGTACCTGCGCACGGGCATCAATGCGGGACTGGCTGTCGATGCGTTTGCTAAACGCCTGTCGTTCTTCTGGGCTATTGGCAAGAACTACTTCATGGAAGTGGCCAAGATGCGGGCGGCCCGCGTGCTTTGGGCAAAGATCGTCAAATCGTTTGGTGCCGAGAATCCAAAATCCATGGCCCTGCGTACCCATTGCCAGACTTCAGGCTGGTCGCTTACGGCACAGGATCCGTTCAACAACATTTCGCGTACCTGCATGGAGGCCATGGGCGCGGCGCTCGGCCATACGCAGTCGCTGCATACGAATGCGCTCGATGAGGCCATCGCGCTGCCGACAGACTTCTCGGCCCGCATTGCGCGCAACACGCAGCTCTACATTCAGGATGAGACGCGCGTCTGCAAGATAATCGACCCGTGGGGCGGTTCGTACTACGTCGAGGCATTGACGAACGAAATCATCCGCCGTGCCTGGGCGCATATCCAGGAAGTCGAGTCCTTGGGCGGCATGGCCAAGGCCATCAGTACGGGCCTGCCGAAGATGCGCATTGAAGAGGCGGCGGCCCGCCGTCAGGCAAAAATCGACTCGGGCAATGAGACCATCGTCGGCCTCAACAAATACCGTCTCGACAAGGAAGACCCGCTCGAAATCCTCGCCATCGATAACACGGCTGTGCGTCAGGCGCAGATTGAGCGTCTGGAAAAATGCCGCAGTGAGCGCAACGACGACGATGTGCGCCGCGCGCTCGAAGCCATCACGAAGGCCGCTGATAGCCGTGACAACGGCAACCTGCTCGATTGTGCTGTCGAAGCCGCCCGCGTGCGCTGTACGCTCGGCGAGATTTCCGATGCAGTCGAGAAGGTTTCGGGCCGCTATCAGGCCGTCATCCATACGATTTCGGGCGTCTATTCGTCCGAGTTCACGAACAAGAGCGCACTGGAAAAAGCGCGTCACATGGCCGATGAATTTGAGGAGCTCACGGGCCGTCGTCCGCGTATCTTCGTCGCCAAGATGGGCCAGGACGGTCACGACCGCGGGCAGAAGGTCATCGCCTCGAGCTTTGCGGACATGGGCTGGGATGTCGATGTCGGGCCGCTGTTCCAGACGCCGGAGGAAACCGCGCAGGATGCCGTCGACAACGATGTGCACATGGTCGGTTTCAGTTCACTGGCCGCTGGTCACAACACGCTTTTGCCGCAGCTCGTCGAGGAACTCAAGAAACTCGGCCGCGAGGACATCATGGTCGCCATCGGCGGCGTCATTCCGGTACAGGATTATGATTTCCTCTATGAGCATGGCGCCGTCGCCATCTTTGCCCCAGGCACGAATATCCCTGAGGCTGGCTGCAAGCTGCTGACGCTGCTCATCGACCGCGCGAAGGAAGAACTCGCAGAAGAGTAGGGGGGGTAATACGCATGGCACAGAAATATTCGGTCAGCAAGCCGAGCTGGGTGCCAGAGGAAAAGGATGAAAAATTTGCCTGCTCAGTCATGGGCGGCATCGAGGGCATCAAGGATACGACGGTCGGCAATATCAATCCGGCCATCCAAAGCGGCAAACTGCGGCCCAAGCGGCGCATGGTGCTGACCGAAGACGAGTATGTCGAAGGCGTGGCAAATGGTGACCGCATGACGTTGTCGCGGGCCATCACGCTCATCGAGAGCAACAGTCCGCGCCATTTCAAGAAAGCCCAGCGCGTGCTCCAGCGGCTTTTGCCGCGCACGGGCAAGGCACTGCGCATCGGCATCACCGGTGTGCCGGGGGCTGGCAAGAGCACGATGATTGAGGCGCTCGGCAACATGCTTTGCGATGAAGGGCATCGCGTGGCCATCTTAACCGTTGACCCGACGAGTTCAGTCACCAAGGGCTCTATCCTTGGCGACAAGACGCGCATGGGGACGCTCTCAAGACGGCCCGAGGCCTTTATCCGGCCCTCGCCGGCTGGCGGGACACTTGGGGGAGTGGCCCGCAAAAGCCGTGAGACCATGCTGATGTGTGAGGCCGCTGGCTATGATATCATCCTCATCGAGACCGTAGGCGTCGGCCAGTCAGAAACGACGGTGCGGTCGATGGTGGATTTCTTCATGCTCGTCGTGCTGACCGGCGCTGGCGATGAATTGCAAGGCATCAAAAAGGGGATTATGGAACTTGCCGATGCGATTGTCGTCAACAAGGCCGATGGCGATAATCTCACCAAGGCCAAAGTGGCGCGCGGCGAGTTCGAGCGCATGATTGAATACATCCGTCCGGCTACACCGGGCTGGCCTACGCATGCGTATCTGGCCTCAGCCATCGAAAAGACCGGGCTCAAAGAACTCTGGGAAGTCATGCAGGCCTTTGAACAGATGACCAAGAAAAGCGGCGTGTTCCAAAAGCGCCGCGATGGACAGCTGCTCGATTGGATGCACAGCATGATTGACGAGCATCTGCACAATTTGTTCCTCGAGGACCCCGTCATCAAGGGCAGGATGCCCGAGGTCAAGGAGGCCGTGCTTGGCGGTACGATTTCGCCGACGCAGGCGGTGGCCGAGCTCATCCACATGTTTGACGTGCAGCGGGCGGCCGCAAGGCAGGACGATTTGTTCCATCCGCGGGAAGACAAAGGAGGCGGGCGCTAGGCATGTATACGAAAAAGATTTACTTTTCGGGCGGTGATTTCCACGAGTTGCAGGCGGTTTTTTCCGGCCTGCCCGGCGTCGTAACAACGCGCGTTGGCTACCTGACGGGAGAGGGTAACGACGATGAGGTGCATGGCATCGAAGTCGAGTACAATCCGAAAAAAGTGGACCTCTCCATGCTCATGGATATCCTGTTTGCCGTCGTGACACCATACCGTCCCGATGGCCAGGGCAAGGCGATTGGCAAAGAATTCCGCGCTGGTGTCTGGTACACCGATGCCGAAGACGAACCGCACTTGCAGTTCTACATGCACTTCCTCGCAAGCCGCGGCAAAGCCCCAGCGGCAACAGGGGCCGGCCTTACCATCAACGACCCCAACAGCAAAGCCGTACGCAAATGCTACGCCAAAGCCACCTCGCTGAAAACTTTCCGCGAAGCCGCCGAAGAGCATCAAAACTACTACACCAAACATCCCGACGCCGAATCGTTTATCGATTGGAAATCGTTTCGGGAGCAGGTGCGGTACTAGGTAACAAAATAAATAGGGGAAGCAATCGGTAGAGGATAAAAAGAGCCGGCAATCAGAGTGGTCA
Source organism: Pseudoselenomonas ruminis (assembly GCF_008271295.1). GTDB lineage: Bacteria > Bacillota > Negativicutes > Selenomonadales > Selenomonadaceae > Selenomonas_A > Selenomonas_A ruminis. The sequence continues at coordinate 6,851 of NZ_VTOY01000009.1, read as the reverse complement.
ACTAGATAACTCTGATTGCTGGCTCTTTTGGTGGGGGGCAGAAAACTTCTTGCCGAGGGATAAAATCTTTCTAAATAGAGGAAAAAATAGTATAATTATTATCAGCAAATTATAATTGGTTTACTAAGGCAGGAGGAATGGAAATGAACAAGACTACAATGGAATTTGTTGTTTATATGATTCATGCCTGTGCGAATATGTGGAATTTGTCCCCTAAGCAGGTTTACCAAAAACTTCAGGCAACAGGTTGCATCGACGAGTATCTTGTTCCCAATTACGATATCCTCCATACACAAGGGAGCGGCTATCTGGTCGATGATATCTTGATTATAAGGTGTTAGTGCAGTTGCTGGAAGAAACAGAAGGAGATAAGTTTTAGAAAGAGCGTCGGCTCTTTTGTGGATAAGCCAAATTTTATAAAAGTTCTATTAAGGAGAAATTACTACAAAAATTAAAGAATAAATAGTTATCCTAGGTAAAGCATGACAGAATTTAAAAACAGGAAGTTGGAGATAGGATGCAAACAGAAAAATTTACCTTGCGTTCATTGGGGATTGGTTCAATCCTTGGGATGATTGATGCGGAGGAATTTGTAATTCCTGAAATACAACGCCCCTTTGTTTGGAGACGTAGCCAAGTACGCGACTTGATCGACTCGCTCTATAATGGCTATCCTACTGGATATATCATCACCTGGAAAAATCCGGATGTACGTACAAAGGATGGTAGTATGTCACGTGGAAATCATATCTTGATTGATGGTCAGCAGCGTATTACCGCTATAATGGCAGCTATTTCAGGGAAAAAGGTGATGGATGAAGATTTTAATCTTGATCGCATTAAGATTGCTTTTAATCCACAAGCAAAAGATTCATCTAAGCGTTTTGCCGTACAGGATGCATCACACTTGAAGGACAAGAAGTGGATTCCGGATATTTCAGAGATATTTAAAGCGGGATTTAAGCAACGTGCCTTTGAAAATAAATATGCTGCCAATAATCCAGAGGTGGATATTGATGATTTATCAGAGACAATTACTGGTGTCAAAAAGATTGCTGACAGGCAAATTGGCGTGATTGAACTTGATCAGTCTTTGGATATTGATGAGGTAACAGAAATTTTTATTCGAATTAATTCGAAAGGGACATCACTGAGCCAGTCTGACTTTGTTATGTCGAAAATGGCTTCGGATACAGCTCATCAGGGAAATCTCCTGCGCAAAGTTGTAGATTATTTCTGTCATTTGGCAGTAAAACCGGATTTTTATGCGCAGATGGTTAAAGATGAAAATTTTATTGCTACGCCGTATGCAGATAAAATCAAATGGCTGGCTAAAGACCATGAAGAAATATATGAACCGGATTATGGCGATATGCTTCGCGTGGCATTTATGTATAAGTTTAGCCGTGGCAAACTAGCAGATCTTGTCAGTCTGTTATCTGGACGTGATTTTGAGACGAAAGAATTCCGGGAAGATATTATTGCAGATTCATACCGGCGTTTAGGCGAAGGGATACGTGCGTTCATAAATGAAAATAATTTCCAGGGCTTTGTACTGGCAATCAAAGGTGCTGGCTTTAAATCTAGTAAGCTGCTAAACTCACAAATGACATTGGATTTTGCTTATATGTTGTATTTGCGTTTGTTGGACGATAATACAATTCCCTCAGTACAGATTAAGAGATTGGTTCAAAAGTGGTTCGTTTTATCGACACTAACTGGCCGTTATGTGGGGTCGCCAGAATCGGTAATGAGCCGAGATATCCGTATGATTAATGAAAAGGGGTTTCTAACCTTTGCGAAAGAGATCGAGGCTTCTGTTCTTTCGGATACTTATTGGGATATTACGCTTCCTCAGCGGTTGGAAACAGCGTCAGGAAGTAGCCCCGCCTTTCATACGTTTTTGGCTGCACAAATCAATCGGGGAAGCAATTCCTTATTCATGCATGGAACGATGATTTCTGATTTGATGAATGTTGCTGGCGATGTCCATCACATTTTCCCCAAGGCCTACCTCAAGCGTAATGGAATCACAAGCAATAGCCAATACAATCAGGTAGCTAACTATACTTATTTGGATACGCAAGTCAATAAGGCGATTAGTGATGATGCTCCTAATATTTATTTTCAGAAAATCAGTAAACAGTGTGAGACTAAAAAGATAGAAATCGGTAATATCACTGAGAGAACGCAATTGCGGATGAATTTGCAAGAGAATGCCATACCAGAAAAAATAACAACAATGACGTATGAAGATTATGCAGAGTTTCTTAGACAGCGTCGAATGTTGATGGCGGCATTTGTAAAAAAATATTATTCATCACTATAAAATCATGAATTGGTATGCTTTGTTTTTGCAACAACTCACTTTGAGGTTGTTCGCTTGGACGGGGCATGATATAATGTGTGCGGCAGGCTTGGCCTGCCAAGGCCACCAGATACGGTAGGCGGATTATTTGCAACGTACACCCTCGCAGAAAGGTGCTTTGAGGCCAAGCGTAAGCGCGGTCGATTGGCCAACCAGAAGTGGAGGTGTTACCGATAGATGCGGACACGCTGAAGCTCCTGCTTCTCCTGCTCCTCATTATAGAGGTAAAAAAGAAATAACCGCCTGTCCTCGAAAAACGGCGGTTATTTCTAAAGATATTTAGTCATTAACCATCGAGCGAGGGAATAATCCGTCTATCGGTGGCCTTTTTCTATTTACATTATAAGGCTTTTGGCTGGCTTTTTCAATACATCATAGGGATTGCTGCTGGCGATTTGCAAAATGCTGGTATCTATGTTACACTTTAACGTATCGTGACGATGAAAAAGAAGAGTAGGCTCGCAGAACATCTTTAGAGAGTCCCCGGCTGGTGGAAAGGGGATGGTGTGGTGGGTTGAACGTTCGCTTTGGAGTCTTTCGGAGGAAATGCCGGACGTAGGACTGCGTTAAAGTCATTTGAGTGAGAAATCAGGGTGGTACCGCGAATTTATGCCTTCGCCCCTCGTGCGCTGTTGCGCAAGGGGCGAGGGCTTTTTTGATAGTAGGAGGTTATTCGATGGAAGAGAAGATTGCACAGCTGAAGGCCGAAGCTGCCGCAGCCGTCAAGGGCGCTAGCGATGTGGCAGCCCTCAACGATATCCGCGTCAAATATCTGGGCAAGAAGGGCGAGTTTACCGCGATCCTGCGCGGCATGGGCAGCCTCAGCCCGGAGGAGCGTCCGAAAGTCGGCGCGATTGTCAACGCCGCCAAGGGCGAGATTGAAGCGCTCATCGGGGAGCAGAAGAAAACGCTTGAAGCTAAGGAACTCGAGGCACGTCTTGCCAGTGAGCGCATCGATGTGACGCTGCCGGGCCGCAATGTACCGATGGGGCATCTGCATCCGTTGACGCTGACACTGGAGCGCATCAAGGATATTTTCGTGCACATGGGCTTTAGCGTAGAAGAAGGTCCCGAGATTGAGCGCGACTACTTCAACTTTGAGGCGCTGAATCTGCCGAAGGATCATCCGGCCCGCGATATGCAGGATTCCTTCTATATCACGGAAGAGATTCTTATGCGTTCGCAGACGTCGCCGGTTCAGGCCCGCACAATGCAGAGCAACGAACCGAATAAACCGATTCGCATGATTGCACCGGGCCGCGTGTATCGCCGCGATGAGTACGATGCTACGCATTCGCCGATGTTTACGCAGGTTGAGGGCCTGGTCATCGACGAGGGGATCAGCCTCGCGGACCTCAAGGGCACGCTGGAGCTGTTCCTGCATCAGATTTTCAACGAGAATGTCGGCGTCCGCTTCCGTCCGAGTTTCTTCCCATTCACGGAGCCGTCGGCTGAGGTCGATATTTCCTGTGTCATGTGCCACGGCGAAGGCTGCAAGGTCTGCAAGGGCACGGGCTGGCTGGAAATCCTCGGTGCCGGCATGGTTCATCCGCATGTCCTCGAGATGAGCGGTTATGATCCGAAAAAGGTCAGCGGCTTTGCATTCGGTATGGGTGTTGAGCGTATCGCTATGCTGTCCTATGGTGTCGATGATCTGCGCTTGTTCTATGATAACGACATGCGTTTCCTGAGCCAGTTCTGAGATTGAGGAGGTTATACGATGCAGGTTTCCATTAAATGGCTGAACGATTACATTAAATTTGACGAAACGGCAGAAGAACTTGCCGATAAATATACGATGTCCGGTGTGCCGGTCGAGAACGTCATTCGCGCGGATGAGGGACTCGATAAGGTCGTCACGGGCCGCATTGAAAAACTCGAAGCACATCCGGATTCGGATCATCTGCAGATTTGCCAGATGAATGTGGGCGAAAAAGAGCTCATCCAGATCATCACGGGTGCGCAGAATGTCAAAGAGGGCCAGATTGTGCCGGTGGCTATGATTGGCGCGCATCTGCCCAATGGCCTTCATATCAAGAAAGGCAAGCTGCGCGGTCTGCCGTCGAACGGCATGCTCTGCTCGGCTGATGAGCTTCACATGGACCTCGACAAGCTGCCGGAGGAGCAGAAGAACGGCATCTACATCCTGCCGGCTGATACGCCGGTTGGCGTTCCGGCTAAAGATGTGCTGGGCCTTGACGATGTCGTGCTCGAATTCGAGCTCACGGCCAACCGTGGCGACTGCTTCAGCGTCATGGGTCTCGTGCGTGAGGCCGCTGTGCTGACGGGTAACGAGCCGCATTACCCGGAAATCAAGGTGAACGAGGACGATGCGGCAAGTGCTGCGGACATGGTCAAGATTGATATCGAGGCCAAGGACCTCTGTGACCGTTTCTCGGCCCGCGTGCTGAAGAACGTCAAGATAGGCCCGTCGCCGGAATGGATGCAGCAGCGCTTGGAAGGGGCTGGCATCCGCGCCATCAACAACGTCGTCGATGTCACGAACTTTGTCATGATCGAGCTGGGCCAGCCGATGCATGCGTATGACTATGATGAAATCAAGGGCCATCACCTGACGGCTCGTGTCGCCAAGGCTGGCGAGAACCTCCATACCCTCGACGATTCGTCGCGGGTAGCCAAGGGCACGGAGCTCGTCATCGCTGACGATGAGAAGCCGGCTGGCCTGGCTGGTGTCATGGGCGGCCTCGAGACGGAAGTCACCGAGAAGACGACGACGGTCGTTCTCGAGGCAGCTTCGTTCTACGGTCCGAACATTCGCCGTACGTCACGCAGCTGCGGCCTGCATTCTGAGGCATCGGGCCGCTTCGAGCGCGGGGTCGATGTAACGAATACGCCGCGAGCCCTCGACCGTGCGGCCCAGCTCCTGCAGGAAATGGGCGCCTGCACGGTTACGAAGGGCATCGTCGATGTTTATCCGCAGCCGAAAGAGCCGGTCAAGATTGACTTCACGGCGGAGCAGATCAACAAGCGCCTGGGCACGAAGCTGGCTGGGGCTAAGATGGTCGAGATTCTTGAAAGCCTTGGCTTTGCCATCGAGGAGAAAGGCGCGGAGGTCTATACGGCTACGGTTCCGTCCTGGCGCAATGACTGCACTTATATGGAAGATCTTTCCGAGGAAGTTTCGCGCATCTATGGCTTTGACAACATCCAGTCGACGACGCCGTTTGGCCGCGTCATGCAGGGCCGTCAGAGCGCTCGCCAGAACTTCATCGATAAAATCAAGCACGTGCTCGCAAGCCTTGGCATGACTGAGGAGCTGTCGTTCAGCTTTACGAGCACCGAGATGTTTGACAAGATGCAGGTGCCGGCCGACAGCATGCTGCGTCAGGCTATCCCCATCATGAACCCGCTGACTGATGATGCACCGCTGGTCCGCACGAGCTTGCTGACGAGCATCATGGAAAATGCCGTGCGCAACTTTGCCCGCAAGAATACCGATATCCGCCTGTTCGATGTGGCGCCGGTATTCTATCCGAAGGCACTGCCGGTTACGGAGCTTCCCGATGAGGTCGTAAAACTCACGGGCCTTATCACGGGCCGCCGTCATCCGTTCGGCTGGAACCAGAGCAACGAGATGGTTGATTTCTATGATATGAAGGGCATTGTCGAGGAACTCTTCCGCGCGCTCTCGATTTCCGGCTATACGGTTGAGGCTGGCGAGCACTTCGCACTGCATCCGGGCAAGACGGCTCTCTTCAAGAAGGGCCGCGAAGTAATCGCAACGGTGGGCGAGCTGCATCCGGCGGTTGCCGCTAACTTTGGCATCAAGCAGAAGGTTTACCTCTTCGAGATGGATGTCGAGACGCTGATGAAATACACGGCGAAGAACTTCCATTATGAGTCGCTGCCGAAATATCCGGCAATTGCGCGGGACCTTGCTATCGTTGTCGACGAGTCGGTGGCCGAGGGCGCAATCAAGACGGTCATTGAGAGGAACGGCGGCAAGTTCTTCTGTGGCGTAACACTGTTCGATGTTTACACGGGCGAGCATGTGGCCGATGGCAAGAAGAGTCTTGCGTTCAACCTCAAGTTCCAGTCCAAGGACAAGACGCTGACCGACGAGGAGGCCGATGCAGGCTTTAACAGCATTCTCAAGGCCGTTGAGGAAAAATTCCAGGCAGAACTTCGTGCATAAGAGGGACATTATGGCAGAAGAGATAAAAAAACAAGCGGAACGGGTCTTGGTGGAAATCTACGGCAATACGTATCCGCTGAAAACCGATGACCCGAAGCATATGCTCCAGCTGGCAGCAGAGCTCGATAAGCGCATGAAGCAGATGGCACGGGTAGTGCGAAGTTTTGATGAACGCAAGATTGCGGTGTTGACTTGCTTGCAGCTGGCAGAAGAATTTGATAAGCTCAAGCAAGACTATAATGAACTTGTAGAGCTTCTCGAGGAAAAATAAATAATACCAAATGACGCCCAGTGAACTGCTCCCCGTCAAGAGGACAATAAAAAAAT
>NZ_VTOY01000008.1 GCF_008271295.1 Pseudoselenomonas ruminis | reverse complement strand
GCAGCGAATCAAAGATGAAGGAATGAAGTGACGCACAGATTTGTATGAGTCGCTTACTCCGAGCGAAACGAAAGTGGAGCGAGTGAGTTTCCTTTAAAAAGAAATGTTCGTGATATATTTTAACTTCTGTATAGTTTTGAGTGGACATAATGATTATCAGGCGAGCTTTTGGCTCGCTTTTTTGGTATATTTTTTGTATATATATCAGGAATCGTAAAATAAAAACAGCTATCGCGTAATGCGTTAGCTGTTTTTTCATAAATATCTTATTGATGATTTCTTCTCGCTAGGATGCGGATGACCTTGGCGCCCGTGTTGTGAATCTTACGCAGGGGAGCAACTTTGGTCTTGACTTTTGGTTTGATGTCTTTGGCGTTGCCAAAATTGCCGCGTTTTAAAACCGTTGTTTTCGTCTTGTCTGGTTTAAAGAAGTTGCGAATCTCTTTGGAAATTTTATCCGGCTCCGCATCTTCATGGCAGAGGAAAATGTCTAAGGCGACATATTTGAGGTCTGCATAGATATGAAGCGTGATGTGACCATCGGGCAGGATAGCCATGAGAAGATAATGTTCCTCGCTTAATTGCTGGATTTTCGAATCGATGACCTGGAGATTGTGGTCAGCCAGAGCATCGTCGAGGTTTGCTTTGATTAAGTCTATATCAGTAAGTTTGTTGTTTTTGCAGTTGAATAAATCGGCCGTTAAATGACGGGCTAAGATTTTCACTATGTTTTTCGCTCCTTTACTTCAATACATACTTATGTATATTATAGTTTATCGTATGGAGGACCGTCAAGTGTTCGAGACCGAGGAGGTTTTTTTCCAACCCAGATACAGGAAGATGAGCAGGGCAATGGTGAAAGCAAAGAAGCTGGTGGTTTGGGCGCTGGTCATAAATGCCAAAACCTTTTCGGCATAGTCGCCGCGCAGAAATTCCAACCCGAACCGGGCCGCACTGTATAACATCACATAGAGGGCAAAGCACTGGCCTTTGGCGTGATTGGTGCAACGGAACATCAACAGCAGGGCGAAGATGACCATATCGAGCTGGCCTTCCCAGATTTCAGCAGGCCAGAGTGGCTGTGTACCATAGGTGTGAGCGGCAAGGGTCGTCGATGGATAGACGATTCCAAAGGAGCTGCCAGTAGGCGCGCCAAAAGCATCGCCGTTTAAGAGATTGGCGCAGCGGCCAAGTGCCTGTCCGAGGATGATGGCTGGGGCTAGTACATCCATGAGGTGGACGGTATCAAGCTGATGATGACGGCAGTAGAGAACTCCGGCCAGTACGCCGAGAAAGACGCCGCCCTGGATGGCCATGCCGCCCTGCCAAACATTGAAGAGCTCGGTGAGGTGGTGGCTGTAATAATCCCAATCGAAAAAGAATACATCCCATAGCCGGGCTCCGAGAAGCCCCGCTATGCCACAGTAAATTCCCAGGTCAATCAAATATTTTTCTTCGCCATGACCCTCTTTTTTGACGAGAAAATAGCCAACACCGGTGGCTAATATAATGGAAAGCGATAAGACGAGCCCATAAGCACGTACAGGAAAATCGCCAATAAAGAACAAATACTGATGCATGAATATCCTCCTGCTATTTTAATAAATTCACAATCCATTATAACGCCATCCTTCCTATTTTGCCAAAGTCAAATCAGAAAGGATTTTTATTCCACTGAGGAAAATATCATTTGAATTATGTGCGCGCCTATGGTAAAATATGTCATGTTAACATGTAAATGCGTAGATGAAGAGAGTAGGCTTTTACAGAAAGCTAAAGCGAACCGGGGCAGGTGAGAGCCGGGAGCGAGTAGGAAAAGCAGAAAATCACTTCGGAGCAGCAGGCTGAAAGATGACGACTAGGCCGGGCCGGTATTCCCCGTTACGGAATAGCGTATGATGGTACGTGAAAAATAGGTGGTTTTTGTGTAGGTATTACAGCCTGCATCCTGTTTTGGGGTGCAGGCTTTTTCTATTATGAGGAGGAATCCGCTTTGTACAGTAAGGTAGACACCAACCTGAACTTCGTGGAACGCGAGAAAGAAGTCCTGAAGTTCTGGAAAGACAACAACATTGCCCAGAAGGCTATCGACCAGCGCGAAGGCTGCGATACGTTTACGTTCTATGATGGCCCGCCGACGGCTAACGGCAAGCCGCATATCGGTCACGTACTGACGCGTGTCATCAAGGATATGCTGCCGCGTTTCCAGTCGATGAAGGGCAAGAAGGTCCTGCGCAAAGCTGGCTGGGATACGCACGGCCTGCCGGTTGAGCTCGAGGTCGAGAAGGCTGTCGGCATCAACGGCAAGGAGCAGATTGAAGAGTACGGCATCGAGCCGTTCATCAAGAAGTGCCGTGAGTCCGTCTGGAAATACAAAGGCATGTGGGAGGAATTCTCCGATGTCGTCGGTTTCTGGGCTGATATGGACAACCCGTACATTACTTATGAAAACAACTTCATCGAGTCCGAGTGGTGGGCCCTCAAGGAAATCTGGAACAAGGGCCTCCTGTATAAAGGGTATAAGGTTGTTCCGTACTGCCCGCGCTGCGGCACCCCGCTGTCGAGCCATGAGGTAGCCCAGGGCTATAAGGACGTAACTGAGCGTTCGGCTATGGTCACGTTCAAAGTCAAAGACGAGGATGCGTATTTCCTCGCCTGGACGACGACGCCGTGGACGCTGCCGTCGAACCTCGCGCTCTGCGTCAACCCGGCTGTTGATTATGTAAAACTGCGTGTGAATGGCAAGGTATATATCCTGGCTGAGGCCCTCGTGGAACGCGTCTTTGAAGGCGTGGAAGGCGAGCGCGAAGTCCTGGAGAAATTCAAAGGGCAGGAGCTCGAGGGCCGTGCCTATGAGCCGCTTTATCCGTTTGCCAATGCCGCTATTGCCAAACAGCCGGGCAAGAAGGCTCATATCGTGACCTGCGATGATTATGTCACGACCGAAGATGGTACGGGTATTGTTCATCTGGCTCCAGCCTTCGGTGAAGACGATAACCGCGTCTGCCAGAAGTATAATATCGCATTTGTCAACCTCGTCAATGGCAAGGGCGAACTGACTGAGGAGACGGATTGGGCTGGCGTATTCGTCAAGAAAGCTGACCCGATGATTCTGGAGGATTTGGAGAAGAAGGGCCTGCTCTTCAAGGCACCGGAGTTCACGCACAGCTATCCGCATTGCTGGCGCTGCGATACGCCGCTGCTCTACTATGCGCGTTCGACCTGGTTCATCAAGATGACCGATGTCAAAGACGAGCTTGTTGCCAATAACAACACGGTCAACTGGATTCCAAAATCCATCGGCAAAGGCCGGTTCGGCGACTGGCTTGAGCATGTTCAGGACTGGGGTCTTTCGCGTAACCGCTACTGGGGTACGCCGCTGCCGGTTTGGGAGTGCGAATGCGGTCATCAGCATACGATTGGTTCCATCGAGGAACTCAAATCGATGTCGGACAACTGCCCGGATGAAATCGAGCTGCATCGTCCGTTCATCGATAAGGTTACGATCAAATGCCCGCAGTGCGGCAAGGAGATGCACCGTGTATCCGAGGTTATCGACTGCTGGTTCGATTCGGGTTCGATGCCGTTTGCCCAGTGGCATTATCCGTTTGAGAACAAGGACATCTTCGAGAAACGCTTCCCGGCTGACTTCATCTCCGAGGCTGTCGACCAGACGCGCGGCTGGTTCTACTCGCTGATGGCAATCTCGACGCTGCTGTTCCACAAGGCACCGTACAAGAATGTCATTGTTCTCGGCCATGTTCAGGATAAGGATGGCCGCAAGATGAGCAAGTCGAAGGGCAATGCCGTTGACCCGATGGATGCACTGCGCCAGCATGGTGCCGATGCTATCCGCTGGTACTTCTATGAGAACAGTGCGCCATGGCTGCCGAACCGCTTCCATGATGATGCGGTACAGGAAGGTCAGCGCAAGTTCATGGGCACGCTCTGGAATACTTACGCTTTCTTCGTGCTCTATGCAAACATCGACCAGTTCGATGCGACGAAATACACGCTGGACTACGAGAAGCTCAGCGTCATGGATAAATGGGTACTCTCGCGTCTCAACACGATGGTCAAGGAAGTCGACAAAGACCTTTCGAGCTATCGTGTAACTGAGGCTGCCAAAGCCCTGCAGGAATTTGTTGACCAGCTGTCCAACTGGTATGTCCGTGGCAGCCGCAGCCGTTTCTGGGCTAAGGGCATGGAGCAGGATAAGATCAATGCCTATATGACGCTCTGGACGGCGCTGGTCACGACGGCCAAGGCGGCCGCTCCGATGGTTCCGTTCATCACGGAGTCCATCTATCGCAACCTCGTCTGCAGCATCGACAAGGCGGCACCGGAGTCCGTACATCTGGCTGACTTCCCGGTTGCTAATGAAGACTGGATTGACGAAGAGCTCGAGGCCAACATGGAACTCGTACTCGAAATCGTTGTGCTCGGCCGTGCGTCCCGCAATGAGACGAATATCAAGAACCGCCAGCCGGTTGCCAGCATGTTCGTTCATGCGGAGCGCGAGCTGCCGGAATTCTTCAAGAAGATTGTCGAGGATGAACTCAATGTCAAGGCTGTGACGTTCAAAGACGATATGGAGGAATATCTCTCCTACAGCTTCAAGCCGCAGTTCCGTGTACTCGGTCCGAAGGTTGGCAAGCAGATCGGCGAAATCAAGGCTGCCCTTGGCAAACTTAACGGCTCTAAGGCTAAGGCTGAGCTTGACAGCACGGGCACGCTTAAACTGGCGCTTGCCAGCGGCGAGGTCACGCTGACGCCGGAGGATGTCGAAGTCTCGATGGCACAGAAAGAGGGCTTCAACTGCCAGCGCTACAATGGTGTGACGATTGCGCTCGATACGACGCTTACCGAAGAGCTGCTCGAAGAGGGCTTTGTGCGCGAGGTCATCAGCAAAGTCCAGACCATGCGCAAGGAAAATGGCTTTGAAGTTACGGATCATATCACGGTCAGCCTCAGCGGCAACGAGAAACTTGAAGCTATTGTCAAGAAAAACGAACAGTATCTGAAAGATATCACGCTGGCCGATGCAGTATGCTACGGCAGCCTGGAAGGTACGGAAAAAGAATGGAACATCAATGGTGAGTCGCTTACGATTGCCGTAAAGTAATTGTTCCAGCATAATGAGGAAAACCTTCTCCGCTTGCGAGAAGGTTTTTCTTATAATTATTTGCTTGTCGGCAGGAAAATCGTAGAAAAAAAAAGAATAGATAAAAAAGATTCTAATCGAGGAGGGCAGTTCATGGAGGAAAAAATAAAAACGGAATCAGTTGATAAGCAGCACGAATATGAGCACGAACATGAACATACTCATCAATTGGCAGATGGGACGATTATCCGCCATTCTCATGGACATCATCATAGTCATACCCAGACAAAGGCGGTGCTAAATCGCATGGCAAGGCTTATTGGCCATTTGGAAGCGATTAAGCGCATGGTGGAAGAGGGGCGCGACTGCAGCGAAGTCCTCGTGCAGCTGTCCGCAGTACGCAGTGCCATCAATGGCGTCAGCAAGATTATCCTTAAGGATCACATGGAGCATTGCGTGGTCGATGCAGTACGGGATAATGATAAAGAAGCTCTTGAACAGTTGAACAAGGCGATCGACCAGTTCCTGAAATAAGCGAACGGTCAAGGAGGGAGGGCGAATTTATGGAACAACTTCAGATAAAGGCGATGCTTGAGCAGGTCGGTGTAGATTATGATAAAGGGTTGGAACGCTTTATGGGGAATGTGGCGCTTTATCACAAATTCCTGTTGAAATTTCTAAATGATGGTTCCTATGAAGAATTTGTCACGAGCTTGTCGGTTCAGGATATGGCTATGGCAGAAAAAAGCGTTCATACCCTGAAGGGAACCGCTGGCAACTTAAGCCTGATGAAATTATTCCAGGCAGCTGATGATACCGTACAGGCCATTCGCACGGCACAAGACCGTGAGGAAATCCAGAAACTGGCTGATTCGGTAGGAGAAATTTACCGTGAAACTTGTGATGCCATTCGCAAGAGTGTCGGGGATTGATGACAAAGGCATTCTTCCTAAAGAAGGATGCCTTTTGTGTTTGTGATACATGTTACGGTAAAAATGGGGAAAATCCGCTATGCTGGATGTGTTGTTAACGCGTAATGGATAAAAGAAATATATTTTTATATTGATACGTGATACAATATAGTTATATCAAACGTATGGAAATCGTTTCCTAGGAGGTCCCATTTATGGCACAGAATAAAATCGTAATCAGTCAGGTAATGATGCCGAGTCAGGCGAATCCGAATGGCAATGTCCATGGCGGGGAAATCATGAAAATGATGGATTCAACGGCTTATGCGGCAGCTCGCCGGTATGCTCGTTCCAATGTGGTTACGGCTCGCGTTGATGAGCTGGAATTTCATCTTCCCATCTTGATTGGCGATTTGGTGACGTGTTCTGCGGAAATCGTTTTTGTGGGTCATAGTTCGATGGAGATAGCGGTCAACGTGGATGTGGAGGACCTGGAGCAGGAGGGAAAACCGCAGCGCGCGCTTACGGCTTATTTCACGATGGTGGCATTGGATCGCAATGCTCGCCCGAAGGCTGTTCCCCCGTTGATTCTTGATACGGAAGAGGCAAAGCGGGCCTTTGAAGATGGACGCCGCCGCTATGAGGCACACAAAGAGCGCAAAAGAGTCCAGCGTGAGAAGGAAAAAGCCCGCCTGGTGGCGAAGAAATCTCCGAGAGAACCGGAAGACAGTCACAAAAAATAAAAAAGTTTACAGTTTTACACAGAAAAGCTTGCAAAATGTATTTTATTGTGATATTGTAGTATGCAACACAGGGAAATGCATTGCAGAGGAATAGTACGCATCCGGATATTACCAGCGAGTTGTCGGTTGGTGTGAGACAATAGTTGATGGATGGGGAACTCGCCTTGAAGCAGTCCGCTGAAAGCCCGGCAGGGTGAGTAGACCGGAACGGTTCCTGACCGTTATCGAACAGGAGGACTTGATGGAGTCTGTATGAGGTGCCGGCAGGCACGAATTGGAGTGGTAACACGTAAGCTAGCCTTTCGTCTCTTGGAGATGAAAGGCTTTTATTTTTAGGAGGGATTCGCAGATGATGAATTATCAGAAGTACAGCAAGGGTTATTTCATGCCACCGGAGATTGACCTGGAATGGGCGAAGAAAGATGCGCCAGACCATGCGCCAATCTGGTGCAGTGTGGATATGCGTGATGGCAATCAGGCCCTTATCACGCCGATGAACCTTGAAGAAAAGCTGGAATTCTATAAGATGCTCATCAAAGTCGGATTCAAGGAAATCGAAGTTGGTTTCCCGGCAGCTTCCGAGACCGAGTACGAGTTTTTGCGCCGCCTTGTCGAGGATGACCTGATTCCCGATGATGTGACAATCCAGGTACTCACGCAGGCCCGCGAGCATATCATCCGCAAGACGTTTGAGGCACTTAAAGGCGTCAAGAATGCCATCGTCCATGTCTACAACTCGACGTCGGTTGCTCAGCGCCAGCAGGTCTTCCGCAAGTCGAAAGAGGAAATCAAGCAGATGGCAGTCGATGGGGCAAAACTTTTGCAGCAGCTGACCGAAGAGGCTGGTGCCAATTATCGCTTTGAATATTCGCCGGAGTCCTTCACGGGAACGGAGCCCGAGTATGCTCTCGAGGTCTGCAATGCCGTGCTCGATGTCTGGAAGCCGACGGCTGACCGCAAGGCGATCATCAATCTGCCGGTAACAGTCGAGATGAGTATGCCGCATGTTTATGCAATGCAGGTCGCTTACATGAATAAGCACCTCAAATACCGCGAGAATGTCGTCTTGTCGCTGCACCCGCACAACGATCGCGGCTGCGGTGTCGCCGATACGGAGATGGGAATCCTGGCTGGTGCTGACCGCGTGGAAGGGACGCTCTTTGGCAACGGTGAGCGCACGGGCAACGTGGATATTGTGACCGTGGGCATGAACATGTTTGCCCTGGGCGTTGATCCTGAGTTGGATTTCTCGAATATGTCCGAGCTGGTAGATACCTATGAACGTCTTACGCGAATGGAAGTCAGCTATCGTCAGCCTTATGCGGGGAAATTGGTCTTTGCCGCGTTCTCCGGTTCGCATCAGGATGCCATCGCCAAAGGCATGAAGTGGAAAGAGGAAAAGAATCCGGATAAATGGACGCTTCCTTATCTCTATATCGATCCGAAAGATGTTGGTCGTGAATACGACGGCGATGTTATTCGCATCAACAGCCAGTCCGGTAAGGGTGGTGTCGGCTTTATTATGGAGCAGAAATATGGGATCGAGATGCCGAAGAAGATGCGTGAGGATTTTGGTTACTGTGTTAAGAGTGTATCCGACCACAAACACAAAGAACTCATGCCGGATGAAATTTTCCAGATTTTCCAGAACGAGTATGTCAACATCGTGGAGCCTTATGAGTTAGTGGATTTCCTGCTCAAAAAAGAACCAGATGGAACGCGTTCTGGTACGGTCGACCTCAAGGCCGATGGGAAGGAAGTCACGTTTGAGGCACGTGGTAATGGCCGCCTGGACGCTGTTTCAAATGCCCTGCAGAAAAATCTGGGAATCGTCTACAAAGATTTGACGTACAGTGAGCATGCTATGGAGGTTGGCCAGAATTCCCGGGCTATGGCGTATATCGGCATTACTGCGGAGAATGGTCACATCACTTGGGGCGCTGGCATGGACACGGATATCATCACGGCATCCATTCAGGCACTATTCAGCGCGATCAACCGTATGAAGGCTGGGAAATAATTTCATACTTTTCTAGGAAAAAGATGTTATAATGGAATCGCATTTTGTTTGGTGTGATAAATAAAAGGGTGATTCCATGAAGAAGCTTCTCTTATCCTGTCTCCTGACAGCGGTTATTACGATAATCGTTGCTGTGACGGCCTTCGTCATGGGGACAGGATATTTTATTGGCAATTATGCCGTTCATTTTGGTTTGGAACGCGGTACGGCGGATAATCCGCAGGAACCGCCAAGGGCGTATGCGTTATTGATGCCACCTGAGGCACGGCGGTTCAACAAGCCGGACTATACCGATGAAACCTGGCACATGACTTCTGCGGATGGCCTTAGACAGACCGCTACGCATTTTATGCCGGACACGGATAGCGACCGTTGGGTTATCGTTGTCCATGGTTATGGCTGTACGCAGCAGAATTCCTGGTATATCGCGGAGAATTATCTCATGATGGGGTATCATGTGTTGACGCCGGATCTTAGAGCATCGGGAGATAGTGAAGGAAGGTTCTTGACGATGGGCTGCAGAGAAAGCGAAGATATTGCCGCTTGGGCAAGGCTCGTAGCGCAGCGTCATCCGCAGGCAAAGATTGTGCTGCATGGAGTATCGATGGGGGCAGCTTCGGTTATGATGGCCGCCGCTCGAGAGGATTTGCCCACGCAGGCAGTTGCCTGTGTCGAAGACTGCGGATATACCAGTGCGTTTGATTTGCTAGTGCATCAGATAACAGAGTCTTTTGGGCTGCCAGCTTTTCCAGCTATGCAGCTTTTGGATTGGCGCTGTCAAAAGGTGGCTGGTTTCAGCCTGCGGGAGGCAGAACCAGTCGCGGCAGTCAAAAAATCCAAGCTGCCGATTCTCTTTATCCATGGCTCGAAAGACCCATTGGTGCCAGTGTCTATGGCAGAGGAGCTATACGAGCAGGCGGAGACGCCGAAAAAGCTTTTGATTATCGATGGAGCTGTTCACGCTATCGCATCACAAAAAGAGCAGGAAAAGTATTTTAAGACGGTCAATGATTTTGTAAGTCCCTATGTGGGGAAAAAGGAGTAAAGATAAGGTATGAAGGCTGTTGTCACGCGGGTAAAATCTGCGTCGGTAATAATCGAAGGAAACGTAAACGGAGCGATTGAACAGGGCTTTTTGGTCCTGCTCGGTGTTGGGCCGGAGGATACGCCTGAGACTTGTGCACGGCTGGCGGAGAAAGTCGCTAATGTGCGGGTGTTCTCGGATGAAGCCGGCAAGATGAATTTGAGCATCAGCCAGGTCGGCGGGGCGTTTCTGGTTGTTTCTCAGTTCACGCTTTATGCCGATTTGAAGAAACGCCGCCCCGGTTTTAGCCACGCGGCGAAACCGGACCTGGCCAATGTACTTTATGAACAGTTTATGCAGGAGCTGCGCGATAAGGGCTTTGCGGTCGAGCATGGTGAGTTTGGTGCCGATATGCAGGTTGAATCGGTCAACGATGGTCCGGTGACGCTGCTTTTTGATACGGAGGAATTGTAATGGAAAAAGCATTATTGCAGAAATATGCAACGTTAGTCGTAAAGGTCGGGGTTAATCTGCAAAAGGATCAGATTCTCGTCATCAATTCGCCGATTGAATGTGCCGAATTTGCGCGTTGCATTGCCGAGGAGGCGTTTGCCGCCGGGGCCCATGATGTCGTGGTGAGCTGGGGCGATGAGCTGCTGGCACATATCCGCTATCAGCAGGGGCAGAAAGAACTGTTTACGGAGTTTCCGGAATGGCGTCAGAAGTTTTATATGGATTACGCTGAGCAGGGCGCGGCGTTTGTTTCGATTGCCGCGCGTGATCCGGAGATATTCAACGACATTGAGCCGGAAAAATTAAAACTTTCCCAACAGGCGGCTGGGGCGGCACTGCTGGAGTATCGTGCCCGCCTGATGAATAACCGCAACACCTGGTGCGTGGTTTCGGTGCCAACGGCCAGCTGGGCGGCGAAGGTTTTCCCAGGCGTTTCGGAAGAAACGGCAGTCGCAAAACTTTGGGATGCGATTTTTAAGACTGTCCGCATTGAGCCAGATAATGACCCGGTGGCTGTCTGGCGGGAACACATTGCGTTCCTGCAGAAGGCGGCAAAGTTCATGAACGAACATGACTTTGCTTCGCTTCACTACACCAACAGTCTGGGGACGGACCTCACCATCGAGCTGCCGGAAGGCCACATCTGGGCAGGCGGCGCCGAGCTTTCGGAATTGGGCATTGAGTTTGCCGCCAATATGCCGACGGAGGAAGTCTATACGCTGCCGAAACGGGATGGTGTCAATGGCACCGTCGCAGCGGCGAAACCGCTCAATTTCAATGGCAATCTGATTGAAGGATTCAAACTGACCTTCAAAGATGGCAAAGTCGTGGATTACTCGGCCGAAAAGGGCGAGGAAATCCTAAAGGGCTTGCTTGAAACGGACGAAGGGGCATGCTATTTGGGCGAAGTGGCCTTGGTGCCGTACGATTCGCCAATTTCCAAGAGCGGTATCCTGTTTTACAATACGCTCTTTGATGAAAATGCCTCCTGTCATCTGGCGCTGGGCAAGGCGTATCCGACCTGTATCAAGGGCGGTGAGACGATGGACAGCGTAACGCTTTTGCAGCACGGTGTCAACGATTCACTGCTGCATGAGGATTTCATGATTGGCACCCGGGATCTGGCGATTGTCGGAACGACGAAAACAGGGGAAAAGATTCAGGTATTTGCCAACGGCAATTTTGCCTTTTGATGAATTTTTCACGGCAAAAGACAAATAATGATGATATAATAAGGGCCGGATTTATAGGAAAAGCTGCGCGATGGCGCAGGGAAAGAGGCTGTTATGAAACAAAAATGGTTTTCGGCCGGCGTTTTTCTGGCGCTGGTGTTTTGTCTGCTGGCTGCCTGGCCGGCAGCGCCGGCAGGGGCTCAGGCGAAATTGCTCGATGAGGATTTTGCCTGCCATACGGTTACGCTTGGTGACGATGACGATAAGGTAATCGTGGCGTTTGGTGCACCAATTTTTGACCGCACGGTGCGCATTGCGGGAATTTTGGTAAAGGAATGCGACTTTGCAGGTGACTTTACGATTGGTTTTGCGGTAAATACCGGCAAAGTCGTGGACATTACCATCAAAAACAAAAAGTATGAGGCGCGCAACGGGGTCCGCTATGGGGCGACGGCTTCCTGGATTCAGCAGACCTATGGCACGAAGAAAGCCCGCCGGATTGATGGGAATAGATTTTACGTTTACGACAATCCCAAGGACCGCTTTCAGCACTTGATGCTGCAGATGAATGCGGAGGATAATTCGCTGCTGGTCATGCGCATTACGGCACTGCCTATCGATGATAGCGAACGGCAGGAGCTCATGATTCGCAAACCGGAACTCTTCCGTGAGAAAGAGCAGAAGAGTGTTTGGTTCATTCCAAGCGAAAAGGAAATCGATATGTCGGCAATGCCGGAGGATAAGCCAATCAGACTGGGAGGTTTGACAGAATGATTCAGCTGCGGATGCTGGAACATCGCTTGCTGCGCTATTTGGGAATTACCCTTGGCTGCTTGATTGCGAGCTGTTCCATCAATCTGTTCCTGGTGCCGGCGCATTTGCTTACGGGTGGTGCGACGGGCATTGCAATTATTGTTTACTATTTGGCCCAGCTGCCCATTGGTTTGCAGACCTTTGCCTACAATATTCCGCTATTGGCGGCGGCCTGGAAAACCTTGGGGCGCGGGTATACCTTTGATGTCATTATCGGCACGGCGATTTTTTCGTTTTGCCTGGACTTTACCCGGTTTTTGAACGCCTATGCACCAGTCAATGATATCATGCTCGCGGCGATTTTCGGCGGCGTGTTCAACGGCATTGGCTATGGCATCGTATTCCGCATGAATGGCAGTACGGGCGGCTTTGATATCATTGGCGCCATCGTGAAGAAGTATTATTCGCTCAACATGGGGGGCGTAATCTTCGGGTTCAACTGCCTGATCATGCTGGTGGCCGGTTTTCTGTTTGGCGTCGCTCCGGCGATGTTCACGCTTATCTGCATGTATATGAATGCCATGGTCACTGACAAGGTCATCGCGGGCTTCAACAGCCGCAAGGCGGTGCTGATTGTTTCGAATCAGTCGGAACATATCGCGGAGGCCATCATGGAGGTCGGCCGCGGGGTTACGTTCCTGCACGGGCAGGGCGCTTTTACGCGGCGCGAACGCAATGTGGTCTTTGTCGTGGTAACGCTTACCCAGGTGGCCAAAATCAAGATGATTGCCAATGCCATCGACCGCGATGCCTTTATGATTATCATGTCGGCTAACGAGGTCATGGGGCGCGGCTTCAGCTCGCCGGGGATACGCGTGGGCAATGTCATCAAGCGGTATGGCAGAAAGGATGAGGAAGATGAAGGCTGAGGTTACCTATCTGCTCAACAGCGGATTTCTCGTGCGCGTCGGCCGCACGCTGCTGATTTTTGATGATTTTGAAGATGAACAGGATTTCGTCGGCAGGGCATTACGAGAGACGGCGGAGTACGATGCGGCTTATCTTTTTGCTTCGCATGCGCATTTTGACCATTTTGACGAACATATTCTATCGTATCAGGAAGTGGCCAGGCGCTATGTT
Organism: Pseudoselenomonas ruminis; assembly: GCF_008271295.1. GTDB lineage: Bacteria > Bacillota > Negativicutes > Selenomonadales > Selenomonadaceae > Selenomonas_A > Selenomonas_A ruminis. Next base: position 98,692 of record NZ_VTOY01000008.1, on the reverse strand, counting down.
TTTGGTTATGACATCCGCCGCACCAAACGGGGGCGCAAATTCCCTCAGGATAAAGTCACCTATATGAAGCCCTATGAACTGTGGGAGGATGAGAATATCAAGGTGGAATCGTATGATTCTACGGATATTGGCGTCGCGTTCCGCGTCACGGAGAAAAAGACTGGGGCCGTAATATTCCATGCCGGAGATTTCAACTGGTGGGATTGGACCGGGGAGTCGGCTGAGAACCGCAAATTGGCGGAAAATGCCTTCCGCAAGCAGCTCAAACGGCTGGAAGGCATGAAGGCGGACCTGGCATTTTTCCCGGTGGATGGGCGCCTCGGTCCCATGCAGGATAAAGGTGTGCGCGCGTTTATCCGCGTGGTGGATATCGGTGCGCTGATTACGATGCACGACCTGGAGGAATCCGGCTGGAAGCCCGGGGCGGACTTTTTCCCCGAGGGAAAGCACTTCCCCGTGTGGTCACCGGCTGCGCATGGGGACAAAAAACTGGTTGAAATGACGGGAGGTATTACGGTAAAATGAAGAAGATAATGATTTTGCTGCTCGCAAGTATTATGGTGCTCACTGGCGGGTGCCTGGCGGCGGACGGCTCAGATAATGGAGGAAACAAAAAAGTGGCTAATCGCATTGCAGTAATTCAGACGAATAAAGGAACGATTGAAATCGAGCTCTTCGAGGACAAGACGCCGATTACGACGAAGAATTTCATCGATCTGGCAGAAAAAGGTTTTTATGATGGGGTTATCTTCCATCGCGTTATCGATGGTTTCATGATTCAGGGCGGCGACCCGGATGGCCTCGGCACGGGTGGCCCAGGATATACGATTGAAGATGAGTTCCGTGATGACTTGAAGTTCGATAGCGAGGGCATCCTGGCTATGGCCAACACGGGCATGCCGCACACGGGCGGCAGCCAGTTCTTCATCACGCTGGATAAGACGCCGTGGCTCAACAACCATCATACGATTTTCGGCAAAGTCGTAAAGGGCATGGATGTCGTTCGTGATATCGGACACACGCAGACTGGTTTCCAGGATCGTCCGGTTCATGACGTGGTGATGGAAAAGGTTACCATCAAAGAAGCAGAATAATGGCTGAGGCCTACACCTATATCCTTGAGTGTGGGGACGGCAGCCTCTATACCGGCTGGACCAACGATCTTAGGAAACGGGTGAAGACGCACAATGCCGGGCAGGGCGCGAAATACACGCGTTCCCGCCTGCCTGTGCGTCTTGTCTATTTCGAGACCTTTGCGGACAAGCAGGCGGCGCAGAGCCGTGAGTGGCAGATAAAGCAGCTCACGCGGGCACAGAAGCTGGCTCTCATTGACAAGGATTTAAAAAAAAATTATAATAAATAAGTTACTATGGAATATTAATCTGATTTTGCAAAGGGGCGTTTCTACATGGCAGATAAAAAGGTCATGCTGACCGAAGACGGCTATAATAAACTGGTGGAAAAGGTTAACTATCTCAAGAGCGTACGCCGTATTGAGATTGCTGAGCGACTGAAGGCAGCAATTGCCCTCGGTGACCTTTCGGAGAACTCCGAGTACGATGATGCGAAAAACGAGCAGGCATTCCTCGAAGGTGAGATTCAGGAACTCGAGGCTAAAATCCGCAATTCCGATATCATTAAAGCTGGCAGCAGCGATACGGTACAGATGGGTTCGAAAGTCGTCGTTCTCGATGTAGAGTTCGCCGAAGATGGCCCGCAGACGTTCATGCTGGTTGGTTCGACTGAGGCAGACCCGGACGAGGGCAAAATCTCCAACGAGAGCCCGCTTGGTCAGGCGCTCTTGGGCCAGAAGGTCGGCGCTACGGTTGATGTACACGCCCCGGCTGGCATCATCCAGTACAAGATTGAAGAAATCAAAGGCTAAGAATCGCCGTATAGATAGGAGTAATTGCTTTTATGGCAGAAAACAAAGAAAATGCGCAGCAGAGCCAGGAGCAGGATCTCAATGAGATGCTTAAGGTTCGCCGCGAGAAAATGGAAGCGTTCAAGGAACTTGGCGTTGCACCGTTTGGTCATCGCTACGAGGTGACGGATTACGCCGAGGACATCAAAAAGAATAACGATGGCCTCGAGGGCGACGAAGAGGGCCCGGAAGTAAATATTGCCGGCCGTCTTATGGCTATCCGCGGGCACGGCAAGGCTTCGTTCTGCACGCTCAACGATCGCACGGGCAACATCCAGGTTTATTTCAAGATTGATGTCCTGGGCGAGGAGAAATACAAGCAGCAGTTCCGCAAACTCGATATCGGTGATATCGTCGGTATTCGCGGCGTAGTCTTCAAGACGCACCGCGGTGAAGTTACGGTCCGCGTTGAGGATTTCGAACTGCTCAGCAAATCGCTGCGTCCGCTGCCGGAGAAATTCCACGGCCTGCAGGATGTCGATATCCGTTACCGCCAGCGTTATCTCGACCTCATCATGAATCAGGATGTTCGTGAGACGTTCCGCCGCCGCACGAAAACCATCAACTCGATTCGTGAATATCTCGATGAGCGCGGCTACCTTGAGGTAGAGACGCCGGTACTGTCGACGATTGCCGGCGGTGCTGCTGCCCGTCCGTTCATCACGCATCACAATACGCTGGACATTGACCTGTATCTGCGCATTGCCACGGAGCTGAACCTCAAGCGCCTTATCGTTGGCGGTTTGGACCGTGTTTATGAAATCGGCCGCATCTTCCGCAACGAAGGCATGGACGTCCGTCACAATCCGGAGTTTACTTCCATTGAGTTCTATCAGGCATTCGCTGATTACACGGATATGATGGACCTCACCGAGGGCATTGTTGTCAATGCTGCCATGAAGGTTCTGGGCACGCCGGTCATCAACTATCAGGGTGTTGAGATTGACCTTTCCAAGGTTAAACGCATCAGCATGAACGATGCGGTCAAAGAAGCTACGGGCAAAGACTTCATGTCCTGCGAGACGGTCGAAGAGGCCCGTAAGATGGCCGATGAAATCGGGGTACCTTACGAAGAGCGTCATGGCATTGGTGGTATTCTCAACGCTGCATTCGAGGAAAAAGTGGAAGAGACGCTCATGCAGCCGACCTTTATCACGGGACATCCGACGGAAATCTCGCCGCTGGCGAAACGCAATGCCGAAGACCCGCGCATCACCGATCGCTTTGAGTTCTTCATCTATGGCCGTGAACTAGCCAATGGCTTTACCGAGCTCAACGACCCAATCGATCAGAAGGGCCGTTTCGAGGATCAGCTCAAACAGCGTGAAGCTGGCGACGATGAAGCACATGGTATGGATGAAGACTTCGTCATGGCACTGGAGTATGGCTTGCCGCCAACGGGTGGTGTCGGTATCGGCATCGACCGTCTCGTCATGTTCCTGACGGATGCCGCTTCGATTCGCGATGTCCTGCTGTTCCCGACGATGAAACCGCTTAATGCACCGGCACATATTGACCGTCCGGAGAATTCGGCTGCCGCTGCTCCGGAGAAGATTGACTTCTCGAAGGTTGAAGTGGAGCCGCTCTATGAAGATATGGTTGATTTTGATACCTTCTGCAAATGTGATTTCCGTGCGGTTAAGGTAAAGGCTTGTGAAGCTGTCAAGAAGAGTAAGAAGCTCCTGCAGTTCACGCTGGATGATGGTACGGGCACGGATCGCACGATCCTTTCGGGAATTCATGCGTTCTATGAGCCGGAAGAGCTCATTGGCAAGACGCTCGTGGCAATTGTCAACCTGCCGCCGCGCGCTATGATGGGCATTGAGTCCTGCGGTATGCTGATTTCTGCCGTTCACACGGAGGAAGGCGAAGAGAAACTGCATCTGTTGCAGCTTGACCCGCATATTCCAGCTGGCGCTAAAATGTGCTAATCGGTCAAAATTGACATTTGACTTTTGACAAATGACCGGTCAAATCTGACTTTTGTTGGATTTGACCGGTCATTTTTTGACTTGTCAAACGGTATGCTATAATAGGAGTAATTATGGAACGTACCCCGCGTGAGAAAGGATATGACGAAATGACAGCAGCGATAGAACCGCAGAGGGCAACCGAGGATAGACCGATAATCGATGAATCGTTTCACTTACGGCTGGAGACGGGCGAAAAGCGCTGGATTCCCTGGGATGAAACCGAGCGCGCCAAGGTGTACCAGGCCATGCGCCATATGAAGAATCACGAGGGCGAAAGCGATGAATTGGAAATAGAGCTGACGTCCTCGTGCCTGCGCGGTTATGCGGAAAAACGTGGCTTTGCCGTTGATGCAAGCTATCGCGGGCTGGCGGCTGTGCAACAGCATATCGAAATGATGCGGGAACCGCAGGCGGCGGCGTACCGCACGCCGCTTTTTGCCGATGCGGTACGCTGGGCGGGAAATTATACCGAAGCTTACGAAAGCATGGCAGCTGCGGAGGCAGAACTCGATGAAACGGCCAAGACGGAATATCTGCCGCAGGAGGGCATTATCTTAACGGAAAACGAAGGGATGGATTCTGCCAAATGGGATTGCCAGGTCATGATAGCGGTGAAACTTTTGGCGCTTCAGCAGCGTTTCGCGGAAGAAGCACTGCCGGAGGAAGCGCGGGTGGTCTTTTTTGAGCAGCTGGCAGCTGTTGTGCAGAAATTTCTGTACCATCAGATAACCGATGCGTATCGGCTCGAAGATTTTTCGCCGCAGGTTTTGGAACGTCAATATCATGAGCTTGCTTCAGGTCATTCAGCAGAGCAAACGGGGGAAGCAAATGGCCTTGCTTTTGAACTCGCTGCGATTAAACAGGAAAAACCTGACTTGTTTGAACGGCTCAGGCGGGAGACGGAACTACTGCTGCCCAAACTTACGGCGGAAGAATACGCCGATGAACTGCGGGAAAAAATCGAGCAGCAAGGGCTGGCGGCGGAATTTATCGCGGCAGAAGAAGTGGTAAGGCGCCACGAGCGGGAGGCGCGATCATGGCTTCGCCACCAGCGCCGTCTGCGGGAAAGTGGCGAGGAAGAAGAAAATTTACCCGAAGAGGTGTTACCCGAAGCAGCTTTGTCCGCAGAAAGTTTGTTAGAAGAAAATATGCCTGAGGAAAAGATGCTGGGAGAAGGAGAGCCCGTTGCACCCGAGGAGCCTTTGCTGCCGGAAATAGAAACCGTATCGCTAAAAGAATGGGTACCTGAGCCGGTGACGGCGGCAGAATTTGATTCGCTTACGAAGGATGGAGCCGGTGAGATGCTGGAACTTGCGGCGGAAGAACAACTGGCGGATGAGGAAGAACAGGAAGTGCCCCATCGGAACCGGGCCGTCATTCCCTGGACGACTTGTGAGTATGTTTATCTTGTCGACTGGTTCCTGCATCGGGAGGCCGAGGCGGATATTTCTGCTGAGATTCAAGGGATTTCTGAACGGCTTATCCGGTATCAGCAGCAAAAGACGGGCTTTGATGAAGCTGTGCAAGAAAATCGCTCGCCTGCTCAAGTCGGAGAGCGCGTCTTTACCATGACCCTTTTGCAGCACGGCGAGTCCTGGCAGCAAAGCGGTGCCACGCGCAAAGAAGCCGAACTCTTCTCACAAGGGGCAGGAGAAGAGCCGCTATTTCAGCAGCTGGCCGTGCTGGCCAGAAATATTATCGGATAATTTTTTATAGAACCTACGGAGACTGGACTTTCCGCCTGTGAACTGTTGGCGAATCCTAGAGATTCGCCTGCTTTTGTGATATACTTTACCTTATCTGAAATTTAAGATTAGTTTTAGCAATTAATCATATAGGGAGAGCAGGTTCATGAATAAACAGCAGTTAGCCAACAAGATATGGGAATCCGCCAACCGTATGCGGTCAAAAATTGAGGCGAATGAATATAAGGATTATATTTTAGGCTTTATTTTCTATAAATATTTGTCGGACAAGGAAGAACAGTGGCTGGAATCTGAGGGCTATACTGCTGAAGATATTAGAAATGACGTCAATGAGGATAAAAAAGAAGAGTTGTCTTATATTCAGTCTAATATGGGATATTTTATTTCCTATAAAGATTTGTTTTCTACATGGATTGGCATGAAGACGGATTTCACGGTGGATAATGTCAGCACGGCACTGTCTTCCTTTACCCGGCTTATGTCACCGACGCATGCAGATGTGTTCAAGGATATCTTCAAGACACTGGAAACAGGGCTGGGAAAGTTGGGCGACAACACGCAGTCCCAGACTAAGGCAGTGCGTGACCTCATCCATCTTATCAATGAGATTCCTATGGATGGGCGGCAGGATTATGACGTGCTGGGGTTCATCTATGAATATCTGATTGAAAAATTTGCCGCTAATGCTGGCAAGAAGGCGGGGGAATTCTACACGCCGCACGAAGTGTCACTTTTGATGTCGGAGATCATTGCCAGCCATTTGCAGAACAATCAGCAGGGAATCAAAATCTATGACCCCACGAGCGGCTCAGGTTCCCTGCTTATCAATATCGGCCATGCCATTGAGAAATACACAGGCAGTCATGACAAAATCCGATACTATGCCCAGGAACTGAAGGCGAATACCTATAATCTGACTCGCATGAATTTGGTTATGCGGGGGATTAAGCCTGCCAATATCGTAACCCGCAATGCAGATACGCTGGAGGAAGACTGGCCTCAGGATGCTGATGGAACCGGACAGCCGCTTTATGTGGATGCGGTGGTCAGCAACCCGCCATATTCCCAGCGTTGGGATTCTAAAAATAAGGAACTAGACCCGCGCTATGCCCGCTTTGGTCTGGCCCCCAAGGCAAAGGCTGACTACGCATTCTTATTGCATGACCTCTACCATTTGAAGCCCAATGGCATGATGACCATTGTTCTGCCGCATGGGGTGCTGTTCCGTGGCGGTGAGGAAGGGAAAATTCGCCGCAACCTCATAGAGGAAAATCACATTGATGCAATTATCGGTTTGCCCGCCAACATCTTTTATGGCACGGGGATTCCTACGATTATCATGGTTCTGCGTCAGCAACGTGAAAATGATGAGGTGCTGATTGTGGATGCTTCCAAGGGATTTATCAAAGAAGGCAAGAATAATAGACTGAGGGCTTCGGACATTCGTCGCATTGTGGATGCGGTTATCGGGCGGCTGGATATTGCCAAATTCTCCCGTCGTGTCACTCGTCAGGAAATTCGTGACAACGATTACAATCTGAACATTCCCCGCTATGTGGATTCCTCGGAAGAAGCGGAAAACTGGGATACTTATGCCCTGATGTTTGGTGGGATTCCTGAAACAGAACTGGCAAGCCTGAATAAGTTCTGGCAGGTGTTCCCTACGTTGAAAGCAGATATACTGGATAGTGATGGACAGTATGCAAATCTGAAGGTAAAGGATATAAAGACTGCTATTCGGCAAAATGGGGATGTGCAGAACTTCCTGCAAAAATATGAGGGGAGTCTGGCGGACTTCAAGGATATAATGCGTAGTGCGCTGATTGAAAATGCCACACAGCTATCCATTGCTAAAACACAGGAAGAGGAAAATCGTGCCTTGTTGGCAAGGTATGAGAATATCCCACTGATTGACAAATATGAGGCTTATGAGATTTTCCATGAGGGTTTTGTTGACTTGTCCGGGGATTTGGAAATCATTCAGGCCGAAGGCTGGGAGGCAGTGCGTCAGGTTGATGCCAATATGGTCATCAAAAAAGTACGTGGCCGTGAACAGGAAGTGCAGGACGGCTGGAAAGGTCATATCCTGCCCTTTGAACTGGTACAGCAGGAAATGCTGCCGGAAGAACTGGCATCCATAGAAAGCAAAAAGCAGAGACTGGCGGATATTCCTTCCTTGCAGAATGACATTTTCGAGGAATTGAGTGAGGATGACAAAGAAACCATCAGCGATGCCCTGACGGATGATAACGATGCCTTTGTGCTGAAAAATATTCCTGCTATGCTGAAATCACTGGCTGGGGACGAAGAACAAAAGGAATTGGTTCAGAAACTAAAAAAGGTTGATGCCCTGACAAAAGAGGAAAAGCAACTCAAAGCTGCTATCAAGGAGGAAGAGCTTCGCTTGCATGAAGAAACCAAGCAGGTAATCGAGGCTCTTACTGATGAGGAAATGAAGGATTTGCTGCAAGTCAAATGGATAAACCCCATTTATGATAGCCTGCTATCTTTGCCAGCGAATATGATTGATTACCTGCAAAAATGTCTGTCAGCCATGCACGAAAAATATGCAGATACTTATGAGGCTATTGACAGCGAAATAGCAGATGTAGAAGCGGATATATCTTCCCTGTTGGCCGATATTACAGGCGATGAGGCCGATATGGCAGGCGTGCAGGAACTGCAAAAATTGCTGCGAGGTGAATCCTGATGAGTGAGAGAAAACCAAAATTAAGATTCAAAGGATTCACGGATGATTGGGAACAGCGGAAGTTTCATAATGTCTTTGACGGATTGCAAAATAATACGCTATCGCGAGCAGAACTGAATTATGATGGCGGTGAGATTCAAAATGTTCATTACGGAGATGTGTTGGTAAAATTCGGAGATTATGTTGATGTGTCAACTGAGCAACTACCGTATATTTCTAACACGGCTTTAGCTAATAAATTCAGCAATTCTTACTTGCAGAATGGAGATGTTGTAATTGCTGATACTGCCGAAGATGAAACTGTTGGTAAATGCACAGAGATAGTCGGGGCTGAAGGAAAGAAGCTCATATCTGGCTTGCATACGATTCCATGCAGACCCAAACGGGCATTTGCGTCTAAGTTCTTGGGGTACTACATGAATTCCAATGCTTATCATGCTCAGTTGATACCTCTCATGCAAGGAATTAAAGTGACTTCGATTTCAAAAGGAGTGCTTCAAGATACTGACATGATTTTGCCAGCATCCTTTGATGAGCAGAAGCAGATAGGTTCTTACTTTTCCAACCTCGACAACCTTATCACCCTTCATGAGCGTAAGGTGAAAAAACTAAAAAACATAAAAAAATCAATGCTTATAAAAATGTTTCCTGCAAATGGACAGAAAAAGCCGGAAATTAGATTTGCAGGCTACACTGACGATTGGGAACAGCGGAAGTTTAGTGATATTGCTGAAATTAGGAGAGGACTGACATATAAGCCAACTGATATTAGTAAAGAAGGCGTAAGAGTTCTTCGCTCATCCAACATAAATGAAGAACTTTTTGAGGTTCATGAAGATGATGTGTTTGTAAATGCAAATGCAGTGAATATACCATATACAAAGAATGGAGATATTCTAATTACATCAGCTAATGGGTCCAATAGATTGGTTGGTAAACATACAGTAGTTAGAGGAATTGAAGTAGACTCAACGGTTCATGGAGGATTCATGCTAATAGCATCATCTGATGAACCTGAATTTGTCAATGCTTCTATGAGTTCGGCTTGGTATACAAATTTTATAAAAGTTTTTGTGGCAGGTGGGAATGGGGCCATAGGTAATCTTAATAAAAAAGATTTAGATGAACAAGATGTTCTAGTTCCTTATAGAGAAGAAAGGGATAGGATTGGCTCGTTTTTCTCCAACATTGACAACCTTATCACCCTTCATGAGCGTAAGGTGAAGAAGCTAAAAAAAATAAAGTTATCCATGTTAAATAACATGTTTGTGTGAATTAAATGGCAGCATTGGTAGCGGTTTATGTGTTACCATGTTGCCATTTATAGCAAATGGTAAGAATTACGTATTCTGAATATAAGCGTTAGATGATTTTGACCGAATTGGATGGAAGATAACATTTAAATAATGAAATATTTGTAAAAATTAAATCCTTTTTCTTGGGAACAGCGGAAGCTTGGAGATATAATTGATAAATTGACCGGTGGGGCTTCAATTACTCCTGATGATTATGTTGAAGAAGGATACAGAACTATTCCTAAAGGGGCAGTTAATGGCACAGGCGTTGCTGATATGTCTGGTTGTAAATGTGTATCTGAAGCCTTCTATAACAAAAATATATCAAGCAAGACATCAACTGGTGAGTTAGTAACGTCATTAAGAGACTTGGTTCCAACAGCACCGAACATGGGCAGAATTGTACGTATTTATGGTAATTCGGAAGAGTTTCTTATGCCGCAGGGTGTATATAGTATTGTGCTTAAAAATGATTTTGATGAAGACTTTTTGATTGCTTATTCTAACAGCTCTGATTATAGGAAAATAATATCAGCTGAAAAGAATGGCTCCACTCAGGTACATATTCGTAATGGTGAGTTTCTGAATATAGATATTCCACTTCCATCTTATGATGAACAGAATAAAATTGGAGCTACAATAAAGAACCTCGACAACCTTATCGCCCTTCATGAGCGTAAGTGGAATTATGTGATATGTCATGACTTCAATTATACTTGGGAACAGCGGAAGTTGGGGGATGTAGCCGAAGTTAACCCAAAATCGGTGCTGCCAGAAGAGTTTGAGTATGTAGACTTAGAATCAGTAGTTGGAACGGAAATCATTGCCCACAGAACAGAATCAAAGGAATCTGCTCCTTCCAGAGCACAGCGGTTAGCTAAGGCAGGCGATGTATTTTATCAAACTGTCAGACCATATCAGAAGAATAACTGCTTGTTCGAAGGAGCTGAAGAAAGCTACGTATTCTCTACAGGTTATGCTCAGCTTCGTCCACATGGTGACAGTTATCTCTTGCTGACCATGCTTCAACGTGATGATTTTGTTAATAATGTAATGGAAAGGTGTACTGGAACAAGCTATCCTGCTATCAATGCCAATGTGTTGGCGGATTTTACTGTTAGTTATCCAGCTGACGTACAGGAACAGGCAAAAATAGGACAGCATTTCAAGAACCTCGACAACCTTATCACCCTTCATGAGTGGGAGTTTAGTGCAACGAAAAAATATGAATTAGGAGATGTTTTTGTGATGGAATTTGCAAGTGAAAAAGAATTTGAAGATGCCCTTATCGTTGCGTTGCAGCGTCATGGCTGGGGGGATGAGGTGCTGGAGTATCCTACGGAACAGGAATTGTTGCAGAATTGGGCAGACATCCTGCTGGGGAATAACCGGGATATCAACCGTCTGAATAATTTCCCTTTGACTGCTGATGAAATGAAACAGATTCTTGACCAGCTGAAGGGGAAGACACCGCTGGAACTCAATCAATTCATCAATGGCAAGTATATCCAGATACGGCGGACGAATCCAGATGACAAGCTCCATTATGGCAAGGATGTGAGCCTGAAAATTTACGATCCGTTGGAAATTGCCGCTGGACAGACGCGCTACCAGATTGCTCGTCAGCCGAAGATTGCGCGGCGGGATAAGATTTTACAGGACAGACGCGGGGATTTGCTGCTGCTAATTAACGGTATGCCCTTGTTTCACATTGAACTGAAACGCTCTGGTGTTCCAGTTACGGAAGCATGTAATCAGATAAAGAAATATTATCACGAAGGAATATTTTCCGGGATTCTTTCACTGGTGCAGATTTTTGTAGCTATGAATCCAAGGGAGACGCTTTATTTTGCCAATCCTGGCACGGAGGACAACTTCAATCCTGATTTTTATTTCCATTGGGCAGATTTCAACAATGAGCCGGTGAATGACTGGCAAAAGATAGCCAGCCAGCTTATTTCCATTCCTGAGGCACATCAGTTGATTGGCTTTTATACTATTGCTGACACCATGGATGGGATTTTGAAGGTGATGCGCAGTTATCAGCAATATGCTACGCAGAAGATATTGAACCGTGTCCAGGGGCACGATTGGGAGCAGCCTAACCAGCGAGGCGGACATATCTGGCATACTACCGGCTCTGGCAAGACCATGACTTCTTTCAAATCTGCACAGCTTATCGTGGATTGCGGTTTTGCGGATAAAGTGGTGTTTTTGCTTGACCGTATTGAACTTAGCACACAGTCCTTGCGCTTATACAAGGCTTTTGCCGGGGATAGTATAGAGGTGCAGGACACAGAAGATACCATGACTTTGATTACGAAACTGGCCAGTGATAATCCCAATGATTCCTTGATTGTATCTTCTCTGCAAAAGATGGGGACGCTCAGGGAAGATAGTGAGATTCTGGCTAAACGTAGCCGGGAGATTGAGAAAATAAACGCTTTGCGGCTGGTCTTTATCGTGGATGAGTGCCATCGTTCTACCTTTGGTGAAATGATGAATACGGCCAAGGAAGTATTTCCCCATGCATTGTTCTTTGGCTTTACAGGGACGCCGGTATTTGAGGAGAATGAAAAGGTAAACAGCACTACCACGGATATTTTCGGTGATGAATTGCATCGGTATACTATTGTCGATGGCATTCGGGACAAGAATGTTCTGGGCTTTGACCCTGTAATGGTCAAAGTATACAAGGATAAGGATTTGCGTCAGCAGGTAGCCTTGCTGGAGGCTAAGGCAAATAGCGTAGAGGAGGCCGTGGCGGATGCAAAGAAATCGAAGGTCTATTACAAATTCATGAATCCGCAGGAAGTTTCCATGGCAGGGACTATGGGGGAAGATGGCAATTATCACAAAGGCATTGAGGATTACATTCCTAAAGCACAGTATGAAGAAGATAAATACCAGTATAAAGTAGTAGAACATATGCTGGAGGATTGGCTAACGACCAGCCGTAACGGCAAATTTCATGGCATATTCGCCACAAGCAGTATTCCTGAAGCTATGCGGTATTACCGAAAATTCAAGGAAAGGGCTCCGCATCTGCATATTGCCGGGCTTTTTGACCCGACCATAGACAATAAGGGCAAGTCCATCGAAAAGGAAGATGGCCTAAAGGAGATGTTGGAGGATTATAATGAGATGTTCGGGATGAACTTCGACATTGCATCCTACGCCAATTATAAAAAAGATGTGGCCTCCCGCTTGGCGCATAAGGTTCCTTATAAGCATATCAATGAAGAAAATCGGCTGGATTTGCTGATTGTGGTCAATCAGATGTTGACAGGCTTTGATTCCAAGTGGGTAAACCGCCTGTATTTGGACAAGGTTCTGGTTTATCAGAACCTGATTCAGGCTATATCCCGTACCAATCGCCTGTTCAACATCAATGAGAAGCCATTTGGGCAGATTTATTATTATCGTATGCCCCATACCATGCATCGTAATATCGAAGATGCGGTGAAGCTGTATTCTGGCGACCGTCCGAGAGGATTGTTCGTTGACCATCTGGCGGACAATATCCTGCATATGAATGACCGTTACCGAGAGATGAAGGAATTGTTTGTCAAAGCAGGAATTCCGGATATGGACAGGCTGCCGGAAGACAATGCTGCAAAAGGCAAATTTGCCAAGTTGTTTCGGGAGTTTTCCAATTACTATCAAGCTGCACAGATACAGGGCTTTAACTGGAAACAGACAGAATATGAGGATGTGGATCCTCTGGATGATCGTGTGAATAATGTTATCCATGTGGAAGTCAGCAGAGAACAGTATGAGATTTTGGCACAGCGTTACAAGGAATTGCGCAAGCCAACGGACGGCGAAGGCGAGCCAGAAGAAGTAACGTTTGATATTGACCCGTACCTCAGTGAGCAGGAAACCGGAATTATCGACTACAATTACATGAATTCCCGGTTTGTGAAATGGATGAAACAGTTGCATGACCCGAATGTGCCGGACGAAGTGCAGGAGCAAACCTTGGCAGAACTCCATAAATCCTTTGCATTCCTGTCTCAGGCTGACCAGAAGCTGGCGAATCTCTTCCTGGGCGATGTAAAAAGCGGCGATGCAGAGATAAGAGAAGGCTGGACATTGCAGGACTATATTGCCCATTATGCGGTAAGCACACAAAAATCACAGGTGGAGAAGATTGTTTCTTATCTGGGATGTGATGAAAAAATGCTATTGGGCTTTTTGGAAACGGAAGTTACGGAAGCAAATATTGATAATTATGGACGTTTTTCAGCATTAAAGGACAGTATTGTCACAGAACAGGCAGGACGATATTTTGCCAGTGCTATTGGTAGGGAGGTAAAGTTAAAGGAGATAAACAGATTGGCAGATGTAATGTTGCGTAAGTTTGTTCTCTCTGGTGGTCAAGAAATTTTGGAACCAAAGAAATAAATAGGGGCTGTATCCTTTCATCAGCATGATGGAATCAGGAGGTTTGTTATGCTGAATGAATTTACACCACAGGATTTGTTCGTTTCTTATTACGAGCAATGGATTCGGGTCTATAAGGAAGGGGCAATACGGGAGGTGACGCTGGCTAAGTATTATGTGACGCTGGCGTGGACGAAAAAATTGGCTCCGGATATGACTTTAGGTGGAGTGACACGCATAAGTTATCAGCAGCTTATCAATGATTATGCCAAAGAGCATGAACGTCAGACCGTGATGGATTTTCATCATCAGTTAAAAGGTGCAATCCTCGATGCAGTGGATGAAGGACTGATTACCCGTGACCCCACCAGAAAAGTCATCATCAAGGGAAAGTCGCCGGCGGATAAGAAAATTAAGTATCTGAATCAGTTCGAACTGCATACTTTGCTGAAAAATCTGCATTTGGATAAGGTGGTGAATTGGGATTGGTTTATTTTATTGGTAGCCAAGACCGGGATGCGGTTTTCAGAAGCCTTGGCACTTACCCCTAAGGATTTTGATTTTGCCCATCAGATGCTGTCCATCAATAAGACTTGGAATTACAAGGGAGACGGGGGCTTTATGCCGACTAAGAATAAATCTTCTGTACGTAAGATACAGATTGACTGGCAGATGGTGATGCAGTTTTCGGCACTGACGAAGGACTTGCCAGCGGATGAGCCTATTTTTGTACAAAAAGGTGAACGGTATGCAGCAGTCTATAATTCTACGGTCAACGGATTGTTGGAGCGGTACTGCAAGAAGTTGGAACTGCCAGTAATCTCTGTTCATGGTTTGCGGCATACGCATGCGTCGTTGTTGTTGTTTGCCGGGGTATCAATAGCCAGCGTGGCAAGAAGGTTGGGACATGCCAGTATGACTACGACACAAAAGACATACCTGCATATTATTCAGGAACTGGAAAGCAGTGATGTGGATTTGATTATGCGGTCGATGGCTAATCTGACTTGATGAAGTATTGATGATAAAGCTGATGGAAGGAGCAGCATAAAATTCTTGAAATGCCAAGGTAGCTCGGTTACAATTTAGGTAGAGGTGATGATGGCATGTATAGAATCAAACCATGGGAAGACCTTACCATTCAGGATGATTATATGTTTAAGCTCATCATGAGCCGTAAACGGATATGCAAGAAGATGCTTGAGAAAACTCTTGCAGATACCGATTCGTGACATCAAGTATATAGATGAAGAGAAGACGATGAAGGCACGCTATGAAAGCAAGGGTGTGCGGTTGGATGTCTATGTTGAGGATGATAAGAACACGGTCTACGACATCGAGATGCAGGTGCGCCAGCCCGAGGGGAACGGTCTTTTCAAGCGTACGCGATACTATCAGTCCATGATAGATGCTGACCTCTTGGCTATGGGGGCGGATTACGATACGCTCAATCCATGTATCATTATCTTCATTTGTCCCTTTGATGCATTCGGCCAGGACAGGCACATTTATACCTTCAATAACTACTGTGAGCAGGATAAGACATTGTCGTTGGGCGATGGTGCGACGAAGATTTTTCTAAACACCAAGGGGACGGCAGATGATGTGCCAGAAGATGTACGATTCTTTTTGGATTATGTTGATGGAAAAATTAGCGATGATGCTTTTGTTCAGGAAATCGAACAGGAAATCCGTGATGTCAAGAAAATCGAAAGCGAGAGGGTGAGTTATATGACTTTAGCTATGAAGATGATGGAGGAGCGCAAAGAAGGGATCAAAGAAGGAATCGAAAAAGGCGTGACAAGGACCGCTGTTGGAATGTTGAAGTTGAAGATATCCCTTGATGTGATTCAAGCTGCTACGGAACTTTCGCGGGATGCTATCCGTAAAATAGCAATGGAAAATGGCATTACTATCGAAGAATAAAGGGAGTTTCAGAAATGACCGCCCGGGCAGATACTCGGCGGTTATTTTTGTGCTTTGGTTCAGGCGGCGGGAGGCTGAGGCTTTTTCCCTTCGGAACGTAGGTCGCTTGGCCGGATGACATTTCCAGGGGAGAATGTTATAATATAGGGATGTATGAATAAAAGATCAATCGAGGTGTTTATCCATGGAATTAGATATGGATGTAATGGTAAAACGGTTTAAGGACTACATCAGCTTTGATACGCAGTCTGATGAGGAAAATGATAAAGCCTGCCCGAGTACGCCGGGACAGATGGTTTTGTCGAAACATCTCGCCGAAGAATTGAAGGCTATTGGCCTTACGGAAGTAGATTTGGATAATCATGGCTATGTTATGGCGACGCTGCCGGCCAATGGTGCCGACGATGCGCCGGTAGTTGGCTTTATCGCGCATGTCGATACGAGCCCGGATGCTGCGGGCGGTCCGATTAAGCCGCAGATTGTCAAGGAGTATGATGGCAAAGACATCGTTCTGAATGAAAATGGCCCCATCGTATTTAAGGTGAAGGATTTCCCCGAGGTCCTCAAATACAAGGGACAGGACATTATGTTTACCGATGGCACGACGCTTTTGGGGGCTGATGATAAAGCCGGCGTAACGGCTATCGTCAGTGCCATGGAATATCTGGTAAACCATCCGGAAATCAAACACGGCAAGATTCGCGTAGGCTTTACGCCCGATGAAGAGACGGGACGAAGTGCGGACCTCTTTGATGTGGAAAAGTTTGGCGCAGACTTTGCCTATACCATCGATGGCGGCGAACTGGGCGGCCTTGAGTATGAAAATTTCAATGCGGCCAATCCGGTCATCACCTTCCAGGGACGCAGTGTCCATACGGGCGATGCCAAGGGCAAGATGATCAATGCCATTACGCTGGCTGCCGAGTGGCAGCAGCTGCTGCCGGCCGGGGATAAACCGGAGTATACGGAAGGTCATGAGGGATTCTTCCATGTCTATAAGATTGCTGGTGGCGTCGAGAAGTGCACGATGAATATGCTGGTCCGCGACCACAGCCGGCAGAAGTTCGAACAGCGCAAGGCTTACCTCGAGTCAATGGCGGACTTTTTCAATAAGAAATACGGCGAAGGCACCGTTACGGTTACGCCGCATGATGTTTATTACAACATGCTGGAAAAAATCGAGGATGGCAATATGTATGTCGTGGAGCTAGCCAAACAGGCAATGGAAGCTGCTGGGGTTACGCCGGATGTGCAGCCGATTCGCGGCGGCACGGATGGTGCCCGCCTTTCCTTCATGGGACTGCCGTGCCCGAATATCTTCACGGGTGGTGCCAACTTCCATGGCCGCTTTGAGTATTTGCCGCTGAACTCGCTGAAGAAAGCAGGCGAGACAGTTCTTGGCATTGCCACTGGGGCGGCAGCGTTAAAGAAATAAGAAATGTTATCGTATACGAAAGAATTAAAGGAGTACCTATATGGCTTTATTGGATATTAAAAAGGCAGGCGATCCGGTATTAAAAGAGGTCTGCGCGCCGGTTGAAAAAATCGACAAGCAGCTGAAAAAGCTCATGGATGATATGGCAGAAACCATGTATGAAAGTAATGGCGTTGGCATTGCGGCCCCGCAGATTGGCAAGGCAATCCGCCTGGTCGTCATCGATTGCCAGGACGAACATGGTCTGCTTGAGCTCATCAATCCGGTCATCACGTTCCGTGAGGGGACGGAGACCGATACGGAAGGGTGCCTGTCGGTTCCCGACATTTATGGCGAAGTAGAGCGGGCGGCGAAAGTCAAAGTGGAGTTCCTGAACCGCCGTGGCAAAAAGCAGCGCGTAACGGCAACGGGTCTGCTGGCCCGCTGCATTCAGCACGAGCTTGACCATTTGGAAGGCCAGCTCTTTATCGACATCGCACAGAGCATTCATAGGGGGAGTCAGGCTTGAAGAAGTTTCGCGTAATATTCATGGGCACGCCGGAGTTTGCCGTGCCGTGTCTTGAGGCATTGCATAAGGACTGCGAAGTCATCGGCGTTATCACGCAGCCGGATAAACCGCGCGGCCGCGGGCAGAAACTCATGCCGTCCCCGGTAAAGGCCTGGGCGGTAGAACATGGCTTGGACGTGTATCAGCCAGAAAAAATCAAGACGGAGGAGTTTACGGCAAAGCTTGAGGAACTCAAGCCAGACTTGATGGTCGTCGTTGCCTTTGGTCAGATTTTGTCCCAGCGCATTTTGGATATTCCAGAGTACGGCTGCATCAATGTCCATGCGTCGCTTTTGCCGCGCTATCGCGGAGCGGCACCCATGCAGTGGTGCGTCATCAATGGCGAGGAGAAAACCGGTGTGACGACGATGTTCATGGATGCAGGGCTCGATACGGGCGACATGCTGCTAAAAAAAGAACTTCCGATTGGGCCGAATATGACGCTCGAAGAAGTTCATGACAGCCTCATGGCGATGGGGGCAGGCGTGCTGATGGATACGCTCGAAGAGCTTTCGAAGGGCACGCTTAAGCGGACGCCGCAGACTGGGGAGTCAAACTATGCGCCCATGCTTACGAAGGAAACCGGTCATATTGACTGGTCAAAATCAGCCCAGGAGATTCACAATCTCGTCCGTGGGTTAAATTCCTGGCCAGGCGCATTTACGGAAATGGATGGCAAAAAATACAAAATCTGGCTGACGAAGCGGACCGGTCAGCCGGCTTCAGCTGCGCCGGGAACCATCGTCAAGGCCGACAAGAAAGAGGGCCTTTGGGTGGCTGCTGCCGATGAGCTCTTGCAGATTACGGAGCTTCAGGCGCCAGGTAAGAAGAAAATGAAGGCATCCGATTATCTTAATGGACATGGCATCAGCCTGCCGGCTGCCTTTGCTTAACGGGATTTTTTCGATGAGGGGAAGCAGGAACTATTTTCGGGTGAGATTTGTTGGAGGTAGACAATGACAGATCAATCCAAACAGGTAAAAAAGAAAATCGTGATTCCGGGACGGCCGAAGAAACGGTTGTTTCTTGGCATGTTGTCGCTGGCGGCGGTGCTGGCGGCAGCCGTACTCTACGGAATTTGGTATATTGCCAGTCCGGGGCTTGCCAACATCGCTGAGGTGCTGCCGACGATTGTCGGCGGCATCTTTGCCGTCAGTGTGGCAATTTCGCTGCTGGGAATAATGAATATGGGACTGGCTGTGGCCGATTGGCCGTATTTGCCACTTTTGCAGCGGCAGACGTATGAATTGGTTAATCTGCTGTTTCCCGTGTCGGTGCGGCTGGCTAAATTGTTTGGCATCAGCAAGCGCCGGCTGGAGGGCTCTTTTATCGCCACGAGCAACCGGATGTTTACGCGCATGGGAATCCGCGTGCCGGCAGACCGCCTGCTGGTCGTGACGCCGCATTGCCTGCAGTTGGCAACCTGCCCGCATAAGATTACGCGTGACCCGAAGAATTGCAAACGCTGTGGCGGTTGTGACATCGGGGTCCTCGTGACCCTTTCCGAGGAAATGGGCTTTCACTTTTTTGTCGCTACGGGTGGGACTTTGGCCCGGCAAATTGTTTATAAGACGCGGCCAAAAGCCGTGCTGGCCATTGCCTGTGAGCGCGACCTCATGAGCGGAATCCAGGATGTTTACCCGCTGCCTGCCGTGGGCGTTTTAAACATTCGTCCCAATGGGCCGTGTTATAACACGCATGTGGACATCGATGAGGTAAAAGCCCAGCTGGAGAAGATTATACTTCCGGCTAAAACGAATGAGAGCTGAATCCGCAGAGGAGGATTTTATGGATAAAGCGCGTGATACCGCGGTCAGAATTTTACATGAGGTACATGAGAAGGGAGCTTATGCCAATGTGGCATTGGCACGAGAGTTTCGCCGGACGGATCTATCGGATATGGACCGCCGCTTTGTGACGGAACTGGTCTATGGTGCCGTAAAGGCCGGCGATACACTGGATTGGATTCTGCGCCGCTATGTGACCCGCCCTTTGAAGAAAATTGAGCCGATGGTCCGTGATATTTTGCGCCTTGGACTGTATCAGATTTTTTATCTCGATAAGGTGCCGGCTTCGGCTGCCTGCAATACGGCGGTAGAGCTGGCAAAAAAATACAGCAACATCGGCACGTCGAAGTTTGTCAATGCCGTGCTCCGCACAGCAGTGCGCGAGCCGGACAAGGCACAATTCCCAAGCGGCAAGGGTCATGGTGTGGAGGAATTGGCTCTGCAGAGCATGCATCCTTTCTGGCTGGTAAAACGCTGGGTCAAGGAATTCGGCTTTCATGGGGCAAAGGATTTGTGCCTGTTCAACAACGGTGAGGCACCGCTTTCGGTGCGGACGAATACGCGAAAGACCAGCCGTAAGGAGCTGCTGAAGGCTCTAGCTGATGCTGGCTGCGAAGCCAGAGAGTCGGACTGGACGCCGGAGGGTGTTATCATTGAAAAACACGGGGCCCTTGACAATTTGCTGCCACTGCAGCAGGGGCTCTGCCAGGTTCAGGATGAAAGCTCGATGCTCGTAGCCCATGTCGTGGATCCGCAGCCTGGTGAGTTCATCATCGACTGCTGCAGTGCGCCGGGCGGCAAGACTACGCACATGGCGGCACTGATGCAGGATAAGGGCCGCATTGTTGCTGGAGATATCTATGAACACAAATTGGCGCGCATTGAAGAAAATGCCCAGCGCCTTGGCCTTGCGATTATCGAGACGGATTTGCTCGATGCCCGTGAAGTCGGAGAGGAATACTTGGCGATGGCCGACCGCGTGCTGGTCGATGCACCGTGTTCCGGACTTGGTGTCCTGCGCCGTAAACCCGATGCCCGTTGGAATAAGACGGCTGAGGAAATCGATGCCCTTCCGGCACTGCAATTGGAAATACTTACCAGTGCAGCCAAAGCCGTCAAGGCAGGAGGCGTGCTCGTATACAGCACTTGTACGATTGAGCCGCAGGAGAATCAGGAAGTCGTCAAGGCGTTTTTAGCGGAGAATCCGGAATTTACGCTGGAAAAAACGGGTGCATTCCTGCCGGGGAAAAAGCGGGATGAGCAGATGATTCAGCTCTATCCTCAGGTGGATGGAACCGATGGGTTCTTCATTGCGAGAATGCGGAGGAAATGAGAGAATGATTGATATATTTGGCATGACGCTTGATGAGCTGCAGGCGGCACTGGCGCCTTATAAGGTGCAGAAGTTCCGGGCGAAACAGATTGCCCAGTGGATGTACCAGCGCGGCGCCCGCGACTTTGCGGCCATGACCAACTTGTCCAAACAGCTGCGGGAGACGCTTTCGGCAGACCTTGTCATCGGCAGGCCGAAGATCAAGGATCGGCTGGATTCGCAGGATGGTCATACGACCAAGTTCCTGCTCGAATACGCGGATGGAACGGCCGTGGAAACCGTGCTCATGCGCCAGCCCTATGGAAATAGTATCTGTGTTTCAACCCAGGCCGGCTGCAATATGGGCTGTGCCTTTTGTGCGTCAACGCTTCATGGCATGGCCAGGGACCTTTCCAAGGGCGAAATCCTCGCGCAGGCGGTTACCATCGAAGATATGCTCCGCGAGGAGGAAGCCGGTGCCAAAGTGGATACGATGGTTATCATGGGCTCGGGAGAACCGCTGATGAATTATGATAACGTGATTGCTTTCCTGCGGCTCATTCATGAAGATTACACGCTCGGAATGGGGTATCGCAACATCACGTTGTCTACTTCGGGCATAGTTCCGAACATGCTCCGTCTGGCTGAAGAGGGGATGCCAATCTCCCTTTCGGTGTCCCTGCATGCTCCCAATCAGGAGCTTCGCTCGCAGCTTATGCCGATTAACCGCAAGTATCCGCTGGTAGATGTCATTGCGGCGGCTAAAAATTACGCGGATAAGACGAAGCGCCGCGTGACCTATGAGTACATTTTAATCGACCACTTGAATGATGGCGAAGAACAGGCACGCGAGCTTACGGCGCTGATGAAGGGACAGCTCGCAAGTGTCAACCTCATCCCCATCAATCCCGTGGTGGAACGCAATCTCATGCGTCCGTCGAAGGCACGCATTGACTGGTTTGAGAAGTATCTTATGGACCATCATGTAAATGTCACGGTCCGCCGTGAGATGGGCGTGGACATTCAGGCCGCCTGCGGCCAGCTTCGCAACAAGCACCTGAAAGACTGAGCGCCAGAAAATGAAACCTAGGCATTATAGTAGCTTTCTGCTATAATGGACAGAAGGAAAAAGGCGAAAATAAAGGAGTCTTATTTCATGGGAATTGGTAAGCTGGAATCTTTCCTCGAAGGACACATCGAGGGATTTTTCAATAAACGCTTCAGCAGTGATTTGGAGCTGGCAGAGCTTATGAAGGGCCTGGAAAAAGAAATCGGCCGTCAGGGCCGTGGCAAAGCGATGCATCTGGTACCGAACCGGTATGTCTTTACGCTGGCAGAAGATGATTATCAGCGTTTCTGTGCGCAGCGGGTTGTCGATGAACTCTATGCGGCTGTGGAAAAGCAGGTCATTTTGCAGAATTACCGTATGGAGGGGAAACTCCGTGTCAGCTGCCAGAAAGAGGCGGACAGAATCAAGGGGACGTATGCCTTGACGTCGCGCTATGAAGAAGAGACAGTGGCAAGTACCAACGAAGCGTCATCCCAGACCATCGTGCTCGAACGGCCGGGACTGTCGGCGTCGACGCCGCTCAATCTGCCCACCGAGCATAAAGTGGTTTCCCTCACCGTAATCGAGGGGGCCGATACGGATGCGTATCTGGAGTTTGGCGAAAAGCAGATTTACATCGGGCGCCGGGATAAGAATGAGTTCATCCTGACGGATGTAAATGCTTCGCGCCTTCATGCGTGGATAACGTATGAAGACCATCGTCATATCCTGCACGATGCACAAAGCACGAATGGCACGTATGTCAATGGCAAACGGATTGATACCTATTGTCTGGTGCCGGGCGATGAGATTCAGATAGGCTCAACGGTTTTAGTTTACGAGGTGATATGATTTGCCAACTATGGCGGTTATTTTGAAGGGCGTCCGCGTGGTGCTGGAGTATGGTATGCTGCTCTGGCTGCTGTGGTTTGCCCTGAAGCTTACGAAGAGAATGTTTCGCGAGGTGCGGAAGGAATCCATCCGGCAGCGCCGCCCGGAAACCAGCCAGAATGAGGCTGTGATTTCGGTGGTGGATGCCAGTGAGGAGAATCTTGCCGGACGCCGGTTTGCGTTCAGCGAGCAGATTTCCATCGGCCGTGGCGAAGACAATGATATTATGATTCCGGAGGGATTTGTATCCCACCATCACGCCGTCATCTATCAGCATGGCAGCCAGTATGTCATTGAAGACCTTGGCAGCGTGAACCATACGTATGTGAATGATCAGGTGCTACAAGGCAGAGCCTACATTAAGTCGGGGGATATAGTCCGCATCGGCATGGTCGCACTGAGATTCGAGAGGTGAGCAGATGATTCAGGTATATGAAGCTACCGACGTTGGACTCGTAAGAAAAGGCAACGAAGACAGTGCGGATGTATTTGAACCGGCAACTTATGTCGTTGCCGATGGCATGGGGGGGCATGTGGCAGGCGAGGTAGCCAGCCGCATGCTGGTCGACAGTGTACGGCGGAAACTGACCGGTACAGCAGCAATCGGGGAGGATGCGTTGTGCGAGGCAATTCTGGCTGGCAATCAGGCAATCCTTGATAGTGAGAAGGATCATCCCGATTATAAGGGGATGGGAACTACCGCTACCGTCATGCACATTGAAGGTGATGAAGCGTGCTGGGCACATGTTGGTGACAGCCGGCTTTATCTGCTGCGGAACGGGGAAATGAAGCAGGTGACCAGAGACCACTCGTATGTTGAGGAGTTGGTAGCCGAGGGAACGATAACCGAGGCCGAGGCCAAGGTGCATCCTAAGCGCAATTTCCTGACGCGGGCCGTAGGCGTTGAGCAGAACCTTACGGTGGATTCCGGTCATTTTTCGCTGCAGCCACAGGACATTCTGATACTGGCTACCGATGGGTTGATGAAACTTGTAGAGGATGATGAAATCCGTCAGGTTATCGAAGCAGCTCCAATGGATCCCGCTAAAGAATTGGTGACGCGGGCACTAAATGCTGGCGGCAATGATAATGTAACTGTAATCGTGGTGGTGTACAATTCATGAAGAACTGGGGATTAATGGCAGCTCCGCTGGGCATCGTCCTCTTCGGCATGAGCGTGCTTTATTTGAAAATGAATCCGGGCGGTTCCAAACTGACAGCAGAAGTCCTGCAGGGACCGCTCAATTATGTGCCGTGGCTGGCAGCGGTGATTTTGTTGGCGCTGTTCATTCAGGCGGTTATCATCAAGCGGCGTGAGGATACATTCCTGTTTCCGATTGTGCTGACGCTTTGCAGTGTCGGTATCGTAGAAATCGCCCGGCTAAAACCGGCGCTTTTGGTTCGCCAGCTGCAATGGCTTTGCGTGGCCATGATCGTGATGATTCTGGTACTGCGGTTTTGGGGGCGCATCCGGCGCATGCTTGGCTATCCGTATTTGCTAGGCGTGGCCTGCATTTTCCTGCTGGGGCTGCCTTTGTTGTTCGGTACGGAAATCGGCGGCAGCAAAAACTGGTTGGTCTTGGGACCGATATCGATTCAGCCGTCTGAGTTTGGCAAGATACTGATTGTATTTTTCCTGGCGGCTTATTTATCGGACCACCGGCGCGTGCTGACGCTTCCGGCGCATCGCATCTTTTTGCTGCAGCTGCCGCCGCTTCGCTTTATCGCTCCGCTCATTTGCATTTGGGGCATGGCGGTCCTGATGTTCGTCGTCGAGAAAGACCTTGGTTCGGCCTTGTTGTTCTTTGGCATGGCCGTGCTCATGACGTATATGGCGACCGGCAGTAAATCGTATGTATTTTTGGCACTGGCGTTTATTGGCGTGGCCGCAGCGGCCAGCTATGCCGCGTTTGGCCATGTGCGGGTGCGCTTTGATATCTGGCTCAATCCCTGGCAGGACCCCAATGGCATGGCTTATCAGGTCGTGCAGTCGCTGTTTGCCTTTGGCACAGGCGGCATTTGGGGAACAGGTTTTGGCTATGGGCATCCGGGCTTTATTCCCGAGGTTCATACGGACTTCATCTTTGCGGCCATTGCCGAGGAGATGGGCCTTATTGCAACCATGATGCTGATGACCTGCTACGTACTCTTTTTCTGGCGTGGCATCAAAACGGCGCTTTCCTGCCGCAAGGAAAAGGAAGTGCTGCTGGCGGCAGGCTGCTGCTCGCTGATGCTTCTGCAGGCCTTTATCATCATTGCTGGTGTTACGAAGTTCCTGCCACTGACAGGTATCACGCTGCCGTTTATCAGTTATGGCGGCAGTTCGATGGTTTCCAGTTTTGTACTGTTGGGACTTTTAATTTCGTTATCAAAGGAGCAGGAACATGGCTGATTGGAAAATCAAGCGGCAAATCCTGCAGGCGGCATCGTTTTTGTTGGTGCTGACAGGTCTTTTGACCGCATATATTATCTATCTGTCGACCTGGGAGGCCGACAGCCTGGCCAATAATCCCCTGAACATGCGCGGAGCGGCAGCCCGGGCGGATATCCGCCGCGGCGCCATTCTCGATGCCAAGGGCCGGGTTCTCGCACAGAATCGGGCCGATGGCAGCCGTAGTTATCCCATGGGCGAATCCATGGCCGCGGTAACCGGATACAACGGGGAGAAAATCGGTAGTGCCGGCGTGGAAGGTCATGCTAATCGCGAGCTCTTAGGGCTTTCCGATGATTTGAGCCATCTGGGCCCGGCTTCCCAGCTCTTTCAGTCGGAGCAGGGCAACGATGTCAAATTGACCATTGAATCCGATGCGCAGCAGGCCGCATTTGATGGCCTTGATGGCCGCAAGGGCGCCGTGGTGGTACTCGATGCGGAAACTGGTGCCGTGCTGGCCATGGTCAGCTCGCCGTCGTATGACCCGAACGATATCGAGGCCAATTGGCAGGCGCTTTCCAAGCAGGCCGATGGTGCGCTGCTGAACCGTGCAGTTCAAGGCATGTATCCGCCAGGCTCAACGATTAAGCCGATGATTGCCGATGCGGCGCTCGCGGAAAGCGTGACCAATGAGCAGGAAGTTTTCGACTGTTCGGGAACGTTGGATGTCGGCGCTGGCGAAACAATCCGGGAAAGTCATGGCGAGGTTCACGGCAAAGTGAATCTGCGCAAGGCGCTCACCGAGTCCTGCAACGTCACGTTCGGTACTTTGGGAATGCGCCTCGGCGATGAGAAGCTCAAGAAATCTTTCGAACGCTTTGGATTCGACAAGGGATTGGGCGGAGAAATCCTCATGGAAGGATCGCATCTGCCAGCGTTTGGCAAATTAGGCAGTGGCGACCTGGCCCAGACTGGTATCGGCCAGAGTACCCTGCTGGTCACGCCGATGCACATGGCGTTGATGGCTGCCGCGTTTGCCAATGGCGGTGTCATCATGAAACCATATCTGGTTCAGCAGGTCATTACACCGGGCGGAACCGTGATTCAGGATACCCGCCCGACTAAATGGCTGACGGCGACGACGCCAACGATGGCTGCCAAGATTGACAGCTTCATGGAGGATGTCGTCACCAAGGGGACGGGCCGGGCCGCACAGGTAAGCGGCGTTCGCGTAACCGGCAAGACCGGTACGGCGGAAAATGCCGCTGGCGAAGACCATGCCTGGTTTATCGGTTCGGCAGAACTTCGCAACCGCCGCATCGTTTTTGCCATCATCGTAGAAAATGGCGGCAGTGGCGGAACCCAGGCCGCACCGATTGCCCGTAAGGTAATCTTATCCCTGCAGAATTAACGGGCAGAGATTTCCGATACTATATCTTAACCTAGGAGGAACATGAATGATACAGCGTGTCTTAGATCAGCGCTACGAGCTGCAGGAGCAGATTGGCGGCGGCGGTATGGCCGACGTCTACAAGGCAAAAGATCTGCTCCTTAACCGGCCGGTAGCCGTTAAAATCCTGCATGATCAATTCAAGAGCGATACCGAATTTATTGATAAATTTAATCGTGAAGCTCAGGCAGCTGCGCGTCTTTCGCATCCGAATATCGTCAATATCTACGATGTAGGTGTGATGGATGATGCGCATTACATTGTCATGGAATATGTTCCGGGACGGACGTTGAAGGATAAAATCAAACAGGAAGGCCATTTATCCGTGGCCGAGGCTTTGACGGTGGCCAAAGGGATTGCCAGTGCGCTGGCGCATGCTCATGCCAACAACCTCGTTCATTGTGACATCAAACCGCATAATATCCTGATGATGCCGGATGGCAGCGCCAAGGTGGCGGATTTTGGCATTGCCCGCGCCGTTACCGAATCGACGATGACGTATACCGGCAATGTGGTTGGCTCGGTTCATTACTTTTCGCCGGAGCAGGCAAAGGGCACGATGATTACGCCGAAGTCGGATGTTTATGCGCTGGGCGTCGTCCTTTATGAAATGCTCACGGGGGCGCTGCCGTTTACTGGTGAGACTCCGGTAAGCGTCGCGATGAAACATTTGCAGGAGGAGCCGGTGCCGGTCCGTCAGCTTGACCCGTCAATTCCGCCGGTCGTCGAGGCAATCGTTGCCCGGGCAATGAGCAAAGACCCGGCAATGCGCCCGGACGCTGCCGAAATCGTGAGGGATATCCAGCAGGCAGAGCAGATGGTAGGAAGCGGCCTGGGCTATGCAGCCGCCCAGCCAGACCCGTTTGCTACGCAGGTATTGCCCCGCATGGAGGAGCCGGTGGCACCGATGCCGTCGCGCCGCGATATGCGCAGCATGCCGTCCGGCTACGGTTACGATGAGCCCGAACAGGAAAGCTCGGTGTTCAAATCAAAGAAATTCATCGCGGGCCTTATCCTGGTGCTGTTCATGGGCTTTTTCGTCGGCGCGTTCCTGAGCTATGGCAAGTTCTGGAGCAACGAAGAAGTCATTGTGCCGGATGTAACGGGCAAGCAGATGACCCTGGCACGTCAGATTCTCGAGGATAAGAAACTGCGCGTCAATGTGGTAGAGACGTTTGATGCCAGTGTTCCAGCAGGAACCGTTGTCTCGCAGGACCCGGAAGGCGGCGCCAAGGTAAAAGAGGAGCGCCTCATCACCATTCATGTCAGCAAGGGCGGCGAGAGCCTGGAAATGCCAGACCTCAAAGGTCTCACCAAAGCCGATGCCGAAGCCAAATTGAAGAAGATGGGCCTCAAGGTCGGCTCTGTCTATGAGCGCAATTCCGAGGAAGAGGCAGGAACGGTAATCGCTACGGACCCGAAAGCCGGCAGCAAGATTACCAAAGGGCAGAGCGTTGACATCACGGTCAGCAAGGGCAAGAAAGAAACTAAAAATACTGTGCCCGATGTAACGAATCTGCAAGTGGAAGGCGCAAAGGCTGCGTTGACGAGTGCTGGCTTTAAAGTCAGTGTGACGAAAGAGGAAAGCTCGAAGGCAGCCGGAACGGTAATCAGCCAGACTCCGGCAGGCGGCAGTTCGGTTACTGCTGGTTCTACCATTACGCTGGTCGTAGCAGAACCCAAGAAATCGGGCAGCAAAGATCCCGGTAAGGAAAGCGGCAAACAGGAACAGGACAATCCGTCGGTATCCCGTAACGGTGAAGGTTCCAAGAGCCGCTGAGGAAATATAACGAGTTAGGAAAAGGAGCGTTCATGCAAGAAGGTCGAGTCATAAAGGCGTATAACAGCTTTTTCTATGTGCTGGCAGCTGGACAGGATGGCCCGGAAATGGTCACCTGCAAATTGCGCGGGAAATTCAAAAAGACCCGGCGCAGTGCTGGTGTAGTGCCAGGAGATTTGGTCCGCATCAATCGCCTGCCAGACGGCAGCGGCGTGGTGGAGGAGCAGCTGCCGCGCACCAGCTTGCTTAAACGTCCGGCGGTTGCCAATATATCGCAAGTTGTGCTGACGTTTGCCGCCGCACAGCCGGACCTTCATCCGCTGCTCCTGAACCGTTTCCTGGTGCTGGCCGAGTGGTCAGGGATTCCCAAGATTGTCATCTGCGTAAATAAAAAGGACCTCTATGCGGGGGACATTTCGGATTTCCTCAAGGACTATGAAGCAATCGGGTATCCGGTACTGCGCGTCTCGGCCGAGGAAAACGAAGGGATTGAGGCGCTTAGGCAGTGCCTTTCCGGCGAGGTGACCGTATTTGCCGGACCTTCCGGTGTCGGCAAATCGTCGCTGCTCAACCGCATTGACGAAAGCCTGGCGCTGCAGACTGGTCACGTCAGTGAGAAAATCAAACGCGGCCGTCATACCACCCGCGTAGCAGAATTGCTTTCCTATGGGGATGGCTTTATCGTGGATACACCGGGGTTTAGTGCCATGGAACTTACGGAGCTTGAAATCCAGGAATTGCCTGGTTATTTCCCGGAGTTTCGTCCGTATCTTTCGGCTTGCCGCTTTGCGCCCTGCAGTCATACCCATGAGCCGGACTGTGCGATAAAGCAGGCCGTAGAAGCTGGCTGCATCACAAAAGAACGCTATGACGCATATGTCAATATTTATGAAGAAATCAAAGAAAATCAAAAGATTGCGCGAAAGAAGGAATATAAATGATTAAGATAGCACCCTCCATCCTGTCGGCTGATTTTGCCCATTTGGCGGATGAAGTAAAGAAAGTCACCGATGCTGGGGCGGAATACATTCATATCGATGTAATGGATGGTACCTTTGTGCCGAATATCACGCTGGGTTCGCCGGTTGTCAAAAGCCTGCGCAAAACGTCCCAGGCTGTGTTTGATGTCCATTTGATGACGGAGCATCCGGAAACGCAGATTGAGGCCTTTGCTGAGGCTGGTGCCGATATCATTACGTTCCATGCCGAGGCGGCGAAACATCATCACCGCATCATCCAGCAGATTAAAGCAGCTGGATGCAAAGCAGGTATCGCGCTCAATCCGGGAACTTCGCTGGCTATGATTGAGGAATTGATTGCCGATGTGGATATGGTCCTCATCATGACGGTTAACCCGGGCTTTGGCGGCCAGAAATTCATCGAGTCACAGCTTGAAAAGATTCATATGCTCTATCACACGATTCAGGATATGGGCTTTACCTGTGACATCGAGGTTGATGGTGGTATTAACGCCGAGACCAGCAAGCTGGTTCGTGAAGCTGGTGCCAATGTATTGGTTGCCGGTTCGGCTATTTATGGAGCCAGTGATGTCAGCGAGGCTATCAAAGCAATTCGCGGATAATTCGTTCAGTGAGGAAAGCGGATATGCAGGATGTACAAAACCGGGAAGATGCCCGGGGGATTGCCATACAGCGTGTCGGAATCAAGGACGCGCATTTGCCATTCCTGATAAAAACAAAAGAGGGCGGGTTCCAGCAGGTGCTGGCCCGCATACGCTTCACCGTTGCGCTGCCTAGTGAGTACAAGGGAACGCATATGAGCCGGTTCCTGGAGATTCTTATGCCCTGGAGCCAGAAGCCGTTGGCAGAGCCGGAAATGGACAAGATGCTGATGGAAGCATTGGACCGTCTCGATGCACAGTCGGCAGAGGTGGAGCTTAACTTTAAATATTTCGTGGAAAAAACAGCTCCGGTCAGCGGCCGGAAATCGGTATTGGATTTGGATTGCTGTTTTAAAGGACGGAAAGAGCGGGGCGGCGAGTTGGAGTTCCAGCTCGGAGTTGATGTTCCCTTTACGTCGCTTTGCCCTTGCAGCAAGGAAATTTCCCAGTACGGTGCCCATAATCAGCGCTCGGTGGCCCGCATTCAGCTTCGTTTCCAGCAGGGTGTGGAGTGTATCTATATCGAAGATTTGGCAGAGCTCGTGGAGAAGCAGGGCTCCTCGCCAATCTATCCGCTGCTCAAGCGTGAAGATGAAAAGTTTGTCACGGAAGCAGCTTATGAGAATCCGAAATTTGTCGAAGATATTCTTCGCGATACCGTGCTGGCTATGCGCGGACTAGAGGGGCTGGCCTGGTTCTCGGTCGAGTGCGAGAACTATGAATCCATCCACAATCACAGCGCGTATGCTTCACACGAGGAAACGTTGGCTTGATGAGAAGCTATCCTAAGGGACGGTTTGCATGAATAAATTTTATAAGCGGTTTGTGTTCCTGATTTTGCTGGTGCTGGTTATCTCTGGTATCGTCATTTATTCGACGGTTGATATCAACACCTTGCAAAATCTTGATAAGTTTCAGCCGTGGTCGATTGTATTGGCGGTGCTGGCAGTCAGTCTTGGCATGTTTTTTGACGGCAGCCGCTTGATGCATATGGTAAAAATTTCAAATGAGAAAATAACCCTGTATCAGGCAGTACAGGTGGTATTTGGCAATTACTTTCTGGCACTGTTGACGCCGGGAGCAACTGGCGGGGCAGTGGCACAGCTGATGTTTTTGCGCCATGCTGGCGTGCCAACCGGAAAGGCAACGGTGCTCGTCATCGTGCGGACGCTGTTGTCGATTTTGTTTCTGGTTCTCTGTATGCCCTTTATCTTTTTGCATGACGAGGGAATTTTGCCGGGCGTATCCAACACGACGCTCATGGGAATTACCCTGACGGCCTTTGTGGTGATTATCGCGATTGTCGTCGGTGCCCGCCGCGGGTATCTTGATTACGTTGTCATGAAAGCCACGAAGCGCATGAAGAATCAGCGCCGCCGCAAGGTATTTGCCTTTTATCGCGATACCAAGTGTGCCATCAGCCTGTTATCGAAAGCACCGAAGTGCATGCTGCTGGTATTTGCGGAGTCAGGCCTTAATCTCTTGTGCATTTATGCCATTGTGCCGTGCCTGCTCTTAGGTCTCGGCGTGACCGATGCCGATTGGTATACGGTAATGGGGCGCATGATTTTTTTGAATATGCTGCTTTATTTTACGCCGACTCCCGGTGGTTCCGGCGTGGCCGAAGGCGGTTTTGTCTATCTGTTCAGCGAAACGGTTCCGGCGGGAACTGTGGGAATTATTGCGGTTTGCTGGCGGCTTATCGCAGAATACATTCCCTTCCTGATAGGGCTCTATTACACGTTGACGGTCTTTGGCCGCGACTTCTTGAACCGGCAGTTGAATAAGTAAAGAAATGCCTTCTTCATGGGAAGAAGGCATTATCTGTATCATTGGATAGGAAGGTGCGCGTATGGAAAAGAAACTTCGCAGCGGGTATACTACTGGCGCCTGTGCGGCTGCGGGCGTCAAAGCGGCGCTGCTTTACGAGGCGGGCGAAAGCTGGCAGGTGGTTGAGCTCACTGCGCTGGATGGAACAAAGCTTACGATTCCGGTAAAAGACGTAAGGGAAACAGACGATGGCCTGCAGGCAGAAGTAGTAAAATTTTCCGGCGATGACCCGGATATTACTAACGGCGTTTCGGTGTTTACGCTTACGCGTCACTTGACCGGTCAAAAGCCGGAAGTCATCTTTAAAGCCGGGAAAGGAATCGGAATGGTGACCAAACCGGGGTTATCACTGCCGGTGGGGGAACCATCCATCAATCCGGGACCGCGCCAGCTGATACGCAATGCCGTGGCCGATGTGCTGGGAAGGGAAGATGTGCCGCTCGAGGTGACCATTTCCATTCCGGCAGGGGTAGAGCTTGCCAGGCAGACGCTCAATCCAATTCTCGGGGTAGAGGGCGGCATTTCGGTTATTGGCACTACGGGCGTGTTGCGGCCCATGTCGGAAGAAGGCTTTAAAAATTCTTTGGTACCGCAGATTGATGTGGCCAGGGCGGCTGGCTTTCGCGAGTTGATATTCGTCCCCGGTAAGATTGGTGAGCGGATTGCGACGGCTTGGAAGCTGCCGCAGGAGGCTATGGTACAGACAAGCAATTTCATCGGTTTTATGCTCGACGCGGCGGCAGAACGCCAGATAGACAAAGTGCTGCTCTTTGGCCACATCGGCAAGCTCAGCAAAGTGGCCGCCGGTGTCTTTTACACGCATAACCGCATCGCCGATGGACGGCTCGAGACGATGGCGGCCTATGCCGCGGCGGCTGGCCTTAGCCAGGATAAGGTAAAGGAACTGCTCGCCGCGAATACCACCGAAGACGCGCTGGTGATTTTGGAACAAGCCGGGCTGAAAGAAACGGTTTGCCGGACGCTGGCCATGCGCGCCAGTGCCCGGGCCGAGCGGTACCTGTTTGGCAAAATGAAAGTCGGAACGGTCATGGTGACTTTGACGGGCGAGTTGTTGGGAATGGATGACACCGCCAGAGAAATCGGGGAGGCATTGGGATGGAAGATACCAGAATAACGCATAAGATTATCGTTGCCGGAATTGGCCCGGGCAATCCGGATTACATGGTCCCTATGGCCCGCAAGGCAATTGAAACTGCCAGGGCGTTGGTCGGAGGGCGCAGGGCACTGGCGCAGTTTGCCGCCAGTGATGAATCCGCGCAGCATACCATGGCCGTAACGCGTGACATTGCGGCCGTAATGACTTTCATCCAGACGGAATTAAATGCGCATGATGTAGTGGTCATGGTGTCCGGCGACCCAGGGTATTATTCGCTGCTCGATGCAATTAAACGGGAGTTTCCAGCCGGCTGCATTACCGTGATTCCGGGCATCAGCGCCATGCAGCTGGCCTTTGCGCGGCTGGCACTGCCTTGGCATGATGCCCGTCTCGTGAGCTTTCATGGACGGGAGCCGTCACGGGAGGCAATCGCGTATCGTGATGGGGCAGTGCTAGGCATGCTGACCGATGCAAAATTCACTTCCCGGACAATACCGGTCATCCTGCAAGAAGCCGGTTGGCCGGCGGATGCTAAACTTCATATTTGCACGCGCTTATCTTACGACGATGAAAAAGTAGCAACGATACAACTCAAGGATGCCGCCGTCTATCCCGAGGCGAAAAATGGCATCCTGATTGCAGAAGGAAGATAATTGGCGGGAAAGGAAAAGGTCCATTGACTCGAGCTAAGAGTCAATGGACCTTTTGTATTACCAAAATATATCATCAATATTTATGGAACATTTCCTGGATTGCCTTGGGGTCATGGGTTTTGGTCAAGGCAAGCTGAAGCAGGATGCGGCATTTCTGTGGATTGAGGGAATCGCCGTCAATGAAATGCTCATCGATATAGGACTGTTCGGCCGGAATGACAGAGCCCGAGACAAGGCGCGTGCTGCGAACGACGACAATGCCTGCGGCGCTGGCTTTGGCCAGCGCTTTTTCGGCATCTTTGTGAACGGAGCCGTTGCCCGTGCCGGCATAGACAATGCCTTTTACTCCTGCTTTGATGGCGGCGTCGACAAACAGTGCATCATCATTGGCCGTGCCATAGATGACCTTGACATACGGGAGTTTGTCGAGTTTTGACACGTCAAATTCTGACTTGACCGTATTGAGTCTCGTCGTCTGGCCGTAGAATTCGGGGACGCCATCGTTGACGACACCGAGGGAACCAAACAGCGGGGACTGGAAGGTGTTGACGGAAGTCGTATTCGTCTTGGTGACATTGCGGGCGGCATCAATCTGGTCGTTGAGGGCAACCAGCACACCGCGGCCAGCCGATTTTTTGTCGGCAGCAATGCGAACGGCATTCAAAAGATTCATCGGTCCATCGGCGCTGATGGCAGTTGCTGGACGCATAGCACCCGTGATGACGACGGGCTTACTGCTCTTGACCGTAAGGTTCAGGAAGTAAGCCGTTTCTTCCAGCGTATCGGTACCATGCGTGATGACGATGCCGTCAACTTTTTTGTCGCTAAGCAGTGCATTGCAGCGTTTGGCCAGTTTGAGCCAGATATCATCGGTCATGTCCTTGCTGTCGATGCTGCAAATCTGTTCTCCCGACAGGTCAGCATAATTTTTGGCTTCAGGAACGGCGTTTAGCAATGTGTCAATGCCGAGTGCACCGGCCTTATACCCGGTGGTCTTGGTGTCAGAGGCTGCACTTCCGGCAATCGTTCCCCCGGTTGCCAGCACCTTGACATCTGGTTTGTCAGCAGCACCTGCATAGCCCTGGCCGCTGACCATCATAGCGGCCAGCATCATAGCCACCAATGGACGTTTCATTTTCATACACAACACCCTTTCTAATGATAAGTATTTATTATGAACCTATAAATGATTTTATCCACGAACTACAAAAAACTATGAAATGTTACAAGAATACTACAAAACTATATTTTAAGACCAATAAAATCCGAAAAGATGTTAACATAATAAATAATTCAGTAAACCTAATATAAACAATATAGTTGACAATAAAATAGCAGAGTCGTATGCTAGTGGTTGTGAGTTTATTACGATTAGGAGATGTTGGTTATGAAAAAACTCAAACTGCGCGAATCGATCCTTTGTGCGTTGTTTATCGCCTTGATTACGGTAGGGACTTTTGTGCGCATTCCAGTGGGAACGGATGTATACACGCTGCAATTTTTGTTTACTTTGCTTGCTGGACTCATGCTCGGTGCGCGCCTGGGCGCCTTGGCGGTGGCTGCTTATATCGCGTTAGGTCTTATTGGAGTCCCGGTCTTTGCTTCGGGCGGCGGGCCTGCTTATGTATTGCAGCCTACGTTTGGTTATTTGCTGGGCTTTGTACTGCAGGCCTGGTTTTGCGGACGTTTTTCGCGCAAAGTGCAGGCGGTTTCCTTTCGCTCGCTGCTGGCGGTAAATTTTGGTGGGATGGTCATCGTTTATATCATAGGTATCAGTTGGTTTTATCTGTTTTCCAATTATGTAGTCAGTGCGCCGATTGCCTTGTGGGCGGCCATTTTTTACTGCGGGGTACTGCAGGCTGGGCCGGATTTTCTGCTCTGCATGGCAGCTGCCGGGCTGGCCTTGCGTTGCTATCATGAAGGCCTGTGGCTGCAGGCGGCCAATGATTTGCCTGAACGCCAGGCAGTGGCAAAGGAGGTTTGATTATGGGAAAAGCATTATTTATAACGGGAACAGGAACCGATATTGGCAAGACGTATGTAACGGGGCTTATCGTCAAAAAACTTCGTGATGCGGGGTTAAACGGCGGTTATTATAAGGCGGCTTTGTCGGGAGCAGTGACGGATGAACAGGGAAGGCTTCAGCCAGGGGATGCGCTTTATGTCAATGAGGTGGCAGGCATCGGGGAATCCATTCCCAATCTTGTTTCGTACATTTATCCTGAGGCGGTTTCGCCACACTTGGCAGCCAAAATCAATCATGAGCCCATCGACTTTCTGCGGGTGGAAAAAGATTATCGCCGCGCCAAGGATAAATACGAGTATTTGACGATGGAAGGCAGCGGCGGAATCATCTGTCCGCTTCGCTGGGATGAAACGCAGCATGTCATTCTGGATGATTTGGTAAAGCAGTTGGATTTAGGCGTGCTGATTGTGGCTGATGCGGGACTGGGGACGATTAACAGTGCTGTACTGACGATTGAACACTTGCAGGCGCGGGACATTCCCATCCGCGGAATAATCTTTAACAACTATATTCCCCATGACCTGATGCAGGATGACAACGCCAGGATGATTGAAGCCATGACTGGAGTTAAGGTTTTGGCCTATGTAAAAAAAGGCGACAGGGAACTTGATATGGACGTTGCTGTGCTCAAAGGACTTTACGAATAAGAGGGATAACATGCAGAAGACATTCGAAGAACGCGATTTGGATTTGATTTGGCATCCGTGCTCACAGATGAAGGATTATGAAACCTTGCCGCCGATGGTTATTGACCATGGCGAGGGCGTCTGGCTTTATGATATTTACGGCAAAAAATATTTGGACATCGTCAGCTCCTGGTGGGCAAATCTTTTGGGGCATTGCAATAAAGAAATCAATGCGGGAATAAAAGATCAGCTCGACAAGCTGGAGCACGTTATCTTTGCCAATTTCAGTCACAAGCCGGCCATTGAATTGGCGGAGCAGTTAAACGAGATTACACCGCCGAAAATCCGGAAATTCCATTTTAATGACAATGGTTCGGCGGCGGTAGAATGTGCGCTGAAAATGGCGTTTCAATTCTATCAGCAGGGAGGTAAGCCCGAGAAAAAGCGCTTTATGTGCCTGACCGAAGGCTATCATGGGGAAACAATCGGCGCGCTTTCGGTGGGAAGTCTGGACCTTTATGCCAAGCTTTACCAGCCGATGATGATGGATAACATTCACATTGAAGCACCAGACTGTTATCGCTGTCCTTATGGCAAGACGCGGGATTGCTGTCAGTGCGAATGCTTTGAAAAGGCGGAGAAGGCCTTCGCCGCACATGGTCATGAGACGGCGGCCATGATTGCGGAGCCTTTGCTGCAGGGCAGTGCCGGCATGCGTATTTATCCGCCGCTTTACCTGAAGAAACTGCGCGCGCTATGTGATAAATACGATGTGAAGCTGATTCTTGATGAGATTGCTACGGGCTTTGGCCGCACGGGAACGATGTTTGCCTGTGAGCAGGCCGGTATCAGTCCGGATATCATGTGCATCTCCAAAGGGATTACGGGCGGGTACCTGCCGATGTCAGTGACCTGTGTCAGCGAAGAGATTTATGATGCCTTTTATGCGGATTACAGTGAAGGCCGGGCGTTTATGCACAGTCATACCTATGCAGGCAATCCCTTGGGGTGTGCGGCGGCGCTGGCCGTGCAGAAAATTTTCCGCGAGCAGCAGGTGCTGGAAACGGCAGGCGAAAATGCGAAGTGGCTTACGGCTGAGATGCAGAAAGCCTTTGGTCATCACAAAAATGTTGGAGAAATCCGTCATATCGGTTTGATTCACGCCATCGAACTCGTCCAGAATCCGGAAAGCAAAGAACCGTTTGCCGAGGCAAAGCGTATGGGCTATGCCATTTATAAAAAGGCGTTGCAGTATGGCTTAGTGCTGCGGCCGCTGGGGGATGTGCTCTACTTTAATCCGCCGCTTAACATTACGCGGGCAGAACTCACCTTGGCCATTGAAATGGCACAGCAGGCTATGGTGGATATACTGGGGAAATAAGGAGACATTTTGCCCAAGCATTGAGGTTTAAGGGGGAATCTGCTAAGATTAGCACAGAGTAATTTGTTGGGCAAGTAATGGAGGTCTTCGGATGAATTATTTGGGAATTGATGATGAAGCTTTTATCCGCAAGAATGTGCCGATGACGAAACAGGAGATTCGCATTTTGAGTTTGGCCAAGGCACGGATTAAACCAGATGCCATCGTTTACGATATCGGGGCTGGTACGGGCTCGCTGTCTGTAGAAGCGGCGCGGCTGGCTCCACAGGGAACTGTTTATGCGCTGGAGCGGAATCCGGAGGGAGTAGCTTTGATCCGGGCAAACGCCGCCAACTTTATGGTTTCGAATGTTGTGGTCAAGGAGGTTGAGGCGCCAGCTGGCATCGATGCGCTTCCCGCTGCCGATACGGTATTGATTGGCGGCAGTGGCAGCAGGCTTACGGAAATACTCGATGCGGTGACGCCGAAGCTCAAACCGGAGGGGCGTATTGTGCTCAACTTCATTACGGTGCAGACGCTGATGCAGGCAATCGATTACATGCGCGAGCATGCAGCCATTTACGAGTATGAAGCAATTCAGGTGCAGGTGAGCCGCCTGCAGCAGCTCGGCCCCTATGATATGGCCAAGGCTGAGAATCCGATTTATATAGTAACCTGCTGGAAAAAGTAATCGGAAACTATTTGACAATAAACAACGGTAATGCTACCATAGAAAACGTGAGTTGTCACGGAACAATCGAATAAGAAAGTCAGGTGTCGCAAGACTTAATAGGGAAGCCGGAGAGCAAGATGCCGGCGCGGTCCCGCCACTGTAACAGCGAGTGAATCTGCATAAGTTATGTCACTGGGAGATGGGTGCATCTTTTGGGAAGGCGCAGAGGAACGATGACCTGGAGCCAGGAGAACTGCCTGATTACAATCACCGTAGATCTACGAAGGATGGGGAGGGGATTGATGTCTGTCAACTGTTATCAGGTGACGGGCTGTTTTTGTGTGGAATATCAGACCCTTTCAGTATATGGAAGGGTCTTTTTGTGTGCGTGAAAAAGGGAGGAATGAGTTTGTCCGGGTCGATGATAAGGAAAATAGGAAAAGCAGTTTTGTTATGTATTCTCGTCGCGGCATTTTGCACAGGCTGCAAGGGAATGGAGCTGGGGGAAAGTGCTGGCGGGACTGCTTATACGGTTACCGATAAGCAGGGGACGGTGGTCAGGATGCCCGCCAAGCCGCATCGCATACTGACCCTTTCGATGAGCACCGATGAAATTGTGCTGGGATTGGTAAAGCCTGACCACATGGTGGCGGTCAATCAGATGCTCGACGACCCGATAAGTTCGAATGTTGTGCCGCTTGCCCAGCAGGTGGAAACAAAAGTGCGAAATCCGTCGGTGGAAGAAATTGCGGCTCTGCAGCCGGATTTGGTTATCGTGCCGGATTGGGGCGACGTGACGCGCGTGCAGTCCTTGCGGGATTTGGGTCTCAACGTAGTCGTTTGCAAGGGGGCTAAAAATCTTGCTGAAGTTAAGGAAACGGTGCGCTTGATTGCCCAGGCGGTCGGTGAGCCGGAACGCGGGGAATCCTTGGTTGGGCAGATGGATGATAAGCTGGCCGAAATCCAAGCGAAAGTGGCGAAGATTCCCGAAGCAGAACGAAAATCCGTAGTCCTGATTTCTTTGATGAAATCGTATGGCGGAATTGGCTGTTCGTTTGATGATGCCTGTCAATATGCCGGTGTTAAGAATGGCATGGCGAAGTTGGACATTCATAATGGGCAGGCAATGACCAAAGAACAGTTGGTGGCCATCAATCCGGATTATTTGTTTTTGCCGACCTACACCAATCACGGCAAATACGATATTGATAAATTCCGGGCGGGCTATTTGCAAGACCCGGCCTTGAAATCGTTAAAAGCGATACGCGACAATGGACTGCGCGACCCTTATGAGGGGTATATATATAACTGCTCGCAGGATTTTGTCTTTGGGGTTCAGGAAATCGCCTATCAGGTTTATGGCGATGCGTTCAAACAAAGCAAAAATGAGCATTTGACAGCAGTAGATGAATGAGAAAGAGAAGCAGGGAGGATATAACTATGTCGACAAAAAAATTGCAGGAAACAATCGCATTAACGTTAACGCTGAGCACATTATGCTTCGGTACCGCTTTGGCGGCTGAGCAGGATAAATACACGGAAGATTTGGGTGAGGTCGTAGTTACAGCGGAGCGGATTCCGGCTGCGGCCAAGAATGTTCCGGCTGATGTAACCGTTATAACGGCGGAAGATATCAAGGACAACCATTATCGCTCGACTGCCGAAGCGCTGAGCCATATCAATGGAGTCGTTATGACGAATGGCGGTGATGGCTATGATGAAACCGTCTGCATTCAGGGCGAGGAGCGAGTAGTCGTTCTAGTAGATGGCGAGCGCATAAACGATGACCAGGGTTCCATGAGCCGGGCCACTGCAACCCTTTCCCGTGTTCCGCAGATTGATAATGTGGAACGCATTGAAATTGTAAAGGGTGGAAGTTCGGCTCTTTATGGCAGTGATGCCATCGGTGGTGTCGTAAATATCATCACCAAGACGCCAACGAAAAATAAAACAACCCTCGACATGAACACGGGCTCTTGGCATACCCATAATTATGTACTGTCGAATGAAGGCCGTGAAGGGAAGACCAGCTGGCAGCTGGTAGGTGGCCTTAACAAGCGCAGTTATTTCTCGTACAAGGGAACGGATGGGGATAGTCACCGTATGCCAAGCAGTGATTACAGCAACAACAACCTGTCGGTGAAAGTAAAACAGGAACTGACGCCGGCCCAGTCCTTGACGCTGCGCTTTAATCATCAGTTGATTAACGGAAATCAGTATTATTATCAAGATTATCCAGTTCCTGTTGGTTTTGTGGCATCGGGCAAGCAGCAGAATAACTTCAACGATGGTTCGCTTACCTGGAAGTTTAAGGAAGATACGAAGCTGCCAGGATTCCTGCGCTATTTTGACCACAATAAATCGGCTGATTTTAGTGGCAAATTCAGCACGCGCCTGCAGGGAATCGACTACCAGAATGGCTGGAAGCTCGATGCGAATAACAAGCTGGTGGCTGGTCTTGAATATCATCACAGCAAC
The DNA here is from genome assembly GCF_008271295.1 of Pseudoselenomonas ruminis. Lineage (GTDB taxonomy): Bacteria > Bacillota > Negativicutes > Selenomonadales > Selenomonadaceae > Selenomonas_A > Selenomonas_A ruminis. The sequence goes on along the minus strand of NZ_VTOY01000008.1, from coordinate 57,767 downwards.
TCGTCGAATAAACCAAGCGGCTATGAAGACAAAAAAATCATCAACAAGGCCGCTTATGTGCAGGACACGATGCGCTTGAATCCCAAATGGTTCTTTGTGCCAGGCGTGCGGGTAGATAATCATACGAGCTTTGGCACCCATTGGACACCGAAGGCCGGTCTTACCTATCGGGCGGATAAAGCCACCAAGATGTTTGCTTCCTGGGGACGTGTTTATAAGGCCCCAACTGCGGATGATATGTTCTATGTCTCTTACGGTACCTGGGGGTCTTTTAAGGGGAATCCGAACCTCAAGGCCGAGACGGGGCATACGGAGAGTTTGGGAATTTCCCATGACTTCGATGCCAAGTCGACGCTGTCGGCCAGCTATTTCCACAGTGTCTTGAACGATGCGATTACTTGGTATCCTGTGGATGGTATGAACAACAATGAGATGACGAATGTTGACCACGAAAAACGGCAGGGGATTGAACTTTCGTGGCAGCAGAAACTGACGCCGGCATGGAGCTATGACATCGGGTATACCTATACGGATACCTCGGCTACGGATACTTCGGCAAAAAGTAGCTATTTGCGTCATAACAGCATGCCAAATGCTTACCGTCTCGGCCTTCACTATCAGCAGGGGGCTTGGAAGGCAAATCTCATGAGCCGCGTGGGAACGGGGCTTGATAAGGCAAGCTACGGCAATCGCCACTTTGCGGTCTGGGATTTCAACACGAGCTATGAAGCCAGCAAGCAGTTGACGGTTTATTTGAAAGCGTTGAATTTCACCAATCAGGCATATTCGGTTTACAGCAGTTACCGGTATCCGGCTGCAGGACGATTCTTCCAGTTGGGCATGACGTATCAGTTCTAAGGAAGAGGCTTATGGTTTTATCAATCCGTGATTTGCAGGCTGGTTACTCGGGAAAGACGATTTTACAGCAGGTTTCTTTTTCTGTGGAAAGAGGAGAACTGGTGAGCTTGGTGGGGCCAAATGGGGCAGGAAAAAGTACCTTATTGAAGACCATTCGCGGCTTGCTTCCGGCACTTCAGGGAAAAATTTTCCTTCAGGGAAAAGATATCACCAAGTTATCCGAGCGGGAATTTGCGCGGCGGGCTGGCTATTTGCAGCAACAAATGCAGGTGCCCTTTGCGTATACCGTGCGGCAAATTGTGCAGACGGGACGGTATCCCTATCTTCACTGGTGGCAGCAAGCCGGAAAGCAGGATGAAGAAATCGTTCGGGCGTGCCTTTCTTATACAGGGGCTTTGGATTTTTTGGACTGCCCCGTACAGGAGTTGTCCGGTGGCCAGCAGCAGCGGGTCTATTTGGCGAAGATATTGGCCCAGCAGACTCCGATCTTGTTGTTGGATGAACCGGCAACAGGCCTCGATCTCATCTATCAGGAGGAGATATTTCGTTTTTGCCGGGAGCTCTGTGCTGCTGGCAGGACGATTGTGATGGTTGTTCACGAACTGTCACTGGCTGCGCGCTTTAGCTCTAGGCTTTTACTGCTTTCGCAAGGGAAAGTCCTCGCCGATGGGAAGCCGGAGCAGGTACTTACGCCAGAACTTTTGACCAAAGCCTATGGAGCTCCGATTGCGGTGAAGGAAAATCCGCTTACCGGTCACATGGATATCTATACGACGGGGAGCAGGCGGCAGGACGAGCGTCAGGCAAGACTTTTGCAAGCGGTGCTCGGCAGGGAGGTGACAGAGTGAGACGGTATGGCATTATCGTGTTAGTTCTGGGAGTCTGCCTAGCTGTGGCAGGTATCCTTTCACTTAGCTGGGGGCAGATGAAGATTCCCTTCCTTCATGTGGTGGCAGGACTCGCACAGGGAATGGAGCTTCCGTTTTTGACGCAGGTACCTGTGCCAGCGGATGAGATGGCAGTTATCTGGCATATCCGGCTGCCGCGAACCATCGTTGGTCTCTTGACGGGAGCGGGGCTAGGGATTTCTGGTGCAGTGCTTCAGGGAATTTTTGCCAATCAGTTGGCAGATCCTGGAATCATTGGCGTGTCAAGCGGCGCCTCGGTGGGGGCTGTGCTGGCAATTGCCACAGGAGCGGCTGGAGTTACGATGTTTGCCCTGCCAGTGGGAGCACTCGTCGGCGCGCTGGCAGCGGTTGGCCTTACGGTGGCGATGGCCTGGCGGCATGGGAGGATTCCTGTGATGACATTGCTCTTGTCTGGTGTAGTGGTTGGGATGTTTTTGGCGGCTTTTTCGGCAGCGGTGTTAACGCTTCTTGACGTGAACAAGCTGCAGGAGTACCTCTTCTGGACTATTGGCGGACTTGATTACCGCCGTTGGGAACATGTGCTGCTGGGAATTGGCCCGATACTCGGCAGTGCTGTTGTTATGCTGCTGCTGGCGCGTCAGCTGAATGTGCTGGTACTCGGTGATAATGAGGCGCGGGCCGTGGGAATGGCAGTCAAAAGATACCGGCTGCTGTTGTTGGTATTGGCCTCACTGGCTACGGCGGCCAGCGTCTGCATAAGCGGCAATATCGGCTTTGTCGGTTTGGTGGTTCCACATATGATGCGGCTCATTATCGGTCCTGACCACCGGCGCTTGCTGCCGGCAAGTCTTTTGGCCGGGGCAGCGTTTTTGGTGCTTTGTGATGCGATAGGGCGTGTTATTGTGCCAGGCTGTGAAATACGCGTGGGAATTATGACCGCCTTTGTTGGCACACCCTATTTTTTGTATTTGCTCCGGCGATATCAACGGAGTCTGGATTAGGAGGATTTTATGGAAAGTATTATGGCAGGCCTGGCACTCTTTCAAAAAGGCGGTTTCATTATGTATGTGCTGCTTCTTTGCTCGCTTTTTGTAGTGGCAGTTGGCGTGGAACGCTTTCAGTATTTCCGCCGCGAAGATTCGGGCAGAATGTTTGCCAGCCGTTTTATGGAGCTTTCGGCACAGGCAGATTATGCAGGTGCTATGGAGCTTTCGGCAAAACAGCCAGGGGTGCTGAGCGATTTGCTTACGAAAGCCGCTGTCCGTTATGCGGCGGGAAATCATGATGTTGCTGCTTATCTGGAGATTCAGTCGGGAACGGCGCTTTCCCGCTTCCGCCAGCGGCTTTATTATCTTAGCGTCGTGGTCACGATGGCACCTCTTTTGGGATTGTTGGGAACCATCAGCGGCATGATTTCCGCGTTTAGTGTGTTTAATGGCGAATCGGCTCAGGCCGCCGCGATTACAGGCGGCGTAGGCGAAGCGCTGATTGCGACGGCGTTTGGTCTTTGCGTGGCGATTCTTTCGCTCATGATTCATGCGTATTTTTCCCAGCGGCTCGAAAATATCGTAACGGATATGGAGGCCTGCTTCTCGCTCGTCGAGACGAATCCTTCGGCGTTTGCAGAAGAAGTCCGTAAGGAAGAGGAAGGTGCTCAGCATGCGCTTGCGTGAACGTCATCATATCAAACAGCCGGACCTCATCATTATCCCGATGATTGACATTATGTTTTTCCTGTTGGTGTTCTTTATGATGAGCACGTTATATATGGTCAATATGAAGACCGTTGATGTGGATATGCCGGCGGCGCAGCATGCGGAAACGAAACTTCACGTAACCTATGTGGTGACGGTCCGCAAGGATGGTTCCCTCTGGCTCGAAGATAAGCCGATAAGTGAGGCAGAACTCCTGACGAAGGCACAGCAGTCCTATCAGCATGACCCGCAGTTTGCCGTTGTCGTTCGGGCGGATCAGGGGCTCGATTACGGAATGGTGATCGGTTTGCTCGATGAGTTCAAGGCGCTTGGGATTACGCATATCGGCTTGGCCGCAGATGGAGGAAAGTGATATGCGTGAGGAGGAACAGAAAGCAAAATGGCGGGCCTGGGGGATTTCTATCCTGCTGCATGTAGTTATTTTCCTGCTGGTGGCGGCGACTGGCTTTTTCTTGCTGGTAAGACCCACTGATAAAACGGTGCCGGAAGATACCGTTTGGCTTGAGCAGCCGATGGGAGCCGCAGGAAGTGGCGGCGGTCAGGCTCCAGCTGCGTCTGCCCCCGCGGCGATGGAAGTTGCGATGCCGCCAGCGGCTGACTTGCCGGCGATTACGGAAGATTACACGCGTCATCCGGAGAAAAAGAACGATTATCGCAAGCAACATCAGGTAGCAGAAGATGGAACAAAACATGAGAACCAAGAACCGGGAGCTTCGCCTCGGGGAAATTCTCAAACGAAAGGTTCTGGCGGTAATGGCGGTGGCAATTCCTCCGGGAGTGGTACGGGGAATGGCAATGGAGATGGAGCTGGTGCAGGTGCTGGCGGTGCGGGAAGCGGCAGTGGCGAAAGCAAGGCACCGGAACCAGCCAAGTGCCTGGCGAAAGCTTCGCCGGTGTACCCGGCCAGCCTGCGGTCGCAAAATGCTGAAGGCGTGGTGGCCCTGCTTATCTATGTGCAGGATGGTTTGGTCACCAATGTGGCGGTGACGGGTTCTTCAGGGTATGGGGCGATGGATCAGGCGGCTGTTGAGGCCGGTTATCGCTGCCAGTTTCGCGGCAGTGGTGTCTATCCAATCCGCTATCGGTTTCAAATGACGGATGGAGATGACTGGTAAGTAATTACCCGTTAGCTCTTGCGAATGGATTCTAAAATGGGAAAGCAAGTTTAGGAGGATTATATGAACAAGAAGACGAAACAGAAGTTAGCAGCAAGTGTGGCAGCAGGATTGACAGCTGCTATGTATTGGTCGGTTCCATCTGGCGCAGCAGCCGCTGGGCAAAATGTGACCGAAGACCTTGGGGAAGTGGTGGTAACGGCTACCCGTTCGCAGAAAAAAGATGTAGATGTTCCGGCCGCAACGGAAATCATCACTGCCGAAGAAATCAAAGACAGTGGTGTACAGACGGCTGGAGAGGCATTGTCGAAAGTTGATGGCATTGCCTATGGCGCTTTTGGCCCCAATGGGGCAGCGATGGGCACGATGGATAACTCCGTCAACATCCGCGGCATCGATAATGGCACGCTGGTTCTCGTCAATGGCAATCCGATTTCCTGGCGCGGCAAATATGACTTGTCAGCAATCCCCGCTGACAGCATCGAGCGCATCGAGGTCGTAAAGGGCTCTGGCTCGGTACTCTACGGAAGTGAAGCTATGGCTGGTGTGGTAAATATCATCACGAAAAAGGGCGCAGCCAATACGGTTACGGCTGGCATCGGCAGCTCGGGACAGCACCATTATGCCGCCAACGTCGGCGATGACCGTCTGGCGGTCAGTTACAATTTTAATGAGTGGCGTCACGGTGTAGATGTCAGCAAGACGGCAACGAAATTTGGCAGCACGCGCACGACGCTTACCGGTGTGAAAAAACAGAGTGCCGGGGTAAGTTATCAGCTCGATGAGCATCTGTCGCTTCTTTACAATTATCTGGAAACGGAGAGCAAGTTCAGCCGCTACGCCGAAGCGGTCAAGGCAGGCTCTACAATTGCTCAGGGAGACCTCTTCAACAATCGCAAGTATACGACCCAGCGTCATATCACCCAGCTCAATTATAAAGACAAAAAGGTTAAGGCTGGTGTGTATTTCAATACGGGTACGGTAGAGTCAAAAGGTGTGACGAACTTCCAAAATACTGCGAAGGGCGATAAGGAAACCGAGGCGCCACGTTATAATACGCGTGAGAAAAATATAACTTATGGTGCTGATGTGCAGCGCCGCTGGATTTTATCGCCGAAAACCAAATGGATTCTCGGCAGTTCGGTTCAGCGTGAGCAGTACGATAAATTGCTTACGTATACGACTAAGCCAGCGGCTCAGTATGCCCGCAATAATTTTGGCTTGTTCTCACAGCTTGAACAGGCTTTTGATGCCAGGAACACAGGGATTTTTGGCGTGCGGGAGACTTGGACCAACGGTGCCTGGATGGACAAGAATTATCATAACTTCAGTGCCTCGGGCCAGTGGCTCCACAAGATGGATAAAGCCAACAATCTGTATGTGAATGTTTCCCAGTCCTTTATCATGCCTACCTTTGCGCAGATGTATGGCTCATCCGAAAAGGCCATTCCAAACTATAATCTAAAGCCGCAGAAGGGAATCAATTATGAGCTCGGCTGGAAGCAGAACCACGGCGCCCATAAATGGAAAGCGGCTTTGTTCCACATGGACATCAAGGACAATATCAGTGCTTCCTGGAAGGATAAAAAGAATGAGTATGAATATACCAACGAAGACTTCCGCAACACTGGTCTGGAACTCAGCTGGGACATTAAGGACGCAAAGCCCCTTTCTTATCATTGGGGAATAACGGTTCAGAACCCGGAAAGCAAGAGCAGTAAGAAGGGCTATTGGGACCGCAAATACGGCCGCGTTCAGCTGACTTCGGGAATAACCTATAAGAAGGATAAATGGGTATCGAATCTCAAGGCCGCTTACCTGTGTAAACGCGTACAGGCACCATCGTCGGAGCATTCCTTTGATACGAAACCGTATTTGCTCACGACGTGGAATACGACTTATGCACCGGATAAGGCCAACGAACTCAGTCTGATGATTCGCAACGTGCTCAATCGTCAGGACATCATTTCGCATTCGTCATCCGCTTATTATGATGCACCAACCAGCTATATGTTTAATTACACCTATAAATTCTGATCTGATTTGAGAAAGCCCGGCAGGAAGATTTTCTGCTGGGCTTTCGTGCTTGTGCTATGGACTTATTGGACGGTCATTTGTATAATATATAGATGCGATGTATGGAAGAATAAAAACATTTGCAAAATAGATGGGAGGAACATCTCATGGTACATATAGTTGGTGCAGGACCTGGTGATCCTGAGCTCATTACCGTTAAAGGACAGCGGTATCTTTCTGAGGCCGATGTGGTCATTTATGCCGGTTCGCTGGTTAATCCAGCGCTGCTGGATTTCTGCCAAGAAGGAGCAGAAATTCATAACTCGGCGTCGATGACGCTGGATGAGGTCGTCTGTGTGATTGAAAAAGCTGAGCGGGAAGGTAAGACGACGGTTCGCCTGCATACTGGCGATCCATCCGTCTATGGAGCAATCCAGGAACAGATGGATGCCTTTGACAAGAAAAAAATCGCTTACGATATCGTTCCAGGCGTGAGCAGTTGTTTTGCGGCGGCAGCGGCACTCAAGCAGGAATATACTTTGCCGGGGATTTCCCAGACCGTCATCATCACGCGCAACGAGGGACGCACCCCGGTGCCGGAGGCAGAAAAACTTCGGAGTTTGGCGGCACATCAGTCGACAATGTGCATATACCTTTCGATTACAATGCTCGATAAGGTGGTAACGGAGTTATTGGCGGGCGGCTATACGCCGGATACGCCTATCGCCATCGTGCAACGGGCGTCGTGGCCGGAGCAGAAAATTGTCCGGGGAACTTTAGCAACTATTGTGGAGGAAATAAAAGACAAAAATATTGACCGTACCGCTATGATTGTAGTCAGCCGCTGCCTCGGTGCCGATTATGAGCTTTCGCGGCTCTATGCGCCGGAGTTTTCCCATATGTTCCGAGAGGCCAGCAAATGAGAACAGCTTGTTTTGCCTTAACGAAAAAGGCCTACGAATTAGCCAAAACGTTTCAGTTAAGTCTCGACAGCACGATGACCATTTATGTGTCGGAGAAGGTCCTGACGAAGGAACAGGAATCACTGGAGGGGACGCGCAGCTTTGTGAAACTCTCGCAGGTGGTGGCCGAAGCCTTCCCCATTTATGATGGTCTGGTATTCATTATGGCTACAGGAATCGTCGTGCGGACTATTGCTCCCTTGCTGGAAAGTAAGTTGAAGGACCCAGCGGTGGTGGTGTTTGATGAGCGCGGGCAGCATGGTATCAGCTTGTTGTCGGGGCATATTGGCGGCGCCAATGTGTTGACGCAGCTGCTCTGCCAGGCCGTGGGAGCGGCGCCGGTCATCACTACGGCAACGGATGTTAATAAGTGTCTGGCTCCGGATGCGTTGGCAGCGCGGCTGAGCTTGCGCCCATGGCCCAAGGTACGAATCGGAACGCTCAATTCGGCGGTGTTGGAGGGCCAAAAAGTTACTTGGCGTATTGATAAAACGCTGCCTCATAGCGTGTTCTATAAACGAATGCTGGAACAGTCCGGGCAGCCCGCTGAACTTTGCATTACCAGTCAGTTGATGAATATTCAGCCCGAAGATCAGCAGCTATATGCGGTTATTGTTTCGGAAGCCAATCTTCCGGAGCTTTCGGAGTTGCCAACTAATGTACTTTGTTTGTCGCCGCGCCGCTTGATTGCTGGTGTGGGCTGCCGCCGGGGAACACCGGCAGCAGTGGTCATGTCAGCGATTGACACGGCCTGCCGCATGATTGGTCGGGATCGGTCCTTTGTGGATGTCATCGCCAGTACGGCGGTAAAACGCCATGAGGCGGGAATCCTTTTTACCGCGGACAGCTTGGCGCGGCCCGTAAGATTTTATGAAAATGCGGAAATGGAACAGAACATTGCGAAATATCAGCTGGAGGAGTCGTCCTTTGTCAAAGAGACCATTGGTATTGGGAATGTCTGCGAGGCAGCAGCTTATTGCTGTGTGGGGGAACGTGGCGGACGGATGGCTCTTCGCAAAACCAAATTTGAGAAAGTGACGGTAGCTTTATTATGGGAAAAATAACAGTAATCGGTATCGGTCCGGGAAGTCTTGAGGATATGACCCCGCGGGCTAGAAAAGCGATTGAAGCGGCGGAAGTAGTCGCAGGCTATAATACCTATATTAACCTGGTGGAATCGCTGCTGGCGGGCAAGAAGGTTATCGGCACGGCGATGATGCAGGAAATTGACCGCTGCCGCATGGCTGTGGAGGAAGCCGTGGCAGGCCGGGATACCGTGGTAGTATCCAGTGGCGATGCCGGTGTCTATGGAATGGCCGGCCTCGTGTTGGAATTGATCCTTCAGCGTGAGGAAGCGCAGCGCCCAGAGTTCGGTGGCGTCATTGCCGGTGTTTCGGCGGTCAATGCGGCAGCTTCAGTTCTTGGCGCACCGTTGATGCATGATTTTGCGGTTATCAGTCTATCCAATCTGCTTACCCCTTGGGAGCTCATCCGTAAGCGTGTAGAGATGGCGGCTCAGGGCGATTTTGTTACCGCACTATACAATCCCAAGAGCAAGAAACGCGTGAAAAATATTGAAGAGGTCCGGGAAATCATGCTGAAGGTCCGTGACCCCAAAACGCCAGTGGGGATTGTTACGGCTGCCAGCCGCGATAAGGAGACAAAGGTAATCTCGACGCTCGAAGACTTTACCCAAGAGGACATCAATATGTTTTCGCTGGTGGTCATCGGTAATAGCCAGACCTATGTCAAAGATGGCTGGATGATTACCCCGCGCGGTTATCAGAATAAGGAGAACGGTTTATGATTTTTGTCGCTGCCGGTACGCAGGATGGCCGCGAATTGGCAAAATATCTGTTGGATAACGGTTATGATGTGACGGCGTCGGTGGTGAGCCACTATGGAGAGCAGCTGCTGGCCGACTGTCGTGGCCGCAACTTCATCATTAACGATAAGCCGCTGGATCAGCAGCAATTGGAGGAATATCTGCGAGTTCATGACATCCGTCTGTTTGTGGATGCGAGCCATCCCTATGCGGTGAATATGTCCCAAAATGGCTTGACGGCCTGCAAGAATTTGCAGCTTCCTTATATCCGTTATGAGAGGGATTTAACTTCAAGCAACTATGATCGATTATCCATTGTGCATGACTATGAATCGGCGGCAAAATTAGCTGCCAAGTTTGGGAAAAATATTTTTCTGACTACAGGCAGTCGCAATTTGGAAAAATTTACGACGTCGGAGTATCTGCGTGACTGTCATATAATTGCCAGGGTGCTGCCTACCGCGGAAGTCATGCGTTTGTGCGAAGGGCTTGGACTTACGCCGGGGCAGATTATCGGCATGCAGGGACCGTTTTCCAAAGAGCTCAATAAGGAATTATACCGGCGGTATAACGCCGATGTTGTCGTCACCAAAAACAGCGGTACGATTGGTGGTACCGATACGAAGTTTGCGGCGGCGGCCGAGCTGGATTTGCCAGTTATTGTCATTGATCGGCCGGTGATGAATTATGGAAATGTTGGCAGGACTTATGAGGAAATCCTGAAGTTTGTAGAGGAGCGATACGGACATGGAGTTTATCAAACAACCGATGGAAATTGAAACGCGCAGTATGGAAATCATCGCCCCTTATCTTGAGGGAATGAATCTTGATGAGAAGGCCGTGAAAGTTTACAGCCGCATTATTCATGCGGCTGGTGATGTGGAATATGCACCAATCATTCGCATTGGCGCAGGGGCAATTGATAAAGCCATGGGGGCTCTTCGGAGTGGTTCGGATATCTATACCGATGTTGAGATGGTCCGCACGGGCATCAACAAGCGCAAGCTGGCTTCGTTTGGCGGTGAGGTTCACTGCCTGATTGCCGATGATGAGGTGGTGGCGATGGCGAAAGCTGAGGGAATAACGCGTTCCATGGCTGCGATGCGCAAGTTTGGCAAAAAGCTCGAGGGAAGTATTGTTGCCATTGGCAATGCGCCGACAGCCTTGTTTGAAGTGCTTCGTCTCGTGCGGGAAGAAGGCATCCGTCCTGCCTGCATCGTTGGCATCCCGGTAGGTTTTGTCGGTGCCGCTGATTCTAAAAGGGAATTGGCCGAAAATGGTATCGTGCCCTACATTACGGTTGAGGGAACAAAGGGCGGCAGCCCGATTGCCGCGGCTGCTATCAATGCCATGATGTATCTGATTAACAACGACCGAGGCTGATATGGACGAGGAAAAAAAAGGCAAAATCGTTTTGGTGACGGGCGGCGCCCGCTCGGGAAAATCGACGTTTGCCGAAAAACTCGTGGCGGAGAGCGGCAAAAAAATCGCCTATATCGCCACATCCCAGATTTTTGATGAGGAGATGCGCTTTCGCGTGGCGCTGCATCGTAAGCGCCGTCCCGCGGACTGGCAGACGTATGAGGCGCCCTTTGACGCACAGCGTGCAATCGAGGCGGCAGCGCAGCAGCACGATGCCATTTTGTTTGACTGCATCACGATTTATCTTAGCAATATCCTGTGCCAGTTGGAGGAGCAGGAACTTGACAAGCCGGAGCAAATTTATCAGCTGACCCGTCAAAAAATCAGCCAGCTGATTACGGCTGCCGAAGAAGCCGCCGCACAGGGCGCAGTTGTCGTATTTGTCACGAACGAGGTGGGCGCAGGAATCGTTCCCGAAAATAAACTCAGCCGCCTCTATCGGGACATCAGCGGGCTGGCCAACCAGCAGCTGGCGAAGGCGGCAGCCGATGTTTATGCGGTTATCGCAGGAATACCGGTAAATATTAAAGCATTAGCTTAAGGAGGAATCCACATGTCCAACGCTATTATGCTCATGGGGACGAGTTCCCATGTCGGCAAAAGCATTATTACTACGGCCCTCTGCCGCATCTTCCATCAACAGGGACGCAAAGTCGTTCCATTTAAGGCACAGAATATGGCGCTTAATTCCTATGTTACCCGCGACGGCCGGGAAATGGGACGGGCGCAGGTGGCGCAGGCGGAAGCGGCAGGCTTGGAGCCGATGGTGGACATGAATCCGGTCCTGCTGAAGCCTACTGGCAACAGCTGCTCGCAGGTAGTGCTGATGGGAAAGCCGATTGGCAACATGAGTGCCCGCGAATACCATAAAGGTTATAGCCTCAAAGCCTTTGATGCGGTGAAGGAATCGCTGGGACGGCTGCAGGCGGAATACGATACGATTGTCATTGAAGGGGCGGGCAGCCCGGCCGAGGTCAACCTCAAGGCCAATGACATCGTCAATATGCGCGTGGCCAAATATTTACAGGCGCCGGTCCTGCTGATTGCCGATATTGACCGTGGTGGTGCATTGGCGGCATTGGTGGGAACGCTGGAACTTTTAGACGAAGACGAACGGGCTTTGGTCAAGGGGCTTATCATCAATAAGTTCCGTGGTGATGTGAGTCTTTTGACGCCGGCTATTGATTTTCTGGAGCAGAAGACCGGTAAGCCGGTATTAGGGGTAGTTCCTCATGTCGAGGCGCTGGGCATTGACGATGAAGATTCGGTTTCCTTGGAGGAGAAGCAGGCCGTTCCCTTGGATGCACCGATAAAGATTGCGGTAATCCGGACGCCGAAATTATCGAATTTCACCGATTTTGACAGCTTGGCCGCGGAGCCTGATGTGTCACTCTACTATGTTTCGGACAAGGAGGAACTGGGCGAGCCGGATATGATTATTTTGCCCGGTTCGAAAAATACTACGGAGGACCTCATTCATTTGCGGGAAACGGGGATGGAAAGAGAAATTTCCCGCAGGGCAGCGAAAGGAACGCCCCTTTGGGGAATCTGTGGTGGCTATCAGATGCTTGGCAAGGCTATCCATGACCCGGAACATACAGAATCGGAGCATGATAGCATCGAGGGACTCGGGTATCTGGATATGGAGACAACCTTTGCGGCGCAGAAGCGTACGACGCAGGTAACGGCTGATTGTGTGCAGTTTCCTTTCCTCGGACAGCTGCTGGCGGCGCAGGATATGCCTGGCTATGAGATTCACATGGGTAAGACTGCGTTTGGTCCGGCGGTTCATCATCCGTTCCATATTCATGCCAGGGCAGCCCAGGAGGCAGACAGTTGGGATGGCGCCGTGCTGCGGGAGCAAAATGGGCAGCAGGGAGAAGTGGTTGGCACGTATATCCATGGGATTTTTGACCACGACGGTTTCCGCCGTCAGGTAATTAATGCCTTGCGCAGCCGCAAGGGGCTTTCGCCGCTTGCCATTCAGCGCAATGTGAGAGCGGAAAAAGAAAAAGCCTATAACCATCTGGCGGCAGTAGTTCGCGAGAGTCTCGATATGGAAAAGCTGGCAGAAATCATGGGGGAAAAACTATGATGACGGCAATTATCGCTTTTCTGGTCGATACTATTATCGGTGATCCCAACAGCCGCTGGCATCCCGTCGTGCTGATGGGGAAACTCATTGGCGCTTTGGAAAAGTGGTTTTATCAAAAAGAAGACAGTGACGGCAAAAAGTTCACGATGGGAGCTATGCTCGTACTGATTACGCTGCTCGTTACTTATGAAGCAGCGGCCGCGGTTATGATGCTTTCCTATCGGATTCCTTGGTCGTATGGATCAGCGGTAGCCGGCGGTATTTTGCTGTCATTTACGATTTCGCCCAAGAGTCTGGCTAAGGCGGGAAAAGGCATCTATACACTGCTGATTCTTGGCCAGCTGGAGGAAGCCCGCAAGAAGGTCGGTTGGATTGTCGGCCGTGATACGGAGAATCTTGACGATGCGGAAATTGCCCGGGCAACCGTTGAAACGATTGCGGAAAACACCGTTGATGGCATTATTGCGCCGCTCTTCTTTTTTGTTATCGGTGGCGTTCCGCTGGCCGTACTCTATCGGGCAGCCAATACCATGGATTCGATGATTGGCTACAAGAACGACAAATACCTTTACTTTGGCCGGGCAGCCGCGAAGCTTGATGATGTTTTGAATTATATTCCAGCGCGTATTACCGGCGTGCTGTTTATCTTTGCTGCCTGTGTGCTGGGCTTTGATTATAAGAATGCCTATCGGGTAATGCTGCGGGATGCAGAAAAACATCCAAGCCCCAATGGCGGCTATGCTGAAGCTACCGTAGCGGGAGCGTTGCACATCCGGCTCGGCGGCGTAAATTCGTATTTTGGCAAGAAGCATTTTCGTGCGTATATGGGCGATGTCATCGAGATGATAGCACCCAAGCATATCATGGAATGTATCCGCATGATGTATACGGTAACCGTGATGTTTATCCTTATTGTCTATGCCATGTTTGGGTTATGATAAAGATAGTATCAGAAATATAGGAGGATATTATCGATGAAATCATTTATTACGGCATTGCAGTTTTTAACGCGCATTCATGTGAAGGAGCAGCCTGACCTGACCGTGGAAGATTTTGGCCGCAGTACAAAATTTTTTCCGCTGGTAGGTGTCCTTTTGGGGCTGATTTATATGCTGGTAACCTGGTGCCTCGTGGCGGTTTTTGGCTGGGCCAATTTCGTTACGACGATTTTGGTTCTGCTGCCAGTGCTTATGACGGGCGGTCTGTTGCTCGATGGGTATATGGATACGGCCGATGGTGTTTTTTCGGCGCGCAGCCGGGAACGCAAATTGGAAATCATGAAGGACAGCCGGGTGGGGGCATTTGGTGTCATTGCGTTGGTGTCTTTGATGATGATGAATTGGTCGGTGCTGCGTGATATTAAGCTTGTACTGATTATGACGGCGCTGTTTGTCATGCCGGTTATCGGCCGGATGGCCATGGTTATGGTCATTGCCTTTTTTCCTTATGCGCGTCCGGAGGGGATGGGCAAGGCGTTTTCGGATATGGCTGATAAGAAGACGGTAGCATTGGCTGCCATAACGACGCTGGTTTTCGTCGTTCCCTGGGGGCAGGCCGCGATTGCAGCACTGGCGGCCGGCTTGGGCTTTGCCTGGCTGCTCGGGGCGTGGCTGACCAGTAAGCTTGGCGGTCTGACCGGGGATACCTATGGCGCGGTGGAAACGCTCACGGAGACTATGGTATTGCTCGTCTTTTGGGTGACATCCTGGATTCCGGGAGGTCTGCATATTTTGTGGCGCTGATAGAAAAAGTGTTTTAGGAGCGTAAGGCATGGAATTGACGGTTCGCGTTCCCGGCTCCTGTGGGGAACTCCTGCAGGGGATGAAGGCCGGGAACCCCTTTCTTGTCACCTGCCCGGTGGGAAGTTATACAACAGTCCGGATTTCCGACACGTTAGCGGGGATTCATGGTCTGGGAAGAAAATCGCTTATGGCGTTAGAGAAGACATTGACGAGCCTGGGGAAGGAGGAACTTCCCTGGGGGCTTTGCCTGGAATCGAGTCTGCCGCGGGGGAAGGGAATGGCTTCTTCGAGTGCCGATATTGCCGCAACGGTGGCGGCGGTGGCCCTGGCCTTTGGTTATCGTACCTATCCCGAGGAAATTATGCGCATGGCGGCTGGTATCGAACCGACGGATGGGGTCTTTTATCCGCAGGTGGTCCGCATCAACCATATGAATGGCGATTGGCTGGCAAGCTATCAGGGCTTGCCGGCTTTTCGTATTTCTATTTTCGACACAGGCGGCGTAATCGATACGCTCAGCTATCACGAGCAGGTGAAAGAGGATGGGGTAGCCAATCGTTCGGCAGAAGCGTTGGCTTTATTCGAAGAAGGATGGCGCGCGCAGGATGAAACGCTTATCGCTGAGGCCGCATCTATGAGTGCGTGCAACAATCAATCGTTATTATATAAGGATGGTTTGGAAGAACTGTTGGCATTTGCCAAAGAGCGAGGTGCATTGGGCATCAATATCGCGCACAGCGGCACCGTGATTGGCGTGCTCTGGCCCGAACGATTCCCAGATGATGACTTGCAGCGGGAAACGCGTGCGATACGCTGCCGCTTTCCGCATTTGTCGTTTTTGATGCAAACGCGGCTGCAGGGCGGTGGCGTCCAGGTGGCAGAAGGAAAACAGCAAGAGTTTGTAGAACTTTTTAGATAATCAAAGAGAAATCGTAGCAGAAGAGGTGTTTCGTTGCAGTACGCAAATCAATATTCCATCCCGCGGATTGTCATAGGGGCAACCCAGTCGGGGTCAGGAAAGACGACAATCGTAACCGGCCTCCTGGCGGCGCTCAAGGAACGTGGCCTTACCGTGCAGTCGTTTAAAGTGGGGCCGGATTATATCGACCCGGGCTATCACGAACTGGCCAGTGGCCGCGCGGCGCATAACCTTGACACCTGGCTGACGCCCAAGCAGGTAGTACCAGCAATTTTTGCCGCCGCCTGTGAAGGGGCCGACATCGCCGTGGTGGAAGGTGTGATGGGATTATACGATGGGGGACGGCAGGGCGTTAGCTCCACCGCCGAGGTGGCAAAACTCATCGATGCACCGGTGCTGCTGGTTATTGATGCAAAATCGATGGGCGCCTCGGCAGCTGCCATCGCACAGGGCTTCCGGGATTATGACAAAACGGTCCAGCTGGCAGGCGTCATTTTGAACCGTTTGGGGTCGGATACCCATGAAGCCATGATTCGTGAGGCGATGAAGGCCATCGGGATGGAAGTCTATGGCGCGCTTCGCCGGGAGGAGAATTTGCAGCTGCCAGAGCGTCACTTGGGGCTGCTGCCCGTTCAGGAAAATGAAGAATACCAGGTCATAGATCAAATGGGAAAGGCGGTGGGACAGCAGTTAGACATCGAGGCCTTGCTCCGGTTAGCCAGGGCGGCAAAGCCATTGAAGGGATACGAACCATTCCTGCGTGGAAAGCAGAAGCCGATGGCATGCCGTATCGGTATAGCACAGGACGAAGCATTTTCGTTTTACTATCCGACCAGCCTGAAGGTGCTAAAACATTTGGGGGCGGAACTCATTCCATTCAGTCCGCTTCGCGATAAAACACTTCCCGAGGTTGATGGCTTGCTGATTGGCGGCGGTTTCCCCGAGATGTTTGCCGCAGACCTTGCCGCCAACGAATCCATGCGGCAGGCTGTACGGGAAAAGGCTGCCGCGGGCATGCCAATCTATGCCGAATGTGGAGGGTTCATGTATCTGATGGAGAGCCTTACGGATTTTTCGGGTAACGTTCATGCAATGGCCGGCGTGTTTTCCGGACAGGCGGTTATGACGAAAAAACTGCAAATGGTCGGGTATGTAGAGGCGGTCCTTAAACAGGATTCCCTGCTGGGCAGGAAGGGAACAAAACTCCATGGCCATGAATTTCATTTTTCGGTGGAACAAGCGGCAGAAGATGAAGACCGGCCATTTGCTTTCACCAAGCTTCGCAACAACCAGACTTATGGGGCTGGGCGGAAGTATAAAAATGCCCTTGGCAGTTATTTGCATCTTCATTTTGCTGGCTGCCCGGCTGCTGCGGAATCATTCGTAGAAAATTGTCTGGCATGGAAGCTGGAAAAAGAGAAAGAGAGTGATTGGGTATGATGAATAAGTTTGAGCATGGCGGAAACATCTATGCGGCGCGTGATAATGGCGAAGCATGGCTGGATTTTTCGGCAAATGTAAATCCATTGGGATTGTCATCGGCAGTATATCAGTCTGTTTCGTTAGGAATAAAAGATGTGGTCCATTACCCGGATCCCAAAGCTGCGGAATTAAAAAAAGCTATTGAAGCCTGCTATAACGTTCCGTCTTACGAATTGGTACTAGGCAATGGTGCATCGGAGCTCTTTTACCTCTTTTTGCAGACGGTCCGGCCGCGCAATGTACTGTTGCCAGTTCCTTCGTTTAGCGAATATGAACGGGCGGCTTTGGCGGCAAGGGCGAAAGTGAACTGTTTCCAGATGGACCCGGATGATAACTTCCGCATCGATTGGGATTCTTTTATGGGAGCTTTAGCGGTGGCAGACTGCATCATTCTGGGGAATCCGAACAATCCCACCGGGTCGCTTATAACCCGCAATGAATTGGTCCACTTGCTCGATGAGATGCGCGGGGGACATCAGTGGCTCGTGGTTGACGAGTCGTTCCTGGATTTCCTTCCCTATGACAGCCGTTACACGGTGCGCGATTTGGTGGAGGAATATCCGAATCTCTTTGTGATACAGTCGCTGACGAAATTTTATGCCCTGCCTGGGTTGCGATTAGGCTTTGGTGTGGCCTGCCCGATGCTGGCGAAAAAGCTCAATGCCGGCAAGGATGTCTGGAACGTCAATCTGCTGGCGCAAAAGGCAGGTGTAGCGGCACTGAACGATAAAGAGTACCAGCAGCATAGCAGGAAATTTATTGCGGAAGAAAGGCAGCGTTTCTTCGAGCGGATAAATGGACGCAAAGGGATTCGCGCCTATCCGCCGAGCGTCAATTTTATGCTGCTCGATGTCCGTGGTACGGGGCTCACCAGCAGCGAGTTTACGCAGAGGCTTCGCGAGAAGGGGATTCTCGTGCGGGATTGTGCCAATTATTTAGGTTTGGATGGCGAAAGCTATGTGCGTGTTGCCATCCGTCAATCAGCGGAAAACGACCGGCTGATTGACGCATTGGAGGAATTGTAATTCATGGTAAAAGTGGTTTTTGTCCGTCATGGACAGACGGAGTGGAATGTCAGCGGCCGTTATCAGGGGCAGTCGGATGTGGCCCTGTCGGCAGCAGGAATTGAGCAGGCAGAAAAATTAGCCGCGAATTTCCCGGTGGAACATATTGATGCCGTATATTCAAGTGACCTTATTCGCGCGCGGGTTACGGCTGAGACTGTTGCTAAGCGTTTTGGCCTTTCGGTGCAGCTGGAACCTGCTTTCCGTGAGTTGAGCTTTGGCGATTGGGAAGGCCTTACCTACGAGCAGATTGTTGCCTCGTGGCCCGATGCGATGGAGAACTTCCTGGCGCATCCGGATATTCTCAATATCCCGAATGGGGAATCTTTTCCCGAAGTCCAGCAGCGTGCTATGTCGCGTCTGCAGGAATTGCTTCGGGAACATGAAGGGCAGACGATTATGATTGCGGCCCATGGAGCGGTACTGCGCACTATGCTGACAGCAGCACTGCACATGCCGCTGCAATACCTTTGGAGCATCCGTCAGTTCAACACTGCGGTAAATATCGTCCGCTATGATGCTGAGGGAAATCCTACGGTTGAACTGCTGAACAGTACGGCGCATTTGGGAGAACTGCGCTGAGAATTCAGGGAAAAAGAGAGGAATCTGTTATGAAGGTTTTGGTAACAGGTGGAGCTGGATTTATTGGTTCGCATGTTGTGCGCCGGCTGCTGACAGATGGTCATGCGATAACGGTGCTCGATAATGGCAGCACGGGTGATTTTGCTAATGTGCCGTCTGATTGCGATTCATGGGAAATGGATGTCCGGTCGGCTGCGGTCATTCCGCGTATCATGAAAGCACGTTTTGATGCGATTGTTCATTTAGCGGCTCAGACTACGGTCAAGGATTCCCTGGCAGACCCGGCCTTTGATGCGATGGAAAATATAATCGGTACGGTCAATATCCTGGAGGCAGCCCGTAAAAGCGATGTGCAGCGGGTTGTCTTTTCGTCTGCTGCCGCAGTATATGGGGATGTGCCGGAAAACCAGCAGCCTGTTGGTGAACTACAAGAGCGGAAACCAAACTCGTTTTACGGTCTTAGCAAAAAGACTGTGGAAGATTATCTGATTATGTATCAGCGACGCTATGGATTGCCGTATATCATCCTGCGCCTGGCTGATGTATATGGGGAACGCCAGAGTGACAGCGGAGAAGGCGGTGTAATCCGTGCCTTTATCAAAAAAATCAAGGAGAATAGTGCGATTACCATTTACGGGCAGGGGCTGGCGCAGGATTTTATCTATGCCGGTGATGTGGCTGAGGGAATTTATGCGGCACTATTTACCGAAGAAGTCAATGCAATTTATAATTTGAGTTCTGGCACGGTGACAGATTCCCAGGCGCTGGTCCGGCTGTTGGAAGATGTAACCTGGAAAAAGCTGGAGGTTGTTTCTGGTGCGGCTGGCAGCCAGCAGCAGGGAAACTTGGTGCTGGACTATGCAAAAGCATGCGAAAAACTCGGCTGGAAGCCACGTACCAGCCTGAAAAAAGGACTAAAGAAAACCGTCAGCTATTTTACGGAAAACGATTAAGTTATCCACAAAAAATGCGTGGATAACTTAAAGAAAAATTCTAAGGAAATGCAAAAAAGTCCTTGACTTGTTGCACTTTTATGAGTAGAATATTTCTATGTGATGTTACGGAATCAGGCATCCATTAGCCCCGGAAGCCGATACAAGAGCATCATATACCGATTAAATTAGAAATGAAATTATTAGGGGGGAAATCGCATGAAGACAACGTTTATGGCAAATGCATCCAATATCGAGCGCAAATGGTATGTTGTAGACGCTGAAGGCCAGACTGTCGGCCGCCTCGCAGCTGAAGTCGCAAAAGTTCTTCGCGGTAAAAATAAACCGACCTTTACTCCGCACGTTGATACGGGTGATTACGTCATCGTCATCAATGCAGAGAAAGTAAAATTCACGGGTAAGAAACTGACGGACAAGACTTATTTCCGTCATTCCGGTTACCAGGGTGGCACGACGTTCACGTCTGCTGGCCTGATGCTCGAGAAGTTCCCGGAGCGCGTTCTGGAGCACGCTATCAAGGGCATGCTGCCGCATAACCGCCTCGGTGCTCAGATGTATCGCAAACTCAGCGTTTATGCTGGCAGCGAGCATCCGCATGCAGCTCAGAAGCCGGAAAAGCTCGAGCTGAACATTCGCTAATCTGGAAAGGGAGGAACTTCTAAATGGCACAAGTAAGCTACTACGGCACTGGCCGCAGAAAATCTTCCGTTGCCCGTGTTCGTCTGGTTCCAGGCGAAGGCAAAGTTACGATTAACGGTCGTAGCATGGAAGAATATTTTGGTCTGGGTACGCTGGAACTGATTGTTCGTCAGCCGCTCAACCTTACGGAGACTAACGACAAGTATGACGTCATCGCAAATGTTGCAGGTGGCGGTGTAACTGGTCAGGCTGGTGCTATTCGTCATGGCATCACCCGTGCACTCATGGAAATGGATGCTGAGCTGCGTCCGGCTCTGAAAAAAGCTGGCTTCGTAACGCGCGACCCGCGTGAGAAAGAGCGCCGTAAATACGGTCTCAAGAAAGCTCGTAAAGCTTCGCAGTTCTCCAAACGTTAATTCTTGCGTTTTTATACGAATTGCAAAATCCCATCGGCCTATTGGCTGGTGGGATTTTTTTGTGGAAACATCTTATACTATAGAAAAAGAAAGAGTCAGGCAATGCCTGGCTCTTTCTTTATGTTGTAAATTTGGAATTACTTCTTCAGAGCTTCCTTCAGGATTTCCGTCAGGGCCTTTTCTGTTACACGCATCATATCGTTAAGCAGAGCGTTGTAAAGATCGCCACCGTCCGTCACACCACGACCATTCTCCGTAATGAAGAATTTTTTCGGATGCTCCTCCGACTGATAAGCATCGTTAAGTTTTTCCCGGACAAGTTTTTCAATTTCCTGTTCCGTCATTACACAGTCACCTCTTTCCTAAAATCTATTATATATTATACGACATTTGGTTTGATTTTTCCTTGTTTTTTCTAAAAATAAATAGCAGTTATCCTTTCAGTTGATTTCCATCGAATTTGAATTGGAATTTAATTGACACTTAAAACTAGTTTAAGTAGCCTTCGCTATACTATGACCATACCATTCAACAAGAGGATGGATGAAGAAAAGGTTCATTTATAGAAAGGTGATGTGACATATGAAAAGTGCGAATAAGAAATTAGTAGCAGGTATCCTGGCTGGCGCAATGCTGACGGGAATTGGTGTCAATGCAGCGAGTGCAAAATCGGTTTCTCATGCTGACAAGCATCAGCGTCCGGCTGCTATGCAGAAGGGGCAGATGCCGCAGCATCCGCCGGTTCAGATGAGTGCCGATGATGCGGCTAAAAAAGTCCATGATACGTTCGGCGTCGATGAGAAAGAAGTCAAGAGTGCTATTGAGGATGGAAAAGACATTCGTGATATCGGTCAGGCCGCTATGTTTGCCAATATCAGCGGAAAATCGTTTAAAGAAGTCATGGATATGAAGACGGATACCAAGGATTGGCCAGAAGTAGGCAAAGACCTTGGTATCACCCGCGAGCAGGTTCAGGATAAGATGGCATCGATGCAGGCAAAAGACATTGCCGAGAAGGCTGCTATCGATGAAAATACGGCTGTTTCGCTGCTGAAAAATGGCTATCGTGCGCACGATATCGTAGCAGCAGGTGTTTTGGCAAAAGCTGCCAACAAAGATATCCAGAGCGTTCTGGATATGAAGAAAATCAACAACCGTTGGGGTGATGTAGCAGACCAGCTGGGCGTTGATAAAAGCGTGCTGAAAGTAGGCCCTGGTCCGCAGGAAATGAATGGTCATGGCCCGCAGGGCGGCCCGCCGCCAGCAGATGCACCGGAGGCTCCGGAAGAACCGGCTGATAAATAACATCAAGATAAGAACCCGTTGGCTCATCGCAGAGTCAACGGGTTTTTGTTCGTTGAGGCAGTGGAATATTTTCATTTTATGAATAAAATATCAAAAAAATGACATAAAATGTAAAATATGTATTGACAAGAAAAACAAAAGCGTGTAAGATGTAAAACATCGACGGGTTAACATAGTTACAGTCGATCAACAGAGCGAAATCAACGAACGGGAAATAGTACGGTTACAGGTAGCTGTCAAGCGAGCCGGAGACTGGGAGACCAGTGGTGTGAAGTCCGGTCAGTGAGGTAATCTGAATGGTCCTGCGAGAGTCCACCCAAAGCAGATAGATGTCTGTTAGTAGGCTGGAACGGCTGCCTCCGTTATCGGGCTATGGCATCGGTGTTTGTCCTGTGCCGGAATGAGATGTATTGATACATGCAAACGGGTGGTACCGCGAAGCTGATTCGCCCCGGCTGGAGTTTTCTCCGGTCGGGGTTTTTGTAGTATTAGGGGATGAGTGGATGAAGGTTAAGATTTGTGGAATGAAATCGCTGTTGACGGCAAAAGTTGCGGAAGAGGCAGGAGCGGATTTCATCGGATTTATTTTTTGGCCCGAGAGCCATCGTTATATTGAGCCGGAACACGCTGCCGTGATCAGCAGCCAGCTGCAGCATTCATGGAAAACCGGTGTGTTTGTCGATGAGGACATCGAGAAAGTCAACGAAATCGTCCGGCAGGTACATCTTGATTTCGTCCAGCTTCATGGGCACGAAAATGCGGCTTATGCTCGCAAGGTGCAGTGCTCCGTCATCAAGGCATTCCGTTATGGGGACAACTTCTCGGCAGAAGCAGCCAATGAATATCCGGCCGAGTTTATTCTAATTGATGCGTTTCGTCCGGGCAAACTCGGGGGAACCGGGGAGAGTTTCGACTGGCGGTCCGCCGCCGAAGAAATAGCGAAAGTGGAAAAACCAGTGTTGATTGCCGGTGGTATCAACATCGACAACCTGCAAACGGTGCTGCGGACGTTCCATCCCTATGGTGTGGATGTGTCGGGCAGTTTGGAGGTCGATGAAGAAAAATCAATCAGTAAGATACAGGCGTTTATGCGCAGAGCCAGGAGCCTGCCGCGAGGGAGGAAGCGTCAATGAGAGATATATTAGCGGAAATCGTAGCCGAAAAGAAGGCGATCGTAGCAGCTGCCAAGTCCAAGATGCCTTTGGAGGAAATCAAGGCAAAGATAAAGCCAGATACGTTCCGCATGAGCAAGAAATTCAAGAAGGGGGATTGGAACCTCATCGCTGAGTGCAAGCTCCAGTCACCGGCCAAGGGGCGGTTAAACAAGACCCATACGGTAGAAGAGCTGGCCCGTATCTACGAAGAAAGTGGTGCGAGCATGCTGTCGGTTCATACGGACCCGCATTTTCTCGGCTGCAACGAAGATTTTGCCAAGGTTCGGCAGCTGGTAAAGCTTCCGCTGCTTCGAAAAGATTTTATTATCGATGAATATCAGATTTATGAGGCGAGAATGCTCGGTGCTGATGCGATTCTGCTGATTGCGCGGATTTTGACGCCCGCGCAGCTGAAAGAATTTCTTTACACGGCATGGAGTTTGGGTATGGATGCTTTGGTGGAAGTCCATGATGAAGCGGATATGAAGGCCGCCCTTTCGACGCCGGCGGAATTTATCGGCATTAACAACCGGAATCTCAAGACTTTTAAGACCGATATCCAACAGACGCTGGATTTGCTGCCGAGCGCCGACAGCAGCCGGGTGCTCATCAGTGAGAGTGGTGTTTTCTCTGCTGAGGATGCCAAGGTGCTCCGCGCGGCTGGCTGTGATGGAATCCTGGTAGGCGAGGGGCTCGTACGCTCGGAAAATATCGGCGCGATGACGCGGAAACTTTCCCATTAACCCCTGTGATATAGCAAAGAGTAGGAGATTAACATGAATACAAAAGGAAGATTTGGCAAGTTTGGCGGACAGTATGTACCGGAAATCGTTATGCCGGCACTTAATGAGCTGGAAGCCGCTTATAAGAAATATAAAGATGATGCAGAGTTTCAGCGTGAGTTCCGTTCGCTGCTGCGCGAATATGCAGGGCGGCCGACGAACCTCTATTATGCGCAGAAATTGACAGAGCACTATGGCAAGGCAAAGATTTTCCTCAAGCGTGAAGATTTGCTCCACACAGGTGCCCATAAAATCAACAATGCGCTCGGACAGGCACTGTTGGCAAAGCTCATGGGCAAGAAACGCATCGTTGCTGAGACAGGTGCTGGCCAGCATGGTGTTGCTTCGGCGACGGTGGCCGCGCTCTTTGGCATGGAATGTCATGTGTTTATGGGCGCTGTCGACGTTGAGCGTCAGAAACTCAACGTGTTCCGCATGAAGCTTTTGGGCGCAAAAGTCATTCCGGTATCGAGTGGTACGGGGACGCTGAAAGATGCCACGAGTGAGGCAATCCGCTATTGGGCAACAAATATTACCGATACCCATTACATCATTGGCTCGGCCGTTGGTCCGCACCCGTATCCGACGATTGTTCGCGATTTCCAGAAGGTTATCGGCGAAGAAATCCGCGAGCAGATTAAGGAAAAGACTGGCGGTCTTCCCAACTACATGGTCGCTTGCGTCGGCGGCGGCAGTAACGCGATTGGAACGTTCTATGATTTCCGCAACGATAAGGAAGTAAAGAAGTTTGGTGTTGAGGCCGGTGGACGCAGCGATGCGGTAGCTGACAATGCTAAAACGCTTTCCGGTGCTGGCGAGCCGGGCATCCTGCATGGTGCTTACAGTTATCTCTTGCAGACCGATGATGGACAGGTCGTGGAAGCTTATTCGATTTCGGCTGGCCTCGATTATCCTGGTGTAGGCCCAGAGCATTCCTATTTTAAGGATGCAGGGATTGTCGATTACGTTTCGGTAACGGATGAGGAGGCACTTGAGGCCTTCCAGCGTGTTTCGAAGGTAGAGGGCATTATTCCGGCGCTGGAAAGTTCCCATGCGCTGGCTTATCTGGAAAAGCTCATGCCCCAGACGAAGAAAGAGGAAACGGTGGTTGTCTGCTTGTCGGGCCGCGGGGACAAAGACGTGGCGATGGTAGCAAAAGCATTGGGGGAGGATGTAGAGTTATGAACCGCATTGAAAAGAGAATGGCTGAGCTCAAAGCGGCCAATAAAAAAGGAATATACGTCTACATCACTTGCGGGGCTCCGGATGTAGCGACGACGATTGAGGCTGTAAAGCAGGCTGAAGCAAATGGCGCAAGCCTCATTGAATTAGGACTGCCATTTTCGGATCCCATGGCTGATGGGCCGGTGATCCAGACGGCCTCGGTCATTGCTTTGAAGAATCAGATGACGCTGGCCAAGGAACTGGAAGTATTACGGGAAATTCGCAAGTTCTCCGACATTCCCATCGTCGGTATGGGCTATATCAACAACATGTATCATTACGGCTTTGAAAAATTCGTCAAGGATTTCAAGGAAGCCGGCATGGACGGCATTATCGTTCCCGATGTGCCCCATGAGGAATCTGGTGAGATGCGGCGCATCTGTGCAGAGCATGACTTCGTGCTGGCAGAATTTATCACGCCGGGAACGACCGAAGCGCGCATGGCTGATACCTGCCAGGATGCCCGTGGCTTTATCTATTGTGTATCCAACAACGGCGTAACCGGAGTCAAAAAAGTGGATTACAGCGTAATTGGCGGTGTTTGCGAAAAGGCCCGTAAATTCACCGATACGCCGCTGGCTGTTGGCTTTGGCATAGGCTCGGCAGAAGCTGCCGTAGCGGCGGCAGCGCATGCCGATGCCGTCATCGTCGGCAGTGCAGTAGTCAAGCGCCTGCTCGATGGAAAGCTCGACGAGGCGATGCAGCTGATTCACGATATGCGTGATGCTTTGGATGCGAGCTGCCTGCATTAACTGGCAGGAAAAAGGGTTTTCTTTTCTCATGACGAATAATACTATCAGGTAAAATGAGTCAGAAAGGAAGACCAGTATGATCATTACAGATATTAAGACCGTTGATGCGGCAGAGGATATGATCCGTCGTCATGCCAGCAATCGTCCGGAGAAGCCGAGGAGTGTTCAGGAGATTTCGGCCCGTTATCAGCAGGCCATAAAACAGTATCAGATGCTCATGCGGTCTCAGAATGACAACCGCGAACAGCGCGTGATGCTCTACTCGGAAATAAAAGCCCTCGGATGGTGCCTGGGACGCGATGAACATAAAATCGTCCAGGAGATTAATCTGCCGCAACGGTAAGAGAAACTGTCCGGAGAAAGCCCCTGCAGGCGTTCCCTGCAGGGGCTTTTTGCAGAATGGAGTGAGGTAAAATGGAACTTACACCATCACGAGCTGGCTTTTGCCGGCTGGCGAAAGAAAAGAATCTGATTGCGGTCTCAACCGAAATCAATATGGATATGGATACGCCGGTATCGGTGTATTATAAACTCGTAGATGACCACAAGGGCTTTATTCTCGAATCCGTAGATACTACGCATCAGCAGTTCGGCCGGTATTCCTTTATCGGGGCCGAACCGTTTGCGCGGCTGCAGGTGTTCAAGAACCGGCTGATCATCAAAGAAAACGATTTGATGAAAACCGTGGAGGGTGAACCAACTGTTTCTATCCGGAATTATATGAAACGCTTCAGCCCTGCGCTCGAGGATGCGGAGATACCCTTGGCTAATGGCGGAATGGTCGGCTATTTCAACTATGAGATTGTTTCGACCTTTGATCGCGTGCGCGGGCTGGACCTCGGCGAGGAGGAACTTCTCGGCCAGTTTATGATTTGCCGCATTCTGGTCGTATACGATGCCCTGCGCAACAATGCCCGATTGATTTATTTTGCCGATGTCAAAGGCGCGGAGAATCCCGATGAAGTCTACGGTGTGATTGAGGAAAAGATGGCGGCCCTTAAGCAGCGGTTGGCAGAGCCCGTTAAATCACATAAAATCGAGACGTCAACCGAACGGGAACCGGTGGACTTCCTGAAAAAATACGGGGAAGCTCCGGCCGATTTTCTGTCAGCAATCCGCAAAGCCAAAGAGTATATTTTCGCCGGAGATATCTTTCAAGTGGTGCCTTCCCGTCAGTTCCGCCAGAAGATAACGAAGCCGTGCTTTCATTTTTATCGCCGCCTGCGCCAGGTGAACCCGTCGCCGTATATGTTTTATTTCAATTTCGGCAGTGTGAAATTGGTAGGCGCATCGCCGGAGATGCTCGTAAAGGTGGCTGGCGATACGGTCTACACGTATCCGATTGCGGGTACCCGCCGCCGGGGCAAAAATGCTGCCGAAGACCAGGAGCTGGCGGCAGGGCTTAAGGACGATACCAAAGAGGTGGCCGAACATTCCATGCTGGTGGATTTGGCGCGCAATGATATTGGTCGTATCAGTGAGCCGGGCACGGTCAAGGTGACGAAACTTAAACAGGTGGAATTTTTCAGTCATGTCATGCATATGGTTTCGGAAGTGACCGGGAAAATCAAGCAGGGATATGCGCCAATGGATGTCCTGCGGGCAACGTTCCCCGCAGGAACCGTCAGCGGTGCGCCAAAACTCCGGGCAATGGAAATCATTCATGAGCTTGAGCCGGTGAAGCGGAATACCTATTCGGGGACCGTTGGCTACATGGATTTTGCCGGTAACATGGATATGTGCATCACGCTCCGGACGATGCGCATCGAAAACGATGACACGGCAATCATTCAGTCTGGGGCGGGCATTGTCGCTGACTCAGTTCCGGAAAAAGAATATCAGGAAATCCTGCAGAAATCCAAGGCTCTGTTTGAAGTAGTAGAGGAGGTGGAAAACGATGCCGTTACTTTTGCTTGATAACTATGATTCATTTACCTACAATGTCTATCAGCTCTTGAGTGAACTCGGGGCTGAGGTGGAAGTCATTCGTCACGATCAGATTACCGTCGCCGAAGTTGCTGACCGGCATTATGACGGCATTGTGATTTCACCGGGACCCGGCGTGCCCAAAGACGCCGGCATCAGCGAGGAGCTTATTTATACGCTCAAAGGGAAAGTGCCGATGCTGGGGATATGTCTCGGCCATCAGGCTATCGGAGAGGTCTTTGGGGGCCGCATAGTGCGCACGGGCGAAGTCGTTCATGGCAAGACGTCACCGCTTCATCACCAGGGGACAGGACTCTACCAGGGACTGCCGCAGGACATTCCGATTGGCCGGTATCATTCACTGATTATTGACCGGTCAACACTGCCGGATTGTCTGGAAGTGACCAGTGAGTTGGCCGACGGCATGATTATGGGCGTCCGCCATAAGGAATATGCGATTGAAGGCATTCAGTTTCATCCGGAATCCATTCTGACTCCGGATGGGCGCACGATGATGCAGAATTTCCTGGAACAGTTATAGAACATAAACAGAATAAAAAATTAATATTTTATGAGCCTTTCTGTAGGGAAAGGCTTTTTCTTTTGTTTGAGTATGGTATAATAGTGTTCGTATCTCGTCAAATTAGGACTTTAGAATCGATTTACGAAAGGATTTTTTCATGCGAAAGACATTAGCCAAGGCTGGCATATTGGGATTGCTGCTACTACTGGTGCTGCCCATGACGGTGGGCGAGGCTCGCTGGAGTATCGGCCGGCATCGTGAGCAAAAAGTCGAGCAGCAGGTGCCGCCGGGACCACCGGACCATAAGGCCAAGATATTATTCATTCCCCACGACAACCGGCCGACTTCCTGTGAGCAGACGGCGGCTGTGGTTCAGGAGTTGGGGTATGAGGTAATCATGCCGGATAAAAAACTCCTCGGCGGCCTTACTACCAAGGGGGATACGGAAGAACTCTGGAAGTGGACCAAGGAAAATGCCAAAAGCGCTGAGGTGGCAGTAATCGCCACCGATTCCCTGGTTTACGGCGGTCTGGTGACTTCAAGGGTTCATGAAATCCCCAGGGCTGAGTTGAAGGAACGGGCCAATCGTCTGCATGAGCTTCGGGAGCTTCATCCGTCGTTGAAGATATACGCGTTTACGTCATTGATGCGCACGCCGCGCAGTGGTGCGGCTTCGGGCGGCGAGGACCCGGATTATTATTTCACGTATGGCACGAAGATTTTCCGCTATACGGCCTTGATGGACAAAGCGGAAATGGAAGGCTTGTCCGAGGAAGAACGTCAGGAGCTTGCGCAGCTTACGCAGGATATTCCGGCACCGGTGCTGAAGGACTGGCTTGGACGCCGCCAGCATAACCTTGAAGCAACCAAAATGCTGATTGATGATGCCCGGGCGGGGAAAATCGATTACCTGCTGATTGGCAAAGACGACAATGCGAGCCTGTCGCAGACCCATCGCGAAGACCGCTGGCTCCGCGAGTATGCCAAGAATATTCCCGACAGCCGTTTTCATATCGTGGCGGGCATTGACGAATTTGCCATGCTGCTGATGACCAGAGCGGTCAACCAGTGGGAACAGGTTGTACCGAAAGTAGCCATCCGCTACAACATCGGCAAAGGGGGGGATACGATTCCGACGTATTCCGATGAGCGCATTGCAGCTACCCTTCGTACGGAGCTCGCTGTTGCTGGTGGACAGCAGGTGGATGCACCGGGACTGGCAGATTTCACCCTGCTGGTCAATACGACACCAGAGGGCGTAACGGGGGAAGCCAATCACGTCCGTGACTGGGAACCGGCGCCGCTCAACAACTGGAAAAACCGCCCGGGTACTTATGCGTTCTTGGAACAGGTCAGCACGTTGATTCGCAAGGGCTGTTCGGTGGGAATTGCCGATATTGCCTTTTCGAATGGTTCGGATAATGTCCTGATGTATCATCTGAAGGCTAATAACCTGTTGTTTAAGTTAAAGAGTTATTCGGGATGGAATACCGGTACAAACAGCCTTGGCTTTGCGTTGGGACAGGGAATGCTGGCCAGCCGTCTGCCACAGGAGAAAGCAAATGAGCTTTTGCTGACCCGTTATCTGGATGATTGGGCTTATCAGGCCAATGTCCGTACCGCAATGGCTCATAAGATTGAGCGGTTGGGCAATCCGATGGTTTATTTGTATCTTGGCGAATATGAGCCGGAGATGGAAGCGGATTCGACGCGTCTGTTGCGCCAGTTCTGCAAAGACCATTTGCCGGAATTCAAGCAGGTTGATTCCCTGCAGGTGACATTCCCCTGGCATCGCATGTTCATTGCTTCGATTCGCTATGATGGGATGTTCGATTTTAAGCATTCATAACGAAAGAAAAACCTGCTATCATTAAGATAGCAGGTTTTTTGTAAACTTAGGAAAGGATAGTGGTTGGTGCTGATGAAGCGAAACAGAGCATTGGATATTTCTTCTTATTTAATTGTCGGACCGGAAAATACCAAGGGGCGTCCGGTGGCGGCTATTGTCCGGCCGGCAGTGGAACAGGGCTTTACCTGTGTGCAGATTCGTTCGAAGGTTGCGTCGGCGCGTGAACTCATAGGGCTTTGCCGAGAGGCGGCTGAGGTGATTGCTGCAGCGGGCAAAAGTGACTCGGTGACACTGCTGGTCAATGACCGGCTTGATGTGGCGCTGGCAGCTAGAGCCAGCGGGATTAAAGTCGATGGCATCCATGTCGGGCAGAAAGATATTCCGCCGGATATATGCCGCCGGTATTTGGGCGAAGCGGCGATTATCGGTCTATCGGCGCGGACGAATGAATTATTGGACTATGTCCGCCACTTTGATACCTGTGATATCGATTACTTTGGCGCTGGTCCCTTGCATCCAACGGCATCAAAACCAGACGCCGGGGTCGCGGCAGACGGCAGCCGCCATACGCGGACTATTGCCGAACTAACGGAGCTTTCGCGGATAAGCCCGGTTCCCGTGGTCGTCGGCGGTGGTGTAAAAGCAGCTGATTTGCCATCGCTAAAGGCGGCAGGCGTTGATGGGTTCTTTGTTATCAGCGCGGTGGCCGGAGCGGATAATCCGGCCGCTGCTGCCCGGGAATTGACCGGTATATGGAAAAGGCCATAAACAAAAGAAGTCTTGCCAATCGTCAGATGGGCAGGACTTCTTTTGCTAAGGGTTATAAAAACAATAAAGGGTTATTGGGGAACGCAGTTTATTTGATGCGTTTTACGTTATCGCCATAGATGGTTTTGAAATCATCGCGCATGGAGATAGCGGTCCAGCCATTAGCTTCGGCTGATTTTTTCATCTTCTCGGCTTTTGACGGTTTGCCAAACTCGCGGGTGGTATCGTCACAGAGCAGCGTAAAAGCGGCCGCTTTGTATTTGTTATTGGTAATCGTGTACTCGAACATGCTGGCGTCACCGGAGCTGTTGCCAAAGGCGAGGACTGGTTTCTTGCCGATTTCGCGCTCGATTTTGATAACTTTTTCCGTTTTGACGTTGATGTCTTCGAGTTTGTCGCCACGGACGAGTTTGTCGTCTTTCTTGAAATCGTGGAAGTCAGCACGGACGTCTTTGCCCTGCTTCATCGCGCGGAAGGAGTGGTCGGTGCCGATGATGTGATTCGGTGCGATATCCATGACATCTTTGACAAGGGCGCGGACGGTCTCGCGTTCGCAGCCGGAAACAATGTAGACGGTGAAGTTGTTTTTGTTGAGATACGAAACAACTTCCACCATCGGCAGGTAGAACGATTCGCCAGTCTTCAGATTGGAAAGACCTTCGACATACGTCTTGTTCATGTAATCCGTTACGTATGCCTTGTATTCTTCTGGCGTCATGCCCGCAAATACGCTGGGGAAAGTCTGGTTCTTGAATTCGTCCATTTCGTCGGTTACCTTGTGAGCGGCAATGGCTTTCTGGAATTCTGCTGCCCGGGCCTTTTCTTCGGCTGTCGGTGTATAAGTCGGGTCGTTCTGCAGGCGATGGATGTAGAGCATCCAGTCGAAATAGAACGGTGCGGTCTCGCAGAGCAGGGTGCCATCGCAGTCAAAAACGGCGATGCGGTCTTCGGCAGGGATGAAGTTTTTGCTCTTTTTGTTTGTCACGTCTTTTACATAGGCAATGAGCTGCTCTTTGGCCGGTGCATCAGCAGTCCAGTAGTGAAAATCTTTGGCAGAATTCACTTGGATCGCCGCCAGTTCACTGCGGCTGGCGGCCTGGGTGTCCATCGAAAATCCCCATGCGATGGAAGCAGCTAAGGCGCAGGCTAATAGTTTTTTCTTGTTCATATTGGTATCCCCCTGTGAATGTTTCTTATTACGCTATTGATTATATCTGTTTTGTATTGAAAAGAGTATCCTTGAAAAAGGACAAATATCGCGAAAAATGAATTTATGCGCAGAAGGTCAAAAAGTCAAAATAATATTTGACTTTTTGACCTTCTGCGGTATAATAAGAATTAGAAACGGAACCGTTTAGAATGCGTATAAGATAACGGAGGAAATAGATATGGGTCAGGAAAAATATACGACGAAAACGATGGCGGCTTTGCAGTCGGCACAGCAGCTGGCGGCAATGCGCTATCATCAGGAAATCACTTCGGCACATGTACTGTTGGCATTAGCCAAGGAGCCGGAGGGGCTGCTGGCAACGATTTTTGAAGATTGCCAGACGGACTTGCCGATGCTCAAGGCATCGCTCGAACAGGTGTTAAACAAGATACCGAGCGTAAAAGGGTCAGACCGTTTGGGTATGGGCATGGACATGGTCCGCGTATTGGGACGGGCCGAGGCTCTGGCTGGTTCCATGAAAGATGATTATATCTCGACGGAACACCTGCTGCTGGCCATCGTAACCGATGGCAGTGATGAGGTTCAGGCGGTTTGCCGCGAATTCAAATTGACGAAGGGCGGTATCCAGAGTTCTATCAAGAAGAACCGCAAACAGAATGTCACCAATGAAAATCCGGAAGAAGGCTATAAGTCGTTGGAGAAATATGGCCGCGACCTTACGGAGGCGGCACGTCATGGCAAACTCGACCCGGTCATTGGCCGCGATGAAGAGATTCGCCGGACGGTTGAAATTCTGTCTCGCCGTACGAAGAACAATCCAGTACTGATTGGTGAACCGGGCGTTGGCAAGACGGCAATTGTCG
The DNA here is from genome assembly GCF_008271295.1 of Pseudoselenomonas ruminis. Taxonomy (GTDB): domain Bacteria; phylum Bacillota; class Negativicutes; order Selenomonadales; family Selenomonadaceae; genus Selenomonas_A; species Selenomonas_A ruminis. Next base: position 24,776 of record NZ_VTOY01000008.1, on the reverse strand, counting down.
AGGGATTGGCACGCCGCATTGTAGCAGGCGATGTGCCGGAATCCTTAAAGAACAAGACACTGTATTCCCTCGATATGGGAGCGCTTATTGCCGGTGCAAAATTCCGCGGTGAGTTTGAGGAACGGCTGAAGGCAGTGCTCGGCGAAATCGTCAAATCGGATGGACAGATTCTGCTCTTTATCGATGAAGTCCATACGGTGGTAGGTGCCGGTGCAGGTGAAGGTGCCATGGATGCCGGAAATCTGCTGAAACCGATGATGGCCCGTGGGGAACTCCGCTGCATTGGCGCAACGACGCTCAACGAGTATCGTAAATATATCGAAAAGGATTCGGCGCTTGAGCGCCGCTTCCAGCCGGTAATGGTAGGCGAACCAACTGTGGAGGATACGATTTCCATTTTGCGCGGACTCAAGGAGCGCTATGAAGTGCATCATGGCGTAAGGATTCGCGACGCCGCACTGGTGTCGGCGGCAGTTCTTTCCGACCGTTATATTTCGGATCGCTTTCTGCCGGACAAGGCCATTGACCTTGTCGATGAGGCCGCGGCAAAACTTCGCACGGAGATTGAGTCGATGCCGGCACCGCTCGATGAAATCCGCCGCAAAATCATGCAGCTGGAAATTGAAGAGCAGGCACTGAAAAAAGAGAACGATGCGGCTTCGAAGGAGAAGCTCGACAGTATGGCCGCAGAGAAGGCGGAGCTCACGCAGCAGGAAGCGACCTTGAAATCCAAATGGGAGGGCGAAAAGCAGGCCATTTTGCGCGTTCGCGCCATCAAGAAAGAAATTGATGAAGTGAACAGTCAGATGGAAACGGCGGAACGCTCCTATGACCTCAACCGCCTGTCGGAATTGAAATACGGCCGTTTGCCGGAATTGCAGAAGAAACTGCAGGAGGAAGAAGCGGCAATCGGGAAGCAGTCCAAAGATGAGCAGCTGCTCAAAGAAGAAGTTGGCGAGGAAGATATCGCGAAGGTCGTCAGCCGTTGGACTGGCATTCCGGTGGCCAAGATGATGACGGGCGAGCGCGAGAAGCTGCTTCATCTGGAGGAAGTCCTGCATACGCGTGTCGTCGGGCAGGATGAAGCCGTAAGTTCGGTCAGCGAAGCTATCCTGCGGGCGCGGGCCGGCATCAAGGACCCCAACCGCCCGATTGGTTCGTTTATCTTCCTGGGGCCTACGGGCGTCGGCAAGACAGAGCTTGCCAAGACGCTGGCCGAAAGCCTTTTTGATGATGAGCGCAGCATGATTCGCATCGACATGAGCGAATATATGGAGAAGCATAGCGTATCCCGCCTGATTGGTGCGCCTCCGGGCTATGTCGGCTACGATGAAGGCGGCCAGCTTACCGAAGCTGTGCGCCGGCGTCCGTACAGTGTCATTTTGCTCGACGAGATTGAAAAAGCGCATCGGGATGTCTTCAATGTGCTGCTGCAGATTCTTGATGATGGCCGCTTGACTGATGGCAAAGGGCGTGTGGTCAACTTCAAAAACACCGTTATCATAATGACGAGCAATCTTGGTTCGCACGAAATTCTGAACAAGGATTACGAGGAGGCTAAGAAGGCTGTAGATGGTATTTTGAAGGAGTATTTCCGTCCGGAGTTTTTGAATCGAGTGGATGACATCATCGTCTTCAAGGCATTGGCCAAGGAACAGGTCAAAAATATCGCCGCCATTCTCTTGCAGAAATTGGGTGAGCGTTTGCAGAAACAGGTCAAGATTACCCTGGGCTGGAATGAGGCGGCACTGGACGCCTTGGCTGAACAGGGATTTGAACCGAACTTCGGCGCAAGACCACTTCGCCGCTTGCTGGTTCATACGGTAGAAACGGCGTTGTCCAAAGAAATCATCAAGGGAGAAGTACAGGAGGGCGATACGGTAAATATTGGTTTCTTGAATGGAACATTCACCTTTGAAAAAGCATAAACTTGCAGTTTGTGGGGGAGAGGAATGGGTTCGAAGCGTTACTCCGGCGGCGAGGGACACAGTACCAACGCTTCACCGGTGACAACCCGCTACAAGAAATTTTTGCCTTTTAATTAAGAGTTGGAAAACAGTTAAACGCGCTTCGCTTGAACGAAACTGCTTTTCCAACGAGAACGCAGGCAAAAATTTCTTGCTTAACGCGGAACGTCAAGGCTGCGCTTATGGTACTGTGTCCCCCGCCGCCTAGGATCGTGCCGACACGCAACTGCCTTACCCTCTCGGGGATGCCAGTGGCATCCCCGAGAGGTGGGCGCGAAGCGCTCGGATGAGGTCATTCTGTATAACTTACGATTAAATTTATACCTAAAGTTGCTACCTCATCCGCCCCTAACGGGGCACCTTCCCCAGAGGGGAAGGCAAAAGTTCGTGTCTGTTCTAACCTCAGCCGCCGCTAGGGACAGTGCCATAAACGAAGCTTTGATGTTTTCCGTTAAGAACGAAATTTTTATCCTCCCCCTTCGTCGGAAAAATTCTACCGTCCAAGCGAAGCGCGTTTTGGATTTTTCCGATGCTTAATTTAGGATAAAAATTTCGTTTAGGAAAACATCTTGGCGTAGTGTTGGCACTGTCCCTAGCGGCGGCGAAGAGCTGTTTCGAACCAAGACTCACTAATCCACAAACTGTAATCTACAGAAAAAGCCCATTGACTTTTACAGTAAGTCAATGGGCTTTCATAGTTGTTTTTGACATGTCATGGTGTTGGGATAAACTTTGCGAGGAAAGTGTGACCGCCAGCTACCAGATTCTTGTGGATTTTTGCCAACGGGGCGAAAATCGGAGAATATTCCAGGCGCATCTTGAAGCGCAGCTGCGTATGGTCGGTGCAGCCGAAAATAGGAACGCGGTCAAGGACGAATGGGTTTTCCGTCTGGCTGCTGACGCCGTAATTGACGGTAAAGGCTGCGCGGTAACCGGCATCTTTGGTCATTTTGATGAGGTCATCATCATAGGAGCCACAAGGATAAGCAATGAAATTGATATCCTTTTTAAGATGCCATTCCAAGGCTTTTTTGGAGCCGTCAAGCTGATTCCAGGTTTCCTCCGGACTCGTGGAATCCAGTTCCATATGTGACAGGGTATGGCTCTCAAAATCAATGCGGCCGCTTTCCTGCATCTCTTCCACCTGAGCCCAGGTCAGATAATTGGGGTAGGTGCTCACATAATCGGAAATCAGGAAAATCGTACCTTTCAGATTGTATTTTTCGAGGATGGGGTAAGCGTTGCGGTAGTTGTCCACATACCCGTCATCGAAGGTGAGAATTACCGGTTTGTCCGGCAGTTCAGTCCCGTTTTCCCAGGCATCGAACATCTCGGCTGGCGTAATGGTGTGAAAACCATTGTCGGCCAGATATTTCATTTGAGCCTCGAACTGGTCGGTGTGGACAGTCAAGGCATTTTCGTCTCGGTCGTTGATTTGATGATAATTGAGCACAGGAACAGACCGGGCCGCACTATGCATCAGATAGGCGCAGACAGCAAAACCGGCTAGTAAAAGCACAAGCGCAATGAAACTTACGCGCTTTATCCAGGTTGTCATGAGTAGACACATCCTTTTTTAGTATTCAATCCTGTCTAATATAATACAATCAAGTTGACATGTCAAATGAAAAACTCCCCGTCCGCAGACAGGGAGTTTTCTGTTGCTGTTTTACTGGAGTACGCGGCAGGCACCGGCATAATGTGCTACGCGATAATCACGGGATAAATCGTCATAGGCAATGCCGTAAGTGGTGGAGGCATGAATCATCTTGCCGTCGCCAACGTAAATGCCTACATGGGAAATATTCACGTAATCACCAGCGAAGAATACCAGGTCGCCGGGCTGAAGTTCCGATTTGCTGACCGGTGTACCGGCAGTTGCCTGAACATCTGCCGTGCGCGGCAGGTCGATGCCGCAGCGGGCAAATACATACTGCACGAAACCGGAGCAGTCAAAACCGCTCGGAGAAGAACCGCCCCACACATACGGAACGCCGAGGAACTGCTGCGCGGTATCGATGACGTTGTTGCCGCTGGTAATGTAAGATTCTGGTTTTACCTTTGGCATCGGACGGTGCAGAAGCATCTCATAAGACTGTGCCCCTACGAGTCCATCAACATCGAGGTGATTATCTTTCTGGAACTGACGGACCGCTTCCTGAGTAGCCGGACCGAAGTCGCCATCAACACTTACATCGTAACCGGAGCTGGCCAAAGCCTGCTGGATTTCTGTTACTTCCTGTCCCGTATCGCCGAGACGGAAGGCAGCCGCATCGCTGACCGATGGAACCGAAAGGCAGAACGCGGCGGCTAAAAGCATAGCACCAATTTTCTTACGCAATAGAAGACCTCCTCAAAACATTACATATTAATCTCTAATTTTCAATTTAAACTTCGGATATTATACCATGTTAGTACCTGAGAGGTCAACTGGGTCATAAATGGCGGCGGGCAATATCGTACGCCCCGTGGCGATGCAAAAACAGGACGCTTATAGAATTGATAAGAGAACGATTTGCCTATGGCAAATCTGAAACAAAGGCGTTATAATAAAAGATGCTGTATTTGATTAGGAACCGCGGAAGTTGATTCCATAGATAAAGGAGATATTGCAATTTATGCAGAGAAATGATTTGTGCTGGTGTGGCAGCGGGAAAAAATATAAGAAATGCCATGCCGACTTTGATGAACGTTTGGATGAAATGAAGTTTAACGTGTTTTTGGGGCAGTGCCGTCCGCCAAAGAAGATTATCAACAATGCTCATGACATCGAATGCATCCGCAAGGCTGGTGTAATCAACGATGGTGCCCTGGATTTGGCAGGAACGCTGGTAAAAGAAGGCGTGGACACGGCAACGATTGATAAAGCCGTTCATGATTATATTGTCGAGCGTGGCGGTTATCCGTCGTGTCTTAATTATGAAGGCTTTCCGAAGAGCTGCTGCATTTCCATCAACGAGGTGGTCTGCCATGGCATCCCGTCGCCGAAGACGATTTTGAAGGATGGCGATATCCTCAACATTGATATAACGACGACGCTGGATGGGTATTATGCTGATGCATCGCGTATGTTTATGGTAGGAAATGTTTCGCCGGAAGCGGAGAAACTGGTGCGTGTTACCAAAGAATGCATGGAGCGTGGCATCGCGGCTGCGAAACCCTGGCATTTTGTCGGTGACATCAGTGCTGCCTGCGGAGATTATGCACATCTTAATGGCTATTCTGTCGTGACGGACTTGGGTGGTCATGGTGTTGGCAAAGATTTCCACATGGAGCCGTTTGTCGCGCATGAAGGCGAGGCGAATACCGGCATGCTGCTGGTGCCGGGCATGGTGCTGACGGTTGAGCCGATGATCAACGTTGGCAAGAAGCAGGTTACCGTGGACAGCAGCGATAACTGGACTGTTCGCACGAAGGATAAGAAACTCTCGGCTCAGTGGGAGAAGACGATTCTCATCACGGAAACAGGTACGGAGGTATTGTCGTCGTAATGACAACATTTAAAGAATTAGGAATCAGCGATAGCGTATGCGAAGCGTTGCGCAACAAAGGAATCAAAGAAGCTACTCCGGTTCAAGAGCAGGCCATTCCGCTCGTTCGTGCCGGTAAGGATGTCATCGCCCAGGCACAAACCGGTACCGGCAAGACGCTGGCATTTTTGCTGCCTATCCTGGAAAAAATCAAGCCGCAGGCTGATGTCGCCCAGGCACTGGTCGTCACGCCGACCCGTGAACTGGCAATTCAGATTGCCAAAGTGGCATCAATAGTAGGTGAGGCTGCTGGTGTCAGCTCACTGGTCATTTACGGTGGGCAGGACATTGAACGCCAGAAACAGAAACTTCGCCGTCACCCGCAGCTTATCATCGGCACGCCGGGGCGTCTTCTCGACCATCTGCGCCGCGGTACGATTGACTTGTCAAAAGTCAATAAAGTAGTGCTCGATGAAGCTGATGAGATGATGCGCCTCGGCTTTATCGAGGATGTCGAGGTGCTGCTGAAGGCGGCGGCAAACGACCGCCAGCTGACCTTGTTCTCGGCAACAATGCCGGACCGTATCAAGGCATTGGCTGCTCGTTATATGCGGGCCCCTGAGAACATCAAAATCAAGAGCGAGCACGTGACGCTGGATGCCATTGAGCAGGTTATCATCGATACAACGGAAGAGCAGAAAATCGACCGTCTGTGTGAATGCATCAACGGCGATAATCCATATCTGGCCATGGTATTCTGCCATACCAAACAGCGGGCACATATGGTTACGATGGCACTGGCTGCCCGCGGCTATCTGGTTGATGAACTGCATGGCGATTTGTCGCAGGTGCAGCGCGCTTTGGTGCTCAAGCGTTTCCGCAAAGCGGAACTGCAGATACTCTGCGCGACGGATATTGCTGCCCGCGGCCTTGATATCGAGGGCGTGACGCATGTATTTAACTACGATATTCCGCATGATGCCGAAAGCTATATCCATCGTATCGGCCGTACCGGACGAGCTGGCCAGCAGGGCAAGGCGGTGACCTTTGTCAATGCACGGCAATACGATTTGCTGCGCCGCATTGAGACGGGCATCAAGAATCGTATCCGCAAGGAACATTCGGAACGCCATCACAAGCACCAGGAGAAGCAGGCCAAGATTCTGCAGGAAATCCGTCAAAAGCGCGAGGAGAAAAAGAAAAAGGCGAAACCTCTTTCCAAATATGCCAATCGCAAGGGCGCTTCCCACAAAGGTCGCAATGGACGGAGCCGCCGTACATCTGCGCCAAAGAAAACCAAAACGAATTTCGGCAATCGTTCCAAGATGGGACGTCATTGATAAAAAGCTTTCTGATTGAAAAATCAGGAAGCTTTTTTATTATTTGTCGTAAATTTTCAAAAAAATCTACCAAAACAAGCAGGAAATCAGGGAAAAAGGTCGAAAACTTTCACTGTAACCAAATAAAAGGGGGAGATTCCATGATTGGTATCAAAAATGTTATTGCCATTGTTTGCGGCGGTGGACCGGCGCCAGGCATCAACAGTGTTATCTCAGGTGTAGTCAACGAGGCGACTCGTCATGGCTGGGATGTCTTAGGTATTTACGACGGTTTTTCCCGCATTGGCCGTGGGGAAAAGAATTATGTCCGCTTGGAACCGAAGAATATCAGCCGCATCCATCTGACTGGTGGCTGCATCCTCAAGATGTCGCGCTTCAACCCAACGAAAAAAGAGTCGGATTTGCGGACCGTAGTGGAGACGCTTACGGAACTTGGTGTAACGCATCTGGTGACGATTGGCGGTGACGATACGGCCTACAGTTCGGCCGCGGTTTCGGAATATGCGCGCAAGATGGGACGTACCATCAACGTCGTTCATGTCCCCAAGACCATCGATAACGACCTGCCGCTTCCGGAGGGCGTACCGACCTTTGGCTTTGAAACGGCACGCGCTTTTGCTACGACGGAAATTGAAAACCTCATGGAAGATGCCCGCACGACGAACAACCGCTGGTACTTTACCATTGCCATGGGACGTACGGCAGGTCATCTGGCCCTCGGCATGGGCCGCAGTGCCGGAGCAGCCCTTACGGTAATTCCTGAGGAGTTCCCCGAGGAAAAGATTCCGCTTCAGCAGATTGTCGATATCATCACGGGGTCGGTAGTCAAACGTTACCTGACGGGCAAGAACTACGGCGTTGCAGTTATCGCGGAGGGTGTTATCGAGAAAATCGCTCCGGAAGACTTCGAAAAACTTGGCACGGTAGTTAAAGACGAGCATGGACATATCCGTTACAGCGAATTGGACTTCGGTGAAATCCTCAAACAGGCTGTACTGGCAGAAGTCAAAAAACTTGGAATCAAGATTTCGGTCATTGATAAAGAAATCGGTTATGAGCTTCGCTGCACGGCGCCGATTGCTTACGATATCGATTATGCACGCTCCCTTGGTTATTCGGCCGTTAAATTCCTCATGGCAGGTGACAGCGGTGCGCTGATTACGATACAGGACAACAAAGCAGTACCAATGCGCTTTGAGGACATTAAAGATCCGGCAACCGGCAAAACGATGGTCCGCAAGGTCAATATCGATTCTATCCAGTATCGGATTGCCCGTGGGCTCATGATGCGGCTGGAACGGGAAGACCTCGATGACCCGGGACTGGCCAATGCCTACCGCATGGAGCCGAAGGCATTCAAAGAACGTTACCTGTATCTCTTCGATGATAAGGAAGAAAAAGCGGCAGGTGCTTCTAAGAAAAAGAAATAAACTGGCGCATTGATACGCCTGAAATTAGCAGGAGAAAATTCTTCTGCTAATTTTTTTATTTTTTTTAGAAAAAGGGGTTGACGGATAGGTCGAGATACTCTATAATAATTTCTTGTCAGCCAGTGATGCGAAAGAAAATGCATTACGGATGAGAAATATCGCGGGGTGGAGCAGTCGGTAGCTCGTCGGGCTCATAACCCGAAGGTCACAGGTTCAAGTCCTGTCCCCGCAACCAAATGATAATTACCCAACATTCGAGATAATTTTTATTATCGCGGGATGGAGCAGTCGGTAGCTCGTCGGGCTCATAACCCGAAGGTCACAGGTTCAAGTCCTGTTCCCGCAACCAAATGCTGGAAGTGCTGATATAGCTCAGTCGGTAGAGCGTATCCTTGGTAAGGATAAGGTCACCAGTTCAATCCTGGTTATCAGCTCCATATATTCTGGCGGCGTAGCTCAGTTGGCTAGAGCATGCGGTTCATACCCGCAGTGTCAGGAGTTCAAATCTCTTCGCCGCCACCAAATTTACAAATGAACCCCTATTGAAGGGGTTTTATTTATGTATAATGTCGAAAAAATAATTTCACCTTGTCAAGGTTTTTTTATTGACAGTCTTTGGTAAGTGTGATAAATTGTATTAGTGACATTGTGAAAGAGTCATAGTTTCTGAGCGTAAGGGGTGTAATAAGAGATGCGCAACAATATCACGTTGGAGTGCACGGAGTGCAAAAGCCGCAACTACCGTACCAACAAGAACAAGAAGAACAACCCGGATCGTCTGGAGTTCAATAAGTACTGCAAGTTCTGCAAGAAGCACACGCTGCACAAAGAGACGAAATAATCGCTTTAGCGGGTTGAACGGAGATGTGAAGTAACTGTGAAGAAATTCATAGACGAAGTAATCGCCGAGATGAAAAAAGTATCCTGGGCAACAAAGAAGGAGCTTTTCAACTATACAATAGTTGTCGGCATCGCTGTTGCGATTGTCTGTGCCCTGATTTGGTTCTGCGATACGGTCTTTGCAAGATTGTTCCACATCATTTTAAGGTAAGCAGGGTGAGATAAGCATGGCAGACAAGGACGAGATGGATCTCCGTCAGGATAATCCTGGCAGAGCCTGGTATGTAATTCATACCTATTCAGGTTACGAGAATAAGGTTAAAGCGAATCTCGAACGCCTGATTCACACGGCCAATATGAGCGACATGATTTTTAATGTCGTCGTTCCCGTAGAGGATGAGGTCGAAATCAAGGACGGCAAGAAAAAAGTCGTTCCGAGAAAAGTCTTCCCAGGCTATGTGCTGGTTGACATGATTGTCGATGAGCATTCCTGGTACGTTGTGCGCAACACCACTGGTGTAACGGGGTTTGTCGGTTCTGAGAAACACCCGATTCCGCTTACTGATGCTGAAGCGAAACGTATCTTGAAATCCATGGGCGAGGAAGAGCTTAAACCCGAACTGGACGTTTCCGTCGGGGATGTGGTTCGCATCAACTCGGGCGTTTTTGAGAACTATACTGGTACTGTTTCTGAAATCGATCAGGAAAAAGGCCGTTTGAAAGTTCTGGTAGAGGAAACCCCGATTGACCTTGGCTTCAATCAGGTCGAAACACTCTAATTGAAGCCACTAAAATCCATTTTTGGGAGGTGTAAATACAATGGCAAAGAAAGTTTCTAAGATTGTCAAGCTCCAGGTTGTTGCTGGTAAAGCTAATCCGGCTCCTCCGGTAGGTCCGGCTCTTGGTCAGGCTGGTGTCAACATCATGGGCTTCTGTAAGGAATTCAACGAGAGAACCAAAGCACAGGCTGGCCTTGTCATCCCTGTTGTTATCACGGTTTTTGAGGATAGATCCTTCACGTTCATCACCAAGACTCCGCCGGCTGCTGTTCTTCTGAAGAAGGCTGCTAAGATCGACAAAGCTTCTGGTGAGCCGAACAAGAACAAAGTTGCTAAACTGCCGCGTGCAGAGGCAATGAAGATTGCTGAGAGCAAGATGGCTGACCTCAACGCTGCTGACATCGAGGCTGCTACCCGCATGATCGAGGGTACGGCTCGCAGCATGGGTATTGAAATCGTTGACTAATTAAGGCTTCGATTTCATCCCGTGGGAGGAAATTACCGTTATTACCACGAGAGGAGATTACTTACAATGGCTAAAGCTGGTAAGAAATATCAGGACGCTTGCAAGCTCGTAGAAGCTGGCAAGGTCTACACGGCTGCTGAGGCTATGGAACTCGTCAAGAAGACGGCTACGAAGAAGTTCGATGAAACCATCGAGCTGCACGTTCGTCTCGGCGTTGATCCGAAATACGCTGATCAGCAGGTCCGCGGCGCTATGGTCCTGCCGCATGGCACGGGTAAATCCAAGCGCGTACTCGTCTTCGCAAAAGGCGAGAAAGTTAAGGAAGCAGAAGCAGCAGGTGCTGACTTCGTTGGTTCCGATGAAATCGTCCAGAAAATCCAGGGCGGCTGGCTCGACTTTGATGTCGCTGTCGCTACTCCGGACATGATGGGCACTGTCGGTCGTCTTGGTAAGGTCCTTGGTCCTCGCGGCCTCATGCCGAACCCGAAACTGGGCACGGTTACGATGGATCTCACGAAGGCTATTTCCGAGATTAAAGCAGGTAAAGTCGAGTACCGTACCGATAAAGCAGGTAATGTTCATTGCCCGATCGGTAAGGCATCCTTCGACGCTGAGAAGCTTCAGCAGAACTTCCAGGCCCTGATTGATACACTGAACCGTGTAAAACCGGCTGCTGCTAAAGGCCAGTACATGCGCTCCATTACGGTCAGCGCAACGATGGGCCCTGGCATCCCGGTTCAGCTCTAATCTGAGCTGATTAGGTTCACGAGGCTCCGGTCTCATTAACTGTATAACGATGGCTGTAGACAGCAGGTTTGATTTTATCATCTAACGACGATTCGTCGCCTGCCGAGGCCGGAGCACATTGAATTTGACTATTCAACCTCCGGCTGGTGCAGCCGGAGGTTTTTTTACAGGCTTTAAAATATATTGTAGACAGGAGGTGTATTCTAGAATGGCAGATTTAACGAAAAAACAGGCAATCGTCGCTGAGCTCAAAGACCAGCTGACGAATGCTAAAGGTGTAGTCCTCACGGGCTATAAAGGTCTGACGGTTGCTCAGGACACGGAACTCCGCCGCGAGCTCCGCGCTGCTGGCGTAACGTATCATGTTGTTAAAAACACGATGCTCCGTCTGGCTGCTAAAGAAGCTGGTATCGAGGGCTTTGATGAGCATCTCGAAGGCACGACGGCTTTCGCATTCTCCATGGAGGATGCTATTGCTCCGGCAAAAGTCATCTGCGGCTTCATCAAAAAGAACAAACTCGACGAGAACGAGGTACTGACGATTAAAGTTGGTACGGTTGAGGGCAAGGTCATTGACGCTAATGAGGTCAAGGCTCTGGCTTCGCTGCCGTCTCGCGAGGAACTCATCGCCAAGATGCTGGGCAGCATGAACGCTCCGATTTCCAATACGGTCAACGTTCTGCAGGGTGTTATCCGCAATGCTGTTTATGTGCTTGACGCTGTTCGCGCTCAGAAGGAATCCGCTTAATCGCGTTCCCTCATATAATTAATTAAGAAATTTAAAGAAAAGATTTTTGGAGGTATATTCAAATGACTAAAGAAGAAATCATGGAAGCCATTGAGAACATGACTGTCCTCGAGCTGTCTGAGCTCGTTAAAGCTATGGAAGAGAAATTCGGCGTTAGCGCTGCTGCTCCGGTTGCAGTTGCTGCTGCAGGTGCTGCAGGCGCTGCTGCTGGCGAAGAGAAATCCGAGTTCACGGTTGTTCTCGCTTCCGCTGGCGACAAGAAAATCAACGTTATCAAAGCTGTCCGTGAAGCTACGGGTCTCGGCCTGAAAGAGGCTAAGGCTCTCGTTGATGGCGCTCCGGCTAACGTTAAAGAGAACGTTGCTAAGGCTGAGGCTGAGTCCCTCAAGGCTGCTCTTGAAGAGGCTGGCGCTACGGTTGAACTGAAGTAATTTCAGCTTCCGACGTTTAAAAGAATCACTCCTTCGGGAGTGGTTCTTTTTTTATATAATTTTTTCTTTGCCAAGCAGGAATGCTTGACAGAACGGGTAAACAGTGCTAAACTAAGAAACTACAGGAAAATGAATAGGGATAACTATGCGCAAGCGGAAAGAAACTGGAAGCAAGGTGTAAAATGTCTCATACCTTGTTTTTTTTCTGGTTCCTGTATTCCGCTATTGTTTGTGTGGTTATAATCCCTGCATTTCAAAGATCATTCTAGTAAAAATCAGGCTAAGGGGTGAAGGATTTGTTATTTAATCCTGTGCCGGTGGGCAAAAGAACCAGGTATAGCTATGCCAGAATCAAGGAAGTCATGGAAATGCCGCATCTGCTGGATATCCAGCGGAACAGCTACAAGTGGTTCCTCGATGAGGGTTTGCAGGAAATTTTCAACGACATTTCGCCAATCAAGGACTTTTCCGAGAATCTCGTACTGTCCTTTGAAAGCTTTTCGCTTGGCGAGCCGAAATATGGGCTCGATGAGTGCAAAGAGCGCGATGTGACCTATGCGGCTCCTATCCGGGTCAATGTCCGTCTCATTAACCGTGAGACCGGTGAAATTAAAGAACAGGAAGTATTCATGGGCGATTTCCCGCTCATGACGGATACGGGTACGTTCATCATCAATGGTGCTGAGCGCGTTATCGTCAGCCAGTTGGTTCGTTCTCCTGGTGCATATTATGGAGAAGAGATTGACCCGACCGGTAAACATCTCTATAATTCGACGGTAATCCCGAACCGTGGCGCTTGGATTGAGCTCGAGACGGATGCAAATGATGTTGTATCCGTACGTATCGACCGCACGCGCAAGATGCCGGTAACGTATTTCATCCGCGCCCTTGGCTTTGCTACTGATGAGGAGATTATCGATCTCTTTGGCGAAGACCCGCGTATCATGAATACCCTCGAGCGCGATGGCGAAGAAGTTAAGTCTCAGGGCAAAGCTGTCATTGAGATTTATAAACGCCTCCGTCCGGGTGAGCCTGCGAATGAGGATAATGCAACGCAGCTCCTCAATTCGCTGTTCTTTGACCCGAAACGCTACGACCTGGCTACGGTCGGCCGTTATAAACTGACGAAGAAACTGGGCTGGAAACGCCGTATTCTCGGTAAAGTATTGGCTGAGCCGATTGTTGATACGGAGACCGGTGAAATTGTCATCCCGCAGGGCGAAGTCGTTACGGAAAGCATGCTGGATGCTGTCGACGCTGAGCGTGAAAAGCAGCTCTTTGGTGAGGGCAAACTGATTACGCTTTATGCGCTGACCAAAGATGGCGGCAAAGTCAAGATGCTTTGCAGCCCGACGCTTGACATCCATGAGCGTACGATTACGAAGAACGATATCATTGCGTCCATTAACTATCTGTTGAATCTCATGGATGGTTTTGGCAACACCGATGATATTGACCATCTGGGCAACCGCCGTGTCCGTGCAGTAGGTGAGCTGCTCCAGAACCAGTTCCGTATTGGTCTTTCCCGTATGGAGCGCGTTGTTCGTGAGCGCATGACGATTCAGGATGTTGACGTTATCACGCCGCAGGCTCTTATCAATATCCGTCCGGTTGTGGCAGCAATCAAAGAGTTCTTTGGTTCTTCGCAGCTGTCGCAGTTCATGGACCAGCATAACCCGCTGTCGGAACTTACGCATAAACGCCGTCTGTCGGCACTTGGACCGGGTGGTCTGTCGCGTGAGCGCGCAGGCTTCGAAGTCCGCGACGTACACAACTCCCATTACGGCCGTATGTGTCCGGTAGAGTCTCCTGAGGGACCGAATATCGGTCTTATCGGTTCGCTGGCTACCTATGCCCGCGTCAACCAGTTCGGCTTTATGGAGACGCCGTACCGCCGTGTCGATAAAGTCACGCATCAGGTAACGGATGAAGTCCGTTACCTGACGGCTGATGAAGAGGATGAGCTCGTAATTGCTCAGGCCAATGAGCCCCTCGATGAAAATGAGTGGTTTGTCAATGAGCGTGTAACGGCTCGTTATAATGAAGAAACTGGTCTGCACAACCGCGATACGGTTGACTACATGGACGTTAGCCCGCGTCAGGTCTTCTCGATTGCAACGGCTATGATTCCGTTCCTCGAGAACGACGATGCGAACCGTGCCCTCATGGGTGCGAACATGCAGCGTCAGGCTGTTCCTCTTCTCCGTACGCAGGCACCGCTCGTCGGTACTGGTATGGAGTATAAGGCAGCCTGTGACTCCGGTGTCATGATTCTCGCGAAGCATGCCGGTACGGTTGAGCGTGTAACGGCTGACTTCATCGATGTCCGCCGTGAAGACGGTCAGCTCGACCACTACAAACTGCAGAAATTCCTGCGTTCCAACCAGGGCACCTGCATCAACCAGGTTCCTATCGTATACAAAGGCGACAAAGTTGTCGAGAAACAGCCGATTGCTGACGGCCCGGCTACGGACCACGGTGAGCTGGCTTTGGGTTACAACATCATCGTTGCCTACATGCCTTGGGAAGGCTACAACTACGAGGATGCTGTCCTCCTGTCGGAGAACCTCGTAAAACGCGACCTCTACACCTCGATTCATATCGAAGAGTACGAGTGCGATGCGCGTGATACGAAACTCGGACCAGAGGAAATCACTCGCGATATCCCGAACGTTGCTGAAGAGGCTCTTAAAGACCTTGACGAAGAGGGTATCATTTCCATCGGCGCTGACGTACGTCCTGGCGATATTCTCGTCGGTAAGGTCACGCCGAAAGGCGAGACGGAGCTTACGGCTGAGGAGCGCCTGCTGCGCGCTATCTTCGGTGAGAAAGCTCGTGAAGTCCGCGATACGTCCTTGCGTGTACCGCATGGTGAACAGGGTAAAATCGTTGACGTCAAGATTTTCAGCCGCGAGAACAACGATGAGCTGCCGCCAGGCGTCAACCGCCTTGTCCGCGTCTACATCGCCCAGAAACGTAAGATTTCCATCGGCGATAAGATGGCAGGCCGTCACGGTAACAAGGGTGTCGTTTCCCGCATTATGCGTCAGGAAGACATGCCGTTCCTGCCGGATGGTACGCCGGTTGACCTCGTACTGAACCCGTTGGGCGTTCCGTCCCGAATGAACATCGGTCAGGTGCTCGAGGTTCATCTCGGTATGGCAGTCAAAGTCCTCGGTCAGCAGATTAAGGATGGCGATCCGACGGTTGAGCAGCGTCTCCGCGATGCCGGCTATGACTTCGATAAGTATGGCATGCCGAAACCGGATGTCGCTGGTATCCACATCGCAACGCCGGTCTTCGACGGTGCGAAAGACGATGATGTATGGGGCACGGTTAAAGCTGCTGGCCTGCCGGCTGACGGCAAGACGGTCCTCTATGATGGCCGTACGGGTGAGCCGTTCGAGAACCGCGTAACGGTTGGCTGCACCTACTTCCTCAAGTTGCATCATCTCGTTGCCGATAAGATTCATGCGCGTTCGACCGGACCGTACTCCCTCGTTACGCAGCAGCCGCTGGGTGGTAAAGCTCAGTTCGGTGGCCAGCGTTTCGGTGAGATGGAGGTTTGGGCCCTCGAGGCATACGGTGCCGCTTACACGCTGCAGGAAATTCTGACGGTTAAATCCGATGATGTTGTCGGCCGTGTTAAAGCTTATGAAGCTATCGTCAAGGGCGAAAACATTCCAGAACCGGGTGTACCGGAATCCTTCAAGGTTCTCATTAAAGAGCTCCAGTCTATCGGTCTCGATATCAAGGTGCTCAATGAGGATGCTAAGGAAATCTCGCTCTTGGACGAGGATGATGATGAAGATATCAACAAGACGGCGAAGGATCTTGATCTTGACGTCGCTGGTGTTGATCCGAATAAAGAAGGCGCCGCTGCGTCGCAGACGGCTGGAGCAGACTCCTACGATGAAGGTGCTCCGTCTGATGATGAAAAGCCGGACGACATCATTGCCGACATCGGCAGCATGGGTTCCATTGAAGACCCGGCCGTAGACAATGCTGATGATGGTGAGGAATAAGAAGGGAGTGTCATCTCTTTGCTGGATGTAAATAATTTTGATTCGATGCGCATCGGTCTGGCCTCTCCGGAGAAAATCCGTGAGTGGTCATACGGTGAGGTTAAGAAGCCGGAGACCATCAACTATCGCACGCTAAAACCAGAGCGCGATGGTCTGTTCTGCGAGCGTATCTTTGGACCGACCCGTGACTGGGAATGCCATTGCGGTAAGTATAAGCGTATCCGCTATAAGGGCATTGTCTGCGACCGTTGCGGCGTTGAAGTTACGCGTGCTAAGGTACGTCGTGAGCGTATGGGGCATATCGAGCTTGCCGCTCCGGTATCCCATATATGGTATTTTAAAGGTATTCCGAGCCGTATGGGCCTGATTCTCGATATCTCTCCGCGAGCTCTCGAGAAAGTCCTGTACTTTGCTTACTATATCGTTCTGGATCCGGGTGAGAACACGGATCTGGCCAAGAAGAGCCTGCTTTCCGAGAAAGAGTATCACGATGCTCTCGAGAAATATGGCAACACGTTCCGCGTCGGCATGGGTGCTGAGGCTATCAAAGAGCTCCTCGATGAGCTCGACCTCGAGGCCATGAGCGAATCGCTGCGTAAAGATGTCCGCACGACGTCTGGCCAGAAGAAAATCCGTGCCATCCGCCGTCTGGAAGTTGTCGAGGCTTTCCGCAAGTCTGGCAACAAGCCGTCCTGGATGATTCTTGACGTTGTTCCGGTCATTCCGCCGGAACTGCGTCCGATGGTACAGCTCGATGGCGGCCGTTTCGCAACGTCCGACCTCAATGACCTGTATCGCCGTGTCATCAACCGTAACAACCGCCTGAAACGCCTGCTGGATCTCGGTGCGCCGGACATCATCGTCCGCAACGAGAAACGCATGCTGCAGGAAGCTGTTGATGCTTTGATTGATAATGGTCGCCGCGGCCGTCCGGTCACTGGTCCGGGCAACCGTCCGCTCAAATCCCTTTCCGATATGCTTAAGGGTAAACAGGGACGTTTCCGTCAGAACCTGCTCGGTAAGCGCGTTGACTATTCTGGTCGTTCCGTTATCGTTGTTGGTCCGGAACTCAAACTCCATCAGTGTGGTCTGCCGAAGGAAATGGCACTGGAGCTCTTCAAGCCGTTCGTTATGAAGAAACTCGTTGCTTCGGGTGCTGCTCATAACATCAAATCGGCTAAGCGCATGGTTGAGCGTGCACGTCCGGAAGTTTGGGATGTGCTTGAGGATGTCATCAAAGAGCATCCGGTTCTCTTGAACCGTGCCCCGACGCTGCATCGTCTCGGTATCCAGGCTTTCGAGCCGGTCCTCACCGAGGGCCGTGCCCTGAAGCTCCATCCGCTGGCTTGTACGGCATACAATGCCGACTTCGACGGTGACCAGATGGCAATCCATCTGCCGCTGTCGGCTGAGGCTCAGACGGAGGCCCGCATCCTGATGCTGGCTGCCAACCACATCCTGGCACCGAAAGATGGTAAACCAATCATCGTTCCGACGCAGGACATGGTTCTGGGTGCTTACTATCTGACCATTGTCCGTCCGGGCGCAAAGGGCGAGGGCATGGCTGTTACGGGTATTGCCGAGGCACTGCTCGCTTATCAGCAGCATGACCTTGACCTGCAGGCACAGATTACCTGCCGCATCGAGGGACATGGTCTCGTCAAGACGTCGCTGGGCCGCATGATTTTCAGTGAAATCCTGCCGCCGGAGCTGCGTTACTTCTACAAAGAAAAAGATTCCGACCAGGAATGCCTGGGTATCCTCATGAACAAGAAGGAACTCGGCAAATTGGTTGCGAACTGCTATAATCACTTTGGCGCTACGAAGACCGCTGAGGTCATCGATAACGTCAAGAATCTCGGTTACCATTACGCCTGCATCGCCGGCATGACGGTTGCTATCTCCGACGTTATCGTACCGCCGAAGAAAAAGACCATCATCGCCGACACGCAGAAGATCGTCAACAAGGTTGAGCGCCAGTTCGACCGCGGTCTTATCACCGAGGAAGAGCGTTATCATAAGGTCGTCGACCTCTGGTCGGTTGCTACCGATGATGTCGCTGATGCGATGATGGACAACATGGACACCTTCAACCCGATCTTCATGATGGCTGACTCCGGTGCCCGTGGTAACAAACAGCAGATGCGTCAGCTGGCTGGTATGCGCGGTCTTATGGCTGACCCGTCTGGTAAAATCATCGACCTGCCAATCACGGCAAACTTCCGTGAAGGTCTGTCGGTATCCGATTACTTCATTTCGTCGCATGGTGCTCGTAAAGGTCTTGCCGATACGGCTCTGCGTACGGCTGACTCGGGTTACCTTACGCGTCGTCTCGTTGACGTCGCTCAGGATGTCATCGTCCGTGAAGAGGACTGCGATATCTCGACGCTCAACATGGTTCAGGCACGTGCAAGACTCGCTGAGTCCACGCTGGATGCTCTTGAAATTCTCAACGACAGCCTTATGGGCCGTCTGCTCGGTGCCGATGTTCTCGATCCTGAGACCAAGGAAGTTATCTTCAAGAAAGATACGATCCTTGGCGAGGAAGAACTTCAGATTATCGGCGAGAAGAGCGTATCTGAAATCATGGTTCGCGGTTCTTCGCTGGCATCCGAGGCTGCTATCAGCAACGCGATGATTACCGAGGCAATTTCGCTGGGTGAGCCGGATGCGGCTGCTCGTGCGAAAATCAAGGATTCCATGCTGCATGAGATGAACGGCAAGGAAGTCACGCGTGATGTTGTCGACGAAGAGGGCAATGTTATCCTCGCAGCTGGCGAACATCTTGACGAGGCTAAGATTCAGGCCGTTCTCGACAGCAGTGCCAAGGAACTCCGTGTTCGCAACAATAACGTCCGCGGTATTGAAGTCGAAGCCATCAAAGAAGGCGACGGCATTATCGAGTCGCTGGCTGAGCGTATTGTCGGCCGTGTTCTCGCTGAGAACATCGATGACCCGCAGACGGGTGAGCGCATTGCGTCCATCAACGATACGGTCAACGAAGACCTCGCAAAACGCATCGAGAAAGTCCGTGACCGTGTATCGATCCGCAGTGTCCTGACCTGTAAGTCGCAGTTCGGCGTCTGCATCAAGTGCTACGGCCGTGACCTTGCCAACCAGGCTGAGGTTGAAATCGGTGAGGCAGTCGGTATCATCGCCGCACAGTCCATCGGTGAGCCGGGTACGCAGCTCACCATGCGTACGTTCCACTCCGGTGGTGTTGCAGGTGACGATATTACCCAGGGTCTTCCGCGTGTCGAGGAGCTCTTCGAGGCTCGTAAGCCGAAACATCATGCCATCATCGCTGAAATCGAAGGCCGTGCAGAGGTCGAAGATTCCGGTAAGGGCATGCGCAAAGTTACGATCGTTCCGGACGAGGGCGAAGCTCGTGAATATGCTATCCCGTATGGTGCCCGCATGGCAGCAAAACAGGGGATGCATTTGAAACCTGGCGACAAGCTCACGGAAGGTTCCATCAACCCGCATGATATCCTGCGCGTTTGCGGCCTGCAGGCTACGCAGCGTTATCTCGTATACGAAGTTCAGAAAGTATACAAATCTCAGGGTGTTGAGATTAACGATAAACACATCGAGGTAATGGTTCGCCAGATGCTTCACAAAGTGAAGATCGAGGAATCCGGCAGCACGGACTTCCTGCCAGGCGAATACATCGATATCAATTCCTTCGAGGGTGCCAACACGAAAGCTATCGAGGAAGGCGGCGAGCCGGCTGTGGCTAAACCGATTCTCCTTGGTATCACGAAGGCATCGCTGGCTACGGATTCCTTCATGTCCGCTGCATCGTTCCAGGAGACGACTCGTGTCCTGACGGATGCTGCAATCAAGGGCAAAGTTGACCCGCTGATTGGTCTGAAGGAGAACGTCATCATCGGTAAACTCATCCCGGCTGGTACGGGCATGAGCCGTTATCGCAACCTCAAGATTGTCGATAACGATCCGAAACCGGCTCCGGAGGCTGAGGCAGAGTCCGTAGTGGACGATGCTGCTGATACAGCAGAAGTTTAATCGTTTCGATTTACATGTTAAAAGGAGGAAACTGTCCAGGGGATGGTTTCCTCTTTTTTATAGCAAGATATTGATTTTAGGAGGCAAGAAATATGTCTGAAGCTTGTAATCACGATTGCAGTTCCTGTGGTTCGACTTGTGGAGAGGATACCCGCAAACTTAAGGATTTTCATGAAGACCCCAATGAACTCAGCGACATTCGTCACGTCATCGCTGTAGTAAGTGGTAAAGGCGGTGTGGGCAAATCGCTGGTAACGGGACTGCTGTCGGTGGCAATGGCACGTAAAGGCAAGCATGTTGGCATTATGGATGCCGATATCACCGGACCGTCGATCCCGAAGATGTTTGGTACGACCGGCGAAGTCCGCGGTACGTCTGCTGGTGCCTATCCGGTAACTACGGCTGGCGGCATTGATATCGTCAGTATGAATCTGCTGCTCGAAAACAGCACAGACCCGGTTGTCTGGCGTGGGCCGGTAATCAGCGGTGTCGTCAAACAGTTCTGGCATGATTTTATCTGGCAGGATGTTGACTATATGTTTGTCGACATGCCGCCGGGAACAGGTGATGTACCGCTGACGGTCATGCAGACGATTCGCCTGGACGGTATTGTCATCGTCACGAGTCCGCAGGAGCTTGTATCCATGATTGTGGAAAAAGCTGTGAAGATGGCCGAGGCGATGAAAGTGCCTATTCTTGGTCTGGTCGAGAACATGAGTTATTTTGAATGTCCGGATTGTGGCAAACGTCATGAAATCTATGGCAAAAGCCATGTAGAAGAAGTGGCCGCTCAGTATGGTCTTGATGTACTTGGCCGCATTCCCATTAAACCGGAACTGGCAGCGCAGTGCGATGCTGGTCAGATTGAAACGGTTGAAGGAAATTATCTCAGCGAGGCCGCTGCAAAAATTTTGGAACTTGATAAATAAAACGCTTAGGAGAAAAGCCCCGTTGACTCATGTAGAAGTCAACGGGGCTTTTGTCATTTACAGTTTGCAGGGGAGTAGTACCCAGCTCGTATTCGAGGTAAGTCGCCGGCGGCGGGGGCCCCAGTACCAACGCTCCACCGGTGACAACCCGCTACAAGAAATTTTTGCCTTTTAATTAAGAGTTGGAAAACAGTTAAACGCGCTTCGCTTGGACGAAACTGCTTTTCCAACGAGAACGCAGGCAAAAATTTCTTGCTTCACGCGGAACGTCAAGGCTACGCTTATGGTACTGGGGCCCCCGCCGCCTCGGTTAGAGTCGGCACGAATTGCTGCGCCCTCGGAGGGGGTAGCCCCGCGAAACTTGCCACAGACTCAGCTGCCCCTAGCGGCGGCGAAGAGTTGCTTCGAATGAGATTCGTGTAACCTACAAACTGTAATTTGAAGTTTAATGCGTATTTCGATATTCCCGGGGGGAGCATTGGAACATTTCCCGGAAGGCGCGGGAGAAGGTGGAGTAGTCGGCAAAACCGACTTCCCCGGCAATCTGGGCGATGGGCATATCACTGCGAAGCATATCGCGGGCCAGCAACAGGCGTTTGCTGCGAATATACTGATGCAGGGCATAGCCCGTATTGGCTTTGAATTTGCGCATCAGATAGAATTTGCTGGTGTAGGTATGGGCTGCCAGGGTATCAATGCTCAGGTCTTCTGCCAAATGCTGATTGATATAGGCGAGAACATCCTGGATTTTCTGGTCATAGGAGGCATTTTCCAGACCGGCCAGTTCGTGCCCTTCGAGCAGCCGGTTGATAAGGATCATAAATTCAATAAAGAGTATTTCGGTAAACAGTCCATTGGCGAAGCCTTCGCCATGGGCTGTTTTTTCTAATTTATCCATGTGGAACAGCAAATCGTGACTGGTTCCCGGAGCCTGATGCATGACACTGGCCGTTTCGCGGGCCTGGGAAAAGCATTGGGCAAGGTTATTGTGCTGCGGGTCCTGCTGCTGCCATCGCTCGAGAAATGAGGGCGCTACATAGATGACAATTCGTTCATAATCGGCAGAACCCGGCAGGAAAATGGGACGATGGATTTCGCCGGCTGAGACAAAGACGACATCCCGCGCCGTGAGGTGATAGGTCTTGCCCTCGATAACATAATCGACGTTGCCGTCAAGAAATAAAATGATTTTATGGAAATCGTGATAGTGGAATGGAATAGGCTTCAACGCTGAATCCTTCAGGCGGAATATGCGGTAATCCGTGGAAAGATAGCCTTTCTTCTCATAATCGCTCACGGTAGATACTTCCTTCCTTTGTAAATGCTATGTATTAGTTTAGTACATCTTTTGCAATATTTAAAGCATATTTTGTGATTTTATTGCAATTTAAACCTTGCTATAATAAAATCATCGAAAGACGAGAAGCGTCCGGGGATGGGCGCAGATGATTTAGAAAGGCCGGTGACAGAGATGATGTTAGTTCGCAGTTATCTGATGGAGGATAAAGAAGTTATGATGCTTGATGGTACGACGGGCTTCATGCCGGGTGCGGCAGCAATTCGTCTCCTAGCCAGCCGTCAGGGAGTAGGAGCAGACCGCATTATCGTGTTCACTGGTACGCAGGAAATTCCGTCGTTCAAGGCGTTTACGAGCGAGGGCGTGCAGGAAGACCTTACGGCGGCAGATTATCTGGTCTTGTCGCGCAGCCAGGCCGATTATGAAATCCGTTTGACCGATTATTTCGTAAGATGCATGCGCGAAGCTGATGCGCTGAATGAAGCGGCTGCCTGTTAATTTCAAAGGAAAAACGCTTAACTTCCTCGGATGAGGAAGTTTTTTTATTAACAAAAATCCAATGACAATTTAAAGCGAACAAAAGAATAAAGGCGCAAAATAGTACCCGTGATTGTTTTCCTAATACGAACTGATTTTATGGGAGGTTTTTATGGGGACTGTTTTGTTAATTGCGATTCCTGTTGTGCTTTTATTGGGAATCCTGTTTGTAGTGATTACGATGATGTATGTCAAGGCATCGCCGAATCGGGCGATTATCTTGTCCGGTTTGCGCAAGGAACCGCGGTTCTTAATCGGCCAGGGCGGTATCAAGATTCCGGCGTTGGAGCGGGCGGATTATCTGTACTTAGGCCAGATTTCCGTTGATATCAAAACGGGCCAGTCGGTGCCGACCAATGATTTTATCAACGTGCGCGTTGATGCCGTGGCGAAAGTTGCTGTGGCTAAGGATATCGAGGGGCGCAAGATTGCCGCGCTGAACTTCCTCAATATGAAGCCAGAGGAGATTGCCACCAGCCTGCAGGATTCGCTAGAAGGTAATATGCGTGAAATCATAGGTACGCTTGACCTCAAGGACATCAATACGGATCGCGATTCGTTTTCGGATCAGGTGGTCAGCAAGGCGTCCAAAGATATGCGCAACCTGGGTATTGATATCATCTCGTGCAATATCCAGAATGTCACCGATGACAATGGCCTTATCGTAGACCTCGGTGCCGACAACACGGCGAAAATCAAAAAGGATGCAGCGATTTCCCGTGCGCAGGCAGAGCGCGATGTAGCGATTGCCCAGGCGGCCGCTTCGAAAGAGTCTAATGACGCAAAAGTCAAAGCCGAGCTGGAAATCGCCCAGCGCCAGACGGACCTTGCCATCCGCAAGGCTGAGCTGCAGAAACAGTCGGATATCAAACGCGCTGAGGCAGATGCGGCTTATGAAATCCAGAATCAGGAACAGCAGAAGTCCATCCAGACGGCTACGGTCAATGCCGAAATCGCCAAAACCGAACGCGAGCAGGAACTCAAACAGAAACAGGTTGCTGTCCGCGAACAGGAATTGGCGGCAGAAATCCAGAA
The DNA here is from genome assembly GCF_008271295.1 of Pseudoselenomonas ruminis. Lineage (GTDB taxonomy): Bacteria > Bacillota > Negativicutes > Selenomonadales > Selenomonadaceae > Selenomonas_A > Selenomonas_A ruminis. The sequence goes on along the minus strand of NZ_VTOY01000008.1, from coordinate 709 downwards.
AAAGGCTGATGCCGACAAGTATGCGATTGAGGTACAGGCGCAGGCAGAACTGGCCAAGCAGCAGCGCGATGCCGAAGCACGTCTCTACATCCAGCAGAAAGAGGCTGAGGCGCAGAAAGCACAGGCAGAAGCGAAGAAATATGCAATGGAGCAGGAAGCTGCTGGTATCAAGGCCAAGGGTGAAGCCGAGGCAGCCGCTATCCGCGCCAAAGGTGAGGCAGAAGCTGCCGCTATGGACAAGAAGGCTGAGGCCATGAAGAAATATGGCAAGGCTGCCATGGCGCAGATGGCCATCGAAATCCTGCCGCAGGTGGCAGCGGAGATTGCCAAACCGCTTACGGCGATTGATAAGATTTCTATCATTGGCGGTGGCGAAGATGGTGCCTCGGTAGGACCGATTGCCGGGAATGTGCCGCTGGTATTAGCGAAGACCTTCCAGTCGGTTAAGGAGAGCACCGGGGTAGATTTGGCCGATATCATGCGCAGTGAATCCTACGATGCTAAGGTAACGCGCAATGTCAACGTAACCGGCGATACAACGCCTGATGAGACGGCAAAGATTGCAGCCGTAGCCAAGGCAATCGATGAAAAAAGCAAATAAATTTGAAGAACCTGCGAAATAGCAGATTCATCAGAAAAAGCCTTGTTGACGCATAAAATCAACAGGGCTTTTTTGCCAATTGCAGTTTGTGGGTTAGAGGAATGGGGG
>NZ_VTOY01000007.1 GCF_008271295.1 Pseudoselenomonas ruminis | reverse complement strand
TATCCGGTGATGATGCCTGTATGGTTCCACCTGTTCCCATACCGAACACAGTAGTTAAGCATACAGAGGCCGAAAGTACTTGTCTGGAGACGGACTGGGAGGATAGGTAATTGCCGGTTTTGATTCCTCGATAGCTCAGCCGGTAGAGCACCTGACTGTTAATCAGGCTGTCGCAGGTTCGAATCCTGCTCGAGGAGCCATTTTGTTCATACCCTGGGGTGATTGGGGTATAGCCAAGTCGGTTAAGGCACGGGACTTTGACTCCCGCATCCGCTGGTTCGAGTCCAGCTACCCCAGCCAGATATGGTTCACTAGCTCAGTTGGTAGAGCACCTGACTTTTAATCAGGGTGTCCCGGGTTCGAATCCCGGGTGAGCCACCATTTTTTAACATCATTCCACTTGATTGTTTTTGGCGCGTTGGTCAAGCGGTTAAGACACCGCCCTTTCACGGCGGCTTCATGGGTTCGAATCCCATACGCGTCACCATTTATCATGACTCACTAGCTCAACTGGCAGAGCAACTGACTCTTAATCAGTAGGTTCACGGTTCGATTCCGTGGTGGGTCACCATTTTATGGGCGATTAGCTCAGCTGGGAGAGCGCCTGCCTTACAAGCAGGATGTCAGCAGTTCGATCCTGTTATCGCCCACCATATTATGGCCCGGTAGTTTAGTTGGTTAGAATGCCGCCCTGTCACGGCGGAGGTCAGGGGTTCAAGTCCCCTTCGGGTCGCCATTTTGATTTTTAACGCCTTATGGCGTTATAAATATATATGCAACTTGTTAAAATGCCTCTGTAGCTCAGTTGGTAGAGCAGGGGACTGAAAATCCCCGTGTCAGTGGTTCGATTCCGCTCGGAGGCACCATTTTTTCAAGCTGGTGTAGCTCAATTGGTAGAGCAGCTGACTTGTAATCAGCAGGTTGGGGGTTCAATTCCTCTCGCCAGCTCCACTTGTTTTATTTGCGGGTGTAGCTCAATGGTAGAGCTCCAGCCTTCCAAGCTGATCACGTGGGTTCGATTCCCATCACCCGCTCCATTATTGATATGTTACTGCCGGGGTGGCGGAACTGGCAGACGCAACGGACTTAAAATCCGTCGGTTGGAAACAACCGTACCGGTTCGATTCCGGTCCTCGGCACCACCTTTTATGAAGGCGGGTAATTAAATAGTTATTATGCGGACGTGGCGGAATCGGCAGACGCGCTAGTTTCAGGTACTAGTGGTGGTGACATCGTGGAGGTTCAAGTCCTCTCGTCCGCACCATATTGATTTTTGCTTATATGCGGTTGTGGCGGAATTGGCAGACGCGCTACTTTGAGGGGGTAGTGTTCACAAGACGTATGGGTTCAAGTCCCATCAACCGCACCATATATGATTTGTATACCATCTGATAGTAATATCAGATGGTTTTTTAGTTTCCAGGCTGCTTAAATTTTAGTGCCATAATTTTAAAATTGTTGTAGAAAAAGTGTTGACAATGAATGGTATTTCACTTATAATATTACATGTTGATTCGGTGCTTATATCGAATGACAATTAAATATGCGGATGTGGCGGAATCGGCAGACGCGCTAGTTTCAGGTACTAGTGGTGGTGACATCGTGGAGGTTCAAGTCCTCTCATCCGCACCATGTTCTTGCGGTCGTGGCGGAATTGGCAGACGCGCTACTTTGAGGGGGTAGTGTTCACAAGACGTATGGGTTCAAGTCCCATCGACCGCACCATTGAAATTTTAGCTCAGACTTTTGTCTGGGCTTTTCTTGTACCATAAGTCTATGCAAGGAGGGTACCGATGAGAATCGTTCGGGCAATAGGCATAAGCATTTATATTCTGCTTGTTAGTTTGTTCGTGCCGTGGCGGTGTTTGGCTGCTGCGATAACGCCGCAGGAGGCAGAGCTTTACTTTACCTCAAGCTTGGTTTCGCTGGCGTCTTATAGTGACGGGCTCAACCTTTTAACTCGTGAATGGCTGGAGGAAAGCGGCTGGTATTTTGATTCGCGGGAGAATATCAATCGTGTAGCCGACGGACGCTTTCATTTGGTGTCGCGCAATCTTCCGGGAAAACAGTCGGTCTATTTTCTGGCTTTTCCAGGCACTGAACGGTTAAAAGATGCCGAGATTGATTTCCGGGTCAAACGTGTCTTGTTTGGCGGGAAAACACCACAGCAATTTAAGGAGGCTGCTGCGCTAGGGGAACACAATGGCTCCCAACCGCTCGTACATCAAGGGTTTAATGATTACGTTCAAGTAGCACTCTTCCAGCAGCCGCTGGATGAGTTTGGCAACCGGACGGCTGGGGAATTCCTGGCGCAGGAACTGCGGGGAAATCCCGATGAAATCCTTTATTTGACTGGTCATAGCCTCGGTGGAGCCTCGGCAACGCTGGCCGCTGCCCGTTTCGCCGATTTGGGCGTCCGCCCCGAGCAGCTGCAGGTCATCACCTTTGGCGCACCAGCCGTAGGCAATGAAACTTTTGCGCGCCGGTATGAACATAAGATGAATCTTACGCGGATTACGATGGCGGCTGACCCGGTCAAGAGTGTTTTGCAGTCGTTAACCGGCGGATTTGTTCAATTCGGGAAAAAGATTGTCTGGAAGAATAATAAATCAGAGCGGTTTGCTCATGATATGGTTCTCTATCTCGACCAGAGCCTGCGGACGTATCAGGATACCCATCCAGAAACCGACCCAATGCCGCCAACGCTGCAGGGAACTCCGGCAAGACTAAGTGGCGGCCTTTATGTTGCTCCGTTTGAGTTTAAACTGGATAAAAAGCTCCAGCAGGATTTGCCTTATATGCGGCGCACCCTGCGGGAATTGCTGCAACAGGAGTATGCTCCTGTTATCCTGCCGGAAAAGAGTGATAAGAAGAGTATTGCTGCTCTTTGTGCAGAGCAAAAGAAGGCTGGCTGCCGCTATGTTTTGGTAGAGCGTTTTTCTGGCAGCCGCATCCGGAATGAGCGCAATAATTACCGCCTGGTAATGGAAGAGGAGCTCTATAATACCGATGGGAATTTGCTGACTATGCAGACAACCAGTGCTACTACCACCAATCTGACGCCGATTGAAACGGTGGTTTATTTGCAGTTTCAGGCAAGGGAGCAGCGGGAAAAATTCCTGCAGTAAGAAATGGCAGCGTAAGCGCGGGATATCTTACTGTGTACAGAATACATTAAAAACTCTGAAAACTTATTGACATCTAGCTAAAATTCGGGTATAGTAGAAGTAAGCTAAAGGAAAGAAGTTCAGGGCTTTCCAATAGCAGCCGGCATGTCAATAAGCAAGGGGAGGAGATTCCGATGGGCTGGTAAGAACCCCATGGGAAAAGGTACATGGAAAAGATAACAAAAGACAGGAAATAACCGCCAATTGGTGACGAGAAAGCCATTGGCGGTTGTTTTCTGTTATCGTCAACCCTGTGTTTAACTGCCCTGTGTTGTATTTGAGAGGAGTTCATAATGGAGAAAGCTAACGTTTATTTTACCGATTTTCGCGTGCAGGTGGGCACGAGTCTGCTGCAAAAGCTTAAAACGCTGTGCATTGCTGCTGGCATTAAGAAAATTGATATGGAGGGCAAATTTGTGGCCATCAAAATGCATTTTGGTGAGCTTGGCAATATGGCCTTCCTCCGTCCGCAATATGCAAAGGTCATTGCTGATATCGTCAAAGAGCAGGGAGGTGTTCCTTTTCTGACAGATTGCAATACGCTCTATCCGGGCAGTCGTAAGCATGCCCTGGAGCATTTGGATTGTGCGAATTTCAATGGATTCAATCCCACGACTACAGGCTGTCAGATCATCATCGGCGATGGCCTGAAGGGAACGGATGATATTGAAGTACCTGTTAAGAATGGTGAGTATGTAAAAGCCGCCAAAATCGGCCGGGCCGTTATGGATGCGGATATTGTAATCAGCCTTTCTCACTTCAAAGGACATGAGATGACAGGCTTTGGCGGCGCCATCAAGAATATTGGCATGGGCTGTGGAAGCCGTGCCGGTAAGATGGAGCAGCATTCTTCGGGGAAATGTGTCGTCAATGCTGACCGCTGCCGTGGTTGCCGCAAATGTGCCAAAGAGTGTGGTTCCAATGCCATTACCTATGAGAACAACAAGGCAGTCATCCACGCAGATCTTTGCAAAGGCTGTGGCCGCTGTATCGGTGCCTGTGGTTTTTCGGCAATCCGCAACGAACAGTGGGATGCGGGCGACCTGTTGGATAAGAAGATGGCAGAGTATGCGCAGGCGGTTGTCCAGGATCGTCCCTGCTTCCATGTGAGCCTGGCTATGGACATTTCGCCGAACTGTGACTGCCATGGGGAAAATGATGCACCAATCCTGCCGAATATTGGCATGTTCGCTTCTTTTGACCCTGTGGCAATTGACCAGGCTTGTGTGGATGCCTGCCAGAAGATGACGGCTATCGAAAACAGCCAGCTGGGCGATAATCTGAAACAGCCGGATTGGCATCATCACCATGATGTGTTTATGGACAACAATCCGAATGTTCATTGGAAAGAAACGCTCGAACATGCGGAGAAAATCGGCATGGGTACCCGGGAGTATGAGCTGGTAAAACTGAAATAACGAAGCGGCAAAAAGCAGGCAGGATTTTGGTGCTGGTATCGCGAATGATATATAGGACAAACTAGAAAACGAAGGAATGTGTTGACATGATTGTACTATCGGAATTACTGGCAATCCTGCCGGAAAAACAGCAGGTCGAAATCAAAGATTATAAAGGGGAAATAACCGCAGTCCCCGAGAAGTATATGTGCTTGCCAGTCGGTGAGATGCATGCGCAGGATTCGGTGCTGGTGATTGAGATTGCCGATGTGGATAAGCTCTCGATTGAGGAAATGTGCGCATTGTTATTCAAGGGCAAGGGAAAAGAGTCCGAACTTTTCCGCCGCCGTTTTTCCGACGAACAGTGAGGAAAATTAAACCTGCATGAGATATGCCGCCTTTGTTAAGGCGGCATTATTTTTGTCTTAAAGTTTACATAAATCCCATAGAGTTCTAATCTTGCCGATAGATAATGTAAAAAAAGAAAGATTATGTATGAAGGCAAAGGAGGAATATATATGGGGATTCATGCAATCAGCAGTATCAGTGCCTTGCATTATGATAATCAGTATTCAGATTCCTCCGCGGGCAATAAGAGCAAGGAAGCGTCAACTGGTTTTCGTGAAGTTCTAGCCGAGGCAACGGCGCGGGCAAAGTCCGAGGAGAATCAAACGGCAGGTGCGATTACGGTTACGAAGTTATTGCCGGATGGAACGCTGGTCGTCCGGAAGATGCAGGGCGGACGCATTATTTCCGAAACAAAGCTTAGTGGGGCAACGGTTCAGCAGCAGCAGAATTTGCAGGTTGCGGGCAGCTGGGTTCCTAAGGCCTATACGGCAGGCAATCAGGTGGCTGCCGGTTCCTTGTTCAGTGCAACGGTTTGATGAGTGGATTTGCCACGTTGTGACCATGAATTAAGGAAAAATTTTTATAAATGGTTAAATGTGTACAGGCTTAGTAAGTTACTGGCTTGTACGCATTTTTTGTGTGTAAAAATGTCTCGCTTATCGTTACAAATTTACATAATGTCCTTGAAATTGATACATTTTTAGAATAAAATAAGAAAATGCTTATGTTTTAAGGAGGAAAGGAAATGGGTATCAAACAAAAATTTTTTGCACTGGCTGGTGTGGCCGGTGTAATCATGGCAATTGTATCTGGTGTGGGATACTATCTTGCCAGCAGTCATCTCAGTAGCAGCGTCGAACGGGAAATTACCGATACGATGCAAGGGGCAGCCAATAAACTGGATGGCTGGCTGCTGGCTAAGAAGCAGGTGGCAGTATCGGCGGCAAACCTTATGGCCAAGCAGGATGATGGTACGAAGTCACCAGAGCAATTGCGGTCCTTACTGGCAGTAGCTGGTGAGGATGCAAATTCTGTTTCGGATTTGGTGGTGGGCAACAGTGATGGCACTATTGTAGGGTATCGTGCCGGCAATCTGGCCCCGAAGCTCAATCCGCTTACCATGCGGTTTTATAAGCTGCCGAAGGCATCGGACCAGGTAGAATTTATGGATACGTATGTCGACCGTATTACGGGAAAATTGGTGGTATCGATTGCCGCACCGTATCATAATGCTGCTGGTGCATATCGAGGTGCTGTCTGTGAAGATATTTTCCTGGATATCCTCAGTGAAGAGGTTAAGGACCTCAAATATCAGGGGGAGGGTGTTGGCTACATCCTCGACAATGCCGGCAACGTTATCGCTACGGAAGACCAGGATGCGCTGAACAAGAATGCCGCTGATTTGCCGGGATTCCAGCAGGAATATCAGCGCATGACGCAGCAGGACACCGGATTTACTACAGTCGAGAAAAATGGGGAGGATATGGTCCTCGCTTATGCGAAAATCCCCAGTACCAACTGGATTGTTGGAATTCTCGTGCCGGAGGAGGTCATTTACAGCCAGCTTACCGCATTAAAATGGACCTATGGCGTTTTGACGCTGGTGGGCATCATGCTGATTGTCTTTGCCTGCCTGCAGTTTGCAACGGGCATAACGCGTCGTATTTTGGAGCTTAAGGAACATGCTGCGGAATTGGCAGAAGGCAACTTGAGTGGCCAAGACCTTGTGAATCTTGAAGCGGATGAACTCGGTGACCTTGGACGCGGATTCAATGCGATGAAGGCACATATCAAGAAGCTTATCACGCAGATGAGTGCTACTTCTGAGCAGGTGGCAGCTTCGAGTGAGGAGCTGACGGCAAGTGCCCAGCAGTCGGCGGATGCGTCTACGAATGTGGCCCAGACCGTAGCGGAGGTTGCTGCCGGTGTTTCGGACCAGACAGGGCATGTCGACAAGGCTGCACGGAATGTGCAGGATGTGGTAGCTAAGCTCGACGGTGTCGTGGCCCAGATTCAGCAGATTACGGAAATGACGGTGGCAGCAGCACATGCCGCCAGCAACGGCCAGACTTTGATGGAGCAGGCGGTAAACCGCATGGGCAAGATTGAATCGAGTGTTGGCGATTCGGCAGAGGTTGTAGCAAAACTTGGCAAACATTCGCAGGAGATTGGTGCCATCATCGATACAATTTCCGGCATTGCTGAGCAGACGAATCTGTTAGCACTTAATGCGGCGATTGAGGCGGCGCGTGCTGGCGAACAGGGGCGTGGTTTCTCGGTGGTTGCCGATGAGGTGCGCAAGCTGGCCGAGCAGTCCCAGGCAGCTACGGAGGAAATCCGCCAGCGCATTGGTGCGGTTCAGCGCGGTACTGGCGAGGCAGTAAGCAGTATGCAGGCTGGTAGTGACGAAGTACAGAATGGTGCTGAGGCAATCCGCGCCGTAGGTGAGGAGTTCCATAGTATCATGCAGCGTGTTGCGGCCATCAAAGAGCGTATGGCAGCGATTGATGAGGCGGTACAGGTTGTATCGGCGGGCGGTTCGCAGATTGAAAGCGCAGTAAACAGCATTGATGCGGTAAGCCGCAAGACCGCCGAGCAGACGGAGTCAATTTCGGCCGCTACGGAGGAACAGTCGGCTTCAACGCAGGAAATTGCGGCAGCTTCGCAGTCTTTGGCTAAGATGGCTTCCGAGCTGCAGGATATGGCAGCAAAATTCCGAGTATAAACCGGCACTTGAACAATAGCGATAAAACGAGGGATAAGAAAGAGGTTTGCTTTTGCGGCAAACCTCTTTTGTGATATGATAGGAATAAACGAACGAGCAGGAGGACGCAGGAATGAAAATAGCAGCAACGGATTTTGACGGAACCCTTTGCCCCATCGGTGAGCCTATTCCCGAGGAAAATATCAAGGCGATAAAAGTTTGGCAGGAGGCTGGCAACAAATTTGGCATTGCCACGGGACGGGGGCTTTCGCTTATTCGTGAAGCGTTGGCGAAATATGATGATTTGCAGCTGGATTTTCTCGTTTGCAATAATGGTGCGGTGTCGCTGGATGCCCAAGGGAATATGATGCACTGCCAGGCAATTGCGCCGGAGGTTTTACAGGGGCTCCTTTCGATGGAGATTGTGCAGGATGAGCACTATTCCCTGCTGGTGTTTACGGCTCATGAGGTGTATAGTATCCGGCCCAATCCGTTGATTCCGATCGAATTGATTCCGCCAATTACGGTGGAACAGGCACTAAAGCTTTCCGATGTGGTTCAAATCAGCATGAAGTTTGATACCCCGGAGCAAGCACAGCAGGTCTCGGATGATATCCATGCGAAATATCCAAGCCTTGGCGGCAATATCAACCGCAGTTATCTCGATATCAACTATGTGGAGAGCGATAAGGGCTGGGGGCTGCAAAAGATGCTTGATTCTGGCGCTTGGAAGGATAAGGAACTACTGGTTATTGGTGATGATAAAAATGATTTGCCGATGATTGAACGATTCCACGGATTTACGGTAGCAACAGCCAAGCCTTTTATGCAGGAAGCTGCAGCGAAGGTATATGATACGGTGGGGGCGATGCTGCTGGACAATATGTGAGTAAAAAAATACCGATGACTCTTGCCGAGGAGTCATCGGTATTTTTCGTTTCGCGAGTGGATTATGCTTCTTTTTTCTCACCGGGGATATCTTTAATCGCTTCAGCACCGCGCTGGCCGGTACGGATGCGGACAGCATCGGTAAGTTCCGTAACGAAAATCTTGCCATCGCCAAAGCTGCCAGTGCGCAGGACTTTCTGAGCTGTATCGAGAACTTTCTCGACGGGAACTTCGCAGATTACGGTCTCAATCTTGATCTTTGGTACGAGATTGATATCGTATTTTTTCCCGCGGTAAACTTCTTCGTGGCCTTTCTGCAGGCCACAGCCAAATACCTGGCTTACCGTCATGCCGAGTACGCCGATTTCGTTGAGGGCGCGCATGAGGTCATCGAGTTTGCTGGAGCGGGTGATGATTTCAATTTTTGTGATTTTCATGCGGCCACCTTATCCTTTCTGTGCATTGATACTCATGACGGTGTTGGCAAGCATTTCGCTGGAGTCTTCAAAACTGCCAAGCATCGGGCTGCCAGTCATGACGGAACGGGCATAGCCGCGTTCGCCGTGTTCGACGATGTCGAGACCCGTGAGTTCTTCGGCTTCGGAAGCGCGGGTTTCCATCAAAGCAGCGACAATCTTATAGAGGACGTAGGTGCCGGCAATAGCCAGGGCATAAGCGACAACAATCGAAACGAGCTGTGCCGTGAAAAGATGGGTTTCGCCGAAGAGCAGGCCGTTGGCACCATCCGGATTGATTTCGGTGGTAGCCCAGAGACCCGTGGCAACAGCACCCCAGGTGCCGCCGATGCCATGAACACCAAAGGCGTCGAGGGCATCATCGTAACCGAGTTTTTCTTTAAGAACTGCAACGGCGAAGAAGCAGACAACGCCGCCGACAAGACCAATGATAACCGAGGGAAGCGGTGCGACAAAACCAGCTGCCGGGGTGATGGCGACGAGACCTGCGACACAGCCGGAAGCTGCACCGAGAATGGTCGGTTTGCCATTGAATTTCCATTCGGCCAATACCCAGGAAACGGTAGCGGCAGCGGCAGCAGCCTGGGAGGTTACGAAGGCATTGGCAGCCAGAGCATTGGCGCCGAGAGCACTGCCGGCATTAAAGCCGAACCAGCCAAACCAGAGAAGCGTAGCACCGAGGACGGTCATCGGCAGGTTGTGAGGAATCATAGCGGTATGGCCATAGCCTTTGCGTTTGCCGAGCAGGATGCAGAGGGTAAGTCCAGAAACACCGGAGAGAATGTGGATGACGAGGCCGCCGGCAAAATCAAGAGCACCGAGTTCGGCCAGGAAGCCGCCGCCCCATACCCAATGAGCCATCGGGTTGTAAATGAAGACAGCCCAGAGAAGGATAAAGACAGCAAAAGCAGCAAATTTCATGCGTTCGGCAAAGGCGCCAGTGATGAGGGCCGGGGTGATGACGGCGAACATGCACTGGAAGGCAACAAAGGCGAGTTCTGGAATCGTGCCATTTTCGAGAACGTTCAAGCCGACGCCAGCAAGGCCGAGTTTGTCGAGACTGCCGATGAAGCCGTTGATATCGGCGCCGAACGTCATGGTGTAGCCAATCAGTACCCATTCAACCGAAATCATGGCAACGATGAAAAAGCTCTGCATGATGGTAGTCAGTACATTTTTGCTGCGAACCATGCCGCCGTAAAAGAAGGCAAGTCCGGGAGTCATAATGAAGACCAGGGCTGCACTGATGAGGACCCAAGCCGTATCGCCCGTATCAATCATGGAAATCAAATCCTTTCGTTCAATAAGTGGATAATAGCGGTAATATGGGATAAGAATAACGAGGAAAATAAAAAGCGTCCCACAGATTCCGCGGGAATCCATGAGACGCCATTGTCTCTTTGCGGCATGTCAATCGGGAAATTGGCATGCCTATGATACTTGACAGACAATCAACCTTTCGGAGGACAGAAAAGCCCCAGAGAATCCGGTACCTGATTCTCTGGGGCGTCATTGCCTCTTGTTTGTTGGTTGATGGCTTTATTATAATCAGCGATTTTTATTCTGTCAATATTCTGTTGTTATGTATACAAGAATACAGACGGCAGGAAAAAGCTGTTCCCGGCACGAAGTATTCCAGGTGATTATATGGAGACAGGTGCTAAGGGGGAACGATAGTATGACAAAAGATGATGCGGTACTACGTATGACAGACATCGTGGCAAAGTTTGTCGCCTTTACGGGAAAACGGCTGCCGGATGATGTCCGGGAAAAGATTGCCGAATTGGCTGGACAGGAAGAAGAGCCGCTGGCAAAAGCAATCTATCAGACCATGCTGAAGAATCAGGAACTCGCGCAGGAGCTCAATCGTCCCAGCTGTCAGGATACGGGAGCCATTCAGTTCTTTCTTAAATGCGGCGCAAACTTTCCCTATATGAGTGAGCTGTCCGGCATTCTTCGCGAAAGCGTAATCCGGGCGACCAAGGAGGCACCGCTTCGTCATAACGCGGTCGAAACGTTTGACGAATACAATACGGGCAAAAATGTAGCCTTGGGGATTCCCTCGTTGTTTTGGGATGTAGTTCCCGAGCGGGATGACTGTGAAATCTACACCTATATGGCCGGGGGCGGCTGCTCGCTGCCGGGACATGCCAAAGTATTGATGCCAGGAGAAGGTTATGAAGGCGTTACGCGGTTCGTGCTTGATGTCATGACCAGTTATGGGTTAAATGCCTGTCCGCCTCTGCTCGTAGGCGTAGGCATTGGCACTTCGGTGGAAGTGGCGGCCCTTCATTCCAAGAAGGCACTCATGCGTCCTATCGGATCCCATAATCCCAATCCGCGGGCGGCAAAAATGGAACAGCTGCTGGAAACTGGCATCAATAAGATTGGCCTTGGCCCGCAGGGACTCAGGGGGAAGAACTCCGTGTTAGGGGTAAATATCGAAAATAGCGCCCGCCATCCGTCGGTTATCGGCGTAGCGGTCAATGTCGGCTGCTGGTCGCACCGCCGCGGCCACATCGTATTCGATAAGGACTTGAACTATACGATTGATTCCCATTCGGAGGTGGATTTCTGATGGCAAAGAAAGTACTTACAACGCCGATTCAGGCTGAGGATTTGGAAGATATTCATGTCGGTGATGTCATTTATCTGACGGGCAGGCTGACGACTTGCCGCGATGTCGCGCACCGCCGTGTCATTGAAGAGAAACGGCCGCTGCCGGTAGATGTAAAAGATGGCGCCATCCTTCATGCCGGGCCGATTATCCGGCCTTTGGGGGAGGATAAATACGAGATGGTTACCGTGGGCCCGACGACCTCCATGCGGATGGAAAAATTCGAAGAGGAATTTATCAAGGAGACTGGTGTCCGGCTGATTATCGGCAAAGGCGGTATGGGTGACGGAACGATGCGCGGCTGCCGCGATTACAAGGCGATACATTGCGTATTTCCTGCAGGCTGTGCGGTAGTAGCCGCTACCTGTGTAGAAGAAATCATCGATGCGCAGTGGAAGGATTTGGGCATGCCGGAAACCCTGTGGACCAGCAAGGTAAAAGAATTTGGCCCGCTCATTGTGTCGATTGACACGCATGGGAATAATATCTTCGAGGAGAACAAGGTCATCTTCAACAAACGAAAAGAAGAAGTCTATGAAGAAATCTGCCGTGAGGTCAGATTTATCAAATAATCATGGGCGGATGACTTCGCCCCATTTGGCGGCCAGCATTTCCATGCGCCACCGGGCATTGGCCGGGCTGGTAGATGGCATGGCATGAAAGGTGATATCGGTTCGGGCCAGCAGGGCTTTATTATAGCGCTTGAAGGCCTCTGCGGATTTACCGCCATTGAAACAGATGGTTTTGATATGAGGATAGTTTGCCAGCAGGGCAGTGAAATCATTGCCCTGCTCATTTTTTATGGCCGAATCAAGACTGCCGTCGCGTTCACAGGAATCAATGGAATCCCAAAGAGCGATGTGATGGCGCAGGAGCATTTGCAGCCGCTGGTTATAATCCAGCGGGACAGCTGCTTCTTCGAGCAGCTGGGCCATCAGGGGCCAAAAGCGGTTTTGCGGATGCGCGTAATACTGCTGCTGCGCTAGTGACGTAACACCAGGCATAGAACCGAGAATCAGTGTATGACAGTTATCATCGATACTGGGGGGAAAGCCGATACAATTCATAAAATACCTCCAATCGTTTTCTTGCACTATTATTTTAGCATATCGGAAAAATAATCTTGACTGGCTGGAATTTTTTGCTATAATTAATTCAACAAATGAATTGTTGTTCATATATTAAGAGGAAGGCGTGAGGTGAGACGGATGGATAAAAAGAAGCGCAATTTGGTGAGGATTATCGCAGCTGCAGTGATGCTGGCAGTGTTAGCCTATGCTCCGTTGGCGGGGGGCTGGCGATTTGCCGCTTATCTGGTGCCCTATCTGGTAGTTGGTTATGATGTCCTGCTGAAAGCTGCCAAAGGCGTGAAGAACCGCAAGGCCTTTGATGAAAGCCTGCTCATGGCAATCGCTACCATCGGTGCTATGGCACTAGCTGTTTATGAAGACGGCGATTATACGGAAGGTATCGCGGTCATGTTGTTCTATCAGGTGGGCGAGTGGTTCCAAAGCTATGCGGTGGGCAGGAGCCGCCGCGATATCAGCGAACTCATGGATATTCGTCCGGACTATGCCAATATCGAAAAGGAGAATGGCCAGCTGGAAAAAGTTGATCCAGAGGAAGTGCAGCCCGGGACGATAATTGTTGTCCAGCCAGGCGAAAAGATTCCTCTGGATGGAGTCGTGACCATGGGGCAGTCAAGTCTTGATACCGTTGCTTTAACTGGTGAGAGCCTGCCAAGGGATGTAAATCCCGGGGATGAAGTGTTAAGCGGCTGCATCAATAAGAATGGCCTGTTGCGGATTCGGACAACCCGGGAATTTGAGGAATCCACGGCATCGAAAATATTGGAATTGGTAGAAGAGGCAAGTTCCAACAAGTCGCGCTCAGAAGCCTTTATCACGCGATTTGCCCGCGTCTATACGCCGGTCGTCGTCTATGCGGCAATTGCGCTGGCACTCTTGCCGCCGCTTTGGCAGCTTTTTCTGTTAGGTGGGGCGCCGCAGTGGGGAATGTGGTTTTATCGCGCGCTTACGTTCCTCGTTATCAGCTGTCCCTGTGCGCTTGTTATCAGCATTCCGCTCAGCTTCTTTGCCGGGCTGGGCGGTGCCAGCCGCCAAGGTGTGCTGATTAAGGGTTCGAACTATCTGGAGGCGCTGGCATCTGTCGATACGGTGGTCTTTGATAAGACTGGAACTTTGACGAAAGGTGTGTTTGAGGTTACGGCAGTTCATCCGGAAAAAATGGATGAAAAGCAGCTGCTTCATTTGGCTGCGCATGTGGAGCGGTTTTCAACGCATCCCATCGCGGCGTCTCTTAAGGCAGCATATCGCAACGAAGCCGATGACTGTGCGGTAGAAGATATAGAAGAAATCGCCGGTCATGGCGTCCGGGCCAGAGTCAATGACCACAAAATTAGTGTTGGCAACAGCCGGATGATGGAAGCAGAAGGCATTTCATGGCATGATTGTACGCATACCGGCACTATCATCCATGTTGCCATGGATGGGGAATATGCTGGTCATATCGTGATTTCGGATGTCGTCAAGGAAGACTCGGCCAAGGCGGTTGAGGCTTTGCACCGCAATGGTGTTGCCGAGGTGTTTATGCTGACTGGCGATGCGGAAAAAGTGGCAGCCGAGGTGGCAGGTAAGCTGGGAATCGATAAGGTGTACAGTGAACTGCTGCCAGCTGACAAAGTGACGAAGGTAGAAGAACTGCTGGCCGCAAAACAGGCAGCCGGCAGCCAGGGCAAATTGGCTTTTGTGGGGGATGGCATCAATGATGCGCCGGTAATATCCCGGGCCGATGTCGGCATCGCGATGGGAGCTATGGGCTCAGATGCTGCCATTGAGGCGGCTGATGTGGTGCTGATGGATGACAATCCGCTGCAGCTGGCCAAGGCTCAGCGCCTTGCCCGCAAGACGATGCGAATTGTCCGGCAGAATATCCGGGGGTCAATCGGTATCAAGGTCATTGTGCTGGTTCTGGGCGCGGTTGGCCTGGCGAATATGTGGGCGGCAATCTTTGCCGATGTAGGCGTCATGGTATTAGCCGTTCTTAATGCCATGCGGGCGATGATGGTGCCGAGAAATAACGTGAAGGAAGTCAGTGGCAGAAAGGAAAGCGACATGAAAAAAACGTATAAAATCGATGTGGATTGTCCCAATTGTGCGAATCTCATGGAAGAAGCTGCGAACAAAACGCCAGGCGTAAAGATGGCGACAATCAATTTTATGCTGTTGAAGATGAAAGTGGAATTTGAAGATGGATATGATGCCAAGTCGGTTATGGAAGAAGTCCGGCTGAATTGCAAAAAAGTCGAAGACGATTGCGAAATCTATCTCTAACAAGTTAATAAGCCTTTGAAAACGGTCCTTCGTATTTATGGCCTGTCATGGTGCAGTCCGGTCAATGCGAAGGGCCGTTTTTGGCAAAAAAGGGATAATGGCGTTATTATAGAAGATATATTATAGAAGATATCATAATTGTAAAAAGGTCGTGATGGTTTGACGGAGCAGAATAAATCTATGACGAAAATGCAGCAGCATATCGTTGCGTTCTATCACAAGAATCCGTTCCTGGAGTATATCCATGCTGAGGCCGTGCCGGCAGCCGATGGCGGCGTCCGGTTGGAGTTGATGGTGGAGTCTGAGCATACGAACCTCTACGGTATTATCCACGGGGGAGCTCTTATGACATTGGCAGATACGGCGATGGGAGCAGCGGCACTGGCACGGAATAAGAAAGTCGTTACCATGAATCTTTGCATGGATTTTATGCATTCGGTGCCGATGACCACGAGGATTATCGCCACGGGGGCGGTCCTTCATGATGGTCGCCATACCATGACTTTGGAAAGTGAAATCCGTGATGAAGCAGGAAAATTGTTTGCCAAGGCGCATGGTACTTTTTACGTACTCGGCCGTTTTGTTGACGATGCGGCAGAATAAAGCGTATAATAATTTACATAATTACGATACTTAAGCTTCTTTAGCACCGGGAGGTTACAGAATGAGTAGTTTGACGTTGGCCAAGGCAAAAGAAATACTTAGCAAACACACGACAGAGGCGCATCTTTTTACCCATGCGGCTGCTGTCAGCGCAGCTATGGGCGCAATGGCAGAGCATTTTGGTGAAGACAAAGAGCATTGGGAAGCAATCGGATACCTTCATGATGTCGATTATGAAAAGTATCCGGATGAACATTGTCATCATGTGCGCGAACTACTGGCAGATGAAGGTGTTGAAGAAGCGGATATCCGGGCAATTATTTCGCATGGCTGGGGAATTACGACCGAGGAGGCAGAACCGCTGTCGGCTATAGAGAAGAGTCTCTATACGGTGGATGAGCTGACCGGAATCGTGCAGGCTTATGCCTTGATGCGTCCGGAAAAGATGGATGGAATGGAACTCAAATCCTTTAAGAAGAAATTCAAAGATAAGAAATTTGCGGCAAAGTGCAGCCGGGAAACCATCAAGAAAGGATTTGAAATGCTCGGCATGGAGCCGGGGGATGTTATGCAGTGCTGCATTGAGGGAATGCAGGCCCATAAGGAGGAGTTAGGCTTTTGATTGATGAGCATGAATGGCGGAGTGTACTGCAGGTCGCAGAAGATGGCACCTTTTCGGCTGCAGCCAAGCACCTTTATGTTTCGCAGCCGTCGTTATCGCAGTGTATAAAAAAGATAGAAGGGGAGCTCGGCGAGGCTCTGTTTGACCGCAGCCAGACGCCGTTGCTGCTTACGCCAGCTGGCGAGATTTACGTGGAAAAGGCTCGGGAGATTCAGCGGCTGAAGCAGGAACTGGTCAAGGGAACGGCCGACCTGTCAGAACTTCGCACGGGGAATCTCTGTATCGGCAGCTCGCGGACGCGGTCTTCGTGCTATCTGACCCAGCCTCTTATCGAGTTTCATCGGAATTATCCCGGGATTCGGTTGACCGTACGGGAGCACAGCTTGTGGGAACTCAAGGAGGACGTACTCGCGGGGGCAGTCGATTTTGCGCTGCTCTATGAGCCGCTGCCCGATAAGAATTTTGCTTCGATACCACTTTTGAAGGAGCGTACCTTGCTGGCCGTACCGATGGACCATCCTTTCGCTGTCCGCTTTGGCGGCCGTCAGATAACGCCTTACCCGACGCTTTCCTTTGCCCGGCTTCACAAGCAGCCATTCATTAAGCTGCAGGAAAGCCGGCGGATGGCGCATATCTATCGGAATTTATGCCAGGAAACGCAGTGCGAGCCGGATGTGGTCTTTGAGGCCAACAGCATCATTGATGCGGCAGAACTCTGCATGGCCGGACTAGGCATTACTTTGGTAACGGATATGCTCGTGCGCGGCTGGCGTTGGAAGGAAGCGCCCTTCTTCTTTGAATTGGAAGAAAATGTGGAGGAGCGGCAGCTCGTGGCAGCTTATGGCCGCGGCCAGCATCTTTCGCAGGCAGCGAAGACGTTTATTGCGCTGTTGAAACGGTAATCCGTTTGTCTATACTAAACAAGGGGCTGTTGCACGTAAATTCAACGTGCAGCAGCCTTTTGTGTATGAAAAAAGATTTGGATGATGCATTTTCTCTAAAAAAATAACTGAAAATACGGATATCTCGCAATCCTCCTTGGCGGGTATTGTTTTTTTGAATAGGCGATATAAGCAGTATGTATTTCCCCGATAGCTTTTTTTTATGTAAAATAATTCTAGTTAATAATTTGAGAAAATTGTTGTGTATTGGGAAGTGTTTAGGAGGGAATACTATGTCGAAGGAGATTTCACGTCGTACCTTTATAAAGGGCGCGGCAGCAGCCGGTGTCGTTGTGGCTGCAGGTTCTTACTTCACCTGGAATGGTAACAATATTCCAGAAAAGGTCAAAAAAGGTGACATTACTTATGATGTTCTGATTATCGGCAGTGGCGGTGCTGGTATGCGTGCCGCTTTGGCAGCCGCTGAGAACAAGAACCTCAAAGTTGCTGTTATGACGAAGCTCGTACCGACGCGTTCGGCTTCGACGATGGCACAGGGCGGCATGAACGGTGTTACGGGTGTATCCGATCCGACGGATACGGTCGAGTCGCATGTGTTTGATACCATCAAGGGTGGCGACTATCTTTGCGACCAGGATGCTGTTGAGTACTTTGCAGAGCGTGCTGGCGCAAATATCTACGAGATGGACTATATGGGCTATCCGTACAACCGCCAGAAAGACGGCTGCTTCCATCAGCGCAAGATGGGCGGTCATTCCCATCCGCGTGCTTCCTACTTTGAGGACCGCGCTGGTCATGCTATGGTTCACACGCTGTTCGAGCAGTGCCTGGAAAATGGCATTGACTTCATCTCGGAGTGCCAGATGCTTGAAATCAGCATGAGCGGCGAAAAGAACGACCAGCTCAACGGTGTTATCGCTATGGATATGCGCTCGGGCAACCTCATCGGCGTTCCGGCAAAATCTGTTATCATTGCAACGGGCGGTTATGGCCGTGTGTACTGGATTCGTACGTCCAATCCGTACAGCTCCACGGGTGACGGCATCGTTGCCGGCATGAATGTTGGTATTCCGTTCAAAGATCCGGAAATGGTACAGTTCCATCCGACGGGCCTGTCGGCTAATGGCGTCCTGCTGTCCGAGTCCAGCCGTGCCGAGGGTGCACAGCTCAAGAACAAGAATGGCGAGCGTTTTATGGAAAAATATGCGCCGGAGAAGAAAGAGCTGGCTACGCGTGATATCGTAGCGCGTGCTATTGCTACGGAAATCGAGCAGGGCCGTGGTGTCGGCGAGGGCATCCATGCTGGTGTCTACATGGACTTCACGGTTATTCCGGCTGAGCGTATCCGCGAGCGTCTGGGCCAGGTTGCTGACCTTTCCAAACGCTTCGCTGGTGTCGACATCACGAAAGAGCCGGTTCTCATTGCCCCGACCTGCCATTACTCCATGGGCGGCCTCGAGATGGCTGACTTCCATACGGGTGAGTCGCGCGTACCGGGTATCTATGTCGCTGGTGAGTGCAGCTGTGTATCCGTACATGGTGCAAACCGCCTCGGCGCTAACTCCCTGTCGGAGGTACTCGTTTTTGGTCATACGGCCGGCGACGGTGCAGCTGCCTACGCAAAAGAGCATAATTATGCTGGCAGCCAGGACAAGCTGGCTCAGGACTGCCAGAAATGGAAAGATAGATTTGAAGAAGTCACGAGCCGTCCGGAAGGCTGCGGCAAGACCGTACCGGAGATTCGTGATGCCATGGTCAATACGATGTGGTACAAAGCTGGCGTATACCGTCAGGAAGACCAGCTGAATCAGGCTACGCAGGAACTCAAGGCCCTCGAGGAAGAGTACAAACACTGCTATGTTGGTGACTCCTCCCATGTTTACAACACGGCCTTTGAGCAGTACATTGAGCTCGGAAACCTGCTGCAGATTTCCCATGCTATCGTACAGGGTGCACTGGCTCGTAAAGAGAGCCGCGGTGGTCATTCCCGTCGTGATTTCCCGAAACGTGACGACAAGAACTTCCTCAAGCATACGCTTATCTTCAAAGATCAGAAGACGGGCGAGTATCGTGCCGAGTATAAAGATGTCGTTATTACGAAATATCAGCCGAAAGAAAGGAAGTATTGATCATGGACGTAAAGCTTAGAATCCATCGCTTCGTTGAAGATAAAAAATGGGTGCAGGATTACACGCTCCCGGTTACGGTTGGTATGACGGTACTTGAGGCCCTGACGCAGATTAAAGAGCATCAGGATCCGACCCTTTCGTTTACCTGCTCCTGCCGTTCTTCCATCTGCGGCGCTTGTGCTGTCCGCGTCAACGGCAACGCTGAGCTCGCTTGCGAGATTCTCGTTGAGAACCTCATGAAACGCTATGATACGGATGAGCTCACCATTGAGCCGCTGGGCAACTTCCGCGTCATCCGCGACCTCATTGTCGATTGGGACCCGAAATATGCCCGCATCAAGAAAATCAAACCGACGGTTCATCCGAAAGCTGAATTTTCGGCTGAGGAAGGCTGCAAGCAGTCTCCGGAAGAGTTTAACAAATTCAAGAAACTCGCCGGTTGTATCCTCTGCGGTTCCTGCGTATCCGAGTGCAACAAGAACTCCTGGAATCAGGATGACTTCCTTGACCCGTTCGTTTTCGTCAAGGCTGCCAAAATCACGCGGGATTCCCGTGATAAGGACCCGAAAGAGCATCTCAAGGCTGTTGTTGATGCTGGCCTCTGGCGCTGCTTCAACTGCCAGGAATGCACGGCAAAATGCCCGAAAGGTCTCGACCCGGCTGGTGCTATCGAGAAACTCAAAGAAGCTACGTTCAAGATGGGCCTCGATGATAACGTTGGTGCCCGCCATGCGAAAGCTATCTATGATGATATCAGCGATTCCGGTACGCTCGACGAGTCGAAGCTCAACATCAAGTCCGAGGGCTTCTTCGCCGCCGGTCTGCGTGCGCCGATGGCTCTGCGCCTCATGCGCGTTGGCAAGATGAATCCGCTGGATAAGCATCCGGTCAACAAAGAGATCGACACGATCCGTAAAATCGTTAAGAACGCAGAAGCAGCATCGAAGGAGGAGAATTGATTATGAAATACGCATTATTCCCGGGCTGCGTCCTCGAAGGCGCTGCTGCTGAAGCTTATACGTCCTTGAAAAAAGTTTGCGAGAAACTCGGTATTGAAATCGAAGAGATTCCAAACTGGACCTGCTGTGGTGCATCCCATGCACAGGGTGTTGATGATTTGGCTGCACTGGCTGTCAATGCTCGCAACATTTCCATTGCCGAGAATATGGGTTGCGATATCATGACGGTCTGCAACACTTGCACGCTGCAGCTCCGTACGGCTAAAGCCCGCCTGGATAAGGATGAGAAACTTCGCGAGAAAGTCAACAACATTCTCAAGGAGTCCGGTCATCCGTATGAGTACAAAGGCACGAGCCAGATTACGCATTTCCTCTGGATTCTTGATGACCATCCGGAACTCTTGGATGGCAAGATTGTAAATCCGCTTAATGGCTATAAAGTCGCTGCTTACTATGGCTGCCATATCCTGCGTCCGCAGGAGGTCATGGACCATGGTGATGGCAAACATCCGGAGTACATGGAGCGCCTCGTCCGCAAACTCGGCGCAGAGCCGGTTTGGTTCGATGCAAACCGCAAATGCTGCGGCTTCCATGCCCAGCTGGCTGCTGAGCACGATGTGCTCAAGGCTACGGGTGAGATTGTTGACAGCGCTGACCGCGCTGGCGCTGGTGCACTGGTTACACCGTGCCCGCTCTGCCAGATGCAGCTCGATATGTACGAGCCGGAGGGCCGTGAGGCTGTTCATTCCCAGGCACAGGTTCCTATCCTGCACCTGCAGCAGCTCGTAGGTCTGGCTCTTGGCCTGACGAAAGAGGAAGTTGGCTTCAACCGCCACGTCTCCGCACAGGACAAACTGAAACTGGGCTGATAAATACGCGTACCCTTTCCTAAAATTTAGATAAACACACACATCACAACACAAAGGTGACAGGCTCACAAAGAGTCTGTCACTTTTGTGTTATACTGAAGAAAAAAATGCAGGGGGTATCGGGAATGGCAAAAGTTGTTATCATTGGAGCAGGTCCTGCCGGTGTATCGGCAGCTCTTTACGCACGCCGCGGAGGCGCTGAAGTAACGGTGATTTCCAGCGGGAAGGATACCGGCAGTTTAGCCAAAGCCCATTTGATAGAAAATTACTATGGGCTGGCAGAACCGGTAAGCGGAGTGGAACTCCTGGCACGCGGAATCGATGGGGCAAAACGCATCGGCGTGGAATTTCGCGAAGGCGATGTGGCTGCCGTGAATTTTGCCGATGATTTTCATAGCTTCCGGGTGGAAACGGAGCAAGAGGGATTTGAGGCCGACAGCGTCATTTTAGCCGCTGGGGCAGCGCATAAAACTTTGCCGGTTCCTGGCATCCGTGAATTTGAGGGAAAGGGCATCAGCTATTGTGCGATTTGCGATGCGTTTTTCTATCGCCAAAAGAAGGTGGCGGTCATTGGTGCTGGCGAATATGCGCTGCATGAGGCGGCGGCACTGCTTCCGCATGCGTCGGAGGTGACTTTGCTTACCAATGGAGAAGAACCCGCCTGTGCAGTCCCGGAGACGCTATCAATCCATCCGGGAAAATTGGCGGCTGTGGAGGGGGACGGCCGGGTACAGCAGGTGCGTTTCCAGGATGGTTCGGTTTTGCCGGTTGATGGTGTATTCTTGGCGGTTGGGGTTGCCGGCAGCACCGAGCTTGCGCGGAAGCTCGGCGTAATGCTCGAGGGAAATGCTATCAAGATAGATGAACAGATGGCCACCAATATTCCCGGTATTTTTGCGGCGGGAGATTGCACCGGCGGTTTGCGGCAGGTGGCAAAAGCCGTCTATCAGGGAGCGGAAGCCGGGCTGGCTGCAGTGCGCTATTTACGAGCGGAATAGGTACATTTGTCATTAGACGAACCTTGTGTGTTTATGGTAAAATCAATACTAGCTTTTGAATGAAATAACGAATCTTGGGTAATTCTGGAAATGAGGAACGTGTAATGATTAAATTAATCTTGTCGGATATGGATGGGACGCTGCTGGATGAGGCGGGCCGGTTACCGGCGGAATTTGATGCCATGATGGAAAAACTCCATGACCGCGGGGTTATGTTTGCGCCGGCCAGTGGCCGTCAATACTACTCGCTGGTGGACAGCTTCCCCAAGTATGCCGATACGTTCCTCTTTGTCAGCGACAATGGCACGATGGTCCGCCAGCATGGAGAGGAACTTTTTTCGGATGTCATTGAGCGGGATAAGGCAATGGAAATTGTCAACAGCGTAAACGACAAGCCGGACATCTACAATGTGTTTTGCGGCAAGAAAAAAGTTTATCTGCTCAAGGATAAGCAGCCGGAAAAATACATGGATGAGCTCATGAAATATTTTAGCGAAATCGAATTGGTCGACTGCTTTGAAGACGTTGACGATGACCCGATTAAGATTTCTTTTTTCACGGCTGACGGGGATGCCGATACGAAGATTTTTCCGCTGCTCAAGCATTACGAAAGCTCGATGCAGGTAGTATTGGCAAGTGCCTATTGGGTGGATATTACTAACCTTGGAGCCAATAAAGGTATGGCCGTACGCAAGATTCAGGAACGTCTGGGCCTGGCTCCGGAAGAATGTGCAGCGTTTGGCGACTATATGAACGATAAGGAGATGCTGGAGTCGGTTTATTACAGTTATGCCATGGCCAATGCGTATCCGGCCATCAAGGAGGTTGCCCGCTTCACGGCCAAGAGTAATGTCGAAGCTGGCGTTATGGTCAAGATTCAGCAGCTGCTCGATGAGGGATTGTGCTGATAGCCGTCATGCGGTATTTTCCTTAATGGTATTGTAAGAAAAATATAAGGAAAAACATCATTTTTATTTAAGGAAGCTCCAATTCAAGATTCCTATACTTTAAAACAAAGAAGGGAAATACCCAAGATAAAATTTTGAGGTAAAGGAGTCATGAACATGAAGTTTGATAAAAAGAAAGTTACAGCATTGGCAATGGCTGGCATGATGGGATTTGGCATTGCTACGGTTTCTCTGTCGGGCGTTTCGGAGGCACATCGTCACCATGCGCAGCAGACGTTTGAAGACGGAACGAGCAATAAGTACAGCCATCGCATGAACGAAGAAGATATGACGCATAAGCAGAATGTCCGCGCGCTCAAATACCAGAAGCGCCATGGACAGATTGGCGAGAAAGAGTACAACCGCCAGCTGCGTCAGGAGCAGGAACGCCATGATAAAATCATCGAGGGCATCAAGGATGAATATGAGGCGCATAATCCGCATAAAAGCAAATAATCCGGAATGCCGGTTTTGACCGTCAGGCAGAGGCCTGACGGCCTTTTCTTTATATTGCATATTGCCAGATGAAACGGTATAATCAATAATAGGAAACTATGGACAAGTATACGCTTTAGGACTTATTCATTGAAACGAAAAGCAGGTGATACATTATGCCGATGAAAATAGATAATATGACGACAAAAGGGCCGTCAATCTCCGTGAGCCGCAGCAGCGAGGATGAGCGTGTCCGTGACATGGACACTGATTTCAGCACGGAACTGCGCAATCAGGAAGAAACGGTGACAACGGAACAGCTCGACAAGCTGCTCCGGCAGATTGATGAACAGGGGGCGCGGCTTTCCAAGACGCCGACTTACGATGAACTGAAGTCGTACCGCACGCTCATCAAGAACTTTGTCGGTGAGGCGGTCAATCATATGTATGAGCTCCACACGCAGGCCGGCTGGGACCGCATGGGCCGTCAGAAGGTATATACCACTGTCCGCAAGATTGACAAACGGCTGGAGGAAATGGCGGAGAAAATCCGCCTGGGACAGGCCAGCCAGCTGGATATTGTCGCCAGCCATGATGCAATCCGCGGGATGCTCGTGGACCTTTACATGTAATGGAACTCAGTTGGAATAAAATCATCGGGCATGAAAAGCAAAAGCAGCAGCTGCGGACGATGCTCCGGGAGGGGCGCCTGCCGCATGCCCTGTTGTTTACCGGTCCGGATGGTATTGGCAAGAAAATGCTGGGGCAGGCACTGGCGGCAGCCATCCTTTGCGAGACGGACGATGGCCCCTGCGGTCATTGTGAGTCCTGCCAGTCGATGCGGCTGTCCAGCCATCCCGATTATTATGAAGTGCTGCCGGAAGTCCGCGGCAAGTCCGCAAAAGTCATCCGTATTGAACAGATTCGTGAGATGCAGACGGTGGCTTCCCGCTATCCGGTTATGTCTAAGAGCCGCGTGGTGCTTTTGGATGACGTTGAATGCATGAATGAGGCCGCGGCCAACAGCCTTTTGAAGACGCTGGAGGAGCCAGAGGGGCAGGTAACCTTTATTCTGGTTACCAGTATGCGCAGTTCGCTTTTAGACACTATCGTGTCCCGTTGTATGCCGGTAGCTTTTGGCATGCTGCCCGTGGAGGCGATGACATCGGCTTTGCAGGAACGCGGCGTTCCGGCAGAAGATGCGGCTGAGCTTTCGGCATTGGCGGACGGGAGCCTGGGCCGTGCGGTGACGCTTTTCGAAAATGGCGGACTCACGCTCCGCAATGATGCCTTGTCGGTCCTTTCCCAGCTGGACTCGATGGACATGGATAAGCTTTGGCAGCTGGCAAAGGAAAAAGGCGATTTAGACCGGGAAAAGCTCGTGGAGTGGTTCCTGTATTTTAATATGCTTTTGCGTGATATGCTGGTGCTTTACGAGGATGGGGCGAGCCCGCTTTTGTATCATCAGGATTGCCGCGTACAGCTGGCGAAGCTGTTGCCGCGCTTCCCAGAGCATAAGATATTTGCGATGCTGCGCCAGGTACGGGAAATGCAGCGGCGCTTGCAGGCAAACGTAAACCTGCGCTTGCAGATGGAAGGTTTTTTATTGCGTATACGCGATTTGACATAAAGGTTGTAGGAGGATAATTTTGCAGAAAATCATCGGAGTCCGCTTCAAGAAAGCGGGAAAGATATATTATTTCGGCCCGGGCAATCTGGAAATTGAGGCAGGACAGCGTGTTATCGTGGAGACTGCCCGCGGCATGGAGTGTGGCCTGACGGTTCTTGGCCCACGTGAGGTGGAGGACAGCGAAGTCACCCAGCCGTTGAAGATTGTCCATCGGATAGCGAATGCTTCGGATCTCCAGCGCTTGGAGGATAACAAGAAGCGGGAGAAAGAGGCTTTCGGCATTTGCGAAAAGAAGATTCAGGAACACAAGCTGCCGATGAAGCTGGTCGAGGTTGAGTACACCTTCGATATGAATAAGATTATCTTCTACTTTACGGCTGATGGGCGTATTGATTTCCGCAATCTGGTCAAGGATTTGGCGTCGGTATTTCGTACGCGTATCGAACTTCGCCAGATTGGTGTTCGCGATGAGGCGAAACTCATGGGCGGAATCGGCTGCTGCGGCCGTCCGCTCTGCTGTGCATCGTTCCTGGGGGATTTCGAGCCGGTTTCTATCCGCATGGCCAAGGAACAGAATCTCTCCTTGAATCCGACGAAGATTTCGGGAATTTGCGGGCGCCTTATGTGTTGTCTTAAATATGAGAATGACTGCTACTGCGAGAACTGCCATAAGAAGCCGAAAAAGGTGCTGGCTCCGGCGCAGGGCAGCCGGGTGGTATCCTTAGAGGGCGAGGGCAAGGTAATCTCGCTCAATCAGCAGCGGCGTACGGCTACGATTCTCTTGGATAACAGCCGCACGATTGTCGCGTCGTGGGAAGATGTCATCGAAAAAGATGAGGAAGGCGATACGCTCGAAAGTTTCGATACTTCCAGTGACGAGATCATCGCGGCACCGGCGGCTTCTGACAATGGCGAGAAACGGCAGGAACAGGAGCGTCCGCGCCGTGAGCGCAACCGCCGGCCGCGTGAGAAACGAAAAGATGATAACCGGCGTGATAAC
This sequence comes from Pseudoselenomonas ruminis, assembly GCF_008271295.1. Taxonomy (GTDB): domain Bacteria; phylum Bacillota; class Negativicutes; order Selenomonadales; family Selenomonadaceae; genus Selenomonas_A; species Selenomonas_A ruminis. The sequence goes on along the minus strand of NZ_VTOY01000007.1, from coordinate 88,633 downwards.
CGCGAGGGCCGGGAGAATAAGGAGCATCGCGGAGGCAATTCCCATAATCGCCGCCGTCCACGGGGCGAGCATGAGAAACAGAACCGCGAAGGCGGCAATCGCCAGCGCCGTGACCGCCGTCCACGGGGATCCCGTGAGAAAAATGGCAGCGGCAATAATGGTGGAGGCAAGGAAAGTAAAGAATGAGAAACGTCAGCCTGAAAGAAAATGAACGGCTTGACGATTTGATGAGGAGCGGGCGGCACATCATCCAGAATACGCAGGAATTCTGCTTTTCGCTGGATGCGGTGCTGCTCGCCCACTTTTTATCGTGGAAAAGCCGGCAGAAGGTATTAGACCTGGGAACAGGAACGGGCGTGATTCCGCTCTTGATTGCCGATGAAGTAGCGCGTGTCGATGCCATTGAATTAAACGAGGTCATGGCGGACGTAGCGGCCCGGAATGTCTGGATGAATGAACTCGAAGACAGGATTTTTGTGAAGTCCGGCGACTATCGTCAAATCCGGGAGCTTTATGCCCCGGAGTCTTTTGATGTGGTGGTGGCCAATCCGCCCTATCGTCCCGTAGCCCATGGGCAGGTCAATCAAATATCGGGAGTTGCCAGAGCCCGTCATGAGTTTACGGCTACGCTTGACGATGTGGTCAGCGCGGCTCGTTTTGCGCTGCGCTTTGGCGGCAGGTTTGCCATGGTTCACCTGCCCGAGCGGCTGGGCGAAATCATCGTGAGCCTTCACGAGCACCAGATGGAGCCCAAACGATTGCAGATGGTTCAGCCCAAAGACGGCAAGGCGCCGAATATGATGCTGATTGAAGCCGTGGTGGGGGCTGCCCCCGGCGGGCTCAAGGTACTGCCACCGCTCATTGTTCATCGGGAAGATGGCAGTTATACGGAGGAAATCCTGCAGATTTACGGCATGGAGGAAGAAAAAGAATGAGTAGCGAAGAGACGATGGGGACGCTCTATCTGTGTGCGACGCCAATCGGCAATTTGGAAGATATGACTTACCGGGCCGTGCGCATGCTCGGGCAAGTGGAGCTGATTGCGGCCGAGGATACGCGGCATACGCGTCAGCTGTTGACGCATTTTGATATTCATACGAAGCTGACCAGTTATCACGAGCATAATAAATTTACCAAGGGGCCGGAACTCATTGAATACCTGCAGCAGGGGCATGACCTGGTCTGTGTCAGCGATGCGGGGCTTCCGGGGATTTGCGACCCCGGCAGCCATCTGGCCGAGCTGGCGATTGAGGCAGGCATTCGCGTGTCGCCGCTGCCGGGATGCAATGCCGGGCTGTCGGCGCTGATTTGCTCGGGGCTCGATACGACCTTGTTTACGTTTGTGGGCTTTTTGCCCAAGACGGCAAAAAAACAGCAGGAGACGCTGGCACGGGTCAAAGGCTATGAGGGGACGTTGATCTTTTATGAAGCACCGCATCACTTGAAGGCGACGCTCAAGCAGCTTGAGGCGGGGCTCGGAAACCGTCGGGCGGTGCTCGGACGCGAGCTTACCAAAAAGTTCGAGGAGTTCCGCCGGGGCAGTTTGCAGGAACTTTTGGCGTACTATCAGGAAAACGACCCGCGGGGAGAATATGTCATTGTGGTGGAAGGCGCCAGTGAGGATGAGCTGGGCGCGGAAGACGAGCAGCTGCCGCAGGATCCCGTGACGCTTTGCGGGCAGTTGATGGCGGACGGTCTGGATAAGAAGTCGGCGATGCGGGAAACGGCCAAGAAATTGGGCCTGAGCCGCCGGGATGTCTATCAGGCAATGCTGGCGGCAGAAGAACAGTGACGGTAAAAACGTGTCATCAGGTGACGGCCTTGCCTATGGCAAAGCTGAAATGCTAATTGGAAGATTTTGCCTTTGGCAAAATTTGAACAATGGCGTTATAATAGAAAAGATAGACCAAAACCCGAATCATTAGCGGGTTTATTATAAGGAGGATCATTTTCCATGACAGAGAAAAAACCATTTTACATTACGACACCGATTTATTATCCGAGTGCCAAGCTGCATATCGGTCATGCTTATTGCACGACGATTGCGGATTCTATTGCGCGCTTCCATCGTCTGGCTGGTGAGGACGTTTTCTTTCTGACCGGTTCCGATGAACATGGACAGAAAATCCAGGAGAAGGCTGAGGCGGAAGGCGTAACGCCAATCGAATACACGAATAAAATCGTTGCCGGTTTCCAGAACCTCTGGAAACTCTTGAACATCAGCAATGATGACTTCATCCGTACGACTCAGAAACGTCATGAGAAAGTGGTTCAGGAAATCTTCCGCCGCATCTATGCCAAGGGCGATATCTATAAAGGTTCCTACAAGGGGCTTTACTGCACGCCGTGTGAGAGCTATTGGACGGAGCATCAGCTCGATGAAAACGGCTGCTGCCCGGACTGCCACCGCCCGGTTCAGGAAGTCTCCGAGGAAGCGTACTTCTTCAAGATGAGCAACTATCAGGATAAGATTCTCGATTACATCGAGACGCATCCGGATTTCATCCAGCCGGCATCCCGCCGCAACGAGATGATAAACTTCATCAAACAGGGCCTCGAAGACCTCTGCATTTCGCGTACGTCGTTTGATTGGGGTATCCCGGTTCCTATCGATGAAAAACACGTTATCTACGTTTGGTTCGATGCACTGACGAATTACCTGACGCCGATTGGCTTCCTCGATGACCCGGAGAAGTTCAACAAATTCTGGCCGGCTGACCTGCATCTCGTCGGCAAGGAAATCGTCCGCTTCCATACCATCATTTGGCCGTGCATCCTGATGGCGCTGGATCTGCCGCTGCCGAAGAAGGTTTATGGCCATGGCTGGCTGATTGTCGATGGCGACAAAATGTCGAAGTCCAAGGGCAATGTCGTAGATCCGATTGGCCTTATCGAAGAATTTGGTGCCGATGCTATCCGCTACTTCCTGCTCCGCGAAATCAATCTGGGTCAGGACGGCAACTTCTCGCGTGATGCCCTGATTCAGCGCATCAACAGCGACCTGGCTAACGACCTGGGCAACCTGCTGCACCGTACGCTCAATATGATTGGCAAGTTCCAGGACGGTGTGGTGCTGGCTCCGCAGGGCGAGAGTGACATCGATAAATCCCTGAAGGCCGATGCCGATGAGACGGTCAAGTTCTTTGACGAGAATATGCAGAAGATGGAATTGTCGCTTACCATCAAAAAGGTTTGGGCGTTCATCAGCCGTGCCAACAAATATATTGACGAGACGGCACCTTGGGCACTGGCTAAGGATGAGACGAAGAAACAGGAATTGGCAAATGTCATGTACAACCTCGTTGAATCCCTGCGTCATATCAGCGTGCTGATTGCGCCGTTCATGCCGGTCACGGCTGAGCGCATCTGGCAGCAGCTCAATCTGCCGCAGGCTTTCGCAGAAGTCCAGCTCGACGATATCCGCCAGTGGGGCGGCACGCCGGCTGACCTCAAGGTTGGCACACCGGAGCAGCTCTTCCCGCGCATTGAAGTCGAGAAAGAGGAACAGTCGAAACAGGCCAAACAGCCTAAGCAGAAAAAGGAAAAAAAGGCAGAAAAGAAAGCCGATAACGGCGAAGTCACCTTTGATGAATTCAGCAAAGTGCAGCTCCGCGTTGTTAAGGTCCTTGCCGCAGAGCCGGTTCCGGAAACGGAAAAGCTGCTGAAACTCAAGGTTGACCTGGGTTCGGAACAGCGCGAACTGGTATCGGGCATTGCGAAACACTATGCACCGGCCGACCTCATCGGCAAAAATGTTGTTATGGTGGTAAACCTTAAGCCGGCGAAAATCCGTGGCGTAGTTTCCCATGGCATGGTTCTGGCTGCATCGGCAGGAGATGACTTGAAAGTCCTGTCCGTAGATATGCCGGTAGGAGCAGTCGTAAAATGATAGAGCTCGTCGATACCCATACGCATCTCAATGATGCGAAATTCAGCGGGCATGAGCAGGAAGCAATCGAACGGGCCCGGGAAAATGGTGTGACGCGTCTCATCAATATGGGCGATACACTCGAGTCCTCCGCGAAAGCGGTGGAACTAGCAGCGGCCTATGAGGGCGTTTATGCCGGTGTCGGCATTCATCCGGAGGAAGCCTTTCCCATGACCAGCCGTGACGATGACCAGCTGGCCGCCTGGACGGAAGAGCCACGGGTCGTAGCAATCGGTGAAATCGGGCTGGACTACTACTGGGAAAAAGACCAGGAAAAGCGCCAGCTGCAACAGCAGGTATTTATCCGCCAGCTCGATTTGGCCCGCCAGCTCCATCTGCCGGTCTGTGTTCATGACCGGGAGGCCCATGGGGATACCCTTTCGATTCTCAAGCGCGAGGGCAGGGGAATCCGTGGTGTTATGCATTGTTTTTCGGGCAGTTTCGAAATGGCGCAGGAGCTGTTGAAGCTCGGGTGGTACATCGGCGTAGATGGGCCGCTGACGTTTAAAAATGCTGCCAAACTGCCGGAAATCGTTCAGAAATTTCCACTGGAACGCCTTTTGGTGGAGACCGATGCACCTTATATGGCCCCGGTTCCCATGCGGGGCAAACAAAATGAACCCGCTTTCGTCCGTTTTGTGGCGGAGAAAGTAGCCGAAATCAAGGGAATTTCGTTGGAAACCGTGGCAAAACAAACCTCACAGAATGCGGAGGAATTATACGGGCTTTAAGCCCCGAAAATCATGGATTTTTAGCAAAAGTGGTGGACGACCTCACAAAAGAGGCCTCCACCACTTTTCTATTCCCATTTTTCAGCTTGTTTTCAGCGTAAAGTGGGAGAATAGATACGTTGGATTTGACAAGCAAGTTTGCCACATGGTATACTTCTTGAAGTTCTTCACGCAAAATTTAAAGGGGGCTTTCAATGAGTTTAACGAAACTTATTACATTCAACAAAAAAGAAAAGAAAATGGTGCTTTGCTTTATGCTGGCGGCCATGATGATGATGACGACGGGTTTTACCCGCAATACAATTCCAACGAATATACACCAGGTGTCCATCGAAGTAGATGGACGTACTATTACTACGAACACAACCCATACGAGCCCGGATTACATCCTTTCGCGGGCTGGCGTGAAACTTAGCGCCAATGATGAATTCCATATGGAAAAAATCAATGATAGGAACACGAAAATCACAGTTTACCGTGCGGTCCCGGTAACTGTATCGTACGAAGGTCAGAAAAAGGAAGTTATGACCAGCAAACAGACCGTAGGAGACGCCCTTATCGAGTTGGGCTACAACCTGGAAGACGTTGAAGCGGCTCCGGGGCTGGATACGAAAATTGAGGAGAACTTAGACATAGTTGTTAAAGACAATGCCGCTAAACTTCAGGCATTGGCTCTGAAGCGTGAAGAAATGATGAAACCCAAAGTACAGACGGAGAATGGCTCGACGAGCTATCGCGCTGTCTATACGATGGAAGCAACGGCTTACCTGCCAACGGATGGCAGCCCGGAGGGCCTTACGGCAATGGGAATTCCGGCTACGCGCGGCGTAGTTGCGGTTGACCCGCGGGTCATTCCGCTGGGGTCCCGCGTATATATCCCGGGTTATGGCGTTGCTATTGCTGCTGATACGGGCGGCGCAATCCGTGGTGAACGCATTGACCTTTGCATGGAAACTTATAGTGAGTGCATGAACTTTGGCCGCCGCGATGTACAGGTCTACGTATTAGACTGATTGTCAATTCATAAAGAAGCCCTTCCGGCTAAATTGGAAGGGCTTCTTTTTTATTGGCAGGATAATGTATTAATTAATCTACTTTTGTAACATTTATTAACATTTTTTAAAAGAATTATGCTATAATTATTGTTAATTGATAGCAGTAGGTTATCCTAACGGATGAAGCTGTTCAAATCACCGAAAGGACGCATGTTGATGGATCAAAGCAAGACCGTCGTCTTGACGAAAAGAATATTGAGAGAATACTACGAGTTTGGCAATATCACCGACATCCAGAAATTATTTACGGAGGATGTCATTCTTTTTGGTATTCATTCTGAGACTTATGCGACGGGGAAGGTAAAGGCAGAACAACTCCTGCGGAAGATGCATCAGGATATTGATTCCTGCCGTGTCACGAAGCTGAAATGCGTCGAAAGTAATACCGGTGAAGGGCTGACTATCCGTGCCAATGTAGTCTATTCGACGAATGAGCGCATGCGCAACATGCATCAGGTCTTGGTAATCTATCGCGATACCGAGGCCGGGCGGCAGATTTGCGGCATGCATTTTCAGCGGGATATGCGTCAGGAATTGACCTATCAGGTGGTAAGTTCGCGGCTGCTCAATCGCGGCGGGGAAAACGAATCCACGATGGAGGAAATTGTGGATATGGTTTCCTCTTATGTCAATTGCGCCTATGTCCAGTATCGTCCGGATAAGGGCCTGCCGCTTGATTATTACAGCGATGAGTTGTGGCGGATGCTGGGATATGTGTCGAGTGCGGATTTTGGTGCCAGCCTTGAGGGGCAAATCCAGCGGATTATCCATGCGGATGATTTCCAGCCGAGCCGGGCGGAAATAAAACGGCAGCTGCTCAAAACCGATACCTATCAGGTTGAGTACCGGTTAGGCCGTCAGGATGGCAGTTATATCTGGTGTATGGAATGCGGCCGCTATGTTTTCGATAAGGCGACAGGCGTGGGAACGTTCAACGCGGTAATCACGAATCTGTCACCACTCAAACAGACCCACGCGACGTTTTTGTACAACCTTCGTCATGACCGTTTGACAGGGTTATATAATAAGAAGGCTTTTTGCCGGCGGACGGCGGAAATTCTTGAGGAGAATCCTCATACTGAGTTTGAAATCATGCGTTTCAACATTGCCCGTTTCAAGGTTATCAATGACCTTTTTGGTGAGGAAACCGGCGATAAGCTTTTGAAATATGTGGCGCATTTCCTGAAGAGTATCCGTTTGGATCCCTGTGCGTATGGCAGGCTTTATGCGGATAATTTCCTGCTTTGCTATCCGACGGAAAACAATGTCCGGGAGCATCTCATTCATTCGCTGCAAATGCTGGCCGAATCCTTTGCGCTCGATTATCGTATCGAATTCTATTTTGGTGTCTATACGGTACGGGACCCGGAACTTTCGGTGACAACGATGATGGACCGTGCATCGATGGGACTTTCCCGCGCCCAGCACAACGGGCTGGTGCTCTGTGGGGAATACGATGAAGACATGCGCGAATGTATTGTCAATGAACAGGTCATCGTAAATAATATGCATGGTTCGCTGCAGCGGGGCGAGTTCCTGGTCTATTTGCAGCCGAAGTACGAACTCATGAGTGAGAAGGTCATAGGTGCTGAGGCTTTGGTTCGCTGGCTTCATCCTCAGCTGGGATTTATTTCGCCCGCGAAGTTCATTCCGGTTTTTGAGCAGAACGGTTTTATTTATCAGCTGGATAAATATGTCTGGGAACGGGCTTGCCAGCTCCTGCGGGAGGATATGGACAAAGGTCGGCCTATACTGCCGATTTCTGTTAATGTATCACGCATTGACTTGTACAGTCCCAACATTGTACAGGTCTTTGAAAATCTCATCCGGAAATACCGGATTCCGCCGCGCTATCTGGAATTGGAGCTTACGGAAAGCGCTTATGTGGAGAATCCGCAGCAGATTATCGAGATTGCCAAACAGCTGCAGGGAAAAGGTTTCCCCATTCTGATGGATGACTTTGGCAGCGGGTATTCGTCACTTAACATGCTCAAGGACATGCCGGTCGATATATTAAAGATTGACCTCAAGTTCCTGGCGGATAGTGATAAAGAAGATAATGGCCGCGGTGGCAATATATTGAATTCTGTGGTTCGTATGGCTAAATGGCTGCATATACCGGTTATTGCCGAGGGCGTAGAGACCCAGCAGCAGGCAGATTTCCTGCGGACTATTGGCTGTGAATGCGTTCAGGGATTCTTCTATTCCAAGCCGGTGCCGGTGGATGTCTATGAGGGTCTGGTTGACCAGGGGTATAGCAGCGACCCGGTATTGGTGCATCTGGGAACCGATGAAACGGTTGATATGATGACTATGTCGGCACAGCTGACGGTGCTGTTCAACAGTTCGGGCGGAGCAATCGGGCTCTATGAGCTCGTGGGCAGCAGTCTGGAAATCCTGCGTGTCAACGATGGGTATTTTAAACTGTTCGGCGACCCGCGCGAGAAGGTTTATGGCCCTGACAATGAGATTATGGACCGGATTATGCCGGAAGACCAGGAGAAGTTCTGGCAGTTAATCCGCGAAGCGGTCGATAAGAAGAATGGCTGTGAAGCTGAGATACGCCGCCGCTGCAGCAATGGCAGCGTGGTATGGGTGCGGATGCGGGCCAGCGTCATCTGTGCCGAAAACATGCGGACGCTTCTCTATCTGGTCATGGAGGATATTACGCCGCTGGCCAGGGAGAGGGCACAGTTAAAAGCAATCCGGGAACGTCTGCGGGCAATAAATCCGGAAGAAGTAGCAAAATTTGAACAGGAATTTACCCTGTTGGAATAAAAAAGGAGCGCGATGCTGCGCTCCTTTTTTAATTTTTGACGATGGTCATATCGTCATGGTCGGCCTCGGCTTTTTGAATCATGACCTTGAGGCGTTCGATGTTTTTCTTGTGGCGGTTGATGGCAAAGCCGATGCGGATGTGTTCCTCTTCGGTGAAATCCGGATTTTCGTAAGACTTTTCAATTCGCTTGAGGCGTTCTTCGACTTCGTGCAGTTCATCCTTCATTGGTTTTACATGTTCGAGGGCAAAACCGTAAACGGCGCGGATCTGGTCTTCCACGTATTTGGCATAGCCTGGTTCGCCGGATACATCTTCAAGGCGTTTGGCAATATGATAGATGATGTCGAAGGGGCTTTCGCCACTGTGTATCATTTTGAGGATTTCCATTTTTACCTGCTGCTGCACGCCATGCGCCTGCGTGACAATAGGGTCAAGTTCTTGTTCATTTGTATTTTTAGCGGGGACGTTTTCCTGTTCAGCTTGTTCTTCAGCCATATTATGAATCCTCCTTTGTAATGCTCGCGATTTTATGATCAGTATAGCATAGTATAGCAAAAAAAGAAAAAAAACGTAAGTTTACACATTTACAGTGGACAAAGAAATTGAATGTTGCATTGTAAAGTACATTTATGCTATAATGCATTTATCGCTTAAGAAAGACAGGGCCTCGTTCATGTTCGCTCGGTTTGGACATGAATTTTTTTGTGCTCGAGAATGTTCACTGCAAAAGGACAAACGGGTTCTTTGCAAAAAGAAAAGGGTGTTAGTATGAATCAAATGTCTAAGGGAGAAATCTTAACCGTCGGGTTCATGATGTTCTCCATCTTCTTCGGTGCTGGAAATCTTATCTTTCCGCCGGCTCTTGGTCAGGCCGCTGGTGACCATGTGCTGACGGCAATGATTGGCTTTTTGGTGACGGGCGTAGGCCTGCCGCTGCTCGGAATAACGGCAATTGCCCTGCAGGGTGGAAAATATATCGAATTCATCCGCAAGATGACGTATCCGTGGATGGCGACGATGCTCCTGGTCATCCTCTATCTGACTATTGGACCGCTGTTTGCGATGCCGCGTACGGGCGCGGTTTCTTTTGAAATCGGTATCCGTCCGTTCCTGACGGCTGACAATATGGTGCTTGGCCAGGCAATCTATACGGCAATTTTCTACGCTGCTTCGTATTATCTGGCGCTGAATCCCAATAAGCTGATTGACCGCGTGGGCAAGATGCTGACGCCGGTTTTGCTGGTATTTCTGGTTATTCTGTTTGCCAAGGCATTTATGACGCCGCTCGGAGATATTCTCGATGCGACGGGAGCTTATATTAACACGCCGTTTGTCCAGGGCTTCCAGGATGGCTATCAGACGATGGACCTTTTGGCTTCGCTGGCAATCGGTACGCTGGTTGTCAATGCCATCCGCATGCGTGGTGTTACCTCTAACCGGGCAATCGGTAAGGTTTGCCTGATTGCCGGTCTTATTACGGTAGTGCTGATGTCGATGGTTTACGGTTCGCTTTCCTATATCGGTGCGACGAGTGCCAGCGTTCTTGGCCATTCGGAAAATGGCGGCCAGCTGCTGGCGGCGGCTATCTCGATTTTCTTTGGTCCGGCTGGCAACCTGCTGGTGGCCGTTATCATTTCGCTGGCCTGCCTTACCACTTGCTGTGGTATCACGTCAGGTACGGCCTGGTTCTTCAACAAGCTCTTCAAGAATAAGATTTCCTATGAGCGCCTGCTGCTCTTTAGCATCTTGTTCAGCTTTGTCGCTTCCAATGTCGGTCTGACTCAGATTATCACGCTGACGATTCCGTTCCTCGTGGGAATTTATCCATTGGTTATCGTGTTTGTTCTGCTGTCGTTGTTCGACCGTTTCATTGACTGGCGCCGCAGCGTCTATCGCGGTGCGATGAACTGCACGATGGTATTTGCCATCATCGATGGCCTCAATGCGGCCAGCATTCAGCTGCCGGGCGTTAACGAATTTTTGACGGCGTACCTGCCGTTCTACAGCATTACCATGGGCTGGGTAATTCCGGCCTTGCTCGGGGCTGCCTTCGGCTTTGTGTATTCCTGCTTTCAGGAAAAACCGGCTGATGTGAGTGTAGCAAGCTAATCGTATAGGGAAATGCCTCTGCTTTTGGCAGGGGCATTTTTTAGTACCTGAAATACTTATCCACAGAAACACTGTGGATGATTGCTGAAAATCTGTGGATAAGGTGTTAAAAAGTCTGGGGATTATCCACAGCTATCCACAGAAACGATTCGTAACATCCGCTACCTGGTGGATAACTTCATTTGTGGTATAATTTCTGGATAAAGAAGGGCAGGGGATTGTTATGAATGTCGAAGCAAAACGCATAGCAGAGCGGAAAACGGTGCAGGAAATCATGAAGATATATTGCCATGGCCATCATCATATTCGGGAATCCGGGAACGAGCTGTGTCCGGATTGTGAAGCTATTGCGGCCTATGCGGATATCCGCATTGCCAGATGCCCGCGCATGGCGGTAAAGACGTTTTGCAGTGTTTGCCCGATTCATTGTTATGCGAAACCGCAGCGGGAATTGATTTTGACGATTATGCGTTATAGCGGCCCGCGGATGCTTTGGCATCATCCGCTTATGGCCATTCGTCATATCCTGATTCAATGGCGGACGCGTCATGGCCTGCGAAAACGCGAAAAATGATGCATGGTTTCTTTTTCTAATGAGAAAGTTCTTTCCGTATTGCCTCCTTGCAGGTATAATTATTAATGAACTGATTCGGTAAAGGAAGGGGAATGCGGTTTGAAACCTTATGAAAATATTTTGCTGATAAGCGACCTCGATGGGACACTGATTCCGCGCGGCGGGGTGATTTCGGAGGAAAATAAAGAAGCGCTGCAGCGGTTTGTGGAAGGAGGCGGCCGTTTTGCCATTGCCACGGGCCGCACGCCAGAGGCCGCGGAAGGGTATGTCAAAGATTTGCCAATTAACGCGCCGAGTATTTTCTTCAATGGTTCGATGCTCTACGATTGGAATAAAAAAGAAATTCTGGCAACCTGTCCGCTGCTTTCGGCAGAGGATAAGACCATTTGGCCGCGTTTTGCCGAAGCGGTGCGGGAATCATTTCCGCATGCTTGTATTGAGGTGTATACGGCAGATAATTGCCATATCATCAGCAATGAGAAATACGATGATCCGCGGCTGCCGTTTGAGTATTATAAATACGAGCACTGCACGCTCGATAAACTTCGGGATACGGATAAAACGCCGTGGCTCAAATTCTTTATTTGTGCCGAACCGGCAGTCCTTCATCGTGTGGAACGGTTGGAAAAGAAATTTGGCATCGATGCATTAACCAACAGTTTTTATTCTGAAGTGAATTACTACGAATTTGTTGCCAAAGGAGTTTCCAAGGGGACGATGGTGGAGAAAATCCGCAGTCTGCCGGAGTGGAAAGATTATCGGATTATTGCCGCTGGGGATTATTTAAATGACAACGAAATGCTCGAATTGGCAGATGTTGGTGTGGCGTCGGGAAATGCGCATGACGATACCAAGAACGCTGCGGATTATACGGGTTGCCCTGTTGAGGAACATCTGATGGCCTGGATTTTGGAACATGTCGCAGCAACTAGGGAGGCTTGAGCATGAAAAAGATTTATGTATTGGCAACAGGCGGTACGATTGCGGGCAGTGCGGAATCGGATACGGCTACGACCGGGTATCAGGCCGGTGCTATTGGCATTGAGTCCCTCTTGGCGGCGGTGCCGGAAATCCGTGAACTGGCGGAGGTATCTGGCGAGCAGATTGCCGCGATTGACAGCAAGGATATGACCCAGGAAATCCAGCTTAAACTCGCGCGCCGCTGCAATGAACTGCTGGCTTTCGAAGGGATTGACGGTGTGGTTATCACCCATGGTACGGATACGATGGAGGAGACGGCCTATCTGCTGAGCCTGCTGACCTGTACCGACAAGCCCATCGTACTGACGGGGGCGATGCGTCCGGCTACGGCCATCAGTGCGGATGGTCCGCTGAACCTCCTCGATGCCGTGCGGGTGGCCGTCAGCCCGGAAGCCCGCGACCGCGGCGTCTTGGTGGTGACCAATAACCAAATCGATGGGGCACATGATGTTACCAAGTCGCATACGATGTCCGTCCATACTTTCCAGTCGCCTAATGGCGGCTCGCTGGGCAGTGTGGACGACGGTGTGGTGAAATTTACCCGCCGCAGTGAATACACGCATCTTGACGGGAGCCTGAAGCTTAGCGAAACGATTCAGGAACTTCCCGATGTGCGGATTCTTTACGGATATGCTGGCGATGATGGCCTTTTGGTGGAAGCTGCTGTAAAAGCTGGTGCCCAAGGGATTATTTATGCTGGCATGGGAAATGGAAGCCTGCCGGCACCGGTCGAAAAAAAGCTGGCGCAGGCGGTAGAAGATGGCGTAACTGTAGTTCGCAGTACCCGTGGCTATGCAGGACAGGTAACGGTTGCCGAGCCATCTTATGAAGCGGCAAAAATTCTCCATAGTGAGAGTTTAAATCCGCAAAAAGCGCGGATATTGTTGCAGCTGGCCTTGCAGCAAAAATTAAAGGGCGATGAAATACAGGAATGGTTTAATCGTTTTTAAGCATTTGTATAGAAAAATATTTTGTCTTTTTAAGGATAATCTTGTATAATGAGAGCAGATAAAGGTAATCGATTCAAGATTATTTAAAAGGAGAATGGCAAATGGCTAGAACTGCAAATTACGAAGAAAAAATCGCTAAGATTGAGGCAAAAATTGCTAAGAAACAGGCTGAGCTCAAAAAATTGAAAGCTGAGCTTGCTGAACTTAATGAGCAGAAAGCAAAGACCGATTATAAAGAACTGCTTGAGTTCATGAAGAAAGAAAACATGAGTCCGAGCGCTGTATTGGAAACGCTCAAAAAGTAAAAAGAAATTACGGAAAGACGATGCTGAGCCCTTTTGTTGGACCTGGCATCGTTTTTTTATCAGCTGGGAGGTTATCCTATGGCGGAAAAAATTCATGTATCGGAAGAGGAATTAAAGAAAATCGACCCGGAAAAATACGAAAAAAAATTTTCGGAAGATGGATTTTGGAATAAGATAAAAAAGAATGCGGCGCAGATAGGCGTAAAAATTATTTACCAGGCACTGCAGCTTTATTATGTGACGAAACAGCCCAATTGCCCGACGAAAGTCAAAGTGGGAATCTATGGTGCGTTGGGTTACTTGATTTCGCCGATTGATGTGATTTCTGATTTTATTCCCTTGATGGGGTATACGGACGATGCGTCTGTTATAGCTGCGGCAATTGTATTGGCACAGCTTTATATTACCGATGAAGTAAGGTTGCAGGCGAAAGAAAAAATCCGGGATATCCTGGGGGATGAATACGCCGATGAACTGGTGTGACGACGGGAATTCATATAGTTTTCATTATCAACCAGTTTGTTTCAAGAATCGTTCTATATAATGAATGTCGTAAGCTGAAGCCGAGAAAACCAGCATGAATATGAATGGTTTGGAGGTATAGTATGAAATACGACATGAAACAGAAGTTATCGAGATATTCTGCCCGTAAGCTGCTTCGTGCAGGCTGGGCAGCCCGTACCCTCACCGCAACGGTAATGCTGATGATGGCGGTGGTAGCGCCCGTGAATGTTTCACGCGGTTATGCCGCGGCAGCTAGTGACGAATCTTTGGCCGCTGTGGTGGAATTGGCCGATTTCAGCGATGGCCGCGAGGCAAAAGCGGCGGGCAAACGCCGGGAACGGCGTGAACAGGCGGATGTTTTGGCAGCGCAGCTCCTGTTAAGGGCACGAGAGGCCGAGGACGGTATCACGGCTGCCATGCAGCAGCTCGAAACAGAGGGTTCCTATCTGGAAGGATTAGAAAACCGTTTCAAGAGCGCCGACAGTCTGTCGGGAAAAATACTGGCGGATGCAGAGGCCAATCATGAGAGTCTGGATACGGCCGCCGGGGCAATCAGTGATGTGCTGCGGTATACGCTGGTGGTCGACGAAAAATCTTATGCGGATCGCGTACCAAAGGCGCTGCACCAGTTGGAAGCCTCGGGCTTTACTGTGATCAAATTCCGCAACGCCTGGGGTGGTAAGTTCTATCAGGGAATCAATGCGCAGCTCATGAGTCCGGAAGGTGTCAGGGTAGAGCTTCAATTCCATACGGCGCAATCCTATGCGATAAAGCAGGTGTCGCATGAGGTTTATGAGATTCGCCGCAATCCTAAGGCATCTGAGGATGAGCGGGCAGAAGCAACCCGCATGAGCGTTGTGTATAACAACCATGTCATTATGCCCGATGGGGCCGATAAAGTGACTTGGGAGGGCAAAACAGGACAGGCAGCATGATTATCCACATCCCCCTGTGTATAAATCTGTCAATTGGCTTTGGCATTGGCTTTATTGGTCAATGCCAGGGCTTTTTTTATTGCACTCAAGCGGAAAAATCAGTAGAATAGAGGCAGAGTATTGGAAAAATCGTGAGGTTATCCACATCTTTATCCACAATCGTGTGGATAAAGAAAGATTTTTGGGGATAACAATGTGTTTTGTGTGGATTAAGTGGATGAATTCGAGGAATGTATGGATAATCAGAAAAAAGTATTGAAATTATTTGATTATATCCGGCAGGTATGCAGCTTACGTCAGCATTTGATCCGGAATATCAAGGAACAGGAATGGACGTTGTTCTTTGATGAGCTGCCGATAGACCCGAAGCGCATCCATCTTTGGAAAAATTCCGGCGAAGAGGGCCATGACGGGGTCCTGCTGGAGGTTGAGAAGCCGGAATTTACGGCCTGCCCGGAGATGCCCTTTGATTTGGTCGGTTGGGTGCGTACACCGGATTGGCGCAACTTTGAGACGGTGGATATTGAGGTCCGCGAAGAACGGATGCGCAAGGACCCGCGGCTGGGTGAGATTACCGAGCGCTTTGTGGATTCGGGCGTGCGCATTGCGGCGTTTGAGGACTGGAAGCGCCGCCGTACTTTGTGGCGGGCTGGCGAGATGGTTAAAAGCCGCACGCAGGCATTGTTCATGACCCTTTATGAATTATATGACCGCTGCCGCCAGGAGCCGGAACAGCTGGAGCTCATGGTGGGTGACGGCATGTTTTACAGCGGGCTGGATGCTGCCATTCATCATCCGATTGTATTGAAACGGGTTCGCCTTCATTATGATAAGAAGGGAACGATGCAGCTGCTCGACACGGATTATCCGACGGAACTTTACGGCGACATGTTTCAGGATATTCCCGGGATAGAGGGGGAGGGAATCCGTGCGTTTTCGGGGAAGCTCGATGAGGCAGACCTTCACCCGCTGGATGGGGAACTGGTCACATTTTTACAGGAAGCTGTTCCTGCGCTGACTCCCAATTGCCGCTTTGCCGAAAAGCGCTTTGACATCCTGCCCACGGACTGGTATTTGGTCTATCCCCGGCAGGTGCTGTTCCTGCGCCGCCACAATGCCGGGCTCGAACGCGCGATTGCCAGCATGATGGCCTATGTGGACAATCATGGCGAAGTGCCGACGGCGCTGTTGGAGATTGTAGATCCTGACTATGGCAAGGCCCCGTCGGAGCCAATGACGGTGAGTCTCGAGGACATCCGTGGTGAGGCCGAAGATATTCTGCTTACGAAGCAGGCGAATGCTGAGCAGCTGGCGATTGCGCGCAAAATTGAGCAGGCGCCGGCCGTGGTGGTTCAGGGGCCGCCGGGGACCGGCAAGACCCATACGATTGCCAATCTGTTGGGGCATTTTCTGGCCAAGGGCCAGCGGGTACTGGTGACAAGTGCTACCGCAAAAGCCCTTTCCGTGCTGAAGGAAAAGCTGCCCGCAGGCATACAGGACCTCTGTGTGTCGCTGCTGGAAGATTCCCGCAAGGATATGGAGCGTTCGGTCAGCGGAATTTGTGAGCGGCTCTCCCGCTTTTCGGCCGAGGAGATGTATCAGGCGGCAGAAAAGCTGACGGCAGAGCGCCATGAACTGCTCCGGCAGTTGGGGAAGTTGCGCACGCGTCAGGAAAATATCCAGCGGATGGAGGCCCGGCGGGACTATTTCCTGTTGGATGGGAAAGCCTGGTCGCTGTCGCGGATGGCGGCGTTTCTGCACGAGCATGAGGAACTTTCCGGTGTGATTCCAGGCGAAATCGAGGAGGGCGCATCGCTGCCGCTTTCGGAGGCGGAGTTTTTGGAGCTTTATGCGTCAAATGCTGCCTTTGATGCGCAATTGCTGGCAGAACTCAGCGAGAATTTACCGGACCGGACGAAGCTGCTGATACCGGCTGAGGCGGCGGCAGCTTTGGGGCAGGCGATTGCCAGGCAGCAGGAAAAAGAAGAGCTGTTGGCAAGCTTTCCCGAAGTATCCCTCGATGGCGAAGGACATGTCCTGCGCAAGGGCTGCCGCGTAACCGAAGAGCTTTCCCAGGACATGCTGCAGGAGACGAATGCGCTGTACCAGACGATTGACTTTTCAAGGTTTCAGCAGGAGTGGGCGCGGGAAGCTGTGCTGGCTGGACGGCAGGGCGGTGCGCATCGTGAGGTTTGGGAGATGCTCGGCCGGGATATCGGCAAGGTCCAGCAGCTAAAACAGCAGTCGATGACGCGGTTTTTCGGACGGGAGTTTGACTATAAGCTTCACCGGCCGTTGGATAAAGATTTGATTCAGCTGTTGGCAGAGCTGGCAGAGGCTTTTGATGCCGACGGCCGACTTTCGCTTTGGAACCGGCTGCGGCATAGTGACTGGAAGGAAGTTCAGCAGGGATTTTTGATCGATGGCAGGCCGTTGGCCAGCCGCAGCGACTGCCAGCTGGCGATGCAGTATGTATCGCTGCATCAGGCGCGCGAGACCGTGCGGCGTGAGTGGTCGCAGCTGCTCGTGCCTTATGGCATGATTTCCTATGAGGAACTGGCCCGGAATGAAGATGATATCGATGACCTCGTAAGTGCCCGTTGGCAGGAGATAAAGGAACTGCTTGACTGGTATCCAAGGGTTTGGGATGAGCTGATGCTTCGCTGGCGCCGTGCCGGCGTTATTGCCGATGCTGTTTACGAGGGTGGAAATTATCTAACGCCTCATCAAAAACTTGAGGAGCAGCTCTCCTGGCTGGAGGAGGATTTCCCCCGCTGGCAACGCCTGTTGGCACTTTGCGAGGAAGACGGCAAGGCAGAAGACCCGTTGGAAGCTACCCGTATGGCCGTGTTGTCGGCAGATGGGACCGTGGCCAGATTGTTTGCCAAGGCACTGCTGGAAGGCGATGCCGAGCTCTATGCTGAGGCCTATGAGCGGCTGGCTGCGGATGATATGCTAAAGGAACGCTATCTTCGCCGCCAGGAGCTTATAGAGCGGCTGGCAACGGCCGCGCCGCTGTGGGCGCAGTATATCCGCGAGCAGGCCGAAGGCTTTGCAGGGGCGGTTCCGCCAGAGAATTTGTCCGCGGCCTGGCTTTACCAGCAGTTCAAGCAGGAGCTTGACGATGTGCCGCAGGATGATATGCGGGAACTTTCCCAGCAGATTTATGATTTGACGGCGCGGCTTCATCAGACGACTACTGAATTGGCAGAAAAATTGTCCTGGTATCATCTGCTCAAAGAGGTATCGGGAAGCAATCTTCAGTCCAGCCTGATTGGCTGGAGCAAGGCGGTGGCTAAGATTGGCCGGGGAAAGGGCAAGTATGCCGCGCGTCATATCCGTGAGGCCCGTCAATGTATGCTTGAGGCGCAGGCGGCAGTTCCGGCCTGGATTATGCCGCTTTCCCGGGTTTGGCAGAATTTAAAGCCGGAGAGCGAGAAATTCGATATATTGCTGATTGATGAAGCCAGTCAGGCGGATATCACGGCGCTGCCACTGCTCTATTTTGGCAAAAAGGTCATTATCGTGGGCGACGATAAACAGGTCAGCCCGTCTGCTGTCGGCGTGACGGCAGAAGACATCACCCGCCTGCAGGCATCATCCATACAGGGTGTCATCAAGCATGCTTCCCTGTATACGATGGACACCTCGCTTTATGATATTGCGCAGATGAATTTTGAAGCGCGCATGCTTACCGAGCATTTCCGCTGTGTGCCGGAGATTATCGGTTACAGCAATCAACTGGTCTATGATGGACGAATCCGTCCGCTTCGTGAATCGGGCAGCAGCCCTTTGATGCCGCTGGTAGATGTGAAAGTGGCAGGCTCGCGTGAAGGATCTCAGAAACGGAACTTTCGGGAGGCCGAGGAAATTGTGGCCGTATTTGCGGCCTGCCTTGAGCAGCCGGAATATCAGGGAAAGACTTTTGGTGCAATCTCTATGCTGGGGGATGAGCAGGCAAAGGTTATCCGGGAATTGGCCGTCCAACGCCTGGGGATTAGCGTGCTGGAGGAAAGGCAGTTTCTCTGTGGCAATCCGGCGCGGTTCCAGGGCGATGAGCGGGATATCATTTTCCTGTCGCTGGTGGACAGCGCAGAAGACGGCAGTCCGATGCGGTTGCTGTCGGAAGGGCATAATGGCAGCACGAGCAAGCGCTACAATGTAGCAGCCAGCCGTGTGCGTGACCAATTGTGGATATTCCATTCCATGGAAGTGGAGGACTTGAAACCGGGGGATATCCGCCGCGGCCTTATTGAGTATGCCCAGAATCCTGTTTGGGAAATTGTGCAGAATGAGGCAGAGGAGTCTTCGCTGGCGACGGCGGTATATCGCGAATTGGTACGCTATGGCTATCATGTGGAGAAACATTTTGCAGCAGGTGCCTATACCATTGACATGGTGGTATTGGGCCAAGGGCAGAAGGTGGCCATTGACTGCGATGGCGAGCATTGGGTCAGCAGCATCCAGCAGGCAGCCGAAGAACGCTGCCAACAGGCAGTGCTTGAGCGTTTGGGCTGGAATTTCCTGCGGATTCGCGGAAGTCATTGGTATCGTGACCCTGAGGAAACCTTCCGGCGCTTGATGGCCGGATTGGCCTTCCAGGGAATTGAGCCGGAGACAGCTGGAGCGGATTGCCAGCTTGCAGGAAACCAGCGCGAAACGGTTCTTTCGGATGTTCGCCAGCGGGCAGAAACAATCCTGAGGCAGTGGCGTACCGAGGACAATCCAGAAGCAAAATAAATTTTTTGTTGATTTTTTACGATTTTTGTAAAAAAGTGTTTGACAAAGTATGCAGGAATGGCTATAATAGATTTTGTCAGTCAGCGAGACACAGAAAGTTCTGAGTCAAGCGGTGACAAAATGCGGAAATAGCTCAGTGGTAGAGCACCACCTTGCCAAGGTGGGGGTCGCGAGTTCGAGCCTCGTTTTCCGCTCCATAATGCGGAAATAGCTCAGTGGTAGAGCACCACCTTGCCAAGGTGGGGGTCGCGAGTTCGAGCCTCGTTTTCCGCTCCATTTTTGCTTAGTAGCTGAAAAGCTTCTATATACAATGGGCCTATAGCTCAGTTGGTTAGAGCAACCGGCTCATAACCGGTCGGTCCTTGGTTCGAGTCCAAGTGGGCCCACCAATTTCCAACTTAATATCTTTTATAACCAATGTTATGACTCAGTAGCTCAGCTGGATTAGAGTATTTGACTACGAATCAAAGGGTCGGGGGTTCGAGTCCCTCCTGGGTCACCATTGTGGGTAGGTGCCCGAGTGGTTAAAGGGAACAGACTGTAAATCTGTCATCTTCGGATTACGATGGTTCGAATCCATCCCTGCCCACCACCTGAAATCACAGCGTCGCGTATGCGGCGCTTTTTTGTTGTTCCAAAGCTAATGAAATAAGCCCCGATTGGCAAGCAGCATCAATCGAGGCTTATCTCATGAATCGTTTTGTAGGTTTGCGCCTTACTGGTCGATGGGGCAGGAAGGTGCCTGTCCGCCGCGTTCGGCCGTGTGCTTGCCTTCGAACAAGGCCTGGCTTACGCGGCGCATGAGTTCGTCTTCTTCGGCAGCGGCATTGAAGATTACCTGTTTATCTTCTGGCAGGGTTTCGCCTTCCAGTTCGGTGATGGCCAGCTGCAGGCGGTGGTCCTTGTCGAGACGGAAGGAATAGGAAAGGCGTGTTGCCAGCCATTCGGTAATCATCTCGATATTCTGGAAGGAAGCGACTTTGTTATAATTTTTGTAGACTTCGGCGGCGATGGCGGCCGCCTTTTTTTTGTCATCGACGGCACCGATGACGGAAAAGGCTTGTTTATTGCCTTCAGTAACGAGTTTGGTGATGATATAAAGCATGGAATTATCCTTTCTATTCGATATTGCAGAACATACAAGAATAATTGTAGCAAAATTGGGCGGCTTGTCAATTTTTGCTGGTTTAACGCTGATACAGACAGGGAATGATGCCTGTATTCAATAAATGGACATTTTGCGGTAATGTATAGAACGGGGTACAATGTTACAGTTTTTACTTTTTTTATGTTTTATTTTCTACTGGAGATGGACGATGTAAGGTGGAATATAATAAAGACTTATGTCCTTTTGTACTGAGATAATAGTATAAATGTCTATAAAATGTAGAAAAAAGGGAGGAACTAGGTCCTAAGTAACAGTTTTTACACATTGCTCCACTTTGCTGATGCTTTTATTTATGCTATAATGTCTCCTGGTAAAATACAATAAATAAGACCGATGGAGAAGATAATTCACCGGTAAAAAGTTAGGAGATTAATTATGGTTGAATCACATCCAGTGAACCGTAAGAAAGCATTTAATATGCTGTTCTTCATTGAGTTCTGGGAACGTTTTGGTTACTATGGTCTTCAGGCTGTACTGGCTGGCTTTTTTGTAAAAGCTCTTGGCATGGAAGACGCAGAATCGTTTGTAGTTTTTGGCGCATTCAGTGCGATGGTATATGGCTACGTCTCGCTGGGCGGTTTCCTGGGCGATAAAATCCTGGGAACCCAGCGCACGATTACGCTTGGCGCAGTGGTGCTGATGATCGGCTATGCGATGATGGCGCTGGCTGGTGCCGACAAGACGATGGTATTTTTGGCATTGGGCGCTATTGCCTGCGGTAATGGTATCTTCAAGGCCAATCCATCTTCGCTGCTGTCGAAGCTCTATGAAGGCGACGAAAAGGATTTGGACAGTGCCTTCACGATGTATTATATGGCAGTTAACATCGGTTCCTTTATCTCGATGCTGCTGGTTCCGATCATTGGCGCCCAGTATGGTCTGTCTCTGGGCTTCATGATTTGTGCTATGGGTCTGATTCTGGCGGTCGGCGGATTCTTGGGCTTCCGCTATTTGGTTCGCGGCATCGATTCGCCGGCAGGTGCTGAGCCGCTGACGATGAAGAAAATCGTGCTGACGCTTGTTGGTGTAGTAGTCATGACGGTATTCTCCAGCTGGCTGCTTTCCCACCTTTCCGTGGCCCATTGGCTGCTGTTTATCATCGGTGTTTTGGTCTATGGTGTATTCTTCAAGATGATTATCCAGGCCAAAGGTGCTGAGCGCAGTCACATGGCAGCAGCAATGATTTTGATTGTCGAGGCGATCATCTTCTTTACGCTGTATCAGCAGATGCCGACCTCCCTCAATTTCTTTGCCATTAAGAATGTGGAGCACTCGGTTCTCGGCATTGCGATTCCGAATGCGGAAGTATTCCAGACGCTCAATCCGTTCTGGATTATGCTGGCAAGTCCGGTGCTGGCTTGGGCATATTCGCATTTTGGCAGTGAGGGCAAAGACCTTTCGATGCCGGCGAAATTTGCGCTGGGTATGCTGTTGACGGCAGGATCGTTCCTCGTCGTTGGTTTTTCGGCAAACTTTGCTAATGAGGCCGGTATTGTATCGGCTTGGTGGCTGATTGGTTCCTACTTCCTGTCGTCTATCGGCGAGCTGCTCATCAGTGGCCTTGGCCTGTCGATGATATCGAAGCTCGTGCCGCAGAAACTCATCGGTTTCCTCATGGGCGCATGGTTCCTGACTACGTCGATTGCCGCAATCCTTGGCGGCTGGGTGGCAACGCTTACGACGGTATCGAAGGATGTCGTTGATCCGTTGCAGACGCTGCCGGTATACAGCAAAGTATTTACGCAGATTGGTCTTGTTACCTTAGGTGTAACGATTATCATGGCGCTGACGGTTCCGATGCTCAACCGCCTCATCAACAAGAAAGATGAGGAAGCGTTCGAGGGTGAGCCTAAAGCAGCGGTGGCGGATAAATAATTTAATACGTTCAACGAAAAAATGCGATGAAGTATTTATACTTCATCGCATTTTTTTGAACGTATTATTCTGCGTCAGCTGCCTGGTAAGCTGCTGGTTCTGGATCCTTATTCATACGGCTGGAAAGATAGTTGGCAGCGAGCGAGCCGGAGATGTTGTGCCATACGCTGAAAATTGCTCCGGGGATTGCGGCGGCGGCACCAAAGTGCAGCATGGCAAGTGAGGTGGCAAGGCCGGAGTTCTGCATACCGACTTCGATGGAGATAGCCTTGGCCTTGGCAACATTCATATGAAGTGCTTTGGCAATAAGGAAGCCGATGCTGTAACCGAGCAGATTGTGGAGCATGACGACCAGCATGATTAACAGGCCGGTTTCCAAAATGCGCTGCGCACTTACCGCAACGACGCCGCCGACGATGAGGACGATGGCAACAACGGAGACAAGCGGCAGGAGCTTGACAATCTTCTGTACGGTTTCTTCAAAGAAGCTGTTGATGACAATGCCGAGAACGATTGGCAGGATGACGACCTGCACGATGGACATCATCATGGCGGCAAGGGAAATCTCAACCCATTCGCCGGCCAGCCACCAGGTAAGAAGCGGCGTGACAATCGGGGCAAGTACCGTGGTGGTCATCGTCATGGAGACGGAAAGTGCGACGTCGCCGCGGGCCAGATACGTCATGACGTTGGAAGAAGTACCACCCGGGCAGGTACCGACAAGGATTACACCAGCAGCCAGTTCTGGCGGCAGGCCGAATCCCTTGGCGAGCAGCCATGCCAGTGCTGGCATGATGGTGAACTGCGCCAGAGCGCCGATAAAGACGTCTTTGGGGCGCTGGAAAACGAGCTTGAAATCGCGCAGGCGAAGGGTCATACCCATACCGAACATGACAATGCCCAAAAGAATGGTAATCTTTGGTGCGGCCCATTTAAACGTCCAGGGCTGGATGAGGGCGATGGCTGCCACGAGAATGACGAAAACAGCCATGTACTTGGAGATAAATGCGCTAAGTTTTTCTAATGATTTCATATAAATGACTTCCTTTCATAGATTGTTTACAATGTTACAGCTATATTTCATAAAAGTCAATATAAAACAGGTAGTATTTATCCGGTAAAAATACAGAGTGAGCGGATATGATAGCTTTTTGTTTACATTATTTTAAGAAAAGAGCTTTATTTATTACAAAAGTGTTGACAAAAGCGGATAAGATGTTATTATATTGATATAACATATATGATAAGTATGAATGGAGGGGCAAGTTATGCTGGACGATGGATATCGAGAAGAAATCAAGCAGAAAATCACAGAAACGTTTTATTGGCTTCACCAGCACCCGGAACTGTCGTATGAGGAATATGAAACGACTGGCCGCTTAAGGGATGTCCTGGTGTCAGCAGCTATTAAAATCCTGGACCTTCCATTGGCAACCGGTCTGGTGGCGGAAGTCGGTCAGGGAGAGCCGTTGATAGCCTTGCGGGCGGATATCGATGCATTGCCGATTGCGGAGCAGACGGATTTACCCTATCGGTCGCAGCAGACAGGAAAAATGCATGCCTGCGGACATGATTTTCATGCCGCTGCTCTTTTAGGAGCCGCTCTGTTGCTGAAAAGGGAGGAAGCTCAGCTTCCGGGAAAAGTGCTTCTTATCTTTCAGCCAGCAGAAGAAGCACCAGGCGGTGCCAAAAAGATTTTGGAAACGGGAGTGCTTGATGGCGTGCGGGCGATTTTTGGCTTGCACACGTCGCCACTGTTTGCTGTTGGTGAAGTAGGGCTTATGGCAGGTCCGGTTATGGCCGCCGTGGACCGGTTCAACGTGGAATTTCAAGGCAAAGGAGCTCATGCGGCGCATCCGGAACGGGGAAACGATACGATACTTATGGGAGCATCCTTTGTTACGAGCTTGCAAAGCATTGTCAGCCGCAATGTAAGCCCTTTGGAGGCGGCGGTGGTTACGGTTACCCAGTTTCATGGTGGCAACACCTGGAATGTTATTCCGGGGAAAGTACAGCTCGAGGGAACCGTACGGACTCAGACGCCTGAAGCGCGGGCGTTTATCAAGCGGCGGCTGCAGGAAATCGCACAAGGTGTGGCCGCATCCTTTGGCGGGACGGCAGTGGTCAATTATGTGGCTGGTCCGCCAGTAACCTATAACGATGCGCATCTCTATGAATTTGCCCGTCAAACGGCGCAAAATACCAGTCTGATTGAGCGGCAGGCGCCTGCATCATTAGGCGGTGAGGATTTTGCGTATTATCTGGAAAAGATTCCGGGGATGTTTTCCCTTATCGGTACAGGTATTGGTCCTGTCAATCATAACCCGAAGTTTACGGCAGACCCGCAGGCACTTTATCCTGCTGCGGATTATATGGCCCGGTTAGCCCAAGGGGCACTCAGGCAGGAGGTGTGGAAACATGATTAAGATTTCGCATGTCAGCAAAAGTTTTGTGAGTGATGCGCAGAAGGTTAAGGCGTTGCGTGATGTTTCGCTCACGATAGAGAAAGGACAGATTTGGGGGATTATCGGTTTTAGCGGCGCGGGAAAGTCCACGTTGCTGCGCATGGTCAATGCGCTGGAAGTGCCAGACCAAGGTTTTGTCGAGTTAGATGGGCGCAAGCTGGCAGATTATCCCGAGAAGGAACTTCGCAGCGTGCGTAAGCGGATTGGCATGATATTTCAGCAGTTTAACCTGCTGGAATCCCGTACCGTTTACGAAAACATTGCCATTCCGTTACGGCTCAATCACACACCGGCAGAGCAGATAGCCGCGCGGGTCGAGGAGCTGCTGGCGTTTGTGGAACTGGAGGGCAGGAAAGATGCTTACCCCTGGCAGCTGTCCGGCGGCCAGAAACAGCGCGTGGGGATTGCCCGTTCCCTGGCTACCAATCCGGAAATCCTGCTGTGCGATGAGGCAACCAGTGCGTTGGATCCGGATACTACGGAATCCATTTTGCAGCTGTTGGCACAGATTAACCAAAAGCTGGGAATTACCATTATTCTGGTTACGCATCAGATTCAGGTCGTGCAGCGCATCTGCAATCGCGTGGCGGTGATGGAAAACGGCCAAATCGTAGAACAGGGATCGGTGCTCGATGTGTTTGGCAATCCGCAGCAGCCGATTACCCAGCGATTTGTACGGACAGTTATTCCCGACGAATTGCCAGAGAGTTTGGTGGCAGATTTGCAACAGGAAAAGCGGGAATACAAATTGCTCAAACTGCGGTTCCAAGGCGAGGTGGCAAAGGAAAATATTCTCTATAACATAAACCGCCGGATTCCAGTGGAAAGCAGTGTTTTATTTGCTGCGGTAACGGAATTGCAGCAGGTGATTCTGGGAATATTTATCGTGAAATTTATTGGGCCGGCAAAATCTCTGGCCGCCACAACGGAATATTTGGATCGTCATAATGTAGTCTGGCAGGAGGTGGCCGTATGATAAATTTGGGTGTATCGCCGGAACAGCTCGTATTATCGGCAGAACAGACATTATATATGGTTTTTGTGGCACTGGCCATTGGCACAGTATTGGCCCTGCTGATTGCGGTGACGCTGGTGGTAAGCCGCCAGCAGGGACTTATCCCGAACCGGCGCATTTATGTGCTCTTGAATTCATTGGTGAATACCATCCGCAGTGTGCCATTTATCATTTTGCTGGTCTTTATTTTGCCACTGACGAAGCTGATTGTGGGAACACGTATCGGTACTACGGCGGCTTTGGTGCCATTGGTGGTTTTCATCACGCCGTATCTGGCCCGGCTCTTCGAAAATTCCTTTTTGGAGGTCAACCCGGGGATATTTGAAACGGCAAAATCGATGGGGGCATCGTACTGGGAGACTATCTGGTATTTCCTGCTGCCGGAGGCAAAGGCTTCGCTGATTTTATCGGTCACGACCGGAACGATTGGTCTGCTGGGAGCTACAGCGATGGCCGGGGCAATTGGTGCCGGCGGCGTAGGCGATTTGGCGCTGACCTATGGGTATGAGCGCATGAATTTTCCCCTGATGCTATTTACCGTTATTGTTTTGGTGGTGTTCGTACAGCTGATTCAGTCGGCGGGAAATTTTTTTGCGGCAAAAGCTCGTGGTCATTGATGTTATGATTGGGAAAGGATGATATATCATGAAACTTAGAAAATGGATAGCAGCAGCTTTGGCGATTACGACTTTATTGGCAGCAGGCTGCGGCTCGCAGAATGATAATGGTGCGGATAAGAAAGAACTGGTATACAGCAAATCTCAGGGCCCGTACTCGGAATTGTTTGAACAGGGAGTCAAGCCGATTTTGGAAGCGAAAGGCTATAAGCTGGTCGGTAAGGATATGTCGGATTTGCTGCAGGCGGATGTGGTGCTAAACGATGGCGAAGTGGACTTTAATGTCGAGCAGCACACGGCCTATATGGAGAATTTTAATCAGAAGCAGGGCGGAAAATTGGCGGCCGTCACGCCGATTCCTACGGTACCGGCAGGAATTTACCCTGGCAAAAAAACGAATCTGAAGGAAATTGCCGCCGGTGACCGTATCGCCGTGCCTAATGATGCGGCCAATACGGCTCGAGCGTATGCGCTATTACAAAAGGCTGGCTGGATAAAACTCGACCCGCAGAAAGACTTGTCGACGGTGACCCAGGCAGACATTATCGAAAATCCTTATAATCTGCAGTTCACGGAGATGAAGTCCCTCAACATTCCAGCTGTGCGTACGGATTTTGACTTTATCGTTATTACCGGTTCGATTGTCTACAATGCCAAAATCGACCCGCAGACCGCCCTGCTGACCGAGGACATCCTGCCACATCTGCTGCTCCAGCTCGTCGTGTGCGAGCAGGATAAAGACGCCAAATGGGTCAAGGACATCATCGATGCCTACCATTCGGCAGAGTTCAAAGAGTATTTAAAGAAAAACAACAACGGACTTTGGTATGTGCCAGAGGAAAAATAATCGGTTAAAATATGGCTATTGCATCGATGCGTGCAATAGCCATGTTTTATATCTGCAGGTGGTTTCTTTTCGTATGGAACGGATTCTGCTATAATAGGGGCTGGAATGAATTGATACGGATTGAGGTGCGGGGATGGAGTTTTTGGATATACAGACGCTGGGATTTCTGGTGTTTTTTGGTTTTATGGCATCGTTTATTGATTCGGTAGTCGGCGGTGGCGGACTTATTTCGATTCCGGCGCTGATGTGGACGGGACTGCCGCCCGTGACCGTGCTGGGGACGAACAAGGCGGCGGCCGTTATGGGGGCGCTTACGAGTTTCGTGACCTTTGTGAAATCGGGCAAGGTGGATATGTGGCTGATTAGGCGATTGTTTCCGATTTCGCTGATTGGTTCGGGGATAGGCGTACTGGCTGTGCGCATGATACCATCGGATATCCTGCGGCCGTTGGTGGTGGTCATGCTCGTGGCTGTGCTTATCTACAGTATTGCCAAAAAAGACTGGGGACGGGAAAATCACTATGCGGGCATGTCAGCGCGGCTGCTCATCCTCTCGTGCCTTGTGGCGTTTTTATTTGGATTTTACGATGGATTTTTCGGCCCGGGGACGGGTTCGTTTTTGCTGTTTGCCTTTTTGCTGGTGGGTTTTGACTTTATCGGGGCGGCGGCTAATGCGCGGGCACTGAATTTTGCCAGCAATATTTCGGCGGCGGTGCTCTTCACGTATTTTGGTCTCGTAGACTTTTCCTATGCGATTCCGATGGGGCTTTCGATGATTGTTGGAGCCTGGTGCGGGGCCCGCATGGCTCTCTCTAAGGGTACGGGATATGTGCGGCCGCTGTTTATCGTTATGACGACCATTTTGATTGGCAAGCAGCTATTGGATTTGTTCAAGTAAGGGGCGATGGTTTTGGCCGGGATTCCGGATTATATGACATACGATTATTTGCGCAATCTGCGCATGAATCACGCAGCCTGGCGGTTACTTACAGCCGACCAGGCTGCCTTTATTGCGGCCTTTTTTTACCGGGAGTTTATTGCTGGCAAACGCCGCGGCATTGAGGCGCAGGAACTATTGGAGCATCTGGATATGTTCCTCTACGATGCGCAGCAGCAGACGGAAGGGGAAGCTTT
Source organism: Pseudoselenomonas ruminis (assembly GCF_008271295.1). GTDB lineage: Bacteria > Bacillota > Negativicutes > Selenomonadales > Selenomonadaceae > Selenomonas_A > Selenomonas_A ruminis. The sequence continues at coordinate 59,921 of NZ_VTOY01000007.1, read as the reverse complement.
CGGCCGTGCCCCGCAGGATTATTTGGAAATTTGGTCTGACCCCGATCATGGCTGGCTGCGGAAATATGAATATCACGATGACTGGTATTATGACCTTACTGCTCCAGCCCAGAAGGCCGTGGAGTGGCTCGTAAGTTTGCACAAGCAGGATTTTGTCGGTACGGAGTCGCGCTTGCGCACGGTTTTTAATCTGCTTCATGAAATTGCCCGGGAAACAGACACCGATGTGGAGCACCGCAAGGCGTATCTTCGCGAACAGCAGCAAAAAATCGCGGCGGAGTTAGCAGAAATCGAATCAAGTGGTGTGGTAAAACCCCAGCTCGATGATGTGCAGGTCAAGGAGCGGTTCTTGCAGGCCGAGGACACCGCCCAGGCGATATTGGCCGATTTTCGTGAGGTGGAGGAGAACTTCCGCGAGCTTACGCGTAAAGTACAGGATGATGTAGTCAAGTGGACGCGGGGCAAGGGCGAACTGCTGGAAAAGATATTCAATGAGAGTGATATCATCCGCAAATCGGAGCAGGGGCGGAGTTTTATGGCGTTCTGGCGCTATTTGATGCTGTCGCAGCAGCAGGAAGACTTTCGGGAGACGATGGCGCAGCTGAGTAAGACGGAGCCTATCCGGGAATTGCTGCCGGATCATCCGCTGATGTCCATCAATCGGGAATGGGTGCGGGCGGCAGGTTCGGTGCAGCAGACACTGGGGCAGCTCTCAGCCCAGCTGCGCCGCTATGTCGATGAAGCGTATCTGCAGGAGGAACGGACGATTTACCAGCTGATTCAGCGAATCGAAACGAGTGCCGTGGATAAGCGCGGCCAACTGCCGGGGGGCGAATTTACGTCTATCCGGGAGATTGCGCCGGCCGTACAGCTGCCGATGGAGCGCCGCCTCTTTGCCCCGCCGCAGGCAACAAAGCTCGTGAGTCCTGTATTGCAGGCGGGCAGTGGGGAAGATGGGGAGCTTTCGGCCATTTTCAATCAGGTCATTGTTGACCGCGAGCAGCTTCAGACAAATGTCAATGACCTTTTGGCTGAGCGTCCGGAAGTCAGCTTAGCGGAAGTGCTGGCGGTACATCCTTTGCAGCAGGGATTGCCTGAGCTGTTAGGGTATTTGGTACTGGCCAGCCATGAAGAAGCCGAGGCTTTTGACAGCAGTGCATTAGAGCGTATTTTATTTGAACGCGACGGGCAGAAGCTTATGGCCGTTTGTAATCGGGTTACATTTCGGAGGAAATCATAGATATGGATTTGGAGAATAACGCAGCCGATATGGGCGAAAATCCGCAGGAGCAGGCTTTTTCGCGGGCGGCTGTCATGCTTTTAAAGGGAATCGTCAGCCGCGGACGGGATGAGGCACTTTGGCAGGATATTACCAGCCGCCAGACGGAACTGCGTGATTATTTCCGTCGCATTGGCCTCACGCTTATCATCGATGAGCTTGACGAGTATGCCTATCTGCGCCAGGAAGAAGGCAGCGGTCTGCCGCATATTGTGCCGCGCTATCCGCTGAGCTATAATCTGTCGATGCTGTTGGTACAGTTGCGCAAGGTGCTGGCTGAGTATGACCGGGCGGCCGGTGGCGACCGCGTCGTCATCAGCTTCGAGGATATTCTGCGCCGCATGGAACCCTTTTTGCCGGTGCAGATTAATGAGATGAAATACCGCCAGTCGGTAGAGCATCTCGTGCGCGCGGCGATGCGCATGGGCTTTTTGCTGAAAATCAAGGGCAAGGATACGGATTACGAAGTGCGTCCGGTTTTGCGCAGCTTTGTCGATGCGCAGTGGCTGGATGATTTTGCGCGGAAATTGGAGGCGTATGAACAATACGGGCAGGCGCGCCATGATGCAGCGGACGAAGAGGAAAATGAGGAAGGAGAGATGATGGATGAACTTATTCGAGACGACGACTGAACTGAAGGACATCCCGCTCGGCTTCCGTCTGCAACGGCTTGAAGTCTATAACTGGGGAACTTTTGACCAGAAGGTCTGGACGCTGGAACTTGCGGGCGATACGTCGCTGCTTACCGGTGATGTCGGTTCGGGAAAGTCGACATTAGTCGATGCCATCATCACGCTTTTGGTGCCGCCGCGCAAGGTGACCTATAATAAGGCTGCGGATGCGAGTGCCAAGGAACGCAGTCTGGCTTCGTATGTACGCGGATATTATGGACAGAAGCGCACGGAAGATGGTGGCGGCCGTCCCGAGGCTTTGCGCGGCAAAGACCAGTACAGCGTCGTTCTCGGCGTGTTCTCGGATCGGAATTTTGGCCGCACGGTGACGCTGGCACAGGTCTTTTGGTTCCCCGATGAGGCGGCGGCTTCGCCTAAGCGGTTTTACGTGCTGGCGCAGAAGACTCTTTCGATAACGGAGCGCTTTTCGGCTATCGGCGGCGATATGCGCGCATTCCGCAAGCAGCTCGAACGAGATTCCTTTATCAAGACCTTTGACGACTATCCTCAGTATGGGCGTGAGTTCCGCAAGATTTTCGGCATCCGTCAGGTTCAGGCAATGGATCTGTTCCAGCAGACGATTTCGATGAAAAAAGTCGACAGCCTCACAGGCTTTGTGCGCCAGAATATGCTCGAAGTGCCGGATGCGGAGCAGGAGGTCGAAGTCATGCTGCGCCAGTACCATGACCTCGAGGCGGCGCATCAGGCAGTGGAGCGGGCCCGTGAGCAGCAAAAATACCTGCAGCCCATTGAAACACTCGGTGAGGAATACGCAGCTGCCGGCCAGAAGCAAAAGGAAAATGCCGTCATGCAGCAGCATTTGGCCAGCTGGTTTGCCGGCAAGGCGTATAAAGTGCAGGCGGGCATGCTGCAGCAGTCCGAGGAAAAGTTAGCCGGACTGCAGAAATGCCTGCAGGATGCCAAAGGCACCTTCGGCAGTCTGCAACAGCAGCTGGACGGCGTCCGCCGGGAAATGGCCCGCAATGGCGGCCAGCAGCTGGACGAGGTGCGTCACCAGCTGGAGCTTTGCCAGCAGCAAAAGGGCCAGTGCGAACTGGTGCGGGAAAAATACCAGCAACAGCTTGATTTGCTCGCATTAGCGATGCCGTCCTCGGCAGAGGCTTTCCGCACGAATCAGCAGGACATGCAGGAACGCGGCCAGTCCATCGAGCAGGAGCTCGAGGATTTGATGGCGGATAGTGTTGCTGTTGAAGCCAACCGCAAAGAGGCTGTGGCGATGGAGGCGCAGCTGACGGAGGAAATTGAATCGCTGGCAAAGCGCAAATCGAATATCCCGAATAAATATGTCAAGATTCGTAAGCAGCTTTGTGAGGACTTGGGGCTGGCGGAAGATGAGATGCCCTTTGCCGGGGAGCTTATGGCCGTCAAGGAAACAGAAGCCGAATGGGAAGGCGCGCTGGAACGGCTGCTTCATGGTTTCGGTATTTCTTTGCTGGTTTCCGATGCTCATTACGGTGAGGTCGCTGGCTGGATGGAAAAGCACAATCTTCATGTGAAATTGGTGTATTTCCGCGTTTCGGACTACGTAGAATCCGTGGATCTGGAAACGCTGCCCGAGGATGCCGCCTGCCGTAAACTGCTGCTCAAAGAGGAGTCGGCGTATTGCGGCTGGCTGAGCAGTGAGCTCTATACACGGTTCCGTCATACCTGCTGTGAGACGATGCAGGAATTCCGTCAGGCCAAGTTTGCCCTGACCCGCAACGGACAGGTCAAGATTAACGGCCGCCGTCATGAAAAGGATGACCGCCGGGACCTCGATAACCGCCGCGATTATGTGTTGGGGTATTCTAACCTGCGCAAAATCCAATCCTTGCAGGAGGAGCGCGAGAATATCCGCGAGGAACAGAAATTTTTCCAGCAGAAGCTGCGTAAGAATAAGGCGGCGCAGAAGAAGCTGCAGGGAGAAAAGGACGCCATTATGCTGGCAGGCCAGGTCAAGAGCTTTCAGGAACTTGACATTGTGCCGCTAAATCAGCAGCTGGCAAAACTTCAGCAGCGTGTGGAAGAACTGCGGCAAAAGAACGACGTTTACCGCAAACTCCAGGAGGAAGAGCAGGACCTGGTGCGTCAGGTGGCGCGCTGCCAGCAGGAAGTAAGTTCCAAGCAGGATGAAGCCAGCCGGATTCAGGAGCGCTGCCGTGGAACCCGTGAACAGATGATAGTAGAAGCCGAGCTTATGAATGAGACCCCTGCTGAGGTGCAGTCTGAGGTATATCCGCTGCTGGAGCGCTATATGGCGGAGGCGTTGCCCAATCAGACCTTTGAACTCACCAGCCGGCCGAAGCTGCAGGCCCGCTTTGGTGCTTGGCTGCAGGAAGAAGGTCATCGGCAGGAACAGATTCTTCGTCATCATGGTGAGGAGCTCACGCGGCTGATGACGGGGTTCCGGCAGAATTGGCCCGAGGCGAGTGCGGACCTGCTCTGTTCTCCGGAGGCAGCTGCGGATTATATCGCCGTCCTCAACCGCCTGCGCACCGACGACTTGCCGAAATTTGAGGGACGGTTCCGGGAATTGCTGAAGGAAAATACCATCAATCAGATTGCGCTTTTCCAGACGCATTTGGAGAACACCTGTCAGGAAATCGAAGACCGTATCGCGCGCATCAACCGCTCGTTGGCTGAGATTGACTATAATGAGGGCCGCTATATCCAGATTGAATGCAGTCATGCGGTAAGCGATACCATACAGCAGTTCCGCCGTGACCTGCGGGCCTGCACCGATGATGCACTGACTGGTGCTGTTGATGACAGTTACAGTGAACAGAAATTCCAGCAGGTGGCGAAAATATTGGAGCGCCTGCAGGGAAGGCCTGGCTGTACGGAAATCGATGCCCGCTGGCGGCGTGAGGTCATCGACGTGCGCAACTGGTATACGTTCGCCGCATCTGAGCGGTGGCGCGACCCGGCTCCCGGCATGGATGTGGAATATGAGCATTATACGGATTCGGGCGGCAAGTCGGGCGGCCAGAAGGAAAAACTTGCCTATACGATACTAGCGGCAAGTATCGTGTATAATTTTGGCCTCGAAGGAAAACGGGCCAGTGAGCAATCGTTCCGCTTTGTCGTCATCGATGAGGCCTTCCTTAAGAGTTCGGATGAGTCGGCACGTTTTGGGCTGGAGCTCTTCCGCAAAATGGATTTGCAGCTGCTGGTGGTAACGCCGCTTTTGAAGATTGCGACGATTGAACCATTCGTGCGTCATGTAGGTTTCGTCTATCAAAAAGATGAAGAGCATAAGTCCTATTTGCGAAATTTGACGATAGAACAATTGCAGGCTGAAAAAATGGCTCATAACGAGCAAAAGTGAAGAAAATCAACAGGTTTAAGGCATCCTATTTATGGGATGCCTTTTTTATTATAAATGGCATCAATAAGAAAAGTGATAGTTTTCAGAATAGCGTAATGTAGAAAACTACCGACAAAAGTCCTAAATTTTGTAGAATCCTAACATTGTGGGAGGTGCTGACACAGAGTATAATTAGCAAGTGTCGTTTTCGGATGCGAAAACAGTTGGGTGTAGGAAAAAGGATCTGGGGACAAGAGTTTTTAACAGCAAAGAGAAAGGCAGAGTGAAGGAATGCGATTAAAGGACGTTCGTATTGGTTACAAGATTATGGTGCTGGTAATCATTGGCATCATCGGTATGGTAGCTCTCGGTTTATCGAGTTATCAGGGTATGAGCAAGGCAAGTGATGATCTCGACAATATGTATAGTCGCAAATTGCAGGCCACTCGTTTGCTCGGAACGGAAATCAGTCTCATGCGTGCCGTCAAGGTAAGCACTGTTGAATATATTTTAGAACCGAATGATGCCAAGGTAGAGGAATCGATTGATGTAAACATCCAGAAGTACGAAAGCTACTGGAGTGAATATCGGCCACTGGGCATGCGGGCGGACAAAGCTGCCGCGGAGATCCCGAATACGGAAGCCAAGTGGAATGAATTTAAGCAGGGTGTGCAGGAAGCACGCCGCCTGGTGAAGGAAGGCAAGAAAGAGGAGGCCTGGAAGCATTTTCGCAAGGTTGAACTGACGACGGCAGAAGATTTGCTCAAGAGTCAGCAGGCTCTGCGCAAAGTAGCCGATGATAATGCAGATATTCTCAACCAGGAAATCAAGGAAAGCAATACCAATCATATCAAGTTCTCGTTCATGGTAAACTTGGTAGCGCTGGCATTGCTCGCTGGTTTGTCCGTCGTTATTATCCGCGATATCACGAGCTCGCTTCATCGTGGCGTTGCCATTTGCGAAGCAATGAAAAAAGGTGATTTCCGTACCGATGGCGTAAGCAGCATCGACCGTGGCGATGAGCTCGGCGCTATGGCCAATGCACTGTTTGCGATGCGCAAGGAACTCAATGACCTCATGCGCAGTGTCAGCGAGTCTTCCGAGCAACTCGCAGCTTCCTCCGAGGAGCTTACGGCCAGCTCGAATCAGGCGGCGCAAGCATCGACGCAGGTTGCCCAGTCGGCTTCTGAAGTCGTCAACACGGTTGAAAATCAGCAGAAAGCTGTCGTCAACAGCAATGAGTCGGTAGCTCGTGTTCAGAGCGCTGTGGCTCACGTCAAGGAGCAGTCGCGCATGGTAGCCGGTAATTCGGCTTCGGCAGCTGAACAGGCTGCTGCTGGTTCGGTATCCATTGATGACTCGGTTGAACGCATCAAGAGTGCTGAGGAAACGGTTAAAGGTTCGGCAGAGGTCGTTGACCGTCTGGGCGTCCGTTCCCGTGAAATCGGCGAAATCGTCGATACGATGGCCGGTATTGCTGAGCAGACGAACCTCCTGGCGCTCAATGCGGCTATTGAGGCAGCCCGTGCTGGTGAGCATGGCCGTGGCTTTACGGTAGTAGCGGAAGAAGTTGGCAAACTCGCCCACGAATCGCAGGAATCGGCGGAAAAGATTGCGCAGCTTATCAAAGGCATCCAGCAGGATACGGAAGCAGCTGTCAAATCGATGCAGAACGGCCGCGAAGCGGTGGTATCGGGCGCGCGTTCCGTTGAAGAACTGCGGTCGATGTTCGATGAAATCAACAATCTCGTCAAAGGCGTTTCCGTTCAGATTCAGACGGTCGATGAAGCCGTTGATGCGATGACCAAGGAAGCAAACTCCATCATGGACGAGGTAAACAACATCAGTGGTTACAGCAACCAGGTGTCTTCGGAAATGCAGGCTGTATCGGCTGCGACGGAAGAGCAGTCCGCATCGGCAGAAGAAATTGCCTCGGCAAGTGATTCGCTGGCAGCACTGGCCCAGAAACAGCAGGAAACTTTGTCCCATTTCAAATTTTAAAAGACTTATATTACAGAAGAAAAGCTGTCGTCTCATAAGCGTATGAGACGGCGGCTTTTTGTCGTTAGAGCGATAAGTAATAGTGTGTATAACTTTTTCATATAGGGGAATATGTATTTTTCTACATGTTTACGCTTGTAAATGGTGCTGTTTTCCGTTAAAATTGGCAATGCAATCTTTTTGGGGAAGAGAAAGATGATTAACGGAAAAGTGGGACTAGCTGGGAAAGTAGGACCACTGCAGAAAGGCAGTGTGAGAAAATGAGATTGAAAGACATCAAAATGGGGTACAAGATTCTTGTCTTGGTACTTGTGGGGATTATCGGTATGGCTGCATTGGGCATTTCAAGTTATAACGGAATGAGCAAGGCCAGCACCGATATCGAAGATATGTATAGCAATAAGCTGAAAGCCACGCGTTGGATGGGCTCGGAAATGAGTCTGATGCGCGGCGTTCAGATGAACGTTGTCAAGCATATCCTTGACCCGAAAGACAAAGCCATCGAGGAGGCTTTGGACGAACGCATCAACAAATACAATGAAAACTGGGAGAAGTACAAAGTCATCGGCATGAAGTCCGAACGGGCAGCTGCAGAAATTCCGAATACGGAAGCGTTGTGGGCAAAATACATGAAGGAAGTCCAGAATGTTAAGTCTTTGGTAGCTGAAGGCAAGCAGGCGGAAGCCTGGACGGCGTATAAGAAAATCGAGAACACGACGGTAAAAGACCTGCTCAAGAGCTTGCAGGGCTTGCGTCAGGTGGCCGATGACAACGCTGAAAACCTCAACAACGACATCAAGGATAGAAACAGTCACCAGATTACCTTCTCGATGATTCTGGTGCTGGTGGCATTCGTCATTCTGGGCGGCCTTTCGGTCATTATTATCCGCGATATTACGGAATCGTTGGGCAAAGCGGTAACTGCCTGCAACAGGATGCGTGACGGTGATTTCCGGATGGCCAATCAGGGGGTGATTGACCGCGGAGATGAGCTGGGCCAGATGCTCCGCGCGTTGGGGCAGATGCGCGGCGAACTCACGAAACTCATGCGCAATGTCAGCGAATCGTCCGAGCAGCTGGCCGCATCGTCGGAGGAGCTTACGGCAAGCTCCAATCAGGCAGCGCAGGCTTCGACCCAGGTTGCGCAGTCGGCTTCGGATGTCGTAAACTCGGTCGAAGACCAGCAGAAAGCTGTTGTCAAGAGCAACGAGTCGGTTGAGCGCGTACAGCAGGCTGTAAGCCATGTAAAATCCCAGTCGGCAAAAGTTGCCGACAATTCAGCATCGGCAGCCCGCCGCGCTGCCGATGGTTCGGTAGCTATCGGCGAATCGGTTGAACAGATTCGCAGCGTTGAAAAAACGGTAAATGGTTCGGCAGAGGTCGTTGACCGTCTGGGTGAACGTTCGAAAGAAATTGGCGAAATTGTCGACACGATGGCCGGTATTGCTGAGCAGACGAATCTGCTGGCACTCAATGCTGCTATCGAGGCTGCCCGTGCTGGTGAGCATGGCCGCGGTTTCACGGTAGTTGCCGAAGAGGTCAGCAAACTGGCCCATGAGTCCCAGGAATCGGCAGAAAAGATTGCCCGTCTTATCAAGGACATACAGCGTGATACGGAGGATGCCGTTGATTCGATGCGTAATGGCCGCGAAGCGGTTGTGGCCGGTGCGCGTTCGGTAGAAGGCCTGCGCTCGATGTTCGAGGAAATCAATGGCCTCGTTAACGGCGTATCGCAGCAGATTCAGACGGTGGATGAGGCTGTTGAGGCAATGGCGGCAGAGTCGGCAGCTATCACGACGGAAGTGGCCAACATCAGCGAATACAGCAATCAGGTAGCATCAGAGATGCAGGCTGTATCGGCTGCCACGGAGGAGCAGTCCGCTTCGGCACAGGAAATTGCTTCAGCCAGTGATTCGTTAGCAGTTCTGGCCCAGAAACAGCAGGAAGCGTTGGCAAAATTCAAATTCTAATTCAATACATGAAGGTGGTTCTTCCTGGTTATGCCGGGAAGAACCGCCTTTTTTATAAATGTAAACAAATTAAAACAATTTCAAATCAACGATAAACCTATTGAAAAAAGCCGGAAGTGATATTATAATGTAGATAGGAAAATATACCTATTGAATAACGGATTAAGGAAATGTACAAGGAAAGAGAGGGATAATCATGGGTATATCGGCGGTTAGCATCACGACGCTGACCAGTTTCCCTCAAATGAACCGCGAGGTAACCGCGAGGGGACAACAGGTAGCGAAGGAGCATAGTGAAGCAGCGGCTTCGTATACAAAAGTTTCCAATTTTGGAAATGAGACGAAACTGGGCAGCAGTGCTTTTCAGCAAGCGAACTCCACGATAATCAACATTGGTGAAAGCAAGACTGCTATGCTGATGGACCGCAGCAAGTCTTATTACGAAGTTTCGAACTTCGGCAATGAGACCAAGCTTGGCTCCAGCAAGTTCCAGCAGCAAATCAAAGCCGATGCGGAACAAGGCGCACAGAACCTGTCCAAGGGCATGAAAGCAACGGCGGACATTACGCGGGTATCGAATTTCGGCACGGAGACGAATCTCGGCAAGAGTGGTTTCCAGCAGGTTAATGCGCAAATCATGCAGGCCCGGCAGAAAGCCTATACGCAGTTTGCAGACTTCCAGAAACAAGCTGGCAGCAGAGTCGACATTGGTGCGTAATGTGTAAAATGAAGCGTTTACTTTGACCTTCCTCAGTTTGAGGAGGGTCTTTTTTTGTGCGTCAGGAATACCTGTAGCGAATGTTACAGCCTGCAGGAAGGGGCTCCGCTATAATTGGATTTGTCAGGAAGAGCAAACGATATGGTTTGGGTATTATGGTTCCGAATGCAACACAGGCGGAAAAGGAGAGATATTTTATGGAAAACAAGATGTTTTGTTATCAGTGCCAGGAGACGGCAGGCTGCAAGGGCTGCACGCAGGTGGGTGTCTGCGGTAAGAAGCCGGAAGTTGCGGCAATGCAGGACCTCCTTATCTATGTAACGAAAGGGTTGGCGGCAGTCACGACGCGTCTGCGCGCTGAAGGTAAGAAAGTGGCAGCAGAGGTCAATCACCAGATTACGTTGAATCTGTTTGTGACGATTACCAATGCCAATTTTGACCGCGAAGCTATCGTAGCGCGCATCAAAAACACGTTGGCCGTTAAGATGGAACTGCTCGCAGGTCTTGCCAATCGCGAAAATCTGCCCGAGGCAGCGCTTTGGAATGATACGGAAGACGGCTTTGATGCCAAAGCTGCCAAGGTTGGCGTTCTTGCGACGGAGAACGAGGATATCCGCAGTCTGCGCGAGCTTATCACCTATGGACTCAAGGGCCTGGCAGCGTATCAGAAACACGCTAATGTCCTTGGCTATGAGAATGAGGCTATCGACGCTTTTGCGCAGTCGGCACTGGCCAAACTCCTCGATGACAGCCTGACGGGCGATGACCTCACGGCATTGACGCTCGAAACGGGTAAATGGGGTGTCGATGGTATGGCACTTTTGGATAAAGCCAATACGGAAACTTATGGCAATCCGGAACTCACAAAAGTTGATCTTGGCGTGCGCAAGAATCCTGGAATTTTGATTTCGGGTCATGACCTTAAGGATCTTGAGATGCTCTTGGAGCAGACGCAGGGCACGGGTGTCGATGTTTACACCCATGGCGAAATGCTGCCGGCTCATTACTATCCAAAGTTCAAGAAGTACGAGAATTTTGCGGGCAACTACGGCAATGCCTGGTGGAAACAGAAAGAGGAGTTTGAGTCGTTTAACGGCCCGATTCTCATGACGACGAACTGCGTTGTGCCGCCGAAGGCATCGTATCAGGACCGCCTGTTCACGACGGGAGCTACGGGCGTGCCGGGCTGCCAGCATATTGCTGCCAAGGCTGATGGGACGAAGGATTTTGGTCCGGTTATTGAAATGGCAAAGAAGTGTGCAGCGCCGACGGAACTCGAGCAGGGGCAGATCGTTGGCGGCTTTGCCCATGAGCAGGTCTTTGCTGTTGCCGACAAGGTCGTTGAAGCAGTAAAATCCGGTGCAATCAAGAAGTTTGTCGTCATGGCTGGCTGCGATGGCCGCATGAAGTCCCGCGACTATTATGCCGAATTTGCCAAAGCCTTGCCGCAGGATACGGTTATCCTTACGGCTGGCTGTGCAAAATATAAATACATCAAGATGAATCTTGGCGATATCGGCGGTATCCCGCGCGTGCTCGATGCCGGCCAGTGCAACGATTCCTACAGTCTCGCGCTCATCGCCTTGAAGCTTAAGGAAGTATTCGGTCTTGAGGATGTCAACGAGCTGCCGATTGCCTACAATATTGCCTGGTATGAGCAGAAGGCAGTTATCGTCCTGCTGGCACTGCTGCATCTCGGCGTCAAGAACATTCACCTCGGCCCGACGCTGCCGGCATTCCTGTCCCCGAATGTGGCCAAAGTTCTCGTGGAGAATTTCGGCATTGGCGGCATTACGACCGTAGAAGACGATATCAAAAAGATGATTGGCTAAGCTTGGCCAATGCTATAAGCAGTCTGTTATTGTGGTTTTGTCCATGATAATGGGCTGCCTTTTTGTGCAAATGACCAAGGCAGGATTTTGTGGGAACGAGTAGAATAATGGCTATAAAGAGTTGCTGATGCAACATAAGTATGTGATTATAAGTGCTATAATTAGGCCAATTACAGCGGAAATGAGGAGGGGATTGAATGAACGGCTATCAGCTGGATTTGCAGGAGTTGCCACTGTTCCGCGATGTTTCGGCGGAGGAAGTGGAGCGCTTTATTCAGAGCACTGGTGCGTCGGTTAAGCGCTACGCAAAGCATACGCGGATTCTAAAAGCCTATGAGCCGAATGCCAATATTGGGGTAGTCGTTGAGGGGCAGGCACAGGTTATTGCCGAAGACCGCTTTGGCAATGAGTCGATTGGTCATAAACTCGAACGCGGTGGGATGATGGGCAGTGCTTCGGCAATCTTGCCGCAGTTTCAGCTCAATAATAATACGTCAATTGAGGCACTTACCGATATAATCGTGCTTTGGGTGCCGTATCGAGCACTGCTGGTGGCGGGACCCAAGCTGGGGCATACGCATGGGATGGTTATGCGGAATCTGTTGGAGGCATTTTGCAGCAAGAATGTCATGATGATGGAAAAGATTCAGCTCTTATCGCAAAAAACACTGCGTGAGCGGCTGATTGTCTATCTGTTGCAGCGGCAGGGTCGCTGCCACTGCGAGCAGGTAAAGGTTCCCGGCCGCGTACAGCTTGCCAAGGAAATCGAGTGCAACCGCAGTGCGCTGACGCGGGAGATTGCGGCGATGAAAGCCGAAGGCATGCTGGTGGTTGGTGAAGACTGGCTGCAGCTTAACAAGGAACGGATTGGGTGCTGAGCTATGGTGACGATACGGTTTGAAGAGGTTATACAGAGATTCCATGGCCGGACGATATTTGGTCCTATTCAGGCGGAACTTGCCAGCGGGCGGATAGTGGCCGTGACCGGTCAAAATGGCAGTGGCAAATCGACGCTGCTAAAACTGGCGGCCCATCTATTACTGCCGACGGCGGGGCGGGTCGTGGTTATGGCGGATGGCAGAGAACTGGTGGGAGACAGCCTGCGCCGCCGACTGGCGATGGTGACGCCGGAGCTGCGCTTCTATCCGCGCCTTACCGCCAGGGGAAATATGGATTTCTTGCTGGGACTCAGGGGGAGAGCGCTTGATGAGACAGCGTATCAGGCCTTGCTCGAACGCGTAGGCCTGCGGGAAAAAGAAATCGGTACAGCGTTTGCTGGGGAGTTTTCGACTGGTATGCGTCAGCGTTTGAAGCTGGCGGTGCTGTTGGCATCGGGGGCAGATATCTGGCTGCTCGATGAGCCGGGGGCCAATCTCGATGCGGCAGGCCGGAAGCTTATTCTCCGCGAGGCTCGTCAGGCGGCTGATGAGGGGCGCCTGGTATGTTGGGCGACCAATGACGAACGGGAGGAGGCGGCAGCTGATGCAGCAATCAAGCTGGCAGGGCATTAAGCTCGTCTTTCGGAAAGAATTGGTGGTTGGCTTGCGCTTCAAGGCCGCTTGGGCTGCGATGCTGATGTTTTCGCTGACGACGCTGGCCTGTGTCAGTATGGCCTTGCAGGGCGGGACGCTTGAGCCAAGGCTGCTTGCGGCGCTCTTATGGGTTATCCTGTTCTTTGCTTCACTGGCTGGTGCTGACCGCGTCTTTGCCGATGAAGACACGGCGGGAACGCTGCTGGCACTTCGCATCTATGGCCCATCGCAGGCTGTGCTTATGGGCAAGATGCTCTATACGTTTTTCCTCATGGTGGCGCTGGCTGCCTTTATTACGCCACTGTTCGTGCTGCTCTTAGACGTGACGGTTACGGCACCGGGCCTTTTGACCGTTGCTTTGCTGCTGGGCTGCGGCGGTATTGCGGCCGCCGGTACCTTGATTGCGGCGCTGACGACAGGGGCGAGCGTTCATGGCGGCTTGTTTTCGATATTGATGCTGCCGGTTATCCTGCCGGTTTTTTTGCCGGCTATTTCACTTTCGGCCGCTGCCTTTGGCGGCGGGGATAGTGCAGGTTCGTACCTCGTCGGTATGGGACTTTATGACCTTATCCTGGCCGTTGGTGCTTCGCTTTTGTTTGATTATCTTTGGTATGAAGACTGAATGCCTTCTATGAGTATGGGGTGGATGAAATTGAAACAGGGAAATTATCTGTTGGCAGGTATTGGCTTGTTGACGGTGGTGCTGCTCTATCTTGTCTTTTGGGTAGTGCCGCCAGCGCAGGGGCTGGGAAATTATGTGCGCATTGCATTTTTCCATATTCCGGTGGCCTGGGTGTCGGTACTGGCTTTTCTCATGAGTGCCGGCTGGGGCGCAGGCTATCTGCGGCGTCGGGATATGCGCTTTGATGCGCTAAGTGCGGCGTCGGCCAGATTCGGGTTGATTTTTGTCGTGCTCGCAACGGTCAGCGGGGCGGTTTTCTCTAAGCTGACCTGGGGGGCTTATTGGAATTGGGACCCGCGGCAGACGACGATTTTTGTACTGCTCCTGATTTATGGGGCATATTTGACGCTACGGGCGGTCATGCCGGAACCAACGCGCCGGGCGCGGGTGTCGGCCGTCTATGCCTTGTTTTCTTTTTTGACTGTGCCGTTTTTGGTGTTTATCATTCCGCGGTTGTTTTTTTCCCTGCATCCATCGCCGGTTATCAATGGCAGTGGTTCGGTAGCAATGGAACCAGTGATGCTTGCAACACTGCTGGTTGGGCTGCTGGATGCGACACTTATTTATGCCTGGCTGGTGCGAAAAAGTGTTAGCGGCCGGGATAAGGAGGTATTAGCATGAATCGCAAAATATTGCTGGGGATTCTTATCCTGGCGTTTCTCGGTTATGCCGGCTACAGCTTTGTCGATTCGGTTACGCCGTACGTCGGCATCGCGGAGGCGCAGAAGGCCTCAGGCAGTGTTCAGGTCAAAGGCTTGCTGGCTGAGTCGGCTGAGGCACCACATATGGAAGGGGATTATTTTGTCTTTACGCTCCGCGATGAAGATACGGGCGAGACGATGCCCGTGCGCTATCATGGGGCAAAACCAGACCAATTTGATGAGGCGCACCATATTGTTGCCGTGGGAAAGTATAAGGATGGCGCATTTCAGGCGGATAAGCTGCTCATAAAATGCCCGTCGAAGTACGAACAGCAGGGGAAAAAGTAGGAGGGATTCTCGGTTGATAGGAACGATATTTTTAGCAGTGACCTTGGCACTGTCCCTATGCGCGCTGCTTTGCTATGCCACCCGTGCTGAGCGCCTGGAACGCTGGGGGCGGCTCTTTACGCTGCTGTCACTTGCAGGGGCGGCTGGTGCCAGCGGTTATTTGATGTGGCTTATTTTCGGCAATCACTTCGAGATTGCTTATGTGGCAAGTTATTCCTCCGCTGAGCTTCCAGCGGTGTACAAGTTCTCAGCTTTTTGGGCTGGCCAGCAGGGGTCGTTCCTGCTGTGGCTGCTGATTCATGCCGTGGCAGGCGTTATGCTGAGTTTTCGCCAGCGGCTTACGTCTGTGGGCATGGCGGTGTATATGTTCCTGCAGGCGCTGCTGGCATTTCTGGTCATGGCGAAGAGCCCGTTCTTGCCGCAGGAGGCTGCGGTCGAAAATGGCGTTGGGCTCAATCCGCTTTTACAGGACCCGTGGATGGCAATTCATCCGCCGGTTATCTTTATTGGCTACGCTTTGCTCGCCGTTCCCTTTGCCTGCTCGGCGGCGGCGCTCATCGAGAATCAAAAGGCGAAGCAGTGGCTCGAACAAGCGCGCCGGTGGACGCTGGTGGCCTGGGCATTCCTCGGTGCCGGCATCTTTATCGGCGGTTATTGGGCCTATAAAGTGCTGGGCTGGGGCGGCTTCTGGGGGTGGGACCCTGTGGAAAATTCCTCGCTGGTTCCCTGGCTCGTGGCCGGTATCTTCATCCATGTCCTGCGCGTGGCCAGAGTTCGTGAGGCGGTTCTTTCGATGGTTCACCTCGCGGCGGTGTTCGCGTTTTCGTTGGTGCTCTATGGCACTTTCCTGACGCGCAGCGGCATTCTTGGTGACTTTTCGGTGCATTCCTTCAGTGGCACGAGCATTGGCATGACGATTGCCGTAGTCAACGCCATCGTTCTCGTCAGCGGGTTGCTCCTGCTGACGGTGCGGGCGAATAAACTGCCGAAGGGCGAGATGTATCCGGGCTATAACAGCCGCGAGTTTATTGTTTTGCTGGGTGCGCTGGTGCTGGTCTTTATTGCCGCGGTGATTTTCCTTGGCATGTCGATGCCGCTCTTGACGCAGCTTGTGGGCCGGCCGGCCGCTGTCGATACGGATTTTTATGTGCGTACGACTTTGCCGCTGGCAATTGTCATGATGTTCTGTATCGCTTTTGCCTGCCTGCATCGTTATGGGGACGGCAGTAAAATCGTGGCGGGCAGGATGCTCGGTATTTTCTTTGCCGCTGGTGCGGGAATTTCCTGGCTGGCCGGCGTTCGCCAGCTGTTGCCGATTGTCTTAGCAGGGGCGGCAGTCCTTGGGGCGGCGGCATCGGTACTGAGCTGGCGAAAAAAAGCGCTGGGATTCGGCGGAATGGCAGCGCATTTTGGCCTGGGACTTTCGCTGTTGGCAATTGTGCTGGCGGGCAGTGGCAGCCAGAGCACTTCGCGGGAGCTGAATGTCGGCGAACCGGTAACCCTATACGGTCATGAGATTGTTTATAAAGGGCAGCAGTTTGCCGATGATATGAGTGCCAAGTACTACATTTATACGGTCGATGGGCGTGAGGTGCGTGCGCTGACAAAACTTCACGCCAATGGCGAGGATGCGGCTCGCGAACCGGCTATTGACAAAACGCTGGCGGGCGATATCTACATCGCCCCAACGCCACCCAAGGACAGTGGCCGTCAGGAACTCATCTTAAAGCATGGCCGCATGGCAATGGATGATCTCTATGCTTATCGCTATGAGGGCGCCAAGATGGAGGAACAGGGCGGCGGCAGAATGCTGGTCACGGCCGCGATTGCCGTGACGGATGGCGAAACGATTGAGCGTGTCGAGCCGGCGATACAGGCAACGCTTGAGGGCGGTACCTCAAAGCCTGTCGATGTCTTCGGCGGCAAGAAACGCGTGCGCCTGACCGGCGTCTCAGCGGATCAGAAACAGGCGCGGCTGGAAATCCTGCCGTCGCTGGAAACTGAAACGCAGCAGGCCATAACCGCCAGCATCAGCACCAAACCGTTCATCTGGATGTTGTGGCTTGGCAGTGTGCTGGTCTGTGTGGGAACACTGGCTGCAGTCAAAAAATAAGACAATATAATCCGGGAATAGCAATAGTCCGGCGGTTCGTAATGGAGCCGCCGGATTTTTTTACGAGAATAATTTTTATAAGTGAAAAAAGTCTGACAAAAGGTTGCGTGAGCAACATCACATAAATTTGACAAATGATATAATTTTCGTAAGTGAGAGGAGGGGAGCGGAAGTGGATTTCAAACAGCTTTTTCAAAAGCATACGTTGGCATGTCTGGCGGGAGGATTCGTCATTGGTGTGGCGGCTTGTGGCTTTGGCGCGGCGATGATGTCGTTTTCGGGCAGTCCTGAGTTTTGCGGCACTTGTCATGCGATGAAGACAGAAGCCTGGACGTTTGCTGAGTCAACGCACAGCAAGCTGGAATGTACGGATTGCCATTTGCCCCATGACAACATGGCTATCTACCTGATGGAGAAGGGGAGAACCGGCATGGTGGACACCTATCATGAGGTGATGCGGGATTATCCGGCCCATATCAAGCTGTCGGCGGATGGCAAGAAGACAGTCAATGCGAATTGCTTGCGCTGTCACGAGAATACCATGAAGAATGTTCATGCGCAGATTGGTGTTGACCTCGACACTGGCGCGGACTGCATGAAATGCCATAGCAGTATCGCTCATGGCGCGAACCATCTTGAAGGGGGGATAAAAGTTGAGTAAGCTACAGAAGATTTTAGCGGGAATTGCAGCGGTCTGCCTCATATTCTTCGGCTTTATCGTGGTTCGCATCGGTGCAGCACCGAATGACGACAGCGTGAAACTGGCGAAGATTCCTAAGGACCAGCAACTAACAAAGGATGGGTATAAGGATGCTTACCCGCTTGAGTACGAGTCCTTTATGAAGAACAATGAGATGCATCCATCGCCGACCGGTTATGGCGGTTCTGATAAGGTGGATCATCTGAAGGAACAGCCGGAGGCAATCGAGAACTTCAAGGGCTATAAGTTTGCGCTGCAGTATGATGATGACCGTGGTCATACCTATGCAGGCATTGATATTTTAGAATCGAAACGCCGCCCTGGTCAGAAGGGCTCGTGTATCGTCTGCAAGAGTTCCTACATGTATGATGTTTATTTCAAGGAGAGCGGTTGGGATTTTGCTACGAAGCCATTTGATGAGATTGCCGCTCCGATTAAAGATGATGAATGGTTTGGCTGCTCGAGCTGTCATGACCCTGAGACGATGGAATTGCGTGTTTATCAGCAGGGCTTTGTCGAGGCTATGGCCCGCCGTGGCGTAGACATCAGCAAGGCGTCGCATAACGAAATGCGCGCGTATGTCTGTGGCCAGTGCCATAACGAATATTACTTCGCCAAGGAAGATGGCCGCGTCGTTGAGCCGTGGGACAATGGTTTTGACGCCGAGGAAATCTACCAGTATTATCAGGATGGGCATGCGGGCGGATTTAAGCAGGACTGGATTCATGCAGATTCCAAGACGCCAATGCTCAAAGCCCAGCACCCGGATTACGAGACCTGGCAGGATTCGATTCACGCGATGAATGGGGTTACCTGCGTCGACTGCCATATGCCGTATATGCGCAAGGATGGTCAGAAATACACCTCGCATTGGATGACCAATCCGCTGCTGACGCCGCAGGAATCGTGCCAGAAATGCCATCAGGAAAGCGCTGAGACGCTGACCAAGCGCGTTAAGACGATTGGGGACAACACGTTCAAGCTGCAGCGCATTGCCGGGCAGACCGTAGCCAAAGCCCATCAGGCAATCAAGGCGGCGATGGATGCCGGCGCAACCGATGAGCAGCTCGCAGACGCCCGTCAGACGCTGCGCGAAGCTCAGTGGTATTGGGATTTTGTAGCTGCCGAGAGCAGCATGGGCTTCCATAATCCGGACAAACAGCTGCGCGTACTCGGTTTGTCAATCGATAAGGCGCATACTGCAATTGCCCAGGCCAATGCGATTGCCAAGGGAAGTTTATAAGAATAAGCAAAGAACTGTGAGGCAGAAATAGCTGTCTCACAGTTTTTGTTTTGCGAAAGGTTTCATAAAGATATGGTATAATATAAGGATAAAAGAACAACTACAGCAGGAAGCGAGGGATAGAAATGAAAAAGAGATGGTATGGGATAGGCGCGCTGCTCTTAGGGGCAGCCGGTCTTGTAGCGAGCGGAAGCTTTGGCAATGATAATCCGGCAGCCAGTCAGGTCGTTCAAAAAAGCGTCAAGCTGGTACAGGCGGAGGCCGAAGCCGGCAGGGATATGATAAAGGCACCGAAGGCGGAAGCGGCCAGCCAGCAGGCCGATATCGAGACGGCGGTGCAGTGGGCGATGGCTATCGCCGATGACCCAAGTCATGGTTATTCCCAGGGAGCTGAAAATGCTACGGCCAGCTGCCCGTATACGGGTTCGCGGGAAGGCCCGGATTATGACTGCTCGTCACTGGTTTATCATGCACTTGATCATGCAGGTTTTCCAATCATTGCGGCCTGGCGGCAGAATCCGGACTATTACCGCTTGTATAATGGCAAACAGGAAACCGGCGATGCGGATACGATTTGGCCGGACATGCAGCGAATCGGCGGATTTACGCGCTATTCCTGGGCGGCAGTCAAAGACAATCTCAAACGGGGCGATATCCTTTGCAAACCGGATTCGCATGTGGCCATCTATATTGGCAATGGCAAAACCGTTGAGGCCCGCGGCGTAAATAACCCGCGTGGCGGCAGCTGGCGTACCGGTGACCAGGGCGGCGAAATCGACTATTACAGTGCTTATGGGCGCAGCTGGACCGAAGTGTATCGGTATACGGGGAAATAAACGTAAACGCAGTATAACTTGAGAGGAGTAGCGGATGGAAAGTAAAGACGGACAGAGTATTGCGGTTGCCAAGTTATACTATGAATCCGATATGAGTCAGCAGAAGATTGCGGAAACCCTTAATTTGTCGCGGCCAACAGTTTCGCGGCTGCTGCGTCATGCCAAGGAACAGGGCTATGTGGAAATCAAGATTATTGACCCCACCGAAAGCATGACAGCGTTGGCGGAACGGCTGCGGGAAAAATATGGGCTGGATTATGTTAAAATAGCAGCCGCACCCATGGAGACGGAACTCGAGCAGAAAAAGGCAATTGGCGCAGTAGCGGCCGAATATCTCAGCGATATCATTAAAGATAATGATATCGTTGGGGTGGGCTGGGGAGAAATCCTCTACGAGATGGCAAAACGCCTGCCCGCCAAGAATATGCCGCATGCGAAAATCGTCGAATTAAAAGGCGGTATCAGCCTCAACAACAACCGGACTTATGCGCAGGAAATCCTCGACCTGTTTACGCAGGCCTATTCGGCCCAGGGGTATTATCTGCCGCTGCCGGTGATGTTTGATACGGTGGCAGTCAAAGACATCGTATCCCAGGATAAATTCATCCGGAATATTTTGCAGCTGGGGCGTGATGCCAATATTGCCGTGTTTACAGTTGGTTCCGCCAGCAAGGAATCGACCATATTCCACCTCGGTTATTATATCAACGATGAAGAGTGCAAGTTTATCCAGCGCCATGCCGTAGGCGATGTGTGCTCGCGGTTTTACAACGAGCAGGGCGAAATCTGCGCACCGCATGTGGATGAGCGCACCGTAGGGATTGCGCTCGAAGATTTGAAGGCTAAACCGCAGCGGATTATGCTCGCGGGCGGCAAGCACCGCCTGTCTGCAATCCGGGCGGCGCTCAAAGGTGGTTTTGCCACGGCATTTATTACTGACCAGCATACGGCGAAAATGCTAGTTTGAAAAAAGTTTCAAAAACGTATTTACAAAATTTCACAGCGGGATTATAATATGAATTGTAAAGAATGCAATACCGAGAAAGGGGAATTGTAAATGAACGCAAAGGAAATTATGTCTCGTGTTGACCATACGTTGCTGAAGCAGACGGCTACCTGGGAGGATATCCAGCGTATCTGTGATGAGGCTGTAAAATATCAGGCAGCTACGGTCATGATTCCGTCCTGCTTTATCCCGCGCATCAAGGCGAAATATGGCGATGCACTGAAGATTGCAACGGTGGTTGGTTTCCCGAATGGTAACTGCAACACGGCTGCTAAGATTGCCGAGACGGCACAGGCTTTGGCTGATGGTGCGGTAGAAATCGATATGGTCATCAACATCGGCATGCTCAAAGCTGGTGAGACGGACTATGTTACGGAAGAGATTCGTGCACTCAAACGCGTCTGCGGTGACCGCGTACTCAAGGTTATCGTTGAGACCTGCTTCCTCACGGAAGAAGAGAAAATCGCAGCTTGCAAATGTGTCAATGAGAGCGGTGCTGATATCATCAAGACCTCCACGGGCTTTGGTACGGCTGGTGCAACGCTGGAAGACATTGCCCTCTTCAAGAAGCATATCAATGAAAATGTCGGCATGAAAGCTGCTGGCGGCATTCATACGCGCGAAGAGATGGAAGCTTATATCAATGCTGGTTGCTGCCGTTTAGGCGCAAGCGCAGCAGTTAAAGTCCTGAAGGACGAACTGTAAGAAATAAAAAATTCCGTTGCTCCGCTTTGGCAGAGCAACGGAATTTTTTTGTGCATTTTTCTCAGCGGATAAATTCGCCGCTTTTGCCACCGGTCTTTTTATCGAGGTGGATATACTGGATTTCCATGCGTTTGTCGATGGCTTTGCACATATCGTAGATGGTCAGCAGGGCAACGCTGACGGAATGAAGTGCTTCCATTTCGACTCCGGTCTGGCCGGTTACCTTGACGGTCGCTTTGGCCTCAACGGCGCATTCGCCGGGCAGCATCGTGAAGTCAACACTGCATTTGGCAATGGGCAGTGGATGGCAGAGCGGGATGACCGAACTCGTGGATTTGGCGGCCATGATGCCGGCGACGCGGGCGACGCCGAGCACATCGCCTTTTTTCGCGGTTCCTTGCTCAATGGCATCATAGACGGCCTGATTGACTTTTATGCGTCCCGTAGCAATGGCCGTGCGGCTCGTTTCCTGTTTGCCGCTGACATCAACCATGATGGCCTGTCCTTCCTCGTCAAAATGGGTAAGACCTGTGCGTGGGTCCATACAATATCGTCTCCTTTTTCTTACAGCTAGCAATATTGTAACAGGATTTACTGCGAAACAAAAGCCTTCTCCGTGCAGGGGAAGGCTTTTGTTTTAGCAGTTCATTCCAGAGCCTTTGCGGTCATAGAACCACCAGGTAATCAAAATGGTGCTGGCCGTAAAGGCGATGAGCAGGTAAAAGGCTGGTGTTACGCTTTGGAAATTGGAGTAGGACCAGCCGAAAATCTTTGGAATCAGGAAAGCGCCGTAGGCGGCAATGGCTGCGGTGAATCCTGTGACCAGCGAGGAGTGGAAGGGATTGTTGAAGATATAGGGAATCATGCGGAACGAAGCTCCGTTGACAAAACCGGTTGTCAGGAACAGCAGCAGGAACGCACCAAAGAAAATCATGAAATTGTGGGACTGGATTCCGGCGAGAACTGCCAGGCTGGCCGCGAGCATGACAAACAGCGACAGCAGGGTGATGCGGGAACCGCTGTTGATTTTATCGGCCAGCCAGCCGCCGAGCGGGCGGACACTGGCACCGATAAACGGTCCGAGGAAAGAGGCCATGGAGAAAGAGATTTCCGGAAATTCTTTGGTGACGAGCAGTCCCAACGCGGCGGAAAAGCCGATGAAGGAGCCAAAGCCGCAGGTATAAATCCAGCACATGAGCCAGGTGTGTTTATTGCCAAAAATCGAAAAAATGGATTTGGGACTTTGTTTGGGCAGCGGCAGATTGTCCATGAACAGCCAGATAAGCACCAGCGTGAGGATCGTAGGAATCGCCCAGAAATAGCAGACGTTTTGCAGGAAAAGTGGCGTGCCATCGGTGGTTATGAGACCCGGTCCGAAAAAGGAGGAGAGGTTCCAGCCCAGCAGAAGCGGTGCCGTCAGATAGATGAGGGAAACGCCGAGGTTGCCGACGCCGGCATTGATGCCGAGGGCAAGACCTTTATGGGCTTTGGGGAAGAAGAAGCCGATGTTGGCCATCGATGCCGAGAAGTTTGCGCCAGCGATGCCGATAAAGGATACGAGCAGTACAAAGGTATCGTAGGAAGTTGTGGTATCCTGCAGGGCATTGCCGAGCCCGATGATGGGGAGCAGCAGCAGGGCTGTGGTGATAAAGGTGGAATTTTTGCCGCCGATTAGTCCGGGAAGGTACGTGTAGAGAAGCCTGCCCGTGGCACCAACGAGTCCCGGCAGGGCTGCCAGAGTGAAAATCTGTTCATCGGTAAAATGAAACCCAACGGCGTTGAGCTTGGCGGCAATCGTCGCCCAGAGCGTCCAAACGACAAACGATAGGGTAAGTGCCCAGGTCGAGGTGTAGAGATTCTGCTTGGCAATCTTTTGGCCAAAGGCATTCCAGAATGCTTCGTTTTCTGGTTCCCAGTGAGCCAGGATTTCCTGGCGGCTTGGCTTATCGCCGAGCACCTGCAATACATTGTTTTCTGACATAATCATACTCCTGTCGATTAAAAGAATAATAAATACGCACAAACCAGTTTATGATTTACATCAAGTATAATTAAAAAACATCAAGCTGTAAGTAACAAATCTCACGGATACTGTGATAAATGTTACAGGTAAAATAGCTTTTTTTTAGTAAACTATTAGTAGAAATAGGAAATGAGGTAAGTGCCATGGAATCTATGGAATCGTTAGTCCGGCAGCTTTATGAAATCCCCGGCAAAGTTGTCATGCTTCATGATGGAGAGTACCTGTTTCATGAAGGGAATCCGGCCAAATATTTCTACATTGTGCGGACTGGTCAGATTTTTATCACGAAATACGCATCGTCGGGACGGGTGCTCAGCCTGCGGCTGGCAACGCGCAGCAGCATAATCGGTGAACTGCCGCTCTACGAGAGCAATCCCGTCTATATCTTCAATGCTGTGGCGCAGAGTGCGGCGGAGGTCTATGCCATTGAGTTTCCGGTATTGCAGGCGTATCTCGAGAAAAAGCCGCAGCTGGCGGTAAATCTGCTCAAACTGATCAGTGCGCATATGCGGAAACAGCATTCGAAATTCCGTGATCTTGTCCTGTACGGGAAAAAGGGGGCCCTGTATTCGACGCTGATTCGCCTGTCCAACAGTTATGGCAAGGAAGTGGATGGCGGCATTCTGATTTCCGTGCCGCTCACGAATCAGGAATTGGCAAACTATTCGGGAACAGCCCGGGAGAGTCTCAATCGCATGCTAAGTGAACTTCGCAAGGCAGGGATTATTGAATATCGCGGTCATTTGATTTTCATCAAAGACCTGGATTACCTGAAAGAAGCTATCCAATGTGAGAATTGCGGCCGGGAAGTTTGTAATATCGAATGAGCAGTTGAACAAAAAAGATAAGCGAAGCGAAACTATGTTACAAGCTATAGGCAACGGTATTGATTGCAGCCAGACAATCTATTATCGTTAGCGTATAGCTTTTTTGTATGCAGAAAACGCTTAACGGATTGAACAGATGGAAAAATAGGGAATAAGGGGGAAGGAGAGTGAAATTGCAGAAAAACGAGAACAAAAATGTGAAAATACTTCAAATTTCTTGGTTTATTTTTACGTATTTTGAAGTAAATGCTTATTTTTTATGATATAATTAGAAAAGGTTATCAACAGGTAAGGAGTGGGTAATGTGGACAAGTTGACCATCCGTCAGAAATTGTTTTTTGTTTTTGGCGTGCTCATTGCAATCTTTTTTGCTAATGGGCTCTATACGGGGTATAGTCTGAACAGTATTAACAGCGGTGCATTGCGCATCGCGACCGAACATCTTTCCAGTGTGCTGGCTGGTGTGGAAAGCAGCCGTACGCTGGCGGATTATCGTCAGGGAGAGTATGCTGTCGTAACGGCGACGACGCTGCCGAACCGCATTCATGCGGCGCAGGAAACGCTAAAGAAAGCCGACCAGCTCGATATTGCTTTTGACACCATTGAGCCGGCTGTAGCTCCCGATGTCCGCGATGATTTCAATAACATGCGCGGCACTTGGGAAAAGTATAAGCAGAACACCAAAGAAATCATCAAGCTGTCCAAAGATGGCAAGAAGGATGAGGCAATCAAACTGCTTGACCAGTCAAATGGGCAGTATGCCGATATGACGAATAAGCTCAACCGCGTTGTCGACAGCAGCAAGGATTTCATCCATAAGGAAAGTGCTGAGGCATCCAAGAAATACGAACAGACGAAATGGACGTTGATTGTCTGCATTTTGTTCGTGGTATTGCTTTCTGGTTTTATGGCGTTCTACCTGAGTTCTTCCATTATGAAGTCCATCCAGTACCTCATGGCGGTTTCGAAGGAAGTGGCAGCCGGCAACCTTACGGTTGAGGCAGTGGCCAAGACGCAGGATGAATTTGGCCAGCTTACAGCGGCCTATGGTGACACCATCAAGAATTTGCGTGCACTGATTAAGAATATCCAGCAGACGTCGGATGAAGTGTCGACGTTTGCTAACCAGCTGACGGAAAATGCCAGCCAATCGGCACAGGCGACCCAGCAGGTGGCGGTGTCGATTACGAATGTAGCGGGAAATACCAGCGTTCAGGGCGAATCCGTCAGCAAGTCACTGGCTGATATTCAAGAAATGTCGGACAGCCTTCATGGGTTTCAGGATAAGGCATCTTCGTCAGCTGATGCGGCCCGCAATGTGGAAGGCATTGCCGCCGAGGGCAAGAATGCGATTGCCGGTGCTGTGGACCAGATGGCCGAAATTGCTGACTCGGTAACCGATTCGGCGGAGGTTATCAAGAAGCTGGCAGAGCGTTCGGAGGAAATAGGCCAGATTTCGGTTACGATTTCGGGCATCGCCGAGCAGACCAATCTGCTCTCGCTCAATGCGGCTATTGAGGCAGCCCGTGCGGGCGATGCCGGCCGCGGCTTCGCTGTTGTGGCTGATGAAGTCCGCAAGCTGGCCGAGGAATCCAATACGGCGGCGCAGAAGATTTCGGAACTCATCACGACCATCCAGAAGGATACGGAGCAGGCAGTTATGCGCATGCAGAAGGGCACGGAAGATGTCAAGAGCGGCCGTGAAGTCGTTTCGAAGGCCGGCAGTGCGTTTGAGTCGATTTCAACTGCCGTTTCCAATTTGACCAAACATGCGGATGATATTCTCATGGAGGCACGCAAATCCACGGCTAAGGCCGAAGAACTGGTCGGTGTGATGGAAGGCATCAATAAATCCGGTCACGATGTAGCGTCGGAGACGCAGTCGGTATCGGCGGCAACCGAGGAACAGTCGGCGGCCATGGACGAAGTGGCCAATGCCAGCCGCAACCTGGCCAGCCTGGCCGAAGAGCTTTCCGAGTCGGCGGCGAAGTTCAAGATTTAAGGAGACCTTGCAATGAAGAAAATTATCACGATACTCTGCCTGGCGCTCTTGGTCATCAGCACATTGGTGCTTGGAGGTTGTGGCAGCAGCGATACCAATAACAAAAAAGTAGCCGTGGCCTTTGCCAACTCGTCAAGCAGCTGGCAGAAAAACGGCCAGACCATTAAAGAAATGCTCGAAAAAGAAGGCTATACGGTGGACTTGCAGTTTGCCGATACGCCGGAGCAGCAGATTGACCAGATCAAAAAACAGCTGGCCGAGAGCCCGAAATGCCTGGTTATCGGAGCAGTTGACAGCACGGCACTCAAAGATGTGCTGTCAGAAGCCAAGGAGAAAAAAGTGGCAGTCATTGCCTTTGACCGTCTGATTATGAATACCGATGCCGTATCGTATTATGCGTCGTTTGATAATCTGGCCGTGGGGCAGGCCATGGGCGAATACATCGAGGCAAAACTTCAGCTGAAGACGGGAGCAGGCCCGTTCAATATGGAAATCTTTGCTGGTGACCCAGCGGATAACAATGCGCATGTGTTCTACGATGGCGCGATGGAAGTGCTGAAACCTTATATTGATAAAGGCCAGCTCATCATCCCCTCGAAGGAAACGAGTTTTGACCAGGTAGCAATCAAAGGCTGGAAGCCTGAAGGGGCAACGGAGCGTATGACGAAGCTCCTGCAGGGGCCGGACGCTGGCGTTAAACTTGACGTCGTGCTTTCCCCGAATGATGGCCTGGCGGGCGGCATCCGCGATGCACTCGCCAAGGGCGGCTATAGCGAAATGCCACTGCTGACCGGTCAGGATGCGGAGAGTCAGGCACTCGATGCTATCCGGAGCGGCAAGCAGACCATTACGATTTATAAATCACCGGAACTTTTGGTGGCCAAGACCGTCCGCATGATTAAAGCCGTGGTCGAAGGCACCCAGCCGGATATCAACGATGTCAAATCGTATAACAACGGGGTAATTGTTGTCCCGGCGTACCTTTGCACGCCGATGATTATCGATAAGGATAATCTCAGTGAAGTGAAATAACAGCAGGAACGGCATACAACAAGGCCCACGCACAGAAATGTGCGTGGGCCTTGTTGTATGCCGAATATTTTTTGAGCTGGAAAAGAGATAAGAACGCCTTTCTACGTTCTGTATCGGTGGTTTAATGCAATGTGCTATTGGGAATCATTCGGACGGTTTTCACGTTCGTACACAGCGTCAAGCGTAATATCTACAATGTCTTTGCCTGATTCGCTAAGCTTAAGATATTTTTGCAATTGATTGCCAGCGCGTTGATCCATGGTGCGAATTTGTGCTTCCAGTGATGATTCCTCATGTCCGAGTAAGTAGTCCGTACTGACACCAAACAGGGCAGATAGTTCGCGAAGCTTTCGCGTGGGCTGGATGACGCCGCTTTCGTACTTATTATAAGCCGTTCGAGTGATACCAAGATATTTTGCCATATCTTCCTGTGACATTTGCTTCGTTTTGCGAAGCTCACGCAATCGACAAGCGGTGATGTCCATAAGAATCACTCCTTGTTCATTAGTATAGTGTGTAATCAAATTATGAAAAAGTCGTGATTTAAAATTAAAAAATAAGGAGGAATTTAGGTATTTTATGTAGAAATAGTGAAAATAAATCACATAGCCGAATATGTATAAACGTATGGCTAAATTTTGCAAGATACATAAGGAGGAGTTGCAAATGGCTAAATTTTGTGAGAAGTGCGGTGCAAAAATGGAAGAGGAATCTCAGTTTTGCCCCAAATGTGGAGCGACAGGCGCTGGAAGCGGCAAGAAAAGTAAACTTAAAATAGGTTGTTTGGGTATTGTTGCTTTATTTTTACTCATAGGGTTCGTGAATAGCTGTGGTAGTGACAGCAAGGAGAATTCATCCCAATCGAATAAAACATCGTCGTCATCCTCGGCTCCGGAGCAGAAGTCTAAGGAAAAGGTGTATGAGGACGCCGATATAAATGTTCTGATAAAAGAGGCAAAAGAAAATGCTGCAGCAGCAAATCAGAATTACAAAAAGAAAAACGTTAAGATGACAGGAAAGCTGCAGAATATTGATTCTGACGTGAAATATATCACGCTCGATGGTACGGATAAAAACTATTCCATGATTCATGTCTCCTGTAAGATTGATAGTAAAAATGATGCGTTAAAAGAGAGTGTTTTGAAACTCAAAAAAGGACAGATGGTAACTATTTATGGCACGATTCGTGAAGTCGGCGATATCATGGGGTATGATTTACAATTGGATAAAGTAGAACCTGCGCAATAATTGGTCGTTTTTGGGAATTTGGAGGGAAAGCTTGTGTTTTGTAAAGAATGTGGTAAAGAATACTCCGAGCAGGCGGCATTTTGTCCAGGATGTGGAAGCCCAACGCCGAACGGGCAGCAAGAAAAAAAGGCGGTATGGTCATCGGGACGTTTAATCATCAGTGTTATATCTATGGTGTTGTGCTTATTGATTCTATTTCAATCTTGTGCAGCTGGAATAAGCAATGCTTTGCAGGATAATGGAGCAACGAGTGGTACAAGTGGAATGATGCTGGCTTTTTGTATGCTGTTGGCTGGTATTATTGGTGCGGTAACGCGGAAATCTAAATCCCAGATTGTTACAATGTTGCCAGGTGCATTTTATTGGTTTGGTTCCTTGATGACGTTTGGTACTGGATCAACGTATGGAGATTTGCCGATTTGGGGTGGTGTTTCCTTCTTTTTTGGTGCCGTATTTGTAGCCGCAGGATTGAAAATGAAAAAATTTTAAAGAGAATTGTTTGGGGACAGGACTTGTATATCTTTGAGGATATGCAGGTCCTGTCTTTGTTGGGATTAATTATGGACATTGGAAGGAAATGCAGGGGTGATGACGAAGTAGAAGTAAGAGAATAAAGGATAATGTTTTCTAGTGAGGAGGTAGGTATTATGGTTAAACGATTGTTTTCGGCGGTTTTACTGGCAGCGGCGCTGATTTTGGCGGCGGCACCGGCGGCTCCGGCAGAGGCCGGTGACTATTACATGGGAACGTATACCGATGGAACGGATGCGTATCTTATCACGCAGTCGGTAAGTATTTCGAGCCGCAGTCCGTATACATTCCGCTGTACGGTTAAAAATGCGGGCAATTACCTCTATTATTCGTTCTATCCGTCAAATGGCAGTCCGTATTACCGCAATTCGGAAGGCTACCATGGCTATGTGTTTGGCGGAGCTTCGCCGATTGCGGCCAATATTTACCGCTTTGTCGTTAATAATTATTGAGGTGGAGGTTTGTTGATGCGGCGTTTTACGGTTATCGGTTGTTTGGTGGTTTGGCTGCTGGCAATGGTTTTGCCAGCTGGATATGGTAAAGCGGCGGCCGCGGCTTCGCCGAAGGTCAGCAATGATTCGCTGGCACAGGCGGTGACAGCGCTTTCTAATTCAGACAGCACGCAATATGCTTTGTTTGTGGCGTATCCAGGCGAAAACCGCGAGGAGTACAGTTATCAGTCAAAACAGATGCGTTCGGCCAGTATGATTAAAGTGTTTATTTTGGGTACGGCGATGGAAAAGGTTAGGGATGGCCAGCTGTCGCTTTACCAAAATTTGGTTTTGCACAGTTATGACAAGGTCGGCGGAGCTGGTGTATTGGCTGGTTATGCCAGCGGAACGGAACTCACGCTGGATACCGTCATGCGGTTGATGATTACCGAAAGCGATAATACGGCAACGAATATGATGATTGACCTTTTGGGCATGGAGGAAATCAATGCCTACATTAAGCGCAATGACTATGCCGATACGATTCTTCAGCGCAAGATGATGGACAGCCAGGCCGTAGCCGAAGGCCGTGAAAATTATACTTCGGTCAATGATTTAGGTCATTTTTTCCTGAAACTATACCATAGGAATTGTGTGAGTCCTGAACTTGACGATGTGATGCTCGGTTATTTGGAAGGCCAGACAGATACGGAATGTTTTCCGGCGGCGCTTCCGGGCGTTATGATTTGTCATAAAACCGGAGAGCTTTATGGCCTTTATGACGATGGCGGCATCGTTTATCAGCCCGGCAAGCATTTTATTCTGGTGGGAATGACCGAAAATTATTCAAGCCGCGGGCGGGCAATATCCATTCTAAAGCAAATGGCAAAAGCCGCCGCGAATAATTGACGCAAATAAAAATGGATTGACTTGTCAATTTTTATTTTGACAAGTCAATCCATTTTTTATTTGCCAATCATCATGTTGATGATTTCTTTGTCGGTTTCTTTCATGCCGATGCGGCCGAGGCGGCTGATGTTGCGGATGGTGTTTTCGACGCCTTTTAGTACGAGGCCGTCGCCACCGTAGAACTGTTGGCCGTTGCGGTACATTTCAAAGCCTAAGATGCCGGCGTCAACGGCGGCGGCAATTTTAGCGGCGCAGGATGCTTTGGCGCCATCGCAGACAATGCCGGAGGTGATGGCCAGTGCATTGACAATCGTGTGGATGACGGCTTTGTAATCGCCGCCGCAGAGCCAGGCGATGCCGGCACCGGCACCAGCACCGGCGCTGACGGCACCGCAGTAGGCGGAGAGTCGGCCGATGCCTTCTTTTTCGTGAAGCGTAACGAGGTTGGAAAGAACCAGCGCGCGCAATAACTTTTCGTCATCAGCGCCAACTTCTTTGGCGTATTCGATGACTGGCAGGGAAACCGTCATGCCCTGATTGCCGCTGCCGGAGTTGATGATGACCGGCAGTTCGCAGCCATTCATGCGGGCGTCACTGCCAGCGGCCGCGATGGCCCGGGCGCGGATGCGGATGTCATCCCCGTAGGCTTTGCGCAGAGTCGAACCGATGTTGGCACCGTAATTGTTCTTGAGGCCCTCAGCGGCAATCGCCGTGTTATATTTGATTTGACGTTCGAGAATATCCCGGACATCGTCGAGGTCACAGGTCATGGCAAAGTCGTAAATGTCCTCGATGGTCAGGCTATCATAGTCTGGCTTGTTTGTTTCGGGCGTATCGACGATTTCTTTTTGGAAGAGGATTTCCCCATTGCGGGTGATTTCGACGATGTTGGTATGTTCGTTGACGATGCGGACGCAGGCGGTATTGCTGCCTTTGCTGGCGGTTACGATGATGTCGAGGACGTGGTCGGATTCGGTAGAGGTGACGGTGATGGCTGTGCTTGCCAAATAGTCCCCGAGTTTTGCTTTGTCTTCTTCTTTGGCGTGGGCGATGACTTCGAGGGCGGCGGTCTCATCGCCAGCTACGACGCCGATAGCGGCGGCAGCTTCGATACCTTTGCGGCCGTCCGTATTCGGTACGACGACGCTTTTGACGTTTTTGATGATGTTGCCGCTGGCGGCAATCTCGAGTTTGTCCGGCAGCTCACCTAAGGCAGCTCTGGCTTTGGCCGCACAATAGGCGATGGCAATAGGTTCGGTGCAGCCCATGGCTGGCACAAGTTCCCGCCGGAGGATGGCTACATATTCTTGATAGATTTTCGACGATTTTTCCACACAGATTCTCCATTCTTTTCCGAATTGCTTAGTGAATAATTTTATTATATCGTTCTTGTCCGCTTTTGCCAAAGACAAAATTTTAATTTATGGGGAGCGTTCGAGTCATTTCGTCGGCGTCAAGGGACACAGTACCAACGCTCCGCCGGTGACAACCCGCGGCAAAAATTTCTTGCTTATCGCGGAACGTCAAGGCTGCGCTTATGGGACTGTGCCCCTTGACGCCTGGGGGAGTGCCGACATGAAGCGGCTTTCCCAAGAGGGGGAGGCAAAAGTTTGTGTTTGTTCTAACCTCAGCCACCGCTAGGGGCAGTGCCATAAACGGAGCGTTTGATGTTTTCCGTTAAGAACGAAATTTTTATCTTCCCCGTTCGTCGAAAAAATGTAATCGTCCAAGCGAAGCGCGTTTTGAATTTTTTCGATGCTTAATTAAAGATAAAAATTTCGTTTAGGAAAACATCTCCCGCGTAGTGTTGGTACTGCCCCTAGTGGCGGCGAAGCGCGGCCTCGAATGTTTTTCCATATCGTTAGTATAAAAAGTGGCAAGAACAGTATTTTGGATAGAAAAAAGCCTTCCCGAACGTGGGAAGGCTTCGTTGCCGGTTTAGCTGATGCCATGTTTGCGGCATTCATTGAAAAAGAAAATCGCATTGGTATCTTTGGGATTTTCGTTCCAAAAGTGGATGAGCTTTTTGGCCATGTTGTATTTGTCGAGCAGAAACGGCAGAAGATTATCGGCTGTTACCGGTCCGCCGACTGACATGAATACATCGATATTATGGCCGAGGGCGTCCAGCATTTCCTCGGTGCATTCTTTATTGGCCAAGGCTTGGGCAAAGCGGATGCCCTGCTCAAGGTCATCGGCATAGCCGCGCTGTAAGAGCCAGACGGCTATTTGCTTTTCCATAGGAATCCCTCCTTCAGCATTTTAGGTAATGTATTATTTCGTGATGGAGGGGAAAAATCCTTCTTCTAAATAATATCCTTTTTATGGATTTTGCGCTTGTGCGCATAAAGCTGCTGGTCGGCGGCGTGAAGGGCTTCGGCGGCTGTGGGATAGGCATGAACGTCGGCTAGTCCGTAGCTGATGGAGACGCGGAAACAGGAAGATTCGTTGCAAAGCAGGCCGCTGTGGGTCTGGTGGTCGATGTCATTTTTGATAGCTCGCAGCAAATGCTCGCAATAGCTGCGGTCGGTCTTATGAAACAGTATCATAAATTCATCGCCGCCAAAGCGGGCCGTGATGCCGTCTTCGGAGGTTATGCCGCGCTGCAAGGCCTGGGCAGCACGCAAGAGGATTTTGTCGCCCATATCGTGACCATAGGTATCGTTGACCTGCTTGAAATTGTCGATGTCCCAAATGGCAAGGTAAAGCGGGGCGTCGGACTGGGCTTCTGTATGGCGCTTCGCTAAGGCTTGCGTCAATTCTTTTTGCAGATAATTTTTGTTGAATAAGCCGGTAAAGGGGTCGCGTGAGGAGACGCGTTCGAGTTCATGGATCAGGTTCATGACAAAATTGCCTTCAGATGGATTGTTTGGTGTGAACTGGTTGGTGACATCCATCACGAATTCGATGGCGTATTTTTTCCCTCGGAGCCAGATGGGCCGGGCGATGACAAAAAAATACCGGTTGTTGGCGTATTCGAATTTGACGTGCTGGCGTTCTTCGTCATAGGCTTGCCGCGATACACAGTTGTGGCAGCGCTGTTTTTTGCCCCAGACGGAAAAACAGGTTTCATCGGTAATGGTGCAGGACCCATCGTGATTGCATTTGCAGACGTAATGTCCGTCCTGCTCGACTAGGCGGATGACGTCAAACATTTGCTGGAAAATGCCTTCTTTCATTAAATAATTTGAGAGCTCCTTATCCAGTGGCATAGTAGTTCCTCCTAAAATATTTACCAAATCAATTTCATGGGGATACGTTCTATCGTAGTGTAATAACCTGCCCGCAAAACTGTCGATGCTTTTTGTTACAGAATGGAGCAGATTTATTTTTATCATTGAATAGTGATGTTTGTCACATGAAAAATAAACAGACTCGAATAAAATAAGAAAAAATGGTGTTATGTTTTGGGAAGGAGATTAACGTGAGCAATATTTTTAAGAAGTTCAAGTACCTTGTTCCGAAAGAAAAGTCGGCAAGTGGACACCAAGAACTCCATGAAGGCGGGCGCGATTGGGAAAACATGTACCGCGACCGCTGGTCGTTTGATAAATGCGTTCATTCTACGCATGGCGTCAATTGTACAGGTTCCTGCAGCTGGAATATCTATGTCAAAAATGGGCTGGTGGCCTGGGAGAATCAGATTCACGATTACCCGGAGACCGGGCCGGATATGCCGGACTTTGAACCGCGCGGCTGTCCCCGCGGGGCGTCGTTTTCCTGGTATCTTTACAGTCCGCACCGCATCAAGTATCCGTATCTGCGCAGTGAGCTCGCGGAACTTTGGCGTGAGGCGAAAAAGCAGCATAAAACGGCGCTGGAGGCTTGGCGCAGTATTGCCAATGACCCGGCGAAGATGAAACAGTATAAAAAAGCCCGTGGTATGGGCGGCTTTGTGCGCTCGAATTGGAAAGAGGCGGCAGAGCTCGTTGCCGCTTCGGTCCTGCATACGGCGACGAAATACGGTCCGGACCGTATCTTTGGCTTTTCGGTCATACCGGCCAAATCGATGCTTTCGTATGCAGGCGGCATTCGCTTTATCCAGCTGCTCGGCGGTGCGGGGCTTTCGTTTTACGACTGGTATGCAGATTTGCCGCCGGCCAGCCCGCAGATTTGGGGCGATCAGACGGACGTACCGGAATCATCGGACTGGTATAATGCCGGCTACATCATGACCTGGGGCTCCAATGTGCCCCAGACTAGGACGCCGGATGCGCATTTTTTGACCGAAGCGCGGTATAAGGGCACGAAGGTCGTCTCGGTATCGCCGGATTATGCGGAGTCGACAGCAGTGGCTGACACCTGGATTCCGCTTAAAGTCGGCAGTGATTCGGCCTTTGCCATGGCGATGGGCCATGTTATCCTCAACGAATATTATTGGGGTGAGCCGTGCAAGTTTTTCTTGGATTACACGCGCAAGTACACGGATTTCCCCTTCCTCGTGCGTCTCGTGAAAAAGGAAAATGGCAAATACCATACGGACCGCTATCTGACTGCTGCCGATTTTGGCCGCAAGGATGCCAATCCGGAGTTCAAGTATTATGTCATCGATGAAAAGACCGGCCAGCTTGTCATACCAAACGGCACGATTGGTGATCGTTGGGACCGCCATGAGAAGTGGAATCTTCGCGAGGAGAATGCCGATACTGGCGAAAAAATCCTGCCGCAGCTTTCGATTCTCGGCTGTATGGATGAGGTGGCTGAGCTGGAACTGCCGTACTTTGGCAACGAGCGGGAATCGCGGACGCTTACGCGTGCGGTTCCGGTTAAACGGGTTAAGACGAAAGACGGGGAAATACTCGTCACTACGGTCTATGATCTGACCTTGGCGAACTATTCGATTGA
Organism: Pseudoselenomonas ruminis; assembly: GCF_008271295.1. GTDB lineage: Bacteria > Bacillota > Negativicutes > Selenomonadales > Selenomonadaceae > Selenomonas_A > Selenomonas_A ruminis. Next base: position 24,489 of record NZ_VTOY01000007.1, on the reverse strand, counting down.
CCGCGGGTTGGGCGGCGAGGCTGCGGCTTCCTATGAAGAGGATATTCCGTATACGCCGAAATGGCAGGAGAAATACACCGGCGTTTCGATGGATACGGTTATCCATACGGCGCGCGAGTTTGCGGATAATTCGATTAAGACGGGCGGCCGCACGATGGTCATTATGGGCGGCGGCATCAACCATTGGTTCCATGCGGATATCGTCTACCGCGCCATTTTAAACAACCTGCTGTTTGTGGCGGCTGAGGGCCGCAATGGCGGCGGCTGGGCACATTACGTTGGCCAGGAGAAACTGCGTCCGGCTGAGGGCTGGCAGCGCATCATGACGGGCCTCGATTGGAAAAAGCCGCCACGGCTGCAGAATTCGACGTCGTTCTATTATTTTGCGACCGACCAATGGCGAAGCGATGAGATTGATGTCGCCGACATCACCTCGCCGACCGAGACGCCGCGCTACCGCCATGCGGGGGACTACAATGTCATGGCGGCACGGCTCGGCTGGCTGCCGTCGTATCCGACGTTCAACAAGAGCGGCCAGCAGCTTCATGATGAGGCAGCGGCCGCGGGCAAGGATGTCAAACAGTACATTGTCGACAGTCTCAAAGATAAGAGCTTGCAGTTTGCCATCGAAGATCCGGATGCGCCGGAGAATTTCCCGCGCAATCTCTTTATGTGGCGCAACAATCTCATTGGTTCCTCCTCTAAGGGGCATGAGTTCTATCTCAAATACCTGTTGGGGACGAAAAATAGTCTGTTTGCGGAGGAAGAGTGTGCCACCCGTCCCACAGAAATCAAATGGCGCGAGGCGGCCGAGCTCGAACAATCCGGTGGCGCAGCCGAAGGGAAATTGGATCTTTTGGTGGACATCGATTTTCGCATGGCATCGTCGGCCCTGTATGCCGATGTGGTTTTGCCGACGGCCACCTGGTATGAGAAGGATGATCTTTCGTCGACGGATATGCACCCGTTCGTTCATCCGTTCCAGGCGGCAGTTGACCCGATGTGGGAATCCCGCACGGACTGGGATATCTTCCGTACACTGGCCAAGAAGGTATCGGAGGTGGCCAAGGAAGCAGGCTTAAAACCGCTCAAAGATGTGGTGGCCATGCCAATCCAGCACGATACGAAGGGGGAGATTGCCCAGCCTTACGGCAAGATCCGCGACTGGAGCAAGGGCGAGTGTGAGCCAATTCCGGGCAAGACGATGCCAAATCTCATTGAGACGGAACTTGATTACACGAAGCTCTATGAAAAATGGATTGCGCTGGGCCCCGGTGTAGCCAGGACGATGGGGGCTGAGGCGATGACCTGGAGTTCGGAGGACGAGTACCGGGAAATCGGCAAGCGCAATGGCCTCATCGATAACAAGGCGTATATTTCCTATGGCTGTCCGTCGATTTATTCGGCGAAGCAGGCCGCGGATGCAGTCTTAGGGCTGTCGTCGACAACCAATGGCAAAGTGGCGGTCAAAGCCTGGGAGGCTTGTGAAAAGGAATCCGGGCTTAGCAATCTCACGCGATTGGCTAAAGACCGGGAAAGCGAGCGCTTTACGTTTGAGCAGCTGACGGTTCAGCCAAAGGAGTCCATCACGTCACCGACGTTTACGGGTTCCAACCAGAACCGCCGCTATACGCCGTTTACGACCAATATTGAAGAACTGCTGCCGTTCCGCACGAATACGGGCCGCCAGCATTTCTATCTTGACCATGAACTGATGCGCGAGGCTGGTGAGGCGATGGCAACATACCGGCCAATCCTTGACTATGCGCCGATTAAGCAGAAACTTGGCGGCTGCAAGGAACTCACGCTCAAATACCTGACGCCGCATAACAAGTGGAGTACCCATTCGATGTACTTTGACAGCCAACAGCTTTTGACGCTGTTCCGCGGCGGGCAGTCGGTCTGGTTTAACGAGAAAGATGCCAAAGAACTTGGCGTCAAGGACAACGACTGGGTAGAGCTTTACAATCATAATGGCGTTGTGGTTTCCCGTGCCGTCGTGACGCCGCGCCTGCCGCAGGGCGTAGTCTACATGCACCATGCGCAGGACAACCATATCAATGTCCCAGGGTCGAAGATTTCTGGGACGCGCGGCGGAACGCATAACACGCCGACGCGGCTGCACATGAAGCCGACGCATATGATTGGCGGCTATGGCCAGCTCAGCTATGGCTTTAACTATTATGGACCGACAGGCAACCAGCGCGATATGTATGTAGTAGCCCGCAAGATGCAGGGGGAGGTAGATTGGCTTGAAGATTAAAGCGCAGATTTCCATGGTCATGAATCTTGATAAGTGCATTGGCTGCCATACGTGCTCCATCGCCTGCAAGAACGTCTGGACCAACCGCCAGGGCGCGGAGTATATGTATTTTAATAATGTGGAGACAAAACCCGGAACCGGTTATCCGAAACACTGGGAGAATCAGGCAAAATGGAAGGGCGGCTGGGAATTAAAAGACGGCAAACTCCAGCTGCGGTCCGGTTCGAAATCCGAACGGCTGTTGAAGCTGTTCTATCATCCGGAGCAGCCGGAAATGGATGATTATTACGAGCCGTGGACCTATGACTACGAATCCTTGCTTTCGTCGAAGCGCAAAAAACATCAGCCTGTGGCACGCCCGCGTTCGCTGATAACCCAAAAGCGCATGGAAATCAAATGGGGCCCGAACTGGGAAGATGATTTGGCCGATGGCGAGTCCGTCCGTCAGGATATCAACCTCAAAAATATGGCCGGTGAAATCACGATGGAATTTCATGACCTGTTTATGAAATATCTGCCGCGCGTCTGCAATCACTGCCTGAATCCGGCCTGTGTGGCGGCCTGTCCGTCCGGGGCTATCTATAAGCGCGAGGAAGATGGCGTCGTACTTGTTTCTCAGGACGGCTGCCGCGGCTGGCGTCACTGCATACCGGCCTGCCCCTATAAAAAAGTTTATTTTAACTGGAAGACCAATAAGGCAGAAAAGTGCATATTTTGCTTCCCGCGGTTGGAAAATGGCCTGCCGACAATCTGTACCGATACCTGCGTCGGGCGTCTTCGCTATATGGGCGTACTGCTCTACGATATGGATAAGGTTAAGGAAGCGGCATCGGAACCCGAGGCAGGAAATATCTACCACAGCGTTCTGGATATTCTTTTGGACCCGCATGACCCGGCTGTTATTGAGGCGGCCCGTAAGGAAGGCATTCCCGCCAATTGGCTCGAGGCGGCGCAGCACTCGCCGGTCTATCGGCTGATTAAGGAATGGAAGATTGCTCTGCCGCTGCATGCCGAATACCGGACGCTGCCAATGGTCTGGTATGTGCCGCCGCTTTCGCCGATTACGCGCCGCATGGAAGCCGATGTCTATCTGCCTGAGGTTCACGACATGCGCATTCCGCTGGCCTATCTGGCAGAACTTTTCGGTGCTGGCAATACCGGGGTCGTGGCGCAGTCGCTTCAGAAACTTCTGGATATGCGCCTGGTCATGCGCTGTCAGGAGACCGGTGAGGAAATTCCTCAGCGGCTGGCAGAAGATGTGGTCGTTTATAAGGATATGTATCGCCTGCTGGCGATTGCCAAGTATAAAGACCGCTGTAATATTCCGGCGGGAATCTCGGCAAAGTCACAGGATAAGCTTCGTGAGCTACAGGGAACTTGTGGCTATAACTGCCCAGGGGGGTGCTGAGATGCAGGAATATAAAGAGACGTTAGCGCTGGCGGCGTATCTGCTGGACTACCCCGATGCTAAGTGGTGGGAATCCCTCGCCGATGCGCGGCAGACGGCCGAGCAATCTCCCCACCAGCAAAGCCGCGAGGAACTGCTGGCGGTCATCGATTACATCGAGGACATGGGACAGAAGGAATATGAAGAATGGTATGTCCGCGTATTTGAATTCTCGGCCAATACCAATTTGTATCTGACGATGCACAACCGCACGGATTTTGGCCGGCAGGCGAAGGATATGCTGGAATTTAAGCGGCTGTTTTTGGAAAATGGTTATGACACCAATAAGGAATTGCCGGATTTTTTGCCAGCGGTTCTCGAGCTTACGGCTTCGCTTCCGCGTGAGCGGGCCAGCAGTGTTTTGAAGGTGGCGGCACCGAAGGTAGAACTTTTGCGCAGCCGTTTTACCGAAGCGAAACTGGCGCATACGTTTTTGCTGGACGTCATTCTGACGACAGCAGAAGAATTGGAGAGTGAGACGGCATGAAGGGATTTTTGTATGGCGTGCTGCCCTATATCGCTTCGACGATACTCGTGGGCGGCACGATAGTCCGCTATGCGTATTTCGAGCGGAACTGGACGACGAAGTCCAGTGAGTTTTTATCCAAGCGCGACAGCAAATGGGGCAATCCATTATTTCATTTGGGGCTTCTCATGGCGTTTGGCGGTCACTTTGTCGGCGTTCTCGTGCCGAAATTTGTGACGGAAATGGGTGGGACAGATGAGCATACGTATCATCTGATGTCACTTATCGGCGGCATTCCGGCAGGGATTCTGTTCTTGGGCGGCTTTTGGCTGCTGCTAAAGCGCCGCTTTGCAGGCAGTGACCGCATGAAGGTCAACACGAGCCAATTGGATCGCTGGCTTTATCTCGTGCTGCTGATCACCTTGGCTTCGGGCATGCTTGGAACCCTGTCGAATATTCCCGGGGCCTTTGACTACCGCGAAACGATTTCGCCGTGGTTCCGTTCCGTGCTGATGCTGCACCCGGATGTATCGCTGATGGATGAGGTACCAATCGTGTTTCAGCTGCACATGGTATCGTGGATGCTGCTGGCGATGCTGTTCCCTTTTACCCGGCTCGTACATTGCCTGAGCCTGCCGTTTGAATATTTTTGGCGCCGGGATATTATCTATCGCCGGAAATGAGGGCTAAGTTCTCAAGACTTTTTCCAGGGATTCTTGTATAATAGATAGCAGTGAATTACGACGGATGAGTTTTGAGGAGAGATAGAATGTGTGAAGAACATTGTGCCTGCGGGCACCATCATGACCACAGCCATGATCATCATCATACCCCGGAAGAAATTGCCGGACTTCGCCGCAAGAAAGAGCAGCTCAGCATGCTGCAGGACAATATGCGGGAAATCCAGCAGCTTCATGATAAGATAGATACGGCCCTGGCGCGGGTGGAGCGCGAGAATGTTGGCTTTATCCTGACGCAAAAAAAGACCTTGAAGGAGCTCAAAAAGCTTGCCGACAAGGTGCTAGGAAAAGGCAAAGAGCCTATCTTTGCCACGCTTTATGCAGCGGAGCGGGATTACATCGAGAACATCGAAGACATCATGCATCACGCGCAGATATTAAAGCGGGCTGGACAGGGAAGTGTCACGCCTGAGGTTGTGGCCAATATGGAAAAGAGCCTTAAAGCGGCAGCAGAGGCCGCCAAATAAAAACAGAGCTTGTTACCCTTGCGGAGGATAACAAGCTCTGTTTTTGTTTCGACGGCAATCATTACGATACCGTAGCCGTCAAATCATCGGAGTCCGTGAAGTAGTTGGCGATATATTGGCAGAAGTGACGAAGCGCATCGATATCAATGTCGTCATGATTGTCCATATAGTGAGCAATCTGGCGGCGGCAGCGCTGCAACGCATTGTCGATGGATTTGCTGTCGTGCTGCAGCTGCTGGCTGATATGCTCATAGCTGTTTCCCTGCAGGCGGGAAATGAATACCTGATAGGCGTAGGGAGAAAGAATTTTTTTTAACACTTCCTCACAGCTTTCAAAATCATCCTGGATAATCAAGTCGTGCGCTGGTGATTTCGTTTCCTGGTCGGCAATCGTATCGAGCCAGCAGGTCTTTTCGTTGTCCTCAAAGACGGAGACATTGAGGGAAAGCGCCTGATTGAGAATCGCGTGTTTGTAGCGATTGGCTTTGTTGATGGCCGAGATACATTCACAGCGGATGCAGCGGGTGGCAAACGAACGAAACGAAACGCCGCGCTCTGGTTTGAAATCGCGAAGCGCTTTAAACAAGCCAATGCGCCCTTCCTGTAAAATATCTTCGTGGTCGGCCCAAGTCATATAGAGGGTCCGGCAGGCCGTGGTGACCAGATAATCATAACGGTCGGCAAGCTCGGAGCCAAGCTTGGGATCACCGGTGCGTTGAAACTCCTGAATCAATTCATTTTCCTTAGTTGTGTCCATTGCTAATTCCATGTAGTAGTCTCAATTCCTTAAAAAGTCCATATATTAGCGTAACATTATAAGCACGTAAAAGTCAATAATTATTATCAGATGTATAAAATTTGTCCGCGAGGGGTGAAAAGTAACCGATATACTTGCGAATGCAAACTTTTCCTTTGTTGTCAGAACCTTTCTATGTTATAATGGATGACGGTCTGTGATTGCTTATGATTGAAATTGAGTGAAATGTGGGAGATTTAGGAGGATTATGGATGTTTTTACAATGGAATGATTGTACAATCAGTACCAAGATTCGGCTTACCTTTACGGTGGTCATGCTTGTCGCGTGTGTATTAGGTGGTGTGGGGATATACAACCTGAATTCCTTGAACGACAAGGCAACGGAGATTACGGAAAACTGGCTGATTATGACCGATGCGTCGCATCGCATGTATGAAGATTCGGCCAATATGCGCTTTGATGCGTATAAGTACACGCATGTAACGGATAAAGCAGTGCTCGATAAATGCCTGAAAGATACGATGATGCATCAGGACAACATCACGAAAGGCATTGAAAAATACGAAGCCGCTTTGGACCGTGAGATGAAAATCAATCCGGAGAAGGCCAAAGTCAATAAGGAAAAGTTCGAGCAGCTCAAAAAAGAGCTCGATAAGAATTTTGAAATAAACAAGAAAATCCGTGCGGATATGGAAGCCGGCAATAAGGAATCCATGATGCAGGGCATCACAGTAGACGGTTTCAAACAGTACGATGTAATTGCCGGAGCGCTCGAAGAATTTACGAAGATGAATATCGACAGCGCCAATGAAGCCAACGAAGAGGCGGAAGCGTTCTACCATCGTGGCGCAGTTATGAGTATTGTCCTGCTCGTGCTGGCCTTTGTGATGATTCTTCTTTCGGCTATGTATTTGGGACGCAGCATCACGCGCGGTGTGCGTGTGCTTGAGGATATTTCCTCGAAGATGGGTGACGGCAACCTTCGCGATCGTGCGCCGATTCTTTCCGGCGATGAGCTTGGACAGCTAGCCGGTCATTATAACCAAGTGATGGACCGTCTGGCTGCTATGATGCGCAAGATCCAGCAGAGTGCTGAAGAATCGAACAATGCGGCAGAAATGCTTCGCCAGGGTTCGGAACAGTCGGCACAGGCGGCAACACAGATCGCAGATTCGATAACGCGGGTAGCCCAGTCGGCAGCTGAGCAGAACGATATGGCGGCAACGACTACGGCTACGGTAGAAGAAATCCGCAAGCAGATTGACCAGGTCAATGAGGGGACGAATGCGGTCCTGGCTCATGCTGGTGAAGCACAGCAGAAGGCTGATGATGGTTCGGAGGCCATCAACAAGGCTGTAGAGCAGATGCGCAATATCGGTGCGTCGGTTGAGGAAGCGGCAAAGGTCGTTGCTTCGCTGGGCGAACGTTCCCAGCAGATTGGCCAGATTGTCGAAACGATTTCGGTTATTGCGGAGCAGACGAACCTGTTGGCACTCAACGCCGCCATCGAGGCTGCGCGCGCTGGTGAAGCCGGCCGTGGTTTCTCCGTCGTTGCTGATGAAGTCCGCAAACTGGCGGAGAGTTCCAGTGAGGCCGTTACGGAGATTGCTTCGCTGATTCATGGGATTCAGGCCGATACCGAAGCTGCTGTCGTATCGATGCAGACCGGAAATCAGGAGACGAAATCCGGCGTGGTCATCATGGACCGGGCCGGTCAGACCTTCGGGGAAATTGTTGGCCTTATGGCGAAGATGAATGAAGAGATTAAGACGATGAGCGATAGTATCAACACGGTTGCCATTGGGGCAGACGGCATTGTTGATACGGCAGACCGCCTCAGTGAGGCCAGCAATTCCGTATCGAGTGAGACGCAGACGGTTTCGGCCGCTACCGAAGAACAGTCGGCATCGGTGGAGGAGATTGCTTCGTCGGCTCATAATTTGACGACAGTATCGCAGGCTTTGCAGGACGAACTGAAAAAGTTCCGCATTTGATAATGCGTTTGATTTAAGACTACCGAAAAGGTGTTTGCCTTTTCGGTAGTCTTTTTATATAATAAAACAAACGGAGAAAGGAAGGATGCAGCGTGAAGCAGTTGGTTATGCATGTTGATATGGATTCCTTTTTTGCTTCGGTGGAACAGCTGGACCATGAGGAATATCGTGGGAAACCTTTGATTATCGGCGGCCTGGCGGGACGCGGAGTAGTATCGACCTGTTCGTATGAGGCGCGGAAGTTTGGCGTTCATTCCGCTATGCCGATGGGGCGGGCGCAGCAGCTTTGCCCGCAGGGGATTTTTATCGAAGGCAATTATCCGCGTTATGCTGAAGTTTCCAAGCAGATTTTCGCCATCTTCGACCGCTATTCGCCGGTTATTGAACCCTTGTCCATCGATGAGGCGTTTCTTGACCTTACGGGCATGGGAAAAATCATGGGAACACCGCTTCATTATGCGAAGAAGCTAAAAGCTGAGATTCGGGAAAAGACCGGCATTGTGGCTTCGGTAGGAATTGCGCCGAATAAATTCCTGGCCAAGCTGGCATCGGACCTTGAAAAGCCGGATGGCTTGGTAATTATCACCGACGACAAGATACGGCAGGTGCTCGACCCCTTGCCGGTTGGCCGCATTTGGGGCGTAGGCAGGCGGATGAATGAACAGCTCGCAAACCTCGGCATCCGGACGATTGGCGATCTCTACCGGGCCGATCCCCATCATCTGTGCCAGCAGGTGGGAGAAAATATGGCGCGTCATCTTCACCAGCTGGCGGCGGGAATCGACCACCGTGTCGTGGCACCGCGGGAACGGGCTAAGTCCATCGGCAAGGAGATGACGTTTACGGAGGATCTGCAGTGCAGCGAAGATGCCGAACGCGTCCTCTTGGATCTTTCCTGCAAGGTGGGCTGGCGGCTCCGCAAAGCGGGAGAAAAGGCGCGGACGATTCAGCTCAAATTGCGCCTGTCGTCGGGGTTCAAGACTTTTACGCGCAGCCGCACGCTTCCCGAGGCGACCTGTTATGATGAGCAAATCTATCATACGGTGCTGGACCTGTTCCATGAGCTGCAGCTATTTCGCGGAATCCGTTTGCTCGGCGTCAGCACGGCCGGTTTTGATGATGGCAGGGAACTTAGCTTGTTCCAGGATGAAGCCAAAAAGGATAATCTTTATGCGGCCATCGATAAGATCCGGGCAAAGTTCGGCGAAGGCGGCATCACCAAAGCGCAGCTCCTTTGCAAAGATAAACAGAAATAATGATGATGAGCAATAAATATAAAAAAGTAACAAAAATCATAAGCCAAAAAGCTGTTTTTCGTGTATAATAGAAGCAGAATTTAACGACTCCGAGCGAAAATGTCTAAGGTCACGACGGGTGGCTATGATATTTAGCCGGGGCCCCAGGGGAAACGCTGGGACCTTCCATTTTTGAAAAGGGGTTCTTTGCTGGCGCAATAGGTGAAGACTATCTTTCTGTCAAATGGAAGGTAGTCTTTTTGTGTTTATGGGGAAATTGGCGAGCAAGATAGGAGAGTAGGCCGTATGAAGGAAATGAAAACCGTAGATGCTGTCGGACAGATTCTCTGCCATGACATCACGCAGATCATCAAAGGCGTGACGAAGGATGCTGTGTTCCGCAAGGGGCATGTGATTACCGAGGAGGATATCCCGGTACTGCTGTCGGTCGGCAAGGACCACATCTATGTATGGGAGAATGACGATACGGTTCTGCATGAAAACGATGCGGCCGAAATCCTGCGGCAGCTCTGCCAGAACGAATACATGACGGCCTCGGAGCCGAAAGAGGGCAAGATCGAGCTCACGGCAACGGTTGATGGTGTCTTCCAGGTGGACGAGTCAAGATTTGATGATGTCAATGAGCTTGACGATGTGACGATTGCGACGCTGCCGCAGAACATGCCGGTAAAGGCTGGCCAGAAACTGGCCGGCATGCGCGTGATTCCGCTGGTCATCAAAAAGGATAAGATGGAGCAGGTTAAAAAAGTGGCTGGCGATAAGCCGCTTTTGCGCCTGCGCCCGTATCAAAAAGATATCAAAGTCGGCGTCGTGACGACGGGCACTGAGGTATTCCTGGGCCGTATCGAGGACACGTTTACGCCGGTCATTGCGGGAAAGCTCAAACCATTTGGCCTCAAGATTGATGAGCACCGCATAACCGATGATGTGACGGAGCATACGCGCGATGCGATTCGCGAACTCGTGGACCTTGGCATGGATATGATTATCTGCACGGGCGGCATGAGCGTTGACCCGGATGACCGCACGCCAGCGGCTATCCGCGATGCCGGAGCCGATATCATCACCTATGGCGCGCCGGTACTGCCTGGAGCGATGTTTTTGCTCGGGTATCTTACGCATGAGGGCCGGACGATTCCGGTCATGGGCCTGCCGGGCTGCGTCATGTATGCGGCGCGCACGGTCTTTGACCTTGTACTGCCGCGCGTCATGACCGGCGAGCGCTTGACGCGCCGTGAGATTCGCCATTTTGGTATCGGTGGTCTTTGCATGAACTGCAAGACCTGTCATTTCCCGGTTTGCGGGTTCCAGCACTAAGGAGGGATACAATGCAGGATATTTCGTTGGAAAAGGCCATTGAGATACTGCTGGCACGGGTCAGCAAAGTCCACGAGGCTGAGGAAGTTCCCTTGCTGGAGGCCTTGGGCCGCACTTTGGCGGAGGATTACACGGCGCCTTTTGACAATCCGCCCTTTGACCGGTCACCGCTTGACGGTTATACGTTTGCGGCCAGCAGCACTGCTGGCGCAACGGCAGCCCAGCCGGCTAAGTTCGAGATTATCGGTGAGGAATGTGCCGGCCAGTATTTTGACGGGTCAGTGCCGGCGGGGAAAGCGGTGCGCATTATGACAGGAGGCGCGATTCCCGCTGGCTGCGACTGTGTCGTACGGCAGGAAGATGTCACGGCAGATGGTGATATGCTGCTCGTGCCCTTTGTCATGAAGCATCATGAAAATTACTGCTTTGCTGGCGAAGATATTAAGCAGGGAACGAGACTGGCCAAGGCAGGTACCAGGCTTACGGCCGCTCATCTGGGAGCGCTGGCGAGCATGGGCTTTGATAAGGTAAAGGTCATCCGCAGGGTGCGCGTTGCCATTGCGAGTACCGGGGATGAACTCTTGCAGCCGGGCCAGCCGTTGGCACCAGGCAAAATCTATAACAGCAATCTTTATATGATAAGCAGCCGTTTGCGTGAGCTCGGTTTTGAGCCGGAAGTGCTCGGCATCCTGCCCGATGATGTTGAGGCAGCTGCCGCGGCGATTGCCAAGTGGCAGGACAAAGTCGACTTGTTCTTGACGACGGGCGGCGTGTCGGTTGGCAAGAAGGATATCATGCATGGCGTTGTCGGTAAGATTGGCAAAAGGCTCTTCTGGCGTGTCTGCATGAAACCGGGCGGACCTGCGATTGCCTATACGTTTGGAAAGACGCTTGGCATTGCGCTTTCGGGCAATCCGTTTGCGGCCTATGCGACGTTTGAGCTCATCGCGCGGCCTGTGCTCGTGGCGCTGAGCGGGGATGAGAAGATTGCCCTTCGCCAGGCGCAGGCCGTTTTGACGGATGCTTTTCCGAAGGCCAGCAAAGGACGCCGCTTTATCCGTGCGTATTATGAGGATGGCAAGGTAAGACTTCCCCAGCAGCATGCTTCAGGGAGTTTGTTCTCGGTAGTTGGCTGCAATGCCTTTGTGGCGATTCCGGCAGGAACTGATCCGCTGGAACCGGGGACAGAAGTGGATGTCGTATTGCTCTAAGGGCGTTGCGTTCCTATAGAGTTTTGGAATTGGGATGAGGATATGATTGATAAATATCAGCGTAAAATCGAATACGTTCGCATTTCGCTTACGGACCGCTGTAATTTGCGCTGCCGTTACTGCATGCCGGAAGGCGGTATCGAAAAGCTGAGTCATGGGGATATCCTGACCTTTGATGAAATCGTGCGCGTTGTGCAGGCTTTGGCTTCGCTGGGCGTGCGCAAGGTTCGGCTGACTGGCGGTGAGCCTCTGGTGCGACGCGGCATTGTTGACCTTGTGCGTGAAATTCGTGCGGTGCCCGGCATTGAGCAGGTCGTGCTGACGACGAATGGGGTATTGCTCGATGAACTGGCAGAGCCGCTGGTGGCGGCAGGACTGAGCGGGGTAAATATCAGCCTCGATACGCTGCGGCCCGAGGTATTTGCTGAGATTACGCGGCGTCCGCTCTATCAGCGCGTGGAAACGGGAATCGAAAAGCTGCGGGCACTGGGTATGGAAAACATCAAGTTTAATTGCGTGCCGATTGAAGGTGTAAACGAGGCGGAGATTCCCGCGCTGGTGGGAATGGCCCGCAACCAGGCGGTCAAGGTGCGGTTTATCGAACTGATGCCGATAGGCTGTGCCTATGACGTTGGGTACAAGGGCGTAGCCATGGATAAGGTTCGCCAGCTGATCGAGCGTGCCTATGGAACGATGAAGCCGGCGGGAATAAAGGAAGGGGCCGTTAACGGCCCGGCGGTATACTACCGTCTGCCCGGCTTTAAGGGAGAGGTCGGTTTTATCGATGCGATGGAGCATAAATTCTGCGCTTCGTGTAATCGCGTGCGGTTGACGGCAGAAGGTTTTTTGAAGCTCTGCCTAAATGCAAAGACAGGTCTTGATATCCGCCAGCTGCTGCGCAGCGGCATTCGTGATGATAATTTGCGGCTGGCCATTTATCAGGCCATCTATCATAAACCCGAGGAACATTTTTTTCTGGATAAACATAACGAAGCTCGCGACAGCAGGGCAATGGTTCAAGTAGGAGGATGACAATGGGAAAGATTCAGGCACTTTGCGTGAGTGAAAAGAAGGGCACTTTAAAGGCACCGGTGGATTCGGTGCTGTTTCAGACGGAATGGGGCATTGAGGGTGACGCCCATGCGGGCAAGTGGCATCGCCAGGTCAGTTTCCTGGGGCTCAAGGAAATCGAGGATTTCCGCAAGCTCGGCGTCGACGTGAAGTTCGGTTCGTTTGGTGAAAATGTCGTTGCCGAAGGGTTCCGGTTTAAGGAACTTCCTGTTGGCACGCGCCTTCGTGCCGGCGATGCGTGGTTTGAAATCACGCAGATTGGCAAGGAATGCCATAAGGGCTGTGCCATCCGCGAGCAGGTTGGCGACTGCATCATGCCGCGCGAAGGTGTCTTTGCGCGCGTATTGCGCGGCGGCCGCGTGAGTGTTGGCGATGAGCTCGAACTCGTGCTGGCAGGCGAAAAACTGCCGCTTGATGCAGCCATCATCACGGCGAGTGACAAGGGAAGCCGCGGCGAGCGCGTTGACAAGAGCGGCCCGAAGGTCAAGGAAATGCTTGAGGCAGCTGGCTACACGGTGGCCGATATGACTATCCTGCCCGACGAACAGGCGGCGCTCGAAGCGAAGATGAAGGAATATGCTGCGCGTGGTATCGGCCTTATCGTCACGACTGGCGGCACGGGCTTTTCGCCGCGTGACATCACGCCAGAAGCGACACTTTCCGTCTGCGAGCGGCTGGCACCGGGAATCCCCGAGGCTATGCGGGCGCTTTCGATGCAGGTTACCCATCGGGCAATGCTGAGCCGCGCACAGGCGGGGATCTGCCGCCGCAGCCTTATTGTCAATCTGCCGGGCAGTGCTAAGGCTGTTGAGGAATGTCTTGGCTTTGTCCTGCCGGAATTGCAGCATGGCATCGAAATCCTGCGCGGCGATGCCGGCGAATGCGGGCGGAAGTGATATGGATACGGCAAATCTGAGCCTGCTTTTGATTGCGGGCGGACAAAGTTCGCGGATGGGGCAGGATAAACGCTGGCTGGAATACGATGGGGCATCGATGCTCGAGTGGCTGCTGCGCAAGGCACAGCGGCAGGCCTTCGCGTGCAAATACCTGTGTGTGGAACGGGCGACGGCAGAACTTTTGGCATTGGCGAAGCAGTATGAGTTTGAACTGCTGGTGGATGAACAGGCAGATCTTGGTCCGATGGAGGGCCTGCGCCGCGGACTTTCGGCTATGCCTACGCAATATGGTTTGGCACTTTCCTGCGATATGCCGTTCTTTGTCTTCTCGGCCTTGGATCCTTTGGGGGCAGAATTGACTGGTCAAACTGGACTGATGGCTCTGATGGCAGAGACGGATGGCCGTCGCCAGCCGCTGGCCGCCATCTATCATCGTGATTTGGCGCCGGTTTTTGCCGCGGCACTGGCAAATGGCGAGCGGAAGCTCGGGGCGGTTATCGATACGGTGCCGCATCAGCTGGTGCCGGTTCCGCGTATCAATTGTTTTTTCAATGCCAACACGCCCGCCGATATGCGGCTGGTGCGCGGCCGGCTGGCCAACAGCTGGCGCGAGGTTCCGCTGGTTACGGTTTCAGCACCAGTGTCCAATACCGGCAAGACGACCTTCATTGAGCGGCTGATTCCGCGCTTGCGCGCAGCGGGGATCCGCGTTGGTGTCGTTAAAGGTGATTGTCATGGTTATGAGGTTGATACTGAGGGCAAGGACAGCTGGCGCTTTGCGCAGGCTGGGGCTGATGCCGTGGCCGTCGTATCTCCGGCGGGCTATTTCATCGAGCAGCGGACCGAAAAGCGGGCCTCGCTGGTTTCGATGGCGTCTAGGCTTGAGAATGTGGATTTGGTGCTGATTGAGAGCCGGAACCATGGGACGATGCCTGCATTGTCTCTCTGGCGTGGATTGGGAACCCCCAGCATCCAGGAGGATACAGCGGCTATGTTTGCCGGTGGTGAGGTGCCGGAGGCTTTGTCCGGGCAGGTATATTGTTATGATATTGACGATATTGCCCAGGCGGAAAAACTGGTGAAATTCCTTATGGGAAAAGACTTTTAAGCGATTTGTCAGATTATTCATCAGCAGGTTTTTGGCGATGGGACAAATGACACAAAAATCAATAATGATAAGATTATTTTTATTTATAACCGGCCGTTGGCCGGTTTTTTTGTCGTTTGCCAATGGACAAAATCTTTGTTACCATGGCAATTGCAGTAGCGGATTTCGTCTTGTTGTGATAAAAATCGTCGCAGGAAACAGGAGGAAAAGCTAAACTGATGCTGAAAGAGATTCGATTTTACGAGGAGGAGTTTGCCATGCAGCCAAGAGATACAGAGCTTATCGATTTCCCCGTGACGCGCTATGATGCGCAGCAGGGGCAGATTGTCGAAGACCACAAGTACACGTCGATTGAGCGTTATCTGGATATTTATCTCAATGGGGAAAGGCTTACGACTTCCTTTTGCTCGCCAGGCGACCTTGAGGATCTCGTGACGGGCGTGCTGGCACAGCTGGGGAAAATCCGTACCAGCAGCGATATGGTAAGCCTCAGCATTGACGAGAAAGCGTTTACGGCCCATGTGGAGACCACGGCGGACGCCCAGCAGTGGGCAGCCCATGCCGCTGATGATCCGCGCTACTATTCGGCGCGTGAGATTTTAGACTGCGCGCCCGAGCGCATCTTTGCGCGGCCGCGTACCGTGCAGTTTGTGGCCCAGGACATCCTGGCCTGTGCCGATAAATTGCTGTCGGAGCTCGCGGCTACGCATGAGAAGACCAACGGCGTGCACAGCGGTATTCTCTACGACCAGCGCCAGCGCCGTATCCTCGTATTCCGCGAGGATATCGGCCGCCATAACGTCTTTGACAAGCTCTACGGCTGGTCCCTGCGCAAGGAGATTGACCTTGCGGATAAAATCATCATCTTCAGCGGCCGCTGCTCGTCGGAAATGATGCTGAAGCTTGGCCGCATGGGCATTGGTGCCGTTGCCGCCAAGTCGGTGCCGACGACGCTGTCGCTGCGGCTGGCGAAGAAATTAGGGATTACGCTGGTGGCGCGGATGCGTCCGGGCAGCTTCTGCATCTACACGAATCCGGAGCGGATTATCGTCGCGGATGATGATTGTGCCGAAAAAGAAGCATAAAACGCTATATTATTTTTGCATAGAATCATAAATGTCACATATTGATTTTTCATAGCTTCGTGCTATGAAGGATAGAAAGATTTTATGGGATATGGATGATTTTATAAATACTAGAAATGGTTTTAGGAGACTAAAGGAGGAAGTTTTGATGAATTTGAGCAGACGTGACTTCTTGAAAGCCACAGGTCTCAGCGGGATTGGCCTGGCTATGGCCAGCCTGGGACTCGACATGCCGAAGGTCAAGGCTGCCGCAAAAGAATTCAAGCTCAAAGGTGCACGCGAGTTTACCTCGATTTGCCACTTCTGTGCTTGTGGCTGTGGCGTCATCGGCTACGTGAAGGACGATAAACTCGTCCAGCTCGAAGGTGCTGTTGACAGCCCGATTAACCGTGGTGCTCTGTGCAGTAAGGGCCTGGGTTACGGTCATATTCCAAACTCAAAGGAGCGTGCGCAAAAGCCGCTGTACCGTGCACCGGGCAGCGACCACTGGGAGGAAATCAGCTGGGAAGAAGCTATCGACAAGGCTGCCCATGCCATGAAGAATGCGCGTGAGAAGGGCTGGAAGCAGACGGAGGAAATCGATGGCAAGACCTATGAGGTTCGCCGTACCGATGGCCTGTCGTTCATCGGCGGTTCCCAGATCAACAACGAGGAATGCTATCAGAATATCAAGATGGCCCGTGCCCTCGGTGTTGTCTACATCGACAACCAGACCCGTGTCTGCCATGCCAATACGCCGCCAGCTCTGGGCGCTGCCTTTGGCCGTGGTGCGATGACGAACCCGTGGGCAGATATCAAGAACACGCACCTCATCTGGATTGAGGGCTCGAACCTCGCTGAGTGCCATCCGATGGGCCTCAAAAACGTCATGGCTGCCCGTGAGAAGAACGGCTCGAAAATCGTTCATGTCGACACGCGTTTCACGCGCACGTCGAAGATTGCCGATGATTTCTTCCAGGTACGTCCGGGTACGGATATCGTCTTCATGGGCTACATCATTCATGAGATGCTCGAATCCGGCAAATTCAACAAGGAGTACGTCCTTCAGAACACCAATGGTGCCTGCCTGCTCCGCGATGATTTCAAATTCGATGATGGCCTGTTCTCGGGCTATGATGCCGAGAAGAAGGCCTACACGAATACGGAGACCTGGGGCTATGCCCTCGGCGCTGATGGCAAGCCGCAGAAGGCCAACGACCTCTTTGCACCGAATACGGTCATGTCGCGCCTCAAGGAATTCTACAGCCGCTATACGCTTGAGATGGTCGAGAATATCACGGGCATGAAGGCGGAAGATGCCAAGCGGGCAGCTTCCATCTGGATTGAAAACGACAAACCGGCCATCATCATGTATGCACTCGGCATGACGCAGCATACGGTCGGCGTTCAGAATATCCGCTGCTTTACGATCATGCAGCTGCTCAAGGGCAACGTCGGTATCCCCGGCGCCGGTATCATCGCTATGCGCGGGCAGCCAAACGTGCAGGCATCGACGGACTTCGGTATCGAGTTCAACATGCAGCCGGGCTATCTCGTCCATCCGACGCATAAGACGCCGACGCTGGAAAAATGGACGGAGGCCTTTGGTACGTTCCGCCGCAAATGGTATGTCAACATGACGAAAGCTTGGTTCGGCGAGCATGCTACGCCGGAGAACGGTTATGGCTTTGACTATGGCGCTATCCGCAACGGCAATCATCCGGACTCCATCTATGCCATCTTCGAGGATGCCTGGAAGGGAACGATGCATGCGCTTTACCTTTGCGGCCAGAATCCGCAGATGACGAATGCCAACCTCACGATGGTCCATGATGGCCTCTGCAAGATGGATTCCCTTATCGTACAGGATATCTTCGTCAATGAGACGGCCGAGTTCTGGAACCGTCCAGACGACAACCCAAGTGAAATCCAGACGGAGGTCATCTTCCTGCCGGCTTGCTCCTATCTTGAGCGCGAAGGTACGATTACGAACTCGATGCGCCTGATTCAGTGGCGCATGCAGGGCCCGAAACCGGTCGGCGATTCCAAGCCGGATTATATCATCAACGATATGCTTTGGAAGCGCATCCGCGAGCTCTATAAAGATTCCACGGAGAAGAAGGACGAGCCAATCAAGTATATGTCCTGGAACTACTCCCAGGAAAACTATATCGAAGACGTCATGAAGGAAATCAGTGGCTACAATGTGGCCACGGGTGAGCTCGTCAATGGCATCGGCGAACTCAAGGATAACGGCGAGACGGCTTCGGGCATGTGGATTTATGCCGGCTATATCAGCCGCGAGGGCAACCGCACGAAACGTCGCGGCCAGGAAGATCCGGGCGATATCGGTATCTTCCCGCAGTTTGGCTGGGTATGGCCGGATAACATCCATATCCTTTACAACCGTGCATCGTGCAATCTGGATGGTACGCCGAAGGATAAAGAGCATCCGCTCGTCTGGTGGGATGCGGCAGCTGGCAAATGGACCGGCTACGATGTACCAGACGTTGGCAACCGCACGGCTGGCCCGGATACGCCGGACGGCCAGAAACCGTTCCGCATGAACGGCGAAGGCATTGGCCGCCTCTTTGCTGCCACCTATAAGGACAAGAATCCCGATGGCATGACCCGCGATGCGTCCTCGACGCCGGTCGATGGCCCGATTCCCGAGTTCTATGAGCCGGTCGAAAGCCCGACCCACAATGCACTGCATACGAATGAACTGGCGCAGTTCAACCCCTGTGTCAAATATCCGCGCGTCCCGGAAAAACAGCCGCTGGGTACGAAGGACAAGTTCCCGTACGTACTCACGAGCTCGGGTATTGCCGAGCATTGGTGCTCCGGTACCGTTACGCGTAACATTCCGTGGCTCAACGAGCTCGTCAAGGAGCCTTTCGTCGAAATCAGCGAGCAGCTGGCCAAGAAGCTCAGCATCAAAGAGGGCGACAAGGTAAAAGTAAGCTCGGCCCGTGGTGCTGTCGTGGTCAAAGCCATGGTCACGAAACGCGCGCAGCCGCTCACCGTCAACGGCGAGGAGACGCATATGGTCTGGATGCCGTACAGCTGGGGCTTCAAGGGCCTGGCCAAAGGACCGAGCACCAACTACCTGACCATCGATGCCCTCGACCCGAATACGCAGGAGCAGGAGTTCAAGGCCTGCCTGGTAAACATCGTGAAAGCATAATCTGTATGATATAGGAGAC
This sequence comes from Pseudoselenomonas ruminis, assembly GCF_008271295.1. Lineage (GTDB taxonomy): Bacteria > Bacillota > Negativicutes > Selenomonadales > Selenomonadaceae > Selenomonas_A > Selenomonas_A ruminis. The sequence continues at coordinate 5,226 of NZ_VTOY01000007.1, read as the reverse complement.
TTTTATGAAAACCGCCAAGAAATCACCCATGGATGAATATCTGAAGAAACACCCTTTCCTTGTGGAAACGGCCAATTTGCAGCTTGCTATGGAGAAAATCCTTACAGGTGCAGTCTCGCCGGTTTCCTTTCCTGAGAAGGATGACATCAAAAAAATCGTCAAAGACGGCATGCCGCTTTTGCAGCAGCCGCAGCTGCAGCGTACGATGGTCAAGGTGGCCGCCGTATCGCTGGGGGATTGCCTGGAAGCCCTCAAGGACATCGAAGCGCCTGACATGATGAAGGCTGCCCTTAAGAATTGGCAGAGCTGGACGGCGGAGGCCGAGCTTACGGAAATCCAGCAGTTCTTCGACTATCTGCTGCGGCAGGAAGATGCAGAAATCCAGCAGTTTGCAGCGGACAACAAGCTCAATGAGGTGCTGGTTCGCACGCTGGGCTGGCAGCTGGTCGAAGTCTTGGTTCCCGCCGGGCTCAAAGACCCAGTTTTCTGGCAAGGCATTGGCTGGAAACGCAATTACTGTCCAATCTGCGGACGTCAGCCGGTCCTGGCGCAGCTGCGCAAGGAGCAGGAGGGCCGCGCCCGCGTGCTCGCTTGCGACGGCTGTCATACCGTTTGGCCTTACGCCCGCATTGGCTGCGTCTATTGCGGCAACGATGACCTCAAGGAAATGCATATCTTAGAGCCTGAGGGCGAAGCTGCTATGCGCCTTGACGTCTGCGACAAATGTCATGCTTACCTCAAAACGTACAATGAGGAAGGTGAGGAAGAGGTCTATCTGCGGGATTGGGCGACGATTCATCTCGATTTCCTCGGCGAGGAGAAAAGTCTCCAGAAAAAAGGAAGCGTAATGCTCGCTAATGCGTAAAACTGTGTATTTGCGAGTACGAAAGGAGAACTATAATGGCAAAAGAAATCGCTATGCTGCATGATGTGGCACGCTGCAGCGCCTGCCGTGCCTGCATGGTTGCCTGCAAGCAGTGGCACGACCTGCCGGCCGATATGTCAACGCCGTTTGAAGGACAGTATCAGTCCCATAAGGAATTGACCCCGACGACTTGGAATCTCATCCAGATGAACGAGCGCGTGGATTCTGACGGGAAATTCCACTGGGATTTCTTCAAGCGTCAGTGCATGCACTGCAGCGACCCTGCCTGTGCTAAGGGCTGCCCGGAAGAAGCTATTGAAAAGCTCGACAATGGTGCTGTCGTCATCAATCAGGATAAATGCGTGAGTTGTGGTTATTGCGCCCATAACTGCCCGTTCGACGTCCCGAAAGTCAATGCCGAAACCAATAAATCGACGAAGTGCGATCTCTGCTTTGACCGCATCGCTGAGGGCATGGAGCCGGCTTGCTCGAAGACCTGCACGGCCGATGCAATCCGCTTCGGCACGAAGGAGGAAATGCTCAAGCGCGCCGAACAGCGGGTGGCTATCCTCAAACAGGAAGGCCATCAAGATGCCAACGTTTACAACCCGCAGGGCGTGGGCGGCATCCACATGCTCTATGTACTGCCGGAAAAACCGTCGGTCTATGACCTGCCGGAAAATCCGCAGACGCCGAATTCCATCGATCTCTGGAAGGATGTCGTGCGTCCGCTCGGAAAAATCGCTGGTGCTGGTGCCATTGTCGGCGTCCTGGGTATGGCAGCTTTCAAGAAATTAGCAAATCGCGAGAAAGGGGAAAAATGAGATGATTGTCAATAAGAAATACATCAAACGCCATAAAATGGGCTTCGTTTATTTCCACTGGATCAATGCGGTTTCCTTTTTTATGTTGCTGCTTACGGCCCTGCCGCTCTATGCGGATTCGTTCCGTTTCCTCTATGATACCTTTGGTGCGGCAACGCTTCAGTACGCACATCGTGTATTTGCGGTCATTTTCATCCTGAATCCGATTATCGGACTGGTTACGGCTCATGATGGGATCCGTCGTCTGGTCAAGGAAGTCGTAAGCTTTGGCCGCGATGATATCGTGTTCAATCAGAAGTTCCCGGCCGAGCTTATCGGCAAAGAGCCTGAGGGCATTCCGCCGCAGAGCTTCTATAACGGCGGCGAGAAGATGAACATCCTGCTGCAGGCTGTTCTTTGGGCATTGCTCGTCATTTCGGGAGCTGTTCTTTGGTTTGGCGATGGCGTGGTAAGCCCTGTCATCCGCACTTGGATGATTCCGCTGCATAGCATTTGCGCTGGCTTTGGGTTCGCGGCTGCCATTGGCCATATCTATCTGGCCGTTGGTGTAAATCCGGATTCCTGCCACGGCATGCTTGATGGTACGGTTAAGGCTAGCTATGCAGTCAAACATCATGGCAAATGGGTGGATGAACTCGTTGCGCAGAGCAGCTTGACCGAAGATGAAGTCAAAAAAGCTGTGGAAGCCGATGAGCCGGTCGAAGATGCATCAATTCAGGCTAGACCGGTCTAAGACGTCCAAAAGCTACTAATGAATAAAAAATAATTCATAAAACGATAAAATTCTCACTGGGGTGTAACAAATGTCACAACCTGGTGAGAATTTTTTTGTTACAATTATATTTAGGGGATTTATAACTGGGGAGAATGGCTATTCTATCGTTTAGGGTTATGGGAAAAGGAGTGTTTCGATGATGAACAAGCAGGAAACGATTGCCTATTTGATTCAGCGGCTATTGGCGCAGGTTTTTGCCATTGTCGTGGGTGTTGTGGTGGTAGTAGCGGTAAGTTTGTATTTATTTACCAGCTATGTAGCAGTAGTCAATGATGCTGGTGTCGTTCGCGGTGGATCGCAGCGTGTCGTTAAGCAGGTTTTGGCAGGCAGTGATGCTTCGGATACGACCCAGCGGGTTGAGTCCATTTTGCAGGGATTGGGCAGCCGTATGCATTTAGGAAGTTTTCCAGAAAAGCGCGATGCGGCGGAAAAGTATTGGATGACTGAGGTGAAACCAGCCATCAGCGAATATCAAAAGTCAAAAGATGCGGCTCATCTGTTGGAAGTAAGTGAGACATATTTTGCTAAGACTAATGAGATGGTAGAGGCAGCACAGACCTTAGTGGATGTAATGGCGGTAATTCTTTATCTGCTGCTGGCTGCTTTTATTGCAGCGGTTGGTTTGGTACTGCGCCGCGTTTATTACACCTTCCAGGAGCGAGTGGTAGAGCCGCTTGATTCGCTGGAGGGAAGTGTGAATCAACTGGCCAAGGGGCACATGTCGCAAAAGTTTACTTACCCGCGCCGTGATGAAATCGGAGCACTCTACGATTTACTCAACGAGATGCGTACGGCAATCCTCGGCTATGTACAGGACATCGAGAAAAATCTCAATACCATGGCTGCTGGCGATTTGGTATCAACAACGCGGATGAAATATATCGGGGATTATGAGCCGATTCAGCGCAATCTCAATCATATTCGAGAGGCACTTTGCGCAGAAATGCAAAGTATGGGGGATATGGCTGAGCAGGTAGCGGTAAGTTCTGGCGAAGTATCGAAAGTATCGCAGAGTCTGGCGGAAGGGGCAATGTCTCAGAATGAGAGTGTGCAGGACCTCCAGAATAAGATTCATGAGACGATGGCCGAAAATGCCAAAGTTGAATCGTTCGTGGAGGCGGCGCGCGAGTCGAGCCGCTTGACGAATGAAAGCATCGATATGAGCCGTCAGCAGATGGACAATGTCGTGGCCGCCATGCATGATATCAGTGCGGCCTCAGAAGAAATCCGATCGATTCTTGGCACACTCGATGAGATTACTGGCCAGACGGCACTCTTGTCACTTAATGCCTCGATTGAGGCTGCCCGTGCAGGCGAGGCGGGCCGTGGCTTTGCTGTTGTCGCCGAGGAGGTCCGCAAGCTGGCCGAGCAGTCGGCTCTTAGCACGCAGAATATCCAGACGCTTATCAACAAGGCACTTTCTGCTATTGAAAGCGGAACGAAAGTTGTGGGGACTGCGGCCGATTCACTGTCGGGTATTACCGAGAACACCGAGGCGGTCAACAAGGTAATCGAGCAACTGCGCCAGCAGAGCCTAGCGCAGCAGAAGATGATGGAGCAGGTGAACAGCCTGTCGCGAGATATCTTAGGCGTTGTTACGGACAACTCGGCAGTATCGGAGGAATGTGCGGCCTCAAGTACGGAGCTTTCGAATTTCTCCGATTCACTTAAAGACAGTGTGAACAAATTCCGGACCAAATAACGGGAAAATCAGATTATTTGTAAAAAATCCCCCGCGAAAGCAGGGGATTTCATTTTTGTGGCGAATAGTATAAGATACCAATAAAGTACCATTCAAATCGTTGGTTTTTCTAGAAATAATTGCAACAAGCAACGCAAAGACGAGAGAAAGGAGGAAGAACGATGATTTGCAGAAAATGTGGAAGTGTATTGGAAGAGGGACAGATGAGCTGCCCTTTCTGTGGGGAGTCTGTAGCCTCCGGAATGGAAGGGACAAAGCAGAAGAAAGTAGAACTCAAGGCATTAGCGGAAGTTCCTGACGACAAGGAAAAACTGCTGACGGAGTTGCAGCGGCTCAAAGAATATTTTCTGGCAATCCGCGGGAAATACGCCGTCATGGAAGATTTGTGGCTCATGCAGCTCAAATGGCAGGAACCTTCCCTGCTTCACTGGGCGTTGGGCGGTTTCCTCGTGACGTTTGCCGTTTATCTGATGCTCTATGGAGCCGGGCTGCTGCCACATGTCGCGATGTCGTTCTTCTTCGTCCTTTGGGGAAGCATTACCAGCGTGGGCTACATTCGTTCGGGCCGTATCTATGAAGCCAGAAAAGCCCGGATTGCGGAGGATATCTTCGAAGTTGAAAATGATGTCCGCAACTATTACAATCAGGCGGCTGACTGCTTCCTGCCGCTCGACTATTCCGACCCGCGGGTAATCGGGGAACTCATTCACGGAATTGAGACCGGAACCATCAAATCCTTTCAAGACTATCGGATAAACTAAAAACACGAAGGCCGTGGGTAACCACTCCCACGGCCTGCATGTTTTTATTCAACTCGTTTAGCTAATTACATTATACGAAATTTCCTAAAAAAGTCAACCTATGCTATAATAATCGTGCCGTGTGTGCCTTCTGCAGTTTTCATTCAGAAGGAGGTGCATGTTTTTGTTCAACTCGTTTTTAGTCTCTGTCTTGGCAGGTGTAATCAGCTACTATATCTGCAAATGGTTGGATAAGAGACTTTAACGCACATGGCAGCCTCAGTGTAGAAGGGAATCAACCAAGCTCTTTGCAGACACTG
>NZ_VTOY01000006.1 GCF_008271295.1 Pseudoselenomonas ruminis | reverse complement strand
TGTCTTCGACAAAGGTTACACAACAGCGTTATAATAGAAGGCAGTGATTTTTACAAAGCAGGAGGTTTTTCGTTCATGAAAGATTTATTGGACGTACATACCCATACAATCGCAAGCGTCCATGCCTATAGCACGCTTCGCGAAATGATTACCGCGGCAAAGGAAAAAGGGCTGGAACTCATCGGCATCGCGGACCATGCCCCTTCCATGCCTGGCGCGTTCCACGAATTTTATTTCTGCAACTTTAAAGTCATCCGGCCTGAAGCCTACGGCATCGATGTGGTCATGGGCGTCGAGCTCAACATCCTCGACTTTGCCGGTTCCGTTGACCTCAAGGAGCATCTGCTCGCGCGCCTTGACTACGCCATCGCGAGCCTCCACGACCCTTGCATCCGTCCCGGAAGCCGTGAGCAGAACACGGCCGCACTGATTGGTGCCATGCGTCACCCGAAGGTCAAAATCATCGGTCATCCGGACAATCCGTTCTACCCGGTCGATTTTGACCAGCTGGCCAAGGCCGCCAAGGAAAACCATGTGCTGCTCGAAATCAACAACAGTTCCTACACGCCCGGTGGCAGCCGTGACGGTTCCCGTAAGCTTGCAGGCGAGCTTCTCGCCGCCTGCAAGAAATACGGCACCACCGTTATCCTCGGAAGCGATGCCCATATTGATTTAGATGTAGGCAACCATACCTATTCGCAGGAAATGATAGCCCAGTATGACTTCCCCGAGGAACTCGTCATCAACAGCGATCCGAAAAAATTTCGCGATTGGATTGCCCAATAATTTCCTAATTATATGCAGATTATACATTGAAAGGAATGAACTACTCCATGAATCTTTTCCGTACCAAGAGCATCGAGCAGATGCGCGCCGCTGCCGAAAACTCCGGCATGGCCAAAACCCTCGGTGCATTTGACCTCATTCTCTTAGGCATCGGCTGTGTCATCGGCACCGGCATCTTCGTCCTTACCGGTGTTGCCGCGGCCAAATACGCCGGCCCGGCGGTCACGATTTCCTTTATTCTCTCAGGTCTCGCCTGTGCCTTGGCTGGACTTGCCTATGCTGAGTTCTCTTCCATCGTGCCGGCATCAGGCAGTGCTTACACCTATACTTACGCATCATTAGGCGAATTTATCGCCTTTATCGTCGGCTGGAATCTGATTTTGGAGTACACAGTCACGGCCAGTGCCGTGGCTTCGGGCTGGTCCGGCTATGTCACAGGACTTTTGCAGAGTGCCGGTATTGAAGTCAGCCACGCGCTGACCCACGTCCCGGCTGACGGCGGCATCATCAATGTACCCGCCATTTTGATCACCCTGCTGTTAACCTTCTTCTTGATTCGCGGCACGCAGGAAAGCACGAAACTCAACCGGATTTTAGTCTTTATCAAGTTAGCGGCCGTTTTCATCTTCCTGCTGCTGGCCGGTCCTCATGTCAACACGGCCAATTGGGAACCCTTTATGCCCTTTGGCGCATCGGGCATTGCCGCTGGTGCTGCTATCGTATTTTTCGCTTATATCGGCTTTGATGCTGTCGCCACCTCGGCCGAGGAATGCAAAAACCCGTCCCGCGACCTGCCGATTGGCATCATCGGCTCGCTTGTCGTCTGCACCGCTCTCTACGTCATTGTCGCCGGTGTCCTCACCGGTGTCGTCCCCTATACCGAGCTCAACAACCCGGAGCCAGTAGCCTTTGCCCTGCGCTATATCGGCTATAACCTCGGCTCCGCCGTCGTCGGTGTCGGCGCCATTGCCGGTATCACCACGGTGCTCTTGGTCCTGCTCTACGGACAAGCCCGCATTTTCTTCGCCATGAGCCGCGACGGCATGGTTCCGGCCCGTGTCTGCAAGATTCACAAACGCTACCACACGCCGTATATCGTCACAGTTCTCGGGGCTATCTTTGTCTCGCTGATTGCCGGTTTTGCCCCCATTGGCCTGATCGCGGAAATGGCCAACATCGGCACGCTGTCAGCCTTCCTCGTCGCCGCCATCGGCGTCATGGTACTTCGCATCACCAAGCCCGACGTACCGCGTGCCTTCCGCTGCCCGCTCGTCTGGCTGATTGCCCCGCTGGCCGTTCTTGCTTGCGGCTATCTCATGGCTCACCTGCCGCTTGACACCTGGATTCGCTTCCTCGTATGGTGCGCATTTGGCTGCCTGGTCTACTTCGGTTACAGCTACCAACACAGCACCGTCGGCATCCAGCAGCGCAAAATCCGCAAGCTCAAAAAACTGCGTACTGATGCCTGATTTTTGCTTTGACAAAAATTAGTACCTAGTATAAAATTAACGCAAGCAGAAAACCTGCCCGTATTTTTTGAAACAGAAAGAAAGAGTGATGAAATGTTTATTCATGACCTTATTCGTCAGGGTGCACCTGACGCCTTGGCCATCGTTGACCACGAGCGCCGCTTCACCTATACAGAATTCCAGGAATGCGTGAACAACTGCCGCGACCGGCTCTATGCTGCCGGTGTCCGCCAGGGCGACCGCGTCGGCCTGTTCACGCGCAACAGCGCCGAGTTCGTCTTTGCCTTCATGGGCATCACGTCGCTGGGTGCCATCGTCGTTCCGATTAACTTCCAGCTCAGCAGCCGCGAGATTGCCTACATCATCAAAGATGCCGGCATCGAAACGGTACTGACCTATCAGCCACTGAACCTCGCCGACGCGATGGCCCAGCTGCGCTGCAACCTCAAAGTCACCCAGATGGATATCCGCAACATCGGCCAGAAAAAAGACGGCATTCCTGCCGCACCGGTTCTGACCGAATACTTCAGCGAAGATAATCCGTGCGAAATCATCTACACGTCCGGCACCACGGGCAATCCCAAAGGCGCTGTGCTCTCGCACCGCAATGTCGTGGCCAACACGCGCCAGATGTCCTTCATGGGCTGCAAAGCTGAGCACACGGTTCTCTGCGTCCTGCCGATGTATCACGTATTCGGCCTGACCTGCTCGGTATTCTATCCCTTCAGCGTCGGCGCGACGGTCGTTATCCTTGACTCCTTCACGCCGAAGGAGACCATCAGCACGATTCGCGACGAAAAGGTCACGGACCTCTACATCGTACCGTCCATCTGCAGCCTGCTGACGAAGCTGGCCAGCGAAGAGGATATGAAAACGGTCCGCCTCGTCGTCAGCGGCGGCACCACGCTGCCCCTCAAAATCCAGCAGGACTTCATGGGCAAATTCGGCGTCGACATCTGCGAGGGCTATGGCCTCTCCGAGACGTCGCCGGTTGTCACCATGAACCCGCCGGAAAAACCGAAAGTCGGCTCCTGCGGCCCGATTGTACCGGGTCTCAAATGGCGCCTCATCGACGCCGAGGGCAACGATGTCCCGCAGGGCGAAGCTGGCGAGCTCGTCGTAAAAGGCGACAACGTCATGCTCGGCTACTGGAATCTGCCGGATGTCACGCATGACGCTATGCGCGGCGGCTGGTTCCACACGGGTGACGTTGCCCGCGCTGACGAAGAAGGCTATCTGTTCATCGTCGACCGCATCAAGGACATGATTATCAGCATGGGTGAGAACATCTACCCGCGCGAAGTCGAGGAACTCATCTATCAGTTCCCGGGAATCTACGAAGCCGCCGTTGTCGGCATCGAGGACAAACTCCGCGGCCAGGCTGGCGCTTGCTTCTACAGCGTCCAGGAAGGCTGCACGGTCAATGTCCGCGAACTCAAAAAGTTCCTGCAGGCAAACCTGGCCCTCTACAAGATTCCGCGCGAATTCCACATCATGGATAAACTGCCGCGTACGACGACCGGCAAAATCGCCAAGAAAACAATCCTGACCGAATTCCAGGCAGGTAAAATCAAATAAGCATCAAATACTGCATTCTCCATGAGGATGCAGTATTTTTTACCCTCCTATTGACCTAGGTCAGTAAAATAGTTATACTACCCATTAAGAACTACGAAAGGATTAGCAAGAACCTGTATGCACACAAATCTATTTGTCAAACTGCCACCACGAAAACTATTTTTCCACTGTGCAGTACCGGCGGCTATCACCTCTGTGGCCGGAGCACTGTATGCCGTAGTCGATGGTATATTCGTCGGCCGCTTTATTGGTGAAAGTGCACTTGCCGCCATCAGCATCACCATGCCGGTCATCATGATGGTCGAGGCCCTTGCCAATATGATTGCCACCGGGGCCTCGGTAAACATTGCGATTCACCTGGGGAAAAAGGAACGCGAAACCGCCTCGCGCATCTTCTCCTTTTCCGTCAAATTCATCCTCACACTCTCCTGCCTGATTGGCCTGGCAGGCTTTTTCTTTGCCCGTCCTTTAGTAATGACGTTAGCACCTGGCGCCAGCGCTGAGGTCATCGGTCTAAGCACCACCTATTTGCAAATCTACGCACTGTTTGCCCCGCTTATCCCCATCTATTTTGCCACCGATAATTTTCTGCGCGACTGCGGGCAGCCTCGCACCAGCATGATGATAAATGTTGCCACCCAGCTTTTAAATGTTCTTCTCGACTACATTCTCATCGTCCGGCTGGGACAAGGTATCACCGGCGCAGCCATTGGCAGCTGCGTTGCACTGGCACTAGGTTCGCTCGTTACCCTGAGCCTTTTTCTTGGCAAACGGCTTGACCTGTACTATACCCAAGGAACTATCCCGCTGCAGAAGTTTTTCCGCTTGATTGCCAATGGCGCCAGCGAATTTTTTAGCAGTATCGCCACCTCTATCATGAGCCTTGTCCTCAATATCTTCCTGCTGAAATACGGCGGAACAAGCGCGGTGGCGGCCTTCTCCATCGTCATGTACATCGACAGCATGCTCGGCATGCTGAATTTTGGCATCTGCGAAGCCCTGCAGCCGGCCATCAGCTACTGCTATGGAGCCAGGCGCTTCCTGCGCATGACTATCATCTTCCGTATCGTGCGCATCGCAATGATGACGATTGCCGCCACTTCCTTCCTGCTCATGTTATTGGCCAGCCCCTTTGCGGTCCAGCTTTTTATCCGCCCCGAAGACAGCGGGCTTATGGAAATCAGCCTGACCGCCATCACGATTTTTGCCTTCTCCTACCTGCCTGGCTGGATTGACATGTGCTACTCCTCCTACTTCACCGCCCTTGACCGGCCAGTGCTCTCCCTGATTGTCTCCCTCTGCGGAACTCTGCTGTTTCCACTCACAATTCTCTGCCTTTTTTCCCACCTCTGGGGCCTTATTGGCATCTGGCTCATGTTCCCCGCCGCCGCTCTTGCCAGCAGCGGACTGGCACTGTTTCTGTTTAAAGTAGTTGATAAATCTTCTCAAATATACTAAAATACTTATGTTGATAGCATTTCTCATTTACCTATTACTTTTCAGGAGGTAACAACATGAAGGAATATTTGAAGATTATGCAGGTCATTGGCCGTGAAATCATCGATTCGCGCGGCAATCCGACGGTCGAGGCGGAAGTTGTCCTCGCAGACGGCACGATAGGCCGGGCAGCGGCGCCGAGTGGTGCTTCGACTGGCGAGTTTGAAGCACTCGAACTGCGCGATGGTGACAAGTCAAAATTTGGCGGCAAAGGCGTATCCAAGGCCGTTGCCAACGTCAATGAGATCATCGCCCCGGCGCTCGTCGGCGCGGATGCTTCGGATGGCTATGCCCTCGATGCCATTATGTTCGAGCTCGACGGCACCGAAGACAAATCAAAACTCGGCGCCAATGCCATCCTGGCCGTTTCGCTGGCGGCCGCCAAGGCAGCAGCTAAAGCTGATGACATCCCACTCTACCGCTACTTCGGCGGCATCAACGGCAACCAGCTGCCAGTCCCGATGATGAACATCTTAAACGGTGGCGCTCATGCCTCGAACTCTGTCGATACCCAGGAATTCATGATTATGCCGGCTGGTGCCCCAAGCTTCCGCGAAGCACTACGCTGGTCGACCGAGGTGTTCCACGCGCTCCAGTCCCTGCTCAAAAAAGAGGGCGAGACGACGGCCGTTGGCGATGAAGGCGGCTTTGCGCCGAACCTCAAATCCGATGAGGACGCCATCGAACATATCCTGCAGGCCATCAAGGACGCAGGTTATGAGCCTGGCCGCGACTTCGTACTCGCCATGGATGCTGCGGCTTCCGAGTGGAAGAGCGACAAGGGCAAAGGCTTCTACAAACAGCCAAAATCCGGCCGCGAATACACTTCCGACGAGCTCATCGCCCATTGGGAATCCCTCGTCGACAAATATCCCATCTACTCCATTGAAGATGGCCTGGACGAGGAAGACTGGGATGGCTGGCAGAAGATGACGGAAAAACTCGGCCACAAAGTCCAGCTCGTCGGCGATGACCTCTTTGTCACGAACACGAAGCGTCTCAAAAAAGGCATCGAACTCGGCTGCGGCAATTCCATTCTCATCAAGCTCAACCAGATTGGCTCACTCTCCGAAACGCTTGAAGCCATCAAGATGGCACATAAAGCCGGCTACACGGCCATCGTCTCCCACCGCTCCGGTGAGACGGAAGACACGACGATTGCCGATCTGGCCGTAGCGCTGAACACTGCCCAGATAAAGACCGGTGCACCGTCCCGCTCCGAGCGCGTAGCCAAGTACAACCAGCTGCTGCGCATCGAAGAACAGCTTGGCAGCAGTGCCGTCTATCCGGGCAAAAATGCCTTCGGCTTCAACCGCAACTAAATAACTTGTCCCTATCCCCTATTCTCAATAAAAAACACGCAGTGGAATGAATCCATTGCGTGTTTTTTCATATCAATCAGCCAAAGCGTACAAAGGACGCCTGCTTGTCCATCTTCCAGCGGTTCGCCATAGCCGGCTCAACACTGCGGCTATAAGATACACAGATAGCCTGGCCAGACCCCCATTTTTTCTCCTGCAGCCGTTCCCGCAGAGCCTCCATAAAGTCCCGGGTCGCCTGCGGGCTGGCCCCATCCGAAAGCTTCTCCAATGAAATGGCATCCTGCACCTTATCATAGCGAATCCGCCCATCGAGATTCATGTCCGTACCAAGGCTATAGGCAATCTCCATCGCATTGTTTTTCTCTGCTAAAACCTCTACCCAAGCAAACATATCCGCCACGCTCCTTTGCTAATCTTGCTCTTGTATACAGTATACTACTATCATGCGCGTTATACAATTACTTTTTATGAATGCTTATTATTTGCTATTACGCATAGCCAATAGCAGGCATCGGCGTTATAATTACCCCTATGAGAAGTTCTCCTCTATATGAAAAGAAGGTCCATTATGAATCACGATGAAGTTAAACGGCTTGAAACAATCGTCAAAAAGCTCCAGGCCGATGATGGCTGCCCCTGGGACAGCACGCAAACCCACGAAAGCGTAAAGCCGGGCTGCATCGAGGAAGCCTGCGAAGTTTTAGCCGGCATCAACATCCTGCGGGAAACCGGCAATGCCGAAAACCTCAAAGAAGAACTCGGCGACCTGCTGCTGCAGGTAATCTTCCACGCCTGCCTGGCCGAAAAAGAAGGTCTATTCACCTTGCAGGACGTAGCCCGCGCCTCTGCCGACAAAATGATTCGCCGTCATCCGCATATTTTCCACGAGCCTATGAAGGATGAAAACGGCAATCCTGTCACCGACTGGAAAGACATCAAACGACTCGAAAAACGCGGCCGTGAATGGGAGGACGATTTCCTGCCCGACGCCTTCCGCGAAGGCCGGGAACTTATCGCCCGCGCTGAAAAACGAAAAGGCCTGCGGTAAACGGCATTATCAATCTCTTCAAATTCACACAAAAATGGCGATTCGCATGAGCAGTACGAATCGCCATTTTTGCTGTGTATTATATTTTAGGAGAGCTTGGTGCTAAATGCACCAGGCAATCGGAAGCGCCTCCACGCTCCAACCAATTGCCTTAACGAAAGCCTATAGATAATATACCCCAATTGATAATCATTGTCAATACAAAAATGAAAATTTTTCTCATTTATTTTTTGACTGTGAATCCATTGCACAAATACAGGCTAACCTGTTAAACTAATAGGCATGAAAAAAACTTAGGAGTGTATCATCTGTGAAAACAACCCTTACCTGGGGAGAGACCCTCTCCATCACCAGCATGTTATTCGGCCTGTTCTTTGGAGCTGGCAACTTGATTTTTCCAGCCTTTATGGGGCAGGAAGCCGGCAGTAATGTCTGGTATGCGCTGGCCGGTTTTCTCATTACCGGTGTCGGCATGCCCATGCTGGCCGTAACCGCTCTCGGTATCACCGGCAGCAGCGGCCTCCTGGAGCTCAGCCAGCGCGTAGGCCGCCGTTTCGGACTAATCTTTACCTGTGCCCTCTACCTTACCATCGGACCATTTTTTGCCAGCCCGCGCTGCGTTACCGTCCCCTTCGAAATCGGTGCCAAGGCGCTGCTGCCCGCCGGCTTCAACGAACAGCTGGCTCTGCTGCTCGTTTCGCTGGCCTTTGTGGCCGCTGCACTGTGGTTCTCCCTGCGTCCCGGCAAGATACTTGTCTGGACCGGCAAAATCCTGACACCGCTGTTCCTCGCAGTTCTCAGTATCCTGCTGCTGACAGCACTCACCCATCCAGCCAGCACCATCACGGCCTTTACGCCGACACCGGCCTATACCAGTGCGCCGGTACTCCAGGGCCTTCTCGACGGCTATAACACCATGGATACGCTGGCCGGACTCGCCTTCGGCATCATCGTTGTCGATGTCATCCGCAAACTAGGTATCGAAGAGCCTGCCGCCATCGCGCGAAACACCGTCAAAGCCGGTGTATTCAGCTGCCTGCTCATGGCTGTTATCTATGTACTCGTAGCCATTGCCGGCGCAGAAAGCCGCGGCTACGCCCCAATAAACGGCAATGGCGGTGCCGTCCTCGCATCGATTTCTTCTTTCTATTTCTCCGACGCCGGTGCCGCCCTGCTGGCCCTCATCGTACTGTTTGCCTGCCTCAAAACGGTCATCGGACTGATTACCAGTTGTTCCGAAGCTTTCGTAACGATGTTCCCGGGCAAATTCTCCTATCAGCAGCTGGCCATCGCCTTTGCGGTCATTACTTTTTTGATTGCCAATATCGGCCTGTCGGCCATCATTCAGTTTTCCATCCCCGTGCTCATGATGCTCTACCCCATTGCCATCATACTGACGCTGACCTCGCTTGCCGGACGCATCTGCTCCCTTGACCGTCTGATTACCCGCAGCATCATGACGGCAGTAGTACTGAGCTCGGCCTTCGACTTTATCAAGGCCCTGCCGCCAGCATGGCGCACGAGTCTGGGCCTTGATGGCCTCATTTCGCAGCTTAGCGAAATCCTGCCGTTTTTCGCCCAGGGATTCGGCTGGCTCTGTCCAGCCCTGCTCGGGCTTATTGCCGGCTTTATCCTAAAACTTCTACAGGGGAAAATACACGATTCCCAATAAAAAAACAGGGCTTTCAGCCCTGTTTTTTGTGCCAATTAATGATGAAGTGCCGGTTCCATTTCCGTAGCTTTACTATCGCGGAAACGATCGACAATCGTAGCGCAGGCGGCATCACCAGTGATGTTGACAGCCGTGCGGAGCATGTCGAAGATACGGTCAACACCGAAGAGAATCGGCAGTGCCTCGATAGGGATATTGGCTGCGGCCAGAACAGCTACGACCAGCAGCGTCGGTCCCGGAACACCGGCCTGACCGACAGCACCGAGCGTACTCGTGATGATGATGGCCATGTACTGCGAGAACGAAAGCTCCATGCCATACATCTGCGCAATGAAGGTTGCCGCCATTGCATAGTAGGCAGCATTACCATTCATGTTGATGGTAGCGCCCAGCGGCAGGGCAAAGGACGTAGTCTCTTTGGAAACACCGAGTTCCTTCATGGCCGTATTCATATTGAGCGGCAGAGTTGCCATCGAAGAAGCCGTGGAGAAGGCAAATACCTGAACTTTCCACATGCTCTTGAAGAAATTCTTATACGTCGTGCATTTGGAGAACAGGGCTACCGAACCGCCAATCATGCCATAGGTGACAATTGCCAGCACGGCAACATAGAGCAGGATGAGATAGCCAATCTTGGCGAGCACCGCATAGCCAAAGGTACCCGTTGCATCGGCCATGAGGCAGAAAACGCCCAGCGGCGCAACATACATGATCGCCGTCATAATCTTGATAAACAGTTCTGTCATATAGTTGAAGAAGTTGATAATCGTCTTCTTTTTGCTTTCCTCAAGATACGTCGAAGCAAAGCCCATGAACATGGCAAAGACGATAATCTGCAGGATATTGCCATCGACCAAAGCCTTGAATGGGTTGGCCGGAACAAAGCCCGTTATCGTATCCCAGAACCCCGGAATCTTCGTGCTTTCCTCCATGTGCTCTACCTGTACGGCCGCACCGGAGAGCGCCGCCATATCGATGCCAGCGCCCGGACGGAAAATCTCGCTGAAGAATAGGCCCAGGGCAACTGCTACCGCCGTTGTAATTCCATAGTAGACAAACGTGAAGCCACCAATCTTGCCGGCACTGCTCGATTTCCCCAGCGAAGCAGCACCACCAATCAGTGAAAACAAAACGAGGGGAACAACAACCATCTTAATCAGCTGCATGAAGAGATTGCCTGCCGGAGCGAACATGCTCGCAGACTTTCCCATGAGGAGACCAACGGCCGCGCCCAAAATGGTCGCGCCAATGATCCAGATGCCCAGTTTGTCCAGGCTCATACCAGATTTCTTTTCTGCCATATTATAATTCCTCCAAGCTAGCAAAAAAGGACCGCATTCACACCTTATTGGGATATGAGATACGGCCCCTTTGCCTGAAAATTTATGATAAATTCATAATAACACATTTTATCTATTATGTACATACCGAATAGACATATTATTATGTATACATGTTACCCTGTATCCTTTAACGATTGTATACGAATAATATTCCAACATTTAATTGTATGATATTATCTTTATTTTTCGTTCACACAGAGGATTTTGCGGTTGACCAAGTCAATTATTAGCATATTTTTGCAATTTCTATGGATTTAGACTAAAATACAAAGGCAATTGTTAGAAAGGATGATACTATGAATCGCCGCGATTTTATCCGTCTGTCAGCAGCTGTTTCCCTCGGCTTTAACCTGCTGCCACTGTTCCCGCTTGCCAAAGCAGCAGCCAGTCCCCGCATCGAGGGCTGGGAGCCGCCCATCTACCGCCGCTTCCTGCAGTTTACGGAATACGAAAAGCGTCCGGGAACCGATAGAATCGTCATCCACAACACCGGCTTTCCCACCGACAAGGACTCCACTGCTGCCGAAATTCACGAATTCCACCAGAAAAACAACGGCTGGGCTGGCATCGGCTATCACTATCTCATCCGCAAAAACGGCATGATTGAACAAGGCCGCCGCCCGGGTATGATTGGTGCCCATGCCTATCACTACAACAAGACGTCCATCGGCATCTGCCTTGCCGGCAACTTCAACCTCGGGCAGCCCACCAAAGAACAGCTGGACTCCCTGAAACTGCTGACGGCCTGGCTCTGCGAAAAATATCACCTCGACCCGATGAAAAAGGGGGTCATTGTCGGCCATCGCGACCTCAACGACACCGACTGCCCCGGTGACAACCTCTATTCGCGTCTGCCGAAAATCCGCCGCTATTGCCGCGATTTCGAGCACTAAAAAACATCCCCGTAATGGGGATGTTTTTTATGCCGTCGCCCGGCCAATGATGGCGCCAATGACGGCTCCGACAATGGCGGCCGTATTTACTTCGCCCTGCGAATGACCTTTATCGGAATCCGAGGTGTCACGCTCATGGCGGCGGTGCGCATTTTCCCGCTCATAGCGTTCATTTTCGCGGCGTATCTGGTCTTCACGCTGCTGCTGGCGGCGGATTTCCTCCATGCGCTGATTATGACGCTCTTCTTCAGCGCGGCGCTCCTGGTCGATTTTCTCCTGGCGCTCCCGCTGTTTTTTCATATTGCGTTCTGTCTGGCGTTCCCGCTCGTAACGCTCCTGTATCTCGCGCTGGCGCCGTTCATGGCGGCGATTCTCCGCCTCAATCGAGCTGTCACGGTTCTCACGGGCACTCCAGCTCGATGTCGCATCAAGCGAGGAAGCATACGCCGTTGCCGTAACCGTCGTGCTGACAATCCCAAAACTCATTACACCAGCCATGAGGCCAGCCATACCTTTTTGCCAACATTTCGCTTTCATGATTGTTCTCCTTATCCCTATACCATTACCACTATCTTGGTTATGGTTTTAGTTTACAGAGTCAACCTTTTATTGCGCTTAAACGAAAATTGGAGTTTGATTAATTATTTCAGGGACTTCGTGATTTTCTGGAGATAATCCATCAAAATCTTCTCATCATCGTAGATTTGCCGTCCCTTTTTCGTCACGATACCGGAATTGATATAGAATGGTTCCTCCAGCGGTATGAGCACCAGATTATCCGCGGGCAGGATTGCCTGCCGCGTCAAAAACGTCGATACAATACCGCTCTTTACCATCGTCTTGATGGTGTGCAGATAGGGAGAATAGTGTATGATATTGGCCTTCTTGCCCTCTTTGGCAAACATGTCATGAACCATGTGATAGACGAAGAAACTGCTGTCAAGCATGACCAACGGCTCTTCGGCAAAATCCTCCAGCGACACCGATTCCCGTCCGGCCAGCCGGTGTTCCGGATACGTCACAAAACAGCACTCACAGGTAAAGAGCTTCTGATAGTTAAGCTTGTTGCTAAAACCGCTCTCATAGTTCGTCAGGGCAATATCGAGTTTCTCGTCCTCGACCATATGCAGGGCGCTGATACCACCCGATTCGATGATATCGAGCCGGATTTCCGGATGCAGCCAGCGAAAATCCCCCAGCATCAGCGGCAGGAACTGCGTTCCGAGCTGCAACGGCAATGCCATGCGGATATGGTTGCGGTTGTGCGCCATATCCTGTATTTCCTCCTCCAAGAGGTCCATCTGGTCGAGGATATGCTTGATTTTTCCCAACAGCTTACTGCCATCATGCGTGATGATAATCTTGCGGCCCTCACGGTGAAACAGATTCAGTCCCGTTTCTGCTTCCAACGCCTGCATGGCAACGCTGACCGTCGGCTGCGAAACATGCAGATGCTCTGCCGCTTTGGTGATATTCTGCCACTGGCAGACCTCGTAGAAATAGCGCATCTGGATAAGCGTCATATTCTTCCCCCCACTTCAATCTCCCATTTTCCTAAAGTATAGCACACCTTAATAGGAAAAAGCTATAAGTTATCAAAACAAGGTATTTCACAAATTTTTATCGCCGTGCCATAATATAGACACATCAAACAACCCATTAGAGATAAATCTGATAAATACTTTTTGTATGGCAAAGGAGATTTTACTATGAAAGACATGTGGAAAAAACATGTAGAACGTTACACGAATGACCTCATGGATTCTGCCTCCGATTATATGAAAAGCTATGAGGTAAGACCGGGTGTCTATTCCAATGTAGACCCAGCCAGTCTTATCGATGTTAAGTCCGCAGACTTTGACATCAACAAATAATCGATTTTTCTCTTCCTTTTCATTACACAACATCACATCTGGAAAAAGCGCCCGATTCCCCTCGGGCGCTTTTTCATATTCCATACTCTCCACGACAACTTGCAGTTTATCAGTTCGTGAGTTCACGTTCGAAGCAACTCTTCGCCGCTAGTGGCAGTGCCAACACTACGCCAAGATGTTTTCCTAAACGAAATTTTTATCCTAAATTAAGCATCGGAAAAATCCAAAACGCGCTTCGCTTGGACGATAGAATTTTTCCGACGAAGGGGGAGGATAAAAATTTCGTTCTTAACGGAAACCATCAAAGCTTCGTTTATGGCACTGCCACTAACGACGACTGAGGATATATCGAATTTTGCAGTGCTCCCCCCCTCCGAGAGCGTAGTCTCTTCGTGCCGAATCCCCCCCTAGGCGGCGGGGGACACAGTACCATAAGCGGAGCCTTGACGTTCCGCGTTAAGCGAGAAATTTTTGCCGGCGTTCTCGTTGGAAAAGCAGTTTCGTTCAAGCGAAGCGCGTTTAACTGTTTTCCAACTCTTAATTAAAAGGCAAAAATTTCTTGTAGCGGGTTGTCACCGGCGGAGCGTTGGTACTGTGTCCCTCGCCGCCGAAGAGTTGTCTCGAACTGGCCCCCTCTCTAACCGATAAACTGCAATTTATACCTCAAAAGGCCCGCCAGTCAGCGGGCCTTTCTTCGTATGCTATGAAATTGTTATTAGCTTTCTGCCCCGCTTGGCGTTGGCTGGATTGGCGGGTCGTTATTGTCTTCCATAGAGCTCTTCGAGGAGAGTTTACTCTTTTGCTCCGTGATGAAAGCCTGCATGATGATAAATACGCAAAGCAATGCACCGACAACAATCTTGGTCCACCAAGCCGAGAGCGTTCCCTGGAAGCTGATGAACGTCAGGATGACGCCCTGAATCAGCACGCCGACGAGTGCACCGGGGATAAAGCCTACACCACCAGTCAAAAGCGTACCGCCGATAACCGAGGACGCGATGGCATCCATCTCCATGCCGAGGCCGTGCAGGTTGTAGCCCGTCAGCATAATGAGGCTATAGGCAAGGCCGCCCAAGGACGAGCAGAAGCCCGAAATCGCATAAACCATAACCTTGGTGCGGAACACCGGCAGCCCCATGAGGGCCGACGAGGATTCACTGCCCCCGATAGCAAAGACCGTGCGCCCGAACTTCGTATAGCCGAGCACGACAGCCGCAACGACAATGGTCAGCAGGGCCACGATGGCGCCAATCGACACAAAGCCAATGCCAAGGTCTACCCGGTAACTTGCCAAAGCGACCCAGGTCGGATTCTCAATCTGAATGGTATCCTGTGAAATAACGGCCGTAAGGCCACGGCAGAAGAACATGCCGGCCAGCGTGATGATAAAGGGCTGCAAATCAAACTTCGATATGATATAGCCCTGCGCGGCACCAAAGACCGTGCCCATAACCATGACGAGCAGTACACAAACGCCTACAGGCAGGCCCGTATTGGCCAGCAGCCATGCGAGCACCATGCAGACCAGTGCGAGCACCGCACCAACTGACAGGTCAATTCCGGCAATAATCAGCGTGAACGTAATACCCACCGTGACAATAATCAGCGCCGCATTATCGATAAAGAGATTGAGGAATACCTGTGGACGCATAAAGCCCTTGTACATGGCAATGCCAGCACCATAGAGAATGGCAAACAGCAAGACCGTGACAAAAAATGAAAAATATTTCGATGCAATGAGCTGGTTCAACCTGTTTTTCATGCCTGCTCCGCCACCTTTCCATCAACGGAAGTTTTCTTCCCGTTCTGCTTTGACATCCGGCGTGCTTTCCACGCATCAAACATCTCCTGTGCCTTCTTGGACTGAATCAGGCAGATAATGACAACGGCAATGGCCTTGACCACCGGCAGCTGGTCAGCTGATACACCGAGCGCATACATCGTCGTGGTAAGGGTCTGAATCGTAATCGCACCGATGACCGAACCGCCGATATAGAACTTGCCGCCCGAAAGCAGCGTACCGCCAAGAGCTACGGCCAAAATAGCATCCATCTCCATATTGAGACCGGCATTATTGGCATCAGCGGCGCGTATCAGCGAGCTTTCGATAAGCCCTGAGACACCAGCGCAAAGCCCTGAAAACGCATAGACGAGGAAAATGACCAGCGTTACGTTGATGCCTGCATATCTTGCCGCCGTTGCATTGATGCCGACGGACTGGACAAACAGGCCAATACTGGTTTTCTTCATCAATACCGCTACGAGCAGGACCATCGCCAAAGCGATGAAAATATTCGTCGGCAGCGGCATGCCTGGCAGGAAACCGGCAATATACTCAAACGGCTTATAATAGACGGTAATGATCTGCCCCTCGGTCATGAGCTGGGCCACACCACGGCCAGCCGTCATGAGGATAAGTGTTGCGACAACAGCCTGAATCTTGAACTTAGCCACCAGCAGGCCATTCCACATACCGCAGAGCACACCGACACCGATTGCCGCCAGCACAGCCAGCGCCATCGGCATCTGCGCTACGCCATCGCCACGGCCGCCAATCATCGTGCAGACCACCGCGGCCGAGATAGCCACCACAGCACCAACGGAAATATCGATACCACTCGTCGCGATGACAAACGTCATGCCAAGGGCCAAAATGATAAGTGAACACGAGCGGTTCAAAATATCTACGAGGCGGCCATACAGCCGGCCGTCCTCGGTCAGCTGTATCGACAGGAACCCATCGACGAAAATCGTATTGAATACCAGCAGTACCAATAAGGCTACTACTGGCAGGAACAGAGAGCTTCCTGCAAATTTCTTCAGCATATCCATCAGGCCGCACCTCCTGCAATTGCTTTCATGACGCCATCGGAACTGATATCCTCCCCCGTGAGCTCTGCCACTTTGCGGCGGTCGCGCATGACGACCAGCTTGGTGCAGGTGCGGACCATCTCATCCATCTCTGAGGAAATGAACACCACCGACATACCGCGCTGTTTAGCAAGGGAAATCGCCATCTTCTGGATTTCCGTCTTGGTCCCGACATCGATGCCGCGCGTCGGTTCGTCGAGAATCAACAGATTCGGCTGGGTGGCCAGCCAGCGAGCAATGATTACCTTCTGCTGATTGCCGCCCGACAGGTTCTTGACGAGCTGTTCGCGGTCCGAAACCTTGATTTTGAGCAGCTTGATGCAGTCGTCGGCAATCTTGCACTGCTCCTCATACGGAATGTGGTGCATAATGCCGTCTTTGGCCTGCATGGCCAGAATGATGTTTTCCCGCACCGACAAATCGCCAATGATACCCGAACGCTTGCGGTCCTCAGGACAGAAGCCGATTTTTTCCTTCATCGCATCCATCGGATTTTTCAGATTGATTTTCTTGCCGTTGATGCGAATGGAACCCTTGTGAATCTGCTCAATGCCGAAGAGCAATTCGGCAGTTTCCGTCCGCCCGGAGCCTAACAGGCCCGCAAAACCAATAACTTCGCCTTTGTGGATGGTGACATCCACCTCGCGCAGCTTGCCAACGGCACCGATATCCTTGGCATCGAGGAATACCTCCTCCGACGGCGTGCTCTTTTCGGCAAATTTATCCATATCCTTGACCGCGCTCAGGTCTTTGCCCACCATTTTCGCGATGAGTTCGAGCCGCGGCAGTTTCGAGATTTCATAGGCCCCGACGAGCTCACCGTTGCGCAGCACCGTAACGTGATCGCAGATTTCATAAATCTGGTCGAGGAAATGGGAGATAAAGACGATGCCCATCCCCTGCCGCTGCAACTGCCGCATGATCTTGAACAGATGCTTGGTCTCCTCCTCGTTGAGGGACGACGTCGGCTCGTCGAGAATCAAGATTTTCGCATCGACATCGACGGCCCTGGCAATCGCTATCATCTGCTGCAGAGCCACCGAGTAGTTATCGAGCGTCTTAGTTACGTCAATATGAACATCCAGCTTCGCGAGCAGCTGCTCGGACCGCTGGTTGATTGTTTTCCAGTCAATAAAACCGTGTTTTTTCGGTTCACGGCCGATAAAGATATTCTCTGCCACCGTGAGGTTCGAGCAGAGATTTACCTCCTGATACACCGTCGAAATCCCGCATTCCTGCGCTTCTTTCGGCGTTTTCGGCGAAATGAGCTTGCCATTCATCACAATCGTGCCGCCATCGCGCTGATAGACACCCGTAAGCACCTTGACCAGCGTTGATTTGCCCGCACCGTTTTCTCCCATCAGGGAGTGGATTTCCCCAGCGTGGAGCGTAAAATTGACGTTTGATAGTGCCTTAACGCCTGGGAATACCTTATCTATATACCGCATCTCCAATAGAGCTTGTGCCATAACCTTCACTCCTAACCAGGAAACTTAATTGCCATCGGAATAAGATAATGAAAATAATTGCTGTCCTATATGGATAAAACGGCCGCGTCCGAACTCATGCGCTGCGGGCGCGGCCCCTTATCCTAAGCTGCCTATATGGATGGATTAAAACAGGTATTAATATTTGCGTTCCGGAAGCGTCTTAGCTGCAACGTCTGCCGGGAATACGCCTTCATCAACATAGACGAGTTTTTCGACTTTCTCACCAGCGAGGATTTTCTTAGCCGTCTCCATGAGCAGCGGTCCCTGCAGCGGGTTGCACTCAACCGTGCAGTTTGCCTTGCCATCAATCATAGCCTGGAACATGCCTTTTACGCCATCGATGGAGATAATCGTGATGTCTTTGCCCGGTTTAAGGCCGGCTTTCTCGATTGCCTGGATAGCACCGAGGGCCATGTCATCGTTATGCGCAAAGAGGATATCGATTTTCGGGCCATAGGATTTGAGGAAAGACTCCATGACTTCCTGGCCTTTCTGACGCGTGAACTCACCCGTCTGGGAAGCCAGCAGGTTGTATTTGCCAGCATTAGCGGATTTTGCCATTGCATCTTTGAAGCCTTCCTGACGGCGGATAGCTACGGAAGAACCAACCGTACCTTCAAGAACTACGACATTGTACTGGCTGCCGCCATCACGCGGGGTCTTTTTCTCTTTCGCCATGTACTCATCAATCCATTTGAAAACGTTGTTGCCTTCTTTAACGGAATCCGTACCGATTTTAGCAACATAGAGGGAATCGTCGCTGACTTTTACGTCGCGGTCAACAACGATGACCGGGATCTTAGCGTCTTTGGCTTCTTTGAGGACCGTATCCCAGCCCGTCTCAACGATTGGAACGAAAGCGATGATATCAACGCCCTGGGCAATAAAGGAACGAATTGCCTTAATCTGGTTCTCCTGCTTCTGCTGTGCATCCGAGAACTGCAGGTTGATGCCTGCATCTTTTGCTGCCTGTTTGATGGATTCCGTATTAGCTGTTCTCCATTCGGATTCCGCTCCGATTTGTGAGAAGCCCATCGTAATCTGTTTACCACCTGAACCTGAGCCGCTGCCACTGCTTGCAGACTGTTCACCGCCACAGCCGGCGGCAACGACCATCATAGCTGCTGCCAAAAGTAATGCAATGATCTTTTTCATGTTTTCGTCTCCTTTGCTTTTCGTACTTAAACCAGTACATTTTTTCCGGCTCTGCTGTAAATCTCCCCCCTTGTCATTCACCTCATTTCCCTGGGAGGGACCTCCTCGCTTGGTTCAGGATTTCCGTCTCTGTTTTTCTGTTCTCGTGCACAGAATAGTTTACAAACAATCCTGTTTATTGCTAATAATCAGACAATAAGAGAAACAGTATGCCCCTTAACAGCAGATAACCCCTTATCCTTAGCCACAGAACCATTTTGTTCTCTGCTATTACAATACACGTTCCCTTTTTTGTTGTCAACATATTTTTTATTCTTTGCTTCGGTTTAGAAAACGTTTTATATTGTTCTCTATCATGTGCACGAACACCACCATCCCAGTACCAATGCCGTCTCCCGACAAAATCTGTTTTTTTGCCTTTTTTCCAAAAAATTTTTCCCGCAATGCTTTTCGGAAAAAATAACTGTGCTCGTGCAGGAATATTCCCCGAACACGACGAAAATTATATTCTATCATCCTTTTTGAACTACGCCCGCTTTTAGCGAGTATTACACGGAGGTTCTCCCCCATGGTTACTATCAAGCAAATTGCCGAACTGTGCGGTGTTTCCCGCGGAACCGTCGACCGCGTCCTCAACAATCGCGGCAACGTAAAACCCGAGAAACGTCAGCTGGTCCTGGAAACCGCAAAAAAGCTGAACTATCAGCCAAACCCCGCTGGCAAGGCGCTGGCTGCCCGCAAGAAGAATCCCGTTGTCGGCGTGCTGATTGCATCCGAGGGGGTCCCCTTCTTCGACGATGTGCTGCTGCCCATGCGAAAAGCAGCGCTAAAATACGAAAACTACGGCATGAAAGTCCTTTGGCGCAGCATGCGCGGCTTTAACGTCGAGGAGCAATGCAGCATCATCGACGAGCTCGCCAGCGAAGTCAATGCGCTGATTATCAACCCCGTAAACGAGCCGCGCGTTATCGAAAAACTCAACGACCTCGTAGCTCGCGGAATATTCGTCGTGACCATCAACAACGACGTGGATTCCTGCCGCCGCCACTGCTATGTCGGCACCGATTACCTCCAAGGCGGCCGCACGGCCGGTGCCCTGCTCAAGATGATTGCCCCGCCGGGTATTCACGCTGGCGTCCTGATGGGTTCGCAGAGCATGCAGGGCCATCGCCAGCGCCTGCAGGGATTTCTCGAAGTCCTCGAAAAGACCGAGGGCTTCCAGCTCATGGGCGTCCACGAAAACGAAGATGACGACATGATTTCCTATGAGAAAACCCGTCAGCTCTTGGAAGAACACCCCGACACCAACGCGCTGTTCATCATTTCTTCCGGTGCCTATGGCGCCGCACGGGCCGTCATGGCCAAAAACCGACGCGACATCGTAATGGTCGTATTCGACACCATCCCTTCGACCATCCGGATGATGCGCGACCATATCATTCAGGCCGCCATCTACCAGCACCCGCGCCAGCAGGGACGCCGGGCCATGCAGGTCGTATTTGACTATCTGGTAAATGGTTTCCGCCCGGACCAGAAAAAATATCTGATGCGCAACGAAATCCGCATCCTCGAAAACGTAGAAGAATAAAAAAACCTCCGAATGATAAACCATTCGGAGGTTTTTTTATTTAGGAAGTAGGGAAAATATATCGTTTTCACTCGCAGTGAAGGGGAATATCACTGGCAGTGGAAACAGCATCAGTATTCTCATCGGCTTTTTCTTCCGCCAGCATATGACGGTCCTGCGCCCGCACAAACGGCAGATAAACCGCAGTCGCCATGACGAGATTGACTATCTGGATAACGGCCCCCTGCCAGCCGTCGAGCAGGAGACCAGCGAGGATTGGCGGCGTTGTCCAGGGAACCTGAACGGCGGAGAACGGCGCCATGAAGCCAACGGCAATCGCACCATAGGTGATGAATAGCGCAAACAGCGGCACCAGCACAAACGGCACGAGCAGGAACGGGTTGAATACGATTGGCAGGCCGAAGATAACCGGCTCATTGATGTTGAAGAAGCCCGGTACCGTAGCCAGTTTCGTGATGGATTTCATCTGGGAAGATTTGGAACAGAGCCAGGAGGCAATGAGCAGGCCGAAGGTCAATCCGCAGCCACCGGATTTGATAAACACATCGTTGACCTGGCAAGTGATGATTTTAGCCGACGGATTGCCCATGAGCTGCTGGCCAGCATCGAGAAGGGCCTGATTATCCAGCGAATTTGCAATGAGGATTGGACTTACCACGCCACCGACAACATTCGGGCCATGGATGCCGGCCCAGAACAGGATCGACTGGAGCGCCGCGATAATCGAACCGCCGATAATGGTATCCGACAAACCTTGCAGCGGCGTCTGCAATACTTTGAAAATAAATTCCGGGAATGTCGTTGCACCGGCATAATGGAAAATACCATAGATAACCGAACCGCCGAGGAACAGCAGGAACGCCGGCGTCAAGGCCTCAAAAGCCCGCGTAACACCGCTGGGAACCGTGCTGGGCATCTTGATGCCCAAGTGATGTTTTTCGCAGTAGCAGAAGATTGCCGAAACGGCAAAGCTCACGAGAATCGCCGTAATAACACCATTGCTGCCGGCCCAGGCCTTGGGAATGACATCCCCGACAGCCTCGCCGCCTTTTGACATAACCGTCGGCGGCAGCACAATGAGGAACGTCGACAGCGAAAGAATCGACGCCATGATGGCATCACAGCCCTCCGCCTCAACGTATTTATAAGTGATAGCCAAAACGGCAATAAGTGCTAATACACTAAACGTACCACCGGCAACGGCATTAAGCGGTGCCGTCCAGTCCTTGCCAAACAGATTTGCCATGAATTCCGGATACCCCGGGATTGGAAGATTCGCAATAAGCAGGAAAACCGAACCGCAAACGGTAAATGGCGTCGTCATGATGAAGCCATCACGCAGTGCTGCCACTGCCCGGATTTCTGCGAAGCGTCCCATAAACTCTACAAACTTATCGAAAATCGCTTGTTTGTCCATTATAAGTGCTCCTTTATCATTCTCCAATTCAATTTCGCTGGCAAAGCGAGTGCGAATGAGGCCAAAGCCTCTTGACGAGAACAATATAACAAAACACTTTCTTGTTTTCAATGGTTTTCAATTCTTCTGTTTGTTTGTTTCGCAAAAAAAACAAAAACGCCCCTTGTTTTCGAAACAACGCCCCTAGTTCACCAAATCCGGCGTTTGTCATCGTACTGGCTGCCACACGCATCATCGAACTGGTCCGTAAAGGACTCAATCTCATCATAGCGGCGCGCCAGCCGCATAGCAAAAATCGTATCGATGAAATAGCGTACCCCTACCGAAAACAGCATACCGCCAAGGTCCAGGAAATTCGTCGTATTGGCAATGTAGACGTATTCATTGCAGAGGCTAACCAGCGGCGAATGCGGCGACACGGTCAGCAGTACCGTATGAACGCCACGGCGCTTTAAAATCTCGGCCAGCCGGATCAGGCGGCGATTCTCACCCGAGCGGGAGATTATGATGGCAAGGTGCTTCTTATCGGCGACCAGCGCCGACGAAATCTGGCTGTTCATGGAATTATAAGCTACAACCGGAAGTTTCACCTGCATGAAATTATAAACAGCCATCTGGGCCAGCGCATAATTCTGGTCATAGGCATAGATATCAATCATCTCCGCCTTTTCCATGCGGTTCATAATCGCTTCCAGCTGGTTGATGTCGAATTCATTCTTCGTTTCCTCAATCGCCTCAACCTCCAGCGCGGCAATCTTGCGGACAACATCTTCCGGCTTATCTTTCTGCGTAACCGGACGATGACGGATACTGAACGATTCCGGATTCACGCGGCTGATTTCACTGGTAAACTTAATCCGGAACTCATTATAGCCCTTGAGCCCGAGCTTCTGGGTCAGACGAAAAACAGCCGCTGGACTGGTATACGTCTTGGCGGCAATCTCGCGGGTTGTAAGCTCAGCAACTTCCTTCGGATGTTCGAGCATGTATTGTACGATAGCCTGTTCTGTCTGAGAAAATCGTTCATTTTCCTGCATAATCTTGAGTAATCGCATAAATACCTCCAGTCGCACCTCTTATCCCTGCAAAAATCACACTTATTATAGCATAAACAACTTTATTTATAACAAGCTTAAAACATTTGCCGCTTCAAACGAAAGATTTTGAAACATGGTTTAGAAAATATATGCACATTTGTAAGTTTTTATGAAACAAGGTCTCACAATCGCTTTTTCGTATTGCCTATCGTTTTCTATCATGTTATGATTCGTTTTGTCACAGGCAAAGCGACATGCGCTCCAAACCTCTTGACCAAGTGAGAATGATATTGGTAACGGAAGAATTTAAGGAGCGATTCACAATGAAAAAACAGACCCTCAGCCTTCTTACGGCAATGGCTATCACGGCAGCAGTCAGCGGACACGCAATGGCGGCCCCCGAAACAGGTGCCGCCAGCTTCACCGATGTCCCCGCCGGACATTGGAGCTATGCTGCCATTGACCAGCTCGTAAAGGATGGAGTTCTGGAAGGTAACGGTGACGGCACCTTTGCTGGCAACCGTTCCATGAGCCGCTATGAAATGGCCGCTGTTGTAGCACGGGCCATGAATAAAATGGGCAGTGTCAATCCTGCGGACCAGGCACTGCTCGAAAAACTCGAGCGGGAATATCATGGCGAACTTTCGCGGATGGATGAACGCATGACAAATCTCGAGAAGAAAGT
Source organism: Pseudoselenomonas ruminis (assembly GCF_008271295.1). Classification (GTDB taxonomy): domain Bacteria; phylum Bacillota; class Negativicutes; order Selenomonadales; family Selenomonadaceae; genus Selenomonas_A; species Selenomonas_A ruminis. Next base: position 115,796 of record NZ_VTOY01000006.1, on the reverse strand, counting down.
GGATAAGATCCAGTTCTCGGGCTTTGTCCGGGCAAAATACGACCATGACGCCACCACGCCGGGCGTCGGGTCGCAGAACAACAACAAACACTACTACATGAATCTCGAAGGCCGCATGAAAGTCGGCAATCAGTGGGAAGCCCACTTCCAGTCCGAGACGCGCAAGGGCTACACCGTAAACCAGTCCTGGCGTACTGATGCCAAATCCGATGACCAGGATGGTACGTTCCAGCGCATCTGGGTTGAGGGCCAGCCGGCACCGAAGTTAAATGCCGTCCTCGGTACGAAATGGTGGGGCTACGGCTATCAGAATGTCATCTTCGGCCATGCCGCCGACGGTGCACAGCTCACCTATAACTTCACGCCGCATTGGAGTCTCTCCGGCTTCGGCCTGCGTCCGCGCCAGGGCGACCTCGTCACGATGCCGGATGGCGAAGAGACGCATATCTACGGTGCCAACATTACCGGCCGCCTCGGCATCCTTGACGGCTCCCTTACCTATATGAGCAACAAGAATTACAAAGGCCAGCACGGCACCCGCGGCAATCAGATGATGAGCCGGGCGGCAGGACTTGATTTGCGCGCCAAAGTAGCCAAAGATGTGACGCTCTACGGTACCTATGTCCGCACGAATGCCTACGACTTCAAGACGAGTAAGGAATTCCGTGTCGATTACCGCGATGTCGATTCGGCAAAACGCGGCGACTGGGGCCTCTATGCCCGCTATATCGACTTTGGCCGCTATGGCGATGTCTCCCACGATGATGAATGGGGATCCCTGCCGAAAGATACCAAGGGCTACATCCTCGGTGTCAAATACATCCCCTGGAAAGATGTTGTCTGGGAAACCTTCTATTCGGACCAGAAATACAATCACTCCGGAAGCATCGCCGGTGTATCCAAAGACGCCAAACGTCATCTGTTCCGTACCCAGTTCGACTTCCACTTCTAATCGCTCCCAAAAACATATATTCCCATATAACCCCGAAAAGCGGGTGGAACTGCCGACAATCCAATCGGCAGCCCCACCCGCTTTTTCTATATGAAAGTACCATATTATTCGAGCCTGTCGCCGGTAGCAAGGGGCACAGTACCAACCTCAGCCGCCGCTAGGGACAGTGCCATAAACGAAGCTTTGATGTTTTCCGTTAAGAACGGAATGTTGGCACTGTCCCTAGCAGCGGCGACGATCTACTTCGAACGCAATCCCGCTATCTCAAAATAGCAAAAGGGCCGCTGGCATAAACCAGCGGCCCTCCTTAGGGGAACTTAGGAAAGTTTTAGGGTAAATCAACAGATTTCAACGAGGTCCGTGCCAAACATCATAGCAAGGTCGTGAATCTGGGATTCTTTAATCGTGAAGCTCAGGACAGTATGATGGCCGCCGCCAGCTTTAATCCACTGCGTTGCGCCCTCTTTGAGGCCGACTTTCGGCGTCCAGAGCTGTTTTGCTACCGGCAGATGCGGCGTCTCAGCCTCTGCTTTGCGGCACTCAACCGGATAGCTGATAATGCGGAAACCATCGCGGAAGTCCGCAATCGTCACATCGATGCCATCGCCATCAGCGCCCGTGAATACGAGACGGGCCGGGTCTTCCTTATCGCCGATATCCAGCGGATGAACCTCAACACGCGGTTTATCGCTGGCAATCGTCGGGTCAACCTCGAGCATATGCGCACCGAGAATAGCCTCATGGCCTTTGCGCAGGTCGAGCGTGTAGTCTTCCATGAAGACCGTGCGGTCATTATGGGAAAGAATCTTCAGCAGGCGCGTAAGAGCGGCATGTTTCCAATCGCCCTCAGCAGCGAAGCCATAACCATCACGCATCAACAGCTGAGCAGCCAGGCCCGGCAGCTGTTTGAGGCCCTTGAGGTCCTGGAAGTTCGTGCAGAATGCATTGTAGCCTTTATCATCGAGGAACTTCTTGATGCCAAGGTATTCGCGCAGCTGATAGCGGACCGAATCCTCGAACTTCTCCGCACTGTTGTGCTGGATATTGAGCGTGTAGTCCTGCTGCAGTTTTGCATACTCAGTATCGACATCTTTTTCATCAATGGCATCGATGACATCGACCAGCTCGCCCACCGGCCAATAATCGACCGTCCAGCCCAGCTGAATCTGAGCCTCGACCTTATCGCCCTCCGTTACGGCAACATCGCGCATCGTATCGCCGAAACGGCAGACGCGGATATTGAAGCTCTCATTATAGGCAACGGCTACATCCTGCCAGTCCGCAATTTCCTGCTGAACCTCGGCATCGCCCCAATAGCCATAAACAATCTTGTTGTTGATGCCGAGACGGGAGTTCAGATACCCATACTCGCGGTCACCATGCGCACTCTGGTTGAGGTTCATGTAGTCAAAATCAATCGTATCATACGGAATGTTGTTGAGATACTGCGTAGCCAGGTGCAGCAGCGGTTTCTGCAACAGTTTCGTGCCGCGAATCCAGTTTTTAGCTGGAGAGAAGGTGTGCATCCAGGTGATTACACCAGCGACTTCATCATGATAATTGACTTCCTTCATGAAGTTCGTGATGCCCTCAGCCGTCGTCATAACACCCTTGCAAACTACTTTATACGGAAGCTTGCCGCTGGCATTGAGCTTTTCCGTCATATCTTCAACATCACGGGCAACTTCTTTTAACGTTTCCTCACCATAGAGGAACTGGCTGCCGGCAACAAACCAAAATTCATAATTCTTCGTCTCTAACATGATAACGCTTCCCTTCAGTTTATAGATAGATACTCGTCATTGCGACAGTTTAACGATGCGTTACACCGCTATTGGACTTGGCATTGTTCTGTCCATAGTAGGCATTGGCACCATGTTTGCGATAATAATGTTTATCCAGGAGGTACTGCGGCACCCGGATATCGCCGCGCGTGAGCTGCAGCGCATGGTAATTCATCTCAGCTACCACATCAAGGATTTTGGCCGTTTCCACGGCTTTCTTCGGATTCGGGCCCCAGGTAAACGGACCATGCTGTTTTACCAGCACGGCTGGAACTGCCTCAGGATCGATTCCCTGGTCCTTGAACGTACGGACAATGACATGGCCCGTATTTTCCTCGTAATCCGACTCGATTTCTGCTTTCGTCAGTGCCTCGGTTACCGGTACATCCCCAAAGAATGTATCCGCATGCGTCGTTCCGAGCGCTTCTAACGGGAGTCCTGCTTCGGCAAACGAAACAGCCCAGGAAGAATGCGTGTGAACCACAGCACCAATCGTCGGAAATTCCTTGTAAAGAACCAGATGCGTCATCGTATCGCTGGACGGATTCATATCGCCCTCCACAACATGACCGTCCATATCGACAACCACCATGTCCTCCGGTTTCAAATCCTCGTAGGGAACTCCTGATGGTTTGATGACAAAGAGGCCCTGTTTGCGGTCAATACCGGAGACATTTCCCCAGGTAAAGGTTACAATGCCGAGTTTCGGCAGCATCATATTCGCTTCATAGACCTCTTGTTTTAACGCTTCTAACATGACCAAAATCCTTTCTTACTGAGATACCTATAACGTTCAAGCCGTTTCCTGAACCGCCGTACCAGCTTCCTTCTCAACGGCAAGACCGGCACGATATGCTTTGATGAACTGCTGGCAGCCAGCAACGCCCTGCGCATTCGGCGTGAGCGTCGTGCTTTCCGGATTCTGGAAAACATGCGTGTCGAGGAAGTCTGCCAAAGTCTCCTCGGGCATTCCCCACTTAGCGAACACAGCCAGAACTGCCATGCCCCACGGGCCGCCTTCACCAGCCGTCTTCATGACGGTGATTGGAATATTGAGCGCATCGGCAAGAACCTGCTGCCCGATGACCGGCGTCTGGAACAGGCCGCCCTGGGCAATCATCACATCGGTCTTGACGCCTTCCTCGCGGACGAGGATGTCCATGCCGATTTTCAGCGGGGCAAAAGCTGCATAGAGCTGCGACAGCATGAAGTTAGCCAGATTCATGTGGCTGTGCGGCGTGCGCATAAAGAGCGGACGTCCCTGCTCCACCCGCGTGATATTCTCACCGGAGAGGCAGCTGTAATTGAGCAGCCCGCCAGCATCCTTATCTGCCAGGCGAGTCTGGTTAAAGAGCAGTCCGTAAAGTTTATCCGGCTTTAACCCGTGCCCCATAGCCTCGGCGAACTCCCCAAACAGGGAAACCCAGGCGTTGAGGTCTGAGGAACAGTTATTGGTATGAACCATGGCTACGGGAGCACCATCTGGCGTCGTTACCATATCGATATCCTGATGAACTTCCTTCAGCGGTGCATCGAGAACATTCATCGAGAAAGCCGACGTACCGACCGAAATATTGCCCGTGCGTTTGCGGACGCTGTTGGTGCCGACCATGCCGGTTCCGGCATCGCCTTCTGGCGGAGCCATGAGGCTTCCCCATTCGAGTTTGCCCGACGGGTCCAGAAGCCTTGCTCCCTCCGGCGTAAGGACACCGGCCTTTTCACCAGCCGAAAGAACCTGCGGCAGAATCTCTTTGAGCGTCCAACCGAACGGCTTGACATCATCAAGGGCCGCAAATTTAGCGAGCATGCCTTCATCATAATCGCCCGTTGCGCTGTCAATCGGGAACATGCCCGAAGCATCGCCGATGCCCAGGACTTTCTCCCCCGACAGTTTCCAATGAACATAACCAGCCAGCGTCGTCAGGAAAGCGATGTCTTTTACATGCTCTTCCTTATTGAGGATAGCCTGATACAGATGAGCAATGCTCCAGCGCTGCGGAATATTAAAGGAAAATTCCTTCGTCAGCGCATCGGCAGCTTCGCCCGTGATGTTGTTGCGCCAGGTACGGAACCCGGCGAGCAGCTTGCCGTTTTTGTCGAACGGCAGGTAGCCATGCATCATGGCACTGACACCAATGGCACCAATCTTCGTAAACGGCACATGATAGCGGCTGCGCACATCAGCAGCCACCTGGGTAAAACAGGTCTGAATGCCAGCCCAGGCACGGTCCAGATCGTAAGTCCAGATGCCGTTCTCGAGCTGATTTTCCCACTCATAACTTGCTGAAGCCAGCGTTTCACAATTTCTGTTTACGAGCACAGTTTTGATTCTGGTGGACCCCAGTTCAATGCCCAGGGCCGTTTCACCATTCTCAATACTGGCTGCATTTTTCATAAGTTCCATCAGCGAACTCTCCCCTCGTAGCCAGGTAAAAAATTAATGCGTCATTACAGGTTTGCCGTCTTCTTCTCCTTGACGGATACCGGCTGCCTCAATTTCCTCCAGCGTATGACCACGCGTCTCCGGCACGCAGTTGCGGATGAAGGCTACGCCCAACAGGCAGATAACACCGAAGATGGCGAATACTGCTGCCTGCGAAATCGTTGCCGTCATAATCGGGAACAGCAGCCCGACCAGGAAGGAACCAATCCAGTTGAACGAAGAAGCAACACCGGAAGCACGGCCGCGGATAGCCAGCGGGAAAATCTCACCGACAATAACCCACGTGAGCGGTGCCCAGGTAAAGGAGTAAAAAGCAACATAGATGCAAAGGAAGAATACAATCATCATGGGGTCCATGCCCGGAATCAGGCTGTTGAGCACTGCCGGAAGAATAAAGGAAAGCCCCATAACCGTACCGCCTACCGTCAGCAGCGTGCGGCGGTTGAAACGGTCAGCAATACCAAGGAATACCAAGGAACCAAGTACCAGGATAATGCCCTGGATAATCGGCCACATGAGCTGCGAGCTGGCAGCTTGGCCAGTAGCCTGTTCCACAATCATCGGAATGTAATAGAAAATCGCATTAGCACCCTGGAACTGCTGGAAGGCAGCAACGCCGACACCAGCCGTTACCAGATAGCGATACTTGCTCGACATGAGCGTCGAAAGCGACGTCGACTGTTTTGCCTGCTGTTCATCGCGGGCAGTGTTCTGGATATCCATGAGCTCTGCTTCAACTTCCGACTCTGGGCGGATGCAGGCGAGGACCTGACGAGCCTCGGCCAGTTTGCCGCCACGAACCAGGAAACGCGGCGATTCCGGAAGATGGAGAACGCCAAAGAACAGGATGACAGCCGGTACAGCAGCCAGGCTCAGCATCAAGCGCCAAGCAATCATTTCCGGCATGTCTTTGAGCAGATAGTCAACGACATACGAGAGCAGCATACCAGAGACAATCATCGTCTGATTGATACCGGACAGGCGGCCACGCAAGCGGGCCGGTGCCATCTCCGACATATACGCCGGAACCAGTGCCGAGGCAGCACCAACGGCCAGACCTAACAGCGTGCGAACAGCGATAAGATAAAGCGAACCATCCTGCGGTGCGATACCCGAAAGAATCGAACCGATGATAAAGATAAGTGCCGAAAGCAGAATCATCTTGCGACGGCCCAGACGGTCGGAAAGCTGACCAGCCAAAGCACCGCCAAAGATTGCACCAAACATAACGGCGGAAGTAATCCAGCCAATGACACTGGCATTGCCCTGCAAGCCCCAGTCGTTCTGCAGGAACGGAAGTGCACCGGTCATAACACCAATATCATAACCGAATAAAATACCTCCAAAGGAACCAAAGAAATATATGAACTTGCTAGAAATTTTCTTTCCTGCACTTTTATTCGTGCCTGTTTTCATTCCATATCCCTCCATATAGGTTTTAAGTGGTATCCTTAAAATTGTGTTCGAGCACATTTCATGCTCTTAATATATCATACGTATATCATTCTGTCAACTTTTTTATTGCTCTTTATTTATTACAAATTTATAAGAACGTGTTATATATTCTGATAATTAAAAACATAGGTACTTTGCCTGATGGCACCGCCCCAGTATGACGTCCGCTTCGCAAAGTAGTATAATGAGACCGTATCATTTTCGAAAGGACGATCAAACTATGAACCATCGCATTGCCTGCGTTATCAAAAATATGGAATCCATGGGGCTTACGCAGCTCCTCGTCTCCGATCCGATGAGTATCCGCTATCTTACGGGCGTCTACGTAGAACCGTTCGAACGCCTCTATGCGTTTCTCATCCGCACCGACGGCGAGCACACCTTCTTTTTGAATCATCTCTTCTCGGTCGCCGAAACCGGCTATAACGAAGTCCGTTTCAGCGACATGGATGACCAGATTGCCCTGCTTGCCGCCCACATCCAAAAAGGAAAACTCGGCATCGACAAGACGTTTACGGCGCGCTTCTTGATTCCACTGATGGAACGCACCGGCATCACGCCCATCCTCGCCTCCCAGGCAGTCGACGACTGCCGCGCCATCAAAGATGACGAAGAGCAGGAACTGATGCGCGAAGCCTCCCGTATCAACGACCGCGTCATCACCCAGGCCTTTAACGCCGCGAAGGCGGGCATGACCGAAAAGGAACTGGCAGACTTCATCGATAAAACCTTCCTGGCCGAAGGTGCCTCAGGGCCCAGTTTTCCCACCATTGTCTCCGTTGGCGCCAATGCCGCCGACCCACACCACGAGCCCGATGACACGACCATAAAAGACGGCGAATGCGTGCTCATCGATATGGGATGTGTTTATAAGGGCTACTGCTCCGACATGACCCGTACCTTCGTAATCGGACAACCGGCTGACCCAGAATTTACCAAGGTTCACGACCTCGTGCGGCAGGCCAACGAAAAAGCCGAGGCCATCATCCGCCCCGGCATTCCGCTTTCGACCATCGATGCCGCCGCCCGCGATTTCCTGGCCGAAAATGGCTATGAAAAAGAATTCAACCATCGCCTCGGTCACTTCATCGGCCAGACCGACCACGAACAGGGCGATGTCAGTGCCACCAACGAAAACCTGACCGTGCCCGGCATGGTCTTTTCCATCGAACCCGGTGTATACCTGCCAGGCCGCTTCGGCGTCCGCATCGAAGACCTCGTCATCGTCACGGAAGACGGCTGCGAGATTCTCAATCACGTCGAGAAAAAATTACAAACGATTTAACCAAAAAGAGGCTGTGCTGTCCCCTTTCCCTAAAGGGGGCAGCACAGCCTCTTTTGTTTATCCTGTTTCTTTGCAATAACGGTAATCTGTCACCTATTTAATCAGAATACTTTTCCGGCCAGGAACCAGATTCGCTGTTTGCTCTTGGCATCGCGGGAGAGATTGTCATCGCCGCCAATGCGCCGTGCATAGTCCACGCGGGCAAACCAGTCGTTCTCCTTCGAATAGGTGATTCCAAGACCCCAGCCCTGCAGTGTCGTGCTGGCACGGGCAGATTTCTGTTCCCGAACATGGCCGGCATCATAATAGGTCGAGAGCGTCAGCCCCGGAAGTTTCGTATGGTAGCGGAACTCACAGGTACCCATGATGCCTTCATCCCCAGAGGCTTCGCCCTGCGGATACGCCCGAATGCCGCGCGCACCACCCAGATAGATGTGCTCACTGCTGTCGAGGTTGGAGGCCGCCTTCTGCCCCGATACCTTCACCATTACATCAAAGGGTCCGGTAAGTTTCTGAATGTCGGTAACATCCAAAGTCCCTTTGATATAGCTCCCCTGGTAACCGCCATCGGTTGCCAAGGTATTGGCCAACGTCGAATCCGGCGTCAACGTACCACTTTGCAAGGAAACGTTGTACTGCAGGAGATTATTCGGCTGGCGATAACGTCCATCCACGCCAACGCTGGTACTGTACGAATGACGGTTACCGAGTTCCAGCCCCTTCATCTTATCCTCCAGCCGGCGGTAATTGAAGGAATAGACCAGATTCAGATTCTCCTTCGCCTGGTTGCAAAGCGGTGTTTTCCCATAGAGGCTGACGGTATCGGATTTTCCTTCCATGCCGAGCTGACTCCAGATACTGCCCAATTCGTAGTCCGTCCGGCTGTAACTAAGCCCTACCGTCGTCGCACTATGGCCGGTTGGCATTTCATAGCCGATGTTATAGCCATGCTGTTTGCCATTGGAGATGAGACCACCGACATTGAGACGATCCCCCCGATGGCTGATGTTGCGCCAATCGGCCAATCCCCCATAGCGATAGCGCCCAGCGGCTTTACTGCCGTAGTTCTCACTGTAGAGGATATACATATCCCTGTCCTTAGGCGCGATGCTGATGGCCAAATCGCTTTCGCCGCTATTGTCGCCTGGTACCAGGCTCGCACTGACCTCGATTCCCGGGATATCCTTGAGATTACGTACCGCCCGCTCGAGCTCTGCACTGTGGATTACGGTACCGGGCTTCAAGCCGGCAAGCGTCCGTCTCGTCACTGCCTCTTTCAGGACCTTATCCTCATCGACGCGGACTTTTCCCAATACCCCTGGGGCGAACTGCACCGTAAGATGACCTTTGACAGCGGTCTGTGCCGGAACATACGCCATAGACGCCGGATAGCCATGAACTCTGGCATAGGCTGTCAGCTGATCCAGCATCGCATTTAACTCGGTGGGGGTAATCTCCCGTTTCAAGAACGGCTCGACCAGCTGGGTCAGCGCCTTATCCTCGAGCGACATCTGCGGATGCTCGAACCGAACTTCCTGCAGCACAAACTGCAAATTTCCCGCCGCCTGCTCCTTCACAGGCGGTGCGGCTACCGCATCGCCATCCGACTGCTGTGCCACTGGAACCTGGGGTGGTGCTGGCACTGCCGGGGCCGCCATAGCCGCCGGCAATGCCGCCAGACAAAACAGATTGGTTAGAATAACAGATTTCACGTACCGCAATATAACCACCTCAATCATTCAGAAACAGACCACATCGTTAGAATATCCTCAAAACTCATAGCAACTGGCGTATTCATACCACTGCTGGCAAGACCTGACAACTGCCGATAATTATTAAGCGTCAATCCTTCTGCCAGCGCACGGCGTTTCAGCTCACCGTCACCTTCTGCCGAAGAATTAGCTACCGCCATCGCGTTAAGCATCAACGGGGAGAATTGCGTAATACTACTATTCGTGCTCGGCAGATAGCTTACCAGATAGTTCTGCCCCTCATTGCCATCCGCAATCGTGACGCCGGAGAACAGGAGATGTTTCCCCGTGCCGACAGTGCTGTCTTCAAAGGCAAAGACTCCGTCGCCGGCACGATCCGTGCCAAACAAACTGCCCTCAGAGACGCTGAAGGTCGCCCCGGGAGCACTTGTCGTGCCGTCATAAAGCTTCGTATAGTCGTCGGCCTTGAACGTCACCGGCACTGCCTGGATACTGCCAGCGCCCTGGGCCGAAGCCGCAATCGTATAGTTTGCCGCCGAGTCTCCCGTGAGCGAAAGGCCGCTATAGGTTACGGTCCGGTCACCGACATTCTTGCTGTCATACTGCGCCGTAAAACCATCGACCAGACTTACCGCATCGCCCTCCAGCACGCCCGTAAGCGTTGCTACCCCTGCGGTTGCTGTCGTCGTTCCATTGTAATCACGAGCCGTATCGCCAAAGGATACCGTAAGCGCCTTCGGCGTAATCGTACCAGTTCCTACCGCAGTGCCGGCAATCGTATAGTTGCCCGCCGAAGTTCCCGTAAGCGAAAGCCCACTATAGTTCACATCCCAGGTGCCAGCGCCCTTATTCGCGTAGGTTGCCTGAACGGTATCAGAAAGGCTCACCGTATCGCCCTCGACAAGCCCCGTAAACGTTGCCACGCCCGGTGTTGCGGCAAAGAGGCCATTATATTCCTTCGTCGTATTGCCAAAGGCTACCGTAAGCTCCCTCGGGGTAATCTTGCCAGTTCCCGCCAAATCATTCAGCGTACCCGTGAGATTGTAGTTCCCCGCATCGGCTCCCGCCAAAGCTACCGCTCCCGTGGCATTAAACGTAAGCTCATACGACCCAACATCCGCACTAGTATAATCTGACACCGTGATATTGGAACTATCCAGATATACATCATCGCCATCCACCATGCCAGCAATCGTGAACTTCGCCTGCGCATCGATGGCCGTCGTGCCATCATAGACCTTCGTGACATTGACGGCGTCAGCCGCTAACGTAAGATCCTTCGCCGTAATATTTCCCGTACTGCCCACATAGCTTACCACATAATTGGCACCGTTATTGCCGTCGGTCAGCGTACCGCCACTGATGGAGATAGCCTTCGCATTGCCGACATTCTTATCCGCAAAGCTGATTACCGGATTCGCATACGTATCCGCGCCTAACAGGCCGCTGACACTATAGCTGCCATCCACCGCTTCGATTGCCGCCTGACCGTCATAGGTCTTATTTTGTGAGGTTGCCGCAATCGTCAAAGGCACCGGCGTTACCGTGTATTTCAAAACCGCCGTCGTCCCCTCCGAAACATGAATGTTGTAGCCCTGCTGATTCGAATAAAGCCTCGACAAATCGTTAATCGTATATTCGCCAACATTACGCACCGTAACGGCTCCATTAGCCCCCTGTCCTACCAGAATATCCGCTCCAGTATAAGCGCTAGAAAGCTCATATGATATGTTGCTTGATAACTCCAACGGTTTCATAAAGTTTGACAGCAATGGTGTGGTATATCTAGGATAAATACGCCACCCTGTATTCGTGCTGCCGTCTATATTCATATTCCAGCTAGCATCGCTAAACGTCTCTGGATTCATTAATGTTTCTAAAGTTTCGCCTGTTCCTAAATCATTAACAGTTCCAGCATTATTCTTTACTTCTATATTACTTGCATAATATACTTCCGTCATATCAGAAATATTTCCTGTGTAATCTCCCACAACAGCTCCAACATGACTTCCATTTCCTTGTACATTTCCAATGTTATAGGAATTTTTTACCGTACTCCCAGAAGCTAACAATCCACCTACGTTATCCCCTGTACCAACTATATTTCCTGCATTATAGCTATTTTGACATGCTCCCCAGATACTAGCAATCCCCGCTACATAATTATTGCCGCTTATGTTACCAGTATTATATAAATACGAACCACCACTAGAGTAAATACCGCAAACATAATCACCGCCTGAAATATTACCGGTATTGTAACAATATTCTACGGGAGATCCTCCTGCAGGATGTCCCGCAATTCCTGCAACATAATTTCCATTAGAGACGCTTGTTACATTTCCTGTATTATAGGCATTACTAATCTTAGCACCAGACTCTAAACGCCCTGTTATTCCTCCCAAAGTTTTGGCGCCAGTTATATCTCCCGTATTATAAGAATTTGTCAGCTTACTGTCGGCTAAACCACCTATAATTCCCCCAACGACCTCATTCCCCTTAATACTACCTGTATTATACACATTTTTTATGATAACCGATGAACGCACTTCGCCAGCAAGACTTCCAACATAGTTATTGCCTGTTATATTGCTATTTACAAAACCTACATTTTCAAATACCGCGTTATTAGTGCGGCAATATCTAAAAAGTCCTACATAATTCGTATCTGGCTCATTAATCGTCAAATTACCAATTACGTAATTACAGCCATCGAGTTTTCCCTTAAATGACTCAGATTCTTCCTGTTCACCAATAGGCGAAAAATTTGAACCGCCATTATCCGGAACCGTTAATATTATGTCTTTGGCCAGCATGTAATTTCCATTAAGATTGTTTTTCATATTCTGCAGTTCATACGCATTGCGAACCAATACATAATTTATTGGCTCCAAGTCGGTTTCCCCACTGCTATCCTTAAAAGTCCAAGCAGGACTGGTCAATGCTAAATCGGTATACTGCGTATTGTTATACTCCTCCGCTTCTACGCCCACTTCCTGCCCTAAATGCGCGGGATTGGTCGATTGCAGTTTCACCGTAGCCGTATTATTCACAGCGGCCACATCCTTAAATGTGATGTTTTCACCCTGTACGGTAATCGCACTGGCATTTAACGTGCCCTTGTTGAGGACATCACCCTGAAACGTTACGGCGCTATCCAACGCTCCTTTTGCATCCGCAAAGGTATTGAGATTTCCCTCGCTGATTTTGGCCGTTGACAGATGGAGGCTGCCGACATCGATTTGGGCACCATCCCCGACGACAATCCCATTGGGATTCACGAGGTAGATATCCCCACCGCCCGTAATTTTCCCCAGGATTTCCGAGGGATTGATGCCCCTGACATAGTTCAGATAATTATTCGCATCGAATCGCACCTGCTCATTGGCCGCTACCGAGAAACTTTGCCAGGTAATCAGGTTATTCCCCTCAGTACTCGTGATGTCCATGATGGCCCCATTGGTCTCAATACCTACCCCGGCCGTAGGATTTCCGCCCGTCGGCATAGCCTGGACGGCCGGCATGATACTGAAAGCACCAGCAATCAGCGCCGCCATGATTCCATAGCGCGCCCTGCGTGTCATCTTCTCCCTCTTCATTGTATTTCACTCCTTTGTCATGAACTGTCCCTAAAAACACACAAAGCCTCCTGCCAAGGCGCAAACGAACCAAACATCGCTTACGCCCTCGCCGAAGGCTTTGTACGCACCTTATGGAAATGTGGATAATCCGCTATTTTTGCCCAGCAAATGTCCCCCCCCCCGAAGAGACAGGCGTAGTTCTCCCACTACTGCTCGGATAAAGATTCCGCCCTTGATTACGCGTTTTCATGACCTGTCACTCCCTACTTCACGTAAAACATAATTGTGAACAATCGAGTTGTTGCTGTTTACTTCGGACTCGCATCCGCGAATTCCTGCCATAAATATGTTCGTTTCGAAACTTTTTGTAACCCTAGTTACATCTTCGCCGCCCGTTTCCCGCTACACTATACCCATAGAGAAAAGTAAAAGGAGCGATTACGATGTATCTGGAAATTCTAAAAGACCACCATGAAGGAATCTACAAACTGCTTGATACCATAACTGGTGCTAAGACGGAAACGCAGGCGATAAGTCAGGCCGACGATATCTCTCGGGCGCTCTCCCGTCTCGCCGGACTTATCTCCATCCATTTGGCGGCCGAGGATAAATTTCTCTATCCAAATCTTGCGAAGAGCGATACGCCAAAAATCCGCGAGACCGCTACAACCTTTGACCAGGAGATGGGCCATTTAGCTGATACCTTTACCACCTATAAGGAAGCCTTTATGACCCCCACGAAAATCAAAAACAATCCCGCAGGCTTCCTGCAGGAGACCCACCGCGTTATTGACGCGCTGATTGAGCGCCTGCAGCGCGAGGATCAGGAGCTCTATCCCCTGGTAGAAGAATAATCCCCTAAGTCAAGAACCAAAAAGGCAGTGAAAACGTGCGGGCGTTTTCACTGCCTTTTTTCGAATCATTTTTGCATCAGCATAGCGAGCATCTGGGCAGCTGCCATATTCGCGGCCAGCTCATCCCCTACGGTATTTCCCGTAAGCGGCGGCGCCGAATGCTCCACCCGCGTACTGACTATCGCCGGATTCTCCTGCGGATTAGCCGCATGGGTCTTGCTCTGCGATACGATCCGATTTCCCGCATAGACGGTAACCAGCACCGAACCATCCGACATGACCTGCGTTACGGTTGTGGTATCTTCCCCATTACTTTCCCCAGTATCGGAGATTCCACCACCAGTTTCCAATTGACGCAGCATCTTGGCAAACGTATCCTTCGCCGCTTCCGTCTTTTCCCTGCTATTCCTGTCGTGTTTCATCCCTGACCAAGCCGTTATTCCCTGCACAGCATCAATAGCCATACATCCACCTCCAGCTTCTTCATCAAAAACACTCTCTATAGTATATATCGGTGAATATTCGAAAAGCTTAATCAATTCAGAGCAAAATATTTTAAAAATCAGCGCGCGATTTCCTTGGCAAAAATTTCCTGTTCCAGGAATCTGGCCCACCCATCCGCATCATTCGCTAAAGTAATATCCGTTGCAATCGCCTTGATTTTCTCCGGCGAATTTCCCATGGCGACACTGCGGCCTGTGAGCTCTAACATCTCAATATCGTTATAATTATCCCCCAAGGACAATGCCTGCTCGGCAGTGAATCCAAAATGTTTCAGCATCACTTCGATGCCGCTGGCCTTGGATACTGCTGCATCCATAATCTCGAGCAGGAACGCTGCCGACCGCACCACATGAAACATCGGGAACCGGGCAGAAAGCTCCCGTTCCGCCCGCTCGCAAAGTTCTGGCTCCGCCATCAGCAGAATTTTATGCGGGACTTCCCCAACGGCCAGGCGTTCCTCGAAACTGGCTTTTTGTGGTTGTGCCGAGGTAATGCGGACTTCCGTCTGGACGCGCTCGTTTTCCACCGCTTTGACATACCAATGGTGCCCTGCATAATAGTTGACCACTGCATCTGGATATTCGCTTTCCAGTACCGCCAACAGCCGGGCCGTATCGGCTCCCGCCATCGTTATGCTCCCCAGCTCTTCCCCCGTCTCCGTGAGTGCCAACGCCCCGCTATAGCTGATGATGGGAATCTTGATGCCAATTGCATCGGTCAAGGGATAGATAGCCTCCGGCATCCGGGCCGAAACCAGCACGAGCGGAATCCCCTCCGCCAGAAGTTTCTGCGCCGCCATTGCCGTGGCCGGACTCACCTTGCTCTCGGGGGTCAAAAAGGTTCCATCGATATCCGAAAATACAATTTTTACCATAAATACAGCCTCCATCGTCCGTTTACTTGTAAGTATAAATGATTATTTACGAAGGAACAATTGATATCTGTCACATCTTGACCGCATGGACAAAATATATCGTTAATGGCAATGTTTTATTGTGTGATAATATATTTTACCAAAGACATTAAAATCATGTTATAATCTAAAAAAAAATGAAGGAGGTCTTTATGACTTTAAAAAAACTGAAATCTAATCTCGTTGCCTGCTGCTTTGGTGCAGCTATCACCCTTACTGGACTTCACTTGATGCATCCCAGTGTTGCTAGTGCTGACCCTTGGATTGACTTGGGCTATGGCAAATACCAGGCTACCTGGTCGGTTGACCGCGGTTCCCTGATGGCCAGCGGCCGCATCCCCAATACGGTACTGCGCATCCATGCTGTGCTTGCTGACGATTACGCAGAATTTGAGGAGCGTGACTATCGCTTCACCCAGCAGGATGGAACTTGGAAATATATGTGGACGGGTTATACGGGCAAACATGCCTACATCTCGTCCGGTTCAAACTGGCAGAGAGTTTCCGGCGACCGCCTGGCGAACGATATTCTCTACATCGCTACGCATCATTAATCGATACACCGATAAAAGAAACGGGACCATGTGTTTTTCTCATGGTCCCGTTTTGTTGCACGTGAAACAATTATTCTTTTATGCTTTTGCTCCCGTCGAATACATGTCGATTTTTTCTGGGTTGTCGTTGATACTCCAGACGCCACAGGGGCAGACCCCCGCGCAGATTCCACAGCCAATGCAGCGGTTCGGGTCGGATACATATTCCCAGCTGCCATCTTCCTTCTGGATACGGGTAATGGCTTTTTCTGGGCAGGATTCCAGACACATCTTGCAGTCACGGCAGGTACCGCAGCTGACACAACGCGTATGGTCATCGACCGGATCCCCGAGCAGGCAGTGATTGCACTTATCAAAGTATGCTTTCGACAGGCGCTCGGCAGGGATCTGCTGCTTCTCAGGGAAGTCCGCAGTCTCTTGGCCCATGACATACTGATCGACATACCAGGCTGCTTTGCGGCCACTGCCGATAGCATCGGTCAGACGGCCTGGTTTAATCGTATCACCAGCGGTGAATACGCCTTTGGCAATGCTCTGGTCTTTCTTGGGTACCAGCCAGCTCTTGCGGAAGAACTCGATTCCCTCGTCTTCCGGCAGGAAGTCAAGCTCCGGTTCCTCACCGATGCTGACGATTACCTGATCGGCCGGGATGAAGCGGCCATCGTTGCCATAAACGCCCTCCGGCGTGATTTTATTCGTAAAGAACGGCCAGACGAGCTTGCCGCCGAGATTTTCGATGTACTCGATTTCATCAGCAAAAGCTGCCGGTTTCTGCACATCGACAGCTACGACCGTCTCCGCACCCATTTCATAAGCACCACGGCAGGTATCCATACCGGAGTTGCCGGCACCGATAACGACGACGCGCTTGCCCGTAGCCGGTTTCTCGCCACGGTTGATCGCCTTGAGGTATTCCAGTCCCATCGTGAGGTGCTCAGCCCCCTCCCAGGGGAAGAAGCGGGATTTCGTACCGCCCGTTGCCACGACTACTGCGTCGTTTTCTTTGCGCAGGGCAGCAAATTTCTCTTTATCGACTTTATAGCTCGTGACAAATTCTACGCCAACGCTCTGAATGCGTTTGAGCTCTGCTTCCAAGAGCTCATGTGCCAGACGGCCACGCGGGATAACCTGTTCGAGTTTACCACCCATGCGCTCGGCATCGTCGTAAACCGTGACGCTATGGCCTTTGCGCGCCAGCTGCCATGCCGTCGAAAGGCCGGCAACACCGCCACCGATGACGGCAATCTTTTTGCCCGTCTTAGTTTTGGGCGGCTCAACCTTCAGGAAGGCCGAACGATAGCCAAGGTCGCCAATCTGAATCGGCTCATCAATCGTACCGCGCGTACAGTGGTCCATGCAGGGGTTCGGGCAGACCGAACCGCAAACCGAGCCTGGGAACGGTGTATACTGAAGTTCCAGCTGGAACGCTTCATCGAGCTTGCCCTGACGAATCAGGTCATAGCGGCGCTGCGTCGGGATGCCCGTCGGGCAATTGAATTCGCACGGTGCCGCAAATTTCGCATTATCCCAGCTCGGTACACGCAGACGGTAAAGGCCCGTCGAAAGCGTATTGTGAACAGCGAAATCATCATGGGCTACATCGCTGAAGATGCCGCCTTTTACCCAGTCATTCAAACGGAATGCCTTGAGGTCATGGTTTTTCTTGCCCTTCTTCTCGGCAGCCGTCAGCGGGCGCAGTTTCTTCCACTGGCTCCAGTCCGAAAGTTCCTGGCGCAAATCCTCGCGCTCGATATGCTGCAGGAACTCATCCATGCCGCCATCGAGGAAAGCGATATCGTCCTCATCGAGGTCCATATATTTGATGTCAGCCGGATAGGTATCGATAGTACCGCGTACATAGACCACGCCGCCTACCATGCCGACACAGGCACGCTCGCCGAGAACCGATGCGAACTGCTCACTGTCATAACCGCAGACAATCGCACGGCCGCCGCCCATGAACTCGAACGAGAAAGATCCAACATTCTTGAGAATCCAGAGTTCCGGTTCTTCATAGAGCGGGTCATGTTTCATCAGCGAACCCGTACGGGTACCGCCACGGCCGCCGATGAAAATCTTACCACCAGAGGAACAGTGACCAGCCGTATCGCCGGCATCGCCTTTAACCGTAATCGTACCGCCGGAGTTCAGCCAGCCTACATCAGCCGATACCGAACCATCGGCTACGATTTCCGTGCCCGGCAGGCACATCGAGCCGAGACGCTGGCCGGCATTAGTGACATGGAAGTGCAGCGTCTTGCCTTCCGGATGCCATAACGGACCGCCGATATCATGCTGGCCCGAAGCCGCAATCTCGAACTCGGTCTCGCCCTGCTTTACCGCATCGCCAATGGCGAGCAGCAGGTCCTGAGTGGACATGCGTTCATGTCCCTGCATTGTTTCTATCTTAAACATAAGTTATTGCCTCCTGTTACGCCATCGTTAGCATACATACTGGATGCCGAGTTTTTCTGCCACGGCCTTATCCGTCGATACCAGTGCATCACTGCGGCCAATCGGCAGCGAGCTGTTGCCAATCGGCGCCATGAGCTTCTTGAGCTCTGCATCGAAAGCCAGTACATAGTCGACGATTTTCTGAGCACCACGGTCGATGTCGAGGCGTTTGACGAGGCGCGGATCCTGCGAGCAGATACCCATCGGGCATTTACCCGTATTACAGGAGTTGCAGCGGCCCTGCTCGTTGCCAACGCAGCCCAGGAGCTGAATCAGGACCTTGCCGACGAATACGCCGTTAGCACCGAGGCACATCATCTTGAAGGCATCAGCAGCCGCATTGCCGGTCATGCCGATACCACCGCCGCCATAAAGCGGAATCTGGCCCTGAAGGCCCTGTTTGACGGCTGCATTGTAGCAGTCGCGAATCTTGGAAACGACCGGATGGCCCGTATGGTCGAGGGATACCTCATTGGCGGCACCCGTGCCGCCCTGGATACCGTCGAGGAAGAAACCGCCGCAAATCTTGTACGGGTCACGCAGCAGGTTGTTGTATACGGAAACAGAAGTTGCCGATGCGGCGCACTTGATGCCGACCGGAACACGGAAGCCAAACGCGGCATTCATGGAAAGATGCATCTTCTGGACCGACTCCTCGATGGAGTAAAGGCCCTGATGGTTCGGTGGCGAAGCCAGCGTTGCCTTCGGTACACCACGGATAGCCTGGACATGCTCCGCTACCTTTGCCTCCGGCAGCAGGCCGCCGTCGCCCGGTTTTGCACCCTGGCCAATCTTGATGAGGATACCTGCCGGGTCCGTAACCATGTGCGGCATTGCCTTGATGATACGGTTCCAGCCAAAGTGACCGGACGCAATCTGTATAATGAAGTATTTGAGATACTCCGATTCCAAAAGTTTTACCGGCATGCCGCCCTCACCGGAGCTCATGCGGACCGGCAGGCCGCATTTCTCGTTGAGGTAGCCGACAGCCAGGGCCACGGCTTCCCAGGCACGGGTCGACAGAGCACCGATGGACATATCCGAGAAAATCAGCGGGTAAATCCAATCGACCGGCGGCGTATGGCTTGCCTGAACGAGCTTGCCATCCTTGAGCTCAAACGGGAGCTCTTTGGCGGAAAGCACGCGGCCAAAGGGCGAACGGATATCGAAGGTGTGGCGGGCCGCATCGAGCGACGGGTCCGTCATCTGAGAGATACGGCCAACGACAATACTGTCCAGCGTACGCTGCGCGTTAAGATTCGTGCGTCCACCGCGTTTGATGGGGCCATTGTCTTTTGCCAGCAGCGTGCGGCGGCTGTCCGGATTACGAACCGGACGAATGGCGTTGTTCGGGCAGATTTTCTCGCACATGCCACAGCCCCGGCAGAAATCCGTCAGGCTTGCCACCTGTTTGATGATGGGGCGCGCGACATGCGTATGCTTCGGTTCGGGCTGACTCCCCTCCGAAATCGTCAAAGACTGGCTCTGCGTAACCACTTTGATGGCCTTGAACGAACAGCCGGCCACGCAGCTGCCGCACATCGTACAGCGGTCAGCATGATATTCGATTTTCCATGGCAGGTCATTTACTGCCACGTCCTGAGTTTTTACTGCTTCCATCTCTGTACCTCCAGCTCATCGTTGATTACTATGATTTCCCGTTCATTCGGGTAAATGTCCTTCGTCTGGTCACGGTCCGGCATGATTTCATTGATGCCGCAAACCTCCGAAGAGATTGCCAGCATATCATCCGTGCGGCCGATGACAACCGGACGAAGTTTCTTGGAGTCGCAGCAGGTAATCATGCGATTATCCGGCAGCACACCGATAACGGTATTCGGGCCGTTGATCTCCAGATTCGCCAGCGACTGACGAATTGCCGTGAGGACCTCTTTATCCTCCCGCTGTTCGATTTCCTCGAACGGCAGCGGCGTAATGACATGCTTATAATAGGTAAGCGGCCATTTGAGCTCGTGATGTACATAATGAAGCGTATTGAGGAAACACTGGGAATCGGACTCAAAACCGATATAGCCACGATGCAGCGATTTCTGGAATTCCTTGTTCTTCGTATAGAAGGTATTCTCACCATTCGCACAGAGCGTGTAGCCCTGCAGGAAGAACGGATGCGCTGCATAGCGCACGATGTCGTAATTGGTATTCTGACGGCACTGCGCTACGATCGACTTCGCAGCCAGGCAGCCATTGTCATCCCAAAGGTGGAAATACGTAGCAATATCGCGCGGATCGCCGATTTCCTTCAAGGTCAATACATCCGGCCAAAACGAATAGACGAAGCCCTCGCCTGCCTCTTCGAGCAGTTTTCTGAGTGCCAGACGGGTATCGAGCAGCAGGTCTTCCTTCTGCTCCTTGGTCATCTTCTCGGCATCCTCCGGATAATCGTAGTTACGGAAAATGTAGTATGGCATTGCCTGAATATCAAGCCCCGGACGTTTATCCGGAATAGGAATCCATTCTGCCAGCTGTACGAAGTTGTGCGCATCCATGTATTCCTCTACCAGCTGCGCACCGCGCTGCGTGCAGGCCAGGGATAACAGCGGCTTATCCTTATAATTGGAAAAGATGCCGTACAGGTCCTGCATGACCATGGCGAATCCGGAGTTATCATGCCCTTCCTGCTGCGGAAGCATCAAACGCAGCGCCTTGGATGGCTGAATGGGTACTTTGCTCTTGATTGAACCAATTCTACACATATCCGTCTCTCCTTTGAGATTGTCCTTTGTATATAATACATTGTCTCTATACAATACATTTCGACTGTAATGTATCTCCTATTATAGGAAGACTGTAAACCGATGTCAATATGTATATTCAAGCATAATATTCTGACAAAATCCGTTATTTCCTTGATTTTACGCCCACTTTCTAAAAAGCTGCTATTATATTTATACATTTCTGCATAAATATGTATGTATACAGTTTACAGTTTTATCATTTGTTATACTTATTCCGCCAATAAAAAAGCCCTATGCCGTTGTTTGCATAGAGCTTATGTTTATTATTCACTTTTGTTATGTTATGTATTTTTTTACTGTATACACGCATACAACTCCGTGAAACAGCCGTCATGCGTCCATGAAAGTATACATAATACTTACGGCTTTATGCCTATCAATGGAGGTACGAGGCCGGATTTACCGCCTCACCGCCAATGCGCACCTCATAGTGAACATGCGGCCCCGTAGAGAATCCCGTGCTGCCCATGTAGGCGATGACCTGGCCGCGGCGGACATACTGTCCCGGCGTGACGACAACCTGCATTGCATGACCATAACGGGTCATGATGCCATTGCCATGATCAATGTCAACCATATTGCCATAACCGCCATCATTCCAGCCAGCCGTCGTGACAACACCATCAGCAGCCGCCAGGATTGGCGTTCCTGCATCATTGGCAATATCGATGCCCGGATGGAAATCCGAGCCATTCCAGCGAAGTCCGAACGGCGAAGTAACAACACCATGGGCCGGCCAGATGGACGGCATCGTGCTGCTGCCCATAAGCGGATTGTAACCAAGCTTCTCCTGACGGTCTTTGATATGCTGCTGCAAGTCCATCAGCGACTCACGGCGCTGGGTAAGCCCCTGCTCCACCATGGTGAGTACCTGACCGATATTGTTCAAATCCGGCTGGACTACCGGTCCGCCCTGCCCATCGTGCTTGCCGTCGCCATTGCCACTGGCATCAGGGTTCTGCTCAGCCGGTGCATTGCCATCTTTCGCCGGAGCCATCCCCGTCATCTGGCGCAGTTCATTTTCGATTTGTTTCAGCTGCTCCATTTCATCCTGCAGGTCGTTGGCCTTCTTGGAAAGCTGCAACAGCTGTTCCTGCTGAATCGTATTCACTTCCCGGAGTTCCCGGATCTCACTTTGTCCGCTCTGCGCCGCAAAGGTACTGTAAACCGAATAGCTGAATGCTCCCACAAAGAGCAGCGCACCAACAGCTGCCGAGGCAACGCCAATCTTTAAGTTGCGCGCGGATAAATGGATTTTCTTTACATCGCCGCCATTGGGCGGGATAAATTTGATTGTATACTCCGGTGATTCCTTTATCTCTGGTTTCTTCTCGTCTGCCAAAGTAAAGCCTCCAAACACTTTCAATAAAATAATCCACGGACATAAAACTCCCTGGATTGCTTCACCAATAAATAAAAAACCTTATGCCATTATAGCATAAGGTTTTTGTTTTTTAAAGTTTTTTCTACTATAGAATATACCGGATTACTGCGCCTTGGCCATAGCGTCATGCAGTGCCTGTTCCTCTTCCTGCGTCAGCGTGTAGGTCGATGCACCAGCCTCGATTGGCTTTACATAACTGCGGGAATCCTCGCGGCCAAAGATGCTGGACAGAATCACACCATTATTATAGGAGTCCAGCAAGGCCACCGCATAGCTCAGATCGCTGCCCATGTCTTCAAAGGCCCGGAAACGGACAACGCCCACCCGCGTGACCGCAGTCTGGAGCAGTGCATCCATCCGCTTGTTCTCACTATCGAGCCGCTGATTCTCCTCTACGACGTGACGAACCTCATCGATATGGCCCATAAGCAGGCGCTCCATGTTGGCACCATCAACGCCAGTCATCATCTTGCGATAACGCTTTCTCATATAACTGAGATTCATCGCCTGATTAATCATAATTCCCAACATGATTACCATAATCACGGCCATGCCGGCAACGATAAATGGCATATTGTTCGTCATTATCTTTATGAACTGCTGAATATCCATTGTTTATTGAATGCTCCCTTTCTCTGCTTCCCTTCTCATGCAACCAAATGTTGCACGTGAAACAAAACCGCTAACCCTTAATCGCAAACCTTTAATATTATAACGCCGTAGTTCAAATTTTGCTATAAGCAAAATATACTTATTAGCGTTTCAACGCGTCAAGCGTTCTAACGCCATTGTTCTAGTTTTGCCATAGGCAAAACCGCCTGGCTTAGACCGTAAATTTCTGCGTCAGCGACACTTGCCGCAAGGCATCGATCTTCTGCTTTTTGACTTGTTCTTCCCGCTCAAGAATCAATCCCATGATGCGATCCAAATCCTCTGGGGAATAAAATTCGATTTCGATCTTGCTCTTTTTCTTGCCCGGATGGATTTTTACCTGCGTGCCAAATAGATGCGTAAGCTTATCGACGGCATCGGTCAGGAATACGTCCTGCTCCTTCTTATCTTTCTTCGCCGCCTCCGGTTTCTCCTTAAAGTAGTCCGGATTATCCTGCAATTTTTTGACCAGCGCCTCGCATTGGCGAGCCGACAGATCTTCTGCCTGGATGTATTCGGCAGCTTCCCGCTGCAAGTTCTGATTCTCAATGGCCAGCAGCGGTTTTGCCTGTCCCATGGACAGGGCGCCATTGGCAACGTAATCCTGTACCTGCGGCTCGAGCTTCAACAAACGCAGGAAGTTGGCGATATGCGAACGGCTGCGGCCGATTTTCTTGGCCATATCATCCTGCGTCATGCCAAAGTCTTTCATAAGACGCTGATAGGCCTTGGCTTCTTCAATCGCATTCAAGTCTTCGCGCTGGATATTTTCAATCAGAGCGATTTCACTGACTTCCGCATCATTATATTCGCGAATCATCGCCGGTACCGTCTTTAAGCCAGCCAGCTTGGCAGCCCGCAGACGGCGCTCGCCAGCAATCAATTCGTACCCCGTGCCCGGCAGCTTGCGGACCAGCAGCGGCTCGATGATGCCAATCCGTTTTACGGAATCCTTCAGCGTATCGAGTGCCGTCTCATCGAACTCCTGACGCGGCTGGTAACGATTGGCTTTGATTTCCGTTACATTAAGCTCCTGGACTTTATCCTTGGCCGGCGTTATTTTCGTATCCTTGAGCAACGCCCCAAGACCTTTGCCCAAACCGCCATGTGCCTTATTTGCCACGAGCAATCACCTCTTTCGCCAATTTCATATAAACCTCTGCTCCCTTGGAACGTCTGTCATAGTAGAGAATCGGCTCGCCATAGGAGGGAGCTTCCGACAGGCGGACCGTACGCGGAATCATCGTCTTATAAACCGTATCCCCAAAATTCGTGCGAACTTCATCTACGACCTGCTCCGACAGCTTCGTACGGGAATCGAACATCGTCATGAGAACGCCCTCAACCTCGAGATTCGGGTTGAGATTGCTGCGCACCAGTTCAATCGTATTCATGAGCTGGGAGACGCCCTCCAACGCATAAAATTCGCACTGGATTGGCATCAGTACCGAGTCAGCTGCTGCGAGCGAGTTCAGCGTCAGCAGCCCGAGCGACGGCGGGCAGTCAATAATGATATAATCGTAGTTTTCCTTGATGCTGTCCAAGGCTTTCTTGAGACGGGTCTCGCGCGAAATTGCCGCTACCAGTTCGACTTCAGCACCGGCAAGCTCGATATTCGCCGGCAGGACATCGACCTTGAATTCCGTTTTCTGAATGACATCTGCGACTGCCGCATTATCAATCAAAACATGATAGATGGTCTGCTCCAGCGCCGATTTATCAATGCCGAAACCACTGCTGGCATTGCCCTGCGGGTCGCAATCTACCAGCAAAACTTTTTTCTTCTTTTCGGCCAGGCAGGCTGCCAGATTTACGGACGTGGTCGTCTTGCCGACGCCACCCTTCTGATTTGCCACCGCAATAATCTTTGTCAACGAATCCACCACTTTCTCTGTATTAAAAACGTTACAGTTTTTCTTGTAAAATCTCGCAAAAATAAGTATAATTGTTACGATAATATTAAATACATAAACAGTTGTTATTGTATTGTTAAATTGAATAGCCTCGCGTCATTTCACTACTTTATATAATAATATGAAATGACCGAAAAGCCAATGTTTCACGTGAAACATTTCTAAAAAAATTATTTCTGCTGCCTGGCGAAAGGATGTGAAGGGATTGCCTATCTATAATGCACCGCTTTTAGCCATCGATGCAAAAGAGACCCGACGTTATGCCGGCCTGATGAAAGCCGAAAACTTTGACGAGGGAAAAATCGAGGCTGCCTGTCAGGATGCCCGCCTGCTCGCCGCCCCCAAGGGCATCTGGCAGTTGTACGACTACGATTGTGAAACACAGGAAATAATCGCCGAGCCAAACTGCATCCTGCAAGGGGCGAAAATCGGAGCTCATCTTGCTGGCTGTGAAAAAGTCATCGCCCTAGCGGCAACCGTTGGCGAAACCATTGAGGAAACCGTAACCAAGCGCTTTGAAGCTGGGCAATATTCATCCTCAGTACTGTTAGACGCGGCCGCTACCACGGCCGTGGAACAAGTCGCCGATGCCATGGAAAAAGCCATCCGGCCCAAAGCGGCAGCCAAAGGCTACGGCATGCGCTGGCGATTCAGTCCTGGCTATGGCGACTGGCCGATTGAACAACAACCCGAGCTCATCCGCCTCACTGGCGCAGCTGCTATCGGCATCCATCTATCCTCGTCGATGATGCTTATCCCGCGAAAGAGCATAACGGCCGTAATCGGACTATATAAGGAAGATAAATCAAAACAAACAACAGCCACTTCCCATAAAAAAGGCTGTGCAGCCTGTCCCAAAACAGACTGCCCTTCCCGAAATGTATAAGGAGCGTGACCTTTTTGATTCATATTTTTGACGGTGCTATGGGCACCATGCTGCAAGCCGGCGGACTAGAACCAGGCGGCTGTCCGGAACTCATGAACATCGAAAACCCGGAAGTCGTAAAAAATATTCACCACGCCTACATCGAGGCCGGGTCCACCATTATCGAGACAAATACCTTCGGTGCCAGCTCCTTGAAACTCGACCACTACGGCCTTGCTGACCGCGTTGCCGAACTCAATGCCGCCGCCGTAAAAATCGCCAAAGAAGCGGCCGCCGGACGCGCTAAGGTCGCCGGTTCCATGGGCCCGACGGGCCGTTTTGTCGTTCCACTTGGCGATTTGGAATTTGAAGCCGCCTATCAGTGCTTTGCCGAACAGGCCAAAGCGTTGGCCGAAGCCGGTGCCGACTATCTGATTATCGAGACCTGCATCGATATCCAAGAAATGCGCGCGGCCCTGCTGGCGGCCAAAGACACCGCTCCAAAAATCCCCGTCATCTGCCAGCTTTCTTACAGCGAAGACGGCCGTACGGTTACGGGTACGGACCCGCAGTCAGCCGCCATCATCCTGTCGGCTATGGGCGCCGATATCATCGGTGTCAACTGCTCCCTCGGACCAGAACAGCTCGTGCCGATTGTCCGCACGCTGGCCGAAAACTGCGATGTGCCGATAAGCGTCCAGCCAAATGCCGGCATGCCTTATCTGGAAAACGGCGAAACCGTATTCCCCATGGGGCCCGAGGATTTCGGCCGCTGGGGTACAAAACTCTTAGAAGCCGGCGCCACCTTCCTCGGCGGCTGTTGCGGCACAACACCTGCCCATATCGCCGCCCTGGCAAATACGTTAAAGGATGCCCACGAACCAGCACGGCCCAAGCGGCCGAAGCGGCTTTGGCTGGCCAGCCGCAGCAAAGCCGTCTGCATCGACAAGGAATTGCCCACGCGCCTCATCGGTGAGCGCATCAATCCAACCGGCCGCAAAAAACTCGCCGCCGAAATCCGCGAGGGTTCCTTCCTTTCCGTAAAAAAAGAAGCTCTCAATCAGGTAAAAGCCGGCGCTCATCTGCTCGATGTAAATATGGGCGTTGGCGGCATCGACCAGGCAGCCGCCATGAAACATGCCATCACCGAAATATCGCAGCTGACCGATGCACCGCTGGCAATTGACACCAGCGATACGCAGGCCCTAGAAGCTGGCCTGCGCGCCTATCCCGGCCGTGCCCTCATCAACTCGGTCAGTGCCGAGAAAGACCGCATTGCCGAATTTTTGCCCCTGGCGAAAAAATACGGTGCCGCTATCCTCTGCCTGCCGATTACTGATGACGGCGTCCCAAAAACCGCCGAAGCCCGCCTCGAAACCATCAAAGGCATCATCAAGGCCGCCAAGAATAACGGACTCGATGACGGCGATTTCCTGCTCGATGCACTCGTCATGACCATTTCGGCCGATGCCAATGCTTGCCATGAGGTTCTCCGGACCCTGGCCCTCTATCGCCAGGAACTCGGTTATCCGTCTACGATGGGGCTTTCCAATATCTCCTTTGGCCTGCCGAACCGGCCGCTCATCAACAGCACCTTCTTCACGATGTGCCTGGCCGCAGGGCTCGACGCGCCTATCATGAATCCCTATGATGATTCGATGCAGCAGGCACGAAAAGCCAGTGCCGCCCTCTTAGGCCACGATCCCAACGGACTTGCCTTCAGCAAAGATGAAGCCAACCTCAGCGTACCGAAAAAGGCCGCCGTTGCCAAGGAAACCGTCCTTGCTACCCTGCCGGCCATCAAGCAGGCCGTTATCGAAGGGGAAAAGGACGATGTCGCCCCACTGGTCGAAAAGGCCATCCAGGAAGGCCACAGCGCCAACGAAATCACCGAACAGGCCTTGACCGCCGCCATGACGGAAATCGGCGAAGATTTCGGTGCGGGCCGCATGTTCCTGCCCCAAGTGCTGCTCTCGGCTGAGACGATGCGCGCAGCCTTCAACAAGCTAAAAGAACTGATTCCGGCCAGTGCCAATGCCGAAAACGGCACCGTAGTCATTGCCACGGTCAAGGGTGATGTCCACGACCTTGGCAAAAACATCACGGGTGCCCTGCTGGCCAACAGCGGCTTCAAACTCATCGATCTCGGCAAAGATGTCGATTCCACGGATATTGTCAAAGCTGCCATAGAAAACAACGCCGACATTGTCGGCCTCTGTGCGCTCATGACCACCACCATGGTCCAAATCGACAAAGTCATCGCTGACCTAAAGGCCGCTGGCTGCAACGCCAAAGTCATGGTCGGCGGCGCTGCGGTCACCCAGGAATACGCTGACAGCGCCGGTGCCGATGCCTATGCCCCCGACGGGGTCAAAGCCGTTGAACTAGCTAAAGGACTTGTAAAATAGCAATCGAAAAGGGAGATGCCAAAACGTGGCATCTCCCTTTTTGACTTGTCAAAAATCACTCAGCAATCGTAATGGTACTTGGAGAAATAGTGGTCTGTGCACCAATCTCCACTGCATAACGACGATGTCTTGGCGGAGGCGGACGACGATTGCGACGTCTTTCCATCTCACGACGACGGCGCTCACGCTCAATAGCAGCCCGGCGAGCACGCTCGCGCTCGATGCGGCGGCGCTGTTCATAGGACATAAGATCCTGTGCTCTCATTATACTATACATACAAAGTTTTATTCAACTATTTTTTATTTTCTGATAAATAACCACAAATAAAAGGCTGCACTCCTCGTGCAGCCTTAATTATCACGTTTTTAGAACAAAACTTTTGCCAGATGCAAATACTCCGGATCGAGTTTTTTCTTGTTATTGACCGAATCATGCAGGTCGATGGAAACGACGCGGCCCTTGCTGAAGCCGAATACGATATCCGAAAGGCCCGAGATAAGCGCAAGCGCAGCCTGCTCGCCGAGCTGGCTGGCACGAACGCGGTCGATAACCGACGGCGAACCCCCACGCTGGATATGACCGAGTACCGATACGCGCGTATCGAGTTCCGTCTTCTGGGCGATATAGTCGCCGATTTCCTGGCCGCTGCCAGCACCTTCAGCCACAACGACGAGGATATAGCGTTTGCCTTCCTGATAAGCAGCTTTCATATCCTCACAGATCTTATCGAGGTCAAACGGGGACTCCGGAACGAGGATGTACTCCGCACCGCCCGAGATACCGGATACCAGTGCGAGCCAGCCCGAGCTGCGGCCCATAACCTCCATGACGATAACGCGGCGGTGTGCCGAAGCCGTATCACGGAGCTTGTTGATGGCATCGATAATCGTATTAGCAGCCGTATCGCAGCCAATCGTGTAGTCAGAACCCCAGACATCGTTATCAATCGTGCCCGGCAGGCCGACGATAGGAATGCCCGTCTCCTGCGAAAGCAGCGAAGCACCGCGCAGGGAGCCGTCACCACCGATGACGCAGAGGCCCTGAATGCCACGGTCAACCAGGTGCTGATAGCCGAGCATACGGCCTTCCGGCGTCTTCCAGCGTTTGCAGCGGGCCGTTCCCAGGAACGTACCACCGCGCTGGATGATATCACCAACGTCTTTGGACTGCATCTCAAACATATCTTCTTCAAGCAGACCATGATAACCATCACGGATACCCCAGACTTTTACGCCTTCATAGAGAGCCGTACGAACAACTGCACGAGCTGCTGCGTTCATTCCCGGGCTGTCGCCACCGCTGGTCATGACTGCAATGCTTTTTAACATAACTGAAGTCCCCCCTGAATATGAGAAATGTGTAACATAGTACGTCTATTATTAAACCTTACTATCCCATATCATACCATAAATCTTGCAAATCTAACAGAGTTTTTGCCTAGGATTGTTCATTAAACCGCAAATTTTTGATTATCCGATTCTATGATTCGTTCCCACTGTCCCCTCTTGACAAACAAGACCTGTCTATGATAGATTGACAGTAGATGCTGTGCAACTGACGGAAGTGGATTACCACAGGGAGCACAGGGAAGAAAAGCCGACCGTCTGGGCGATGCCTGGATTTGTGTCGGCTTTTTTCGTATATGTTTTAAAAAAAGGAGAATCCTGCAATGAATGAAATGGAACTCAAGTATGGCTGCAACCCGAACCAGAAACCAGCCCGTGTCTTCATGGAAAATGGAGACCTTCCCTTTACTGTACTCAACGGTAAACCGGGCTATATCAACCTGCTTGATGCGATGAACAGCTGGCAGCTGGTCCGCGAACTCAAAGAAGCTACAGGCCTGCCGGCAGCCGCCTCCTTCAAGCACGTCAGCCCGGCTGGTGCCGCTGTCGCCGTTCCGCTTTCCGAAACACTGCAGAAAACCTATTTTGTCGAGGGAATTGAGCTTTCGCCAATCGCGACGGCCTACATCCGTGCCCGCGGTGCTGACCGCATGTCCTCCTATGGCGATTTCGTCGCTCTGTCCGATGAATGCGATGCACAGACCGCTTCCTTCCTCAAGCGCGAGGTATCCGATGGCATCATTGCCCCATCCTACTCAGAAGCCGCGCTGGAGATTCTCAAGACGAAACGCAAGGGCACTTATCTGGTTCTCCAGATGGACCCGGACTATCAGCCAGAAAAACTCGAGAAAAAACAGGTCTTCGGCATTACCTTCGAACAGCAGCGCAATGAGATCGATCTGACGGAGGACTGCCTCACGGAAATCCCCACGAAAAACAAAGACATCCCGGCCGAGGCCAAACGCGACTTGCTGATTTCCCTGATTACGCTCAAGTATACGCAGTCCAATTCGGTCTGCTATGCCAAGGATGGACAGGCCATCGGCATCGGTGCCGGCCAGCAGTCCCGCGTTCACTGCACGCGTCTTGCTGGAAATAAAGCGGATATCTGGTATCTGCGCCAAGCACCGCAGGTGCTCTCGCTGCCGTTCCGCGAGGATGTCCGCCGCCCGGATCGCGACAATGCCATCGACGTCTATGTTGGCGACGAATATATGGACCTTTTGGGCGGTGACAACTGGAAACGGGTCTTCACGGAAAAACCGCCCGTATTTACGAAGGAAGAAAAACAGGCCTGGCTCTCTACACAGACCGGCGTAGCCCTTGGCTCCGATGCCTTCTTCCCCTTTGGCGACAACATTGAACGCGCGCACAAGAGCGGCGTAGCCTATGTCGCCCAGGCAGGTGGTTCCATCCGCGACGACAATGTCATCGAGACCTGTGACAAATACAACATGGCGATGGCAATGACCCACATCCGCCTGTTCCATCACTGATTTTTACCATTTGTTACCCCATTCTTACATTTACATACACATACAAGAAAGAGGAGCAATATCCAGCTGGATATTGCTCCTCTTTCTCATTCAATCCTTTACCTCACCAGGAGATATCTGCGTCAACTGGCTGCGGCCATCCATCTCCTTTACACAGGAAAGCCAGCACTCCCCCCCACCTAATAGGAAAGGTATAATGATATATATCTTCAAAGAAACCGTTCCGTCATCATTATAGGTATGGAAAAAAGCCGTAAAGTGGTCCCGATTTATTTCTTTCTGCCGCTCGATAAGAGACGGCAAATCGTAGAAGCGCATGAAAAGCTCCCGTTCCTCGGCCACGATATACCGTTCCGCATAAAGTTTCAAACTTCCCTCCACCGTGGGATTTTCACAAGTAATGCGATTCTGGTTCTCATCAATATAGATATTTTCGGCATGTCCATCGATGGAAAAAAAATCCACCCGCGAAAAAATCCCCATGATATGGCGGAGTGCAGTATGAAAATCAACAGTCTGGGGATTTTCTGCCGAAAGCATCACGATGACAAATACAAAAGCATCCACCTTTTTATCTGGATTACTGGCGATATAACGGCAGCTTATATTGCACATTTTGCCGTTCATCGTAAAATCTACCGATAACTCTTTACGCAGGCTGCGGCAGCGATTCAGCAGCCGGGCAAACATCCGCTGGAAATGTTCTTTTCCCTGCTGGTAGTATTGGATTTCCGCTTCGAGACTCTCAAACCCCTGATTTTTCACAAAATCCAGGTAAGCCTGATTGGTATAGATATAGCGGAAGCTGGACAAGGATTCTCCCTGTTCGCAAATCGCCATTGGCATCGCACTGATGTAGTTCCGCCGCTCCTCAAAGGAAAGAAGTGGCGATATACTCAGCAGGTTGATATTGCCGATTTTGCGGAAATAGTCCGAGCTGATAAGCGGTTCAAAGGATAAAGTTGCTTCAGAGCCAGCATAAGAAGCCGCCGCAAGCCGCAAAGGCTGTGGCTTACCAAACAAATAGCCCTGACACAGTTCACAGCCAATATCCTTCAAGAACTGGTACTGTTCCTCTGTTTCTACCCCCTCAGCCAAAGTGTGGATTCCCAACTCCTTAGCCATACTGACCAACGACTTCAGGATAACCTCTGTTTTATGATTCTTGCCAAAATCCCGCAAAAAACGCATATCAAATTTTATGAGATCGACGTCATAATCCTTCAGCGTATTCAAGGAAGAATAGCCACTGCCAAAATCATCCATCCAGACTTCATAACCGGCTTCCCGGAAACGCATAATCTGCTTGATGATATGGTCATCATCAACGCTGAAAGCCCCTTCGGTGATTTCTATATGCAGCCTGTCGCAGGAAACCTGATATTCCTGGCGGATTCTCTCCACATCAGCAAAAATATCCGTCAGCTGGAAATCCATCCGGGAAAGATTCAGCGAAATCCTGGCTTCCTGCCAACCCTCGCCATGCTCCCGGACCCGGCGGAAATCCTCACAGGCCTCCCGGATTACATACAGATCCAACTTATGGATGAGATGGGCATCCTCCAGTACCTCGATAAACACCCCAGGCGATATCATGCCGTACTCCGGGGAATTCCAACGGGCCAATGCCTCAAACCCCATGACCTGCCGCGTCATCGTGCGGATTTCCGGCTGATACCACACCTCAATATCGTGGTGTTCCAGTGCCCGGTAAAAATTGCTCACGATGTAATTCTTGATCCGGATCTTCTTTTCCAAGGCCTCATCAAAAACGCCCCAGCCCTTATCGTAAGTGCCCTTTACGCTTTCACAAGCCAACTTTGCCCGGTCGAGGATCAGCGCCGTATCCTGGATACCGGCCGCTGGCACATAAATTCCCACCTTGACCTCTAAGGCAAGATTCTGATCAAAATCATGAACAGCCTGCCAGACATATTCAATCCGCTGCTCGATATGTTCATTTTCCACAGCTGCTACGAAATGGTCATCGTTCAGCCTGGCCAAAATCCCATGGGGAAACGCATCCCGCAGGATACCGGCAATGCGCCGCAGGAATTTATTGCCCTCCTGGAAGCCATATTTCCGGTTATATCCTTTGAAGTTCTCTACATCAAAGTAGAGAAAAGCGATATCGCCATTGCCCGCATCTTTCAGCAGATAATAGGAATCTTCCATGAAGTACATCATGTTTAACAAACCGGTGACTTCATCGATTTGATTTTTACGAATTACATTCTTCATAATCGCACTCTCATCAGCCGAGTTATCCACAGACATATCCACAAAACCGTGGATATGTCAATAAATTTGTGGATAAGTACGCCTTTTCCCTTTAGTTATCCACTTTATCTGAGGATAAACCGCCGCTTATCAGAGCGAAATCCTCAAATATTCCTCTATCATATCGCGCACACTCATACCATTGCTGGACTTGCCCCCCAGACGATTCTTCTTCATATTTTTTACGATGCCGTGATAGAGTTCATCCTCCACCGACCCCGGCACGAGGTTTTCCCAGTTCTGCATGCTGTACGGACGCTCTTTGATGGCATTATCCGGCCGGCCGGTTACCTCGAGCTCACTCAAGAACTGAATCTGCTGGGTATTCGGACGGACGTAGTAATGTGTCAGGAAATATTTCGGCGGGTAACTGTACTCACCACTTTCCTCCGTCTGAACCAGCTTTATCCAAACATCGGCAATATATTCATTGCCCGAATGAGGCATCTGAATCCAGCGGGCATTCTTCGTATCCAGATAATAGGTAAATCCGTTATCCTTCAACAGCTCCACAAAGCGCTTCGCCTCTTTGTCTTTCTGCTTCGTCTTTGACTCTTCTGACTGAGTAGTTATAGATTTTGTTTCATCTGGTCTCGTAAACCAATCATCTGCATTCCTGTTACTTGATACAGTAGACTCATTTCCATTTTTTTCACTTTCAGCTGCATATACCCAAGAACTTCCCAAAAGGGACAAAAAAAGCCCCACTATACAAAAACGAACCAAACGTTTCATAATATATCACCTCAAAATAGTTGTTTCATCTCTTGTACAATTCTCCGTGTAAGTAAATATTCCCTTCATTTTTTCCCATGAATAAAAAAGACCGCTCCCTTTCCAGACAACGGTCTTCCCAATTCTTCATTTATTCTGTTATCGCAATATCATCCAAAATTTCTTTCATAACTGTGTTAACCGATTGCTCGTAGATACGACCATTAAAATGTCCATTATGTGCCTCACCCTTTGCTGGCAAATCATTTCTATATACATAATGTTCTTTTTTTACATCCACAAAACGAGCTCTCATCCATATATTCTGTTCACTTGTATGGGTAGTGAAGATCGGAAGTAAACCTTTTTGGTATTTCACCCTATTGCTCAAAGTCATAGTCAAAACAAAAACGTAATCGTAATCTAAACGCCGACCTGCCTCTACGTAGTCATTTAAACGCATATCTGCCAACCCACGTGGCCGATTCCCTACAGGCATATCATCAACATCATTTGTTTTATTGCTAAAAACACTTTCTCCATGTTTTTCTGACACGCCATTTTCATTTAGCGTATACCTCGATGAAGGTTGTGAAAAATTTCTTCCTTTTGATAAAGCCCTATCGTTCTCAGCTTTTTCTAGCAAATATGTATTGATATCAGTCCCTTTCATAATGGCGAAACTTTCTCGTGGAAACTTATCTCTTATCTGCTGATATATCTGGTTCTTTACTCGATTTTCCACCACCATATCTTCATCGCCATTTATGACCAAAGCAATTCTAACACGTCCATCAGGGCCCAATGGTGCCTTATCTCCATAAATTAAATGATGCGCTCTAGTATAAACATCTGATACTTGATGGTCTGGACTTTTTTTCAGCTCTCGCTGGTTTATCGACAAAGATGGTTGTTGCGCAGACGCAACCCTCATTCCAACATCATATGAATTTACATTCAAACTTCCTATTCCCCAAAAGGCAGCACACAGCGCACCAGCAATGAAAATCCTTTTCACGATAAACTCCTCCTCGTTCGTTATCCCTATGAGCTGTTATCCTTACAATATCACACTTCATATTATATGCATACACCTTTTTTATTTCTCTTTCTAACCAAAAAATCCTGCTATTCCCAATAATTATCTTCCAATTGCTCATTTTTTACATGAGATTCATTTTTTCTTTTAAGGTGAGGAAAACGCTACATCATTGTATGATTTTTGGGAATAGCTATTTGAGAAAAAAAGCTCCCTATTCAGGAAGCGTTTTTCTGCCATTATCATAAAGGCTATTGCGGAATGTTTCACGTGGAACATTCCGCTTCGCGTTATAATGGATTTTTTACTGGCGTGCCTGCTTTGCGTGGGTAGGCTTTTGGCGTTGGCATGCCCTTGGTTATTTCCACCACAGCCCGCACATCATCAAGCCCAGGCAAATGAACCGGGCGCGTATTTACCTTACTGCCGCCCATTACCTTGATGGCCTTGGCGGCCTCCTTTTCTTCCTCCTGATACTGCATGCCCTTTAATGCCAGGAATTTACCGCCGCGTTTGACAAACGGCATGCAATATTCGCAGAGAATTGGCAGCCGCGCCACTGCGCGCGATACTGCCAGATCAAACTGCTCCCGGTATTTCTTGTTGCGAGCACCTTCCTCCGCCCGGGCATGGACGCATTCCACCGCTTGCAACCCCAACTCCTCGACGACAGTCTGCAGGAATTTTACCCGCTTGTTGAGGGAATCCATCAAAGTCAGCTTAATCGTAGGGTCAAAAATCTTCAAGGGGATTCCCGGGAAACCAGCCCCCGTACCAACGTCGATTACCGATACCCCTTCGGTAAAGTATTCCTTATCATATGCCGTAAGGGAGTCAATCATGTGCTTGACAGCTACCTCATGCGGTTCCGTAATCGCCGTAAGGTTCATGACTTTATTCCACTCTACGAGCAGTTCATAATAACGATTGAACTGCTCCAACTGCCCTTCCGTCAGCGAAATTCCGTAAGCCTCGGCGGCTTTTTTCATCTCTTCCCGAAACATCTTCAACCCTCTTTCTTATCCTGAATGCGGCGCTGCTGTTCGAGCCATACGAGGAGCACCGATATATCCGCCGGCGAAACGCCGCTGATACGGCTGGCCTGCCCAACAGAACGCGGACGGATTTTGGCCAGCTTTTCCCGGCCTTCATCGCGCAGGCTCGGCACTTGCTGATAGTCGATATCCTCTGGCAGGAGTTTTTCTTCCAATTTTTCCATATGCTCGACCTGCTCCAGCTGTTTTTTGATATAGCCTTCATAGGTAATGGAAATCTCTACCTGCTGGCGTACCTCCGGTTCCAAATCCGGCAGATTGAAACTTTCCTGCAGCTTGGCGTAATCCACATCCGGACGGCGCAGCAGTTCATAAAAGCTCGTTGCGTTGCGAATCGGCTCGATAC
Organism: Pseudoselenomonas ruminis; assembly: GCF_008271295.1. Lineage (GTDB taxonomy): Bacteria > Bacillota > Negativicutes > Selenomonadales > Selenomonadaceae > Selenomonas_A > Selenomonas_A ruminis. The sequence goes on along the minus strand of NZ_VTOY01000006.1, from coordinate 79,051 downwards.
CGGCCTCACGGAGTTTCTCCTTTATTTCCTGCGTCGGATTAATGGAATTCTTCTTGAGATATTCCATCGCCTGCTGGATTGCCGTCTGTTTTTTCGTAAAGCGTTCCCACCGGTCATCTTTTACGAGCCCTACCCGACGCCCCAATGGCGTCAGGCGCTGATCGGCATTATCCTGCCGCAGCAGCAGCCGGTATTCGGCCCGACTCGTCATAATACGATAGGGCTCACTGGTTCCCTTAGTGACGAGGTCATCAATCAGCACGCCGATATAGGCATCACTGCGCTTTAATACCAGCGGCTCTTCGCCCTTGATAAACATAGCCGCATTGATGCCGGCAATGATGCCCTGAGCGGCCGCCTCCTCATAACCGGACGTGCCATTTGCCTGACCGGCCGAGAAGAAACCGTGAATATCCTTAAACTCCAGCGTCGGCTTTAATTGCGTCGGGTCGATGCAGTCATATTCGATGGCGTAACCTGCCCGCATTACTTTCGCATGCTCCAGTCCTGGGATCGTCCGCAAAAATTCCAGCTGAACATCCATGGGCATACTGGTAGACATGCCCTGTACATAGACCTCATTGGTATTTAGTCCTTCCGGCTCCAGGAACAGCTGATGGCGCTCTTTGTCCGGGAAGCGCAAAATCTTCGTTTCAATCGACGGGCAGTAGCGCGGCCCGATTCCCTCGATGATACCGTTAGCCATCGGTGCCCGATGCATATTATCCCGCAGGATTTTATGGGTCTTTTCGTTCGTATAAGTCAGCCAGCAGGGAATCTGCTCGCGGGTCGTCTCGTCGCTCATAAAGGAAAAGTTCCGGCACTCCTCATCCCCCGGCTGGATTTCCATCTTATCGTAGTCCAGCGTCCGGGCATCGACACGGGCCGGCGTTCCCGTTTTGAAACGCATCAGGCGCACGCCTGCCTCCAGCAGGGAATCTGAGAATTTCATCGCGGCCCGCTGGCCATTCGGACCACCCGTATAGGTATGCTCACCGATGATGATACGGCCCCTCAGATACGTTCCCGTAGCCATGACAACAGCCTTTGCCTCGTAGATTTCTCCCGTCTCAACCTGAACGCCTTTTACCTTATCCCCATCCAGCAGCAGCTTGTCGATGAGAATCTGTTTGACATCGAGATTCTCCGTATCCTCACAGGTCTTTTTCATAGTAAACTGATAAAGCTTTTTATCGGCCTGCGCACGCAGGGCATGGACAGCCGGGCCCTTGCCCGTATTGAGCATGCGGAACTGGATGCAGGTCTTATCGGCGTTGACGCCCATTTCGCCGCCCAGCGCATCGAGCTCACGGACCAGATGGCCTTTGGCCGGCCCGCCTACCGACGGGTTGCAGGGCATCATGGCAATATTATCCATCGACAGCGTTGCCAAAAGCGTGCGGCAGCCAATGCGGGCAGCGGCCAAGGCTGCCTCAACGCCGGCATGGCCGGCACCTACTACAATAACATCATAGCTGTCTGCTACGAACACATTTTTATCCAAAATCAATCAACCTTCTTCTTTATTTGCCAATACAGAATTTCGAGAAAATCTCATTGATGATATCTTCGCCGACCGTCTCTCCCGTAAGCTCGCCGAGTTTCTCCCAGGCCGAGCGCAAATCAATGGAGATGAAATCAAGGCCCATCTGCACCTCGATGGTCCGCAGGGCCGCCGCCAAGTGGCCATCTGCCTGCCGCAGGATCTCGGCCTGCCGCTCATCGTTGACAAAAGCACCTTCATCACCAGCGTCTAAACCGCCATCGTATACCTTCTGGCGGATTGCCTCGGCCAGATTATCAAGACCGTGTTCCGTTACCGTGGAAATGACCAGCACCTTCGCCGCCGTTTTTTCCCGCAGCATGTTTTCATCGAGCACCGGCTGCAAATCCGATTTGTTGAGCAGCACGATGGCATCCCGTCCTTCAATCAGCGAGAAAATCTCCTCATCCTCGGCCGTTAGCTCCCGCGACGCATCGAAGAGCGCCAATACCAGCGACGCCTGATTGACATAGGAACGGGCCTTATCGACACCAATCTGCTCCACCAGGTCATCTGTCGCGCGGATGCCGGCAGTATCGATGATGCGAAGCGGCACCCCGCCGACATTGGCATATTCTTCGATAGAGTCACGCGTCGTCCCCGGAATGTCCGTCACAATCGCCCGTTCCTCACGCAGCAGGGCGTTGAGCAGCGAGGACTTTCCCACGTTTGGCTTGCCGACGATAGCCGTCATCAAACCATCCTTAAGAATGCGGCCAGTCTGGGCGGTCTTTAGGAGTTTTTGGATTTTGTTGCGTACATCAACCACATTTTGCTCTACCTCAACCATTACCACATCATCGACTTCATCCTCGGGAAAGTCAATGGCAGCTTCCAGATGCGCAATCTGGCCGAGAATCGTATGGCGCATGGCCCGTATTCCCTCGGAAAAATGCCCCGAAAGATGCCCTGTTGCCATTTTAAGCGAGCGCTCGGTCTTAGCACTGATGACATCCATAACAGCCTGCGCCTGTGACAAGTCAAGGCGTCCATTCAAAAAGGCCCGCTTGGTAAATTCACCGCGCTCGGCCGGTCTGGCACCAGCCTGCCAGGTAAGGGCCAGTGTCTTGCGAAGCGGCATCAGGCCGCCATGACACTGGAGCTCCACGACATCCTCTTTGGTATAGGAATGCGGTGCGCGCATCAACAGCACCATGGCTTCATCCACCACATCTCCCTGAACATCGACAATATGGCCAAATACAGCCCGCTGGGTCTCATAATCAGCCAGTTTCCTGCCACTGGCAGCCCGGAAGACTTTATCGGCAGTTCCGATGGCGTTTATGCCGCTTATCCTTATGATGCCGATACCGCCCTCTCCCTGGGCCGTCGCAATAGCACTTATCGTATCCCCTTGTTGCATGTTATTACCTCTCATTATACACAAAAGGGCAGCCTCAAAATGAGACAGCCCTTTCACAGCTCTCTTGCCTGATAGCTATTTTATTCTTCGTCAAAACGCGGTTCGCTGTAATTCCTGCGGGAACGGCGGCGGCGTTTCGGTGCAATCACCACATAACGGCGCGGCTCATCGCCAGCGCTATAAGTGCTCACACGGCGGTTGTCCTGAAGCGCCATATGGATGATTTTGCGCTCATGACGGTTCATCGGCTCCAAGTGAACCTCTTCCCCGATGCGGCAGGCCTTCTCTGCCAGATGGCCAGCCAGTCTCACGAGCGTTTCCTCACGCCGTGAGCGATAGTTTTCGATATCGATGATGATGCGGGCGCGATTCTCGGAAATACCACGGTTGGCCGCAAGATTTGCCAGATACTGAAGCGAATCAAGCGTCTGGCCATGTTTGCCAATCAGAATGCCGAGATTCTCGCCGATGAGCTGGAAGAGAATCCCTTCCTCGGACTGGCCGCGCTCAATCTTGACATCAAGCTTCATCGCGCTGAATACGTCGCGCAGGAATTCTTCGGCAATCTTCGCCTGCTCCTCAACCGATTCGGCATCTGCTGCCAAAGCCGCCGGTTCCAGCGATTCCTCTTTCGCAGCTTTTTCTTTCTTTTCCGCTGCCGGCTGGGCCTTTACGGCTGCCTCAATGCGGGCCGGCTTTGCCCCAAACAAGCCAAAAAAACCGTTTGATGGCTGCTGGATGACCTTATAGTCAAGCAAATCCGTCGTGACACCAAGTTTTGAAGCCGCCGAAGCAATTGCCTCTTCGACTGTTTTTCCCGATGCTTCTAATACATCTGCCATATCAGGCAGCCTCCTTCGTTTTATCCTCACCACGATACATCCACCACTGCTGAACAATCTGTACGATGTTCATCGTTACCCAGTACAGTACCAGACCAGATGGGAAGTTCAAGCTGATCCAGCCGATGAAGAGCGGCATAACCGTCATCATGACCTTCATCTGCTGATTCATTTCCGTCGTCGTCATTTTCTGCTGGAGGAACGTCGTCAGTGCCGACAGGATTGGCAGCACATAAATCGGGTCCGGGTCAGACATACTCGGCAGCCACAGGAACTGTGCCGCCTCAGCCGACGGATACGTAAAATTAAACAACGCATAATACATGCCCATCAGAATCGGCATCTGAATGAGCAGCGGCAGGCAGCCAGCCAGCGGATTAACCCCGGCATCCTTATACAGGGCACCGATTTTCTGCTGCATGACCTGCGGATTATCCTTATATTTCTCCTGAATCTTCTTCATTTTCGGCGAAAGTTCCTGCATCGCCTTCATGGATTTTACCTGCTTAACCGTCAGCGGATACATCAGCATCTTGATGATAATCGTAAGCAGGATAATCGCCATACCATAGCTGCCAAAGCCAGCCATGCTCGTCAGCGAATATAACATCTCGAGCACGAAGTGCAGAAGATTCTCAATCGGTGCAAATAACGTTCCAAAGAAACCCAAACCATCACGTCCTAATCTAAAAAACTAAACCAACAACTTATGGAACGGGGTCATAACCGCCCTCATGGAACGGATGGCAGCGCAAAATACGCTTCAATGCCAGCCAGCCACCACGGCGCGCCCCGTATCTTTCCACGGCAATCAGCGCATATTCCGAACAAGTCGGAATATAACGGCAGGAAGGCGGCTTCAGCGGCGAAATAAAGTTTCGATAGAACTTAATCAGCAGCAGCAGCGCCTTTTTCATCATTTATCCTTCTTTCTGTTCAAAGCGGCATCTGTAAAGATTCCCGCCTTGCGCCCCAATGAGACAAACGACTTTTCCACGGCATCGCATTTCACGTCAACCATGCCCTTGCGCCCGACGAGCAGCAGGGCAAGTCCCGGACGAATCATCGCCTGATTCTTGCGATAGCTCTCACGCAGCAGTCTCTTTACACGATTGCGGACAACAGCACAGCCGAGTTTCTTGCCTGCGGCAAAACCGACTTTGCCGTCGAGGCAGTCTGTCTCAAATACATACAACACGAAATACCGATTCGCCCACGAACGGCCGGTACGATATACCCGCTGAAAATCACTGCGACGCTTAAGCATTTTCTTTCTCGGTAATGTAAGCATTCGTAATTTCACCAATATCTATAAAAACGATTCGGATTAACTCCGAAACCAAATGATAACTAAAAGAAAAGGCCACCTAAGTGACCTTACTGTAAAATTTATGCCGAAAGCTTCTTTCTACCGCGCTGGCGTCTTCTCTTCAGAACGAGACGGCCGCCTTTCGTTTTCATGCGCTCACGGAAGCCATGGGTCTTCTTTCTCCAATGGTTGTTCGGCTGATAAGTCTGTTTCATTCCTTAAACACCTCCTTATGCTGATTTCTGATTTTTCTATTCGTATAGAAGCAAAGCATCAGATCTTCTTTATGCTAGCGCGGATACCCCCGCACTAAGACTCACCGTAAATTATAGCCTACGCCCTAAGAGGTGTCAAGATTTTCCCTGTGCATTTTTTCCGCTGTATTGTGGATAAAATAATCGATTTACCAGGTTATCCCCTTAAAAACTGTTGATAACTTGGTTTTATTCTGATAAGATATTGTTGATTATTGTGCGGAAAACTCCACAGCACCTGAAAATCACGCGAATTGAAACTCCCGTGAACTTATCCATATTTCCCGCCTCTTCTCCTAGGGAAACCTTCAATTATCCACACCTGTGGATAACAATGTGGATAAAAATATTCACCTGTGGAAAAAGCTTTCTACATATTCTATAAGCAGAAAGGGTTATTTTAATGGAGCAAGCAGAATTGCAGGCAATCTGGGAGCAGATACTCAACAATATGAGAGATCAGCTCGCAGGTTCAGCCTTCAAGTGGCTCGACCCGATTCAGCCAATCTCCCTGACTGAATCCGATCTTGTTCTTGGCACGCAGACGGCTATGGCCAAGGACTGGATTACGAGCCATTACCTGACGATACTTGAGGACGCAGTGACTGCCGTAGTCGGCAGCCAGCGCAAGATTGTCATGAAAGTTATTGAAGCGGAGAAAACGCCTGAACCGGAACCGGCCGCTGAACCAGTACGCCGTCCACCGATAGATACTCCAGATCAGGGTACACTTTTCAGCCACAATGGGGATACCAGCACCACGGCCGAAGGCAGCGATATGCACATAGTTGCCGCCGGCGACAGTGCCTCACTCAACCCGAAATATACCTTCGACACCTTCGTAACGGGCAGCAGCAACCGCTTTGCTCATGCAGCCGCCATGGCTGTCGCCGAATCGCCGGGCAAGGTCTACAACCCTTTTTTCATGTACGGCGGTGTTGGACTCGGCAAAACCCATCTGATGCATGCCATCGGCAACCGCGTCCTTCACAACCACCCGGAAATGCGCGTTCTCTATGTCTCCAGTGAGCAGTTCACCAACGAGATTATCCGCAGCATTCAGGAAGGCAACGCCGAGAAATTCCGCCAGAAATACCGGAACATCGATGTTTTGCTCGTCGATGATATCCAGTTCCTGTCCGGAAAGACCAGTACGCAGGAGGAATTCTTCCATACATTCAACACGCTGCATGACGCGGAAAAACAGATTATCCTGTCCTCCGACCGTCCGCCGCGCGAAGTTGAGCGCCTCGAAGACCGCCTGCGTTCCCGCTTTGAATGGGGTCTTATCACCGATATCCAGGCACCAGACCTCGAGACGCGTATTGCCATCTTAAAGAATAAGGCACAGCTGGACCATTTCAGTGTACCAAACGATGTCATGGTCTATATTGCCAGCCGCATCGACAGCAATATCCGTGAACTTGAGGGCGCTTTGACGCGTGTCGTCGCCTATGCTTCCCTCATCAAGAAGCCAGTCACCACGGATCTCGTCGCCGAAGCACTCAAGGACGTATTCCCGAACAACAAGACCAAAGAGATTACGATGGAAGTAATCCAGGAAATCGTCGCTTCTTACTTCAAGATAAAAATTGATGATTTGCACGCCAAGAAGCGCACCCGCAGCATTGCCTACCCGCGCCAGATTGCCATGTACCTCTGCCGCGAACTCACCGATACGTCGCTGCCGCAGATTGGCAACTTCTTCGGTGGCCGTGACCACACTACGGTACTGCATGCCTGCGATAAAATCAGCAAAGAAAAAGAATCCGACATCAAACTCGGCGGTATCTTGAACGAACTCGTCGAGCGAATCCAAAAGATGTAACGGCCTTTTATGAACAGAATCGTCGTGGATAACTCTGTGGAAAGTCCTGCGGATTTCTTGTCGACAGAATGTGGATAAAATACAGGGGAGGTTATCACCGTGGATTGTGTGGATAACCTCCCCTCTTGTTATAAACATCTTACCCACAGGAAAATCGTTGATAACATTGGGTTTTAGCCACTTTTCAACATTTCCACAAGCCCTACTACTACGACGGCTATTTATTTAAAAATACTCCGAGTAATATTAAAAAAAAGAGAGGACCACCAAAAATGAAAATATCCTGTGCCAAAAATGAACTGGTCAGTGCCTTACAGATTGTATCCAAGGCCGTAGCCACCAAGCCGCAAACGCCCATCCTTTCGGGTATTTACCTTAAAGCTGAAGCGGGAATCTTAGAGCTCCAGGCAACCAATTATGAAATCGGCATGGTTTGCCGTATCCCAGCCGAGATTGAAGAACCGGGACAAATCGCCATTTCCGGACGTTATTTCCAGGAAGTTATCCGCAAACTGCCTGGGGATAGTGTCTCGCTTTCCTTTAATCGTGAAGAGAAGATTGTGCATATCCAGTCGAATCAGGCCAACTTCACCCTTCTCAGCATGAACGCTTCGGAGTTCCCAACCATCAAACCAATGGAAGGAAACCTTCAGTTCAAAATCAAAGATAACGTTTTGCGTTCTTTGGTTAAGAAGACGGTATTTGCCTGCTCCAACGACGAGTCGCGTCCGGTATTTACGGGCTGCTATCTGGAAGTCGCTGACACGAAAGTCACGATGGCTGCTACTAATACCCATCGCCTCGCCGTTAAATACGAGACGTTTGATGAGAGTATCGGCAACATCAAAGTCATCATTCCATCCCGTATTTTGCAGGAACTTCTCCACAATATGACGTCGGAAATCCCGACGGATGTCACGGTTACCTGTACCTACAACCAGATCAGCTTCGCCTTTGAGAACCTCTACATGACGTCGCGTCTGATTGAGGGTGCTTTCCCGGATTATCACCGCGTCATTCCGCCGGAATTTGCTACGGTCGTCACGCTCGACGCCAGCGAATTCAGCTCGGCCGTTGACCGCGTTTCGCTGATTTCCCGCGCTGGTGACTACAACATCATCAAGCTGGAATTTGCGAACAATCAGGTTCACATCACTTCCAACAATCCGGATATCGGTAATGCCGAGGAGTCGGTGGCTGCTTCGATTGAAGGTCCGGAGCTGACGATTGCCTTCAATGCCCAGTACATCATGGATGTCATGAAAAATATTGACAGCGAGACCTGTCAGATTAAGCTCAATCAGCCCCTCTCGCCGGCTGCTGTCCGCGAGTCGGATGATGAGGAATTTATCTACATCGTAACGCCGGTACGCACGGCGCACTAAGGAGGTTTTCCCCATGCAGATTGAGGATATCGCAATTGAAACCGAAGAAATCCAGCTGGACCAGTTCCTAAAATGGGCTGGTGTGCTGCAGTCTGGCGGTGAAGTCAAAATGCTCATCGAAGAGCGCCGCATCAAACGCAATGGCGAGACGGAAAGTGCCCGCCGCCGTAAGCTGCATCCTGGTGATGTAGTGGAAATCGAAGGCATGGGCGCCTGGCGGGTGACAAAGGAGTAAATCCGCCGTCTTACCGAACAGGAGATTAAAAAGAATGTATGTGCGTTCTATTTTACTAAGAAATTATCGGAACTATTCCGAGATACAGCTTGATTTTGACCCGAATATCAACGTGTTTCTGGGGCAGAATGCTCAGGGAAAGACGAATATTCTCGAGGCGGTCTACTATGCCTCGTTAGGCCATTCGCACCGTACGCACAGCGATACGGATTTGATTCGCTGGGAACAGCCGGCGGCATCCGTTCAGCTCGATTTTGACCGCCTGGGCGTGGGAAATCATTTGGAATTCCAGTTCAGCCGCGAAAAACGGCGCCGGATTCTCTTGAATGAGCATCCAATCCGCCCGAAGGAATTAATCGGCAGTATCAATACGGTTCTGTTTTCTCCCGAAGATTTATTTTTGATAAAAGGAGCGCCGGCTGGACGCCGGCGCTTTTTAGACGCTGAGATTTCGCAGGCAAGTCCTGCCTATTATCATGAGCTTCAGCAGTATAACCGCATCGTGACCCAGCGCAATACGCTCTTGAAACGCATCCGTGAACGCAAGGCCGCGTCAGATATGCTGGATCTTTGGGACCCGCAGCTCATCGAAAGTGCTGTCAAAATCACGAAAAAGCGTCAGGAGGCTGTAAAGAAACTCAACATGCTGGCCAATCTCATGCAGCGCCGCATATCGGACAACCGGGAGAACCTCTCGATTGCCTATGAGATTCACGGCATGGACGAGGGGGATATGACAAACGACCTCGCTTCATGGTATAATAAAGAGCTGGCTTCACATCGTGAGGTGGACATCCTGCGCGGTTCAACGACCCGTGGGCCCCATCATGATGATATTGTGCTCACAGTCAATGGCATCAATCTGCGGAATTTCGGCTCGCAGGGACAGCAGCGCACGGGAGTGCTCTCGCTCAAACTATCGGAGCTCGAGTTCCTGCGGTCGGAAACCGGGGAATACCCTATCCTGCTGCTCGACGATGTCATGAGTGAACTGGATGCTTCGAGGCGCCAGCAATTGATGACGTATATCCGCAGGGAGCGCATCCAGACGATGATTACGGCAACGGATGCGGCTTATTTCCCGCAGGAGCGTATTGGTACGTATTTTTATGTCAAGGCGGGCCGGATTACGAGGTAATAGAATGGCAAAGCGTACACCAGGACTGGAAAAAGTAAAATCCGTTATTCCCCGTTGGGTGCACGGCAAGGGCGCTGCCTTTGAGAAGCGCTTCTTCATGCACTGGGTGCTTTGGCATTGGGAGGATATTGTTGGTCCGTTCAATGCCAGGCATACGGAACCGCAGGGAATCCGCAAGGAAATCCTGTATCTTTACTGCGGCAATCCATCGCTTCGCAACAACCTGATAATGATGCAGGAGCAAATTACCCAGATGGTCAACAATTATGCGGGCCAGAAGATGATTGCGGGCATTGCCTTTTGCCGCCGCTGGGAGCATCCCGATACTGACGGGATTGACGATATCCGCATTGCGCATACCCAGCCGGAGTATAACTGGGGCAAAAACCGCCAGCAGGTCCTGCTGACGGCCGAGGAAATGCAGGAGTCTGAGCAAATAGGTAGTGACGGAATGGATTCGGATATTGTCGCCAGGGCAAGGGAACTCTTCCGCAAGCATGTGCAGATGGAAAAGCTGCGGGCATCAAAGGAATGGCACCCCTGTGTGGACTGCGGTACGCTGTGTCCCAAAGACGAGCTTCGTTGTCCCGTATGCGCGCGCAATCAGCGGGAGGCTTTAGCAGCCAGGGTGCGTCAAGTCCTGCGGGATATCCCCTGGGCGCGCTGCAAGGAAGTGCGGGAATACGTGCCCGAGTGCACGCCGAAGCTCTTAAATGAGCAGCGCGCTTCGATGGTACAGCAGCTGGCTTCGGAAGTGGATGTATCAGATACCGAAAGCATTAAGGCCAAGAACCTCGTAATGCTCTACCGCTGCCTGCCGCCGGAACAATTGACCGAAGATGAAATCGTGCGGACGATTTACCGGCTGCGGTTCAACCTGCACCGGCCAAAGGATTATAAGGCACCAAAGCGTTACTCAGTCATCAAGCTGGGTAAGAAAGTCAGAGGTGAACACTGATGTTTTTACATTTAGGCAATGGCGTGTCGGTCCGGACGAAAGATGTCATATCCATCCAGGATTTTGCCCTCTTTCAGAATGGTCCGGGCCGGGAACTGCTCGCGGCTAAACGGGAGGCTGGCCGCGTGATAAATACGCTGGAACTTGGCCCCGAGGACGAGCATGAGTCGATAAAATCGCTCGTGCTGACCGACGATAAAATATACCTGTCAGTAATATCGCCGCTTACGTTAAAGCGGCGCTCAGAGCTGACGTTTACGACGATAGATACAGCGGATTCAACGAAGAAAACAACGGAAACAAGTTTGGTTACGGAATGATGGGAGCGTAGGAATTTCATGGCTAATGACAAGGAAACGAAAGTAATTGACCTGACCCCAAACGAGGCTCAGGCGCCTATTGATGAATTTGCAGATAAAGATTTGGACACGACTGGTGTCGAAATCCATACGGATGAAAGCAGTGCCGAGGTAACGGCTGTTGAGGCCGATTACGGTGCGGAGCAGATTCAGATTCTCGAGGGCCTCGAGGCCGTCCGCATGCGTCCGGGTATGTATATCGGCAGCACGTCGGAGCGCGGCCTCCACCATCTGGTCTATGAGGTCGTCGACAACTCCATCGACGAGGCGCTGGCTGGTTACTGCGACAAAATTGACGTAACCATCAACAAAGACAACAGCATTACCGTTGTCGATAACGGCCGCGGTATTCCGGTTGATATGCACGAAAGTGGCATGCCGGCTGTCGAAGTCGTTCTGACGGTCCTCCATGCCGGTGGTAAATTCGGCGGCGACGGCTATAAGGTATCGGGCGGTCTCCATGGCGTCGGTGTCTCCGTCGTCAACGCCCTGTCGACTTCGATGGACGTTCAGGTAAAACGCGATGGCAAAATCCATGAGATTTCCTTTAAGCGCGGTGTTACCCAGCATCCGCTGACGGTCACCGGCGAGACGGAAACCACGGGTACGCGGGTACACTTCGTACCGGACCCGGAGATTTTCTCCGTCACGACGTACAGCTACGAGACGCTTCGCCATCGCCTGCGCGAGCTGGCCTTCCTCAACCATGGCATCACGATTGCGCTGCATGACGAGCGCGGCGAAGAAGTCCGCAGTGAGACCTTCCATTTCGAGGGCGGCATCAGTTCGTTCGTTGAGCATCTGAACCGCAAAAAAGAGAAAATCAATCCGCAGCCGATTTATTTCAACGGCGTGAAGGATGATACGGTAGTAGAAGTTGCCCTGCAGTACAACGACAGCTATCAGGAAAATATCTATTCGTTCGTCAACAACATCAACACCGAGGAAGGCGGTACGCATCTGGCTGGCTTTAAGCTCGCCCTCACGCGTGCAGCCAACGATTTTGCCCGCAAACAGGGTATCCTCAAGGACAAAGACGGCAATCTTTCCGGTGATGATGTCCGCGAGGGCCTGACCTGTGTCATCAGCCTCAAAATCCGCGAGCCGCAGTTCGAGGGACAGACCAAGACGAAACTCGGCAATAGCGAAGTCCGCGGTATCGTTGACAGCATCGTGACCGAGGGCCTGTCGGAATACTTCGAGGAGAACCCGGCTATCACGAAGAAAGTCATCGAAAAGGCTATCATGGCAGCCCGTGCCCGTGAGGCAGCCCGCAAGGCGCGTGAGCTCACCCGCCGCAAGAATGCCCTGGAAGTTTCCAGCCTGCCGGGCAAATTGGCTGACTGCTCGGTCAAAGACCCGGAACAGGCAGAAATCTATCTCGTCGAGGGTGATTCGGCAGGCGGCTCGGCAAAACAGGGCCGTGACCGCCGCTTCCAGGCTATCCTGCCGCTCAGAGGTAAAATCCTCAACGTCGAAAAGGCACGTCTCGACAAGATTTTCGCCAATGCCGAAATCCGTACGATGATTACGGCATTCGGTACGGGTATCAGTGAGGATTTCGACCTGGCCAAACGCCGTTACGGCAAAATCATCATCATGACCGATGCCGATGTCGATGGTGCGCATATCCGCACCCTGCTCCTCACCTTCCTCTATCGCTATATGAAACCGCTGATTGAGCATGGCCATGTATTTATTGCCCAGCCGCCGCTCTATCAGATTCGCAAGGCGAAGAAACACTGGTATACCTACAGTGATGAAGAACTGGCCAAGAAGCTCGACGAAGTCGGCCGCGATGGCGTTACGGTACAGCGTTACAAAGGTCTGGGCGAGATGAACCCGGAGCAGCTCTGGGAGACGACGATGGACCCGGAGACCCGCACGATGCTGCGCGTCGATATGGAAGATGCTGAGGCAGCTGACGAGCTCTTCACGATTCTCATGGGCGACAAGGTTGAACCGCGCCGCCAGTTCATCGAGGAAAATGCAAAACTCGTACGCAATCTGGACATTTAATCAAAATTTTAGCTGACTATTTGACATTTTTGCTTGCAATGTCGAATCGGCTATGATATATTATAGCCATAAACAAATCATATACCCCACAAGGGGAGTAGCTGAACGGCCTGATATCGTCAGTACGGATGTCATACATCCCGGTACGGCCGGCTAATCGTTAGTAAGCAAGACCTTGATCTTATATAAAGTCATAATACGACTGTATATAGGTCAAGGTTTTTTTGGTACAGAAAGAAGATGTGATAGGAAAAATGGAAAATTTATTTGCTGGTATGTTTTCGCCGGAATGGCTGGCCGCTCTTTCGGGAATTTTGCTCCTGGATTTGCTGCTGTCCGGCGACAATGCGATTCTCATCGCGCTGGCCTGCAAGAACCTGCCAAATCACAATCGGCGCAAGGCCATCCTGATTGGCGGTTTTGGTGCGGTCTTTATCCGCATCATCTGCACGCTGTTTGCCACGGGGATTTTGGCAACGCCTTACATTGAGGCAATTGGCGGCGCGGCACTTTTATACATTGCCGTGAAGCTGGTCACGGACCACCGTGAGGAAAAGGGCGAGGAAGCGAGCCAGCCGACAACCTTTGCGGCGGCAGTGCGGACTATCCTGATTGCTGACTTTATCATGAGTATCGACAACATCTTATCGCTGGCCGGTGTGGCCAATACCGTGCCCGAGGGAAAATGGAGCCTGATTATCTGCGGCCTGCTGATTTCCATCCCCATCGTATTGTTCGGCGCGCAGGTCTTCCTGATGATAATGCTGAAGGTTCCGGCGCTCATCTATGCCGGCGCGGCCATCTTAGGTTATACGGCGGCGGAGCTCATGGTGGCCGACAAGGCCGTTGGCGCCTGCCTCCTCCCCTATGCCCTGTATTTGAAAATCGCTTTTGTAGCAGCCGTTTTACTTATCGGCTGGTATATCAATCATCACAATAAGGAGTGAAGGAATAATGAATAATCTCAAGACTCTCTTACTAATGGTTCTGCTGGCAGCCCTGATGATGTTTGTGGGCGGCCTGATTGGCGGCAAGGCCGGCCTGATGGCGATGCTGCTCCTGTCGCTGGGCATGGATATGTTCATGTACTGGTTCAGTGACACGATGGCGCTGAAATCGGCTGGTGCCCAGGAAATTTCCCGCGAAGATGCGCCGCAGCTTTTCCAGCTCGTGGAGAAGCTGGCCGCTAATGCCAACCTGCCGATGCCGAAGGTCTGCATCATCAACAGCGATGTTCCGAATGCCTTTGCTACGGGGCGTAATCCGGATCACGCAGCTGTGGCCGTCACGACGGGAATCATGAACGTGCTCGACTACAATGAGCTTTCGGGTGTTTTGGCGCACGAGCTCTCCCATGTCAAGAATCGCGATATCCTGACGGGAACGATTGCGGCCATGATGGCGACGGTCATCACCTATTCGGCCCAGTTCCTGGCATTCTTTGGCAATTCGGATGATGAGGACGGCGGCAATCCGATTGCGGCTTTGGCGATGGTTATTCTGGCGCCGATTGCCGCCATGCTGATTCAGATGGCTATCAGCCGTTCGCGTGAGTATGAAGCTGACCACGATGGCGGCGAAATCTGCGGCAATCCGAATTATTTGGCTGATGCCCTGGAGAAAATCGAGTATTATGCAACGCATGCTCAGCCGATGTCACAGGCACAGCCAGCTACGGCTCATATGTATATCGTCAACCCGCTGAAAGGGTCTGGCAAAGCCATTGCCAACTTGTTCAGCACGCATCCGGAAACCGCTGAGCGTATCGCCCGTCTGCGTCAGCAGGCCGCTGAAGCCCATATCCGCTAAAAAAAAACGTGAAATTACAGTTTGCAGGGGCGTAGTACCCAGTTCATGTTCGAGGTAAGTTGCCGGCGGCGGGGGCCCCAGTACCAACGCTCCACCGGTGACAACCCGCTACAAGAAATTTTTGCCTTTTAATTAAGAGTTGGAAAACAGTTAAACGCGCTTCGCTTGGACGAAACTGCTTTTCCAACGAGAACGCAGGCAAAAATTTCTTGCTTCACGCGGAACGTCAAGGCTACGCTTATGGTACTGGGGCCCCCGCCGCCTCGGTTAGAGCCGGCACGAATTGCTACGCCCTCGGAGGGGGTAGCCCTGCGAAACTCGCCACAGACTCAGCCGCCGCTAGGGGCAGTGCCATAAACGAAGTGTTTGATGTTTTTCGTGAAGAACGAAATTTTTATCCTCACCGTTCGTCGAAAAATTGCTACCGTTCAAGCGAAGCGCGTTTTGCAACTTTTTCGATGCTTAATTAAAGATAAAAATTTCGTTTAGAAAAACATCTCCCGCGTAGTGTTGGCACTGCCCCTAGCGGCGGCGAAGAGCTGCTTCGAATAAGGTTCCACGAACCTACAAACTGTAATTGGTAAAAAGTACGTTGATCATTTAGCAGAAGCCCTCATAAGTCAGATTAATCAATCTAACTTATGAGGGCTTCTGTCTTTTATGTAAACGTAAAGGTTTTTTACTGTCCCTTTTTGTTTAATAAACGGTAAGGAGTATCGTTACGATGGTGAAGTAGGGACCGTAGGCGAAATATTCGTTGCGTTTCTTTTTGCCGGTGACGAGCAGCAGCAGGGCGGCAATTCCGCCGAGAATCAGGCCCGTGATGACAATGGTCAGCAGTGCCTCGGTGCCAAGCCAGAGACCGAGCGCGGCGATCAGTTTGATATCTCCCCCACCGATACCGCCGCGGGTAAGAACCGAAAGCAGCAGGAAAGAGAGGCCGCCCGCGGCGGCTGCCAACGCATGGTCAAAGACCGGCATTCCCATCACAGTCGTATAGATGCCGCCAAACAGGGCAAAAGGCAGCAGCATATTGTCGAAGATGACCTGCTGTTCGAAATCGGTAAAGGTGTAGAGCAGCAGCAGATATTCGAAGGCGAACAGGAAATAGAGCTGGATGGGAATCATGCCGAGATGGCGCAAAGCCGTCAGCGAAAACAGAACGCCGAGCAGAAAGGCCAGTCCCCGGCGGCGGATAAAACTCCGCTTGGCGATGTCCTGCGGAAAGCTCAGAATATCCGGCGAAGCGGCATAGAGTTTATCAATCCAGCGATTGCCCGCAAGGCTTAAAAAAACGGCTAGGATAATAGTCATAAAGAGTAAAACGAAGGTATTCATACGAATTAATCCTCTTTTCATCCAGTATTAATCTCTTTGAACATAACATATCTGCTGGCAAAAGTAAATGAAAAGGAAGTTTCTTATTTTTGCTATGTTTTTTATTATTTTATGACATTTTATGTTGTAACAACCGTACAAAATCGAGAAAATACGCGTAAAATGTAAAAAAAAGTTAATAAAAATCATTCTATAACACGAAGAAGTATGTTATACTCATGTTGTTATTAGAATCAAATTAGGACACAAAATAGGACTTTTTTACTGAAACTTAATAATGGGGAGACTTTCGTAAATGTTGAAAATACCTAATTCGTCGGGAAATTTCAAAGATTTACTGGACAAGATCACCTACCGGCAATGGGTCATACTGGCGGTTATGTTCAGCTGTTTTATGGGATTGCTCGTCTACTTTTCGCTATCAGGAGTGGATTCCAATACGAAGAGTGCGGGCAAAGAATTGAAGGTCAAAGTAGTTGTGGCCAAACAGGATATACCGGAGCGTACCATCGTCAAAGACGATATGCTCAAGGTAGTCGAAGTGCCAGCTGATATCGTGCCAGCTGGTGCATTTGCTGATGTAGCTGAGGCAATGGATCACCCTGCGAGTACGGCAATCCAGCAGGGGGATATTGTGACAGATAAAAAAATCTATACCGATGTCCGCATGGCTGGGTTCACCGGAACAATTCCGCCGAATTGCCGCGCAGTATCGGTGGCGATTACGGATATAACCGGTGTATCCGGCTTTGCAAAACCAGGTGATTATGTCGACATCATGGTCATCAGCGGCAAAAAGGAAGACGGCATCAAGGGCGAAGTGTTGATGCAGAATGTTTTGCTGCTGGCTATCAACAAAGTTGGCGAAGATGCCGCTAAACCTGGCGACGAAAAGAACAGTGACGAGAAAGATAAGTCGAAGGACAAGAGCGAAGGGAAAATCGAGGGCTCAAAAGATGCTATGGCAACGGCGACCGTAGCCCTGCCGCTCGATGAAGCGCTGAAGCTGGCGGTGGCATCCCAGAAGGGAACAATCTATCTGGTACTGCGCCCGTATAATCCGACGGATTTATTTACGCTCGATAAGGATTATTTTATGCCAGGCGATAAGAAACCGGCAACACCACAGCAGCCGCAGGTGACGCCGCCGGCTGTGACGCGGACCGAACCAACGCATTACACCCCACCGGCCCCTGCCAAGGCGCCGACAAGACCAGTAACGGCGGATTACGGCAGCAGCATTGAAGTAATCCGCGGTGTGAATTCTAGCAAAGTGGGGGTAAATTAACATGATGCAATGGAAAAATGCCCTTGCTTTGGGGATGGCAGCAGCAGCCGTAGCAGTTCCGGCACCTGCCTATGCCTATGTTCAGCCAATCTGGCTTGGGGTCAATCAGTCGTATTATTTAAATACCGGCAGTGGCATCAGCCGCGTGGCCGTAGCCAATCCGAAAATCGCCGATGTGAAGATTCTCGGGGCAAGTGCCTTGAACGTCGTGGCCTTTGCACCGGGCACGACGACGCTTAATATCTGGACGAAGAACGGCATGCGCCAGGAGTACAGCGTTACGGTATCCAAAGAGGATAAGGGGCTCGCAGCTATTATCGAAAAAGCGATTGACCTGCCGCATGTAGAAGTAACGATGGTCGGCGACCGTGTCCTGCTCAAGGGGCATGTCGAAAACCAATACGAAAAAGAACTGGCTTTTAAGATTGCCTGCCTGTATGTCGGGGATGACACAGTAGCGCAGACGAAAAAAGTGACGAAGAAGATGCAGGATAATGTGTCTGGTATTGCTTCAAATATCGAAGGCGATGAAGCCATCGACACCAGCGCCAGAGTCGTGAACCTGCTCGAGATGACGAATCCGGACCAGATAAATATCGAGGCCATGGTCATCGAAATCAATTCCGATGCGGCCAAGCAGCTTGGTGTCGAATACAGTTCGCCGTCGAATGTCGAGTACAATCAGGATTCTAAATGGACGAAGGTTACCAATGGTTCTACCGGTTCGTTTTATGCCGGGGAAACCTATGGCAAGACGCGCGATCAGGGAAACCACTGGTATAACCGCAACTGGCTGTTTACGCATTTTTCCCAGATAAATGCCGATATTCATGCTTTGGTCAATAAGGGCAAGGCCAGAATCATCTCCCGCCCGAATATTACTACGATGAGCGGCAAAACGGCCGGTATCCTCGTGGGCGGCCAGATTCCCGTGCCGATGAAAAGCAACGATACGGTATCGGTCGAATACAAGCCCTATGGCATCCAGCTCAATCTCGTGAAGCCGGCCGTCGATAACGACGGCAATATCACGGCCGATGTGCAGGCGATTGTCAGCCGGCTTGACTGGTCTAATGCCGTTACGGTAAATGGGTTTAATATGCCG
The DNA here is from genome assembly GCF_008271295.1 of Pseudoselenomonas ruminis. Classification (GTDB taxonomy): domain Bacteria; phylum Bacillota; class Negativicutes; order Selenomonadales; family Selenomonadaceae; genus Selenomonas_A; species Selenomonas_A ruminis. The sequence goes on along the minus strand of NZ_VTOY01000006.1, from coordinate 60,278 downwards.
GGACTCATAACGCGCCAGGCAACGACAGTCGTCAACATTCCGACTGGCATGACCATGGCCATCGGTGGTCTGCTGAACTCGGAGGACAGCCAGAGCATCAGTAAAGTGCCGCTCTTGGGCAATATCCCCGTGGTTGGAGAGCTCTTTAAATACCACAACAAATCCCGTCAGAAATCAGAAATCATGATCATGATTACGCCGCGCGTAGTCAATGAGCAGACGCGGACTACGATGTCGGAAAAGATGAAGGACGCCTATGTCGAAAGCCGCCGGGAGAAACAGAAAATGCCAGCGGTAGACCTCAACGAGGAACTTCCGTCTAAGCAGGAGGAGAAGCAGGAAAAGCCAGCAAAAAAGAAAAAGCCGGCCAAAGTGGTGGAACAGCCACAGGCAGAGCCGCCGGCTGGCAGTTTTGCTGAACGGCTGGCGAATTTGCGCCAAGAGATAGCGGCAGAAAAACAGGCAGAAGAAGCTGCCGCCAAGGTAAAGCCTGCTAAGGCAGCGAAAACAACGTCACCGGTTTATTCGTTGGATAATATCCAGAAGCCGGAGGTAATTCAAGGGGCGCAGTAACGAGGAAAGGAGACATCATCATGCCAGATATTGAAAAGGAAATCCATGGTGCGGTGTTCACTTTTTTCAGTACGGCCTCAGCCGTGGGGAAGACGCTTCTAAGCTGTAATATGGCGTCGGAATTGGCACGCCAGCGCAAGCGGGTTTGTCTGGTGGATTTCGATCTTCAGTTTGGCGATGTTTGCAACTATCTGCAGCTGCTTCCTCAGCGGACGCTGGCAGATGTCCAGCAGGCGATGCTCATGCAGGGCGAAGCCTGCCATGTGGAAGAATATCTGACGCCTTACGAATACGGCGGGGTGGTGTTCTACGTTTTGGCGGCGCCCAAGAAGCTGGAGGAGGCCTACAACATCCAATCGGATTACGCCATCAGGGCAATCCGCCAGCTGCAAACAAAGTTTGATTATGTCATCGTGGATACGACTTCGATGTTCAGTGTGCTCAATCTGGCGCTGCTGGATTTATCGACTATCGTGACGTTTTTGGGCATCGTGGATTTCATCCCGACTATCAAGAATATGAAAATCGGCAGCGATACGCTCAATGACTTGAACTACGATAAACACAAGATTCGCATGGTGCTCAACCGGAGCAATGCGAAGACCCGTATCGGTATCGACGATGTCGAAAAGCTGCTCGGCGAGCCTTTCTATCATATCCTGCCCAATGATTTCCGGGCAGCCAGCCAGTCCATCAAAGAGGGCATCCCGTTGGTGCTGAAAACGGAGCGTACCGACCTTGGCGAGGCGCTGCGTGACTTGGTAGCCCGTTATACGAATCAGGGCTATGAAGAAAGCGACGAGGGCATGGACGAATATGTCGGGGAATCCTGGCTCAGCCGTATTTTTGGCTAAAAAAATCTTAGCAAGAAAGGAGGAAGTCCGGTGATTAATCGTGTGCTGCTCGTTGAGCGCGACCGCTTGATGCTCGAAAAGCTCACGCAGGTGGTGCAGGGCACTCGTGGATTCGAACTCGTCGCCCGCTATCAGTCGATAAGTGATGCGCTGGGACAGGGGGCGATATTCAATCCGAATCTCATCTTGCTCGATATCGAAAAACAGAATTCCGTAGCTCTCATTGCAGACTTCCTCAAGGTATATCCTAAGGCATCCATTCTCTGCATGGGCGAGAAATGGCAGGCTGAAAGTGCCAGCCATATCGTCAAAGCCGGTGCCCGCGGGTATATCATAAAACCGTTTACAGGGGTAGAGCTGCAGGAAGCAGTCGATACCTTTGCCAAAATGGGGTCGGAGAGCGGCTGTGAAACCTTGGTGTTTTTCAGTCCAAAGGGCAAGAGTGGCAAGACAACCTTAATTGCTAATCTGGCCGTAGCGCTGGCCCGCAAGACCCACGAGCAGGTCGGCATTATCGATGCGGATTTGCAATTCGGCGACATGGCAGTGTTCTTCAATCTGGCACCAAAATCGACCATCGTTGAAGCAGCCCGCGATGCGAAATTCCTGTCACCAATAACCCTGCATTCGTACTACATGCCCGTTACGCAAAACGTCAGCGTGCTCTGTGGTACGGAGACGCCAAACCTCAGCGACAAGGTGTCGATACGGCGGCTCGAGAACATCATCAGCATGAGCCGGAGCCTGTTCCGCTACCTGCTGATTGATGTGCCGCCGGGGTTCAATCCCACGAGCATTGCGGCCGCCGAGAAGTCGAATACGACTTTTCTGGTCAGCATGATAAACGACGCCTATGAAATCGACCACACGAAACGGGCCTTGGAGATTTTCAAGGATTGGGAGGATTATAACGAGCGGGTAAAGGCCATCTTCACGCGGGTAGAGCCCTGCAACAGCCAGTCCCAGCAAAATCTTGCCAACAAGCTCGGTTATCCCGTAACGGCCATTATCCCGAACGAATACGGCATCGTTTCCGATGCGGCGGATAATGGCAAAATGGCCAGTGATATCCGGCCGGACAGTCCGCTCGCAAGGAGCGTTGACCGGCTGGCTGACGAAATCACCGGCCGCGGTCATAGAATCAGGTGGGAAAAGTCATGAGAATTATCCTGGCATTAGCAGTCACCATATTTTGTCTGATGATGTTTTTGCTGCTGCTGCGCATCAAGGCGCGGGAGCATAAAAATATCGTCAATCGCATGGAGTATTTCTCAGGCAATGCGGTGAAACTCCGGCAGCAGCAGCTCCGGCAACGTCAACGCAAAAAAGTCAAAGGGCAGTTCCGGGATATCGTCCGGAAGGCTGCGCAAAAGGTGCAAAACATCCAAAAGGGGAATCAGCTGGATTTCAAGATGCAGCAGGCCGACTGGCCCTTGCTGGGGTCTGAGTTTGAAGTCATTCTGGTAATCTTCGGGGCGTTTTGTGCCATCCTCACACTGGCAGTCACGCTAAAACCGTGGATAGCTTTAGCGGCAGGACTGGCCGGTGTGATTCTAGGTATTATAGTGCTCGACATCAGCATCAAACGGCGGCAGAAAGCCTTTACGAATCAGCTTGGTGACATGCTGACGATGGTGGCCAATGCCCTGCGGGCCGGCTTCAGCTTTATGCAGGCGTTTGAACTCATCGCCCGCGAAATGGATGCGCCAATTGGCCGCGAAGTCCAGAAGGTCGTCAATGAGGTAAATGTCGGCGGAACGCTGGAGACAGCGCTTGAGAATATGCAGAAGCGCGTGGAAAGCCCCGATTTTGAGCTCGTGGTTACGGCCGTACTGATTCAGCGGCAGGTGGGCGGCAACCTCGCGCAGATTCTCGATACCATCAGCGGAACTATCCAGGAACGCGTCCGCATGCGGCGGGAAGTCATGGCTTTGACGGCACAGGGGCGAATGTCGGGCATCGTACTGGCACTGCTGCCAGTAGCACTAGGCGTGTTTTTGACAACGGTGAGTCCGGACTATATGCGGCCGCTGTTTGAGGAGACCGCCGGGCAGATTGCCATTGCTGTGGCCGTCGTAATGGAGATTATCGGCTTTCTGGTCATCCGCAAGATTGTCGATATCAAAGTGTGATATGTGATGCCCTTCGGGGTTTTACATAAATATATTGTTCTATTTTTTAAGGGAGGAACTTAATATGAAGGAGATTCTTGAGTATCTGAAAGCACGTTATCTGAGTGAGAAAGCTCAGGGTATGGTGGAGTATGCCCTGATTGTCGCTTTCATCGTTGGTGTGGCTGCAGTTGTATTTGCTTCTAATGGCAGCTTCCAGGCAGCTGTAAATGCTGGTTTTAACAAAGTTGCAACTAAAGTTAATGCTATTAAATAAGTTATAGCTTGGCATGGGGAGATGACAGAAATGAAATTGATGCAAAAGGGTCAAAGCATGGTGGAGTTTTCTGTCATCTTTCCTTTTTTCTTATTCCTGGTCTTAGCCGTTGCTTATTTCAGTTTTGCTTTTGCCGATTATTTGCAGCTTACCTATATTGCCCGCGACAGTGCCCGTGAGGCGGCCATTGTTTCGGTATCATCCCAGGTGAATAATAAAACGCGGACGGAAAACGAAAAGCAACAGGCGCGTGAGGCAAAATATAAGGAAATCTGCAATAAGTATAAAAAAGATAGCCTTATTTCTGACGTTTATACCATGGGGGATTTTAAGATAACCTCAAAGGATGACGATGTCTTAGTCAAGATAAATGCCCCGTTGAATGAAAAATCCGTATTGGGAAATACGATAAATACCTTGTGGAATTTCTTTGCCAAAGAAAATGAAAAAGACAACAATAAAGTGCGAGCTTTTGATATAAATATCCAGTACAAGATGTACAATGAGAAAAATGTCGATAAGACTTAACGGGAGGTGAGATACGATGTCATTACTTACGCGTCTCGGGCGCATGGATGGGAAAAACAGACAGGTCATGATTTTTTCCTCCCATGAGGAAAATCAGGATATGGCCGAGGAGGCTTCCTACCAGAATATCAAACATCGTATTCACCAGCGCATCGTCGAGGAAATGACGCCAGCAGAACAGCGGGTGCTTTCCTCGGTCAATCAGGATGCGCATCAGGTTGAAGCGGTCATCAGCAAATACTGCCAGGAAGTCATGGAGGAAGAGCCCTTCGCCGTTTCCCGCGGCGAGGTAAAGCACCTTATCGAGGATATTCAGGATGAGATGTTAGGGCTCGGTCCTATCCAGTCGCTGCTGGATGATGATTCCATTACCGAGGTCATGGTAAATGGGCCGAAAAAGGTATTTGTGGAGCGCTTGGGTAAGCTGGAATATACCGATGTGAAATTCCATGATAACGCCCATCTGATGAATATTATCGAGCGCATTTTGACGCCGCTCGGACGCCGTATTGATGAGTCATCGCCACTCGTTGACGCACGTCTCGAGGATGGTTCGCGTGTCAACATCATCATTCCGCCGCTGTCCTTGGTGGGGCCGGCCATTACGATTCGTAAATTTTCCAAGAAGCCATTGTCGGTGGAGAATCTGATTTCGTTTGGCACGATGGATGAGAAAATGGCAACGTTTTTGCGGGCTTGCGTCCGCGCGCGCATCAATATCCTGGTATCGGGCGGTACCGGCTCGGGTAAGACCACGACGCTTAATGTCATTTCCTCGTTTATCCCCGAGCGGGAGCGCATCGTCACCATCGAGGATGCGGCCGAATTGCGGCTCCAGCAGGAACATGTAGTGACCTTGGAGTCGCGCCCGGCCAATATCGAGGGCAAGGGCCAGATTACCATCCGCGACCTCGTGCGCAATGCCTTGCGCATGCGTCCGGACCGCATTATCGTCGGTGAGGTTCGAAGCGGCGAGGCTCTCGACATGCTGCAGGCTATGAATACCGGTCACGATGGTTCGCTGACGACGGCCCATGCCAACAGCCCGCGCGATGCGCTTTCGCGTTTGGAGACGATGGTGCTTATGAGCGGTCTGGAACTACCCGTGCGCGCTATCCGTGAGCAGATTTCCTCGGCCATTGACCTGATTATCCAGCAGTCGCGAATCCGCGATGGCAGCCGCAAGATTACGTATATAACGGAAGTCCAACACATGGAGGATAACACGATTACCACCCAGGATATCTTCCGTTATGAGCAGACGGGGTTCGATGAAAATGGCAAGGCAATTGGCCACTTTGTGCCGACGGGCCTCCAGCCGGGATTCCTCGACAAATTTGAATTAAATGGCGTAGAACTTCCCGAGGAGTTCTTTATGCCAAATGGCGGCAGTGACGAGAATTATGACAGGAGTGTATTTTGATGATGGTTGCTTTTTTTGCTATGTCGGTATCACTTCTAATATTCCTGGGGTTATTTGGCCTGATAGAAAAAAAGATCCGGCCGCAGTCGCAAATCCATCAGCGCATCCTGAGTATTCAGGACCATGCGAATATGCAGCCTTCGGCTTCCCAAAAGGCGGTGGCAAAGCGAAAAACGCTCAAGGATATTCCGTTTGCCAAGCGCGTAGTCCAGCCACTAAGACAGTCAATCGCCAAGTCGATGACCAAACTGGCACCGAAAGAGTGGTATGCAGTCATTGCAGCCAGGATTTCCATGGCGGGCAAAGCCAAGGAATGGACGGTAAATGAATTCGTCTTTTCGTGCCTGCTGGGCGCAGGTGCCATGTTTGGGCTGATATTTATGATGACCTGGAATGGCCATTATGCACTGGTTCAAAAAGTGATGTTTCTGATTTTGGGCAGCCTGCTCGGCGGTGCCATGCCAGTTGTCTTTTTGAATATCATGATTCAAAAGCGGCAGGCGGCCATACAGCATCAATTGCCAGAGGTGCTCGACCTCCTTTGTGTCAGTGTTCAGGCAGGTCTGTCGTTTGATGCGTCAATGCGCAAGATTACCGACCGCATGAAAGGGCCGTTTGTGGAAGAATGCCAGCGCATGCAGGAAGATATCCGCATGGGAATGGTGCGCCGGACTGCCATGCATAATGTGGCCAGCCGCTGCAAGGTACAGGATGTTTCGCTGTTTATGACTTCGCTTATCCAGGCGGAACGGCTCGGTACGAGTATGGGCAAGACGCTGAAAAATCAAGCCGATAATATCCGCGAGCGGCGGCGCCAGTATGTAAAGGCAGAAGCCATGAAGGCACCGGTAAAGATTATCTTTCCGTTGGTAATGTTTATTTTCCCGGCTTTGTTCGTCGTGGCGCTGGTACCATCGCTGTTGTCGTTGATGAAAAATCTGTAAAATTCTTTAAAGAAAGAAGTGCTCGGTATGAAGATTTTATCCTTACAAGTAACGGGCGCTGAAAAGAAAAAAAATCCGTTACTTCAGATTGAAGTAGCGGATTCTTTTTTTCGGCGTTTTTTAGGTCTTATGGGCAGAAAGAAATTAGCGCAGGGGACAGGTTTATTAATTGCTCCTTGCAACAGTATCCACATGTGTTTTATGCGGTTCCGGATAGATGTTGTCTATCTAGATAAAAATTACCGGGTGGTAAAAACCGCAGAAAACATTCATCCCTGGATTGGCTTTTCCTGCTGCTGGAAAGCCTGGGCCGTTATCGAACTGCCAGCGGGGGAAATCAAGCGGCTGGGAATAGCGGAAAATATGGTATTCCGTGCTGTGAATTAACTCCAATCAACATCACTGTCATCGGCGAGCGAAACATCGGCAGAAGCAGTGCCGCCATCGCCACCGGAAATGTCGGGGGATTCGTGGGTAAATGTGCGGCTCGAAGACTGTATTTTGACATTTTTAGAAGCCAGGGAACCGTAGAAATTGATTCCGCTAGGGTTCCAGTTCAATTCGCCGGCATTGGGGGCGTAGATTGTCGCATGCAAAGTGACATCCGAATTGCTGTCGGTTTCGATGGCGAAATTGTCATAGCTTAGATTGATATAGAGCAGTTTGCAATTGATATCTTTTTTGACGATTAGATTGCCGGTTCCCTTGGTGACGATGAGAATATGCGTAGCGTTGGGGTCCGAATCAATTGGCCCATCGAGCTCAATGCGGCTGACGATTTTATCGCCATCGCCACTGCCGTCGACAAAGATTACTTTGGATTTGGAAAGGTCAGAAGAATGCAGGGTTTGCGAGTGGATGTCGTTCTGCATGGATATCTTTTTCGTGGAGCTGGAATTTTTCAGTGACTCGATATAATCCTTCAGGGCTTTATTTTTCGAATCATCGATCGATATAGCCAGGCTGCCGTTATAATAGTCATCACCGCTTGGATTCCAGGTCTTCCCCTCGGAGGAATGAAGCTGAGACATTTCTGTTCCGTTTACAATATCGCCCTGCACATATACCGAGGCGTTACGGTTGGTGTGGATGATGTCGCCGTTGAATTTCTTTTGGTTGGAATTGACGACATAAAACGAGTTTTCAAAGGTTACCAGATTGTTAAACAGCGGAAAGGTTGGCGAGGTGCTTTCGGTGTAGATTTTGGCATTGGCATGGGCGGATATTTCCATGAATTCAAAATTGAAATAACGCAGGAATATCATCGGCACTTTTTCGGTGAGTTTTACGACATAGTACTGAGTCTTTTGCGGATTGCTTTTGCTTTTCTTTACGGCAAGATATGGGTCTTCGCTTAAAACGTATTTTTGATTGTCATTGATTAAGGCTTTTGCTTTTTTATCAGCGGTATCTTTGTCGAATTTTCCTTTATTCCTCATTTTTGCTCCGCCTAATGCGGCGGCATCAGCCGAGTTTTGCAGGATGGATTTGTGAAGGTAGACGTTGCCAAAATCAATGGCGATTCCAGTGAAGGCAATCAGCAGGGGAAATATCAAAGCGGTCAATGCTAAAATGGCGCCTTTTTGCTGTCGATTTTTTGCTATCATAATCCAACCTCTTCCTGTTATTTTTTTTTATTTCTGTATAATATTTTACCCTTTTTCTCCGTTTTTTTGAAGAGAAAAAGGGCGTTTTTCTTGCAAAAAAACGCCAGACGATGTCTGGCGTTAAATCCGTTTGATTGATTATTTTATCATGGCTTCGAAGTCTTTTTGCGGAATGACGGTGGTGAGCCCCATGATGGACAGAAGCTGGGCTAGTGTCTGGTTGAGGTCGCCGGTGTTCTTGATGACGTGGTCGGTGATTTTCCAGCTGTCGAATTCCTTGTTGTTTTCGGCATACTGGAGATGGTATTTTATTTCGTCATTCGTGTAGCCGTCGTGCAGCATGCGGTCTACCAGGGTCAGGTAGTCGACCATGAGGTAGACGGTAGCGAGTTTTTTCTTGATGAGCTTGCTGAGCTGCTTGATACCGTTGACTTCAAGAATCATGATGCTGATTTGGTGGTCTTTGAGCGAATCGAGAATATCGTTCTTGCGAATGCCGTAGGAGTCACCCTTGTGGGTGAACTGCACCACCAAATCCAGCTGATTGAATTGTTCGCGGCTCACACTGCGGTAGAGGTGAGCGCTTTTTTGCTGGGACCGGCCGCGGTCGGGGAAAACGTAAGTGGTATAAGTGGGGATGAAATGAATTCCCATAGCCGTTAGTTTGGAAGCCATGGTAGCCTTGCCGGCGGCGTGAGGGCCAACTAGTGCATAAATTCTATTCGTCATAATATCTGCATCCTTACTGTTACTTAAAATTTCCTGGCAAATAAATTTCGTCTCTATTTTAGCATAGGTTTGTGCAATACAAAAGCGGGAACAACCGAACGTTCCCGCTTTTGCCGCCTCTATACCTTCTGCCTACACCCACATATACAATATGTAGGTGTTCTCCCATGAATATAATACAACATTTGCGAAGGGATTTCAATAGGGGGAGATTGCAAAATTTTACGCGGAAAATTTTGTGTTAAGTTGTAAAGGGATATGGTTTTGTATGACGAATAACTACAATTAAGAAAATTTATAAGCCGCTGAGAATAAGAACCAAGATGATAGGAGACGGACAAAATGCTTCATGGAATCATAGATATTGGCTCGAATACGGTACGAATGGCAATTTATCTGATTGAAGGCAGTCATATTGAGATGCTGCTCAAGAAAAAGCATACGGTAGGGCTCGCAGGTTATTTGAAAGATGGCCTGATGCAGCAGCAGGGTATCGATAAGGCGGTGGAGATTTTAGAGGAGTTCAAGTCGTTTTTGGAACTCTTCCGGATAACGAATGTTTCGGCGTTTACGACGGCGGCGCTTCGCAATGCCAAGAACAGCCGCGAGGCCGTCGGCCAGATTGAAGCGCGCACCGGGCTTACCATCCGGGTGATTACCGGGGATGAGGAAGCGACGTTTGATTTCATCGGGGCTACGCGGACGCTGTCGTCGGATGATGGCTTGCTGATTGATATTGGCGGCGGCAGCACGGAGATTGTCACCTACCGCAGCCGCAAGATTGAGTATAAGACCAGTCTGCCAATCGGCTCACTGGCTTTTCGCACCCAGTATGTCCATGGCCTGCTGCCGACACTCACGGAATGTATGCAGATGCAGGCGGCGGCCGAAGAGGTGTTAAATGGCGCTGAAGCGTTTGCCGGTGTCCAGGTCGATGGGATTGCCGGTATTGGCGGAACGCTTAAAGGCGCGTCGGCGCTCTACAATATCCTGTTCAACCAGCCGGCCGCCAACAACCGTCTCGAGACGAAGCGCCTGCGGACGATTATCGGCAATTTCGTCAGCGACCATGAGATGACGCAGGAAATGACGATTGCGCTGATGCGGGCGGTGCCAGACCGCATGCATACGATTATCCCCGGTCTGGTCATTGCCGACGTGCTGGCGCGCAGGTTTAAGGCGAAGGTGATTACCTACAGCGATTCGGGGGTCCGGGAAGGATATATTTACGATCAGATTATTGGCCGTTGATTCATTGGCTTTTTCGGCGATTATATGGTAAAATATAACAGTATGAATTGAGAATTCAAGGGCCCGGCTGCTCATACGGCTGGGCTTTGTTTTTGTAAGGAAGTAATATTTGTTTTGAGGTGAGATTGTGGATTTTGGTCATGGAAAGATAGTCCCGGTCAATCTGGAACACGAAATGAAGAACTGCTACATCGACTATGCGATGAGCGTTATCGTTGCCCGTGCGCTTCCAGATGTCCGTGACGGCCTGAAGCCGGTACACCGCCGCATCCTTTATGCGATGCAGGAAGCCGGTATGGGGTCCAATAAGCCGTATAAGAAATCGGCGCGTATCGTCGGCGAAGTTCTCGGTAAATATCATCCGCATGGTGATTCCTCCGTTTATGACGCTATCGTGCGCATGGCGCAGGATTTCTCGATGCGCTACATGCTGGCTGACGGCCACGGCAACTTCGGTTCGGTCGATGGCGACCCGGCAGCTGCTATGCGTTACACCGAGGTCCGTATGTCGAAGATTTCGGAGCTCATGCTGCAGGATATCGACAAGGATACGGTGGAATTCGTACCGAACTACGATGAGTCGATGAAGGAGCCGTCGGTTCTGCCGGCGAAGTTCCCGCAGCTGCTCGTAAATGGTACTTCGGGTATCGCCGTCGGTATGGCGACGAATATTCCGCCGCATAACATGAGCGAGGTCATCGATGGCACGCTGATGCTCATTGACAATCCGGATGCTACGGTTGAGGAACTAATGACGGTCATCAAGGGACCGGATTTCCCGACGGCCGGTCTTATCCTCGGTTCCGAGGGAATCCGGCAGGCGTATACGACGGGCCGCGGCATCATCAAGATGCGCGCCAATGCTCATATTGAGACGATGTCGAATGGCAAGCCGCGCATTATCGTCACGGAGTTGCCGTATCAGGTCAACAAGGCACGTTTGGTCGAGAAGATCGCTCAGCTCGTCCGCGATAAGCAGATTGAGGGCATCACGGACCTGCGGGATGAGTCTGACCGCAATGGTATGCGCGTTGTCGTCGACCTGCGCAAGGATTCGAATCCGAATGTCATCCTGAACCAGCTCTACAAGCACACGCAGCTGCAGGACAGCTTCGGCGTCATCATGCTGGCGCTCGTCGATGGCAAGCCGCAGGTACTCAACCTCAAGCAGGTTCTGCATTATTACATCAAACATCAGGAAGATGTCATCACCCGCCGGACGAGATACGAGCTGGCTAAGGCTGAGGCTCGCGCGCATATCCTCGAAGGTTTGACGATTGCCCTCGATCACCTCGATGCAGTCATCACGACCATCCGCGAGAGCCGCACGGCCGATATCGCCCGCGAAGCACTCATGTCGGGCTTTAAACTCAGCGAAAAACAGGCTCAGGCAATCCTCGACTTGCGTTTGCAGCGCCTGACCGGTCTCGAACGCGACAAGATTCAGGAAGAATATCAGGAAGTCTTGAAGGCTATCGAGGAGTATAAAGCAATTCTGGCTGATGAAATGCGCATCCTGGCCATCATCAAAGATGAGCTCAAGGCGGTTAAAGAGAAATACGGCGATGAGCGCCGCACGAAACTCACGATTGATACGTCGGAGATTGATGTCGAAGACCTCATCGCGGAAGAAGACGTCGTCATCACGCTCACGCACAACAACTACATCAAGCGCATGCCGCTCGATACCTATCGCCGCCAGAACCGCGGTGGCAAGGGCATCAAGGGAATGGGAACGAAGGAAGAGGACTTCGTCGAGAATATGCTCATCACGACGACCCACCATACCATCCTGTTCTTCACGACCCGCGGCCGTGTATACCATCTGAAGGCCTACGAGATCGCCGAAGCAAGCCGTCAGGCCAAGGGCACGGCGATTATCAACCTGCTGCAGCTTGAACAGGGCGAGAAGATTACGGCTGTCATCCAGGTCAAGGGCTTCGATCCGGATCGCTATCTCTTCATGGCAACCCGCAAGGGTATCGTCAAGAAGACCAGCCTGTCCGAGTTCAGCAACATGCGCAAGGTTGGCCTGATTGCCATCAACCTTGATGACGATGATGACCTGATTGGCGTTAAGTTCACTGACGGCGAAAGCTATCTGATGCTCGGTACGAAGAGCGGTAAGGCAATTGCCTTCTCCGAGGACGATGTCCGCGCTATGGGCCGCACGGCTCGCGGTGTCAAGGGAATCAGCCTTGGCATGGGCGACGAGGTCGTCGGCATGGATATCCTCACGCACAATGCCGAGGTACTGACGGTAACCGAGGGCGGCTACGGCAAACGCACGCCGACGGAGGAATATCGCAGCCAGACGCGCGGCGGCAAGGGCCTTATCAATATGAAGGTTACGGATAAGACGGGCTATGTCATCGGCATCAAAGTCGTTCGTCCGGACCAGGAGCTCATGCTGATTACGACGGATGGTATTGTCATCCGCACCAATGTCGAAGATATCTCCGTTATCAGCCGCAACACGCAGGGCGTTAAGCTCATGAGCACGGCTGAGAATGATAAGGTCGCTTCGATGGCTACGATGGATCAGAAAAACGATTGACAAGAAATAGATTGTTGCGCATAAAAGAGCAGGCTTTTTAGAAGCCTGCTCTTTTTGTTGTAAACAATATTGCGAATTTTTCTACAGTAACAAGGACTTTTTTGCAGGGTGTCGAAGTATTGGCCATAGGGAAATTTTTGTCCGTTGTGGACATAAGATAAGGAAGAGAGGGGGGTAAGTATGGGGATAAGACAAAAATTTTACGTATTGGCTTGTGTTATCGGTGTCTTGCTGGCCGTAATATCGGTTATTGGGTTTTATACCGCCGATAAGAATCTCGAACAGGCTGTGGAGCAGGAACTTTCTGCCACCGTGGGACAGGCTTCCCATAAGATGAATGGCTGGTTGTTGCAAAAGGGAAGTTCGGCGCAGTATGCAGCGGATTTGATGACGGAGTTCAATGGCGATGAGGAAAGGCTGCAGAGCATTGCTTCGCTGGCTTTGGGGGCTTCAGACAATGAAATCCTGGATTTGAACATAGGTATGGAAGATGGCTATTTTGCTTCCTACCGCACCCAGAACAAGAGCACGGGGAAACTCGATCCGCGTACGCGTGATTGGTATAACGATGCCAAAAAGGCTGGTAAGATGGTATTTACCGAACCGTATATCGATAAAAACACCGGTAAGCTGGTGGTTTCGGCCGTAGCTCCTTTCAAAAAGGATGGACAGTTCTACGGTTCGCTTTGTACGGATATTGATTTGGCCGTGGTGGATGATACGGTCAAGAAGTTGAAATATCACGATGAGGCTGGTATGGCTATCGTAACGGATGAAAAAGGTATAATCCTGGGTAATGGCGGACCAGGCGATATCGGTTCGAAACTCCAGGAGCTGCCTGGTATTGGTACGCATTTTGAAGAAATGATCAAAAATGGCAGTGGCTATTTCTTTTATGATAGCAATACCGATGGCAAGATGATTTGTGGTTACACAAAAGTTGAGAGTACAGGCTGGCTGTTGGCCATGAGTGTTCCTTATGACTATGTATTCGCTTCGGTTACGACGCTCAAGACCGTATATGGGATTCTGACAGTGGTTGGACTTATTCTGGTACTGGGCGTATGTTTCCAGTTTGCTGGCCGTATTACGCGTCCGCTGGTGGCGCTGGAAGCCCATGCGGCCGAGATGGCCAAAGGAAATCTCGGCATCAAGGAACTGCCGGTGGAAACGAGCGACGAGATTGGCTCGCTTACTGGTGCGTTCAATACGATGAAGAAGAATCTGCACGATTTGATTTCGCAGATGGCGACGACGGCAGAACAGGTAGCGGCCTCTTCGGAGGAGCTGACAGCCAATGCGCAGCAGTCTGCGGATACGGCGGTGCATGTAGCGGAAAATGTCGGTGATGTCAGCGCTCAGGTAGCCCAGCAGCTCGACGAAGTTGAAAAGGCAAAACAGAGTGTCGATGGGGTTTATCACGATATCGATTTGATGTCGGAAAAGGCCGTACAGGTTACGGTCGCATCGACGCATACGGCTGAGGCAGCCAAACGCGGCGCGGGGCTGATGGAAGAGGCTATCCGCAAGATGGGTTCCATTGAGAAAAGTGTTATGGAGTCGGCCGCTGTCGTTAAGGCCTTGGGCGAAAATTCGCAGCAGATTGGCCAGATTGTCGAGGCTATTTCCTCGATTGCCTAGCAGACGAACCTGTTGTCGCTCAATGCAGCGATTGAGGCAGCCCGGGCTGGCGAGCAGGGCCGTGGCTTTGCGGTCGTTGCCGAAGAGGTAAGGAAGCTGGCGGCTGAGTCGCAGGAGTCAGCTGAACAGATAAAAGCGCGCATTTCGTCGATTCAAAGTGATACGGCTCAGGCTGTCGAGTCGATGCAGAATGGCACGAATGAAGTGACGCAGGGCACGAAAGCCATTCGCGATGTCGGCGAGCAGTTCGAGGATATCATGACGAAGGTCGATGACATCAACCAGCAGATGGCACAAATCAATGATGCGGTCAGCAAGGTTTCGGCAGGAGCAGAGCAGATTGTCACGGCTGTTGATGCTATTGATAGTGTCAGCAACAAGACGGCGAATAATACGCAGACGATTTCCTCGGCGACGGAGGAACAATCGGCCTCGAATGAAGAGATTGCAGCTGCTTCGCAGGCGCTTTCCACGTTGGCCGGCAAGATGCAGGAAGCCGTGGGCAAGTTCAAGATTTAATCGCGAGAGAATACAAAAACGGCGTATGCTGGAAGCATTGGCTTCCGGCATACGCCGTTTTATGAGGTTATTTCGCCAGCAGCTGACGCGTGTGCTCGGCAACCATGGCTGGCGTCATGTCGCGGTTGCGGGCGACGCCGGTTTGGCGGGCGGCATGGGCCACGGCGGCGGCAACGGCCGGTGCTACTTCCGGGTTGAACGGGCTCGTGATGACGTGATCTTCATCAAGCTGATTCGGCTGGATGAGGTCGGCAATGGCCTTGGCGGCAGCGACTTTCATCGTCTCGTTGATTTCGCTGGCGCGCACGTCGAGGGCGCCGCGGAAGATGCCTGGGAAGGCCAGGAGGTTGTTGACCTGATTCGGATAATCGCTGCGGCCCGTGCAGACGATGCGGGCACCGGCTTCTTTGGCAAGATTCGGCAGGATTTCCGGTTCGGGGTTTGCCATGCCCATGACGATGGCATTGGGGTTCATGGTGCGCACCATGTCCTGTGTGACACAGCCAGCGACGGAGACGCCGATGAATACGTCAGCCTTGCGGATGACGGACTCGAGCGGGCCCGCCTCGTTCTGAGGGTTGGTGATTTTGGCAATGTCCTCCTTATAGGGATTCATGCCGTTCGGCCGGCCGGCGTAGATGGCGCCGCGGGAATCACAGAGGATGATATTGCGGCCGCCAGCGCTGTAAATAAGGCGTGTAATGGCCTGGCCGGCAGCACCGGCACCATTGACGACGAATTTGGCATCGGCAAAGGTTTTGCCGATGAGCTTGAAGGCATTGATGAGTGCCGAAACGACGACAATGGCCGTGCCGTGCTGATCGTCGTGGAAGACCGGGATATCCAGTGTCTTGCGCAGTTCTTTTTCGATGTCAAAGCACTGCGGGGCTTTGATGTCCTCGAGGTTGATGCCGCCAAAGGTCGGTGCAATGAGCTGGACGGCTTTGATCACTTCCATGGGGTCCTGGGTATCCAGGCAGATGGGGACGGCATCAACGCCGGCAAAGCCTTTGAATAGGACGGCCTTGCCTTCCATGACGGGGAGACCGGCACCAGCGCCGATATTGCCGAGACCCAAAACCGCCGTGCCGTTGGTCACGACGGCAACCATATTGCCTTTCGTGGTATAATCGTAGATTTTCTGTGGGTTATCGCGAATCTCAAGACAGGGAGCAGCGACGCCGGGAGAATAAGCCAAGGTTAAATCCTCGGCACGATTCAGGGCAACTTTGCTCGTTACTTCGAGCTTTCCCTGATGTTTTTTATGTAAGGCCAAAGCCTGTTCGTTAATATTATCCATAAAGGAATCGTCCTTTCTATTCTAGGGGAATTTAGTGAAATTGATTGTTATTTTTACAGAATAAATTATAGTAGCCTTGATTTTTTTTTCCAATATTGATTTTTCATAAGGGGATAGTTTTTTTTTATGACTAAAAAAAGGGCTGTGAAATTACAGTTTGAATGTAGTTTTCAATCGAGTCTATTAGATTCTGTTTGCTGGTAAATCGTTTGCCGTAGTACATCTCTCGCTTTAGGATGCCCCAGAATCCTTCCATAGGTCCGTTGTCAATGCAATGGGCTACACGGGACATACTTTGGGTCGTTCTCTGTTTTGTACCACAGGCCCCTCATACCACTTGAATTCTGTGACATCAGTCAACCACTTCTCATTGGGCGTATCGGCATGAAATTCTACTTTTTCTTCTACTGATATTTTCTGTCGATTTGGCATAGAAAACTCCCCCTATGATGACAGTTTTATTTTTTACTGTCTCTCATAGGGGGAGCATATCAGAGTGATTTCTCACTCATGCAACAGCTTTTTTTATTGTTTGCTCTCCCATTTACATGTCAGAACGTCCAGGTCGCGCCGAGCTGCACGTTGCCGCCACGCTGTTTTCCGGCCCAGCCCGTCACGCCGAGGTCGAGATGCAGCGGGCCTTCGCCCGGCTTCACCTGCCACCCCAGTTCCAGCATGCCGCTGCTGCCTTTGATACTGGGACTCGGTACGCCGTTGCCGCTGAAGGTCGCACGGGCATCGCCTTTGAACTCGTACTGATAGGCAAGTCCGCCGTAGTAACTGTTACGCTCGTTGACCTTGTGGGTGAGCCTTGCGCCAATGCGAATGCGATGGCTGTCCACCGTGTCGAAGTGCCCGCGCTCGTCGGCCATGCCCGCGATGTGGACGGTTGTGTCATCTCCCGCCTGATGGCTGTAGAAATATTTGCAGTAGCCGTCGAGGGTGTTCCCGTTCCCGAGAGCGAAGGCTTTGCCTACGCCAAGGTGTGCCGCGAAATAGTTGGACGAACTGTCGTAGTCCACCCTGCCGATACTGTCAAGGTCTCCCTTGTAGTCCGAGGTCACGCGGCCGCCCCGAAGGCTGCCCTCATAATAGAAGCCATCGTTGTTCACCTGCCGCGCCATGACGCCGACACCAACGTAATGCGCCTTGCCTTCTCCCCGGGTGCCGTCGTCGAGGTGGCTGTCATAGCTGCCACCACCGTATTCGATGACAGGGCCGAAGAGCAGCTTGCCTTGTGCGTTCGGAAGCTCCCGTGCGAAGCCGACGTTCAGCCCGAAGCCTTTCGTATTGACATAGGAGCCGCTTTCCGCCCGCATGCTGGAGCCACCAATAGCCGCAAAGGGGGTGAAGCCGCCGACATTCTGCGCGCCCGTTCCGTTCTTCGCGGCTTCCGCCGCGTCGAGGGCAACGGCGTTGGCCGCCTGCATGAAGCCCTGGGAAGCCAGCATATCGGCGCCCGCGTTGACGAAAGTCGTAGTCGCCGCCCGGGTCTCCACAAGGGATTTGGCACGATCGCTGTTCTGCTTTTCTTCTTTGTCCGTAACTGTGGCAACGATCGTGTTCTCGTCCTTTTGGGAGACCTCCAGTTTATAGGACTGGTCCGTCGTCAGGGTCTTTGCCGTCGGCGTCGTCTGGATGGTGACCGTCTCGTCCGTGATCTGCTTCATGGTCGTCGTCCCGTCGGTGGTCAGGCCGCTGGGGTTCGTGATCAGGTTCACGGTGTCGCCTTTGTTGAAATTCGCCCCCGCCTGCACCGCTGCGCCGATTGTCACGCCTTTGAGGTCGGTGGCCGTGCCGTTCCCATACGCATCTTTCGCGTTGACGGTCAGCATCGTTTGGCCCGCCGATCCTTCCGGCAGGAAGAAGTTCATGTTCTGGAAGCCCACGACGCCGTCGTCTCCCACTGTTACCCCCGTTGCAGCGATATTCAGCGTATTGCCTGTGCTTGTTGCGCCTTCGCCGCCTAAAATGTGATCGACGTTGATTGCCGTCAAGATATTGACGGTGTTATCGTTCGCTTCGCCATTCATGGCCATACCGCCGTAAATCATAGTCGTCGCAGCAAGATTTGCAACGCCTGAAATCGTCACGGTGTTGCCGCTGGCCTCGGTGCTGCCCGAGCCGCCATAGATTCTACCTTTAATCGTGCCGCCGGAAATTTCCACCGTGTTGTCATTGGCGGTTCCGGAATCAGATTTACCGCCGTAAATCTCCCAAGAGCCCTCCCCAAACGTGCTGTTGCCGCTGATGGTGACATTGTTGCCTGTGGCGTTGCCGCTGGTGGTCAAAATGTCCCCTGTGAGGTCGTCAATGCTATTCTTTGCGGCGCCGCCTATAATCACCAGGCCATCAATCGCCCCCGTATTAAGGGTGGCGCCCGAGATTGTCACGCTATTGCCTGTCGCGTTCGTTCCGTCGCCATATGTATCGCCGCCCAGGATATGGAGATAGTTGGAATTACTCTTATCCGCGCTGGTGAGTGTGCCGCTGATGGTCACCGTATTGGCGTCTATGTCCCCGTTTCCAGCGCCGCCCACGATAGCGGTACCATAGTTGCCATCGCCATATTTTACGGTGCTGCCTTCGGCAATCGTGACATGATTGTCCGACACCTTCGAACCATTACCCGGCCCGAAACCGCCGTAGATATTCTGCGCCCCAGTCGTCCCGCCGAGAAAATTGACATGATTTCCCGTCACGCTGACACCATTCGCCACAAATCCGCCTGCAATGCTGTGAACGGCTATATCCGTTCCGTTGATATTGACGGTTTTTCCACTGACCGTTCCGTCCGCGCTATAGCCGCCGAAAAAACGTATACCACCATATAATAAGGAGGTGGTGGCATTGAATGTGCCCGTGATATTCAAGACATTGGCGCTTGTTGGATAAAAAAAGGAGCCACTCCCTGACATCCCTTCGGCCGGGGTTGAAGTTACCGCAAACCCAGTCCCCTGCGCGGTTACATTCGTGACCGTGACTTCCGATGCCGACGCTACAGACGGCGGGCTAAACAGTCCTCCTCCCGCGCATATCAGTGCCGCAGCCACGAGCTTTGCCAACTGTTTTTGATGCTTCTTGCCAAACTTTGTCATACTTTCTGCCTCCCTTGGCTCTAGCCGTTTATAGTAGATTTTTGATGATACCTGATACTATGTCACCTTGACCTTGAACCGGAACGATTCCCGATATTCCTTCGGAATCAGCTCCGACAGGATCTTTTCGCAAAGACCGCAACGCTCGCATTCCCTGCACTCGCAGGTCAGCAGCTTGTCCGGCACCTTGTCGATGGTTATTTTTCGCAGGATTTCCCCAGGCAGCATGTACGAAGCGAACATTAACGTACCGGAAATCATCAGCTCCGCCAGCGGCAGGCTGTCATCCTCCGCAAGATACGCGTCGATGGTCTTGAACGGGTAATCGCCCGCAGCGTTTCGTCCCGCGATTTTGTAAATGTCTACAACGTCGTCGTAGTGCTTCTGCCAGCGAGGCAAGATCCAATTGGCGCGGAACAGGTCCGCGATGCCGTTTTGACAGCAGCTCAGGAGCACCGGACGCCGCCCCATGGCAATCGACAAATTATGATTGAAGGAATTCGGGCATCCCATCAGGCAAGCCTCGTTTACCAGGCATTTCAGCTTGAAGCCCGCGTCGTGCATCTCTTTCAGCCTCGTCGGCGTGCGCAGGATTTCCCGCGGCGGGTTGAACACAGCGACGCCGCATTTCTCCTGCCAGATTTCCATTTGCCGCAGGTTCCACTGGTAGGCGTTGCACGAGGTGTGTATCTCTACCTCCGGCAAGAGCGCGTGCAAGAGCGCCGCCACCCGATAGTCGGAAAGGATAAATCCTTCGATCTGAAGCTCGTTTGCCGCCCGCGCCAGTGTGACGACGAAATTCTTGACTTCTTCGTCGGTGGCGAAGGGATAACACATGGCGTTGACGGGACAGATACGGCGCACCTTGCCCTTGGAAAGGCGCAGGAACTCGAAGCAGTTTTTCAGGTAAAGAGCGCGCATCGCGTCCACATTGGCAGGATTTTCTCCCGCCGATTTTCTATCATCAAAGGTGAATCTCACGTGAGAGATCATCTCTTTGAACGGCAGCTCGCAATAGACGTGGTCGATGTGTTTTTTGCGTTTCGCCACCTCCTGCAAGAACCATTCGGGATCAACGCCGTTATATGGAACGGAGTAGATTCGACAGTCCGGGTTCATGACAACGTCCCCCTTTTCCATTTTATATACCCCGCTATTCAATGACGACAGGAAAATTTCCTTTTGCCCTTTCGTACAGTTTTGCCGTGTAAGCAGGGGAGAAGGGGAGAATCGACCTGTACCCGCGTACAGTATTGCAATTATATCTGCTGATCGTTGCTTTCTTATTGCCGATACAGAATTTTTTGCATATAATATTTATGTGCGATTGTTATCCTTGACAAGAAATTATTTTCATTTTATTTTTTCATTTGAATTGCCAATTTGTTGATTGATAATTTGAATATAAAAGGATTTGATGAACGTGACTCCTACATCTTTATCGCCGATATTGCGTTCCATTCTCTTACCCAAAATGGTCGGCGCAGATAGATGCACCGTGTCCTTGTTCGTGGCCAATGCATTGTACTTTTTCTGGGCCACCACAGTGTACATGGCGCTCCATTTTGCTGGCATCGACTGGCCACAAAATTTTTTCTCTTCCATTATTCCCGGTACGGAAATGTTACCGGATCTTTGCATGATGTTGGCGGTTTTCTCCGGCACCTTGTGCTACGGGCTCCGGCCTCCATGCTGGCAGCGGTATCTGCTTCCGGTGTTGGCGACGATCATGCTTTCCGTAATGGCGTTCCCATTCGTGGCAGCTGAATCTCGCCTGTTGCTGCTTGCCTTCTTTATGGCGCTTTCAGGGGGCGTGTTTGCGCTGATTTTCCATCTGATATCCCTGCAAGTGGCGCCGGACGTGACCGGTCGCTTCTTCGGTTTTTCGACCGCCTTTTCCCTGCTGTTGCAGTCTGGTTTCCATGCTGCTTTTGACGCTTCGTTGATCGGCTTTCTGACTGCTTCGCTGCTGTGCATGGGCGCTCTGGCAATGTTATTGCCCAAATGCTTGGAACAGCTTGCCCCGCTGGAAACGCCAGCGGATGAACAACCTGCAGAACAAACGCCTCTTCGTGTTGATATATCCGTTTTCCGCTGGTCCGTACCCATGACGCTTTTGATTGTCGTCCTGCTGTCCCTGCTCCATGGCATTGGGGACCTGTATATGGACGCTTATCACAATTTTAATGATTTGTTTGGATTCTCTCGTCTGTCCTATGGCGCAGGTTCCATCGCAGCCGGTTATTTTGCCGACCGCAACCGGCTGTATCTGCCCTTGGCCGCACTTTTTGCCAAAGCGCAGGACATTGGGGATATCTGGATCGGACAAGAACAGGTTTTGTATTACCCACTCCATTATTTTGGCGATTTCATGAATGGCTTCTTTACATTGTTCATCATTCTAGCCTTTGTAGATCTCGCCGCTCATCGGCCATCGCTGAAGCCCTGGGCCGTAACCGGTCGTTCCGTGCAGATGTTTACCGTCAGCGTGGCCACTGTTTTCGGCGCTTTTATACTGGATGCGGACAAACTGTTCTTTACGTTGCTGTATGTATTAGCCATTGCCGGGTGCCTGGTCATTATTTTTTACAGCAGTGCCCTGCGTTTTAAACTTGGTTCCGCCGCAGCGGAGGTGACACTCCCGTTACCTGCCCCGAATTACTGCACCCGCTACGGACTGACTCAGCGAGAGACTGAGGTGCTGGATTGCATTCTTTCTGGCCAAAGCATTGCCGAAATCAGCGAAGCGCTTTTCATCAGCCAGCGAACGGTCAAGTTTCACATTACCAGCCTGCTGCGCAAAACTGGCACCACTTCGCAAAAGGAATTGCTCCTGCTGCTGTACGAAAAGCAGGGAAAGTAAATTACAAAGGGAATAACAGACTAAAGGGGCTATCGCATGAATGTTTTTGTCTTTGAACTGCTCCCCGTCAAGAGGACAATAAAAAATTATAAGATTTCTTTGGCCGGTAGATTCGTCTGCCGGTCTTTTTTTGCGGCTAAATACAAGGTGTGTTTCTCTATTTTTTTAAGAGGTCACGCTCCATCTCAGCCATATACAGCTGATGTTTCAATTTCTGGATTTCAATCCGATAAACGGTAATTGGTAAAAAATGCGTGGATAAATTCATAAAAGCCTCCGTAAGTTAGATTAATCCATCTAACTTACGGAGGCTTCTATGTTTTGTATTGATAAGAATCTGAAGTTATTGTGTCTTGGTCGCACCAGTGCCACTGCGGCTCGGAGCAGCGGGTTCATCTGCTGCTGGCGGGCTGCTTTCCGGTTTGCTGTTTGATTCATGGCGTGGGCTGGTGGATTCCGTGCGGCCACCGGATTCATTGCTGCGGAGTTCGCTGCGGCGGGACGATTTGGTGGAGCTGCTGCTCTTGGTATTGCCAATCGATTTGTCGCTGGCAGGTACTTCCTTGGCTGTGGACGGAATCGAGCGCTCGTATTCCTTGATGTCGTCTTCCATGCGGGAACGGACTTTAGCGCTCATGTTGACGCCGAGGGTTTCGGCAACCGTGGTGCGGATCTTATTGAGGTCCGGAATCCAGTAGCTTACGCCATCGATGTAGAGCGGGCGGCCCGGAACCATATCGGTCTTGAGGCCATTGCTCTTGGATTCCTTGAGGGTGCCGGCAAGTTCCAACAGCTGGCGGAAGGAAAGGTCCGTCTTGATGGAGCCCATGACTTCGCGGATGATGCCCGGGAGTTTGGGAATGACTGCCGGCGAGACCATCTTGTCGATGCAGGCCTTGATGAAGTACTGCTGGCGGCGGATACGGCCCAAATCGCCCTCCTCGTCGCGGTAGCGGACGTAGGTGATGGCCTTGGCACCATCCATGTGCTGCATACCCGGCTGGAAATCAATCAGCAGGCCGCCGTCATCGTCATAGGGGTCTTCGTAATGCATGCGCTTTGGCACATCGATATCGATGCCGCCGAGAGCGTCAATGATTTTGGAAAACGACTTCGTGTTGATGATGACGTAGTGTTCGATGTTGACACCAAGCAAATTCTCCACGGTCTCCTGGGAGAGTTTTTCATGGCCGTAAGCATAGGCTGCGTTGACCTTGTCGAAGCCATGTCCCTTGATTTTAACGCGCGTATCGCGTGGCACGGACAGCAGGGAGGCTTGTTTCAGCTTAGGGTCGACGGCGGCAATCATGAGCGTGTCACTGCGGCCAACGTCGCCATCGCGTTCATCGACGCCCATAATCATGACCGTCGTCTTATCTTTCGCCGTCAGCAGGCCGTCATCGACGGCCTGTTCAATCGGTTTATCGAGCAGGCTGCTGTTAGCGAACAGTGCTCCGCCGATTGCTGCCGCAGCGAAACAAAAAAACAGAAGAACCCATGGCCAGATGCGGCGCTTCTTCTGTGATCTGCGCGGAGGATATTTAGAATTCTGCAAAAATCATACCTTCTTTTCTGATAGTCTCATCTATTAATAACGTAAGAAATATGCGTACATTAGCTATTATAAAGAGATATTTCGTAATGTGCAATTATAATTTTCCTATGATACATATATCAATGAGTTTATAGGATGTTGATGAAAAAAAGAAGGAAAAGTTTATGAAGTGGAAAAAAAATACGGCGAGACAAAGCGATTTTGTAAACCGTGTTTTGTCCGCTTAGTTATCCACAGAATAAAGCGCAGGATGTTGGGGATAAAAACACAAAATATGGAAATATGGGGGAAGAATGACCAAATATATAGGGTTATCCACGGATTTATCCACAATATCCACAAGAATTGGTCCAGAGATTAGCCACAATATACACATCGCTGTTATTTATTATAGAAGGAAATGTTAATTTTTAGGCTGTGTTCGCTGGCGTTATCCACAGGTGTGGATTGTTTTGTGGATAACGAAAGATTGTTTGCTTTTTGTTTGTGAGAAGGATTCTGCCAAGCAGACGGCGAAATTATTCATGATATATTAAAAAGAAAGGAGATGAGCAGCTTGGTGGCTGATGGAGAATTATTTTTCCGTTTGGTATTGGCTTGCGTGCTCGGCGGCGTTATTGGCTACGAGCGTCAGTCACGGCGCAAATCAGCAGGTCTTCGGACCAATATGCTGGTATGTCTCGGTTCCTGTCTGGTCATGGTCCTTTCGCAGGCGCTCTATCGGGAGGTAGAGGGGCTGACTAATGCAGACCCTGCCCGTTTGGCAGCTCAGGTCGTCAGCGGCATTGGTTTTTTGGGTGCCGGGGCTATCATGAAGGAAGGCCTGACGGTTACGGGCCTTACGACAGCGGCCTGCCTTTGGGTGGTGGCCGGGGTTGGTCTCGCCGTTGGTGCCGGCTTTTATTCGGGGGCGCTGATGGCCACGGCGTTGGTGTTTGTGACGCTGGGGAGCTTGTCGCGGCTCGATGAATGGGTGGATCATGAGAAGAATTTTGTCTTGTGCATTCATACGGTGGACAAGCCCGGCCAGGTCATGAAGATAAGCTCCTGCCTCGAGGATTTGCAGCTGCGGATTCGCGGTGTCAAGCTCAAAGCCGATGAAGATGAGGCTGACGTGAGCGGGGAGCGGCTGCTCTATATCAACCTCGAGGTTTACAACAAGCAGGGAGTAAAGAGCGTCATCATCGTCGATGCCGTGCGGCAGATTGATGGCGTACACAGTGTGGATATTTCCTGATTCTGCAGGTCTTATTGGTCAAGGCTTCCAGGACGGGGTTCATTTTAGCAAAGGAGAGATTGTTTATGTTAAACGAAGAAATCGTAGATTCTATGGTTCGTGCTGCGATGAAGGCAATGGACAACGCCTATGTGCCGTATGGCGGTCATCCGGTTGGTGCCTGTGCACTGGCTGCCGATGGCACGCTCTATACCGGCGTAAACATCGAAAACGCCGTTGCCCGTCTGTCGGTGGCGGCCGCTGAGGTGGCTATGTACCGCGCCGTAGCAGATGGCAAGCGCGAGTTTGACGGGGTGCTGGTCATTTCGGATTTTGAACGCCCCTTTGTCCCCAATGGTGCCGTTTTGCAGCTGCTGGCGGAGTTTGAGGTACCAGAAGTCATTATGGTGAATATGGAAGGCGAGATTGAGCAGGCAGACCTGAAAAAGCTGCTGCCCTATGCCCGTGAACCAATCGAAAATTCTGCCCACGAGGATTAAGCTTTTGCTCCATTCTTTCGATAGTATAGGTAAGAGAAAGGATGGTGCGTAATGGGCGTGAATAACAGTATGGATGTGCTGGCGTCCTTGCAGGCGCTGGCGGCCAGGAAAAGCACTGCGGCGGAGCGCGGTAGTGCTGCTTCAAACGCGGGCCAGGAATCCTTTGCGGATGTCTGGGCGCAGGTTAAAAAGGAGCAGCAGGAGTGGAAGGAGACCTTGGATGCGGTGGATTTGGCGCAGTATAAGTTGTCCCTGGCGGACAGCTTCTGGTCGGACCGCACAAAGGCCAACAAATACCTCCGGAACTATGTCCAGCGCCAGCAGCGCAGTATCAACCAGCAGAATCTGACGGAAATCACGAAGAATATCGCCTGGCTCAATCATCTCAATATGAGCGGTGTGTTAAATGGCAATATCGATACGGAGGCAGCCCAGGCGGCCGGTAAGACGATACAGACGGCGCTGCAGGGATTGATTGTGCAGAATATCAAAAATACCAGTACCATGTATCTATTCGGTGGTTTCTAAGTGTTAATGCAATAAAAAATGCTCGTTGGCGTTTTGCCAACGAGCATTTTTTATATTACTTAGTCTTTGATTGGTTTCTTGAGTACGGAAAGTACAGCACAGCCAACGATAGCGCCGACAATGATTGCCACGAGGTACATGACCGGGTTGCCAATCGTCGGAACGACGAAGATACCGCCGTGCGGAGCACGCAGCGTGCAGTCAAAGGCCATCGTCAGGGCACCAGCCGTAGCGGAACCGAGAACCATGGACGGGATGACGCGCAGCGGGTCACCAGCTGCGAACGGGATAGCACCCTCCGTGATGAAGGAGAGGCCCATGACGTAGTTCGTTACGCCAGCTTTGCGCTCGCTTTCGGTGAAGCGGTTCTTGAAGAACGTCGTGCAGAGGGCGATAGCGAGCGGCGGAACCATACCACCGGCCATGACAGCAGCCATGACGTGGAACTCGCCGGAAGCCAGCAGGCCAGTACCCGTAACGTAAGCAGCTTTGTTGATTGGGCCGCCCATGTCAACAGCCATCATACCGCCCATGACGATACCGAGCAGGATGCGGGCATTCGGGTCCATGTTCTTGAGCGTATCGACCATCCAGGTGTTCAGGGCACCGACCGGCGGAGCGATGATGAACATGCTGATGACGCCGATAATTAGGATACCGAAGAACGGATAGAGCAGAACCGGCTTGATGCCGTCGAGGGATTCCGGCAGGCAGCTGAAGGCTTTCTTGAGGAAGTTTACAGCATAACCGCCGACGAAACCAGCGACGAGAGCGCCGAGGAAGCCGGAACCCGTCGTGCCAGCCAGAGCGCCGCCGACGAAACCGACAGCAAGACCCGGGCGGTCAGCAATCGACATGGAGATGAAACCAGCGAGAACCGGCAGCATGAAGCCGAAGGCTGCGCCACCGATATCTTTGAAGAATTTCGCAACCGGCGTGTTGGAGCCGAAGTTTTTCGGGTCGATGGAGTAATCATCGAGCAGGAAGGCAAGAGCGATAAGGATACCGCCGCCAACAACGAACGGCAGCATGTGGCTGACACCGTTCATGAGGTGCTTGTAAATCTGACGGCCGAGGCTCTCACCAGCGACGTCAGCAGCGCCTTCGGCTGCATCGGAGCCGTTAGCCTGGTATACCGGAGCATTGCCGGAAAGTGCGCGGTCGAGGAGCTCGTCCGCTTTGTTGATGCCGTCAGCAACCTTCGTGATGACGACGCGCTTGCCAGCGAAGCGGGCCATAGCGACGTTTTTGTCGGCAGCGACGATGATGCCGTCAGCAGCAGCGATTTCCTCGTCGGTCAGGACGTTTTTCGCACCGCCGGAGCCGTTGGTTTCAACTTTGATGCTGATGCCGCGTTTTTTTGCATGCTGTTCGAGGCTCTCAGCAGCCATGAACGTGTGGGCGATACCCGTCGGGCAGGCCGTAACAGCGAGGACCTGGATGTGGTCGGATACCGGAGCTGCCTCTTCTTCCTCAGCAGCAGCCGGAGCGACGAAGTTGCCGTCTTCTTTGTCGTCGACGAGCTTAAGGAATTCTTCCTTCGTCTTAGCGGCAATCAGTGCCTCTTTGAAATCCGGGTCCATAATCATCGTAGCGAGTTTGGACAGGATGGCCAGATGCTCATCGTTCGCGGAATCCGGAGCGGCAATCATGAAGAACAGGCGGCTCGGGTTGCCGTCCATGGATTCGAAGTCCATGCCAGCCGGAACCGTCATAGCAGCCAGACCAGCTGCCTTAACGCCAGCACTCTTGGCATGCGGCGTGGCGATACCATCACCAAGACCGGTAGTACCCGAAGCCTCACGGGTAAATACATCCTTCGTGTACTGTTCCTTGTCGGAAAGGTTGCCGCCGGCCTCCATGAGGTCAGCCAGCTGATTGATTGCAGCGGCTTTGTCAGCCGGAGCTGCACCCAGCAGGATGCTGTCGCTCTTGAGCAAATCCGTAATTCGCATTATATTCTCTCCTTTGTATAAAGTATTTATGATAACTATGGTTATGCGATGGTTTTGAGGAGTGCTTCAACTTCCGGACGCGTAGCGAGATTTTCGCTGAAAGCGGAAGCGGAACCGGTGGCAACACCCATGTGGAAGGCTTTTTCGAAGTCGCCCTCCGATTCCATGTAGCCCGTGATGAAACCTGCTACCATGGAGTCGCCAGCGCCGACGGAGTTGATGAGTTTGCCTTTCGGGGCCGGGCACTTGTAGGACTTGCCTTCTGCCGTCAGCAGGATAGCGCCGTCGCCGGCCATGGAAATCAGTACGTTCTGCGCACCTTTTTCCTGCAGTTTCTTGGCGTAGGTGATAATCTCTTCATCCGTCGTGAGTTTCACGCCGAACATGTCACCGAGTTCGTGGTTGTTCGGTTTGATGAGGAACGGATGATACTGCAGGACGTTTAAGAGCAGGTTCTTCTCGGCATCGACGACGATGCGGATGCCCTTGCCGTCAAGGCGGGCCATGATTTTCTGATAAATGTCATCCGGCAGCGTCTTGGGAATCGAGCCAGCCAGTACCAGCGTGTCGCCCTCCTGCAGTTTGTCGAGCTGGGCGAACAGTTCTTCGCGTTTTGCTTCGCTGATATCCGGTCCCTGACCGTTGATTTCGGTCTCGCAGTCTGCTTTGGCCTTGACGTTGATGCGTGAGAAGCCCTTCTCGAGCTGAACGAAGTCGCTCTTTACGCCGAAGCCCTTGAGCTGATCCTTGATTTCCTCACCCGTGAAACCGGCGAGGAAGCCCAGGGCCGTGCTCTCGTGACCGAGGTTCTTGAGCACGATGGATACGTTGATGCCCTTGCCACCAGCTAAAACCTGTTCGTAGTTTACGCGGTTGATGGCACCAGCGGTGAATTTGTCCATGCGGACGATGTAATCCAGTGACGGATTAAAAGTAACCGTATAAATCATGAGTTATAAATCCCCCTCAATGATAGTAGTGTAGTCCCGATATTTCTTATCCTCCAGGCGTCCGGTGATGATGGAAGCACTGGAAATGTTCGCAAAGGTAATCGGTGAAATCTTGTTGAATTTTGACCGGTCGGCCAGAACGAAGGCATGGGTGCAGCGGGAAAGGGCCGCTCCCTTTATGATGCCCTCGCTGGAATCCGGAGTCGAAAATCCGGATTTGGTGCTGATACCGTTCGTGCCAAAGAAGCCCTTAGTGAAGTTATAGGAACGGAGGTTGTTGAGTGCCTCTGTTCCGACAACGGCTTCCGTGACGGCCTTGAGTTCGCCGCCGAGGATGAATACCTTGAAACCTTTAGCCGATAAGCGTGATGCATGGGGAAGGCCATTGGTCACATATACGGCACTGGTTTCCGTTATGAAGTCAATCATCCGGAGCGTCGTAGAACCAGCATCGATATAGACGAAATCCTTGCGCTTAATGAGACTGGCTGCCTTGCGGGCAATGGCAATCTTTTCTTCCGGGAAAAGGTCGCGCTTGGTCTTCATATCCTCTTCTGCCGAACTGTAATTGTTGTCGATAGAAGTAGCACCACCGTAAACCTTATAGAGGCGGCCGCTTTTGTGCAGCGCGGTAAGGTCACGGCGGACAGTGGATTCCGAAGCATCGAGTGCTTTGGTGAGGTCCAATACGGTAACAGCCTTTTTTTCTTCGAGAATGCGGAGAATCGTCGCATAGCGTTCTTCCGTAAGCATGTTGGCTATCACTCCTTATTTACTACATCATACAACTAAAGTCTGTCAAAGTCAATCAAAACCACGAATAACCATGCAAGAAAAATTATAAAGAATCGGGTGATATGGTAAAAGACAGGACGAAACGATAATAGTTGACCAAAGTCACGAATTATACAAAAATAAAAGTTCACAAAAAGCGACAAGTTGGTTATCAAATGTCAGAAAATGGAGGCTATTTTCCCGGGAAATGTTACGGAAGTTATTTTCCTTACAGTCAAATGGGAAAAATTGGGTTATAATAGAAGAAAAAACATGGGAGTGTGAATCTATGGAAAAAAAGAAAAAAATAGTTCAGCATCGGCCAAAATCGTTTTACATAAAGAAATACCTGACGATTTTAGTTGGTGCTATCATTGCCGCCATAGGTTTGGAATTGTTCCTGATTCCCAATGAGGTTATCGATGGTGGCGTTGTCGGTATTTCCATCATGATGAGTTCGATTACGGGAATGTCACTGGGTATCTTTCTGGTACTATTGAATTTGCCGTTCCTATATTTAGGATATAAACAGATAGGCAAGAATTTTGCTATCGCTACCTTGATTGCTATCTGCCTGCTCTCGCTTTGGTCGTTTGTCTTTGGCTCGTTTCCGAAAGTTACCGATGACCCGTTCCTGGCGGCTATCTTCGGCGGCATTGTCGACGGCCTCGGCGTTGGTCTTATCATCCGCGCGGGCGGCAGTCTTGACGGCACGGAAATCGTGGCGATTATCATGGATAAGAAATCGGTTTTCTCGGTCGGCGAAGTCGTCATGTTCATCAACCTGTTTATCCTGTCGGCGGCGGGGCTGCTCTATGGCTGGGATAAGGCAATGTATTCGCTGGTCGCTTATTTCGTCATTTCCAAGATGATTGATGTGGTCATCAAGGGCCTTGATGAATCCTATGCGGTCATGATTGTCACCAATGAGCATGAGGAGATTACGTCAGCACTCAATGACCGCCTCGGGCGCGGCGTAACACTGTTGCATGGCGCTGGCGGTTATACGGGGGAGAGCAAGGAAGTGCTCTACTGCGTCGTTACGCGCTTGGAGGTAGATAAACTCAAGGAAATCGTACTCGAAAAGGATGAGAGCGCCTTTGTCACGATAAATGTCGTTCATGACATCGTCGGCGGGCGGTTTAAGAAAAAGGCCATTCATTAACGCGTTTATGCGCGGTACATGTTGCTAAAGGAGGGGATTCTATGCGACGGATAATTGGACTGGCTCTGACCGTGCTGCTGCTTTGGGCAGCGCAGGTCAGTGCGGCTGAGCGGGTTCCTTTGCGGGTGGCTCAGCTGCCGCTGAAAATCGAAAGCTATATGGTTCCTTCCCAGAATGTGCGGGATAGTCTGGAAAAACAGGTGGACAGAAGCCTGCATGTGCCGCTCAATGGCACATTGAAGGCCGTGGAATACATTCCCGAGCGCGAGTGTCTGAAAGCCTGGGAACAAATCACCGCGGCAGCGGGAAAACGAGTCAAGGCTAAAGATATCGTAAAGCCGCTGGCCGAAAAATTGCAGGCGGACTTGGTCGTGCTGCCGATACTGACCGGCTATGAGCAGTATACGCGCATGAGTTTTCGCTGGGACCGCGGGCTGCTGCTGCACAGCTATGCCGCTGTACAGATTGTCGGGTATGACCGCCAGAGCGATGAGGTTTTCCGCAAGGGGACGTCGCGGCGGTTCGATGACGAATATTCCGCCGCCGGCGAGGTATCACAGCTGGCCCGGGAGGCGATGGATGACGCGCTCCGCGATGCCGCCATCCATGACCGGGTCTGGAAATGGAAAACGAATGTTAAATGAGGAGAAACAGGATTTGGCACAAAAAGGGCTAAATCCTGTTATTTTTTTACAAAAAAGTATTGACACTTAACAATGTTACAGATATAATGTAAACATATTAATCAGATATGTTTACGAAAATGTTAATTGCGAAAAGAGGTTATCATCATGAGTGAAGAGAGAAAATATCATTTTGAAACGTTGCAGCTTCATGTTGGTCAGGAGCAGGCTGACCCGACGACGGATGCCCGTGCGGTTCCTATTTATCAGTCGACGTCTTTCGTTTTCCACGATTTCCAGCATGCCGCTGACCGCTTTGCCCTGAAAGATGCCGGTTATGTTTACGGCCGTCTGACGAATCCGACCGAGGATGTTTTTGCTAAGCGCATCGCTGCTCTGGAAGGCGGCGTAGCTGCTGTGGCTTTGGCATCTGGTGCAGCAGCTGTTACCTATACGCTTGAGGCACTGGTTCATTCCGGCCAGCACATCGTCGCTGCTACGACGATTTACGGCGGTACGTACAACCTCTTTGAACATACTTTCCCGAACTACGGTATCGAGACGACGTTTGTTGACCCGACCAAAGGAATTGAGGTATTTGAAGAAGCAATCAAGGAAAATACGCGCGCTGTCTATATCGAGTCCATCGGCAATCCGAATGCCAACCTCATCGATATCGAGGCTGTGGCTGCCATTGCGCATAAGCACAACATTCCGCTGGTCGTTGACAGCACGTTTGCTACTCCGTATCAGCTTCGTCCGTTCGATTATGGTGCCGACATCGTCGTTCATTCGGCAACGAAATTCATCGGCGGCCATGGCACGACGCTCGGCGGCGTAATCGTCGACAGCGGCAAGTTTGACTGGATTGCTTCGGGCAAATTCCCGCAGTTTGTTGAGCCGAACGAAAGCTATCATGGCATCAGCTTTGCCAAAGACGTCGGTGCGGCTGCCTTTGCCACCTATGTCCGCACGCTTATCCTGCGCGATGAGGGCGCAACGCTTTCGCCGTTCAACGCGTTCCTGCTGCTGCAGGGCACGGAGACGCTGTCGCTGCGCGTTGAGCGCCATGTCGAGAATGCCCTGAAAGTCGTGGATTACCTGGCCAAGAATCCGAAGGTCACGAAGGTAAATCATCCGGCTCAGGCCGATCATCCGGATCATGAGCTCTACAAAAAATACTTCCCGAACGGTGGTATTTCCATCTTCACGTTTGAAATCGCCGGCGGCGAAAAAGCTGCGGAGAAATTCATCAACCACCTGCAGGTATTCAGCCTGCTGGCTAACGTAGCCGATGTGAAGTCGCTCGTCATCCATCCGGCAACGACGACCCACAGCCAGATGAACGATGAGGAGCTGGCTGCTTCGGGCATCACCCGCTCCACGATTCGACTCTCCATCGGTACCGAGCATATCGATGATATTCTGTATGACCTCGACCAGGCGTTTAAAGCTATCGATTAAATTTCATTCATTACCCCTAAAGTCCCAGTCGTTTGCCAGCGGCTGGGATTTTTTTATCAAAATTGCTATTTTTTGGTTGACCTATGGGATAAGTTCGCTATAATGGGCTTAGGATTATTATAAAGGGATTAAAGATGGAGGAATTCTAATGGATTGGAAAAAAGCATCGAAAAAAACCATGATGGCAGTGGTACTGGCAACGTCCTTTACGGGGTTCAGCATGATTGCCCAGCAGCCGGCTACGGCCGAGGCATTTTCCTTGGGAAATTTGGGGAATTTGGGCGGCCTGGAGGGAATCGCCAAAATGGGGCAGCAGTATGCTGAGGCCAAGTCGAAGCTCAGCTCTGAGATTGATGTGCTGAATTCGACGGATGAGGGGCGCAGCTACTTGCTCAATTCGTTCCAGCAGCAGTATGGTGTCGACAACGATCCGGCTATGAATCGGCGGCTGACGAATATGATGCAGGTGATGACCTCTGCCATCCGCCAGGTGGATTCCTCCATCGATGACAAACCGTACCGTTATTTCCTGAATCCGGATAAGAACTTCAATGCGTTCTGCGGCATGGGCCATGTCATGTCGGTTAACCGCGGGGCGTTTGAGCGCGTTTCCTGTGACGATGAGCTGGCCTTCGTCGTTGGCCATGAGATGGGCCATGGACAGAAAGATCATACGGCCAAGAGTGTTTTGAAGTCGGCGGATAAACAGTTGCTGGCCCAGATTGCCTCCCAGTCCCTGGGCGGCAACCAGCTCACCGATACCATTTGCAAAATGGGCATGAATATCAGCATGGCACATTCGGATAAGGGCCGTGAGTGGGAAGCCGATAACCTTTCCTGGGAATACATGACGCATACCAACTACAATCTCGGTGCCGGTGCGGCTGTCTGGCAGCGTATGCTCGAGGAGTATGGCGATAATACCCAGAAGGGTATGAATATGTGGTTCAATCCGTCGGATCATCCGAACCATGCTGCCCGCCGCGACAATTATGTCAAGAAACTCGAGGCGTACAGCGGCAAACATGTCACGGCCAAGAACGGCGATGTCTTCGTGAACGGCAAGAAATTCGTCATGCCGGCAGCCCAGGAGAATATCAGCTCGGAAGAGCGTTCGTATCTGGTCATGGGCAATCTGGCCCGCGCCTATCATGACGGCCAGAACAACAATGCCGTAACGGTAAACGGCAATACGGTCATGATGGGCAGCCAGGCAATAATGACGACCAATTCCGAAGACGAATCGGCACAGACGCTGGCTGACCGTTTGAACTCCATAAAATAAAACGAAATCTTGCATAAGAGGCCTTTTCTGCGGTACACTTGTATAGTGTTTGACGGTACGCATGCGAAGATGCGACTGTACAGAAGGAGGATTCTTATGTCAGAGTATGAGAAATATCAGCAGATTAAGCGTGAGGCACGGTGGACTGGCCTCGCGCTTTTTGTGCTGATTTTGTTTTGGCTTTTGGCAGGCTTTGGCCTGTCCGGCCTTCCGGGAGAGGTGCTGGGAATGCCGCTTTGGGCGGTGACGTCCAGTGTTGGCGTCTGGTTCTTTGCCATTCTGCTCGTGAAGCTTTTGACCTCGCTGGTGTTCCAGGATATGGAACTCGATGAAGAGAAGGAGGCAAAGCAGCATGAGTAATGGAAATCCAGCGGCATTACTGCCGTTATTGGCCTTTATGGGCATTATGGTAGGCATTGGCATCTATGTGCGGCGCGTGCAGGCCCGCGGTTTTGCCAGCAATTTTGTGCAGCAGTATTTTATCGGCAATCATGATCTCAGCGGTTTTGTGCTGGCTATGACGACTGTGGCGACCTACAGCTCTGTCAGCTCGTTTGTCGGCGGTCCGGGCATGGCCTGGCAGATTGGCTTTGGCTGGATATACATGGCGGTCGTCCAGGTAACGGCTATTTTTCTCGTCCTCGGGATATTCGGCAAGCGCGTGGCGATGCTGTCGCGAAAGTTCGATGCGGTTACGGTCGTGGATATCATCCGTGAGCGGTTTCAGTCGGACGCCTTGGCCAGCATGGCGGCCTTTATCATCGTGCTGTTTTTCTGCGCGACGATGACGGCGCAGTTCGTTGGCGGCGCCAAGCTTTTCGCCGCGGTTACGGGTTACAGTTATGAGATGGGGCTGCTGCTCTTCGGCCTGGTGGTCGTAGCCTATACGAGTATTGGCGGCTTCCGCGCCGTAGCGCTTACGGATACCTGCTGTGCCGTCATGATGATGATTGGCATCGTGCTGCTGCTCTACTATGTGCTGCAGGCTGGCGGCGGCTATGGCAGCATCATGGCCTCGATTCATGCCAACCACCCGGAAATGCTCGAGCCGCTGTCGGCAGGTCACATGCCGGCTGGGCTTTATCTCACGCAGTGGATTCTCGTGGGTATCTGTACGATTGCCCTGCCGCAGTCGGTAGTCCGCGGCATCAGCTACAAGGATACCAAGAGCCTTCACCATGCGATGCTCATCGGTACGGTGGTTGTCGGCTTCATGAATATCGGCATCAATTTCACGGGCATCCTCGCCCATGGCGTGCTGACAGACAGTTTGCAAAGTTACGGCGGCGTGGATAACATCATACCGAAGACCATCGTCACGGCCATGCCGCAGGCCTTGGTGGGCTTTGCCATCATCGGCCCGCTGGCGGCATCGATTTCGACGATTTCGGGACTCTTAATCGTGGCCGCCTCGGCCATCATCAAGGATGTTTACCTGCATCATCAGCATCAAAAGGGCGTGGTGCCCACGGCCGGCCGGCTGCGCCTGCTGTCGATGTCGGTTACGGCGGTAATCGGCGTTGTGGTTTTCTGCATTGCATTGACGCCGCCAAGCCTTATCTGGATTATCAACATGTTTGCCTTCGGCGGCCTGGAGACGGCCTTTTTCTGGACGCTGCTGCTCGGACTGTTCTGGCGGCGGGCCAATAAACTCGGGGCGATTCTGTCCATGGGCGGCGGCACGATTGCCTATTGCCTGACCCAGGGCATGGGCTTAAAGGTCATGGGACTTCATCAGATTACTATCGGCATTACTGTTTCCCTGCTGTTTTTCCTGCTGGGGGCATATTTGGGCAAACCGCAGGAACCGCAGGTTTTGGCGAAGTTTTTCCCCGATAAGCCAGAGAAGATGTAAAATATTGCTTCAAAAATAGCAAAAATATGTTGATTCAGTGCTTACTTTTGTGTTTTCTTACTATTTTTTTGAAAAAGACTGTGCTATAATACAGTTTGCAATTAGGACTTATGGGGTATAATCTTACTAAGACCTATTATGCGATAGAAGAAGATTGATAAAGTTTGTTTATTGTTAATGCTGTTACGTGGAGGGAGTAGCAAAATGGTTGTGGCAGTCAACAACACAACGGAAAAATTATTTAAATTCAAGAACGGAAAATATAATTTGAAGGAAAAGGCAGTTTGGAAATCTAAGACAGCTTTTATCGAAGATACATTAGAAGTAATCATCCGTGAATCCGCCCATCTTGAAGCATCGGTATTTGCCAAATGCTATTATGACATCAATTTGAAGCGCAGTGAGATGGAAGACCGCTATGTCCTGTCGTATGACGATGCGGTCCGCTACTGGAAAAACTATTGCGACGCCCGGGTTTATCAGATTGCGTAAGCTTGTCTGGTCTTGAGGATAAGAACTGGCAAGAAAAAAGAGCTTTCCTTATGAAAGGAAGGCTCTTTTTGATGGGTAAAAACAGCTGCTCAGCAGACGAGTTCGACGAAAAAAACCATCAGGCAGCAGGCAGCCGATACTTTGAACAGGCTGGCCCCATACCAGGAAAGCGCGATACCCGTAATCAGGGCGAGCAGGCCGGATATTGGCGTCTGGGTAGCATCCATGATGGCGGGGAAGGTCATGACCGCCAGCGTGACGTAGGGAACATAGTAGAGAAATGAGCGCAGATAGCGGTTCTTTATCTGACGGCGGATGAGCGTCAGCGGAACAATGCGGATGGCCAGGGTGACGGCACTCATTACGAATAAGTAGATGTAGATATCATGCTGCATGGTTCAGGCGTCCTCCTTGTTGTCGTCGGGCAGGTCTTTGATGGGAAAAAATACGGCGCCGATTCCGGCCAGCAGCAGGGTCAGCAGAATGGTACGGGTACCGGCAGTGAGGTCTTTTAGTGCTGGCAGATGGGCACAGGCGAAGCTCATGAGGAAGCTGGCGAGGACGAGGAGACCTACAATGCGGTTGTCGCGGGCGGTCGGGATGATGACCCAGAGAAACATGCCAAAAAGGGCGACGGACAGGGCGCTTACGGCCTGCAGCGGCAGCAGGTTCCCGGCAATGACGCCAAGTGCCGTGCCGATGGACCAGCCAGGCAGGGCAACGGCCATGGCTCCATAATTATAGTAAGGATTCAGCGGCCCTTTGCGGGCAATGGTAATGCCGAAAATCTCATCGGTGATGTCGAAGCCGACCAACACGCGCTGCAGCAGCGGCGTGTCTGCCGAAAATTTCTGGCTGACGACGCAGCTCATAAGCATGTAGCGGGCATTGGCTACAAGCGTGATAAGGGCCATCTCAAGATAGGGAGCGTCGCTGGCTATGACGGTAAAGGCCGCATACTCACCGGCCGATGCGTTGTTGAAGAAACTGGCGAGAAAACCCTGGAGCGGGTCAAGGCCAGCGTTCCTCGCGGCGATGCCGAGCGTGAAGGAAACGACGAAATAGCCAAGTGCAATGGGGATGCCATCGTGGAGTCCTTCGAAGAAAACATCCCGGCGGCTCTTGGCAAGCGGTAATGATGTGACAGACATGTAAAGCCCTCTTTCTAAGCATAAGTGTATGCCTATTATTGTATGGCGAAGTGATGAGTTTGTAAAGATGTAAAGAAAAAGGCAGGATAAAAAGCCCGCTGGCAAATGGCTTGTCAGCGGGCTCATATGTTATGGGAAGGGAAAATTAATTTAAGGCCTCTTCAGCATTTTTTTTTGCGTCTTCTTCGGCGAGGTAGCTCTTCGTCTCAGCGACGACTACACCGGAGAGAGCAATCAGGGCGATGAGGTTCGGGATGGCCATGAGACCGTTGACGATATCGGCGAGAATCCAGATGGCTTCGAGTTTGAGGAAGGCACCGGAGGCAATCAGCACGATGAAAATCAGACGATATGGCATAACGCCCTTCGTGCCCATGAGGTAAATGCAGGCGCGCTCGCCGTAATAGTTCCAGCCGAGGATGGTCGTGAAGGCGAACAGGGCCAGGGCAATCGTCAGCAGCTGGCTGCCGACAAAGCCGTAGGCGCTGGCAAAGGCAGCACTCGTCATAGCGGCACCGGCAGCATCACCCTGCCATACGCCCGTGAGGACCAGGGCAAGACCCGTCATCGTGCAGATGATGATGGTGTCGATAAACGTACCCGTCATGGAGATAAGCCCCTGTTCTGCCGGGTGTTTGGTCTTGGCGGCAGCAGCAGCAATCGGTGCGGAGCCGAGACCGGACTCGTTGGAGAATACGCCGCGGGCGATACCGTTCTGCATGGCCATCATAATCGTGGAACCGGCAAAACCGCCAGCAGCAGCCGTGCCCGTGAAGGCGCTCTCAAGAATCAGCGAGACAGCAGCCGGAACAGCATCGAGGTGCATGGCGATGAGGCCGATGCTGATGAGGATATACATGACAGCCATGAACGGGATGACGCGGGAAGCAACTTTAGCGATGCTCTGCAGGCCGCCAATCGTGATTGCGGCGATGAGGACCGTCAGCAGGACGTCGGTCGCGAGTTTCGGCACACCGAAGGAGATTTCGAAACTGTCGACAATCGCATTGACCTGCGGGAACGTACCGATGCCGAGATAAGCGACGAGAATCGTGGCAACGGCGAAGAAAGCGGCAAGCGGTTTGTACTTTTCGCCCATGCCGTTGCGGATGTAGAACATCGGGCCGCCGGCGATTTCGCCCTTTTCATCGACGGAGCGGTATTTGACGGCGAGCAGGCCTTCGGCGTATTTCGTAGCCATGCCGAAGAAGGCTGCCATCCACATCCAGAAGATTGCACCGGGGCCGCCGACTTTGACCGCCGTGGCGACACCGACGATGTTGCCGGTGCCGACCGTAGCGGCGAGGGCAACGCAGAGTGCCTTGAAGCTCGAGACATCACCTTCGCCGTGATTTTTGGCTTTGAAGATGAGGCCGAGTGCCTTGGGCAGGCGGAATACCTGCAGCAGCTGCAGGCGGAAGGTCAGATAAATGCCAGTGCCGACCAACAGCGTGATAAGTGGGGGACCCCACATAAAGGAGTCGATGGCATTGAGTGCAGGGATGAATGATTCCATGAGAATGTCCTCCTTAAGGGAATAGAATAACAGAAGATGTCTCTTGAGAGTATACAATGATATACGAAATTAAGACAATAACTATATTAGCACATCTGTGGACATTTGTCTCGGTTTTTTTATAAAAAAATACGAACTGACCGATTTTATGCGGAAAGTTCGTATTTTTTCGTGTTTTAGGCGAGTCGTATTTGCGCGCTTCATTCGCTGCTGAGAATGCCGGCCATGCGCAGCAGATACCGGGCGTTGGTAGTCTGGCAGCGGCCAGGTTTCAGCTTGTAATCGAATTTTATCTTGTTGTCTTCGTAGTACTCTTCAAAATGACAATTCGTTACAGGCAAGTCATTGGGAGATTTCAGGTCGCAGAGCTCAAAATCGTGCGTGGTGACAAGGGTGATGCACCACGCGCGCGTCAGCTGTTTGATGGCTTCACGGGCGCCGATGATGCGGTCGGCCGAATTGGTTCCCTTGAATATTTCATCAATGCAGATGAGCATGGGGAGTTCCCGCTGGCTGAATGTCACCATTTGCTTAATGCGCAGCAGTTCGGCGTAAAAGGTGGAAATTCCCAGAGACATATCATCGTTGACCTGAATCGACGTGAAGATGTGAAGCGGCGTCAGCGAAAAGGCACGGGCGCAGACGGGGGCCCCGGCATAGGCGAGGACAACCGCGCCGGCCAGCGTCCGCATGTAGGTGGTCTTGCCGCTCATATTGGAACCGGTGAGGATACAGGTGCCAGCGGTGAAGCTGGCGTCGTTGGGAACGGCCTTGTCCTCGGCGAAGAGCAGGGAAAAAAGATCCCGCGCGCAGAGGGAAGGCTGGCCGTCTTTTAGTTCCGGGAATGTCCACTGCTCCCTGGTTTGCCCGATGACGGCCAATGAAAGCAATACCTCAAACTCCGACCAGATATCCATCCACTCGCGAAGGTTCCCAGAAGCCAGCTCATGCCAGCGCGTAAAACGCGCGGCCATATGGCAGTCCCAGAGCAGCAGCGTGTTCGCCAGCAGTGCAAAAAAGAAATTGCGCGTCAGTGCGACCGCGTCGGTAAGCGCGGCCAGCCGATGCAGGCTGCCGCTGGCCTGTCCCGTTTGCAGCCGCAATTTCAGGCCGCTAAGTGAAGCCGCCTGAAAATCGGCCGCTTCGAGGTCGCGGAAGATGGCTTCATAGAAATGAAGTTCATGGGTCAGGTGATTTAATGGGGCAAGGATTGTCTGATTGTGCTGATGGAAGGCTGTGGCAAGCAAGAATTGCAGGCCGAGCAGCAGCCCGGGGATGGTCCAGCTTACTACGGTAAATGCCGCCAGCAGCAGGCTAAGAAGCGTGATGGCGGGCAGAATCCAGGCCGTCCGATAGCGGACAATGGCATGGCTCCCCTGGGAAAGCGGAGCTTCGATTTCGTTTAGCAGTTCGGTGGTATCGTGACGGTCGGGAAGCTGGGCGGCTTGGGCGAGCAGCTGTAGGACGAATTCCTTTTGGCCAATCAGCTCGGCAACAGATTCCTGACGGGCCATGATTTTCTGACGGCTCGGCGGTGTTGTAGTGAGGGCGGCGGCCAGCCGCTTTTTGCCGCGCAGCGTGCGGGCGCACGAAAGGTATTGATAGAAGGAAGCTGGCCCGAAGAGATGCAGGTCAATCTGTTGGGGCTGGTCTTTGTTTTGCAGCGCGCTGCCATCGTCGGCAAAATCCTGCCAGCTGCCATCAAAGCGGGAAAGAAAATCCTTGACCACCCGGGTGTGGCAGGCAGTGAACTGCTGCTTTTTCTTGAGGCGGCTATGGCGGCGGACCAGCAGGCAGAACGATACGAGCAGCAAAATACCGGCCATCGTACCAACCGTATGCCCATCGTAACCGGCCGCAAAGGAAAAGACGAGCAGGATAAAGGTGACGGTGCGCATGGTCGTAAGACGGCTGCTCTGCCGATTCAGTTCGTCAGCGATGGCTAAATCTTTTTCGTATGTTTTCGAAAAGAATGAGTAGTTGTTGGCTATTGGCTTCAAAATCAATCACCTCACAGGAGTTTGTAACAATTTTATTATACCATGATAGAGGGGATGGAAGATTAACAGCGAATTATTAAAGCTGAAATTGTGAAAAAGAAAGAGAGGTTATTGAAGCCATGTTTAAAGGTAAAAAAATCCTGATGGCTGCCGGAATGGCAATGGCGTTTTTTTTAGGGAGTGCGGCCGTACAAGCTGCGCCGACCGATGCGGCCAAGGAGCAGTTCCGCCAGGAAACACTGGCATTAGTGGATTGTGAAAAGGGGAAGCTCGCTATGGAAGCCGATTTGAAGTCGATGGTGAATTGCCATTACGAATCGGAGCTGTATTTTTCGGCCAAGCCCGATATAGCCGGCAAGGGAAAGGTAAAAATGACGATTGCCGTGCCGGATCAGCCGGTATCCACGATTGCGAGTGAATACTATCTGCAGGAAAATGACGAGCAGCTGGTGGTATATTTCCAAAAGCCGGATAACGGCTGGGTAAAATCCACCATGGCGATGCCGGCTGAACAGAAGAAATTATATATGGAAAGCAACAAAGAACTGGTTCAGGCATCACTCGAAACCGTGAAGGCCGTCGAGCTGGGCCAGGCAAATGGCGACCGGCAGAGCTATATCGTGACCGTGGATGGCGATAAGATTATGCCGTATTTTGCCAAAGCGATGAATATGACCGGGCAGAAGCAGGACGAGATGCTGGCTATGATAAAGCCCGTTTTGGAAAATATGGGGGATTTTACCTATACGGTAGAGATTGACCGGGCAAATCATATGGTTACCGGCATGCAGGCAGACCTTACCCAACCCATGCGCAAGGCCGTGCTTTCGGCAATCGACCCGTCCAAATGTACGCCCGAGCAGGTACAGCAGGCAAAAGATATCGTAAATGCCAGTACGCTGACGATTAGCCTCAAGACCGTGGCCCTCGACAAGCTGCCGAATCTGAAAGTTCCGAAGAAGGCCTCATGCGAGGCAAAGGAAGTTAAGGCCGAATTGCTAAAAGGGGGAGCAGCCGTACCCGGAAATGCTGCGAGCAACTAATATGGTGAAGCAGTCCCGAATGCTTTCCGGACTGCTTTTTTCTTGCATGGAGGAACAGAAAACGATAAACTGATACTATGGACAGAATCGATAAGGAAAGGGCATAGGCATGAAAGAGAATAACGCGGAGGCAATGGCGCGGCTTCAGCAGAGTATCGACAATATCGAAAAGCGAATGCGCCTTGATTCCAATGACCTCGATTACGAGACGCATTTGCGGCAAAAGCGCCAGCTGCAGCAGATTTTAGACCGCATGAAGGCTAGAAATTCTGAAAATCTCAGCAGATTTTCAGCTGAGACGATTAAGATATAAACATCAAAAGGTCAAAAGAAAGGA
Organism: Pseudoselenomonas ruminis; assembly: GCF_008271295.1. Lineage (GTDB taxonomy): Bacteria > Bacillota > Negativicutes > Selenomonadales > Selenomonadaceae > Selenomonas_A > Selenomonas_A ruminis. Next base: position 17,594 of record NZ_VTOY01000006.1, on the reverse strand, counting down.
TGAACCTAAAATGTCGCAACGTATGACAATGGACGAAGTACTCAAGGAGTATGGCGTTCCACAGATTAAACTCGATGTTCATGCTACCCGCAGTGAGCTCTTGAAGCTTCGGGAGAAATTGATGGCAATCCGCGATTTATCCAATGGCCAGGAGCAGGGATATCTCGATATCGACTGCAAACTTTATATCGATGTCGATGACATTGACCGCTATCTGTCGGGGGAGCTCGACACCGTGGGTGAAATCTATGCGTTCCCTGAGGACGTAAAATCTTATAAGGAAGAATAAAGCAGGAAAAGGAGAGCTTTTACTATGAAGATGAAGAAAATGGCAGCGGCCGTTATGGCCGGCTTGATGGTGGCAACGGCCGTCCCCGTTGTTACGGCCGTGACCTTTGACCAGGCATCGGTTGCCTATGCGGCCAAGGGCGGAGCCAAAGTCGGCGGCGGTGCTAAGTCCGCGCCGAAGGCATCGGCCCCGAAGGCTTCGACGCCGTCGAGCAACAGCAAGTCGGTATCGGGCAATGGCGAAAGTTATAAACCGTCCAAGAATGCCAAGGAGCTGGAGAAAACGGCACCGGCGGCAAACAGCAAGAGCAATACGGCTGCCAAAAACAACACGCAGAGCGGCAGCCGCTGGGGCAGTATCATGCGCAATATCGGCCTGCTGGCTGGCGGCATGATGCTCGGCCACCTGCTTTCGCAGATGCTGGGAATGGGCGGCGGCCTGCTCGGGGATATTTTGGGACTCGTGATGAACGTTGTCATGTTCCTGGCGGTCATCATGATTTTGAAATGGCTTTGGAATAAATTCCGCGGCCGCAAAAACGAGCCGAATGTCTACCGTTCCGGCATGCGTGATCTCAATATGCGTCAGGACATAAAGGATGTAACGCCGAAGGCGCCGGCAGAGCGCATGGAAATCCATGATATCCGTGGGCCGGAAGCTGGCTATGAGGCAAAAAGCACAGCGGATAAATACCGCAATCGTTAAAAGGAGTTAGGAAAATTGATTAAGGAATCGACAAAACAGGCAGTAACGGAACTCATCCGCCGCTATCCGGCACTTTCCGTATGTGAGAAGGATTTACTGGCAGCCGTAGAGGTGATTTGTGACAGCTATCGCGCTGGCCACAAACTCATTGCCTGCGGCAATGGCGGCAGTGCTTCCGATGCAGAGCACATTGTCGGCGAGCTCATGAAGGGCTTTTTGCTGCCGCGCAAACTGGGAAGCGATATGGAGGCCAAGATGCGCGAAGTCTGCCCCGATGAGGCTGATTACTTTATGGAGAATTTGCAGGGAGCGCTTCCGGCAATGTCGATGGTCAATCAGGTGGCACTCAATACGGCGTTCGCCAATGACCAGGCCCCGGACCTCTCGTTTGCCCAGCAGCTTCTCGGCATGGGTGATGCGGGTGACGTCCTCGTGGCAATCTCGACCTCTGGCAACAGCACGAATGTCATCTATGCCCTGCAGATGGCCAAGGTAAAAGGTGTTAAGACCGTGGCTCTTACGGGCAAGTCGGGCGGCAAAATCAAGAGCCGCAATCTCGCCGATGTATGCATCTGCGTTCCGGATGATGAAACGTTCCGTATTCAGGAACTTCACCTGCCGGTATACCACATGCTCTGCATCGCGGCTGAAAACGAATTCTTCGGCGAATAAATGAATCTTAGGGCCTGCTGACGCAAACGTTGGCAGGCCTTTTGCATAGAAAAATTGCAGTTTGTGGGGGAGTGTGGCTGGGTTCGAAGCAGCTCTTCGCCGCCGCTAGGGACAGTGCCAACACTACGCCAAGATGTTTTCCTAAACGAAATTTTTATCCTAAATTAAGCATCGGAAAAATCCAAAACGCGCTTCGCTTGGACGGTAGAATTTTTCCGACGAAGGGGGAGGATAAAAATTTCGTTCTTAACGGAAAACATCAAAGCTTCGTTTATGGCACTGTCCCTAGCGGCGGCTGAGGATGGAACAGACACGAACTTTTGCCTTCCCCTCTGGGGAAGGTGCCCCGTTAGGGGCGGATGAGGTAGCAACTTTAGTTATTAATTTAGTCAATAGTTATACAGAATGACCTCATCCGAGCGCTTCGCGCCCACCTCTCGGGGATGCCACCGGACATCCGCAACTTCGTTGCCCCCCAGAGGGGAAGGCAGCTTCGTGTCGGCACTATCCCAGGCGGCGGGGGACACAGTACCATAAGTGAAGCCTTGACGTTCCGCGTTGAGCAAGAAATTTTTGCCGGCGTTCTCGTTGGAAAAGCAGTTTCGTTCAAGCGAAGCGCGTTTAACTGTTTTCCAACTCTTAATTAAAAGGCAAAAATTTCTTGTAGCGGGTTGTCACCGGCGGAGCGTTGGTACTGTGTCCCTCGCCGCCGAAGAGTTGTATCGAACTCCCCCCTCTCTAACCCACAAACTGCAATTTTTGTTTCTGGAGAAAAATTAAAATAACAGGAAAATTTGCAATTCATATGGAATACATATTATCATAGATAGTAACGATGATAGGTATTCTATCTTGATTAATTGCTGAGGGGGCATTTTGATGATTATCCCAGAGAAAAACCTGATGAAACTTGCCAATGGCAGCGATGTTCGCGGTGTCGCTATGGAGGGCGTTGCCGATGAACCGGTGAACCTGACCACTGATGCGGCCAATGTCATAACGTCGGGCTTTGTTGAATTCCTGGCCGAGCGCACGGGCAAAGCCAAGAAGGATTTGCGCATAGCCGTTGGCCGTGACTCGCGCCTTACGGGTCATGATCTCAAGCGCGAGGTGTTGAAGGCGCTGACGGCTCATGGTGTCGTTACCGTTGACTGCAGCATGGCGTCAACGCCGGCTATGTTCATGTCGACGGTATTCCCGGAAACCCAGATGGATGGTTCCATCATGATAACGGCCAGCCATCTTCCCTATAACCGCAATGGCATGAAATTCTTCACCAAAGACGGCGGTGTCGAGCATGAGGACATCATCACGATTTTGCAGAATGCCTCCCGCTATCCGGTTATGGAAGGTGAGCGTTCCAAGGCTCAGCGCTATAACCTCATGGAACGTTACAGCCATCACCTGCGCAAGAAAATCCGTGAAGCCCTGGGCGGGGCCAATGAACCGCTCAAGGGGATGCATATTGTCGTTGATGCCGGCAATGGTGCGGGCGGTTTCTTTGCGACGCAGGTGCTCGGACGCCTTGGGGCAGATACTACGGGCAGTGCTTTCCTCGAGCCGGATGGACATTTCCCGAATCACATCCCGAATCCGGAGAATAAGCAGGCTATGGCAGCCATCCGTCAGGCGGTTCTCGACAACCGCGCGGACCTCGGCCTGATTTTTGATACGGACGTTGACCGCATGAGTGCTGTACTCAAAAACGGCAAGGAAATCAGCCGCAACGAGCTCATCGGCATGATGGCGGCAATTTTGGCACCGGATTATCCGGGCAGCACGATTATTACGGATTCGGTAACGAGCGATGAGCTGACCGAGTTTTTGGAAAAGGACCTGGGCCTCAAACATCTCCGCTATATGCGCGGGTATAAAAACGTCATCGATGAGTGCATCCGCCAGAACAATGCCGGTGTGGTTTCTCCGCTGGCTATCGAGACCTCTGGTCATGGTGCCCTGTCCGAAAACTATTATCTGGATGATGGTGCGTATCTGGCGGTTAAACTGCTCGTGGCGGCTGCCAAGGCGAAAGCCGCAGGCCGCAAACTGTCGGACCTCGTCAAGAACCTTGGTGCTCCGCAGGAGAGTCAGGAATTCCGCATCAAAATCAAGGGCGAAGAAGACTTCCGCGCCTATGGCAATGGCGTCTTGAAGACGGTTGAGGAACGGGCCACGGCGAAAGGCATCAAAATCGCTAAGCCGTCCTATGAAGGCGTGCGGCTGGTATTCCCAAATGGCTGGGCACTGCTGCGCATGTCCCTGCATGACCCCAATATGCCGCTCAATGTTGAGAGCAGCCAGGAGGGCGGCGTAAAGGAAATCGCCGTTCAGGTGGAAGAACTGCTGGAAGGCTTTAACAGTCTCGACCTTAGCGTATTTGCTAAATAAAGAAATGATTGGCTCTGGCCGTCACCATGCAGGTGGCGGCCGGAGTTTTTTATTAGTACCTGCTTTCAAGACATCATGTTTCTTTTCTGCTATAATGGAGATTGGTTTACTAAGGGCGTTTTGTAAAAAATTCCCTGAGAAAGGATGACAATATGACGCAACATAGAATCACCCCGATGACAGAAAGCGGCCTTTTGGCAGCGCTGACTGTGGTCCTGGCTGTACTTGCTGTTTATTTGCCGGTGCTGGGGATGGCAGCGGCACTTATCTGGGCATTGCCAATCCTCGTTCTCGTAGTCCGGCATGGCATTCGCTGGGGTATTATGGCAGTATTGGTATCGGGCGTTATCATGGCGCTGCTGATTGAACCGCTGATGTCTTTGCGCATGGTGATTGCCTTTGCGCCGACAGGTCTTATTTTAGGTCTGGGCTTCCGCAAAAGATGGCCGGGAGCAAAGGTATTTGGCACTGCTTTTTTAGCCTCGCTGGCTGGAAAACTGGCTGCCCTTGCGCTGATATTTGCCGTGACGGCGGTCAATCCGCTGAACCTGGAAGTGGATACGGTAAGAGCGTCTTTTGATGCGGTTTTCCATATGTATGAAGATATGGGCATGAACGAGGCGGCACTGGCGAAGAGCCGTCAGGAAATCGATGAAGCCATGATGCTGCTGCCGCTTTTGATGCCGCTGATCGTCCTGATGATGGGACTTATCGACACCGCGGTCGGATTTTTACTGGGCACGCGGATCCTTCGCCGGCTCGGCGAAGCTGCTGAGGCACTTCCGCCTTTTGCCGAGTGGCGGCTGCCGTCCTTCTTCCTTTATCTCTTCGGTTTTGCGCTGGTTGGCATTTACTGGGGCGGAACGCGGGATATCCAGCCGCTTTACCAGCTATCCATCAATGCCAATATGGTGGCAATTTTTGCCGGACTCATCCAGGGCTTGTCACTTACCCATTGTGTTATGCGGCATTATAAGCTGGCAACCGCAGCCCGGATTATTATTATCGTTTTGATTATTACCAGCGGTTTTTTGACGCAGCTGGTAGCCTTGACCGGGCTTTTTGACATGATTTTTGACTATCGCCGCCGGTTTGCGGCGCGAGGTGAGAAATGAGGTGAGGCGTAATGCCGCGAAATCTTTCAGCTTGGATTGATTTGACCATTCATCTGCTGATTATGCTGGTGCTGATTGGCGTTCTATCCTATTATAACCGTTACATTGCCGCGATTGCGGGCGTGGTGTGGCTTTCCCTTGCTTCGTTTGCAAGAGAGCGCTGTGCAGACCGTTCCAAGCGGTTTGACCGCTATTGCCGCAACGTCGTGCAGAATATCAAGGAAATGGTCAATTATGCGGTGGAAGAACTGCCGCAGGCTGTTCTGATTGTGACCGAGGATGGGCGCATCCAGTGGACCAATTCCCGCGTTGCCCAGTATGTGGGCAGCCAGCCGGAAATGGATACCGATATCAAGGATATCTGGCCGGGGATCATCATTACCCCGATTTGGGGCCAGGAAGGCGAGTACGTCTTTGCCCATGAGGATAAATACTATCAGGTCCGTTATCGTCCCGTGAAGATGGCACCGCATCAGCCGCAGCTGATGTCGCTTTATGTGCAGGATGTCACGACGCATGAAACGCTGCGGTCTACGTATCAGCAGAGCCGCACGGTCCTGGTCTATATCCAGATTGATAACTACGATGAGGTCATGCAGGGGCAGACCGAAGCCGAGCGCACGGCGCTGCTGCTGGCGGTCAACCAGGCACTCGACAAGTGGATGAAGAATCTCGGCGGCTTTATGCGCCGCGTTTCGGATGATCTTTATCTGGTGGTTCTGAGCCGTGAGGGCTTGGACCTTGCCATCAGCGAACGCTTTGATGTTCTCGATAAGGTCCGCCAGCTGCAGAGCAGCAACCGCCTGCCGGTAACGCTTTCGATGGGCGTGGCAGTAGCCGACAATCAGACGATGGCCGAACTCGGGGCCCAGGCTCAGGCCGGCCTCGATCTGGCACTGGGCCGCGGCGGCGACCAGGTTGCCGTGGATATCGGTGGCAAGACGCAGTTCTTTGGCGGCCGGACCAAGGCCGTCGAGAAGCACACCCGCGTCAAAGCCCGCGTCGTTGCGCATGCCATCCGTGAAATCATGGAAGGGGCCGATGAAGTTTTCATCATGGGACATCATAATGAGGACTTCGACTGCTTTGGTGCGGCCATGGGTATGGCCAAAATGGCGCGTCAGCTGGAAAAGCCGGTTCATATCGTGCTGTCGGAGATGAATGAAGGCATTGACAAATTTGCCGATTTGCTGCAGGGCAAGGAGGAGTACGAGGGAATCTTCGTGCGTGCCGACGACCTCACGACGATGACGGCGCTCAATCCGGTGCTCATTGTGGTCGACACGCATATCCCGCATCTGGTGGCCGATTCGTCGCTGTTGGAACGCATTCCGCAGGTAGTCGTCATCGACCATCATCGCCGTAGCGAACACTTTATCAAAAATCCGCTGCTCGTCTATATCGAGCCGGCGGCCAGCTCCACCAGTGAGCTGGTGACCGAGCTTTTGATGTACTTCAGCGATGATTTGATGCTTTCCCGCCTTGATGCAACGGCACTTTATTCCGGCATTGTGGTGGATACGAAGAACTTTGCCGTCCAGACTGGCGTGCGCACCTTTGATGCGGCGGCTTACCTTCGCCGCAGTGGCGCTGACCCGGTCATGGTCCGTCATCTGTTCCGTTCGGATTACGATACGACGGTGGCACTGGCCCGCACCAAGGCGCGGTCGGAGCTCTATGAGGGCGGCCTCATTGTCTCCTGTATTCCGGAGGAGCTCAACAACATTCAGGTCATTGCTGCTCAGGCGGCCGACTCGCTGCTGCGCATTGAAAATGTGCGTATGAGTATCGTCGTGTTCCGCCTGCCGGGCAACACGGTGGGAATCAGTGCCCGTTCTACGGGTGACATGAATGTTCAGGTCATCATGGAAGCCTTTGGCGGCGGCGGTCATCAGAACGTGGCCGGTGCGCAGGTCAAAGATGGCGACATCGAGGAAATCAAGGCCAAGGTAATTGAAATCAGCAAGAAATATATAGAGGAGAATGATCAAGATGAAAGTAATACTTCAGCAGGACGTTAAAAAACTGGGTAAAAAAGGCGATATCGTCGAGGTATCGGAAGGCTATGGCCGCAATTTCCTGCTGCCGAAAAAAGCAGCAGTGCTGGCAACGGCTGAAAATATGAATGTAGCAAAGGCGCAGGCCGGCTCCAAAGCCCGCAAAGACGCAATGGCAACTGATGAGGCAAAACTCATGGCTGCTCAGCTGGAGAAGGTTTCCGTAACGATTCCGGTCAAAATCGGTGAAGGCGGCAAGCTCTTCGGTTCGGTAACGGGCAAAGATGTTGCCGCAGCCCTCAAGAAGTCGAATATTGATATCGACAAGCGCAAAATCGCCATTCAGGGTGAAGTGACGGGCGAAGGTGTTTATGAGGCCGTTATAAAGGTTCATCCGTCCATTACGAGCAAAATCAAGATTAATGTGGTCGCTGGCTGATTGCTATGAATTTTTTTAAGAACCTATTTCGCAAATTCAAGAAAAACGAGGAGCAGGCTATGCCTGCTCCTGTTCGTCAGGAACAACAGCCCATTGACCGGGAAATCGATGCGCTCTATGCCGTGCTGGTCGATGTGATGGGAACGGAAAAGCTCGTCATCAAAGCCGGCAAGATGAAGGCTTTGCAGCTTATGCGCTCCGATGACCGCTGTGACCGGGTGCTGGCCCTGCAGCGAATCCTCGAAGAGGACCCGCTGATTTCGCCAGCACCAAAAGAAGAAGAACTCTCGAAAGTCATGGAGCAATTGTCCGAGCGGACGGCCGATTTGGTGGCCCGCCGCAATGTCGAGGACCACATCGAGAAGAAAGTCTCGGAAAAACTCGAAAAAGAGCATCAGGAATACCTCAACGATATCCGCAAGCAGGTAATCAAAGAGGAAAAGCCTGGAGCTGAGTCGCCACAGGACAGGAAAAAGCGGGAAAAGCTCGAAAAGCTCGAATCCGTACATCTGACGCAGTCCATCATGGAACTTTTGCGGCCGCAGGATTTTTCGGAGATTGTCGGTCAGGAACGGGCTGTAAAATCGCTGATGGCCAAGTTAAGCTCGCCGTATCCGCAGCATTTGCTGCTCTATGGCCCGCCGGGCGTCGGCAAGACTACGGCTGCGCGTCTCGTACTCGAAGCCGCTAAGAAAAAAGCCGCTTCACCGTTCCGTGAGGAAGCGCCATTCGTTGAAACCGATGGCACGACGCTTCGCTGGGACCCGCGCGATATGACCAACCCGCTTTTGGGCTCGGTTCATGACCCAATCTATCAGGGCGCCCAGCGCAATCTGGCGGATGGTGGTATCCCGGAGCCGAAACCGGGTCTGGTTACCGATGCGCATGGCGGTATCCTGTTCATCGACGAAATCGGCGAAATGGATGAGATGCTGCAAAATAAACTGTTAAAGGTATTGGAAGACAAGCGGGCGTACTTCGAATCGGCCTATTATGACCCGACCGATGAGAAGGTTCCGCCGTATATCCATAAATTGTTTGAAGAAGGTGCGCCGGCTGACTTCGTGCTGATTGGTGCGACGACGCGCGACGCCGGCCATATCAATCCGGCCCTGCGTTCCCGCTGTGCCGAGATTTATTTCGAGCCGTTGACGCCGCGCCATATCGAGGAAATCGTGACGAACGCGGCCGCCAAGCTCCATGTGACCATGGACGACGGTGTGGCTAAACTCATCAGCGAGTATACGATTGAAGGCCGCAAGGCCATCAACATCCTCGCGGATGCCTACAGCCTGGCGTTGGAAAAATGCGGTGCCGCCGACGAGGTGCCCGTGGAGAAAATCGCCAGCGGCGAGGGGCCTGCGGTATCCATCAGCAAGGCGGACATCTACGAAGTGGCGCAGGTCAGCCGCCTTTATCAGTTCGTGACCAAGAAGGCTTCGGATAAGGCGTTGACCGGTCATATCTTCGGGCTTGGTGTATCGGGCTTTTTGGGCTCGGTAATCGAGATTGAGGCCGTGGCCTTTGAGGCGCATGAAAAGGGCAAGGGAACCGTGCGCTTTAATGAGACGGCCGGCTCGATGGCCAAGGATTCCGTGTTCAATGCGGCGTCGGTTATGCGCCGGCTTACGGGCAAGGACATCCATGACTACGACGTCCATATCAATGTGATTGGCGGCGGAAACATCGACGGTCCAAGCGCGGGCACGGCTATTCTGGCGGTGCTCACGAGTGCCGTCACGGGCCGCAAAATCAAGCAGAACGTGGCCGTGACGGGCGAGATTTCCCTGCAAGGCCGCGTGCGCCCGGTGGGCGGTGTCTTTGAAAAAGCCTATGGCGCCAAGCAGGCCGGCATCAAGACACTGATTATCCCAAAGGAAAACAGCAAGGATATTCCGCAAGAACATCTTGGGCTGGAAATCCATGCCGTAGAAACGGCAGACGAGGCGTTTGCAATCCTGTTCGAAGACGAATAAGCTGGCAGTACGCCTGGAAAGGATATAGAAATGGCATTACCAGAACGCGTCCCTCCTCAGAATATCGAAGCCGAGCAGGCTGTTCTGGGAGCGATGCTCATAAAGAAAGAAGCAATCATCGAGGTGCAGGAAATCCTGCAGCCGGATGACTTTTACCGCGAAGCCCATCGCCTCGTCTATGAAGCGATGCTGGAACTGTCGGGCAACGATGAGGCCGTTGACCTCGTCACGCTCACGGAACAGCTGCGCAAGAGCGAACAGCTGGAGAAAATCGGCGGCCTGCCGTTTATCACCCAGCTGGCCAATGCCGTACCAACGGCCGCCAATGTTGGCTATCATGCGAAAATCGTCAAGGAAAAGGCCGAGCTTCGCAATCTCATCAATGCGGCAACGAAAATTGCCAGTGCCGCTTATGAGGATACGGATTCGGTCGAAAATATCATGGACGAGGCCGAAAAGAGCATACTGGCAGTAGCCAACCGTCAGAATGGTGGTGCCTTTGAGTCCATGAAGAGCATTGTCATGCGCACTTTCGAGCGCATCAATGTGCTTTATGAATCAAAGGGCGGCCTCACGGGTATCAGTTCGGGCTTTAAGGACCTGGACAAATTGACCTCGGGCCTGCAGAAATCCGACCTCATTCTCGTAGCGGCCCGTCCGTCCATGGGTAAGACGGCGTTTACGCTCAACATTGCCGCTTATTGCGGCCTTCATGACTGCAAGGTCGCCTTCTTCTCGCTCGAAATGAGCAAAGAGCAGCTCATGCAGCGCATGATGTGCTCAGAGGGTGGCATCGATGCTACGCGCCTGCGTACGGGACAGCTCGATGAGGGCGAGTGGAACAAACTCGTTGAGACGGCCGATCGCCTGAGCCGTGCGCCGATTTTCATCGACGATACGGCCGGCATTACGGTTATGGACCTGCGTTCCAAGGCGCGCCGCCTGAAGGCCGAGCATGGACTTGACCTGATCATCATCGACTACCTTCAGTTGATGCAGGGCCGTGCCAGCAAGAACAGCGACAACCGCCAGCAGGAAATCTCGGAGATTTCGCGCTCGCTCAAAGCTTTGGCCCGCGAGCTCGACGTGCCGGTCATCGCGCTTTCCCAGCTTTCCCGTTCGGTCGAGAGCCGTCAGGTCAAGAAACCGATGCTCTCAGACTTGCGTGAGTCTGGTTCGCTCGAGCAGGACGCCGATATCGTTATGTTCCTCTATCGTGAAGATTACTACGATAAGGATACGGAGAACAAGAACATCACGGAAATCATCGTTGCGAAACACCGTAACGGTCCGGTCGACAGCATCCAGCTGTTCTTCCAGAAGGAATACACGAAATTCCGCGATTTACTGGTTCAGTAAATTTTATAAAGAAGCAATCCCCTTGGCTCATACCCGAGTCAAGGGGATTTTGTTAATTTACAGTTTGTAGGGTAGAGGAATGGGTTCGAGGCAGCTCTTCGCCGCCGCTAGGGACAGTGCCAACACTACGCCAAGATGTTTTCCTAAACGAAATTTTTATCCTAAATTAAGCATCGGAAAAATCCAAAACGCGCTTCGCTTGGACGGTAGAATTTTTCCGACGAAGGGGGAGGATAAAAATTTCGTTCTTAACGGAAAACATCAAAGCTTCGTTTATGGCACTGTCCCTAGCGGCGGCTGAGGTTAGAACAAACACGAACTTTTGCCTTCCCCTCTGGGGAAGGTGCCCCGTTAGGGGCGGATGAGGTAGCAGCTTTAGGTATTAATTTAATCGTAAGTTATACAGAATGACCTCATCCGAGCGCTTCGCGCCCACCCCCCGGGATGTCCACCGGGCATCCGCAACTTCGTTGCCCCCAGAGGGGAAGGCATAGTAGTGTTGATTCCACCCCAGGCGGCGGGGGCCCTAGTACCATAAGCGTAGCCTTGACGTTCCGCGTGAAGCAAGAAATTTTTGCCTGCGTTCTCGTTGGAAAAGCAGTTTCGTCCAAGCGAAGCGCGTTTAACTGTTTTCCAACTCTTAATTAAAAGGCAAAAATTTCTTGTAGCGGGTTGCCACCGGCGGAGCGTTGGTACTGTGTCCCTCGCCGCCGAAGAGTTGTATCGAACTCCCCCCTCTCTACCCCACAAACTGTAATTGGTCACAAAGTGCATTTCTATTGGTAGTTTTGCATGTTAATCATAGCGTTTGATGGATTTGAATGTTTATGATTATTTATGCTCGATTTACGGATTTTCGATTGTTTTGTGTGATTTCCTCTTGACAAAACCAGTTCCACAAAGTAGACTATAAATATGAAATCGGTCTCATAAGAGTGCATTCATAAGAACTTATTTATGATTCGGGGAAAAGATTAGGGAGGTATCACGATGAAAGACATCCGTCTGGACAGCCCGCTGAATGGTCAGCTGGTGGAACTGAAGGAAGTTAGTGACCCGGCATTTGCCGGAGGGGCCATGGGCCTTGGCGCCGGGGTTAAGAATCCGGATGGCAAAGTGTATTCGCCGGTTGATGGCGAGATTACGGTGTTGTTCGATACGAAGCATGCCATCGGTATCCATTCCGTTGACGGCGCTGACATCCTGATTCATGTCGGTCTTGATACGGTTAAATTGGGCGGCGAGCATTTTGAGGCTAAGGTTGCTCAGGGTGATACGGTCAAAAAAGGCCAGCTGCTGCTGGAATTTGATGCAGAGGCAATCAAACAGGCTGGTTACGATACGACGACGCCGGTTCTCGTGACGAATGCGGCTGAGTTCGGCAGTGTTACGATTGCCCTGGGGGACAAGGAAATTACCTCCTCGGCAAATAGTGGTGAGGAGGCTGCCGCAGTGACGGACGATAGCGAATACGCAAACCTCCCGAAAGAAGCCCGCGTCGCAAAGCTAATCGAGAAATACGTTGGCGGCATGGATAACGTCCGCAATGCCGAGCATTGTGCAACGCGCCTGCGCCTCATCATCAACGATAAATCGAAAATTGACGAGAAGGCAATTGAAAATATTGACGGGGTCAAAGGCCAGTTCTTTGCCGCTGCCCAGTATCAGATTATCCTTGGCACGGGCTTTGTTGACAAAGTCTTTGACGAATTCGTAAAGGGCACGAACTTCAGCGGTGTCAGCAATAAGGAAGAAGCTTATGCGCAGATGACGCCGATTCAGAAGATTTCCCGTACGCTCGGCGATGTCTTCGTACCGATTATCCCGGTCCTCGTCGCAACCGGTCTTTTCATGGGCCTGCGCGGCGCTGCCCAGAGCCTCGGCGTGCAGTTCAGCCCGAATGTGCTGCTGCTGTCTCAGATTTTAACGGATACGGCCTTCATCTTCCTGCCGGCGCTCGTCTGCTGGTCGACGATGAAACGCTTCGGCGGTACGCCGGTCATCGGCCTTGTCCTCGGCCTGATGCTCGTCGGACCGCAGCTGCCAAATGCCTGGGCCGTTGCCGGTGGTGACGTCAAGCCGATTCCGATGGATCTCTTTGGCATGACGATTGGCATTGTCGGCTATCAGGGCTCGGTTTTGCCGGCGCTCGTTCTCGGTATTTTCGCGGCTAAACTCCAGAAGGCCCTCAAGTCCTTCGTGCCGGATATTATCGATCTCATCGTTACGCCGTTTATCACGCTGTTCATTTCCATGATTCTTGGTATCATCGTAATTGGACCAATCATGCATTCGCTGGAAACGACCATCTTTGGTGCTGTCTCGGCCTTCCTGCAGATGCCAATGGGCATTGGCGGTTTCATCGTTGGCGGCCTGCAGCAGGTTATCGTCGTATTCGGTGTTCATCATGTATTCAACGCGCTCGAAGTCCAGCTGCTCGCTACGACTGGTGTTGACCCGTTCAATGCCATCATCACGGGTGCTATCGTTGCTCAGGGCGGTGCCGCTGTTGCCGTTGCCCTCAAGACGAAGGACAAGAAAAAACGCGCGCTCTACATTTCCTCGGCGGTACCGGCCTTCCTCGGTATCACGGAGCCGGCTATTTTTGGTATCAACCTGCGCTTCATGAAGCCGTTCCTCTATGCGCTGGTTGGCGGTGCATTCGCTGGCGGTGTCGCAAGCTTCCTGCACCTTGCTGGTACGGGCATGGGCATCACGGTTCTGCCGGGTACGCTCCTGTACCTTGACCATCTGCTCGAATACATCATCGTAAATGCCATTGGCTTTGGCATTGCCTTCGGCCTGACTTTTACGCTGTTTACCCCGGAAGAATAAAGAAGTAATTGCAAAGGCCTTCCCCGCATGGGGAAGGCTTTCCGTGTCGGAAAGGGAAGATTCGTTATGGAAAATTTCGATAAACAGACTATCGATGCCAGACTGGCACAGGGATTCCCTCTGGAGCACCGCTGGCATAACCGCTTCCATCTGGAGATGCCGTTTGGCCTTATCAATGATCCTAATGGCTTAACCTATCATCAGGGCGCCTATCATATTTTCTATCAGTGGAATCCGCTGGGGTGTGAACACAAGAATAAATGCTGGGCCCATGTAAAGACCCGCGATTTCATTCATTACACGCTGCCAGAGCTTTCGCTGTGGCCTGATGATGTCCATGACAAGGACGGCTGTTATTCAGGCTGCGGTGTTTCGGAAGATGGAAAGCTGCGGGTGCTCTATACCTGCAACCGCAAAGAAGATGGCGTCCGGATTCCGGCGCAGCGCTTCGGTACGCTTGCATCCGATGGTAGCGTACGCAAGGAAGAAATCATCATTCCCGACCATCCGGAAAACATCACGGGACATTTCCGCGACCCGTTCCTGTTCACGCGTCATGGCCGCCGTTACCTTATCATTGGTGCGCAGCGGGAAGCCGATGAGAAAGGCACGGCCCTTATCTACGAAGAGGTCGATGGCTCCTGGCACAATCTCGGGGAGATTCACACGCGTTTGGGCGATTTTGGCTATATGTGGGAATGCCCGAATCTCTTGCAGTTCGGCAGCTATGATGTGCTGATTTTCTGTCCGCAGGGACTTTCCGCGCGGGCCTATGACCGTCAGAACATCTATCAGGCGGGCTATATCGCCGGTCATTTGTCGCTGGACAGCCTGGATATGGTACAGCATACGAAATTCCAGGAACTTGACCGTGGCTTTGATTTTTATGCCCCGCAGGTGTTTGAGCACGAAGGCCGTCATCTGATGATTGGCTGGATGGGAATGCCGGATAAAGATGGGGAATATCCATCCAAGGAGAAGGGCTGGATGTACAGCCTGACTATGCCAAGGGAATTGCGCCTGCGCCAGGGACACATTTACTCACGCCCGGCACGGGAGATGCGGGATCTTCGGGTAAAGGAATCGGCTGTCGAGCTGAATAATTCGCTGGTATCGTCCTTCCGCCAGCCGCTCTTTGCTGGTTCGGAAATCCTGCTGGAAATGGAACTCGGCGAGGCCAAAATCGCCACCTGTGTCCTGCACTATGGTCTGGAAAAGCTGGTATTCAGTTATGACCGGGAACAGCAGACTATGACGATTGACCGCGAGGGCATGAAGAAAGGCGGCCGTGGCAAGCGGATTTTCAAGCTGTTTGCCGACCAAAAGCTGTCGCTGCAGCTGTTTGTCGATAAAGCGGCTGTGGAAGCCTTCTTCCAGCATGGCGAGGAGGCTGCCAGCCTGCTCGTATTCCCCGAAAAAAATATCCAGCCGGAGCTGGAGGTCCGTGGTGACAGTCCGATAAAAAACGTGGTGGGCACGGTTTGGGAACTGGATTCGTATAAATTTCAGTTGAATTCGTGACAATATATGAATAAGCCCCTGAAACCAATCGTTTCAGGGGCTTATTCATGTCAGAAAACCGGCCGATGCCGGAATTCAAAGGGGATTAGTTGTTTACTGCACGTTCCTCTGATGAGGTCGCTAATGGAATCCGACGAATGCGTTCAAAGGGGATTGAATGAAACGAATATCGGATATCAAGATACGAGTCAGAACAGGTAAAAACGATTTTCTTAAGGGGGAACCTCGTTGTTTTCTTAATCTGTTTTATATAGAACTGCGCATCCTCCGCAGAAAACGGGCCTTTAGCGATGATAACGCGAACGTTATCAATGAACATGGGGAAACACCTCCAACAATACATCCGTGTAACTGTCAGGTCCGGGTAAGACCTTGCAGGGGGAGCCTGCATGACAGCAGCTCTGGTTGTTAGCGATGGGATGGATAGGGGCTATCCTTCAACAACATAATTAGCATTATACTATGGATTTTTTTGTTTGTGAAGCGGCGTATGGTGCTTATTACCCGAAAAGTCCTGCATTTTATGGAATTATTCCCATTCTATAATGTCCACAAACGAAAAAACGCCGTTTTCTGACAGATTACGGCGTTTTTCGTGTATACAAAAGACATTTTGCTCAAGCACAGTCGTAAATTATAAGGTTATTTTAGATGAAATACATCAGACTGTCGGCATCTTTTTGCGCATCAAGTGCCGTCAGGATATCGTCCAAGCGGACATTGGAAAGCGTATCTTTGATATTGTCATCCAGCGGGGTAAAGACTTTCGAGGTAAGAGCACGGTTGAGTTCCGGCATCTTATCTGAGGCCGAGGCTGCTTTTTCCATCAAGGACAGCTCAATCGACGACAGAATGTCGTAGGCACTGATGGCGCGTGGTTCACGAGCCAGCTGATAGCCGCCCTGAGAGCCCTTGATGGAGTTGACCAGGTTGGCGCGCTTAAGCAGTGAAAAAACCTGCTCTAAATAAATTTTGGATATGCCGAGTTTTTCCGAAATACTGATGATGGTGATGGGGGAGCCTGATGCGTAGTTGCGGGCTAAATAAGTCATGGCTGCGAGCCCATAGCGTCCTTTGGCAGAAATTTTCATAGTATATACCTCGTTTCCGAAAATGCTCAATGTTATACATATATAGATGATATGTTATGCTTGTATAGTATATAATAGTGAAAATGGCGGAAAAAGTCAAGGCGTAAGCGTTGACAAAACAGAGAAAGTATGTTAATATGTAAACATATTAATCATATATGTTTTACCGTGTACATTGAATTTACGAAGTGGAGGCGTTTTCTGATGGGAAATATTTACAATAGTGTAACAGAGTTGATTGGCGGCACGCCGCTGCTTAAAGCCAATAACTTTACCAAAGCCAATGATTTGAAAGCGAATATTTTGGTAAAGCTTGAGTATTTCAATCCGGCAGGTTCGGTCAAAGACCGCATTGCCAAGGCGATGATTGAGCAGGCGGAAAAAGATGGCAAGCTTACGAAGGATTCGGTTATCATCGAGCCGACTTCGGGCAATACGGGAATTGGCCTGGCAAGTGTAGCTGCTGCTCGTGGCTATAAAGCAATCCTGACGATGCCGGAGACGATGAGCGTGGAACGCCGCAATCTTTTGAAGGCTTATGGTGCGCAGATTGTGCTGACGGATGGTTCTAAGGGCATGAAGGGCGCTATCGATAAGGCTGAGGAACTGGCCAAGAATACGCCGCATTCGTTTATCCCCGCTCAGTTCTCGAATCAGGCAAATCCGGCGGCGCATGAGGCAACTACCGGCCCGGAAATCTGGAATGATGCCGATGGTCAGGTCGATGCGTTTGTGGCTGGTGTTGGCACGGGCGGTACGCTGACTGGTGTTGCCCATTATCTGAAGAAACAGAAGCAGGATGTTCATGTTGTGGCCGTTGAGCCGGCTTCGAGTCCGGTTTTGTCGAAAGGACAGGCTGGCCCGCATAAGATTCAGGGCATTGGTGCTGGTTTCGTACCGGATACGCTGGATACGAAAGCCTATGATGAAGTCATTGCGATTGCCAATGAGGATTCGTTCCAGTATGGCCGTCAGTTCTCACATAGTGAAGGCATTCTGGTAGGCATTTCCTCCGGTGCGGCACTGGCTGCTGCTGTACAGCTGGCAAAACGCCCGGAATATGAGGGCAAGAATATTGTCGTGCTGCTGCCAGACACGGGTGATCGCTATCTTTCCACGGAGTTGTTTGCAGAATAAATATAGAAGAGTAACGTCCGCTGCCTTAAGCCTTAAGGCAGCGGATTTTTATTGTCAAATTACAGTTTGC
>NZ_VTOY01000052.1 GCF_008271295.1 Pseudoselenomonas ruminis | reverse complement strand
TGCCCAGGCAAACCAGAGCAGCAGCTCGGTTCTCAGCCTGCTCCAGTAATCAATTACTGGCTGTTGATACTACCGGTATCGAAAGCCCTCTCTCCCTCGGGAGAGGGGGCTTTTATGTTATGCAAAAAAATTTCAAAAAGTACTTAAGAGAATCAAAAAAACTTCGATATATATGGTGTAAGAATAAATAAAACAAAATAATAGCAACCACTATGGTAATATGTAAGCTGCTAAGGAAGGCGACGGCGGTCAGCTAGCAGCCCCGAAACT
>NZ_VTOY01000051.1 GCF_008271295.1 Pseudoselenomonas ruminis | reverse complement strand
TTAACTGGCAACTCCCTATCCTCCCAGTCCGTCTCCAGACAAGTACTTTCGGCGTATATGTGCTTAACTACTGTGTTCGGTATGGGAACAGGTGGAACCACATAGCCAGCGTCACCAGATTTTCTTTGAATGAACTATGTCCACTCAAAACTATACAGAAGATATTGTATCGAACATTTTAGGTTTTAAAGGAAACTCACTCGCTTCACTTGCGCTACGCTCGGAGTAAGTGACTCACACAAATCTGTGCGTCACTTTGTTCCTTCATCTTTGGTTCGCTAC
>NZ_VTOY01000050.1 GCF_008271295.1 Pseudoselenomonas ruminis | reverse complement strand
AAAGATAATCGTGATACTAGCACGCCGAGACAGATGGTAAAAAATTTGCAAGTCTATATATTCGGCGATATTTTGAGCGACGACAAGAAAAAACTGCTGATTGATTGGATGAGCGACAATTCCATAACCGACACGCTTATCAAGGCAGAAACTCCGCAAGGTTGGAAAGTTATCGACAAGAGCGGTTCAGGCGATTATGGGGCGCGGAATGATATTGCCGTGATTTATCCGCCCAATCGCAAACCCATTGTCATGGCGATAATGTCGCGCCGCACGGAAAAAAATGCAAAATC
>NZ_VTOY01000005.1 GCF_008271295.1 Pseudoselenomonas ruminis | reverse complement strand
CATCTTGGCGTAGTGTTGGCACTGTCCCTAGCGGCGGCAAAGGGGTGCTTCGAACGTGAACTCACGAACTGATAAACTGCAATTTACCATATCAGAGATGATGTGGTTTAAAGCGAATGTCGGGGGATTTGTCTTTGGAAATATAGCTTGATGGGGTATAATAGGAGGTACGAAATATAATTTTGAGATAGAAAGATGCGTGCAGCTTGTGAAATTTGGCGAATTTATGGTAAAGCTTCCGAAGCAGGATTCTCATGTATTCCTGCTGGCGGGCGAGGAACATTATTATATCGATAAGGCGTTGGCCAAGATTATGGCGGGCCTGTTTTCTGATTCGCAGGAAGCGGCGGATTCGGTGCAGAAGTTAAATGGTGAGGTGGATGCTGACGATTTGGTCAGCATGATAAACACCGCTCCGTTTTTTACGGCGAAAAATGTGCTACTCATCCGGAATACGACATTGTTTAAGGATAACCGCAAAAAGGATGAGGAGCAGAAGTCTTCCGGCAAGGATAAGAAAATGGAGCGCTTGTTAAATGTGCTGGCGGATATGCCGGAGTTCAGCTATGTGATTTTCATATCGCCGGACAAGGCGGATAAACGGCGCAAAATCTATAAGCTGGTCGAAAAATGCGGCATGGTGCTCGAGGCGGAGGCGATCCGTGCCTGGAATATCAACGATTGGCTGCAGGGAAAACTGCAGGCGATGAATCGCGATATGGACCGGGATGCTTATGCGTATTTTCAGGGAGCCGTCAGCATGATGCAGCAGATTTCCTTGGAATTTTTAGACCGGGAATTTGACAAGCTGGCCCTGTTTTCCGAAGACCGCCGGATTACCAAGGCGGCTTTGGTCAAGGTATTTGCCGGACTGCCGGAGGTATCGATTTTTGCCCTGATGGATGCTATCAGTGAGCGCAATGCGCAGAAGGCGTTGATGCTTTTGCGGCGGCAGCTCGATGACGGCACGTATTTCACCGTGATATTGTCGCTTTTGACCCGTCATGTCCGCCAGCTCTGGCAGGCGAAAGTTTTGCAGGAGAAGGGAATTCGCGGCAAGGCGTTGGCAAAGCCGCTGGAACTAAATCCGTTTATTGCCGAAAAACTGGGCAAAGCGGCCCAGCGATTCCCCGAGCAGGTATTAAAACGAGCGATGCTTGAGCTCATTGATGCGGATTACTGGCTGAAGACAGGCCAGGCCGGCAATGAGATTCTGGAGCATACGGTCATAGAACTTTGCCGTGGCGCAGCCTGAGGATAACAAAAATCCCGCATAAATCAGTTTCTTTACTGGTTTATGCGGGATTTTTTGCCTTAGTGGCATTTTTGTGGGGTGATAGCGGCAACAAAGGCGGACAGCAGCATCGGAATGGTCGTCAGCAGCAGGGCTGTCGGAAGACCGATGTAGTCGGCCAGCCAGGCAGTGAGTGCTGTGCCGATACTGCCGAGTCCGAAGGATAAGCCCATCATCATGCCCGAAGCCATACCGGCATTGCCAGGCATTAAGCCATGGGCCCAGACGATGGAGCTTGGCTGGGGCGCCAGCAGGAAGAATCCCGAGAAGAATAAAGCGGTTAGCGCCAGGGGATTTGTGCCAGCGTGTGTGAAAAAGTAGTAGGTCGGCAAAGCGCCAAGCAGCAGTGAGGCGATGATGACTGTCTTGTGGGAAAGACGTTTGCCGCCGATCCAGCCACCTGCCAGTCCGCCAGCTGTGCAGCCTACGAGAAACAGCGTAAGCAGGAACCCGGAACGCAGGGAACTGCAGCCCGCATGAATTAACAGCAGGGGCAGGAAGGTGGACACCGAGGTATGCGTCCAGCAGCGGAGGCCCATGGACAGGTTGAGCTTAATGACGGCGCGGTTGGCGAGCAAAACGGAAAGCTTTGGCGGTTTTTCGTCTGCGCTGATTTTGTCTGATTTCGTGGATATTGCAGCCAGCTTGCTGCCGGACAAAATCCAGGCCAGGAGAATACTGGGCAGGATGAGCCACGGCAGAGAAGTAAGCGGCAGTGCTTCCGTAAAGGCCACTAGGGCAATCGGGGCAAAGGCAAAGCCAAAATTGCCGCCTGCAATGTAATAGGACATAGCACCAGCCAGCTTTTTGGCTTCAACCGATTTTGCCACCAACGAGGAACCTAAGGGGTGAAATAAGGAAACCGAAAGACCGGTCAGGGCAATCAGCAGGAATAACAGTACCTTGGATTCGACGAAGCCGATAGCACAAATGCAGGCTGCACCAAAGGGGAGAACGGGAACCAGAACGTTATGCCAGTTATGATGGTCCATAAAATAGCCGAAAACCGGCTGGAGAATGTTGCTGGTAATTGACATGACCATTACCAAAAGGCCGCTTAACGTAAGCGACAGTCCCAGCTTTGGCATGATGATAGGCAGCAGAATGGGGAGAAAATTGCAGTAGAAATCGTTGAGCATATGACCTGCACTGAGCAGCAGGGTATTTATGCGTGGAGTGCTTGGAATCATCAAGAAGCCTCCATGGCGGAGACAAGCCGTTTGACTGGCAGGAGTTTTAGGATCAGGCAGCAAATCAAAAATTCCGGTACGAGGTAGGTGATGTTAAAGAGAAATGAATAGAGGTAGACCGAGGTGCCGGCTGGCGCATAGGAGCCAAAGAAGACGACACCGGAAAGAAAATGGCAGGCAAAGCGTCCGAAAAAGGCGGCTGCCGTGCCCAGAAAACGGTGATGGGGACTAAGTCCGGCAAGGCCCATGGCCATAAAGGGCAGCGGGTAATCGAAAAGAACCTGTACGGGATGGAGGACGAAGGGGTCCTGCAGGAGATTTATCATACCGTAGAGGAATCCCGTCAGCATGCCGATGCCTGGTCCGAAGCGGTAGGCAATCAACAGCAGTGGCACCATCGAGCCGGCCGTCACACTTCCGCCTTGTGGCATGTGGAAGATACGGAGCTGTTGCAGGATAATTGCCAGCGCAAGCATTAAAGCGGCGAAAATAATCGTATGGGTGCTGAGCTCTTCCTGACGGATGCGGATGAATCCCAGAACCAGGGCCAGCAATCCAATCAGCAGGGCAGTAGCAGCTGGATTAGCAAGTAAATCGTTCAAGCAAAGCACTTCTTTCTATAGTAATTTTGATAAAAAACGATTGCTTCAATTGTAACACAGTTTTGGAAAAGAAACGATACAATTTTACAGCCGATTTTCCAGGCGGAGCTGTAACAAAACACACGGCGGAAAGTTTTTTCCTATGGTAAACTGTTGGTGAGAAAAGGGGGAGCGTCTATGACTAAATGGGCCGTGATTTATTCTTCGGTTACTGGCAATACTCGGCAGATTGCGGAGGCGATTGCTGAGCAGGCTGGTGATGCCGATGTGTTCCGGGTACAGGATGCACCGGCAGATGTATCCGGATATGATGTAGTAGCTTTGGGTTATTGGCTGCGCTTGGGGCAGCCGGACCCGTTGATGCTCAAATACTTGCCGACGGTAAAAAATGTCCGCGTGTGCTTTTTCCAAACCCATGGAACTTCGCCGGTGAGTGAGCATGCGATTACCTCATTTGCCCGCGCCGGTTATTATTTGGGTGAGGGCTGTGAAATACTAGGAACGTTTGGCTGCCGTGGAAAAATCAATCCGGTGATGCAGAAGAAACGCGCGCAGGCTGGACCGGATGATCCCCATGGAGGGGCAAAGAGCCTCGAGCGCTGGAAGCTGGCGTCTACTCATCCTGATGAACAAGACCTCGCCGATGCGAAGGATTTTGTCGTGCGCATGGAGCGCAAGCTTATCCTGAAAGAGCGATTCCTGGCAAGGCAGGCGGCCAAGCGCAAGGAACAGCAAAAGAATCCGTCAGATGATTGAGCGCGGAAGACCATTTTTACCAACAAAGTTGGCGAAGTGGTCTTCTTTTTTTGCGAGTCAATAGATATCTGAAAGTTATGATAGTTATCTATTTAGTGCAAAAAGTATACTGATTGCGTTGACAATAAACAGCATTAATGTTAATATAAAATGCGTAAACGGAAAAGAAAATAATCGTGAAGAGATTCTTCTTGAAAAGCAGTCGGTTGCTGGAATCAAAGGCCGGCTGCTTTTCCTATGAATAAAAAAAGTATTATTTTCAATTATCGGCGTTTACGATTTCCTACAAGTTTCTATTATTAAATCCTGTTTTAGAAGGGAGTCTTTGGACTACATGGAGGCATTTTGTATCGCAGTCGCTTTGCTGGGGTTGATGTACTTTGCCTACCGCGGCTGGTCAATCATCCTGATTGCGCCGTTTTTTGCGGGGCTGGCAGCCTTGGCAAGCATGTTTGATATTCTGCCGGTGTACAGTGAATTGTACATGACGCGGCTGGCGGAATACGTCAAAACATACTACCCGGTGTTTTTGTTTGGTGCTGTATTTGCACGATTGATGGAAAAGGGCGGGCTGGCATCAGCTGTAGCTGCTAAGATTGTCGATGTGCTTGGGGAAAAGCGGGCAATACTGGCTGTGCTGATGGGCTGTGGTGCGCTGACCTATGGCGGACTCAGTGTATTCGTTGTTGCCTTTGTCATGTATCCGTTTGGTGCGGTGGTATTCAAGAAAGCAGATATTCCGAAACGACTGCTCCCGGCAGCTTTGTGGGTGGGTATCTTCTCCTTTGCGATGGTATCGCTGCCTGGTACGCCACAAATCCAGAACATCATTCCGTCGTCTTATTTCCAGACCAGTACCTGGGCGGCTCCGGGCATCGGCCTGTTTGCGTCGCTGCTTTTCCTGCTGATTGGCTGGGGCTGGATTGGACGCCGTGCAAAGCTCTTGAAGGCACAGGGAGAGGGCTATGGCAATCACGTCACTGAGGGACGCAAAAAGCGCAATCCGAAAATCCATATTCCTTGGTATTGGGCGCTGCTGCCGCTTGTCATGGTCATTGTCATCAATGTGGTCCTTTCCAATCCGTTTGGCTGGGAATGGGGCTTCCATTGGAATGAGGAAAGTCTCGAGGCCTTCAAGCCGCTTCACTTATCGCTTTTGGCCGCGAAAGTCGGCAAAGTGTCGGCTATCTGGTCAATCAGCGTGGCGCTTATCCTGAGCAGTTTTGCGGCTGCCTATATTGGCCGTAAACGCTTCATCGTTATGGATGGTTTTTTGGCACCGATCAATTATGCTGCTTTGTCTTCGGGAACGGCGGTATTAAATGTCGCTTCTGGTTACGCCTTTGGCTGCGTTATTACGGCCATGCCGGGCTTTTTGCCAGTGACCGATTGGCTGATTGGCATTGCGGACTCGTTTGGCCCGCTGCTGTCGGCGGTCATCACGACGAATATCATGTGCGGTATCACAGGATCGGCTTCCGGCGGCTTGACGATTGCTCTGTCGGCATTGGGAGACCAATGGGCGGCTATGGCAACGGCTGCGGGAATTCCGCTTGAGGTCCTTCACCGTATCGTGGCAATTGCTTCGGTTGGTATTGACCCGGTCCCGCATTGCGGTGCACTGGTTACACTGCTGGCAATCTGCGGGCTTACCCATAATGATTCCTACTACGATATTGCCGTGATTATGGGGTTGAAATTTTTCGTTCCGTTCTTGTGTATTATCTTCTATATGCTTACTGGAATATGCTAAAAAATATAGGCCCGAAACCGAGTTGGTTTCGGGCCTATATTTTTATCTGGATTTTGTCAATCATCTGGAACTGGTTGTGAATTGTGTTGAATGCTGTTGATTGTGGACTTGAAAAAGTGATTGGGAATGATAGGATACATGGATGGCGCTATAATCGTTCCACCGATTATGAGCATAGCCAGGAATGTAATTATCATAAAATCGTTTTCATCGTATCAAGGTATCATCTTGAAAAGAAGATTTGTGATACCAGCTCCAAAGAGAAAAAGGACTAAAATCCTTATGCGGATGATACCGAGTATACGGACCTTTTTAGATACGTAATGGGGTTGTATCCTCAAGGGATGATATGATTATAGCATAGATAGGTCTTTAGTCGCAAGTGAAAAATAAATAAAAAATATGGAAAAAGTTTCGGGACATAGTTCCGAAGCTTTTTCCATTAAGGATTCAGCGATATCAATGCTGCAGCGAAAGTTTCTTCTCATAGAAGTGCTGGCGGCGTTGTGCGACTATAGTCTTAGCTTCACTGTCGCGGTCCATCTGATGACGGGTAAAACGATGGTGGCGGGCAAGCAGGTAGTAGTAAAGTCCGATACCGAGCAGGGCAATCGCCCCAGCACCGATGTATACGACCTGGAAGCCAAAGTCTGGGACGAAGCTGCCTAACGTATACGGGCCGACGCCGATGCCGAGGTCAAGCAGGACAAAGTAGGTGCTGGTGGCGATGCCGACCTGATGCATTGGTGCACAGTGGACCGCCAGTGCGTGGCAGGAGGCGGTTACGGTACCATAGCCAAAGCCTAGGAACAAGGCACCAATCAAAAGCGGGATATCCGAGGTCGCCCGGGCGATGATGCTCATGGCGATGGCCATGCAGAGCAGTGACGGATAAATGACGATGTTGCCGCCGTAGTTATCGAGCAGGAAGCCGGTAAGTGGACGGCTGATAAAAGAAGTCGCGGCAAAGCAGAGGAAGAAACAAGTGGCCCCGATACCCGTTACGCCAATGGCATTGGTATAAGCTCCCAGAAAGCTCAAGACCGTCGAATAGCAGACGCCGCCCATGAAGGCAATGGTAGAAATGCCAAGTGCCTTTATGGAGAAAAAGCGGTCAAAGGAAATATGATGTAAGTCTTCCCGTTCCGAGGGGAGAATGACACGTTCCGGCGTTTTGAGGAAAAAGGAAAGAAGGAAAATCACGAATGTTGCTGCGGAGCAAATTTCAATGCCGAGACTAAAAGCACCGGCTTGGGTAATATTCATAGCCAGGAACGGACCAATGGCTGATGCCAGCGTAACTCCCAGGGTGAAGTAGCCAATGCCGGTTCCCATGCGCTTTAGGGGAACCAGGGCGGCAACAACAGTGCTGGCCGCGGTGGAAGTAGTCCCGAAGGCCAGGCCATGAAGAAAGCGAACCACCATAAAGGTTCCGAGGGTTGGGGCTAGTTCATAGCATAATATCAACAGGAAGAACAGGGAGGTCCCGCCTAAAAACATTTTGCGGCGGCCGACAAAGTCGATAAAGCGCCCTGCGGGAATGCGGGCGAAAAGTGCGCCCACAATAAAGAGGCCGGAGGCAAGGCCGGCCATACCGATGGAGGCGTTCCAGGTATGGATGGCATAAGCCGTAGACCAAAGCATCAACAGGAAATGAACGCTGTAAACAAGAAAGTTGATGCCGATATCAAAAACATAATCTTTGCTCCAGAGTTTTTCCGAAGCAGCTTCAGAAACAGATGACATGGATAAAGTCTCCTTTCGCACTGCGTGACGGCACCGGAAAGGACGGCAGACGGGGAAGGGCAATGTTTGCAGATAATCTGCCGCATCCGTTGCGTCGATATGAGCTGTGACGCTTAGCTCATGGATGTAATCTCGTGAAATCTGACTGGTCATAGATTCACCTTTCTATCATATATAAACTACAAGTTTCAAACAGTCATTATAGGAGTGGCGGCGAATCTTGTCTAATGCATAATAGGCACGGAACCTTTGCAAAAGATGCATATTAAAACTAAATGGACACAAAACAGTGCATATATGAGAAAACATCACGATAACTATGCATAAAAATCATCGAAAATCACATACGTTTCTTGAAAGAGCTGATTTTACTTCGTATAATATAGCTATCTATATTTTGTTATGCATGTGATGCAAATTGACCGGTCAAATTTTGTTGGAGGAGACGTAACGACAATGGAGTTAACGCAATTAAAATATTTTCAGGCTTTGGCGCGCCATAAGAATTTTACCCAGGCAGCCAAATCCATTCTGGTATCCCAATCGGCGCTCAGCCGCTCCATTGCCAAACTGGAACAGGAACTCGGAACGACCCTTTTGAGCCGTCATGGAAAAGAAACTGAACTGACGGAAGCGGGAGAAAAATTCCTGTTCCATGTCGACCGGGTACTCCGTGAGATGGAGGTGGCCCGTCAGGAAATCAAGATGGATAATGGCGGCGAGGGAACCGTGAGCGTTTCGTTTCTTCATTCGCTGGGCGATACCTATCTGCCGTTGATTCTCAGCCGGTTTCATGCCCGGTATCCGCATGTTGGCATTAAGCTGAATCAGCAAAATTCGGCCGTGATGTCCGAGGAGATTATGGAAGGCGATACGGATATCTGCCTCTGCTCGATGTTAAATGGGGATGACATTGCCTGGATGTATCTTTGGTCAGAGGAACTTTTCCTGGTGGTGCCGGATTCGCATCCATTGGCACAGCGGGAGACGGTGCGGCTTGAGGAAATTGATGGCGAGCCATTCATCACCTTGAAGACGGAGTACAACCTCCGGCAGCAGGTCAATCAATTGCTTGATTTGGCGGAGAGCCAGCCACAAGTAATATTCGAAGGCGATGAGGTTCACAATCTGATTTCACTGGTGGCGGCAAAACTTGGTGTGAGCCTGCTGCCACATATTCCCTGTACGGAACAGATGGGGGTAAGTTATATTCCTGTATCGTTCCCCGCCTGCAAACGGGCGGTGGGAATTGCCTGGAATACCCGGCGGCCATTGACGCCGGCGGCAATTTGTTTTCAGCAGTTTACGATTAATTATTTCCGCGACCATCAGGATGCGGAGTGAAGGTTTGGGATTGAGGCGTTATTATGCAGATAAAAGGATTGTTATTGCTGCTAGCGGCGGCGTTCATCTGGGGAACGACTTTTGTCGCGCAGATGGTGGGAATGGAAGGCTTAGGGCCATTTACCTACGCGATGTCACGTTATTTTCTCGGTTTTTTGTTTTTAATCGGGCTCTGGTGGCTTCAGCGGAAAAAGCGGGA
This sequence comes from Pseudoselenomonas ruminis, assembly GCF_008271295.1. Classification (GTDB taxonomy): domain Bacteria; phylum Bacillota; class Negativicutes; order Selenomonadales; family Selenomonadaceae; genus Selenomonas_A; species Selenomonas_A ruminis. Next base: position 136,984 of record NZ_VTOY01000005.1, on the reverse strand, counting down.
ACGGCAAAAACAGCAGGGGCTTTATCATCCTGGCTGGCGGGCCGGGTTTGGTGCGGGATCAATCATGTTCGTGGGAACGTCGCTGCAGCAGGTGGCGATGCTTTATACGACTGCGGGCAAGACGGCCTTTATTACGGCGTTATACATCATCCTGGTTCCGATGGGGGCGGCTTTGCTCGGCAAGAAAATCTTCGGCGAAAATTGGGCTGGGGCAGGGGTGGCCTTGGTGGGGCTTTACCTGCTTTCGATTCACGGGGAATTATCCTTGAGCTTTGGCGATGGCTTGGTGCTGCTAAGTGCACTGTTTTGGGCGGCGCAGATATTGTTTATCGACCGCTATGCCGAGCGCGTGGATGCCATTGAGCTTTCAACTGCCCAGATTGCGGTTTGCTGGCTGGGCAGTACCTTGGCGGCACTGCTGTTTGAGACCATCGAATGGGCACCGATTATGGATGCCTGGTTTGCTGTTTTTTATGGCGGTGTCATGTCTGGCGGTGTAGCCTTCACCCTGCAGATTGTCGGGCAGAAATATACAGACCCGGGACCGGCGGCAATTGTCATGAGCTTTGAAGCTGTCTTCGGTGCGGTGTCGAGCTGGCTCATTTTGGGAGAAATCATGAGCAGTGCGCAGATTGCCGGTTGTGCGTTGATGATGGCAGGTGTTTTGCTCACGCAGTCAAGGTTGTTATTCGCGGGCAGAAAACGATAACAAGGGGACGAGAAGATGGGGAACAAGAAGCGTTGGCGGACGGCCATGGTCCTGTTGGTGCTGGTGGCCGTGTTGGGGATGTGCTTCAGCTGGCAGCAGCTGGATGAGCCGGCTAAAGCGGAGGAGGATTTGCCACAGCTCGTGATTTATTCGCCGCATCCGCTGGAATTTACCCAGCCGCTGCTGGATGAGTTCGAGAAGTCGGCAGGGGTCCGGGTGCGTCTCGTGAACGGTGGTACAGGAAAATTGTTGCAGCGCGTCCGGGAGGAGCAGGAAAATCCGCAGGCCGATATCCTTTGGGGCGGCTCGGTTTCGATGATAAAGCCCGATGCCGGCTTGTTCGAAGAGTATGAGTCCGTCAATGAGGCGATGATGCGCCCGGAGTTTAGGAACCGCGAAGGAAGTCTGACGCGATTTACCGATGTGCCCAGTGTATTGCTGGTAAATACGGATTTGGCCGGCGATTTACCCATCGGGGGATATGCCGATTTATTAAATCCGCGGCTGCGTGGCAAAATCGCCATGGCGGACCCGGCCGTGTCGTCGTCTTCGTACGAGCAGATTATCAATATGCTTTATGCGATGGGAGATGGCAATCCGGAACAGGGCTGGGAATATATCCGTGCCCTTTCGGCCAATCTTGATGGCAGGCTGCTGGATAGCTCCGCTGATGTCTACGAAGGAGTGGCGCGCGGGCGCTATGTGGTAGGATGTACCTTTGAGGAAGCAGCGCTCACCTATCAGCGCTTAGGAGCGCCGGTACGGATTGTCTACATGAAGGAAGGCGTTATCAGCGAACCGGATGGCGTGTATATCATCCGGAACGCCAAACATATGGCTGCGGCCAAACAGTTCGTAGATTTTATCACGGGGCATGGTGCGCAGTCATATATTGCCCGGAATCTTCACCGGCGGAGTGTGCGCAAGGATGTTGCGGCTCCGGAGGGGCTGCAGGAGAAGGATAATCTCGTAATGATTTCGGCTGATGCCGGGGATACCGGGGAGATTCGTCAGCAGTGGCTGGAACGGTTCCGGCGGATTTTTTACGGGACGAAGGAATAAGGAGAAGGCGCTATGCATCAATTTCAAGATGAACTGCGGCAGGCTCTATGGAAGTATGCACTCCTTCCCGTGCTTTTGCTGACTGTTGCGGGATTATTGCTGATTGTGGTCAGCTGGCAGCATTATGTGGTCGAAGACAATGCCCGTCATCGCCAGCAGCTGGTCAGTGGGATACAAACGGTCATGGAGGATGGTTCCAGAAGAATCGGGCGCATTGCCGAACAGCTCGACAAGACGCCGAACAGCATCGAAGCCATCCAGTGCGATGGAAACAGCCGGGCAAATGTCATGGCGGCTGTTTACCCGGAGCTTGACAGCACCGATACCGGTCTTGGTTTTTATCTGCTCGACAACCAGGGGAAGGTGGCGGCAGGCAGCCGTCAGCGGCTGCCGGAGGGATTGCAGGATTTATCCGGGGAGTGGGGGATTCTGCAGCGACTGAGTGAATCGGACCAACTGCAGGCTGAATTGGCCGGGGATTCTCATCGGTCGAACCGTTATTTGCTCATGGGAAAAGCGGTAAGACAGGCCGGGCGGCTCGAGGGCTTTATCCTGTTGGTAATGCCAGGGAGTGTTTTGCAGAATCAGCTGAGCGGCGGCAAGCAGGATGTTATCCTGCTGGACCGGTTTGACAATCTGCTGTTTCCGTGGAGCCAGGAGACAGCAGAAGGGAAAGTTCCCGCAGCTTTTTCGCATACCAAGGCCTCATTGGTTCATTATGATCAGCAGCTTTTTTACTCGACGGGGCAGGAAATCGGCCATGGGTTTGCCGTTCTGTCGGTCACGCCGGTAACCAATCTTCTTTCGCGCTATGTGTTAGGTGCTGGCTTTTTGGTGGCGCTCTTTATCCTGATGGTTCCGATTATCGGCGTCAGTGTGCTGCGGGAAAGCCGGGGAAAAGCCAAATCCATCGACGAGCTGGTGGAAGCCTTTGCCGCTGTGAAAACGGGCGACTGGACGCACCCGCTGAAACTTCAGCCGTCAAGCGGCCTGGCCGTGGTGCAGGAATCTTATGAACACATGACCCGAAGCCTGCAGGAACTGATGAAGAAGAACGAAGAAGAGGCCAAGGCCTCGGTGATTTCGGAAATCCGGCAGCTGGAGTCGCAGTTTAATCCCCACTTTCTGTTCAACACCCTCGAAAATATCAAGTTCATGGTGAAGCTCGACCGTGATGCCGCCATTCGCATGATAAAATCGCTGTCGAAACTTTTGCGTTACAGCATCGACAACACGGTCCGGCGGGTGAGCCTCGCCGACGATTTGGCCTATGTGCGGGGCTATGTGGAAATCCAGCAGCTTCGCTTCGGCTCGCGGCTGGAGTATCGGGAACAAATCGACCCGCAAAGCCTTGGCTGTGAGATTCCCAAGCTGATTTTCCAGCCAGCGCTGGAAAATGCGGTCAAATATGGAGCAGATGCCAAGGGCAAAATTGCGATTTTACTGCAAGCGGAGTTTTGTGAAGACACGCTTCAAATCCGTATCGGTGACCAAGGGCGCGGCATGGAGCCGGAAACCTTTGCGAGGCTGCAGGCATTGCTGGAGTCGGAGGAGAATGATTCCGTCCATATGGGCGTCTACAATATTCACCGGCGTATCCGGCTGATGTATGGTAAACCGTATGGCGTTCAGGTGAAACAACGGGAAGCAGGCGGAACGGAAGTGATGCTTGTGCTGCCGATTCTCAGAGAGGAAGGAAAGAGAAATGCTGAAACTGGTAATCGTAGAAGATGAAGAAATCATCCGGCGGGGGCTTATCGAAACGATAGACTGGCAGGCGATGGGGGCCGAAGTCTGTGGCAGTGCGGCCGATGGGGAAGAAGCGTTGGCAGTAATTTCCAAGGTGCCTCCGGATGTGGTTCTGACCGATGTGCGGATGCCGGTTATGGATGGCTTGGAACTTGCGCGGCGATTACAGGAAATTGACGCGTCAATCCAGGTTGTATTTTTGACCAGTCATGCGGACTTTGAATATGCCCGCGAAGCGATGCGCCTTCATGTGGATGACTATCTGCTAAAACCCGTGGATGAAGATGAATTGGCGGCCGTTATGAAACGTCTCTCGGAAGAGCGGGGCGATTCCGCTTTGCCGTTTGAACGGGAGCTTTCGGCGGCGCGGGATAGCCGGAACCCTTATGTGCGGGCAGTCGTGGAAGTGATTGAAAAAAGCTGGCAGCAGCGCATCAGTTTAGAACCGATTGCGGAAAAACAGCAGGTATCGGTCAGCTATCTGTCGCGGAAACTCAAGGAGGAGACAGAAAATACGTTCAGCAGCCTGCTGGCCAAATACCGGCTGCAACAGAGCATTGTCATGCTGAAGGAAGGAACCTGGCGTATCTATGAGGTTGCAGAAGAATGCGGATTCAGTGATTATAAGAATTTTTGCCAGGTGTTTAAACGCTATCTGGGAATGGCGCCAAGTGAGCTTTTAGCAGGCGGCGACCGGGAGAAGGATGGAGAGCTTGGTTCAAAATAGGGGATAATTGTGTATTATTCAGTATTGTTTGTGCGGATGGTATTTGATAAAATGCAGACAGATAAAGAATTCAGCGCTGAAAACTGCCTTTGGGAACAATCGGTTTAGGAGGATGAATTTATGTTAAAACGTTTGACTTCGCTTTGTTGTCTGACTCTTATGGCTGCCGGAACTATTGCTGCGGCAGCTCCGCATTCCGATGCTTTTGAATCGCAATATAAGCTTCAAGAAATGGTGGTATTGAGCCGCCATAATATCCGTTCCCCCCTTAGCGGCAATGGTTCTGCTTTGGCAAAACTGACGCCGCACAGCTGGTTTAACTGGACGTCTGCTCCGAGTGAGCTTTCGCTCCGCGGCGGCGAATTGGAGACGATGATGGGCCAGTATTTCCGCAAATACGCGGTGGCCGAGGGCCTGATGCCGGAAAACTATCAGCCGGAAAATGGCGTAGTGCGGTTTTATGCCAATTCCATGCAGCGCACCATTGCGACGGCACAGTATTTCTCCAGCGGCATGCTGCCGGTAGCAAATGTCAAAATCGAGCACAAATACGCGCCGAGCAAGATGGACCCGGTGTTCAACCCGCAGCTGACTTTTGTCAGTGAGGCATTCCGCGCGCAGGCGATGCAGGAAATCAGTGCCATGGGCGGGAAAGACGGTTTACAGGGCATCGGCAAGAACATGGATAAGCAGTACCGGTTGATGGAAAAAGTCCTGGACCTTGCCAAATCGCCAGCAGCCCAAAAAGATGGCATGACAAAATTCCGGGATGATGATTTGAAGATTATCCTCGATTTGAACAAGGAACCAGCTATGAAAGGCTCGTTAAAACAGGCAAATTCTGCCAGCGATGCGTTTATCCTGCAGTATTATGAAGAAAAAGACCCCGTAAAGGCGGCTTTTGGTCACAAACTAAAGCAGAGCGAGTGGGAAACAATCGCCAGTGTCAAGGATATCTATGGCGATGTATTGTTCACAGCGCCGTCGGTGGCGGTAAATGTTGCGCATCCGCTGCTGCAGGAGATGAATAAGGAACTGTCCTTGAAAGACCGTAAATTCACCTTCCTCTGCGGGCATGATTCCAATATTGCCAGTGTTCTGGCTGCGTTGGACGCAGAACCGTATGAGCTTCCGGATAGCATTGAGAAGAAGACGCCAATCGGCTGCAAACTGGTTGTTGAGAAATGGGCTGGCAAGGATGGTGCAAGCTACGCATCACTTAACATGGTGTATCAGTCGACGAGCCAGCTGCGTGACCGTGAGATGTTAGACCTTAACAACCCGCCGAAAATCTATCCGGTCAAACTCAAGGGCCTAACGGAAAATAAAGATGGCCTTTACCGCCTGCAGGATGTTCAGCAGCGTTTTGCGGAAGCCATCAGTGCCTACGATAAACTGCCGAAGGATGTGCCGGCAGCAGAAAAGAAAGCAGCATAAGGGAGAAAAGAAAGGTGCCGCGGTGGCATCTTTCTTTTTTTTTAGCATTGCTATTTTGCGGGCACAAGTGTATAATCGGTATAAACGGTGAATCTATTGCTAGATGCGAATATTAAGCTGGATGCGGAGTTAGGAAGTGTTTGGCGTGAAGCTTGACAGCTTGAAAATTGTTCTGGCTTGTTTGGCGGTATTCCTCTTCAGCTGAATCTGTGGATAGACAGGTGGAGAGAGAAGAGGCAGGACTGCTTATATAGGCAGCCCTGCTTCTTTTTTTGCCAAGGAAATAGGTGTGACGACTTTTCTTGCGCGATAGGCAGGAATAGCCCCTGATTGTGGAGAATAGTTATAAAAGTATGTTGAAATGAGAGGGGAATGTTCCATGACAGCAGATGAAACATCAATCATAAAACCAAAAGTCAAAATCAAGGTGTTTGGCGTCGGTGGTGGCGGCAATAGCGTTCTTATGCGCATGGGACAGCATAACGATTTAGAGATTGAACTCATTGCCATCAATACGGATGCCAAACAATTGCAGTTGGTAGATCAGGCAGGCGTACGCTGTATTCAAATCGGTGAGTCATTGACGCGTGGACGCGGTACCGGTGGTGATGCAGCGCTGGGTGAAAAGGCGGCAAAAGCTGAGGAAAAGAAAATCAAAGATGCGCTCAATGGAGCAGACCTCGTCTTTGTCACGGCTGGCATGGGCGGCGGCACCGGTACTGGTGCTGCACCCGTGGTGGCCCGGATGGCGAAAGAAATGGGACTTTTATCGGTTGGCGTTGTGACCGTTCCATTTTCGTTTGAGGGAAATCGCAAAAAACGCACGGCTATGGAAGGCATCGTGAAGATGCAATCCCAGATGGACGCGCTGATTGCCGTGGAAAATGACAATCTTATGAAGCTGCCGGAAAATCGCCGGATGACGCTGGTATCGGCGTTCGAAGCAGCGGACAAGGTGCTCAAGCAGGCCATCAATTGTGTAGCGGAGCTGATTCTCACGACGGGCGTTATCAATGTCGATTTCGCAGATGTCACGACCATCTTCCGCCAGAGTGACAGCAGTGATGCACTGCTTGGAATTGGCAGCAGCAACCGCAGTGCTATGGATGCGGTAAAAGCTGCCGCCGAGAGCCCGCTTATCGAAAAAGGACTCAAGGGGGCACGGGGAGTTATCCTCAACCTTACGGGCGACAGCAGTCTGAGTCTCTACGATGTGGATGAGGCAACCCGTTACATCATGGATAACTCGGATGAAGAGGTCAATATCATTCTGGGGACGGTCATCGATAACTCGAGGGGCGGCAAAGTTCAGGCAACGATTATTGCTACGGATTTTGTCGACAGCGTCGTGATGAAATCACCTACGGTAAAGGTTCCGGAAAGCAAGGTGAAAAAGGAGACCTTTTCCCTGGATACGCCGTCATTCATGAGCAAACCGGCTGCCAAGACGGAGGAGAAGTCTTCCGGAGCCTTTGCGATTCCGGCATTTCGTCTGACGGTGGATGATAAAGAAGAGAAATAATTATCAAGAGGGACTGTGAAAAAACCTTTATATTGACATAAAATATAGAAGCCTCCATAAGATCGATTCATTTACCTTATGGAGGCTTCTATGAATTTATCTACGCACTTTTTACAAATTACAGTTTGCAGGTTACAAGAATCTCATTCGAATCAGCTCTTCGCCGCCGCTAGGGGCAGTGCCAACACTACGCGGGAGATGTTTTCCTAAACGAAATTTTTATCTTTAATTAAGCATCGAAAAAGTTGCAAAACGCGCTTCGCTTGAACGGTAGCAATTTTTCGACGAACGGTGAGGATAAAAATTTCGTTCTTCACGAAAAACATCAAACGCTTCGTTTATGGCACTGCCCCTAGCGGCGGCTGAGGATGTGGCGAGTTTCCCCAAGCTTCACCCTCCGAGGGCATAGTAGCTTCGTGCCAGCTCTAACCGAGGCGGCGGGGGCCCCAGTACCATAAGCGTAGCCTTGACGTTCCGCGTGAAGCAAGAAATTTTTGCCTGCGTTCTCGTTGGAAAAGCAGTTTCGTCCAAGCGAAGCGCGTTTAACTGTTTTCCAACTCTTAATTAAAAGGCAAAAATTTCTTGTAGCGGGTTGTCACCGGTGGAGCGTTGGTACTGGGGCCCCCGTCGCCGGCGACTTACCTCGAACATGAACTGGGTATTACTCCCCTGCAAACTGTAATTTCACAGCCCTTTTTTGATCGTATCGATGAGAAAGTTTTGCTGGTGGAAAAACTAGAACAACGGCGTTATAATTATAGTGTTTATTAGAGGACGAGAAAGGATTAATGTGTTGAGTAATTTAGGTAGATTCTCCCGTACGGAACTTTTGCTGGGAGAAGAGAGAATGGAGAAACTGGCAAACAGCACGGTGGCGATTTTTGGCGTCGGTGGTGTTGGTTCTTTCGTCGCCGAAGGATTGGCAAGAGCTGGCGTAGGTCATCTGGTGCTGATTGATAACGATCTTATTTGTTTGACGAATATCAATCGCCAGATTCATGCCACGTCAAAGACGGTTGGCCAGGCGAAGACGCAGATGATGAAAGAGCGTATCCTGGATATCAATCCCAAGGCGGTGGTCGATACCATCGAGGATTTCTACCTGCCGGAAAATGCCGATAAATTTTTCACGCAGCATTATGATTACGTGGTAGATGCAATTGATACGGTTACGGGAAAAATCAACCTTGTGCTGCAATGCCGTGACCTCAATATCCCGATTATCTGCAGCATGGGCGCTGGCAATAAACTGGACCCGACGAAGTTTGAGGTAGCGGATATCTACAAAACCAGCGTGGACCCCATTGCCCGTGTTATGCGCAAAAAAATGAAAGAGAACCGCGTGAAGAAGCTCAAAGTGGTTTATTCCAAGGAAAAGCCGTTGGCTGTCAAGCAGAGCGGCTGCGGCAAAAATTGTATCTGCCCGCCGGGAAGTGCCAATAACTGTGATAAGAAGCGGGCGGTTCCTGGCAGTATTTCCTTTGTCCCGTCAGTTGTCGGGCTGATTATCGCCGGTGAGGTGGTACGCGATATAACCGGCGCAAAAACGGAGGTATCGGCATGAAGGTAACAGTTCTGGGGTGTGGCCGTTGGGGGACATTCCATGCATGGTATGCCAATTTTATTGGCCATGATGTGATGCTTTGGGGACGCAAGGGCTCCAAGCATTTGCAGGAATTGAAAGAGCAGCACAAGAATGAATATCTGGAGCTGCCGGAAGCCGTTTCGCTGACGGATGATTTAAAGCGTGCGGTAGAGCATGCGGATACAATCGTGATTTCGATCAGCAGCCAGCAGCTGCGCAGCTTTGGGGCACAGCTCAAGGCTTTGGGAAATCTGGCCGGTAAACGCTTTGTCCTTTGCATGAAGGGGTTGGAAATCGGCACGGGCAAACGCCTGTCAGAAGTTTTCCATGAGGCCGTCGGTGACGAGGTGCCGGTGGCTGTCTGGGTGGGACCTGGCCATGTCCAGGACTTTATCCGGAAGGTTCCTAACTGCATGGTCATCGCCTCCGATGATATGGATTTGACCAAAGAATTGGTCGATTCGTTTTCGAGTTCGCTCATCCGCTTTTATTATGGCGAAGACCTCTTGGGAACGGAAATCGGCGCTGCGGCGAAGAACGTCGTGGGACTGGCTGCGGGCATGTTAGACGGTTTCGGTTACGGCAGCCTCAAGGGCGCTTTGATGGCCCGTGGTACGAGGGAATTATCCCGGCTCATTGAAAAGATGGGTGGGGATAAGATGACGGTCTATGGACTTTCTCATCTGGGCGATTATGAAGCAACGCTGTTTTCGCCGCACAGCAACAACCGCCGTTTCGGGGAAGACCTAATTATCGGCAAGCCGTTTGCTAAACTGGCGGAAGGGGTATATACGGTTGAGGCGCTGATGGAGCTTTCTGAACAATATCAGGTAGAACTTCCTATTTGTGCGACGGTTTATGAAATTGTCCACAATCACAAAGACCCGAAAGAACAGTTGACACAGCTTTTTTTACGGCAGACGAAATCGGAACTGGCTTGAGGTTCTGGTGGGATATATTGCGGAATTGGGTACAATGCCTGATTCCGCAATTTTTGTATTTTCACAATTAATTTCCTCAATTTATAATATTTATGACACACTGCTCTTGACTCGAATATATTTGTATGCTAAAATACAAGATTTGCTTTTGAAATTCATTGAAAATAATGTTATAATATAGAGGCAGGCAGCATTTGGTACTGCCACGTCATATTGATTATAGGGGGTGTGTGTTTGCTGCAGGTAGGAGACAAGGTGGTCTATCCGATGCATGGCGCCGGTGTGATTGCCGGAATCGAGAATTGTGAAGTTCTGGGTGAAGGAAAATCGTATTATGTTCTTCAGATGCCACTCGGGAATATGAAGGTGATGATTCCCACCGACAATGTCGATAACATTGGTTTGCGTGATGTCATCTCGAGTTCCCAGGTGGAAGAGGTCCGGAATGTGCTTGAGGATAAGCCTGAACGGGCCATGGGAAGCTGGAATAAGCGCTTCCATGAGAATCTTGACCGGATGAAAAGTGGAGATATCTGTGATGTGGCTGCTGTTGCCCGCAATTTGATTCTTCAGGATCAAAGACGGAAGATTTCCTCAGGGGAACGCCGTCTGTTGGACCTTGCCAAACAAATCCTGGTCAGTGAACTGGTATACGCCTGTCATAAGACTCCGGAGGAAGTCGAAAACTGGCTGGAAGATATTTTAGCCCAGAATCGTTACAAACATTGATTCCCGCCTGGAAAGAGGGTTGTACGAATGGTACAGCCCTCTTTTTGTATCGCAGGACAATGCCAACCGCAGGAGATTGGCATTTGATTAAGAATCGGCGGGATTGCCGCCGTTAGGTTGACAGTACAGGGATAAATTGTCTATACTGATTTTATAGTATCATTATATAAGTAGGAAAGGAGGTGGAAGTATGCTGGATCGTGTATTGCGTTTTTTTATTACGTTGTTTATGGCAATTGCTGGTGGTGCCCTCTTGAACCTGGCATCTCCCTTGCTGACGTCTTTTATCAGTACGGAGATTCTTCAGGCGGATATGGGGTGGATTAAACTCACGGTGGCTGGTTTTGTGTGCATCCTGCTCGGAGCAGTTTTAGGCGGAGTCATTGGCTTTGTCCTCTCGTCGTATTTTATCCACAAGCTCAAGCGTTTTTCTGCCAAGGTGGAAGTACAGCTGAATAAGATGCCGACTCACGATGTGATTGCCGGCGCGGTGGGACTTCTTCTCGGACTTATCTTTGCTAATCTTTTGGGCTATGCCTTTTCTAAAATCCCGGTTGTCGGTGAGTATATCCCGGTCATCTTTAGTATCGTATTTGGCTATTTGGGAATCACGATTATGATTCGCAAGCGCAAGGAGCTCGCCGGAGCGTTTGACTTTATTCCAAAGTTTATGAAGGCCGTGGCGAAAAATCATGAGCCTGCGAAAGCGGCTTCGGCAGAAGAAGCTCCCAAGCTTACGGGAGACACCCAGTATAAATTGCTGGATACCAGCGTAATTATCGATGGGCGCATCGCCGATATCTGTGATACCGGGTTTATCGAAGGAACACTGCTGATTCCGGTATTTGTGCTGGAGGAACTGCAGCATATCGCGGACTCATCGGATGTTCTCAAACGCACGCGGGGGCGGCGCGGCTTGGATATCCTTCAGCGCATTCGTCAGGGCACCCGGGTAAAGGTAGAAGTGACCAATGTGGATTTTGAGGATATTGCGGAAGTGGATTCCAAACTCGTGCGCCTTGGCCAGCAGGTAGGCGGCAAGATTATCACCAATGACTTTAACCTGAACAAGGTGGCCCAGCTGCGTGGCGTGGAAGTCCTCAATATCAATGAGTTGTCCAATGCCGTTAAACCGGTGGTTATCCCCGGTGAGAACATGCAGGTGACGGTGGTCAAAGCGGGCAAAGAACCCGGACAGGGGGTTGCCTATCTTGATGATGGGACGATGATTGTCATTGAGGGCGGCCATCGTTTCATGAATGAGATGATTGAAGTGGAAGTTACGTCGGCATTGCAGACAGCAGCCGGCCGGATGATTTTCGCAAAACCAAAAAATTGAAGCTATAGCCTTCTCCTATGATGCCTTGGGCGGCAAAATGGGAGAAGGCTATCTGAGGCTATATTAGGAGTGATGGGAATGGTCAGTGTTATCTTCCCCGCAGCGGGACAGGGCAAGCGGATGAACGCCGGAATCAATAAGGTTTTTCTCGAATTAGCCGATAGACCCATGCTGATTCGCACCTTGCAGAAATTTTCGGCGGTGCCGGAGGTAGGAGAACTCATCGTAGTAGTAGGCGCCGAGGAAGTAGAGCCGGTGACGGAGCTCTTGGAAAAATTTTCTGGCCTGAAGCCCTGGAAGGTAACGGAAGGTGGTTCGGAACGACAGTATTCGGTCTGGAATGGCCTGAAACAGGTAGATTCGGAGGCCGATGTGGTTCTGGTTCATGATGCCGCCCGGCCATTGGTAACGGTCAAGACCATTGAAGCGGTTATTGCGGCGGCCAGAGAACATGGCGGGGCAATTGCCGCTGTTCCAGAAAAAAATACCATCAAAGTGGTATCGGAACAGGGCGTTGTAAAGTCAACGCCGGCCCGTTCGACATTGTGGGCGGTACAGACGCCGCAGGGATTCCGCAAACAGATTTTGCTCGAGGCGAACATCAAGGCCGAAGCGGATGGCTTCCTGGGGACAGACGATGCCAGTCTGGTGGAGCGTCTGGGACGCCCCGTCCATGTTGTCATGAGTGAATACAGCAACATCAAGGTGACGACACCGGAGGATTTGCTGATTGCCGAGGCTTTCCTGCGTCAGGAAAAGGGAAGCATGCTCGATACGGTTCGTTTGGCGGCCAAGTTTGCCAAGGAGACGATGCGAGGAAAACTGCCTCATCGTCAGAAGGAGGAAAAGTGATGACGCGATTTGGAATGGGCTATGATGTCCATCGCCTGGTAGAAGGGCGGAAGCTGATTGTCGGCGGTGTGGAAATTCCGCATACGCTGGGGTTGCTGGGGCATTCGGATGCCGATGTACTGCTGCATGCGATTGCTGATGCGCTGCTTGGCGCAGCCGCCCTTGGCGATATTGGCCGTCACTTCCCGGATACAGACCCGCGGTTTGAGGGGGCCGACAGCATGAAACTGCTGGCACATGTCATGGAGCTTTTGACGGAAAAGGGGTACAAAGTTGGCAATGTGGATGCAACCATCGTTGCGCAGAAGCCGAAGATGAAAGACTTCATTCCACAGATGAACGATAACATTGCCCGGGTGCTCGGAGTGGAATCCGACCAGATAAATGTCAAAGCTACCACGGAAGAGAAATTAGGATTTACCGGAACGGAGCAGGGCATTTCTGCTTATGCCGTAGCCGGAATTGAAAAAGCCTGACGCCTGTAACAGCGCCGGTAAGATAGTTGGAGGAAGAAAAATGCTGAAAGTCTATAACACCATGTCACGCAGTAAGGAAGAGTTCAAGCCGCTCAAAGAAGGCGAAGTGAGCATCTACTGCTGTGGTGTAACGCCGTATAATCATCCGCATATCGGCAATGCGCGCCCCTTTGTTACCTGGGATGTCATTCGCCGTTATTTTGCGAAAAAAGGATATACCGTTCATTACATCCAGAACTTCACGGATGTCGATGATAAAATCATCAATACGGCCAATAAAGAAGGACTGCAGTGGAGTGATATCTCCGGCCGCTATATCAAGGCTTATTTTGAAGCGATGGATGCCCTCAACGTAAAGCGGGCCGATGTATATCCGCGGGTCAGTGAGACAATTCCGGATATCATTGCGATGGTACAGCAGCTTATCGACAACGGCTATGCTTATGCTGTGGATAACGGCGATGTTTTCTACAGTGTGGAAAAATTTGCCGGTTATGGCAAGCTCAGCGGCCGCAAATTGGAGGATATGCAGGCTGGTGCCCGCATTGAGGTCGATACGCGCAAACATCATCCGATGGATTTTGCCCTTTGGAAATCGGCCAAACCGGGCGAGCCGAGCTGGGACAGCCCGTGGGGAAAAGGCCGTCCGGGCTGGCACATTGAGTGTTCCACGATGTCGCTGAAATATCTCGGCGAGAAATTTGATTTCCATGGCGGCGGCAGTGATCTTATTTTCCCGCATCATGAAAATGAGATTGCGCAGTCCCAGGCCTGCATCGGCGATGAGCACAGCTTTGCGCACTACTGGCTGCACAATGGTTTCATTACGATTCACAATGAGAAGATGTCCAAATCGAAGAACAACTTCTTTACGGTCAAGGATATCCTCAAGGAATATCCGGGCGAAGTGGTACGTTTCTTTATCCTGCAGACTCATTACCGCAGCCCGCTGGACTTTAGTGACGAACGCCTCAAGGAGGCACAGGTAAGCCTGGGGCGTCTGGCGCAGTCCAAATCCTTTATGGATGAACTGCTGAAAAAAGAGGGCAGTTCCGATACCGCTAAAGATTTGGCAGCTAAGGCCGCAGAATACCGCCAGAACTTCTATGAGGCCATGGATGATGATTTCAATACGGCCTTGGCTATCAGCCAGCTGTTTGGCCTTTCGAAAGATATCAATATTTACTATCAGGAAGTTATGAATAAAGGCGTTGATTACGATGCCGCTGGTTTTGCCCGCGTCAGCGAAATCTACCTTGAGATGGCTTCGATTATCGGTATTTTTGAGCAGGAAGAGGCAGCTGCTGATGATGGCCTTACCGATAAACTGATGGAACTCATCATCGGTATTCGTCAGGATGCCCGCAAGGAAAAGAATTGGGCGATTGCCGATAAGATTCGCGATGAACTCAAGGAAGTTGGTATCGTTATCGAAGATACGCCAAATGGGGCACGGTGGAAAAAAGCATGAAGTTTGAACATTTTCAGAAACTCGTCGACATGATGTTTGAGCCCGATGGTGCTGACGGTATCTTACAACGCTACCGCGATGTCGATGTCAAACAGCTAAATCCGCTGGTGCTGGCGTATGTAGGCGATGCTTATTTTCATCTCTATGTCCGTACGCGCCTGCTGTCTTATGAGCAGTGCAAGGTACAGGCACTTCATTCTTTCAGTGCCCAGATTGTATCGGCAGTTTGGCAGGCAAAGGCCTATCGTGGCATCGAAGAAATGCTCACGGAGGAAGAAAAGGGAATCTATCGCCGTGGCCGCAATGCCAAAAGCCATGCCCCACGCAGTGCGAGCGTTGCTGAATATCATGCAAGTACTGGTTTTGAGGCACTTTTGGGGAGCCTCTATCTGTCAGAACAGAATGAACGGCTCTACGAACTGGCAGAAGCTTCGTTCCAAGTGATATCAAAGGCTATGATGAAGGAAATAAGGAGTAAGAATTAATCTATGATTAAAGTCAAGTTGTTGGAATATACGCCAAATCCGGAGCATGTGGTGGCAATGGCTGCCCGCCTTTGCTATTCCTCGGCCGGAGCAGAGGAGCTGGCTGAGAAAATCAGCGAGGAAAAGGCGAAGGAAATGGTGCGGAAGATGGTAACGCTTGGGCATGGTTCGACGATTGAGCACGTGACGTTCACTTTTGGCATCGAGGGCGTCAGCCGCGTGTTAACCCATCAGCTCGTGCGCCATCGCATCGCTTCTTACGACCAGCAGTCGCAGCGCTACGTTGCGGCCCATGGCTTTGAGTATATTACGCCGCCGACGATTGCCGAAAAGCCGGAGGCGAAGGCAAAGTATGAGTCACTGTTGGCAGAAATCCGCAAGACGTATGATGAACTCACCGAGATGGGGGTTCCGAAGGAAGATGCCCGCTATGTGCTGGCCAATGCCACGGAGACGAAAATCCTCGTGACGATGAACGCCCGCTCGCTGCTTCATTTCTTTAATCTGCGCTGCTGCAACCGCGCGCAGTGGGAGATTCGTGAAATGGCTTACAAGATGCTGGCAGAAGTTAAGAAAGTGGCACCAACCCTGTTCCACAATGCCGGTGCGAGCTGTGTGAATACGGGGCGCTGCCCGGAAGGGGCAATGACCTGTGGCAAGTTTCAGGAGATGCTGAAACTTCGGGAGAAGGATTGATATGAGAGAGTTTCGTGAGAATAAGAAAAAGCCTTTGCACAGCGGGAAAGGCCGTCAGGAACAGGCGGAGAGACGGGAACGGGGCAAGCAGCGTGAAAAACATCCCGGGCGTCAGATGAACCCCGCCGCTGCGCGCCGGGATAATCCGGCGAAGGAACGGGAGCTGCCCGAGGATGTATTGATTGGCCGCAATGCCGTTGCTGAGGCTTTAAAGGCTGGCCGGACCATCAACAAATTATTCGTTGCTGAGGGCGATCGCGAGGGTTCGATTGGCGAAATACTGGCGATGGCAAAGGAGCGCGGGGTTATCACGCAGTTTGTGGACCGCAGCAAGATTGAATCGGTAGCCGGAGGGCTTCGTCATCAGGGCGTTATGGCTTATGTGGCACCCGTTGCCTATGCCGAGCTCGACGATATCTTAAAGGCCGCCGAAGAAAAGGGCGAAGCGCCATTTCTGCTGCTGCTCGACGAATTGGAAGACCCGCACAATCTCGGGGCACTGCTGCGCACGGCTGATGCTACGGGGGTACATGGTGTGCTGATTCCGAAGCGCCGCAGTGTGCCGCTTACGGCGACGGTAGCCAAGACTTCGGCTGGAGCAATTGAATATGTACCTGTGGCTCGTATAGGAAATATAGCCCAGACACTAAAAAAACTCAAAGATAAGGGGTTCTGGGTGGCTGGAGCAGATATGGATGGCAGCCAAAACTATAATGAAGCTGATCTAACAGGGGCTTTAGTCCTAGTAGTCGGCAGCGAAGGCAAAGGAATGAGCCGCCTGACGAAGGAAGCTTGTGACTTCATCGTCAAAATGCCGATGGTAGGCAAAATCAATTCGCTTAATGCATCGGTTGCTGGCTCAATCCTTATGTATGAATCTATGCGCCAGCGCTTGGCAAAGAAGGGCTGATTTTATGAGCAGGAAAAGGGAGCACTATATCATTGATGGCTATAACGTCATCAATTCCTGGCCGGAACTTATCCGCTTGCGCAACGATTTATCAGAGGCCAGGGACCAGCTGGTTCATCAGCTGGCGGAATATGGAGCGTACGAAAAATACGATATCACGATTGTATTCGATGCGATGTTTACCGATGACGAAGAACATTGCGAGCAAGTCAATGCACATCTGAAAATCATCTATACAGGCGAAGGAGAAACGGCGGACAGCCGGATTGAACGGCTGGCGTATGATTCTGTCCGCCAAGGCCGGGAGGTTCATGTGGTGACTTCGGATGGAGCCGAGCAGAGCGTGATATTAGGTGCAGGAGCTTACCGGATTCCTTCGCTGGAATTCCGGAAGGCAGTTTGCCGGGCCAAAAAGCAATTGAAGAAAGAATATCTGGGTCATGTAACCCTTCCCGTCACACGATTAGAAGTTGAAGACCGTTTGGATAGTGAGACCGTCAAAAAATTGGATATTTTAAGGAAAATGCGTCATTAATGAATTTGTGATGGGATTTGTCCTTTTATTGCTTAATGATAGTTCTAAAGTCCTAGAGGATTTCTTGACGATACCAACAAAGAGGGAGTATAATTTCCTTATTAGGGGAGTTATAAATTGAAAACGGGGGTTTTCAGCAAAGGGGAAAGTGCGATGGAAGCAGAACGTACTACAGAACTATTTAGTGATGATTTATATGGGGGATTCGCTAAGCTGACAGACGAAGAAATTCTTTTAGCAATCAGAGACAATGACGATAAGGTCGCACTCGATTATCTTATCCATAAGTATCGGAACTTTGTACGTGCCAAGGCTCGTTCTTATTTCTTGATTGGAGCGGACCATGAGGATATCATCCAGGAGGGAATGATTGGTTTTTATAAGGCCATTCGGGACTTCCGTAACGATAAATTGTCCTCGTTCCGGGCATTTGCAGAGCTTTGTGTGACGCGTCAGATTATCACTGCTATCAAGACGGCGACTCGTCAGAAGCACATACCGCTCAATTCGTATATCTCGCTTAACAAGCCGATTTACGATGAGGATTCAGACAGAACCCTTCTGGACGTGTTGTCTGGTGCAAAGGCAGCCGATCCGGAGGACCTCGTTATCAGTCGAGAGGAATTTATTGATATTGAGAAAAAAATGGAAGAGATTCTGTCTGACTTAGAGTGGAAGGTTCTGATGAGCTATCTTGATGGAAAATCCTATCAGGAGATTGCCGAAGAGTTGGATCGTCATGTCAAATCGATTGATAATGCGCTTCAGCGGGTGAAACGCAAGTTAGAAAAGTACATGGAAAACCGTGGAGATGAGATTGACATTAGTACGGTCTACCGTGGCCTTAGCTCTATCAACCGCCGCTTGCGTGGTGTAAAAGATAATGATGGCTTGAATCACTGAGTTGTTTTAGCTCCTGCCTTTTGGGCAGGAGCTCTTTTGTTGTGAGATTTGCTATAGTTTTTTTCTCGCCAGTATCGTATAATGAATACCGTAACTCCGAGCAAAAGCATCTAAGGTCATGCGCTATGATGCTGCGCCTGGGTAATACCCACAGGGGAGCACAGGAAACCGCGCTCCCTTCCGTTTTGAAAAGGAGGAAAATAACGGATGAAAAAGATTTTGGTATGGATGATGGCGATGGCCATGATGGTCTTGTCAGGCTGTGGCGGCCAGCAGGCGGCGGATTCTTCCGCGGCTGCCGAAAAGGGAACGATTGAGCTGCATGTTTCGGCAGCCGCCAGTCTGACGGACGTCATGAAAGAGATGGCAGCTGCCTACGAAAAGGAGCATCCAAACGTCAAGATTGTATTCAACTTTGGCAGCTCAGGGGCTTTGCAGCAGGCTATCGAAAATGGCGGTGAGACCGATTTGTTCTTCTCGGCAGCGCAAAAGCAGATGAATGCACTCGACAAAGCGGGCTTGCTGCTTGAGGGGACGCGCCGCGATTTGTTGCAGAATGAAGTCGTGCTCATCGTACCCCAAGAGGGCGGCAATGACCTGAACGATTTCAAGCAGGTTACCGCCGGGGATATTAAACACATTGCGCTCGGCGAACCCAAAGGGGTGCCGGTGGGCCAGTATTCGGAGGAAGTATTCACGAAACTTGGCATTCTTGAGGATGTCAAGGGAAAGGCTGTTTATGGTTCCGATGTCCGTCAGGTGCTTTCCTGGGTGGAGACCGGAGAAGCTGAGTGCGGTGTAGTTTATGCAACCGATGCGGCCGTATCGGATAACGTACGCGTAGTGGCCAAAGCGCCGTCAGACACGCATAAGCCGATTATCTATCCGGCGGCAGTGCTCAAGGCGTCACAGCATACCGATGCCGCCAAGGATTTTCTTGCCTTTGCGTCCAGTGATGCAAGTAAGAAGCTGTTTGAAAAATATGGGTTTGAGGTAAAATGATATGGAATTATCACCGCTGGTCATTACGCTGGAGACAGCTGGCGCAGCAACCGTGGTGACGTTTTTTGCCGGCATCGGTCTGGCTTGGATGGTGGTGCGCATGAACCGCCTGAAGGGCCTGGCTGATGCCATTATTACGTTGCCGATGGTGCTGCCGCCGACGGTTGTTGGCTTTTTCTTATTGCTGTTATTGGGCAAGCGCAGTGTACTTGGAAAGTTTTTGCTGCAATGGGATGTGTCGCTGGTATTTACCTGGAAGGCTGCCGTCATCGCGGCTATTGTCGTCTCATTGCCGCTCATGTACCGGACGGCGCGCGGCGCTTTTGAGCAGCTGGATCCCAATATTTTATATGCGGCGCGGACGCTGGGTGCATCCGAGTGGCGCATCTTTTGGCACATTTTGCTTCCCAATGCCCGTTCGGGGATTTTGGCGGGGCTGGTCCTCTCGTTTACGCGGGCGTTAGGGGAATTTGGCGCCACCATCATGTTTGCGGGCAATATCCCGGGGAAAACACAGACGATGAGTACGGCGATTTATGCCGCCGTTCAGGCAAATGATTATGCGCTGGCCTTTGATTGGGCCATGGTGATCGTGTTCTTCTCGCTGTTTTTTGTCGTGCTGATGAATTGGTGGATTGCACGCAGTGGCAAGGGGGGCTGTTTATGGAATTAACGGTGCGGATAAAAAAGAAGCTTCGCAATTTTACGCTGGCGGCTGATTTTTCCGTGAAGGATGAAGTGTTTGCCCTGCTCGGTGCATCCGGCTGCGGCAAGAGCATGACGCTGAAGTGTATTGCGGGCATCGAAACACCGGATAGCGGCTCCATTGTCTTGAATGGACGTGTGCTCTATGATAGTGACAAGAAAATCAACCTGAGCCCGCAAAAGCGGCGCGTAGGGTATTTGTTTCAAAATTATGCGTTGTTTCCCAACATGACGATTCGTGAAAATATCCGCTTTGCTGCTGGCGGAACCGCAGCCCAAAAGGATGAGAAGGTGCAGGCGAATCTGGAACGGTTTTCCCTGCTGGAACTCGCGGATGCTTATCCGGCTGAACTTTCTGGCGGGCAGCAGCAGCGGGCGGCGTTTGCCCGAATCCTGGCATCGGATGCGGAATTGCTGCTGCTGGACGAGCCGTTTTCGGCATTGGACAGTTATTTGAAATGGCAGCTGGAATTGGAACTTGGCAAGGTATTGCCGTCTTATGAGGGAACGGCGCTGCTAGTTTCTCATGACCGCGGCGAGGTATATCGTCTGGCCGATACGGTGGCGGTCATCAACCAGGGGAAGATGGAGAAGGTACACGAGAAAAAAGAATTGTTCCAGAAGCCGGGGACACTAGCGGCAGCGCTTTTGACCGGCTGCAAGAATGTCTCGGCGGCGAGCCGGCTCGATGCGCATCACGTCCGGGCGGAGGACTGGCAGTTTGACCTGTTGGCAGGAGATGTGGCCGAAGATATAAAATACGTCGGTATCCGTGCACATTTTTTGGAATTTCGCCGCCAGCCAGGAGAAAATACCATTCCGATTGATATCGTCAAGGTGATTGAGGATACGTTTTCGATGCTGGTTATGGTACGGAAGGCTGGCAGTGACGGAAAAGCAATCCGCTGCGAACTGCCTAAAAAGGAATGGCAGCAGCTAAAGGACGCAACCGAACTCTATCTGTATTTCCCACCGGAAAAAATCATGGTTTTGCAGCAATAAACTGTTTGTAGCAATGTTTTAAAATTGAGCGCTTTCTTGTAACGTTCGTTCAATTGTAAAGGGGAATGTTGTTATCGTGGGGCGCCGTGATTATAATAAAATTGTAATTTAGGACAGGCTATCCTGTTGCTATTACAGTTCGAATAATGGTTAATCCCCTTTATCATTATGAGGACTTTCCCGTTTTTTCCCTATAATATTTTTCCCAACCCCAAAAAAGCAGCTGCGTGAGCAGCTGCTTTTTTTATGGAGGTATTTTTTTAGGAAATCAGGCAAAAGGATTTTCATCTGGGTAGAGCATGCCTTTTGGCTGATTGAACGAGATGTCAGCAATACCGAGGTACTGGAAGACGGACCAGAGGGATTTGCCGAAGTGACCGAAGGCTACGGCACCATGATGCGGATAGCGTTTGCTGATCAGTACATGGCGATAGAAACGGCCCATCTCGGGGATGGCGAAAACGCCGATGCCGCCAAACGAATGCGTCGGAGTCGGCAGAACTTCGCCTTCGGCAACGTAAGCGCGGAGTTTTCCGTCGGAGGTACTCTGGAGACGGAAGAAAGTGATGTCGCTGGCGGCGATATCGCCTTCAAGAGTGCCGCGGGTGAAGTCAGGTTCGCCGCCGTTTTCGAGCAGACGGTTCTGAATCAGCTGATATTTTACGCCGCCTTTGCGGAGCTTGCAGAGCGGCGTGTTGCCACAGTGGAAGCCCATGAAGGTATCTTCGAGTTTGTAGTTCGTCGAAGGTTTGATGTCGGATTCGTAGAGGTCTTTTGGTACGCTGTTGTTGATGTCAAGCAGCGTTACGGCATCATTGCTGACGCAGAGACCGATGTATTCGCTAAGAGCGCCGTAAATATCGACTTCGCAGGATACCGGGATGCCCTGGGAAACCATGCGGCTGTTGACATAGCAGGGTTCAAAGCCGAATTCCTTCGGGAAGGCCGGCCAGCATTTATCGGCAAAGGCGACGTAATCGCGGGCACCTTTGTGTTCTGCCATCCAGTCTTTTAACGTGAGTTCAAATTGTGCCATGCGCGGCAGCATTTCCGGATACGGATTGCCTTCCTGACCGAGTTCTTTGGCCATTTCTTCGACGATAGCGGTAATGCGCGGGTCATCCTTATGCGCGCGATAGGAGACGAGCAGGTCAAGCTCGGAATTTTCCTCGATTTCGACCCCAAGGTCGTACAGCGGCTGAATCGGTGCATTGCAGGCGAAGAAGTCCTGCGGGCGCGGGCCGAACGTAATGATTTTGAGATGGGAAAGACCGATGAGCGTGCGGGCAACCGGCTGGAATTCGGCAATCATCGTGGCAATATCGTCAGCCGTGCCGACCGGGTATTCCGGAATGAAGGCTTTGAGGTGACGCATGCCTAAGTTGTAGGAACAATTGAGCATGCCGCAGTAAGCATCGCCGCGGCCATTGATGAGGTCTTTGCCAGTTTCCTCGGCGGCCGATACATACATGACCGGGCCGTCAAATTCTTTGGCAATCAGCGTCTCCGGCGTTTCCGGGCCGAAGTTGCCGAGGAAGACAACCAGCGCATTGCAGCCGGCGTCTTTGGCTTCTTTGACGGCTGCGAGCATATCGGTTTCATTTTCAACGGTTTTCTTTACTTCGTAAAGGGAACCGTATTTTTTGTTGTAACTATCCACAATCGCGTGGCGGCGATTCTCCGACAGGGAAATGATAAAGCAGTCGCGGCTGACCGAGATGATGCCGCATTTGACAGTTGGGATGTTGCTCATTGTCATGGTAAACGCTCCTTTATGAAATAATAACACAGATAACTGTTTTTGCGTGCGTTCATGTGCACGCTTATCACGGTTCTTAGGATAGCACTGAAAAATCCTGTTGTCAATTGTTTTATTTTTATTTATCGCAAAATAAAGGGCGTGGTTTGAAAATGTACCTATTATAGCCCATATTTTTTATTACTCATGCACTTTATTAAATTTTTAGAAAAATACAAAATCGTATTGACGCGTGTTTTATCTTGTGTTATATTGATTACAAGCTCGAGCGTGCATGAGCACGCAAGAGGGCTGTGAAAGAAAAAAATGGGGGGCTAAAGCAATGAACTATCTGATTGGCATTGATATTGGTACTTCAGCTACCAAGACAGTGCTGTTTGACGAAAACTGCCAAGTGGTACAATCGGCGTCACAGGAGTATCCGCTCTATCAGCCACAGAATGGCTGGGCAGAGCAGGAACCGTTGGATTGGTACAGTGCGGTAGTGCGGACCGTAAAGAAAGTGGTTCAGGAGTCAGGCGTACCGGCTGAGGCAATCAAGGGGATTGGTCTTTCGGGACAGATGCATGGTCTGGTCATGCTCAATGAAGCCAACGAAGTCATTCGTCCGGCAATTATCTGGTGCGACCAGCGCACGGGCAAAGAGTGCGAGGAAATCACCCGCCGGGTAGGGGCAAAACGGCTGATTGAGATTACGGCGAATCCGGCGTTGACGGGATTTACCGCGTCGAAAATTCTTTGGGTCCGCAATCATGAAGCGGAAAATTACAAAGCCTGCCGTCATATCCTGCTGCCAAAGGATTATGTCAGATTCCGCATGACCGGGGATTATGCCACGGAGGTTTCCGATGCCAGCGGTATGCAGCTCTTGGATGTTCCGAACCGTTGCTGGTCGAAAGAAATTCTGGAGAAACTCGAGATTGACGAGTCACTGCTGCCGAAAGTATATGAATCGCCGGAAGTGACTGGTCATGTTTCCAAGGAATTTGCCGAAGTCACGGGACTTACAACGGCTACGGTAGTTGTCGGCGGCGCCGGTGACAATGCAGCGGCGGCAGTCGGTACTGGCATTGTGGAAGATGGCCGTGCCTTTACGACTATCGGCACCAGCGGGGTGGTTTTTGCGCATACAAGCGCGCCGCGCATTGACCCGAAAGGCCGGGTGCATACCTTTTGCTGTGCGGTACCTGGGTGTTGGCATGTTATGGGTGTCACCCAGGCTGCTGGTCTGTCGCTCAAATGGTTCCGCGATAATCTGGCCGAAAAATACAAAGACGAAGCTGTTCTGAAGGGCGTTGACTCGTACGACCTCATCAATCAGGATGTGGCCAAGGTGCCGATTGGCAGCCGCCGCCTCTTCTACCTTCCGTATTTGATGGGCGAGCGTACGCCACATCTGAATCCGGATTGCCGGGGCGTATTTTTCGGACTATCCGCTATCCATACCAAAGCAGATATGCTGCGTTCGGTTATGGAAGGTGTCAGCTATTCCTTGCTCGACTGCTTTGATGTGCTCAAAGAGATGCAGGTTGATGTCAATGAAATGATGGCCTGTGGCGGTGGTGGCAAGAGCCGTATCTGGCGGCAGATGCTGGCAGATATGTATGCCTGTGAAGTCAAAACCATCAAAGCACAGGAAGGTCCGGCACTTGGCGTGGCTATCCTGGCCGGGGTCGGGGCAGGCATATTCCCTGATGTTCCGACGGCCTGCCGCCAGTTCATCGAGCAGGATACCTGGTGCCAGCCGGAACCATCGGCACATGCCTACTATGAGAAAGGCCACCAGTTATATAAGAAGTTATATACCCAGCTGAAAGAGTGTTATAGCGAGTTAGCAGTATTATAAGGGCAGTATTATAAGGGAGGAATATCAATGGATGCTTCGTTACCTAAGAACATGGCCGACAAGGCTGCTGAGCGGGCGGCTGCGCATGTCCGCATGTTTATTTATTTCGCCGCTGGCATGGCTGGCCTGTTGTTTGGTCTCGACCAGGGCGTCATATCTGGCGCTTTGCCGTTTATCAGCCAGGAATGGAATCTATCGAGTGCCGCACAGGAATGGGTAGTCAGCTCGATGATGGTTGGCGCAGCTACCGGCGCCATCGTCGCTTCGGTCATGGCCAAGAAAATCGGCCGTAAAAAGAGTCTGATGATTGGCGCAACGCTCTTCATCATCGGTTCGCTCGGTTCCGGCTTTGCCGTCAGTGCTGATATGCTGATTGGCTTTCGCCTGATTCTCGGTCTGTCGGTTGGCATTGCTTCCTATACGGCACCGCTTTATTTGGCAGAGATGTCGGATAAAAATGCCCGTGGACGGGTAATATCCGGCTATCAGCTGATGGTTACTGTGGGTATTCTCGCTGCGTTTCTTTCGGATACGGCATTCAGCTACAGTGGCAATTGGCGCATGATGCTGATGGTCATTGCCCTGCCGGCAGTCCTGCTGCTGCTGACGGTCATCCGTCTGCCGGACAGCCCGCGCTGGCTGGCCGCAGTGGGCCGCATCGAAGAAGCTTCGGGAGTCCTCGAAGCACTGCATGGCAGTGTTGAAATCGCCCGCGAAGAAATGAAGGACATCAAAGATGCACTGAAAATCAAACAGGATGGCTGGGGGCTTTTCAAAGCCAACAAGAATGTCCGCCGCGCCGTATTTTTGGGTGTGCTGTTACAGGCAATGCAGCAGTTTACGGGCTTTAACGTCATCATGTATTACTCGCCGAAAATCCTTAGCCTTGCTGGTTTCTCCACGACGGAAGACCAGATGATTGGTACGGTTATTAATGGTATCGTCTTTGTCTTGTCGACGTTCATCGCCATCTTTATGGTTGATAAGAACGGCCGCAAGCCGACGCTCAAGATTGGCTTCGGTGTCATGGCCCTGTCGATGGCCGTGGTAGGTGTCTGCATGTCGATGCTCGAAGCTGGTACGGCCGATATATCGATTTCGTATCTGGCTGCTATTATGACGATGGTCAGCATTGCCGGTTTTGGCATGAGCGCTGGCCCGATTGTCTGGGTACTCTGCTCGGAAATCCAGCCGCTTAAATCCCGTGAATTTGGTGTAGCCTGCTCGACGATGACGAACTGGATTACCTGTGCAATCGTCGGCGCAACGTTCCTGACGCTCGTCGATACGCTGGGTTCGGCCCATACCTTCTGGCTCTATGCTTTCCTGAATGGCTTGTTTATCGTCCTGACGCTTGCCTATGTGCCGGAGACAAAGAATGTTACGCTCGAAAACATCGAGAAAAACCTCATGGAAGGCAAGAAGCTGCGCAATATTGGCTGCTGATAAATCTGATTGAGAGAGGGATAGAAAATGAAAATCACCAATGTTAACGATAAATCGTTCCGTTCGTATGGCCGCGTGCTGCCGCTTGATGTCGATGGCTTTGTTAAGACAATCAAAGCGCGCCCGGCCGTCAAGGAAGGCGAAGTTGTCTATGAGCCGTCCGTGCGTGAATTTGAGGATTTGCCACTGTATCAGGAATTGAAGGATAAGACATACGGCGAACAGGACATTGAATTCGGCCATTGCAGTGGCTGGAATGAAAAACTCAACGCCGTGGAATACCATCGCTCGTCCGAAATTGATATTGCGGCAACTGACCTGTATCTGATGCTTGGTCATCAGCAGGATATTGATTATGAAACGAATACCTATGATACGGGCAAGATGGAGGTATTCTTCGTTCCGGCTGGTACGGCGGTGGAGCTTTATGCGACGACGCTTCACTATGCGCCGTGCGGCAAGGAGGGCAAAGAATTCCGCTGTGGTGTCGTATTGCCGAAAGGAACCAATGAGGCACTTCAGGAACCGGGCAGCACTGAGGCCGAAAACCGCCTGTTGTTTGCCGAAAACAAATGGCTGATTGCACATAAGGAAAGCGGCCTTGATCGGGATGGAGCCTGGATTGGACTGAAAGGGGAAAACCTCACGCTTTGAGGTGTTTTCATAAGACAAACTGCGAGCCTTCCGTTTGGGGAGGCTCGCAGTAGTTTTGTGCTCCTTCGTTATTTACGAATGATAAAAAAATTGCTAAAATACGACTGAAGAGATTATGAGAAGCAGCTGACAGGAAAGAAAACGTATGGTTACAATGAAGCAAATCGCCGAGCTTTGCGGTGTCTCACGGGGAACGGTTGACCGTGCCTTAAATGGACGTGGACGCGTAAACGCCGAGACGGCAGAAAATATCCGCAAAATGGCCAAGCAGCTTGGCTATGAACCGAATCCGGCTGGCAAAGCGCTGGCCGCCCGCAAACACCGCCCTGTGATTGGAATCATCCTTTCGTCCGAGGGCAATGCTTTCTTTGATCGTGTGATTGAGGGAATCAAGGCCGCCGCCGAGGAATATAAGATTTATGGCTTGCAGGTGGAAATCCATACCATGAAGGGCTATCTGCCTGAAGATCAGCTGGCCCTGATTGAATCCATCCAGGCGGATGTCAATGCGCTGATTTTGAATCCCATCAACGATAAACGGATTGTTCAGAAGATCGACGAACTGGTCGATGCCGGTGTGTTTGTAGTCAATCTGAACAACGATGTTGACGGGTCAAAACGCCACTGCTATGTAGGCAGTGACTATTATAATGGCGGGATTACCGCCTGTGCGCTCTTGGAGGCGATGATTGGCACCTCGGCCAAAATCGGGCTTGTCCTGGGAAGCCGGCAGGTGCTCGGTCATAAACAGCGGCTGGAGGGATTTTATCATCGCATGAAGCGGGTCAAGGACTTCGAGGTCATCGATGTGATTGAACATGAGGACGATGAGATTTTTGCCTATGAGCGGACCAAGGAATTCCTGCGCCTTCATCCCGAGACAACGGCGATTTGTGCCCTGGCGGCTGGCGTTTATGGAATCGGCCGGGCGGTCATGCAGCTGCCTGAGGAAAAGCGGCCGATGGTCATTGCCTTTGACAGTGTGCCGACAACGGTTGAGATGATGAAATTCGGTGTCGTGCGCGCAACCCTGTATCAGCATCCTTACCGGCAGGGACATTTAGCCGTTGATTTAGCGTTTGCCTATCTGGTGAATGGACGTCTCCCCGAAAAACAGGAATACATCATGAAAAATGAAATCCGCCTGCTGGAGAATCTGTGACGTCAAAGAAAACAGCCAGCCATCTTGAAGATGGCTGGCTGTTTTTATTGGGCTGTAACATTTAACTGCTGGTTTTCCCTGGCGGTCTGGGCGGAAGTGAGTTCCTGCCGCAGTCCGTGGTAGAACTGGATAAGACCGCCCAGAATGGCATCGCGGTCGGTATTATTGAGGCTGGCCGTTTTTTTGAGTTCGCGGGTGGTTTCGAGGACGTTGCCGATGGTCAGAATGTAATTGTATTCTTCTTCGAGAATCTGAGCCGCATCGAATGGGTCAAGGCATTTGACGTCCTGGCTCAGTTTATCGTATTCGCGCGAGAGGGATTTGAGATTCTTTTTCTGGGTAAGGGCCAGCGAGAGATTGTCTTCCGTCACGCGGGCGAGGGCTTTATTGATGTCATCGCGCATGGCATGCATATCGCGAAGGCGTTTTTGCAGAGCCTGGATGTTGCGGGTCATGCGCTGGGCTTCCGCAGGGGAAAGGTCGATTTGTTTATCGGTCATATTTACATCTCCTTATCGATTCTGATAGAATCTATTGTAGCGGATTTTGGGTGGAAAGTCCAAGACCTTGACGAGTTTGCTACAATAACTATGGTAGATAGATATAGGGAGAAAACCCATGATTCAAATCGATAATCTCGTGAAGAAATTCCCGCATAAGACAAAGGCGGGGAAAAATAGTGAAAAGACAGCCGTGGATAACTTGTCCCTGTCAGTGGGCGAGGGGGAAATCTTTGGCCTGCTCGGCCCAAATGGTGCCGGCAAGACGACGACAATCCGCATGCTGACGATGCAGACCCAGCCGACGGGCGGCCGCATCCGTTATAAGGATATGGACTTGGCGGAGCATGCCCAGGAGCTGAAGAGCATCATTGGCGTGGTGCCACAACATGTGAATTTTGACCAGGATTTGACGGTGGGAGAAAACTTGGAACTGCATGCACGCCTGCACCACATGAAACGGGCGGAGCGGCAGCAGCGCATCCGTGAACTGCTGGCGTATGTCGAGCTTACCGATGTGGTAAACGATGGCGTCCGGCGCTTGTCGGGCGGTATGAAACGGCGCCTGCTCATCGCGCGGGCGCTTTTGCATCAGCCGCGCATCCTGTTTATGGATGAGCCGACGGTAGCGCTTGATCCCCAGGTGCGCCGCCGCATCTGGCAGCTCATCCGGCAGATGGCCCGCGATGGGGTTACGGTCTTTTTGACGACGCACTACATCGAAGAGGCCGAAAACCTTTGCGACCGCGTGGCTATCCTGAACAAGGGCAGGCTCGTCGCGCTCGATACCCCGCAGAACTTTTGCGAAAAGCTCGGTCGCTATACCGTGGAGTGGGATGGCAGCGCGGGGCGCGAGTACCAGTTCTTTGCGGAAAAGCAGGCGGCAGCAGCCTTTGCCGGCCAGCAGGCGGGGGATGGTTCCATCCTCATCCGGCCGACGAATCTTGAGGACGTATTTATCGAACTCACCGGGCGAAGGGAGGGCATTTGATGCTTTACGATATCTGGACGGTATTCTGGCGCGATTGGGTTGTGCTGAAACGCCGGATGACGAAGTTCATCCTGTCGCGCATGGTCGCGCCGATGCTCTATCTGGTCGCGTTTGGCTGGGGACTTGGCCGCAGCATTCAGGTGGAATCGGGGACGTATCTCGATTTCCTCGTGCCGGGCATCCTCGCCCTCAATTCGATGAACATCAGTTTTAACAGCATCACGCCGGTTCACGCTGAGCGCATTTACCATAAGAGTTTAGAGGAATACATATTGGCGCCGATATGGCCCGATGCGTTTGTCATCGGCAAGGTGCTGGCCGCCGTATTGCGTGGGCTTATATCCTCGGCTATCATTGTGGCACTGGCCTTGGCGTTTGGGGCGCATTTTACTATGACGCCGCTGTTTTTGCTCGTGCTGGTGCTTAACTGCATCATCTTTGCCGAAATTGGTTTTATCGCCGCGATGAAAATCCGGACCTATGAGGAAATGAGTCAGGTCAATACGTATATCCTGCTGCCGATGTCGTTTTTGTGCGGCACGTTTTTTTCCACACAGGCATTGCCCGGAGTGCTGCGCGGTATCATCGAGCTTTTGCCGCTGACGCATACGAGTTATTTGCTGCGGGGGATTGGCAGTGGCAGTGAGATTGCGCTGGCCTCGGTGTTCGTACTGCTCCTTTATGCAGTACTTGGCTTTGTCATCGGGAGCCGGTCGTTCCGCCAGCTGACCCGTTAAGAAAGAGGAGTAACGAATTTGTTTAAGAATATTATGCATCATCATGCGTCTTCCAGTGAGGACTGCGCGAAATTATGCTGCACCCGAATCGAGGATTTTGCCGTAAAAATTGGCCATCTGACGATTTTTGAAGACGTCAATATCCATATTCATTGCGGCCAGCTGACCGCGATAATCGGGCCGAACGGTGCGGGCAAGAGTACGCTTTTGAAGGCAATCCTTGGCGAGGTGCCGCATCAGGGAAAACTTCACTATGTCGATGCCAAAGGCAAGCATACGGGCCATCCGGTCATCGGTTATGTGCCGCAGTACCTGCGGTTTGATGTCAGTGCGCCGACGAGCGTCATGGATATCTTTATGGCGTGCCTGTCGAAGCGCCCGGTCTGGCTTTGCTCGGATAAGAGCCTGCGTCCGCGGGTCGAAAAGAGCCTGGCCCGTGTCCATGCGGAGCATTTGATTGACCGCCGCCTCGGAGCGTTATCGGGCGGCGAACTCCAGCGGGTGCTTTTAGCACTGGCCCTTGACCCCATGCCGGATTTATTGCTGCTCGACGAGCCGGTATCGGGGGTCGACCAGAATGGATTGGAACTCTTTTATGAAATACTCGCAGAGCTGCGGGAAAAAGAGGATATGGCGATAATCCTGATATCCCATGACCTCAATATGGTCGCGCGTCATGCCGACCAGGTCGTCTTGATGAATAAGAGTGTTGTCTTAAACGGCACCCCCGATGAAGTGTTCAGCGATGCACGCACGCGCCATATCTTCGGTATGCTCGCAGGCGGTGAGGCATCGGCTATGGATAGCGGAGAGAAACAGAACGGGAGGGATGCGTAATGGAAATGATTTACAGCTTCATGGATATGGTTCTGCCCTTTGAATGGGCGAGCCACATGTTCATGAAACATGCCTTGCTCGCCATCCTGCTCGTAACGCCGTTGTTTGGCCTGCTTAGCACTATGGTGGTCTCAAACCGCATGGCCTTCTTTTCGGATTCGCTCGGACATGGTGCCTTTACGGGAATTGCGTTAGGAGTGCTGTTCGGCGTGGTATCGCCGCTCGTATCGCTCGTCGTGTTCTCGATCCTGTTTGCGCTTTGCATCACCTATATCAAAAACAAGAGTACGGCATCGACCGATACGATTATCGGAGTGTTTTCCTCAACGGCGATTGCGCTCGGCCTTATGATTATGACAAGTGGCGGCGGCTTCAATAAATTTTCGTCGTTTCTGATTGGCGATGTGCTGAGCATCACGGAAGAGGATTTGCAGGCGCTGGCCGTTGTCTTTGTGCTGGTTTTGGCAGGCTGGGCGTTCCTCTATAATAAACTTTTGGTCTTGTCCATCAATTCCTCGTTTGCCCGCAGCCGTGGCATTGCGACGTTCTGGGTGGAGGGATTGTTTGCGGCAATTCTGGCCGTTGTCGTATCCATCAGCATCCAGTGGGTCGGCATCCTGATTATCAACGCCTTGTTGGTGCTGCCAGCGGCGGCGGCGCGCAACGTGACGAACAACGTCAAGCAGTACCATGTGGTATCTGTCAGCCTGGCACTCATTACCGGTGTCAGCGGCCTGATTCTGGCCTACTACTTCAATATGGCGGCTGGGGCAACGATTGTCGTCCTGTCATCGCTGGTATTCTTTGTGACGATTGTCCTCAAACCACGGTTTATCCGATAAGTTTTTCCCATAACGGGCTATGCTGGCAGCTGCGGCTTCCGGCACAGCCCGATTTTTTATTTGGGAGGAATTATATGCAGCAACTACTAGGATATGTGCGGGTGAGCACCAGAGAACAGAATCTGGACCGTCAGCTGGCGGCAATGAAACGCATGGGGATAAAGCCGAAAAATATTTATATGGATAAACTATCGGGGAAAGATTTTTCCCGGCCGCAGTATCAAAAACTCATGCGGCGCATTAATTCGGAAACCATTTTGTGCATCCATTCGATTGACCGGCTTGGGCGGAATTATAAGGAAGTATTGGAACAGTGGCGGCAAATCACGAAAATCAAAGGAGCAGACATCGTCGTTCTGGATATGCCGCTATTGGATACGCGGAAAGGGCGCGACCTGCTCGGAACTTTCGTCAGTGATGTAATTTTGCAGGTGTTATCCTTTGTCGCGGAGAATGAGCGGCGCAACATTCGCAAGCGGCAGGCCGAAGGCATTGCCGAGGCTCGCAAGCGCGGGGTACGCTTCGGACGCCCCTGCAAGCCGCTGCCTCCGGGATTTTTGCAGGCCTATGCTGCGTGGCGGGAAGGGCGGATGTCAATGAATCAGGCCGCAAGACAAATCAATATGCCTGTATCGACTTTTTACAACAAATGTCAGCAACGAAAAAAGCGCGAACGGTAAACGCTCGCGCCTTGAGCCTATTCAGAAAGGTATACTTTTCTGAATAGGCCTTTTTCTTTATTAATCTACTATATCTATCGGTGAAAATGCTGTTTTTCTTAAATAAAAATTTGTCATTTCAAAAAGTATAGGTTTTAAAAATCCAGATGAAGGTTGAGGCAGATATGAAAGAAATCAGCAAAGTACCAGCTAAGGCCGAGCAAGGAATGGCAGGAATCGGCAGGAGACAGGGAAAGTCGCCAAGACCAGACAAAACGGCATTTGACCGCGAACTGCAAGCGGTGGAACATGGCGTCAAATTTTCGCACCATGCGGCCAAGCGCATCGAGATGCGTGGCGTGAAATTAAGTGACAGCGATATGGAGCGTCTGAACAATGCGGTGGAGCGCATGGCGGAAAAAGGTGTCCGTGATGCGTTGATATGGATGAAACAGACCGCGCTGGTCGTCAGCGTGAAGAATCGCACGGTCATTACCGCAGTGGACGAAGAAAGTGCCAAAGAAAACATTTTCACGAATATAGACAGTGCCGCCATACTCTAAGGCACAAGGGATAAAGGAGAAGTGATTTATTATGATGCGTTCGTTATATTCTGGTGTATCGGGACTTAAAGGACATCAGACGAGAATGGATGTAATCGGCAACAACATTGCCAATGTAAATACGACCGGCTTCAAATCCAGTCGCGTGACCTTTGCGGATACGTTGCTGCAGACTTTATCAGGAGCTGGTTCTCCTAGTGCAAATCTTGGAGGAACAAATCCTAAACAAATTGGCTTAGGTACTGGGGTATCGAGTATTGATATGTTGTTTACAGACGGAGCAGTACAATCAACAGGAAAGAATACAGATTTGTGTCTTTCGGGTAATGGGCTATTTGTGGTAAAAAAAGGAAATGAAACTTTTTATACTCGTAATGGTGCGTTTGAGTTTGATGCTAATGGGAACTTGGTAATGCCGGGAAGTGGTATGAAGGTCCAGGGGTATATAGCTAATAATGGTGATATTAGCAATGCCGCTGGGGATCCTGATGGAGATATTCAAATTCAGGTAGGTAAAGGAATGGATGCTGCAGCAACCACTTTAATATCATATACGAAAAATTTACAGGGAGATATGACTGGCTATGACATTAGTAATATGATTATAAAATATGCTGATGGCACGCAAGAGACTATAAACTCGTATACGCCGACTAAGGTAGATAAGGGGACGATTTCACTCACTACTGATACCGGTGAAGTAATTGAAGTGGATGATACTGCAGGCTTTAATTTTACGACCAATCAGGTTTTGGATGGTGTCAAATTGTGGACGGAGAATATAGATTCTGTTACTGCAAATTCTTCTGGAACAGTTGATGTGCAAGTAAAATCGGGGGCTTCGTCAACTTTAGTTAGTCCTAGCCCTTTGGATCTTAAAGGTTTGACAAATGGTAATTATTCTTATGGCGGTTCAATAGCTCTTTCGGGAACAATTATTACTAATGGTGTTACCGCTATAGGCCCAGCTACAAATCCAAATTCTGCTGTGGAAGTTAGTTTTAAGCTTGATGATACTTATGGGACTTCGGCTGGAACGGTGGTTAAAGTCCGTATCCCAAATCCACAAAATGCTACATATAGAGATGGTGATACGGTAGCTTTTGGTGGATTTACAATTGGTGATATAACGGCTAATACTGGTGCTGTAGTTAATTGTGCTAATGGAAGGACAGATACGTTGACAGCACCGTATAGCGTTACATCTTCTGCACAGTCATATGAGCGGAAGGGCAGAGGTACGGATGGTTCGATAGTAGCAATTACCCGAAATGGAAAGGGAACAGCATATAAATATAACGGTAAAGAGGTTAATTCTTTAAGTATTGTAACATCAGATGGTAAGACTTTGTCTGGGTTATTGGGGAAAAATTATTCGAGTGGTGATACGTTCTATTCGTCTATAACCACAACGGTAACGTTATATGATACTGATGGTGGTGTTCATTCTGTACCAGTTCTGTTTACGCGTACTGCAGGTGCGGAGAGTACCTGGGAATTAAGTTTAGCTGGTGGTAGTGACACCTATAATACTGTAGAAGATGATGGAACAACATTCTCGGTTTCCTTGAACAAAAGTAATTTAGTTTTTGATGGTAATGGTAGATATGTATCAGGCACTGCATCATTATCGACTTCGAGTTCGGGTGATAGAGCTTATGATGATGGAGATGTAACTTTAAATTTAAGCGGTCTTACTCAGTATGCAGGCACAAGTACAATTTCTAATAAAGGGGATGGAAATGCTTCTGGAACATTGCAGAGTGTTTCTATTGACAGTACTGGCGTTATAACGGGAGTATATTCTAATGGAGTAAAACAGGCTGAGGCTAAAATAGCAATAGCTACGTTTAATAATGCCGCAGGTTTGACTAAAACAGGAAATAGTCTTTATCAAGAATCGAATAACTCGGGTAAGGTATCGTATGATTCGACAGGCTCTACAATTACATCGTCGGCTCTGGAGATGTCTAACGTTGACATTGCCAGTGAGTTCTCGGATATGATTGTTACCCAGCGCGGTTTCCAGTCGAACTCTAAGATTATCACGGTTAGTGATGAAATGCTTGAGACAATGATTAATATGAAACGCTAATATAGGCAAGCGGCAATCAATTCGGTTGCCGCTTGTTTTTGCTAAAAGGAAAAAGTAGTAGATTTCGTATAGTTTTCTCAGTGAAATGAAAAAACTATACGAAATCTACTACTTTTTGATATAATATAGAAAAAGGAGGTGGTTGCGATGATACAACGCAAGGATTACTTACAGGAACTATGTCGTTGGCGGGATAGGCAAGTCATTAAGGTGATTAAAGGCATTCGGCGCTGTGGCAAATCGACGTTATTTTCCCTTTTTATCGATAAACTGCGAGAAGAAGGTGTGTCGTCGGAACAGATTATCTGGATTAATTTGGAAGACTTAGCTTATGAAGAATTATTGGACTACCGCAAGCTTTATGTCTACGTGAAGGAAAAATTACAGCCGGGAAGAAAAACATATATTTTTTTGGATGAAGTTCAGAACTGCCAAGATTTTGAGCGAGCCGTTGATAGTTTATTCATCCAGCCAGATACGGACGTATATATCACAGGTTCTAATGCTTTTATGTTATCTGGTGAACTGGCAACTCTTTTATCCGGGCGCTATGTTACGATTACCATGCAGCCCTTATCCTTTGCTGAGTATTATTCTGCGACAGCTCAGAAAAATAGTGGTGAGGCCTTTCAGGAGTATATGCGCTTTGGTGCTTTTCCTTATGTAACGCAGTTGAATCGTAATGAGGAGTCGGTGCGCACTTATTTGGAAGGCATTTATAACACGATTCTCGTCAAAGATGTTGCTATGCGAGAAAAGATTAACGACTTGACGATGCTAGAGAGTGTTGTGCGGACACTAGCCAGCAACATTGGCAGTCCGGTTTCGATAAAGAAAATAGCCGATACGCTGGTTTCTAGTGGACGAAAAATATCAGCCAATACGGTGGAGCGGTTTGTACGGGCGCTTACAGACAGTTTTATTTTTTATAAAGTAGACCGTTATGATGTCAAGGGGCGGCAGTATCTTAAAACTTTGGGCAAATACTATATCGCGGATACAGGATTACGCCGGATATTGACGGCAGAAAGTACTGCTGATTTAGGTCATTTGTTGGAAAATATTGTGTACTTGGAATTGAAGCGGCGTAATATGCGCGTTAACATTGGCAAGGTAGCGGAGTATGAAGTTGATTTCGTCGCTGAAAATGGAGAGGAAGTCACCTATTACCAAGTATCTGCTAGTGTGTTGGATGAGAAGACTAAGGAACGCGAATTACGTGTCTTGCAAAAAATAAAAGACAATCACCCCAAAATCTTGCTGACGCTCGATGTGGTTGGTGCCAATGCGAACTATGACGGGATTCGCCAGTATAATCTGATTGATTGGTTATTAGCAGCGAGGACGCCTTGAAGTTAGGTGGGGGTATGACAGCAAAAGACGACAGCCGATTGGACTGTCGTCTTTTTGTTATTTTCGATGCACGGGCATTTTCTTGTAGATGTCAGCAAGTCTTGTCAATGCTTCGTTTAAGGTGTCGTCATTCTTGGCGAAATGCAGGCGCAGGTAGTCGTTGTTGTCTTCGTGGAAGAAGGCTGAACCTGGGACGGCGCCGACGCCGACTTTTTCGGCCAGCGTCTCGCAGAATTCTTCGTCGCTGGCGAAACCGAAAGCGGATATATCGACCATGACGTAATAGGCACCTTGCGGCTCGGTATGCGGCAGGCCGATTTCGCGCAGGCCATTCAGGAGGAGTTCGCGCTTTTTCGTATAGTGCTGTTTCAGCCAGTCATAGTAGCTGTCGTCAAAGCTAAGGGCCGTGACGGCCGCTTCTTGCAGTGGCGCTGCGGCACCGACGGTCAGGAAATCGTGGACTTTGCGGGCAACTTCGATAACCTCGGGGCGGGCGATGACGTAGCCAAGACGCCAGCCGGTGATGGAATAGGTCTTGGAGAGGGAACCGCAGGAAATCGTGCGCTCCCGCATGTGCGGCAGCGTGGCAAAGTAGATATTCTCGTACGGCTCGTAGACGATATGCTCGTAGACTTCATCGGTGATGACCCAGGTATCGTATTTTTCCGCCAGGTCGGCAATAATTTGCAATTCATCGCGCGTAAATACCTTGCCACAGGGATTGGATGGATTGCAGAGGATCAAGGCTTTGGGGTGCTGCTGGAAGGCTCGTTCGAGTTCCGCGGCATCAAAGGTATAGGCTGGCGGTGTAAGCGATACATAGATTGGCTCGGCACTGCACAGGATTGCATCAGCGCCATAGTTTTCGTAGAAGGGCGAGAAGACTATGACTTTATCGCCGGGGTCAGTGACGCTCATGACAGCGGTCATCATGGCTTCGGTGCCGCCGCAGGTTGTGACGATTTCGGTGTTGGGGTCGATGTCAAGCCCTGTGAAATGCGTTTGCTTCTTGGCCAGTGCCTCGCGGAAGTTTTGCGCGCCCCAGGTGATGGAATACTGATGCGGGCCGTAGGCGGCGATTTCGGCCAGCCGTGCGGTGAGTTTTGCGGGAGGATCCCAGTCAGGGAAGCCCTGGCTCAGATTGACGGCCTGATATTTGAGTGAGACGCGCGTCATGCGCCGGATGACGGAATCCGTAAAGGTCTCCGTGCGTTTGGATAGTCCTGTCATAGTGATTGCTCCTTATTCTGCCGGTACGATGGTACCATGATATTGTTCCTGGATGAATTTTTTGACGGCCTCCGAGTGGAAAATCTGGGCGATTTTCTGATAGTCGGCATTGTCTTTGTCCTTCGTACGGGCAGCCAGTACCATGACCGCCAGCGGTTCCGATTTATCTTCCAGATAGATGCCCTGCTTTTCGACATCGAGTCCGCCGCTCATGACGTAATTCATGGTGATGACAGCGATATCAACATCCTGCAGGCTGCGGGGCAGCTGGGCGGCCTCGAGCTCGACAAACTGGAGATGCTTGGGGTTGGACTGGATATCCTGAATCGTAACCTTGAAATTGTTTTCCGGCAGGGTGATGAGTCCGGCTTTGGCGAGGAGCATCAGCGCGCGGCCGCCGTTGGTCGGGTCATTGGGGATGGCTACTTTTGCCCCATCGGGAATGTCCTTTGTGCTGTGGACTTTGTCACTGTAAATGCCCATGCGCATGAGAATCGTCGTGCCGATGGGGGATAGCTCGGCATTGTGCTGAGCGGAAAAGTTCTTGAGAAATGGTTCGTGCTGATAGCTGTTCAGGTCGATATCGCCGTCAGCGAGCGCCTGGTCGGGCGTAACGTAATCGGAAAACTCGACGACGGTGACCTTGAGCCCCTGATTGGCGGCTTCTTTGGCTACCGCTTCGGCTACTTCGGCATGTGGACCGGACGTTGCGCCAAGTTTTATTTCTTTTTGCGCCTGCTGGCCGCAGCCGCTGATAAATAATGACATCATGGTGAGTGCACCTATCGCAAGAAATGATAATTTTTTCGTATTCATGTTTATCCCTCCAATTCATATTTGTATTATATGATAAGTCGCTGATGTAACTTTGTCAACTATAAACATATATTTTTTATATGTTATAACTTATTTTGTCGATTTCTGAGAAAAGGATTTTGACCTTCCGTGACGAATTCATACCTAGAGATGATGTGGGATATGTGAGGGGCAAAACTAAAAGTGAGGGGTGGCTATGGCGAAGGATAAAGCGTGGCGAAAGCGGCGCGAATTGATGCGGGATATGTTCGAAGAAATGATGGGGCTGCATAAAAAAATGCTGCTGGTGGCAATCGAACTGCATAAGGCCATGGAGGAAGACAAGGACCCAAGGGGAATCCAGCATAGCAAGGAGTTTTTGGACCTTATGCGTCAACAGCGCACGCTGATGATTCTCGGAATGGTTCATAAGGTCAATGCCCTGGACTCGGAAGAGGAGGGCGGCAAGTTAATTCCATTCCCGGTTCAAGCTACCCGTGAAAATATGGAGGCAACGGTCCGGCAGTACATCCCGCGTGACCGGGAGAAGCTGGCCAAAGAACATGCGGCC
Source organism: Pseudoselenomonas ruminis (assembly GCF_008271295.1). GTDB lineage: Bacteria > Bacillota > Negativicutes > Selenomonadales > Selenomonadaceae > Selenomonas_A > Selenomonas_A ruminis. The sequence continues at coordinate 98,107 of NZ_VTOY01000005.1, read as the reverse complement.
ATCATGCGCATGGCGGAAAAGATTGGATATTTTGCCTGGTCCTTGCCGAAATCCTGCGTGCAGCATGCGAAAAATGGCGGCGTTACCACCTATGAGTGTTCCCGTTGCAGCGTGCTTCGCAATGCGAAGTTTGCGCAGGGCGATGATGGAGAGGGCTATGAGCTGTTACACCGTCAGTTGTTCCGGCTCTATGAAAAATGGAATGCCTGGATGTGGCAGTTTGAGAAGGAAGAACCCAGAAAATGGGATGAGATACAGGAAGAGGTAGTATCGGCGGCTTGCGAGAAACACCTCCGCGAACATTTTGCCGAAAAGGAAACCTTCGACGGAGCTGATTGTTATGGTTGTCCGATTATCCGTCAATCCTTTATGCCACTGCAAAAAAACAATAGCGAAAAATAAAGGGCGAAGCGGTCTTTGAAGGCCGCTTCGTTTTTATTTTTGATTGTTTGTTTCGAAAATGGATTGGTTCGATTGAAACAGCGTTTCACAGGCGGGGTTTTTTGTTGGGGAAAACGATATTTTTTGTGTAATAGTGTTTCAGTTCATCGAGTGCTGATTGTTTAATATTATTTGTTAGTGATAAGCTTAAAGCGAATTAAAGAATACATTATAATACAAAAGGCGAAAACTAGGGGGAGAAGAACGATGAAACTGAAGAGGGAAAGAAATACAGCTCTCGCGCTGACGGTTTTACTTGGTCTTTCGGCTGGCTATATGCCGTCGACGGAGGCTGCTGTTAAAGACACGGCTGAAAAAGCAGTAGAACAGCAGATGGAAGCACCGGTTGGTGAAACGCTTTCGGAGAAGGCACAGCGACTGGCTCATAGCACAGTAACGCTCACCGGCGTCGATGTCGCAGATGGTTCGGCCTATGATAAAAAGAAAATCCTCCTGCTCGTACCGCAGCTCAAAAGCGATAAGGTAAAAGTCCAGGAGCTCAGCCGTACGATTGCCCTGTATAACGATGAAGGCGCCATCAAACTGCATGTCAACTTCCAGCCAGAGGGGAACGGCTATCGGGCAGTGGTAAGTGCAGTAAAGGGCAAGAAGGTTACCTGCGGGGTACAGTTCGCCAATAACGGCAATAAGTACAGCGGCGAGTGGCGTGGAACGACTACCTATGTCAACCGCAACCTCACGGGCCGCGGGGATACGTTGGGTGCAGCACTGGTAAGCACGCTGTCCATGGATAAGGATAGCGCAGTAAGACAGGGCGCTGTTTCCTATCGTTGGAATCTGGCAAATTCCGGTGATACGCTGACGTTCTCGGCCAGCCATTCGGATTCCAAACTGACGAATCTTTCCGCTACGCCGCTGTTTGATTTGTCGGCTACTGGTAAGAGCACCCGCGCTGGTGTGTCGTATCAGCATTATTTCAACCACAGCCAGCGTGAACGCGATTTCCTGGATTTCGGCCTGAACTATCATCAGACGGATAACGGCCTGGAACTGACGATTCCGGGAGGCGGCGCTGCGAAAATCAATTACGACCTGCACCACGAAGATGCAACGCTGTCGTTCAATCATCGTGACCGCGGCGTATCCCATAACTTTGGGTATCGCTTCGGACTTCAGGGGAATCTTGCCGGGGATAAAAAGGATTTCAAAGCTATGACGGCTGATGCCGATACGAAGTACCTGATTTTCCATGCCAATGCCAACTATTTGAAACGTTTGAGCAAGGAAAAGAATTCCTGGCTGCTCAGCACTCGCGCAGCCGGCCAGCTGGCCAATAAGAACCTCATCAGCTGTGAGAAGTTCGGTGTAGGCGGCATGGACAGCGTTCGCGGCTTTGATGAAAATATCCGCACGGCCGATAATGGCGTATCGGGAAGCGTGGAATTCTATACGCCGGAGAAGAGCGGTCTGCGCGGTGTCGCTTTCGTCGATGGTGCCCGCATCAAAAACCATCATGGCAATATGACGACGAATCTGGCATCGACAGGCCTTGGCCTTCGCTATAATACGGCAAACTTCTCCCTGGCTACGGACTATGCCTGGGTCGTACATGAACCGGATAACGTCAAAAATGACCCGGCTGGTCATCGCCGTTGGAATTTATGGGCTGGATTGAGTTTCTAAGTAAGGAGCGGAAGTAAGATGAAAAAAACAACCTTCTCGAAAAAGATTCTTCGTTTTGCTGTGGCCAGTGGCCTGATGTTTTCCCTGAGTGCTCCGCTGGTGCAGGCAATGCCGCAGGGCGGTGAGGTCTTAAATGGCGGTGTCTGGGTCAATGGCTCGAATCGCTGGCTCGACAACAGCAGTGGAAAATTTGATGCCGTTTCTGGTGATGAATTTCAGGCGCAGAAGGTCTATGACCCCAATGATAAAGCGCTGGTTATCAAATGGGATTCTTTTGACATAGCTAGTGGTGAGAAGCTGGTCCTCAATGGACAGGGCGTGCCATTCATCAATATTGTCAACAGCGGGAAAATGTCGACCATTGCCGGAACGCTTGAAACGACGGGCTTGAATCAGGTCTATGTCGTAAATACCAGTGGCATTAACGTGACCGATACGGCAAATGTTACGGCTACGAATCTGACGCTTTCGACGGTTGAGGCAAGTGATGCAGAATGGAAGAGTCTGTCGTTTGCTGATTCTGCAAAAGCCAAGGGCGATATCAAGATTGCCACGCCGAATTCTATCGATGTATACGGCAACTTTACGACGAACAGCGTCAATCTGGAAGTAGCTGATGGCGTTTCGTTTAAAATCAATACCGAGGACAGCAATACCTCGTGGTGGGATGATACCAATAAGGTAAATGTGTCGTCTGAGAAAAACTGGGACCGCTCGACGGTAACCTTCAATGCCGAAAATAATATTACGTTTAGCGGTTATTTTGATACGGCCTGGATTGACCAGAAGGGTGATGTCGCCGGGCATGGGGCGAAAGGCCCCATCGAGGCAACGTTTACGGGCAAGAATGTGACCTTTAATGTGCCGACAAAAACAACGGAATATACGGTGGGAATGAATTTTAACCTGTATAATGATGCCAATACGATAACGGTAAATGGTACGGAAAGCATCGCAATAAACGGTGGTAAATTTGCCGCCGGTTCCGGAAGCATTAACCTCAACAGCCCGAAGATTACGGCAGCCAGCGGCACGGTTTTTGATGCAACGACGAAAAAATCTTCTTCGAAGATTGAGGCAGCCGAAGGCGTTAATGTGGATGACTTCACGGTGACAGGCACGGATTTGCCAAGTGATACTCCGGCAGATACACCGAGCAGCGAACCATCCGATACGCCAAGTGATACGCCGGCAGATACGCCGAGCAGTGATCCATCCGATACGCCAGTTACTCCGGGAGATGAGCCGGCCAAGAAGCCGCTGAGCAATAATGAGACGGTAAATAAGGTCTTGGATACCTTGTCGGTAGCTCAGGAGACGAAAGAGCAGATGGTGGCAACCATTGAAGAGGAAAATGATATGGTGGTAGCCGATGTTGACCAGGAAGCTGCTCCGGCAGAATCCGTCGAAGCGGAAGACAACAATGTCAGAGTTCAGGCAAATGCGATGGAGAACCTGTCCAATGCGCCAGCAGCGGGTGCAGGTCTGGAAGTTGCGGATAACGTATCGTTTACGGCCTGATTGGCAGCTGTTTTGAATCGCGGATAGTAAAATAAACAGGAGTTGTGAAAAAGTATGCTTTTCTGCAGGCTTTTTCGCAGCTCCTTTTGTCGATTCTGGGGCAAAAGAGTCAGGAAGGTGTGGACAAGTGGCTACATTCTTTTATATAATGGCAAGGATGACTCATTATAAAATTTAACTCAGATGTGGAGGATGAAGAAAATGGCAAGAGTCGCAAACTACGACGAGAAGATTAAAAAGGTTTCCGAGAAGATTGAGAAAAAGCAGAGCGAAATCAAAGCGCTGAAAGCAGAGCTGGAATCGGTCAAGGAGAAACAGGCTAAAGTCCAGTATGCGGAACTGCTTGAATACATGCAGGCCAACAACCTTTCGGCAAAAGATATTCTCGAGCTTATCAAAGACTAATAGAAAAACGAGCAGGAAGAATTCTCCTGCTCGTTTTTGTTTGTGGTATAAAAAAAACTTCCCTGACCTGGAATCAAGGAAGTCATAAAATCGTAAGTGGTGCGCTCGGGCAGAGTCGAACTGCCGCCTTCGGCTCCGGAGGCCAACGTCCTATCCACTGGACTACGAGCGCGTTTCACAACAGAAATAATTATATCATTGTTGGAATTTAATGTCAAACCAAGAAAGTTTTGCTAAATTGTTAGGGAAGTGAGAGAAAACATGATATAATAATGACAGATTGTTCTAGGAGGGGACTGAGATGGAACTTAAGAATTACATGGAAGATTTGGTGCTGGAAAAATTGGATGATGTTATGGCCCAGTATCCGTTTTGCTGCACCTGCGACCAGTGCAAGCGGGATATTGCAACCTTGGCGTTGAATCATTTGCAGCCGCGTTATATTTCCTCTCATAAAGGCGATGTTTATACGCGTCTCAATGAAATGAGCGTTCAGTATGAGGTGGAAGTCATACAGGCCATTGCCAAAGCTATCGAGATTGTACATAAGAATCCGCGTCACGAAAAAGCAGACTGATTGTTGTAAGCAAAAAGAGGTATTGCCAGGCCCTAAGGGAAGGCAATACCTCTTTTGCTGTTGTTATTTTTTGTGATTCTTCAAGAAGTTTTCGATGCGGTTGAGTGCTTCGGAAATCTTGTCGATGGAAGTGGCATACGAGCAGCGTACATGACCTTCGCCGCAGGCACCAAAGGCACTGCCAGGAACGAGGGCAACATGCTCGGCTTTTAACAGTTCTTCGGCAAACTCGTTGGAGGTGTAGCCCGTGGAGCTGATGTTAGGGAAAATGTAGAAGGCGCCTTTTGGCTCAAAGCATTCCAGTCCCATCTTCGTCAGTCCGTCGTAAATCAGGCGGCGGCGCCGGTCGTATTCGGCGACCATCTTTTTCATGTACTTCTCGCCGTGGCGAAGGGCTTCGACGGCGGCAATCTGGGCCGTGATTGGTGCACAGAGCATCGTGTACTGATGAATCTTCGTCATGGCGGCGGTCAGCGTGGGATTTGCCAGTGCATAACCGATGCGCCAGCCCGTCATGGCATAGGCCTTGGAAAAGCCGTTTAAGAGAATGGTTCGCTCCTGCATACCGGGCAGGGAGGAGAAGCAGACATGTTCCTCGTCGCCGTAGGTGAGGTCGCCGTAGATTTCATCGGAAATGACGATGAGGTCGTGTTTTTCGGCAAAGTCGGCAATAGCCAAGAGGTCTTTGCGCGTCATGATAGCGCCGGTCGGATTGTTCGGATAGCCAATCAACAGGACCTTGGTGCGCTCGGTGACGTGTTCTTCCAGCTCGGCGGGGGTGATGCGGAATTCGTTTTCGATTTTGGCCGGTACGGCTACCGGCACGCCGCCGGCCAGCGTGGTGCAGGCCTGATAGGAGACGTAGCATGGTTCGGGAATCAGCACTTCGTCGCCGGGGGCCAGAATGGCACGCATGGCGATATCGAGCGCTTCGCTGACGCCGACGGTCACCAGTACGTCGGTAGCGGCGTCGTAGGTTACGTCATAGTTTTTCTGGTAGTGATTGCAGATTTCCTGACGGAGTTCTGGCAGGCCGCGGTTGGCGGTGTAGGAAGTGTAGCCCTGTTCCAGTCCGTAAACGCAGCTTTCGCGAATCGGCCATGGCGTGACGAAATCCGGTTCGCCGACACCGAGCGAGATGACATCGTCCATCTGAGCGGCAATGTCAAAGAATTTGCGGATGCCCGAGGGCGCAATGGCATTTACGCCCGGGGAGAGGCGGCTGGCCCAGTCTTTTTTCGTTTCCATCATGGGCTCACCACCAGTCTGCGGTCACGTTCTTCATCGTCGATAATCGTGCCGTCTTTTTTGTATGGCTTTAACATGAAGTGGCTGCGGGTCTGCGTGACGCCTTCGATGGTGGAGAGGCGTTTGGCGACAAAGTTGGCTACTTCCTTCAGGGATTTGCCTTCGATGATGACCATGAGGTCAAAGCTGCCGCTCATGAGGTAGACCGTGCGGACTTCGTCGAAGCGGTAAATGCGCTCGGCGATGGCATCAAAACCAACTTCGCGCTGCGGCGTCAGGTTGATTTCAATCATGGCGGTGACGGTGTCATCACCGAATTTTTCCCAGTTAATCAGTGTATTGTAGGACAGGATGATTTTGTTCTTTTCCAGATCCTTGATATTTTTTTCGACTTCATACTCACTGCGATTGAGCATGGAGGCGAGTTCGCCTACCGGGCGGCGGGCGTCGTGTTCGAGAAGCTCCAAGAGTTCGCGCATGAATATTCCTCCTTTGATTGATTCGCAACAATAAAAGCCCTCATCCTGTAAAAGGACGAGGGCTTATTCCCGTGGTACCACCTTAATCGGATTCGCAAAGGAATCCACTCGAGGCCTTAACGCGGCAAACGGCAGGGCTTATTGGGCCCGGCAGGCTCGTGAGCAGCTTTCTCTGGTTCTGCCTGACGATTTGCACCGGCCATCGTCTCTCTGGTAGGTTAGAATACAGATACTTCTTCAGTCATTGCCTCTATCAATATAAAACAATCATATCACAGTGAAACAGTTTTTGACAAGTCAAAAATAGCGGTTGTGTGTTTGTGATAGACAGATGATGGAAACAAAAGGCTCATATGTCCTTTTGTTGAAAAATTGTTGTCTTTTTGATAAAGATGGCGGTGTGTTCTTGCAATACGCAGTTGTTTTAGGTAAAATGATAATTGAGTACTGAAACAGCAGTATTTACAGGAGCAAGAGACGGAATTAAGGAAGAAGGTTATTGCATGTTTATCGGCAGCATCGATTCGTTGGATAACGGTCACGCGGATTACCCGGAAATCATACAGAAAGCGCTGGAGTATCTGCGGAGCCATGACTTCACGAAGCTCGAAGATGGACGCTATCCGATTGATGGCGATAAATGCGTGGCGAATCTGCAGCGGTACACGACCCGTGTCCTTGAGGAATGCCGCCCGGAGACCCATAAGAAATATGTGGATATCCAGTTCGTCGTCGAAGGCGAGGAATATATGGGGTGGTGTCCGTTCAGCCCGGACCTCAAGGTGTCGGAGCCCTATAATGCAGAAAAGGACATAACCTTTTATGAAGAATTGATACCGGACAGCAATATCGTGCTGACTCCGGGGCGTTTTGCTGTGCTTTATCCGGAAGATGTGCATCGTCCGCAGGGCGCAGTAGAGGGTGAGCCGGGCCCTGTGACCAAAGTAGTGGTGAAAATTTCGGTGGATTGTTTGTGATGCAATAGGCATAGCAGGCCTTTCGGTTTGCTATGCCTATTTTATCTATATAAAGCTTTATGTTTCATTATTATCTATTTCTATTGGAGGAAAAGAGCACTCATGACTGTAAGAAGAATTTTCGTAGAGAAACGACAGGGATTCTTTGACATCCCGGCCCAGCAGCTCTGCAGCGACCTGAAGGAGACGTTCCGTCTCGAAGAACTCAAGGCCGTCCGGATTATCAAGCGCTATGATATTGAAGGTCTTAGCGATGAGGAGTATGCTGCGGTCAAGTCGGTGGTATTTTCTGAGCCGCCGGTGGATGTAGTATATGAGGAAAAATTGCCGCATTTCCCGAACTCGCGGGTATTTGCGGTCGAATATCTGCCGGGACAGTATGACCAGACGGCAGATTCGGCAGCGCAGTGCGTGCAGCTGGTTACGCAGAAAGAGCGCCCGCAGATTGCTACGGCACGGGTTATCGTCATTGTAGGAGACGTGAGCCGTGAAGATTTCAATAAAATCAAGGATTACTGCATCAACGCTGTGGAAAGCCGCGAGGCAAGCCTGCAGAAGCCGGAGTCGCTGAATGTGACGTATGAGGAACCGGCTGATGTTGAAGTGCTCGAAGATTTCAACGGGCTCGATGAGGAAGGTGTCAAAGCGTTTTGGGAGAGCAAGGGCTTTGCCATGAGCCTGGAGGATTTGCTGTTCTGCCAGAAGTATTTCCGCGATGAAGAGCACCGCGCGCCGACGATTACCGAGCTGCGCGTAATTGATACTTATTGGTCCGACCACTGCCGTCATACGACGTTTACGACGGCAATTGATATGGTCGACATCAAAGACGGGTATTTTTCCCCGGCTATCACGAAGGCTTATGAGAAGTATCTGGCCGACCGCAAGGAAATTTACGCCGATAAGCCGCGCGATGTGACGCTGATGGATATTGCTGTCATCGGCATGAAAGCCCTCAGAAAACAGGGCAAGCTCGATGATTTGGATAAATCGGAAGAAATCAATGCCTGCAGTATCGTGGTAACGGCAGATATCGATGGCAAGGATGAGGAATGGCTCGTCATGTTCAAGAACGAGACCCATAACCATCCGACGGAAATTGAGCCGTTCGGTGGCGCTGCTACCTGCCTCGGCGGTGCAATCCGTGACCCGCTGTCGGGACGTTCCTATGTCTATCAGGCAATGCGTGTGACGGGTGCTGCTGACCCGCGCCGTCCGCTCAAAGATACGATGGCCGGCAAACTGCCGCAGAAGAAAATCACGCTGGGGGCAGCTGCTGGTTACAGTGCGTATGGCAACCAGATTGGTCTGGCTACGGGACAGGTCCGTGAAGTCTACCATGAGGGCTACATGGCAAAACGCATGGAGATCGGTGCCGTTATCGCTGCGGCGCCGAAGGTCAATGTCGTCCGTGAGCGTCCGGCTGCTGGTGACTTCATCGTGCTCGTAGGCGGCCGTACGGGCCGTGACGGCTGCGGCGGTGCAACGGGTTCCTCCAAGGAGCATACGGAGGAGTCGCTGACGAGCTGCGGTGCTGAGGTACAGAAGGGCAACCCGCCGACGGAGCGCAAGATTCAGCGCCTGTTCCGCAATCCGGAAGTCAGCCGCATGATTAAGCGCTGCAATGACTTCGGTGCGGGCGGTGTAGCCGTAGCAATCGGTGAGCTGGCTGATGGCCTCATTATCGATTTGGATGCCGTCAAGAAAAAATATGCCGGTCTTGATGGTACGGAGCTTGCAATTTCGGAGTCGCAGGAGCGCATGGCCGTTGTCATCGACCCGAAAGACCTCGATGCTTTCGTCAAATTTGCCGATGCCGAAAACCTCGAAGCAACCAAAGTCGCTGATGTTACGGAAGAACCGCGGCTTATCATGCAGTGGCGCGGTAAGCCGATTGTGCAGATGAACCGCGAGTTCCTCGACACCAACGGCGTCCGCCAGCATGTCACGGCTGTTATCGATATGCCGGATGAGGGCAAACGCTATCTGCGCGAAGTTCCTGAGGCGGTCAAAAAGTGCGGCGGCGATGTCGAAAAGGCATGGCTGGAAAATCTGCGCGACCTCAATGTCTGCAGCCAGAAGGGTCTGGCGGAACGCTTTGACTCCACCATCGGCGGCAATACGGTGCTCATGCCGTTTGGCGGCAAGAAGCAGTTGACGCCGGCTGAAGGCATGGTGGCGAAGCTGCCGGTTCTCGGTGCTGAGACGAATACGGCTACGGCGATGACCTTTGGTCTCAATCCGGCTTTCACGGAGTGGAGCCCGTTCCATGGTGCCCTGTATTCTGTCGTCGAGGCTGCGGCTAAGATGGTGGCCCTCGGCGGACGTGCCGATAAGATCCGCCTGACGTTCCAGGAATATTTCGAGAGCCTCGGCAAAGACCCCGAGAAGTGGGGTAAGCCGTTTGCGGCCCTGATTGGTGCGCTTTGGGCACAGCATGAGCTGGAAATCCCGGCGATTGGCGGCAAGGACTCGATGTCGGGTACGTTTGAGGACATTCATGTTCCGCCGACGCTGGCCGCATTTGCCGTTGATGTCATGAAGGCCGATTGTGCGGTATCGCCGGAGTTCAAATATGCAGGCAATAAGGTTTATCTGGTGCCGGCACCGAAAGACGATCAGGATTTGCCGCTGTTTGGCAAGATGCGCCATAACTGGGCAAAAATCAGCGAGATGACGGCCAGCCATAAAGTATTCTCGGCACAGAGCATTGGCGTAGGCGGTATTGCTGCAGCCATTACGAAAATGTCGCTGGGCAATGGCATTGGCTTTAAGTTTACGAACTTCATCGCTAAAGACGACCTCTTCAAGCCGGATTACGGTTCTATCCTGTTGGAGGTTGCCGACCATACGGATGTGGAAACGTTACTGGCTGGCACGGGTTGCCGTGAACTGGGTGAGACGACGGCGGGCCCGAGCATTGTCTGCGGTGATACGGTTGTCATGATTGCCGATGCCGAAGAAGCCTTCACGGCACCGCTCGAGAAAATCTTCCCGACGCAGGTCAAAGGACGTTCCAAAGACAAGGCAACCTACATCCCGTATAACAAGGGCAATGTGATTCATGCGCAGCACAGCATCGTTCGCCCGAAGGTATTTATTCCGGTATTCCCGGGCACGAACTGTGAGTACGATTCGGCAAGAGCTTGGCGGCGTGCCGGTGCTGAGGCGGAGACGCTGATTGTCCGCAACCTCACGCCGCAGGCTGTCGAGGAAACCGTCGAGGCAATCGTCAAGGGCATCAAAGAGGCCCAGATGATTATGCTGCCGGGCGGATTCAGCGGTGGTGACGAGCCGGATGGTTCGGGCAAATTCATTGCGGCGATGTTCCGCAATCCGCGCATCAAAGAAGAGGTCATGAATCTTCTCAACAAGCGCGATGGATTGATGCTCGGTATCTGCAATGGCTTCCAGGCACTCATCAAACTGGGGCTGGTACCGTATGGCGATATCCGTGATCTCTCCGAGTCTTCGCCGACGCTTACGCATAACAACATCGGCCGTCATGCGTCCTGCATGGTTCAGACGAAAGTCGTATCGAATCTTTCGCCGTGGTTCAACAACGTCAAAGTGGGCGATACGCATACGATTGCCATTTCGCATGGCGAGGGCCGCTTCGTTGCCGATCAGGAAATCATCGCGAAGCTGCGCGTACGCGGTCAGATTGCTACGCAGTATGTCGATGCGTCGGGCAATCCGTCGCTTTCCATTCCGTTCAATCCGAACGGTTCGGTCAACGCTATCGAAGGTATCACGAGCCCGGATGGACGTGTCCTCGGCAAGATGGGACACTCGGAGCGCATCGGTGAAAATGTTGCGTGCAATGTTCCTGGCTGCAAAGACCAGCAGCTCTTCGAAGCTGGTGTGGCTTACTATAAATAACGCTTACTCTTACGAAAAAAATGACCGGTCATTTGACCGGTCATTTTTGACTCGTCAATTGTCAAAATTTATGTTACAATAATAAAAGTGTTCGATGCGGTCAGGTCCCTGACCGCATTTTGAATAACAATGAAAGAGGTGAATGGGTTGGTTGGTATTGTAATCGTGTCCCATAGTCAGAAGTTGGCGGAAGGGGTCAAGGAACTGGCTGAGATGATGGCTAGGGATGTACAGATTGCAGCGGCTGGAGGATTGGATGATGGCATGCTGGGAACCAGCTATGGAAAAATAATGATGGCTGTCGAAGATGTTTGCGGCCGCGATGGTGCCGTAGTTTTGATGGATATGGGAAGCGCCGTCATGACGGCGGAATTGGTGCAGGAAAATCTCAAGGATGACCAGGTGAAATTGGTAGACTGCCCGCTGGTGGAAGGTGCCGTGATGGCCGCCGTAGCTGCAGCTGGCGGTGCTGATGTCATGGAAGTCGTACGGCAGGCACAAGCGGGACGAGAGATGATGAAGCTTCAGTGAGCGAGTTACGGTTGACGCTTGACGGATTTGTTATAATGATAGGGTATACTACTAACGATAGTGATTATCATCAGGAGGATGAGTGTCATAGAATTTCATGATTTGACGAAAGCCGACAAGCCGCTGCTTGACCGGTATTTTCAAAGTCGTTATTACGAAAATTCCCATTTTACTTTTACAAATCTCTATATGTGGCGTGAACCGTACCAGGTAAAGTGGTGCGAAGAGGACGGCGTCCTCTACATGACCTGTCAATGGGAGGGGCAGCTGATGGCGCTGCAGCCTTATGGTCCTGAGGAAAAAATGGCGGAAGCTACGGAAAAGTTCCTGGCTTATTTTGCGCAGCAGGGACAGCCCTTTGTCATGACCGGCATCGAGAAAAGTTATGCGCAGGTTTTGGAAAATTTCGCTGGTGCGTCATTTGCGATTGAAGCCGACCGCGATAATTTTGACTATGTGTATCTGGCAGAGAAGCTCATAACCCTTTCGGGACGCAAACTTCATTCCAAGAAAAATCATCTCAATGCGTTTCATAAGCTCTATCCGCAGGCTGAGTATCTGCCGATTACGGAGGAAATCCTGCCCGCTTGTTTGGAGGAACTGCAGCGCTGGTACGATATCCGCATTCAGGATGAGCCCGATGACCCCTTTATTGGCTGGGAAAGCCGGGCGATTCGTGAAGTGTTTGCGGATTACGCCTTCTTTGGATTAAAAGGCGGGGCGATTCGTCTCGATGGACGCATTATTGCCTTTACGTTTGGCGAACAGCTAAATACGGATTCGGTAGTGGTCCATGTGGAAAAAGCTGATCCGAATATCCGCGGGGCATATCCGGCAATCAATCAGGCGTATGTAGCAAATTGCTGGCAGGGAATGACCTATATCAATCGCGAGGAAGATATGGGGCATGAAGGACTTCGCAAGGCGAAAGAATCCTATAAGCCGGTCAAGATGATTGAAAAATTCAACGCAAAGCGTTTATCGTAAATAACAAAAAAGACGAGCCGCAAAGGTTCGTCTTTTTTGTTAATGGGCCCCGCAGGTGCCACTGTTTACTGCGGTTTCGTTTTGGTTGGTAAGGCCGAGGTCAGCAAGCATTTGCATGTCCTCTTTGATGGTAGTGCCGGACGTCGTCAGCATATTGCCGGTAATCGATGCGGAAGCACCGGCGCGGAAGGCGGTGGCGCCGTTTTGCGGCAGGAGTTTGCGGCCTGCCGCCAGACGGATATTGGCGGTAGGATTCACGAAACGGAAAATCGCAATCGTACGCAGGATATCTTCGGCAGGCAGTGCAGGCTGGTTAGCAAGACCAGTGCCGGGAATAGCCATAAGGGCGTTGATGGGGATGGATTCGATGCCGAGCTCTTGCAGGCTGATGGCCATATCAATGCGGTCCTCCCAGGTTTCGCCCATGCCGATGATGCCGCCCGAGCAGACGCAGAAACCTTCTTCTTGGGCAATCTTGATGGTCTTGATGCGGTCGTCGTAGGTATGGGAAGTGCAGATTTGCGGGAAATAGCGGCGGCTGGTCTCGATGTTATGATGGTAGCTCGTGACACCGGCGGCGCGAAGGCGCTTGAACTGCTCACGGGTCAGCAGGCCGTGCGAGGCACAGAGGTCAATGGATAGCGTTTCGTTCATTGTTTTATAGGTGTCGATGGCTTTATCAAAATCCTGACCGGCTAATGCGCGCCCCGAAGTCACAATCGCAAAGCGATTGGCACCGGCATCCTGATTGGCTTTGGCATTTTTGATGATTTCCTCTTTGGTCAGGAACGGATATTCATCAATGCCCGTATGATGGCAGGCGGCCTGAGCACAGTACTTGCAATTTTCGCCACAGCGCCCGCTGCGGCCATTGATGATGGTGCAAAGGTCGATATGGTTGCCACAGAAATGGTCCTGCAAACGGCGGGCACCAGCCTGCAATTCCGCAAGCGGTGCAGTGAGCAGATACGATAAATCATCGCCGCGCTTGATGCGCAGCCCAGCGATGATCTTGTCAGTAAGTTTGTTGATAGAAGTAATTTTCATAACGACAGCCCTCACAAAAATAACAGTTTATTGTAAACATTATAAAACTGTATTGGTTAACAGTCAACTCATATGAAATATAAAGTTAACTACATAGCCTAAGTTTTTGAGGTGAGGAGAGGAATTTGACTGGTCGAGTCATAATAGCATCGGGGAAAACAGATGAAAGAAGGTTGCGGGTGATGAAAAACATGAAAAAAAGCCCGACTTCCCGAAGAAAGTCAGGCCGTTTAGGACAGCAGGCTGGTTAGACCTCTGTTTCCTCGTGGGCGTGCCGTACTGGCATGGTTTTACCTCCTATCGTCCCACCACTTGCAAATATAGTGCGCTACTATACCCGCCATGACAGATAGGAAAAAATCGTGAAAAGAAATTGTAATCACCTCCTCTGTGCGCTAAGGCATAGAGGTACGGCGAGATGAGTATATCATGTATTGACGGTATGAGCAATACATGATATACTTTAGGTGATTTCAAATCGTGGAAAGAAATTGTATAGGCCGTGAGGGAGTGGTTACCCTCACGGCTTTTCACTTTGCCTTCCTAACAAGGAGGGCATTTTTTGTATAAGTTTTTGACGCGGGCCTGATATGTGGTACAATGGGACTATGTATGTTTTTTTATTTCAATAAGAAAAAGCAGGTGAACAGGTTCTTTGCAGCAGGCATTAGAAAAGCAGATTGTTTTCCAAGATCATAAAGAGGCTTATTCCCTATTGGGGGAACGGGATGAGTTCCTGCAGGCGATGCGGGATAATTTTGACTGTCAGTTCATAAGCCGTGGCGACCGCATCGAGATACTCGGTGAGGCCTGCATGGTGGAGCCGGCGGCGAAAGTGTTAGAAGAATTGCAGTATCTCTACCGTCAGGGCACGACGATTACGATGCATGAAGTGCGTTACGGTATCGGCCTTGTCAAAGGCGGCAAGGGCGAGGCTCTGCACACTTTGTTTGGCGATACGATCCTTGTGACGTCGCGCGGCCGTCACGTGCGGCCGAAGACGCTCGGACAGCGGCTTTATCTCGATACGATTCGCCGCAATTCCATAACCTTTGGCATTGGCCCAGCTGGTACGGGTAAGACGTATCTGGCAGTTGTTATGGCGGTGGCCGCTTTGCGCAATAAGGAAGTAAATAAGATTATCCTGACGCGTCCTGCCGTCGAGGCTGGCGAGCGTTTGGGCTTTTTGCCGGGCGATTTGCAGGATAAAGTCGACCCGTATCTGCGGCCGCTTTATGATGCGCTGCAGGATATTTTAGGGCAGGATACCTATCAGAAGTTTATGGCCAAGGGAATCATTGAGATTGCCCCGCTGGCGTACATGCGCGGCCGTACCTTAGAAGATGCGTTTATCATTCTCGATGAGGCGCAGAACACGACGGACAAACAGATGAAAATGTTTTTGACGCGTCTTGGCTTTGGCTCGCGCATGGTGGTTACGGGCGATTTGGGACAGGTTGACTTGCCGCGCGGCGTTACCTCGGGACTTCGCGAGGCGTCGGAAGTCTTGAAGGGCGTAAAGGGCATCGGCATCGTGCGAATGGCGCCGATGGATGTCATCCGTCATGAAGTGGTTACGCGCATCGTAGAAGCGTATGGCGATTGGGAAGCCAAGAAGAAAAAGGCCAAGGCAAAGGCTGAGGCAGAGAGACAGGGAAAGGCATAAGGAATGGAAGTAATCATCAGCAATTATCCTGAGGAGCTCACGTTTCCGCAGGAATATATCGACAACGTCAAGGCTGCTGCCGAAAAGGTGGGCGAGCTGTACGATGTGGCCAATGGTGAGGTCAGTGTCACGTTGACCAACAACGAATATATTCACACGCTCAACAAGCAGTATCGCGGCATCGACCGCCCGACCGACGTGTTGTCCTTTGCCCTCAACGAGAGTGAGGAGCCGGAAATCGAAGGCGAGCCGGAAGTGGATGTATTGGGCGATTTAGTCATTTCGGTGGAACGAGCTGAGGAACAGGCGGCAGACTTCGGTCATAGTGTCCGCCGTGAAATGGCCTTTTTGACGGTTCATGGTATGCTTCATCTGTTGGGGTATGACCATATGGAAGAAGCTGACCGCATCGAGATGGAAGAAGAGCAGCGCTATGTTATGGAGCAGCTTGGTATCTCTCGCGATGATGCGAAGGAGAAAAAGGCGCCGAAAGCGGAGCCCCAGCAGCCGGAAGCGGACAAAAAAGCAAAACATAAATCCGGTTTTATAGCGGTAATCGGCCGTCCGAATGTGGGGAAATCCACGCTGGTTAATACGCTTATCGGCCAGAAAATCGCCATCATGAGTGATAAGCCGCAGACGACGCGCAACCGCATCATGTGCGTGCTGACGGAACCGGATGCGCAGATTGTGTTTCTCGACACGCCGGGGATTCACAAACCGAAGCACAAGCTCGGTGAGTATATGGTAAAGGCTGCCGAAGGAACGTTAAAGGAAGTCGATGCCATTCTGTTTGTAGTCGATGCCACGCAGAAACTTGGCCCGGGCGAGATGTATATTCTGGAGCGCTTGCAGGCGACAAAGCGGCCGGTTATCCTCGTCGTCAATAAAATCGATTTGATTGAACGCGAAAAGGCACTGCCGATTATTGCGCATTATACCAGCAAGTATTCGTTTGCCGGTGTCGTGCCCATCTCGGCACGGGAAAAAATGAATCTCGACGGCCTGCTCGATGAGGTCAAGAGCTATCTGCCGGAAGGCCCGCAATACTATCCGGAGGATATGATTACGGACCAGCCGGAGCGATTGATTGTGGCCGAATTGGTTCGTGAGAAGGCCCTTCATCTGACGCGCGACGAGATTCCGCATGCGATTGCCGTCGATGTAGACGAGATGACGACGCGTCCGAATGATGATGTCTATATCCGGGCAACGATTTACGTCGAGCGCGATTCGCAGAAGGGCATCATCATTGGTGCCAAGGGTTCGATGCTGCGGGAAATCGGCGCGCTGGCGCGTACGGATATCCAGAATCTCTTGGGCTCGCGGGTGTTCCTGGACCTTTGGGTCAAGGTGCGCAAAGATTGGCGCGATCGCGACGGGATTTTGCGTAATTTTGGATTTGGTGACGAGCGATGAGTGAGAACGAAGGAAAGAAAAACAACAGCAGCATTTCCGGCAGGGTTTCGCGGCGCTTTATCAATGGCCTTATCCTGCTGGTTCCGGTGGCGATTACTTTTTTCGTCATCGAGGAGACGCTGCATTTTACCGAGGGCGTTCTCGGCAAACATCTGCCGTTTTATTTCCCCGGCATGGGGATTATCACGCTGCTGGCGTTCATTTATCTGACGGGCTGGGCGTCGTCCTATTGGGCGACCCGGCGGCTGATTCACTTAGGGGAGAAGCTGCTCGGCAAGATTCCGGTCGTCAAGTTTATCTACAACAGCGTCAAACATCTTTCCACGGCGGTGTTTGAGTCAAATAACATGTTTGACCATGTTGTGCTGGTGCCCTATCATCAGTCCAAGGCACTTGGCTTCATCATGGCTGATGTGCCGCCGATGCTCAAGGAGCAGCTGGGCGATGATTATGTCTGCGTTTTCGTTCCGTGGAGTCTCAATATGACGTCGGGGACGAATCTCTTTGTGCTCAAAAAAGATGTTGTCTATCTCGATATCAGCAGTGAATCGGCCCTGCAGTATATGCTGACAGCGGGTGCGGTTATGCCCAAACGGCTCAGCCATAAGAATCCGCCGGAAAATCCAGCTGGCAATATCTCGCCGGAGGCCGTGCAGGAACTCGTGAAGAAGGAAAAAAAATAATGGCGCTTTATCAGACGGAAGCGGTAGTCCTCGGGGCCAAAAACTGGGGCGAGGCGGACAAGATGATGACGTTTTTTACCCGGGAACGGGGGCTTGTGCGGGCGGCTGCCTTTGGCTGCCGGCGTCCGCGCAGTCCGCTGGCGGGCGGCATGCAGATGTTTTCGCATCTTGAACTTCAGCTGGCGGAAGGCTCGCGGGTCGATACGGTAAAGCAGTGTACGCTCAAACAGCACTACCGGAATCTCAGCGAAGATTTGACGGTCATGGCCTATGGCAGTTTCGTCGCGGAGTTTTTGCGGGAGTTTTTGCCGGAGGGACAGCCGGAACCGCAGATGTTTGCGCAGCTGCTGCTCATCCTGGCGGCGTTTGAGGTGCGCAATCCGCGCGTGACGGCCGCAGCTGCCGTTTATCAGCTGCTCGAATTTACGGGTATGCAGCTTCATTATGAGCATTGCGTCCATTGCGGCAAGGCGATAACAGGGGATGCTTTTTTTGCGCAGTCCGCGGGCGGTGTCCTCTGTGAGGCGTGCCGTGAGGCGGGCGCGGTGTCATTTCCCGATGATTTGCGCCGCTTTATCTTGAGCCTGCGCGATTTTAACTGGCGGGAAAATGAACCGATTACGATAAGCTCACGGCTTTTGCTGTCAGCGGAGCAGCTGCTGCTCAATTATTTGCAGTCGCTTTTGGGGCGGCCGCTAAAATCCCTGGCGTTTATCCAGGCGCTTTAAGTTGACATTTGTCCGCGTTTTTGTTAAACTCGTAACCAGCAATGATAAAGAGGAGTAGTCTCACCTTTAGCGAGACGGCGATGGTGAAAGGCCGCCAGCGAGACGAAAGGCACTTTGGAGCTGAACCCAATACTTTGAGGTGGGTTTTCTATTGGAAAACCAATCAGGGTGGAACCGCGGGATTTTGAATGATAAGTCTCGTCCCTGTAACGATAACGTTACGGGGACGGGACTTTTTTGCTGCCTCCGTAGCAGATTACTTTTAGAAGAGGAGTTGTTCCCATGAAATTTCAGGAAATTATCCTGGCACTGCAGAAATTCTGGTCGGAACAGGGCTGCATCCTGGCTGAGCCGTACGATGTTGAGAAGGGCGCTGGCACGATGAACCCGTCCACGTTCCTGCGCGTACTTGGCCCGGAGCCGTGGCATGTTGCCTATGTTGAGCCGTCGCGCCGTCCGGCTGATGGCCGCTATGGCGATAACCCGAACCGTCTGTATCAGCACCATCAGTTCCAGGTCATCATGAAACCGTCGCCGGATAACATTCAGGAGCTCTATCTCGAGAGCCTGGAGCGTCTCGGCATCGACCCGAAGAAACACGATATCCGTTTTGTCGAGGATAACTGGGAGTCGCCGACGCTGGGCGCCTGGGGCCTTGGCTGGGAAGTCTGGCTCGACGGCATGGAAATCACGCAGTTCACGTATTTCCAGCAGGTCGGCAGCCAGGACATCAAACCGGTAGCTTCGGAAATCACGTATGGTCTTGAGCGTCTGGCTATGTATATCCAGGGCGTTGAGAACGTCTACGATATCCAGTGGACCGACGACTATACTTATGGCGATGTCTTCCATCAGAATGAGTACGAGCAGTCGGCTTATGCTTTTGACCTTTCCGATGAGAAGCTCTTGTTTGAGCTCTTTGACAAATACGAGGCAGAGGCTGTCCGCGTCATCGCTGAGGGCTATGTTCATCCGGCTTATGACTACGTGCTCAAGTGCTCGCATACGTTCAACCTGCTCGATGCCCGCGGTGCAATTTCCGTATCGCAGCGCACGGCGTTCATCGGCCGCGTCCGCAAGCTGGCCCGCCTCTGCGCAGAGTGCTATTTGAAACAGCGCGAGGAGCTTGGCTATCCGATGTTGCATAGAGGGGAGAAGTGAGCATGAGCAAGGATTTATTACTCGAAATCGGCACGGAAGAAGTTCCGGCCCATGTCATGCCGGGCATCCTTGCCCAGCTTAAAGAGAATGCCGAGAAGGCATTCAAGGAGAACCGCATTGCATTTGGCAGTGTCCGCACGATTGGCACGCCGCGCCGCACGGCTCTTATCGTCAAGGATTTAGCTGAGAAACAGGAAGACGTTTCGAGCGAGAACCGCGGTCCGTCCGTACAGATTGCCTTCGATGCTGACGGCAATCCGTCCAAGGCAGCGCAGGGCTTTGCCCGCGGCCAGGGCGTTGACCCGAAAGACCTCGTGGAAAAAGACGGCTATGTCTATGCGATGGTTCACGAGGAAGGCAAGGCTACGGCAGAGTTACTGCAGGACCTCCTGAAGGACCTCATCTGCGGTTTGTCTTTCCCAAACAACATGCGCTGGGCTGACCTTGACTTCAAGTTCATCCGCCCGCTGCGTTGGATTGTCGCACTGCTCGATGACGAAGTCATCCCGTTTGAGATTGCTGAGGTCAAATCGGGCCGCACCTCTCGCGGTCACCGTTTCCTGTCGCAGGGCGATTTTGAGATTGCAAATGCCGACAGCTACGAAAAGGCCTGCGAGGAAAACTTCATCCTCGTCGATCAGGATAAGCGCAAGGCTGTGATCCGCGAGCAGATTGAAGAAGTCGCTAAAGCTAATGGCGGCACGGCTGAGATTACCGAAGACCTGCTCGAAGAGGTTCTCTATCTCGTCGAGTATCCGACGGCACTTTGCGGCAAGTTTGAAGACAAGTATCTTAAGCTGCCGGCTGAGGCTGTTATCACGCCGATGCGCGACCATCAGCGTTATTTCCCGGTCAAGGCCGCTGACGGCAGCCTGATGCCGCTCTTTATCACGGTCCGCAATGGCGGCAAAGAGCACCTCGAAACCGTTCAGCACGGCAATGAGCGCGTCCTGCGCGCCCGCCTTGAGGATGCGCAGTTCTTCTTTGACGAAGACCGCAAGAAGAGCCTCGAAGAGCACCGTGAAAAACTCAAGACGGTCGTATTCCAGCAGGGTCTCGGTACGATGTATGAGAAATCCGAGCGCCTCATGGAACTGGCTGAGTTCATTGCCGATGAACTCGGTGCCGATGAGAAGGTACACAAACATGCCAAACGGGCGGCTGAGCTCTGCAAGGCTGACCTCGTAACGGGCATGGTTCAGGAGTTCACGGAACTGCAGGGCATCATGGGCCGCGAGTACGCCAAACTCGATGGCGAATGCGAGAAGGTTGCCATCGCTATCGATGAGCACTACATGCCGCGTTTCGCTGGCGACAACCAGCCCCAGAGCGAGGCTGGCCGCATCGTTTCGGTGGCTGACAAGATTGACACGATTGTCGGTACGTTCAGCCGCGGCAAGATCCCGACGGGTTCCCAGGACCCGTTTGCACTGCGCCGTCAGGCTCTTGGCCTTGTCAATATGATGATTGAGGCCAAATATACGCTGAGCCTGTCCAAGGTCGTTGCTAAGGCTATGGACCTCTACCAGATTACGGATGAGGCTGCCCGCACGAAGATGCAGCAGGATGTCGCTGACTTCATGCGCCTGCGTCTCAAGAATGTGCTTGAGGATGTCCGCTATGACGTGGTCGATGCTGTGCTCGAAAATGTCGATGACCTCTATGCCGTCAGCCTGCGTGCTGAGGCAGTGGCAAAATTCGTTGCAAGCGATGCTGCTACGGCTAACATCCAGGCCTTTGTCCGCGCCGCAAATCTCGCGAAGAAAGCGGATGCTGCGGCAATTAATGAGGCACTCTTTAACACGGACGAAGAGAAGAGCCTCTATCAGGTATACACCGCAACGGCAAGCTCGGTTGACAGCCTCGTTGCTGGTCATGACTACGATGGTGCCATTGATGCACTGACGGAGCTTTCAGCTCCGATTGATGCCTTCTTTGATGGCGTCATGGTCATGGATAAGGACGAGAAAATAAAGAACAACCGCCTGGGCCTGCTGAAATCCATTGACGCGCTGGTAAACCGCGTGGCAGATTTCTCAAAGGTGGTACTCTAATCTGTTTCCGGATTATATCAAAACTCTCCCGTGTCTTGGGGGAGTTTTTTCTATAAAGGGAGAGCTGTTATGAATCGCGATACTATTTCAAAATACATTGATCTGCATGCACATCTCGACGGATCTATCACCGTGGAGATTCTCAAAAAACTGGCAGAAATCCAGCAGCTGGAATTGCCAGTGGCAAGTGATGAGGAACTGAAAAAGCTGATTACCGTATCCGAGGACTGCCAGAGTCTCAACGAGTTTTTGCAGTGCTTTGAACTGCCGGGAAAATACATGCAGACCGAGCAGGGAATCCGCGAGGCCGTAAAATTGGTGCTGGCCAACATGGACGATGGCGGTGTCGTCTATGCGGAAATCCGTTTTGCGCCGCAGCTGCATACGTTTGAGGGGCTCAGCCAGTCCCAGGTCATCGAGGCGGCATTGGCAGGCCTCAAAGAGGCGCCGATTCCGGCCAATCTGATTCTCTGCTGTATGCGCGGCGAAGATAACGCTGCGCAGAATAAGGAGACGGTAGAACTGGCCAAGAAGTATTTGGTAGAAGATGGCGGCGTAGTGGCCATTGATTTAGCCGGAGCCGAGGGGCTGTATCCCAATGAGCGCTTCAAAACGATTTTCGAGGACGCGCATGCGGCTGGGATTCCCATTACGATTCACAGCGGCGAAGCCGGCGGGGCGGAAAATGTGGCAAGCGCCATCGAGATGGGCGCTTGTCGCGTAGGACACGGCGTGCGCATTGCGGGCAATGACCGCATCATGCAGCTGGTCAAGGAAAAGGGGATTACGCTCGAGATGGCGCCAACCAGCAACCGCCAGACCAAAACCGTAGCCGATATGAAGGCGGAATATCCGCTTAAACAATTTTTGCAGTACGGGTTAAAGGTCACCATTAACACCGATGATATGGCGGTTGAAGGAACGACGCTGGCCGATGAATTCCGTTATATTGAACGCGAATTTGGGATTACAGCCGAAGAAGAAAAACGCATGCTTGGCTATGCTGTTGATGCGGCCTTTACATCTGAGGCGCGCAAGAGTGAACTTCGAAAAATGTTAGCGATAGAATAAAAGACGGCCCACTGCCTGAAAGAGCAGTGGGCCGTTTTTATTCTATCGGATTGTTATCTTATCGCTGCGATTTGACAAGTCAGCGTATTTTCCCGGTATCCAAATCGTATTCCATATGTCCGGCGGTGCGCTGTTCTCCTTTTTGGATGCAGAGGACGTGGCCGTCGAAGGACGCGATGTGCGTGCACCAGTTGTAGACCATGTTGTCAGAGTGAATGGCCAGGCCCGGCCGTTCGAGGCTGCAATTTGGCCCGAAGAACCAGGCAACATTTGCCTGCAGGTCTGCATAGACAGCACCGCCGTTGAAATGGAGGTCGTCTTCCATGAGTTTGGTGTTGTTTTCCGTCCAGAGCTGCAGCGTTTGGGTGCTGATTTTGGCAGCATCGGTGTGAAACGTCCGGCTGCCGAATTGGATGGTGACATTTCCACGCAGGGTATAGCGGCCTGTGTCGGGATTATAACTGCTGTGGTCAGCGGTCACAATCGCTTTGTCATGTCCCTGAAGGATGCTGTCGGCAGGATTTATGTCGATGGTTTGCCGTGCACTGGCAGCCAGCGGGTTAAGACAGAAGAAGGCTGCCGCCAGCAGCAGGATATGGTGAGTCCTCATGGTGAAACCTCCCTTGATTTGGTGTTTTTTTCTTATATTTTACCGTAAAGGCAAAACTTTTGCAAAAAAAGCAAGACATTTTGAGACAAATAGTGTAATATAAAAAGGAAACCCTGTAAAAGGAGGATTGATTATGAATGTAAGAGAGCGTTTGGAAGCGCAGGAAGATGAAATTTTGTCGTCGTATGCTGCCAAGAGCCGTGACGCCCGCCGGAAATTTCCGATGGAGGAATGCCAGTTCCGGACAAAGTTCCAGCGGGACCGCGATCGTATCTTGCATTCGAAATCCTTCCGGCGTTTGAAACATAAAACTCAGGTTTATATCGTGTCGGGGGATCACTATCGCACCCGCATGACCCATAGCCTGGAGGTCTCACAGATTTCCCGGACGATTGCCCGGGGATTGCGGCTCAATGAGGATTTGGCTGAGGCGATTGCCCTTGGCCATGATGTCGGCCATACGCCATTTGGCCATGCTGGTGAGGCGGCCATGGCCAAGTTGACCGGTCATTTTGCCCATAATGAGCAGAGCCTTCGGGTGGTAGAGTTTTTGGAACGCAGTGGAAAAGGGTTGAACCTTACCTTCGAGGTTAAGGATGGCATTGTGAACCACACGGGGCCGGTGATGCCGAAAACGTTGGAAGGCCGCATTGTCCGCACGGCTGACCGCATCGCTTATCTTTGTCACGATTACGATGACAGTTTGCGGGCAGGACTGCTCCAGCCTGGAGACCTGCCGAAGCTCGTCTATGAACGGCTCGGAGAGGATACTTCGGCGATGATTACGAGCATGGTTTCTGATATGATTGTCAGTTCCATGGACAAGGATGACATTTCCCTTTCGGCTGAGGTCAAAGAGGCGATGGATACGTTCCGCAGTTTCATGTTTGAGCACATCTATCATTCGGAAACACTGGCCCATGAGCGCCGTCAGGCGGTTTATGTATTGCGGGCGCTGTATGAGTGGTTCGTGGAGCATTTCGAGGAACTCCCGGCAGAATTTGTCCGTCGGGAAGAACGCTGGGGCCGGCAGAAAATTGTTACCGATTATGTAGCCGGTCTTACCGATAGTTATGCGGTACAGTTGTTCAATGAGATTTTTATGCCGCCGGTTGGTTTTATGGTTCATTGAGATATTATTTTTCAAATTTGTCAAGGGAAAAAAGGATATTGGCAAATTATGAGGAATATAAATATTGTAAAAAGGGCTGTATGCTTGATCACGGCTAGATAACTTTTTCCTTTTGGCAGGAGTTTTTCTATGAGTGGCGAATGGTATACAGGTGCCTTATTATAAAGTATCTGATTGGTCAATGAGGGGTCTAAGTATGCGCAGCGAGAGAATGGACGAATTTGTGGAACAGGTTCGTTCACAGTCTGATATTCTGAACGTTGTTCAGAGTTATGTTCCCTTGAAGCGTAAAGGCAATCGTTATTGGGGCTGTTGTCCGTTTCATAACGAGAAGACCCCCTCATTTTCTGTCGTTCCGGATAAAGGGTTCTTCTATTGTTTTGGCTGTCATGCTGGGGGAAATGTTTTCAAGTTCCTTTCGATGATTGAAAACGTCACCTATTTTGAAGCAATCAAGCTTCAGGCAGAAAAACTCGGAATACCGCTTCCTGAGCGGCAGCGTACGCCGGAGGAAGTCGCCCGGGAACGGGAGATGTCGGATTTACGCAAGGTCAACGAGATGGCTCGTGATTTTTTCCATAACTGTCTGACGATGACGTCGTATGGACAGGCTGGCAAAGCTTATTTTGCCGGACGCAGCATCTCGATGGAGACCATTGAGGAGTTCAAGCTGGGATTTGCCCCGAATGCCTGGGATAAGTTGTCTACAGCTTTTTCAAAGCGTGGAGTAAAGCAGGAATTTTTGTTGGCAAGCGGGCTCGCAGCGGAACGAAATAATGGCGGCGGTCTCTACGACCGGTTCCGCAACCGTGTAATCATCCCCATAGCGGATGAGCGCGGGCGCGTAGTCGGATTTGGCGGCCGTGTGCTGGATGACAGCAAGCCGAAATACCTCAATACACCGGAAACGATACTATTCAATAAGCGAAAACTCCTTTTTGGACTGGACCGCTCACATCGGGCGATTCAGCAGGCAGGCTATGCCATTGTCGTAGAAGGCTACATGGATGCGATTTCGGTCTTTGGTGCTGGCGTCAAAAATGTCGTAGCATCACTGGGAACTGCGTTTACGGTAGACCACTGCAAGAAACTTTTGCGCTATGCGCCGGAGATATATTTCTGTTATGACAGTGATGAAGCTGGCCAAAAAGCAACAATCCGGGCACTTTCCATTGTGCGGGACACGGGGGCTGTAGTGAAGGTCATCGTGGTACCGGATGGTAAGGACCCGGATGAATATATTCGCAAGCATGGAGCTGATGCGTTCCGCCAGTTGGTGCAAAAGGCGCTGCCATTGGTGGAATACCGCTTGAAGTATGTCCTGGCTCACAACAATATCGATACGTTGGAGGGCAAGGTCAAGGCGCTTCACGAGATGCTGCCGGTTTTGGCCGGCATTCGTGAGCCAGCAGTCCGCAGCGAATATGAAAAGAAGCTTGCGCAGACCTTATTGCTGGACGAGGGTGTCGTGCGTACTGAGCTTCAACACTTTGCCCGTGGGACGGAATATCAGGAAGTGATGCCGTCCCGTGCACCCATCAGACAGGTGGTAAAAAAACAGGACAATGCCCTCAGGCGGGCTGGGCGCATTGTCATCCGCATGGTATGGCAGGATGTTTCGCTCGTCTACCATGTCGGTTCGGTACTGCCGATTGAAGGGATTGGAGACCCCGTCCAGCGGGAGATCCTGAAGTTCCTGCAGGAATTGGGCAGCCAGGGTCAGGCTCCGGATGATGTAACGGCCGCGGAAAACCTCAGCGAGGACGCGGCGGCAGAACTCTCCCGGGCACTGGTAGAAGATTTAGGCGGACGCGAGGAAACCGAGGCCTACAACGACTCCCTGAAAGTGCTCAGAAAATCTTACCTCTACGCGCTATTTATGGAACATTCCCGCAAGGCCAATGAAATGATGCAGGCCGGGGATATGGCGTATGTTGAGGAACTGAATGAGGTTATGAGAATAAAAAATGAAATGGATGAATTGTGATTTGGATAGAGTAGCAGGTATGGAATGTGAGGAAAGGGGGATGCTGAATGGCTGAGGCTAAGAAGAAAAAGGCTGAGGCTGGCAGCAAGAACCGCAGCTCGGAAATTGTGGACAGCCTTCTGTCTAAGGGTAAGAAGAATGGCGGGACGTTGACATACGGGGAACTCGTTGAGGCTTTGCAGACGCAGGATCTGTCGCCGGACGAGATTGATAATATGTATGATATGTTCAGTACCAGAGGTATTGAAATTATTGATGATTCCAATAGCGGTGACCAGCAGGATGATGATGTAGATGCTGATGACAAGGATGAAGAGGTCGAGATTGACCTGTCCGTCCCGGAAGGCATCAGTATTGATGACCCGGTTCGCATGTATCTGAAGGAAATCGGACGGGTTCCACTGCTGACGGCAGAAGAAGAGGTAGAACTGGCTAAGCGCATGCAGGCTGGCGATGAAGTCGCACAGAAGCGCCTGGCTGAGGCAAACCTCCGCCTCGTTGTCAGCATCGCTAAGCGCTATGTAGGACGCGGCATGCTGTTCCTGGATTTGATTCAGGAAGGCAATCTGGGCCTTATCAAGGCGGTTGAGAAGTTCGACTACACGAAGGGCTATAAGTTCAGTACGTATGCCACCTGGTGGATTCGTCAGGCAATAACCCGTGCAATTGCGGATCAGGCGCGTACGATCCGTATTCCGGTCCACATGGTTGAGACGATTAACAAGCTCATTCGCGTATCCCGTCAGCTTTTGCAGCAGCTGGGCCGTGAACCGGCTCCGGAGGAGATTGCCAAAGAGATGGAGATTACGGTCGAGCGCGTTCGCGAAATCATGAAGATTGCGCAGGAGCCGGTATCCCTTGAGACACCAATCGGTGAGGAAGAGGATTCCCATTTGGGCGATTTCATCGAGGACCAGGATGCACCGGCTCCGGCTGATGCCGCTTCGTTCATGCTCTTGAAGGAGCAGCTCGAGGAAGTTCTCGATACGCTGACGCCGCGCGAGGAAAAAGTTCTGCGCCTGCGTTTTGGTTTGGACGATGGACGGGCACGCACGCTGGAAGAAGTCGGTCAGAACTTCGGTGTTACCCGTGAGCGAATCCGTCAGATTGAGGCCAAAGCACTGCGCAAACTGCGCCATCCGAGCCGCAGCCGCAAGCTGAAAGATTTCCTGGATTAAAAATTTTCTTGACATTAATCCGACAGACAGCTATAATTGTTACTGTTGATGCGCGAGCTTCAATAATTATTCCTCGATAGCTCAGCCGGTAGAGCACCTGACTGTTAATCAGGCTGTCGCAGGTTCGAATCCTGCTCGAGGAGCCATTGAGAGCACAAGGGTGTAACGAAATGTTACACCCTTTTTTATTTCCGCAAAGAGGGGAGATTCTATGCAGCTGGATGACAGACTACAGGCATTGGCAGATTTTGTGCCGAAAGGCTGCCGCGCAGCCGATATCGGTACCGACCATGGGTATCTGGCCATTGATTTGATACGGGAGAATAAGGCAACATTTGTCGTTGCCGGGGATTTGAATCAGGGACCTTATGAGGCTGCCAAGCGTACGGTTCATGAAAACGGCATTGCGGAAGACCGGATTTCTGTTCGTTTGGGCAACGGCCTGGAGGTTTTAACGCCGGGCGAGGTCGATACCGTTTGCATTGCCGGTATGGGCGGGATTCTGATGACGCAGATTTTAGAGCAGTCGATGGCGGTGACGGATACGCTCAAGACGCTCGTATTGCAGCCGATGAATGGAGCGATGGAGCTGCGTGCCTGGCTTTATCAGCATAAGTGGCATATTACGGATGAATCGCTGGCCGTAGATGATGGCCGCCTCTACGAAATCATCAAGGCTGAGCCTGGAGCCAAGAAGCGGCCTGAGCCATTGGACCTTTTGATTGGGCCGGTGCTTTGGCAAAAGAAGCCGGCACTTTTGAAACACCATATCGAGGCTTTGCTGTTTCAGCAGCGCCGCATCCTTTCGGGGATGGAGAACAGCGCGCGGGCGATGAAAAGCAAGAAATATGCCGCCATCAAAAAACAGGTGGAAGAATTGGAGGCGCGGCTCACATGGTAAAATGTCAGGTTGTCATGGACGTGTTGGAGACAATTGCGCCGAAGCGTTTTGCAGAGGATTGGGATAATCCGGGGCTTTTGGTTGGGGCACTCAATCAGGATGTCCATAAAATCCTCGTATGTCTCGACGTCAGTGATGAAGTGGTGGAGCAGGCAATTGATGCAGGGGCCGATATGATTGTGGCCCATCATCCGTTGATATTCCGCGGCATCAAGAAGCTGCGGACGGATTTGCCGTTAGGCCGCCGTCTTCAGCAGCTGCTAAAGCATGATATTGCCGTGGCCGCAGCGCATACCAATCTCGATATTGCCGAGGGCGGTGTCAATGATGTGCTGGCTCGTGCCATTGGGCTCGCGAAGCTCTCGTCCTTTGTGATTGAAAGCCAGGATATAGATGGTTCGGTGCTCAGCATGGGCCGTATGGGAAGCCTGACGGCTCCCATGACGGTGCAGGACTTTGCCGCACAGGTGCGTGATGCACTGCCGACGGAGCATGTGCGTCTCGTGGATGCCGGGGCGCGTCCGGTCCGCAAAGTCGCAATCTGCAGCGGCAGCGGCGCGGAGTTCATCCAGAAAGCCGCTTTTATGGGCGCGGATGTTTATGTTACTGGTGACGTGAAATATCACGAGGCACAGCAAGCCGTCGAGCTTGGCATGCACGTCATTGATGCGGGCCATTTCGGCACGGAATTTCCGGTGGTAGAGGTATTAAAACAGCGGCTCACGGAAGAGCTGGCTGAGGCAAAAGGGTCAGTAGAAGTCATGGCGGATCAGTCGTCGAAAGACTTTTTCACGGTGATTTGATTTTGCGGAGTAAGGAAGCTCGAAAATGAGGAAGAAAGATTCGGGATCGCAGTATGAGTAAAATGGAAATCAAGAAACATATGGGACGGTATATACAGATTATCCTGGGATGCTTTATCGTATGCCTGGGCTTTAACCTGTTCATCATCCCCGCACATCTTTTAACGGGCGGCATCAGTGGTATCGCCTTGATTATTTACTATTTGACGGGGCTTCCCGTAGGTGCCCAGAACCTCCTGTATAATCTGCCGATTTTGTATTTGGCGTATCGGGTTTTTGGCAAGCTCTATGCTTGGGATACGATTGTCGGTACGGCAGTTTTGTCCATCATCCTTGACGCTACGCATTTCATGGTGGATTGGAACCTCACCGGTGATGGCATGTTATGTGCCATTTTTGGCGGTGTGCTGGCCGGCATTGGCTTTGGAATGATTTTCCGTGCTAATGCGAATACCGGTGGTTTGGATGTTGTCGGTGCGGTAGCTAAGAAGTTCTATTCCCTTGATGTGGGGACGGTGGTGTTTGTGCTGAACTTCATTATCGTCATGGCATCGGCGTGGATGTTCAGTGTCAATGAGGCACTCTATACGCTGGTATCCATCTATGTGACGGCAGAGCTTACGAACCGTGTGGCGGCTGGCCTTAATCGGGAAAAGTCCATTTTCATTGTTTCGCCGGCGGCCGAACAGATTTGCCAGGATATCATGGAAAATGTTCATCGTGGCGTCACCTATCTCGAAGGGAAAGGCGGCTTTGCCAAGGAACGCAAAGACATCCTCTTTATCGTCGTGCGCCTCACGCAGGTAAGCCGCGTCAAGACTATCGTGGATCATTACGATCCACAGGCCTTTATGATTGTTTCGGATACATCGGAAGTGTCAGGGAAGGGCTTTACGCTGGAATGTGAGTCGTATGCCGACGCGCGGCGTAAATGGCAGGAGGCTCAGGAGAAACAAAAGGAGCTCATGGATGGACATGAGTAACTAACTGTTGACGCTATGGCTATGTTTACGCTATAATAGGCTTTAGCTGTAAAACGCGAATTTCAATCCCCGGCTGCATTTTGCAGGCGGGGATTTCTATATGTAGGAGGAGATCGTTTTGGAGAAGTATTCACCGCAGGCTATCGAAAAGAAATGGCAGGACAAATGGGAAAAGGAGCAGGTCTATAAGACTGAGGCTGACCCGAACCGTCCGAAGTATTACGCCTTGGAGATGTTCCCGTATCCATCGGGCAATCTGCACATGGGACATGTCCGCAACTATGCCATTGGCGATGTCATGGCCCGCTATAAGACGATGGAGGGCTACAATGTCCTGCATCCGATGGGCTTTGACTCCTTCGGTATGCCGGCCGAGAACGCTGCCATCAAACATGGCGTAAGCCCGGCTGACTGGACCTTCAGCAACATCGAGAACATGGAGAAGCAGCAGAAGAAGATGGGCCTCTCCTACGATTGGGACCGCGAAGTTTTGACCTGCACGCCGGAATACTACAAGTGGACGCAGTGGCTCTTTGAGCTCTTCTACCAAAAGGGGCTCGCCTACAAGAAAAAGGCATCGGTCAACTGGTGTGACACCTGTGGTACGGTTCTGGCCAACGAGCAGGTTATCGATGGCAAATGCTGGCGTTGTGACTCCGATGTCCAGAAGAAAGATTTGTCGCAGTGGTTCCTCAAGATTACCGATTATGCCGATGTGCTGCTGAAAGACCTCGACAAGCTCGAGGGCTGGCCGGAGCGCGTCAAGACGATGCAGGACAATTGGATTGGCCGCAGTGAAGGCCTTGAGATTACGCTTGATGTGCCTGAGCTTGACGAAAAACTCGTCGTCTACACGACGCGTCCGGATACGGCCTATGGTATCACGTTCGTCGCCCTGGCGCCGGAGAATGAACTCGTTGACAAGCTTATCGAAAAGAGCGACAAGGCTGAGGAACTCAAGGCCTTCTGCCAGAAGGTCCGCAACCAGTCCGATATCGAGCGCACGTCGAGTGAATCGGAAAAAGAAGGCATGTTTACGGGCTTCTATGCCGTCAATCCGTTTAACGGGGAGAAGGCACAGCTCTGGATTACGAACTATGTTGTCGCTGACTATGGCACGGGGGCTGTCATGGGCGTTCCGTCCGGCGACTCCCGCGACTGGATGTTTGCGAAGAAATACGACTTGCCGATTATCCTGACGCTGCAGCCAAAGGATAAGGAGCTCGTGCTCGAGGAAATGACTGAGGCTTATGTTGAAAAAGACGGCCGTCTGGTCAACTCGGCTCAGTTCACGGGCATGGACATGCATGAGGCCGTCAAAGCCATCATGGACTATGCGGAAGAAAAGGGCTTTGGCAAGCGCAAGGTCAACTTCCGTCTGCGCGACTGGCTGATTTCGCGCCAGCGTTATTGGGGCGCACCGATTCCGGTCATCAACTGCCCGCACTGCGGCGAAGTGCTCGTACCGGAAGAAGATTTGCCGGTCATGCTGCCGACGGACGTTTCGTTTGAGGCTGGTTCAGTTTCGCCGCTGGCCAGCAGCGAGAAATTCCTGCATTGCAAGTGCCCGAAATGCGGCGCTGATGCTACGCGCGAGACCGACACGATGGATACGTTCATCTGCTCGTCCTGGTACTTCCTGCGCTATACGGATCCGCACAATGACAAGGCACCGTTCGACAAGGATAAAGTCAATTATTGGGCACCGGTTGACCAGTATATCGGCGGCATCGAGCATGCTATCCTGCATCTCTTGTACTCGCGTTTCTTCACGAAGGTTCTCAAGGATGCCGGCCTCGTCGATTTCGATGAGCCGTTCAAGAACCTGCTGACCCAGGGTATGGTCCTGAAAGATGGTTCGAAGATGTCCAAGTCCAAGGGCAATGTCGTATCGCCGGAGGAAATCATCGGCAAGTACGGTGCTGATACGGCCCGTCTCTTTATCCTGTTCGCCGCTCCGGTTGACCGCGACCTCGAGTGGAGTGACCAGGGCGTTGAGGGTGCATACCGTTTCCTCAACCGCGTATGGCGTATCCTTGGCCATTTCGAAGAATCCATCAAGGCTGGCAAGGACGACTATGATGTGTCGGCACTGACGAAGGACGAGAAGGAACTGCGCCGCATTCTCCACGTTACCATCAAGAAGGTAACGGAAGATGTCCGCGACCGCTTCATGTTCAACACGGCAATTTCGTCTGTCATGGAGCTCGTCAACGCCTTCTATGGCTTCCAGGACAAGGAGCTCAATGCTGGTCTTGCCCGTGAGATGGCAGTAAACCTCGTCAAGATGCTCGCACCGTTCGCGCCGCATATCACGGAAGAACTCTGGAGCCACTTGTTCGTCGAGGGCAGTGTCCATCAGCAGAAATGGCCGGTCTATGATGAGGCAGCCATGAAACAGGATGAGATTGAAATCGTCCTGCAGATCAACGGCAAGGTCCGCGACAAGATCATGGTATCGCCGGACCTCGACCGCGAGGCAATGGAAAAGGTAGTCATGGAACTGCCGCGTGCCAAAGAGCTGACCGAGGGCAAGCAGATTGTCAAAGTCATCTGCGTACCGAAGAAACTCGTCAATATTGTAGTAAAGGGCTGATTGCCTTAACAAAGTGCTTCTCGCAAGAGAAGCACTTTGTTATATAGCTATAATGTTGTATACGAATCACGAATAAATGTGATATAATAAATACGTTGTGATTGGCAACAAACTAGGACGTGTTAAGAAACCTTGGAAGGGTGATAGTAGTGTTAAAGGCATACGCAGTCGAGAATTTGCGCGCCGGCATGATTGTGGGGCGCGACGTAATGGATGAGAGCGCCAACGTTCTCATCGGTTCGGGCACCGTTATGACAAAAGAATTGATTTATAATTTGCTGGATCGCCCAATCTTTAAGATTTATATTGAGGA
This sequence comes from Pseudoselenomonas ruminis, assembly GCF_008271295.1. GTDB lineage: Bacteria > Bacillota > Negativicutes > Selenomonadales > Selenomonadaceae > Selenomonas_A > Selenomonas_A ruminis. The sequence continues at coordinate 65,083 of NZ_VTOY01000005.1, read as the reverse complement.
AGAAGAAGCTATTATCGACATTCCGGGGAATGAATTCCTGCTTGATGATGATTATATTACCTGCTATAACGATGTGTATCACAAACTGGAGCACATGTTTCTGGCGTTGTCGGAACATGGCACTTTTGACGTGAATGAGCTGCAGGCCATCATGGATGAGAAAAACTTCCGCGAACTTTGTGATGGGGCAAAGGCTGTTTCGCAGATTCACAATATGACGCGCGAAGGCAGCGTCCTGGTCAATCACTGCCTGCATGTTGGGATCCTGGCCGGCCTGATGGGGAAATGGCTCAATTGGTCGGTTCTCGACCAGTATAATCTGGTCATTGCCGGGCTGTTCCTCGACATTGGCAAGATGCGCATCTCCAAGGACATCTTGGAGAAGAAGGGCCGCTTGACGCCGGAAGAATTCGATATGGTGAAGAAGCACACGCAGTTTGGCCACGATATGATTGGCATGACGACGCTTAGTGCTAATCGGGACATCATGGAAGGCGTCTTGCAGCATCATGAGCGTTGCGATGGTTCGGGCTATCCGCACAATCTGCAGGCGGACCAGATTTCTCGCTTTGGCCGGGTGCTGGCGATTCTCGATATTTACGATGCCATGGCTGGCGACCGCGTCTTTGCCAAACGCCGCTCGCCCTTTGATGTATTCGTAATTCTCTACGATGATATCCTCAATGGCAAGCTCGATACCGAATACGGTGTGTTGTTCATCAAGAATCTCTGCCATGCGTTGAATGGCAATTGGGTTTCGCTTAGCAATGGCGAGCGCGGACGTATCGTCTATATCGATGAGAGCCGCGTGACGAGCCTGCCGGTTGTCCAGACTACGCGTGGCGAGTTCATTGACCTCAATACCACCCGCAGTATCAAGATTGATTCCATACTGACGGCCAGAGAGATTTCGGCCTGAGGCAGGTGTCATCGTTTTGGGGCAGCGGAATAACAAATCTTGGCTAGATATTGACGAAAAAGCTTTCGAAGACGTATAATAAACAAGGCCGCCGTGGGCAAAGTGCTCGGCGGTTTATTTTTTTGCAAATTAAATATAATTTGTAGGGAGGAATGATTATGAACAGTATTTTGGAAAGGCTTCAGAGCATTGGTAAAGCATTGATGCTGCCGGTTGCTGTGCTGCCGGCGGCAGCACTCCTGCTGCGTCTCGGTGCGCCGGATGTGTTCAATATCCCGTTTATCACGAAGGCTGGCGGTGCGGTTTTTGACAATCTGGCACTTATTTTTGCTATTGGTATCGCTGTCGGGCTGGCTCGTGAGAACAACGGTGCCGCTGGTCTGGCCGGTGGTATTGGTTATCTGGTTTTGACCTCGGGGCTCAAGGCCATCGATGAGACGCTCAACATGAGCGTACTCGCTGGTATCGTCAGCGGTATCGAGGCCGGGATTTTGTACAACCGTTATTACGATATCAAGATGCCAGAGTTCCTGGGATTCTTCTCAGGGCGGCGGTTTGTGCCAATCGTGACGGCCGTCGTATCCATCGTGCTGGCGGGAATCTTCGGCGTAATCTGGGGACCGTGCCAGACGTTTATCCATGGCATTGGTGAATGGATTATCGGTGCCGGGGTAGTCGGAACTTTTGTCTATGGTGTACTGAACCGTCTGTTGATTCCGTTCGGCCTTCACCATATCCTCAACAGCTTCATCTGGTTCGTATTTGGTGAATATACGACGCCGGCTGGCGTGGTGGCAACGGGCGACCTCAACCGCTTCTTTGCTGGTGACCCGCATGCGGGCATGTTTATGGCTGGTTTCTTCGTCATGATGATGTTCGGTATGCCGGCTGTCGCTTTGGCGATGTATCGCGCAGCTAAGCCGGAAAATCGTCCGGTGATTGCCGGTGCTTTGGCTTCGGTAGCGTTTACCTCGTTCCTTACGGGTATTACCGAGCCGATTGAGTTTATGTTCATGTTCCTGGCTCCGGCCCTTTACGTTGTCCATGCCATTCTCACGGGGTTGGCGCTGTCGGTCACGTATAGCATGGGTGTCCTGCATGGCTTTGGTTTCTCAGGTGGTGCCATCGACTACGTGCTCAACTGGGGCCTGGCTACGAAACCGGCACTCATCCTCGGAATCGGTGCGGTATTCTTTGTGCTGTACTACGTGATTTTCAGCTGGAGCATCCGTCATTTCGACATTCCGACGATTGGCCGTTATGATGATGAAACCGCTGAGGCGGAAGATGGCGTTGAGGCAGCTGAGGAAGGCGCCTATGTTGAGGCGATGATTACGAATCTGGGCGGCAAAGGGAACCTGCTCGAAATCTCTTCGTGCATCACGCGTCTGCGCCTTAAAGTAGAAGACAGCAGCCTGGTGGATGAAGCAGCGCTCAAGAAACTTGGTGCCAAAGGCGTTGTCTGCAAGGGACAGGCTGTTCAGGTTGTTCTGGGAACGCAGGCCGAGCATATTGCCAATGCAATGAAGAAGGCTTGCCGCTAACGAAAGGATTTTATTTATGTTTGGATTGTTTGGATTTGGCAAAAAAGAGAAGGAAATTGCCGCTCCGGTGACTGGCAGTATCCTGGATATTACCGATGTCAACGACGCTGTATTTTCGCAGAAAATGATGGGCGACGGCTTTGCGGTGGAGCCGGCCGAAGGTGCGGATACCGTAACGGCTCCGTGTGATGGTACGGTGAAACTGTTAGCCGACACGCTTCATGCCGTAGCAATTGAATCGGACGGGCTGGAAGTCCTCATTCATGTTGGTATCGATACGGTCGAGCTCGGCGGATGCGGCTTTGAGGCCCTCACGCAGCAGGGAGCAAAAGTCAGCCGTGGTGATGCTTTGATTCGCTTTGATGCGGAGTCTATCAAGAAGGAAGGCAAACCGCTTACGACGGTTATTGCGCTGACCAATGGGGACGAGAAAGCCAAAAAGATTGAAAAGCATTTGGACCAGCCGGAACGCGTTCTTACGGTTCAGCTGTAATCAATAGCCTAAACGAGGTGGGAAGATGAAGCGAACTTGGACGCTGCTGGCCATGTTTTTGGCTTTGGTAATGCTGGTACAGAGTATCCGGCTGTTCATCCCGATGATTCCCGGTCCTGTCAATATGTTTTTGATTGGCAGCCTGCTCAATACGATTATGGTGCTGAGCATCTGGCAGACGGGGAGCCGCTGGGCGGCAATGATTGGCGGTCTGCTTCCCTTCGGGGCTTTTGCTCAGGGGCAATTGCCGATTATCTGGATGATTCCCGTGGTGGCTGGCGGCAATATGGCGTTCACGCTTTGGGCAGGAGCTTTTCGCCAGAGCAGGCTATTATATCTGGCGCCAGTAGTAAAGACCGTGATTTTGTATGGCGGTACGCTGGCAGTCCTGCGTCTGATTCATCTTCCTGAAGCGATGATTGCGGTGCTGCTGTTCATGATGAGCTGGCCGCAGCTCGTGACAGGAACCGTGGGGATTGTGCTGGCCAGAAAAATGAGCCGGAGAATTCCAACGTTCCTGTGACAGCATATATGACAAAAAAGCTGACAATTGACAAGTCAAATTTGACCTGTCAATTGTCAGCTTTTTGCATTATACGGTTTTAGGCATTGCTTTCCGTCTGAAGGCAGGCCAGTTTTTTCTCGAGCCAGTCTTTACCGTCCGTATAGCGCGAGACGATATAGGTGGAGACGTAGTCGCCGGCGGCGTTGACCATCGTAGCGGGCGGGTCGATGAGGTTGCCGATAGCCAGGGCTAGCGTGTAGGCAATCGTCATCTGCTCAGCGCTGTTGTTGAAGAAGAAGGAGCAGAGCACGAGCTCGCCGACACCGCCGCCACCTGGAATGCCCGACATGGCCACCGAGGAGAAAACGGCGATGATGATGGCAAGAATCGCATCACCGCTGTTGAAGTCCATGCCCGAAATGCCGAAGAGGAAGGCGACCTTCACAATGGCGCCCATGGCCGAGCCATCCATGTGCATGGTGGCGCCAAGCGGCATGACGATGTCGGTGACTTCTTTGGAAACGCCGCTGGCTTTGGCGGCTTCCATGTTGGTCGGAATCGTGGCGACCGAGGAGCAGGTGCCAAACGATACGGCTGCTGGTTTGAAGAGGTTGCGCCACATGACCGGAATGGCATGACGGCCGCCGCCGTACCAAGCGTAGAGCGGGAAGAAGATGAACATGTAGACGAAGCACATGCCGTAGTAAACAAGCAAAGTCTTGGCGTAGCCGCCCATGAGGTCAGTGCCATAGGTGGCGGCGAGGTTGGCAAAGAAACCAAAGAAACCAATCGGTGCATAGTAGGAAATAATCGTGACGGTCTTCATGATGCAGCGCGACAGGTCATCGAGCAGTTTGGCCGTCATGGTCTTTTTGCCACCCGACAGCTGGACGCCAAAGCCGAAGATAACGGCAAAGATGATAAGCGGCAGCATGGCGCGGCGTGAGAGCAGTTCGGCAAAGTCCGGTTTCGTAAAGAAGTTGACGAGCAGTTCGCCTGCAGTAATCTTGGTGACTTCTTCGGTAGACGTTACCATCTCACTGACCGAAAAGCCAGCGGGAACGATGTTGATGCAGGAGACAACGGCATACATGACAATCGCGGCAATCAGTGCCGTAACGGAGAAGGTAGCCACGGTAATGCCCATGACCTTGCCCGCGCGGCCCGCAGAATCCATGTTGGCGATAGCCGAGGCAATCGAAACGAAAACCATCGGCACGACGATGCAGAACATCAAGTTGATGAAGAGGTCGCCGAGTGGTTTGAGGCCCTTGGCCTCAGGAAAGTAAAGGCCGAGCAGGGTACCTGCTGCGATGCCGAACAGCATGAAGAGGACGAAGCCGTAATTCTTGAGATAGGATAAGAATGAGCTTGTCCCGGGCGTTGAAAGTTTTTCCATGATAATCACATCCTATACCAGATAAAATAAATGAATAATTCTGTCTTTATTATAAACCGCTATATTTGCAAAGAAAAGCGGGAAAAGATACGAATAATATGCAAAAGATGCGGAGTTATGGAAGCTTTGCTAGTCGACAAAAGGGAGAAAATGGCGTTATAATAGAGTACACACATTCGATAAAAGCTGGAGGAGGTCTTGTTATGGCGATGGTGCCGAAACTGAACACAACGCAATTCGATACGAATATTCCCTTCAAGGTGGTGGCACCGTTTGCGCCAATGGGAGACCAGCCGCAGGCAATTGACGATTTGGCGGCGGGCATCATGAACGGCCAGGAGGCGCAGGTGCTGCTCGGCGCGACTGGCACGGGCAAGACCTACACGATTGCCAAGGTCATCGAGAAGGTGCAGAAGCCGACGCTCGTCATCGCGCACAATAAAACCTTGGCGGCCCAGCTGGCCAGTGAGTTCAAGACGTTCTTTCCGGACAACTACGTCGGGTATTTTGTCAGTTACTACGATTACTACCAGCCTGAAGCGTACATCGCTTCGACCGATACTTATATTGAAAAGGACTCGTCCATCAATGATGAAATCGATGAACTGCGTCACTCGGCGACCTGTTCACTGTTCGAGCGGCGCGATGTCATCATCGTGGCGTCGGTGTCGTGTATCTATGGCTTAGGTTCGCCGGAAAGCTATCATGAGATGGTGCTGTCCCTGCACAAGGGGCAGGAGGTTGAGCGCGAGGCAATCCTGCGCAAGCTCGTGCAGATCCGCTACGAGCGCAACGATATCGCCTTTGAACGCGGCCGCTTCCGCGTGCGCGGCGATGTCGTCGAGGTCTTCCCGGCAGGTTATAACAACCGGGCGGTGCGCATCGAACTGTTCGGTGACGAGATTGACCGCATGGTGGAGTTTGATGTCGTGACGGGTGAGGTGTATGGCGAGCGCACGCATGTGATGGTCTTCCCGGCTTCGCATTATGTCACCGAGGACGAAGACCTCAAAATCGCCATGGCCGATATCCGCACGGAGATGGAGCAGCAGGTCGCGATGTTCGAGCAGCAGGGGAAACTTTTAGAAGCACAGCGCATTGAGCAGCGCACGAAGTATGACCTTGAGATGATGCAGGAGATGGGCTACTGCTCGGGCATCGAAAACTACTCGCGCCACCTCACGCACCGCAAGGCGGGCGATGCGCCGTATACGCTGCTCGACTATTTCCCTGAGGACTTCCTGATTGTCATGGATGAGTCGCACGTTACCCTGCCGCAGGTGCACGCGATGTATGCAGGCGACCGCAGCCGCAAGGTTTCGCTGGTGGAAAATGGCTTCCGCCTGCCGTCGGCGTTTGACAACCGGCCGCTGACCTTTGAGGAGTTTGCTGCGCGCATCAATCAGATTGTCTACGTTTCGGCAACGCCGGGCAAATACGAGCTTGGCAAGGCTCAGCAGGTCGCCCAGCAGATTATCCGCCCGACGGGGCTGCTGGACCCCGAAATTGAAGTGCGGCCGCTCGATGGGCAGATTGATGATTTGCTGGCGGAAATAAAGATACGCATTGCCAAGGATGAGCGCGTGCTGGTCACGACGCTGACCAAGAAGATGGCCGAAAACCTGACCGACTATCTGAAGGAAACGGGCATCAAGGTGCGCTATCTGCACTCGGATATCGCGACGATTGAGCGCGCCGAAATCATCCACGATTTGCGCGCGGGCGAGTTTGATGTGCTTGTCGGCATCAACCTGTTGCGCGAGGGTCTCGACATGCCAGAGGTGTCGCTTATTGCCATCCTCGATGCCGATAAGGAGGGCTTTTTGCGCTCGGATACTTCGCTGATCCAGATTATCGGCCGCGCGGCGCGCAATGCCAATGGTCATGTCATCATGTACGCGGACCGCATCACGGATTCGATGAAGCGCGCGATTGACGAGACCGAGCGCCGCCGTGAAATCCAGCAGGCCTACAATCACGAACACGGCATTGTGCCAAAGACCATCAAAAAGCCCATCAAGCCGCTTATCGAAACGACGTTGGTGGCTGAGTCGCCGGCGGACTATGCCGCTGATGGCAAGCGCAAGAAGAAAAAGCTCACGAAGAAGGACAAGGAAAATCTCATCAAAACGCTTACGCGCGAGATGCAGCAGGCCTCCCGCGCCCTGGAATTCGAACGGGCCGCAGAACTGCGTGATATGATATTGGAGCTCGATGGCACATTGCCAAAAACTAAGGGCTGATGGCCGTTTAGCGCACAGTATTGCGGGGATTTTTTTACTTTGTTATAATGTGGATAGGGGAGAGCGATATGGATATATCGGCCTTGTTTTATACGACTCGGCTGGGGAAAAGCTTAAAGAACTCATTACATAAGTTTGATAAGGATGTTCTTATGGCTGATATCAGCCAGGCTAGAGATTTTTACGATGAAGCTCTTGAGACGATGGATTTTCCCTATGATTATCGCATTAAATCTAGGGAGTCCTGTCGCATTAAGTATGACAGGTATTATCCCAATTATGCAGTAGAGCGAACATATAACGATTTATTTGGCGCAAGGATAATCGTAGAAGATTATCGGCAGGCGTATGAGATGACTAGTATTCAACCAAGCAGAGAGTCAGATTTGACATTGGGAAAGAGGACTGACGATGGATACCGTGGGCTGCATTTGTATTATCAGCCCGACCATTTTGTATATCCGATTGAATTTCAGTTCAATACAGCCAGTGACCGCCGCTTAAATGACTGGTTGCATAGCTATTTGTATAAGAAAGGCTATGCGCCGGAAATAGGTGGACGCCTTAGAGCATTATATGATGCTGGTCATATACACACAGAAGAAGATTTTAGGAGGGAGTTCAATGTGTTACTTGGTTGTTAATAATTTTGGTGAACATGGCAGTATTGCCGTACAAATGCAGCATGGCCCCCGCCTTAGATCCTTGGTGCATTATATTGAGGAAGTGAGAAAGGGCAAGGGAAGTCAGATTATGACGCTGAGCAATCCTGACGCGTACAAAGAGTATGCCCCATACGAAATATGTGCTAATGAATCTGAGTTTGTTCAGAGAGTTCTTGCCATGTAAAAAATGGTAAGGAAATTTGTAGGGAGAGAAGCAGCAATTCTCTCTTTTTTTTTTGAAAGAGGCAGAATATGGAACAGGTTATCAAAATAAAGGGCGCAAGAGCCCATAATCTCAAGAATATCAATGTGGAAATCCCGCGCGATAAGCTCGTGGTCATCACGGGGCTGTCGGGGTCGGGCAAGTCATCGCTGGCTTTTGATACGATTTATGCCGAGGGTCAGCGGCGCTATGTCGAGTCGCTTTCGTCGTATGCGCGCCAGTTCCTCGGGCAGATGGATAAGCCAGATGTCGACAACATCGAGGGCTTGTCGCCGGCAATTTCCATTGACCAGAAGACGACGAGCCACAATCCGCGTTCGACGGTCGGCACAGTCACAGAAATCTATGATTACCTGCGACTGCTCTATGCGCGGGCGGGCCGTCCGCACTGTCCGAAGTGCGGCAAGCCGATTACCCAGCAGACTGTTGACCAGATGATTGACCAGATTAGGGAGCTGCCAGAGCGCACGAAGCTCTTGGTCATGGCGCAGGTAATCCGCGGCAAGAAGGGCGAGCACAAGAAGGTGCTTGAGCATATCCGCCGCGAAGGTTATGTGCGCGTGCGCATCGATGGCGAGGTTCACGATGTCAACGATGAGATTCAGCTCGAGAAGACGAAAAAGCATACGATTGAGGTCGTCATTGACCGTCTCGTGGTGCGCGAGGGCATGGAACAGCGGCTGGCTGACTCGCTGGAGACGGCGCTGAAACTCGGCGAGGGCGTCGTCTATGTGCAGATTGTCGATGGCGAGCTCTTGATGTTCAGTGAGAATTTTGCCTGTGTCGACTGTGGCATCAGCCTGCCGGAAATCACGCCGCGTATGTTCTCGTTCAACAGCCCTTATGGTGCCTGCCCGGTCTGCATGGGCCTTGGCAGCCATATGGAGTTTGATGAGGAGCTAGTCGTGCCCGATGTGACGCTGTCGGTGGCACAGGGCGTCTTTGCGCCGCTGTCGAAGAATCCGCATTCCTATGGCATGTGCGTAATCGCAGCGGTACTCACGGATTATGGTTATACGGTCGATACGCCATGGAAGGATATGGACAAGAAGACGCGCCAGGTCCTGCTGCATGGTGCTGGCGATGAGAAATTCCGTTTCCACTATACGAATATGTTTGGCGAGCGCAAGGAGTACAATGTCGAGTTTGAGGGCGTGCTGCCGATGCTCAACCGCCGCTATCAGGAGACGGATTCCGATGAGATGCGCGAGTCGTATGAGAACTACATGACCGAGATTGACTGTCCGGTCTGCCATGGGGCGCGCCTAAAACCTGAAACCTTGTCGATTACGGTAGGCGATAAGAATATTGCAGAGCTCACGGCGATGACTATCCGCGAGGCTGACACGTTCCTTGCGGGCGTGGCGTTTACGCCGCGCGAGCAGAAGATTGCCGTGCAGATCTTGAAGGAAATCCACGCGCGCCTTAGCTTTTTGCTCAACGTTGGCCTCGATTATCTGACGCTGTCGCGGGCAGCGGGCACCCTCTCGGGCGGCGAGGCCCAGCGCATCCGGCTCGCAACGCAGATTGGTTCGGGGCTCCAGGGCGTGCTCTACGTGCTCGATGAGCCAAGCATCGGTCTGCATCAGCGCGACAACAACCGCCTGCTCGCGACGCTCAAGAATCTGCGTGACCTTGGCAATACGCTGATTGTCGTCGAGCATGATGAGGACACGATGTATGCGGCCGATCATATCATCGACATTGGCCCCGGCGCCGGAGCGCATGGCGGACAGATTGTCGCGCAGGGCACGGCCAAGGAAATCATGAAGGTCAAGGAATCGGTGACCGGAGCCTATCTGTCGCGGCGCAAGTTCATCCCGGTGCCGGGCAAACGCCGTCCGGGAAATGGCAAGTTCATCGAGGTAATCGGCGCGCAGGAGAACAATCTCAAGAATATTGATGTCAAGTTCCCGCTCGGGACGATGACGCTCGTGACCGGTGTATCGGGGTCGGGCAAGAGTACGCTCGTCAATGAAATCCTCTATAAGGGTATTGCCTCGAGGCTCTATCATTCCAAGGGCAAGCCTGGTAAGCATAAGAAAATCAAGGGCCTTGAGCATATCGATAAAATCATCGACATCGACCAGCAGCCAATCGGTCGCACGCCGCGTTCGAATCCGGCAACCTATACGGGCGTCTTCGATGCCATCCGCGAGCTTTTCAGCCAGACGGCTGAGTCGAAGATGCGTGGCTATAAGGCCGGAAGGTTCAGTTTCAACGTCAAGGGCGGCCGCTGTGAGGCCTGCAAGGGCGATGGTATCTTGAAAATCGAGATGCACTTCCTGCCCGATGTCTATGTGCCCTGCGAGGTCTGCAAGGGCGCGCGCTATAACCGCGAGACACTCGAGGTGCGCTACAAGGGCAAGAACATTTCGGAGGTCCTCGAGATGACCATCGATGAGGCCGTCGAGTTCTTCCAGAATGTGCCGCGCATTGCGCGCAAGCTGAAAGTCATCCAGGATGTCGGCCTTGGTTATATCAAGCTCGGCCAGCCCGCGACGACGCTGTCGGGCGGCGAGGCCCAGCGCGTCAAGCTTGCGACGGAGCTGTCGCGCCGCAGTACGGGGCGCACCCTCTACATTCTCGATGAGCCGACAACGGGCCTGCACACAGCCGATATCCATAAACTGCTGAACATTTTGCAACGGCTCGTCGATGGCGGCGATACGGTCGTCATCATCGAGCACAACCTCGACGTCATCAAGACGGCGGACCATATCATCGACCTCGGTCCCGAGGGCGGCAATAAAGGCGGAACCATCGTTGCCGAGGGGCGCCCGGAAGATATTGTCAAAGTAAACGAGTCTTATACGGGAAAATTCCTCAAACCGTTGCTCGAAGAAAAAAATGATTAAGCAGGTATTTGAGGAAGGAAAAACGAAATTATGCAAACAGTGAGTAATGTGATAAACCTCATGCATCAGTCCATCCTGCCGGCAGTGCGGCAGGCAGAAGTCATCGTGGATGCAACGGCAGGCAATGGCGGCGACACGTTGTTTCTCGCGCAGAACATGAAGGAGTCCTGCCATTTATATGCGTTTGACATTCAGGCGGAGGCCATTGAACATACGAAACAGCGCACCAGCGAATTTGCCGGTAAAATTACGTATCTGCAGCAGAGTCATGAACAAATTGACCGCTATGTTGACCGGTCAATCGATGTGGCGATGTTTAATCTCGGCTATTTGCCCGGCGCAGCCCATGATGCCGTGACGAAGCATGAGACCACGCTCAAAGCCGTGAAATGTGTGCTGGCAAAATTGAGCCTTCAGGGAATTTGTGCGATTATGGTCTATACGGGGCATCCTGAGGGCAAGGTGGAAGCCGATTGCCTGGCCAATTTTTTGCAGGCACTTCCGGTCAGGGATTACACGGTTGGCTGTTACCGGCTGTGGAATCACCGCCCGGAGGCACCGTATGGTTTTATTCTTGAACGTACCCGCTGAGGGGAACAGAAAGAAGGGGAGATAATGAAGACGATGCCGATTCGCCTAGGTTATTTTTTGATGGCTATGGTGCTGAGTGCAGCCCTGCTGCTGCCGGTGCCAGCCGTGGCTTCGGTACAGAAGGATGGTGTGCATATCACCATATTCCATACCAATGACATACATGGCCGCGTGCTAGAAAGTGATGACAATGGGAAGGCCATTGGCATGAAATGGATAGCCGCCGCTATCTGGCAGCAGAAGGAGGCGGATGCCGACACGCTGGCGTTTGATGCCGGCGATACGCTGCACGGCATGCCAATTATCAATGTCAGCAAGGGCGAGAATATGGCGCGTCTCATGAATCTGTCGGGCTATGACGGCATGACGCCGGGAAATCATGATTTCAACTATGGGGCAGTGCAGCTGCAGAAGCTGGCGGGGATGCTCAACTTTCCGATGCTCAGTGCCAATTTGGTAGACCAGGCGGAAAAAGGCTATGTGTTCCGTCCGTATAAGAGTTTTGAGTTAAATGGCGTCAGGGTGGCGGTGTTTGGACTCAGTACGCCGGAGACTGCCTATAAGACGAATCCGGCCAATGTCGAACTCGTCAAATTTCTGAATCCGGTGGATACGGCCAGAAAGCTGGTGCCGGAACTGCGCAAGAATCATGATGTGGTAATCGGCCTTATGCACATGGGCCTTGATACAAGTTCGGAATATACCTCGGCGCGCATTGCCAAGGAAGTACCGGGAATCGATTTGATTCTGGATGGACACAGCCATACGAAACTGCCAGTGCCCGTAAAAGTAGGGAAGACGCAAATCTGTCAGACCGAAGCGCAGGGCGAGGCTCTGGGCAAGGTGGAGCTTATCGTAAAAAATCATAAGCTGAAGAAAGTCAAAACAGCCCTGCTGGACCGTGCAGCCATCGTCAATGAGGTCGAAGGACCCGATGAGGGAGTCAGTGAGGCTTTGCAGGCAATTGAGGCCGAGAATCAGAAAGTCATGAGCGAAGTCATTGCGCAGTCACCGCGTGAACTTTCGGGCGCGCGTGAGCTGGTGCGCACGCAGGAATCGGATTTGGGAAATCTGGCGGCGGATGCTATGCGCTGGGGGGCACAGGCCGATATCGGCCTGGTAAATGGCGGCGGTCTGCGGGCCAGCCTGCCAGCAGGTGCTGTTACCCGAGGTGACCTTTGGAAGATTTTCCCGTTCGGCAATACGTTGAAACGCGTGGAACTTTCGGGCGCGGCGATTCAAAAGCTGCTGGAGCATTCGGTGGAGTACGTGCCCGGTTCTTTTGGCGGCTTTATGGATGTCAGCGGTCTTACCTTCACGCTGGATGCTGCGGCTCCGGCTGGCAGCAGGGTAAGCAATGTGAAAGTGGGCGGAGAACCACTGGACAGCCAGCGCCTCTACCAGGTAGCAATCAACGATTTCACAGCTGCCGGTGGAGACGGCTATGATATGGTCAAAAATGCCAAAGTGACGGGAGAATACGGTACACTCGAAGAAGTGTTTACCAACTACTTAAAGCAAAAAGGCTTTGGCAATATTGCCGCCGGCCGCATTCAAATCAAAAAATAAGCAAAAAACGGAGTCCCGATGGGGACTCCGTTTTTTGCTTTAGAATGTATCCGTATGCAGGAATTCGCGTTCTACGACTTTGCCGTCCTGTTTCCAAATACGATAGACGGAAGGACGGGTGCTTGGACCTTCACTGACCAGCGAGATGGTTTTGCCGCCAAGGTCGGCTTTTGTGCCGAGAACGTAAATCGTCAGGGCACTGCCGGAGTTGGACACGCGCAGGACTACCGGATGGGGCAGTGGATTCTGGAAGACGAAATCCAAAAGCCCATCGGCGACTGTCGCATCGCGGCCGGCCGGAACATAACTCGAAGGCAGCGAATGATTGGAGCGTTCCGTTGGCTTGAGGCCGGCGAGCAGAATCGCATTGTACAGGGTGCTGCTGACCTGGCAGACACCGCCGCCAACATCAACGGCTGGTTCGCCGTTGACGATAACGCCGGCGTTCTTATAGCCGGCGGCGCGGGTGCGCTGGCCAACAATATTGTTGAACGAAAGCGTGGCCTGGCTGCGAATCAGAGCTCCCTGCAGGTGGCTGGCAGCCAGCCCGATGTTGTCGCCGCGGTCGCCAGGATAGAACCGCGTAGTATAAGAACCAAGAACGGCATCAATATTCGCGATATCCTCATCTAATATGAACGGCTTGTCTTCTTTGGGTTCCAGCTCGACTTTGGCCGTGAGTTCGAGGGCTTCAAATTTGGGTGCAAGTTCCTCGGCAACCGGAGCAGTATCGAGGGTCAGCCCCGTGACTGCCGGTTTCTTCTGGATGGAGCCGTTAGCCTGCAGACTTACCTCGGCATTTTCTGGTGGCGTATCAACATCTTTTTCGATGGCGGACAGTTTTGCGTTGAGTTTGTCTTTGTCGAAGCTAGCGGTCATGACGACGTTCTTTCCGAAAATCGCCAGTTTCATCTGATTGATGAGATTGGTGACTGTGTTGCCTTCACGACCAATGTTGTAAGCTTCTTCGGCCGCTTCGTCGACCTTTGCCTGCAGCCCGATTTCATTGGGCTGGATATTCCAGCTGCGGTCTTTATAGGATAGCACCGCGGCATTTTTGCTCAGTGCTTTTTTCGCTTCTTGGTCAAAATACTTGCGAACCTCTTTTTTACTCATTCCTGTCAGGGAAGTTCCATTGGATTGAACCCCCATGACTACGCAATCCTGGTTCGCCGTGGATACGGAAATGCAGCTGACTGCAGCTGCGGTAAAGGCTAGCCCTACGATGCCAAGGGCGATAGCCTTGTTCGTGGAAATTGATGAAAAATTCATGTTAACCTATACTCTCCTACAGTAAATTCTAATATATAGTATAATGCTTAGAAAGCGGGGTTGCAATTGCATTTTTCTTAAAGTTGCAAGAAGAAAAGAGATATGATAAAATAAACGCCATATAATGATAAAGGCGAGGAAGAAGAGGAGTACGGTTATCGGCGCTCAAGAGAGAAGACGGTTGGTGAGAGTCTTTGCAGCCGGTATCGGAAGGTAGCTTTGGAGCTGTCTGGCTGAACACAAGTAAGCTGGAACGTTGGCCGCGTTATGGCCAAGAGGCACATGGACAGTTCATGTGTAAAGATTGGTGGTACCACGATAGCAAGCGCTTTCGTCCTTTTGGACGAGGCGCTTTATTTAGTTTTAGGAGGTTTATCATGGCAGAGAATCAGGAACAGGGAAACAACATCCCAAAGGTTTACGACCCGCAGTCGTTCGAGAAGAAATGGTATCAGTACTGGGAGGAAAACAAATTCTTCCATGCTGAGGTAGACAAGAGCAAGAAACCGTACAGCATGGTTATCCCGCCGCCGAATGTCACGGGCCAGCTGCACATGGGCCATGCACTTGATAACACGCTGCAGGATATCCTGATCCGCTATCATCGCATGCAGGGCTTCAATACGGTCTGGGTACCGGGCTGCGACCATGCCGGTATTGCAACGCAGGCCAAGGTTGAGGGTGCTCTGCGCGAAGAGGGCACGAACCGCTATGAGCTCGGCCGTGAGAAGTTCCTCGAGCGCGTCTGGGATTGGAAAGAGCAGTACGGCAACCGCATCATGTACCAGCTGCGCACGCTCGGTTCCTCCTGTGACTGGGACCGTCAGCGCTTCACGATGGACGAAGGCTGCTCGAAGGCTGTGCGTGAAGTATTCGTAAGTCTTTACGAAAAAGGCCTTATCTATCAGGGCACGCGCATCACGAACTGGTGCCCGGACTGCAACACGGCTATTTCGGACATCGAGGTTGAGCATGAGACGGAGCAGGGCCATCTCTGGCATCTGCGCTATCAGGTCAAAGGCACGGACCAGTATGTCGAAATCGCTACGACGCGTCCGGAGACGATGTTTGGCGATACGGGTGTTGCCGTTCATCCGGACGATGAGCGCTATAAGGACATCGTCGGCAAGACGCTGATCCTGCCGATTGTCAACCGCGAGATTCCGCTGTTTGCCGATGAGTATGTCGACAAATCCTTCGGTACGGGTGCTGTTAAGGTCACGCCGGCCCATGACCCGAACGACTTTGAGATGGGGCAGCGCCATCACCTCGAGGAAATCAAGGTCATCAGCAACACGGGCAAAATGATGGAAGGTGCCGGCAAATACGAGGGCATGGACCGCTATGAATGCCGCAAGGCACTTGTCAAAGAGCTCGAGGAGCTCGGCGTCCTCGTATCGGTTGAGGAGCATGAGCATGCTGTTGGTCATTGCTCGCGCTGCCACAGCACGATTGAGCCGCTCGTTTCCAAGCAGTGGTTCGTCAAGATGGAGTCGCTGGCTAAGCCGGCTATCGAGGCCGTAAAGAGCGGCAAGATCCAGTTCGTGCCGGAGCGTTTCTCCAAGACGTATATCCAGTGGCTCGAAAACATCCGCGACTGGTGCATTTCGCGTCAGCTCTGGTGGGGCCATCGCATCCCGGCCTGGTACTGCGATGACTGCGGGCAGACGCACGTATCGCGCACGGACCTTACGGAGTGCCCGCACTGCCACAGCAAGAACATCCATCAGGATGAAGACGTTCTCGATACCTGGTTCTCTTCGGGCCTCTGGCCGTTTGAGACCATGGGCTGGCCGGAAAAGACTGAGGAGCTTGAGCATTTCTATCCGACGGCTACGCTCGTCACGGGTTATGATATCATCTTCTTCTGGGTTGCCCGCATGGTCATGATGGGCCTCGAGTTCGGCAAGGATATTCCGTTCAAGCATGTATTCATCCACGGCCTCGTCCGCGACAGCCAGGGCCGCAAGATGAGCAAGTCGCTCGGCAACGGCATTGACCCGGTTGAAGTCGTTGAGAAGTACGGCGCCGATACGCTGCGCTTCATGCTGATTACTGGCAATACGCCGGGCAACGACATGCGCTTCTATTGGGAGCGTGTCGAGTCGGCGCGCAACTTTGCCAACAAGATTTGGAACGCATCGCGCTATATGCTCATGAACCTTGAAGGCTTTGATAAGGATTTCGTGCCCAGCGAAGAGGACTACACGCTGTCTGACTGCTGGATTCTCTCGCGCTATGCGCGCACGGTCCGCGATGTCACCGAGAACCTCGACAAATTCGAACTCGGCGAGGCTGGCCGCATGATTTACGAGTTCCTTTGGAACGAGTTCTGCGACTGGTACATTGAGCTCACGAAAGCCCGCCTCTATGATACGGAGAATGTCCGCGCCCGCAATACGGCCCTGTATGTCCTGTCGCATGTCCTCGAGGGCACGCTGCGCCTGCTGCATCCGTTCATGCCGTTCCTCACCGAGGAAATCTGGCAGAAAGTGCCGCATGCTGAGGAAGTCAAGAGCATCATGATTTCCGAGTGGCCGCAGGCTGATGCCTCCCGTATCAGCGATGATATCGAGGCACAGATGACGGCTATCATGGAGAGCATCAAATCCATCCGCAACATGCGTGCTGAGGTCGGTGCTGCGCCGAGCAAGAAGAGCGAAGTCATCCTGAACTTCAAGGATGAGACGCTGCGCGCCGTGTTTGCCGAGAATACGGGCTACCTCGACAAGCTCGCTTCGTCGGAACCGGTGACGATCCTGCCGGCTGGCGCTGATGCACCGGAAAACGCTATGGCTGGTGTCGTAAACGGCGTTGAGATTTACCTGCCGCTCAAGGGCCTTATTGATGTCGAGAAAGAGACGGCCCGTCTCAATAAAGAGCTTGAGAAACTCGAAAAGGAAATCAAGCGCCTTACGGGCAAGCTCAGCAACGAAGGCTTCCTCAAGAAGGCTCCAGAGCAGGTCGTCGCTGGTGAGAAAGAGAAACTCGCTGGCTATGAAGAAAAGAAAAAATCGGTGGAGAGCCGCATTCAGGATTTGGCGAAGCTCTAAGATAGGAGAATCGTAACATGAATTATCAGGAAGCCCTCGCCTATCTGGAGGGGCTGAATATCTTTGGCATCAAGCTGGGACTCACGCGTATCCAGCGGCTGCTGGAGCTCCTGGATGTGCCGCAGGAAAGGTACCGCACCATCCATGTGACGGGAACGAATGGCAAAGGGTCGGTGTCGGCGATGCTCGCCGGCATCCTGCGCCGTTCGGATATCCATACGGGCATGTACAGCTCGCCGCATCTGGTCTCGTATACAGAGCGCATCCAGGTCGATGGCCAGCCGATAAGCGAGCAGGAATTTGCCGACTGCCTGAGCACCATCCGCACCTACGTGGAACAGATGGTGGCTGAGGGCGACGAATGCCCGACGCAGTTTGAAGTGCTTACAGCCCTGGCATTTTTCTACTTTGCCATGCGCCATGTTGAGTATGCGGTCATCGAAGTCGGCCTTGGCGGCCTGCTCGATTCGACCAATGTCATCACGCCGGAGGTCTCGGTCATCACGAACGTGACCTTTGAGCATGCGGACCGCTGCGGCGGAACTATCGAAGGAATTGCGCATCATAAAGCTGGTATCATCAAAGAGGGCGTTCCCGTGGTTACAGCTGCCAAGGGGATTCCGCTGGAAATTCTCCGTCAGGAAGCAGCCGCGCGGAATGCGGATATCTTTGTGGCGGGTGAGGATTTCCAGACGGATTATATATCCTGTGACGGGCGCACACAGAAGCTGGAATTTACTTCGGCCCTGCTGGGGGTCATGAAGGTTCCCTATGAGCTGCATCTGCTGGGACGCCATCAGGTAGAGAACAGCGCTGTGGCAGTGATGGCGGCCAATCTGATTCACAATATCGATGAACGGGTCAAGGAGGAGCATATTGCCGAAGCCTTGAAACTCGTCACCTGGCCGGCGCGGTTTGAGCGGGTGGATTATAAAGACCAAAAGGTGATTATCGATGGCGCGCATAATCCTGCTGGCATGGAGGCCTTGCGCAGCAGCCTGGATTTATATTTCCCGGCTGAACAGCGGGTACTGCTGCTGGGCATTTTGAAGGACAAGGATATCGACGCTATGCTTGATATTTTACTGCGTCCCAATGATACTGTGGTGGTAACCGTTCCTGATTCGGAACGGGCATCCGACCCGCAGGAATTGGCGAAGCAGGTTGCGCCTCATGTGCAGCATGTCGAGGCGATTGCTGACAACGGCGAAGCGTTGAATCGTGCGTTGGAGCTGGCCAATCAGGAAAAACTGCTGGTTATGGCCGGTTCATTATATCTCGTTGGCGGAGTCCGTCAGCTCTTATTGAAACGGAAGGGGTGATTCTATGTCATCAAAATCCGAAGCGGCAGCTATGCGGGAATTGCGTCAACGCCGCCGCCAGGCTGCCAAAGAAAAATGGTGCCAGCGGTTTAAGAACTGGTCCTGGTATGCCGTTTTGGCTGAAGCATTCCTGTTGGCACTTTGGCCGCCGGGGGCGACGATTGCCCTGCTCATTGGTGTTGTTTTTACGCTGCTGCGGTTTCGTAGGGATAAGGAATTCAAGTTCCGGCATTTTTCGTTCGATGTTCCCGTATGCCTGTTCATTCTGATTAGTGGCGTTTCCGTGCTGGGGTCACCGGACCGCGGATTCAGTTTTTATAACTGGTACAATCTGGTCGGTGTTTATGCGTTGACTTATTTTCTGGTCGGACAGCAGGTGCGGGACGTCAAACAGTTCAAACAGCTGGTGATGGCTTTGGGCTTAGCGGCTGTGATGGTTATTCTTTACGGATTTTACCAATACCTTTTCGGCATTGACATCAGTGCGATGAAGTGGGTGGATGGTGATGCCTTCCCGGAACTGCGCAAGCGCGTATTTTCCACTTGGGAAAATCCAAATATCCTGGCTGGTTATTTGGACATTATTATCTGTCTGGCGTTTGGCTTCTTTGTCAAAGCGGACAGCCGGCCCAAACGCATCGTGCTGGGGATTTTTATGCTGGCTGCAGTCGCGTGCCTCGCAATGACTTATGCGCGTGGGGCACTGCTGGTCATCGTGGCGATTTTTATCTTGTATGGCATGGTAAAGGATTTGCGGGTATTGGCAGCCTGCGCCGTGATAGGCGGTGTCCTGCTGCTGGCTGACCCGGTGCTGTATGAGCGCCTTACTTCGGTGTTTACCAAGGTGGATACATCTTCTGAAATGCGGCTGGCATTTTGGGAGAGTTCCGTGGCCATGATTCAGGACCATCCGTTCCTGGGAATTGGCTGGGGCGCTTATTGGATGGTTTATCCAGAATACGACTTCTATCTTCAGGGAGCCGATATCCGCATTGTCCATGCGCATAATTTGTATCTCAATTATGCCGTGGAAATCGGTATCCCGGGAGCACTGGCCTTCTTATGGTATCTTTTTGGAACCATGTTTATGGCACTGCGGCAAAAATTCTTGCCGCCTGTGCCGGAAACGGTGGAAGAGACTCCGTTTGATTACAACGAAGAGGCTGCTGCCGATGTAGAACTGCAAAAGGTGGCTGAAAGTGTTAAGCAGGAAGAGGCGAAGCCGGCAATTCCATTCTGGAAGGATTTTGCCGCCTGGCTGGATTACCGGCTGCTGGCTGGTCTGTCATTGGGCGTGGGCCTGGCCCTTTTGTCGGTTGCTCTCAATGGTCTTACGGATGATTTGCTGTTTAATATACCATCGTCGATGTTCTTATGGATGCTTTCCGCATTGGCGGCAGCAGCCGTCAGTGCGGGAAATGAGGACATGAGCGAAGAAGAATAAGGGAGGCGTTTCGATGAAAGGTCAGGTAAATATATCCAAGGCAACGGTTGACCGCCTTCCGTTATATTTTCGTACCCTGCGCCTGGCTCAGGATGAGGGGATTGATATCATTTCCTCGGATGAACTGGGGCGCAGATTGGGCATCACACCAGAGCAAATCCGCAAGGACCTTGCCTCGTTTGGCCAGTTTGGCAAAAAGGGTGTGGGCTACTATGTCAACGAGCTCAAGCGCAATGTTGGCAAAATCTTAGGACTGGACAATCATTGGAATATTGCCGTGGTTGGTATCGGTCATCTGGGTGAGGCATTGGCGAACTACCAAAATTTTGTGAGCCTGGGCTTTAATTTGGTCGCTTTATTTGACCAGGACCCGAAGGTTATCGGCAAAACGGTCAATCATGTTGTGGTAGAAGATATTCGCAATATGCAGCAGGTGGTCAAGGAACGCAATATTCAGATTGGCATCATCGCGGTACCGGCAGCATTCGCGCAGGGAGTAGCGGACAAACTGGTAGAAGCAGGTGTCAAAGGTATCTGGAACTTTGCGCCAATCAAGATGGAAGTCCCCGATTCGATGCATATCATCAATGAGGATTTATCGATTGGTCTTAGTAGCTTGTCCTATTACATCACCAGAAAGTGATTAATAAAATTCATATCATATTGATTTTTGCACAGTTGTGTAAAAATGTCGGAAAACGGCGTCAAGTCAATCTTGACGCCGTTTTCTTTTCGTGTTATTCTTAGGCAAGGGACATAATTATAGCATACTGTTACGATAATCTATGATTATAATTCATGGTGTCAATAACTTCATGTTATACTTTAGCGGCACCATGAATCATAAAAAAGAATATAAAACAAGATGCGGCGTCCTAATCGTTAAAATCTGTTGCCGGAACCGAAGATGGGTCGGCACTGATGAGGGAGGATTTTCTATGATTGATATTCTCGATCGCGTGCGTAACAAAGCATTGCAGGCGAAAATTGTCACGGCTGAGGAAGCAGCAGCGTTCTTTAAACCGGACATGAATGTAGCCATGAGCGGATTTACGGCATCGGCTTATCCGAAAGCTGTTCCGCTGGCACTCGCTGAACGTATGAAAAAGGAACCATTCACGATTAACCTATGGACAGGAGCCTCGACAGGTCCGGAGCTTGATGAAGCTTTGGCAGCTGTTCATGGCATCAAGAAACGTCTGCCGTATCAGACGGATAAGATTTTGCGCAGTGAAATCAATGATGGCTCGGTGGATTATCTCGACCTTCATCTTTCGGAATCGGCGCAGTTAGGCCGTTGTGGCTATCTCGGCAAGACGGACGTAGCTGTTGTTGAGGCATGCGCCATTACCGAGGAAGGTAATATCATCCCGACAACGTCCCTGGGGAACGCCGCTTCTTATGTACAAAGTGCTGATGTGGTCATTGTCGAGGTCAACACCTCGCAGCCTCTTGACCTTGAGGGCATGCATGATGTCTATGTTCCGATGGATCCGCCAAACCGCCTGCCAATTCCAATCGTAAAGGCTAATGACCGGGTCGGAACACCGTATATCCCCTGCACGCCGGAAAAAATTAAATACATCGTGCCGTGTGATATTCCGGACCATACCCGTCCGCTGAAACCAATCGATGAAGATTCGAAGAAGATGAGCCAGTTTACGCTGGAATTCCTCAATAAGGAAATCGAAGCTGGCCGCATGCCGAAGAATCTGCTGCCATTGCAGTCTGGTGTCGGCAACGTAGCCAACGCGGTTATCGCAGGCTTCGTCGATTCAGATCTCAAAGACCTCACGGTTTATACCGAAGTCATTCAGGATGGTATGCTTGACCTCATCGATGCCGGTAAACTAAACTTTGCATCCGGTACGGCGTTCAGCCCATCGCCGGAAGGAATGGCTCGTTTCTACAAGGATGTAGCAAAATATAAAAAATATCTGCTGCTGCGTCCGGAGGAAATCTCCAACAGTCCGGAAGTCGTTCATCGTTTGGGCGTCATTGCCATGAACACGGCTATCGAGGTTGATATTTACGGCAACGTCAATTCGACGCATATCACGGGTACGAAGATGATGAACGGTATCGGCGGCAGCGGCGATTTTGCCCGCAACGCATACCTGACCATTTTCTATACGCCGTCGATTGCCAAAGAGGGCAAGATTTCGGCTGTCGTTCCGTTCTGCTCGCATATTGACCATACGGAGCACGATGTCGACATCATCATCACGGAGCAGGGTATTGCCGATTTGCGTGGCAAAGCACCGCGTGAACGCGCATTAGAGATAATCAACAACTGTGCGCATCCGAGCTACCGCCCAATCCTGCTGGATTATTTCAAACGGGCTGATGAAGAACTCAAACATGCGCATACGCCGCATCTTCTCCACGAGGCGCTTTCCTTCCACGAACGCTTCATTGAGAAAGGCAGCATGGCAAAATAAAAATTGAAAAACGATAGATATATAGATACTGAATGAATCAGGAGGAGTTTCCTAATGAGCAATGAGAAAATCCAAGCTGAGCTTGCAAAATACGAAGCCAGTGTAGAAAAAGCAATCGCACGTTTCCCAGAGCGTGAGCATCTGCCGGAAAAACGCCTTTATACGCCGCTGGATATCAAGGATACGGATTATGCCGATGAACTGAGTTTCCCAGGTGTTTATCCGTATACGCGCGGCGTTCAGCCGACGATGTATCGCGGCCGTTTCTGGACGATGCGTATGTATGCTGGTTTCTCTACGGCTGAGGAGTCCAACAAGCGTTATCGTATGCTGATTGAAAATGGTGCAACCGGCCTGTCCTGTGCTTTTGACCTGCCGACGCAGATTGGTTATGATTCCACAGACCCAATCTCCGAGGGCGAGGTAGGTAAAGTCGGTGTTGCCATCGATTCGCTGGCTGATATGGAAACGCTGTTTGACCAGATTGACCTTGGCAAGGTCTCCACATCGATGACCATCAATGCACCAGCTTCGGTTCTTTTGGCTATGTACATTGCTGTGGCTGAGAAACAGGGCGTACCTGCTGACCAGCTGCGTGGTACGATTCAGAACGATATCCTCAAGGAGTATGCTGCCCGCGGTACGTATATCTTCCCGCCGCGTCCATCCATGCGCCTGATTACGAACATCTTCGAGTATTGTTCGAAAAACGTACCGAAATGGAATACGATTTCGATTTCCGGTTACCATATCCGTGAGGCAGGTTCCACGGCTGCTCAGGAAATTGCCTTCACAATTGCCGATGGTATTGCTTACTGCGAGGCTGCAATCAAAGCCGGCCTCAAGATTGACGACTTTGCTGGACGCCTTTCCTTCTTCTGGAATGCTCACAACAATGTTCTCGAAGAGGTTGCCAAGTTCCGTGCTTCCCGCCGCATTTGGGCAAAAGTCATGAAAGAGCGCTTCCATGCACAGAGTGAAAAGAGCATGAAACTGCGTTTCCACACGCAGACGGCTGGTTCGATGCTGACGGCTCAGCAGCCGAACAACAACATCGTCCGCGTTGCTCTGCAGACGGCAGCTGCTGTCATGGGCGGCACACAGTCCCTGCACACAAACTCCCGCGACGAGGCACTGGCTCTGCCGACGCAGGAATCCGTTACGATTGCCCTGCGCACGCAGCAGATTGTTGCGTATGAGAGCGGCCTGGCTGATGTCATCGACCCGCTGGCTGGTTCCTACTACGTCGAGGCTATGACGAATAAGATTGAGGCTGAGGCTTGGGACTATATCAAGAAAATCGACGACCTCGGTGGTGCAGTTGCTGCTATCGAGAAGGGCTACATCCAGAAGGAAATCCAGGATTCTGCTTACAAATGGCAGATGGATGTTGAATCTGGTGCCCGCACGATTGTCGGTGTCAATAAATTCCAGATGGAAGAAGAACCTCCAAAAGGTCTGCTGAAAGTCGACGAAGCTGTCGGCGAGCGTCAGAAGGCTAAGGTTGAGGCTATGAAAGCGAAACGCGATAATGAGGCGGTAAAGGCTGCGCTGGCTGACCTCAAGAAGGCTTGCCAGGATGAGAATGAAAACCTCATGCCGCATATCCTCGCTGCTGTTAAGACGTATGCAACGCTTGGCGAAATCTGCAACGTCATGCGTGAGGTATTCGGCGAATATGAGGCACATGTCAGCCTGTAATCGTTCATTAAGAAAAGAATCGTACTATAGCGTTTGCGTTTTTGGAGGAATTCAAAATGGAAAAGAAAATCAGAGTTTTAGTTGCTAAACCAGGTCTTGACGGTCATGACCGCGGTGCTAAAGTCGTTGCCCGCGCACTGCGTGATGCTGGCTTTGAGGTCATTTATACGGGCCTTCGCCAGACGCCGGAACAGATTGCTGAGGCAGCTTTGCAGGAGGACGTCAACGTCGTTGCTATGAGCATTCTCTCGGGTGCCCATGGTCACCTGTTCCCGAAAGTTGTTGACCTCGTTCGCAAAAATGGCATGACGGATGCGCTCATCATCGGCGGCGGTGTTATTCCGGAGGGCGATATCCCGGCTCTTAAAGAAGCTGGTGTTTCGGCCGTATTTACCCCGGGAACGCCGACCAGTGAAGTCGTTAAATACATCAATGAGAATGTAAAACTTTAAAAAGAGGTGGTGCTGGGAATAGGACCAGGGGAGCGGGTTCCGGTCTCCTGGTCCAACCTGGCACTATTTTACTGTTTCGTAATGTGAACTGGTTTTAGCGTTAAAGTTCACAATAAAAACTACCGAAAAGGTGGTGGCAGGATGGACATAGCAGAAGAATTACTTAAAGGCAATCGGCTGGCACTTTCTCGGGCAATTACTGCCATTGAGAACGAGTATGATGAAGCGACGGAAATCATGAAGAAGCTTTATCCGCATACCGGTCATGCCTATGTATTGGGGATCACCGGTCCACCAGGGGCAGGCAAGAGCACGCTGTCCGATAAGATAGCGCGTGAGTACCGTGCACAGGGCAAGACCGTTGGTATTATAGCTGTCGACCCGACAAGTCCGTTTACGGGCGGTGCCATTTTAGGCGACCGCATCCGCATGAATGGACTGACACTTGACGAAGGAGTCTTTATCCGCAGTATGGGCACCCGCGGGAGCCTCGGGGGTTTATCCCATAAAACCGCTGACGCTGTCAAAGCAATGGATGCTTTTGGAAAGGACATCATTATCGTTGAAACGGTCGGTGTCGGGCAGTCAGAAGTGGATATCGTCAAAGCTGCCGATACGACCATGGTTGTATTGATTCCCGGCATGGGCGATGATATCCAGGCAATCAAGGCCGGCATTTTGGAGATTGGCGATCTGTACTGCATCAACAAGTCAGACCTAGATGGGGCAGACAAACTAGTTCGTGAAATCAACATGATGCTGGACCTCGACAGCCTGATGACGGAATGGCGGCCGCCGATTACCAAGGTGGTAGCCAGCCAGAATGAAGGCATCAAAGAACTTTTGGATACCGTTGAAAAACACCGGACGCATATCGAAGGCAACGGCCAATTGGCCGAAAGGCGCACGAAGCGTACCCGTGATGAAATACTCGATATCCTCAGCAGCAACATCGGCACATACATCAAGGGCAAGATCGTGGACAGCGGTCGCCTTGATGGCTATGTCGAGCAAATCAAACAGCATGAGACAGACCCGTATACCGTTATTGGCCAGGTCATGGATGAGATGCTGAAATAATTATTTTATCCGAATGGAGGAGTCATTATGTTTAAAGTATTGGGCGTAGATCATATCGGTATTGCAGTTTCGGACCTCAAGGAAGTCGGTTCTTTCTGGGGGGATACGCTTGGCCTTCCGGCAAATGGTGAGGAAACCGTTGCTGAGCAGAAGGTAACGACAGGATTCTTCCCGACGCCGAATGGCAGCGAAATTGAGCTGCTGGCGGCAACGGATGAAACGTCGCCGATTGCCAAATTTATCGAAAAGAACGGCGGCCGCGGCGGTATCCAGCACATTGCGCTGCGCGTTGACAATCTCGAGGCTGCTTTGGCAGATCTCAAAGAGCAGGGTGTTCGCCTGATTGATGAGAAACCGCGCCTTGGTGCCGGCGGTGCGAAAATTGCCTTTGTTCATCCGAAGGCTTCCCATGGTGTTCTCCTGGAACTCTGCCAGCGTGATTAATACCTGGTATTAAATTAGTCTTGCAATTTTCACACAAATAGTGCAAAATAGAGATTGCAGTACATGAGAAATTTGTCGCAGACTATTTTCTCACAAGCTAATTATAGGAGGTATATAATGGCTACTGTTCAGGAAAAAATTGACTTAATGAATGCAAAGAAAGAGCATATCATGCAGGGCGGCGGTCAGGCCCGCATCGAAAAGCAGCACGCAAAGGGCAAACAGACTGCCCGTGAGCGTATCAACAAGCTGTTCGATGAAGGATCTTTCGTTGAGCTCGATATGTTCATGAAGCATCGTTGCACGAATTTTGGTCAGGACAAAAAAGAACTTCCGGGCGAGGGTGTAGTAACGGGATATGGTACGGTTGACGGCCGTCTTGTCTATGCTTATGCACAGGATTTCACGGTTGAGGGTGGATCTCTTGGTGAAAAACATGCGCATAAAATCTGGAAAGTAATGGACCTTGCCATGAAGATGGGTGCACCGTGCATCGGTATTAACGACTCGGGCGGCGCTCGTATCCAGGAAGCCGTTGACGCACTGTCTGGTTACGGTGGTATCTTCTATCGCAACACGGCAGCTTCTGGCGTAATCCCGCAGATTTCCGTAATCATGGGACCGTGCGCTGGTGGTGCTGTATACAGCCCGGCTATCACGGATTTCATTTACATGGTCAAGAACACCAGCCAGATGTTCATCACAGGCCCGGCAGTTATCAAATCGGTAACGGCTGAGGAAGTTACCGCTGAAGCTCTGGGCGGTGCTATGACGCATAACACGCGCAGCGGTGTTGCTCATTTCGCAGCAGAGGATGAGGATGACTGCATCAAGCAGATTCGTTACCTGCTGTCCTTCCTGCCGAGCAATAATATGGAAGATGCTCCGGTTATGGAGACTGGTGATGACCCGGATCGTCAGGATGAGAGCCTGAACACGGTTATTCCGGATAACCCGAACATGCCATACGATATGAAGGATGTAATCCGTTCGCTGGTTGATAACGGTGAATTCTACGAAGTACAGGAATTCTTCGCCACGAACATCATCTGCTGCTTTGCCCGTTTTGATGGCCGCAGCGTTGGTATCATTGCCAACCAGCCAAAAGTCATGGCAGGCTGCTTGGATGTTGATGCGTCGGATAAATCCGCCCGCTTCATCCGCTTCTGCGATGCGTTCAATATTCCTCTTGTCAACCTCGTTGATGTACCGGGCTTCCTGCCAGGCGTTAACCAGGAGCATAACGGCATTATCCGCCATGGTGCGAAGATGCTCTATGCATACAGTGAGGCTACGGTTCCAAAAGTTACGGTTATTACCCGTAAGGCATACGGCGGTTCCTACATCGCTATGTGCTGCCGCGAACTCGGCGCAGACCAGGTTATGGCTTGGCCGACGTCGGAGATTGCTGTTATGGGTCCGGCTGGTGCAGCCAACATCATCTTCCGCAAAGATCCGGATAAAGATGCTAAGACGGCAGAGTACGTTGAAAACTTCGCAACGCCGTATGTTGCCGCAGAGCGTGGCTATGTTGATATGGTTATTGAGCCGAAAGAGACGCGTCCGCGCATCATCACGGCTCTCAATGCACTGGCTAGCAAGCGCGAAGTTGGCCCGTCCAAGAAACACGGCAATATTCCGCTTTAATCAAAGAGGTGCACGTTATGAAAACCGAAGCAAATGGCGTATCGCCTGAGGTAGTAGCCGCTATCACGGCTGCTGTCCAGATGATGATGTCGAATAAAGTTATCGCTGTACGCATCAAGCGCAGCGACGTTTGGGCTTTGTCCGCGCGTGGCGGCTTGGTCAAACAGTTCTGATTGATTCCGAAGTAGAACGTATTTGGAGGAATTCTTAATGAAAAAGTTCAATATCACCGTTAACGGCACGGCTTATGAAGTAGAGGTTGAGGAAGTAAAATCCGCAGCTGCAGCTGCTCCGAAGGCTCCGGCAGCTCCGGCTGCACCGAAAGCAGCACCGGCACCGGCTCCGGCAGCACCAGCTGCTCCGGCTAAGGCTGCTGTTGCCGCTGGCGCAGGTGAGCATTCCATCGATGCTCCGATGCCGGGCAAAATCGTTAAACTCGTAGCAAGCGAAGGCCAGGCTGTTAAAGCTGGCGAAACGCTGCTGATTCTCGAAGCTATGAAGATGCAGAATGAGATTGCTGCTGATGCTGATGGCGTTGTCAAGACGTTCAACGTTGCTGCTGGCCAGAGCGTCAAAGCACATGATTCGCTCGTAATTCTTGGCTGATTTGCTGAGAAAAAGGCCTTCCCGTTTGGGAAGGCTTTTTTGCTTTCTATTTGCTAAAGGAGTATTTTGTGAAGAAATTAGTTATTATCGTATCTTTGCTGTTACTGTTTTGTTTTGTTTTGACTGGCTGCAGTAAACCACAGCCGGCAGCCAAGAAGAATTTTACCATCGTCACCTCGTTCTACCCCATGTATATTGATGTCATCAATATCACCAAAGATGTCGATGGTGTTGAGGTCATCAATATGACAAAGCCGCAGACGGGCTGTCTGCACGACTATCAGCTGACTACGGAGGATATGAAGGTGCTTGAGAAAGCCGACGTGCTGGTCGCTAGTGGTGCTGGTATGGAAAGCTTCCTCGACAAGGCAGCTAAGCAGAATAAGAAGTTAAAGATAATCGAAGCATCTAAGTATGACCACATCCAGCTGCTAAAAGATGGCGAAGAAGATAATCCGCATGTGTGGACGTCGGTTACTTATGCGATTGACCAGGTAAAGGCAATCACCGTTCAGCTCTGCGAGGCTGACCCCGCGCATAAGGATCAGTACCGCAAGAATGCGTTGGATTACGTCATGAAGCTTGAGGCACTGCGCAAGGAGATGCACGAGCAGCTCGACGATTTGCCTCATAAGGATATCGTGACGTTCCATGAGGCGTTCCCGTATCTTGCCAAGGAGTTTAAGCTGAACCTGGTGGATGTGATTGAACGAGAGCCTGGGACGGAACCGACGCCGCAGGAACTTGAGCAGGTCATTGACAAGGTAAAGAAATTGCCGGTGAAAGTTCTCTTTACCGAACCACAGTATTCGCCAGCGGCGGCGGAAACGATTGCGCGAGAGACGGGCGCAAGGATTTACACGCTTGACCCCGTGGTAACTGGTGAGGCAACACCGGAAGCTATGGATGCCTATATCAATACGATGAAAAAGAACATGGAAGTGCTCAAAGAGGCATTACAATAAAAGCAGAGCTGCTGGCTTAGCTGAATTTGACAGATTCCATTCGGTTATTTACAATATATGTATTATTTTTCATCTCGGTTGGAGACTGACCAATGAATTGGAGGTCCCAGACAACGTTGTCGAACGATGTCTGGGGCTTTTTTTATAGGAGGGATGGATATGGTTCCAGAATATGAAATTCTTTTTCGGCTGGCACTGGCAGCTATATTAGGAGGACTCGTTGGCTATGAAAGGCAGTCCAGGAAAAAGTCGGCCGGGCTTCGTACCAATCTAATCGTGTCAATGGGCGCCTGCTTGATGATGGTGCTTTCACTGGCTATGTATTGGAGCATGGAAGATAAGAGCAATGGCGACCCTGCCCGAATTGCAGCGCAAGTGGTAAGCGGAATGGGCTTTTTGGGGGCAGGGGCGATTATGAAAGAGGGGCTGACGGTTACTGGCCTGACAACTGCTGCCTGCTTGTGGATAGTGGCAGGTATAGGCCTGGCCGTGGGCGCTGGCTTATACATTGAGGCTTTGTTTACCACGGCATTTGTTTTTGTGGCGTTGAATGCCTTGACGCATATCGATGATTTTTTTGAACACAGAAAGAAAACAGCGGTAGAAATCTGTCTCGTCAACAATCCTGGTGAGCTGAAGCGCATTCACAAGAAGCTGGAGGCATTTCAGTTAAAGGTCGGGCGTTTTAGTGTGCAGGAAAATGGTGAAGGACTGGGGACAGACAGTGCCTATCTGATTCTCAAAATGGATTTGCTCTTTGAAAAGGAAGCGGCAGTCATCGATATAATTGACTATCTCAATTCTTTGGATACGGTGTTGTGGGTAGAGAAGCGCTGATGGCATAATTTGTTCTTGGCAAAAACTCCGCAATGGCGTTATAATAGAATAAAAGTCAAATGGTCAATTTTTATAGAAGGTGATTATTGTGAGCAATATCGCAGATTTAATTGAAGCGTATATCCTGCGGCAGCTGGCAGCCCAACAGGATGGCAAAGTAGAGCTACGGCGCACGGATATTGCCGATGAGATTTCCTGTGCCCCGTCGCAGATTAGTTATGTGCTGTCGACACGGTTCACGCAGGATAAGGGGTTTGTCGTGGAATCGCGCCGTGGCTTGGGCGGATTTATCCGCATCGTACAGGTGCCTACGCGCAATATGGTTTACCAGGACATGCTCGATAAGATTGATAAGGATACGGAAATGCCAATGGTGCAGTCCATGGTGCATTATCTGCTCCAGCATCAGATGATTACGAATCGCGAAGCGGCATTGATGATGCAGGTGGTAGTCTTTGCCTATCAATCGGAGCATGTAACGGCTGAGGAACGGGTTCACTTGTTAAAATCCATGTTCCTGACCCTGGAAAATTTTTCCTGAGCGGAATGATAGTATCTTGAAATAGTTTACCATAGAAAAGAGGGATTCCGGATGTTATGTGATGATTGTGGACGCAACGAAGCGGTAGTCCATATCACCCAGATTGGGCCGGATGGACGGATTGAAAAAAATTTATGTGAAAAATGTGCGGCAGCTTATGGGGAATTTGTCCCGGCAGCGAAGCAGGGCCGCAGTGTATCGATGGATGATTTCCTCAAGGGCATTTTCAGCAGTGCCGCTGAGCGCGGCGAGAAACGGACGCTCGACCAGAACCAGCTCGTATGCCCAAACTGTGGCATGAGCTACCGCGATTTTCAGCAGACGGGAAAGATTGGCTGTGCCGAGTGCTATAATACGTTCCGCCAGCAGATTGAACCGATGCTGCGGCGCATCCATGGCTCGAGCGTACATCGTGGCAAGATACCGCATCGCAGTGGCAGCACCCTGGAAATCAAGCATGAAATCGGTTTGCTGCGCCAAAAGCTGCAGGACAGCGTAGCCCGGGAAGAATACGAAAAGGCCGCGGAGTATCGTGACAGAATCCGCAGTCTCGAGAAAAAGATAGAAGTCCAGGAAGGAGGCGTGGCTGATGGCAATCAATGATTTGCTGCGCAGCAGTGAACTTACCTGGCTGAAGAGTGGCGGCACGGATGGCGATGTAGTAGTGGCCAGCCGCATACGCCTGGCCCGCAATCTCAAAGGGGTTCCTTTCCCGAATCGGGCGGATATGAACCAGCTTTCGCAGGTGCTGGTCGCTACCGATGAAGTACTTCCGGAACTGGAAAAGTCGATGGGGATGCCATTTGACCGCGTGGATGTCGAACGGCTGTCGCCTCTTCAGCGGGAGGTTTTGATCGAAAAGCAGCTGATTACCGATAATCTCATCAAGAATCCACAATACCGTGCGACTTATGTGTCCGATGACCGCTGCATTAGCATCATGATCAATGAGGAAGACCACCTGCGCATTCAGTGCTGGGCGCCGGGACTCAATCTCGATCTGCCGATGAGCACGGCCTTTACGCTCGATGACCTCATAGAATCCAGGCTGGATATGGCCTTTGATGAGAAGATGGGCTATCTGACGTCCTGTCCGACGAATCTGGGAACGGGGCTGCGGGCATCGGTTCTGCTTCATTTGCCCGGCCTGGTGTTTACCCGCAATGTCAGCAGTATCATCAATATTTCCCCGCAGCTCGGGCTGGCCGTCCGTGCTCTGTATGGAGATGACAAAGAGCCGGTCGGCAGTTTATTCCAGATTTCCAATCAGCTGACGTTAGGTTTCTCGGAGGAAGAGCTCATAGCCAATCTGAAGAGTGCCGTAACGGAAATCGTTGCCCATGAGCGCCGGGCGCGCAAGGCTTTGGCTCTTTACCGCAAAGAGCAGCTGGCTGATGAGGTTTGGCGGGCGTATGGCACGCTGGCCTATGCGCGCATGCTTTCCGAACGCGAGGCCATGGAGCTCTTGTCCAAGGTTCGCCTTGGGATAGATTTGAAACTTATTCATGAAGTAAAGGCAGATTGTTACGCGGATATCCTCATTGCCAGCCATCGCAGTTTCCTGCAAAATCTGGCAGAAAATGAGAATATGTCCAAAATCGAAATCGACCAGCTCAGAGCGCGCAAGGTACGGGAAATACTTGGCGGGCATCGCATGAGCTCGGAGGAAAAATCATGAATTACCGAAATCACTTTACCAATCGTGCCATTAAAGCGGTGGAGTTTGCGCAATATGTAGCGCAGGATTTGCAGCAGGACTATATCGGTACCGAACACATCCTGCTCGGCTTGCTGCATGAGCGCAATGGTGTGGCAGCGCAGGCAATGTATGCGTTAGGACTCACCTTTGAAAACGCCATGGCAATGGTCAATACGATGGATTCACAGGAGGCCGAATATCCATCGGATAATCCGTACTACACCCCGCGGGCAAAGCGGGTCATGGAAGGGGCGATGGAGGAGTCGCAGACGCTCGGTCATACCTATATCGGGACGGAACACATCCTGCTTAGCCTGCTCTCGGAAACGGAGGGGGCGGCCATTGAGGTGCTGAACCGCTTGGGTATCGACCCTGACAACTTGCAGGACGAGGTGCTTGAGCGCATTGATATGCCGCATCCTTCCGATGATGGTCCGCAGCTCGAAAAAGGCAATGGACGGACGCGCAGCCGCCGCGAGGGCGGCGCACCGCTGCTGAAAAAATATGGCCGTGACCTTAACCGGCTGGCCGAAGATGCCAAGATGGATCCCGTTATCGGACGCGAGAAGGAAATCCAGCGGGTCATCCAGATTCTTTCGCGGCGGACGAAAAACAATCCGGTGCTGCTCGGAGAACCTGGCGTAGGCAAGACCGCGATTGCCGAAGGCTTAGCCCAGCGAATTGTCGAGGGTGCCGTCCCGTATATGCTTCAGGACAAGAAAGTCATTTCGCTTTCGATGGCTTCGCTGGTGGCGGGGGCAAAATACCGCGGCGAGTTTGAGGAACGGCTCAAAGGCGTCATTGAAGAGATTCATCAGCTCGGCAATATCATTTTGTTCATCGATGAAATGCATACGCTGGTAGGCGCCGGAGCCGCCGAAGGGGCACTGGATGCCGCCAATATCTTAAAGCCGGCTCTTTCGCGTGGGGAGATTCAGATTATTGGCGCTACGACGCTGGATGAGTATAAGAAATACCTGGAAAAGGATGCCGCGTTGTCACGGCGCTTCCAGACCGTAATGGTAGAGGAGCCGACGCCCGATGATGCCGTGCGCATTTTGCAGGGGCTGCGCAGTAAGTATGAGGAATTCCACCGCGCGAAAATTGAAGAGGAAGCCATCGAAGCGGCGGTTCATCTTTCGCACCGCTACATAACGGACCGCTTCCTGCCGGATAAGGCAATTGACCTCATGGATGAAGCTGCATCGAAGGTGCGCATGGGAAAAGTTGCCCCGCCGAGCCGCGTTCATTCTATCCGTGAGCAGCTCGATAAACTTCATACGGAGAAGGAAGCGGCGATTGCCGCACAGGATTACGAACGGGCGGCCAAGCTGCGCGATGAGATGCAGGCGGTAAAGGAATCGCTGGATGAAGCGCGCCGCAACTGGGAAAAGAAAGACCATAACCGCATTACGGTAACGGCTGATGATATTGCCGATGTGGTGGCACAGTGGACAGGGGTTCCGGTCCGTCAGCTGGCGGCAAAGGAATCGGAGCGCCTGCTGAATATGGAGAAAATCCTCACCCGCCGTGTCATTGGGCAGGAAGATGCTGTAAAGGCAGTATCCAAGGCAATAAGGCGGGCAAGAGCCGGATTGAAAGACCCCAAGCGGCCGATTGGCTCGTTTTTATTCCTGGGGCCTACTGGTGTCGGCAAGACGGAACTTGCCCGGGCGCTGGCTGAAGCACTTTTCGGCAGTGAAGATGCCGTCATCCGCTTTGATATGTCCGAGTACATGGAAAAGTACAGCGTATCGCGTATGGTTG
This sequence comes from Pseudoselenomonas ruminis, assembly GCF_008271295.1. GTDB lineage: Bacteria > Bacillota > Negativicutes > Selenomonadales > Selenomonadaceae > Selenomonas_A > Selenomonas_A ruminis. The sequence goes on along the minus strand of NZ_VTOY01000005.1, from coordinate 30,803 downwards.
GTGCGCCTCCGGGCTATGTCGGCTATCAGGAGGGCGGCCAGCTGACCGATGCTGTGCGCCGCAAGCCGTACTCGATCATCCTGCTCGATGAGATTGAGAAGGCCAATCCGGATGTATTCAATATCCTGTTGCAAGTTCTCGACGACGGCCGGCTGACAGACGGGCAGGGGCGTACGGTTGACTTCCGCAATGCGGTCATCATCATGACGTCCAATGCAGGTGCCAGCTTTTTGCGGAAACAGAATCAGGCGATGGGCTTTTCCGTCCGTGGAGACAAGGAAGAGGCCAAGCAGGAAGAAGAAAATGGCCGCAAGCGTGTGCTCAGTGAAGTCAAACGAATCTTTAAGCCTGAGTTCCTGAATCGCATCGATGAGCTACTGGTGTTTCATCCGCTCGGACGGAAGGAATTGGTGAAAATTGTCGATATACTGCTCAAGGATGTAAAGAAACGCTTGCTGGAAAAAGATATCAAGATGGAAATCAGTCCATCGGCCAAGAATAAACTCGTGGAAGCGGGAACCGACTTCAAATATGGAGCGCGTCCGTTGAAGCGTGCCTTGCAGAAACACATCGAAGATGAAATAGCAGAGCGGCTGCTGCGGCACCGGTTTAAAGCCGGGGATACCATCTGCGTCCGCAAAAATGGTGATATGCTGGACTTCATCAAAAAAGAAGTGAAACCAAAGGCAGTCAGGAAGGTGAAGGCAGATGCCAAGAAATAAACTGGCACCGGCAAGCCTGTCAGGAAAAATCCTCGATTTTGCGGCCAATCTCCTATGGTCCATCGTCTGGTTAGGACGATGGACTATTCGTCTGCTAAAAGGGCTGATAAAGAATATTTTGCGTTGATGTTGTTGGAGAAGATTTATGCCTAAGAAAAAGAAAACTGTATATGTCTGCCAGGAATGCGGCTATGATGCCCCCAAATGGCTGGGAAGATGCCCAGGGTGCGGTGCCTGGAATACGATGGTGGAAGAAGTCGTCGCGCCCGAAGTCAAGGGCAGTGGCGGGCTTCGCCTTGGCCTGTCCGACGCTGTGAAGCCGCAGCCGATAGGTGACGTACAGCTGGAGGATTTGCCGCGTTTTTTGACCGGTTCCGGCGAGCTTGACCGCGTATTGGGAGGCGGTGTTATCCCAGGGTCGATGGTGCTGATTGTCGGCGACCCGGGCGTTGGCAAATCCAGTCTCACGCTCAAGGTCTGTGCTGATGTGGCACGTTCGGGGCGGCGGGTACTGTATGTGACCGGTGAGGAGAGCACGCGGCAGGTGCGCATGCGGGCAGACCGGCTCGGGGCAATAGCCGACAGCCTGCTGGTTGTCAGTGAGACCAATCTGGAAACCATTGAGGCGCATGTGTCCAATACGAAGCCGGACCTTTTGGTCATCGATTCGATACAGACGATCTTTAAGCCGGAGGTCCAGAGTGCACCGGGCAGCGTTTCCCAGGTCCGGGAGTGTTCGGTAGAGCTGCTGCGCATTGCGAAGACCAATGGCATTGCCGCTTTTGTCATTGGTCATGTGACGAAGGATGGCAATCTTGCTGGCCCGCGCGTGCTGGAGCATATTGTCGATACGGTCCTCTACTTTGAGGGTGAGCGCAATGCCGAGTATCGCGTCCTGCGGGCCGTAAAGAACCGCTTTGGCAGCACCAACGAATTGGGGCTGTTTGAAATGCGGGATGTGGGACTTGTCGATGTTCCCGATGCCTCCAAGATGTTTTTGTCCGAGCGCGAATGCGACAGTGGTACGGTTATCATCCCGACCGTGGAGGGAACCCGGCCGCTGTTGGTGGAGCTGCAGGCGCTGGTAGCTCCTACGCCCTATGTGCCGCCGCGGCGTACCGCCGATTCGGTGGATATCAAAAGAATCCAGCTGCTATTAGCCGTTTTGGAAAAGCGCGTTCATCTGCAAATTGGTGCCTGTGATGTTTATGTCAAGGTTGCGGGCGGAATCCGTATCGATGAACCGGCAGCTGACCTTGGCATCTGTGTAGCCATGGCATCGAGTTTTGCCAACCGGCTGATTCGCCCGAAGACTATCGTGTTTGGTGAAGTTGGCCTTTCGGGGGAGGTTCGGGCTGTCGGACAGGCCGATATCCGCATCAATGAGGCCAAACGGCTAGGATTTGAGCATGTAATCCTGCCGATGAAAAATTACCGCCAGCTGGCCAGGGAGGTAACGGGAATCAACCTGTATGGGGCTGAGACTATCCGCGACGCCTTGCGGCTGGCCATGCCCAAGGATTGATATTTCCCACAGGGGAATTTGTCCTTGGCAAAAAAAACGAATTAGCGTTATAATATTAGAGCCTTCCTCTTTTATGAGTGAGGCTCTTTAGTTTTTGTTGGGAGGATTATAGAGACATGAAGGTTTTTCGTGGAATCATGGCAGGGATACTTACGGTGTGCCTGCTTGCGATACAGCTGCCAGCAGCGATGTCTCAGGGATGTGACGCGGAGCCGCAGGTAACGGCACAAGCAGCCATATTGATTGAGGCATCTACGGGACGCGTAATCTGGGAGAAAAATGCCGATGAGGAACATTATCCAGCCAGCACCACCAAGATGATGACTGGCATACTGGGACTTGAGAATATCGGCCCGCGCACCGAGGTATTCATTTCGCCCCAGGCGTCGGGAACGGAGGACTGTTTCCTCGATATTCATGCAGGGGAACGGCTTACAGCAGAAGAACTCATCACCGGAATGCTGATGGTATCGGATAATGGAGCGGCAGTGGCGGTGGCCGAACAGGTCGATGGCAGTGTGCCGACCTTTGCCAACCGGATGAACGCCAAGGCAAAGGAATTGGGGATGGAACATACGCATTTTGAAAACCCAAATGGCCTGCCTAACCCAAATCATCATTCCACGGTCAGGGATATGGCCAAGCTGGCGCGATACGCGATGGAAAATCCCAAGTTCCGTGAGATTGTGGGAACGAAAAATCGTACCATCAAATGGGCGTTCCCAGCGACAAAACAGCTGGCCGTGGAAAATACCAATAAACTGCTGGGCCGATATAAAGGCATGACGGGAATCAAGACGGGCTGGACCTCTGCTGCTGGCGGTTGTCTGGCCGCCGCTGCCAAACGGAATGGCGTTGAGCTTATCGTTGTACTCATGAAGACGCCAACACCCGATGACCGTTTCCGTGATGCGGAAAAGATTTTGGACTATGGATTTAGTCATGTGACGATGGTAAAGGGAATTTCCAAGGAACGTGTCTCGCGGAATGTCTGGGTCAAGAATGGCAAAGAAGCATCGACTACGGCCCATCTGGTAAGCGATATCGATTATCCGCTGATTAACAACGAAAGTCCGGAAAAGTACACGGTAACGTACGATATTCCCCGCGTGGTTTCAGCGCCAGTAAAAGAGGGCGAAGTCATTGGCAAGGCAGTCATCAAATACGATGGAAAAGCTGTTGGCAGTGTCGATGTTGCCGCTGGCAAGGTAAACAAGGGAAATAGTATTGGTTCCTGGCTCGTTAGCCTCTTTGAAGGGCTGTTGGTAAGGCTTTGAGGATAATTGCCTTGCGCAAACTTTGACAGTAAAACCTGAAATATGGTATAATAATTGCGTTCTTGCGGATGTGGCGGAACTGGCAGACGCGCTGGACTTAGGATCCAGTGTCTTACGACGTGCAGGTTCGACCCCTGTCATCCGCACCACTATCGATGGTTAAAATCCTTCCAGTTTTTGGAAGGATTTTTCTTTTTGTCAACAGCAAAATGGGAAAGATTGCCGTTGACAATTCAGGCGAAACACTATAAAATAATAACTAATAAAAAGTAACAATAAGAGAGGCGCACGACCTGTCCTATTGTGAACCATTAATCCCTCTTGAAGCCCTGCAGCAATGCAGGGCCTTTTTCTTATGCCGGAAATAGAAAAAGCCGATGGTCATTGACCATCAGCTTTAAGTGGAACAATCGCTTATGCGAAGTACTTGCCTTTGTTGTCTTCTTCCTGTGCTTCGTAAACAGCAATGCGGTTCTTGATGAACTGCGTATCGATATTGCCGGTACGGAAGTAGGTGTCTTTGAGAATTTTTTTGTGAAGGGATACCGTAGTTTTTACGCCATCGATGCGGAATTCCTTCAGGGCACGTTCCATGATCTTGATAGCGTCACCGCGCGTGCGGCCATGAACGATAATCTTGGCAATCATGGAATCGTAATACGGCTCAATAGCAAGGCCAGCCGTTACACCGCTGTCAAAGCGGACGCGCGGGCCGCTCGGCTCATGCAGGAATGTGATGTCGCCCGGGGACGGCAGGAAGTTGTTGTCCGGGTCCTCGGCGTTAATGCGGCACTCGATAGCATGGCCTGTGAAATGAACATCTTTCTGCGTGAACTCAAGAGCCTCGCCAGCAGCAATGCGAATCTGCGTGCGGACAAGGTCGATACCCGTGACGGCTTCCGTGATGCCGTGCTCAACCTGAATGCGCGGGTTGATTTCCATGAAGTAGAACTCGTTGTTCGAAAGGTCGAGCAGGAACTCTACTGTACCGATGTTGGAGTAGTGGACGCTCTTAGCTGCTTTTACTGCCAGCTGGCCGACACGCTCGCGCATATCCTGCGTCAGGGCAATCGACGGGGATTCCTCAAGGAGTTTCTGGTTGCGGCGCTGCAGGGAGCATTCACGCTCGCCAAGGTGCAGGACTTCACCGTAGTTATCGGCAACAATCTGAACTTCGATGTGACGGGAACGCTCGATGTAATGCTCGAAGTAGTATTTCGTCTTGGTGATATCGACGAGCATCGAGAGGATGTTGCGCAGGTCTTCTTCGTTGTGGGCTACGCACATGCCTTTGCCGCCGCCACCCGATACTGGTTTGAGGATGACCGGATAGCCGACTTCCTTGGCAACTTCGATAGCTTCTTCGTTGCTGGTCAACGGGTCGCTGCCTTTAGCCATCGGAATACCGGATGGAGCGATGGAAGCGCGGGCGATATCTTTGTCGCCGACGAGGCGGATGGTTTCCGGCATCGGTCCAATCCAGGTAATACCGGCATTAGTTACCTGCTCAGCAAAGTCTGCATCCTCGGAGAGGAAGCCATAGCCCGGATGAATTGCATCAGCCTGGGACTGTTTAGCAGCTGCCAGCAGGGCGTCTTTGTTCAGATAGCTTTCCAGAGCATCAGCCGGGCCTACGCAGATAGCCTGGTCAGCCAGCTGGACATGCAAAGCATTGGCATCGGCCTCGGAGTAGACAGCGACGGTTTCAATGTCGAGCTCCTGGCAGGCACGAATAATACGAACGGCGATTTCGCCGCGGTTAGCAATAAGAATGCGTTTAAACATAGGATTACCTCCTAAATTTACAAATAGGTTTATATTATTGACGATTATTTGGTATGGTTGTAAATTAACAGGTATTAGAACCTGCTGCTAAAACAACTATGACATGAATTGTAGCACAATTTGAAAAGGGGGTCAATGATAAAGTGAAGGTATAAGCACCATGCGTGAAAAGAATAATGAATGGTGTATACAGATTCGAAAGCCAATTTGTGGTAATATAGAAAGATGAAAGGAAGTGAGCGTGTGACCGATATCGTTGAAGAAAAATTGAAATTGCTGCCGGATCGTCCTGGCGTCTATATTATGAAGGACAGCCAGGGCAAAATCATTTATGTGGGCAAGGCCGTGGTGCTCAAGAACCGCGTGCGGCAGTATTTCCAGTCGAATAAAAATCACACGCCGAAGGTCCGGGCGATGGTCTCGCATATCGCGGATTTCGAAATCATCATGACCCATACGGAAGTCGAAGCGTTGATTTTGGAATGCAACCTTATCAAGAAACATCGTCCGCGGTATAATATCAGCCTCAAGGACGATAAGACTTATCCTTATGTGAAAGTCACGGTGCAGGAGGAATTCCCGCGCGTCTTTATCACGCGCCGCGTTCTAAAGGATGGGGCCCGTTACTTTGGCCCGTATACGAATGCGACAGCTGTTCATGAGAGTTTAAAACTATTGCGGCGGCTGTTTCCGCTGCGGACTTGCAAGCATCTGCAGGAGCGGCCCTGTCTCGAGTACCATATCAAACGCTGTCTGGCGCCTTGTGCTGGCAAAGTCGAGAAGGACGAATATGATGCGATGATCCGGGCGGTGCTGCTGTTTTTGGAAGGGCGGACGGAAGAAGTCGAAAAGGAATTGCAATATCGCATGGAGGCGGCGGCTGAGGCTTATCATTTCGAGATCGCGGCCCGCCTGCGCGATCAATTGCTGGCCGTCCGCAAGATTGCGGAAAAGCAGAATATCGTGACAGGCTCTGGCGATCAGGATGCCGTCGGCATGGCGCGCTCGGAAATTGGTGTCGTCGTGCAGATTTTCTTCATCCGCGCGGGCAAGATGATTGGCCGGGAACATTTCCTGCTGCGCGGAAGCGAAGAAGAAAGCGATGAGGCAATCCTCACAGCGTTTTTGCAGCAGTATTACCATCGGGCGGCGTTTATACCGCGGGAAGTTCTCCTGCCACGGGAATTGCCGCAGGAGGACCGGCAGCTGATGGAGGCGTGGCTGTCTGAAAAGAAAAAGCGGGCCAAAGTGCAGCTTGTCTGTCCGCAGCGTGGCACGAAACATGATATCGTGGTCATGGCGGCTGGTAATGCGGCTAAGTACCTGCAGGATGAAGCGGCCCGCATCAAGCAGGCTAATGCGCAGACCCGTGGGGCGGTTGAAGAACTGGGACGTTACCTGGGGCTGAAGAATCCGCCTGAGCGCATGGAATGCTTTGATATATCCCATATACAGGGAAGTGAAACCGTCGCGTCGATGGTGGTATTTGAAGGCGGCCTGCCGAAAAAATCAGATTACCGCCGCTTCAAGATACGGAGCACTGAGGGAAAGCCCGATGATTTCCTGTCGATGCGTGAGGTGACCACCAGACGCTATGTGGGACTTCCTGAGGCGGAACTGCCGGACCTCATCGTCATCGATGGCGGTAAAGGCCAGCTTTCTTCCGCGCTGGAAATCATCCGCCAGCAGGCCGGACACAAAAAGGTTCCGGTAGTAGGCCTTGCCAAGCAGTTTGAGCTGGTGTTCCGGGAGGGGGAATCCGAGCCGGTTGTCCTGCCGCGTCACAGCCAGGCGCTTTATCTCATTCAGCGCATTCGCGACGAGGCGCACCGCTTTGCCATTACCTATCACCGGAAATTGCGTGGCAAGCGCAACCTGGTTTCGGTTTTGGACCATATTGTAGGAATTGGCCCGAAACGGCGGCAGGCGCTTTGGTCTCATTTTGGGACGCTGGCAAAAATCAAGTCGGCCAGCGTGGAAGAACTGGCGGAGGTGGATGGCATGAATATGCCGGCTGCCGAAGCAGTGTATAATTTCTTTTTAGCACAGGAAAAGTTTCGAGGAAAGGAAAAAGAATCATAATGAAGATAGTGGATTTGCATGTTCATTCCCGCGTTTCCGATGGCAGTTTTCGTCCGGAGGAATTGGCCAAACAGGCGAAAAAATGTGGCCTGTCGGCGTTTACGCTGACGGACCATGACAATATTGCCGGAAACGATGAAGCCGCGGCGGCTGCCAAGCGGGAGGGCATCGAGTTTATCAATGGCATGGAACTTACGGCAGAGTACAGCGGCCGCAAGATTCATATCGTCTGCATGGGCTTTGACCCCAATCATCCATCGTTTCAGCTGATTTACCAGCGAATCCGTTCCATCAAGGAGGGGCGGATTCCGGAGATGATTGATTTTGTGGCGCACAAGGGCGTGGATATTTCTCTGGATAAGGTAAGAGAATTTGCTCAGGGGCGTTCCATCGACCGGTATGCAATCATGCGTTATTTGGTTTCCCTTCATCTTTATGACCGCGCCCAACCACTTTGGGATAACTATCTTGACCCCGCAGCTGTGGCGCTGGGACTCGATGTGAATATCACGGCCGAAGAAGCTTTGCCGCGTATACGGGAAGCTGGAGGCGTGACGTCGCTGGCGCATTTCCATAAAGAAATCGGTCTCAAAGGGCTGACGCGCAAGGAACAGGAGACGGCGATTCTGCACCTACACAGCATGGGCTTAAATGGCATGGAACGCTTCTATCCGAATTATTCGGACGATGATGCGGCGTTTGCTGGCTATATGATTGAAAAATATGATTTGATGCCTACGGGCGGCACTGATTTTCATGGTGCCAACCGTCCGGACGTGGCCATGGGAACTGGTATTGAGGGCAATATGGCGGTGCCGTATGAGTTCTTTGCCGGAGTCAAACGGCGCTGCGGCATAATTTAATTTTTCTTTGGCAGGATTTCATTTTAAACAGGGCGAACCCTTCCTAATAGAGATGATTCTATTTGTATTGTTAGGAGGGGCATTATGAAAACTTGGGTTTGCACCGTATGTGGCTGGATTTACGATGAAGAAAAGGGCGATCCGGATTACGATTTGGCTCCCGGCGTACCGTTTGAAGAGCTTCCGGATGATTTTGTCTGCCCGCTCTGTGGTGTCGGCAAGGAGGACTTTGAAGAGCAGTCCTGATGTGATAGTTTTTAGTGGATTTTGCATACTGTTGACGGGAAAGAGACCCTATTTAGAAAGGGGTCTCTTTTGTTGTCTGACTACTTATTAGCAGGTCTTAAAAATATAATCTTAATTTATGATAAAATAAAAAAACTAAAGGAAAAAGATTGATTTTTACAACCGACTTTGTTATAATTTACACGTAATGAATCATAAGTGTGATTCATGATAAAAGGCATTCCGAAAGCGGTTTCTGTTATGGTAAATGGACAGGCCGTTTTCAAATTATAAGGAGGCAATTTATTATGAAAGTAACAGTTGTTGGTGCAGGTAATGTAGGTGCTACCGTCGCAAATGTTCTCGCAGTCAAGAATTTCTGCAGCGAGGTTATGCTCGTGGATATCAAAAAAGGATTTGCCGAAGGCAAAGCTATGGATATCATGCAGACGGCTCATATGCTGAACTTTGATTCGACGGTCGTTGGTGTAACGGCTGAAATCGGGGATGAGAACGGCTATGCTCCGACGGCTGGTTCTGATGTAGTTGTCATCACTTCCGGCATGCCGCGTAAACCGGGTATGACTCGTGAAGAGCTTATCGGTGTCAACGCTAAAATCGTTAAGAGCGTTGTTGACCAGGCTGTTAAATATTCTCCGAATGCCATCTTCATCATCATTTCCAACCCGATGGATACGATGACGTTCCTGACGCTCAAAGATTCCAAACTGCCGCGCAACCGCGTTATTGGCCAGGGCGGTATGCTTGACAGCAGCCGTTTCCGTTATTTCCTGTCCAAGGCTCTGCAGGAAGCAGGCTATCCGGCTACGCCGACGGACATCGATGGCATGGTTATCGGTGGCCACAGCGATAAGACGATGGTCCCGCTTACGAGCATTGCTACGTATCGCGGCATTCCGGTCACGAACTTCCTGTCCAAAGAGCAGCTCGATGACGCTGTTGCTCAGACGAAAGTTGGCGGCGCTACGCTGACGGGTCTGCTGGGTACTTCCGCTTGGTATGCTCCGGGTGCTGCTGCCGCTGCCATGGTTGAGGCTATCGCTCTTGACTCCAAGAAGCTCATGCCGTGCTGTGTATACCTCGATGGCGAGTATGGCGAGAAAGACCTCTGCATTGGTGTTCCGGTTGTCCTCGGCAAAAACGGTATGGAGAAGATTGTCGAGTACAAACTCGAGGGCGATGAGAAAGCTAAGTTCGATGAGAGCGTAGCTGCTGCCCGCAACACTAATTCCAAACTTGGTGACGCTTTGAAATAAGCGCTGTTTTGCTAATTTGCCATAGCAGTGATATAAGAAAGACCTGTGCAAGGATTGCACAGGTCTTTTTTTTGAAAAAATAGGTCAAAAGACTTAATTTTTAGTGATAAGTTGACGATATATAAATTGTAGAGTAATATTGACTGCATTAGCAGAAATACACCGAGGAGGTGTTTGCTATGGTAGACCGCGTTGCGCGGGTATCCGCTTTGAAACCTGTTGAGTCAGGAATTGGAAAGTTTTTCGAACGCAAGGAAGGGTATGAGGACAATCCAAAGAACAAGAAGCAGTTCGCGGAAATACTCAACCACGAAATAGAAAAGGAAGCGCGTCCGGAAAATGAAGCAGGGCCGGGAGTACCGAATGCCTATCGATTGGAGTTGAGGGCTCGGCCAACACAGTCACTGTTCTATCAGAACGAGGTAGATTTGAGTAAAGCAGAAGGGAAGATACACGACGCTGGATGACGAGAAGTATATGAGACTGGCGCTGGAAGAAGCGCAGTTAGCCTATGACGACGAAGAAGTGCCTATCGGTGCCGTTCTTGTGGATGAGAACGGCACCGTTGTGGCGCGTGGGCATAACATGAGGGAAAAATGGCATGATGCTACGGCTCATGCCGAGCTCATTGCCATCCAACAGGCTTGTAAAGACTTGGGGCGATGGCGGTTATCGGGGTTGACCCTCTACGTGACGATTGAGCCATGTCCGATGTGTGCCGGGGCCATTGTTATGAGCCGGGTGGACCGCGTGGTCTATGGCAGTACGGATGCCAAGGCCGGTGCGTGCGAATCGGTGTTTAATATCCCTGGAAATCCGACGCTTAATCATCGTCCGGAGATTACCGCGGGCGTTTTGCAACAGGAATGTGCCGATATTATGAAACGGTTCTTCAAAATGCGCCGTCAGCAGCGCAAGGCAGCAAAACAAAAGCCTTCCCCTGTGGAGAAGGTGGCAGACGAAGTCTGACGGATGAGACAAATCTATCTCATCCGCCCCTGACGGGGCACCTTCCCGAGTGGGAAGGCTATTTTTTTAGCTGTATGGTTTATATATCCCAGTGCAGTTTTTCCGGGTTCGGCGTTGCTTTATCGACTTCGCTGAGAATCCACGAAGCGTTGTCATGCGTAGCGGCAAAGGCTTTTTCGAGTCCTGCTTCGTAGGCAGCCGGAATTTCCATGGAGTGGATGGCCATGTGCATGTAGTCCTTGGCCACCAGCGTAACGCCGCGTTCGGCGGAAAGCTGGGCTTTGAAGCGGTAGCCATAGTACAGATAGCTGTTGTGGTCTACCGGGATATCCTTGTAGAAGTCGATGCGTTCATCGGCTTCGGCTTCGGCTTCCTTGGTCATGCCCATGGCGTGGAGCAGGTTCCAGCGGTCGGCCCAAAGTTCCCCGCGCAGGATGTACTTGTAGAGGAAGTCCGTAGACTCTGCCAGTTCAATGGCCTGATTGATGTGGTTGAGGGCGTCGTCGTTTTTCTTTTCATCGCGCTCGATTATGCTGAGACGCTGAAGGGCATATACTTTTTCCTCGACGTCTTCCGAGTTCTCCTCATCGATTTCGGCTTCGACGACACTGTGGAAGAGTTCTAATGCCTCTTCGGTCTTGTCAATGCCTTCCATGGCGAGAAAATGCGCCAGACGGGCACGCGCATGCCAGTTGTCCATGCCGCCTACAAAGAGCGAATGAGGCGGTTTGGCCGGAGTTTCCATTACGAAGTGGACTAATTTATGAAATTCATCTTGTGTCATGAATAATCCTCCTATATCATGATATAATGACATTATTATATCATGAATTTCGCGACAGGGTAGGGGGCTTTTGGGTGCGTTTTAAGGCATTTTTCTTGAAAGTATGGGCCAGGATGCAACAGACGGTAGAGCTGTGTCCCGGATTGATACTGGGGCTTTTTTGCTTGAATTTCTTTACGATTGCCTGGCAGAATATCCATATGTATAAGACACAGCAATTGACGGTATTGGCAATTGACGCGATATTTTTGCTGGCTGGGGTTATGCTGCTAGTCATTGGTATCGGCATGATTCCCTATCAGCGGCTGCGGCAGGGGCTCATTCGTGCGCTGCTGGTGGTATCCGTACTCCTCGGCGCTTTGGAATGTTTTTCTATCTACAATTATCAAGCCCTTGTCGGTGCGGGAATTGTTACGGCACTTTTACAGACGAATTTCCATGAGGCCGGCGAATTTTTGCGGATGTATGTTGGGGGGAAGGGGCTGGCCGGCGGTCTGTCATTGGCAGTCGCTTTCGCAGCAGTTTACCGCTATGGCCATCAGCCGCGAATTACCTTTACGACCCGTCATACCCGGAGCCGGCTGCTTCCGGCTTTTTTGCTCGTTGGACTTGGCGCGGGGATTTGCCTTTGGCAGCAGTACCATTCCTTTGTAATCAATGATTCGCTGGATATTCCCGCGGTTCGTGTGGGGCGGGCCGTGGACACATCCGTGCGGAATATCCAGGCCTTTGAGGAACTCAAGCAGCAGGCGGCGGCCGATGTGGAAATCACGGAAAACAACAGCGACGTTCCATATGTCGTGTTTATCCTCGGTGAATCCACCAACCGCGATCGGCTGCATCTTTACGGTTATCCGCTTGACAATACGCCGAATTTCGACGAGCTGAACCGGAAAGGGGAGCTGGCAGTATTTCGCGATACCATCAGCCCGCAGGGCGCTACGGTGGCAGTGCTGCGGGAACTCTTTACGTTCCATGATGTTGAATCCGATAAGGAATGGTATCAATACAACAATCTCGTCGATGTCATGAAGGCTGCTGGCTATAAGACGTACTGGCTTTCCAATCAGGAAAGTTCGGGCATCTGGGGAAACGTGGCGCAGCTCTTTGCGGGCCGAAGTGATGTAAAGCGTTTTACCCAGCTGCGCGAGTCGCATGAAGATGGCGGCCGGCTCGATGAGGAACTCTTTCCGCTGGTGGATGAGGCCTTGCAGCAGCCAGCCGGAAAGAATTTTTATGTACTCCATCTCATGGGCGGCCACGGTCTTTATTATATGCGTTTCCCTTATATATTCACGAAGTTTACGAAGGATGACATCCCCGCACCGCAAAATGAATTGTCCGAAGAAAAGCGCACGGAAATTGCCCAGTATGAAAATGCCATGTTTTATAACGATTTTGTGGTAAGTTCGCTGCTGGGGAAGTTCCAGGACAAGGAAGCCATTGTCATCTATCTGCCGGACCACGGCGAGACGATTTATGATAATGGCAGCAATTTCGCTGGTCATGTGGAAGAAAATCCGAATCATCAGCAGCTCGAAGTTCCACTAATATTCTGGGCATCGCCGAAATACAGGGAAAAGCATCCGCAAAAATGGCAGGCCATTTGCGCGGCCGTCAATCGGCCCTACATGACCGATGATATGATTCATACGATTATGGACCTCATCGGGATAAAGACGCCAGAGTATCGGCCGGAAAAAAGTGTGATAAATCCGAAATTCGATGCAGCCCGCAAGCGCATGGTACGCGGCAGGAATTATGATACGGAAATGAAATAGTTAAAGATGGATGACCTGTTTCATCTGGAAAGCAGCCGGTGAATCATGGGTAATCAACAGCAGCGTCCGCTGCTGTTCGTCGAGCTCGGACAGGAGCCCGGTGAGCAGTGCGGAGGCTGTTTTTTTGTCGAGTCCGGCTGTTGGTTCGTCGAGAATCAGCAGTTCGCCAGGCTTGGCCAAGGCAAGGGCTGTGAGCAAACGGCTGCGCTGGCCGCCAGAGAGGTTTTGGGCGTCGGCGGCAAGGCTGGTGTCAAGTCCGGCGGGCTGCTCGTCCAGCCAGCCGGACAGCTGAGAAATTTGCAGGCAGTGAAGAATGGCTGCGTCGGATATTCCGGGGATAAGACGCTGGAAGTTGTCGCGAATTGTCCCCGTAAAGAGAAAGGCGTTTTGAAGATTGGCCGAAATTTGACCGGTCAACTGTATAGAGCCACTATCGATGGGCCAAAAGCCGCAGATAAGCCCCGCCAGTGTTGTCTTGCCGGAACCGCTGTCGCCGACAAGGGCCGTGTGCTGTCCGCGCATGATGTGAAATGAAAGGCCGTGAAGGATGGGAATCTTTGGATGATAGCCAAATGTCAGCTGCTCGACCGTCAGCAGGGAATTTGACCTGTCAGAATGCGAAATGTTTTTGGTTGGGGACTGGGGGCGAGGTTGTACCAGAATCGATTGTGCGGCCTGCCGGCTTTGGTAAATGCTGCGGGCGGCCGCTGTGAGCGGCTGCAATTCTTGAAGCTCTGCCAGCAGTATCATCAGCCAGACCGAGAGGTCAATGAAGTTCAGGGAAGAATCAATCAGTACGCTTTGGGCTAGGCTTGCCAAAAGCAGGCTAAAGACGAGGGCATCAAGCAGTTGGAGCAGCAAATCGCAGCGGTAATTGCGGGCAGATTCCTGCTGCTGCTGTTCTTTTAAGGTGTTTGCCTGCTGGTCTAACTGTGGAAGGAAGGCAGGCCAGCTGCCAGCAGCACAGAGTTCGTCGCGTCCGTTAATCGAATCGTCCAGCAGGGTCCGGTAGGTGCCAGCTGATTGTATTGGTTCCAATGATGTCCAATAGGGAAGCAGAAGGTGCAGGAGAAAGAGCGGGATAAGAAGCAGGGCAATTTTTCCTGCTACTGGATAGAGTCCTGTGATGATGGCGATGAGCAGCAGCAGGTTTATGACAGGCGGCAGCAGGCCGCGCACATAAAAATCCCGCAGAGTGCTGCATCCCGACGTCAATGCCTGCAGCCAATGTCCTTGGGCGGTCCTGCCCTCGCGTAGGGGGATGGCGGCTGCCGCCTGGTCGTAGAGAAATAATTGAAGTTTGGTAAAACTGTGGAAAGCCAGCTTATGGGATAAATAGCGTTCCAAGTAGCGGAAGACGGCCCGGCCAATACCAAAAGCGCGGACGGCGGTGATGGCAAGCGTAAGAGCAGCAAGCGGCGGATGAAGGGCGGCAGAGGAGATAAGCCAGGCGGCAGCTCCCATAAGGCCAATCGCAGAGCCAGCGGCCGCCAGCGCAGCCAGAAGGGAAGAAAGTAGTACAGCAGGCCGTGGCAGTTTTAGCAGCGTTTTTAGAAAAATTTGAGTGGCAATCATGCGGGCTCACCTCCTGGCGCTAGTTCTACGATGGTATCAGCAATGGCCTTGACCGCCGGACGATGGGAGACCAGAATAATTGTCCGATGACGGGAAAAGGCGGTAATGGCACGCAGGACGTTTGCTTCGAGTGTTTCGTCCATGCCTGCAGTTGGCTCATCGAGCAGGGTGATGGGACGGTTCTGGAGCAGTGCCCGTGCAAGGCCGAGGCGTTTGCGCTGCCCTTCGGAAAGCGGAAGCCCGCCTGCGCCTAAGTGTGTGTCAAGTCCGTGGGGCAGGGAAAAATACCAAGTTTCCAGTGAGGCAAGCCGCAGTGCCTGTGCGATGCGTTCGTCCGGGACAGGCTGAAAGAGGGCTATGTTGTTGCGGAGACTGGCGGAAAAGAGATAAGGATCCTGCGGAACATAGGCAATGAGTTTTTGCCGGCTGGATTCTGCCATGGTAGCCAGTGGCTGATTGTTGAGGGTTATTGTGCCGGAATCCGGCTGGCAGAGTCCGGCAAGGAGTTTTAGCAGCGTGGTTTTTCCGCTACCACTGGAACCTGTGAGTAAGGTGATTTTGTCAGCGGGAATGGTCAGCGTCAACTGCTCGATGACTGGTGTGCTGGTACCTGGATAGCTATAGCTTAACGTGTCGAGATTTATAGCGGGAGGAATCTGGAGCTGCTGATTATGCCCCGTGGGCGAATCCTGACCGGCATCGCCCAGGAAGTCCTGTAATTTTTGCCAGGCGGTATGCGCGTCCATAATGGTGTGGAAGGCAAGGCCGCCCTGCCGCAGGGGGTCGTAGAATTTGGGGGCCAGCAGCAGGAGAAAAAAAGCAGTGGAAAAGGCAAGGCTGTCCGCGAGCAGCCGCAGGCCAGTGCTGACTGCAATGATGGCAATGGATAAGGTGGTGATTAATTCCAGGGCAAAGGAACTGACAAAGGCAAGCTGCAGAACGGCCAAGGAGGCTGTGGCAAAGGCATGGCTTAAGGCGGCGAGTCGTTCCCGCTGGCGGTTTTCCTGGCCGAACAGTTTTAGCATGGCCATGCCGCGCAGTAATTCGTGAAAGCCGCTGGTCAATGCTTCCAGGTGGTGCCATTCCCGTTCGCTGGCTTTCTTTGTTGCCTGTCCGATGAGATAGAGTAAAAACGGGGCAATGGGCAGGGTGAGGGCAAACAGGGCAGCGGTGATCGGGTCGATGAGGAGTATGGCCGTGAGCAGCAGCGGTATGCGCAGGCATAAAGCCAGCAGTATGGGAAAGAATTTGGTAACAAGGTTATCCAGCGCGTCAACCGTTTCAACAGCCAGCAGCGAATAATCGCGGACAGAGGCTGGTTGGTTGGGGAGCTGCTGATGGATGAGCAGACGGTATTTTTCACGCAGTAGGGCGGATAGTTTTTTTAGGTTTAACTGCTGCTGATAACTCAACCAGGCGCGCAGGCAAAGCATAAGAAACAGCGCCAGCAGAACTGGCGCCGTTTCGGCTATGTGGCTATAATCTTGCTGGCAGAAATGGTTCAAAAGCCCGGCAAAATCCTTGGCAATGGCTAGAATGAGCAGGCTGCCGCTGAGTTCATAGGCGGCCAAAAGCGCCAGGGATTTTCTGGGCAGAGAGATGAGTTGTTGAAATAGTTGGCTAGTCATAATTTATTACCTGTAATACGGGATTTAATGGGTCTCTTCGCAATCCTTGGGGGAAATCCGCTGGCGGAAAATCCAATAGGTCCAGCCCTGGTAAATCAGTACGATGGGCACCAGAACCGCAGCTGCCATTGTCATGATACCAAGGGTGTATGGAGTGGAGGCGGCATTATGAATGGTGAGGCTCCAGGCCGGATTGAGGCTCGAGACCATGAGCCGCGGAAAGAGACCGGCAAAGAAGGCCAGCGTGGTGGCGACAATCGTAAGGGAACTTAGAATAAAGCTGCTTTGGTAATGCGCGCGAAACATTTGCCGGTATCCAAGAATGAAGAAGACTCCGGCGGCTAGTAAGGCGGTCCCACCAATACAACTCTGGAATAAATCGGTTTTTATCAGGGTCATCAGCAGGCAGAAAACAAAGGCGATAATGGCAAAGGCCCCCGCGCGTTGAGCCCATTGCTGGGCTTTTTTGATAAGGCCGATATTGGTCAGACGCTGGGTAAGGAACGCCGCGCCATGGACGAGGAATACCAGCAGGAAGGTGAGGCCGCCGACGATGCTGTATGGCGTCAAAAGATCCAGAAAACCGCCCGTGTAAATCATTTTCTCATTGATGGGCAGGCCTTGGATGAGGTCCGTGACGGCAACGCCCCAGAGAAATGCCGGAACGGCACTGCCAAAGCAAATAGCTCCGTCCCAAAAGCGGCGCCAACAGATGCTTGGATGGCGCCCGCGCAGCTCGAAGGCAACTCCGCGCAGGATGAGGGCGACGAGCATCAGGAAAAGTGCTAGATAAAAGGTGGAAAACATCGTGGCATAGACATGAGGGAAGGCGGCAAAAAGAGCACCACCGGCAGTAATCATCCAGACTTCATTGCCATCCCATACGGGAGCGATAGTGCGCAGCACTTGCGTGCGTTCGTCATCATTGGGACTTATGAAGGGCAACAGCGTCCCCACGCCGTAATCGAATCCCTCCAGGAAGAAGAAGCCGGTAAAGAGTACGGCAATCAGTATGAACCAGATAACATTGAGCTCCATTATAAATCCCTCCCTTCGTCGGGAATCGTGGTATTTTTGATATGGCGGAACGCGATGTAAAGTGCTGCCAGAATGAGCAGCAAATAAAGGACCGTAAAGCCAATGAGCGTCAGCCATACCGAACAAGCCGTGAGATTTGGCGAGATGGCTTCGGCCGTGCGCTGAAGTCCGACGACAATCCATGGCTGCCGGCCGGCTTCGGTGATGAACCAGCCGGTAGAGTTAGCCAAAAATGGCAGCGGCAGCAGGAATGGAAGAATTTTTAGCAGCAGCGGGAAGGACAGGATACGTCCTTTCCAAGAAAGCAATGCCGTTCCCAGGGCCAGCAATAGCATAAAGCCGCCAGCACCGACCATGATGCGGAAACTCCAGAATAAGGCTGGAACATCCGGACGATAGTCACCAGGGCCGTATTTTGTCTGATATTCTTTTTGAATCGCATTGATGCCGCGGACTTCTCCGCTGGGCTTATTGTAGAGCATAAAGGAAAAAACGCCGGGAACAGCGATTTCTGCATCGTTGCGGGATTTTTCCATGTTGACATCGGCCGCGATGGCAAAGGGGGCCGGGTCAGCCGTTTCCCAAAGCGCTTCGATGGAGGAAAGTTTCATGGGATTGGCGGTGGCAAGATATTGCGTGTGCATGTGGCCGCTGCCCATGACGCCCAGCAGGCCGATCGCCATGAAGATGGCACCGCCTTTTAGCGACTGGGTGAAGGCATAACGGGAAGCTTCATCGTGAAGCAGTTTCCAGGCGGATATTGCCAGCACGACAAAACCGCCGGTGCTGATGCCTGCAAAGAGTGCATGCGAATATTCTCCGCAGACGTAGGGATTGGTGACCAGGGCCAGAAAATCCGTCATGACGGCGCGGCCGTTTTCAATGGCAAAGCCAGCCGGATGCTGCATGAAGCTGTTGGCAACGAGAATCCAGAAGGCGGAAAGGTTGCTGCCAATCGCTACAATCCAGATGCAGGCACAGTGCAGTTTCTCGGACAGCTTATTCCAGCCGAATACCCAGATGCCCAGGAAGGTGGATTCCAGGAAAAAGGCGGTAAGGGCTTCGAGGGCAAGTGGTGCCCCAAAGATATCTCCCATGAACCGAGAGTATTCGGACCAGTTCATGCCGAAGTGAAATTCCTGCACGATACCGGTGACCACGCCCAGGGCGAAGTTAATGAGGAAGATGGTGCCAAAGAAGCGCACTAAGCGTTTGCTGGCAGCTTTCCAATGCGGCCGTTTCGTCATGACGAAGCAGGTTTCGAGCAGTGCTACGAAAATCGAAAGGCCAAGGGTTATGGGGACGAAAAGAAAATGATACGTGGTTGTGATGGCAAATTGCCATCGGGATAAGAGCAAAGCATCCATGAATTCTTCCCTCCTTTGCCGGGATTAAAAATGAAAAGAAATGACTTCGATTTCTTTTATTATATGTCAGAATATTAAGAACTGCAATAAAATAAAATAGACCTTCCCGAAAAAGGAAGGTCTATGAGTCAGGCGCGCAAAGAATTAAAGAGAATCATCAGCGAAGCGCAAAGTTGACCGGTCAAGGCGGCAGCTGGCGGCAGAAATGGACCGCCAAAAGTTTTGACAAGTCCCATTGCCGGTGGCAGCAGGAGCAGCCAGAAGAGCAGAGCCACAATACGGTTTTGCTGGACGATATCCATGACCTTGTGACTGAGCTTTGACAAGTGGAGGAAATCGCTGAGGTTGTTGTTTTCCAAAACGATTGAACTGTTTTCGGGCAGGTCGATGTCGTGGGCGGCATCACCGGTTTTTTCCGGCAGCGGTCCTAAATGGATGCGCAGGTCGGCCTCGGCCATAGCTGCTTCATCGCGGACACCGTTGCCAATCATTGCTACGGTGCAGCCGTGGGTTTGCAGCAGTTTTATTTCGCGGGCTTTGCCCTGGTCTGTGAGTTCGGAACGGGCCGTATCGATGCCGGCCTGTTTACTGATGGCATTGGCCGTCCGCCGGCTGTCACCGGACAACATGACGATCTGGATACCCTGCTGCTGCAATTGGGTGAAGGCGTCCGTCGTTTCCTTCGGGATATTGTCATCCAAAACAATGATGCCACGGCAGTACTTTCCGTTGGCAACAAATACTGTGGATTGGCCACGCTGCGCAATCTGGTCGGCACGGGTCAGAAGGTCAGCGGTGATGTCAACGCCCTCTTCGAGCAGCCACTCGGCCTTGCCGACGCGGACAGGCATGCGGTTGATTAGTGCTTCCATGCCGCAGCCCGGGATTTCATTGGATGCGGATAGCGGCTGCATGCGGGCCTGCCGGGCAATAGCCGCCTGATAGATAGCCTGTCCAAAGGGATGTTTGGCTTCGCGCTCGGCGGAGGCGGCCAGCCCTAACAGTGTTCCCTGGCTCAAGCCGGCAGGAACAAGACCGGCAACGTATGGTTTGCCTTCGGTGACAATGCCTCCCTTGGATACGGCCAGGGCATTGATTTTATCCAGTGTAGCCAGCACCTCGGGCGATTCAAGTCTGATGTTTGCTTTACTGGCCTTGGCAGCGCCGCGGGCAAGGGGCAGTGATTGGGCCAGCCAAAGGGGGAGCGGCAGTCCGGCAATCACGATGGCAAGAAAGATATTGCTGGCAGTTTCTTTTGATTCACCAGCGGATAACCAGTAGGCACTCATGGCAATAGCCAACAAAACGGCAAGAACGGTAAAATAACCGATTGATGTTTGTTTTTTCATGCGATTTACCTCGATTTCGCAGTATTCTAATCCTATTATCCTGCAAAACGTGGAAATGTGCAACAGAATCCATGGAAACACTTGAACCCGTGGTCAAATATTGCTATCCTATTATAGATAATGATTGCGAAAGGATGTGTCGATGGTGATTACGGTTGATGGAAATGCGAAGATAAACCTGACCCTTGATATCCTCGGTACGCGGCCGGATGGTTATCATGAGGTAGCCATGGTCATGCAGGCAATTTCCCTCCATGACACGATTGAGATGGAAAAGACGGATGGCGACATCACGTTGTCTATCAATGTTCCCTGGCTGCGGGCGGACGAGAAAAATCTGGCCTGGCGGGCAGCTAAACTCATAAAGGACGAATACGGCCTGCAGGGCGGTGTTGCGATGAAGCTCGTAAAGCGGATTCCGGTGGCTGCTGGCCTGGCCGGTGGCAGCACGGACGCAGCGGCGGTATTGCGCGGCATGAATGAACTCTACGCGTTGAATCTTTCCGATGAAACACTTTGTGAGTTGGGGGCTCGTCTCGGTTCGGATATTCCGTTTTGCCTGATGGGCGGCACGATGCTGTCCACGGGGCGTGGGGAAGTCCTCAAGCGCCTGCCGGATATGCCGGCTACCTGGGTGGTTCTGGCCAAACCGCGCATTTCGGTTTCGACCGCATGGGCATATACGAATTACGATGAGCACGGTGCGGAAAAGCATCCGGATAACGAGCGGATCCAGCAGGAAATTGCCCGCGGCGACCGAAAAGCCGTAGCTGGATTGTTGTGCAATGTGCTCGAAAGTGTTACTATTAATAAGTATGATGTAATTTCTGAATACAAGCAGATGATGATGGAGCAGGGGGCGCTGGCCAGCATGATGTCCGGCAGTGGTCCGACTGTCTTCGGCTTGGCAGAAAGCAAAGCATCCGCTGAGAAAATAGCCGCATTCCTGCGGGAAAACACCGACGCCAATGTGTTTGTGACGCGTACGGTGGGTATGACAAAAAAATCCTAACAGTATCAAAACCAGAATTGAGGGAATCGTAAATGGACAACAGATTAGCTCCCATTAAGCTTGACAGCTATCAGCCGCTGCGTGAGGTTGTATGTGAATCCCTGCGTGAGGCAATTCGCACGGGGATTTTGAAACCCGGTGAGCGCATTATGGAGATACAGCTTGCCGAGGAATTAGGGGTAAGCCGTACGCCGGTGCGTGAGGCCATCCGCAAGCTGGAATTGGAGGGCTATGTAGTCATGATGCCGCGCCGCGGTACTTATGTGGCTAACATGTCTATCCGTGACATCAATGAAATCTTTGAGATTCGTACCGCCTTGGAATCCCTTTCAAACGGGTTGGCGGCCGATCATATCACGGACGAGGAGCTGGAGCATTTGCAGCGCCTGCTCGTCATGATTGGTGGTTATATCAAAGAAGGAAACATGGAAAAGATTGTCGAGACGGATATTGAGTTCCATGACACCATGTACCATGCGGCCCGCAATAACCGTTTGGTCGGGATTATCTCGAACCTTCGCGACCAGCTGACTCGTTTCCGCACGCTCTCAATGTCTTATCCGGGCCGGTTGGAAGCAACCCTTGAGGAGCATCGCCTGATTGTTGAAGCTATCGCCCAGGGCGACCGTAAAGCTGCCAGCAAGGCGGCCGAGCGTCATATGGAAAATTCCGAAAAGACCCTGCTTCAGGCTATGGATGCGATGAAGAAAAAGAACGAGTCCAAGGCCAAATCGAAAAAGAAAAAAGCTGAGGCATAAACCTCAAAGCATAAAGGAGTATTTTCAACATGTCTGATTTAGTAACAGTTATCCTGGCTGCCGGTAAGGGCACCCGCATGAAATCTAAATTGCCGAAAGTCCTGCACAAGGCTGCCGGTAAGTCCATGGTACAGCATGTCATCGATGCGGCAAAAGCTGCCGGTGCTAAGCGCAACATCGTGGTAACGGGCTTCGGCGGCGAGATGGTCCGCGAGGCTATCGGTGACCAGGCTGAGTTCGCCGAGCAGAAAGAGCAGCTCGGTACGGGACATGCCGTTATGCAGACGGCAGAGCTTTTGAAAGATGAGACGGGAACGGTCATGGTTCTCTGCGGAGATACGCCGCTTCTGACTGGTGACTTGTTAAAGAAACTCTTTGATGCGCATATTGAAGCCAAGGCCAAAGCAACGGTATTGACGGCTATCATGCCGGATGCTACGGGGTATGGCCGCATTATCCGCATGGCGGACGGTTCGGTGCAGAAAATCGTCGAGCATAAGGATGCTACGGAAGAAGAGCGTCAGGTCAAGGAAGTAAACTCGGGTATCTATTGCTTTGATGCTAAGGCACTGTTTGAGTCCCTGAAGAAAGTCACGAACGACAATGCACAGGGCGAGTACTATCTGCCGGATGTGCTGGAAATCCTGCAGAAACAGGGCGAGAAGATCTGGGCAGTGGCTGCCGATGATTACGAGTCGACGCTCGGCATCAACTCCCGCCAGCAGCTGGCTGGTGCAGAAAAAATCCTGCGCCGCCGCAAGAACGAAGAGCTCATGGCTGAGGGCGTAACGCTGATGGACCCGGATACGACTTATGTCGATGCTGATGTCAAAGTTGGCCGCGATACGGTCATCTACCCGATGACCTGGCTCGAGGGCAATACGGTAATCGGAGAAGAATGTGAAATCGGACCGAGCATCCGTTTCCAGAATGTCAAAGCAGGCAACCATGTGACGGGCCAGTTTACCTATGCCCATGACTGCGAATTGGAAGATGGTGTCATTCTTGGCCAGTTCACGCATATCCGTCCGGATACCCATCTGGCAGAAGGCGTCAAAATCGGCAACTTCGTTGAGGTCAAGAATTCTACGGTTGGCAAAGGTTCCAAGCTGCCGCATCTTTCCTATATCGGCGATACGGACATGGGCTCGGGCTGCAACATGGGCTGCGGTACAATTACGGTCAACTATGACGGCAAAACGAAATTCCGCACGAAAATCGGCAACGATGCTTTCATTGGCTGTAACTCGAATCTCGTTGCACCGGTTGAGGTTGAAGATGGTGCCTATGTAGGGGCAGGCTCCACCATTACCAAGAAGGTTCCTAGTAACACGTTGGCTATCGCCCGTGCACGCCAGACGAATATCGAGGGCTGGAAAGACAAGCGCAACAGCTAAGCGAATTTTTAATAAATTTTTAAAAACAAAGTAAAAGCTTTATGTTATTTTGGTACAAACAGTGCTATACTGTTGTATAAAGGGTGACTTTGCTCACTCAGGAGAAGAAACTACTAGTAAAATGATTTGGAGGATTTTTACAAAATGGCTTTAGACACTGGAAACTTATGCATCCTTACCGGTAACGCAAATCCGGAACTGGCAAAAGAAATCGCTGATCACATCGGCGTCAATCTCTGCGATGCATATGTCGGTCATTTCAACAACGGTGAGACGCAGGTCATGATTAGCGAAAGCATTCGTGGCAAGGACATCTTCATCATTCAGCCGACTTCTTATCCGGTCAACGACAACCTGATGGAACTTCTGATTATGGCAGATGCCTGCAAACGTGCTTCCGCACACAGCGTTACGGCGGTAGTACCGTATTATGCTTATGCACGTCAGGATCGTAAGACTCGCGGCCGTGAGCCGATTTCGGCTAAACTCGTCGCTAATCTCATGGTTACGGCAGGTGTTACCCGCGTCGTTACGGTTGACCTCCATGCTGGTCAGATTCAGGGCTTCTTTGATATCCCGGTTGACCATCTGGCTGCTGCTCCGGTTATTGCCAACTACTTCCGTGAGCAGAAACTTGAGGATGTTGTCGTTGTATCCCCGGACCTCGGTGGTGTTACGCGTGCCCGCATCCTGGCTGACCATCTCCATGCGCCGATTGCCATCATCGAGAAACGCCGTCCGAAACCGGGCTGCGCTGAGGTCATGAACCTTATCGGCGATGTCGAGGGCAAGACGGCTATCATCATCGACGATATCGTTGATACGGCTGGTTCCCTTTGCGAGGGGGCTAAAGCACTCGAGAAACGCGGTGCAAAACGCATTTTCGCTTCGTGCTCCCATGCAATCCTCAGTGATCCGGCAGTTTCCCGTATCAATGAGTCTCCGATTGAGAAGCTCGTTATCACCAACACGATTCCGGTACCGCCGGAGAAAAAATCCGAAAAAATCGTTTCGCTGTCCCTGGCCGATGCTCTCGGCGATGTCATCATGCGCATCCAGAGCCATCGTTCGGTCAGCCAGCTGTTCCGTTAATTCGCTGGATTGACAATACAAGCAGTCTGTTCCTTTGGGAGCAGGCTGCTTTTGTGCATAAGTTACAGAAAAGCGGATTTGGGTGAGGTATAATAATGGTACGGATTATCGAAGAGGAGGAATTGATTTGGATAAAGCGCAAACGGTTACGGACCTTTTTATCGAACACTTTAGTTTTTGGCCTCATCTGACTGCGCAGGAAAAGGAACTTATCAATACGCATAGCCGTATTGTCCGCTATAAAAAGGGAACCCAGGTCCATCAGGGACCATTGGACTGCATTGGCGTGCTGCTGGTAAAACATGGTCAGCTGCGTGTCTACACTATGTCTGAAGACGGACGTGAAGTGACCCTCTACCGCCTGTTCCCCGATGATGTGGGAATACTGTCGGCATCTTGTGTATTTGATGCCGTGACGTTTGACGTCTACATCGATGCGGCGGAGGATACGGAAGTGCTGCTGACGGACTCGGCAGCCTTTCGCAAGCTGGCGGATGACAATATCTATGTGCGCTGCTATGGCTACGAGATGGCTTCGAACCGGTTGTCGGAGATGCTTTGGAAGATGCAGCAGGTGTTGTTCCTGTCGGCGGATCGGCGGCTCGCGATTTTCCTATTGGAGGAAAGCAGCAAAAAGAACAGTTTGGAAATTCATTTGACCCATGAGGAAATAGCCCGTTTTATGGGAACCGCCCGGGAAGTGGTCAGCCGTTTGGTGAAATACTTCAGCCAGGAAGGCTGGGTCAAGACATCGCGGGGCTGTATTTCCCTGACAAATTATGAGGCTTTGAAGGAATTAGCCGGCTGATAACGAAATTAACGTTGAGAAACAATGGTAGTATGGTTTCTCAGCGTTTTTTTATGCAAAAGGCGTATTATGGCAACGAGACTTAAAATAGCAAACAAAATACATGGTATCAGGATAGCAGCAGAAGGGGGAGGAGCTTATGGGACTCATAAAAGCAGCAGCCGGTGCAGTGGGCGGCGTTTTGGCTGACCAGTGGAAGGAATTTTTCTATTGTGACAGTTTGACTGCTGATACGTTAGCGGTCAAAGGACAGAAGCGCACCAGTGCTCGCAGTTCGAATACCAGTGGTGAGGACAATATCATTTCTAATGGCTCGGCTATTGCCGTCAACGAAGGGCAGTGCATGCTAATCGTCGAGCAGGGCAAAGTGGTGGATATCTGCGCCGAGCCAGGCGAATACATTTATGACAAGTCAACGGAACCGTCAATCTTTGGCGGCAATCTGCGTGAGGACATCAAAGCGGTGTTTGAGCGGATAGGAAAGCGTTTTACCTATGGCGGCGATACGGGCAAGGACCAGCGGGTATACTATATCAACACCAAGGAAATCATGGGCAATAAGTACGGAACGCCGAGTCCGATTCCCTTCCGGGTGGTCGACCAGAATATTGGTCTGGATGTGGATATCTCCATCCGGTGCTTTGGGGAATACAGCTACCGGCTCACGAATCCGATTCTCTTCTACACGAATGTCTGTGGCAACATCGAGGAACGCTATGACCGCAGTGAAATCGATGGCCAGTTGAAGACGGAGCTAATGACTGCTTTGCAGCCGGCTTTTGCCAAGATTTCTGCTATGGGAATCCGTTATAGTGCGCTGCCGGGACATACCCAGGAAATTGCGGATGCCTTAAATGATGTATTGAGTGCGAAGTGGGGAGAACTTCGCGGCATTGATGTGATATCGTTTGGTGTCAGCAACGTCAGTGCCAGCGAAGAGGACCAGCAGTTCATCAAGGAGATTCAGCGCAATGCTGCCTTCCGGAATCCCAATATGGCAGCCGCACATCTGGTGGGGGCACAGGCAGAGGCAATGCAGGCTGCCGCAGCCAATGAGGGCGGCATGGGCGCTGCGTTAGGCTTTATGGGGATGAATATGGCCGGTCAGGCAGGCGGCATGAATGCAGGCAATTTGTATGCTATGGGAAACGCCCAGGCAGTACCAGCTGCTGCTCCAGCTGGTCAGCCGCCAGCTGCGGGCAATTGGACTTGTGCCTGCGGCGCGGTAAATGACGGCAAGTTTTGTTCAGAATGTGGCAAGCAGAAGCCTGAGGCAGTTGGTGCCTGGGATTGCAGCTGCGGCCATAAGGGTAATACGGGCAAATTCTGTTCGGAGTGCGGTGCGCCAAGGCCGGTTGGACCATGGACTTGTGCCTGTGGTGCCGTAAATGATGGCAAGTTCTGCTCGAACTGTGGGAAACCACGCCCGTAATGTGAGAGGGGGGAACGTCAATGGCAGAGAGCTCGGTAAGTTATAAATGCCCCAATTGCAGTGCCCCGCTTACCTTTCGTCCTGGTCATGCGAAAGTGACCTGTGAGTATTGCGGCAATGAATTTGACGTAAAGACCATCGAGGAACTGTTTAAGCGTCAGGAAGAGCGGGCCGCCAAGGAAGCGGCCGCCCAGCAGGCGAAATGGGCGACGGAACAGGCCGGTTCGGAATGGGCGGCAGATGAAGCGGCGGCGTTGCACGTTTGTACTTGTTCTTCGTGCGGGGCGGAAGTCGTTACCGATAATAATACTATGGCTACAGAATGTTGTTATTGTGGCAATCCCACAATGATACCGAAAAATTTTGCAGGCATGCTAAAGCCGGACTACATCATTCCGTTCAAAAAGACAAAGGAAGATGCTGTGGCGGCGCTGAAAGATTTTTATAAGGGGAAAATCCTGCTGCCATCGGCATTTACGGCCAACAATCGCGTGGAGTCCATTCAACCGATGTATGTGCCGTTCTGGCTCTTTGATTCTTCGGTTTCAGCCCATGCCAATTTCCGGGCCACCAAGTCGGTCGTCTATGATGACGGGGATGAAACCGTCACGGAAACATCGCATTTTGCCTGTGAGCGCGGTGGGCGCATGGCGTTTAATCATATCCCTGTGGATGGAAGCCAAAAGATGGATAACGACTATATGGAAAGTATCGAACCCTTTGACTATCAGGAGCTCGTTCCGTTCAGTACGGCGTATTTGACCGGCTATTTGGCCGACCGTTACGATGAGGATGCCGAAACTTCGGCACCGCGGGCGGATAAACGCGTAGAACACAGTGTCCTGGGTGTTCTGGAGGACAGCGTCCGGGGTTATGATTCGGTAAATCTTGAGGATTCGGCCATCATTAAGGAAAAAAGCGGAGTCTCCTATGGCATGGTACCAGTGTGGATACTGACAACCCGTTATAAGGACCAGCCCTATACCTTTATGATGAATGGGCAGACTGGCAAGATGGTTGGCAGTCTGCCCGCTGACGGAACGAAAGAGATTTTGTATCCGGCGGTGGTATTTCTGCTTACCTTGCCCGTTCTCTACTATCTCGCGAAATATATCGTGGTGTAAGGAGGGGGCAAAATGATTCGGAAAAAATTACTGGTTTGGCTGCTTGTACTCCTGGTAGTGGTCATAGGATGGACCGTCTTTCCGGCAGCGGGTTTTGCCAATGTACCTCAGACTGATGCCGTACCCAGCGTGGTAGATTCTGCTGGCCTGCTTACAGATCAGCAGAAAAAAACTTTGCTTGCCAGAATCCAGGAAGTGGAGCAGGAACACGGTGTCCGCATTGGCATAGTGACGATGAAATCCCTTAAGGGGAAAGAACCCAAAGCGGCCGCCGATGAAATTGTGCTTCGGGATTATGCGAACGGGACGCATGGGGGGATGGTACTGCTTTTGGTAATGTCATCACGCGACCGGTATGTATCGACGGACAGTCACATGCGTAAGATAATTACCGATGAGGAAGGCTTCCCCTATCTGAGTGACCAATTCCTGCCAGATTTGAAAGATGGAAATTATGCCGATGCTTTTATGGCGTATGTAAATACGGCCGATATGATGCTCACTTACTATGAGACCGAGGGAGAGCCTTACGACCCCATCGTGGAGTTTAGTCTGCTTTCCCTAGTTATCGCCATTTGTTTGGCGGGGCTTATCGCCGCTCTGGCGTGGAGCATCCTTATGGGCCAGCTAAACAATGTGCAGCCGGCAGTATCTGCCGATGATTACCTGCAGCGCGACAGCATTCAACTGGATGAAAGTAAGGATACATTCCTTTACATGAATGTGACCCGGGTTAAAAAAGCCAAAAAACGGGACAGCTCCTCCTCTGGCAGCAGCAGTTGCGGCGGAGGCGGAGGAAAGTTCTAAATAATACGCATTACCACAGTAAATAGTTGTTGGTAATGCGCATTTTTATGGGTAGAGAACTCAATTCATGAGGACTTTACAATGATTTTGTCGAATTATGAAAAAGAATAGATGAAGTGCCTGAAGTTTATATCAGTAAAACGGGAGGACTCTCAGTGCTGTTCCTGAAATAGTGTAATCAACCAGTTGATATACAAAATAATTTACATTGTATTATATAGGTGGGTGAAGATGAATGAGTATATATATGGAATTGGAAATACCAAATGAATGGGGGTTGTATTTGTATGATATATTAAAAGGAATAAGAGAAGATAATAATTTGCGTTGGATAATTAACTCCAGTGAAATACTGACAAAAGAGAAAGATGATTTCCCTGAATTGTTAGATAATAACGCTTATGAAAATGCTACGCTTTTTAATACTATCAATGAGGTATGCTACGTAATAAGCTTGGATATGCATGCATTGGGGGATGACGGAAGCGAAGATATGCATGTGAGAATTTCAGATTCATTTTATGTTGAAATATGGATATATGAAAATGCTATTTGGGATAAATTTAAAAATAATGATGTAATATCGAATTATGTAAAGAGGTATGGAGAAGAAGCAAAATAGTGAAAAGCTGTATCTTTTGTCAGATCGTAAATGATTGCATACGAAAAAAGGCTCCTGTACATGCGGAAATGTGCAGGAGCCGCTTTGGGCATGCAATTTTTTACTGAATCAATTCAGTAACTTTTTCTTTGGGAATCAGGCCGACGGATTCGTTTACTTTCTGTCCGTCCTTGAAAACTACGAGCATGGGGATGCTCATGACGTCAAACTGGGCTGCCAGTTCCTGTTCTTCGTCTACGTTTATCTTGCCGACTTTGATGTCGGGGTGTTCGTCGGCGACTTGGTCGACAATGGGGGACAGCATACGGCAGGGGCCGCACCAGCTGGCCCAAAAGTCAATCAGGACGGTTCCCTTGGCACTAAGCACTTCGGTCTGGAAATTGTCTTTGGTGATGGTAATGGCACTCATGATAGCCCTCCTTATATATTGGAAATGTATTACTGATTTGGATAGCTTGATTATAGCAGGTGCATAAGGGGGATTCCGTGATTCGCTCACACAAATGGAGTACAGAGGATAAAAGTATAGAGATTTCAGCAGAAAGTCATGCACAAGGCGCTTGGGCTGTGCTATAATGGGACTTGCTTTGAAATTTTGCAACAGGATATGTTTAGGAGGAAGCGTTACAGTGGATTTGAGCATAATGGATTTGTTAAAGACCATCATTCTCGGTGTGGTTGAGGGCCTGACGGAATGGCTGCCGGTTTCTAGTACGGGCCATATGATTCTCGTGGATGAGTTTATCAAGCTGGATGTTAGTCAGGCGTTTATGGATATGTTCCTGGTGGTCATCCAGCTGGGAGCCATTCTGGCAGTTGTAGCACTTAATTTTGAGAAGCTCAATCCCTGGTCCGCGTGGAAGACGAGACAAGAGAAGAAGGATACGTTCAGCCTTTGGAAGAAGGTTATTCTGGCCTGTGTTCCGGCGGCGGTTATCGGTCTCTTGTTTAATGACTACATGGAAAAGCACTTTATGACGGCGCCGGTGGTAGCGGCAACGCTTATCTTCTATGGTATCATGTTTATTCTGGTGGAGAATTACAACAAGCATCGCCGCCCGCGCATCAGCGATTTGGCTCGTCTGGACTATAAGACAGCCTTTATCATTGGTATGTTTCAGGTATTGTCGCTGATTCCGGGAACCAGCCGTTCCGGCTCTACGATTCTCGGTGGTATTATCTTCGGCACGAGCCGTTATGTGGCCGCAGAGTTTACGTTCTTCCTGGCCATCCCCGTTATGTTTGGAGCGAGCCTGCTGAAAATCGTGAAGTTTGGTTTGAATTTCAGTGGTTCGGAACTCGTCATTCTGCTGGTAGGTATGATTACGGCGTTTGTTGTCTCGATTTTGTCTATCAAATTCCTGATGGGATATATCAAGACAAATGATTTTAAAGCTTTCGGCTGGTACCGCATCGTTCTCGGTATCGTGGTTATCGCGTATCTGTTTATGATTGGCGACCCGACAGCGAATAATTGATAGAGTAGAATCCCGCTTTGAGCCTG
>NZ_VTOY01000049.1 GCF_008271295.1 Pseudoselenomonas ruminis | reverse complement strand
GCCCCACCAACTAGCTAATCAGACGCAGACCCATCGCAAAGCGATAGCTTACAAGTAGAGGCCATCTTTAATGCATCTCCCATGCGGAAGTTGCACAACATTCGGTATTAGCAGTCCTTTCGGACTGTTGTCCCCATCTTTGCGGCAGGTTGTCTACGCGTTACTCACCCGTTTGCCACTCGGCATCTTTTCAACACTCAATGCTCGACCACCCATCACTTATGTTAATCACTTTATATAAGTGTGGTGATGGCTTCGCCATCACGACGCTCGAAAGCATCGCCTTCAAGCATTCAGTGTTGAAAATCTGC
>NZ_VTOY01000048.1 GCF_008271295.1 Pseudoselenomonas ruminis | reverse complement strand
AGCATGGACTGAGCGGCCTGCATAAGAACGTTGTTCTTCGTGTATTCCGTCATCTCTTTCGCCATGTTTGCATCGCGGATCGTAGACTCGGAGCTCTGGACATTCTCAGATGCCGTCGTCAAGTTCGCGCTCGTGTACTCGAGACGGGACTCTACCGAACCAATCGTCGTCTGCTGGTCAAGCGCTTTCTGTACAGCATTATCAAGAACGTTGATTGCTGCATTAGCTTTCGCCTGCGTGGAGATGTTCAGCGTCGTGCCATCGGAGCCCTTGAGGCCAAGAGCCTCAGCGCGCATATCCGTAAGGCCTACCTTGATGCTCTGGTTCGCTTTCGTGCCAACCTGCAGCGTGATAGCATTGTCCTCAGACTTGTTCTGTGCACGAACCGTCTCATTGAAGTTGTCAAGCGCTGCATTCGCAGATTTCTTAACGTTGCCGTTCGAATCCGTAATGCTGATCGTAAGACCAGAAATCTGGCCTTTCACGCCTTC
>NZ_VTOY01000047.1 GCF_008271295.1 Pseudoselenomonas ruminis | reverse complement strand
CTGTCCGGTAAAAAGTCAATGTATACACGGAAATCACTGCAAGACTCCGCTGGAAGAGCGAACCAAGAATATCGAAGTATCCAAACGGTTCCAGCGCCAGCGGCAGGAAGATCTGGAACGGATAACCTCACCGGAAGGCATCCAGTTGCGGGTAAATCGCAGCATCCAGGCCGAAGGAGCCTTTGCCATGGTAAAAGCAGATATGACCTTCCGTCGATTTTTAACCCGTGGCAATAAAAATGTCCTTGTGGAAACGATGCTGTTGGCTATGGCTTATAACATTCAAAAGCTGCACTGCAAAATACAGGCAGAAAAGCTTAATCGGCACCGAATCCTTGTGGATAACGCTGCTTAAAAAATCAAAGAGCGCAAGAAACAAAGACGATTTTCAGACCGTCTAGTGTCTTGCGCCCAAAATTCCTGTATTTTGCTCTTACTTTTAAGATATCGTCAAGTTGAAAAGCTAATGGGGCTGTGCATAAGTAATTTCTCACTCATGCAACAGCCCCTTT
>NZ_VTOY01000046.1 GCF_008271295.1 Pseudoselenomonas ruminis | reverse complement strand
CCTTTGCAATTCTCGCAGCTGTAATGGGTTATCTGGCTATGGAATCCTGTTTTACTTTTCCGGATAAATTCCTTGGTTACGGTCAATTTCCTGCCTTGGGCACACAGATAGGCATCCGCATCGGCCAGATAGGTCATGTTTTCCCTGCGGCCAATGTCCTGTTTCCATTTTCGAGTCTTGCTCTTCTCGTAGTTGCTTGGCTTGATAAAAGAACTCTGCTGATTTGTTTCGAGATAAAGATAGTTCTCTTCGCTCTCATAACCAGAATCTGCTACTACATTGCAGTAACGTTTGTTCGTATAGCGTTCCAGTTCCTGTAAAAATGGAATCAGGGTCGTCGTGTCCGTTGGCTGCGGACCAACCGTAGCCCAAGTAACAAATTCGGAATCTGTGCCATACTGGATGTTATAGGCAGGCTTTAGCTGGCCATTTTTCATGGCATCCTCTTTCATCCGCATGAAGGTGGCATCTGTATCTGTCTTGGCAAAGCTGTTGCGATTCCCCATGATATGCAGGTATTTGTTGTATTTTTGAGC
>NZ_VTOY01000045.1 GCF_008271295.1 Pseudoselenomonas ruminis | reverse complement strand
ACTCAAGAAATACAACAAATACCTGCACATCATGGGAAAACGCAACAGTTTTGCCAAAACAGACACAGACGCTACCTTTATGCGGATGAAAGAAGATGCCATGAAAAACGGCCAGCTAAAACCTGCCTACAACATCCAGTACGGCACGGATTCTGAATTTGTTACATGGGCTACAGTTGGCCCGCAGCCAACGGACACAACAACCCTGATTTCCTTTTTGCAGGAAATGGAACACTATACACACAAACGTTACCGTAATGTTGTAGCAGATTCAGGCTATGAAAGCGAGGAAAACTATCTTTACCTCGAAACACACCAACAGCATTCTTTTATCAAGCCCAGTAACTACGAAAAAAGCAAGACCCGAAAATGGAAACAGGACATTGGCCGCAGAGAAAACATGACTTATCTGGCAGATGAGGATGCCTACCTCTGTGTCCAAGGCAGAAAGCTGACTGTAACCAAGGAATTTACCCGCAAAAGCAAAACTGGATTTCAAAGCAAGATAACCCATTACAGCTGCGAAAATTGCAAGGA
>NZ_VTOY01000044.1 GCF_008271295.1 Pseudoselenomonas ruminis | reverse complement strand
GACTTTTTCCAGACAAACTTGTATTTGTTGGCAACGGATTCGATTTTTGTTCCATCGATGAAAATATCCTGCAGGGAAATAGCTCCCATATCTTCCAGCATGAAGTCCATCTGGGCAAACAGTTCCTTAATGCAGGAAGCCAGATGTTTGGAACGGAACCTGGCGATGGTTGTATGGTCAGGTACAGGCTTGCCCTCCAGCAGGTACATGAAATTGATATCCCGCCTGCAGGCAAGTTCTATCCTGCGGGAACTGAAAATATGATTCATCCCGGCATAGACAATGATGGCCAACATCTGCCTTGGCGACGCCAAATTTCGATCTATCCGCTGATAGGTCTTTTCCAGTGCCGTAATATCCATACCCCCAATACAATGGCGAAGCAGGCGGACGGGGTCATCTTTGTCAATCTGAAATTCAAGATTAAAAGGAAGAAATACTTGATAACTCCCTTCAAAAGACGTATAATCTCTCTGTGAATTTGGTTTTTGCATATCTAAATTCTACACCTAATCCCGAGGCATTCAAGCCCCGGGATTATCTTTTTGTCCAT
>NZ_VTOY01000043.1 GCF_008271295.1 Pseudoselenomonas ruminis | reverse complement strand
CATGGGTAGGGGAGCGTTCCAAGGGCGTTGAAGGTTGACCGCAAGGACAGCTGGAGCGCTTGGAAGTGAGAATGCCGGTATGAGTAGCGAAACGGTCAGTGAGAATCTGACCCACCGAAAGCCTAAGGTTTCCTGAGCAACGCTCGTCGTCTCAGGGTAAGTCGGGACCTAAGCCGAGGCAGAAAGCATAGGCGATGGACAACTGGCGAAAATTCCAGTACTGCATGTTGTTGTTTGAGGATGGAGTGACGCAGCAAGGAGCCCCAGCACACGATTGGAAATGTGTGTCGAAGGCGGTAGGCTGGTGTGGAGGCAAATCCCCACACCGTAAGGCTGAGAACTGATAGATAGACAATCCCACGGGAGCGTCAAATTGGGGCGTACTACACTGCCAAGAAAAGCTTCTAACGAGACAACATGTACCCGTACCAAAACCGACACAGGTAGGCGGGGAGAGAATCCTAAGGTGCGCGGGAAAACCCTCGTTAAGGAACTCGGCAAAATGCATCCGTAACTTCGGGAGAAGGATGGCCGGAGCTGGTGAAGAGATTTACTCTTGGAGCTGGAGCCGGCGACAGAAGAGAAGCCCAAGCGACTGTTTACCACAAACACAGGTGCCTGCTAAAGAGAAATCTGACGTATAGGTGCTGACACCTGCCCGGTGCTGGAAGGTTAAGGAGAGGAGT
>NZ_VTOY01000041.1 GCF_008271295.1 Pseudoselenomonas ruminis | reverse complement strand
TCTCAACTTTCCCAGCATAAATTTTGGAACAATCCCTTGATATACCTGCTCTGACTGGCAATCCAATTGACCACTTTACTTTTTATGATTTCTGTATCCTCAGTTCCGTAGCCGTTGATGGTTTCTAGGAAGAGATTCATCAATGACCGTAGTGCATCCGAAAGTTCCATATCCTGCACATCCTCGCAAAGTGCAAAGAACAGGCCTCCGTAGGTTTTGGGATCGTTTTCTTGACGGCGCAGCCATTCAAGAAATGTATAGCGTGCAAAAACAATTGCCGTATGTGCTACGGCAGAGTCATAGCTGCGGGTCTGAAACTCCCTGCCCAGCTTCAGCAGAGACTTGCTGGCCTTTAAGAAGGTCTCAATGTTCCAGCGCATTCCATATATGCGAATGATCTCATCCTCTGACAGTGCATTGTCCGTAGACAGGATATACAGCAGCTCGCTCTTTTTGTTACGGTTCCTGACAAAGACAATACGAACAGGAAGATGATGTTTTCTCGTTCTTACCATTAGGGAACGATAAATATGAGTATTGCTCCTGTCCATGGCGATTTTTGCCAGTTGCGGCAAGGTGTACAAACGCCCATTGTAATCGTAGCGCTGCTTCAGATCCTTGACCATGCCAATGACATCCTGCCCAAGGTCGGAAAGGCTTTTGACAAAAGGTTCTGTCGTAAACCAGCTGTCCATAAGGATATAGTCGGCATGGATTCCTGCTGCAAGGGCAGACTCTATCATGCGCAGGGCTGCTTCCGGTTTTTGCAGCATGCTTTCCATCCTGGCTTTCCAGCCGTTGGTGCGGTGGTCAATATCCTTGTCGGCTTCCTGATAGCGGTTCCTAAGCTTGGCCGATGAAAGCAGAACAAAAGAAACAGGAATGAAGCTGAAGCCGTCCGACCAGCCCAGTGCCAAGAGGTTGAAGCCACGAACAAATTCATGAAACACGTGGTCATACACCTTTGCGAGGAGTTCCACGGCTTTGCTGCGGTTGCGCCTCAAGACCGAATCGTCGAGGACAAGCACAGTGACCCTGC
>NZ_VTOY01000040.1 GCF_008271295.1 Pseudoselenomonas ruminis | reverse complement strand
TTCGACGCTGAACACTCTGAACAAGAACTCGAGCGCACTGTCCAAGAGCCTGCAGAAGGTCTCTTCGGGCATGAAGATCAACAGTGCTGCTGATGATGCTTCGGGCTATGCGATTTCCGAGCGCATGCGCGTTCAGATCCGTGGCCTCGATCAGGCAAACAGCAACACGCAGAACGGCAGCAGCATGATGAAGGTTGCAGAGGGCGCTGTTTCCAGCACCGTCGACATCCTGAAGACCCTCAAAGAGAAGGTCATCAATGCAGCCAACGACTCGAATACGGATAGCGACCGTCAGACAATCCAGAAAGAGCTCGACCAGAGCATCGACCAGATCAACGACAACGCTAACGTAACGTTCAACGGCAAGTATCTCGTAGATGGTTCCAAGAACACGCAGGGCCAGGCAACGTTCACGGCACTGACGAACCAGAGCCTGTCCACGGATACGACGGCTACGACGAAACTGACGGAGCTGAAATCCCGCAGTGGCGATGACCTTGAGATCTCCACGACGGATAAGGTTACGGTTTCGTACGTTCAGGCTGGTAAGACCTACACGACGTCGTTCAATGTAACCTCTGACACGAACCTCAAAGATATCTTTGATGCAGCAGAGAACATCGATACGACTTCGACGATTTTCGGCACGAATGCTAATCAGAGCATTGCTAAGGCTACTGGCACGGCTGACAGTGCTGGTGCTATGAATGCAGCTGTTAGTGCAGACCTTGATGTTACGAATGCACAGTCTTCGTTGAGCGTTGCACAGGCGTCGTTGAGCGTTGCGCAGACTTCGCTGAGCGCTGCACAGGCTGAGGTGGATAAAGCGCAGAAGATCTATGATGCAGATAAAACTGCAGCAAATAGCCTTGCACTTTCGAATGCACAGACTGCTGTTGCTACAGCACAGTCTGAATTTAACACTGCAAACAGTGCTGCTATTTCTGCTCAAGAGAAATTCGATATTGCTCAGAACTCGGCAGGTCCGGCACTGCTTGATGGTGCTAAGATCGGTGTTGCTGCTTCGGGCGATATGGTCTCGACGGCAGATGGCAACAATGCTATCACGGTCACGGCTAACAAG
>NZ_VTOY01000004.1 GCF_008271295.1 Pseudoselenomonas ruminis | reverse complement strand
TGTGCTTGAGGCGGGATTCTCGTTTTCTGCTGCAACGGGTGGGAAAACGAGGATTTTGCCTTTGGAAAAATGGGGCAATGGCGTTATAATAGAAAATACAGTTTTGAAATGGAGTGAATACGACAATGAAAATAATTGCTGGTCTGGGAAATCCGGGCAGTGAATATGAAAAGACGAAACACAATGTCGGTTTTATGTTTGTCGATGCTTTGGCAGATAAGTTGGGGGTAACGGACTGGAAGGATAAGTTCGATGCGAAAATTGGCGAGGCGCGTATCGGCACTGAGAAAGTTTTACTGGTGAAGCCGCAGACCTATATGAATGAGAGCGGTCAGGCAGT
Organism: Pseudoselenomonas ruminis; assembly: GCF_008271295.1. GTDB lineage: Bacteria > Bacillota > Negativicutes > Selenomonadales > Selenomonadaceae > Selenomonas_A > Selenomonas_A ruminis. The sequence goes on along the minus strand of NZ_VTOY01000004.1, from coordinate 197,698 downwards.
GGGGCCGTTGATGAATTTCTACAAACTGGCGATTGAGGACCTTATTGTGGTTCATGATGATATGGACATCCCGGCAGGAACCATCCGTATCCGCAAGAAGGGCAGTGCTGGCGGACATAATGGAATCAAGTCGGTCCTGGCTCATGTGGGCGATGAGCACTTTGCCCGCGTGCGCATTGGCATTGGCCGCCCACTGCCGGGCTGGACGGTAGTCAACCATGTACTGGCCCCGTTTGCCACTGAGGACGTGCCCAAAATCGAGGAGGCAATCAAGTATCTGCTGCCGGCGGTGGAATGTATCGTAACGGATGATGTAGATATGGCGATGAATCAGTACAACCCGAAAAAGTCCAAGAAGAAAAAGGCAAAGGCCGAAGAGATGCAGGAGGGAGAAGCAGTTAATGCGTGAAATGATTACGGCTGTCTATGCTGATGAAGACGGCAATATTTTAGACGCGCCGGGGATGCAGGGAATGGGCCGTACGGGCCGTGAAAATATCCTGCTGAAGCCGGAAGATTTGATTCCGTTGCCGGAAAGTGCCGACCTCATGCTGCTCCCGGACCATCTGGCAGTGGGGTGCGCGGCGGATGGCGAGGTCATGCCGATAAGCGGTTTGGCGGTAGCCGCTATCCTGCCGGCTGGCTACACCCGTCTTTATCTGCCGGCTTACGAGCGGGCAGAGGAGGCTGAACGCTTGCCGTTATACGGCTATACGGCTGTGGTCGTCTACAAGGACGAACTTTATTGTGCGGCCGTTTATACCGATGAAAACGATAAATGGGACCCGGTTCACTACAACACCAAAGAGCTGAAAAATCTGGTCAAGCGCACGAAGAAGGATTTGCCGGGAAATCGCATTGTCGAGCAGGTGGGAGGATGCAGCCTCAAATGGCACTGCTGCACGGCGCAGAATCTGTTTTACCGCCGCTGGGAATGCGGCATTCCGACTTCGCCGGTTTGCAACGCCAACTGTTTTGGCTGTATTTCCCTGCAGCCGGCTGAGTGCTGCCCATCCCCACAGGAGCGTATTAAATTCCGTCCGACACCAGAGGAGATAGCCGAAGTCGGTGTCTATCACCTTTCGGTAGCGCCGGACGGCATCATTAGCTTTGGACAGGGATGCGAGGGTGAGCCGTCGCTGGCAGCTGATAATATTGCTGCAGGTATCAAGCTGATTCGCGCCAAGACCGATAAAGGCCAGATAAATATGAATTCCAATGTCGGCTGGACGGAAGGCGTCAAAAAAATCGTTGATGCCGGGCTGGATTCCTTGCGTGTTTCGATTATCAGTGCCAGAGAGGAAGGCTATGATGCCTATTATCGCGCCAGCTATCATCTGGAAAATGTCAAAGATTCTATCCGCTATGCTTTGGAACACGGTGTCTATGTTTCGCTGAATCTGCTTTATTTCCCGGGATTCAATGACCGCGAGGAAGAACTGGCAGCCTGGCAGGAATTTTTCCGCGAGCTGCCGGTTCAGATGATTCAGGTCCGCAACTTGAACATTGATCCGGATGCGTTTTTGGATATCATGCCGGAGCCCCAGGGGAAGGCAGTAGGTACCCGTACGTTTATTGAGACCCTGCATAAAGAATTCCCGCAGCTGGTCATCGGCAGTTTTAGTCATTATGTGGAGGAATGAAGATGCTGGCAATTATAAATGGCAAATGCATTCTGCCGGATGAGCAGGGCGATTTTGCAATTGAGACGGGAAAGGTCATTCTCTGTGAGGGAGAACGCATAAAGGGCATCGTTTCGGAACGTGAAGCGGCTGTCCTAAATATCGAAGACACGATTGACGCGGAGGGCTGCTATGTTTCGCCGGGATTCCTTAATGTACATATCCATGGTTGTGATGGAATGGATACGATGGACGATGAGGAGACGGCACTGCCGAAAATGAGCCGCTTGCAGGCCAAGACGGGGGTCACGGGATTTTTGCCTACTACGATGACTTGTGCCTGGGACGATGTGGCGAAAGCTTTTTCGCATATCCGCCACTATCAGCAGCAACAGCCAGCAGGGGCGCGGATTTTAGGCGCACATATGGAAGGACCGTTTATCAGTCCGGCCAAGAAGGGCGCACAGGCTGAATGCAATATCCGCCCTGCGGATTTTGAACTGGTGGAGCCTTGGCAGGATGTTGTCCGCATCATAACGCTGGCCCCGGAGGAGCTGCCCGATTACCATTTCGTAGAGCTTTGCGAGGAAGCTGGGATTACGGTTTCCATCGGGCATACGGCGGCAGATTATGAGACGGTAATGGAGGCGGTGACCGAGCATGGCGTGCACCATATCACGCATCTCTATAATGCCATGACGCCGTTCCATCATCGCAATCCCGGCGTGGTTGGAGCAGCACTGGATTCACTGGCAAACTGCGAAATCATTGCCGATAATGTCCACTCGCATCCGGCAGCACAGCGTCTCTTGTATCATGCAAAGGGCGGCCGGAATATCATTTTGATTACGGATTCGCTAAGAGCCTGTGGTGTTGGCGATGGCCCTTCGGAACTTGGCGGGCAGAAAGTATTCGTCAAAGGAGAGCTCGCAACATTGGAAGATGGCACGATTGCTGGCAGTGTGGCGACGATGAATCGCTGCATCAAGATATTCTGGGAGAATACAGGTGCTCCGTTGGCACGCGTGATCGAGATGGCAACGAAAACGCCGGCGGCAGAGCTGAATCTTTATGACGAGCTCGGTTCGCTCGAAGCGGGCAAGCGGGCCGATATCGTTATCTTTGATGATGACGTGAAAATTAAACAGACGATTATCGGCGGAAAAGTATTTTGCTGATAAAAAAGCGGCGCAGAGTCTTTTGACTTTGCGCCGCTTGGCTATTCATAACAGTTGCTTCACGATTCCAAGAGCGAGGCCGGCGATACCCGAAGCTGCCAGCAGTTTTATGACACCGGCTTTCTGGCGGACCGCTATCAGGGAAACGGCCAGGATGAGAATGCCGATGGGGTCGATGGTGGAAAGGTCAGCAGGAAGTTTTTCTTCATTCCAAAGGGCAAGGACGATAAAACTTATGCCGGCCGAGGCAATCAAGGCGATTACCGCCGGGCGGAGGCCGTTTAGGATTCCGCGGATGGGGCCGATGTCACCGTATTTGAAAAATAGCCGTGCCAGCAGGATGCCGAGGATGAACGATGGGGTGCAGAAGCCAATGGTGGCCGAGACCGCACCGGGGATTCCCGCAATCTTCATGCCGGCAAAGGTAGCGGCGTTGATGCCGATAGGGCCTGGCGTCATCTGCGAGATGGTAAAAATATCTACGAATTCGGATAATGTCAGCCAGTGATAGGTATCGACAACGGCGGCCTGAATCAGTGGCATCGAGGCATAACCGCCACCAACGCAGAATATGGCAACTTTGGCAAATTCCAAAAACAGAGTTAAGTAAATCATGACAAAACCTCCTTATTTTCCGTACTCGCGGCTGCGCATGAACAGGAGTCCTAACAGGCCGTCGAAGATAATCAGCAGCATGATGTTGACCTCAAAGCAAAAATTGGCCAGAAAAGTACCAGCAATGATGGCGAGCGGAAGAAGCATTTTCTTCTTTAGCTGTTTTTGCAGCAAGTCAATGGATACATTGACAATCAAGGCGGTAGCACCGCACTGCATGCCTTTTAACAAATAGCGCACATATTGATTGGAAGCGAACCAGTCGTACGCACAAGCAATGAGCGAGAGGGTGAAAAGGGGCGGCAGGATGGTCGCCGAGAGAGCTGTTAACGCGCCACGGATTCCTGCCATGCGGTAGCCGAGAATAATCGAGGCGTTTACCGCTACGATGCCCGGCATGGATTGGGCAATAGATACGAGATTCAGCGTGTCTTTATCGTTGAGCCAGCCGTACTCGTCGACATATTTTGCCCGCAAGAGCGGGATGATGACAAAGCCGCCGCCAACGGTAAAGGCGCTGATTAAAAACGTCGATTGGAATAGTTTCCAATAAAAATGGGGACAGGATGCGGCGAGCGATTTCAATTCTTCGTTGGACATAATGATTCCTCCTAAGGTTATTTTGCTGTTGGTATCGGTTTGCCGCATAGTGCGGTCAGAAATTTTTCTCCAATATGGGATAGATAGGTATCACGACGCCAGATGACAGCAATTTTTGTTTCGAGCGAGGGGGCTTCGATGGTTTTTATGTGAAGATTTTCATGGGCGGCAAGTTTCATCGCTGACAATGGAGCGATGGCAATGCCAAGCCCGGCATTGGCCCAAAGTACGGTGGTGCGGGCGTCGTCGTTGCGGCAATAGATTTCCGGCTGGATGCTTTGGGCGGTGAACGCGTCATTGAGCAGCTGGTTAAAACGCCGGTAGACAATCAGTGGCCGATGGTCGAGTTCTGTCAGCTGGATAGACGTTCTATCCGGACACCAGTCAAATTGACTTGTCATGGCAACGGCCATGGGTTCAGAATTTAAATATTCGCAATGGAATTGGCTGGCATTGAAGGGCGTCCGGACAATGCCGATTTCAATGATACCCTGCTCCAATAACTCGATGAGCTGATAGGTATTGGCGTCATGAATCTCAAAGTGGACATCGCGGAATTCTTGGTGGAAGTCTTGCAGTCCTTGGCTTAACAGGATGCTTCCTGAGGAAGAAATCGTTCCGATGGAGAGGGTGCCGCGAAGTCCTTGGCACAGGTCGGCTATTTCGCGGGTGGTAGAGTCTGCCATATCAAGCATTTGCTGCGCGCGGCGGGCTAAGAGCCGGCCAGCATCGGTAAGCTCGATGCGATGAGGCCCGCGTTTGAAAAGCTGAGTGCCGAGTTCCTCTTCTAAAAGTTTCATTTGCTGGGATAACGGTGGCTGGGCCATGTGAAGTTTTTTAGCGGCCGCCGTAATTTGTTGTTCGTTTACAACGGTGAGAAAATAGTTTAATTGTTTTAAGTCCATAGGCGTAAGATATCCTCCTTATATTTTATAAGTATATTACAAGCATTGATAATATTTTTTACATATATCGCTAACAGCTTCTATATTAATGCCTGGTAAAGGATTTGGCAAGAGGGGCGAGAAAAATAATTGGCAGGAGAAATGTAACCGTTGCAACAGACGAAGGAGGGAGCAGTCCGTATACTATAGGAGTAATTTGGAGTTAGTCAGAAAATAGAAGAGATGAGGAAATAGAATGAAGCGAATCGATTTGAAGCGCACAGTAGCGGAATTGATAACGGCTTATCCCGAACTTATGGATATACTGGCAGAACTTGGCCTGGAAAAAATCGTAAAGCCGGCGGCACTGAAGGCTATGGGAAATATCATGACGCTGCCACGTGGTGCGGCGGTGTGCAGGGTTCCTATGGAAAAGGTGGTTGCACTGCTGGCCGCCCATGGATTTGAAGCTGTAGGGTATGATGTAAATGAGGTTTGTCAGCTGGACGCGGCACGGATTGACTTGTCAGCTGAACTTGATTTGGAAGCAGGTCATCCGATTGCTTTGCTGCGGGCGGAAAATGATGGCATGGACAAAATCCGGGCAGGCATCGAAGAGCAGTGCACCGCTGAATCAATCGATGCAGCTCTGGTGATTGGAGCCATGAGCGACCTGAATGCCATTCGTTCCCATTATGCCAAGAAGGAAGAACTGTTGATGCCGATATTGTACAATTATGGTGTCACGGGGCCTTCACAGGTCATGTGGAATGAGGATGATGAAATCAAAAAAGAGCTTGGCACTTTGACGCGGGCGATAAAGGAAGATGCCGATAATGTAATTATCTATAAAGGTCGGATTGCCGCACTGATGAACCGCATTAAGGGGATGACCGCGAAGGAAGAACGCATTTTGTTCCCCTTGTGCCTTAAGTATTTTACGACAGAAGAATGGCTGCGCATCTATCGGGATTTCCCGGAAATGGGGATAGTGTTTGTTGAGGAACCGCCGGTATGGCAGGCTGGAGAATCCTGGGCCGCGGCGGAGCTGCAAAAGACCACGGAGCAGGAAATACTGGCAGGCAAAATTCAGCTGCCAACGGGCGAACTTACGGTCAAGCAGCTCCGGGCAATGTTTTCCCTGCTGCCGGTTGACATAACCTTTATCGATGAGGAGGACAAGCTGCGCTTTTTTATCAATGAGGGCAATATTTTTCCCCGTCCGAAGGCGGCACTCGGACGCTTGGTTTTTGAATGTCATCCGCCACAGATTGTTCCTGTGGTCAAAAATCTGTTGGCCGATTTTCGGGCCAGAAAACGCGAATCGCTGGAAGTTGCCCGTTATATCATGGGAAAGCCGGTGATGGTGAAGTATATGGCGGTTTATGGTGAGACGGGAAAATATTTGGGAACGGTGGAAGTCGTGCAGGATTGCAGTCATATTTTGTCGAAGTTTCCGCAGCGGCGATAATGGCTGGCGGCGAATCTTGAAAAATTCAGAAAACGCCTCTATAATAGAACTAACAGTAGGAAATGTTCTATTATGGAGGCGATTTTTATGTTCCGGACAGTACCATTTAACCTGCGTGAAAATGCCGAACGCGGCCGTGAGGCATTGGAAAAAGCTTTGGAATTTATGGCAGACCAGCCATTTAATCCGATGGGGAAAGTCAGCAGCGCCTTGTCACCATTTCGCGTGGATGTGATTTCGACAGAGGCGGCCTATGAACTCTTTGCTGAACTGCCCGGGTTCTATAAAGAACAGATAAACGTATCCTATGATGACAACCACTATTTGCGCATCCGGGCTGAGCGGCAGGAAGGCGATATGCAGGTCAAGTTCCTTTGCCGGGAGCGCCGCAGCGGAGAGTTCGAGCGGACTTTTCTGATTGATGGAATCAAAAAGGACGATGTATCGGTTTCCTACGAAAACGGAATCCTTCATATCATTCTTCCGAAAGAAGAGGCGAAATCGTCCCGGACTGTTTTTGATATCGAGTAATTTATTTTTGGTTCCCTTCCTGTCCTTAGCAGGAATTTTCTGGCGTATCGTGAATACTATACACATAGAACTATTGTCACGTGCGTTTTTGCGATGCAGGAATATGGAATAGGAAATAGGGAGGGAGCTATCAATGATGGACGAAAAAGATTGGGAAGAATTTAAACGGAAATTGAAGATGAAGACGGAGATCGATTTGGATCTCTACAAGGAGCCGCAGATGAAGCGCCGTATCGGCAATCTGGTTACCAGAGCGGGTATGGACTCATATAGTGCTTATTTTGATCAGGCTTCGAAGGACAAGGACGATTTTGCTTCGTTCATTGAGTATTTGACGATTAACGTATCGGAGTTTTTCCGCACGCCGGAGAAATTTGGCAAGCTTGAGACGGATGTCATCCCGGATCTTTTGAAACGGTCGTCGAAGCTTAATATCTGGAGTGCTGGCTGCTCTATCGGTGCGGAGCCGTATTCCCTGGCTATGATTATGAAGGAGATGACGCCCAATGTCCGTCATCGTATCCTAGCGTCGGATCTGGATATTGAAATCCTTGCCAAGGCGAAACGCGGTGTCTACACAGATAATGAACTCAAGGCTATGACGCCGCAGCGCCGGGCGAAATATTTTGACGTGGTCGAGGGTGATAAGTATGCGGTAAAACAGGAAATCAAGGACTGCATCGAGTTTAAACGTCATAACCTCTTGAAGGACAAGTTCGAAGAAGGCTTTGATTTGATTCTTTGCCGCAATGTTGTCATTTACTTTACCGAGGAAGCGAAAGACCAGCTTTATGCGAACTTCTTCAAGGCTTTGAAACCGGGCGGCATCCTGTTTGTCGGTGCAACCGAGGCAATCTTGAATTTCCGCAAACTGGGGTATACCAGCTTCCAGCCATTTTTCTATCAGAAACCGTTGGCCTAAGGCGGATGGATTATTAACGTTGAATGGAGCTAAGTCATGTACGCAAATCAACAGATTGAACAAATGGATATGGACAGGATGCGAGAGCTCCAGCTTCAGCGCTTAAAGAAACAGTTGAGGTGGGCCGAGGAGAAGAGCTTTTTCTATCAGGAACAGTTTAAGAAAAAGGGAGTCTCTCATGAGGAACTCCAGAGCCTTGCGGATATTGCCAAGTTTCCATTCTTGGAGCGCAACACGCTTTATCAGATTGAGGCACTGGATATTTTGACGATACCGATTTCGGGAATTCTGCGCTTCAATGTCATGCAGCAGGAAATTGGTGAGATTACGAAACTTTATACTAATGGCGATGTTGCGCATAATGTGGAGATGATGACCCGCTGCCTGGTGGCTGCTGGCATTACGAATGCCTCGGTGGTGGCCTTGCAGGGAGATTTGTCGGACAGCCGGCTGCTCGATGTCCAATACGCTTTGGAGATGATTGGTGCCGCTGTTGTCCCGATGGGGACGGATTACCGGCAATGGCTCCGGTTGATGGAGCTGGTGGGCATGGATACTTTGGTAAGTACACCACAGCTTATTATGCAGTTGATTATTCAGCTGCAGGCTACGGGCAAGAACATTGCGGACTATCCGCTTTCCCGCGTGATATGCCGCAATGTGCAGGGCGTTCAGAATCCTATGCAGCGGCATATTCAGGAACGTACTAAGGCAAGGGTGTTCAACCTTTATGAGCCAGCCGAAATCGGCATGGCTGCAGCAATCTTCCAGTGTGAAGCGCATAACGGCTACCACATACAGGAGGATTACTTCTATCCGGAAATTGTCACGTTCAACAGTGACCAGGTAGTTACGGAACCACATCAAATGGGCGAACTTGTCCTTACCAGTCTCATGGCTGAGGCGATGCCGTTGATACGGTACCGCACGGGACAGGCAGTGATGCTCGAGGAAGATACTTGTAGCTGTGGACGTACGCTTCGCCGTGTAACAACGCCGTTTTCCTTTATGTAATTGATTGCAGGAAAAGGACATATTCCTTTTGGGAATATGTCCTTTCTTTTTCGATAAGAGGCAGGTTATTATGATAGCTAAACTTGATTTCATCATTGGGCGGGCCGGTACTGGCAAGACCTATGCGTGCCTGGCTGCTATGCGGGAGCAGATGCAGCAAAATCCAATCGGACATTCGCTGGTATTACTTTTGCCGGAGCATATGACTTATAAGGTCGAACGGCAGCTGGCATCTTCGATTGCGCAAGGGCAGGGATTTTTTCGTGGTTATGTATTTGGTTTTCGCCGCTTTGCCAGGCAGATTCTCTTAGAGACTGGCGGGGCTGATATTCCGCGAATCAGTGAGGTGGGCAGACGGCTGTTGTTGCGCAAATTGCTGGTGGGACATCAGAAGAAAAAGGATCTTGATGTATTTGCCAGAGCAGCACGCCAGCGGGGCTTTACGGCCAGTTTGTCCGATGCAATCAAGGAGTTTAAGAGTTATCGGCTGACGACGGATGTTTTGCGCAAGGCCAGCGGCCGCTTGGGCGAAAATAGCAGCCGCTTGGCCAGCAAATTGACAGAACTGGCTGCTTTGTCGGATGAATTTGCGGCCGCCATGGAAGGGCGGGCCAATGATGCCGAAGATATGATGACGCTATTGGCGGAAAAAATACCCGAAGCTCCCTTGCTGAAAAATGCCGAGGTGTGGATGGATGGATTCATCTTTTTCAATCCGCAGGAACAGCAGGTTTTGGCAGCGCTTTTGCAGACAGTGGACCGCGTGCATATTACCCTGCCGATGGCCGGACAGCGTTTGGCCGATGGGCGCGTCAATCTGAATTTGCCGGAAAACATGCAGGAAACTGGCCTGTTCCAGCGCTCCTACCGCACTATGGAAACTATTTGTGCGTTAATGGGGAAGTTGACAGGTCAGCCGGAAAGTATCGAACCGTATCCGGTGACCTTGCTTGAGGAAAATCATCGCAGCCGGAAGGTGTCCTTGCGGCAGATTGAAAAAAAACTCTTTTGCCGGGGTGGGGCGGCAGTAGCGGCTGAGGCGGCAGTACAGCTGACTGAGGCGGCAAACCGGCGCCTCGAAGTGGAAGCCGTGGCGGCTGATATCCGGCGGCTGGTCCGGGAAAAAGGGTATCGTTATCGGGATGTCGGCGTACTTGTACGGGATGAGGAAGCTTATGGTGACATCCTGCGGTTGGTTTTCCAGGATTATGGAATCCCGTTCTTTCAGGACAGCAAACGTCCGAGCATTCATCATCCATTGGCGGAGTTAATGCGTTCGGCGCTCGAAGTTGTGACCAGGGGATGGCGGTATGAAACTGTATTTCGCTGCCTGCGGACAGGTTTTTTCCCATTGGTCCGGGAGGATGTCGACAAGCTGGAAAATTATGTGCGGGAATTTGGCATTCGCGGCCGGAAGCGCTGGTTACAAGAAGAGTCGTGGAATTGGCATCGCCGGTATGCGCTGGAGGATGATGCGGAAGTAGTGGATGAAAGCTCGGCGGCAAAGCTGGCGGCTATCGATGCCCTTCGCCGTCAGGCGATGGAACCACTGGCGGGGCTGGAAGATGAAATCCGGGAAGCAGCTGATGTGCGGGAGCAGACCGAAGCGGTGTATCGTTTCCTGGAGCGGTTGGAAGTACCGGCGCACCTTTCCCAGTGGACGGAAATAGCGGAGAAAGAAGGCCGTTTAGCTGATGCGATGGAACATCGGCAGATTTGGGGCGGCAGTATCGGACTGCTCGATCAGATAGTAGAAATCAGCGGCGAAGAAAGCATGACCTTGTCCGAATTTGATGCGGTGCTCAGCGATGGCCTGGATGCGTTGACCATTTCGCTGATACCGCCGGGACTTGACTATGTGACGCTGGCATCGTTTGACCAGAACAGCCTTGACAATTCGCGGGCGATTTATATTTTAGGTGCCAATGCGGAAATCATGCCGCGGCGTTCGTCAGAACAGGGGCTTTTGACGGATGCGGAACGCCTCCACATTGACGAAGCTTTGCAGGAACTTCAATGGGAAGGGGTGGAGATTCCGGAAATTTCCCGAGGGAGCCGTGAGCGGAGCTTCGGGGAAAAGTTTTTGCTGTACCGCAGTTTTAACGAGGCGCGGGAATATTTATGGGTTTCTTATGCGCTGGCGGATGCGGAGGGCAGTGGTTTGCAGCCCTCGTCACTTATCCAGCGCTTGCGGCAGCTTTATGAAGATTTGCCGTTCCTTTCGATTCCGTTGGAGACCTTGCAGCGTGAGGACAGCCTTCAGCTGGTGGCTGGCAGGCCGGCAATTTCCAGTTTGGTCAATGTATTGCGGAGCCGTAAGGAAGCGCGGCTGGCGGAAAAACAGCCGGACTCTTTTTGGCAGGATGTTTACAATTGGGCTTTGGAACAGCCGGAACTCCGACGTCCCTTGAAGCTGGCTTTATCGGGATTGTTTGCCAAAGCCAACGAAGAACAATTGCCGGAACAACTCGCGCAGGCGATTTATTTGCGGGGCAAGAGCCTTCATGGCAGTGTAACGCAGTTTGAAAAATTCCGCCAGTGCCCGTTTTCGCATTTTGCCGCGTATGGACTCAAATTGCAGGAACGGCGGGAGTATCAATTCCGCAATATGGATTTGGGCCAGCTTTTGCATGCGGTTTTACATGCGTATGGGGAAAAGGTGCGCCAAGACTTTTCCGGGCGGTGGCAGGACGTGCCGGAGGAAAAGCGTCAGCCGCTATGCCAGTCGCTCGTGGAGGAATTAGCACCGAGACTGCAGAGTGAAATCCTATTGAGCCGGGCGAATTACCGGCATTTAAAAAATCGGATTGCAGAGACTGCCGGTCAGGCGGTATCACAGCTTACGGCTTGGGCGGCGCTGTCCGAATTCCAGCCGGCCTATTTTGAAGAAGCCTTTGGTCATGCCGGGGACTTTGCGCAGTTATCGCCACTGCCGCTGGGGAATGGCTTCCGGTTGTCTTTTAAAGGGCAGATAGACCGCCTCGATATTCATCGGGAACATCCATACTTTCTGGTGGTGGATTATAAAACAGGTCAGGCCGCTATCAATCTTTTCGAGGTCTATTATGGCCTGAAGCTTCAGCTCCTGGTCTATGTGATGGTAGCGCAACAGCTTTTTCATCAGCAGGGAAGCGATCGCCTGCCAGCGGGAATGCTCTATGCTTTCCTGAAAAATCCGGTAGTCAGCAGTGACAAGCGCTTATCGGATAAGGAATTGGCGGCCAAGGTCATGGCAGAGCTTCGCATGCCGGGATGGGTGTGCGCGGACCAGGAAGTAATCGAAAGTATCGATAAAGGGCTGGGGCACTTGATGCTGAAGCGCAAGAAAGACGGCAGTTTTGATGAGGCGACAAAAAAGGGGCATTATGTGCGCACGCAGGAGGAATTTGCACTGCTCTTGAGTTACGTGGATTATATCCTGCGGGATACTGGCCGGAAAATTCTCGCTGGCGAAATTAAAGCGAGTCCCTATCGCATCATAAAGAACAATCAGGAATATAAGGCTTGCAGCTATTGTGCGTATCGTGATCTTTGCGGGTTTGATGCGGAACTGCCGGGATATGAATACCATGATGTGGTGCAGGCTGACGACGAAGAATTGGAACGGCGGATGGCTGAGTGTACAGGAAGGGAGGATTTGCTCAGTGGATTACACCAAGGACCAACAGAAGGCAATTGATGTCCGGGGAAAAAATATCCTGGTGGCTGCTGCGGCTGGGTCAGGCAAAACGCGCGTGTTGGTAGAGCGAATCATCAAGCAGCTCATGGAACGGGAACTTTCCATTGATGAACTATTGGTCGTGACGTTTACCAGTGCCGCGGCGGCTGAAATGCGGGAACGAATTGAAGGGGCGCTGCAAAAGCGCCTGCTGGTGGAAGAAAACGCGGCCCTTACTGCCTGGCTGGAACGTCAGACAGTACTTTTGACGGGAGCGGATATTTCGACCTTCCATTCGTTTTGCCAGCAGGTAATCCGCAAAAATATCGAAGCGGTAGAGGTAGACCCGCAGTTTCGCTTAGCCGGGGAGCAGGAAATGGTCCTGCTGAAGCGGGATGTTTTGGAAGATTTGCTGGAGAAACGCTATGAGCGTCCAGAGCGCGCAGAAGATATTCCTGCATGGGAAGCGTTTCTCTCGTTTGTTGATGATTACGGCAACGACAGGGGCGATGATGTCATCTATGAGGCGGTGTTAAAACTTTATGCTTTTAGTCAGAGCCAGCCGTATCCAAAAGTCTGGCTGCGCCGTCAGCAGGAAGTCTATGAAACGGCAGAGAGCCTTTTTACAACGCCATGGTTTCAACGGATATTGGCAGCCACTGTTCAGGCGGTGGATGCCTGCATCCGGCAGTATGATAAGCTGACACTGCTCGTAGGCGACGCTGCTCCGGTGGAGTTGCAGGAAGAGTGGAAGCCGTATGTGGAAGTTGTGCAGGCCGATATTGACCAGTTGGAAGCGGTACGCGGCGCGCTGCGCGTCTGCGAAAAAAATCCGGGCCCTGGCTGTTTTGATGCCGTAATTGATGCGGCAGCAACCGTTAGCTGGGGAAGACTGGCCAAGAAGGAGTTTAAGCCGCTGAAGGCCGATTATCCCGAAGTGCGTGATAAATTTGATGAGGCACGGGATAAAGTCAAAAAGGGGTTTGGAAAAATAAAAGAAAAATATCTGTTGGAGCGTGAACAGGAGCTATCCAATAGTATCAAGCGCAGTGGCAAAGCCGTGAAGCAGTACGTACAGCTGGTTTTAGATTTCATGGACGAGCTGCAGGCAGCCAAGAAAGAACGCAATATCCTGGACTTTAATGACTTGGAGCATTTTGCACTGGAAATTCTTTGCGGTGATGCGGAAAGAATCATGCAGGACAAGCCCGAGTATGTTCCCACGGAAGCCGCTATTTCCTTGCGGGAGCAGTACAAGGCAATCATGGTAGATGAATATCAGGATACCAATGGAGTGCAGGAAGCAATCCTAAGCCTCATTGCGCGGGAGAATAACTGCTTTACCGTTGGTGACGTTAAGCAGAGTATCTATCGGTTCCGTCTGGCAGACCCGTATCTTTTTCAGGCAAAATACGACAGTTTCCCGGAAGAAGCTGCGGACGGCGGGAAGAATCAGCTGATTACGATGAAAAAGAATTTTCGCAGCCGCGCGGAAGTCCTGTCGCCAATCAATTTTATTTTTGAGCAGATTATGCGCCGGGATGCGGTGGAAATTGAGTATGACGAGCGCAGCCGGCTTCATCCGGGGGCTGATTATCCCCAGGCGGAAAATACACTTACCGGGCCGTTGGAATTGGATATCCTGCTGGGGGAAAAGAAGGAGCAAAAGACCAAAGCAGCCGAAGCGCTCGAAGGTTTTGAAATCGAAGCGCAGCATATTGCCAATCGAATCCAGCAACTGATGGAGGAAAAGCCTGTGGTGCTGGATAAGGAAACGAATACCTATCGCCCGCTGGAGCTTCGCGATATTGCTGTATTGATGCGTGCCGTGCAGGGCAAAGCAGATGTTTTGCTGGAAACGCTGCGGAAAAATGGCATTTCGGCGTATGCCGATGTGGGCGGAGGCTATTTTGAGGCCAGCGAGGTGCGCATTGTCTTGGCGCTTTTGTCGGTGTTGGACAATGCCCGGCAGGATATCCCGCTGGCGTCGGTGCTGGCGTCTCCCATTGGCGGTTTCTCGATGAAGGAATTGGTGGAGATTCGCCTGGCAGCAGAAGACGGCGACTTGTATGACGGACTGCTGGCAAGTTTTTCGCCAGATACTAAGCTATCACCAAAACTTGCGGAGCGGACGGCAGCGTTTCAGCAGGAGCTGGCCGCGTGGCGGAATTATGCCATAAGCCATAGCGTGCCGGAGCTGATTTGGATGCTCTATCGTGAGACTGGTTACTACGATTATGTGGGAAGTTTGAAAGGTGGTTTGCTTCGTCAGGCTAACTTACGAATGCTGGCAGACCGGGCGGCGGATTATGAGCGCACGAACTACCGCGGCTTGTTCCGCTTCCTGCGGTTTATTGATGACCTCAAAAAAAGGGAGACAGACCTTTCGGTTGCGCGCACCCTGGGCGCTAGTGAAAATGTCGTGCGCATTATGACGATTCATAAGAGCAAGGGCTTGGAATTCCCGGTGGTAATTCTGGCCAATGCCGCCAAAGAATTCAATCTCCGGGACGCGCAGGGGATTTTCCTGATGCATCAGCAATTTGGCATTGGGGTAAAGATGGCGGAGCGTTCGCAAACAGGGCGGCAGATATATAACACGATGCCTTGGCAAGCGATTGCCGATAAGATTGTGGATGAGACTAAGGCCGAGGAAATGCGTGTGCTTTATGTGGCGTTGACACGTGCACGGGAGAAACTTATCATTACAGGGATGCTGTCGCCTGCACAGGTGGAAAGCAAAGCCAAATCCTGGGGACAGTTTTTGAACAGCCAGAACCGGCAGCTTCCGGTTTCTTATATTTGTCAGGCCAAGACATATCTCGACTGGATAGCTCCTGCAATAGCCCGTCATAAGGATGGGGAGGCTTTGCGGGAATTTATGCAGGATGCGTTTTCGGAATATGTGGTATTGGAAGCTGAGGAAGAGGCACGTTTTGCGGTTCGGATGATTCCTGCACATGAAGTTACGCCGGAGATGGCAGCAGAGACGGATCATGACAGACTGCTGGAAGCTGCGGCAGCCTTAAAGCCAATGCCGCCGACAGAGGCACAGGGAAAGGTCGAAGCCTGCCTGTCTTGGCAGTATGATATGGGAGGCCTGGATGAAGTTCCAGCTAAGCTTACGGTTACGGAAATCAAGCATCGTTTTGCTGAGTATGAGTCTTTGGAGGAAGAATCGTTGGGCCAATCTGTTTTGACACCGATTTCGTCAATAGAAGAAAAAATAGATTTTGATTGGCCGCGTCCGCGTTTTATGCAGGATGCGAAAAAAGGATTATCGGCGGCAGAACGTGGTTCTATCATGCATATGGCGATGCAGCATCTAGACCTTCATGGCGATAGAAGTTTTGCAGGGATTCGGAAGCAGCTCGAGAATATGGAACGTTGTGGAATCTTGCAGCCAGGCCAAAAGGAAGCCGTGTATATCAAGGGAATCCAGGGATTTGCCCAATCGGAAATCGGGGAACGGCTTCGCCGGGCTGTTCGTGTATGGCGGGAACTTCCGTTCAGCCGGATGCTTCCAGCCAAACGTTTTTATCCAGAGGTGAAATCCGAGGAAGAGCGGGTCTTTACGCAGGGGGTCATCGATTTGCTTTTTGAAGAGGAAGATGGCAGTTTGGTGTTGGTGGACTACAAGACAGATCGCAGTCCGGATCCGGAAAAGGCATTGCGCCGGTATCGGATTCAGGTGGATTTATACAGTGAGGCGGTACAGGCAATCCTGAATCATCCAGTCAGGGAACGGTATCTTTATCTGTTGCAAAGTGGCCAGCTGGTAAAGGTGCCGGTTCCGACTGGGGAATAAAGGGAAAGAATGCGTGGCTGGGAGTTATTTGTCTCGAACAACCAATTCCTTGTTAAATTGCCAATTGGTCCAAAAGCCTGTTGACTCTGCATTTGAGTCAACAGGCTTTTGGTATTCATTATACGGTTGTATTTTATTAAAATTGTATTAAAACTATTACTATTGTATAATAATACAGAATGATACTATATATTTCATAAAATACGTGAGGGATTTGTGTGAAAAAAATGTTGCAGCTGAAAAAGATGCGCTGTGGGGAAATGCAAAAACCTATGGAAGAAATAATTATGCCAAAGGAAATGTTTGGTGCAAGGCTGTGCAGGATGATGTTCATGTGCGCTTCCTTAAAAGCCGTGCGGATTCCATTACTGTGACATATTCGACAGTTGAACTTTGGTGAATACGAACCGCGCAGCGGTGCTGAATGTATAGAGAAAGAGGTTATGGGAGCGATTCACTACGTTCCATGACCTTTTTCTTTTTCGTATAGGAGAAAAAATGAAGCAAAAATAAAGTCTTTCGTAAAAGAGACACTTGGGCTTATTTTTTTTGCGTCAAAAAGCGATAATTAGAAGGATTTAGAATCGAATTATATCTGGAATATATCTATAGGGGGATTAAGCGAATGGGCAGGCATGTACGTGGCCAGGCTAAACATATTCGGAGAACAAGAAGAAAGCAGGATGGAAGGCTTTTGCAGAGGATGGCGGCTGGAGCGATGGCAGGAATCATGACGCTGGGGATAGCGGCTGATGCGGTGCCGGCGGCTGCGGCATCTATAAAGGAAAAGGCGGCAGAACCATCGATAGAGGTAATGCGCTATGTTTTTTCTGGCGAAAATCCGGCAACAGAGGAAGAATTGCAGCAGGTTTTGGCAAAGTACCGGAAGAAACCAGCGACCATGAGGCAATTGGAGGCTCAAGCACAGGAAGTACAGAAATTCCTGCGTACCAAGGGGCATTTTGTTTCTA
Organism: Pseudoselenomonas ruminis; assembly: GCF_008271295.1. Taxonomy (GTDB): domain Bacteria; phylum Bacillota; class Negativicutes; order Selenomonadales; family Selenomonadaceae; genus Selenomonas_A; species Selenomonas_A ruminis. The sequence continues at coordinate 180,424 of NZ_VTOY01000004.1, read as the reverse complement.
TGGTATATCTCCCGCCGCAGGGATTTGAACGTGGTGTTGTGGAGATGCGGATTGTACCGGGCGAGTACGATAAAATCCTCGTGAAAAATGAATCGTATGTGTCCGATGAAGCAGTTCGGCGTGAAATGGGAATCCAATCTGGTGATCCGGTGAACCGCCGGAACTTGGAGCGTGGTGTATGGCTTACTGGGGATATGCAGCGCATAGAAGCAAAGACCCAGTTGAAGGCGGGGAATAAACCAGGAACTACAGATCTCATCGTAAAGGTCAAGAACAAGGGGCCGCGCATGTGGGGATATACAGGTTTTGACAACGGCGGTTATCGTTATACAGGCCGGTATCAGTACAGTACATTTGTGAATTATGGCAGTCCCTTTGGCAATGGTGATTTGCTTTCTTTGGGCGGTGTTATTTCGAACCATGGCACGGACACGTGGAGTGGTTCTGTTTCTTATGTGACGCCGGTTGCTCATCGGGGAAACAAACTGGGATTTAGTTATGGACGCTCGCATTATGCGTTGTCCGGCGAAGATATGACAAAATTGCAAATGACAGGCAGGGCTGATACGACAAGTGTTTGGTGGCAGCATAATTTCAAGCGTAGCCGTGTCAGCAATTGGTATGCAACCGTGCGCTATAACTGGAAAGAACTGGAATCGAAATCTGGAGCATTCCCGGATATGAATAATCCGAAAAAATCCCAGGATTGGTCCCTGCAGGCAAACGGGGACAATCTGGATAATTTTTGGTCCGGTGGCAAGAATACTTGGTCATTGAAATATACGCATGGAGATCTTACCATTAAGAATTTTGTACCGCGTCAGTTGGATGAAATCTCTGCAGCTGGCAGTGCAGATGGTGCCCATACCGCTGGTCATTTTGGCAAGTTCTATGCAGAAATCACCCGTTTGCAGCGAGTCAACGACCGAGTGGCTCTTTGGCTCAGTTATAGCCGTCAGTGGGCAGAAAAGAACCTGGATAGTTCGGAGAAAATGTCATTGGGAGGCCCTTATGGGGTCCGTGCCTATCCAATTGGAGAAGCTTCCGGTGATGATGGCTGGATTTGGACTTCGGAGCTTCGCTGGAATCTCCCCAATCGGGAAGGGAACCCGAATACGTGGCAGCTGATTTCCTTCCTGGATGGCGGCCATGTGGATACCTATCATGATGGTAATAGCCGTATGAATGACCGTGGCAATGGGCGCAGTCTTTATGGTGCTGGTATTGGTGTCAATTGGAGTCATGAGGATAACTGGGCAGCACGCGTTCATTATGCTTGGAAACTCGGTCCGGAAAGAGCAGAATCGGATAAGGACCGCAATGGCAGACTTTGGTTACAACTCTATAAATTCTTCTGATCCTTGAGATGCGGGGCATCTCGCCGTAAGATTCAAGTGAGTCCGGCATGAGGCCGGATGGATATAAAAGGAGTTATATTTTTCATGCGTATCACGAGAAAACGCCGTCGGGCTGCAGAAAGACGGCAAAAGCACAAGGATTTACTTTCCCGCCGTATTCGCCAGAGTGCTGGTTTCATGGCAGCTGGTGCCCTCGTATTGGGGAGCACGAATCAAGGCATGGCAATGCCGCAGAACGGACAGGTAGCGGCGGGGTCAGCCGAGATTGCCCAACGCAATGCGGAGATGGCAATCAATCAGCATAGCCAGAATGCTGTTATCAATTGGCAGTCGTTTAATATCGGTGCCGGTGAGCGGGTAAGTATTTTTCAGCCGAACAGCCAGGCAGCCTTATTGAATCGCGTCCTGGATGGGAATGCGACAAAGATTATGGGAGCCTTGCAGGCAAATGGCCGCGTGTTTGTAGTCAATCCTGCGGGTATCTTGTTTGCGCCGGGGGCGCAGGTCAATACGGGTTCTTTGGTGGCTTCGTCTTTGAATATCAGCAATGCGGATTTTATGGCAGGCCGCTATGCATTTGTCAGCCAGAAAGATAGTGGCAAGGTCATCAATAAGGGTGAGCTTATAGCCGGGAATAAGGGCTTGGTCGCGCTGCTTGGCAATGCAGTCGAAAACGATGGTGTGATTGTTGCGCAGAAGGGAACAGCTTCCATGGCAGCCGGCGACCAGATTACGCTCGATTTCAATGGGGATGGCAAGGTTTCAATCGTTCCGAGCAAAGAGGCGGTTGACCATGTAGTAACCAATAAGGGGCTGGTAGAAGCAGATGGTGGTCTGGTCTTTATGTCGGCAGCAGCCGGTGATGCGCTGACCAATTCAGTGGTAAACCAGAATGGCATTGTACGGGCAACGAGTCTCGATGGAGAAAGCGGTACCGTGCAGATGACGGCAGATGCGGTCAAAATAAAAGCTGGCAGCGCGATTGATGTCAGCGGTGAGAATGGCGGTAAAGTTGAAATCGGCGGTGGTTGGCAGGGAAGTGGCAGCTTCACGCATGCAAAGAATGTTAATGTCGAGGATGGTGCTAGCATTAAAGCGGATGCGAAGGCTGCTAATGGCAACGGCGGTGAAGTAGCTGTATGGTCGGATGGCAGGACCAGCGTTCATGGTGACATCTCTGCGAACGGAAAAGGTCACGGAGATGGCGGTAAAGTAGAGACTTCTGGTCATGAACTCACGGTGACAGGAAATGTATCGGCAGCCAGCGAAAGCGGCAGGAATGGACAATGGCTGCTGGACCCGTATAATGTGGAAATCACCGATGGTGGTGAACAGGATGGAATCAGCGGCAATACGTATACGGCGGCAAAATCTGAGTCCAAGATTGCCAATACGGTCGTCAATCAGGCGTTGCAGACGGGCACAAATGTAAAAATTTCGACCGGTGTGGCGGCAGGCGGCGATAACGGTGATATCACAATCAACGGAGACATAGAGAGCAGTGGGGCGAATGCGACGCTGTCCCTGGAGGCTGCTCGTGATATCCTTATCAACAAGAATATCACCGGTGACCATTTGAACCTTGATTTCAAGTCCAATAGCGGCAATGGTGGCAGATTTTCTGGCGGCAGGATTGCGCAGTCTGCAGATTCCACGATTGCTACCAAAGGGGGAAGTGTCTATTTCCATGGTGGCAATAAAGATGATATGGCCCGGGCAACCGTAGAGGGGAGCAGCGGCATCCAGCTGGCAGGAAATATCACGACCGATGGTGGCTCCATTACGCTCAAGGGGGCTACGAATGATAAGAATGCGGATGGCGTGCAGATTACTGGCAGGGTAGATGCCGGTACTGGCAAACTTTCCCTGCTTGCCCATAATGAGGAGGGCGGCAACGGTCTTGCCTATGCAGGTGAGCTGGCGGCCAGGGATATGCAGCTCACGATGGACGCCGCAAAAGACGACGGCAAAATCACAGGTACGGCAGATGCAGAAGGGAAAAAGGGAACGCTTCTCATTCAGACGGAGACGAAGAATGGTGCGATTTCTTTGGGAAGCGGCTCTGGCCTCGAGGTGCGTGGTGCGCTTCTCGATGGCGGTTTTGCGTCTACGCAAATTGGTGCGGATGGAAATACCGGACGCGTCAGTGTCGGCAGTGATATAACAACAGCCGGAAATCTCATCATCCATGGCGGGGCTCTGTCAATCGGTGCTGGACTTACGACGGATAAGAACATTACGCTGAATGCAGCTGAGGGAATAAGCACAACAGCTGCAGGCAAGATCGTGGCTGATGTCCTGGAGGTTGAGACTCCGGGAGATGCGGTACTGAATACAGATGTCTCGACAATCAAAGGCAAGGCGGACAGTTTCGATATTACCAATACCAGCACGAGCCAGACGAAGAATATGACGCTGGGAGCCGAGGATACGAAGCTTACGGCAGCTAAGGATATCCATATCAAATCCAGCGGGATCCTGACCTCGGTGGCAGGTGCCATCCGTTCTACAGCAGGCGATATCACGCTGCAGGCGGACTCGTTCGCACTGGCCGATGCGTCAATCCTGGGCAAAGGTGCGCTCAATATCGATACCCTGACTGCCGGCAAGAGCTTTGGCTTAGGCGGTGCAGACGGTGATGTAAAACTGGCCGGCACTGGATTTGCGGCAGCGGGGTTCCAGGGAATCAATTTCGGCAGCAAGGATACTGGAGCTATTCACATTGGTGCGCTTACGGTAAACGATGCCGTGTCCTTTACGTCGGGCAAATCCATCACGGTAAGCGGCAAGGTTTCCTCAAACAGCAAGGATATGTCCTTTGATGCTGCTGGCAGTGAAGGCTTTGTCATGGAAAATGGTGGGGAGCTCGAGGCCGGTCAGGCCGATATTTCTGTTAAAGCGGATAAATTGGCGCTGGATGGAACCTTTTCGTCCCCCAATACTGGTACGCTGTCCTTTTCGCGCAAGAGCACGGCAGCTTATACGATTGGCGGCAGCGACCCGGCAAGCTACATTACCGATGGGAGCCTGAAGAAAATTGGCGATACCTTCAAGAATGTCATCATTGGCAGTGAAAATGGCGGTGCTGTATCCTTGGCGGATATTTCTGAGCCGCCGGCTTATCTGACGGTGAAATCCGGCAGTACGGCAACGGTGGCGGGAAAGGTTTCCGCCAAGTCGCTGGTGCTTTTGGCCCAACAGGGCATCCGGGAAGAGGGAGGCACCCTCAAGGCAGAATCGCTGCTTTTGCAGGGCGGCCAGGCAGACCTTACGGGAGACAACAACGAAATCCGCCAGCTGACGGCGGATCTTTCCGGTAATCTGGCGGTAAATAACCGTGAAGATATGACAATCGGCCAGGCGGAAGACCGCAATGGCGAAAAGGTGCTCGTAAAAGACGGCATTACCACGAAAGGCAGTGTCAAGATTACCATGGCAGCAGATAAAAAACTGACCATGGGAGCGATTGATACCGGCAGTGAGAACATCACGATTTCAGCAGATTCGCTGGCAAAAGGCACGACCACGGGCAAGGTGACAACCAGCGGCAAGGTTCAGGTTTATACCACCACGGTAGGCAGGACGATTGCTGTCGATACCGAGGAACACACGGGAGCCATGAACATTGCCAGCGACTCTTTTGAAAAAGGCGCCTTCAGCAATTCCTATGGAGAATTGATTATCGGCCGCCGCGAAGACGAACAGGATGGTTTGTCGCAAAAGGGCGAAATCATCATCAAGCATACGAATTTCAGCTCGAAAACTACAGTCCGTACCGAGAATAAAGTAGAATTTGCCGACAGCAATATCGTCGGTGGTGATTTGACTGTTCATGCAACGGAATTGCAGCTCGACAAGGACAGCACGACCGATATCAAGAACCACAATCTGAATCTCAATCTGACGGACAGTCTTGACTTGGGGGATGGCATCATCAATGGCTCTGGCAAGCTCAATATCACTACGCCGGAGGGCAAGAACATCTATCTGGGCGGCACGGATTTTTCGCTGCCATCTGGGGAAGCGAATGGCTATAAGATCGGTTATGGTACGGTCAATTCCAATTTGACGGGATTCCGTGATTTTGGGATTACCACGAAAGAGAATGTCTACCTGTACCAGGGCGGTATCGACAAATCCGTCAAGATTTCCGGTGCGAAAGGCATTCACTTTGTCGAGGATGTTACGCTGGGAAGTGCGGATGCAGCAGCGGCTACGGAGCTTACGCTGGGAAGTGCCGAAGGTGCGATTGAGGTGGCGGATGGCAAAACATTGACCATAAATGGTGCCAATACGATTGTCAATGCCACGGCTAAGGATGTCAAGCTCGGCAAAGGGGCAAGGATTGCCGCAAAAGCGGATGCTGCAGACATGGCTGCGGACAGCAAGGGCAGTGTCACCATGACGGCAGATGTGCTGGACTTGGGCGCAGGCGCTGTCATAGATGGCGGTTCGGGCAGTTTTGCGCTGAAAACAGATGAATTGCTGGTGGATCGTGCGGACCAGGTGACGAATATCCAGGGAAAAGGCAAGCTGACGCTGTCGACAAAAAATGCCGGCACGAAAATGTTTGTGGAAAAAGACCTGACCACGGCCGAAAATGGACTGCATATTACAGCAGATGATATCAATGGCGGTGTGTTTGGCGACGGCTTTACGGAGCTGTCCCTGGGCAATGAAGAGGGAACCGGGACGCTTAATATTGACCGTGTCGATTTTCAAAACAGCCTGACGCTCCAGAATGGCAGCAGCGGTGTGATCAACTTCAAAGGCGAAAACAGTGTGGCGGCCGGCAAGGCAGTTACGCTCAAGGGCGGCAGCATACATAATGAAGCGGGCGGCAGTTTTGAGGCAAAGAGCGATGCGCAGGGTACCAGCAAGCTCAATATCTATACAAATGATCTTAGTAGTCTTACGGGGGCGAATGGACAGACAATCCGGGGAGAAGGCACACTGGGCCTTTCCACCTATGATGGTTCTGTGGATATCAGCATCACCAAGGATGCCCAGGCGGGCGGCCTGAATATCTATGATGCTTTGTTGAATGGCACAGGGGCGTTTGCGGACAGCTTCAGCGCATTTGAAATTGGCAATGATAAGCAGAAAAACATCACGATCAGCGGGGGAACGCTCACCAAGCCTGCTATGCTGGTTACCAGTGCTGACGGCGGGATTTCGGGCAGTGGCCTCCAGGCAGATTATATTGCTTTTGCTGGCGGTGATGTGAAACTTACTGGTGAGAACCAGATTGGTACCATGGCGGCAAAAGCCAAGAGTATTGATGTCGAAGAAGCAGCTGGCAAGCAGCTGACTATTGGTGAGGCAGGCGGCTGCAAAGGGCTGACTGCAACAGATGGCGATATTCATCTGAAAACTGATCAGCTGGCCATTGAAGATGGGGCCAAGTTGTCCGGCAAGGGCAGCCTGACCATTGAGCAGAAAAGCGAAGGCGTTGCCATGAATATTGGTGACAATGCGATCAAGGATCATGGCGCAGGTGCGTTGAATCTCAAGTCGGAATGGTTTGCTGGTTATGACAAGAATCCGGCGATACAGGATGGATTCCGTCATATATACCTTGGCAGCGGCTATGGTGATGCCAATATCGATTCCACGACGGATCTGCATTTCCTTGATCCGACGACAATCCGTTCCGGGTTCGAGGAAGCTGTGACGAAGTCGAAAACGACAACAATCAGCGGCAAGACGCGCATCCATCTGGCTGGGACCGATGGCATTGAATTCATGTCGGAGACCTTCAAGATGAATGGTGACAGTTCCATCGAGACGGAAAGCGGCGACATCACGATTATGTCCGATAATGTAGAACTTTCGGGCAGCAGCCAGGAAGGCATCATCAAGACTGCGCCTAAGGCTGGTGGCAAAGGCGGCAAGCTGAATATCAAGACGCTCGATGAAAACCGCGGCATCAAAGTCGGCACCTTTACGGGCAATGTGACTGCCGATGCCTTGTATCTTGATTCGAGTTACTTTGATGCCTATTCGAAGACGCGTGTCTTCGCCAAGGGCTTTGACTCCATCAATATCGGCCGTGGGGCTGGCAAGGGCAGTTATGAGCAGTTTGGTAATATCACGTTTGAAGATACCATCAATGTCGTACAGGGGTATAAGAATGCCAATGCCGCTGTCAAAATAAGCGGCAAGATGAGCTTTGGCGAGAAAGACTATAACATCCATAGCCAGAACGTCATTCTTTCTGGTGCGGATATTGAAACGACTACAGGCAATGTCAACATCACGACAAACAGCCTGACCAATGATACGAGCCAGGGCCGCAACAGTATCAAGACTACCCAAGGTGGTAAACTGACACTGGATACCTTTGATAAAGACAGGGAAATCCATATCGGCAAGACCGGTACGCCGGGGCTTGATATCGATAAGGAATGGTTTGATACCGAGACGACCACGGAGACCTCTATTTTCCATGGGTTCCATGAGATTAACTTTGGCGGTGAAGACCATACGGGCAAGATTACCGTCAATGATTTTGAGGCACCGAAAGACGAGGCAGCAAAGCCGAGCGTGGTGTCAATCCGGACGCAGGGGGATGTAGAGCAGAATGCCTCCGGCGGCGGATTGGTGGCAGATAAGGTGATGATTGAAGCCGGTGGCAATGTTGACCTCACCAATACTGAAAATCATATCCAGGAAATCGGTGATGTGACGGGCAAGAATGTTGCTATCAAGAACAATACTGCGACGGGCATTAAGACTGATGCAGGAGAGACTACAACCATCAGCGGGCATATCAAGGGCGAGACTGTTTCGGTCAAGACAGATGGCAACATCCGGATCGATCAGACGGGCAGTATCGAGTCCACAGCCGGCGGGGTGACGATTGACGCATCGACGGGACATTTCAGCAATGAGAATACCAATCCCGGCAGCGAAGTCATAAAGACACCGGAGTCCAAGCGCTGGATTATCCATACGGATAGTCCGGAGGGAGATAATCCTGGCACGCTTGCTCCGGATGGTATCCGTTATGATACGAAAGACAATTCCGAAGTCAGGAATCCGTCGGGCAAGGATTACGGCTGGGATAAGAATGTCATTGCCTATACGAAGCCACTGGTCATCCATGTGACTTCAGCGCGTACATATGGCAACGGCAATGCGGATTTCATCAACAATCCAGACTTCAAGGCGGTAAATGCCAATACGAACCACAAAGGGACGGCCAAAGAGCAGGAACAGTATGATGCGCTGCTTAAGGCACTTCAGAATGAGCCGGACCGGTCCTATAAATGGTCGGACAAACTGACGGAGACTACGGCCGTAAATATTGAAAATGGCCCTGCATCTGGTGCTGTATATGGTACGAATGCCGGTGCATCCGATAAGGACCGTTTGGTGCAGTATGTGGGCGATAATAACCTCAATGCGACGGTAAATATCGATTTCAAGATTACGCCGCGCAAGGTAACGGTGACGGCTGGCAATGACAGAAAGACCTACGACGGTACGGCCTATACCAGCATTGGCAATGCCAATACCAAGGTGAGTTATGAAGGCTTCATCGGAGCGGATAAGAATGCGGATGGCACTGTCAAGAGTGGTGTTATCCAAGCAGGAAGCATCCGGTATGGCAAGACAGCAGCCGGGAAGTTTTCGGCTGAGGGTGCCAAAGATGCTGGCAGCTATGCAATCGGGATTCAGGATAGCAACCTGGTATCCAACGGCAACTATGTATTCGAATATAAAGATGGTACCCTTATTATTGATAAGCGCGCTTTAACGATTGGTGCAGGTGATGTTGTCAAAACGTATGGTGCGGACGATCCGGCAAATGTAACTGGTACGGTTACGCAGGGGAGTCTGGCAGCCAACCAGCAGTCGCATATGGAAATAACGACTGCTGGCAGAAAATATCAGAATGTCGGTGAGGTAACCGATGTAAGCGTCAAGCGTGTAACGGTTTTCGATGAAAATGGCCGTGATGTTACCAATAACTATGAGATTACTACGACAGGCGGTACCTTGAAGGTTACACCGCGTGAGGTAGTGGTAAAGGCCGCTGACCGTGAGCGTGTCTATGGGGAAGACAATTCGAAATTTGTCAGTGCAGATGGTCGGGACTATATCATTGAGGATGCTGTCGATCAAGATGGTGTCCATACCGGCCTGGTAAATGGCGACACGATTACGGGCATTAAAGTCAGTACGGTGCTGCCGGGACTGGATGCTGCCAGCAATGCTGGAACTTATGAGGGGAAATCCCAGGTAAGCGGCGGTTCGGTTACAGGTGACACCGTGGGAAACTACAAGATTACCTATAAAAATGGTGACGTAATCATCCGAAAGAAAAAAGTAACGGTAAAAGCCCAGGATGACAACCGCAAATACGATGGTACAACGTATCATGGTGGCAATGGCGTTACTTTTGAAGGCTTCGTTGCCGGCCAGGATATCAGCAGTATTGCGGGCCGGACAGGTGATATCCGTTATGGAAGCCTGAAGGACGGCTCGGCAGAAAATGCGGAAGGTGCAGTTCATGCTGGAACTTATACCATTGGCATTCAGGGCAGTGACCTTGCCTCGACGAACTATGCCTTTGAATTCCAGGATGGATCACTGACTATTACACCGCGCAAAGTAAAGGTGAAAGTGAACGATGCGGAGCGTGTCTATGGCCAGCCCAATCAGGTGGTTCAGACAACTGGTACGGTTGTCTGCGGCGAAGGTTATGATACGCTTCTGGATGGCGATACATTCAATAACTACACCATTACCTCCGAAGCTGATGAAAAATCGGATGTTGGGACTTATCGGATGCATGCAAATGGCGTGGGCCTTTCAGACGGCAGTATGAGTTTTGCTTCCGACTACCATATTATATCGGAGGATGGAAAACTTGTAGTCAAGCCGCGGCTGCTTACGTTATATGCCGGGGATAAATCCCGTGAATTTGGCGACGGAAATGATGCGGCAGTATATACTGCCGGCACATCAAAATTCCGTGAAGCGGCGGTGTCGGCCGATACTGGCCTGGTAAATGGTGATACCGTAACGGATGTGACCGAGCAGATTGATGCCCGGGCAACGAATCGGACCAATGCCGGGACAGCAGGTCTTTCCGTCGAGATCCGTGATGCCGTATTTGGGAAAGGGAAAGCCTCGAACTATGATATTCATTATGTAGGAGGGAATTTCTCAATCAAACCGCGGGAAGTGCTCATCAAGGCCGGTTCTGCATCGCGCAATTATGGTGAACAGAATCCAGTCGTGACGGAGTACACGATGACACGCAGCGGCAACAAAAGCGGAGAAGCCTTGCTGTTTGGTGACACGATTACTGGCGTTGCGATGTCGTATGATGCGAACATTACACCGGTTGTGTCTCGCGGAATCCATAGTGGCGTGATCCATGCCAATACGGATTGGAAATTCTCTGATAACAGCATGGATAACTACAGATTCAGTTATGCACCAGGGGACTTGGAAGTCAAATTCAATGGATTGCTTCCGGGAAGTCCTGAGCAGATTGGGGTAGATATTGGTACGCAGACAAGCACTGCCCATACAGCGACGGATTCAGTGGCTGTTCGGCCGATGGATCCGGTTGTATCGCCGGCTAAGGCAATAGTTCCCGAGCATAAGGATCCGGATGCTGGCGAAATATCTGTCAATACGGTCGGGACCATGGCACAGCCGGATTCGATTGTCATCATGTCGGAACACGGAGAGGTGTCGGCACAGACTTTCCAGAATAATGCAGATGGTTCCTTTGGCATCAAGACATGCAGCAATACGGAAAAGGCTGTTCCTTCGAATATGGGCGGCAGTGATACCAATTCGGTTCGAGTCGCTGGTTATGTAGAAAAGGGGGCAGGTCAGAGCGAGACACCGGGAGCTGTTCCGGTCCTTTATACGGATGGTGAAAAGCGTAAGCTGGATGGTATCTATACTATCAACTATAGTACAGAAGGCCTTTCGATTATGCCGTCTTCGCTGAAAGTTACGATTCCGGATCCCTCCGAAATTCGCAACGAATCTGTCAAGGGATATAACTTCATGTACCAGAGCTGTGAAGGAAGTTATACGGTCACGTACGGAAATGGTATTGTAGCAATTTATCCGCAGGATGAGTTGTCGCGGAAGATGCTCATGAATGGAAGCAAGAAGGCTGGCCGTGCTGTGCTGGCGACAGGTATCCTGTCGGCGGTTCAGGACCTCGGTGTCATGCCGGACATGATCCGTGCAGTCTACATGTTCACGAAAGTAGAAGACGAGGCATAAATTTATAGGAAACGGGATGGTGGAAACACTGTCCTCGAAAGGGGAAAGCCCGTTGACTCAAACTACGAGTCAACGGGCTTTCCTTTTTTTATTTATTGCAATACGGATGGGAGCCAGGTGCTAAACTGCGGTACAAAGCAGAGCAGGATGATTTCCAGAACCATGATGATGGCAAAGGGAATCGAACCGGCTATAATCTGCTGCAGGCGGCTGTCGGGACTGATTCCTTTTATAACGAAAAGGTTCATGCCAATGGGCGGGGTAATCAAAGCCAGCTCCATATTGATCAGCATGACGACATTGAACCAAATGAGATCAAACCCAAGCTGCTTGACAATGGGGAAGAGCATGGGCAGCGTAATGAGGATGATGGATACGGTTTCCAAGACACAGCCGAGCAATAGCAGGACGATGTTGATGCCGAGGAAGATTAGCCAGCGGTTGACGTCGCTTTCCGTGACCAGGGCGATCAAGGCCTGTGGTGCCTGCAACGCCGTCAAAATGAAACCAAACAGCATGGCACCAATCATGATGGCGAAAATCATGGAAGTCGTCTTGACGGTTTCGGTGAAGATAGCGGGCAGGTCTTTTAGCGAAACGGTGCGATAAAGGAAAAAGGTAATAAAAAGACTGTAAAGCGTGCCAATCGCGGCGGCTTCGGTTGGTGTGAAGAAGCCGGTGTAGATGCCGCCGACAACGATGACAGGCAGCATGAGGCCCCAGAAATTCTTGCCGAGGACATGCAGGCGTTCGGACCAGCTGGCTGGCTGCTGGCGCTTCATATGGCGGCAGCGGAAGACCAGATAGAGGATAAACAGCAGCGTCAGCAGTGCACCTGGAATGATACCCGAGAGAAAAAGTTTTCCGACGGACTCACCGGTAATGGAACCGAAAAGAATCATAGGGATGCTCGGCGGGAGCAGGATTCCCAGCGTACCGCCAGCCGCGACAGCACCCAAGACGGTTGTGCGCTCATATCCCCGCTTTAGCATTTCGGGAATAGCCATGGCGCCAATTGTAACAGCCGTGGCGACACTGGAGCCGGAAATGGCAGCAAAGATGGCACAAGCGAAAATGGTAGCGACGCCAAGCCCGCCGGGGAGATGCCCAAGCCATTTATTGCCAAGTTCAAAAAGGCCATTGCCGACTTTACCTTGCAGCAGGATATGGCTCATGAGGATATAGAGAGGGACGGCAACCAGCACAAAATCGTCCAGCGTTTTATAGGCAATGACCGGAATCTGCGTGAAAGCAGCAGGCCCGCCGAGAAACAGCAGCATGCCGAGGATACCGGCAAAAATCAGGGTAAAGGCAACGGGCATGCCCGCAAAAAGCAACAAGAGGATGAAAATACTGTAGAATAAGGCCATGGTCAGTGCGCCTCCTTATCGCTTTTGCCGGTGTTGTTTAATGGCGTGGGCATATCCGGCAGGCAGAGCAGGTCAAAGAGAAAACGGCGGATGATTTCTCCCAGCAGCAGGGCCGAACCGAGTACGAGAGCAAACTGTGGAATGTAGAGCGGGAAGCGAAGAATCGACGGAGATAGTTTGTGGTAAACAAACGATGCTGTGACCTGGTCCATGCTCTCGGTCATAAAGATAAGGAAGGTGAAGATGGCAAGCAGGTTTAAACAAAGATTGACATTTCGGCTATTTTTTTTCGACAATTTGCTGGCGAACAGATCAACCTGGATGTGTGCCTTTTGGCGGAAGGTAATAGCGAGGCCGAGGAATCCGGCTGTGATGATGAAATAGGTGGATATTTCGAGTACCCATTCCGTAGGGGAGTGAAAGAGGCCGCGCATAATTACTTCGTAGACGATGATAAACGCCGTAGCGAGAATGAAAATACCGGCGAGAATCGCGGCGGCTTTGCTGAGTTTTTCGAGAAATTTGTCAAAGGCTAAGAGGAATTGCTTCATAGTTTGTCTCCTTTTTTAATTGTTGGCAGCAAGGCATTGGTTGACGAGCTGCTGCCCGAGGTCACCGGTGTTGCGGATGAAGTTTTCCCGGACGGACATCGTGGCTTCCTGCCAAAGCGGAATATCTTCGGGAGGAATCGTATAGACATCCATGCCGTGTTCCTGTAAAAGCTTCATGGCTTTTAAATCTTCTTCTTTTGTTTGCTGGTGGATTTCTTCGCGTGTTTCTTCGGCACATTCCTCGAGAAGTTGTTTTTGTTCCTCGGACAGTTGCTCCCAGGCGGTATTGTTCATCGCCAGGACGAATTCACAAAAGGCGTGATTGGTCATCGTAAGGTACTTGCCAACTTCATAGATTTTTCGCTGATACATGGCCGTGGTGCCCGAGGTCTGTCCGTCGATCGTGCCGCGCTGCATTGCCATGTAGACTTCGCCAGAACTCATGGTGACAGGCGATGCGCTGAGGGCTTTGATGGTTTCAGCGGGAATCTGTCCATAGCCGCGCAGCTGAAGCCCTTGAAAGTCTTCCGGCTTTTTGAGCTGGCGGGAATTGTTGCAGAACTGTACATAGCCGTAATCAACCCAGATAAGAGGATGGACACCTTTTCGTTCCATTTCGGTAGTCAGTGTGTGTCCGAGACTGCCGTTCATAGCTTTGCCGACGGCTTCGTAGCTGTTGAGCAGGAAGGGGACGTCCAGCACGTTCAGCGAGGGGACAACGGTGGTCCACATGGCGGTGGAATTTAGTCCCATATCCAAACCGCCGGACATGATCGCGTCATTCATGCTTTTATCGGTATAAAGCTGTCCGGCAGGATAGGTGGTAATCTTGATGGTCCCTTGGGAGCGTTCATTCACCCGTTGGGCAAATCGCTCCATTCCTTGGGAAAGATAGTGATTGGCTGGCAGATGATAAGCCAGTTTTAACTCAACGCATCCGCTCTGCGCCTGCTGATGTTCCCGGGCCATTTTACCGAGTCCGCATCCGCTGAGTGTTAATGAGAAGATGCAGAGAAGAATGAGGATAAAGGGAGTAGAATTTGACTTTTGCGTCATAAAATGCGCCTCCTGCGTATAAAAGTAATAAAATAATACCATATAACAATAATATAAGTGTAAAGTTGTAAAGCAACATTGTTATACAGTGTATACCAATTGAAGGGGAAATGCAACAGGAAAAGAAAGATTCTGACAGCGGCAGGAAATTTCTCATTGAGGGCGAATAGCTTCTGATAGTGACTGAATAGGAGGGGATCTTGTGAATCTGAATTGGAATGCCAAAGATTACGGTAATGGATTTTCCTTTGTACACGAATATGGCGAGGATGTCATGAGCTTGATTACTGCGCCCAAGGGAAGTCAGGTGGTTGACCTTGGTTGTGGCAATGGTGCTTTAACGGCTAAGCTGGCCCAGGCCGGGTTCAAGGTGTTGGGAATTGACGCGTCAGCCACAATGCTTGAAGAAGCGAGGAAAAATCATCCGGAGTTATCCTTTAAGGAAGCCGATGCGTTATCCTTCCGTTTGGAAGAGCCTGCCGATGTAATCTTTTCCAATGCAGTATTTCACTGGATTGATGAAGATAAGCAGTATCTGA
Organism: Pseudoselenomonas ruminis; assembly: GCF_008271295.1. Classification (GTDB taxonomy): domain Bacteria; phylum Bacillota; class Negativicutes; order Selenomonadales; family Selenomonadaceae; genus Selenomonas_A; species Selenomonas_A ruminis. The sequence goes on along the minus strand of NZ_VTOY01000004.1, from coordinate 165,287 downwards.
TGTTGCGCAATATTGCCGCGAATCTTCGTACGGGAGGCCAGTTGGTAACCGAATTTGGCGGTATTGGCTGCGGGGCAAAGGTACATGGAATGTTGGCGGAGAAATTTGCAGAATATGGCTATAGCTACCATCCTATTCAATTTTTCCCCAGCATTGGCGAGTATACCCCGCTGGTCGATCAGGCAGGTTTGCGCGTGGACTACGCAATCCTGTTTGACCGCCCGACGCCGCAGCCGGAGGGGCTCAGTGTTTCCGACTGGATACGCATGTTTATCCAACAACCCTTTGACGGGATGGCGGAGGAAATGAAGGCGCGCATTATCCGGGAAACGGAGGAAGCACTAGCGCCAGAACTCTGCCAGGATGGGATCTGGACTATTGATTACGTCCGCATTCGCCTGCGGGCTGTGAAAATAGAAAACTGATTCAGGCACACAAAAAGGCCGCAACTGTAAAAAGTTGCGGCCTTTATCACAAGGCGAAAAATCGCCGTATATACTGGTGGAGATGAGGAGAATCGAACTCCTGTCCGAAAATACTGTTGCATAGATTTCTCCGAGCGCAGTTTGTGGTTAGATTTAAGAAATCGGCCATCCACAAACAAACGGCTTCATTCCGATCTCGATAAGAGTTCCCGTCAGCGCCTCCGAGAATTGGCACTGAGGTATCCCGCTGTTAGCCCCTTATCCGTCTTCGCGGGAGAAAAACAGACAGGGGTTAGCCTTAAGCGGCTAAAGCGTAATCTTCGTTAGCTTTTATATTTAAATAAAAGTTTTCACCTTACTAACGGGGTGATGACCCCCCGGCTCGCTATCCATGGAACATATATCCCCGTCGAGACCATTACATCCCCACGATGAAATCTGCCCATTCAAGCAGTATTTAGTTGTGTTCATATATTATAGTAATAATAAGTGATAATGTCAAGAAAAAAGAGGCGAGTCAGGGGAAGTTTCGCTAGACAAGATGCGGGGAAAAGGCATATAATGGAGGACGGGAAAAATAGCGGTGCTATAGTTCTCTTACTATGAAAGGAAAGGCTGGTGAGGAAAATGGACGATCACCCTGGTACGACAGACCCTAAACGATGCAAGTTAAATACCGATGGGGAACGTGTGCCATTTTCCTGCCGGCTGTTTGTATAATCCCGGCAAAAGGATAATGCTCCCTTCCTCATGAAGAAAGGAGACATTCCGCCATGCTTCAGATTTATAAATCCATGGAGAGTGGCCCTTTACAGGAGCTCACCTTGAAGACGCTGGAAAAAGGTGCCTGGATCAATATTGTTGATCCGACGCCTTATGAGCTGAAGGTAGTCAGCAATCTGACCGAGGTAGATTCGGATTTTTTGCGCTCTGCACTAGATGATGAAGAGCGCTCTCATACGGACGTCGAAGACGATTCGGTCATGGTCTTGACCAACGTCGCAATTTGCCGCGGACAGGACAGCTATGATGTTTTGCCGTTGGCTATTATTGTCACTGAGGAATATATCATTACTGTATGCCTCGAGGAAACGCCGGTTATGGCTGAATTCAACGAGCGCACGGCCAAACTGTTCCGCACGTATAAAAAGACCCGGTTCTTATTCCAGATTCTCTATAAGTCTATGACATTTTATCTGCGTTATTTGCGCCAGATCAGCAAGCTTTCCGATGAAATCGAGGAACAGCTTCGTCATGATATGAAAAATAGCGAAATCCTGCGCTTGTTGGAGCTACAGAAGGGCTTGACCTATTTTAATGCCGCTATCCGATCCAATGGTGCGGTGCTCGATAAACTGATGCGCATGCGCAACAATCCGCAGCTTACGCCAATCCTCAAGGCCTATGATGAGGATGAAGACCTGCTGGAGGATGTTATTATCGAGAATAAGCAGGCCAAGGAAATGGTGGAGATGTACAGCAAGATTCTGGCCCGCATGGCCGATACCTTTACCTCCATTATCGCTAATAACCAGAATTTGGTCATGAAATTCCTGGCCGCTATGACGATTATCATCGCTATTCCAACGGTTGTATCGAGCTTTTTCGGCATGAATGTGCCGGTTCCGTTTGCCGATGACGGTCATGGCTTCTTCTATGTTATGATTATTGCTTTCGGCATCAGCGTGTCTGGTGCTTATGCGTTGTGGAAAAAAGATATGTTTTGAGAGGGAACTTCTTATGATGGTCGAGTCGAAACTGAAAGCTGGTGTCATTTTTGGTGATGCGGCGAATCAGGAATATGTTTATATGCCCGGCAGCGAAGTCGGGATGGCCCAGCCAATCTGTGTGTATGAATCGGAAAAGGGACGTGAGGATGTCACGATGCGTGAGGCGTTGCGTCTGGTGACGGTTCGCAGCCTTCGTCCTATTAAACATCCGATTCTCGGAGATAGTTCCTGCTGAAATTTATTATGAAAAAAACTTCCCAATCGGGAAGTTTTTTTCGTTGCGGTTATTTTTTTAGTGTTACCGTATCGATATGTTCACCGCTGGCGGTGTAATCTTTTATCACCAGGCTGGTGGTGCTGGCATCGAGAACCAGATAATTTTCTGGTGTAGGCTGATAGATTGCACTGCGGTCATAGGTTTCATCGGCGGGAACATGATACTGTTCGTTGCCGGCAGGACCGCTCATGATGTATACCGGTCCCTGCTCGGCTGGTTTCATGTTTTTGATATGGCCACGGTTGCGGTAGGTATGCATATGACCGGTCAACACGAGGTCGATGGGCAATTCATCAAAGGCTTTCATGAAGGCATGGCCGACATCGCTGATGCCGCCAGCCTGTTTGGTGCCTTGCTGGTATTCGTCGTAGGAGAGGATATCCTTGTGCATGAGTACGACCTGCCATGGCTTTTGATGGTTGTGCACATCCTGCTTGAGCCAGTTTAGTTGTTCCTGAAGCAGGCCTGGGGCAAAGTCATTGAGTTCGAGCATCTGGGTATTCAACACAATAAAGTGGACGGGGCCGTAATCATAAGAGTAGTAGTAACCCTGATAGCGGCTGCTGCCGTTTTTCGGCAGGGTAAATGAGTCAAGATAACGCTCGGGACGGCAGAATTTCCAATCGAGACTGTAACATTCGTGGTTTCCCATTACGGGGACAAATAGATGGTTCTCGGGAATATCGCCCATGGCCGTAAAGAAACTTTCCCAATGCCAGTTTAACTGGCCGTTGTCGGTGAGGTCGCCAATATCGGTAAAGAAATGAGCTTCGGGATGGCGCTGCCAAGCGCTGGTAAGGGTGCGCGTCCACACGGAGTAATCCTGCCCGCATTGGGAATCGCAGAATATCAGCGCGGAAAAGGCCGTTACGGTAGCAGGCGAGGTGGTAAAGTGATGCCAGCCCGTGGCGCGGCTGCCGGAAATGATGCGGTATTCGTAATCGGCCGCTGGGGTGAGTCCGGTAAGTTCGGCCGTATAGTAGTAATTGGTGGTATTATCCTCCGTGAGTTTTTTACAGCTGACGGGGTGCGTTTTTAATGGAATATAGGTACTGCGGTATTCCAGCCGGCATTCGGGAAGTTCTTCGGTGGTTTGCCACATGATGGTGCGGCTTTTGGCTGGATTTTCCGTGATGATTTGGCGGAGGTATTTGATGGGGAGCGTGCCGTCAGCGGCGGCTGCTAAAGACGGGGCGAAATTTTCGAGCCCGAGAACAAGAAGTAATTGGCCGCAGCGCTTTAAAAAATTTCTTCGGGTGAGTTCCATGAGGCAAGGCCTCCTTTCTTATAAGTCCTTGGCTGCTTTTTTGGCGGCGCTTCGCTCATACCACCAGGCGCCGGCAATCAGCAGAATGGCAAAGATGATGACGACAACAAGACGCGTCGGGTCTTCCTGATGCGTGATGGTATCGTGACCGATGATGGCCTCGATTCCCGTCGAGGGGAATTTGCCAACAAATGAAGCGATGACGTAGTCACGGAAACTCATGGCAGATAGAGCACCGAGCGCATTGAGCATAACCGATGGGAAGTAGGGAACCATGCGGGCAATCAGCATGACCACGAACCCGCGGCTGCCACTGTATTTGTCAATGTTTGACAGCGTTTTGTTCTTGCTGATGATTTTTTCTGCAGCATCACGAAAGAAAAAGCGCATCAGGATAAAACTGAAGGCAACGCCGATTGTTTCGGCGATGACCGAAAGTACAATCCCCCAGACAATGCCGAAAATCAAGGTGTTGGCCGTGGAGAAAATGATGGCTGGCGGGAAGCCAAGGGCGTTGACGAAAAGCGTCAGGAGAAAGCTGAATACTACTGCCCAGGAACCAAATGAGGCGATATAGCTGGCAGTTTCCTGTATGTCTCCGCGCGCCAAAAGGCCAAACATGTGTGGCAAAAAAGCGGGATTGATAAGATGGATGATGGCAAAAAGCAGAAGAATTGCCAGAGCAGCGCCAGCTTTTACCATTCCCATCGAAAATCTGGTTTTCAAAAAAATACCTCCTGTTGCTGTGTTTAATTTCTATTATAGCATTAAAAGTGTGTCTGTGAGCTGAAAATACGCGCGGGAAACTGTTATTTTCATGCGGGGTGTGATAGAATAAAATTGTTATATAATGGGAAAGGTGAAAGTTCATGACAGTTCATGGGGGAGAGCAACAGGATAGATGGCAGGATTTTGGCGCCGGCATTGTTATGGGAGCTGCTATGATTCCGGTGTTTGTTCTGGTGCCGCTTATGCTCCGTGAAGTGGGCATGGACTTTGCCGGTGCATATACAGCTGCTATTTTAGCCGCACTTTTAGGAACGCTCGTCATGGGGCTGATGCATTTGCCGGTGGCGGTGATGCCGTCGGCAGCGCTGACCAGTTATCTGGTATATCTGGTGGGAATATCCCAGGGGCTTTCCTGGCAGCAGCTTTTGGGGGCGGGGGGTGCGGCCTCCGTGCTGGGCATGCTTTTGTCGGTTCCTGCTATTGGCAGGTATTTTAGCGGGGCGGTTCCTTCGGTTATCGGCCGATTGATTCCTGGTGGGATTGGCGTTATGCTTATTGTCATGGGGTTGATAAAGTCCCGAATCCTTATCCGCTCTCCGTGGACCGTTTCGATGTTAGGTAATTTTCAGGATCCTATGGCATACTTAGGTCTTATGGGGATTTTGCTCACCTTAGCTATGATGGCGATGCAGTTTCGCGGGGCTTTGCTTTGGGGCTTTGTGCTTACAGCGGCTGTATCCCTGGCCGAAGGCTTTTGGGCTTTTCCCGATGCGCCGTTTATGCTTCCCGAGGGCTTGGATAAGGTTGCCTGGCAGCTGAATCTGTTGCCGGGCAATGAGGCTGAGACGGTAAATATGGCAGCTGCGGTGCTCACGCTATTGGTCATGTGGGGCAGCATGAATTGGTCTTGCCTGCAGGTGCTTCCTGTTGAGCCACCAAAGAAGGAAAAATCACTGGCGGCAATTTTTGCCGTGGGGGGCGTTTCGTCGTTGGGAGGAAGTCTTCCGGTATCGCTGTCGCCACTATCGGTTGTGGGCAGTATTTGTGGTGGTCGAGGCTTTTTGACCGTTATAGGAACCTCACTGGTATTGGCGGCAGCCCTGTTTTGTGGACCGGTACTGCGTTCCATGGCGGATTTTCCCGTGATGATAGTTCCTGTATTGGTGGGGGCTGGCTTAATGCTGATACAGCGCATGCTGAGTGAATTCGACCGTAATCCTGTAGAATGGAGCCTGCCTGAACTAGTGGCGGCGGTTGGCGTACTACTGATTATGCCGCTTTCGGGCAGTATGGCCGCAGGACTCGGGAGCTCTGTTATTGGCTATTGTCTGTTGCGTGGGGCAGCTGGTGAGAGCAGCAGGATTCCTGCCGTTTCATGGCTGCTAGCAGTTTTGTTTATCCTTTATTTTGTATATGCAGCTCTATGAGCTTCATTAAATAGAAGAGAAATTAGTGAGAAGATTAAGGAGTGTACATTTCGTGAGTTTTAATCGTTATCCGAAAATGATTGTTGCCGGTACGTTGGCAGGAGTGTTTGTGTTATCTCTGCCATCGTTTGGTGAAGCGCGTCATTCGAGCAGAACAGACCAGACAATGGTAACGACAACGCGTTCGGTTAATACGGGAAGCAGCCGTAATGTGTCCCGTAACGCAGAGAAGCAGATGTTTCAGGAGCGCATTGATGCCATTTTGAATGCGCACAAAAAGGGTGCCGAAGAATCGGTGTCATCATCTGTCAGCGTACCGACGACCGTTTCCGAGTACGATGATTCTATTATTGGTACGCCGATGGCGAGTCAGCAGCAGTGTGTGGATTATCTGCTCAGCGTCAATCCGACCCCGAATATTTCGGTAACGCCGCAGGAGCTGGTCTCCTATTATTACGAAGAAGGGGCTCGGGAGGGCATTCGTCCCGATGTTGCGTTCGCACAGGCTTTGAAGGAAACGGGCTTTTTCCGTTACGGTGGTACGGTTACGCCGGACCAGAACAACTATTGCGGGCTGGGCACTACGAGCAGCCAGGTAAAGGGTGCTTATTTTGATTCGGCACGGATGGGTGTGCGCGCACAGATTCAGCATTTGCTGGCTTACGCATCTACGCGCCAGCCGTCGGCAACGGTGGTTGACCCGCGCTATGCGTTGGTTCGTTCTTCGTATGGCTCCACTACGCTTGGTCATTGGGGAGACCTCAATGGCCGCTGGGCAGTGCCGGGATACAGCTATGGTCAGAGCATCATGAGCATGTTTCGGGCTATGCTGACGAAGTAAATAACGATATAACAAGTATTCATATATACCAAGAAGGGAACTAAAGACGAAATGATTACAACCAACAATGTGAGCCTCCAGTTCGGCAAGCGTGTCCTGTACAAGGATGTCAACCTCAAATTCACGCCGGGGAATTGCTATGGTATTATCGGTGCCAATGGTGCAGGTAAATCGACCTTTTTGAAATTGCTGTCCGGCGAGATTGAGCCGACCGGTGGTCATATCGAGATTACGCCGGGCGAGCGCCTTTCTGTTTTGCAGCAGGATCATTATGCGTTTGACGAGTATCAGGTTCTTCGTACGGTAATCATGGGCAATAAACGCCTCGTCCAGATTATGGATGAGAAGGATGCCCTTTACGCGAAACCGGATTTCAGTGAAGAAGATGGTATGAAGGCTTCGGAACTTGAAGCCGAGTTCGCTGAGCTCAACGGTTGGGACGCTGAATCCGAGGCGGCACGTCTGCTCAATGGTCTCGGTATTCCGGATGCTGAGCATGAGATGATGATGTCGGAACTTACGGCTAAGGAGAAGGTTCGTGTACTTTTGGCGCAAGCCCTTTTCGGTAATCCGGATATCCTTCTGCTGGACGAGCCGACCAACCATCTCGACGTCGAATCCATCAACTGGCTGGAAAACTTCCTGGCTGGCTTTGAGAATACGGTTATCGTCGTATCGCATGACCGTCATTTCCTCAATCAGGTCTGCACGCATATCTGCGATGTTGACTTTGGCGAAATCAAACTCTATACCGGTAACTATGATTTCTGGTACCAGTCCAGCCAATTGGCATTGCAGCTGCAGAAAGAGCAGAACAAGAAGGCTGAGGAGAAAATCAAAGAGCTGCAGGCCTTCATCGCCCGCTTTGCCGCTAACGCTGCTAAATCCAAGCAGGCCACGAGCCGCAAAAAATTGCTCGATAAGATTCAGGTTGAAGACATCAAGCCGTCTTCGCGCCGCTATCCGTATATTGCTTTTTCGCCGGACCGTGAAGCTGGCGACCAGCTGCTGCAGGTAGATGGTCTTTGCAAGACAGTTGACGGTGAGCAGGTCCTGAAAAATGTCAGCTTTACGTTGAAGAAGGGCGATAAGGTTGCGTTTGTTGGTCCAAATACCATTGGCAAGACGATGCTCTTTAAAATTCTCATGGGAGAAGAGGAGCCGGATGCCGGTACGTTCAAATGGGGTGTTACGACGACCCGTGCTTATCTTCCGGCGGATAACAGCAAATATTTCGATGGCGTTGACCTGAGTCTGGTAGATTGGCTTCGCCAGTATTCCAAAGACCCGGATGAGACCTTTGTTCGCGGTTTCCTGGGACGTATGCTGTTCTCCGGTGAGGAAAGCCTTAAGAAAGCTTCGGTCCTTTCGGGCGGTGAGCGCGTACGCTGCATGCTTTCCCGCATGATGCTTTCGGGAGCTAACGTCCTGATTCTGGATGAGCCGACCAACCATCTTGACCTTGAGTCGATTACAGCTCTCAATAATGGTATGATTGCGTTCAACCATACGGCTCTCTTTACGTCGCATGACCATGAGTTTGTGCAGACCATTGCCAACCGCATTATCGAAATCACGCCGGATGGTGTTGTGGACCGTGTCTCGACTTATGATGATTATCTTTCCAATGAGACGGTTAAACAGCAGCTGGCTGAAAAATATAAGAAATAATCACGGAGTCATTCTTGAAGGAGTCTGGCATTATGCTTGGAGATTTCTTTCAAAATAAAATAGAAGATGCCGGAGCTACTGCCAGACTGCGGGGGATGGTTGGTGTTTTGCGCAAACGCGATGTCGTTCGTGGCATGACGCCTGCCAAGCTGCGGCTGGTGTTGGAAGATTTGGGGCCTACGTTTGTAAAGCTTGGGCAGGTCATGAGCATGCGGCCGGACTTTTTACCGCCGGAGTATTGTGATGAACTGATGAAGCTGCAATCGTCGGCCAAACCACTGCCGTTTTCGGTTATCCTCGAGGTAATCGAACGGGAATACAGCCGGCGCTGGAATAAGATTTTTTCCTATATCGATGAAGAGGCTCTGGGGTCAGCCAGCATTGCGCAGGTTCATCGGGCAATTTTGACCACTGGCGAGAAGGTAGTAGTCAAAGTTCAACGGCCGGGGATTTACGACATCATGAATCAGGATATTGTCCTGTTGAAACGAGCGGCAACGCTTTTAAAGATTGTGAGCCATTCGCAGGATGTCGTAGACTTTAATATGGTGCTGGATGAGATGTGGACCATTGCTAAGCAGGAAATGGACTTTCTTATGGAAGCTGACCATATTGAGGAATTCCAGCATTTGAACCGCGATGTCGAGTATATTTCCTGTCCCCATGTTTATCGGCAGTTGTCGACCCAGCACATTCTGGTGATGGAATCTGTCGAAGGAATCCGTATCGATGATTTTGATCAGCTCAAAAGCCGAGGCTATGATATTGACCAGTTGGGGCACCGGTTAGGAGAAAACTACGTCAAGCAGATTATTGAAGATGGTTTTTTCCACGCCGACCCCCATCCGGGAAATATCTGGATACGAAATGGCCGGATTGTCTGGCTGGATTTGGGCATGGTCGGACGGCTTTCCGGCCGCGACCGGGCGGCAATCCGCAAAGCGGTGTTTGCTTTGACAAGTCATGATACATTTGAGATGAAGGCGGCGGTTCTTTCACTGGGCGTAGTCCGGGGGAAAATCAATCACACGGCACTGTATCAGGATATTGATGCAATGCTCTCCCAATATGGTTCGCTGGATTTTAGTGATTTGCAGATGGGCGTATTGACTCGTCAAATCATGAACCTCATGCGAGTTCATCACATTGGCTGCCCGCAGGGATTATCGATGTTTGCCCGCGGCGTGCTGACCGTAGAGGGCGTTATGCGAATGTGCTGCCCTAAAGTCAGCTTCGTGGAAATCTTTGCCAAAAGTCTTGCTTTGGATTATAAGAAGCATTTCCATTGGCGGGATGAGCTGGACAAGGCCAAGCGGGAGGGCTTCCTGCTTCTAAGGAAATCGGCCCAGCTTCCTGAGCAGATTTCAGATATTCTGAAAATGACTATGAGTGGCCAGACAAAGGTAAATCTGGATCTTACGGGGTCCGAGGAACCACTGCGAAAATTTGACCAGATGATTAATAAGCTCATATTGGCATTGCTGGTGGCAGCTTTGCTTTTAGGATCCAGTACGATTTGTACAACGCAAATGACGCCCAAAATCATGGAGATTCCGCTGCTTGGTTTTGTGGGGTATTTGATAGCGTTCATACTCAGTATGCGTATAATATGGGAAATTCATAAAGGCCGTTAAGGAGGAGAAAAACCATGAGAGGCATTCGTGGTGCTATCACCGTTGGTGAAAATAAAAAAGAAGAAATATGGCAGGCTGCCAGAATTTTACTGTCGCAGATTTTGCGTCGTAATAAAGTGCAGGCAGAGGACATTGGGGCAGTTATTTTTTCTGCAACGGATGACCTTACGGCCGCGTTCCCATCTACGGGTGCCCGCCAGCTTCCTGGCTTTGATTTGGTTCCGCTGTTTGATACGCGCCAGTGTGCAATTGATGAATCGATGGACCATTGTATCCGTGTGCTGTTATTAGTAGATACGGAACGCAAACAGTCGGAGATTCAGCATGTCTATATGGGGCGTGCCCAGGAATTGCGCCCGGATTTGCGTAATTTCTGATAATCGGCTGCTAATTGTTGGAAAACGAAATTATATATAATCGATTCTTACGCAGCGATAAAAGAAATTTATGAAAATGTATGAGAGGACTGTACATTTACCAAGGAATTTAGTAGAATGAAGTTTGTGATAAATACAAATCTTTCATAGGATAAGGAGAGATATACCTTGAGTAACATTGATATGACTTGTGTTAATGCCATCCGCGTTTTGGCAGCAGATGCAATCCAGAAGGCTAATTCCGGTCATCCGGGGCTGCCGCTTGGCAGTGCAGCTATGGCTTATGAGCTGTGGGCAAAACACATGAAGCACAATGGCAAGAACCCGAAGTGGGCTAACCGTGATCGTTTTGTTCTTTCGGGAGGCCATGGTTCCTCACTGCTTTATTCGCTGCTTCATTTCTTTGGTTATGGCCTGACGCTGGATGATATGAAACAGTTCCGTCAGGACGGCTCGCTTACGCCGGGACATCCAGAGTATGGTCATACGGTTGGTGTCGAAGCTACGACTGGCCCGCTGGGCGCAGGTATGGGTATGGCTGTTGGTATGGCAATGGCTGAGGCACATCTGGCTGCTGAGTTCAACCGTCCGGGTTACGAAGTCGTTGACCATTACACCTTCGCGCTGGGTGGCGACGGCTGCATGATGGAAGGTATCTCTTCGGAGGCGTTCTCTTTGGCTGGCACGCTTGGCCTGTCCAAACTGATTGTCCTCTATGATTCCAATAAAATCTCCATCGAGGGTGATACGGATATCGCCTTCACGGAGAATGTTCAGGCACGCATGGCTTCCTTCGGCTTCCAGACGATTACGGTCGAAGATGGCAATGACCTTGAAGCTATTGGCAAGGCTATTGAAGCTGCTAAGGCTGATAAAGAGCATCCGTCCTTCATTACGGTTAAGACGCAGATCGGCTATGGCTGCCCGGCTAAACAGGGCAAAGCTAGCGCTCATGGCGAGCCGCTGGGTGAGGAGAATGTAAAAGCTCTTAAAGAGAACCTGGGCTGGCCGGAACCGGAAAAAACGTTTAACATTCCGCAGGAAGTTTACGCTCATTATGAAGAACTTGCTGCACAGGGTGCTGCTGAGGAAGAAAAATGGAATAAACTCTTTGCTGAGTATTGCGAGAAATTCCCGGAAGAGAAGGCTCGCTGGGAGAAATTCCATGCTCCGGTTGATGCCGATGCACTGATGAGCGATGAGTCCTTCTGGGCTTATGAAGATAAAGCACAGGCAACGCGCAACCTGTCTGGTATTATGATTAACCGTATCAAGGATATGGTTCCGCAGCTCATCGGCGGCAGTGCTGACCTGGCTCCGTCCAACAAGACGATGATGAATGGCGAAAGCGATTTCAGCAAAGACAACTACGCTGGCCGCAATCTGCATTTCGGTATCCGCGAGTTGGCTATGGCTGCAATGGCTAACGGCATTACGCTTCATGGCGGCCTGCGCACGTATGTTGCTACGTTCTTCGTATTCAGTGATTATACGAAACCGATGATGCGTCTGGCTTCGCTGATGAATATTCCAGTTACCTACGTTCTGACGCATGACAGCATCGGCGTTGGTGAAGATGGTCCGACGCATGAGCCGATTGAGCAGCTGGCTATGCTCCGTGCAATGCCGAACCTCAATGTATTCCGTCCGGCTGATGCTACGGAAACGGCTGCCGGCTGGTATCTGGCTATTACGGCTGATAAGACGCCGACGGCTCTGGTTTTGACTCGTCAGAATCTGCCGCAGCTTGCTGGTTCGAGCAAAGAGGCGCTCAAAGGTGCTTATGTCGTTTCTGAGGCGAAGGATGCTTCTAACATGGATGGTATCCTGATGGCTTCCGGTTCGGAAGTTTCGCTGGCTGTTGATGCTCAGGCAGAACTTGCCAAAGAGGGATTGGATGTCCGCGTCGTTTCAATGCCGTGCATGGATCTCTTTGAGCAGCAGAGTGATGCCTATAAGGCAAGCATCTTGCCGAAAAATGTTCGTGCTCGTGTATCGGTTGAGGCACTTTCGGACTTTGGCTGGGGCAAATATGTAGGCCTTGATGGTGCTTCAGTTTGCATGGAAGGCTTCGGTGCTTCTGCTCCGGGACCGCTGCTCTTCAAGAAATTCGGTTTCACGGTTGAGCATGTTGTTGAAGTTGCCAAGAAGGTTATTTCGGATAACAAATAATTTTGCTGTTAAAGCATTAAAAAACGGTCAAGATGGAAAAATCCATCTTGACTGTTTTTTTGTCCTCAAATAAAAGACAATTTTAGGGATGAAAAAATTTTTTTTACATTACGACACGCTAGGAGACGTGTGCACGTGAATCTTTATAAATAAAGTGTTGACAAGCATTTTGGCGGGTGCTAATATATAGAAGTGCCTGATTTGAGCGCATGATTTAGTGATACAGGGGAGTGAAAACAATGACACTGGATACACTGAAAAGTGCCAATCGGGTGATTGGTATCAAACAGGCTACCAAGGCTGTAAAACGTGGGAATGTCCAGACGGTTTTCGTTGCGGATGACGCCGATGACCGAGTAATCGAACCGCTGAAAGTGCTTTGCCAGGGGAATGAAATCCCGGTAGGCCATGCGGAGACGATGAGGGAGCTTGGACAGGCATGCGGCATCGAAGTCGGTGCAGCAGCAGTGGCAGTCCTAAAGTAAGGTTCTAGTATATTTGTTAAAAACTTTAAAGCATTGCTTTGGAGTTTTAATAAATAATAAATTCTCAATATGAAGGAAGGAGGTGCATGTATGCCTACTATCAACCAGTTAGTTCGTAAGAGCAGAAAGAGCATGCAGGAGAAGTCCAAAGCACCAGCACTCAAGAATTGCCCGCAGAAACGTGGCGTTTGCACGCGTGTATACACGTCTACGCCGAAGAAACCGAACTCGGCACTGCGTAAGGTAGCTCGTGTTCGTCTGACGAACAGCATCGAGGTTACCGCATACATCCCGGGCATTGGTCATAATCTTCAGGAGCATAGTGTTGTTCTGATCCGCGGCGGTCGTGTTAAGGACCTGCCAGGTGTTCGTTACCACATCATTCGTGGTTCTCTCGATACTGCCGGCGTGCAGGATCGTGGTCAGGGCCGCTCGAAGTACGGTGCGAAACGCGCGAAAAAGAAATAATACAGCTTCGTAAACGAAGACTATGATAAGGAGGTAAATCAATGCCAAGAAAAGGTTCCGTACCTAAGCGTGACGTACTGCCGGATCCGGTGTACCACAGCAAAACGGTTACGAAATTCATCAACAAAGTAATGCTTTCCGGTAAGAAGAGCGTTGCTGAACGCGTTGTATATGATGCGTTCGAAACGATCCGTGCTAAAACGGGCAAGGATCCACTGGAAGTTTTTGAGACTGCTCTCAAAAATGTTATGCCGGTCCTCGAGGTACGCGCACGCCGCGTTGGTGGTGCTAACTACCAGGTTCCGGTTGAGGTTCGTCCGGACCGTCGTATGACGCTCGGCATTCGCTGGATCGTCAACTACGCACGTCTCCGCGGTGAGAAGACCATGGATGAGCGCCTCTCGGGCGAGCTCATGGACGCTGCAAACAACACGGGCGCAGCTATTAAAAAGAAAGAAGATACGCACAAGATGGCAGAGGCCAACAAGGCTTTCGCTCACTATCGTTGGTAATCCTTTCTTATAATTATTAAGGAGCGATATTAAAAGTGGCAAGAGAGTATTCCCTTGAAAAAACTCGTAATATCGGTATCATGGCTCACATCGATGCCGGTAAAACGACTACTACTGAGCGTATCCTCTTCTACACGGGTGTAAATCACAAAATCGGTGAGGTTCATGAAGGCGCTGCTACCATGGACTGGATGGTTCAGGAGCAGGAACGTGGTATCACGATTACGTCTGCTGCAACGACCTGTCACTGGAAAGACCATCGTATCAACATTATTGATACGCCGGGTCACGTGGATTTCACGGTAGAGGTTGAGCGTTCCTTACGTGTCCTTGATGGCACGGTTGCAGTTCTGACTGCACGTGGTGGCGTTGAGCCGCAGACTGAGACCGTATGGCGTCAGGCTGAGCGCTATCATGTTCCGCGCATGGCGTATGTCAACAAGATGGACATCACCGGCGCAAACTTCTTCAACGTTATCAATATGATGCATGAACGTCTGCAGGCAAATGCCGTAGCAATTCAGCTGCCAATTGGTGCTGAAGATACGTTCGAAGGCATCATCGACCTGGTCAAGATGGAAGCAATCGTATATGAGGACGATCTCGGTAAGGTCGCTGATGAGATTGCTATTCCGGATGAAATGAAGGATCAGGCTGATGAGTATCGTGAAAAGCTCCTCGAGGCGCTTTCCGAACTCGATGACGAATTCATGGAGAAATATCTCGGTGGCGAAGAGATTTCGGAAGAAGAGATCAAAAAAGTTATCCGTAAGGGCACCCTTTCTGGTGAACTCGTTCCGGTAACTTGTGGTACTTCTTATCGTAACAAGGGCGTTCAGCCGTTGCTCGATGCTATCGTTGATTATATGCCGGCTCCGACGGATATCCCGCCGATCGCTGGTGTAAATCCGGATACTGGTGCAGAAGACCATCGCCCGTCTAGCGACAGTGAGCCGTTCTCCGCACTGGCATTCAAAATCATGACTGACCCGTACGTTGGTAAACTGGCATTCTTCCGTGTATACTCCGGTGTACTCGATGCTGGTTCCTATGTATTCAACTCGACGAAGGGTAAGAAAGAGCGTATTGGCCGTATCCTCCAGATGCATGCCAACAACCGTAAGGAAATCGATAAGGTTTACTCCGGTGATATCGCTGCTGCTGTCGGTCTGAAAGATACGACGACGGGCGACACGCTCTGCGATGAGAACGCACCGATTATCCTCGAGTCCATGGAGTTCCCGGATCCGGTTATCTCTGTTGCTGTTGAACCGGCAACGAAGAACGACCAGGAGAAGATGGGCGTTGCGCTCCAGAAACTCGCGGAAGAGGATCCGACGTTCCGCGTTCGCACAGATCAGGAAACTGGCCAGACGATCATCTCTGGTATGGGTGAGCTTCACCTCCAGATTATCGTTGACCGTATGCTCCGCGAGTTCCATGTTGACTGCAAAGTCGGTGAGCCGCAGGTTGCATATCGTGAGACGATCCGTAATACGGTTAAGGCTGAAGGTAAGTTTGTTCGTCAGTCCGGTGGTCATGGTCAGTATGGTCATTGCTGGCTCGAACTCATTCCGCAGGAGCCGGGCGAAGGCTTCAGCTTCGAAAACAAGGTCGTTGGTGGTGCGATTCCGAAGGAATTCATCAACCCGATCGAGGCCGGCGTAAAGCAGGCTATGGAAGCTGGCGTTGTCGCTGGTTATCCGATGGTCGACATCAAGGCTATCGTATTCGATGGTTCTTATCATGAGGTCGACTCCTCTGAGGCAGCATTTAAGGTTGCTGGTTCCATGGCATTCAAGAACGGTTGCGAAAAGGCTAACCCGGTTCTCCTTGAGCCGTACGTTAAAGTCGAAGTTGTCGTTCCGGAAGAGTACATGGGCGATGTAATCGGCGACTTGAACTCCCGCCGCGGCCGTATCGATGGTATGGAAGCGCGCAACGGTGCTCAGGTCATCAACGGATTTGTTCCGCTTTCCGAGATGTTCGGTTATTCGACGGATCTCCGTTCTAAAACTCAGGGCCGAGGGAACTACAGCATGGAAGTAGCTTACTATGATGAAGTTCCTAAAAATATAGCCGAAAAGGTTATTGCTAAAAACAAAGGCGAATAAGGGAGGAAAAATTTACAATGGCTAAAGAAAAGTTTGAAAGAACTAAACCGCATGTTAACATCGGCACCATTGGTCACGTTGACCATGGCAAGACGACGCTGACGGCTGCTATCACGAAAGTTCTGTCCGAGACGGAAGGCTGCAAGGCTGCATTCGAGGACTACGCTGATATCGATAAGGCTCCGGAAGAGCGTGAGCGCGGTATCACCATCAACACGGCACACGTTGAGTATGAGACGCAGAAACGTCACTATGCACACGTTGACTGCCCGGGCCATGCTGACTATGTCAAGAACATGATCACTGGCGCTGCTCAGATGGATGGTGCTATCCTGGTTGTTTCCGCTGCTGATGGCCCGATGCCGCAGACTCGTGAGCACATCCTGCTCGCTCGTCAGGTCGGTGTTCCGGCAATCGTTGTCTTCCTGAACAAAGTTGACCAGGTTGACGATGAAGAGCTCCTCGAGCTCGTAGAGATGGAAGTTCGCGAGCTGCTCTCCAGCTACGATTTCCCGGGCGATGACATCCCTGTTGTTGCTGGTTCCGCTCTGAAAGCTCTCGAAGGCGATGCTGACATGAAAGCTAAAATCGTTGAGCTCATGAACGCTGTTGATGAGTACATCCCGACTCCGACTCGTGACACGGATAAACCGTTCCTGATGCCGGTCGAGGACGTCTTCACGATCACTGGCCGTGGTACGGTTGCTACGGGCCGTGTTGAGCGTGGTGAGCTGAAACTGAACGATACGGTTGAGATCGTTGGTCTGCAGGATGAGCCGAAACAGACGGTTGTTACGGGTATCGAGATGTTCCGTAAGATGCTCGACAGTGCTGTTGCTGGTGATAACATCGGTGCTCTGCTCCGTGGTATCGACCGCAAAGAGATCGAGCGCGGCCAGGTTCTGGCTAAGCCGGGCACGATCAACCCGCACACGAAGTTCAAAGCTCAGGTTTATGTCCTGACGAAAGAAGAAGGCGGCCGTCATACTCCGTTCTTCACGAACTATCGTCCGCAGTTCTACTTCCGTACGACGGACGTTACGGGTGTCGTTTCCCTGCCGGCTGGCACGGAGATGGTTATGCCTGGCGATAACGTCGAGATGGACGTTGAGCTCATCACCCCGATCGCTATCGAGAAGGGTCTGCGTTTCGCTATCCGCGAAGGTGGTCACACGGTTGGTGCTGGCCGCGTAACGGAAGTTGAAGGCTAATTTCCAAGTCAATTAAACCAATAGGTAAGAGCGGCGCTCGCGTCGCTCTTATTTAAAGGTTTAAAATAATATGGTACCCCCCAATGCGATGACGTGGCAGATGGCTCGGCATTGTCCGAGGGAACTGTTACGGAGAAATGTTTGGGCCGAGAGTCCGGACGATAAGGAGGAAAAACAATTGTCTAAGAATCAAAAGATTAGAATCCGTTTGAAGGCTTATGATCATAAAGCCCTCGATCAGAGCGCAGTAAAGATTGTGGATACTGCAAAGAAGACTGGTGCAATGGTATCTGGTCCGATTCCACTCCCGACGGAGAAGAATATCTACACGATTTTGCGTTCCCCGCATGTCAATAAGGATTCCCGCGAGCAGTTCGAGATGAGAACTCATAAGCGTCTTATCGACATCCTGCAGCCGACGAACAAGACGGTAGATGCGCTGATGCGCCTTGACCTTCCGGCTGGTGTAGACATCGAAATCAAATTATAATCCGAGGAGGTGGAATGAATGTCTAAAGCAATTTTAGGTAGAAAACTGGGCATGACTCAGATCTTCACGGAAGAGGGCAAAGTTGTTCCTGTTACGGTTGTTGAGTCTGGTAACAACATCGTTATCCAGAACAAGACGGTCGAGAATGACGGTTACAATGCTGTTCAGCTTGGCTTCGGTGAAGTTAAGGAATTTAAAGTTAATAAACCAATGAAGGGTCATTTCGCTAAAGCTGGTGTTAAACCGGTAAAATTCATCCGCGAGATGCGTCTTCAGGATCCTTCTGAATATAAAGTCGGTGATTCCATCGGCGTTGACATATTTAGTGCTGGAGAATTAGTCGATGTTACGGGTACTTCCAAAGGTAAAGGTTTTGCCGGCGGTATCAAACGTCACAACTTCGCCCGTGGTCCTATGGGACATGGTTCCAAATCCCACCGCGAGCCGGGTTCCACTGGCGCAATGATCAGTGGTCCTGGTGGACGCGTGCTCAAAGGCAAGAAACTGCCGGGCCGCATGGGTGGCGAGCGTGTTACGGTTCAGCGCCTCACGGTTGTCCGTGTTGATGCAGACCGCAACCTGATTCTCATCAAGGGTGCTATTCCGGGCCCGAAGAAGAGCTTCGTTGTGATCAAAAATACCGTAAAACCGGGCAAAAACTAATTGGAAGGAGGATAACCTAAATTATGGCTAATGTAGCAGTTTATGACATCACCAACAAAAAAGTTGGCGATATCGAATTGAATGACAGCATCTTCAGCGTAGAGATGAACGCAGGTCTTCTGCATCAGGCTGTTGTAATGCAGCTGGCAGCACAGCGCCTCGGCACGCATGCTACGAAGACGAGAAGCTTCGTCCGTGGCGGTGGCCGCAAACCTTGGAAGCAGAAAGGCACTGGTCGTGCACGTGCTGGTTCGACGCGCAGCCCGCTGTGGGTCGGTGGCGGCACGGTCTTTGGACCGCATCCGCGTAAGTACGCTTTCACGATGCCGCGTAAACAGCGTCGTCTCGCTATCAAATGCGCACTTTCCGATAAAGTTAAGAGCGGTGAGCTCGTAGTTCTCGACAGCCTCAACTTTGATGCTCCGAAAACGAGCCAGGTCGTCAAAATGCTTGGCGATTTCAGCGTTGACTCCAAAGCACTCCTCATCACTTGCGATGAAGCTGAGAATGTAGAGAAGTCCGCACGCAACATTCCGGGTGTAAAAGCTATCAACACGATGGGCCTGAATGTCTTTGATATCCTGAATCATGACAAACTGTTCATCACGAAGGATGCCATCACCCGTATCGAGGAGGTATTCGCATAATGGAAGCACGTGATATCCTGATCCGTCCGCTGATCACTGAGAGAACGACTCAGCTCATGGCTGAGGGCAAATACGTCTTCGTTGTTGCGAAAGCAGCCAACAAGATCGAGATTGCTAAAGCTGTTGCTGAAATCTTCAACGTTAAAGTTGAAAAAGTCAACACAGTCAATGTACTGGGTAAAACGAAACGCATGGGCCGTACGATGGGCAAGCGTTCTGACTATAAAAAAGCTATCGTTAAACTCGTTGCTGGCGAAAGCATTGAGTTCTTCGAAGCATAATTGAGAAAAGGAGGTACATTTAAGTGGCAGTAAAGAGTTTTAAACCATATTCTGCAGGCCGTCGCTTCATGACCGTTGCTTCGTTCGACGAAATCACGGCAAGCAAGCCTGAGAAATCCCTGACTGAGCGCCTGACGAAAAAAGGCGGCCGTAACCAGCAGGGTAAACTGACCGTTCGCCATCAGGGTGGCGGCCACAAACGCCTTTATCGCGTGATCGACTTCAAACGCAATAAGGACGGTATCCCGGCTCGCGTCGCTACCATCGAGTACGACCCGAACCGCAGCGCACGCATTGCTCTCCTCAACTATGTTGATGGTGAGAAGCGCTACATCCTCGCACCGAATGGTCTCAAGGTTGGTGACAAGGTTGTTTCCGGTCCGGAATCCGATATCAAAGTCGGTAACGCTCTTCCGCTGAAGAACATTCCGGTTGGTACGACGATCCATAATATTGAGCTCAAGATCGGCAAGGGTGCTCAGCTCGTTCGTAGTGCTGGTACTTCTGCTCAGCTCATGGCAAAGGAAGGCGATTATGCACTCCTTCGTATGCCGTCTGGCGAGCTCCGTAAGGTTCACATCAACTGCCGTGCAACGATCGGTGAAGTTGGTAACCACGAGCATGAGAACATCACGATCGGTAAAGCAGGCCGTAACCGTTGGCTGGGCGTTCGTCCGGAGAACCGTGGTACTGCAATGAACCCGAATGACCATCCGCATGGTGGTGGTGAGGGTCGTTCCCCAGTTGGCCGCAAGAACCCTGTTACGAAGTGGGGCAAATGCGCTATGGGTGCCAAGACTCGTCGCAAGAAAGCTTCGGATCGTCTCATCGTCAAAGGACGTACGAAATAATCATAGAAATCGACAGGCTGCCTGATGCCGCCTGACGAAAGGAGGAGACACTTTGTCAAGATCTATTAAAAAGGGACCTTACGTTGCAGAAAGCCTCATGAAGAAAATCGAGGCTCTCAACGAAGCTAACGATAAAAAAGTTGTAAAGACCTGGTCGAGAAGCTCCACGATTTTCCCTGATTTCGTCGGTCACACGATTGCCGTTCATGACGGCCGTAAACATGTACCGGTTTACATCACGGAAGATATGGTTGGTCATAAACTCGGCGAATTCGCACCGACCCGTACGTTCAAGGGTCATGCTGGCGAAGAGAGAAAGACCGGACTTAGATAATTTTGCGAAAGGAGAATCCTTGTGGAATCTAAAGCAGTAGCTAAATTTGTTCGCATCACTCCGCGCAAAGTTCGTATCGTCCTGGATCTTATCCGTGGCAAGAACGTTGCAGAGGCATTTGCGATCCTTAAATTCACGCCGAAAGCTGGCGCTGATGTAGTAGAGAAGGTTCTGCGTTCCGCTGTTGCAAACGCTGAGAACAATTTTGATATGGACGTTGACAAGCTGTTTATCAAAACGGCTTTCGCTGACCAGGGTCCGACGCTCAAACGTATCCATCCGCGTTCCCGTGGACAGGCTTTCAAGATTTTGAAGCGCACGTCCCATGTAACCATCGTCGTCGACGAGAAGAACTAATAAGGAGGGAAACGGATTGGGTCAGAAAGTAAATCCGCATGGTATTCGCCTTGGCATCGTCAAGACTTGGGATGCTAAGTGGTATGCAGATAAAGATTTTGCAGCAAACCTGCATGAAGATATTAAAATCCGTGACTATCTGAAGCAGAGCCTTCAGGCAGCCGGTGTGTCCAGAATCGAGACGGAGCGCAGCAAAAACCGTCTTAAGCTGACGATCCATACTGCTAAACCGGGTATGGTAATCGGCCGTGGTGGTTCGGGCATTGAGCAGATCAAAGAAGGTCTGAAGAAATACACGGAAAAACGTGTTGACATCAACATTGCTGAAATTAAACAGCCGGATATGGACGCAACGCTCGTCGCTGAGAACATCGCTCAGCAGCTGGAGCGCCGCATCGCTTTCCGCCGCGCAATGAAGCAGGCCGTTGGCCGCACGATGCGTCTCGGCGCAAAGGGCATCAAGGTCGCTCTTGGTGGTCGTCTCGGCGGTGCAGAAATTGCCCGCAAGGAATCCTACCGCGAAGGCAGCATTCCTCTTCACACGCTGCGTGCTGATATCGATTATGGTACGGCAACGGCTCATACGACTTACGGCGATATCGGCGTAAAAGTATGGATCTTCAAGGGTGAAGTTCTTCCGGAAAGAAAGCAGCGCAAGGCTGTAGCTGAAGGGAGCGAAGCTTAATGTTATTACCAAAGAGAGTAAAATATCGCAAACAGTTCCGTGGCCGTATGAAGGGTAAAGCTCATCGCGGCAACACGGTTAGCCATGGTGAGTATGGTCTGGTCGCTCTTGAGCCGGCTTGGATCACGAACCGCCAGATTGAGGCTGCTCGTATCGCTATGACCCGTTACATCAAACGTGGCGGTCAGGTTTGGATTAAGATCTTCCCGGATAAGCCGGTAACGGCTAAACCGGCTGAGACCCGCATGGGTTCCGGTAAAGGTTCGCCGGAGTACTGGGTTGCAGTTGTTAAGCCGGGCCGCGTCCTCTTTGAGATGGACGGTGTATCCCGTGAAGTTGCACAGGAAGCTATGCGTCTTGCAGGCCACAAACTGCCAATCAAGACGAAGTTCGTTGTTAAAGAAGACACTAAAGCAGAGGGCGGTGAAGTAAATGAAGGTTAATGAGATTCGTGAGATGAGTGCTGACGAGCTTAACCAGAAACTTGCTTCGCTCAAAGAGGAACTGTTCAACCTCCGTTTCCAGCTCGCTACTGGCCAGCTTGAGAACCCGATGCGTATCAAAGAAGTAAAGAAGACGATCGCTCGTATTAAGACGATCCAGCGCGAGACTGAGCTCAAGGCTTAATCGCAAACTGATATGCAGAAGGAAGGAGGCTCCCTAATGAGCGAAAGAAACGTACGTAAAGTAAGAATCGGTAAAGTCATTTCCGATAAAATGGATAAAACGGTTGTCGTTGCTATCGAGGAACTCGAGCAGCACAAACTGTACAAAAAGCCGGTAAAGAGAACGGTTAAGTTCCATGCCCATGATGAGAAAAACGATGCTCATGTTGGCGATAAAGTTTCTCTGATGGAAACTCGCCCGCTGTCCAAGACGAAACGTTGGAGAGTTGTCGAAGTAATCGAGAGAGCTAAATAATCCAAAAATATCGAAGAAGGAGGTCAAACAATGATCCAACAGCAAACTATCCTGAATGTTGGCGATAACACTGGTGCAAAAGAAATCATGTGCATCCGTGTTCTCGGCGGTTCTTATCGCAAATACGCTAACATTGGTGATGTAATCGTAGCTGCAGTCAAATCGGCTGCACCGGGCGGCACGGTCAAGAAGGGCGATGTCGTTAAAGCAGTTGTAGTTCGCAGCGTAAAAGGCCTGCGTCGTACGGATGGCTCTTACATTCGTTTCGATGAGAACGCAGCCGTTATCATCAAAGACGATAAGACTCCGAAAGGCACGCGTATTTTCGGACCGGTAGCTAGAGAGCTTCGCGATAAAGACTTCATGAAGATCGTATCTCTGGCTCCTGAAGTACTTTAATTGTGAGGAGGTGCGATTTTGGCATTCGTTAAATTGAACGTAAAAAAGGGCGACACGGTCGTTGTGCTGTCCGGTAAAGATAAAGGCAAACAGGGCAAAGTCGTTACGGCTATGCCGAAAAAAGGTAAGGTTGTTGTCGAGGGCGTTAACAAAGTAAAACGTCACACGAAACCGAACCAGAAGGCTCCGCAGGGTGGTATCCTCGTTAAAGAGGCTCCGATGCATGCTTGCAAAGTTATGCTCGTTTGCCCGGCTTGCTCCAAAGCAACGCGCGTTGCTCACAAAGAAGTAAATGGTAAGATGGTTCGCGCCTGCAAGAAATGCGGCGAAGTTATCGACCAGACGAAATAATCAGGAAAGGAGGAGCATAAGTGGATAGATTACAGGAAAAATACCAGAATGAAGTTTGCAAGGCAATGACCGAGAAATTCGGTTATAAAAACGTCATGCAGCTTCCGAAAATCGAGAAAGTCATCATCAACATGGGTGTTGGCGAAGCTGTCGGTAACCCGAAAGCTCTGGATTCTGCTGTTGGTGATCTGACGATCATCTCCGGTCAGAAACCGCTGCTGACTCGTGCAAAAAAATCTCTCGCTGCTTGGAAGCTTCGTGAAGGCATGCCAATCGGCTGCAAAGTAACGCTGCGCGGCACGCGTATGTATCAGTTCCTCGACAAGTTCATGAACGTTGCACTCCCGCGTGTTCGTGACTTCCGTGGCGTAAGCGACAAAGCTTTCGATGGTCGCGGTAACTACGCTATCGGCCTCAAAGAGCAGCTGATCTTCCCGGAAATCGAGTACGATAAAATCGACAAGATCCGTGGCATGAACATTGTTATCGTTACGACGGCACAGACGGATGAAGAAGCCAGAGAGCTCCTGAAACTCATGGGTATGCCGTTCAGTGCATAAGGAGGTAAGGAAATTTGGCTAAGAAGTCTATGGTAGAAAAGTGGAGCAAAGAGCCGAAATTCTCCACGCGCGCTTATAATCGCTGCAAAATCTGCGGCCGTCCGCACGGCTACATGCGTAAATTTGACATGTGCCGTATCTGCTTCCGTGAGCAGAGCTACAAAGGCGCTATTCCTGGCGTAACCAAAGCCAGCTGGTAATTATTTAAAGATAAAAGGAGGATATCGATTCAATGGCAATGACTGATCCTATTGCAGATATGCTGACTCGTTTGCGCAATGCAAACAATGTATTCCACGAGAGTGTTGAAATCCCGGGTTCCAAAGTCAAGACCGCTATCGCAGAAGTCTTGAAGGAAGAGGGTTTCATCAATGACTACACCTTCACTGAGGATAACAAACAGGGTGTCATCACTGTTTCCCTCAAATACGGTCCGAACCGTGAGAAGGTTATTTCCGGTATCAAACGCATCTCGAAGCCTGGCCTTCGTCAGTATGCTAAACACGATGAGCTCCCGCGCGTTCTCGGCGGCCTCGGCATCGCTATCATTTCCACGTCCAAGGGAATCATGAGCGACAAACAGGCTCGTAAAGCTGGTCTCGGCGGCGAAGTCGTTGCATACGTTTGGTAATCGAAGTAGTCAGGAGGTGTACAGATGTCAAGAATTGGTAATGCACCGATTGAAATCCCAGCTGGCGTAACCGTTACGGTTGGCGAGGACAATCTGGTCAAAGTAAAGGGCCCGAAAGGTGAACTTTCCCGCCATATTCATCCGGATATTAAAGTAACTGTCGATGGCGCAATCATTAAAGTCGAGCGTCCGTCCGACGATAAGAACCACAGATCTCTCCATGGTCTGTCCCGTTCCCTCATCAACAACATGGTTGTTGGTGTAACGGAAGGTTTCTCCAAGAATCTCGAAATCAATGGTGTCGGCTACCGTGCCCAGCTTAAGGGCAACACGCTGAACCTGTCCCTTGGTTTCTCTCACCCGGTTGTTGTTGAGCCGCCGCAGGGCATCAAATTCGAGTGCCCGTCTGCGAACGCTATCACGGTTTCTGGTATCGATAAAGAAGTCGTTGGCCAGATTGCTGCTGAAATCCGCAGCTTCCGTGAGCCGGAGCCGTACAAAGGCAAAGGTATCAAATATGCTGGCGAGCATATCCGTCGTAAAGAGGGTAAAGCTGGCGCAAAGGGTAAGAAATAAGGTACTGATTCGAGAAAGGAGTGAATCCCTGTGCTTCTTAAAGCAGATAAGAATAAGGCACGTCAGAAACGTCATCTGCGTGTCCGCAACCATATCGCAGGTACGGCAGCTCGTCCGCGCCTCAACGTTTATCGCAGCCTGGCAAACATTTACGCTCAGGTTATTGATGATGAGAACGGCGTGACGCTCGTGTCCGCTAGCTCCCAGGATAAGGGTTTCGAGAACTACGGTGGTAACATCGAGGCTGCAAAAGCTGTCGGTGCTGAAGTTGCTAAACGCGCTCTCGAA
Organism: Pseudoselenomonas ruminis; assembly: GCF_008271295.1. Classification (GTDB taxonomy): domain Bacteria; phylum Bacillota; class Negativicutes; order Selenomonadales; family Selenomonadaceae; genus Selenomonas_A; species Selenomonas_A ruminis. The sequence continues at coordinate 139,913 of NZ_VTOY01000004.1, read as the reverse complement.
AAGGGCATCAAAGAGGTCGTATTTGACCGTGGCGGTTATGTTTACCATGGCCGTGTTGCTGCCCTGGCTGAGGCCGCTCGTGAAGCTGGTCTGAAATTCTAAATCATCGATATAAGGAGGTAAATGAATGGCTAGAAATATGGACAACGAAACTCCAGAGTTTGAGGAGAAAGTTGTATATATCAATCGAGTAGCTAAAGTCGTCAAAGGCGGCCGTCGCTTCTCGTTCAGCGCCCTTGTCGTTGTTGGCAACAAGAAAGGCAAAGTTGGCGTTGGCCTCGGCAAAGCTGCTGAGGTTCCGGAGGCAATCCGTAAAGGCGTTGAGGATGCAAAGAAGAATCTCGTAGAGATCTCTCTCCTCGATGAGCGCACGATTCCTCATGAAATGGTTGGTATCTTCGGTGCTGGCCGCGTAATGCTCAAACCGGCTGCAAAAGGTACTGGTGTCATCGCTGGTGGCCCGGCTCGTGCCGTACTCGAGCTCGCAGGTATCAAAGATATTCTGACGAAGTCCCTCGGTTCTTCCAACCCGAACAACATGGTTCGTGCAACGGTTGAAGGCCTCAAGGCTCTGAAGAATGCTGAAGCAGTTGCAGAGCTCCGTGGTAAAACGGTTCAGGAAATCTTAGGTTAATAGGAGGCTGTACAATGGCAAAAGTTAAAGTTACGCTTAAAAGAAGCCTCATCGGCCGCCCGGAAACGCAGCGCAAGACGGTTCGCGCTCTGGGCCTGCGCAAAATCAACTCTGTTGTTGAGCTTCCGGATAACCCGGCCATCCGTGGCCAGCTCCACAAAGTTGAGCATCTGATCGCAGTAGAAGAAATCGCAGACTAATCATAGAACAGGAGGTGCACTAGATGAAATTACATGAATTACAGCCAGCAGCTGGTTCCCGTAAAGTCCGCAACCGTGTAGGCCGCGGTATCGGCTCCGGCAACGGCAAGACTTCCGGTAAGGGCATGAAAGGTCAGAATTCTCGTAGCGGCGGCGGCGTTCGCACCGGCTTCGAGGGTGGCCAGATGCCGCTCTATCGTCGTCTCCCGAAACGCGGCTTCAAGAATATCTGGGCTAAGACCTACGCTGAGGTTAACGTTGAGTCCCTGAATCGTTTCGAGGATGGTGCAACGGTTGATCCGGTAGCTCTGGTTGAGTCCGGTATCCTGAAGAACGTTCAGGACGGCATCCGTGTTCTCGGCAATGGCGAGCTCACGAAGAAGCTGACGGTTCGCGCTAACGGCTTCACGAAATCTGCAGAAGAGAAGATTACGGCAGCAGGCGGCAAAGTCGAGGTGATCTGAGGTGCTCTCAGCCCTTGGCAATGTATGGAAAATCCCGGAACTTCGCCAGAAAATCACGTTTACGCTGATTATGTTTGCGATTTTCCGGATGGGAACCCATATTCCGGTACCAGGAGTTGACCCGACGGCAATTGAGCAATTATTTGCCAACGGCAATCTCTTTGGTCTGTTAGATCTTTTTTCTGGTGGTGCTTTCAGTAAGTTCTCCATCTTCGCAATGTCCATTACTCCGTATATCAACGCCGCGATTATCATTCAGCTTCTGAATGTTGTTATCCCGACGTTGGAGCAGTGGTCCAAGGAAGGCCAGGAGGGCCATAAGAAAACCACCCAGGTAACGCGCTACTTAACTGTAGTGCTGGCATTCTTTCAGGCAATTGGCATGTCCATTGGCCTGAAGGCTGCCATATTAAATCCGAATCCGGTCAACATCCTGATTATTGCAATCACGCTGACGGCTGGTACGGTGTTCCTCATGTGGCTCGGTGAACAGATTACGGCACAGGGCGTTGGTAATGGCATTTCCCTTATCATCTTTGCTGGTATCGTTGCTGCTCTGCCGAAAAACATTGGAACGATTTATCACTACGTTCAGGCTGGTACGATTAGCTACTTCAGCGTGTTCATGTTTGCCGTTATCGCGATTGCGATGGTTGTATTCGTTGTTCATGTTGAGAACGGCTTCCGCCGTATACCCATTTCTTATGCGAAACGTGTGGTAGGGCAGAAAGCCTATGGTGGTCATTCCAGCCATATCCCGCTCAAGGTTAACCAGGCGGGAGTTATCCCAATAATCTTTGCGTCATCCGTGCTGATGTTTCCGGTAACTATTGCCCAGTTTATTGATATTCCCTGGGTAAAAACGATTGCCAGTTATCTTGAGTGGGGAAAACCGCTTCAGACCACGTTATACGTTGGTATGATTATCTTCTTCACTTATTTTTATACTGCGGTTACCGTAAAGATATCGGATATGGCAGAGAATCTGAAAAAATACGGTGGTTTCATCCCGGGCATTCGTCCGGGACAGCCAACGGCAGATTATTTAGATCATGTCATGACACGTATCACCCTTGCGGGCTCCATATTCCTGGCCTTTATCGCAGTCCTGCCGAACCTGGTTGCTGGTGCAACTCATATTGAAGGGGTTTACTTCGGCGGTACGGCACTGCTCATCGTTGTCGGCGTTGCGCTGCAGACGATGAAACAGATAGAGTCCATGATTGTAATGCGTCACTACGAAGGGTTCATGAAATAAGAGGAGGCAAAACCATGCATATCTTGTTAATGGGCCCCCCGGGTGCCGGCAAAGGCACGCAGGCGGCTGAACTGGTCAAAGAGTTCAACATTCCGCATATCTCCACGGGCGACATGTTCCGTGCTGCTATGAAGGAAGGTACGGAGATGGGCAAACTTGCTAAGTCCTATATCGACGCTGGCAATCTTGTCCCCGATTCCGTTACGGTCGGCATAGTGCGTGACCGTTTGGCTCAGGACGACTGCAAAAAAGGTTTCATTCTCGATGGTTTCCCGCGTACGGTTGAGCAGGCTGATGCTCTCGACGGTATCATGAAGGACCTCGGTTTGAGCCTGAAGCGTGTACTGAACATCAACGTTCCGGCTGCTGACCTCGTTGAGCGAGCAGTAGGACGCCGCATCTGCAAGAAGTGCGGTGCTACCTATCATGTCAAATTCAATCCTTCCAAGAAGGACGGCGTTTGCGATGAGTGTGGTGGCGAGCTCTTCCAGCGTGCGGACGATACGGCTGAGACGATGACGAATCGCCTTTCCGTATACGAAGCTTCCACGAAGCCGCTGATTGAGTATTATCAGAAAGCTGGCATCTATACGGAAGTTGATGGCAGACAGGCGATTGACAAAGTCACGAAAGATCTCGTTGAGACCCTGAAAGACTGAGTTATATCTGTTGGTGAAATTCACTGAACGATAGAAGTTATTGTAAGGGCGGCAAAAAAATAATTTGCCGCCCATTACAATGATTATAAGAAATTGATAGACAACCTGTTGTTGGGCATGGCATTAAAAGAAAATGCAAAAGCTCCTTAGATGACTTTGGCCCAACCAATTTCCATAAAAGGAGAAAAACATGTCGAAGCAAGATGTTATCGAAGTAGAGGGCAAAGTTCTGGAGGCACTGCCGAATGCAATGTTCCAGGTTGAGCTCGAGAATGGTCATGTTGTACTGGCGCATGTATCCGGCAAGATTCGCATGAACTTCATCCGCATTCTTCCCGGTGACAAAGTCACTATCGAACTCACGCCATATGACTTAACGCGTGGCCGTATAACCTACCGATTCAAATAAGTCATCTCCGCTTTTGCGGGTTTAAAAATATTTACCTTTTTTTTCGTTTGCTACTAGGCAGGACGGAATAAACATGGTATACTAGCAAAATGAGACTGACAATAAAGAAAAGGGGGCAACCACAAGATGAAGGTAAAACCGTCAGTAAAACGGATTTGTGAAAAATGCAAAGTCATTAAACGCAAAGGCCGTGTTATGGTCATCTGCGAAAATCCGAAACATAAACAGAGACAAGGTTAATTATTGAATAAGGAGGTGCTTTATTAATGGCACGTATTGCCGGTGTAGATTTACCCCGTGACAAGAGAATTGAAATTGCATTGACGTACATTTTTGGTATTGGTTTGAAGACTTCGAAGGATCTTCTTCAGGAGACTGGCATCAACCCGGATACCCGTACGCGTGACCTCACGGAGGATGAAGTTGTAAAACTTCGTGATGCCATCGATAAGAGCGTTCTCGTCGAAGGTGACCTTCGCCGTGAGCGTCAGATGAACATCAAACGACTCGTTGATATCGGCTGCTACCGTGGTCGTCGCCACCGTCTTGGCCTTCCTGTCCGTGGACAGAACACTAAGAACAACGCCCGCACGCGTAAAGGCCCGAAAAAGGCTGTAGCAGGCAAGAAGAAAGACTAATAAAGGAGGGTTAACTGGTGGCAGTTAAGAAAGCAGTTCGCACGAAGAAAAAAGTTCGTAAGAACATTGAATATGGCGTAGCGCATATCAGCTCTACGTTCAATAACACGATTGTAACGCTCACTGATAAGAGCGGTAATGCACTTTCCTGGGCTAGCGCAGGCGGCCTTGGTTTCCGTGGTTCCCGTAAGAGCACTCCGTTCGCAGCTCAGATGGCTGCTGAGACGGCTGCTAAAGCAGCTATGGAGCACGGCCTCAAGCAGGTCGAGGTTTACGTTAAGGGTCCTGGTGCTGGCCGTGAAGCCGCAATCCGTTCCCTGCAGGCAACGGGCCTCGAGGTTAACATGATCAAAGATGTTACCCCGATTCCGCACAATGGCTGCCGTCCGCCGAAGCGTAGAAGAGTTTAATAGGAGGTGCAATTACTAGATGGCAATTGATAGAGTACCAGCCATTAAAAGATGCCGTGCACTTGGCATCGAGCCGGCTGTTATTGGTCGTTCCAAAGAATCGAAACGTCAGCCGCGCCGTACGAACCGTAAGGTTTCCGAGTATGGTTTGCAGCTGAAAGAAAAGCAGAAAGCAAAGTTCATCTACGGTGTACTGGAGAAACAGTTCCGTGGATACTATGATAAAGCAAAGAAGATGCAGGGTGTAACGGGTGAAAACCTGCTGGGCCTTCTTGAGCGTCGTCTTGACAATGTCGTTTTCCGCCTTGGTCTTGCTAACACGCGCCGTCAGGCTCGTCAGCTTGTTCGTCATGGCCATTTCACGGTCAACGGCAAACGCCTTGACATCCCTTCGGCACTGGTTTCCGCTAACGATGTTATCGCTGTTAGCGAGAAGAGCCAGAGCAATGCCTTCTTCAAAGAGCTCAAAGAGAGCAACAACGCTCTGTCCGCTCCGGCATGGCTCCAGGCTGACCAGGCTAACCTTACGGGTACGGTAACTCGTTTCCCGAACCGTGAAGAGATCGATGTTCCTGTCAACGAGCAGGCTATCGTCGAGTTGTACTCCAAATAATGAATATTTGTGCCTGTGTGCATAGTGTTTCATTGATTATTGAGGAGGTTCATTTCAGATGATAGACATCGAGAAACCGAAAATTGAAATTGCGGAAATCAGTGAAGACAACCGTTACGGTAAATTCATCTGCGAGCCGCTCGAGCGTGGCTATGGCACGACGTTTGGCAACAGCCTGCGCCGTATGCTGCTGTCCTCGCTGGAGGGTGCTGCAATTACCTCCATCCGGATTGATGGTGTTCTCCATGAGTTCTCCACGATTCCGGGTGTCCGGGATGACGTAACCAATATCGTCCTGAACCTGAAGCAGCTCTGCCTCAAGATGCAGGGCAATGAGCCGAAGGTTATCCGCATTGACGTGGAAGGCGAAAAGGAAGTTACGGCTGCCGACATCATCTGTGATGCCGACATTGAGATTCTCAATCCGGACCTCCATATTGCTACGGTTGATGAGACGGGCAAACTCAAAATTGAGATGACTGTTGAACGCGGCCGCGGCTATGTTCCGGCTGATAAGAACAAGAAGCCGGAAGATTCGATTGGTATCATTCCAATTGATTCGATTTTCTCCCCGGTACAGCGCGTGAACTACACCGTACAGGATACGCGTGTAGGCAATGTCACGGACTATGACAAGCTGATTCTTGAAGTTTGGACCGATGGTTCGCTTCGTCCGGAAGAAGCTGTCAGCAAGGCTGCTGGCATTCTCGTCATGCACCTCAAACTGTTCCAGAACATGGACGGTCTGCCGGATGAGATTGAGGAGGAGGAGGCATCCTTCCCAGAAGAGGTAGAGGATGATTCTTCGAAGGTCCTCGAAATGACCATTGAAGACCTCGACCTCTCGGTACGTTCCTTCAACTGCCTGAAACGCGCTAACATCAACACGGTCGCTGACCTTGCTGAGAAGACGGAAGATGACATGATGAAGGTCCGCAACCTCGGACGCAAATCTCTTGAGGAAGTCAAGAAGAAGCTCGAGGAACTCGGTTTGGCTCTGAGAGAAAACAACGATTGAAAAGAGGGAAATAAATGAGCTACAGAAAATTAGGACGTAACTCCGCAGCCCGCAAGGCGCTGTTTGCTAGCATTCTTACTTCCTTCTTCAGATATGGCCGCATTGAGACGACGGAAGCAAAGGCAAAAGAGCTCCGCAAATTTGCTGAGCAGCTGATCACGCTTGCAAAGCGTGGTGACCTGAGCGCTCGTCGCAAGGCTATTGCTGCCCTGTCTGATGAAGATGTTGTAAGAAAGCTGTTTGATGAAATCGCAGCAAAATACGCTGACCGCCAGGGCGGTTACACGCGTATCCTGAAACTCGGCGTACGCCGTGGTGACGCTGCACCGATGGTTATCATCGAGCTCGTCTAATTATGACATAAGGACCTCAGTCTTCGGACTGAGGTCTTTTTTTGTTAACTATCGCGAATATTTGAATTAACGATAAAATCACGGTATAATGGAGGGCGTGACGGATAGAAAAGAGGAGAATTGCATGTCATTCATTGAATTCCATGATTTGACACATTGTTATAATCTAGGCCAGAAAAATGAACATAGGGCGATTGATGGATTAGACCTGTCGATTGAAAAGGGAAGCTTCACAGCTATATTGGGGCAGAATGGTTCAGGAAAATCTACGCTGGCAAAGCATATCAATGGATTGCTTTTGCCAACGTCCGGCATTTGTCTTGTCGATGGCAAGGATACGCGGAATCTTGAGGAGCTTTGGCAGATTCGCCGTCAGGTGGGAATGGTATTTCAAAATCCAGACAACCAGCTCATTGCGGCGGTGGTGGAGGATGATGTGGCGTTTGGCCCCGAGAATCTGGGCCTTGAGCCGCAGGTAATCCGAGCAAAGGTCGACGAGGCATTAAAAGCGGTCAATATGACAAAGTACAAGAACTTTGCGCCGCATCTTTTATCGGGCGGGCAAAAGCAGCGTATTGCCATTGCCGGAGCGCTGGCGATGGATACCGAGTGCCTGGTGCTTGATGAGCCGACAGCCATGCTTGACCCGCAGGGTCGCGCAGAGGTATTGCGTACGGTCAGGAAGCTGCATGAGGAGCGCGGTATTACGATTGTATATATCACGCACTTTATGGAGGAAGCTGCCGTGGCTGACCGGGTCGTGCTTATGGATAGCGGCAGGGCAGCAGCGGATGGGACGCCGCGGGAAATTTTTGCCGATGTTCCAGGGATGAAGAAGCGTGGCCTCGATGTACCTTTGGCGGCGGAAGTATCCTGGCAGCTTCGGCGGCAGGGAATCAAATTGCCCGATGGCATTATAACGGAAGATGAATTGGTAGAGGCATTGGAGGCATATACGTGTCAATCGAATTAAAACAAGTCAGTTATACATATATGCCGAAGACACCTTATGAGCACAAGGCGCTTGATGCGGTTTCGTTTACCCTTGAGGAAGGAAGCTTCACTGCGATTGCGGGGCATACCGGGTCGGGGAAGTCGACGTTGGTGCAGCATTTGAATGGCTTGCTGCATCCCGAAAATGGTCAGGTGCTCGTGGATGGTACAGACCTGGCGGCTTCTTCCAAGCAGGGCCGCAAGGAGGCTATGGCTGCCCGCAATAAAGTCGGGATGGTTTTTCAGTATCCTGAGCAGCAGCTCTTTGAAGAGACGATTGCGGCAGATATCGCCTTTGGTCCCAAGAATCAAGGGATAGAGGGCAAGGAACTTGAGGAACGCATCAAGGAATCAATGGAGCTTATGGGGCTCGCGTATGATGAATTTAAGGACCGCTCGCCCTTTCAGCTCAGCGGTGGACAGAAGCGGCGGGTGGCCATTGCCGGTGTGCTGGCACTTCATCCAAAGTATCTTGTCCTTGACGAGCCGACAGCCGGGCTGGACCCGCTGGGACGCGAAGCGCTGATTCAAACGATTTGCAAGCTGCATAAGAAATGGAAGCTTACGATTGTGTTCGTTTCGCATAATATGGAGGATATTGCGCGGCTGGCCGATTCGGTTATTATCATGAATCATGGGAAAATGGCCATAAAGGCAGCTCCGCAGGAGGCATTTATGCAGACAGAACTTTTGCAGGCGGCTGGCTTGCAGGAACCTGCGATGCTTCATTTGCTCCATCGCCTGCGGGAGGCTGGCATTCCGGTAAACGATAATGCTATCGAGCTGGAGACGGGGATTAAGGCGATAAGGGAGGCTTTGTCAGATGCTGAGTAACATTACGATTGGACAATATTTTCCCGGCAACAGCATCTTGCATCGCATGGACCCGCGCGTGAAAGTCCTGCTTTTGCTGTTGTTTTTGCTCGAAGTTTTTCTGTTCAGCAATGCCGTTGCCTACGGGATTTTTTCTGCCATTACCCTGGTGATGATGCTTCTTTCAGGTGTTCCGCTGTGCATGCTTCTTCGTTCGCTGAAACCGCTCTGGTGGATTATCCTGTTTACGTTTGTGATTCATTTATTCAGCAACCCCGGAACGCCGATTGCGACGGTCTGGCTTTTTACGCTGACCTGGGAAGGAATCCAGATGGGATGCTTTATTTCCCTGCGGCTGATTTTGCTCATTTTGATGAGTTCTCTTTTGACGTTTACGACAAGTCCGCTAAAGCTCACAGATGCGATGGAGAGTTTACTGTCGCCTTTTCGGCGCTTCGGCCTTCCGGCGCATGAGCTGGCGATGATGATGACGATTGCGCTTCGCTTTATTCCGACACTTATCGAGGAAACGGATAAAATCATGAAGGCTCAGCAGTCGCGCGGGGCGGATTTTACGACGGGCAATGTGATGAAACGTTTGCGGAATATGGTGCCAATCCTGGTGCCACTGTTCCTGTCAGCATTTCGGCGCGCGGATGAATTGGCGATGGCGATGGAGGCAAGATGTTATCGCGGCGGCATCGGGCGCACGCAGATGAAATCGTTAAAGACGGGTGGCATCGATTATCTGGCGATCGGTGGCTTTGTCATTTTGACGGCGGCTTTGCTGGGTATCAAGCTGTCCACCTGAATGGAGAAAGGATTGGAATGAAACCGGAACATAAAGCGGAGATGAAGGCGAGAGCCCGCAATATCGTCTTGACGGTGGCCTACGATGGGACGGCCTATCATGGGTTCCAGCGGCAGACGCCGCCGGTGGTGGCGGTACAGAATGTGCTGGAAGAAAAATTGCAGCTCGTTTTTGGCGATACGATTGAACTGGCGGCGTCGGGGCGCACCGATGCCGGGGTCCATGCCTATGGACAGGTGGTAAACTTTTTTACGAATGGCACGATTCCGACTGAGCGGATTGTGCGGGCGGTCAACAGCCTGCTGCCGCCGGATATTGTGGTGAAGGAAGCGCACGAGGCTGATTTTGAGTTCAGTGCCCGCCACAGTGCTAAGTCCAAGACGTATATCTACCGCATCCAGCAGGGGGAGACTGGCAGCCCGTTTACGCAGCGGTATGCGTGGTATGAGCGGCGTCCCTTAGATGTGGTCTCGATGCAGCAGGCTTTGGACTGCATTGTAGGAACGCATGATTTTAGTGCCTTCCGGGCCGCTGGCGGTGCGCCGATGCTTCCGATACGCACCATGTATGAGGCCAAGGTGGAAGAAAAGGGAAATGACATGCTGGAGTTTTCTATCCATGGCAATGGGTTCCTTTATCATATGGTCCGCAACATCATCGGTACGGTGGTAAATGTGGGGCTGGGCCGGCTCACCGTAGCGGAATTCCAGCGGATTATGGAAAGCCTTGACCGAAAACAGGCCAGTGCTACGGCGCCAGCCTGTGGGCTCTATCTCTATAAAGTCGAATATTGAATTTAGGCGTTGGTAAGCAGGAAACCGCAGAGTTTTGTGTATTACTGGCGCTTATTTTTATTGGTTGTGTGATAATTCGGCTTGCACGGTACTTGTATATGGGGTAAAATATGAAAAGACCCTGTAAAAGGAGGGTCTTTACTCGTATGCAATTTTTCAGGTGGTGAAACTATGAATTCCCTATTAAAGGTTGGTATTGATGTAGGCTCTACAACCATCAAACTGGTGGTGTTGGACCATGAGAAAAATATTCTCTACAAGAACTACGCTCGCCACTTTTCGGAAATCGGCAATGCTTTGCAGGAGAATCTGACACATCTCAAGACGATTGTCGGCGACCGGAAATTCTCGTTTGCCTTGACCGGTTCGGCTGGCATGGGCATTGCCCAGCGCATTGGCCTGCCGTTCGTGCAGGAAGTTATCGCCTGTGCGACGGCTGTCCGCGAGCTTATTCCGCAGACCGATACGGTTGTCGAGCTCGGCGGTGAGGATGCGAAAATCACGTATTTCGGTGATGCACCGGAGCAGCGCATGAATGGTGTCTGTGCTGGTGGTACAGGCTCCTTCATCGACCATATGGCATCGCTGTTGTCGACGGATGCGCCGGGACTCAATGAGCTGGCGGCCAAGGGCAAGCAGATCTATACGATTGCTTCGCGTTGTGGCGTCTTTGCCAAGACCGATATCCAGGCACTCATGAATGATGGGGCGGAGAAGGCCGATATTGCGCTGTCGATTTTCCAGGCGGTAGTCAATCAGACGATTGGCAATCTGGCCCAGGGGCGTCCGATTGATGGTCATGTAGCTTTCCTGGGCGGCCCGCTGCATTTCCTGCCGGAGCTGCGCAAGCGCTTTATCGAGACGCTGGGGCTCGACAAGGAGCATGTTGTCGCTGTGGATTACGGCAACTACTTTGTCGCGATGGGCTCGGCCTTGTCGGATGAGGCGAAGAACATCGATGTAACGCAGCTTGAGACGAGCATCGAGCGCGCCAAGGAGGCGGCTGCCAGCGAGACGCGCAAGGCTGATTTCACGTTGTTCGGCAGCGAGAAAGATTATGAGGAATTCAAACGACGCCACGATAAGGATAAGGTAAAGCGCGGCGAATTGGCTAAATATGCAGGCCCCGTTTATGTCGGTATCGATGCGGGGTCGACGACTACGAAGATAACGGCAATTGGCCGCGACAAGGAGATTCTTTACACCTCGTATGGCAGCAATCAGGGCTCGCCGCTGACGACGGTTGTCCGCGAGTTCAAGGAACTTTACAAGGCGATGCCGGCGACGGCCTGGATTGCCGGTACGATGACGACGGGCTATGGTGAGGCTATCGTCAAGGCGGCTATCCATGCTGATGGCGGCGAAGTCGAGACGTTTGCGCACCTGCGCGCGGCGCAGGAGTTCTGCCCCGAGGTCACATTCGTGCTCGATATCGGTGGCCAGGATATGAAGTGCTTCTTCGTCAAGGATGGCAGCATTGGCAACATCACGCTCAATGAGGCCTGCTCGGCAGGCTGCGGCTCGTTCATCCAGAATTTTGCCGAGGGCCTGCACATGACACCGGCAGAATTTGCCCAGAAGGCACTGACGTCCAAAGCACCGGTTGATCTAGGCACGCGCTGCACGGTCTTCATGAATTCGAAGGTCAAGCAGGCGCAGAAAGAGGGCGCAGAAGTGGCCGATATTTCGGCCGGCATTGCGCTGTCGGTCATCAAGAATGCGCTGTTCAAAGTCATGCAGCTCAAAGATGTCCGCGAGCTTGGCGATCATATTGTCGTTCAGGGCGGCACGTTCTACAACGATGCCGTGCTGCGCTGCATGGAGCAGCTGCTGGACCGCGAGGTTATCCGCCCGGATATTGCCGGGCTTATGGGCGCCTATGGTGCGGCTATCCTGGCCCTTGAAACCGGGACGGAAAAGTCAGCGGTCTTATCGGTCGATGAACTGCAGAATTTTACGGTTGATACGAGTTCCTACCGCTGCAAAGGCTGCGGCAACAAGTGCCTGATCACGATGCAGAAGTTCCCAGATGGTAGCAAGTACTTCACGGGCAACCGTTGTGAGCGCGGTGTGGGCGGCGAAAAGCAGACGGAAGAGCAGACGCCGAACATTTACAAATATAAATATGACCGCGTCTTTAAATATTATCAGCCCCATGAAGGGGCAAAACGCGGCCGCATCGGCATTCCGCGCGTGCTCAATATGTACGAGGACTATCCGTTCTGGTTTACGTTCCTCGATACGCTCGGCTACGAGGTCGTATTGTCAGGCAAGTCGAGTGCGAAGATGTATTATAAGGGCATGGCAACGGTGCCGTCGGATTCGCTTTGCTATCCGGCGAAAATCACGCATGGACATATCGTCGACCTCATCGAAAAGGGTGTAAAGAAGATTTTCTACCCTTGCGAGCCCTATAACATGGAAGATGATGTCAATGAGTCGGACAACCATTTCAACTGCCCGATTGTCGCTTCGTATGCCGAAAATATCCGTGGCAATATGGATATCCTGCGTGAGCAGGCTATCGACTTCATCCAGCCGTTCCTGCCGATTCACGATAAGAAGCGCCTGATTGTGCGCCTCTATGAGGAACTTGGGCGCAAGGAAGGGATTTCAAGGCACGAAATTGCTGCGGCCGTCGAGGCAGCCTATAAAGAAATCGAGCAGTATCGCCAGGATGTCCGCGACTATGGCGCCAAGATCCTGGCGCGCATCGAAAAGACTGGTGAGCAGGCAATCCTGCTGGTCGGCCGTCCGTATCATGTTGACCCGGAAATCAACCACGGCATTCCCGAGATGATCCAGTCGTATAAACTGCCGATTCTCTCGGAAGACGCCGTCTATCATCTGCCGGTCAAATCTGGCAAACTCAAGGTCGTCAATCAGTGGAGCTATCATGCACGCCTTTATCATGCGGCGCAGTTTGTGGCTGAGCATGACAATCTGACGCTGATCCAGTTCAGTTCGTTTGGCTGCGGCCTTGATGCGCTGACGACTGGCCAGTGCAAGGATATCCTCGAGCAGCATCACCGCATCTACACGATGATTAAGCTCGATGAGGTATCGAATCTCGGTGCAGCCCGCATCCGCCTGCGCTCGCTGATGGCGGCGCTCACGCGCCGCACGCCGGTCGTTTACAAGGAAATCAAGCCGATTGCGCGGCCGCGGTTTACCGAGGACTGCAAGGCTACGCATACGATTCTGGCCCCGCAGATGGCGCCGATTCATTTTGAACTCTTCAAGACGGCCATCCGCAAGTACGGCTATAATGTCGTCATCCCGCCGATGCCGGGCAAGGAGGCTATCGACACGGGCCTGCGCTATGTCAACAACGACATGTGCTATCCGGCTATCGTCGTCATTGGCCAGCTCATTCAGGCGCTAAAGTCGGGCATGTGCGACCCGGATCACACGAGCATTATGCTGTTCCAGACTTGTGGTGCCTGCCGTGCAACGAATTATCTGAGCGTTTTGCGCGAGGCACTCAAATACGCGGGCTATCCGCAGGTGCCGGTTTTTGCCGTGCATGGCTTGAAGGATGAGACCGACGCGTTCAATCTCGACCGCGCCATGCTCACCGATGCGATTAAGGCGGCCATCTATGGCGATACGCTGATGAATGTGCGCAACCGCATGATGCCGTATGAAACGACGCAGGGTGCGACGCAGGCACTTTCCCGCAAGTGGATGGAGCGCTGCAAAGCCGAAATCAATCACGGCAGCTACTTCAAGTTCAAGAAGAATATCAAGGCCATGGTGCGCGATTTTGACAACCTGCCGATTGATGAAGAACTCTGGAAGCCGAAGGTCGGCATCGTCGGCGAGATTCTCGTCAAGTATCATCCAGTGGCCAATAACCACATCGAGAAGGTGCTCATGGATGAGGGGGCCGAAGTTGTTATGCCGGATTTTGTCGACTTCTTCCTCTATTCCGCGTATGACTCGATTGCCAAGCATCAGCTGCTTGCCGGCAAGTACAAAGACCAGTTCTTTGGCAAACTGTTCATCAAGGCTATTGAGTTCTTCCGCAAACCGATGCGCAAGGCACTCAAGGAAAGCAAGCACTTTACGCCGCCGCATACGATTTATGAGACGGCTGAACTCGCCGCGCGTCATGTCAGCCTTGGCAATATGGCGGGCGAAGGCTGGTTCCTGACTGGTGAGATGGTAAAACTCATCGATGAAGGAGTGCCCAATGTCGTTTGCCTGCAGCCATTTGGCTGTTTGCCCAACCACATCACAGGCAAGGGCGTCATGCATGAGCTGCGCACGAGTTACAAGGGCGCGAACATCACGGCCATCGACTGTGATGCTGGTTCGAGCGAAGTCAATCAGCTCAACCGCCTGAAACTCATGCTGGCCGTTGCCAAGGAGCGTGGTCCCAAACCCGTGGATGAAAAAATAAAATTGAAACAGGCAAGACAGTAATACTGTCTGGTTTAAAGCCTTCTTTCCCCAGCGAAAGAAGGCTTTTTTGTAACAAAATTTCAAGGACACATGTCCTGAATTATTGACAGAAGGAAAAAATGCCGTTATGATATTTTTTGTAGGAGTTTTCATCTATTATTTCAGTGGGAGACGATATAATCCATGAAAGAGTACAAACCATTTAAATCCGGTAAGGTTCGTGAAGTCTATGATGCAGAGGACAGCATCATCATGGTCGCTACGGACCGCATCTCCGCCTTTGACCATATCTTGAAGAACAAGATTACGGATAAAGGCGCTATTTTAACGCAGATGTCCCGGTTCTGGTTCGACTTTACGAAAGACATTCTGCCGAATCACATGATTTCGGTCGACAACAAGGAAATGCCGGAGTTTTTCCAGCAGGAAGGTTTCGTTGGCAACAGCATGAAATGCAAAAAGCTTACGATGATCCCGATGGAGTGCATTGTTCGCGGTTACATCACGGGCAGTGGCTGGGAAAGCTACAAGGAAAATGGCACGGTTTGCGGCATCAAACTGCCGGAGGGTCTCGTTGAGTCCCAGAAACTGCCGGAGCCGATCTTCACGCCGAGCACGAAAGCAGAGCTCGGTGACCACGATGAAAATGTCTCCCTCGAAAAGGGTGCGGAAGTTCTGGAGAAGGCTTTCCCGGGACATGGCCGCGAATATGTCGAAAAAGTACGCGATTATACGATTGCGATTTATAAGAAATGCGCTGAGTATGCTCTTTCGCGCGGCATCATCATTGCCGACACCAAGTTCGAATTTGGCCTTGACGAAGAGGGCAATATCGTATTGGGTGATGAAGTGCTGACGCCGGACAGCTCCCGTTTCTGGCCGCTCGATGGCTACAAAGAGGGTCAGAGCCAGCCGTCGTATGACAAGCAGTTTGTCCGCGATTGGCTCAAAGAAAATCCGGACAGCGATTATGAGCTGCCACAGGAAATCATTGATAAGACGATTGCGAAATACAAGGAAGCCTTTAAGAAGCTTACGGGCAAAGATTTTGCATAATGGTTTGGTTCAAGGAAGTGCGGACCTTAACAGGTCCGTATTTCTTAGTCAAGGAGAAAGGAGAGCATAAGTGATGAAAGTTGCAGTAATGATGGGCAGCGATTCGGATTGGCCGATTTTAAAGCCAGCCGTGGAGATTTTGAAATCCTTTGGCATTGAGGCCGAAGTGGTGGTGGCATCGGCGCACCGCACGCCGGCAAAAGTCCGTGAGGTAGTTACCAGTGCGCCCGAAAAAGGGATTGGTGCGTTCATCGTGGCAGCAGGGGCTGCTGCGCATCTGGCAGGTGTGGTGGCAAGCTATACGACGCTGCCGGTTATTGGTGTGCCCATTAACGCGACGCCGCTCAACGGCATGGATGCGCTCTTGAGCACGGTTCAGATGCCGTCTGGCATTCCGGTAGCGACGATGGCTGTCAATGGTGCCAAGAATGCAGCGATTTTTGCTGTGGAAATCTTTGCCGTCTCGGATAAGGAACTTGCACAGAAACTTGCGGATTACCGCACGAAAATGATTCAGGAAGTGGAAAAGAAAGCAGCCCGTGTTGCTGCCCAGCTTTAAGCTGCGCGCGCAATCGGACTGTTTTTTTGAACCTAAAATTAAAGCAAGCGTGTATTTATAAAAAGGAAAAGAGAGAACAAAATAACCATGTATGAAAATGGCTATAACTTAGAACCGAAATGGAAAGAGGAATGCGGCGTCTACGGCGTCTATTCCCATACGGAAGATGTATCGGGCATGACTTACCTGGGCCTTTATGCTTTGCAGCACCGTGGGCAGGAAAGCGCAGGCATTGCCATCACCGATGGCGCTTGGATGGATGTCACGCGCGGCATGGGCCTCGTCAATGAGGTATTCCGTCATCAGGTCCCGCATATGGAGAATCAGTGCATTGCCATTGGCCACGTTCGCTATTCGACGACGGGCTCGAGCCTGCTCGCCAATACGCAGCCGCTGATGGTCAACTACGCGGGCGGCAAGATTGCGCTGGCGCATAACGGCAATCTCACGAATGCCGCCGAGATCCGTCATGACCTCGAGCAGCAGGGCACGATTTTCCAGACGTCGATTGACTCGGAGGTCTTTGTCAACCTCATTGCGCGTTCGCGTCAGGAGACGATTGAAGACAAGGTCATCGAGAGCCTAAAGAAAATCAAGGGCGCGTACTGCCTGACGATTATGACCGAGAGCAAGCTCATCGGTGCCCGCGATCCGCAGGGATTCCGTCCGCTGTGCATTGGCAAGACGGAGGAAGGCAGCTATATCATATCCTCGGAGACCTGCGGTCTCGATGTCGTCGGGGCTGAATTTATCCGCGATGTACTGCCGGGCGAGATGGTCGTCATCGATGAAGACGGCATCAAGTCGTATCCGTTTGCGACGGAGGAGCCGAAGGCATCCTGCATTTTCGAGTACATCTACTTTGCGCGTCCGGATTCGGTCATCGATGGGCAGAGCGTCCACGATGCGCGTTTCATGATGGGCCGTATGCTGGCGCGCGAGTCGGGCTGCCAGGGCGACATCGTCATTTCGGTTCCGGACTCGGGCACGACGGCCGCTACGGGCGTGGCCTTTGAGTCGGGCATTCCGTTTGTCGAAGGCCTTATCAAGAACCGCTATATCGGCCGCACGTTTATCCAGCCGACGCAGAAGAAGCGCGATACGGCGGTAAAGCTCAAGCTCAATGCTATCCGCTCGGTAGTTGAGGGCAAGCGCGTCATCATGGTCGATGATTCCATCGTCCGCGGCACGACGAGCGGTAAGATCGTCAAGATGCTCCGCAATGCCGGTGCTAAGGAAGTCCACATGCTTATCAGCAGCCCGCCGATTGGCTATCCGTGCTACTATGGCATCGATACGTCGGTGCGCAAGGAGCTTATCGCGGCGACCAAGAGCGTCGAGGAAATCCGCGAGTATATCGGTGCCGATACGCTGCACTTCCTGAGCATCGAAGGACTCAAGCAGTCGGTCTCGGCCGTAGACCCTGAGGCTATGTGTTATGCTTGCTTTAACAGTGCTTATCCGATTGAGGATGGCGAGAAGCCGGCTGGCGACAGCAAATATGTATTTGAACAGCGCAAGTGTTAAGAGAGGATAGAAATGGCAGAACAACTTACTTATAAAGATTCCGGTGTTGATATCGACGCAGGCAACAAATCCGTCCAGCTCATAAAGGACAGCGTAAAAGCTACGTACCGTCCGGAGGTCCTCGGCGACCTTGGCGGCTTTGGCGGCCTGTTTGCCCTGACGGCTGGCAAATACAAAGAGCCGGTACTCGTCTCGGGCACCGATGGTGTCGGCACGAAACTGCGTCTGGCCTTTATGCTCGATAAGCATGATACGGTCGGTCAGGATGCCGTGGCCATGTGCGTCAACGACATCCTCGTGCAGGGCGCTGAGCCTCTCTTTTTCCTCGATTACCTCGCTGTTGGCAAACTTGACCCCGAGCAGGTTGCGGACGTCGTAAAAGGCGTAGCGGGTGCCTGCAAGGAATCTGGCTGTGCGCTGATTGGCGGCGAGACGGCCGAGATGTCCGGTTTTTATCCAGTCGGCGAGTACGATATCGCTGGTTTTGCGGTCGGCGTTGTCGAGAAATCGAAGCTCATCACGAGTGAGAAAGTCAAGGAGGGCGATGTCGTTCTTGGACTGCCGTCTTCGGGTGTCCATTCCAACGGCTATTCGCTCGTGCGCAAAATTTGCTTTGACCTCAAGGGATTCAAGGGCGATGAGTACATCGATGAGCTCGGCAAGACGATTGGCGAAGAGCTGTTGACGCCGACGCGCCTTTATCCGAAAGCCTGCCTGCCGCTTATCGAGAACTTCGATATCCACGGCATGGTCCATATCACGGGCGGCGGTTTTTACGAGAATATCCCGCGCGCACTGCCGGATGATATGGCCGTCGAAATCGACAGCTCGGTATGGCAGATGCCAGCTATCTTCAAACTCCTGCAGCAGTGGGGCAATGTTGACTGGAAAGAGATGTACCGCACGTTCAACATGGGCATTGGCATGATCATCATCGCCAGTGCTGATGAGGCTGAAAAAATCAAGGCGCATCTTGTTGATGCCAAGGAAACGGTTTATGAAATCGGCCGCGTCGTAAAGGGCAATCATGATGTGACGATCAAAGGCGGCGTGTTCCATGACTGAGGCTAAGCAGAAATTAGGTGTCCTGTGCTCAGGACGTGGTACGGATTTGCAGTCCATCATCGATGCAATCGGCCGCGAGGAAGTCGATGCCGAAATCGCCGTCGTGCTTACCGATAAGCCGGAGGCATTTGCCTTGCAGCGGGCCGAAAGAGCTGGCATCAAAGCAGTCTGTGTCAACCGCAAGCAGTATGAGGACCGTGAGCCGTTCGAAGAGGCGTTGATTGAGGAGCTGGAAGATGCTGGCGTTACGCTGGTGGTGCTGGCGGGCTTTATGCGCATTCTGACGCCGGTATTTGTACGTCATTTTGCTGGCCGCATCATGAATATCCATCCGGCGCTTTTGCCGAGCTTTCCTGGCGCCCATGCGCACCGCGATGTGCTTGCCTATGGCGTCAAGGTCAGCGGCTGCACCGTGCACTTTGTCGATGAGGGAACCGACAGCGGCCCGATTATCCTGCAGGCGGCAGTGCCTGTGCTCGACGGGGATACCGAGGAGACGTTGGGGGCCCGCGTACTCGAGCAGGAGCATATCATCTATCCGCAGGCCATCCAGCTTTATTGTGAGGGGCGGCTGCAGGTAGACGGACGTCATGTACGGATTTTGGATTGAGTTTTTAGATAGAGGAGAATATATCAATGCAGATCAAACGCGCACTTATCAGCGTATCGAATAAAGACGGTGTTGTAGAGTTTGCCCGCCAGCTCCATGAGGCTGGTGTCGAAATCGTGTCGACGGGCGGCACGATGAAAGCCATCAAAGAGGCTGGCATTCCTGTCACCTATGTCAGCGATGTCACGGGCTTTCCGGAAATCATGGATGGCCGCGTAAAGACGCTGAATCCGTATATCCACGGCGGCATTCTGGCGGTACGTGACAACGAAGAGCACGTCAAGCAGATGAAGGAGCATAAGATTACGGGCATTGACCTCGTAGCGGTCAATCTCTATCCGTTCAAAGAGACGATTGCAAAACCGGATGTTACGCTGGCAGAGGCAATCGAGAACATCGATATCGGCGGTCCGGCTATGGTTCGTGCGGCGGCTAAGAACTTTAAGTTCGTCACGATTGTGACGAATCCTGCCCGCTATGCAGAGATTGCCAAGCAGGTAAAAGAAAATGGCTGCGTCGATGACCGCACGCGCATGGAGCTTTCGCAGGAAGCCTTTGCTCACACGGCAGCTTATGACGCGATGATCAAGGACTATCTGGCTGAGCAGCTCAAGAAATAAGAGGGGTATACGATGAATATTCTTGTTATTGGTTCGGGTGGCCGCGAGCATACGCTGGCCTGGAAACTTTCGCAGTCGCCGAAAGCCACGAAACTCTATGCGATTCCGGGCAATCCGGGCATGGCTGAGGTAGCCGAGTGCGTCGGTGGCATTTCCATCACCGATAATGATGCGGTCGCAGCATTTGCCAAAGAAAAGCAGATTGACCTGGCTGTTGTCGGCCCGGAAGTTCCGCTGACCAATGGCCTTGTCGATGCGTTAAATGACGTTGGCATCAAGGCGTTTGGTCCGACGAAACTTGCCGCAGAGATTGAAGGTTCGAAGGCTTTTTCTAAGGGGCTGATGAAGAAGTATAATATCCCGACGGCAAAATATGAGGTGTTCACGGATGCCGATGCGGCCCGCGCCTATATCGAGCAGGAAGGGGCACCGATTGTCATCAAGGCCGATGGCCTTGCTGCTGGCAAGGGCGTTATCGTTGCCATGACGAAAGAGGAAGCCCTCGCTGCCATTGCCGATATCATGGAGGACCAGGAATTTGGTGCGGCTGGCAGCCGCGTTGTCATCGAGGAGTTCATGGAGGGCGAGGAAGCCTCGCTGCTCTGCTTTACCGATGGCAAGACCATCTGCCCGATGATAAGCTCACAGGACCACAAGCGCGCTTATGATGGCGACAAAGGCCCGAACACGGGCGGCATGGGAACCTATGCACCGGCGCCGGTCATGACGAAGGCCATGGTCGATAAGGCGTATGAGACGATTCTCGTGCCGACCATCAAGGCCATGGAACAGGAAGGGCGCCTCTATAAGGGCTGTCTCTATGCCGGCCTTATGATTACGGCTGAGGGCCCGAAGGTTGTCGAGTTCAATGCGCGCTTTGGTGACCCGGAGACGCAGGTCGTTTTGCCGCTGTTGGAAAGTGACCTCGTCGATATCATGCTGGCCTGTGCCGATGGCACGCTTTCTGCGCAGGATATCAAGTGGAGTGATGGCGCTGCTGTCTGTGTCGTCATGGCCTCGGGCGGTTATCCAAAATCCTATCAGAAGGGATTTGTTATTGACGGCTTGGATGATGCCAAGGCTGCCGGCACGGAAGTCTTCCATGCTGGTACGGCCGAAAAAGACGGTCAGGTTGTTACGGCCGGTGGCCGCGTACTCGGTGTTGTTGCCAAGGCTGACGATGTCAAGACGGCAGTCGATAAGGCTTATGCTGGCGTCAAGAAGATTTCGTTCCAGGATGCGTTCTATCGCAATGATATCGCACATCGTGCGCTGGAACGTCTTTAAGAATCACGTACATAACAGGTATGTCTATTTTTGTATACTTGCTATAACTATTTACAACTTGACAGCTGTCTATTATAATTAATCATATAGACGTCAATGGCGGACGCTCTGAAGTCTCTTTTGAGATTGCAGGGCGTTTTCTGTATCTGTATGATAGAGGTAATGTGTAGACAAGCTGGAGGGTTTTATGGATTTTGCAAAACTGATGGCTGATATTAACGATTTTGTCTGGGGCCCCATCATGCTGGCATTATTGGTGGGAACGGGCGTATTTTTGACTGTGCGGTTGAAATTTTTGCCGTGGCGTAATCTTGGCTATGCCATACGGATGATTTTCCGGCAGAAAAAAGAACATGAAGGGGATATTTCTCCGTTCCAGTCGTTGATGACGGCACTTTCGGCAACGGTTGGGACCGGCAATATCGTCGGCGTGGCGACAGCGATGGTCTTAGGCGGCCCTGGTGCGCTGGTCTGGATGTGGATCAGTGCGGCGTTTGGCCTGTCGACGAAATACGGTGAGTCGGTGCTCGCGGTCAAGTACCGGGAGACCAACAGTGTCGGCGAGATGGCCGGTGGTCCGATGTATGCCATGAAGAACGGCATCAAAAATAAGTATATCGGCCGGGGACTGGCTGCTATGTTTGCGTTTTTTGTCGTTGTTTCGTCATTTGGTATCGGCAATATGACGCAGGCCAATTCGATTTCGGCGGCACTTGCTACGAGCTTTTCCATCCCGTCCTGGCTGACGGGCGGCGTCGTCGCAATACTGGCGCTGTCGGTACTGCTTCGCGGCATCCGCAGCATTGGCAAAGTGTCGAGTGTGGTCGTTCCGTCGATGGCAGCCTTTTATTTTGTCGTAGCGGTTATCGTAGTAGTGGTAAACTTTGCGGCAGTACCGGCAGGCGTGGCGGAGATGTTCCGCATGGCCTTTTCCTTTGACTCGGTAGCTGGCGGTATCGGGGGCGGCATTGTCGCCTCGATGCTCACTTCCATGCGCTGGGGCGTAGCCCGTGGTGTATTCTCCAATGAGGCCGGACTCGGTTCGGCACCGATTGCGGCAGCGGCAGCCCAGACGGACCATGCATCGCGCCAGGGTTATGTTAATATGACGGGCACGTTCTTTGATACGATGATTGTCTGCATGCTTACGGGATTGGTCATTGCTTCTTCGGGAGCACTGGGTACCGTTGACCCCGAAACGGGCAAACTGGTATCGGGGGCACAGCTTACGATTTTGGCATTCAGTTCGGTGTTTGGCGAATACGCTAAGCTGATTGTATCGGTGGCGCTGGCGTTGTTTGCCTTTTCGACGATTCTTGGTTGGGAATATTATGGCGAGAAGGCATTGGAGTATCTCGTGAGCAATCGCAAGGTTATCATGAGCTACCGCGTTTTGTTCAGCCTGGTCACCTTTATTGGCGCAACGACAGCGCTCGAGGTTGTATGGAATTTCTCAGATACGATGAATGGCCTGATGGCGATACCGAACCTTATCTGCCTGCTTTGGCTCAACAAGGATATTGCCGATGAGTGTTTTGAATTCCAGAAGGTTGTAGTAGAACGGGAGAAACAGGGGGAAGACGTTGATTATCCGATTGACTCAGAAGATTTACAGATTTGAGCGTGAGAATCGATGATGCGCAATCCATTACGATATCAGATTTCCAGCTATGATTGTGGTCCCACGTCGCTATTGAATGCAATAAGCTATTTGTTTCCGCGGGAGGAAATTCCCGCGGAAATTATTCGCAATATCATGCTTTACAGTCTCGACTGCTATGGTCCGGGAGGGACTCCCGGCAAGGCTGGGACCTCCCGGATGGCCATGCGGTTCCTTTCCAATTGGCTCGATGGGTTTGGCAAGGCGACGCCGTTGCCGCTGGCCACGCGTTATCTTTCGGGACGTGAAGTGCGATTGAGTCAGGAGAGCCTGATAAATGATGCGTTGTATCGTGGCGGGGCAGTCGTTGTCCGCCTGTTCTATGATGTGGAGCATTATGTTTTGCTGACTGGCATTTGCGATGACAAGGTATTGATGTTTGACCCTTGGTATTTGCCGGGCAACGACCAGCAGATGTTTGAAGCGAAGGTTGAAGTTACACTGTCGCATGAGGGGGCGTATAATCGCATTGTTCCCGAGGCGTTGTTTAACCGCGAGGCAAAGGAACTATATGCATTAGGTCCAGTTGATACGCGCGAAGCGGTGCTGTTGTTCAATAAGCAGACAGAAAAGACAGCGGCGGCGACGATTGAATATTTTATTTGATTGTTTTTCAGAAAAAAAGGTTGACACGGTAAAATCTCTGTGATAGTATATGACACATACAAAACATATCTGATTAATTAAAGCAACCGGACACCCGGTAGGAGAAATGTTTTGTATGGTGATAATTTTAAATTGAAGCGAGCAGCTGATTATACAAATAAAGGCTGGATGGCATAAAAAATGCTGTCCAGCCTTTTTGTTATTCACTCATTTGTGAATGCCCATTTGCAGGCAGCGGCTTCAAAATGATGCCAGAGGCATTAAACAGAAAGGGAGGAATGACGACATGACAACGACGGCAATCGCGCGGATTTATTCCGCATACGAAGGTGGGGCTACCGATTTGATGATTGTTCCGGAGGCTATGTGCTGTATGTGTTCTTGGTACAGTTGCAGAAGCGGCGGACAGAAAAAAGATATCCGTGAGGATGCCATGTGTTCATTCGCAGTTCCGTTCTGATGGAGCCCGCTGATAATCTGTATAGTTACCGGAAAGACTTTTGGTGCAGTCGCCTTTCATTTGGGCGATTGCACGGAAAAGTCTTTTTCTTTTAACGAAAATACAATGTTTTTTGATGGGAGTTGGATCGTATGAAATGTGTTTGTATTCTGGCCGAAAAAGATAACAACAGAAAACATGAGCGAATGTGCAGGTAAGGAGGGATTGATATGATTGCCGCGCAGGAGAGTATGACGGCGAAGCTTTGCTCCTTTGCCCGGGCTTATCACTCGATGCTGGGGAAGAACAAGATTTTTGATGATTATCTTGCCTATGACATCATCGGGAAAGACGAGTACGATAAGATTGGTGATTTGCTGAAGGGGAAGGCAGTGAGCGACGGATACCTGCCAAGGTATGGATTTGAGAGCTTACAGGTTTTTGACGAGATGGATCATTATTTTTCGCCAGTAGCGCTTTCCCGTATCGCATTTGCCGAGCGGGCTTTGGAGCGCTTTGCCAGAGGCAGGGCGGAATGCCAGTATGTAATCTGCGGAGCGGGCATGGATACGTTTGCTTTCCGCAACACCGATGAGGTGGTGCAGATTTTTGAACTCGACCATCCCGACACGCAGGCCTATAAACTCCGCCGGATTCATGATTTGCGTTGGGAGATACCGCGCAATGTACACTACGCGGCAATCGATTTTGAACGGGATGATTTGGGGAAGATCCTGCTTCGCAGCGGCTTCCACCCGTATGAATCTTCGTTCTTTTCGCTGCTAGGGGTATCGTATTATCTGACGCCGACAGCTTTTCGCGAATTTGTGCGCAGTATTAGCATCCTGGCATCGCCGGGAAGCCAGTTTGTATTGGATTTTCCGGATGAGTCGACGTTCCAGCCGGATTCGGCATCGCGTGTGCGCCGGCTGGCAGAGCTTACCGAACGTCTTGGAGAGCCAATGCGTCACGGTTTTTCCCTCGATGAGATGCGGGAGATACTCACGGCCGAAGGCTTTGTCATCCGCATCCATGAAGCACCGGCGGACATACAGCGCCATTTCTTTGCCGGGCGAACAGACCAGCAGCAGGCGATGGAAAATATTCATTTCCTATTGGCGGAAAAGAAACGGAATTGAAATTAGAGCAGGAAAGGAACAGCGGGATTATGAGTTATCAATCGTTTAATACAGCTTTGATACATGGTGGTATCTATGGTGATTCCCAAACAGGTTCGGTCAATGTGCCGATATATCAGACTTCGACTTTTGAGCAGGATGGGCTCGGGGAGCTGCGCGAAGGCAAATGGGAGTATTCCCGTACCGGAAATCCCACGCGGGCAGCTTTGGAGGCCTTGATTGCAGAGCTGGAGGGCGGTGCGGCTGGCTTTGCTTTCGCTTCGGGGATGGCGGCTATTACCGCCGTGTTGAGCCTGTTGCAGAGTGATGCCAAGGTAATTCTTTCCCGCAATGTCTATGGGGGAACGTTCCGCGTGCTCGATAAGGTATTCAGCCGCTTCAATCTTCATTATGCCATCGAGGATACGACCAATTTGGTCGGTTTGGAAAAACAGTTTACCCCCGATGTAAAGGCGATAATCATTGAGAGTCCGGCGAATCCCTTATTGACGATAACAGATATCCGGGCGGTGGCGGCCAGGGCACATCGTCACGGCGTTTTGGTTATTGTGGATAATACGTTTATGACGCCGTATTTGCAGCGGCCCTTGGAGTTGGGCGCAGACATTGTCGTGCACAGCGCGACGAAGTATCTGGGCGGACACAGTGATTTGGTGGCAGGCTTAGCGGTGGTAAAGACAAAAGAATTGGCCGATAAGCTGGGCTTTATTCAAAATTCTACCGGTGCTGTACTGGGACCGCAGGATTCGTTCTTATTGGTGCGTGGCATCAAGACGCTGGGGGTCCGGCTGGATCGCCATGTGGAAAACGCCGAGTTTTTGGCTGATTGGCTGCAAGAGAGTGAGGCAGTAAAGACCGTGCATTATCCGGGGCTGCCCAGTCATCCAGGTTTTGAACTCAACCGGCAGCAGGCGAAAAACGGCGGTGCCATGATATCTTTTGAACTGACCGAGGCTTATGACATCCGGAAATTCTTTAAGTCCCTGAAGCTTATCGCCCTGGCAGAAAGCCTCGGTGGCGTGGAAAGCCTTGTTTGCCATCCGGCATCGATGACTCATGCGGCAATACCGAAAGAGATACGCGACCGCATTGGCATAACGGAGAATTTAATCCGGCTCTCGGTGGGAATTGAGGATAAAAATGATTTGCTGGCTGACCTCAGACAGGCGATAGAATCCAGCAGGATTGCGTGATAGAAAGGAGCATCTGTTTATGCATTATTACCATTCCATGCAGGAGCTCATCGGGCATACGCCGCTCGTTGAGCTGACACATTTTGATTTGCCGGCGGGCGTCCGGCTGTTTGCTAAACTAGAACTTTGGAATCCGGGAGGCAGTGCCAAGGACCGCATTGGAAAATCGATGATTGAAGATGCGGAACAGAAGGGGATTTTGCAGCCCGGCGGTACGATTATCGAAGGTACGGCTGGCAATACTGGGTTAGGCATTGCGTTTGCCGCACTCAACAAAGGGTATCGCGTTATCTTTGTGGTGCCGGAGAAGTTTTCCGCTGAGAAGCAGATATTGATGAAGGCTTTGGGAGCAGAGCTGGTGCATACGCCGCGTGAAGGCGGGATGCAGGCGGCAGCAGCCAAGGCGGAGCAGTTACGGGAAATGATACCAGGAGCTGTTACCATGAAGCAGTTTGAAAATCCGGCTAACCCGCGGGCACATTACGAGACTACGGGCCCCGAGATTTTTGCTGACCTTGATGGTGCGGTGGATTTCTTGATATCAGGCGCTGGCAGTGGCGGTACTTTTTCGGGAATCATGCGTTATTTGAAAGAACAAAATCCGGCAATACAGGGAGTCCTGGCGGACCCGTATGGCTCGATTATCGGAGGGGGTGAACATGGTGACTACGAGATTGAAGGCATTGGCAACGACTTTATTGCCAGTACGATGGAGACATCGTTTGTCGACAAGGTTTATAAGATTGCGGATGAAGAAGCATTTGCTGGGGTGCGTTATCTCGCTGCCCGGGAGGGTATATTTGCCGGCTCTTCGACGGGCGCGGCCCTGGCCGCAGCCTTGAAGCTTGCACATTCCGGCATTACCGGCAATATCGTGCTGGTTGCCGCGGACCGGGCAGAACGGTATTTCAGTAAACATATTTTGACGCAGCCGGAAGATGTTTCGGAAGAGCTGAGTGAAAATAATTCCATAAAGAGATTATACGCATAAAACAGTTGATGATAGAAAATCAAGGCTGGGCGGCAGGGAAAATTCTGCTGCCTGGCTTTTTTTATAGAAAGCGGGGTGATTATATGTCGTATCGTATTGCGTTGGCCTCTAGTGATGGGCGCCATATCGACCGTCATTTCGGTCACAGTGATGGCTTTGTCATCGTGGAGGTAGAGCCCGGAGGGAAATTCGTGGAGCAGGAACGTCGTCAGGCGCAGGCGCCATGCCAGCATGGTTTTCATGAGGAAGGAGCAATGCAGGCGGCGGTAAGAGCCTTGCGCGATTGCCGCTATGTAGTGGCTGAGGCCATTGGACCAGGGGCGCAGAAAGCCTTGGAACAGCAGGATATCCTGCCTTTGGAGATTGAAGGCACAACCGTGGCTGATGCGGTCCAAAAAATCTACGTTTATGAGAAAAATAAGCAGCGGGCAAGTGTCCGCGCTTGAGGAAGGAAAGGGCGTATCGCTATGGATGCAAAACGAGTAAAAGAAATTCACCCATGCTTTGGCGCAAAACAGAATCGAGGACGTATCCATCTGCCGGTATGTCCCGGTTGTAATCTTGCCTGCCGGTTCTGTGACCGGAAGCTGAATGATGTCGAAAACCGGCCGGGGGTGACAGCGAAAGTCATTGAACCGGAAGAAGCGGCTGGCTATGTAGAAAAAGCTTTGCAGTTTTGTCCGGAGCTCAGTGTGGTGGGGATTGCGGGACCCGGTGACACGCTGGCCTCGGATCAGGCGCTGGAGACGTTCCGGTTGATTGGCGACAGGTTCCCGCAGCTGTTGAAGTGCATGAGCACCAATGGCTTGTTGTTAGCGGAGCGGGCTGAGGAGGTAATCGATGTCGGCATTGATACGCTGACGGTTACGGTCAATGGCGTTGACCCGTCAATTGTGGCCAAAATCATAAATGGGCTGATCTACCATGGACGGCGTTATGAAGGGGAGGAGGCAGGCAAGATCCTTATCCACAACCAGCTGGAAGGTATCCGCAAGGTGGCTGCTGCTGGCGTGGTGGTTAAGGTAAACACGGTGCTGGTGAATGAAATCAATCGGTTCCACATTGGCGAAATTGCTAAAACGGTCAAGGCGGCCGGGGCGTCTATTTATAATATCATTCCCCTGATTCCGCAGCATGACCTCAAAGACTGCGAAGCGCCAAGTTGTGTGGATTTGGCAGTGGCGCGGAAAGAGGCCGGAGAATACATTGATGTATTCCGGCATTGCCAGCATTGCCGGGCGGATGCTGTCGGAGTCCCGGGGAAAAGCAATTTCAGCCGGCAGGTCTATCAGGGGATACCGATGGTCAAGGAAACCTTTTCTCACGGCTGAGAAAGATGCAGAAGCAGTTATCGAAAAAAGGAGAGATAGTTTATGGCAAATGAAAGCTTACGTCAGATTGCAATCTACGGCAAAGGGGGAATTGGTAAATCCACGACCACGCAGAATCTCACGGCAGGTCTTACGGAACTTGGCAAACATGTCATGGTGGTGGGCTGTGACCCCAAGGCGGATTCGACCCGCCTGCTGTTAGGTGGCCTGGCCCAGAAGACTGTTCTGGATACCTTGCGCGATGAAGGCGAAGATGTAGAGCTTGACAGCATTTTGAAAGAGGGCTTTGGTGGAACGCGCTGTGTGGAGTCAGGTGGTCCGGAGCCGGGCGTTGGCTGTGCGGGCCGTGGCATCATCACTTCGATTGGGCTGTTAGAGCGGCTCGGCGCCTATACCGATGATTTGGATTATGTATTTTATGATGTCCTGGGCGATGTTGTCTGCGGTGGTTTTGCTATGCCGATTCGCGAAGGTAAGGCCAAGGAAATCTACATTGTTGCCAGCGGTGAGATGATGTCACTGTATGCGGCCAATAACATCTCAAAGGGAATTGCGCGTTATGCGAAAAAGGGCGGCGTGCGCTTAGGCGGTATCATCTGCAATAGCCGTAATGTCGACCGCGAGATAGAACTTTTGCGTGCCTTCGCCAAAGAGCTGGGGACGCAGCTCATTCACTTCGTGCCGCGGGACAACATCGTCCAGCATGCGGAAATCAATAAAAAGACGGTGATTGAGTATAAGCCGGATGCCCATCAGGCAGATGAATACCGCCAGCTGGCCCAAAGCATTGAGGATAATGAAAACTTCGTGATTCCGACACCGATGACGCAGGAGCGCTTGGAAGAAATCCTGCTCGAATACGGCTTGATGGATAATGTGGAAGACGATTATCGCATTTGAAGGGAGGACGTCCTATGCCAAAGAAAATAAATCTGGATATGGCCTCCGTAGAACCGCGGGAACAGCGCCTGGGCACGATTATTGCCTGGGATGGCAATTCGGAGGAATTACATGAGCAGTCGGCGTATGAACTGCGCGGCCAAAAGGAGCGGGGCAAGAAAGGCTGCGGCGGCAACTGCCGTCTTTGCGAATTGAGCGGACCGTTTACTCAAGGTGCTGTTTGCAGTGAGCAGATGGTAGAATGCCAGGCTGGCAACGTGCGCGATGCGGTGCTGATTCAGCATTCGCCTATAGGCTGCGGTGGCGGCCAGGTAGAATATAATGCCATTTATCGCAATGGCCTGGCTATGCGCGGGTATAAGGTGGAAAACATCCGCATCATCAACACCAATTTGAAGGAAAGTGATATGGTGTTCGGTGCTGCCGATAAACTGCGCCGGTCTATTGATGATGCCTGGGAACGGTATAAACCGCAGGCAATCTTTGTGGCATCTTCCTGTGCTACGGGAATTATCGGTGAGGATATCGAAAGCATAACCGATGAAAAAGAAGCGGAACTGGGGATTCCAGTAGTGCCCTTGGCTTGTGAAGGCTTCCGTTCCAAGCATTGGAGTACGGGATTTGATGCTACCCAGCATGGGATTTTGCGGCAGATTGTCCGCCGCAATCCCCAGAAAAAACAGGAAGACCTGGTCAATGTCATCAACTTGTGGGGCTCGGATGTATTTACTCCGCTGCTCAAGAATTTAAATCTGCGGGTAAATTATGTGGTGGATCTGGCTTCGGTGGAAGAGTTGGCACAGATGTCAGAAGCCGCGGCGACGGTGGGGTTCTGCTATACGCTGTCGTCGTATTTGGCCACGGCACTTGAACAGCATTTTGGCGTGCCAGAGGTCAAGGCGCCGATGCCGTATGGTTTTGCTGGTACCGATGCCTGGCTGCGGGAATTGGCGCGGGTCACGCATCGGGAAGCGTTGGTCGAACCCTTTATTCAGGCGGAACACGAACGGGTTAAGCCGCGGGTGGAGGAGCTGAAGAAAAAACTGCAGGGCGTCAAAGGCTTTGTGGCTACAGGTTCGGCGTATGCGCATGGGTTGATTCAAGTCATGCGGGAGCTGGGGATTGAAGTGGATGGTTCGCTGACATTCCATCATGATCCGGTCTACGACAGCGGCGATACGAAGGAAGATTCGTTGGGGTATCTGAACCAGCACTATGGGAAGGTCAGCAACTTCCATGTTTCGAACCGCCAGCAGTATCAGCTCTACGCATTTTTGCAGCAGGTCAAACCGGATTTTCTGCTTATCCGCCACAATGGGCTGGCACCGCTGGCGTCGCGGTTGGGAATTCCGGCTGCGCCGCTGGGGGATGAGCATATTGCTGTTGGCTATGATGGCATGATAAATCTTGGCGAAACGATTTTGGAGATTTTGGCCCACAAAAAGTTCCACGATGATATCCGGAAGCATGTAAAACTGCCCTATAAACAGTGGTGGCTGAAACAGAAGGATGCCTATATCCTGGCTAAACATCCGGAATTGATTGATGATGATGCGGCCGAAGAATATAGTACGGAGGAAAGAGTGGAGGTTGGTGCTCATGCCTAAGACAAAGAAGGATAAATGCAAACAGACAAATTCCATCAATCAGGTGCGTTATGGCTGCGCGTTGGGGGCACTCCATTCGGTTACCGCAATTCCGGGAGCTATGCCGATTACCCATTGCGGACCTGGCTGTGTGGATAAACAATATATGAGCCTGGCCTTTTATAATGGCTATCAAGGAGGCGGTTATGCCGGTGGCGCCGTAACGCCGAGCTCGAATTTGCAGGAAAAAGATGTCGTGTTTGGCGGGGCCAAGCATCTTGACCAGCTCATAGCGGCCTCGTTGAAGATCATGGAAGCAGATTTGTTCGTGGTGCTCAATGGCTGTATCCCGGAAATCGTCGGTGATGATATTGGTGCCGTGGTAGCCCGTTACCAGAAAAAGGGGGTTCCGATTGTTTCGGCAGAGACAGGCGGCTTCAAAGGGAATAATTTTACTGGCCATGAAATTGTTACCGAAGCCATCATCGAACAGTATGTGGATAAATTTGCGCCGGATAAGACGACCAAGAAAAAAGGCTTGATCAATGTCTGGGCAGAGCTTCCTTTCCAGAATACGTTTTGGCGTGGAGACCTGGCTGAACTGAAACGCATCCTCGAAGGTGCAGGCTGGCAGGTGAATATCCTGTTTGGTTATGGCTCGGCTGGGGTGAAAGAATGGCTTACCATACCTAATGCGGAATTTAACCTGGTGGTTGGTCCGTGGCTGGGATTGAAAACGGCAAAATTATTGGAGAAGAAATACAATCAGCCGTACCTTCATTTGCCGATTTTGCCAATAGGTGCCAAGCAGGTGGGGGACTTCCTGCGCTCCATTGCGGCCTTTGCCAAAGAAAATGAGGTAAAGACGGAGGCATTTATTAAACGGGAGGAAAAAGAGTACTATTATTACCTGGAATATTTCACCGATTTTTATGCGGAATATTGGTGGGGCCTGCCAGCTTCCTATGCCGTTGCCAGTGATGCGACCTATAATCTTGCCCTCAATAAATTTTTGGTCAATCAGCTGGGGCTTATTCCTGCGAAACAGATTATCACCGATAATACACCGGAAAAATATCGGGAGGCAATCCGCGAAGAATACAAGCATTTGGCCGATGATGTAGCGGCAGAGGTGGAATTTATCGAAGATGGGTATCTCGTTACCCAGACAATTAAGCAGGGAGAATATGGCCATAAGCCGCCGATTATTTTTGGGACAACCTGGGAACGTGATATCACGAAAGAACTCAACGGACATATCGTTGAAGTCAGTTATCCGGTTTCCTATGATGTGGTTATCAACAAGACTTATATTGGTTATCGTGGAGCGCTTACGCTATTGGAGAAAATATTTACGACAGCCATCAGCAAATCGGCGTAAGCGCAGTGGGATAACACAAAAAAGCCAGCAACTGAAGTTGCTGGCTTAAATTTCAATGGTCGGGATGACAGGATTCGAACCTGCGGCCTCTTCGTCCCGAACGAAGCGCGCTACCAAACTGTGCCACATCCCGTGAGTACATGAAATATTATACGCATAAAACACGCACCTGTCAACACTAATTTGAATTTTTTTTAGAAAAAAGTTTATGGTTGCATAAAACGAGTGTATTTGTTAAACTATTATCGTTAATTGTATAAGATGATTCACTAGGGGCGCAGGCTTGTCCTGCTGAGAGACTTATGTCGACCCTTGGAACCTGTTGGGTTAAGACCTGCGTAGGGAAGTGAGAGGTAAAAATGCCGCTTAGCTATGCTGGGCGGCTTTTATATTTAGGAGGTAACGATATGGCAACACAGATGCAGATGGCTCGTGAAGGCAAGATTACTGACGCAATGAAACAGGTGGCATTGGATGAGCACCTCTCGCCAGAGGTGATACGTGCCGGGGTAGCAAAGGGCGTTATCGCGATTCCGTGCAATATCAATCACAAGGGCTTAAAGCCGCGAGGGGTGGGCGAGGGCCTGCGGGTAAAAGTAAATGCCAATATCGGCACTTCGAGCACGTATCCGGAGGTGGCTCCTGAGCTAGACAAACTTGCTGAGGCGGTCAAATGCGGCGCGGATGCTGTCATGGACCTTTCGACGGGCAATAATATTGACAAGTCAAGAAAGGAAATCATCGAACATTCTCCGGTTATGGTAGGGACAGTTCCGCTTTATCAGGCTACGGTCCGCGCTATCAAAGAGCATGGGGCAGTAGTAGAAATGACCGAAGAAGATATTCTGGAGACGATTGAAAAACAGGCCAAAGATGGTGCCGATTTTATGACGCTTCACTGTGGCGTGACGCTGGCCGCCGTAGAGCGCATGCGCAAACAGGGACGCATAATGGATATCGTCAGCCGTGGCGGTTCCTTCATCGCTGGTTGGATGCTGCACAATGAGCGAGAAAATCCTTTGTACGAGCATTTTGATAAAATACTGGATATTTGCGAAACGTATGATGTGACACTGAGCCTCGGCGACGGTATGCGCCCCGGCTGTACGGCCGATGCTACCGATCGGGGGCAGCTGACGGAACTCATCACGCTGGGTGAGCTCGTCGACCGTGCTTGGCGGCGCGGCGTACAGGTCATGGTCGAAGGACCGGGGCATGTGCCGTATGACCAGATAGCCGCCAATATGAAATTGGAAAAACGCCTGTGCCGCAACGCTCCCTTCTATGTATTGGGACCGCTCGTAACCGATGTGGCACCGGGGTATGACCACATAACTGCAGCAATTGGTGGCACGCTGGCTGCCGTCAGCGGTGCCGACTTCCTCTGCTATGTGACGCCGGCTGAGCATTTGGCATTGCCGACTATTGAGGATGTCCATACCGGCGTGATTACCTCACGGATTGCGGCGCATGCCGCAGACATGGTGCGCGGTGTACCGGGGGCAGTGGAATGGGACCGGAAGATGGCTGAGGCCCGCAAGATTCTTGACTGGGATGCACAGCTGGAGTTGGCTATCGACCCGGAATTGGCCCGCAAGAAGCGCGGGGAACGGAACAAGGCCGGTGAGGAAGCCTGCTCGATGTGCGGCGATTATTGTGCCGTGAAGATTATCAGTAAGTATTTTGACAAACCGCAGTGCCCGTGCAACGATTAAAAGACTAGGATTATTTGCGAAAAAACAATTGAAAAAATTCTGTCTAAAAGCAGGAATCATCAGGAAAAATACCGAATACTAAGGTATAAACAATAAAACAAACTCGCAGGGAGGTTTTATTATGGGGAAAATCAAAAAAATCCTGGTTCCGGTTGATGGTTCCGTAAATGGATGCAAGGCAGTAGATGAGGCAATTTTCTTTGCCGAGAAATGCCAGGCGGATCTGGACTTTGTCTATGTAGCCAGCAATATTAATAAGGATATTCCCAGCCATATCGTATTTGACCGCATCTGGGAAAAGATTCCGGATGATCTCCGTGCTGCGAAACATGTAGAAACCGGCAATATCCCGAAGGCTATCATCCGCGTGGCCGGACAGGAACACAGCGATATGATTATCATGGGCAGCCGCGGTCTCGGACTCTTCAAGGGCGCGTTGATTGGCAGTGTCAGTCAGAAGGTTATTGAGGAGTCGCCGATTCCCGTTATGGTCATCAAATAAGTATTTCGGCAGCTGCCAGTGGTTTTCCGCTGGCAGTTTTTGCTAGGACAAAGCGAGGTGCTTATCATGCTGGTAAAAGAAATCATGACCAAAGAGGTCATTACCGTTCATCCGGAGGCATCCATCCGGGAACTGGCAGAGCTTTTGATAACCAACCGGATATCGGGCGTTCCGGTAGTTGATGCGGCAGGAGAGCTGCGCGGTATTGTCAGCGAAGGCGATTTGCTGCGCAAAGAAGCTGCGCCCGATGCCCCTGATGAACTTTGCATATTAGGTGCGGTAATCTATTATAATGGCCTTGCGGAATATCGGGATGCGTTCCGGAAATTTGCCGCCCTTACGGCCGAGCAGATT
Source organism: Pseudoselenomonas ruminis (assembly GCF_008271295.1). Lineage (GTDB taxonomy): Bacteria > Bacillota > Negativicutes > Selenomonadales > Selenomonadaceae > Selenomonas_A > Selenomonas_A ruminis. The sequence goes on along the minus strand of NZ_VTOY01000004.1, from coordinate 104,918 downwards.
ATGACGGAAAAGGTTATGACCGTCAAGGGGGACGATGAAGTCGGGACGGTGGCCAAGCTCATGCTGAATAAGCATATCAAACGACTTCCTGTTGTAGATGATACAGGACATTTGGTTGGCATTGTCAGCCGGGCGGATATTGTGAAAATGTTTTTGTAAGCAAAGGGGGCTGTACCGGATATGGGACAGCCCCCTTTGCTTATGTCTCGGGATGTTTTTGCGCAAGCCAGCGCGAGTTCTTTTTGTTTTCCAGTTGGCGCAGGCGGTGTTCGTAAATGTCTTCGATGACCAATTTACAGATGACGATGAAGGGAACGGCCAGGAACATGCCAGGCGCACCGAGCAGTTCGCCCCCGAGAATAATGCCGAGAATGATGGCGATGGGATGGAGGTTCAAAGATTTTCCGATCATTGTCGGATAAATAAAATTGTGATTGACTTGCGTGAGCAGCAAGTAAAAGCCAGCCGTCTGTAACGCAATGAATGGGTCGACTGTTGCTGTGAGCAGGATTCCAAAGGCAGAAGCAACGGTTGGGCCGAGTACCGGAATGAACTCGCAGATGCCCGATACCATAGCAAAGACGGAGGCATAGGGGAGATTGCGCAGGGAGAAGTAGAGGAAAACGATAACGGCGGTAATGCAGCAAATGACAAGCTGACTGCAGATATAGATGCGCAACGCGCTCAGGATGCGGTTGAACAGGTTGAGGACGCGGCCGGTATCCTTTTGCGGGAACCGGGTGGCAAGGTACTGCTTGATTTCCTCGCCGTCTTTCAGCAGATAGAAGGTCACAAACAGGATGATGACCATATCGATGAATTTGTTAAACAGCGAAAGCAAAACGGTCAGTGAGGATTTTAAGGCATCGACACTGGTGGATTTCAGCTCTGCCCAAACGTTGTCGAGTTCGGCATTGAGAAATTCCGATTCCTGAAGCAGCGGGATGTTCTGGACTTTTTCCGTCAGCTGCGGGAAGTCGGTAATAAAACGGGAAAACGTCGGAACGAAGCTGCTCGATACCAATGCCAGCAGCAGAAACGTGAGACTGACAAAAGCTACGAGTACAATTCCAGCGGCCAGGGAGCGGGGCAGTTTTTTGTTCAGATAATTTACCGGCGGCAGCAGTAAAAGCTGCAGCAACAGGGAAATAAAGATGATAAAGGCAAGCTGCGGCATATACCAGAATGTAGATAACAGAATGGTAAAGGTAATCCCCAGCAGGATGGACGTGCGGTAATCGCGTAGTTGCATAATGGCATCCTTTCGTGCAGTTCTTATTTCTTTTTCCATTATAACAGGCTTATAAAAAAAGAAAACCCTCCGGCAAGGAGGGTTATGAGAACTGGATTATTTGATTTGGTTGAGGCGGGCGGCAAGTGTCGCTGCTGGTTCATCCCCGTCGACACAGGTCATGATGGGCTGGTCACCGAGCATAACCGTGTTGCCGTTTGCATAAGCAGTGCTGCGGTTGTGGCCATTGTGATAAGCGGCGCAGAGATTTCCCATGACAAAATAGGAGCGCTCATGCGAACTCATGCCGCCAGCGGCTGCCGGCGTGGTAAATACCTTGGTGTTGACTTTTACGGTGCCGTCTTTGTTGGTGACATGTCCGCCACTGTAAGTAGTCAGCTTTTTCGCATAGACATCGCGGCGGTCATCGTTGGCCGGATGGTCGGAGAGAAAGGCCTGAAGACCGGATGGATTACTCTGGGAAAGATCCATTACGCGCTGCCAGACAGCGGCCGTAGCTCCTGGATTGTAATTGGTGTGGGTGATGTAGTCAAAGGCCAGTGCATCGGCTTCGCGTTCCATTGGTTTCGTGATGTGACGATTGTTGATGACGGTGGCCATGATTGCCCCGGCGTTCGTTCCGGTGGCTGAGCCAAGAATTGCCATGTTAAGGGAACGGCGGGCACCTTTGGCCGGATGGTCTTTTTGACCATGGCCGAGCTCGTGCCCTAAGACGACAGCGATTTCATCTTCATTGGTGAGCACATTATAGAGCCCGGTGTTGACGCTGAGATTATGTCCGAGCGTGCAGAAGGCATTAAAGGTGTTTTCGTTGTTGATGAAGTAATTGTATGGCTTTTGATAAATGGATGGATCGACCGCACCGATGGCTGCCGTGAGATTGGTCATGATGCGGTCAAGCTGCTGGTTAAGAGCCCAATCATTGTTGACGCCGTACTGTTTTTTCATGGCTTGGAAATATTCCTGACGGCCTTCTTCGGTATCGTTGTATTTGTGCAGGGTTTTATTGAGTTCGCTGCGAGCTTGTATTCCGCCAATTGCCGCACCTAAAATGCTGGCGGTACTGGCTTCGGCCGGAGTCGGCATAAAGACTCCCGCAGCAGTCGTTGAGGCAATAATGCCGGCAGCTAGCAGGCTGGTTATTTTTTTACGGGATTGGAACCGGGTAATCATACTATCAACCTCCGTTATATATATCAATTGCTATCTTCAATTATAACAAAAATAGGTTAGAAAAAAGTATGAAAATTCTAATGAACTTCTTAAAACTAAGGGAAGTTTTGCCTATGGCAAAACTAGAACATTGGCGGTATAATGCAAGAAGAGTTTGCTTTTACCAAAGGAATGATAGGAGGAGAAAATATGGGGGGGAAAGTGTGGCGAACCTGCCGCCTTACAATAAATGGCCTGGGGCATAAGGTACAATACAATCAGGCGACAATTGATAATCTGTTTGTTCCATTCCTGCGTCGAATGACCAAAATGCAACAAGGGGTAGGAAAACGTTTGGTGATTTTTTTGGTAGCGCCTCCGGGAACTGGCAAATCCACGTTGGCACTGCTGTTAGAGCAGCTGTCCTTGACGGATTCATCTCTTGAGCCCGTGCAATCCATTGGCCTCGATGGCTTCCATTATCATAGCGATTATATCCGCAATCATTATGTGGAACGCAATGGCGAAAAGATACCGATGGCAGCGGTAAAGGGCTGTCCCGAGACCTTTGACGTGGAACACCTTGTCGAGAAGCTCGAAACGGTCCGCATGGCGGATATCCGGTGGCCAATTTATGACCGCTCCATTCACGATGTGGTGGAGGAAGTGGTAAAGATTCGCCGCAAGATTGTTTTGCTGGAGGGAAACTGGCTGCTGCTCGGGGAAGAACCGTGGCAAAAAATACGCGGCTATGCCGATTACTCCTTATTTATCAGCGCGGAACCGCGGGATTTGAAAGAGCGGCTCATTGCCCGGAAAATGGCCGGCGGCAAATCGCGGGAGGATGCAGAACGATTTTACCGCGAAAGCGACCGCGTAAATGTAGAGCGGGTGCTCAAAAAGTCCTGGCCGGCCGATGAGACCTGGCAAATGCTGGGCGATGGCGATTACCAGTTGAAGGGAAAGATTATTCCAACTAATATGGTGGATCGGGAGGCTTTGTGGAAGAAGCCAAATGTCTCGATGGAAAGCAGCCTGCTCGGCGGAATCAATCGCCGCATGGGCGTGGAGAATGGAGGCGACGGTGCCTTATTTAAAAACGGTTATGCCGAAGGCCTGTCTGCTGCCCGGAAAACCATCCTGCGCAAGTTGTATATGGATGGTACCATGAGCAGCAAGGCTATCATGGAGACCTTTGAACTGACACCCGAAGAATTGACGGAAATATTGAAATAACTAAGGTCTGCTTATTGATTAGTGACATATCTCTCTTGACAGGACTGCTCTCTTTGGTAACAATAAGAGGGCAGTTCTTTTTACGTGTAAACACGATTGAAAACATTTTCAAAACGTGAAAACACGAATGAATACGTTTTCGTTATACTATAATCATAGCAAGGGGAAAAACAATTAGGGGTCTTTACGCAAAGAGAAAGAAAGGGAAGTATTATGGAAAAACTCATTAAGATGGTAGAGAAAATGAAGCCTTTTTTTGAAAAGGTTTCCAACAATATTTACCTGCGGGCAATCCGGGATGGATTTGTCAGCTGCATACCAGTTATTCTGTTTTCATCGCTATTTATTTTGGTGGCATGCGTACCAGAGATTTTCGACTACAAATGGCCGAAAGCCATCAGTACGGTCTTATGGCAGGCTTATAACTACAGTATGGGCATGCTGGGCATCCTCATGGTGGCTACGATTGCGAAAAGCCTGACGGACAGCATCAACACCAAAATGCCGAAACTGCGTCAGATCAATGACGTATCGGTCATGATTGTTTCGATTATCTGCTTGCTGCTTTTGGCAGTTGCTCCCGTGGAAGGGGGAATTTCCACAGAGTTCATGGGGACGAAAGGTCTGCTTTCCGCTTTTGTCGTAGCCTTCACCGTTCCGAATATCTACAAGTTCTTTGTAAAGCGTAACATTACCATCAAGTTGCCGGATGAAGTTCCGCACTATATTGCGCAGACTTTCGCGGATCTTATCCCGTTGTCGGTAGCAGTTATGATTTACTGGGTTTTTGGCATCGTGTTCAAGGAAGCTACGGGCATGATGTTCGGTGCCTGGATCCTGGAAGTATTCAAGCCGCTCTTTGTGGCAGCGGATGGCTACATCGGTCTGGCTATCATCTATGGTGCCATGGCTATGTTCTGGTTCGTGGGAATCCATGGCCCGTCGATTGTTGAACCAGCGGTTACGGCTATCTACATTGCCAATATCGAGGCAAACCTGCAGATTGTCAATGCGGGGGGACATGCCACGAACATTCTCACGCATCCGACGTCTTACTTTGTCGCTACCCTGGGCGGTACGGGCGCAACGCTGATGTTTTGCGCTATGTGTGCCTTTATCGCAAAATCCAAACAGCTTCGTGCTGTGGGACGCGCTTCTATCGTGCCGGTTACGTTTGCCGTCAACGAACCGATTATCTTCGGTGCTCCGATTGTGCTTAATCCGGTATTGTTCTTCCCATTTGTCCTTACCCCGATTCTCAATGTCTGGGTGTTCAAATTCTTCGTTGATAATCTGGGCATGAATGCCTTTACGTATATCCTGCCATGGACTACGCCGGCGCCTATCGGTCTCATCATCGGTACGGGCTTTGCCCAGCTGGCCTTTGTACTGGCTCCGTTGCTTTTGGTTATGGATGCGGCACTGTACTATCCGTTCTTCCGTGTTTACGATGCGCAGCTGGTAGAAAAGGAGAAGGCTGGTGCAGCTGAAGAAGTTGTGGAAGAAGTTCCAGCTGAGGAAGCCGCTCCGGTAGTGGCTGCTGAGGAACTGCCTCGTGAGGAAAAACGAGTCCTGGTACTCTGTGCTTCTGGTGCTACCAGCTCTATGCTGGCTAAGGCGATTACCAAAGGGGCTGAACACCGCCACGCACCGGTAGAATCCATTGCTATGGCATATGGACAGCACAAGGATATCATTACGGATTTCGATCTCGTTGTCCTGGCTCCGCAGATGGCTTCGATGTACGATGAATTGAAGTCTGACTGTGATGCCAAAGGCGTCAAGAGTGCTACGACCAGCGGCCGCGAATATGTGGGACTCACGCGTGACCCGGACAAAGCTTTGGACTTTGCCCTGGCCTTGATGGCACACTAAATTTTATGTAGGAAAATAACTCCTGCTGCCAGTTGTAGGATGGCAACAGTGGCAGCAGGAGTATTTTTATGGGAAATTTTACAGAATATTGGGGAAATTAGGAGGAAAAAACATGAAAAAATCAGCTCTTATGGCAGCAGTCTTAGCAGCAACGACGATGAGTACGACGGCTTTTGCCGCACAGAATCCCTTCAATGATTTACCAGAAGGACATTGGGCTTATGACGCAGTCACCATGCTTGCCGAGGATGGCGTACTGGAAGGCTATAGCGATGGCACATTCAGGGGAACCAAGACCATGAACCGCTATGAGATGGCGCAGATCGTGGCCAAGGCTATGGAGAAATACGACAATGTCCAGCCGAAGGATAAAGGGGCCATCAATAAACTCAAAAAGGAATTTGCCAATGAACTGAAAGACATGGATGTACGCCTCAAGAATGTGGAAAATGACGTGCAGGAAATCAAGAAAGGTATGTCCAGCTTCAAATGGTGGGGCGATGCCAGAGTACGTCACTTCCAGAATAAGAAAAGTATTGGGGTAAAGGGCAGTAGCGAGTCTGCGCACAAACTGGGCACCAAACATCAAAATGAGATGCGCATCCGTTTGGGATTATATGGTGAACCGGCAAAGAATCTTTCCGTTACCGGACAGTTAAAGGCAGAAAACGAGAATATTGCTCGCAGTGATTATAATCATGAGCATTACGCCGGCAAGAACGAGGAAAAAATGAGTTTCAACCGACTGCAATTAGATTGGCATGCTAAAAACGGTTTTACCGTGTCTGCTGGTCGTAATGAACTAAATTTAGGACAGGGCTTGATCTATTGGGAGAACCCGATCGATGGTTTCCTGGTACGCAAGGACTTCAAGAAAGCCAGCTTGCTTCTCGGTGCCGGTGATGCCAGCTGTGCAACCTGGGCAGATAAAGCTGAATATGCAACGCTGGCTGATTTGAGCGTTAAGGTAAGCCCCGCAGTAAAACTTACGGCTACGTATTACAATTCCCACTCCGATGCCAATAGCAATGTTGCGGTGGTGGAGACTTGGGATAATGGACGGACTTGGTATAACAACTGGCACAATAACACCATAAGCCGTAATTTCCAACAGTTTGCTTACGGTATTGATGCACAGTTAAGCAATAAATGGAATCTGGTAGCAGAGGGGATTCATAATGGAGCCAAGGTGACGAGGACGTCTACGGCTACAGGTACTCCTGATACAAAAGCAAGCAATGATCGCAATGGTTTCTGGACACGTCTGACATATGGCAAGCTGGTTTGGAATAAGGCGAACACTTGGAATATCTATGGTGAATACTTTGCTTTAGGCGGATTGGCAGTTGATTCGAGCTGCTGGGCACATCATCTGAATATCGCTGGTGGTAATGGTTACGGCGGTGCAGGTGTACGTGGCTATGGTCTGGCTGTGAATTACATGCTGGCAGCCAATACCAATCTGGAGCTTTCCTACTACAAATTGAAACCTTATGACAAGGCTGCTACCGGTTTTAGTAAATATGATGATACTGCCTTTGCCGCTCTGACCTATAGCTTCTAATCTGTTTGAGGTGACGATAATGCGTAAATCAATGTTAAAATCTCTGGTACTCTCTGCCATTGCCGCAGGTTCCCTGCTGATGGCTTCGCCTGCTGATGCGGCCGTACAGGTCAATCCGATAAAGAATCTCTCCGCGGATTTCATCAAAGGTGCGGATGTGTCTATGCTGCCGGAGCTGGAATCCCTGGGCGGCAAGTTCTACGATATGGATGGCACGGAGATGGATGAGCTGGCCATCATGAAAAAATACGGCATCAACTGGATCCGCCTGCGCATCTGGAATAATCCGGATCATGCCAATGGCGGCGGCTATACCACGGCAGAACGTGCTTTGGCGATGACAAAGCGTGCGCATGAACTCGGCATGAAGGTGCTTATTGATTTCCATTACAGCGATTTCTGGGCGGATCCTGGCAAGCAGTGGGCACCGAAAGCCTGGGAAAAGGATGATGCCAAAAAAGTGGCCAAGGATGTCTACCAGTATACGAAAAAAGTGCTGGGGGATTTCAAGAAAGCCGGTCAGCTGCCGGAAATGGTGCAGGTGGGCAATGAAATCACCAACGGCATGATCTGGCCTCTGGGCAAACTGCCAGCCAAGGATAATGGCAAGACGCTGGCTTCCTTTGTGGCAAGCGGCCTGAAGGCTGTACATGAGACGGATCCGAATATCAGGACCATGATTCACATCGACAAAGGTGGCGACAATGCCGCTTCGCAGACATTTTATAATCAGTTGATCAAGGATAACGGGGTCAATGATTTTGATGTCATTGGTTTGTCCTATTATCCGTTCTGGCATGGCAATATGGATGCTATGCGTGCAAATATCAAGGATTTGTCGGCCCGTTACAACAAAGATGTGATTATTGTCGAGACGGCATTCGGTTATACCAACGAGAACTTTGACGATACGAAAAACCCCTATGATGCACAGGCGGAATATGTGGGCGGTTTCCGTTCGACCGTACAGGGGCAGGCTACGGGGCTGCGTACCGTTATGCAGAGTCTCGCGGATGTGCCGAATGGCAGAGGTATCGGCATGTTCTATTGGGAGCCGGACTGGTATGCTGTGCCGGGGGCTGGTGCCTTTAAGGATCAGGGAAATGAATGGGATAACCTGGTCATGTTCGATAACAAGGGCAAGGCACTGGAGTCCTGGAAGGTATTCAATGACGTCAGCAATCAGAGCTTGCCGACCATCAAGCCGGTCTTCAAGGAGGTGGATGATGTAACGGGCGAAGCAGGCAAGGGCGCGGCGGCTAAACTGCCGGTGAAAACCCGCGTGACCTTCTCCGATGATCATGCTGAAAATATGGAGATAACCTGGGATAATCCTGCGCCGATATTCGAGCAGGCTGGTGATTATACGGTCAAAGGGACCGTTACCGTTGAGGGAAAAAAATATCCGGTTACTGGCTTGATTACGGTGGTGGACAAGGTAAACCTGTTCAAGAATGGTAACTTTGAGAACGCGCAGAATCTCGACGGCTGGACGATTACTGGCGATAAGGTATTGGATGTGGTAACCAAAGGCGGCGATGCTCTGGATACCAGTGCGATGCACTATTGGAGTGACAAGGCATTCAAGTTCACGGCCAGCCAGGAATTCACCGGATTGGCGGATGGCAAGTACACCGTAGCAGTGTCGACCCAGGGCGGTGGCGGACAGAGCAAGTATCAGCTCACCGCTGCCACCAGCAAGGGGACGAAGTCGGTGGATATCAAGGACACGGCTTGGAACGAGTGGCATACCTTTACCATCAAGGATGTTGAGGTAAAAGGCGGCAAGTGCACGGTGGCAGTGACTATGGAAGCTGCTCCGGGAACCTGGGGATCGCTCGATAACTTCGAATTCTACAAACAATAACACGTACAAAATCCAATCACCCCTGCAAGCAGCTGCCTGCAGGGGTGATTTTTTGTGCAGGTTCCGCGATGTTATGAAAACTCTTCCAAAAGGCGAAAACAAAGGCGCGGTTCCGCTACCTATAATAAAGCCATAAGGAGAAAAATGATGCCTACGTAAAGGGAGAGATTATGATGAAACTGCACAATACCAATGAAATGTTAAAAGATGCTCAGAAGAAGCATTATGCGGTGCCAGCGTTTAATATTCACAATCTGGAAACATTCCAGGTGGTAGTGGATACGGCCAGTGAAATGCGTTCCCCGGTAATCATCGCCGCTACACCGTCAACGGTGCGGTATGCAGATAAGGATTATCTGGTGGCACTTACGGGAACTGCTATGGAAAAATACGACATTCCCATGTCGTTCCATCTCGATCATCATGAGGATGTGGCAGAAATCGAGAGTACGGTGGCTGCCGGCTGCCGCAGCGTAATGATTGATGCTTCCCGCCTGCCGTATGATGAGAATGTGAACAAGGTAAAAGAAGTAGTAGCTTTTGCACATATCTGTGGTGCTTCGGTAGAGGCAGAGCTTGGGAAACTGGTCGGACAGGAAGATGATCTTGTGGTGGATGATGCGGATAGTGCCTATACCAATCCGGAGGATGCCCTGCGCTATGTAGAAGATACGGGAATTGACAGTCTGGCTGTGGCAATCGGTACGGCTCATGGACTTTACAAAGGAACGCCAAAACTGGACTTTGACCGTCTGACGGAAATCCGCCAGCGCGTAGAAGTCCCGCTGGTACTCCATGGTGCTTCGGATGTACCGGACGAATTGGTCCAGAAAGCCATTTCGCTGGGTATCTGCAAGGTCAATGTAGCCACGGACTTGAAGATTCCCTTTTCCAATGCCGTGAAGGAATTCTTCAAGGAAAATCCGGGGGCCAATGATCCGCGCAAGTATATGACTCCGGGCAAGGAAGCAATGAAGGCTATCGTAAAACATAAGATTGAGGTATGCGGCAGCCAGAATCGGTATTGATTTCTGCTGACAAAGGGAAGGAACGCTTATGATACTGGTAATAAATTTAAATGCCTCGCTTGATAAGCGCTATGAACTCGTGGATTTTGCCAAGGGAAAAATCGTCCGGGCCAAATCGGTGGATAATACCCCCGGCGGCAAGGGCATCCATGTCGCGAATGTGGATACCATTCTGGGTGAGGAAACGGTGGTAACAGGATTCCTGGGCGGCAAGACCGGTGAATTCGTAGCAGGCAGGCTTTATGACTATGGCATAGCTGGTGACTTTGTTGAGGTGGCAGGAGAGACACGTTCCTGTCTGGCTATACTCACTGAGGATGGTGCCCAGACGGAAATCCTCGAGCCCGGACCCGATATAAGTCTTGCAGAATTAAAAAAGTTCCGTGATAAGTACACGGAACTTTTAGGAAAAGCGGATATTGTCGTAGCCTCCGGCAGTGTGCCGCGAGGTGTGCCGGTTGACTTTTATGCTGAGCTGATTGAAGAGGCTCACCAGGCTGGAAAGAAATTCCTGCTCGACACCAGCGGGGATTTACTGGCCCGCGGCATTGCAGCCCGTCCGGATTTCATCAAGCCAAACCGGGATGAGATGGAAGCCCTGCGCGGATATCGTCTCCACAGCGAAGAAGATGTCGTGCGGGAAATCCGTCACTTCCTCGAGGAAGGAATTGAGATGGCGGCGATATCCTTGGGCAGTGAAGGCTCCCTGGTGGGTTTTCAGAATCAGGTATATCGTGTCACTGTGCCAAAGATTGATTGCCAGAATCCTGTCGGTTCTGGGGATTCCTATGTGGCAGGGATTGCTGCCGGTTTTGCCCGCAAGCTGCCGATTGAAGACATCCTGCGGCTGGGGGCTGCTTGTGGTACCGCAAATGCTTTGGAAGCCGAAAGTGGTTTCGTGCAGAAAAAGGTAGTGGCACAACTTTTGCCGCGGATTTCCGTAGAGAAAATTGCCGGCTGATGAGCCTGCCCAATCAAAAATAATGTTCCCGACGATAAGCCGCCTCTTTGCGGGCGGCTTTTTCGCGTTCCTCATCCTGACGTTTGGCCAGATAGTCTGAGATGATACGGCTGATGACATAGATGGGAAGACGGGAGGTGGCATCGACGTTTTTGATGGCTACATGGCTGTGCTTGAAGCCGTAGGCTGTAAGGTGTGCAATACGTGCCAGCGGTGTGTCCGGAGAGCCGCAGGTGATGGTGACGATGCGGGCACCTAGAGAGGCCGCATTCTCGGCGGCTGTGAGAAGCTCCGGGGTCTTGCCAGACAGGCTGAAGATGATGACGAGTTCCTGATTCTTTACACGGCGGGTCATGTCCTGCATGATAGACGGATCGGAGTTGGCAAAGACATGGAATCCCTGCAGCTGGAGTTTCAGGGCAAATTCCTCGGCTACGTGCTCCGTGAGCCCGCGTGACAGGAGATAGATACGCTTGGCCTGGCAGATTTCCCGCACGACCGCCAGGATGGTTTCAATGCTCAGCTGTTCGATGGTCTGTGTTACTTCCATCAGGCTTTTATTGAAAATCTCATTGACGTTGATGCTGTCTTTGTGGACGTCTGTTTCCTGGGTGATGAGATAACGCAGTTCGGCAAAGCCGGAAAAGCCGCATTTTTTTATGGTGCGGGATACGGTGGCGGGAGAGGAATAAGTCGCCTCGGCTACGTCACTGATGGACATAGAGGAAATCTTTTCGGTGTTGCTGTTGATGAAGGCGATGACTTTCTTCTCCGTTTCGGTTAGGTGTTCGTGAAAATCATGGTCGATCTTAATTAACATGCTTTATCAGCTCCTTGTAATTCATTCAGTATTATTATATCACGTATATCACGGCGAAAATGCTTTCAAAACCTGAAAACAACGAAAAAGCAAGAATGATTATAATAAAATCATCAAGAAGACAGAAAGGAAGTCAGAATATGAAAGTTGCATTGGCTGCGAATGGTGCTGGCGCAAAACTGAAAGACAGCATCAAGGATTATTTGCTTGGCAAAGGTTATGAGATAGAGGATTTGTCCCATGAGGATATTTTTATCGCCACAGAAAATGTGGTGGATGCGATTTTAACCAAGGGGATTACCCGGGGCATTGTCGTGGACGACTATGGAGTGGCTCCGTTTATGATTGCTGCGAAACATCATGGCATTGTCTGTGCTCCGACTTATGAGGATTACACGTCATCCATGACCCGCCGTCACAACAGCACGCAGATCATTACGCTGGGGGCAAATGTTACGGCAGAGAAGCTTTCCTGTGAATTAGCGGAAAACTTTGTGAAGACGGAGTATGATGGCGGACGTCATCAGATTCGCATTGATATGCTGAACCGGGAAGTTTAAAGGAGGCTAATACCATGAAGATTGCAATTGGTTGTGACCATATTGTTACCGATATAAAAATCAAAGCAGCAGAGTTTTTGAAAAAACAGGGACATGAAGTCATCGATGTGGGTACCTATGATTTTATCCGTACGCACTATCCGATTTATGGACGCAAAGTAGGAAAGCTGGTAGCAACCGGTGAGGCAGATTTGGGCGTGTGTATTTGCGGTACTGGTATCGGTATTAATAATGCCGCACAGAAAGTAAAAGGTGTTCGTGCAGCCTGCGTGGCCGATGTGCAAACAGCAGTAGCGGCAAAAGAGAATCTTAATGCAAATGTAATTGGGTGTGGAGGTCGTGTTATTGGTATTGGATCGATTGAATATATTCTGGAGGCCTTTCTAAAGGCTGAGTATAAACCGACTCCGGAAAAGGATGCACTGATTGCGAAAATTGATGGGCTGATTGATGACAATGATTGCATAGAGAATGATGCACTCTTTGATGAGTATCTGAAAAAATGGGAGGAAGGTTACTATCACGACTGATGTCGTGCTATAATGGTGTCGGTTAGCTAGCTTACTTTTTTTAGGGGTAAAGAAAGTAAGTGGGGCACTAGGGAAAAATATTTATGAAAAGGGGATTCTTATGGCAATGACAAAAGATGAAATGGCAATGATTGCTATGGAAATTGTGGCTTATTCCGGCGATGCTCGGACAAAATTCCTAGCCGCGATGGATGCTATTGGTGAAAAGGACTTTGCAAAAGCAGAATCGCTCATCAAAGAAGGGGATGACTTGATCCTCAATGCCCACAATCAGCAGACGGAACTCATTACGAAGGAAGCAGCCGGCGAGGAAATCGAAATTGGTTTTCTTACCGTGCATGCACAGGATCATCTGATGACAGCTATGCTGCTTTCGGATATGGATAAACGTTTCCTCAAGATGTTCCGGGAGAAATGAGGGTTGATTATGGCAAAGAAATTTCCAGCTGGTTTTATCTTTGGCGGGGCTACTGCTGCCTATCAAGTGGAAGGTGCAACCCGCGAAGATGGGCGCGGTCCCTGTGTCTGGGACGAGTATATGAATCGTCCTGGCGCAAGGTTCAATGCGGATCCTGCCAGCGATTTTTATCATCAATACAAAACGGATTTGCAGCTGGCACATGATTATAACATCAATGGCATCCGCATCTCCCTGTCTTGGACGCGGATCCTTCCCGAAGGGGAAGGCAGGGTGAATCCGGCTGGTATTGCGTATTACAATGAGCTGATCGACGAGTGCATCAAACAGGGCGTAGAACCCTTTGTGACGCTGCACCATTTTGATACTCCCCTAAAATTTTTTCAAAATGGCCATTGGCTGAATCGCGATTTGATTGACAAATTTGTGGAATACGCCAAAATCTGTTTTGAGGCCTTTGGCGATCGGGTGACGAAATGGGCTACCTTTAACGAACCTTGGTCCATTGCTCAGAATGGCTATCTGGCAGGGAATTTTCCCCCGAATGAAACCTTCCAGATTGAGAAGGCCATCCAGATTGAGCACAATCTCATGGTAGCGCATGCCCGGGCTCTGAATCTGTACAAGAGCATGAACTTGCCGGGAAAAATTGGTATTGTCCATACGTTGGAGGGCAAGGTGGCTATATCGGCTTCCCCCGCTGATTGCCATGCCCGCGACCTGGATGATGCGATTTCCAACCGTTTTATGCTGGATGCCTGCTATTTGGGAAAATACAGCGATACGACCATGTCGCTGATAAATGAAATCCTGCAGAAGAATGGCGGCAAGCTCATCACGGAGCCGTCCGATTTTGATGATTTTGCGCGCGCTGCCAAGCAGATTGACTTTTTAGGCATGAATTACTATTCCAGTCACTTTTTGCAGGCTTGGGATGGTGACAGCCAGGTGGTGAATAACAGCACCGGCGAAAAGGGTACCAGCGTGTTCTGCCTCAAGGGCATCGGTGCACGTGTCAGCAATCCGGAAGTCCCCACTACGGATTGGGATTGGCCGATTTACCCGGAGGGCATGTATAGGCAGTTAAAGCGTATCGCCAGGGATTATCCGAACTACAAAGAGATTTTTATATCCGAGAATGGCATGGGGTATAAGGATGACTTTGAAGACGGAAAAATCGATGACACGCCGCGCATCGAATATGTCACCAAGCATCTGGAAGCAATCCTGAAGGCCATCGAGGAAGGCGTCAAGGTAAAAGGCTATTATATTTGGAGCCTGATGGACGTACTGTCCTGGAGCAATGGTTATAACAAACGCTATGGCTTGTTTTATGTGGATTATGCCAATCAAAAACGATATCCCAAAAAAAGTGCTTATTGGTATAAAGCAATAAGTCAGCGGAGAGAATTAGTTCCGATGGAAAAATTTCTTATTGATTTTTGAAGGAAAAAGCTATAACACAATAGCTAAATGAAAAGACGGTTCGAAGACTTGAATGAGTCAGCGAACCGTCTTTTCTCATAAAGACAATAATTACATGTTGAACAAGGTGGTAGGTGTTGAAGGGATTCAGTTTTTAGCGTGCTTTGCTGGAAAACAGATAAACAAGCGTGGTGAGAATAATGCCGCCAACGCCCCACATCCAGCCTTTATCGTACCAGGCATAAGCCGTGCAGGCGAGGCAGAAGAGGACTGCGATAAACGTTTGCTTGGCGTTTTCTTTGCGCAGGGCAAAGGTCTGGTAATCGACGCCAGTAAGTTCTTTGAAGCACTCTTGACAGATGACTTTTTTCTCTCCGTCTTCGGTGGTATGGACAAGCGCATCCTTTTCCTCAAGGGTGCGTCCGCATTCGGAGCAGTTCAGCATGATTGGGTTCCTCCCGTCGAATTTCATCAAATTATCACGTATTTTCTAATTTTACCGCATTTTGTGCGATTTGACTAGGTTTTCTTGACACTCTAGGGGAAAAACTATAGAATATAAAGGTATAGTTATGGATAAAACTATTCAGGAAAAACAAATAATGCATGAAAGCAAATAAAAAAAGAGGGGGTGAGTATTATCGTTATCGAAGTAGTAGCGGTAATAGTTGCAGTTATCATCGGTGCCGGTGCAGGCTATGCTGCCCGTAAGCGTACGGCAGAAGCCCAGATTGGTTCCGCTGAGGAAGAAGCAAAACGAATTGTAGCAGAGGCTGAAGAAAAGGGCGAGACCAAAAAGAAAGAAGCTTTGCTGGAGGCGAAGGAGGATATCCATCGTCTGCGTCAGGAGCTTGACCGCGATACAAAAGAGCGCCGCAGCGAGATTCAGCGCCAGGAGCGCCGCATTGTGCAGAAGGAAGAGAATCTCGACCGCAAGCTGGATTCTATCGAAAAGAAAGAGGAAGCGCTTTCCCGTAAGGAATCGCGTCTCGACAAAAGCCAGCAGGCGATTGATGAGATGCACGAAAAGCAGAAAGAAGAGCTGGAGCGCATTTCCGGATTGACGTCGGAAGATGCCCGCACGATGCTCATGGCTGAGGCTGAGGATGAACTCAAGCACGAGAAAGCCATGAAGATCAAGGAGTATGAGCAGCAGATAAAGGATGAATGTGACAAGAAGGCACAGGATATTCTGAGTCAGGCAATCCAGCGTTGCGCCGCTGACCATGTAGCTGAGACGACGGTTTCGGTTGTCGCACTGCCGAATGACGAGATGAAGGGTCGTATCATTGGCCGTGAGGGCCGTAACATTCGCACGCTGGAGACGATGACTGGCGTTGACCTCATCATCGATGACACGCCGGAAGCTGTCATCCTGTCCGGCTTTGACCCGGTACGCCGTGAAGTGGCACGCATTGCCCTGGAGAAGCTGATCCAGGACGGCCGCATCCATCCGGCCCGCATCGAGGAAATGGTCGAGAAGGCAAAACGCGAAGTCGACCAGCGTATCAAAGAAGCCGGCGAGCAGGCCACCTTTGATACCGGTGTTCATGGCATTCATCCGGAACTGGTCAAAATGCTGGGCCGGTTGCGTTATCGTACGAGTTATGGCCAGAATGTACTCAATCATTCGATTGAGGTCGCGCACCTGGCTGGCGTCATGGCATCGGAGCTTGGCTGCGATGTAACGCTGGCAAAACGCGGCGGTTTGCTCCATGATATTGGTAAGGCCATTGACCGTGAGGTCGAAGGTTCCCATACCACGATTGGTGCAGATTTGGCCCATAAGTTCCGCGAGTCCAAAGATGTAATCAACTGCATTGCATCCCATCATGGCGATGTGGAGGCAGCAAGCGTTGAGGCTGTGCTGGTTGCTGCAGCTGATGCTGTTTCGGCCGCCAGACCTGGTGCACGTCGTGAGAGTCTTGAGTCTTATCTCAAGCGCCTCAAACGGCTGGAGGAAATCGCAGAGTCCTATGAGGGCGTTGAGCGTTGCTTCGCAATTCAGGCAGGCCGTGAGATTCGCGTGATGGTTAAACCGGATAAAGTTGATGATGCTGAGTCGGTGGCACTGGCTCATGATATTGTCAAGAAAATCGAGGATGAGCTGGAATATCCGGGGCAGATTAAAGCCACGGTTATCCGCGAGACGCGCGTCGTCGATTATGCGAAATAATCAATCAGAAAATGTTTGGGGGTGCGGGGCCTGGCTCTGCATCCCCAATTCTACCTATATAAGGGGAACAATCATGCTTGGATTCAAGGATTGGCTAACAAAGGCAGCGGGCAGAAAAGCTGCCACGGATAAAACGGGAATACAGCTCATAGCTTCCATTCTGGCCTGTTATCCGGAGATAGAATCGGTAAGTTATGTGCCTGAAGCCACCGAAATGACCCTGGATTTTGTCCTGGAGGGGAAGGTGGCGAAAGAAGAACTGGAGCCGTTTGCCAAATTGCTCGATGACAGCCTGCAGGCTTATCATGAGCTGGACTCCGGTGCTCCGGTCTGGATGGCTGTTGAGGCAGAAAGTCATGGCCGGGCAACGATGGTTCATATCCATCGCCAGCTGATTACCATGACGCGTGGGGAGTTGACATTGATTACCACGTTGTTTCGGGAGACCTTTACCAATCGTCTCAAATGCGATAAGCATACCCCCGATCAGTTGGAGCCAGAATTTGCTGATGCCCAGAGTGCGGTCTTAGATACTCTCTTAGACCAGAATCAGGAATACCGCATCAAGGAAAAGATGATTGGCATCCGTGATAAAGACCGGGTAGTTGTCTATAACCGTTGATCCTTTGTTGCCAAGGGAATCAACGGAAGGAGGAATACATGCGAGTAATGTTGACAGGAGATGTCGTCGGCCGTCCGGGGCGTAAGGCATTTCAGGAATATACGCCAAAACTCCGAAAGGAGAAGGGCATTGATGTGGTAATTGTGAACGGTGAGAACTCGGCGGGAGGCAAGGGCTTTACCCGCAAATCGCTGGATGCTCTTTATCATGCAGGCGCTGATGTTATCACTTCAGGCAATCACGTCTGGGACAAGAAAGACGTGTTGGAGTTCATTGACCAGGAGCCGTTTTTGATTCGTCCGGCGAACTATCCGGAAGGAACACCGGGCAAGGGCTATTGTATCTTTCCGTTCAAGGCCAAAAACATCGGTGTCATAAATCTTTCCGGCCGGGCGTTTATGCCGGCTTTGGATTGCCCGTTCCAAAAGATTGAAGAGATACTTCGTGAAATAAAGAATGAATGCGATGTTGTTTTCCTGGACTTTCATGCAGAAACGACTTCGGAGAAGATGGCGATGGGCTGGTACCTTGACGGCCGAGTGAACGGGGTCGTTGGTACGCATACGCATATCCAGACGGCGGATGACCGCATCCTGCCAAAAGGAACTGCGTATATTACGGACCTCGGCATGACGGGCCCGTGGAATTCCATTTTGGGCGTCAAGTCTGAGATCATTTTGCGGAAGTTTACGACGGCCATGCCGTGCCGGTTTGATTTGGAGGAAGAGGGGCCGATGGTTTATTCGGCCGTCATTATCGATATTGATGACAATACCAATCAAACGACGGCAATCGAGCGGGTTATGATTACCGAATAATCATAAATCGCGACAGATTGTTTTTAGAAAAGAAGGACTTTGCAGGTTTTTGAAGAATACTCTAGCTAGTGACAGTAAGTTTAACCAATAGGATACATGCATTGTATGAAGTAATCTTTATGTTGAGAGGACGTGCTGAACATGGAAATTCTGAAAGTATCTGCAAAGTCAAACCCAAACTCGGTGGCAGGCGCATTAGCAGGCGTGCTGCGGGAATCTGGAAGTGCTGAGATGCAGGCAATTGGTGCTGGAGCACTGAATCAGGCGGTCAAAGCGGTAGCTATTGCTCGTGGATTTGTTGCGCCGCATGGGATTGACCTCATTTGCGTTCCGGCGTTCACGGATATCAAGATTGATGGGGAAGAACGTACTGCAATCAAGCTGATTGTTGAGCCGCGCTGAGTAGATTATAGGAGTGAATCCGAATGCCAAGTGATTTGCATATGCATACGACCTTTTCCGATGGCAAATTGACACCGGAAGAGCTTGTGGCAGCCGCAAAGAATGCGGGCCTTCATTATATGGCAATAACTGACCATGATACGGTGGAAGGCATCGTGGAATTGTATGAGAATGGGCATTATCCAAGCCGGGGAATCCATATCATTCCCGGTATTGAGTTTAGCGCGCATCATCCGACCAGAGAGATTCATATTTTAGGTTTTAATCTGGATATCTATTATCGGGCTTTAGCAGATAAGCTGAACGAGGTTACCGAGGCGAGATGGACGCGTTTTTCGGAAATGATTGAAAAGCTGCAGGCTTTGGGATATAACATATCGGAAGCCGATGTTCTCACGATTGCTGGTGCCAGCAAGTCTATCAGCCGTTCGCATATTGGACGGGTCCTGGTAAAAAAAGGCTATTTTACCTCGGTTCGGGAGGCTTTTGATGCTGTCTTGAAAAAGGGAACGCCAGCCTATGTCCCGCACTATCATCTGGAGGCGACGGAAATTATTGCGCTTATCAAAGCAGCAGGCGGAACGCCGGTGCTGGCGCATCCTAAACTCATAGGCGATGATGAGCTGGTTCGTGAGCTTTGCCAGATTGGAATTGAAGGAATTGAGGCATTTTATCCTCAGCATGATGAAGCGGATACCGCCCGTTATTTGGCGATGGCCGAAGAGTTCGGACTCCTGGTATCGGGAGGTTCGGATTTTCATGGCTATCCGACGCGTTATCCGTCGGAGCTGGGGGTTTTTACCATTGAAGACAAATGGGCGGAGAAGTTCTATCGCCCGCAGCAGCAACTGGGTTAAACAGGAGAAGTAATATGGATGTCATTGCACTGGTGGGACCCAGTGGAACTGGCAAGAGCCATCGGGCGCTGGTTGTCGCTCACGACAATCGGGCAGATGCCATCATTGATGATGGTATCCTGATCAAGGATGGCAAAATACTTGCCGGTCATTCTGCGAAAAAAGAACAAAGTAAAATTATGGCTGTGCGCCGGGCAATTTTTGTTTTGCCTGGCCACGCCGAAGAGGTGCGGGCGGCAATCGATGAGGCAAAGCCGCACCGCATTTTGATTCTCGGCACATCGGAGAACATGGTTCATAAAATCGCGAAGGCATTGAAGCTGCCATCGATTGCCAAGATTATCAATATTGCGGATGTGGCGTCGAAGCAGGAGATGGAAAAAGCGCAGTATTATCGCCTCAAACAGGGAAAACACATTATCCCGGTTCCGACGATTGAACTTAAACCGCATTTTTCCGGCTATCTGGTCGACCCGTTGCAAACTTTTTTCAAGCGGTCGTCCACAAAGCGCCGCCGGCTTGGAGAAAAGTCAATTGTCCGGCCGGTATTCAGTTATTTTGGCAAGCTTTCCATTGATGATTCGGCCATCAAGGCGATTATCCGTCATGTGGTCATGAAACAGGAGGCTTTTACCAAAATCAGCGGTTTACAGGTGGAACATCTCATGCGGGATGGCGAAGACATGGGGCTTCGGATTTCCTGCGATGTGGTCCTTACCTATGGCAATCATATCCCGACGCTGATCAAGCAGGCCCAAAAGGAAATCTGTGAGGCAGTGGAGTCCATGACGGGCATGGTAGTTCACGAAGTGAATATCCGGGTTAAGGCGCTTTATGTGCAGTCATAAGATAATTGGTTTTGGTATATTGTTCCCTAAAGGATGTTGCTTTGGCAGCATCCTTTTTTGTGCACTTAAGGGATAGAGGTTGAGATTATATTTTAGAAAACGTTTACAAAATATATTGACAAGTAGTGACTTCAAATGTAAACTAAGAAGTATAAAAAGTATTATAATTTTAGTTACTGTTACTTTTCTTTTTTTGAGAGAAAAAGAAAACGTTTACATCAGAGAGGAGAGAAGATATGGACCAGGAAATCTTAGAAAAAATGCAGGCGGAGTTTTCTAAAATATTTGGTTCGAAAGAGACGCGGCTTTATTTTTCGCCAGGGCGGGTGAATTTGATTGGCGAGCATACAGATTATAACGGCGGGCATGTTTTCCCTTGTGCAATTTCCCTGGGAACTTATGCGTTAGTGGCAGATCGTCAGGATGATAAGACCAGAATGTTTTCGCTGAATTTAGCCGATAAAGGCGTGGTGGAGTTTCCGATGTCCGGTCTTGTTTATGATAAAAGCAAGGATTGGGCGAATTATCCCATGGGTGTAGTGAAGGTCTTTGAAGACGCTGGCTATAAAGCTGGTCATGGCTTTGATGTCCTCATTTATGGCACTTTGCCCAATGGAGCAGGCTTATCGTCTTCGGCATCGCTAGAAGTGCTGACCGCTCTTATCTTAAATGATGCGTTTTCCTTTGGCTTGGACATGGTCGAGATGGTCAAGCTTTCACAGAAGGCAGAAAATACTTTTGTCGGTGTTAATTGCGGCATCATGGATCAGTTTGCTGTTGGCATGGGGCGGAAGGATTGTGCAATCTTGCTCGATTGCAATACGTTGGAGTATCGGTATAGCAAAATCGCATTGACTGGTGCCAGCATCGTCATTGCCAATACCAACAAGCCGCACAGTTTAGCATCAAGTGCTTATAATGTGCGGCGTGCACAGTGTGAACATGCTTTGAATGAATTGAGGGAAGTAAGACCGGATTTACATGCTTTGGGAGAACTTAGCGACGAAGCGTTCAATCAGTTGGCTGGGGCGATTTCTGAACCTCTTGAGCGTCAAAGGGCCCGTCATGCGGTAATGGAGAATAACCGTACCTTGGCAGCGGTGGAGGCATTGGAAGCAAAGGATGTCGCAAGGTTTGGCAAGCTGATGAATGAATCGCATTATTCGCTGCGTGATGATTATGATGTTACAGGCCGTGAACTTGATACTCTGGCAGAACTGGCATGGCAGGTGGATGGCGTTATCGGTTCGCGGATGACTGGTGCTGGTTTTGGCGGGTGTACCGTAAGTTTGGTAAAAGATGAAGCCATTGAAGCGTTCAAGGAGAAAGTCGGAAAAGCGTATACGGAGAAGATTGGCTATGCGCCAAGCTTCTATGTGGCAAATATTGCAGATGGTACGCATCGGGTGAAATGATAGAAACAAATATAGTAAACGCATAGAAAAGATGGTAAAATAGAAAGCGATTTCTGTTTGATAAAAAAGGAGCGCATGAATATGTCAATTCTTGTATGTGGCGGTGCTGGATATATTGGTTCTCACGCCGTACATCAGTTGGTGGCAAAAGGAGAAGATGTTGTCATCGTCGATAATCTGCAAACGGGCCATCGTGATGCCTTGAATCCGAAGGCAAAGTTTTATGAAGGAGATATTCGTGAGGCAGAGGTTCTGGATAAGATTTTTACCGAGAACCAAATCGATGCGGTTATCCATTTTGCTGCTAATTCGCTGGTAGGCGAAAGCATGGAAAAACCCCTGAAGTATTTCAACAACAATGTATATGGTATGCAGGTGCTGCTGGAAGCGATGGTCCGCCATAAGGTGGATAAGATAGTATTTTCTTCTACCGCTGCAGTTTATGGCGAACCGAAGCGCATTCCCATTCTCGAAGAGGACGAAACCTGCCCGACCAATACCTATGGGGAAAGCAAGCTTACCATGGAGAAAATGATGAAATGGGTTAGCCGTGCGAATGGCATCCGTTATGTTTCGCTGCGTTATTTCAATGCAGCTGGCGCGTTGGATGATGGTTCTATCGGGGAAGATCACAGCCCGGAAACGCATTTGATTCCGCTGATTTTGCAGGTCCCCTTAGGGAAGCGCGATCACATTACGATTTTTGGTGATGACTACGCTACGCCGGATGGAACTTGCCTGCGAGATTATATTCATGTTATTGATTTGGCTGATGCGCATGTACTGGCGTTGGAATACCTGCGTCAGGGCGGTGAAAGCAATATTTTCAATCTGGGCAATGGCCAGGGCTTTTCGGTCAAAGAAATGATTGAAGCAGCCAAAGAGGCTACAGGCAAAGATATCAAGGTGGAAATGGGCAGCCGCCGTGCTGGCGACCCGGCCCAGTTGATTGCTTCCAGTGAAAAGGCACGTAAGATTTTGGGCTGGAACCCTCGTTATACCGATGTGCGCCAGGTTATTGGCACGGCTTGGACCTGGCACCAGAAGCATCCAAATGGCTATGAAAAATAAAACGGTTTATCCGTTAGCCTGATGGCTGCCACCTTTCTTGGGAAAGGGCGAAAGGAAGATAATAGTGACTATCAATACAGAAATCAATCGCCTGCTGAACTTCGCTAAGCAGCGCGGTCTTATCAGCGAAGAGGATTATTATTACAGTGCAAATTTACTGCTGGACGTTTTGCATGTCAGTGAATTTGTGCCGGAAGAGATAAACGAAACTTTAGAAACGGCTGCACCGATACTGGCGTCTATGCTGGATTTTGCGGTGCAGGAAGGACTTATCGAAGATACGGTTTGTCAGCGGGATCTGTTCGATACCCGCCTGATGAATTGTGTGATGCCGCGGCCTTCCGAGGTGGTACGCAAATTCCAGGAGGATTATGCGCGGGCACCGAAGGCGGCAACGGACAATTTTTATAAGATGAGTATTGCCGCCAATTATATCCGCAAGGATAGGATTGATAAGAATTTGAAATGGCAGGTGTCCACCGAATACGGTCCGCTAGATATAACCATTAACTTATCCAAGCCGGAAAAAGATCCCCGGGATATTGCCAAGGCGAAATTGGTGGCGGCAAGTACGTATCCCCAGTGTCTATTGTGCCGGGAAAATGAAGGCTTTGCTGGGCATGCTGGTCATCCTGCCAGACAGACCCACCGGCTAATTCCATTGCGGCTGGCATCCCATCGTTGGTTTTTGCAGTATTCTCCGTATACCTATTACAACGAGCATTGTATCGTGTTGAATCGTAAGCATACGCCCATGAAGGTGAATCGCAAGACCTTTGAAAATCTGTTGGATTTTGTAACGATTTTTCCCCATTATTTCCTAGGGTCCAATGCGGATTTGCCCATAGTCGGCGGTTCGATTCTTTCCCATGACCATTACCAGGGGGGGCGCTATGATTTTGCTATGGCCAAGGCCCCGGTGGAAAAGGAGTATGCAGCAGCTGGTTTTCCTTCGGTAAAAATCGGCCGGGTCAAATGGCCCATGTCGACCATTCGGCTGACTGGAGAGAACCGGGAAGAGCTTGTAAGCCTTGCGGATAAAATCCTTACCAAGTGGCGTTCTTATCGTGATGAAAGTGTAGGGATATTGCCATTTTCCGATGGACAGCCCCATAACACCATTACGCCAATTGCTCGCCGCCGTGGATCTGGGTATGAGTTGGATTTGGTTTTGCGCAACAACCGGACCAGTGCAGAACATCCTTTGGGGATTTTTCATCCGCATGCCGAGGTGCATCATATCAAGAAGGAAAATATCGGTCTCATTGAGGTGATGGGGCTGGCGGTATTGCCGGCACGGTTGAAACAGGAGATGCAGCAGCTCGGGCAGGAATTGGTCAAGGGAACCGGTGATGTTTCGGGAATTGCTGAGCTGGCAAAACATGCGGAGTGGTATCAAATGCTACGCGAAAAATATCCGGAAGTCACGCAGGAGCAGGTAACAGAAATCCTGCAAGCAGAAATCGGCAGGGTTTTTGCTACGGTGCTTACGCATGCGGGGGTCTTCAAGCGTGATGCGCAGGGGATGGCAGCTTTCGATAGGTTTATGCAAACCGTTTCTGAGGATTGAGGTGCCGAAGAAAGCAGGTCGTTATGGAAGAGAAGAAACAGGCCACGATTGTGGATGTAGCTAAGGCTGCTGGGGTGTCGGTGGCGACAGTATCACGAGTGGTGAATGGCAACTATCCGGTAAAGCGCGAGACTCAGGAAAAAGTCAAAGCAGCAATCAACAGCCTTAATTATGTGCCGAATGTGCAGGCACGCGAACTGAATACCCGGAAATCGACCACGATTGGGGTCGTGGTTCCAGGTCTTCACAATATGTTTTTTGCTGAGGTAATCGATGGCATTGAGGAGGCCGTTCGACAGATAGGGTTCTCATTTTTGTTGAATTGTGCCAAGAATGACCCCAAGCAGGAAAGCCAAGCAATCAATGCTTTGGTGGCCCGCAACGTGTCTGGGATTATTGTCATCAGTCCGAATACCAAAAATATCAAGGAAAGCTTCTACGAAAAATTAGTAGAACGAGTACCTTTGGTATTTATCAATGGATACCATCGGATCAATGGCGTGTCCTATGTAGGAAATGATGAGCAGCTCGGCTGCAAAACGGCCTTGGACTATCTGCAGGGATTAGGGCATAAACGCATCCTATTCGTGCGGGGCGATAATTCCGATTCGTATGACATCAAAGAGGAAACATATCGGCAAGTCATGACGGAAGACAGCAATACCGCTGAGGCGTATATTGTGAATATTGGAGAAGGTAATGGCGTTGACACCGTGGATGCCACGATGGCAGTGCTGGTGAAAAAACTGCCCCAATTAAAGCCGACGGCCATTTTCTGTTGCAACGATTTGATGGCGGTAGGTGCTTTGAACGCTTGCAAGCGATTGAGATTGTCCGTGCCTCAGGATATCTCCATTATGGGCTATGACAATATCGCCTTGTCGCGGTTAGTGGAACCAAAGCTTACCACCATGGACCAAAATATGTTCCAGCTGGGAGAAAGTGCAGCCAAACTACTGATTGAAACGATTCGTGGGGGGAAAAGCAAACGCATTCTGCTCGATAACGTTCTGGTGGTACGGGATACCACTGGTGAAGTTTCCCGATAAAAATGACCAGCTCTTGTGGTTATCGCCGCAAGAGCTGGTCTATTTTTATCGTTATTTTGTGGTTCGTTCGGTGGGATTCGTTGCAGTGGGAATTTTGGTTATCATGATTTTATCAATTCGCGCGCGGTCCATATCGACGACTTCAAAGGTGAAGCCATTCCAGTCCTTTTTCTCGCCCGCTTTGGGAATATAGCCAAAGTAGGAGGTGAGGAAACCACCCATCGTCTGATAATGGTCGTGGTCTTCGTCGGGAAGTTCATCGATGGCGAAGCGCTCCTTGAAATCATCGATGGAGTAAAGCCCGTCGACCAGCCAGGAGTTTTCATCCCGTACGGTAAGCTGGACCGGGTCCGGTTCGCCCGTGACATGGGTGTCGCTGATGATTTCCTGCAGGATGTCATCCATGGTCAAAAAGCCGATAACACCGCCGTACTCATCGAGTACCATCGCTTCGTGGGTGCCGCTTTCCCGGAACTGCTCCAGCACGCGGAAGGTTTCCATCGAGCGTGGCACGAATAGCGGTTTGCGGATGTATTGGGAAAGGTCAAGCGGTTTGCGTTCGAGGGCGGCGTTGAGTAAATCCTTGGCATAGAGAATGCCGCAGAAATCGTCGAGGCTGTCGCGTCCGACGGGGAAGACATCCTGATGATTTTCCCGGATCAGCCGCAGATTGTGTTTCAGGGAGTCGGAAAGGTCAAGCCATAACATCTGTGTGCGCGGCGTCATCAAGGCGTAGGCCGTCTGGTCACTCATGTGGAAGATGCGGTCGACCATCGCCTGCTCGGTTTTCTCAAAAGTGCCATCCTCGGTGCCCTGCTCGATGAGGTCCTTGACTTCATCCTCGGTGACGGTATCGTCAAACTTTGGATTGATGCCGAAAATCAGCAGGATGAGATTGGCGGAACCAGAGAGCAGGGAGATAAACGGCCGGGTCAGGCTGGTGATGATTTCCAGCGTGTGATGGTATTTGAGCAGCACAGCTTCCGGTTTTTGCATCGCGGCCTTTTTCGGCAGAAATTCGCTGAACAGAAGCGTGATATACGTCATGGCGACAATGGAAATAATCAGAGCGGCCAGCCAGCCCTGTGGCAAAAACGTCAAGTACCCGGCTAAAAATGGCGCCAGAAAAACACCGGTGCATAAACCAGTCAAAATACTGGTAAGCGTAATGCCAACCTGGCATAACGAAAGCATCGGCTCGGGATTTTCGAGAATCAGCAGGGAAGCCTTGGCATCCGCACTGCCCTCTTCCTGAAGCTTTTCGAGACGACCGCGATGACTTTCGGTGATGGCGGTTTCAATCAGGGAAAAGAAGCCATTGGCTATCAATAAAATAATCAGCAATACGAACAGTAAACCTGCTTGGGAACTATCCAATGAATCATACACATCCTTTGTTTATATTATCCCTAGTATAGCATAGAATCTTCGCTCAGTCATCATAAGCCCAGCGGCCATTGCCAAGGATGATGCCTCCATGAATGACGGCCGAACTGGAGCTTCCGGCTGTGCGGGCAGGCAGATTGGTGGAAAGAACGTAAGGCGTATCAGCGAGCCAGGCCGTGACGAGAACGGCATCGTCTTTTAGCTTGCGATAGGCTTTGCGGTCAAGTTCTGCCTGATAGACTTCGCTTTTGTGGGCATCAATCGTAGTCGTGGTCAGTGCCTGGGTGAAGGCCATGCCGTCCGACCAGCGGTAGAGCGTTTTGCCGTTCTTGTCCAGAATGGCAAAGTCGTAGACCTGGCCGTTGCGGTGCGAAACGGTGTAGGGAGTATCGCCCACGTTGGTGACCTTAAACTCCATCAGCAGGCGGCCGTGGCGGTCTTCTACCGTGAGTTCCTCGGCAATATTTTTTGCCCGGAAAGCAGCGTAGGTTTTGCTGGAGGCGGAAGCTTTGCTGCCGCCCCCCGTGGGGATGGATATGCCGATGCCCGTGCCCATTCCAGCCGATGCCGGGCTGGATAGCGCCCCCATAAGTCCCAGGCAGACTGCCGAAACTGCGAAAAATTTTGACCAATGCTTGCGCATAACAATCACTCCTTAGTATTATTATCGTTGCAAGTGTCCGAAAGATTAAATGGAATTTGGTGTCCGCAAAGAAAAGCCGACACTGCTTGCAAGGATATTGTATAATAGAACCATTAAAACTTGAAAACGAATTCGGAGGATATAGTATGATGGATAACGATACGCGGAAGGATATCCCGACGCTGCAGTGGTTCCCAGGCCACATGAAGAAAGCTCAGCGCCTCATCGAGGAGAACCTGAAGCTCGTAGATGTGGTCATTGAACTTTTGGATGCGCGCATTCCGGCAAGTTCGGCCAATCCGATGCTGGCGGAAATCATCAAGGATAAACCGCGGATGATAGCCCTCAATAAAGCAGATCTCGCGGACAGCCGCAGTACGAAAGAATGGCTGGATTATTTCCGCGGACAGGGAATTATGGCTGTGGCCATCGATTCGGTCAAGGGCAAGGGCATGAAACAGCTCGTAAGGGCGGCCGAGGAGTTGGCCCGTCCCAAAACGGAGAAATTCGTTTCTAAAGGGGCCAAAGCGCGCGCTGCCCGCTGCATGATTCTGGGCATTCCAAACGTTGGCAAGTCGTCGCTTATCAATCGCCTGGCAGGGGCGGTGAAGGCCAAGGCCGCCAATCAGCCCGGTGTTACGCGGGCCAAGCAGTGGATTAAGATTGGCAGCAACCTCGACCTTTTGGATACGCCGGGGATTCTCTGGCCGAAGTTTGAAGACCAGACCGTGGGATTGAAACTTGCCTTTACGGGAGCAATTAACGACGATATTTACGACCGCGAGCAAGTGACGGCCTTGCTGCTCGCCTCGCTTCGCCAGAATTATCCGGAGCGATTGGTTGAGCGGTTTAAATTCAAGGGTGAAATGCCTACGGACGGATTGGAACTTTTGGAAGCTGTCGGACGCAAGCGCGGTTGTCTGGTAAAAGGCGGCATCGTGGACTTGGAAAAGGCGCAGAACATCGTCTTAAATGAATTCCGCGCGGGCAAACTCGGGCTCGTAACGCTGGATGGTGTACCGGTAGACATGGCAGAGCAGCAGGAGGAAGAAAAAAACATTGAATGATTTGTCAAATTATACGATAAAAGATATAGAGGGAATTTTTGCTGCGGGCAATGTGGAGGAAGATTTCCTGGCGGCCTGTGCCGTGGATAAACGCAAAGCGGTGGGGCGCCTGGTCAAGCGTTATGAACGCGAGCAGCAGGACCGCGCCCGCGTGTCGGAAATGTATGCCTATGAACATATTGCTATGGATGAAGGCTTTGAACTGGTGGCAGGCGTAGACGAAGCCGGCCGCGGTCCGTTGGCCGGCCCGGTGTCGGTTGCGGCAGTTATCCTGCCCCATGACCTCTATCTGCCGAAAATCAATGACTCCAAAAAGATTTCGGCCAAGGTTCGCGAAGAACTCTTCGATGAGATACAGGATAAGGCACTGGCAATTGGTACGGCACTAATCGATGCGCAGACCATTGACCGGGTCAATATCTATCAGGCGACCATCAACGGCATGTACGAGTCGATTTTCATGCTGAAGCCGGAGCCGCAAAAAGTGCTCATCGATGCCGTGAAACTCGACAACCTGCCGATGGCCTCCGAGTCTATCATCAAAGGTGATGCGAAATCGGCATCGATTGCGGCGGCCTCTATCATTGCCAAAGTTACCCGAGACCGTTTGATGGATGCCTACGATAAGCAGTATCCGGAGTATGGGTTTGCGCAGCACAAAGGCTATGGTACCGCGCAGCATCTTGAAGCGTTGAAGAAATACGGACCGTGTCCGATTCATCGTGTCTCGTTTGAACCAATCCGCTCCCTCGTAAACGGCAGGTATTAATCAAGTATCAATAAGGGTGTGTGAAAGTGATGCCAATGGAAACGTCTATGAATATAGGAATCCGTCCCGTCGACCGCCCCCAGTCTACCGGCAGTACCGAAGGCGTTTCTCGCCGTGACGATGGGGGCGGTTCGTCTGCCGCGTTTAGTCCGAAGACAAATGTATCGATAAAAAATGCGGTCGATGATATGGCAGGGCTCCTGTCGAAAATCGCCAGCAATCAGACCGAAGCCGTCGATAAGATGCCCGAGGATTTGCAGAAGGTCATCCAAAATGTTTTGAAGCAGGCCTTTTCGCTCGAAGAAACCATGGGGCAGGGGTTGGGGAGTACCCTTGAAAGCCAGCGGTTTTCGATGGACCAATTGTCCGCGCTTTCCCGGATGCTTTCGCAGCTCGGCAATATGGCCGAGAAGGGAATGCCGGTTGAAGTCAGCGATGAGCTGCGGGCGCTGCTGACGAATCTGAAGGCGATGGTGTCAGCGGAAAATGGCTCGTCGTTAGAGCCAGTTCTGCTGACGAAAGCGGCCTTTGAACTGCTCGATAACAAAAGCTTTGCGGAACTGCCGAAGGAAGTGCAGGAACTTTTGCTGGCGCTGCAGCCGCAAGGGCAGGCGATGGCGATGAATACCGGCGGCGGGAACTCGCTGGAGTTCTTAAAGCAGCTGGTCCAGTATTTCATGCCGCGCCCGGCGGCTGAGGGCGGACAGGCGCAGCCGGCACAACAAGGCCAGCCTCAGCCTTCGCAGACGCAGCAGGGCCAGAGCGGGACGCCCGGCCAGAATGGAACCGTTCAAGGGCAGCAGGCTGGACAGGAAAACGATGCGGGCAGCACGGCACCGAAAAATGGGGCAGCCCAGACGCAAAATGCGGCGCTGACCGGTCAAAATTTGACAAGTCAAACGGCAAAACAGCCGGGTAATACCCCCGCAGCACCACAAAACCAGCAGGCCCAGCCGGGGCAGAACACCCCCAATGCTCCGCAGGGACAGCAACCGGCTCAGCCCGGACAGACTGCGGCACAAGGACAGACGGCATCCCAAGGGCAGAATACGGCTCAGGGGCAGGCTGCTCAGCCAAATGCCCAGCAGGCCGGCACTCCGCAGGGCCAGCAGGCACCTGCGGGACAGCCCTCTGGGCAGCCAGCTGGCAATATGGCTCAGGGGCAGAATGCCAGCGGCAATTTGACAAGTCAAACAGGGCAAAATCAGAATCCCGGGGCAGCTGCGGAGCAGAATCCGGCTTTTGCCAATCGAAACGCGGAGAATCAGCCGGGAAGCAGAATGCCCGGCCAGCAGCAGAATCCAGCTGGGGCGCAGAAGCCAGCTGGAAATTTCCAGCAAGCGGCCATGCAGCAGGCCAAGTCGCAGCTCATGAGCCAGACGATGGAAAACACCCCGCAGGCCATGAATACGATGAAGAATCTGGCGCAGCTCTTGATGAAAAATACGGAGATGAGCCAGCGGGATATGCTGCTGCTGCAGAACTTTGTCAATGGCAAAAATGGCACACTAAGTGAGCAGGATGCCAAACAATTGCAGCAGCTTATCCGGCTTTGCCAGCAGAATGTGCCGGCAACGGTTCAGCAGGCCGCTTATCAGCAGGACATCCCGGATTTACCGCGCCTGTGGGCATTTATGCAGCTTTGCGATATGACGATTGCCAAGCGCATGACGGCGCGGCAGCTAAAAAAGGCTGGCAAGGATGTGGCGACGTTCGTTCTTTCGATGCGCAATTCCATGGAAGGCGGCAATTCGACGGTGCAGGGGCAGCGGTCACTTAACTTTATGCTGCCGATGTATATGGGCGATGACAGTACCTACCCGTCTTATATTCATGTCTACGATGAAAAACAGCCTGACCCTGAGACCGGTGAAATGAAGAAGGAAACCTGGCTGCGGCTTTGTGTCCTTACCGATAATATTGGGGCCGTGGAGCTTACCTGCCGGGTCTATCAGGAAAATCAGCTCGACCTGCGGGTGTTTTTCTCGAATCATGAATCGGCCGAGCTCTTCCGCCAGCAGGCCCCAATGCTGCGGGACTCTTTAAAGGAATCGGCCTTGAAGCTCAACGATTTCAAGATTGGAGCTGCGGGCGAACGACGGTTTATGTAAATAATAGCAAACAATGTCCTTGACGAAAGAACAATAGCAACTTATAATGATACCGTGAAGGACCACTCAGGCAGGTGATAAGGATATGAAGGAGCGCCATAAGTTACAGGAAGAACCGGAGACAGACCCTAATGTACCTCAGCAGGCGGTAGCTCTGAAGTATGATTTGGAGCGGGATACTGCTCCGCGGGTAGTAGCCAAGGGACGGGGGCATGTGGCCGAAAATATCCTGGCAGCAGCACAGGCAAATACAATTCCCGTCTATCAAAATAAGACCTTGGTCAGCATGCTGATGGCGCTGGATATCGACCGGGAAATTCCGCCGGAGCTGTATCGCACGATTGCCGAGGTGATGGCCTATGTTTATCGTATCGATAAGCAGGCAAAGCCAAAGGAGAAGCCTAAGGTCCGGCTGTAAGCAAAGCGGATGAGAAGGTGCGGCATGAATAACAAGATTCTGGGCAGTCAGGGAGAGCAGGCCGCTGCGGACTATTTGTCCCGGCATGGCTATGAGATTTGTGTGCGGAATTTCCGGGTGCCGGTCGGTGAGATTGATATCGTTGCTTCCTGTGGGGAGGTGCTGGCCTTTGTCGAGGTCAAGACCCGCAGTGGGCTGCGCTTTGGCACGCCGGCGCAGGCGGTCACCTATGCCAAACAAAAGAAAATTATTCAAACGGCGCGTTGGTTTTTGCGGCAGAGACATTTAGAGGATAAGTGTCTCTGCCGTTTTGATGTTATTGAGGTCTATGTACGGCCCAATGGACAGTATGAAATATGTCATATACCCGGGGCCTTTGAGACCTGAGCGGATGGAATCGGTCGGGGGGATAGTATGTTTGCGAGGACTTATGGAGCGACGACGCTTGGCGTGGATGGATTAATCATTGATGTGGAAGTCGATTCGGCCGCAGGACTTCCGGGGTTCAACATTGTCGGCCTGCCCGATACCTCGGTGAAGGAGTCGCGGGAACGCGTGCGGACGGCGATCCGCAACAGCGGCATCCGCCTGCGGCAGGAAAATGTGACCATCAACCTTGCACCGGCAGCCATCCGGAAAGATGGCTCGGGGCTTGATTTGCCGATTGCCGTGGGGCTTTTGGCGGCCTATGGAGCCGTGCCGCCATCGCTGCTGGATAAAAGCCTGTTTGTGGCCGAGCTCTCACTCGAGGGTGAGTGCCGCGGCGTGCATGGCATCCTGCCGATGGTCATGCAGGCAAGGCAGCGCGGTTTGAGCGATATCTTTGTGGCGAAGGAAAATGCCAACGAAGCACTATTGGTCGATGGCATTCATGTCTACGCGCTGGATAATCTTTTGCAGCTCGTGCAGTTCCTAAATGGCGGGGAGGCCATGGAGCCGGCCAGGGAAGAACCGATTGCGGCGGAGCCGGAGACGATTGTGGACGATTTTGCCGATGTGCAGGGGCAGTACCAGGCCAAACGGGCGCTGGAAATTGCTGCCGCTGGCGGGCACAATGTTTTGATGGTCGGCGTGCCGGGCGCAGGCAAGACGATGCTGGCAAGGCGCGTCAGCACGATACTGCCCAAGCTATCAAAGGACGAGGCGCTCGAAGTAACGAAAATTTACAGCATCGCCGGACTTTTGCCAAGAAACAGCGGTCTTATGACGAAGCGGCCGTTTCGCAGCCCGCATCATACGGCGTCGATGACGGCAATGGTAGGCGGGGGCAGTGTCCCGCGTCCCGGCGAGGTCACGCTCGCGCATCATGGCGTGTTGTTTCTCGACGAACTTCCGGAGTTTAGCAAAAAAACGCTGGAGGTCTTGCGCGAGCCGATTGAAGATCAGCAGATTACCGTGGCGCGAATTCATGCGACGATTACCTATCCCGCGTCATTCATCCTCATTACGAGTTTAAATCCATGTCCCTGCGGATTTTTAGGGGACCCGGACCATGACTGCTCCTGCACGCCGGCGGAAATCAAGCGCTATATGCGGCGGATTTCCGGGCCATTGCTCGACCGCATCGATATTCACATCCGGGTGGCCCGCGTAAAGTATGAGGAATTGTCATCGAAACAGAAGGCCGAATCCTCGGCGGTAATCCGCCAGCGGGTCGAAAAGGCCCGCGAGCTCCAACGAAAGCGGTTAAAGCCCTATGGGCTGTTCTGCAACGCTCAGATGTCCCATGCGATAATCCGCAAGGAGTGCCCACTGCCGCCGGAGGCACAAAAACTTTTGGAGCAGGCTTTTTCGCGGCTTATGCTGTCCGCCCGTTCGTACGACCGGATTATCAAGGTCGCCCGGACGATTGCCGATCTGGCCGGGGCGCAGGAAATTTCGGCCGTCCATATTGCCGAGGCAATTCAACTGCGCAATGATATCGGTTTAGCGGTGGATTGATGGAATGGCGCATGGTTATGGGCGGTGTGTGAATATCTCTAACCTCGTTGCGATGCGATGCTAGTCCCTTTAGGGAAAACGCTAATTGGAGGATTTTGCCTTTGGCAAAATCCTCCAATTAGCGTTATAATAAAAGTCTATCGTTAAAAGGACGAAAACTGCTTATTGGATGGTGCGGAAAATGCTGACGGCAAGTGTATTTGTGAATATTCCGGTAAAAAGCATAGCAAAGGCATATACTTACAGCGTGCCAGCTGAACTCTCTTTTTTGGAGACCGGCTGGCGCGTTTTTGTGCCGTTTGGCGGGCGCAAAGTCGAGGGCTTTGTCTTAGCCGTAGGAGAAAAAAGTGAGGCAGAACTTGACGGGATTAAGCTAAAATCCATCCAGGCCGCAGTCGATGAGGAAAGCTGGTTTACGCCGGCGATGATAAAGGCAGCCCGCTGGCTCGCGGATTTCTATCTTTGCTCGCTGGCGGAGATGATGCGCCTGTTTATGCCGGGCAAGAGCGGGCTGAAAATCTCGGTATTATATGAAGCTGTGGCAGAAGAAAGGGAACACCTTTTGCTGCAGATGCCGATGTATCGCGCTGTCTATCAGTATCTGCAGGCCGAGGGGCCGCAGGGAAGAAGTGCGATAGCCAGGGCACTGCCGGAGCTGAAAGAAGAATTGCCAGCGATTTTGGACAAGCTCACGCAGTATAAGGTACTGCGCAAGGATTATGCGGCGCAAAAACGCGACAATGCCCGCTACGAAAAGCTCGTCGTTTTGACTTGTCAATTGACCGGTCAAATCCGGGACGACTACAAGCGAAAAAAGGCGCAGCTGCATCTGTTGGAATTATTGGCGAAGGCGCCTGCGCAGACCATGACGATGGCAGCTCTCAAGGCAGCCAAGGTAACGCCGGCAACAGTCAAGAATCTGACCGAAGCGGGACTTGCCGAAATCCGCCAGCGCCGCGTGCTGCGCGACAGCTATGGCGATGTGCAGGCAGAAAGGCGGCAAGTTGAACTCACCGACGAGCAGTCGGCGGCAGTCCGGGCGATGGAACCGGCGCTTGCTGGGCATAACTACCAGGGATTTCTGCTCAAGGGTGTAACGGGCAGTGGCAAGACGCAGGTCTACATCGAAATGGCCGAGCGCGTGCGCAAGCTCGGGCGGCAGGTTATCGTGCTTGTGCCGGAAATCGCGTTGACCGGTCAGGTCGTCATGGCGTTTAAAGCGTATTTCCCTGCTGACATTGTCGTCATGCACAGCCGCTTGTCACTCTCCGAGCGCAACGATGCCATCCTGCGCGTGCGCCGCGGCGGTGCGGGCATCATCATCGGCGCGCGCTCGGCGCTCTTTACGCCGGCTGAGGACATCGGCCTCATCATCATGGATGAGGAACAGGATATGTCGTATAAGCAGGACGAGTCGCCGCGGTATCATGCGCGCGTAGTAGCCGAGGAACTTGCGCATATCCATCAGGCCGTGCTGCTGCTCGGCAGTGCGACGCCGTCGCTTGAATCTTATTATCGGGCGCGCAAGGGCGAGTTTACCCTGCTGACGATGACGAAACGCATTGGCGATTTGCCACTGCCGCTCGTAAAATGCGTTGACATGCGGCAGGAACTCCGGCTGGGCAACCGCCACATCATGTCGCGTCCCTTGCAGCAGCTCATTGAGCAGACCATTGCGAAAAAGCAGCAGCTCATCATCATGCTCAATCGCCGCGGTTTTTCGACCTTTGTCATGTGCCGTTCGTGTGGCGAGGTAATAAAATGCAAGCTCTGCGGTTTGCCGCTCGTCTATCATCAAGGACAAGGCGGCAGGCCGGGAAAGCTTGCCTGCCATCACTGCGATGTGGCCGAGCCGATTCCCGATACCTGCCCGAAATGCGGCAGCCGTTATATCAAATACTTTGGTTCGGGAACGGAAAAGCTCGAGCAGGAACTCCATCAGATTGTGCCCTCGGCACGCGTCATCCGCATGGACCGCGATACGACCAACACGAAGTTTGCGCATCAGGAAATCCTTGCGAAATTCCGGCGGCGGGAGTACGACATCCTGCTTGGCACGCAGATGGTCGCCAAAGGGCATGACATCCCCAATGTCACGGCCGTCGGCATCATCAGCGCTGATTCGAGCCTTAACCTGCCGGACTTCCGCGCAGCCGAGCGCTGCTTTATGCTGATTACCCAGACGGCGGGCCGCGCCGGCCGGCACACGGAACAGGGCCGCGTCGTAATCCAGACCTATAATCCCAGCCATTATGCCGTTACCTGCGGTATTGACCAGGATTACGAGGGCTTTGCCGAACAGGAACTCATGATGCGGCGTCAGCTCTTTTATCCGCCGTACAGCCGGCTTGTCAAGCTGTTATACCAGAATGAGGACGAGCAGGCTGCCCGTGATGGGGCGGCACAGCTTATCGCCGCTTTCGCGCAGCATTTCCGCGGCGATAAACGGCAGCAGGTCATCGGTCCATCACCAGCAGTCATTGCGCGCCTGCGCGGCGTCTACCGCTTTGTGGTGCTCATAAAGACCGCAGACCTTTCAAGCGTGCAATCGTTCCTGCGGGAGCAGGGGCTGCATCTGCGCACCGATGTCGCCATCGACATTGATCCGATTACCATGCTTTAACCAGGAGACGGTGGGGAGTATTCTGCTCTTTTTCCGTCTCTTTTTTTGTGCTATAATGAAACGGTATGTTTTTATTTAGCAATAACATCTATGGATGGTGAGAAAATGAAAGTTACCAAAGAAGATTTGCAGAACGTGGCTGTACTTTCCCGCCTCGCGATTGCCGAGGACCAGGAGGAAAAGTATTTAGGCCAGCTCGATAAGATCCTGACGTATATGGACAATCTGTCGGCACTTGATACGACTGACGTCAAGCCGACGACCTACGCCCTGCCGATGCAGAACGTATTCCGTGAGGACGTGGTAAAAGAGTCTTTGGGCCGCGAGGCTGCTCTTGCCAATGCGCCGCTCAAGGAAGACGGCTATTTCAAAGTACCGAAGGTACTCGAGGACTAAGCAGGGGGAGGAACAAACGTGAGATTATATGAGAAACCGGCGCATGTCCTCCATGACATGCTCGTCAATAAAGAGGTTACGGCCGTAGCACTGACCGAAGATGTGTTGAAGCGCATCGATGAAGTCGAGGGCGATGTCAAGGCATACCTGACCATTACGCGCGATGAGGCGCTGGCACAGGCTAAAGCTGTCGACGAAAAGATTGCCAAGGGCGAAACGATTTCCTTCCTCGAAGGTATCCCAGGCGCCATCAAGGACAACATCTGCACCAAGGGCATCAAGACGACTTGTGCGTCGAAAATCCTCGAGAACTTCGTGCCGCCTTATGATGCCACGGCAATGACGAAAATCAAGGCGCAGAATCCGGTCATCCTCGGCAAGGTCAACATGGATGAGTTCGCTATGGGCGGCTCGACTGAAAACTCCGCTTATCATCCGACCTGCAATCCGTGGAACACGGACTGCGTACCGGGAGGTTCCTCGGGCGGCAGTGCGGCATCCGTTGCCGCTGGTACGTCCATCTGGGCCCTGGGCTCCGATACGGGCGGGTCAATCCGCCAGCCGGCATCGTTCTGCGGTGTCGTCGGCCTCAAACCGACCTATGGCCGCGTTTCCCGCTATGGCCTTGTCGCCTATGCATCGTCGCTTGACCAGATTGGACCTGTGACGCGCGACGTAACGGACTGCGCAAATATCCTCAACATCATCTGCGGCCACGATGAGATGGACTCGACCTCGAGCGAGGCCGAGGTTCCCGATTTTACCAAGGCCCTCGTGGAGGACGTCAAAGGCCTGAAAATCGGTCTGCCGAAAGAGTATTTTGTCGATGGCATGGACCCGGAAGTCGAAAAGACGGTCCGCGCCGCTATTGAGAAGTACAAAGAGCTCGGTGCTGAAATCGTCGACATCTCCCTGCCGCATACGAAATATGCGATTTCGGCTTACTATCTGATTGCTCCGGCTGAGGCAGCTACGAACCTCCAGCGCTATGATGGCGTAAGCTATGGTGAGCGTGTTGAAAGTGACGACCTCGTCGGCATGATGACGAAGACCCGTACGGAAAAATTCGGCGAAGAGGTTAAACGCCGTATCGTCATCGGCAACTATGCACTGTCGGCTGGTTATTACGATGCTTACTACCTCAAGGCTATGAAGGTCCGCACGCTCGTCCAGCAGGACTACACGGAAGCTTTCAAGAAAGTCGATGTCATCATGGCACCGACGGCACCGACGCCGGCCTTCAAGATTGGCGAGATGATTTCTGACCCGCTGCAGATGTACCTGCAGGATGCCTGCACGGTTCCTTTGAACCTCGCTGGCCTGCCGGGGATGTCGATTCCGTGCGGCTACAGTGCATCCGGCATGCCAATCGGCCTGCAGATCATCGGCAAGGCACTCGATGAGGAAACCATCATCCGTGCTGCCTATACGTATGAGCAGAGCCAGAACTACCACAACGAGATGGCAAAGCTGGGAGGTAACAACTGATGAAATACGAAGCCGTAATCGGTCTTGAAATACACTGCGAACTGAAAACCAAAACGAAAATCTTCTGCGGCTGTGCCACGACGTTTGGCGCTGACCAGAATACGCATGTCTGCCCGGTCTGCCTTGGCATGCCAGGCGTACTGCCGACGATCAACAAGCGCGTCGTCGAGTTCGGCATCAAAGCCGGCCTGGCTACGAACTGCGAAATCAACAAATACAGCAAGTTCGACCGCAAGAACTACTACTATCCGGACCTGCCGAAAAACTGGCAGACGTCCCAGTACGACTTGCCGATTGCTGAGCACGGCTGGGTTGACATTGATGTCGAGGGCAAGAAAAAACGCATCCGCCTCACGCGTATCCACATGGAGGAGGATGCCGGCAAGCTCGTTCACTCGGGCACGACCATCAAGGACTCTGCTTCCTCGAATGTCGACTACAACCGCACGGGCGTGCCGCTTCTCGAAATCGTATCCGAACCGGATATGAGCTCGGCTGAAGAAGCCCGCGCTTACATGGAAAAAATCAAATCCATCATGGAGTACATCGATGTTTCCAACTGCCGCATGGAGGAAGGCAACCTGCGTGCCGATATCAACGTTTCCCTGCGTCCGGTCGGTTCCAAAGAGCTTGGCACCCGCACGGAGATGAAGAACATCAACTCCTTCAAGAACCTCGAAGACGCCATCAACTACGAGATTGAGCGTCAGGAAGAGGTCCTCGAGGATGGCGGCCATATCGTACAGGAAACCCGTACGTTTGACCCAGCTCGCGGCATCACGCTTTCCATGCGCAGCAAGGAAAATGCCCATGACTACCGCTACATGCCGGAGCCGGATTTGCCGCCAATCGTCACGAGCGAGGAGACCATCGAGAAATACCGCAGCGAACTGCCGGAGCTTCCGGATGCCCGCCGCGCGCGTCTCGAGCAGGAATATGGCCTGTCCGAATACGACGCTGGCATCATCACGAGCTCCCGCGCCATGGCTGAGTACTTCGATGCCGTCATCGCTGACGGTGCTGACCCGAAACTGGCTGCCAACTGGATTATGGGCGACCTGTCCAAGGAACTCAATGCCGAGGGCATTGACATCAGCAAGTCTCCGGTTGACGCCAAACGCCTGGGCGAGATGATTCAGCTCATCATGAAGGATACGATTTCCGGTAAGATTGCGAAAAAAGTCTTTAAGGAAATGCTGACGAACCCGGACAGCCCGGAAAAAATCGTCAAGGACAAGGGCCTCGTACAGATTACCGATACGAAGGCTATCGAGGGCATTGTCGATGAAGTCATCGCCAATAACCAGAAAGCTGTTGACGACTACAAGGGCGGCAACAAGAAAGCCATCGGCGCGCTCGTCGGTCAGGTCATGAAGGCCTCGAAGGGTAAAGCCAACCCGCAGATGGTCAACAAACTGCTGGCCGAAAAGCTCAACGGATAATTTGTTAAGAATAACAGCCTTCCCTGCGGGGAAGGCGTATTCTATTTTAGAAAGGATAAACCATGCCTAGTTCAAAAGAAAAATTACCAGGGGAATCCTATTGCTTTGCCTGCGGCCCGGAAAATCCCATCGGACTGCATCTGGACTTCCGTTTTGATGCGGAAAAGTACGTGGCCGAAAAGACTCTGCCCCACGAATACCAGAGCTATGAAGGTGTCGTACATGGCGGCATCATCACGACGATGCTCGATGAGGCCATGGGCGGCTATCTTTATTCGAGTGGTGAACGGGCCGTGACGGCGCGCCTTGATGTGCGCTACCGCAAGACGACGCCGGTCGGGGAAAAGCTCATCATCACGGGCTGGGAAGAAGGCCGGCGCGGCCACTTCGTCAATATGAAGGCAACGATTGCGCTGGCCGATGGCACCGTCACGGCCGAAGGTTCGGCCAAGATGGCATTGGTTGATTGATAGCAAAACGAGGCGATAATATGCAGTATAAAGCAGCAATATTTGATTTGGATGGCACGCTGATTGATTCACTGGCGGATTTGGCCGACAGCGCCAACGAAATGCTCGCCGGCTACGGGTTCCCACTCCATACCATCGACGAATACCGTTATTTTGTCGGCAATGGTTCCCGCAAGCTCATCGAGCGCTGCCTGCCTGAGGACAAGGCCAAGGATAAAGCCTTTGTTGATGAGGCACTGGCAAGGTATAAGGCCTGCTATGACAAGAACCTTGTCCATAAGACGAAATGCTATGCGGGCATCGATGAAATGCTTACGGCTTTGCAGGAAAAAAACATTCCGCTCGGAATCTGTACCAATAAGCATCAGTCGGCGGCCGATGAAGTCTGCCAGAAACTTTTGGCCAAGCATTCCTTCGTGGAAATCATCGGCGACCGTCCGGGCCTGCCGCGCAAGCCGGATCCGAAAAAGGTGCTCGCGATTGCGGCGAAGATGGGCGTAAAACCGGAGGAAGTGGCTTACTTTGGCGATACGAGCGTCGATATGGAAACGGCCCGCAACGCAGGCTTTTTGCCTGTCGGCGTAACCTGGGGGTTCCGCCCCGAGGAAGAGCTTGTTGCCACTGGAGCTAAAGTATTACTTCACAGTCCAATGGATTTGTTTCGTGAGTTAGAATTTTAACTGGGGGATATTTTCATGACAATGCCAAAACATTGGGAATTGCATCGACCGATTCTAGAGCATATCCAAGATGATGGGGAATATACAACTAAGGATATTAGAGTGTTTGTCATAAATCATTTTTCATTAACGGAGTC
Organism: Pseudoselenomonas ruminis; assembly: GCF_008271295.1. GTDB lineage: Bacteria > Bacillota > Negativicutes > Selenomonadales > Selenomonadaceae > Selenomonas_A > Selenomonas_A ruminis. The sequence goes on along the minus strand of NZ_VTOY01000004.1, from coordinate 63,831 downwards.
TGAAGCAACAGAAATGCTCCCCAGTGGTAGACAAGCTCGTTTAGTGAATCGTATACTTTGGGCTAAACAGTATTTGAAAAAAGCTGGTTTAATCGAAAAGAGTAGAAACTATTTTAAGATAACAGCTTTGGGCAAAGAGGCCATAAAAGACGGTCCCCAAATACTGGACAATGATTATCTTATGAAATACGATTCATTTAAAGCATTTGTAAATGGAAGCAATGATAAAGATAAGCACAGGGAAAAAACGGATAATGAATTTAGTAGTACAGACAATCCAGATGACACATTTGAGCAGGCATTTCAGGAAATAAATGATAGTTTAGCTGAGACAATTCTAGAAGAGGTAATGAAAATTTCCCCTGTAAAGTTTGAGCAAATGGTTATAGATTTATTGTCCAAAATGGGATATGGTGCTTTTGAAAATGCTGGAAAAGTAACAAATGTTAGTAATGATGAGGGCATTGATGGAATAATCCGAGAAGATAAATTAGGCTTTAGTCTTATTTATGTACAGGCAAAGCGATGGGAAGTAAACAAGGTAGTAGGAAGGCCAGAAATCCAAGCTTTTGTTGGAGCTATTTCGGGTAAGGATGGTCGTGGGCTATTTGTGACTACGGCTAGATTTTCAAAACAGGCTATTGACTTTGCCAACCAGAGACACATTATATTGATTGATGGTATGCGTTTAGCAAAACTGATGATTGAACATAATTTTGGTGTAACCACAAAACAAGTCTTTGAAATAAAGGCTTTGGATACCGATTTGTTTAATGAATATCAAGACGAGTAAGGAGTCGTAATGAGAAAACAAGTTCCCGTCGAAAAAGGAAAATCATACGAGATTGAAATCAAGACACTGGGTACAAGTGGTGAGGGCGTTGGCCGTTATCAGGACTTTACGGTCTTTGTACCCTACGCCTTACCTGGGGAGAAGGTCATGGCGGTTATCGACGAAGTCAAAAAGACTTATGCCAAGGGCCATGTGAAGGAAATCCTCACCAAGAGTGCCGACCGCGTGGAGCCCGTCTGCGGAATCTACGACAAATGCGGCGGCTGCCAGCTGCAGCATCTTGACTATATGGCGCAGCTCAAGGCCAAACGCCAGCAGGTCATCGACGCTGTTACGCGCATCGGCAAACAGCCGGACCTTTTCGTCGAGCCGACCATTGGCGCCGCAACGCCGTGGAACTACCGCAACAAGATGCAGTTCCCGATTGGCCGCGAGAAGGGCAAGACCATCATCGGCTGCTTTGCACAGGGCAGCCATGAAATCATCGACACCCGCGACTGCCATATCCAGAAGGAAGGCAATAACGACGTCGTCAATGCCGTGCGTGAAATCGTCGCCAAACTCAACATTCCTGTTTATAACGAAGATAAGCATACGGGCGTCCTGCGCCATGTCGTTGGCCGTGTTGGCAAAAATGGCGACATCATGGTCGTCATCGTAACGGCTGTGAAGAATATGCCGCGCGAAAAAGAATTCGTCAAGATGCTGCGCGCCAAACTGCCGAAGGTCGTAAGTGTCCATCAGAACATCCAGACCTATCATAACAACGTCATCATGGGGCGCGACACGAAACTCCTCTGGGGCCGTCCCACCATCCAGGATGGCATCGGCCGCCTGAACTTCCATATCTCGCCGCGTTCCTTCTTCCAGGTCAACACCGCCCAGGCGGAAGTGCTCTACAACAAGGCCTTGGAATTTGCCAACTTGACCGGTCAGGAGACGGTCATTGACGCCTACTGCGGCACGGGAACGATAACCTTGTTCCTCGCCCAGAAGGCCAGAAGCGTCATCGGTATCGAAATCGTCAAACCGGCCATCCTCGATGCGCAGAAAAATGCCCGGGACAACAACGTGCGCAATGCCGAATTCATCGTCGGCGATGCGACGCAGGTCATGCCAAGACTTTACAAACAGGGCGTACGGGCTGACGTTGTAGTCGTAGACCCGCCGCGCGCCGGCTGCACGCCAACCGTGCTGGAGACCTTTGCCAACATGAAACCAGACCGCATCGTCTACGTCTCCTGCAACCCCGCCAGCCTCGCCCGCGACATCGCCCTCCTCGACGAACTCGGCTACAAAGCCATAAAAGTCCAGCCCGTAGACATGTTCCCCTGCACTTCGCATGTTGAAAGTGTTTGCCTGCTGACGCGGAAAGAGAAGACGGCGGAATGAGAAACATTGGAATGCGTCTACTATATGAGTGAGTAACTATAATAGTTACTTTTATTATTACATGCAGATGTTAAGTAAAGATAATGTTGATTGTTATACCTCCCCATTGTATAATATAGATAGAAAAGAGTAATCCTTATAAAAGGGAGGTAATAACAATGGTTGATATGAATGCAATGATTGCAAGTAACATACTCGCACTCCTAAAAAGTCAAAATAAAAAACAGACCAATCTTGCCGATGCACTGAAAACAAATAAGCAGACGGTAAACAAGATGCTTAATGGTACACGTATGATTAGCGCCGTTGAGCTGAAGGCCATTGCAGATTATCTTGGTGTAAGGATGGAGGAGCTTACCAAAATATCAAAAGCACATTCTGAAACAAATGCTGTTCATGTATTTATGGGAAAGGTTCAATCTGAACAAGCGAAGCAGGCGTTGCGAATTGCTGATGAGCTTTCAGATATGATTCTGTTCCATAAGAGAGTCCGTGAAAATGGCAATGACATGATGGTCGCCTGGGAGGACGATTGATGGGAAATGTTTTTGAGGAAAGCTTATTCAGCAAGCAATACAAAAAGTTTGAGGAAATAAATTTTTTGGCTAAAGCTTTTTCTGCAAGTTATTGTGGAAGTTCTATTGTTCGTGATTCTATATTCGGAATTGTATCGAATTATGCAAGAAAAAGGGAATTATCCTTGGAAATACTTAGGTATCCGTTTAAAGATGATGAGCTTTGGGCGTTTACGTTTGTAAAAAAAGGCACAGTATTTCTATGCGTTAATTCTGGACTTGCTATATGCAAACAAATTTTTGCAGTAGCTCATGAGTTATATCATATACACTGTTATGCAGAAGATATCGATCCTAATACGATTACATGTGGCTCATTATTAGACTCAAAAATTACCGATGACTTAGCTGTATCAAGGGAAGATCTTGAAGCCAATGCATTTGCAGGGTTAATACTGATGCCGGACAGTATGCTGGATGAGCAGCTTAAAATTTTTGGCATAGTGGGAGAGCGGATTTCTGTAGATGATGTTCTAACTTTGATGGATTTGTTTGCACTGCCATATAAAGCGGTAGTATTACGATTGGCAGAAAATCGAAATATCGCACTTGAGAAAATAAAGGATTTGCTCATGGTAGATGCTGATTTTGTGTCTGAACGGATCATGCTTACCGGAAAGGCACTTAGATGGCAGCAGGACAGCAGGGCACTTTCATATTTTGGTAGTTTGCTTGATGATATGGAGCACAACAGTGAAAATGATTTGCTGACTGATAGCCGAGAGAAGTCAGATAGACAGTATTTGGAGAGAATCAGAAAGTACTGTCGTAGGGACAGTTAAGGTGAGCGTATGACAAAAGAAAAATATGCTCTTTTGGATACTGATTTCATTTCCAAGACACATCGGATTCGAAAAGATAATCAGAATAAAATGATTGATCGGATAATGGAGATGCCTGGATATCGTTTTTATTGCCATGAACAGATAAGGATTGAACTGCTCAGACATAATAGTGGCAATTCTCCTGAGTGGTTAGAAGCTAAGATTTCCGATGGATATGTTCGTTGTATGTCTGATGAGGAAATCATAGCGGAACTACATAAAATTTATTCAGATTCTGCTGAAGCAATGTATGCAAGTATGCTAAAAAATGGATGTGAAGCATATAAGAGTGGTTATTTTGAAGAGAATTTTATACGTTTGAAAGCATTGGATTATCTGTCGATATCCCAAGAATCATTTCTTCAGGAACTAAAAGCGGATTGCGATGGAATTGGTGAAGGGAAGAATCTTGGAGAGCTTAAGAGCTATGTACTTCTTCAAGTATTGAGTATACGATTGGGCAAACAAATTTATGTTTTTTGTTCTGATGATAAAAACGCTAGAGCCGGGATAGTTAGTCTCGGTAGTGCCAGATGTATTAGTGTACTATCTGCATTTATGCGACTATACCAAGATGGTGTTCTCTTGAGAGCGGATGCGGAGCCTTATATTCAGGCATATCTAAGTGAATGCAAGAAACATAATCAGCTTACTTTTAGAGTCCATGATGCATCTAAACAGATGCAAATGTGCAAGGTTCCATGTGAACAGGTAATTGAGGAAATGTATGCTGGTAAGTTGGAATTGTTGCAGAATGGAAATCTGAGATATAAACAGTAAATAATATAGATGATTAAAGGATCATGTGAAGAGCATGATCCTTTTCGTATGCATAACAATACGGAGAAATGAGGGAGTATGGAATCAAAGTATAGAAATTGATGCTTTTAGTGTAGAGGAAAATGTAAAATAGACGTATAATGAATGAGAGAAGCAATGTTAAGAATAATGTAAATATACTTCAAAGATAATAGTCTTCCTAAAGCAATTAGGAAGGATTACAATCAAAAGGGGAGTTAACGATGGAAGGTTTGACACCTACAGAGTTGAAGGCGATATTATTTTCAAAACGAGCAAATGTTTTTTATCTGGAAAAGTGCCGCGTTATGCAGAAGGATGGGCGGGTTCTGTATTTAAAAGAAGGGAAGAAAGCTAATCAATATTGGAATATTCCTATTGCCAATACGACCGTAATTCTATTGGGGACAGGAACATCGATAACTCAGGCGGCAGTGAGAATGTTGTCCAGCGCAGGTGTTTTAATTGGCTTCTGTGGTGGAGGTGCTACTCCGTTGCTGGCAGGGACGGAAATAGAATGGATGAATCCGCAGAGTGAATATCGACCTACCCAATATGTGCAGGGATGGTTATCGTTTTGGTTTGACGAGAATAAGAGATTGTTGGCAGCAAAAAAATTTCAAAAAAGGCGCTGTGATTTTTTTGAACGAGTATGGACTAAAGATCATGATTTGCACGATGAAGGTTTTTATGTTGATGATAGAGAGATAGAAGGAGCTTTGCAAGGTTTTCGCCAATCTATTGATAATGTGGTGAGTGTAAATGAATTGTTGTCTGCAGAGGCAAGTTTTGCTAAGCGACTATATAAATATTCAGCTCAGCATGCGGATTACGGTGAATTTACACGAGATGTAAATGCTTTAGATACGGCTAATATTTTCCTGAATCACGGAAATTATTTAGCCTATGGTATGGCTGCGTCAGCGTTATGGGTCCTGGGGATTCCACACGGCTTTGCAGTGATGCATGGTAAAACACGGCGAGGGGCTTTAGTTTTTGATGTGGCTGATTTGATAAAGGATGCTATCATTTTGCCAGGGGCCTTCATTTGTGCTCGGAATAATATGGAGAATCAAGAGTTTCGTGATTATTGTTTGCAGAAATTTACAGAACACAAGGCGTTGGAAGTTATGTATGATACAGTAAAGCAGCAAAGTCAGCAATGGCAAAAGGGAGATGGTCTGGATGATGGTTATATTTACCAGCCAGAGTGACAAAAAAGCATTGAAGACAACACGATGGATTTTAGATGCTTTCGCCAATCGCATCGGCAATGATACTTGGCAAACTGTTATCACCGAGGATGGCCTTCGTATGGTGTACAATCTTCTTAGGCGACATGCGACGAAGAGCTTGTCTGTATCCTGCCGCTGGATTCGTTCTCGTACACGCAGTCAGCTGTTATGGATTGTGGGGGATAAAACGCGTTTTAATGAGGAAGGTTATGTCCCTGTAAATAGTACGAAAAAAGATGAAATGCACAATGCATGGGAAAATAATTGGCAGTACTTGCCGGCGATAAAGGCTTTGACAGCAGTGGCAGCGTTGTTGCATGATTGGGGGAAGGCAAATGATGCCTTTCAGAAGTTATTGCAGGGGAAGAAAGGACAAGAGCTATATCGGCATGAATGGTTGAGCTGCAAATTACTGGAAGGACTGGTATGTCTATCGGATAATCCATTGGATGATGATTGGCTGCAATGGATGCAAATGGAAAACATCACCGAGAAGAAGCTGATAAAATGGGTAATTGAAAATGCGGACAAGAAGTTTTCAACTATGCCACCGTTGGCTACGTTGCTTTGTTGGCTGATTCTTTCTCATCATCGATTACCGAAGTTAGATGGTGAGGATTGCAAACGATATAAATGTACGGAGGTAGCAGAGATTTCCCAATTGTTGTCGCAAATCACCGCAGATTGGGGGTATATAAAAGGAGAAACGTCTGCTATTAAATTTTCCAATGGCTTGGTAATTTCAACAGCATGGCAAAAAAAGTTGAAGAAATGGTGCGGGCGTCTGCAAGAACAAAAGGATATCTTGCATGATCTTTATACGAAAAATAATGTCCGTTTGTTGCTCATATATGCAAGAGTAAGCTTGATGTTGGCAGATTATACGGTTTCATCCAGAGATAAAGATAATAGTTGGCAGGAAAAAAGTCTTCTTTATGCCAATACGCAAAAACAGCAGGTAAAACAGTATTTGGATGAACATTTAGTGCGCGTAGCTGAGCAGGCAGCGTCTATTGCTCATCGGCTGCCAAAGTTTGCGGAGGGGATGAGCAGGGCAGAAAATATTGCTAAATTGCGTAAAAAAAGTCCATCAGACTATGCTTGGCAGGATAAAGCTGTTAGCAAGATTCGGGATGTTCAGCAGCAACAGGTAAAAATAGAGCGGCAACAGGGGGGATGGTTTGTTATCAATATGGCAGGTACAGGCTGTGGCAAGACTTTTGCTAATGCTAAAATCATGCAGGCAATTTCACCGGATGGTAGTTCTCTGCGCTACAGTTTGTTGCTCGGTTTGCGTAGCTTGACGTTGCAAACAGGAAAGGAATATCGGGCTAGGATAGGTATGGACGCCGGTGAAATGGCTGTTTTGGTTGGTTCGGCTGCAGTAAAGGATTTATATACAGAATCAGAATCTTGGGATGATAACAGTGATACTGCACGTATGAATGAATTACTGCCGGGGGATGTATATGCTGATTTTCCGCAGGAAGATAAATTCTTGCAGGTGTTATTTGCATCATCTCGTACAGGTGTAGGAAAAAATCGTGATTTGCTGTATGCTCCTGTTCTAGTAGCCACGATTGATCATCTAATGCCAGCAGTGGAAAGCGTTCGTGGTGGGAGGCATATTTTGCCATTGCTCCGTATGATGTCAGCAGATATTGTCATTGATGAAATCGATGATTTTGCTGGAGCTGATTTGGTCGCTATTGCGCGATTGGTTCATACGGCAGGTTTGTTGGGGAAAAACGTAATTTTATCGTCTGCGACTATACCTCCGGATTTAGCAGAAGGACTTTTTTCTGCTTATGCCAGTGGCAGAACTGAATATACACGATTTTTTGGTTGTCATAATGAACTTCATTGTGTATGGGTGGATGAATTTCAGACCAAAATTCATAGTGTTGTTGACGCTGAACAAGATAAAATATTGTCAGCTTATCGGCAGTGGCATAAAGACTTTTCCTTGCGACATAAGGATAAGCTGAATTTACAGCCGGTTAAGCGACATGGATGGATTGTAAATTGCAAGCAGTTGCTGGACTTATCGGAAGGGAAGCAACGTCTGTCAGGATATTTTCAAGGTATGCAAGATGCTATATTGCAGTTACATGCATGCTATGCAGTCAAAGATAAAAGGACAGGAAAAAATGTTTCCCTGGGTGTTGTTCGCTTAGCGCATATAAGTTACTGCGTTTGGGCGGCAAAGTATCTGTTGAAATCTAACTGGCCGGATGATTGTGCGCCACGCATCATGGTGTATCATAGCCGACAGACGGCGTTATTGCGTAGTATTCAGGAAAAATATCTTGATAAGATTTTGAAGCGCAAGAATCAAGATACGTTAGAGGTTGATTTTACAGATACGGTTTTACGACGGCATATTGACGGAACAGATGCACAAAATGTCATCTTTATTTTGGTGGCAACGCCTGTTGAGGAAGTGGGGCGTGATCATGATTTTGACTGGGCGGTTATTGAACCCTCATCATATCGTTCAATTATTCAGTTGGCGGGACGCATTCGTCGTCATCGGCATGCTATAGATAGAGCTGATTGGGGAAATATCGCCATTATGCAGTATAACATTGAGGCGCTGACTACAGGGAAACAAATAGTATTTGCCAAGCCTGGATTTGAATGCAGGCAGTATTTGCTTTCCAGCCATGATATGAATTGTTTGGTAAATACGCAGCAACTGGCTAATGGAATCAATGCAGTACCAAGGATTGTACGGCCGGAACAGCTTTATCCCCATGATAAGCTGGTTCATCTAGAACATCAGGTCTTGAACGATTTTCGGGACTTGACGCTGCATGGTGCAGGTTACATCCATGGTTGGCAAGAGGAAGCATGGTGGTTGACAGCTCTGCCGCAGCAATTCAATAAATTTCGTGAAGGAAAGCAGGAGATTGAGCTTTGTTTGCAGGATAAAGAAGGAGATGGACTGGCTTTTTATGAGCAAGATTCGCAAACAAAGGAATGGGTAAAGCGTGAAGCTGCTTATGGTATTGTACATGAACAAGTGGAGGTGGGGGAACGTTTTTGGCTAAAACGAAATTATCAGCAAGCATTAGCAGATTATTCAGCAAGCAAGGAGGGGCGGATGGCCGATGTTCGTATTGGAGTATTGACAATTCCTGGACATTCAGATTGGCGATATGCGGATCAATTTGGTATGTACGGAGCAGTTGATGATGTGATAAGATAGAAAGGAAGTAGTTATCCGTCGAATAGATGGCTTAGAAATTTATATATTTAATTATCTTTTAGTCCGCCGGATAGGCGGCGACTTACAACAACCCTTTATATATTTTATTATATATTGACTTTACCTGAGGATGGAGTTACAATACCATTAACGTAGGATATTGTATATTTTAGAAATGAGGTGAAGATTGTGAGTGTTTTTTCAGATTATGTCCAATCTGAAGCAGATAGGAAGAATAAAACTAAAAAAGAATGGCTGTTGGATATAGCTAAAAATGCTGATAAATGCCTGTTGGCTACCCATATAGGACGGTTCACGAATCCTGATGTAACGGTCAACTGGCAGGCCGATATAAAAGACAAACCGGCAGAAGGATATGTGTCAACATCATCTGTATCCTGTAACAATGATGTGTTTGTGGCGGCTAATTACCTGGCTACAGCCAGTTTGTTACAGCAAAAGCTGGAAGATGGCAAGACCGTTTATGAACATCTGCAGGCAGATGATGATTACCTGAAGCAGGATATTGCTGATATAGGAGTAGACTATGTGGCTGTGCGCAATGCGCTGTTGGAAGTAAAGACTCATGAAAAGCCAACAGCTACCGATACACGGCTGAAACAGGTATATTTTCCCGTGGGAGATGGTTATCATTTACTGACGGTACTGCCACCGTCCAGTCTGATGCAGGAAGTACGGCTGCGTATTCGGGCTATGGAGGATAATGCGAGACAGGCCTGTGATAAAAAATCAGAAAAATACGGCAATGTTCATGAACGCATTTATAATCTTACGCAAATGAAGTTCGGTGGAACGAAACCCCAGAATATCTCGTTCAATAATAATCGATTGGGGGGGCGTTGTTATATGCTGCCATCATTACCGCCTACGGTAGTGGGGCGGTCTATTGCTTATCCTCGCAAAGATTTTTTCCGAGACACGTTAAGACTTGGGGATTTCAGGTATTTATTCTTGCAGTTGCATAGTTGCTATATAGATAAGCGGAATAATTTGGTTATACGTCAAAAGATTCGTGGAGTAGAACAGACAATCATGGACAGGGTAATGCAGAGCGTATATGTATTACGGCAAAAGGATTGTGGCTGGAGTGATTCACGAAGTCTTGGTAAAGCGCAGACGATTTGGTTGGATGACAAGTATAAAAAAGAGCGTCATGAAGAGGATAGTTGGCAGTCTGATGTAGTCAAAGACTTTTTAGCTTGGCTGATGTCAACTTATGAATGGATTTTGAAACGGGATAAGATTTTGTTGGGGGATGGAGAATTAAAAGCCTTGTCCAGGGAAATATATGTGCTTGTCAAAGAAGATTTGCAAAAACAGTGGTAAAAATAAATAGGAAGGGGGTAGGGGCGTGAAAACCTATTTTCTTGTGCCCAAAATGAGGATTCAGAATGCGAATGCAGCCAGCAGCCCATATACAGTGGGATTTCCCGCTATGACGGCATGGTTGGGGATGGTTCATGCGTTGCAAAGGAGATTGCAACGCCATGATCCGTTACAGAGGATTTGTTTGTCAAGAACGGCGGTGGTGTGCCATAGTTGCGAATTGCAGGTATTTAAGGATAATGAAAACTATTATGATGCACTTATTGGGACAGCAAATCCGCTAAAAAAAAGCAAAAAAACAGGGGGCTTTGAAAGACCACCATTTGTCGAAGAAGCGCGTTGCCATTTGACTGTTAGCTTATTGATAGAGGTGGATGGCCTGGATGGCATAGCGGTGGAGATTTTTGAGGAAACAGCCAGACAGGAACTGCCGCGTTTGAAGGCTGCAAGTGGGGAAATATTTGCGAGACCGGAAGAGTGCAAACGTTGGAAAATATATTATGCGGATGAATATGATGAAAAAGATGAACGAAAGATACTGGCACATCTTATGCCCGGTTACGCAATCGTTCAACGTGGTGATTTGTTGAAGCGTGGAGATGACGGAGATGCCTTGGATAGCCTGCTTGATGTATCGAAAATTCGTTATCAGGCGATTACTGATGAGCAGGGAAAAATAGGCTGGCAGAGAGAAAAAGTCGTTCCCAATGGATGGTTGGTGCCGATTGCAGTGGGCTTTAGGGACTTGTCGGGCGAAATGACAGTACGGGGACAGCGTTCCTATGATTATGAGCATCATTTTGTTGAGCCATTGGTAACGGTAGGGGAATTTGTCATGCCGTATAGGTGTAACTCACTGAACGATATCCTATGGGAGTACCAGTATGACAAAGATGCTGGCTTATATATGTGTCAGAATAACTTTTTACATAAAGAGGAGGACTAAAAATGGCTAAGAAAGACGTTATTCCATCTGTACTATCGTTTGAGAAAAAGCTGGTGGTTTCTGACGGCTATATGTACGGAACTGTTTGGACTGATGAGCATAATAGCGAAACGGAAACATTGAAATTGGTGGAGAAGTCCGTGCGAGGAACGATATCCAACCGACTGGAAGTTGCCGTTCAAAATGATCCTGCCAAGCTGAATGCAAAAGTGGAGAGCGCTAATTTGCAACAGGTGGATTCCTGCGCTTTGGGAATGGATAAGGATACACTGAAATTGTCCTTCACGATTAAAGTATTAAGTGGTTTAGAGAAGCCATCTGCCTGCAACAATGCAGACTTTGCTGTAAGCTATGCCAAGGCCGTAAGGAATTATCTGCAGAATACTGGCTGCAAAGAGCTGGCGTATCGCTATGCGTATAATATAGCCTGTGGCCGATTTTTATGGCGCAATCGTTTGGGCGCAGAGAAGATAGATGTTGTGGTTAAAGCAGAAGAGTTAGTGCAGACTTTTGATGCGTACGAATTTCCATTGCGTGACTTTGAGGAAAATACGCAGCTTGAAATATTAACTGCGAAAATTGCGGATGTCTTGTCGGGCAAGAAACCTTATCTCTTTATCGAAGTGGATGCCTATGCTAAACTGGGAATCGGGCAAGAGGTATATCCCAGTGAGGAATTGGTGTTCGATAAGGGAAAAAGCCGGAAGAGTAAGATTTTGTATCAGGTAAATGGTGTAGCAGCAATGCATTCACAGAAGTTGGGGAATGCTCTAAGAACTATTGATACCTGGTACCCTGCTTTTTCTACAGAAGAGGGGGTAGGTCCTATTGCTATTGAACCCTATGGAGCTGTGACGAATTTGGGCAAGGCTTTTAGAAATCCAAAAGAGAAAGTGGATTTCTATACTTTATTTGATAAATTTTCGTTGGGTGAGAAGTTGAGTGATGCGGCAGAAGAGCACTACGTGATGGCTGTATTGGTTCGAGGCGGAGTGTTCGGCAAGGGGTGAGTTTGATGAAGTACTATCAGGAACTTACTATACTGCCGGATGCAGAAGTGTCAGCAAATCAGATATGGAGTAAAGTATATCATCAGTTACATATTGCATTGGCAGATCAAATAAATGATGGAGAGAAAGGGCGAATCGGCGTTTCGTTTCCCGAATGTGTAAATGAAGGAAGAATAACGCTTGGAAATAAATTACGCGTATTCGCAGAAGAGGAGAAAGAATTGGCCAAAATGGATATAAAAAGGTGGTTGCGACGCTATCAAGATTATGTCCATGTAACACAGATTCGTCTGGTACCAAACAGATTGCGGGGGTATGCAATATATCGGCGGTATCATCCAAAGGCTAATTATTCTCAGAAAGCAAGGAGATATGCAAAAAGGCATAGCATTGACTATGATGAGGCAATAAAGCTCTTTCCGATGGAGAACAAAAAAATTGACTTGCCTTATGTACAAATGAGTAGTGAAACTAATAGTCAAAAGTTTAGGCTTTATGTGGAGAAGGTCCTGTGTAATAGTGAAGTAGATAAAGGCTTTGGAAGTTATGGCTTGGATAATAAATCTACAGTACCAGAGTTTTGACCCAAAATTTTTACGATGGCTTGAGCCCTTGATTTTAAAGGGGGATTGTAATAAGGCAAAAAAAGGGTAAAATTGGAATAAAGGTAAAGTATGCTTTGTTTAAAAGGGAAGGACGAAGTTTTATTACAGTACTCCGCCGTATAGGCGGCTTAGAAAGCAAAGAGTTTGGATGAGCCGAAGCGGAGATTGTACTCCGCCGTATAGGCGGCTTAGAAATTCACTATTGTATGGGTAGGAAGTCAGTGACAGTACTCCGCCGTATAGGCGGCTTAGAAAAACGACTGGCCCGCCGACCTCTTCCTATCCATGTACTCCGCCGTATAGGCGGCTTAGAAATTGGTATGAGGCTTTCATGGAGTCTGATGGCAGTACTCCGCCGTATAGGCGGCTTAGAAATTGACCCGCAGCAGAATATGAGCCAAGCGGCCGTACTCCGCCGTATAGGCGGCTTAGAAAACCCTTCGGCGTAGCCCTCGCCGTAGCTTACAGTACTCCGCCGTATAGGCGGCTTAGAAATTCTTTCGGACTGTTCTTGTAAGGATTCCTGTGTACTCCGCCGTATAGGCGGCTTAGAAAGCGCTGGCGAATAACCATTGCGTATACTCCTTGTACTCCGCCGTATAGGCGGCTTAGAAAGTAGAGGTTATGGCTTTGCAGTAGCTTTACCGGTACTCCGCCGTATAGGCGGCTTAGAAAAGACCGCAGAGGCGGCAAAATTGGCAACCGTGGTACTCCGCCGTATAGGCGGCTTAGAAACTGTTGCGTGACGGTTCCCACGGTTGCCAATTGTACTCCGCCGTATAGGCGGCTTAGAAATTCGATGCGTTTGCGCCCTGTTGCGTGACGGTGTACTCCGCCGTATAGGCGGCTTAGAAATGTCCCTCGATGCGTTTGCGTCCCGTGGCGTGGTACTCCGCCGTATAGGCGGCTTAGAAATCGTGGCGTCTGGTGGCGTGCCTAGAGAATCTGTACTCCGCCGTATAGGCGGCTTAGAAAAGTCAGTAAATATCGATGCGCTTTTTCGTGGTGTACTCCGCCGTATAGGCGGCTTAGAAAATATACGAGGGCGCAGATGATGCAGACAAGGGGTACTCCGCCGTATAGGCGGCTTAGAAATAAAATCCGATGGCACGCCAGACCGCAGAGGCGTACTCCGCCGTATAGGCGGCTTAGAAACACCGGGAAACGCGATTCATATTCCGTTCGTCGTACTCCGCCGTATAGGCGGCTTAGAAATTGCCACCGACATTCGTGTCGGTCGCACGCTCGTACTCCGCCGTATAGGCGGCTTAGAAAACCAGTTGCAGATTGACCGTCATGAGAAGCTAGTACTCCGCCGTATAGGCGGCTTAGAAATTCTTATAGTATCACTACTAATACCTTTGATTGTACTCCGCCGTATAGGCGGCTTAGAAAACTTGCAATATTTTATGCACGTAAGCACTATCGTACTCCGCCGTATAGGCGGCTTAGAAAGTCTTAACGAGTCCAAACGTTGATGATGTTGCGTACTCCGCCGTATAGGCGGCTTAGAAAGCGGAACCAAGAGACATATGGGGCAAACGACGGTACTCCGCCGTATAGGCGGCTTAGAAAGATGTTTATAATATATGTTAATGTATTATTAATCTAATGATTGAATACTTATTATAATTTTTGTAACTGATGGTGATAGGAAATGCACGAATTAAACTGGCAGCATTTTTCAGCAGGCGATTTTGCGGATTTGCAGGCACGGTTGCGAGCGTCTTGGCAGGAGATTTTGCCAGGTGGGGAGTATTATGGGCAGATTCGTATTTGTGATGTTTGCTATGATATTCAGGCCGAATGGCTGGATTGCGAGGCGTATGAAGACATCTTTGTGACGATGAGTCCGTTTTTTCCGCATGATGAAGACTCTGCGGAGGAACCCTATCAGGAAATGGTGGCGGGGATGCCGTTTGATACGGCAGATGATGCGAGCATCGTTTATGCGAAAGAAGATTTCCTGGCGTTCAGCTATCTGCGTTTTTGCGACGATGCCACGCAAAAAATCCAGCAGATGCTGCAAAAGGATGTATTTGCCAAGGCGTTGGCACAGGATACGAATTTTTGGGAGCGGCATGATGAAAAGCTGCGGCAGAAAAGAGGTCAGGCAGATGAGTGATATAGGGAAGATGCTTATTGGCATGGGCGTATTGCTGATTGTGGTCGGTGGTATCCTGCATTTTGGCGGCAAATTTTTGCCGTTGGGGAAACTGCCTGGCGATATCAGCATCACCGGCGAGCATGGCTCCTTCTATTTTCCGGTGGTGACCTGCATCATTATCAGCATTGTGCTGAGTGTCATTGCCAATTTGTTTCATCGGTAAAAAAGCTGGGAAGTGTCCTGGCGCTTGCTATAATCCCCCTATGGGCGGCAGGATAATCAGAACTGTCACCATAGGGGGATTTTTTGGTAGAGAATTGCCGATGTAGAGAAACGGAAAGATTGCTGTGTTATGCAGGAATTTTGTTATCCATAGGGAATTAAGGGGATAGGCAAAAGTTTATTTCTTTGAGGAGGAGCACACATCATGAAAGACTTACATCGAGCCGTAGATGCTATGCATCATCCCTATCAGTATTCCGATTTGGAGTTGGAGCGCGCGAATGAAGCCATCCAGGGAAGTCCTCTGAAACAATTCTACAAAGAATATTATCAAGGCCTGTACAAACGGATTTTGGCGTGCAAGCAGAAGAATAAAGATGAAGCCGGTGAGACGGGATATTTTGGCGGATGAATTAAAATATTCTGAAAACAAATTGACAGTGTTTCATTTTTGTGGTATATTAATGCTAACAAATTGGTGGTAAATCGTGGGAGGAGGTAGGATGGTATGAGAAAATTTTTGTCGTTGTTGGTAGCGCTGCTGATTATGGCAGCAGGGTCGGTATGTTTTGCTGCTTCTTCGGTGAGTGGCAGTACCAATGGTTCAAATGCCTGCCGGATAAACGTGCAGGCGCCGAATAATTCGAAGCTGAGTTATTCCAAGATGCCTGCTTTTATTGTTACGTTTAAAGACACGAAAGGCAAGGCTGCGAATGGAACGATGATTTTTGTTGACCGTTCGACGGGAAAAGTGCTTTCGTCCCGTAGCGTTTACGGCAAGACAAATTTTGTTCCGCCAAATGAAAGACGCAGCTATATTGTCGTCTTTAAACCAAAAGTAAAAAATCAGGTCATCAAGTGGACGGTCCAGAAGAATCACTCGGCGGTCGGCAACCGTTATTTCTGTGAATTGTACACGACGAATTACCACATCAAATCGGTAGGCTAAAAACTCGAGTGGATTCGAGGGCTGGCGAATCTCATGGCAGTGTTCATGAGATTCGTCAGTTTTTTGTTTGGGCAATCCTGCACGCAGCGCATAGCTGATTGACTTTTGGTTATGCCCGCTCTATACTATCTATCCGTAGGAGGGATTGATTAGAATGTCCATGGTGGTCCGTTATGTATTGTTTGTTGTTGCCGTTATTGTCCAGGCGTCGGGAATTGCCCTGGTAGTAAAGAGTATGCTTGGAACATCGCCGATTTCCAGCCTGCCGTATGTGATAAGTCTGGCGTCGCCGTTCACGCTGGGGCAGATGACTTTTACGATAAATATGGTATTGGTGCTCGGTCAGTATCTGCTTTTGCGCAAGGGCTTTGATACGATACAATTCCTGCAGGTTCCGGTTACCTTGATTTTTTCCTGGTTTATAGATTTCTTTATGGATGCATGGGCGTGGGTGGTTCCGGCAAACTATGTCATGCAGCTGCTGCCGTTATTGGCAGGAACTACCTTGATTGCGTTTGGCGTTGCTGTGCAGGGAATCGCCAACGTGCTGATGCTGCCGGGAGAGGGCATCGTATATGCCGTGTCCAGGCATTTTCACCTTGAATTTGGAAAGGTAAAAACGGGCAATGATATCAGCTTGGTCATGCTGGCCGCGGTTATTTCGCTGATATACCTTGATGGCATCGAGGGCATCCGGGAGGGAACCTTGATATCGGCACTGATTACGGGAACGATAGCCAGATTTTTCTTGAAGCATCTGGGCAAAGTCGATGCGAACGGCAATTTGGTATTTCATCCGCATTGGTAAGCGGGAAAATATAGCAACTAAGACAAGAGTAAGCGGCAGGTAAGCACTCTTGTTTTTTTATTGGGAATAGAGGATATGGGCAATCGAACACGAAATTAAGGGAAGAGAGTTTTTTTCAAGGTATTGATTGGCAGAAAATGAGGGTATGAGATGAAGATATATTTTGCAGGTTCTATTCGTGGTGGCAGACAGGATGCGGAGCTTTATCACAAGGTCATAGCAGCTTTGAAGGAAAACCATCAGGTGCTCACGGAGCATGTAGGCGATTTGAGTTTGTCCGTAGTGGAGGATAAAGGCGATAAAGCCATTTACGAACAGGATACGGCCTGGCTCAGGGAATGTGATGTGGTCGTAGCCGAATGCACACAGGTATCGCTCGGCGTTGGCTATGAACTGGCTTATGCAGAGGCGCATGGCAAGGAAGTTCACATTTTCTATCGCCCGCAGGATACGCAGCTTTCGGCGATGCTGGCGGGAAATGAACGCTTCCACATCCATCGTTATGCAAAGGAAGAAGATCTGCTGGCGCAGGTAAAAGCTATCTGGAATTGAGTCGTTTGCCAGGAAACGTGAAGGAGGTAGCCGTTATGACAAGTATAAGGACAGAGCTTGGCGATATTACCGCCAAAAATTATGCGGATGCGATTGTCAATGCTGCCAATGAGAGCCTGCTCGGCGGCGGTGGTGTCGATGGCGCGATTCACCGGGCGGCAGGGCCGGAGCTCTTGGCGGAGTGCCGGACACTTCATGGCTGCAAAACCGGGCAGGCAAAAATCACCAAGGCCTATAAGCTTCCTTGCGATTATGTCATTCATACGGTGGGACCTGTCTGGCACGGTGGTGACCAGGGGGAGGCAGCGTTATTGGCCGATTGTTATCGTCATTCGTTAACACTAGCTATGGAGCATGATATCCATAGCGTGGCGTTTCCTTCGATATCCACGGGCGTTTATTCGTATCCGGTCCAGCAGGCGGCAGCGATTGCCGTGCAGACCGTCCGGCAGTTCGTGGCCGAACATCCGCAGGCTTTTACGGAAATCCTTTGGGTGTTGTTCGATGCGCGGACGAAACTAGTCTATGATGGGGAATTATACGGATGAAGGAATACGGGCTAACTGAGGGGACAAGATGATTATAAGTGCCAGCCGCCGGACGGATATCCCGGCGTTCTATTGGGATTGGTTTTGTGCGCGGCTAAAAGCAGGCTATGCCGATGTCGTGAATCCATTCAATCGCAGGCAGGTGAGCCGCATATCGCTGCAGCCGGACTGCGTGGACTGCATCGTGTTTTGGACGAAAGACCCCACCCCTATGCTCGAAAAGCTGGAGGTGCTCGAGCCGTATTCTTACTATGTGCAGGTTTCCCTTACGCCGTATGAGGTGGATGTTGAGGCGAATCTTCGGCCAAAAGAAGAAATCATTAAGGCCATGCAGGCTCTGTCAATGAAGTTGGGGAGACATCGCGTTGTTTGGCGGTATGATCCCATCTTGCTGAATGATAATTATACCAAGGAGAAACACTTGGCCTGGTTTTCGCAAACGCTCGCGCAGCTGGCGCCCTATATTGAGCGGTGCGTTATCAGTTTTATTGACCTCTATGCCAAGACAAAGAAGAATACGCAAGGGTTTAACCTGCATGAATTGTCAGAGGATGAGATGCGGGAAATGGCGGCGGGGCTTGCGCGGATTGCCAAGGGCAGTGGCATTGTCCTTCAGACTTGTTCGGAGGCAGTTGACCTATCCGCGTTCGGCATCGGTCATGGAGCCTGTCTGGATGGTGCGCTTATCGAGCGTATTACGGGAAGGCCCGTCAAGAAGACTAAGGCCAAAAGCCAGCGGCCGCTATGCAATTGTGTGGAGAGTTTTGACATCGGGCAATATGACACCTGCATCCATGGCTGCCGCTATTGCTATGCCAATGCGAGCCCCCAGCGGGCACAGCAGGGCTTTGCGGCGCATAATAATAGTTCCTCCCTTCTTACGGGGCGGCTATTGGGGGACGAGCATATTACCGAGCATGGAAGATAAAAGCGGAAGTGACGAAAGGTCAGGAGATGCCGAATGGACAGCAATATTGATACACTGGCAAAAATCCTTAAAGACAGCACACGGGCGGTGTTTTTCGGTGGCGCGGGCATGTCAACGGAGTCGGGGATTCCGTTGACATGCCCGCGCTGATGGTATATATAACCAAAAGCTGAATCGTAGGTTCCGTCCTGGCGTAGTCCTCTATGAAGAAGGTCTTGATGATGATGTCGTGCAAAAGGCTTTGCAGGTTATAAGTGCAGCAAATACCTTGATTGTCGGCGGTACCTCGCTCGTCGTATATCCAGCGGCCGGAATGATCGACTTTTTCCGTGGGAGGAGTATAGTTCGGAAGGAAAACAATAGCCAGACCACCAGAATTCGAAGCAGTGCGCCATCGATGGGAGAAAGGTGAGTTGTCTGAACGTAGAGCTGCAGATTTGTTAGGTGTGTCAAGGCCGACTGGGGACAGTTGTTTGAATGCAGAATCTCGGAGTCCTTTCGATAATACTCTCATTCAAATTCGTTGCTTAACATAAAATCAAATAAATTTATAATTCGTATACCATCTTCTGTTAGTTTGATATTACTATCTAAGGTTAAAACAATCTTAGGGAAGTTATCTTTTATCTCTTTTAAAGGAGCTAATTCACGTGTAATGGTTTCTTCAGAGCGCATTTCTTGCGTAACTTGATAATATGTCTTTTCTTCACCTTTTATAGCAATAAAGTCTACTTCTTTATTGCCGATTTTGCCAACGGCTACATCGTACCCTCTACGAAGTAATTCAAAGTAGACAATATTTTCAATCTGATGTCCGGTATCTATCCCTCGGTAACCTAACAGATAATTCCTAAGACCTGTATCTACCATGTAATATTTACCGAGGGTTTGTAAATACTCCTTACCTTTTATATCAAATCTTTTTATGGGATAAAAGAGATAAGCTTCCGTAATATCGTCTACATAATTGGAAATAGTTCTGACAGCAGGTTTTCCGTGTCTTTTTCTTTCCTGCAACATTTTATTAGATACCAGCGTATTGCTAATATTGTTGAAGGAAATACTGCTTCCAATATTATCAGCAAGGAATTGACATACCTTTTCAAGCAGGACAGAATCTATGGTGTGGGAATTAGGTTTTAGATTAGCACGGTCAATTATATCTTTTTTTACAACCGTATTATATATGCCATCTAGTATAGCTAAAACTTTATCTTGCTCAAGTCCGATATCACTTAAAACTGGGAAGCCACCATAACGAACATATGCCTCGAACAAATCTGCAATCTCTGTCATTTCACCCAAAGAGTCATAGGCTCGTTTTCTTTGTTCACCGATTGGTGAAACATAATCTTTTAAGGTATATCCTTGAAAGGTTATGAACTCCTTGAAAGATAAAGGCAACATTTTTATTTCAACATATCTACCAGATAAATAAGTAGCATATTCAGATGATAATAAGTAAGCATTTGAACCTGTTATGTATATATCACAATTAAAATCGACCTGAAAAGAATTAACGGTTTTATTCCAATTTTCTATAGTCTGTGGTTCGTCAAGAAAGATATACATCTTTCTTCCAGTAATAATTCTTTCTTGTACATATTGATAGACTTGTTTACGGTCAAAATCATCAAATTTATTAGATTCAAAATTCATGTAAATTATTTGTTCAGGTGGAGTATCATGTTCAATTAGATATTTCATCATGAGCTTCATTACTGTTGATTTTCCGCAGCGTCTAATGCCGGTGATGATTTTGACCGGCTCTTGGTCCTTAAAAGCCAGCAGTTGCTTAAGATATATGTTGCGTTGCTTTATTTCTTCCATAATGCACCTCCACTACCGTAATAATACCATAAAATATCATTTACATCAAGTTTATTATCTGAAATACAACAAATTTTATATATCGGCAACTTTATTGTCTTATGACAGGAACCTAGCTCACATAGGAGACTGCCGTGTAGGCAGTCGTTTTACTTTGAGTAAAACATTGGATATGGATGAAGCAAATATTGCCAGCATGATTGCTGCCATGGAAGGATATATGGAAGATGTCAAAGAAGTTGCCCCGGCAGTGGCCTTAGACCACAGTACAGCAGCCTTGAAGAATGCCAACAAATACCTTGTAGCCCTGCTGGTTGCCGTGGAGCGGCGTAATATGGCAGAACGACAGACACCACCATTCAGCCTGAAGAAAGGCCGACAAGCACCTGCTTGAACTGAACAGCTTGCTGAAAAATGAAAAACAGGATAAGGCTGTAAGCCAGTTGGTGAATTTTCTGGTACAGGCCGGCAAAATGCAGACGAGACCTTTTTAGACCAGATTGCCCATAAAAGCTACGAGAAAAACGGATATGTGGACAAGGCTGACATTGATATAATCAGGCCAAATGATGGTCAATACTATACGGTATATTTCCGCCAAGGGGACCTTGTTGGAAATATATTGGTACCACAGGAAGTATTAGCTAGGCAGAGAGGTGGTTTTATCGAAAAAGTGCAGGAGTATCTAGATGCCCATGCAACGGAATTTCCTAACTTAAAAGACTTGCCAAATATTGAACAGGCTGAGACAGTGACCATATATTTGGTAAAATGCTCCCTTACCAATGACTTTAGCATGGTATTTGTGGAGAGGAATGATGTGGCCCCAGAAATTCTTATCGCTGAACTGCATGAGCTAGATGCGTATATTAATAGTTTTACAGATGTAATCAAAAATTTAGAAGAAGAAAGAAAAATGACGTGGACATAATATCCACGTCATTAATTTTTCAACGGTAATACTGCAGGTGGTAGAAGGAACTGTCAACAGCGACGCTCGGGAGCCGTGTGGCTCTAAGCCTTAACCCTCTATTTCTGAAAACATTCCCATTTTGGGGCAAAAATTCTGCTTGTCGTGAAATTTTTTTATTTCGAAAGCGCATGATTTTTACCTTTCAACCTTTGTCTCATAAGGGTTCAGTAAGGAGTTTTCGGCGGAAATCTTCTATCCGTTTTTGTATGAATTGGCGAGGAGAGAGATCCTTATATTCCTGATATGGCTTTTCCATATACCCTTCGTATTTCTGATACCAAAGCGTGCGAGCTTCGTTAGTGAGGCGGCATGTTCCTTCGTCATCTTTCTCAAAGTCCCGCGGCTTGTAGGTCTGCAGGCGTAAGAGGTTTAGTACAAAGCGATCTATGACAGGCTGACGAAATAGTTCCATGAGATCAAATACCAGACTATCTTTGCGGTCATTGTTGCTGTGCAGGAAGCCAATGCGCGGATCTAATCTCAGGCCGATAGTGGCGATACGGACTTCCCGCTCAAGGAAGGCGTAACCGAAATTTAGCAGAGCGTTAGCCGGATCGGTGGCGGGGCGGGTACGTCCTTTGAAGTGCCAAGTTCTGTTATCCAGCAGTGTACCGAAGCCGGAGAAGTAACATTTGGCACAGGTTCCTTCAATTCCCCGCAGGCTGTTGGCAGATTCAGCTTCGTTGATTTTAGCTCGTTCTTCCTTCAAGGTCTTCAGCACTTTATTTAATAAGGGGTTCTGTACTGTACGGGAATAACTCTTCAACAGACGGTATTGGTTGCGGATTTTCTCATCTACAACGATTTTAGCAAGTGGCATTGCGATGACAGGATCTTCCAGACAGGCAAACTGTTGTCTGATAATAGCCAAGGAAGCGTGTTCGTTGGCTAATTGGCCGAAAAGCTGCCACTTCTTATTCAAAAAGAAAATAGGAATGTCATTTTCCAGGCACGCAAAAATAACCGGTGTGGAAATATTGGCTGCCGGTCCGACAACAACGGATGTCAGCGAGCGGATAGGCATACGCCCCACCAGTTTTTCATCTTTTTCAATTACCAGCCGGCCGCCATTTTTGTGTACATTTCCTCCAGGGGAAAGCAAATACAATACACTCATATCATCATCCCCTAAACGATAATGACGTTACGGTCTTCTTCCAACGGTTTGCCATGCATCAGGATATCGCTATCACAAGCTTTGCAGACCGGGATAATCAGCAGCAGAGGATTCTTGGCATCTTCGGTTATCCGCAACAGTTCCTGCCAGATATTTTTGATTTCTTTATTGTTGCATTTGCAGGAAAACACACTGAACTGAATACGGAAGGCACGATCTTCCAGATACTTGACGATTCGGCTGCGAATACGATCCTCTTTGATATCATAGCATATTATGTATTTCATAACGGATTCTCAAAACAAATGAACTATTGTATACCGCAAGCGGTAGTAGGGTGCTAGCAACTTGCAAGACATTTTATGATTACCCAAAAATGCGCATTGGTTACGATACCGCAAGCGGTAGTAGGGTGCTAGCAACACATGGCTGCCTTGGAATGCTATTGCCTCTTATATCGTTACGATACCGCAAGCGGTAGTAGGGTGCTAGCAACAACGGGCGATGTCAAGAAAGCATTCAAGGCATAAGTAGTTACGATACCGCAAGCGGTAGTAGGGTGCTAGCAACATTGCAACTTGCTTCCGAAGAACGTATTTGGGAGTTACGATACCGCAAGCGGTAGTAGGGTGCTAGCAACAAAGGCGCAGAAGCTGGTGGCATTGGTGGTATGACTAGTTACGATACCGCAAGCGGTAGTAGGGTGCTAGCAACCGATCCATATGCTCAGCACACGCAATACTGTAATCGTTACGATACCGCAAGCGGTAGTAGGGTGCTAGCAACAGTTACGTTTGGGAGCCGCATGGCTCTAAGCCTCCCAACCTCATTTTTGAAAACCTTCGCCATTTTTGGGCAAAATCCTGCTGGCTGTGAAATTTTTTGTTTCGAAAATGCATGATTTTTACCTCCTGGTCCTTGCCTCATAAGGCTTCAGCTTGTCCACGAAAAAAACTGAAAACCTCAACGGTAGAATGCGGCTTGCGAGGGTGTGGTGGAGGTTTTCAGTTTTTCATCGTCTGATTACCAACATCCATAAAGCGCAGCCTATGACTCGATTATAACATATTTTCAATTTTTTTTGCGAAAATGCCAAAAAAAGCAATTAGGGGAAGTTATAGATAACAAGAGAGAAAACAACAGTCTAAGTAACAGGAGGTGGATTCCATGGATAATCAAACCTATGGTTGGGCAGATTGAATTTGATTTACAGAAAGGATGCGCTTATCATGACCAATAAAAATTTTTTCCCGATAGTACCACCTATTCCCTTCCCATTTCCGAAACCCATCCCCATCCCCGTCCCGTTTCCTGTCGAATGGTAAAGAAGATATCCCCAAGCAACTTTTTAGAAAAATTTTTTAGAGCAATGCCAAAACTGTTCCAGAGAAGTGGCTTTATACGGTAAAGAACCAAATGTACAGAGTAAGAGAAAGGATGTATCCATCATGGCAAAGAAAAAACATGTTAACGAAGCAGTCGTATCCATCCAGCAGAACACCCGCAATATCAATCACGCCGCTAAAGGTATGCGCTATTATCAGGATATGGGGGATGGCCTCTCCCGTTTGAACACTATGCGCGGTGGAACCAAAGGCTTTAAGGGCTTCGTCATGGAAGAACTGGAAGCAGGGAATGCTAGCGCCTTGGGCCGCCACACTGAAGTAATCAACAATAACGGCCTTGTTGACCTGCGGCATATCAAAACAGATGGTACTAAGGTTTTGAAGCAGATGAAATCCGGTTATAAGCCTGGGCAGATTGATTTTAGCCGTTACAAGGGACAAACCGTAGTAATCGATAAGGGCAATGTGAACTTCAAGGCACTTCAGGCTGCCGGCCGCAAAGTTGGTGTCAAGGTCGTAGAAGGCCATGTGACCGATGCTGAGGCTAAGATGCTGGCAGATATGATGCAGCTGGAAAGCAAAATAACCGGCAGTAAGAACGCCGTAATCAGTTCCAATCTCTGCAGTAGTGCCAAGCAGGTCAGTGCTGCACATAGCGTAGGGTTGAAATCGGCAAAATCCGGTTCCATTGCCGGAGCAGGTTTCAGTCTTGGCAGCAATATCGTTTCGGTGGCCAGAGGAAACAAAACGGTTGGCGAAGCAGCTGGGGATGTGGCAATCGACACGGTTAAGGCGGGAGCCATTGGCTATAGTGCCGGAGCTGTAGGCAGCGCTGTTGCCAGCACGGCTATAGGAGCGGCGGCCATCGAAACCGCCGGTGCTGCAGCTGCCGCAGTGTCATCGGCTCCGGTAATCGGTACAGCCATTACCACAGGCGTGGGGGCTGTAACCGCTGCCAGCGGTGCAATATCTGCCGGAACTGGTGCTGCATTGGGGGCAATTGGACTGGGCGCTATTGCTCCTGTAGCTGCAGCCGCTGCCCCATTTGTCGCTGCTGGTGCTTTGCTCAGTTTATTCTTTGATGATTGATTGGTAAGAAAAGGGATCGCATTCCCGTCTATTGTCCTTTGCAACAGCAATGTTGCAGGGGACAATAGACATAATATTTGAATATTTACATTGGTTCGGGAAGGAAATTTCGAATCACAGGGGGAATTTAGAAATTATATATTGCTCACTCATATTGGTGGAGGGAGGAAGGTTTATGGACGCGGTTCAGGCGCTATTATTCGATACACGCTCCATTCAGAGGTTTATCTTTTCAGGCAATCGGTTAAAGACCAATATTGGAGCATCCTATCTCGTTGACCATGTTTTTGATAAGCAGCTTATGAATGTGTTGGAAGATGAAAAGACAAATCTTGAGGTGGACAAGGACAGCTGGCACAATGAACTGGCAATTGAGAATTTGCAGGGAAAGCGGCAGTGTGTTGTGGCGGCCAATGGTGGGGGGAATGCCCTGTTGCTTTTCAGTGGGGATGTGACACATGAAGAACTGATTCAGATTGTTCGTCGCTTTTCTGCATTGGTACTGGTAGAGATTCCAGGGCTTCACCTAGGAGCTGCCTGTGGCACGCTTAGGCTGTCCAATGAAGAATTCCAGACTGATCTAAAGGCATTGTTTCAACAGCTGAAGCTGGTGCAGAATCATGTTTTTCCGGTGGTCAGTATACCTTATACAGGCTTGACACTTACCTGTCCCATCAATGGCGAAACTGCAAATTATTATGACCCTGATGGCAGTATAGTCAAGGTTGAAGAACGAGGACAACGCTTTTGTTCACAGGAAGCAGCAGTTAAAGCCAAAGCGGCTCATGAGGCCAATATGGCTTTGGAAGAGGAAATTTCAAAATATTCTCCTATCTGCCGCCGTTTTGCTTTTCCTCTGGAGATAGACGAGCTGGGGCAGATCGAGCGGGAGAAAAATTATTTTGCCATTGTGCATATTGATGGCAACAATATGGGGGAGAAATTCCGTGCCTGCCGTACCCAGTCGGAGCGCAGCAGACTCTCTGAAAACGTACGCCGCAAGACATGGGGCTGCTTTATTCACCTGTTGGAAAGCATTGGAGCAGAATATGGCAATTATATGGAACAGCATGCACTGGATCTTGGTGGTCGGCAGAAAAAGGATGAGCAGGGACGACCTTACCTGCCAATTCGGCCAATCATACTTGGTGGGGATGATGTGACCTTTGTCTGTCCCGCCAAAATGGCCATCTCCTATGTGAAGCGGTTTATGGAATATCTGTTGGATGAAAATTCAGTTGAAGGCATAGATGCAGCGGCTGCCAGACGCATGGACTCCTGCGGTGGCATAGCCATTTTAAAGACAACGTATCCGTTTTTCCGCGGTTACGAACTAGCCGAGCAGTTATGTGAGGCGGCAAAACAGCGAATGCGCAGGAAAAAACAGGATCATCCCGATGCGCCGGGGACAAGCTGGCTGGACTTTGCCATTCTGCATGGAGAGCAAGCCCCGACCTTAGAGCAGATTCGCAGGCAGGAATATTCCGGTGCCGGTGGCGAGGGAGGCATGCATTTTGGCCCTTATCAGATAGGACACGAGGAAGGTGGAGCCTTGCGTGATCATCGCCACGATATAGAGAATCTGCTTGAAGCAGTCCGCCAATTCCATCAGGGAAAACATACCGCCAAGGGCGTAGGCTGTATGGCACGCAGCAAAGCAAAGGAATTGAGATTCGTCCTGCAGCATGGGCCGGCAGAAATCAATCGTTTTCTGGCGCAACTAGCTCACATGAAACAGGATTTGCCCGAAATTGAAGCTTGGGATGCATTTCGTCAGGAAGAAAACGCCCTGTGGAGTGGTGGCGAAACACCTTATATTGATGCTGTCGAGCTGATGGATTTCTTATACGAGGAGGGATGACCATGAAACTGAATTTTTCTGTAGAAGTTCTGTCTCCTATCCATCTGGGCTCCGGACAGGCTGATGTCAATGTGGATGCGGAAGTGATTCATGATGCATATGGTATGCCCTATTTCCCGGCACGCAGGCTGAAAGGACTTTTATACGAGAGCGCTGTGGAAGTCTGTGAAATGGGACAGCTGAGCAAAATTACAGCGCTTACCAATATGCCGCTGGATGGACTTTTTCATCATGAGGAAAATGAAAGCCATGTCCAGCTCATTGTGCCCAATCTTTATCTTCATGATAAAGCTGGTTATCCAGCCTTGCAAACGGCCTGGAAGGCCTTGCAGGCAAAATATAAGGAGTTCCTGCAGCCTGCGGATGTTCTTCAGCAGTATACTTCTCTGCGGTATCAGACCAAACTGGAAAATGGTGTGGCTTTTAAAGGTTCGCTGCACAATATGCGAGTCGTCAAAGCTGGTGTGAAATTCTCCGGGGTGATAGGCCTGGAAGGAGAAGAGGCAGAGAAGTATCTTGTTTTGCTGGCGGCAGCCTGCTGTAATCTTCGTACAGCCGGATTGAAGCGGAATAGAGGCTTTGGCAGAATCCGCTGCGATTTTCAAGAAGCAGGAAATGAAAAGCGTACAGCCAGGTCGATATTGAAGGAGGTGCAGGCCGGATGAAACGACTGCCTGTTTTTATCGAAACGTATTCACCATTGATTCTGACCGCTGCAAATAATGCTACGGTAATGACAGAAACCAGGAAGACGATTTCCGGCTCGATCCTGCGGGGAGTGTTGGCAGCACGCTACTGTAACCAACAGGGGCTGGGAAAAGAAGCCCATCGGAATCCGAACTTTCGTCATTTGTTTTTCGATGCTTTACGCTTTGTGGATGCGCAACCGGCCATGGCAGGAAAGCGTGCCTTTGTTTTGCCGCTTTCACTACAGAAAGAGAAAAGTCATGGTGGCGCTGCTTTACCTCAGGTACAGGATCTGTTGCAAATTGCGCTAGATAATCGAAAGGATGGGTTCAAATCCTTCCGTGGTTTGGCTGTAGAAACAGAAAATGGCCTGCAGGGAGTGCAGGTACGGACAAATCTGATGCTGCATATGAATCGAAGTGAAGGGAAAAGGCGTCTGGCAGGTAAGAGCGATGATGGTGGTATTTTTAACTATGAGTCAATTGATGCAGGGCAGTCCTTCATTGGCTCGATTGTTGGAACAGAAGCAGATCTGACTGCGCTCCAAGATGGCCTCGATGTTACGGCAGATGGCATTACCTGCCATATTGGCCGCTCTCATTTTACCCAGTATGGTCAGTGTCTGCTACGCTTTGGTAATATGGAAAATTGTCCCTCTATTGGGACGGATGCCATTCGTGAACGTAAAATCCTTCTGCGCTTTGATACGTCTTATCTTCCCGTCAAAGCCAATGGAACTTGTGCAGATTTTGGCATTCCTGATGGAAAGGAGCTTTTGCAGCCGCTTATTGAGCACATGGGCAATGGTTTTTCCCTGCAGGAGATCTATGCTTCGCCGGTAGAAGTAGAGAAGTTTGTTGGTATTTGGTCGATGAAGCAGCCAAAATGTTTTGGCCTGGCAGCAGGCTCCGTATTTGCATTGCAAAAAGATTCGGACTGGACCGAGGAAGACCTTGTTCGTCTGGGGGCTTTACTCTATGAAGGAATAGGTATGCGGCGAGCTGAAGGCTTTGGGCAGCTCAGGGTGTGGCCGTGGCAGTCCATTCGGTTGGCTGACAAGAACAAGAACAAAGCGATATGCGAAATGCCGAGTATTCCGGAAACCGTCAAGCAGCAAGTCGAACAGATCATTAGCAGGCGCATCCTGGAGCAGATTCGTTTGTATGCACATAAGGATGTGCAGGATATGTACATTCCTGCTGGTTCGACGCATTTCTTTGCACGTCTTTTGCAGCTACTGGAAAAGGCAAAGGAACAGGAAAATGGCTCTCTACGTACAGCGATGGAAACATCCTTGCAGAGTCTTCAGCAGCATAATGATAATTTGGTGCGTGAGAAAAAGGACAAGCATCTGGTGCCTTTTGTAGAGCGGCTTCAGATGGTATCTCTGCATAATCAGCAGCTGAAGGATTATTTTACGAAGGCAGCCCTTCAGCCGTATGAAGAGCTGCACAATATTATGCAGGATATTGGTGGCCGGGAAAAAGAGAAGGAAGCCACGTTGGAAGATTTGATGCAGGACGTGGGCCTCAAGCAACAGGACTTTAACTTTAGTGATGGGGAGTTCTATTACGAGTATTGGTATTGGGTATGCTATTTTGCCCGCAAGAAAAAAAATAAGGAGGCCTCAGCATGAAGATAAAAGAACATGATGAACAGCTTGTCGGCAAGGTCGTCCTTGAAGGTACATTGAAGCTGGATGCCCCGCTTTTGGTGGGAGATGGTACAGCTTCTATGGCTGCGGCAAGGAGCAAGGATATTCATGTCCTAAGAAATGCGGAGGGCGAGGCCTTCATACCGGGGACTTCTTTGGTGGGGGTCCTGCGTGACTTGCTGGGGAGCCAATCGCCAGAAATGGTGGAGGAGATATTCGGAAGTCTGGAGACAATGCAAAGCACCATACAGGCAGAAGATATTGTTTTCAAGGAAAGCAAGCAGATCTTTCGGGATGGTGTATGCATAGACGAATATAAAGGTTCGGCCATGCAGGGAAGAAAATACGATTATGAAGCCATTGAACGGGGAGCAGAGGCCGCATTGCGTCTCGTGTTTACCCTGCGGGCGTTTCATCTGGCTGAAGGCACAGATAAAATTAGAGGCGACGTAAAAGACAGTATATGTTTTCTGCGTGACCGGTTGGCAGCCGGCATACATCTTGGTGCTAACACATCAAAGGGAATGGGGCGGACGCATCTTGTAAGTCCGGTACTTGGCTATTATGATTTTCACAATTCTAAGGATGTATTGGCATGGTTGGGCACAGACCAGCCAGCCGCAACAGACGCCTCTGTTCAGTTGGTGGAAATCGGCTCAATGCCTCTTGAAGCTCCGGATACTTTTGTTATATCCGCCACCTTTGCCCTGTGCTCCTCCCTACTGGTACGGGATTATCAGATTAGCAGGGAAGGAAAGCAGATTGCTGTCATGAAGCATAGCGGAGAAGCAGCTGTTATCCCCGGCTCCACTATCAAAGGCGTGTTGCGGCATCGGGCATCCTGTATCCTGCGTGAACTGGGACACAGATCAAAAATGTTGGACAGCCTTATGGGATGTGCAGGTGATGAAGATAAAAATGTCAAGTCTGCGACGGAAGGGCGCATTAAGAGCCGCTTTATTGTGGAAGAAAGTTATTTGGAAGAACATCCGGAACAGCTTAGAGAACCGATTGTTACCCGCAATCGCATCGACAGGTTTACCAGGGGCGTACTGGGCAATGCCTTGCTGAATACCCAGCCTCTCTATCAAGAGGACAATTCTGTCGGCACAGTAAAAATCCGTTTTACCATTCGCAACGCCACAGAAGCGGAAGTCGGGCTGGCACTGTTCCTGCTGAAGGATCTCTGGCAGGGAGAACTGGCTCTGGGCGGAGAAACGAGTATTGGCCGGGGCAGGCTCAAGGGAATCCGGGCAGAAATTCAGTATAAGCAGGATAGATTTGTACTGGAGGAAAACGGCAGAGTGGTTGTTGGGGATTCTTCTGTACTGGCAGATTATGCTTCGGCGCTGCAACGAAAGGAGGCATGAAGATGGGCTTTGAGTTGGCAAAAAATAAATTACAAAAACAGGACATTTGCAGCAGCAGAATGCCGCTGGTCCATATCGAGCGAAATGAGTCGGCATTAACAGAACTGCTGGCGAAAAAAATAAAAGCACCTGCCTGCTTAGTGGTATGGGCACTGCATGCCGTTACCTTCGGATGCTGGGATGGAGCAAAGCTGACCCTGCAGAACAATCAGGTGGAAATAGCAGATATTATAGAAATGCGTGTCTTTAATGCACAGGAGGAAGTTCATCTACTGCAGGTTGATGAATACTTTGAAGGGCGCTATATTTGTGATGATGACAGCGGTAGTCCGCAGGAAGTGATCGACAGTTTTTCACGATTCTGGGGAGAATGCGAGAGTCCGGAGTCAGTGACAGATCGAGACATGTATATTGAGCTCAAGGATGCTTCCCGCAAGCTCACACTGAATATTCCTGTTTCTAAGGGAAGCAAAGGCGGCAAATATTATGGTCTGACTACCCGTAACTATATAGGCTATGACCGTACCACTGGACTGGCAGGGTATGCAGATCAGCGTTTTGTCTCCATTGATGCGCTGAAGGAGGTGTAAATGTTATGGGGCTTAATATAGCGGACATAGATCCGAAGATGTTAGATGAACTTTTGGCTAAAG
Organism: Pseudoselenomonas ruminis; assembly: GCF_008271295.1. GTDB lineage: Bacteria > Bacillota > Negativicutes > Selenomonadales > Selenomonadaceae > Selenomonas_A > Selenomonas_A ruminis. The sequence goes on along the minus strand of NZ_VTOY01000004.1, from coordinate 32,401 downwards.
GATTCATTACCCAGGAACAGATTGATAGTCTTCGCAAAGACAGCATGGGAAAAAACAAGAGTACAGAGAAAGAAAAGAAATCAGCAACAAAAGGAAATTTCCATAACAGGCAAGGATTTGGTCATCCAAATGGGAATTACCGCCAAACATCTTCCAAGCAGCTTCCTTATGGCGAGGCGTTAGATTTGTCTCCGGAGGTGCTTCCCCCAATGATTGCTACCGCACCATATAATTTTATCCCCCTGCCAAAGGCAGTGTTGGTTTCACAATTGCAGATCTATCTGGATAAAAAAGAAGAACTAGCAGCAGAGAAAGAAGATCCGGTATCCGCAGCATTTCGTACCTACATGGCAGAAAAGGCCAACCTCAATGGGCATATTGAACTGGCAATCGAGACAATTACTCCCGTATTTATTGGTGGTGGCGAGAATGACAAATTCTTTGCCCCAGGAGGGAAACCGATCATTCCAGGCAGCTCCTTGCGGGGGATGGTAAAGAACCTGTATAAAATCGTAACCTGTGGCAGTTGGAAGAGCGAGGAAGACCTCAAGAACACACATCTTTACTATCGTTGCCTGATGGCACCAAAGAGTAAAATGCCGTTTTTTGCCAAGCTTCATGAAAAGTATGCAGATTATATGACCTCCATGGAAAATGGACATGTGAAAAAAAATGCCAAGCCTGGTTTTTTGTTCAAGCAAGGTAACAAATGGCACATCTATTCTCTCCTACCTAATAAGCTGCGCTCCATTCCAATTTGGAAGTATATGTATGACTTTAAATTAAATGACAGAGATATCAAACATTCTTCAGTACGCTGGGATGGTCATACAGCCTATGTTCAGATAGGATTGCTTAGTACGGATAAATTAAAGCGCTCTCAAGAAAAATTGGAAAAAGCGACAACAGCAGAAAGGGCTGGCTGGGGAAAACAGTATTACAAATATATGTCAATAGATGATATTGATACGTCAAAAAGGTACCCGATTCCTGACTCGGTAATCGAATCCTATCAAGGAGACAAAAATCGTTGTGGTGTTGACCTAATGAAGGAAGTGCGAAAAAAGAATTTCAAAATTAAAGATAAGAATGGTTTTATTGCTCCTTGTTTTTTCTTTTTAGATGATGCAGGGAATGTGAAGTCTTTTGGACATGGCCAATCTTATCGTATTCCCTATGACAACAGTATTATGGAGGCAGTTCCGCAGCAGGTGCATTATTCGAAAGATAAGATTGACTTTGCTAGTGCAGTATTTGGTATAAGCCGCAAGGATGTATCCTGGGCATCCCGCGTGACCTTTGATGATGCTGTACCGTTGCAAAAGGTTGAAACGCTGAAATCGGCGGAATCGCGTATTTTGATGCAGCCAAATCCCACAGCTTTTCAGCTTTATCTGAAGCAGAACCAGAAAGATCAGCTGGTGCATTGGGATCATCCCGCTGCCGAAGTGCGGGGCTATAAATTTTATTGGCATAACAAGCCTAACCATAACTGGCATGCGACGGCCAAGGAACTGGAACTGAGCCGTGATAATGTGTTCAAAGGCAAAGCACCTCTCGCCAGAAAAATCGAACCTTTAGCACCCGGCACGAAATTTGAAGGCAGTATTCACTTTCATGACCTTACTAAGGAGGAACTAGGCGCCCTAATGCTTATTTTCAAATTAGGCAAGAAGAATGAAGATATTGTTTACAAAATTGGCATGGGCAAGAGTATCGGATTAGGCAGCATTCGCATCAAAGCAACCTTGTTTCTTGAAGATGGAAGTCGTTACAAGACGCTGTTTGATAATGATGGGTGGCATGAATCCCAGCAAGAGGAAGCACCTGACGAGTATATAGCGGCATATGAGGCTTTAGTAAAGGCTGGTACAGGATCGTTGACAGAAAGTTATTATGAAGCTGTAGAAAATCTTCGCCTTATGCTGGACTACAATAACACCAAAATGGCAGGCTGGGATAAGGCAACCGCACAGATGGATGGCGATACGAAAGACCGTTATCGGGAGGATAAGCGTTTTGAAAAGCGCAATATTTTGCCTGAGGCAGCTGGGGTAATCGATAAGGTAAGAAATAGAAAAGCATAAATTGAGAGGAAGATGAAATACATATGGCAGAAAAAAATGTTCTCAATATCATGCTGGCATTTGTAAGCCTTGTGCAGGACAGAAATATCGCCGAGCCTATTCATTATTCCGATGTTGTCGGCCAGCCCTATACCGCTATCCAGACCAATGAAGCTGCTATCATAGCGGTACAGCGGCAGCTGGCTGACAATCCTCTGGCAGGAGTCTTTCTGGTTTGCAGCGAAAAAGTAAAAACTTTTGACGCACCGAAAACAGAGGAATACGGTATTGTAACCCATATCAACTTTCTGAAAAAGCGGTTGATCGAGGCAGACAGCAGGCTTTCCGACAAGATTATCGAGCTCAATTACTATGATGACCTCGACAATATCGAGGAGTCCATGCGGAATGTTACTGAAATTGCTGGCAGTATCATGAACTATGCTCAGGAGCACCCAAACGCTGAAATCCGCCTATATGCCGACATGACTGGTGGTTTCCGCTACAATTCCACGATGATGCTGGCGATTATGCAGCTGCTGCAGTTCAACGGCATTAAGCTGGGAAAAGTGCTATATTCAGATCCGGCGAAAAAAAAGGTATTTGATGCCACATCCTTACTGGGATTATTCAACTTAATCAGTGGTGCAGATGAATTTGTCCGCTTCGGCAGTGTCGAAACATTGCAGGACTATTTCCAAGATGCTCCCAAAACACAGGATTTGGATAACCTGCTACAAGCTATGCAACGCTTCTCCGATGCCATCAAGATGTGCCGAACCAGCATCATCAAAGATGAACTGCGGACACTCCATGTATATTTACAAGCATTCAAGGAAAATCATGGCAGTACGCTTCAGGAAAATCTCTTTGCCAGCATCATTATGACCCTAAAAAATGAATATGGTTCCTTACTGGAAGGGGAGGCAACGGAATTTGACATCATCCGTTGGTGTGAGCGTAAAGGATTCCTGCAGCAGGCTATGACGCTCTGTACCGAATGGCTGCCGGGCTATCTGGTCAAACATAAGATTGCCTATACGGATAACCCGGGAATTATTCTGGCCTGTGAACAGGAAGGCAGGAAAACAGGCCGCAACTGGCAACAATATTTTCTCACAGTATACAGCAAGACAGGCATCGAAGTGGACAACAGCTCAGCTCGGCCAATGAGTTTAGCCGATCTCTTAAAAGCAAGTTTTTTATCCGCCAGCTCCGGCAATAAGAACTTCGGGACATTGAAAGTGGAAAGATATCCGCAGTTGGCAGCTTTTTTCCAAGAATTAAAGAATGCGGATTACGATTTCATCTTATTGAAAAGCAAAAAGATGAAATATCAATCTTTCGAAAATCAATATCCCATGCTGATGAAAGTTTTCCATGCTATATATAATGTTAATTGCCGTAATAGCAATTTTAAACGTTCATTTATGGATTACTTGCTGAATACCACATTGGAGAAAACATTAAATAGTTTGGCTGTCCTTTCACCTCAAGTCCTTTACGAATTGTTTGAAATCCCAGCCAGTGATTATACGGAAGAAAGCAAAGAAACGGAATCCAAGCCGGAAATATTCATGGATATTGACGAGAAATGGCAGAAATACATGAATCGCTACCATGCCTTATACAAGAATGGCCAGCTAAAAAGTTCTTTACGTTATAACGATATGTTGAACTGCCTGAAAGAATATTTCCAGATAAGGGTGGAGCGTAATCAGATCAACCATGCCAATACGGAAGATATAACCTCTGTCACAGAGATCCGGGAAATGATTTCAGGCACCTTGAACCACTGGAAAAGTATTGTTCCCTGATAATGACCACGACATAAACGTTAGTGTATAATATCCATGAATCGCCACGGTCTGAAGCAAAAATTGAAAACCTCCCAGCACCCCCGCAGGCCGCATTCTACCGCTGAGGGTTTCATTTTTTCCCGTGGACACGCTAAACAGGATTTTGTCCCCAAATGGCGTAGGTTTTCCAAAATCGGGTTGGGAGGCCTAGAGCAATGCGGCTCCTAAATGTTACTGTTGTTAGCACCCTTCTGCTGCTTGCAGTATCACACCACGAGTACAACATTTTTGTGGGCTTTTTTTATGCAAAATTTCTGGTTCGGTGCCAAATCTCATTTCGTAAATCTGTTACTTATAGTAAGAGAAAATCAATACGACCCACAATGAAAGGATGCTTGCCTTATGTCGAAGAATAATCCCATCTGTTTAGTCACTATTCTGTCTACAGCCACCAGTGCAGTAGGCGGGGGGGGGATTACTTGTTGTAGCTGCCCCTGTATTTGTAACGACAGTACCATTCCTCATTGCCGGTGCAGTGATTGGCAGCCTGTTTCTTGACGATTAATACTTCACAATGTTGTCCCGCTCACGGAGGGAAGGTGATAATTGTCTCTTATGGCAGGATTTCCCCTGAAATGCAACGAATTTTTATGTAATGACAGCGTCAATCTGTTTCAGCTTTTTGAAAAGGAGCATATTATCATGAGAAAAATATTCTTATCCACTGTAATTCTTAACCCTATTAACACTAAAAATCCATCTAAATATTGCAGCCGTGACCTTGAATTGGCGGATAAACCGTATCTTTTCCCCATTTCCTATCTGGTAGATGCCAACATCTCGGCGGATGATGAAATCGTCATCATCACCGGCATGAACCAAACCGATACACCAAAAGAGAACTACAAGCATCTTGTAGCCGAAGTGCAGCAGATATTGGATGAACACCATGCCAAGGGCGAATTTATTGTCGTGGATGAACTCGATGTCAATGCCGATCGTGATTACCTGGATTCCTTATCATTCAGCACCTTTATGAAAGAAGTAGCTGACTTAATCCAGGACGGCGATCAGATTTATGCCGATATGACCTACGGGCTGAAATCTTATACACTGGCCATGTTTATTGCCATGAACTATGTAGTCAAAGCTTGCCGGAATGTAGAAATCAAACAGATGATTTATGCCCAATTCTATCGTGGCGATAACGATGCTCCATCTACCATTGACATTATTGACATAACGACACTATTCCGTATCAACTCTATCGTCAATCAGGCAACTCCCGGCAAAAAACAAGAAATGGATCAACTTCTTTCCTTTATGATTGGTTAATCGATAAGCAGGAAAGGAGTTGACTGTATATGTCAAAAGTGGACGATCAATATACCACAATAGCAAAAGAGATTGAGGCGCTCGTTCTTCCCTTGTGCAAATATCGTCAGGAGAATCTATCTGTTCCTTTTGAGGAATTTCATAAAAGTCATCTCAGCCGCAGCCAATTAAAATTACGGCTTGATATTATGTCACGTATCGAAGAATACTTGTTTGTTAATACAAAATCTACTTTGAAGCATAAAGTCGATGGTATAGAATTCATAAAAGTCTTTGATGAGTGTTTAAGACAATATAAGTCGCAGGGAAAATTCTTTCTGAATCTTTTTATCAATCGATATTCATTAAGGACGTCCAACCTCAAAGATGAGTATTCCGTTGATGATAATAATACAATATTTAAAAAAGCAACCAGTTATGATGAACCGGCATATGATAAGGACAAAAATCCTGAAAAAAAAGTTTCTATTGTTGAAAAACAGCTATTTAACGACTTCCAAAAAAATAAGCAGACAGCAAGTGTCTTTGATTTGTATGAAGAAGTTACTAAATTCTTGCCCAGTAGCGATTTGCCCTATTTCCAATTATTCATGAGCATGATTGTTCTAGTAGAGGAGTTTGATATCAACGAATCTACTATTGAACAAATTGATTATGACTTTTATCAGCAGCAAAAAGAAATGACGCCCCAATATTTGGAAGAATATGAGATAGCGAAAAGTGCCAGCAAGCAAATGCTTCAGGAAAAGGCTTTCCTGAAGGGGAAGTATCGTGCTGCGATGGCTGAAAAACTAGGCTTAAAGCAAGACACTATGCGGAAAAAAATGAAATACATCCAAATAATCATCACTAGAATTGGCGCTCAGTTGCACTTAGCTAATAAATAAGGGGATTCTGCCCGTTCTTTCAGTTACTACAAAAATAACTTACCAATAATGCCAAAACAATAGGCTATGACAAGCTATATATAGTATAAAGGACCAATCATTATGAACCTTGAAAGGACGGATAAACATGGAAGGAAAAATCATCATTAAAAATATCTCGGATATGATCCATTTTTACTGGACCAGTCTTAAATTCGGGACTATGTATCTATTTTCACAAAAATTCTCCAAAGGCGTATTTGATTTCTTCTGTTGGGGACGAGCCATCACAGAAGTGTTGAGCTTCAAAAACTGGAATCGCAATCCAAAGCTGGACAAGACCATAACAAAGTTTCCCATTTACATGAAATATGCGTTGAAGGAGTATATCGATGCTAATGCCAAAATAGCTTAATGTCATATAATGCGCCGGCCATACAACCGGCGCATTTTTCACAGCATATGAACCAGGAGGAAAAAATGATTGGTGCTATCGTATTTGAATTAAAAGCAGTAAATAGTGACAGCCTGCCGCTGCATCACGGACAACAGTTGCATGGTTTATGCTTCAAGATTATGGAAGATTTCTCGCCAGCCTTAGCCGACCATGTCCATAAAGAAATGTCCATCAAACCTTTTACCTCTGCTATGCTGGAATATCCACAGTCATTGCGGGCGAACAATAATCGTTTGTATATCAAAGAGGGCACCATGTTGCGTTGGCGCGTGACAGCCCTGCAGGATCATGTATTACAGGCATTTCTCAATCTGCAGCCTGGTCATATTATGAATCTGGGAAATTTGCAGCTGGAAATTGTCCGTATAATCATCAATCCCGAAATCTCTGCTTATTCCGGGCTGATTGAACCAACAGACCTGCTGGCAGAGTGTTTTTCCTGTGTACCACCATCTGTCATATCCCTTAAATTTCATTCTGCTACCACCTTCAGAGCTGGTAACGACGATTTTCCCTGGCCTTTGCCTGAATATGTCTTTGGCTCACTAGCAGACAAATGGGTTGCCCTCGATATGCCCGGCGACTTGCCAGCTAAACTGATCCGTGAAGAGGCAAAAGCCATCGTTCCCTTGGAATGGCAGGGGAGAAGCTGCAAGTTGAACTTCGCACCCAAACGCAGCGCCAGGGGATTTGTCGGTCAGTTTACCTATGGTCTGAATCATGTCGATGATGAGTACCAAAGCATCCTGCTGTTGCTGGCCGCCTATGCCGAATTAGCCGGTATTGGCCGCTGGACTGCCCATGGAATGGGACAGGTCCGCATAATCCGGTAATTTTTTTTTCAAAAAGAATCATGATATTGCCAAATTCCCACAGCCAATGCTGTTAATTACAGTAGAAAGATAATCAACTGTTGGAAAGGGGTAAATATCATGACTTACAAAGTGAATCTCCACATCACCCAGAAATGCAACTACGCCTGCAAATACTGCTTCGCCCGTTTCGACCACGATAATGACTTGCCGCTGGATCAGTGGAAACATATCATCGATAATCTTAAGAACAGCGGCATCGTGGATGCCATCAACTTCGCCGGTGGCGAGCCTGTCCTGCACAAAGATTTCCCTGCAATCGTCAACTACGCCTATGAGCAGGGGTTCAAGCTTTCCATTATCACCAACGGTTCCCTGATGCTGAACCCGGCGCTTATGCCGCCTGAACTCTTTGCTAAATTTGAAACTCTGGGGATTTCTGTTGACAGCATCAATCCTGAGACTCTCGTAGCTCTAGGTGCCTGCAACAAATCCCAGGAAGTACTGACCTACGAAAAACTGTCCAAACTTATCGCCCTTGCCCGTTCCATCAATCCTTCCATCCGCATCAAGCTGAATACCGTCATTACAAACCTTAACGCTGACGAAGACCTGACCACCATTGGCAAAGAACTGAGCATTGACCGCTGGAAAATGCTCCGCATGAAACTCTTTATCCACGACAATTTCAATAATGCATCTCTGCTGACCAATCAGGCTGAATTCGACAGTTTCGTAGCTCGCCATGCCGAAGTTTCCCGCGACGTCGTTCCCGAAAATGATATGACTCGTTCTTACATCATGGTGGATAATCAGGGACGGCTGCTCGATGACGAAACGGAAGATTATAAGGTGGTAGGCAACCTGCTTGCTGAAGATTTCCGTACCGTCTTTGCCCGCTACTCCTTCGATGAAGCCACCTACGCCAGCCGTTATGCCAGCTAAAAATCTACACAGGAGGAAATTATCATGGCCGTTTTTATCAACCACACCAACCATCCGGCGGCCAGCTGGTCGCCGGAACAGAAGCAAGCTGCACTCGCTTACGGACCTATCATGGATTTTGCGTTCCCGGAACTGTCTGTTAACTATACCAAAAAGCAAATCGCTGAACTTACCCAAAAATCATTTGCCCAGATTTTAGCAATGCACCCATCTGCTGTACTCTGTCAGGGAGAATTTACCTATACCTATGGGCTGGTAAAATTACTCAAAGAAAAGGGAATCCCAGTCCTGGCGGCATGCAGTGAGCGTATTGCCCACGAAGAGCAGCAGGGAGGCATATCCCGCAAGGTCTCCTATTTTCAATTTGTACAGTTTCGTGAGTATTAGGAAGATGACATCGGATTACGCTTATGCTATACTGTGAGGAATAAATAATCAATATCAGAATACGTATCCCAAAAAACTGAAAACCTCTGCCACACCCCCGCAGACCGCATTCCACCGTTGAGGTTTTCAGTTTTTTCCGTGGACACGCTGAAGCCTTGATTTACAAGGGCTGGAGACGAAAAATGATGCATTTTCAAAACAAAAAATTTCGCGACAAGCAGGATTTTGCCTCAAAATGGCGAAGGTTTTCAAAAACAGGGTTTAGACGCTTAGAGCCATGCGGCTTCCGAGCGTAACTGTCGACAGTACCTTCTTACCGCTTGCGGTATCAAAAAGCAAATATTTTTTACCAACAGGTCAATATGACCTGTATTTTTTTGCCCTTAATGCCAAAATCTGTTATCAGGAGCAGTTATATAGAGTGAGAGAATCATTCATATCATTACTTTGACCGGAGGATTGATAATCATGTTTACATTCGATGAAACCATCCTTGCTGCTTCCTTGAAGATTGCCGGTATCGGCAAAACTCATGCTTTGCTGGAGCAATACCTGAACTGTAGCGGGATTTGTCTGCTAACCGAAGATCCCACTCTGCCTGTCTCTTGGGCAGACACTACGGTTGGCTTTTTAGTCGCCGATGCCACGGAAGAACACGCCTGGGAAAAATTTCAGCAGGGAATCCAATCTGCCAAAGAGCAAAAGGTATTGCTTCTGCCCATGCTCATAACGGCTCAACTGACAGAATCAGCATCTTCCTTCATGCAGATAAATCCACAGTATTTCATAGACGAAGCTGAATTATATGCCTACATTGCAGAAAGCATCAAGTCTATTCAATCCTTTATTTCGGAGCCGGGACTTGTAAATATTGACCTTGAAGACATCCGGTTCCTGTTCACAGAGGAAGGCCGCTTTGCTTTTAGCTACGGCGAGCGTGAATCTCAGATTGACAAATGCGCCGCTGCCAGAATGGCATTGAAACAGCTGCGGATGATGAACCCCCCCATTCCTGCCGCTAAATATATCATCCTGAATATTACAGGCAGCGAAGATAACCTCAGCATGTTTGAAATTCAGGAAATCTGCGAATTCGTAAACGAAGAGCTCGGCACCAATAGCAGCTGTATCATCTGGGGGGCCAACATCGATAACACTCTGGCTGACAGAATTTATGTTTCAATCTGGGTAAAATTCTAAAAAAATTGCTCTTGAAATCCGAGTTTTACAGGACAAACTGCCAAATTTGTTATCCAAGAGCAGTTTATATAAGTAGAAGAATCATTTCGATGTACAAAAGGAGAATTTACCATGAATACGAAAAAAGCATCTCGTATGGCTGGCGGCATTGGCAATGAGGTTTATGAGGCCAGTGTAATCGCCAGGGCTGTTGATCGGGCAGGCCATTGTCCGCAATTGAAAGGTCATGTCCATGAAATCATGTTCTGCGACAAGTACAATCTCGCCAATACCTTCAATGGAAATACCGCCCAACTTACGAAATCCACTACTGCCCCCATGAAAGATATTATCGTCAAAAACAGTAGTGGCCGTATCGCAATGCACGGTCAGTTGAAAGACACCATCAGTAACAACGGCGTACGGAAAACCGCCAATCAGATCATCAAGGGCAAGTACAACAAAACAACAGTATACGGCACAGAAGAGACCACTCGGGAAGTCAACCGTGTTCTCGATGCTGCCGGCAAAACAAATCAGCGCGTCCAATCCACTGGGATATCCAGCAAAACCACCAGTCGGATAGCCAGCAAAGGATTAGGTCAAATGCCTACGCTGGCAACCTTGGGCAATGCTGCCAAAGCCGGTGGTTTTGCTGGAGCTGCCATAAGTGGTGGTATTGAAGCCGCCACCTCCATCTACGACGTAGTTAATGGAGACAAAGAATGGGACGATGCTGTCATTGACGTTGCTGGAGCTACGGCAAAAGGCGGCATTGCTGGTGCTGGTTCTGCCGTAGCTGGAAGTTTGGCTGCCGGGGCTACAGGCACAGCGGTTACCGCTATTGCCTCCACCAGTATAGGCGGTGCTATAGTCGGAACCACAGGAGGAGCACTCTTAATAGGCGCAGCCCCTGTCGTTGCAAGTATTGGTGCTGCATTCCTGGTGGGCAGTGCAATAACCAGCTTCTTCGAAAGTTAAGCGCAAAAATGCCAAAAACTGATTCCAGGAGCGGTTATATAAAGTGAAAGGGATAACTGAACTTTTAGTAAGGGAGGAAAATAATATGCTGAAGAAAGTAATTGGTGGCGGAGTTGGAGCTTCAGTCGGACGTGCCATCGGAGGTATCGGTATTGCCGCTATGGGAGGTGCTGTAGGAATTCCGGCAATAGCTGTTGCAGGGATCTGCACGGTAGCAGGGGTGGCTATTGGCAATGCCGTAGGAAATGCTGTAGAGAGTGCTATGAAAAAGTAATTATTTACGAAGGGAGGGAGATAACCTCTCCCTCATCAAGAAAAGGGGAATTTCTATGATTTGGAATTTTGTAATTGGTGGCTTAGCAGGCTGGGCATTGGCAAACTTCATGAATTCGGACAATGATGAGGCTCAAAAAGGAAAATTAACCCTGGAACAGGCCTTGGAGATGCTGGTAAATGACATCCGCAATGATGCCCAGTGGGCAATGGCTAAATGCACCACCGAAGAGGAACGAGAATTTGTCTATGCGCAGGTAAAAGAATCCGTTCAAAATCTAAAGGCTACTTTACAGAAAAAGGGCGATGAAATCATTGCTGACTTGCAGTCACAATCTGCAAAAGTTCAGTATGATGAAGATGCAGATACTGTAGAAAGCAGAGTTAAGGAATTCAGGCAAAAAATGGACAATCTGGCTGACAGCCTGAACCAGACACTTTCCGATTTAAAACTTGCATCATCTACGGTTTAACCGTATGTATTCTCCCCATACCATATAGTCTAACCAACAACAGAAAACGAATAGAAGAAGGGAGGTATCCATTATGGCTAAGAAAAATCATGTAAACATTGCCGCTGTTACCTTCCAGCAGAATTCTTGTCAGATCTATCGTGCCGTCGACGGAATCCATGCCTGTCAGGATATGGGCGAAATATTGTAGACGTTGCTAAGGGGAACAAAACAGTTGGTGAAGCTGCTGGTGATATTGCCATTGATACCGTTAAAGCTGGTGCAGTTGGATATGGAGCCGGCGCCGTTGGCAGCATGGTTGCCAGCACTGCCACTGGTGCTGCAGTGCTAGAAGCAGCCGCCGCTGCCCCTGCTGTCATCGCAGCTGCTTCTGTTTTAGCCGTAGAGGCAATTATCAGCGGAATTGGCAGTTTGTTATTTGGCGATGATTAAGTCTCTTTTATAATAGTTTTCCCAGGGATCTTGTGCGATACTTTGAAGACGAACCATATGAAGATTTATAACGTCTACTGATAAAAAATGAAAACCTCCTCGGCATCCCCGCAGCCCACATACTACCGTTGAGGTTTTCATTTTTTTTGTGGACACGCTGAAGTCTTGATTAACAAGGGACGGAGACGAAAAATAATGCATTTTCAAAACAAAAAATCACGACCAGCAGGATTTTGCCCCAAAATGGCGAAGGTTTTCAAAAACAAGGGTTAGAGGCTTAGTGCCATACGGCTTTCGAGTGTCACTGTCGACAGACCCTTATTACCGCTTGTGGTATCAAAAAAGTCTAACATTTTTTGTTGGGCTTTTTTATTTTCCGAAGCATCCCCCCTCGTTTATGCCGGTAGATGATTTCTCGGAGTTCATGCATAATCTTTGATAGTAATTTATAGCAGCTAACCAATATTTTAAAGAATTATAAAGTTTATTGTTTTCGGCTAGAGGTCAGTATGGCCAGATTCCAAGTAATTAGTGGAATCTGGCCTTTTGTTATATTTTTATTCTGGTTATTTTTATATAGTCAGTTTAGCGCTATCCTAAGGGTGTTCCGTTCATTTCTGGATAACGCAAAGGAGACTTGGCAATGGCAGAGAAAACAGAAGGTATTGGCAATCGTTATGAACTCAATAAGAATTTGGCCCAGATGTTAAAGGGCGGCGTAATTATGGATGTCACGACGCCGGAGCAGGCAAAGATTGCCGAGGAGGCTGGTGCTTGTGCCGTTATGGCGCTGGAGCGCATCCCGGCTGATATCCGCGCGGCGGGCGGTGTGGCCCGCATGAGTGACCCGGCGATGATTCGTGGCATCCAGGAGGCTGTGAGCATTCCGGTCATGGCCAAGTGCCGCATTGGTCATATCGTTGAGGCCCAGCTGCTGCAGGCCATTGAAATCGATTATATCGATGAAAGCGAGGTGTTGTCGCCGGCCGATGATGTCTATCATATCGACAAGCGGAAGTTTGCCGTGCCGTTTGTCTGCGGGGCGCGTGACCTTGGTGAGGCTCTGCGCCGCATCAGTGAGGGTGCGGCGATGATTCGTACGAAGGGCGAGCCGGGAACTGGCGACGTCGTGCAGGCCGTGCACCACATGCGAAAAATCAATCAGCAGATGGCGGCCATTGCATCGCTGCGCGAGGATGAACTTTTCGAGGCGGCCAAAAAATATCAGGTTCCCTATGATTTGGTGGCTTATGTGCATGAACATAAAAAACTGCCAGTAGTCAATTTTGCCGCTGGTGGTGTGGCAACGCCAGCCGATGCGGCGCTGATGATGCAGCTCGGTGCTGAGGGCGTATTTGTTGGTTCGGGCATCTTCAAGTCGGGCAATCCGGCCAAGCGGGCGTCGGCAATCGTGCAGGCGGTCACGAATTATGAAGATGCCGAGCTCATCGCAAGGTTGTCGGAAAATCTTGGCGAGGCCATGGTCGGCATCAATGCCGATGAAATCCAGCTGCTTATGGCAGAGCGTGGCCGATGAGAGGTGAGACGATGGCAGAGAAAATGACGATTGGCGTACTGGCTTTGCAGGGAGCCTTTGACGAACATGAGGCGATGTTAAAAGAGCTGGCGGCAGATTATCGGGAAATCCGTCAGCGCAAAGATTTGACCGATGACCTCGATGGCATAATCATTCCAGGCGGCGAAAGTACCGTTCAGGGAAAGCTCTTGCATGACTTAGGACTGTTTGAGCCACTGCGGCAGAAAATCATCCAAGGGCTGCCCGTGATGGCGACTTGTGCGGGGCTTATCCTGCTGGCGGAAGAAGTCAGCAATGACAAGCCGCTTTTGGCAACGCTGCCCGTACGGGTACGGCGCAATGCGTATGGGCGTCAGCTGGGAAGTTTTGCCGCGGATGGTGCTGTCGCAGGGATTGGGGATTATCCTCTGCGCTTTATCCGCGCGCCTTATATCGAGGCTTGCCTTGCTACGGAAGTGCAGGTGCTCAATGAAACGGCGGGCCATATCACGGCGGTGCAGTATCACAATCAACTGGCCATGGCCTTTCATCCGGAACTCACGCATGACCTGCGCATTCATGCGTACTTTTTAGAAATAGCTGCAAAAAGAAAAAAGCTTGCGCTGGGCGCATGAGAAGAAAAGCTGGCATCGTGCCAGCTTTTTTCGTGGAAACAGGCAAGAGATGGTATAATTAGGAAAAGACTAGGTATTGCAGGATAATAGAAAGCAGGATAGGAAGAAAATGGCGTATTTCTATGTATTTATTGGCGGCGGCTTGGGCGCGATGTGCCGCTATGGGGTAACGACGATGGCTGGCATGCTGCTCGGCGGCATGTTTCCGTGGGGGACGCTTATCGTCAATCTGGTCGGAAGTTTCTTGATGGGCTTGGTGCTCGGGGCGTTGCTGCCACTGGCAAAGTCGCTACAGCTGCTGCCCGAATCACTGCGCCTGTTAGTGACGGTAGGTTTCCTGGGCGGCTTTACGACGTTTTCGTCGTTTAGCATGGAGACGCTTACGCTCATTCGCGGTGACAGCTTTTTCCTGGCCGCTGTCAATGTCGTAGGCAGTATCGTGCTCGGTTTATCAGCCGCCTATATTGGCTATCAGCTGGCCATGGTATTTCAGCGTTAAGGGAGAGAGTATGGACGTAATAGATTTTTCAGCGGCCCGTCAGCGGCGATTGGCGGCGATGGCGCGGACAAAAGCCGAACCGCAGGCGCGGTTTGCCGCCATGCAGGAGGCGCTTGCGCAGGATGAGCTTACGGTGATGGAGCGCATTGTCCAGCAGCATGCCCTGCGGATGGCTTATCGCATCGTGGCGGAAAGTCCCGTCTGGGGAAAGCCCGATGAGAAGGAGCCCCGGCGGATTTTTACCGAGCTTGAGGCGGTGGTGCCGGTATTAGCAGATTTGATTATGGCGGAGAGCTATATGCCAGCTGCCGTGCGCATGGCAGGTACGCGTTTGACTTCCTCGGAGGTCGGCTTATGGGCCGCGCGGCGCATCGTCCTTGATTATCTGCTGATACTGATTGACGATAACAGCCGCCCCGACGATTGGCTCGATATCCGCGATAAGGAACCCCTGCGCAATGTGTTTGCGTATTTAGGCTATGTGATGGATTGACGAAAAGAGAGCCGGTGGAAAATGACAAAGGCATATGATGAGGAGCTGCGTGCCAAACTATTGGGCCGGAACGGCCGGAAACTATCAGCGCTTTGGCTGACGGCTGTACGGGAGGAACCATTTACTTGTTCCTATAAATTGACAGAGCCTGCGGAGCTTGCAAATAGTGTGGGGCAGCTGCATAAACGGGCGGAATGGGTAGCGTTTTGGAAACAGCCCAAGGCACCTTGGCGGGTGGAAACAGCCAACCGCAAGCCCAAAGGTTTGGGCATCCAGCATGATTATCCCGTAAGGATTCACTTTGATTCGGCAGCAGATGTTCTTTGCTATCTAGGCGAGGCGAAGAAATTCCAGGCGTTTTGCCAGCGGGTGGAAAAAATCAAGGCGGAATATCCAGCGGTAATACCGGCTTGCGTCATGGTACGCGATAAAATCTTGGCGGATGTTTCTATGGCTGATGCTGTTTTTCAGCTGGCCAAGTATTTTTCCGGTACGTCCAAGACGAATTGTTATTTGCGTGAGCTTGATATCCCGTACGTCGATACGAAGTTTATCGAAAAGAACCGAGAGCTTACGGCGGCGGTGTTTTTTGCTGTACGTGAGGAGGATGGCAGGACATTTTCTGATTTCTGTCAGGCACTGTCGCTTATGGAAAATGCTCCATCGCCTAATATCTATGTGCGTTCGCTCGATGCGCGCAAGACATTTGCGGGCATGCGGGAAATCGTTGTCACTGCCCAGCAGTTGGCCAAGCTGAAGTTGACGTTTAGCCGCGTGTTTATAACCGAAAACAAAATCAATGGCTATGTATTCCCCGAGGTGGAAGATGGTTTGATTTTGTTTGGGGCGGGCAATGGCATCTTGAGCGAGTTGCAGGAAATTGCCTGGCTGAAAAATCAGCCTGAGCTATGGTACTGGGGCGATATGGACCGCAATGGTTTTGCGATTTTAGCACGCGTGCGCCAAAAATATCCGCAGGTAAAATCATTCTTGATGGAGAAGGATATAGCGGCAAGGTATCGTCATTTCATGGTGGCAGATACGGGAAATGAGCTGGTAATGCCGGACGAGCTGACTGAGGCAGAGCAGGACTGCTGGCAATATTTGAACAGTCAACCTGTGGCGGCTAATCGCTTGGAGCAGGAGAAGATTCCGCTGTTTGAGGTAAGAGAGGCCTTGCAATGTCTGTTGGGTAAGTCGGGAGATGTTTGAGCAGAATCGGTAAAAGTGGCAGGAGGATGGCGATGGATAAGGTAGTATGTACGTTATGTCCGCGTGGCTGCCGGCTCGCCGAGGGGCAGACGGGCTGGTGCCGGGGGCGGATTTGTCACGAGGGCAAGATCGTGCCGCAAAATTATGGCCGGTTGACGTCGGTGGCGTTAGACCCCATCGAGAAAAAGCCACTGGCCCGGTTCCACCCGGGGAGTTTCATTTTATCGGTCGGCAGCTTTGGCTGCAATCTGCGCTGTCCGTTTTGCCAGAATCATACGATTTCGCAGGCAGGAGCGGATTTTGCGACGCAGGACGTAACGCCGGCGGAGCTCGTGGCGCTGGCAAAGGAACTGGCCTCGCGTCCTGCGGGTAATCTTGGTGTGGCCTTTACTTACAATGAGCCGTTTATCAGCTATGAGTTTGTGCGCGATACGGCCAAACTCTTGCGGGCGGCAGGCCTTAAGGTCGTGCTGGTGACAAATGGCATGATAAACGCCGGGCCGTTTCAGGAGCTGCTGCCGCTGGTCGATGCATTTAACATTGACCTCAAGGGCTGGCGGCAGGAGGTCTATGATGTTTGCGGCGGCAGTTTGGCGGCGGTCAAGCAGAATATTGCCGCCGCAGCTAAGGCAACCCATGTGGAGGTAACGACGCTTATTGTGCCGGGGCTTAACGACAGCGCTGAAGAAATGGCAGCGGAGGCAAAATGGCTGGCTTCGATTTCTACGGATTTGCCGCTGCACATCAGCCGGTATTTCCCTCGTTGGCAGGCGGTGGAACCTGCTACGCCGGTTGCGGTGATTTATGAATTTGCGGATATTGCGCGAAAGTATTTATCCTATGTCTATACCGGCAATTGTTAGGAGGAGTTATGGATATTCAGACGGAATTGTTTCGGCTGCAGGACAAAAAGTATCGCGCCTTTCATTGTAAGCTGATTCCTACGGTTGACCCGGAAACAGTCATAGGCGTACGGACTCCTGCTTTGCGCCAGCTGGCGAAAGCAATAAAGGGGGAGGAGGCAGAACGTTTTTTGTCGGTTTTGCCACATCAGTATTACGATGAAAATCAGCTTCATGCGTTCCTGCTGTCGGAGCGGAAAGACTTTGCGGAATGCCTCGATGGGGTGAATGCTTTTCTGCCTTATGTGAATAATTGGGCTACTTGTGACCAGCTGATCCCGAAGGTGTTTGGCAAACATCGGTCAAAACTATTGGCGCCGATAAATGTTTGGCTGCATTCATCGGAAACTTATACGGTGCGTTTTGCCGTGAAGATGCTGATGGAGCATTTTCTCGATGAAGATTTTGACCGGTCCTATTTGTCAATGGTGGCAGCGCTTCGCTCTGAGGAATACTATATCAATATGATGACAGCCTGGTATTTTGCGACGGCGCTGGCAAAGCAATATCAGGCGGCATTGCCATTCCTCGAAGAAAAACAGCTGGCGGCGTGGACGCATAACAAGGCGATTCAAAAAGCCATAGAAAGCCGGCGGATAACTCCGGAACAAAAGGCATACCTGCGCACGCTGAAAATACCAGCGGGCAGGGCGCGTCAGCAGTAAAGAGCTGCTAAGATATGCCGGTTTGACAAGTCAGCTCCTTTTGACAAGTCAGAGTCACTTGACTAGTCAAAGCTACTTGACAAGTCAGCGAAAGAGAAGTATACTCCTGTTACTGACTAAGGTCAATAATAGGAGGTTGTGATGACGAGAGTTCGCAAGGACCCGGCCGAACGCAGGCAGGAATTGATGACGATTGCGATGGAGCTTTTTTGTGCCAATGGTTATGAGCAGACCATGGTTCAGGACATCTGTAAGCAGGCCGGCGTGGCAAAGGGAACGTTTTTTTATTATTTCCCGACCAAGGAAGATGTGCTTAAAGCAATTTTTGAAGAATGGGCGAAGAAATTTGCGGACGATTTTACGCGAAGGGCAGCTGGTTTGGATGCCGTTCAAAAGCTGCGTCTCTTTTTGCAGTTGTCCGCCCAGGAAAATGCGATCGAACCGCTGGTAGACAATCTCTGGGCGGAACACTATAAAGAGCTTGTCATGGCGCTTTGGCAGCGCATTGTGAGTAATGGCTTCAATCCGCTGCTGCGGAAGATTATCGATGAGGGCAATGAGGCCGGTTCCATGCAGGTCCTGCATCCGGAAGAATGTTTGGATTTCTTTTGGAGCCTTACCGAGGGGATGTGGCCGGATGAGAAAAAGGATATCGTTACGGATGAGAGTATGGCGATACGCATGGAAATGGCGGCCAGACTGATTGAACAGTTATTTGGTATGAAAATAGGCAGCATGGCTCATTGGGAAAATGCGGAGTGAGTTCCGCATTTTATTATTGTAGTTTACTGACCTGAGTCAATAAAGGGGACAGAAGATGGAAAAAAGCAAGACGCGTAACATGATGATTGGCATATTTTTCGTGATACTGGCGGTAGCGGGCTGGCGCATGGCTGGTGCTGAGGAGGAACCGGGAGCTGAGATGCAGCCGCTGGCTGTTTCGACGGATTCGGTCTCGTACATCGAAAAGCCGTCGGTGATGCCGCTTTCGGGAAGTGTCGAGGGACTTACCTCGTCGATTATCAGCAGCCGGTTTTCCGGGCAGGTGACGAATGTTTGCGTGGAAGATGGCCAGACGGTTAGCAAAGGCCAGCCGCTTTTTGTGATGGATACGGTGGAGCTTCGCAATGCGTTGCGGGTAGCGCAGAATAGCGTAAATCAGGCAAGGGCAAAATATGCCAATGATTGCGATGAGTTCGGGCGCTATCAGATTTTATTTGACCGCGGGGCGTATTCCCGCCAGCAATTGGAAACGGCCCGCACGAAGATGCTGGCCAGCCAGGCCGATTACGATTCGGCGCAGGCCAATCTCAGCAGTGCGGAAAAACAGGTGGCCGAAGCCACGGTAGTAAGTCCGGTGGATGGTGTTATCGCCAACAAGAATCTCACCAATGGCCAAAATGTTTCGGCTGGCAGCCAGCTTATGACGGTGGAACAACTCGAGGCCGTTCATGTGGTAATCAATGTGGAGCAGCGGGACATGGCGTATTTGAAGATGGGCGACTCTGTCACGGTAACGGTTGATGCCTATCCGGATAAGACGTTTACTGGCATCGTCGATGTCATAAGCCCCGTGGCTGGCAAGGAAAACCGCATGTTCCGGGTCAAGGTCAAGGTGGATAATCCCGAAATGCTGTTAAAGCCAGGGATGTTTGTGCAGGTACAGCTGAATCTTGGCGCGCCTAAGATGGTGTTGTCGGTGCCGCAGAAAGCAGTGCTGGGGCAGAAGGGGGTACAGTATGTATTTACGGTAGAAGATGGCAAGGCCAAGAAAATCCGCGTGGAAGCTGGCGATATCGTCGGGGACCGTCTGGAAATCGTAGATGGCGTCAGCGAGGGAATGACTATCCTGACGGATAATCTCGATAAGCTCAAGGATGGCAATCCGGTGCAGTTAGGAGAGGAAGCATGAGTTTACCAGAATTAAGTATCAAGCGTCCGGTTTTTGCTACGGTGCTGCTGGCGGCCTTAATTCTCATGGGAATCGTCAATTATGGCAAAATGAATGTCGATGAGATGCCGGATACGAGCCTGCCATATGTATCGGTGAGCATCACGTATGAAGGCGCCCAGCCAGACCAGGTGGATGCGCAGGTTACCCAGAAGGTGGAGGAGGCCGTAGGAGAGGCGCGTGGGGTTAAGCATATCGAGTCCACTTCGCGTGAGGGCGAGGCAGAAATCAATGTGGAGTTCAATTTTGGTGTCGACCCGGCGGCTGCCGCGCAGGAGGTTCGGGATAAGGTCAGTGCGATTCGCGGCGAATTACCCGATACCGTCAAAGAGCCGGTTATTTCGCGCTTCGATATGAACGCCCAGCCGGTGGTATCTATTGCCATTACTTCGGATACGGCCAGCCTGCGTGAAATCAGTATTTTTGTCGAGGATGTCTTAAAACCCCGCTTGCAGAAAATTAATGGCGTCGGTCAGGTGAACATCAGCGGGCGGCAGGAACGCGAAATCCAGCTGCTGCTGGATCAGGAAAAGCTCAATACCTTCGGCCTGGCAGTGGCCGATATTGCTCAACAGTTAAAGGTGGTCAATCAGGATGTGCCGGCGGGGAAGCTGCAGGATAAGAGCCAGCAGCTGTCGGTGCGCACGGCTGGCGATTTTAAGAGTGTGCAGCAATTTGATTCGGTGATTGTCGGCACCCGGGACAACACGCCGATATATTTTTGGCAGGTAGGAACGGCCAAAGACACCATCAAGGATATTACGACTACGGCCCGTTATGATGGAAAGCCGGCTATTGGCATTGCCATCGGCAAACAGTCTGGCGGCAATGCGGTCAAGGTGGCGACTGCGGTCAAGCAGGAGCTGGACCAGCTGAAAAAGGAGCTCCCTGCGGGGATGGAAATCCAGCTGGTCCGCGATGATGCCCAGCGCGTAGCGGAATCCATTCGCGAGGTTTGGTTTGACCTCATCATCGGCAGTGCTTTTGCCGTGCTTATCGTCTTTTGGTTCCTGGGCGACTGGCGCAGCACGGTAATCAGTGCGCTGGCAATTCCGGCATCAATTGCGTCGACGTTTTTGTTTATGAAGGTGGCGGGATTTTCCATCAATAGTATGTCGCTGCTGGGGTTGTCGTTGTCGGTTGGACTGCTCATTGATGATGCAATCGTGGTCATTGAAAATATTATCCGTCATCGCAATATGGGAAAAGACGCCAAACAGGCAGCCATTGATGGCACGAAGGAAATTGCACTGGCCGTTATGGCAACTACGTTTACGGTGGCGGCGGTATTTTTGCCCGTTGGTTTCATGTCGGGCATTGATGGCCAGATGTTTAAGGAGTTTGGTCTGTCGATTGCCTTTGCGGTACTGGTGTCCTTGTTCGTCTCGTTTACGCTAACGCCGATGATGGCAGCCCTTTATCTGCCGGTAGGGGAGCCCGCGATGCCACGCTGCCTGCAAAAGGCCTGGCATCGCTGGCAGGACGGCTTTGACCGGGTGACGGCGTGGTATGGACGGACGCTGCGTTTTTTGCTGCAAGGCCATCGCGGCCATGTGCTGGCAGCAGCGTTAGCCCTGTTCCTGCTCAGCCTTTGTATTTTTCCGTTTTTGGGCTCGACGTTTATGCCGTCGACGGACCAGGCGCAATTTACGGCTAAGGTGCAGGCGCCTTCGGATTCGACGGTGGAAGCTGTCGACCAGCAGTCAGCAGAACTAACCGCAGTGCTTCAGCAGATACCAGAGGTTCGTCATGTCTATGCAACAACTGCCAATCGTGAACATAATCTCTTTGTTCAGCTGGTTCCGAAAAAAGAACGCAGCCGTACCCAGAAGGAAATTATCGCCGATGTCCGCCAGCGGTTCAATAAGATACCGGGCGTGCGGGCGGATTTTGTGGAGAGCGATGATAAACCGATTGCGATTTCGATTACGGGACCGTCGCAGGCCGAGCTGGTGCCTTTGGCCGAACAGGTCCAGCAGGAATTGGAGAAGGTTCCGGGCGTGCAGGACATTGCTTCGACGTATCATGCAGGGCTGCCGAATCTCAATCTTCAAATCAACGAGAACCGGGCCAGTGATCTTGGCATTTCGTCGAATGCCATTGGCACTACGCTGCAGACCATGTTAAGCGGCACCACAGTGGGGAAATTCAGCGATAAGGATGAACGCGTAGATATCCGCCTGCGGTTGGCGGATGATGCGCGCAATCGTCCGGACATGCTGCGGAAGGTCTATGTGCCCAGTGAACGCCAAATGGAAGGGCGAGCGATGCTGGTTCCGCTGTCCCAGGCAGCAGGCTGGCAGTATACGACCAGCGCCAGTGATGTCCGCCGGTATGACCGCCAAAAGGAAATCCGGTTGAGTGCAAATGTCGAAGGGACGTCCATGGGGGAGGCAAACGAGGCTTTCTTTGCGAAGATGGAAACTATGCAGGTTCCGCCTGGTTACCGGGTTGGCCAGGCTGGTGCCGGTAATGATATGGATGATTCCTTTGCCAATATGGCTATGGCACTGGCTATGGCCGTGGCGTTTATCTTTATGATACTCGCGGCGCAGTTTGAAAGTTACAGTGAGCCGTTTGCCATTATGTTTTCGCTGCCCTTGGCTATGATTGGTGCTTTGGCGGGGCTCTTCCTCGCGGGCAGTGAACTGAGCCTTGTCTCGCTTATCGGCATTATGATGCTGATGGGACTGGTAACCAAGAATGCGATCCTGCTTATCGACTTTGCCAAGCAGCGCATCCAGGCAGGGATTCCGTGTAAGGAAGCTTTAGCCGAGGCCGGGTGCATCCGCCTGCGGCCAATTCTGATGACGAGCAGCGCGATGATATTTGGCATGCTGCCGATTGCCTTGGGGCTTGGCCCAGGGGCGGAGGCGCGTGCGCCGATGGCCCATGCCATAATCGGCGGTGTGCTCACATCGACGTTGCTGACGCTGGTAGTGGTGCCGACTATCTATGACTTGATTCATCAGTGGCGAAATCACGCATAAAATCGTTAAGATTTTGGTCATATTGTGTTATAATAATGATGCCTTGCACGAAAAATCGTGCGGGATGACGAAGTTGAAATTACGGACAAGGGAAAGACGGTGCTGGGGCATTGACTTTCTCTTGTTTTTCGTTTACAGATAGGCGGTAGAAGCGCTGGGGAAGGGGTAACGATGAAAATTTTCCATCTGTCCGATTTGCATATTGGCTTAAAGTTGATGAACCATGACCTGGCGGAGGACCAGGAATATATCCTTCGTGAAATCGTGCGGCTGGCAGCAGAGCGGCAGCCGGATGCCGTGGTCATTGCCGGGGATATTTACGATAAAGCAGTTCCATCGGCTGAGGCGATGTCGCGGTTTGACCGGTTTGTCACCGAACTTACCCAGGCGGTGCCGCAGGCAGAAATCATGATGATTTCGGGAAACCACGACAGTGCCGAACGCGTCAATGTATTTCGTCAGGTGCTCGCACGCCAGCATATCCACATGATAGGCCGGCCGCCTGAACTGCCCGGGGAAACGATTGCCAAGGTGACTTTAACCGATGCCTATGGGCCGGTGAATTTTTATCTGCTGCCGTTTGTGAAGCCTTCCATGGTCAAACTGATTACGGGAACGGATGAGGACGGCAATAATTTTTCGTATGATGAGGCCGTGCATCGGCTGATTATGCGCGAAGAACTGGCAGAGCAGGAAAGAAATGTACTGGTCAGCCATCAGTTTTATCTGTCGACGGGAAAAGATGATACGATTGAGCGTTCGCCGTCGGAAATCGTCACGGTCGGCAATATCGATTCCGTGCAGGGGGATATTTTAAACCGTTTTGATTATGCCGCGCTCGGCCATATCCATAAGGCGCAGCGGTTAAACGGCAAGGATTGCTATCGCTACTCCGGCACGCCGATAGCCTGCTCGTTTGGTGAAGAAGGCCAGAAAAAAGGCGTGATTGAGGTAGAACTTAAGGAAAAAGGGGAAGTGCTGACGACGGTGCTGCCGCTAAAACCGTTGCGGCAGGTGCGGACGATTCGGGATACACTGGAAAATGTGCTCGCCCAGCCTTCGGGCGATTATGTCAGCATTACGCTGACCGATGCGGACGAGTATCTGGCCGTCGATGTGCGGGATCGATTGGCGGCCAAATTCCCGCAGCTGCTGCATGTGGGCCGTGAAAGTCGGGAAGAGGCAAATTACCAGCTGGAACAGGAGCAGGCCGTGCAGTTATCGCCGTTTGACCTATGCCGGGATTTTCTGCAGGACCTCGCTGCGGAGGAAGAGACCTTGCTGGCAGCGGTTATCCATGAGGTGCAGGAGGCGGAGAAATGAAACCAATCCAATTGACGATTCAGGCCTTCGGGTCTTATGGCGAGCGGGCCGTCATCGATTTCACCAAGCCAACGCAGAATCTTTTTCTGGTGACGGGGGATACCGGTGCGGGCAAGACGACGATTTTTGATGCTATCGTCTATGCGCTCTACGGGGATAAAAGCGAAAAAAATACCAATAAGAACGCCTTGATTCCGAATCTGCAGAGCCAGTTTGCCTCGCTGGAGGTCACGCCCTTTGTCGAGCTGGCGTTCAGCGAGACAAAGGGCGGCCGGGAACAGATTTATATCGTTCATCGCGTGCCGCATCACCGCCGCAAGGCCAAACGCGGCAATTCGGAAGTTGAGGAAAAGGAATCCGTAACGCTGACTATGCCGGACCATACGGATTATCCGGGCAATAAAGAGGCTGTCAATGAAAAGCTGCGGGAGCTCGTCGGCCTTACCAAAGAGCAGTTCATGCAGGTCGGCATGATTGCGCAGGGGGATTTTATGCGCATCCTGCGCGCGCCAACAAGCGATAAACGCGAAATATTCCGGCGGCTTTTCAACACGGAAATCTATGGCCGGATTGTCAGCCGGCTAGGCGAGCGCAACAGCCAGTATCGTGAAGAACTGCAAAACATCCTGCGGCGCTGTCAGACGAAAGCTGAAGATGTGGTAGTTCCGGAAAATTTTTCGCAAAAGGCAGGCATGGAGGAGCTGGTACAGAAAATCCGCAAGGATAAAACACCAAGCCTGGTCGATTTTGAGACGCTGCAAACGTATCTGGAGAAAGCCTGTGAGCTGCTAGCGCAGGAAGTGGAAAAAGCAGCTGATGAGTCTGCTGCTGCCCAGAAGGTATATGATGCCGAAAATGTTGCGCTGACCAAGGCCGAAGCCTTACAGACGGCTTTTGACCGGCTGGGGGAGGCAACGGAAACATGGCAGGCCTATAAACAACAAGAGGCTGGTATGACCGAAAAGGAACAGTGCGCGGCCAAAATTCAGGCGGCCTATGCGATTCAGTCCGCCTACCTGTCCTTTGACCGTCAGCAAAAAGCGGTGGCAGAGACCAAAAAGCTGCAGCAGCAGTATGAGACGGCTTTGCCGGAATTAACGAAGCAGGAAGCCGCTGCGGGGAAAGCCGTGGAAGCGGCCAAGGCGGAACAGGATAAGGCAACGGAAGTTTTTGGTAAGGTGCAGGCGGAAGTTCGTGCGGCTTTGGAAATCTTTGCAGAAGTTGCCCAAAAGACCGAGGAGAGGCAACGCGCCGCGCAGGACTTCATGCAGGCAAATGGAGCCGCGGAACAGGCGCAGCAAAAGCTGACTGCCTATCAGAAGCAATTGGAAGGCTGGCAGCAGCAGGTAAAACAGTTGCCGGAGTTATCGCTGACCCAGGTAAAATGCGAGCAGCAGCAGCAAGCACTGCGGCAGTATGAGAAAGAAATCAATGAGGGAATTGATTTGGGCAGGCAGATGAAAGCGGCCGAGGCTGAGTCTGAGCAGGCAAGAGCGCAATATCAGATGGCGCAGCAGGTCTATCAGGAAAAGCGCGCCCACTACGAGCGGGAACAACAGGTGTTTTTCGATGCGCAGGCAGGCCTTTTGGCAGAAACACTTACGATGGGGCAGCCCTGTCCGGTCTGCGGCTCGCTGGAACATCCTCAGCCGCGGGTCCTGGCACCTGGCGCCAAGCCGCTGGCGCGTGAAGAATTGGAGCGGTTGGCCGCTGAGGTGACAGCGCTTAATGCCAAACAGCAGGCGGCCGCTGAGAAAGCGGGCAAGGCAAACGTCAATTTTGACAAGTCAAAAGAGCTGTTTGACTTGTCATTGGACAAATTACGCCAAAAGGTGCCGGGCTGCGAAGCGGCCGAAACCCTTAATGAAATCCGGCAGAAGGTTAGGAAACAACTGGAAGACTGCGAGAACGAGTCGTCTAAATTGACCGGTCAGCTGGCGGAATTGCAAAAAATCCAGCAGCAGCTTGACAAGTCAACGGAAATGCTTAAAACGCTGCAGGAAGATAAGGAAATGTTGGCGGACAAATGCCAGCAGGCAAAGTCCCGGCAGGAGACTGCCGAAAAGACGCGGAAGGTCTTGTTGGATAAGCTGCATTTTGCAACGCGCGAAGACGCGGAGCAGACGCGGCGCAAGGCGGAGGAATCGCTTGCCCGCTGCGAGCGCGTCTATGCGGAGGCCGGCAAAGTGGCAAAGGATTGGCAGGCAAAATGTTCGGAAGCCAAAACAGTGCTTAGCCGCTGCCAGCAGGAACTGCCGGACAAACAGCGGCAGAGTCAGGAATTACAGCTTGCCTATCAGCAGGTTTTGCAGGAAAAAGGCATGAATGAGGAGTCGTGGCAGGCAGTTGTCCGCGAGTATGAGGAAAAAAGTGCGGCGGTTATGCAGCAGCAGGTGCAGGCATGGCGCGATGCGTATCATGCAGCCGCCGGCAGCCGGGATGCAGCGCAAAAGGCCGTGGTGGGAAAAGAACTGCCAGACCTTGCGGTGCTCCGGGAAAAACGCACGGCGGCGCAGGCCGCGCTGCAGCAGGCGTCAGACCGGCTGGCAACCATCAAGGGGCAGGCGGAACGCAATGAGCGCGTAAAAGCGCAGCTTCAGCAGCAGCTTGGCGAGCGGGCGGATCTCGGGAAAGAGGCCTGTGCGATTAGCAATCTCTACGAACGGCTGTCGGGCAAGCGCAGCGGTGCGCGCATGGATATTGAAACCTATGTCCAGCGCTATTATTTGCGGCAGATTTTAGGTGCCGCCAACCACCGGTTCCGCGCAATGTCCGGCGGGCAGTTCGAGCTTCGGATGCTTGATGACAGCGAAGCGGCCCGCGGTGGCAATCACGGCCTTGACCTCAAGGTGCTTCATACGGTGACGGGCAAGGAACGGGCGATACAGACATTGTCCGGCGGCGAGTCGTTTATGGCGGCGCTTTCGCTGGCACTTGGTTTGTCAGACCAGATCCAGGCCAATATGGCATCGATTCATCTAGATGTATTGTTCATTGATGAGGGCTTCGGTTCCCTTGACGATAATTCACGCAATGAAGCCGTTCATGTTTTGCAAAAGATGGCTGGCAGTGCCAAGCTCATCGGCATCATTTCCCATGTCACGGAACTCAAGCAGGAAATCGATAATCAGCTGGTGGTTACCAAAAATGACAAGGGAAGTCATGTGGCATGGCAAATCAGTTGAGGATATAGTATACTAGGGATACTCTGGCGATTGTTTATCAATCGGGTATTTTATCAATGAGGTATGACAAGATATCATGGATTATCAGGATAAAACAAAAGCGATTGAGGAGATGCAGGACCTCTTCCGCTTGATGGTAAATTCGCATGAACAGATGAAGTTCGCTACGTTGTCCTTATATCAGGCTTGCAAGGAAAACAAGGATGTTGTGGGAAAACGGGGAATTGAAGAGTATCTGAAAATCCTGTCCGTGCAGGAACGCTGGCTGGATTTTGTAAAGAAAAATAATAAGGCAATCAAAACGACTTATGATAATGTGGTTCCGCTGCCGAATCTTGAGGCATTAGAACAGGTCGACAGCACACTGGAGGAATACTGCCCTTCGCGAATCCGGCAGCAAATCGCCAAGCACCTGTCGCTGCTGGAAACATTCAAAGATGATTTGAAGCATATGCCAGGCTATATTGCCGAGCCGTGCCGGTATCATGTCGTGACGAATATTGGCAGGATTATGCCGGGAGAATGTTACCGTTGTACAGTTCTTTACAATACGTATGAATTAGAGCCCCCGAAACGGCTACGGGCAGAATGCCGATGCAAGTCTGGTGAGGGCAGCTGTTGATTTCGGGAGAGAAAGGCAAAGCTGTATCATGGGATATATTCGAACATTATTAATTGCGCTGGTGGGCGGCGTGCTGTTTTCGTATATCAATGCACCGCTTCCCTGGACCTTGGGTCCGATTGTACTGGTGTCTTTGGTGGGGCTCGTTAAACAGCAGCCGCTGGTCTGGAGTATCAAAATCCGTAACGTGGCCTTGGTATTATTGGGCTATGCCATGGGGCGGCCTTTTACCGTTGAAACGCTGCAGGCAATTGCCGCACAGCTGCCGCTGATGCTGCTGGCCACATTTGTCACGGTCAGCGCCGGCATTTTCACGGGCTGGCTCATGTATAAAAAGACAACGATAAATTTTACTACCTGCCTGCTCGGGTGCGTGCCCGGGGGGCTTTCGCAGATGGTAGTCCTGGCCGCTGAGATGAAAAATGTTGACCTCACGGCTGTGACGATTATGCAGACGCTGCGAATGCTGTCGGTGGTGTTTACGATTCCGTTTTTGACGATTCACATTCTTTCGGATGGTCCTGTGGCGGCTGATTCCGGGATGAATCTGGCAGCAGCGGCGGATATGCCTACGGTGCTGATGTGGGCGGCCGTGGCAGTTTTAGGCGCTGTCGTGGGAAAATGGATTCATCTGCCGACGGCAACGATGCTGGGGCCGATTCTGGCCGTGGCTGCAGTTGTTATCACGACCGATTTGACGGCGGTTCCTGTGCCACAGCCACTTCTTTATGCGGCACAGCTCTGTGTTGGTGCCTATATTGGCAGCAGTATCGAATTGCAGCGCATTGTAAGCTATCAGGGCATGGGGCCGGTGCTGCTCGGGGGCGTCTTATTGGTCCTGTCGGTATCGATGGGCATGGGCCTGGTGGTTTCGGCTTTGACGGGCGAAACCTTTGCCACGTCCTTTTTGAGCACGGCGCCTGGCGGCTTGACGGAGATGGGCATTACGGCGCTCACCGTTGGGGCAAATATCTCCACGATGACGGCTTACCAGCTTACGCGCCTGCTCTTTATCATGCTCGTATTTCCTTATGTAGCCAAGGGCGTGGTAGCACTATATGAACGAAAGTATGGAGGTCATGACGAAAATGACGCGTGAAGAGCAACTGAAAAAAATCAAGGCGGCAGATGAAGCCTATTATGGCAGCTCGGGTGAGATGATACTGTCGGATGCCGAGTACGATGCCTTGCGCCGCGATTATATCGAGCGATATGGCAGTGATGACCTCGACTATGTTCCAGGGGCGGAACTGGGGGCGGAGAAATTCCGTCATCCCCATGAAGCCAAGTCTCTTGGAAAAATCGATGAATCGGAAACGGACAAGCTGCAGGCATATATTGAAAAGTTTATGCCCGTTATCGTCGAGCCAAAACTCGACGGCTGCAGTGTCGTCGTGTATCCGCAAAATGGAAAACCGATGTATGTAACCCGTGGCGGCGGCAATGAGGGCGATATCCTGACCCGTTTCCCGGAGGCCCCAAGGCAGAATGCTTATACGGCCGAATATCCGATACGCGGCGAAGTCTTTATGGACTTTGCTGCGTTTGAGGCGATGAATCGGGAACTTACGGCGGCTGGCGAAAAAGCAATGGCCAATCCCCGCAACAGCGTCAACCCGATTTTAACGGGGGGAAAACACCCGGAATTTGTTAAGTATCTTCGCTTCATGGCTTACGATGTCATGGGGGTCGACTGGAGTGAAACGGAAAAAATCGAATACATCAAGAGCCATACGCCATTTGACGTGCCAGAACAGAGTGTTCGTCGTTTCGAAGGGAAGAAACCGGCAGAAATTGCAGCGGCTATTCCGGAAATTTATCGCGAGTATGAGGAAAATCTTGGATATCCGATTGATGGAATTGTCATCAAATGTGATTGGGAAGACTCGCTGGAAAAATTCGGCACGACGGGCCATCATGATAACAATGCGATTGCCTGGAAACCAAATCAGATTCCCGTGACCAGCATTGTCCGCGATGTCCATTGGCAGGTGGGCAAGACGGGGGCGCTGACTCCCGTGGCAGATATTGAACCGGCGGATATTCTCGGTTCCACGGTATCCAATGTCAATCTGCACAACATGAATGTGGTAAAACGCTTAGGCGGCGTGGCCAAGGGCGATAAGGTCGGCGTCATCAAGGCAAAACTCATCATTCCGCAGCTGGTTATCGTGTATGAACATAATGGCGGCGAGGAAATCGAGGCGATTACGAACTGCCCCTATTGCGGTGCTCCGTTAGAGGAGAGGGAAAATGCCGCGTCGGACAGTGAGGACGATACGAATCTCTTTTGCGTGAATCCCCATTGCTGGGAGCGCATTGCACAACAGATTGGCTTTTTGGCCAAACGGAATGTACTGGATATCAAAGACCTTTCGATTGATCGGGCCAGAGCAATCGTGGCGGCTTTTCCGGAAAAGGCAGAAAAATTCGGCCCGTATATGATTTTTGACCTGACAGCTGAGGATATCCGCACGGCGATTATTACGCCATTTGCCGAACTTACCTCCACCAAGGCAAAGATTGAAGCGGAAGCCAGGAAGGGAAATATCATCACCGCGGCAGATCTCGAAGACAAACGGGATCTCAAGAGCCCCGATAAATTAAAAGAGGCCATTGATGAAGCCGTAAAGGCCGTGGATATTCCGCGGTTTGTCAAAGCACTGCTCTTTGATGGCATTGGCGACAATGTCGGAAAGTTATTGGCCGAAAAGTACCATACTGCCGATGAAATTCTGGCGGCAATAAAGCGGCAGGATGCCTTCTGCTCGATTGACGGAATTGGTCCCCGGACGGAAACGATTTTGCAGGGAGCGCCATTTTTGCGTCGTTTTGAAGAACTGTTGGACTACATCAAACCGCAGGACTATGTGGTTCGAGTAATTGATGAAGCAGCGATGCCCTATGCGGGAAAAGTATTTGTATTGACCGGAAAAGACCCGGCCGGCAAGCCGCGCAGTTTTTATAAGGAATTAATAGAAGGCGCCGGGGCCAAAATGGGGACGGCGGTCAGCAGTAACACCGATTATCTTATTCTGGCAGACCCCAACAGCACATCAAGCAAGGCTGAGAAGGCACGAAAACTCGGGACGAAACTTTTATCGTATCAGGAAGCGGCAGAAATGCTTCAGTGATTTTGGCAGATGAAGGTTTTTTTGACTTGACCGCGAATAAGTAACGGAGAGAAAGTTTTCGCCAGGATGGGAGGAATCTAAATGACAGATGTAAAGAAGCCAGTGCGCGAAGCGTTGGAACAGCTCAAGGAAAAGCAGTCGTTTGAAAGCAGCTATGCAGAAATAAACAAATTCCAGTCGTTAATTAATACCTTTGCAGGGCTGGAATATGCCTGCGAACTTATGGCGGATGAAATCAGTGTGAAGACGGGCGAAAGCCGTGAAAAAGTTTTGGAGGAGTTTTATCGCCGGGCCGGAATCTTAGAATAATACGATAAGAGGCTGGTTGAGTACAGTCCTATGCGAAAATGCGCTGCCTTAACAAGGAGGCAGCGCATTTTTTGCTTGATAATAATGAGAAAATTTTTACAAATACTTTCTTTTGAAAGGAAATTATGCGATAATATAGATAGGAATAGTTGTAATCGGATATTTTGAGGAGGCTGATGAACATGGATGTCAACCTTGAAATTCGCACGGAATCGATTGCAGCGGCGCCTCGTGTTAATATTGATGAGGCTAAGACCTCTCGTTATGGACTAGGAAGGGCCCGGCAGAGAAAAGAAGAGGAACCCGAGCACGGAGCCGAGGGGGCGGCGTATAATCTCGAGCTTATGGATGGCAGCAAATCGAGATTATCCACGGCCTTAGGGCGATTGTCACCGGAGCAAATGCGTATTTTTCGTGCGGGAGTATTACAAGTGTACGAAAAAGTGAATTCAGCACAAAAGACCTGAGCATGAAGTTAGCGGAGTAACGAGTCAGGTCAGAGGCAGAAATCAATGAGACCAGAACCAACAGGCCGGCAGGGGGAGCAATAGCCCCTGCCGGCCTGTTTTGATAAAAATGAAGAAAATATGAAAAAACTGTTGACAAGGTGAGACGATGCGTGTAATATAATACAAGTCGTCGGCGAACGCGATAGAGCGATTGCTGGGGCAAAAGAATTCTCAGGGTAAGCTAAAAAAACTTCAAAAAAGTTGTTGACAAGCTTGAGAGAATGAGATATGATATAAAAGCTGAATCGTGCAGGACTTCAAAAGATTCTGACGATAGGCGAGATTGTTCTCTGGAAACTAAACAATGTAAAATGAAATCATGCAACATGATTTAAGCCAGATGTTTAAGCAGAGAGCCATTGCTTTAGCAATGTGCGAATCGCTTAGTTACGAGTGCAAGCGAGTAACATCTATAGCGACTCTGTTATTTAAAACATCGATTGGTATGAAC
>NZ_VTOY01000039.1 GCF_008271295.1 Pseudoselenomonas ruminis | reverse complement strand
CTCGACGCTGAACACTCTGAACAAGAACTCGAGCGCACTGTCCAAGAGCCTGCAGAAGGTCTCCTCGGGCATGAAGATCAACAGTGCTGCTGATGATGCTTCGGGCTATGCGATTTCCGAGCGCATGCGCGTTCAGATTCGTGGCCTTGACCAGGCTAACAGCAACACGCAGAATGGCAGCAGCATGATGAAAGTTGCCGAGGGCGCTGTTTCCAGCACGGTCGACATCCTGAAGACCCTCAAAGAGAAGGTCATCAATGCAGCCAATGACTCGAACACGGATAGCGACCGTCAGACGATCCAGAAAGAGCTCGACCAGAGCATTGACCAGATCAACGACAACGCTAACGTAACGTTCAACGGCAAGTATCTTGTTGACGGTTCGAAGAACACGCAGGGCCAGGCAACGTATACGGCACTGACGAACCAGAGCCTGTCTACGGATACGACGGCTACGACGAAACTGACGGATCTGAAATCCCGCAGTGGTGATGATCTTGAAATCTCCACGACGGATAAGGTTACGGTTTCTTACGTTCAGGCTGGTAAGACCTATACGACGTCCTTCAATGTAACCTCTGACACGAACCTCAAAGATATCTTTGATGCAGCAGAGAACATTGATACGACTTCGACGATCTTCGGCACGAATGCTAACCAGAGCATTGCTAAGGCTATGGGCACGGCTGACAGTGCTGCTGCTATGAGTGCAGCTGCCCAGGCAAATAATTCCGTTACGCTGGCACAGGCAGATTTGAATGTTGCGCAGACGTCGGTAAGCGTAGCTCAGAATTCTCTGAGTGTTGCGCAGGTTTCGCTGGATAAAGCGCAGAAGGACTATGATGCCGATATGTCTGCAGCAAACAGCACGGCACTTTCGAATGCAAAAGCAGCTTTGAATTCTGCACAGGCTTCCTTAACCCAGGAACAGGGGTCGTTTGATGTTGCGCAGAAATCGTTTAATCTTGCTCAAGATGCGGCAGGTCCGGCACTGCTCAACGGTGCTAAGATCGGTGTTGCTGCTTCGGGCGATATGGTCTCGACGGCAGATGGTGAGAATGCTATTACGGTAACGGCTAACAAT
>NZ_VTOY01000038.1 GCF_008271295.1 Pseudoselenomonas ruminis | reverse complement strand
CATGACGCGACTTCGGTTCTGTACTTGAGCCCCGGATATTTTCGGCGCAGGGCCTCTCGACCAGTGAGCTATTACGCACTCTTTAAATGGTGGCTGCTTCTGAGCCAACATCCTGGTTGTTTAGGAAGTCCTACATCCTTTTCCACTTAGTACAGCATTTGGGACCTTAGTCGGCGTTCTGGGCTGTTTCCCTCTTGAATACGGGTCTTATCACTCGCATTCTGACTCCCAGGTTCTTCTCATGAAGCCATTCGAAGTTTGACTGGAGTTGGTATCCATTACAGACCCGCGTCCGATCAGTGCTCTACCGTCTTCATGTGTCGCCTGAGGCTAGCCCTAAAGCTATTTCGGGGAGAACCAGCTATCTCCACGTTCGATTGGCATTTCACCCCTATGCACAGCTCATCCCAAAGTTTTTCAACACTCACGGGTTCGGTCCTCCACTCATTTTTACCTGAGCTTCAACCTGGCCATGCATAGATCACTGTGGTTTCGGGTCTAATCCTTGTTACTTTCGCCCTATTAAGACTCGCTTTCGCTTCGGCTCCGTGTCTTCCACTTAACCTCGCAACAAAAATTAACTCGCCGGTTCATTCTTCAATAGGCACGCTGTCGCACATATAAAGTGCTTCAACTGCTTGTAGACATACGGTTTCAGGTTCTATTTCACTCCCCTCCCGGGGTCCTTTTCACCTTTCCCTCACGGTACTATGCGCTATCGGTCGCTTCGTAGTATTTTGCCTTGGATGGTGGTCCACCCTGCTTCCCACAAGGTTTCACGTGTCTCGTGGTACTCTGGATACTGGCCCGTTGGTTTTTCTTTCGCTTACGGGGGTTTCACCTTCTGTGCCGCTCCTTCCCAGAAGCTTCAGCTAGAATAACTTCCCTTTATGCCAGTCCTCAACCCCGGTCGACCGAAGTCGTCCGGTTTGGGCTCTTCCCTGTTCGCTCGCCGCTACTATGGGAATCTCGTTTGATTACTTTTCCTCTGGCTACTTAGATGTTTCAGTTCACCAGGTCTGCCTTCCGTAGATGATACGACATAACTCGTACCGGGTTGCCCCATTCGGAGATTCATGGATCAC
>NZ_VTOY01000037.1 GCF_008271295.1 Pseudoselenomonas ruminis | reverse complement strand
GACTGGATATACTTCCAATCTATGGGGATTTTTGCCCATAAAAACAGACGACTGACCTTTGCCCCGTCAGCCGCCTACTGAGCATTCAGCAATATATACTTTTCTCCTCTAGTTTTGTGGTGCCTTAGGAAGAAATTCAATTTTCAGCTGCAGCCCCAGACCACCGGCCAGCTTTTTGAGCATGTTTAAGGATGGGTTTCTCGTGCCACGTTCTAAACGACTGATATCCCCCTGATTGATGCCAGTACGGGCAGCCAATTCAGCTTGGGTAATATGCTGTTCCTTGCGGACTTTAACGATTGCTCGGATAATATCCATTTCCGGCTGTATGTTCTCATATGCCTTGCGAAAGCTTTCATTTTCCATACGCTTATTGAGTGAATCTCTAAAGGTAATCATTGACGGTTACTCCTTTCCAAGAATATCTTCCGATATTTCTTCGCTAGCTCGATTTGCGCTTTGGGTGTTTTTTGCTGTTTCTTGACAAAGCCGTTGGTCATCACAATGTTTTTGCCTACATAGAAAAAATACAGCACCCGCGTGATGTTAGAGCCAACCTTTGCCCGAACTTCAAAAATTCCATCCTCTAAATGTTCCGAATAAGGCATACGGAGTTCGTTGCCATATTCGGCCAATATATCCATCATCCCGTACAACTTAGCCGCCATCTTATCATCAAGAGAGTCAAGAAACTCCTGAACGGGACAGGATTCATTATCCAGTTCAAAAAATATTATATTGAAATTGTCCTTCCCCATATAATACCTCCAATTTTATAATATGGTCTTTTTACCATATTGTCAATAGAATATAATCTCAAATTCGAAAACTACAGTTTGTAGGTTCGTATTAGCGAGTTCGTGTTCGAAGCAAGTCGCCGGCGGCGGGGCCCCAGTACCAACGCTCCACCGGTGACAACCCGCTACAAGAAATTTTTGCCTTTTAATTAAGGGTTGGAAAACAGTTAAACGCGCTTCGCTTGGACGAAACTGCTTTTCCAACGAGAACGCAGGCAAAAATTTCTTTCTTCACGCGGAACGTCAAGGCTACGCTTATGGTACTGGGGCCCCCGCCGCCTCGGTTAGAGCCGGCACAAAACTGCCTTCCCCTCTGGGGAAGGTGGGCGCGAAGCGCTCGGATGAGGTCCCTTTATACGCATTACGATAAGCATAATAGCTTAAGGTGCTACCTCATCCGCCCCTGACGGGGCACCTTCCCCAGAGGGGAAGGCTTTTCGTTCCAAAAGTCAGCCGCCGCTAGGGGCAGTGCCATAAACGAAGC
>NZ_VTOY01000035.1 GCF_008271295.1 Pseudoselenomonas ruminis | reverse complement strand
AGAGTTTGTCAAGATAAGTGTGTAAGTTTTTTTGCCATAAGAAAAGCGGTCCGAAAGGGCCGCCTTTTCTATGGGAAAAAGCTTAAAATTGCTCGTACATTAGCATTCTTGCCTGAATTTTTTCATCAATAGCTAATTGGTTCCGTACCATAGACCACCGCATAATGGGATGCCCCTGCCATTTTTTGTACAGCTCCAGAATTCGCAGATAAAGAATCTTGCGAACAGCATTTTCATGAGGGAAAGCCCCTTTTCTCGTTACCTTGCGAAAGCTGGAATTAACGCTCTCAATGGCGTTGGTAGTATACATCACACGACGTACGGCACTGCCATAATTGAAAAGCTGTTCCACATGTATCCAGTTTCTCTCCCATACGGCCACTGCTCCAGGATAATGTTTCCAAGCGTCCTTAAATCGGTCAAATTCGGCAATAGCCGCTTTGAGATTAACAGCACCATAAATCTTCTTAAGCTGGGCTGTAAATCCTTTGTAATCCTTGGAGGGTATGTACTTAATGGAATTGCGGATAAGGTGCACAATGCAGCGTTGTACCACCACCTGTGGAAAAATTGCTTTTGCCCCTTCTTCCAGCCCGGAAACACCGTCCATGCTGATGAAAGCCACGTCTTCAACACCGCGTGTCTTAATTTCGTCAAAAATCTGCATCCAGTTATGCTTGCCTTCGGTGTCGCTAATCCATAAGCCTAGGATATCCTTGATACCATCCAAATCATAGCCGAGAATTACATAGATGGCACAGTTTTTCGTCTCGTACTCCTGCCGTATAGGGACGTAAAGACAGTCTACAAATATAAAGGGATAAAAGGGCTTGAGGGCCCGATTCTGCCAGACTTCAGCTTCCTCCAGCACACGGTCGGTGATGTTTGAGATACTTTCCGCTGACAGGCTGAAGCCATAAATGTCTTCAATGGTCGAGGATATATCACGCTGGCTCATACCACGTCCATACATGGACAAGACTTTATCCTCAATACCCGTAATGTCCTTTGACCGTTTAGGAATAGCCTGCGGCTCAAAGGAACCATCCCTGTCGCGAGGAACGCTGACGGGAATTTCACCAAAACTGCTTCGAACGGTCTTGTCGATATAGCCATTGCGGCGATTGTCTGTATTCTTGCTGCCGTGGTCGTTAGATGTATAGCCCAGGTGGTTGTCCATTTCTCCCTGCAACATAGCTTCCAGCATGGGGCCAAATACATCTTTTATAGCATCCTGCATTTCCTCCTTATTCTGGGGTTGATATTGCTCCATGATAAGTTTGGCGATAGCCTGTCCTTTTTCATTGCCTCTGTTTTTTCGTCTTGCCATAAGTGCTGTACTCCGTTTCTGTCATTATGATGATACTGTACCGCACTTTCGGATAAAAAGAAAGTGCGTAAGTTTGTTACCGGTAACTTACACACTTAATTTTACACTCTC
>NZ_VTOY01000034.1 GCF_008271295.1 Pseudoselenomonas ruminis | reverse complement strand
GGATATAAATCAGCACATCGACTTGCTTGCTATCAAGAATCCCCAAAACCTGCAGGAAGTCCATGAGATAGACTTTCCAGAATGATTTCTGGCCATACACTCGCTTGGTTATCTGGTTTACATCGATTCGTTCCCCCGTTTCGGTATCCACCAGATGACGCATTTTTTCGCCGATTAAGGTCTGTGTATCGGCTCTGTACTCCATGTGTTTATCCATTCAAACAACCCCCTTATATGTCACAATCAGATTATACTCTATGTAGTCACGAAAAGCAAACAAAAAAACTCATTTCAAGAGTGTTATGTGGTCAAATTTGACTACATGCATTGTCATATTTGACTACATGCAAAAAACCGAGAAGCCAGTAAATATAAGGGCTCGTGAGGGTTTTTGTTTTGTTTTCCTCTCTTCTCAATACAAAGGACGTGACAGCCAGCTCGAAAATTCCTGCAAAGAGTGTCGGGGGGCGTTGCCCCCCTCGCCCCCAGCAGGGAGCATTGCCCCCTGCACCCCCATCAGACGCTCGCCGCTAGGCAGAGGGGCAAATCATTGATTTGCCCCTTGCGGGGTAGCCTATGGGGGCGTAACGCTTCAAGGGGTAAAGGGCTTCGCCCTCCGGCCTCCTTATCCTCCCGCCTTTGGCGGTCCGGTACCGGCCGGCCCCCTTTCCGCTGTCATGCGGTTCTATTGTCCATGGGAGCCGAGCGGGACTGTCAAGGGGTGCGAAGCACGGCAGCTTGCTGACGCTTGCCCCTTGACTGCCCCGCCCATCGAGTTGCAGCCAAACCCCGAAACTGGGGTGGGGGGATTTATCGCACTCCTGTGATAAATCCCCTTATCAGTCCACTTGCAACCCCTCCAGGAGGCGCTCACGTCCTCCAGAAACGATTTTGAGCGTGTGAGGGTAGCCCAATATATCCCAGAGGGTTAAAAACGCTTACAGGCGGTTCTGTGGCTTCTGGGGGCAAATTTCAGAATGCGCACTTATGAGTGTCTCAAACCTTCGGCTTGAAACACTCGTGCTTAGGCCGTTGAAACGGTAAATGGATCACTCAAAATCAGCAAGCCCATAAGGCGCAAATTTACTGCCAGAATGGCAGATTAAGCACGGGTTTCGGAGAAACTCATAAGTGCGCATTCCTGAAAATAAAAAAGCGGGATTTCTCCCGCTCGATTAGACTGCTCGATTCAGTTGCTCATCAGTGAAAAGGCTTGGTTCGCTTTTTGCGTCCTGATACGTCTCTTTCTCAGGCTTTGGGTCTTGTGAATTTTTATCTTGCTCGTCGTTGTAGTACGACAACAAAAGTTGCTGCTTGTGGTCACTTCCTCGAAGCATGATGTTTGCCGAAACTTGGTATACTCCGCGTTGAATCTGCGTCAAGAATCCCTGTTCCTGCAATTTCGACATGATGCGGGAAACTGTGCTAAGAGATACTCCCGATTTATCCGAGATTGCCCGCTGAGAGCCGATAAAGGTGTTATTGGCTGGTTCCGTGTGCTCTA
>NZ_VTOY01000033.1 GCF_008271295.1 Pseudoselenomonas ruminis | reverse complement strand
AAAAAATAAAACTGTCATCATAGGGGGAGTTTTTCATGCCTCATAAGCAAAAAGCAACAGCAGAAGAGAAAACCAGAGTTACCCTGGAATGCCTCTCAGGTAGAATGACACGTAGTGAAGCAGCATCATTATTACAAGTAGATATCACTACCATTAGCGATTGGATAGATCAGTACGAATCTGAGGGCCCCTCAGCTTTTTTGTCGCGTGAACGCAATCGTGTTTATACAGCAGAACTCAAAACTCGGGCCGTTATCAGTTATTTGAATGGTGAAGGCAGTTTGCGGGATATATGTCGCAAATATGCTATCCATAACAAATATCAGTTGCGAGATTGGATAAGGGTGTATAATGCTCATGGAGAATTTAACTCCAGAAAACATTCAGGAGGCGAAAGCTACATGAGCAAAGCACGCAACACCACACAGGAAGAACGCCTGCAAATTGTCCAGGAATGCCTGGCTTCAGATAAAAACTACGTCGAAATAGCCAAGAAATACAAGGTAAGCTACCAACAGGTACGGACTTGGACTTTGCGTTACATAGAACTTGGCGAGTCCGGTCTGGAAGACCGCCGTGGCAGGCGTAAGAAAGACCAGACGCCCCGCACGGAACTGGAAAAGGCTCAGATTGAAATCAAAAAACTGAAACATCAGCTGTATATGGCTGAGATGGAGCGTGACCTGTTAAAAAAATTGAACGAACTGGAGAGGAGGGATCTCTGGGACAAGTAAGGCGTCTTCGTTCCTACAAGGCTATACGGGATTGCCATCAAGAAAAAGATTATCCCATAGATGAATTGTGTAATTTGCTGAATGTATCGAGGTCAGCCTATTACAAATGGGCAGCTGGGAAGCTCAGCGATAGGATTCGGGAAAACAAAGCCATTGCTGAACTGGTGGAAAAAATCCACAATGAACGCCCGGACAAGGGCTATCGCCGCATAAACGATGACCTTCGGCACGACCACGGCATTCATGTAAATGACAAGCGTATCCTTAGGATATGCCGAAAGAAGAGCATTAAATCCACCATTAAATACCGCAGCCACGGCTGCACCAGACGTGCGAAGAATCCTCAATACACCGCAGAAAACATTCTTTCTCGCAAATTCCATGCCGATACTCCAAATGAGAAATGGTTGACCGATGTGACCGAATTCAAGTGGTATGAGGATTCTGTTGTGCATAAACTGTACCTAAGTGCTATTCTTGACCTTTACGATAGACGAATCGTATCCTTTGTTATTAGTGAGCATAACGACAACCCGTTGGTATTCAAGACCTTTGACAAGGCGGTAAAAGCCAATCCAGATGCCCATCCGCTGTTCCACAGTGATAGAGGCTTTCAATATACGAACAGGAATTTCCACCACAAACTGGAAAAACAGGGAATGACACAAAGCATGTCCCGTGTAGCCCATTGCATTGACAACGGTCCTATGGAAGGATTCTGGGGCATCCTTAAGCGGGAGATGTACTACGGCAGACGTTTTACCAGCAAGTGTGAACTTATGCGTTCGATTGAAGCATACATTCATTATTACAACTACAAGCGTGTGCAACGTAACCTTGGTATCCTAACACCGATAGAGAAACATACCTTGTATTTAGCCGCATAAAAAGGCCGGCAGACGAATCTGCCGACCAAAGAAATCTTATATTTTT
>NZ_VTOY01000032.1 GCF_008271295.1 Pseudoselenomonas ruminis | reverse complement strand
CTGCCTCATCGGGGGATTACGTTTTTTCTGTTCAGTTAAAATTTAAACTGCTGCAGCGAGTTCTGCAAGCCTTGCGCCAGATTAGCCAGGGACGTGCTGGCATCTGCGATTTCCGTAGCCGATGCCGACTGCTCTTCCGAAGCTGCCGATACGCTCTCCATCTCGGAAGCGACCATACCGCCCTTACGCGAAATGCCGTCGGATTTCTCTTTGACAACTACCGTCTCAGCCGAAACAGCCTGAATCTCGTTCGACATGACTTTGGCCTGTTCCGCCATGCTGAGTGCAGCCTCACGGATACGTGCAAAGTTTTCACGGAGTTCCTCGACGGACTGGGTGCCTTCCTTAACGGCCTGGCTGCCCTCCTGCATCGAACGAACTGCCTCAGCTGTATCGCCCTGAATGCCATTGATAAGGCTCGTGATGCGCTGTGCAGCTTCCTGCGACTCCTCAGCGAGCTTTCTTACCTCATCGGCAACGACGGCGAAGCCGCGGCCATGTTCACCGGCGCGGGCTGCCTCGATAGCCGCATTGAGTGCCAGCAGGTTCGTCTGCTCAGCAATCGCCGAAATTGCCTCGACGATCTGGCCG
Organism: Pseudoselenomonas ruminis; assembly: GCF_008271295.1. Taxonomy (GTDB): domain Bacteria; phylum Bacillota; class Negativicutes; order Selenomonadales; family Selenomonadaceae; genus Selenomonas_A; species Selenomonas_A ruminis. The sequence goes on along the minus strand of NZ_VTOY01000032.1, from coordinate 1,315 downwards.
ATTTCCTGCGAGCTCTGTCCGAGTTTATCAACCGTAGCCGCCGAAGAATTTACGATACGAGCTACGCTTTCAATCTGTTCTACAGCTACTTTGACGGACTCATTGCCACTGGTTGCAGCATCGTTCGTAACTGTTGCATGATCCGAAACCCGCTGGGCTGTCTGATTCAAACGATTGATTGCCTCAGCCGTATTGTCAATGGCCGCAATAGTATCGCCAACATCCTGCTGCTGCTCTGCTACCGTGCCAGCGGCATTGGTAACCGATTGTGCGACCTGTTCCGAAGCCTGAGCCGACTGATGGGAGCTTGCCGTAAGCTCTTCGGAAGATGCAGCGAGCTGCTCGGCCGTCGTGCTGACATTCCGCATGAGTTTGTTGAGATTCATGCGCACCGAAGCCACTTTATCCGCCATATGGCCGAACTCGTCGCCACGCATGATCGTGCGCGCATGATCGCTGAAATCGCCCCCCTCGAGACGGTTCAGGGACATCATCATCTTCTCGAGCGGATTCGTGATTTCCTTCGTGATCCAAAGTGCGCAGGCAATCAGGATAATCAGCGTGACCAGCAGCTGGATGACCGTATTGCGGGCAGCCGCAGCCGAGTCAATATCATTCTGCGTATTGAGCTCCTCGGCATGCTTGCTGTTGAGCTCTGACAGTTCATTCAGTTCCTTTCCTAATGCTGCTGCCAGCGGCGAACCAGTTTTCTCGTAATGAGCCAGCGCTTCTTCGTTCTTGCCCTCCATGCTTAAAGCCACCGCTTCGCCAAGGTTCGTCTTCAAAGCGGCCCAATCCTTCTTGACCTTGTCCATGATCGGGTCTTCGCCAGCAATTTTATGCGGGATTGCATCATAGGCAGCAATACTGTCATCTACCGTTTTGACGCCGGCCTCATACTTGCCCTTGAGGTCCTGCAGCCGCTGCGGATTGTTTTTGACCGTCGTTGCAATAACCGCCATGCCTTGGGCATAACGGGTACCATAGCCGGCCTTGCCGACCGCATCGATACCTTTGAGCGTTCCTTCATGCATCACGTCCAGATCCCGCTGTGCCTTGGTGACAGCCGAGTAGCCATTCCAGCCGATAAAGCTCATGCCGATGACGGCAACTACCGCTAAGATCAGCATCTTGTAAGCCACCTTTAAGTTATTCATCCATCCCATGTTTAAACACTCCTTTTCCTAAAAGGTCATTTGCTTCCCGTAGTATACAACCTTTATTTTTTCTCTCACATCTTGGGATTATTTTTATAATTCAACAAATTTCACCATTTTCCTGCTATATGATAGAAAAAAGCCCAGACTTTACGTCT
>NZ_VTOY01000031.1 GCF_008271295.1 Pseudoselenomonas ruminis | reverse complement strand
ATAGTTTTATCACATGCTAAAATATTTAAGGCAATCTTGGCAATTATCGTGGTGCTTTTGGCCTTGACGCAGAAGAAGTACACTGATGGAATTGTATATGTAATAGAAGATATTTTGGCGATGATAATGTATTTGCTCTTGGTGATTGTTTTTATGCCGAAAGAAAATGAGGCACAAAAAGGATTTCCGGTAGAAATTTTTGGCTTTACCTATGCTGTCATACTTATGTTTTACGGTGCCGGAGCCTTGGTGTTTGATATTTTTTACACCAATGACTTCTTTAGGGAAGATATGTGGATTTACGGCTATAGCGTCACGATAATTTCTTATATGGTTTGCTTAGCTACATTAAAGGGATTTATGGAAAGGAAATTATCCAATGAAGAAATCGTATTGCTGGGCATGACTATGCTGACGACGCTGGAATTTATAACTTATTATGGGATTGGTTTTTTTAGCGGCATGGAATATTTTGATTTGGAGGAATATACAGATAATGAGTTTTTTGAAAACATCACGATCATCGTAAATCATGGAATATATGTTGCGTCACAATCGCAAATACTGGAAAGAAATTCCATGGAAATATGGGGGAATATTATCCTAAACGGCACTGACGTACTGACCATTACGGCTGTCTTGGGATATGTGATGCAAAAACTGATTGAGAAGTGAATGACGAAAAAACTCAACCATGCGCCAAGACGCGATGGTTGAGTTTTTTGCTGTCCTTTCGCAATTCAGGAGAACTGGAATTTGAACACTTCGTTCTGCAGTTCCTGTGCGAGTTTGGAAAGTGTTTCGCTGGCATCCGAGATGTCATGCATCACAGCAGTCTGCTCCTCGGTGGCGGCGGATACCGTCTGCACCTCGTCGGCGGTTGCACGGCTGAACTCGTTTGCCACCTCCACCTTTTCCAGCATCCGGGCGCTTCCCTTTTCTGCCGCGTCCACGTGGCTCCGCAGCAGCTGGATCTGCTCGTACAGGGTATCGATGTTCCGCTCCATAAGGGAGAATACCTCGCCGGTCTTCTGGACGATCTCTGCGCCGGCACGCACCTCCTCGCCGCCCTTGGCCATGGCCTGCATGGCTTGCTGGGTGTCGTTCTGGATGCCGCCGATGATGCTTGAGATATTCTGCGCCGCTTCCCCGGACTGCTCCGCGAGCTTCCGCACCTCATCCGCGACGACGGCAAAGCCGCGCCCCGCTTCCCCGGCACGGGCTGCCTCAATGGCGGCATTGAGCGCCAGAAGGTTCGTCTGCTCTGCCAGCCCGGAAATGGTCTCCACAATCTTCCCGATTTCCTGGGAACGCCCGCCCAGAGTCTCCACCACCTGGGAAGAAGCAGTCATCTGCTCTGTCATCTTGCCCATGGCATCCATGGCATCAGAAACCGCACGATGGCCTTCCTGCGCTCCCTGACGGCTCTGCTCTGCGGCCTGCCGCATGCTTTCGGCACCGGCATAGAGCTCGGACATATCCCGGCTCATCTCTGACGCAACACTCTGGATATCATTCAGGGAGCCGGACTGGTTCTCCGTGTCCCCCGCAATCTTCACGATGCTGTCCGCCACCTGGTGGATGCTGATCTCTGTCTGGGAAACGTTGGTGTTCATCAGCTCGCTGGCATCAGCCACCTGCTGTGCAGAATCGGAAATGTTTTTCAGGATTTTGGCAAGGGATTCCTGCATATGGTTCGCACTATGGGCAATCTGGGCAATCTCATCCTGCCCGTTGACCACAAGAGGCGGCTCCGTCAAATCTCCCTCGGAGATCTGCTTCATGGTGCCCTGCACCATTTCCAGGGGGCGCAGGGTAGCACGCACGACAAAATATATCAGCACGCCCATGACGACAATCAACAGGATGGTTGCAAAGAAGGTGGAATAGAGGAAACTGTTCTGCAGGGTCTCCACCTCGGCTTTCGGAATCCCCATGAAGAGCATGCCGATGTTCTTCCCCCGCTCGTCCTTGATGGGCTCATAGGCGCAGAAATACGTATTGCCCAAGACCTCTGCCTCACCCGTATAGTTTTGGCCATTCTTGAGGACAATCTCCGCCACAGCCTCGGGTGCCCGGGTGCCGACGGCGCGGTTCCCATCCTTGGCAAAGGTGGTGGCAACTCGCGTATCATTGGAAAAGATGGTGATATTATTGCCCGTGAGTTTCCCCAGATGGTCTACGATGTCAGAGGCATCATTCAATCTTTGCTCGCCCTTGTAGATCCCGTCCTCCCTGATATCCCATGGCCCCGGATAGGCCAGGTCCAGGATTTCCCTCGTCTGGCGCATGTCGGCCTCGGCCTTGTCCTCCAAGGCAATCTCAAACCCCTGGTTGGCAGATCGATAGCCGATCACCCCGAGGATGAAACAGACAAGCAGCAGCACGGCATCAAGGAACAGGATGGTTTTCTTTTGCAGTTTCACTTTTACGACCTCCTTATCTAATATACCCTCAAAAAACCAAACTTTCCTTTTTTATGTATTATACCACAGTATATCA
>NZ_VTOY01000030.1 GCF_008271295.1 Pseudoselenomonas ruminis | reverse complement strand
AAAAAAGGACTGCTGCACGTCACATTACGTGCAACAGCCCCATCCCCGTGTACTTCAGCATGGCCAAATCATTGTAGTTGTCACCAAAAGACAGAGCTTCTGACTTGTCAAAGCCATAGGCCTTTAACATGACCTCGATGCCTGCCGCCTTGGACACCTTGCCGTCCATGATTTCGAGCAGGATATCCGAGGAGCGGGCCACCTGGAACTGGGGATAATGCTGCTGGAAATACGTTTCCGCCGCCGCACAGTCCGCAGGCTCAGCCATAAGGAGAATCTTATGGGGCAAAGTGCCCTCTGCCAAAAGCTGGCCAAAATCAGCCTGCTCAGACTCTGCCGAGGTGATGTCTTCCTCACGCTTCACACGCGCGTCCTGCTTATCTCTCAAATACCAATGATGGCCGCTGTAAAAATTCACGGTAACTGCGGGAAACTTTTCCCCGATTTCCGTCAGCAGCTGCCGCACAGGCTCTGCCTCCATATACGTGCCTGCAAGCTCCTTTCCCTCTCTATCGAGCACATAGGCACCGCTATAGCAGATAATGGGCATCTTTATCCCCATATCATCGGTGATGGGATAAATGGCCTCCGGCATCCGCGCCGACACCAGTACAAAGGGAATGTCCTTGGCCACCAGCTTTTTTACAGCCGCCTTGGTCTGATCGGTCACTTCATGCTGACTGGTCAGCACCGTACCATCAATCAATATCGGAAAAAACAATCTTCATCTTTTGCATCATAAACAGCGCCTCACATCCACTTATGCGTATTATTTCTTTCTAACCTATATATTTTTCGCCGCCCAAAGCCCATATTCCTTCCTCCACCTTCAAGCAGTAGCCAAGAAAATCTTTTCCGTTACTTTGGCATTATTTTGTATTTTTATATGCAGGAAAAACTTACGCTGACAGCGAAACTTCCCTTAATAAAAATAAAGGGGGTTTTATTATGAACTTTATAAACAACATCAAAGTTTCTTACAAAATTCTGATACTCGTTGTCATCGCTGCCCTGGCACTGGTGGCGGTGGGCTACCGGGGCTACTCAGCCATTGGCAGCTCCAAAGACCAGCTGGGCACCATGTATCAGGAAAACATGCAGCAAATCTACCATATTGGTGAGGCCAAGTACATGATGCGTGATATGCAGTCACGGGCTGTACTAGCCTTGGATGCCAAAACGCCGGATCGTTTTCAGGAATTGAAAAACGACTATGACGAAATCATCAAGAAATTCGACGATAACTGGGGGGCTTACGAAAAAGCTGCCATGAATGACCCCAACAACACGGCTAAGAGTGCTGAAGTCAAGAAAAGCTGGCAGACATTCACCGGCGTCATGAAGCAAATCATTGATATCAGCGCCTCCGGCAATCATGACGAGGCAGCAGCTCTATACAGCAGTCAAGGCGGCAAAGTCACCTCTGACCTGCGCAAAGTCCTCGAAACAAGACAGCAGGAAGTACAGGAAAACGCCGACGCCATCTATCATACCAATGATGAAGCCGCCTCCCATACTGCGGTATTATTGCTCACCTTTATCATCCTTGCCCTCGTCCTCCTCCTGGCCGGTGCATTTTGGATTACCCGTGGCATTGTTGGCCCCCTGAATATCATGATGGGTGCCTGCCATAAGATGAAGGACGGGGATTTCCGGCAGCAGGAACTGGCTATCACGCAGGAAGACGAGTTCGGACAGATGGCCAAAGTCATGAGCGATATGCGTGACAACCTCAATCAGCTGATGCGCCAGAGCAACAACTCCTCCGAACAGATTGCCACCGCTGCCGAAGAACTGTCCTCCAGCTCCCAGCAATCAGCCCAGGCCTCCACGCAGGTGGCGCAATCGGTTACCGATGCGGCTGGAGCTGTTGTGACCCAGCAGCATGCCGTAGACTCCACCACCACTGCCGTACAGCAGATTTCCTCCTCTATGGAAAATCTCAATCAGCAGGCAAGCAAAGTTTCCAGCCGGGCAACCTCTGCCTCCCAATACGCAGAAAACGGAGCCCAGGCCGTACAGAAAACCATCCGACAAATACAGGGTGCCGCCGACAACGTGCAGCAATCTGCCGCTATCGTTGACCAACTAGGAGAGCGCTCACAGGAAATCGGGGCCATTGTGGAAACCATTTCCGGCATTGCCGAACAGACCAATCTGCTTGCCCTCAATGCCGCTATTGAAGCCGCCCGTGCCGGGGAACATGGCCGTGGTTTTGCCGTTGTCTCCGAGGAGGTACGCAAACTAGCCGAACAGTCCGGCGAAGCCGCCGAAAAAATTACCCAGCTGATATCCCGTATTCAAAAAGATACCGACAGTGCCGTAATCTCCATGCAGCAGGGCCGCGACGTGGTCAGCGAAGGAGCAAAATCCGTGGACAACCTGCGGGAAGTATTCGAAAACATCCATCAGTTGGTTACGGAAGTCAATGACGAAGCAAATAACATGACCGCTTCCGTCCGCCAGGCTAGTGATGATTCTAACCATATTGCCGACCAGGTAGCCAGCATCAACGAACAAGGCGACCGCGTGGCCAACGAAATGCAAACCGTTTCCGCCGCTACCGAAGAACAGTCCGCCTCCGCCTCCGAAATCGCCGATGCCAGTCATGCTCTCTCCAAACTGGCCGCCGACCTGCAAAACTCACTGAAAAAATTCCGTTTCTAAGCCTTTACACAAAAAT
>NZ_VTOY01000003.1 GCF_008271295.1 Pseudoselenomonas ruminis | reverse complement strand
CTTAAAAAGAAATTGCCGATTGCTATGTTGTTCATACCAATCGATGTTTATTTATGAAACCGAAGTTTCATCTTAACATCTGGCTTAAATCATATTGCATGATTTCATTTTACATTGTTTAGTTTTCAGAGAACAATCTCCGTCACTCATTTCAGCGACTCATTCAGTATATCGCATCGGTTCGTTTCTGTCAAGAACTTTTTTAAATTCTTTTTTGAAGCATTTTCGCAAAAACTCGCACAGCCACTTGCCAGTCAAGGCTTCGAACTGTTTTTGTCTTTGCTGTATCTCTCAGCGACTTGTATTATGATACACGCTTTTTCATCGAATGTCAACACCATTTTAAAACTTTTTTGCAAAATTTCAAAAGTTTTAAAATGAATAAAAAGCGCACCATTTACATGATGCGCTCACTGATTACAAATGGTGGCGGCGAAGAGATTTGAACTCCTGACACTGCGGGTATGAACCGCATGCTCTAGCCAACTGAGCTACGCCGCCATGATGGTGGGCAGGGATGGATTCGAACCATCGTAATCCGAAGATGACAGATTTACAGTCTGTTCCCTTTAACCACTCGGGCACCTACCCATATGCAATTAACAAGTGTTAAGAACAAGATATATTATATCTGCTCTTAACAATCTTGTCAACACTTTTTTGAATTTTATTTACGACGCATCCAAACCGGGATATCAATGAAATCCGGAGCTGGTGCTGCCGGCTGTGCTTCCGCCGGTTTCTCCGCCGTATCTGCAGCCACAGAAGCCGTGCTCACTGCAGGCTGTGCCGTAGACTGGACACCAATCTCTTCCGGCGCATCAAAACCAGTGGCGATAACCGTAACACGTACAGCATCCCCCATCGTATTATCGACAGCAGCACCCCAAATAATGTTTGCCTGGCTGTCAGCAGCTTCTTCAATGGAATTCGATGCTTCGGTAACCTCAAACATGCTGAGATTTTCCTCTGCACCAGTGACATTAAGCAGAATGCCGCGCGCACCATCGATACTGGTTTCCAGCAGTGGCGATGCAATAGCCGCTTTAGCAGCCTCTACAGCCGCATTCTCACCCGAAGCTTCACCAATACCCATCAAAGCCGAACCAGCATTGCTCATGATATTCTTCACGTCAGCAAAGTCAAGGTTGATAAGTCCCGGCAGCGCAATGAGGTCAGCAATACCTTTTACGCCCTGGCGCAACACATCATCCGCAATGCTGAAAGCCTGCGTAATCGGCGTTTTCTTATCAACGACCTGCATCAAACGGTCATTCGGAATCGTAATAATCGTATCCACATGTTTTTTGAGATTGGCAATACCGAACTCCGCATTGCGGCGGCGTTTCATGCCCTCGAAAGAGAATGGACGCGTTACAACGCCTACTGTCAGTGCACCAATTTCACGCGCACATTCTGCCACTACCGGTGCTGCACCAGTACCCGTTCCACCGCCCATGCCGGCAGTTACGAATACCATATCGGCGCCACGGAGTGCTTCCAGAATATCATCGCGGCTTTCCTCAGCAGCCTTCTGTCCAATTTCCGGCTGGGCACCTGCACCAAGACCACGCGTAAGCTTTTCGCCAATCTGCATGCGTTTTGGCGCCAGCGATTTCATCAAAGCCTGCGCATCCGTATTTACGGCAATAAACTCTACGCCCTGAAGGCCAAGATTAATCATACGGTTGACTGCATTGCTGCCGCCACCGCCAACACCTATTACTTTAATTGTAGCCAGTTGATCCAGGCCATTATCATCCAATTCAAACACTGCATTAACCCCCATGACGATTATATTCTGTAATGTGATTGTCTACCACATTTGCCAATCTACACAATTATACCGTTTTATTTTATCATCATTTTGCATTGAATTCCATAGCTTTTCCGAAAAAACTTCCAGAATTCCATCCAAACAAGCTTTATTTACTGTGCATTGGCATCAACGACAGTCTCTTTTTCCTTCGGCATATGCTTCAAGCGGATAAAGGGGGCAGTGTAGCTGAAATCGACATACTCAATCGAATGACGGCTGCCCGGAAGGTTATCCAGGAAATCCTGCGTGAGTTTTGCCTTCTCATCCAGTCTCTCCATCGATCCCAACCGTATTTGCACGCCATTTGTCGTATAGGCAGTTATCTGTTCCGGATTGGCCATATTGATTTCCGAAATCTGATTGAGTGCATCCGCATTGAGTTTTTGCAGGAACATAAGAATTTGTGCCACTTGCTCGTCCTTGTTATCATCACCGATGTATAAATCATGCAGGGTAGTTCCCGTTATCAACGGAATAGGCATTTTATGCAGTGACCGATAACTATGGATGACTTTTCCCTGCCGGTCAAAATCAATATAACCATAATCACAGATTGCAGTTGCTACCGGCACTCGTTCTGTAATGTCAATCTCAATCGTGTCTGGCAGCCGTCTGCGTACCACTGCCGATTCAATGCGCAGGTCATGCATGAGATTTTGCGTGATCTCATCTGTTTTTAGCTGAAACAGTGGGTTTCCCTTCTGAATTCTGCCAATCTCCATAACATCATCACTGTTCAAATACGAATTGCCATTCAAATTCAACCGTTGAAACGTAAACAGGGGCGAATAAATGACAATTCCCATTATGCTTCCGCATATAAGCAGGAATAAAAGTCCCTTTATGATTCTTCGTGGGCTGCGGCGGACTTTTCGATTGCTTTTTATTGGCTGCATTTCCTGCTCTTCTCTCTCCGTTGTTTCCATCGCCTTCACTCCCTTCTTGCCCTAGAAATAAACCGGACAGGTAGTATCCTGTCCGGCTTATTCCGGCCATCGGCTTATTTTTTAAAACCAGCCATCTCCAAAATGCGTTCACACAATTCAGGGAACTCAACGCCCATTGCCCGTGCAGCATCCGGAACCAGCGACAATTCCGTCATGCCTGGAACCGAATTGACTTCGATTACATAGGGCTTCTCATCAGGTCCCAGCATCATATCCACGCGTGCTACGCCGCGGCATCCGCAAGCCGTAAACGTCTTGATAGCAAGGTCCTGGATTTCTTTTGTCTTAGCGTCCGATACCGGCATCGGAATGATATGCGTCGATGCACCCTTCGTGTATTTGCTTTCGTAGTCATAACGTCCAGAAGTAGTCGTAATCTCAATGATTGGGAATGCTTCTTTCGCCTCATCATCGCCCCAAACTGCTACAGTCAGCTCACGGCCCTTGATAAATTCCTCTACCAGGACTTCATCGTTGTAGCTGAAAGCCTCCTGCAACGACTTCTCCAGCTCTTCATGCGTCTCAACAATATAAACGCCAATGCTCGACCCCTGCGAAGCAGCCTTTACGACTACCGGCCAGGAAAAGTTTTTCTCGATTTCAGCGACAAGATTGTGTTTCATCTCAAATGCATGGAACGTCTGGGAACGCGGCGTTGAAATCCCCTCTGCCACGAATACGCGCTTGGATGCTGCTTTATCCATGGTTACTGCCGAAGCCAGCACGCCGGACCCCGTATAAGGAATCCCCAGCATGTCCAGCGTTCCCTGGATCATACCGTCTTCACCGAATTTGCCATGGATTGCGTTAAATACCATCGCACAGCCGCTCTTGCGGATATCCTCGGCAAAGGTCGTCGGATTAAGTTCCATGCCCTCGGCATTATAGCCCTTCGACTGGAGTGCCTTCAAGATAGCCGTACCCGTCTGACGGGAAATTTCTGCTTCCGTAGAAGTTCCACCCATAACAACAACAATTTTATCTTGATTCATCTGAACATTTTCTCCTTTATCCTCAATTATCTTCCAGCATCTCCACGAGTTCCTCACCGGTTTTATAGATGTCACCAGCGCCCATCGTGATGACAAGGTCACCGTCTTTCACTTCACTCTTGAGGTGCTCTGCCACCTTTTCACGCTGTGGCAGGTAGATTACATCCTGACCAGACTGGCGGCGTACTTCCTTCAGGATAGTCTCCCCATCTACGCCTTCAATCGGGCTTTCACCGGCGGCATAAATATCCGTGAGAATCAAAAGGTCCGCCGATACAAACGCCTTGCCAAACTCTTCATGCAAAAGCTGCGTACGGGAATAGCGATGCGGCTGGAAGGCACAGATAAGGCGTCCTGGTTTCGTTTCCTTGGCGGCCTTAAGCGTAGCGGCAATTTCGGTCGGATGATGGGCATAATCATCTACGACCCATACCCCATTTACACGGCCTTTTGTCTGGAAACGGCGTTTTGCCCCATGAAAAGCAGCCAGTCCCGCTGCCATCTGTTCAAAGGGAACTCCCATCGTAAGGCCCGTAACAATGCAGGCCATAGCATCAAGTACATTATGACGTCCCGGAATATTGAGCGAAATATGGCCCAATTCCTCTTCGCCATGAACGACATCAAAGCAGATGCCCTTTCCACCTGTTTTGATATTGACAGCACGATAATCTGCCTCATGGTCAATGGCATAGGTATAGTATTTGCGGTCTACCGTTTTGGCGATATTGCGCAGATTTTCATTGTCAAAGCAAAGAACCGCATAGCCTGTTTCTTTATCTACATTTTGAATGAACTGGCGGAATGCCTTGATAATGTTTTCCATCGTACCGTAATGGTCCATATGGTCATCTTCGACATTTGTTACCACGGCAATATGCGGACGAAGTTTCAAGAACGAACCATCACTTTCGTCAGCTTCCGATGCCAGATATTCACTCTCACCAAGTTTTGCATTCGTTCCGAGGTCTGGTACTTCGCCTCCGACAATCACCGTCGGCGAAACACCGGCATGCGTAAGCGATACGCCCAGCATCGAGGTGGTCGTAGTCTTACCATGAGCGCCAGCTACGGCAATGCCCTTGTATTCATTTACCAGGGCTGCATTGATATCAGAACGGTGCAGTTTTGTGATGCCTAAATCACGAGCCGCCAATACTTCCGGATTGTCATACGGAATTGCCGTCGATACCACAATCGCATCCACGCCCTTGACATTTTCGCCCTTCTGGCCGCCCAACATGATCTTGACGCCAAGTTTGCGCAGGTTCTCAATCACCTGCGAGTCTTCTCTATCGGAACCAGAAACCTCGTAGCCGAGTTCTGCCATAATCTTTGCCAGCGGGCTCATGCCAGCGCCGCCGATACCAACAAAATGAATCTTTTTGATATCTTTAAGCTCTTTCAGCTGTTTCATCAATCTTTCTCCCCTCATGAACAATTCGCAAGTTCCAGTACGAGATTGGCAATATCGCCTGCCGCCTGCGGCCTGCCCATTTTACGGCTGGCTTCCGCCATAGCGGCTAACTTATCCTCTTCGCTCAAAAGTTCTGCCAGAACAGCGCTTAACCGTTCACTGGTCAACTCGCTGTTGAGAATCATCCGGGCCGCGCCTGCTTCTTCCAAAGCTCTCGCGTTATGCTCCTGATGATTCTCGGCTGCATACGGATAAGGCACCAAAATCGATGGTATTCCCCGGGCCGTAAGCTCAGCCAGGCCAGTAGCACCAGCACGGAATATCGCCAGATCTGCCATGGCCATAGCCTTTGGCATATCATAGAGATACGGCCGGACCTTGATATGATCCACCGCTTCAAGGTCAAGTCCGGCCTGTGCCAGGCGCTGGACAACATCCTCGTACTCATTTTTGCCTGTGACGTGCAGAAACTGTACCTCAGGATGGTTAGCTGCCTGCACCAGCACGTCAATCATCGCACGATTGATTGCCCGCGCGCCGCGGCTGCCGCCCGACACCAATACCGTCTTGCGTTTGGGGTCAAAACCAAATTCAGCGGCCCCTTCATCGCGCAATGCCGTCATTACCTCACTGCGGATGGGATTGCCCGTGCAAAGAACTTTCGCCGCTGGGAAGTGTTTCATTGCTTCCTCGGTACCAGCTGCGATCTTTGAAACGAATTTCGACAGGATTTTATTGGTAATTCCCGGAACGACATTCTGTTCCTGAATCAGGGTCGGTACATGCATAAGACTTGCCGCCAGCAAAATCGGACCACAGACATAGCCGCCCGTTCCCACCACGACATCGGGATGGAAATCCCGGACAATCTTCGCCGCTTTTGCCACCCCGGCCATAGCCTTACCGGCACGAATCAGATTAGCCGGTGTCAAATGACGTTCAAAGCCCTGAATATCCACCGTTGCAAAGGGAATTCCTTCCTTCGGTATGATATCGGCCTCTAATCCGCGGGTCGTTCCCACATAGAGGAAATTCGCCTCCGGATATTTCTGCTGTATCGTGCGGATAATCGTAATGGCCGGATAAATATGTCCGCCCGTTCCGCCACCAGATACAATAATATTCAAAATAAGAACCCCTTTTATAAATTATTTACCAGGCGCTTAAAATCGCGGCCGCGCTGCGCCATTCCATCATACATATCAAAGCTTGCACAAGCCGGGGAAAGCAGTACCACCTGTGGTGCCTTCGCCAGCGCATGCGCTTTCTCCACAGCTTTTTCCATCGAAAAACCTGCCCGATGGATATGCTCAGCCGGATAACCGTTTTTCAGCGCCTCTTGTTCAAAACGTTCCGCAGCTGCTCCCAGCAGCACAAGGTCAGAAACGCGCTTTTTACAAAGCTGCATGAAATCCGTAAGGTCAGTAAGCTTATCATCACCGCCCGCCAGAAGCACTATGCCATCGTCAAAAGTCTCCAAAGCCTTGATCGCCGAATCCGTATTGGTTGCCTTTGAATCGTTATAATACGCCACGCCATCCAGATCGCGAACATACTCGATGCGATGTTCAACCCCGCGGAATTCCTTGAGGACATGAATCATCTTCGCAGGCTCGCAGCCGGCAAGGAATGCCGACGCTATAGCGGCCAAGGCATTCTCAACATTATGAGCCCCCTTGATGCCAAGCTCATTGACTTTGCAAAGCAAATACTCCTGACCAGCCCAACGGATGACCAGCTGGTCATCCCGGACAAAGGCACCTTCTGCCAACTCTTCCCGGCGGCTGAAATAGCAAACCTTGGCCTTAGCCCGTGCCTTCATGCCACGGGTCTGCTCGTCATCGTAATTGAGTACCAGAAAATCCTCCGCGGTCTGCTGCCCGAACATCTTCTCTTTCATCTGCTGGTAGACTTCCATGGAGCCATGACGGACAATATGGTCCGGCGTTACATTGAGCACAGCTGCAATATGCGGGTGAAAATCCTTCGTGATTTCCATCTGATAGCTCGAGATCTCAGCGGCAATACAGCCGCCCTTTCCTACGCGCAGGACTTCTTCAGAAAGCGGAACACCGATATTGCCGCCCACGCCGACGGGATTGTAATGAGTTGCCAGCAGCAGCCCTAAAAGCGTAACCGTCGTGGTCTTGCCATTTGTTCCCGTCACCGCACAGATGGGGGACTCGGCTAACTCATAAGCCAGTTCTACCTCGGTGAGCACGCGTATCTTGCGGGCATAAGCGGCCTGAATAAGAGGAATCCGCTCTGGAACCGCTGGGGATACCATCACCCAGTCAACATCGTCGAGCAGGCTCTCCTGCTGCGGGCCAAATACCAGTTTGATTCCCTTATCCCGAAGCTCCTGAAAATCGTATTGGATATCCTTTTCCTCTTTGGCATCGCTTAACACCACCTCAGCCCCAAACGATTTGACCAGCTTAGCCGAGGCAAAGCCACTGATGCCAGCACCGATTACCAGAACTTTCTTTCCTGAAAGATTCATAACCACGAAGAAATCCCCCTCAATGAATTCTTATGAACTCCAATGAATTACAGCATGCACAGACCGGCAATACCTGCCAAAAGCCCTACTGCCCAAAATACGAATACAACCTTCCACTCAGACCATCCACCAAGTTCGAAGTGATGATGAATCGGGCTCATGCGGAACACGCGCTTGCCCGTAGACTTGAAGGAGATAACCTGGATGATAACCGAAAGGGCCTCACAGACGAAAATCAAGCCGACTACGGCCAGCAAAACTTCCGTATGGGTCAGGATGCCAACAGCAGCCAACGCACCGCCTAATGCCAGCGAGCCCGTATCGCCCATAAACACCTTGGCAGGATGAGCGTTAAACCGCAGGAACGCCAGGCAGGCCGCAACGACAGCCACACAGAAAATCGCCAAATCCTTATGTCCCATATTCAGGCAGATTACTGCATAGACACTAGCGGCAATAGCCATAGTTCCCGAAGCCAGACCGTCGAGGCCATCGGTAAGGTTAACTGCATTGGACGTTCCCACCATAACAAAGAGCAGCAGGAAATAATATCCCACGCCGATGTTGATGGAAGTGTTGGCGATTGGAAGCCATACGCTCGTATCAATCCCGAGCATACGCGTGCCGATAATCATCGTAACCACAGCAATAATAATCTGCCCCAGCATTTTCTGCTTGGCCTTGAGGCCCAGATTGCGTTTCTTTACCACCTTGATATAATCATCGAGAAATCCAAGCACGAAATGACCCAAGGTGATAAAAAGTGCCAGCAGGATTTCCGTAGAGAGCGGTGCTGCCACCGCCGTGCCGATCGTAATTCCCAGGATAATCATGATTCCGCCCATAGTCGGCGTACCACTCTTTGCCTGATGGCTCTTCGGGCCTTCTTCACGAATGCTCTGGCCAAATTTCAGTTTATGAAGTTCCGGGATAAAAAACGGTCCCGTCACCAATACAAAACCAGCAGCTACCACTGCCGCAATGAGTAAACTCGTTTCCACTTTGTGATTCCTCTTTCTAGTTCATATTCCTTAAAGCAGGTCGATAATTTTTTCCATCTGCATCCCCCGCGACCCTTTGAATAAAATCGTATCCTCCGGCTGCAGGATTTCGTGAAGCCGCTGTGCTGCTTCTTCGTGCGAAGCACAGCGGAATACAGCGGGCACACCGCCCTTTGAAGCTCCGTCAGCAATATGGTTCCCCATCTCACCACGGGTGATAACAGCCGCAAAATGGTGCTGGGCCAATTCCTCACCGACATGGCGATGTGCTTCTACCGACACGCTGCCAAGTTCCAGCATATCGCCCATTACTGCAATCTTGCGTCCCTTCGTCAATTCCGAAAGGGTATTGATGGCTGCCGTCATCGACATCGGGCTCGCATTATAAGCATCATTAACCACATTCCATTCTTTGACCTTCTTGCACTCAAAGCGCATCTTCGTCGCCTCAAGATTCTGAAGCCCCTGACGGATTTCAGCCGCCGTGAGCCCCAGCGCAAATCCTGCCGCAATCGCAGCCAGCGCATTGTAGACATTGTGGCGCCCTACCATCGCAATGGTATATTCCTGACGCTCCTTTTGGTAGGTTACCACAAATTTCGTCGTCTGGCCTTCCGTCTCAATGGCATCGCCGCGCACATCAGCCTCCTGCTCAAGGCCAAACGTCAGGACACGAACGCCTGCTTTGACCTTATCACGCATCCCGGCGACATATTTATTATCGGCATTAAGAATGACCGTTCCACCAGCAGGAATCGCTTCCACGAGCTCGGCTTTAGCCTTGGCAATATTCTCCAGCGACCCCAGCAGCTCCATATGCGTTTCTCCGACATTGGTCACAATGCCAATCTGTGGCTCTGCAATAGGGGCCATAGCCTCAATCTGGTGGAATCCTCTCATTCCGATTTCCACCACGGCTGCCGTATGTTCCTCACGGATTCCCAAGAGCGTCATCGGCAGGCCGATTTCATTGTTGAAGTTTGCCTGCGTCTTGAGCACCGGGCCACGGGCAGACAGCACCGCTGCCGTTAAATCCTTGGTCGTTGTCTTGCCATTCGATCCTGTAATAGCAATGACCGGAAGGTTCGTAAAGCGCATGCGCCAATTATGAGCCAGCTGCTGATACGCCTGCAAAGTATCTTCTACCTGCAAGACCGTCCCCTTGCACGCTGACAGGATCTCAGGCGCGCAGTCACGGCTTACCATTACGCCAGCAGCACCTTTTTGCAGCGCCTCTGCTGCAAAATCTTCGCCATTGAAACGCTCGCCCTTAAAGGCCAGGAAAAGGACACCGTCGGAAATCTTGCGGGTATCGCTGACCAAATCGCAAAAGGTTTCTTTTTCTTTGGCATATACCGAAGCGTTTGTAATCGCCTGTACTTCTTCAAGATTAAATGCTGGCATCAGTTTTCCTCCTTGCGCGCAGCGACTGCTTCTTTCGCCACTTCCTTATCGTCGAAATGAATAGTCTCATCCTTCAAAATCTGATAATTTTCATGGCCTTTGCCCAGGATGATAACAATATCGTCTTTTTCCGCCAATTCCACAGCGCGGAAAATTGCTTCACGACGGTCTGTAATCTTCTCATGATGCTTGCTGCCAATTGCTTCTTTCACGCCGGCTTCCACTTCACTCAGAATGAATTCCGGATCTTCCGAACGAGGATTGTCCGATGTAGCAATAACGACATCCGCCAGCTGCGCTGCGAGCCGTCCCATAATCGGACGTTTCGTGCGGTCACGGTCACCGCCGCAGCCAAAGACTGCGATAATTTTCTTCTTGGCAATCTCCCGGGCGGTACGGAGTACATTTTCCACGCCATCCGGCGTATGCGCATAATCAACGATGATGGAAAAATCCTGACCAGCCTTCACCAGCTCAAACCGCCCCGGCACACTGGTAAAGCCCTGCAAGACCTTTTCAATGATTTCCGGTTTGATATTTTCAGCCAGCGCAGCTCCTACGGCCGACATGACATTATAGACATTGAAAATGCCCGTGATATGCAGCTTGAGTGCCATCTTGCCAAACGATGCATGATTCAGCGTGAAATTGGCACCACTTGCCAGAACGTCTACATCCGTAGCCCGCAAATCCGCTTCGCCATTTATGGCATACGTAAGGTGGCGGCAGGAGGCATGCTCGAGCATCGTCTTGCCAGCTTCATCATCGATATTAACCACTGCCGTCTTGCCCTGCTTGACACCATCCTTCGATACTGCCTCAAACAATTTGGCCTTTGCCAGCATATAGTTTTCCAGTGTTTTATGATAATCCAAATGGTCCTGGGTAAGGTTCGTAAAGACAGCCGTATCGAACTCTATCCCGGCGACACGGTTCTGATCCAGCGCATGGGAGGAAACTTCCATAACGACATAGTCCATCCCCTTGTCCCGCATAATAGCCAGCGTATGCTGAAGTTCGACCACATCCGGCGTCGTATTGTGAATCGGGAATACTTCATCTTCCATCATAATCTGGATGGTGCCGATGAGACCTACTTTGTAGCCGGCTTCACGCAGGATAGCCCGGGTAATGTAGCTGGTCGTCGTCTTGCCGTTAGTACCAGTTATGCCAATCACACGCATGCTGCGGGCAGGATAGTCGTGGAAAAACGGCACAATCGCATCCAGCGCAGCCGTAAGGTCTTTGACCAAAAGCACAGCGATCCCCTCCGGGACCGCTACATCCGCCCGCGTCGTGAGAATAGCTGCCGCTCCGGCAGCTGCTGCCTGGGGAATAAATTTATGTCCATCCACATGAAGCCCCGGGATGCAGACAAAAAGCGTTCCCTTCTCTACTTTGCGGGAATCATGTTCAATCCCCGTGATAACCGTTTCTTTATTGCCAATAACTTCAGCGCCTGCTACGAGCTCTGCCAGCTGATTGATAGTTTTCATCGATTTTCCTCCTCAGATTCCGCCACTCATAATTGCGGACCGTACACTATTATAAACCGTCTGGAAAAAAAATAGTAGTGTTTTTTATTTCTATATAAAGACGAAAGAAGCTGTTCACGTTGCATGACAGCCTCTTTCCTGGACAGCCACCTGTTTGGCGGCTACGTATTTACTTTTCCTGACTGAAATACGTATGCTTGGGAACTTCCATCCCCAACTGGTCTTGGGCAATATTCTTGATGCGTTCCGGCGATTTGAGCTTAGCGATATCAATCTTCAACCGCTCATTCTCCTGCTCCAACGCATCTGCCTTCTGCTGAACAGCTACCAGTGCATACCCACGGCTGGCACTGACACCACTGCCTACGGTAACCAGCATAGCAAGGACTGCCATCGTCAAAAACAAAATCTGGCAGTGGGACCGGGTACTCGTATCCAGAACCGTCTTAAAAAGCGGCTCCTTCGGTGCTTGTCTTAACCGTCTGTTCTCTTCCTCCACCGAAAGCACTTCTTCTACTTGTTCTTCTTCCTGTCGTGCGAGCATCAGCGATCCCCTCCTTCCTCTTGCTGCGGTAATTTCTCTGCGATTCTTAGTTTAGCACTCTTTGACCGGGAATTGTTGGCTAATTCCTCGCTGGTCGCTTGAATTGGTTTGCCAATCATGCGAATTTCAGGCTTGTGATTGCACATACACACCGGCAGTTCTGGCGGACAAATGCAGCCGCGGGCCATTTCCTTAAGCGTCGTTTTGGCGATGCGGTCTTCCAAAGAATGGAAGGTGATGATGGCGATACGGCCGCCCGGCTTTAAATGCTTGACTGCCGTACGGAATGTGCTCTCCAAAATTCCCAATTCATCATTGACTTCAATGCGAATGGCCTGAAAAATACGCTTGGCCGGATGACCATTCGCCGCCTGACGGACCGCCTTCGGCACGGCCTTGCAAATGATATCCACCAGTTCACCAGTGGTCTCAACGGGCTTTACGGCACGCTCCTTGACGATAAACTGTGCGATCCGGCGTCCCCAGCGTTCCTCTCCATAATCATGGAAAATGCGGTCAAGGTCTTTCTCACTATATTTGTTGACCACATCATAGGCAGAAAAAGCTGCTTCCGGGTCCATTCGCATATCCAAAGGCGCATCCAGCATATACGAAAACCCTCGCTCCGCCGTATCAATCTGATGCGACGATACGCCAAGATCGAACACCACACCATCCACCAGTGGAGCATTCTCTTCCTCAAGAATCGACTCCAGGTTGCGGAAGTTGCTATGAACAATATCCACCCGGCAGGCCGCATCTTTTAGCCGCTCTGTCGCTGCCGCAATCGCCTCTTCGTCCTGGTCAATGCCGATAAGACGTCCCTCCGGCTCCAATAGTTCCGTAATTCGTTTGGAATGACCGGCACCACCTAGCGTACAATCCACATAAGTTCCCTTTTTATTTGTCACCAGACCTTTTACGGTCTCTTCCAGCATCACGCTGATATGATGAAACTCCATGTTTCCTGCTCCTAGCATTTATCTTTAGCAAAAGTGGGTTATATTCCCAATTCGGAAAGCGAATCGGCAATCGCCGTCACATCCGGCTCCACCTCTTCGTTATACTTCTCCCATTGTTCCTTGCTCCAAACCTCGATGCGGTTGTCGACACCGGTAAGCACGACATCCTGCTTCAACGCAATTCCCGCATGTGAACGGAGATTAGCCGGAACCAGGAAACGCCCCTGTTTATCACACTCAAGCGTTCTGGCCCCAGCAAAGAAGAATCGGTTAAGGGCGCGGGCAGCCGGTTTGGCCATTGGCAAAGCGCGCAGCTTTGCCGCCCACTCTTCCCAGGCTTGCTGTCCATATAGGAATAGGCAGTTATCCAGACCACGCGTAATCACAAAGGTGACACCGAGTTCCTGGCGAAAATCAGCCGGCAGAATGATACGCCCTTTGGCATCGATGGAATGTACATATTCCCCCATAAACATTCTGCCTCACCACCTTTCTGGCCTTTTAAACCACTTTCCCCCACAATTCACCACTTTTTCTCCTCTCATTTATATCAAAAATCCGCCACTTTTGCAAGCCCCAGTTAGCCTCAGCGCGTATTTTTCCACAAATTATTCCACAATTATGCAAAAAACCTGTGAATAAACAGTCTGATTTTGCTGTTTATTCACAGGTTTTTCCTTCATATAATAGGCTTGCGCGCCAATCCCATTAATTTTTCGTCCAGCCAAAGCGCTCAAATATCGGGGTATAACGTATGCGCTCCAAAAAGTCCTTGCGTGTATCTTCCGTATGGAATATCGGCACACGCTCTAAGGCGTAAATATTACTGGCTTTATCCACATTTCCGTATTTAATGGTAAAGGCCGCTTTATAGCCTGCCTCCTTTACCATCTCCGCGATATGCAGATTATAAGTTCCCGTAGGATAGGCCATATAATCTACCGAATGCCCCAGTTCCTTTTCCGCCTTCTTCTTGGAATCCACCAACTCCATCCGGAGCTGTTCGTCCGTAAGGTCGGTCATCGACTTGTGGTCAACGGTATGCGATTCAATGCTGATGCCATGGGCATCCATTTCCCTCGCCTGGTCCCAAGTCATGTAATTTTTATCCTTGCCCAAAAAGCTTGTAATCACAAATACCGTAGCTTTAAATCCGTATTTTTTCAAAATCGGATAAGCATTGGTATAATTATCTTCATACCCGTCATCGAACGTAATCAATACCGGATTTTCCGGCAGCTCGCCATTTCCTGCTATACTATCATAAAGTTCGTCCGGCGAAATCGTATGATACCCATTATCCCGAAGATAACGCATCTGCTCGTCAAAATCATCCGGGCGAACCGCCAGCGAGATAAAGGTGTTATCGATTTTATGGTAATTCAGCACCATCACCTTAGTTCCGGTTTCGCTGTCTGCCACCATGGTCGCCGTCATTGGCTTCTGGCCGGATATCAGCACAGGAACCAGCAGCAGCAATAAGATTACCGCCGCCCGCAGCCACCACTTTGCGGTATTTTTTCTTCTATGTTCTAACGACATCTTTCGATTCCTCACTTTCACAATCCTATTCATTTTACCCCGATTTCCAAGAAAATTCCAGTCCCGTTTATTTTTTTGTGAATGTGGTTCATTATTCCTTGTATCCATCTGCCCTTCTGTGCTATAATTCGGGTAATGGAAATTTCCCATCTTCGATGGGTTTTTACTAAGCTATATAGGAGGTTCTATATTATGGCAATTACCAAAGACATGAGCATTCTCGAAGTCGTTCAGAAATATCCGGACACGGTTGATGTATTCGTCAATGCCGGCATGGGCTGCCTTGGCTGCGCTGCCGCACATTTCGAAAACATCGAGCAGGGTGCTATGGCTCACGGCATTGATGTTGACGCTCTGATTGAAGGCCTCAACGAAGCTGTTGGCTCCGCTGAATAAAACGGATAAAAAAATAACCGCTATTCGCAATTGCGAATGGCGGTTATTTTTTTGCCGTTTATCAAAGGTTCTGCAAGAGCTCCTGAACTTTTTCCAAGTACTCTTCACGGCTAAAGGTAAATACTTCCCCTGTCTTGCGTACCTTGACTTCAATCAGGCCCTCTTCTACAGCCTTCGGTCCAACGACTACCCGGACCGGATAGCCAATCAAATCGCAGTCTTTAAATTTAACACCGGCGCGCTCCTTGCGGTCATCAAGCAGCGTATCCATGCCGGCTTTGCGGCATTCCGCATAAATTTCCTCGGCATAGGCCAGCTGGTCATCTTTTTTCACATTGACTGCAACGACAACCACCTCAAACGGCGCAATAGCTCTCGGCCAAATGATGCCCTGCTCATCGTTGTTCTGCTCGATTGCAGCAGCCATTGTACGGCCGACACCAATGCCATAGCATCCCATGTAAAGCGGCTGAGATTTTCCCTGCTCATCGAGGAAGGTAGCCCCCATTGCCTGCGAATATTTTGTTCCAAGCGTAAATACCTGACCGGCCTCGATGCCACGCGTCATCGTCATCGGTGCACCACAACGCGGGCACGCATCGCCTTCTTTGACCATGCGCAAATCAGTAACAACGATGCTCTGCTGGGTAAAATCGCGCTTCGGATTTACATTCTTATAATGCATATCGGCCTCGTTGGCACCAGCGACAGCATTATGCATGTTCATGACCGTCGGATCTACCAGGATAAGCGTACCCTCTTTGATGCCAATCGGGCTCATGAATCCCGGGCAGCCGCCCACCGCCTTGATGGCCTCATCCTCAGCCATCCGGAGTTCTAACGCACCTTCTACCTGATTGATTACCTTGACTTCGTTGACCTCATGGTCACCGCGGACAAATGCCAGTACCAGCTGATCCGTATCCGTCTGATAGGCTACAGCCTTGATGGTTTTCGACGTGGGAACATTCAGGTACTCCGCTACGCTCTCAATGGTAGCGGCAGCTGGCGTTTCAACCTTCGTAAGTTCCAATTCTTCTTCTGCCGCTGCTTCGATAGGCGCCAATTCGGCCTTTTCATCACTAGCGGCATAATCGCACTTCGTGCAGTAGGCAATATTGGACTCACCAGCCTCTGCCAGCACTGTGAACTCATGAGAATGACCGCCGCCAATAGCACCATTATCAGCTTCTACCGGGCGGAATTTAAGCCCCATGCGGGTGTAGATGTTCGTATACGCATCATACATCTTTTGGTACGATACATTCATGCCCTCGACATCCTTATCAAAGGAGTAAAGGTCTTTCATGATAAACTCGCGGCTGCGCATAAGGCCGAAACGCGGACGGCGTTCATCGCGGAATTTATCCTGAATCTGATAGAGCAACAATGGCAGCTGTTTATAACTGCTGACCTCATCGCGGACGAGGTCGGTAATCATTTCCTCATGCGTCGGGCCAAGGCAGAAGTTACGTCCATGACGGTCTTTGATGCGCATCATCTCATCGCCATAGGCAGCCCAGCGGCCGCTCTCTTCCCAAAGCTCCGACGGCTGCAGAATCGGCATAGCGACTTCCTGGCCGCCAGCCTCATCCATTTCCTCGCGGATAATCTCCTCAATTTTGCGGATAACCCGCCAGCCAAGCGGCAGGAAAGTGTACATACCACCGGCAACCTTGCGGATCATCCCCGCACGGTACATCAGCTGATGGCTGACGATTTCCGCCTCGGCCGGCGTATTACGAAGTGTTGGTGCATATAAATTACTTGCTCTCATTTCTGTTTACGTTCCTCCAGTATTGCATCGATTTCCTTGAACAGTTCCTCGACCAGTATTTCCTCGGGTACCTTGCGGATAATTTCTCCCTTGCGGAAAATAAGTCCTTCGCCATTGCCGCCAGCAATGCCGACATCGGCACCGCGTGCCTCGCCCGGTCCATTGACGACACAGCCCATAACCGCAACGTCAATCGGGTCCTTGATGGTCTCCAGCTTCTTTTCCACCTGAGCGGCAATGGCCGGCAAATCGATGCTGGTTCGGCCGCAGGTTGGGCAGGCTACCAGCGTCGGGCCATATTCCTTCAGCCCCAGGGATTTTAGGATTTCATTGGCTACCTTGACCTCTACCACGGGGTCACCAGTCAGCGAAATCCGGAAGGTATCACCGATTCCCTCAGCCAGCAAAGCACCGATTCCCACGGCGGATTTTATGATACCCGTGTTGACAGTACCTGCTTCAGTAATGCCCAGATGCAGCGGATAATCCACCGTCTCGCTCATCAGGCGGTATGCCGCTAACGTCAGCGGAACATCATGGGCCTTGAGGGATATTTTCATATCGTGAAAATCCAATTCCTCGAGGATACGGATATGCTGCATGGCAGATTCTACCAATGCTTCCGGCGTAACCGCACCGTACTTGGCCAGGATTTTCTTATCCAGCGAACCGGCATTGACACCAATCCGGATGGGAATATGCTTGGCTTTAGCCGCCTGTACTACCGCTTTGACTTTTTCCTCGCCGCCAATATTGCCCGGATTCAGGCGCAAAGCTGAAATGCCCTGATCAATAGCCTCCAATGCGAGCTTATAGTCAAAATGGATATCAGCCACCAGCGGCACATCGACCTGGGCTATGATATTGCCCAGGTTCTTAGCCGCCTCCATGTCCGGTACTGCCAACCGGACAATATCACAGCCAGCAGCCTGCAACGCCTTAATCTGTGCAACCGTTGCTTCCGTATCCGTAGTTTTCGTATTGCACATGGACTGCACCGAAATCGGTGCTCCCCCGCCAATGGCCACTGGTCCGATATGAATCTGACGGGTCTTTTTGCGTTTCATCATTTCTTCAGCCTCCCGTAAAGACGCGTACAATATCGTTCTTAGTTGCCAGCACCATGAGCAAAATCAGCAGGAAGATGCCAATCTTCTGCGTGTATTCCAGTGCCTTTGGGCTCATCGGTTTTCCCCGCACAGCCTCGACAACCAGTCCGGCAAAATGTCCGCCATCAAGCGCTGGAATCGGGAACAGGTTCACAATGCCAAGATTGAGGCTCAAAAAGGCAGCAAAATTCAAGAGCGGTACAAAGCCCATCTGAGCAACTTCGCCAGCCATCTGCGCTACGCCTATCGGACCGGCCAGTTCAGCCCCTGAAAGTTCCAGGATAATCTTATAGAGCGCGTCGAGCATCATGAGGATAATTGCCACGGTCTTTTTCACCGCCAGCTGAGCGGCTTCAAAGACGCCCGGATGATGTGTTTCCACCGAACTCATTACGCCAACTACGGCCTTCTTAGCCTGATTGTCGTATACCGGCGTCATTACCGTAGTAATCGTTTCATCCCCACGCTGCACGACAACGGTAACCGGGTCTCCCGCATTGTCCTTTACGCCATTGACAAAATCTGTCCATTTTTCGACAACCACACCATCCAGGCTGATAATGCGGTCGCCATTTTGCAGGCCGGCCTCAGCTGCCGGCTTGCCTTCCATAACGGTGCCAAGAATCGGCTCCGGATTAGGCGTGCTGACACCAGCAAAGAAAAATATGCCAAAGAACAGTATCACGGGCAGGATAAAATTCATAATCGACCCCGCCAAAATGACTACCATGCGGGAAAGGACCGGTTTGGCGCAATAACCGCGCTCACCGGCATCATTATCACTCGGGTCCATGCCCGCGATGTCATTGAAGCCGCCCAGCGGTATCGCACGAATCGAATAAACGGTTTCTCCCCACTGATGACTTATAAGCTTTGGCCCGAAACCAATGGCAAATTCATCGACGCGCATTCCCGTGAGTTTTGCCGTGATAAAATGCCCCAGTTCATGAACCAGCACCAAAAGGCCAAACACAAAAATAGCTGCTGCTATCGTCAAAACCATAAAAACACCTGCCTGTTATTTTGTCAGCAGGGACGCCGCATAGCCGCGGGCCCAGCTGTCCTCCTCAAACAACTCTTCCAGCGTCGGTTCCATGATGCATTCGCGCTTCAGCATCGTCTGCTCGATGATGTCATAAATATCGAGGAACTTGATGCCGCCCTTTAAGAATGCGCCTACGGCAATCTCATTGGCCGCGTTAAAGATACAGGGCATGCTGCCCCCCATCTCACCGGCCTCGTAGGCAAATTTGAGTCCTTTGAACGTATCCGTATCCGGCTCAGCAAAGGTCAAATCCTTCATATTCCAGAAATCCAGACGCTCAAAGTTCGAATCGGTGCGTTCTGGATAAGTCAGCGCATACTGAATCGGCAGCTTCATATCCGTAGAACCCAATTGGGCGATAACGGCACCGTCATGGAACTGTACCATCGAATGGACAATGCTCTGCGGATGAACTACTACCTGAATCTGGTCATAACGGACACCATAGAGCCACTTTGCCTCAATGACTTCCAGCCCCTTATTGACAAGCGACGCCGAATCCACCGTGATTTTTTTGCCCATATTCCAGGTCGGGTGCGCCAGTACCTGTTCAACCGTCGCATCTTTAAGGTCCTCGCGTTTCTTCCCGCGGAACGGTCCCCCTGAACAAGTCAGCAGGAGTTTTTCAATGCTCGCGAGCTTTTCTCCCTGCAGACACTGGAAGAAAGCACAATGCTCACTATCGACCGGCAAAATGGCTACACCCTGTTCCTTTGCGCGGCGGGTGACAATCTCACCGGCAACGACCAGCGTTTCCTTATTGGCCAGCGCAATATCTTTTTTCGCCTCCAAGGCCTTCATCGTCGGTTCAAGACCGGCAAAGCCCATCATCGAGGTAACTACCGTATCGACTTCATCGACAGCAGCTGCCTCAATAAAAGCCTGACGGCAGCCCGCCAGTTTCGTCGGACCGCTGTACCGGCTCTTTAACCGGTTGTACGCAGCTTCATCGGAAAGTACCGCCAGCTCCGGTTCAAACTCACGAATCTGCTGCTCTAAGAGTTCATCACTAGCATTGGCTGCCAAAACCGAAATATGAAACATTTCCGGATGGCTGCGCACCACATCTAACGTCTGCGTACCGATAGACCCCGTAGAGCCCAATACCGCTATATTTTTCATCGCGGATTCACCTTACTTCCTTTACATCGTCAAGCCGACGATTTTTACAAAATAATATACCAGCGGTGCCGTAAACAGGACGCTGTCAAAGCGGTCCCAAATTCCGCCATGTCCCGGGATAATATTGCCCGAGTCCTTGATGCCGGTATAACGCTTTGCCACCGATTCCACCAAATCGCCCAGCGTTGCCAGGATCGAAATGGCCAAACCTAAAACGGCCAATTCCTTGACCGGCAACGAAAAGAAAACGCCAAGACCGGCTGCCGAAGCCGTCGTTCCCACGACAGACCCTAAGAATCCTTCCACTGTCTTGTTCGGGCTGATGCTCGGACAAAGCTTATGGCGTCCCAATGCCGAGCCGGTAAAATACGCGAACGTATCACTTGCCCAGGTACCGACAAACATAATCCAAATCAGCGCAGCCCCAAACGGAACAGCTCCGAGCGGCGTGGAAATCATCATGCCCGGCTGCATATCCCTAAGCATCACCATGTAGGCAAACGGAAAACCAAAATAAAAAATTCCTGCAATCGATGTCACCGCGTCCATAATACTGGTTACACTGTGACGCAATACACTTTCCAACAGGATTACCAATACGATGAGCGTACTGACCGCCATCATGAGTTCTGCATTGCCATACCGTCCGGCATACCAGAGCAGCGTAATTCCAGCCAGTCCCGTGCCAAAGGTAAGGCCCATCCCTCTTTCCGAAAAGGCGCGGACATACTCAAACCAGGCCAGCAATGCCAATACCAGCGCGAAACCAGCAAACACAGTGCCGCCTGTCTGGATGACAAAGGCCGCCAGCACGATACCGATAATCCCCGTAATAATTCTTGTAATCAATGAAAACGCCCCTATTATTTTTTTTCATCCTTCGTGAGGCCGCCAAAACGGCGGTCACGGCCGGCATAATCGATCATTGCCTCTACAAAACACTCCGGTGTAAAATCCGGCCAGTTCGTATCCGTAAACCAAAATTCTGCATAAGCCGACTGCCAAAGCAAGAAATTTGAGAGCCGCTGGTCACCGCTCGTGCGAATCACCAGGTCGACCGGCAAATTGCCCTTGGTATCCAAGGCTTCCTCTATAACGGCTGCATCAATCGACTCAGCGGCCAATTGCCCGGCAGCCACCTGCTTGCTAATCGCCTGCACAGCACGAATCAATTCATCCTGACCGCCATAATTTGCCGCCACATTGAATTTAACACCGGTATTATTCTTCATGAGTTCTTCGGCATCGCGTATCTGCTTTTGCAGCGATTCGGGCAGGCCGTCAATCCGTCCAATAAAATGAATCTGCACATTGTCTTCATGCATTTCCTGAACTTCTTTCCGCAGATATTCTGAAAACAGATTCATCAAAAAATCTACTTCCGCATGCGGGCGCTTCCAGTTCTCCGTCGAAAAGGCATAAACCGTAAGCGCATCAAGATTCAGGCCAATTGCCGTCTTTAAAATATTCTTGAGCGTCTTGACGCCAGCCGTATGACCAGCCGTGCGGATCATTCCCTGGCCTTTCGCCCAACGCCCGTTGCCATCCATAATGATTGCTACATGGCGAGGCAGTTTTTCCCAATTGATTTTGGAAAAAAGCGGCGAATCGTGCTCGGGAATCTCAAAAGTTCCGCCTGACACCACCGATTTGCCAATGCTGCCTAAAATCTTCTTTATCATATCGAAATCCCTCATTTACAGGATGTTGTATGGTCCAATAATACAAGAACAAGCCCCTCTTCCGTCAAGCCGTAAGAGGGGCCTGTTCCCAAAGGAATCCTAGGATTCCCTCATGCGTCAGGGAGCCTCGATAGCAGATACCGGGCAGCCAGCAGCGCAAGCGCCGCACTCTACGCATTTGTCTGCATCAATCTCATAATGCTCAGCACCTTCGCTGATTGCCTCAACCGGGCAAGTAGCAGCACAGGAGCCGCAAGAAATGCAGTCATCATTAATTTTATAAGCCATGTCAGAACACCTCCTTCTCGAGTTTCTTCTGCTTCGCTACGAGTGTAACCAGCAGAGTGCCGTCGGCGATTCTACGCTCACGAACGACATAAAGACAGTTACTGTCTGTCTTGAAAAAATCACGCGAAGGGCGCGATATTTCCGTCTGAAACTCCACACCCTCAGATTCCAGCAAAGCTTTTGCTTCCTCCCAGGGCCGGCCAATCAAGTCGTAAGCCATATCAGACTTCCATGACCTCTTTCTCTTTGGCCTCTTTCGTCGTATCGACGAGCTTGATGTACTTGTCAACGAGTTTCTGAACGCTTTCCTGGCCACGTTTGGACTCGTCCTCAGTGATTTCCTTAGCCTTCTCGAGTTTCTTTACTGCATCATTGCCATCGCGGCGAACATTGCGGATTGCAACCTTTGCTTCTTCGGCTTTTTTGTTGACCTGTTTTACAATTTCCTGACGGCGTTCCTGCGTCAAAGCCGGAATAGCCAAACGGATTGCCGTACCATCAGAGTTCGGCGAAAGACCGAGGTCCGATTTCATGATGGCAACCTCAATCTCATGCAGCATCGATTTTTCATACGGCTGAATCAGAATCATGCGCGGTTCCGGAACAGCAACCTTTGCAATCTGGTTGACCGGCGTCGGCGAACCATAATAATCAACCATAACTTTGTCGAGCAGCGCCGGCGTAGCACGGCCTGCACGAAGGGATGCGAACTCACGCTTCAGTGCCTCAATGGATTTTTGCATGCGTTCCTCATGGGAAGCAAGGATGTCTTTAATCATTATTCTTTACCTCCTACCGTCGTGCCAATCTCTTCACCGAGAGCAGCCTTGACGATGTTTTTGTGATCATCGATGTTGAATACAACCAATGGAATCTTATTGTCCATGCAAAGGCTCGTTGCCGTCGTATCCATGACCTGCAAGCCCTTGTTGAGGATTTCAATATACGTCAGCGTATCGAACTTCTTGGCATCCGGATTCTTATTCGGGTCCGAATCATAAATGCCATCCGTTCCCTTCTTGGCCATGAGAATGACATCGGCTTCTGTCTCAGCGGCGCGAAGTGCTGCCGTCGTATCCGTCGAGAAATACGGGTTGCCTGTGCCAGCACCAAAAATGACAACACGGCCCTTTTCCATATGGCGGATAGCCTTACGGCGAATGTAAGGTTCAGCAACCTGGCGCATTTCGATAGCCGTCTGTACACGGGTATCCACATCAAGCTTCTCCAGTGCATCCTGAAGAGCCAACGCATTCATAACCGTAGCCATCATGCCCATGTAGTCCGCAGTAGCCCGCTCCATGCCTTTAGCTGAACCAGAAAGTCCACGCCAGATGTTTCCACCGCCAACAACAACGGCAACATCAACGCCATGTTCACGAACTTTCTTAATCTGCGCAGCAATATCCTCGACAACGGCTGGATTGATACCAAACCCCTGGTCGCCAGCCAGCGACTCACCGCTAAGTTTAAGGACTACACGTTTATACTTTGCTGTTTCCAAAACTATTACCCTCCATCCAGGCATCACTGTACCCGCTTCATACTCATACTTAATCTATTATACCTTAAATTGCAGCACGAAACAACGCTTCGCGGGGTCTATTTCCGCGTTTCGCGCAAAAGACTCTCCCACGGGCAAAAAAATCCCCCATGGAGCAAACGGATTGCAGCCCATGGGGGATTTCATCAGAAACTTATTTCATCTGTGCAGCAACTTCGGCAGCGAAGTTTTCTTCTTTCTTCTCGATACCTTCGCCGAGCTGGAAGCGCGTGAATGCCGTTACTTTGACATCGCCGAGAACATCAGCAACCGTCTTCTCGGAATCCTTAACGAAAATCTGCTCGTTGAGGCAGACTTCCTTATAGAATTTGTTGATGCGGCCTTCAACCATACGCTCGATGATGTTAGCCGGTTTGCCTTCTTCCTCAGCCTGTTTGCGGAGAACTTCCTTCTCATGCTCGAGGTCAGCAGCGTCAACGCCTGCACGATCAATAGCCGTCGGAGCAGCAGCAGCAATCTGCATAGCAACATCTTTACCCAGTGCTTCATCACCAGCCGTCATGTCAACGAGGACACCAATTTTGCCGCCCATATGGATGTAGGTAGCAACGCGGCCAGCAGACTCATAGCAAGCGAAACGGCGCAGGGAGATTTTCTCACCAATCGTAGCCGTAGCTTCCGTAATGAGGTCGGAAACTTTTTTGCCATCGATAACACTGTCGTTCAGAGCATCGAGGTCAGCCGGTTTCGTATCAGCAATGTGCTTAGCGATTTTTGCCGTCAGCTCTTTGAACTGATCATTGCCAGCAGCGAAGTCCGTCTCGCAGTTGATTTCAACAACGACACCAACTTTTGCATCGTCGCTGACGTAAGCAGCAACTGCACCCTCAGCAGCAACACGGCCAGCTTTTTTCTCAGCCTTAGCAATGCCCTTCTCGCGCAGGAAGTCGATTGCTTTTTCCATGTCACCATCGACAGCCGTCAGTGCTTTTTTGCAGTCCATCATACCTGCGCCCGTCTTTTCGCGCAGCTCTTTTACCAGTGCAGCAGTAATTGCCATTTACTTCTTCCTCCTAAAAATCGTTTTTGATTTTCATAATAAATAACGGGGTAAGGGATAATTATTCCCTTACCCCGTCATGACTTCTTGTGTGAGTACTATTACTCAGCAGCTTTCGTATCAGCTGCTTCGCCATCCTGGCCCTGACGGCCTTCGAGGACAGCATCAGCCATACGGCCCGTCAGCAGTTTGACGGCACGGATAGCATCATCATTGCCCGGAATGACATAATCGATCTCATCCGGATCGCAGTTCGTGTCAACAATAGCAACGATAGGAATGTTGAGTTTGCGTGCCTCAGCAACAGCAATGCGCTCTTTGCGCGGGTCAACGATGAACAGTGCGCCCGGCAGCTTGTTCATTTCTTTGATACCGCCGAGGTACTTCTCGAGTTTCTCCATCTCATGACGAAGACCCTGAACCTCTTTTTTCGTGAGGACTTCGAACGTGCCATCAGCTTCCATAGCCTCGAGCTCTTTCAGGCGAGCAACGCGCTTCTGGATCGTCTGGAAGTTCGTCATCATACCACCGAGCCAACGCTCGTTGATGTAGAACATGTTAGCACGCAGAGCTTCTTCTTTGATAGCTTCCTGTGCCTGTTTCTTCGTACCAACGAAGAGAATGTTCTTGCCTTCTTCAGCAACGCTGCGAAGGAATGCATAAGCCTCGTCAACTTTCTTGACGGTCTTCTGCAGGTCGATAATGTAGATGCCATTGCGCTCCGTGAAGATGTATTTAGCCATCTTCGGGTTCCAACGGCGGGTCTGATGTCCGAAGTGGACACCTGCTTCAAGTAACTGTTTCATGGAAATAACTGCCATGTTGGTGCACCTCCTGTTTTTTCTTCTGAGCTCCTCATCTTCTGCACCACCCCATACCGGGGCACAGGGCAGATATCGGATACTCATGCTTTTTATTACACCGTCAGATATTATAGCACAAAAATACCGGGAAATGCAATCCATAAATTGCAATTTCCCGGTAATTTTTTATGCTTTGCCGTTAGGCGGCAGCGTGCTTTTTCTCTTCCTGGTCCATGACAATCGTCACTGCACCATCACCCGTGATATTCAGGCAGGTACGGAACATGTCGAGGACACGGTCGATACCAGCGACAAGTGCCAGTCCCTCAATCGGAAGGCCAACAGCCTGCAGTACCATAGCCAGCATGATAAGGCCAGCGCCCGGTACACCTGCCGTACCAATGGATGCCAGCGTACCAGTCAGGATAACCATCATCATCTGTCCCATGGTCAGGTCAACGCCAAAGACGTTGGCAATGAACAGCGTGCAGACACCCATATAAAGTGCTGTACCATCCATATTGATGGTTGCGCCAAGCGGCAGTACGAAAGAGGAAACCTCACGCGATACGCCAAGTTTCTCCTGGCAGTTCTTCATGTTGACCGGCAGGGAAGCTGCACTAGAGCAAGTCGTGAACGCGATGAGCATCTGCTCACTCATACCACGGAAGAACTGCATCGGCGTATGACCCCCCCAGAGTTTTGCCAGCGTAGAATATACTGCCACTGCATGGATTGCACAGCCAACAGCTACGCAGGCAATGACCGACATCAAAGGCAGCAGAACTTTCGGGCCGTTCTTAGCAACGACCGGCAGCAGGAGCGCGAATACGCCATAAGGAGCAAAGCTCATAACGATACCAATGATTTTATAGGATACTTCCGCAGCAGCATCAAAGAATTTGACGAGAAGTTCCGCCCGCTCGCCGCCTACCTGAAGGATGCCGACACCTACAAACAACGAGAAGATGATAACTGGCAAAATCTGCGCTTTGGCCATGGCCTCAATCGGATTTGCCGGAACCATTGCCACGAATACCTGCATGATAGAAGGTGCCTCTTTTACCTTCACCGCTGCATCACTGGCAATCTGCAGGCCAACGCCCGGATGGATAAGGCCAGCAATGCCAAAGCCGATGACGATGGCAATTGCCGTCGTAAACAGATACAGGACAATGGTTTTTAAGCCAATGCGTCCCAGTTTCTTCGTATCGCCAAGACTGGTCATACCGACTACGAGGGAGAAGAATACCACCGGTACGATCATCATCTTGATGAGATTGATGAAAATGGTGCCAATCGGGGCAATCCACCAATTGATGAACGGCAGTGCCGGTTCACCAGCTATAAGCCCCACAACAACGGAGAGGATCAGTGCAATAAAGATCTTGATTGAGAGGTTCATAACAATCACTCCTTTTGGATAAATTTAGATTATAATTACGGTATCCCTCGTTCAAGCCTATTATACTTTAAATTTTCTGACATGTCTACACTATGAATACAAAATACCACCATGTGTATTGTATACATTAATAAAGCGTCTTCATGATAGACATTTGTCCTCATAAAGACGCTTTATGCTGTATTCCTCTTCAGTTTTGCTGCAGAATCGAATAATTCTCCGGATGCATGCCCGGCTTTACCGTGACTTTGATATCCGTACCGAACTCAGCGGCCAGATTCATCATCAACTGGTTCTGACGGAGTTCCTCGGCTACGGTTTCATGAACTTCAATCTCATAGCCTTCACTGGCGTGCGATGAATGCTCCATGCGGCGGATGGCGGTGGCAATGCGGATGCTGACCGTCTCGGGTGATTCTACCCGCCCGCGTCCATGACAGACCGGACATTCGCTGTAAATAATGCTGTCGAGATTCTGGCGGGATTTCTTGCGGGTGATTTCCACCAGCCCCAGACTCGTGATGTCCACGATATTCGTCTTGGTGCGGTCGTGTTTGACATTTTCTCGCATGAAGGTCAGCAGGTGTTCCTTCTGCTCTTCCTTCTCCATGTCGATAAAATCGACGATGATTATACCGCCAATATCGCGCAGGCGAATCTGGCGCATGATTTCTCTGGCGGCCTCCAGATTTGTCTGGTACACCGTATCGCCCAGATTCGATTTGCCGACGTATTTGCCGGTATTGACATCAATGACTGTCAACGCTTCCGTCTTATCAATGACGAGGAAACCGCCGGATTTTAATTCTACCTCACGGGCTCCGAGTTTTTCCAGCTCATCTTCGATGCCGTATTTGCGGAATAGCGGCTCGCTGCCTTCATAGAATTTTACGCGGTCCACGAGGTGCGGCGACAAGAACTGCACCAATTCCCTTACCCGCTGCCAAACCTCATGGTCATCAATGACCATTTCATCAATTTCATCGGTCAGGGAATCCCGCACAATCCGGATGATAAGGTCGGCATCGCGGAACAACAGATTTGATCCTTTGCTTTTGAGCTTGAACCGCGCCATAATGGACTGCCAAAGTTTCACCAGGTAATCCACATCTGACTTGAGCACCTCTTCGCTCTGGCCTGCAGCCGCAGTCCGGATGATAAGGCCCATCCCCTCCGGACATATCCGGCTGGCGATATCGTGCAGGCGGTCTCGTTCAGCCTCGGCTTCGATTCGCCTTGACATGCCAATATAGGCAGCCGTAGGCATCAAAACCACATTGCGTCCCGGAAGGGAAATATGGGTCGTAGCCCGTGGTCCCTTCGTACCGATTGCATCTTTTATGATTTGCACGGGCAGCCGCTGGCCGATATGGATATGCTGTGCCTTCGGCAGGGCCTTTACCATATCCTGCGGCATTCCATCGCCAATGTAGAGAAAGGCATTCTTCTCCGTTCCAATATCAACAAAAGCTGCCTGCATGCCTGGCAGGACATTCTGAATCTGTCCTTTATAGATATTGCCCACCAGATGCGAGTGCGAGGAACGTTCCATCTCTATGGTTTCAAGCACACCATCTTCCAGCATCGCCACCCGGTTTTCCTCCGGGGTACTGGTTACCAATATGGATTTCATAAGCTCCCCCCTTCCCTGTCATATTTTCCATAGCTATTATACCAGTTCAATCAGGCGCTTGCCATGTCCGAAAAGGCCGTTTCTGGTAATCAAAGCCTGTCCGGCATCTACGGGAAGTGCAAACTGTTCGGCAATTGCCCGCAGCACCTCCACTGGCTTAACGCTGCCGGACTGGGTAATGACGATATCCATGGCCAGCTTCAAGCCATCATTCGTCACTTCAGCCACTACCGGCTTCTTCATATACTGTTTGGTTTCAATCTCCCGCTTCTTCTTCGGCGTTACGCGATGGAAGATAACCTCCGGCGCATCGTTGTAAGCCTTCACCGCTCGCTGGGCAGCGGCCTCATCGCCATCAAAGGGAACCAGCAGGGTATAACGCGCCTCGTCAGCCTGCGCCATTAACGCCGGCTGCTTGCCATGTACCTCACGCAGTTCTTTGAGTTTTGCCCCCGGCGGCAGCTGCGCATTCAATCGGTCGAATACTTCCGGCTGGCAAACTGGCTTTAACAGTTCAAAGTCCATATACTCCGCTTCGCTCGTAACGCCCAAGGAAAGCGCCGAGGCAAAGGCGACCTTCATATGCGGGTTGAATCCCTCGGAATACGCCATCGGCAGTTTCGCCCGGTCAAATGCCCGCAGGAACAAATTCGCATAATCCAGGTGCGATACATAGCGAAGTTCTTCGCCCTTGGTAATTTCAGCACGGTATTTATAGAGCGTGCGCGGTTTGCCAGGGCCCTTCGGATCCTTTTCGGGGTTCTTCGGGGCAGCCACCTTGGCAATCTGCTCGGCAACAGTCGGATTCTCCTTGGCATAATCAATAACGTGAACGCCAAGGTTCGGGCAAATGCCGCAGGCACTGCATTTGCCGCGGCGGCAGTCCTCCGTCAAAGCCCCTTCCATGGCTTTTTTCCACTCGCGCAACAAAAATTCCTTATTGACGCCCGGAGACGTAATATCCCAAGGCAGCGGCTCATTGAAATCGCGCTGGCGCTCGTTGTAATACTTCATGTCAACGCCGCATTTTTCAAAGGCTTCCAGCCAGGTATCATGCTGGTACAGATCGGACCACCCATCAAATTTTGCTCCATCAGCCCAGGCCTGATACAGGACTTTTGCCAGTCTGCGGTCACCACGGGCGAAAACTCCCTCAATGACCGAAAGGCGGGCATCGTGGTAATTAAAGGTAATCGCGCGATCGGTAATATGTTCTTTTAAGAGCTGCTGACGGCGTTCAAATTCAGCAATGGGAAGCTGGCCAAACCACTGGAACGGCGTATATGGTTTCGGCACAAAGCAGGCAACCGAAATCGTCACCTTGACACCACGGCGCCCCTTGATTTCCGTATAAAGGTCAACGACCTTCTTCGCCAGTTTGGCGATGCCGATGATGTCCTCATCGGTTTCCGTCGGAAGGCCCATCATGAAATACAGCTTGACCTGTTTCCACCCCTGACGGAAGGCCGAACCGCAGGCGTTCATAAGGTTTTCTTCCGTGACGCCCTTGTTGATGACATCGCGAAGCCGCTGGGTGCCGGCTTCCGGTGCAAAGGTCAGGCCGGATTTTCTTACCTGCTGCATCTTGTGGGCGAGTTCAATGGAAAAGCTGTCAATGCGCAGCGACGGCAGCGAAAAACTTACCTTTTCATTCTTGAACTCTTCCATCAAATCGTTGACCAGATTGCCCAGGCAGGAATAATCCGCTGACGAAAGCGAAGTAAGGCTCATTTCATCGTAACCGGATTTATCAACGAGGCTGCGCGCCATGGCCTTGAGATTTTTCTCCGTGCGCTCGCGGGCCGGCCGGTAGCAAATGCCAGCCTGGCAGAAACGGCAGCCGCGCGAACAGCCGCGGAACAATTCCAGCATGATGCGGTTGTGAACGATGTCCATAAACGGCACGATTGGCTTTTCCACCGAGGGGACTTCATCCATATCACGGCAGACGCGCTTGAAAATCAGCGGCTTTGCCTTTTCTTCGAGAGCCTTCAGGCTCAGATAATTTCCGGCGGCATCGTACTGCGGTTCATAAAACGACGGCACATAGATTCCATCCAGCGTCAGCAGCCGTTTCAAGAAGCCGCGGCGTCCGCCCTGCCGTCCGTCTTTTTTCCACGCTGCCATCGCATTGGCAATTTCCACGACAGCTTCCTCGGCTTCGCCCACGATGAAGAAATCAAAGAAATCCGCAATCGGCTCAACATTGTAAACGCAAGGACCGCCACCCACGATAAACGGCATCGTATCGTCACGGTCTTTTGCCCAAAGCGGAACCCCCGCAAGGTCCAGCATATTGAGCACGTTGGAATAAATCATCTCATACTGCAGCGAAAAGCCCCATAAGTCGAAGGCCGAAAGCTCCGTATGCGTTTCCAGCGAAAACAACGGAATCTTCCGTTCGCGCATCTCTTTTTCCATATCGGTCCAAGGTGCATACACGCGCTCGGCAGCAACATTTTTCTGACGGTTTAACGCATCATAAAGAATCGCCAATCCCAAATTGCTCATGCCGACTTCATAGACATCCGGCAAGGACAAGGCAAAGGTGCAGTCTACTTTATCCCAATCTTTTTTCACGGCATTCCACTCACCGCCGGTATAGCGGGACGGCTTCAAAACATTCTGAAGCACTTCGTGGTCAAGTCGTATCATTTGTTCATTCCTCCATCATTTCATTCCGAATCATTCTATACAGATAGAAATAGCCCTCCCCAGGATTGGGGAGGAGCCACTAAAATCCGCATTAAGCCTGCTAAAACAGCAGCTTTTGCTTTCGTAATTGGATATTCATCAATATCGTAATCGACAGGATATTGGTCGTCAGGGAGCTGACGCCATAACTCATGAGCGGCAGCGGTATGCCGGTTACCGGCATAATGCCAAGCGTCATACCGACATTTACCAGCACGTGGAAGGCCAGCATCGAAGTGATTCCCACCGCCAGAAGCCTTCCAAACATATCACTGGCATCGCGCGCAATGCAGACGCCACGCCAAAGAACTACCAGATAGAGCAGCAGCAGGAACGTGACACCAATAAAGCCCAGTTCCTCTCCGACCACGGCGAAAATAAAGTCCGTGTGATTCTCCGGTAAAAAGTTCAGCTGGCTCTGCGTACCTTCAAAGAGCCCCTTGCCAAAGAGCAGCCCTGAGCCAATCGCTATCTTCGACTGGATAATATGATAACCGGACCCCAGCGGGTCTACATTCGGGTCCATAAAGACCATGATGCGCATCTTCTGGTAATCTTTAAGCACATGCCATAGGATAGGCATCATCGCAATTCCCGTGGCGAAAATTCCCCCGAGTATCTTCAGATTGATGCCGCAGGCAAAAACCATGCCGAAAAAGATAGCCATAAAGACGAGCGAAGTACCAAGATCCGGTTGTTTCATGACCAGCAGGAACGGCAGGCCGACATAGGCAGCCACCGGCAACAGGTCATGAAGGGTATTGAGCTTGCCGACCCGGTCTTCCAGCATGGTTGCCAGCGAGATTATCATGATAATCTTGGAAAACTCCGATGGCTGAATGCTGATGGGTCCAATGGAAATCCAGCGCTGCGCGCCCAGTGCGGATTGCCCCACAAACATGACGGCCAGCAGCATGATCAGATTAAAAACATAAAGCTTATTTCCATAGCCCTGCAACAGTTTATAATCAAAGTTCAGCAGAAACGCAGCAAAGCCGACATTTACCAGGGCAAATATTCCCTGCCGGGCAACGAACCAATAGCGGTCATCGCTTGGCGTATTGATATGGGTAGCACTGCCGATGATGACAAGGCTCATGAGGACGATGCCCACCGTAGCCAACAGCAGTGAAAGGTCCATACGCCGTAATATACTTTTCGTCATTTCTTCTTATTCATCTCTCAGTGATTTCCCTTGTCATGCTTCATGCGGGCAACCGGGATATTGGCAACCAAAGCAACCGAATCATCATCGTTAGCCAACGAGATTTCCATATCCGTCTGGTTGATTTCCATATAATTAGAAATCACTTTGATGATATCGTTCTTGAGGTTATCCATGACTTCGGGAGAAATGTTGGCACGGTCATGGATGAGCACGACCTTCAGGCGGTCGCGGGCAATCTTGCCAGACTGCTCTTTCTTGCCGAAAATCTTCATCAATGCGTCTAACATAAAACTCCTCCTTACTTACGGAAAACGTGCTTCAGACGAGTCCAGAAGCCTTCTTTTTCAAACGTCATGAACGGGATATCTTCGCCACACATGCGCCCGACAATGTTGCGGTAAGCCGTGCCAGCCTGAGAGTCATCCATCGTAATACAAGGCTCGCCCTTATTGGTACTGGTTACGACTTTGATATCATCGGGAACCTGTCCAATGCACTCGAGCGAAAGGATATCGTCAATGTCTTCCATATCAAGCATATCGCCGTTTTCCACCATCTGCGGGCGAATGCGGTTAACAATCAGCTTGATGTTTTCCTTGTCAGCCCGTCCGAGCTCACCGATAATCTTATCGGCATCGCGGACAGCCGAAATCTCTGGCATCGTTACGACCAAAGCCGTATCCGCAGCAGCGATAGCCGTTTTGAAGCCCTGCTCAATGCCTGCCGGGCAGTCAATCAGGATATAGTCAAATTCCTTGCGGAGCTCATTGCACAACGTGATGAGCTGCTCCGGATTAACGGCCATCTTATCCTTTACCTGCGAAGTCGGCAGCAGGAACAGCGAATCGTATTTCTTATGACGAACCAGTGCCTTTTTGTAAGGAACGCGGCCTTCGGTAACGTCAATCAAGTCATACATGATACGGTTCTCAAGCCCCAGCAAAAGGTCAAGATTGCGTAGTCCAGTATCCGTATCGACCAATACGACTTTCTTGCCACGCATAGCAAGCCCAACACCAAGATTTGCCGTCGTTGTGGTCTTACCAACGCCGCCTTTACCGGAGGTAATTACATAGATTTCACTCATGTTTTCAGTTCCTACCTTTCTATTGGTTCAATCACAATACGGCCTTCTTTGATGGAAGCCCGTTCTGCACGCTCTGTTTTTTCCATCTCGTCCGGTGACCGGGCGATGAGATTGGAAATGCGGATCTGCGTCGGCATAAGATGGTCGGCAATGATAAAAGCCGTACTGTCTCCAAATGCACCGGCATGTACCATTCCCCGGCAGGTGCCGCGGATGTCAATGCTGCCGCCCGCAATGATTTGCGCACCAGGATTGACGTTGCCACAGACCATGACCGAGCTTTCCGTCCGGATTTCCTGCCCGCCCCGCAACGTGCGGTTGACGACGACCATCTCCTGAACTTTATCTTTCTCGGCCTTGGCCTTTTTGACTGCTTCCTGATGCTGTTTGCTTTCCTCGCGCACCTTTTCCGATGGGGTCTGCTGCTCCGCCGGTTTCATCGTCCGGCAAATCAAGCCATGCTCATGGAATAGCTTCTGAAGTTTTCCACGCTCCTCTTCGGTAAACGCATCGCTTGGAAGAAGTACCAACGTTCCACGCAGGAAAAAACCTGTTCCAGAGACAAGTTTGTCTTCGATATCCTGGCGAACATCATCAAAGGTAGCACCATCTGCGAAACTAAGCTGCAGACCGGACTTACTGCCCTTGATCTTTACAATTTCTTCACTCATGGCTGCCCTCACTTCTAAAAATTTTTATCTTCATCTGCCGCAAATCTTTCGCGGCAGAATGGATTACGGATTTTGCTGCTGCGCAGCTTTCTGCTGGTTGATGCCAAACGCCGCTTCCAAAATTTTGCGGCCAATCGGCACAGCCGATTGGGCACCAAAACCGCCCTGCTCGACAATGACTGCTACTACGATATTCGGATTGTCAAATGGGCCATAGGCAACAAACCAGCCATGATCCCGGCCATGCGAGTTCTCCGCCGTACCGGTTTTACCAGCAATATCAATGGTAAAGCCGCGGAAAGCAGAAGCTGCAGTACCGTATTTCGTAACATCGTGCAAGCCATCCTGAACCAACCGGATGACATTGGGGTCAACGTCCAAGTTAGCGAGAAGCTCTGGCTGGAAATCCTTAACCACCGTGCCGTCCGGTCCGACAATACGCTTGACCACATGGGGACGGTAACACTTGCCATCAGCCGCGATTTCGCCCATT
Source organism: Pseudoselenomonas ruminis (assembly GCF_008271295.1). Classification (GTDB taxonomy): domain Bacteria; phylum Bacillota; class Negativicutes; order Selenomonadales; family Selenomonadaceae; genus Selenomonas_A; species Selenomonas_A ruminis. Next base: position 216,197 of record NZ_VTOY01000003.1, on the reverse strand, counting down.
ACCATAGCGGCCTGCAAAGGCGTTACGAGGTTGAAGCCCTGGCCGATTGCCGCATCGAACGTCTCCGACAGATACCATTCGCCATCTTCGAAGTTCAGTTCCTTATAGCGGCGGTTTGCCACCAGGCCGGATGCTTCATAGGGAAGGTCGATACCAGTCTTTTTGCCCAGGCCAAACATGCGGGCATATTTTTCCAGGCGGTCGATACCCAGACGATTTCCCATTTCATAGAAATAGACGTTATCCGAATGAGCCATTGCCTGGCGGAAGTTAATGAGGCCCAGCGCCTCGCCCTCCGAGTTGCCCTTCGGAATAATCCAGTGACGGCCGGTATCGTTAATGAGTTCTTCCGGCGATACTACGCCTTCCGTCAGCGCAGCCGTACCAGTGACAATCTTAAACGTCGAACCTGGCGGATATTCACCGGAAATCGCCTTATTATCCATCGGATGATAAGGATTGTTGTTCAACGCATTCCAATCCTTGGTGGATATGCCATGGGCGAACAGATTCGGGTCAAATGCCGGACGGCTTACAATGGCCAAAATCTCACCGGTCTGAGGATTTAGGGCAACAGCCGCGGCCGCATGGGCGTTAATCGCCTTCAACTGGTCATCCACGGCCTTTTCCGCCGCCGCCTGTAAATTCTTATCAATCGTAAGATAAAGATCATCGCCGGGGATTGGGTCTTTCTTGCCCAGGATTTCTACCGGACGTCCGGAAACATCTACCTCGACCTGCTGGCCGCCATTTACGCCGCGCAGTTCCTTGTCGTAGACTTTTTCCAGACCAAACTTGCCGATGATGTCGCCGGTCTTATAGCCGTCGTCCTTCATCTTTTCGAGTTCCATATCATTGATTTCGCTGACATATCCATAAGTATGCGCAGCTTCCTGCTTGTTCATGTAGTCGCGAATCGGCAGTACTTCAATGACGACCCCCGGGTAGTTTTCCTTCTGCTCTTCAATGATGGTAACGATGTCCGGGGTGACATCTGCCTTGATGCGAATCGGGTCAAAGCCGCTGTGCATGGCAATTTTTTTCTTTATGTCCTCCACCGGTACCTTTATGAGTTCCGACAGACGCTGGATGACATCATCGGAAATCGGCGCCGTCAATGGCAGCAGGGATACCGTGAACCCCGGACGGTTTTGTACCAGAAGCTCCCCATTACAATCATAAAATGTTCCCCGGGGCGCCATTGAGGGGATGATGCGGATGCGGTTGCCTTCGGCAAGCTCCGAATAATATTCCCCCTGATAAATTTGCAGGTAACCTGCCCGCCCGATGAGTACGGCAATGACCAGCACGCAAAACCAGCCCAGAACTTTTAATCTGCCGCCAAATTCATCATTTTCGACCAAGAATTATCTCTCCCATAACGAAAGGCACCCCGCAAGGTGCCTTAATCAGTGTTTTTCTTTTTTGCTGAGCTTCTTATCCAAAGCATAGGCAAGGCGATGCACCGGATAGGCAAAAGCCAGCTGATAGATGAGCATCGGAACCAGCATCGATTCCACATTGCCCACCAGATTAAAGCGATACCCTAATAATACCATAAGCAACGCCAAAATAAAATAGTTTGCCACAATTGCCGCCACAGATGCAAATACCGGCAAGAAGAACTGTTCTTTGAATACCCGGTCAGAAAAACGGCCAAAGAACATGCCAATCAAAAGCTGTGAAAAAGCATGGATTCCCAGAAACGTTCCCGTCGCCAGATCCTGCAGCAAACCGGTAGCGAATCCCATCAGGCCGCCATAGCGCATCCCGCGCAAAAACGCACAGGACACCGTAAGCAGCAGCATGAGGTCCGGACCAATTCCACGATAGGCAATAAGCGTCAGCAAAGACGACTGCACCACATAAAGCAGAATGACAAAAACTGCCAGCTTTCCAAACTTATTCATCTCTGATTCTCCCCAGCAGCTGCTGCTTTCGCCTCAGCAGCCTGTGCGGCCGGATCCGTTTCCGTTCCCGGCGTCTGTACTGGTGGCTTGATTGGCTCTGGCGGAGCCTCACGGGAAGCCGTGATTACCATGACATCTTCCAGTTTCTGGAAATCGACTGCCGTTTCCAGCAGACCGATTTTCAGCAAGCCGCCTGCATCATTTTCGATAGACGAAACGCGGCCTACCACAATTCCCTTCGGATAGATGCCGCCAAAGCCCGACGTCACAATGACATCACCTTCAACAACATCGGCATTCTTAGCGATATTTACCATCTGCGGCATCGTCGGATTGTTCATATCGCCTTGAACGATTCCCGCCACACGGGACTCAGCCCGCTGGACGATAGTGCCCACAGACGAACGCGGGTCAAGAATCAGCTGAACCTTGGAAGTATTCCAGCCAGCCTCGACAATATGGCCGACCAGACCATCAGCAGTCACGACTACCATATCGACATCAACGCCATCTTTCTGACCGCGGTTAATCACAATCATGCGCGACCAGGTTGCCGACTCGCGGCCAATAACCCTTGCGGCTACCAGGTCGAACTGCGTCGTCATCTGGCGATAGCCGAGCATCGTACGAAGCCGCTCATTTTCGGCCATGGCCTCACTCGCCTCAAGGTTCTGGATGCGCAGCTGCTCCACTTCATTGCGCAGCAGCTTATTCTGCTCATGCGCCGTAGCAATATCCCAAATCGTGCTGGTCACGTAGTCCAGCTGTCCGCCAATCCACGCGGCCGTCTGCTGGAACGGCGACAGCACCAGCGACACAGCCTTGCTGTTTGCCGGTGCCTGAAAACGCCCTTTTGCGGCAAAGAAAATGATGCAGAACAAGCTCACAATGACAAACAGCACAGCCCATGTCTTGCGATGCGGATTCTTATCTTTTCTTACTCTGCTGCTCATTGTCTCAACTTCTTCGAGGTCATTACTACACGTTTCAGGAGTTCAATGTTCTCCAACGACTTACCCGTACCTTCACCAACGCAGGAAAGCGCATCTTCCGATACCAGAACCGGCATTCCCGTCTCCTTGGACAGGAGCTTGTCAAGGTTCGTCAGCAGCGCACCGCCGCCCGTCATCATGATGCCATGATCCATGACATCAGCTGCAAGCTCTGGCGGAGTCTTCTCCAGCGTTCCCTTGACAGCATCGATGATCTTATAAATCGGTTCATTGAGTGCATCGCGAATCTCACGCGCCTGAATATTCAACGTCTTCGGCAGACCGCTTACGAGGTCACGGCCGCGGATGTCCATCGTCTTATCCGTCTCCGGCGTGACAATAGCCGTGCCGATGCTGATTTTGATTTCCTCAGCCGTACGCTCACCAATCATGAGGTTGTACATGCGCTTGATGTACTGCACGATAGCAGAATCCATCTCATCACCGCCGATGCGGATGGAACGGCTCGTAACGATACCGCCAAGGGAAATTACAGCGATTTCCGTCGTGCCGCCGCCGATATCAACAACCATGCTGCCCGTGGCTTCCTCAACCGGCAGGCCTGCACCGATTGCTGCTGCCATCGGCTCCTCGATGAGATAAGCCTCGCGGGCACCAGCCTGCTGGGCAGCGTCGATAACCGCACGCTTCTCAACTTCCGTAACGCCGGAAGGAACACCGACAACTACCCGCGGACGAACAAAGGATTTCGAATTCATGGCCTTGCGGATGAAATACTTCAGCATGGCCTGCGTTACGTCGAAATCGGCAATAACGCCGTCTTTCATCGGGCGGATTGCTACGATGTTGCCCGGCGTACGGCCAATCATCTGCTTAGCCTCTTCACCGACAGCCAACACATCACCCGTATCACTCTTAATGGCAACAACCGACGGCTCACGCAGGACAATGCCTCTACCCTTTACATGTACCAGGGTATTTGCCGTACCAAGGTCAATGCCCATATCGTGAGATAAACCACCAAAAAGACTCCACATTTTACCGAAAAACTCCCTTCGAAATAAAAACAAGCCAATACGATATCGCACCGGCGAAATTTACAACACAAAATAAAAACAGTACTCTTATTGTAACACAAATCATCGGTGTTTGTAACGGAAAAATTCCAGAAATTTTCACCTACGACAACAGGCCCTTATCTTTCAGGCTGACATAGCGGTTGCGCCCGATGATGACATGGTCGAGCACCGGAATATCCATAATTTTTCCTGCTTTAACCAATCTTGCCGTCACGGCGATATCCTCCCGGCTCGGCGTAGGGTCGCCACTCGGATGGTTGTGCAGCAAAATCATCGAAGCCGCCGCATAATCTACAGCTGTCCGGAACACCTCGCGCGGATGCACAACCGAGGCCTGCAGGCTCCCCACCGAAACATCGTGCAGCCCCAAAATATGATTCTTGGTATCCAGCAGCATGACGGCAAAATGTTCCCGCTGCTCGAACCGGAACCGCGGCATGGCAAAATGGGCCACATCTTCCGGGCCACTTACAACCTCCGCAGATTCAGCTTCCGCAATCGCCAGCCGCCGTCCAAGCTCCACCGCAGCCAGAATTGTCGCAGCTTTTGCCTGTCCCACACCATGAATGGCAGCCAGCTCCGACGCTGGAATATGCGCAATTGCCACGAGCCCCCGCTCTTTGTAATAGGCCAGAACCTCTTCGGCAATGCGGAGAACGGATTTCTCATGCGTTCCCGTGCGGAGAAGCACTGCTAACAGCTCTGTATTGCTCAGTCCATCCGGCCCCGACGCCAGCAATTTTTCCCGCGGGCGTTCGTTAACTGGTAAATCCCTCACCATGATTGTCATACAAATCTACGCCTGCCTTTCTGGCAAGCTGTGTGACTGCATACAGCGGCAGGCCGACCACGTTGGAGTAGGAACCTTCAATCTTTTCAATAAAGCGCGCCGCTATCCCCTGCACCGCATAAGCCCCGGCCTTATCCAGCGGTTCACCGGTATCCACATAGCGGTCAATCTCCTCCTCGGTCATGTCGCCGAAGGTTACGCGGGTCGTCACCACATCGGCATAGACTTTCCCCTTTACCACCAGAGCAATTCCCGTAGATACCTGATGGGTCCGGCCGGAAAAAGCTGCCAGCATGCGGCAAGCCTCTGTTTTATCACACGGCTTCCCATACGTATGCCCGTCAAGCGAAACCACTGTATCGGCCCCGAGTACCGGCCTTTCCGGATGCTCGGCAGCCACAGCCTTTGCTTTCGCCACAGCATTTATCCTCACCAATTCTTCCGGCTCGAGTAGATCGCCGCTTTCCTCAGCAGCATCGCTGACCAAAACTTCAAAGCCGGCTCCAATCTGTTCCAGGAGTTCTTTTCTGCGTGGTGAACCAGACGCCAAAATAATCATGACTTCCCCCTCTCAATACCGGCGGAACAATACGATTGCCAGAACGATTCCCAAAATACTCATGAGATTCGGCGCAAATGCCAGTCCCAGCGTCAGCTGAATCACATAGAGATTAATCGTAAATGGCTGAACATCAAACACAGGATACGTTGCCACGAGATACGGCATCAACCCCGCCAGCGCATCCACATTCATCAGCAGCTGGCCAATAATTCCGCCCAGGATAGCACCTACCACCACAAATAGGAAACATATTCCCGAACTGCGTCCACTAAATTTTGCCAAAAGAACCCCTCCAAACGATTATCATCCTTACTATTCTTGTCCTGCCCCCGGATTCCTGCCAACACCAACAAAAATCCAAACAAAAAAACAGTTGCGGAATTTGATTCCGCAACTGTCATCAGCAGATTAAATCAAGTACCGGATATAAACATACACCGTGGACAGTACAATCGTCAAGAGCATGATAGGAAATCCGATTTTGAAATAGTTAATGAAGGTAATTTTTACACCGCGCTCAGCCGCCAGACCTGCTACAATGAGGTTGGCCGAAGCACCGACCAGCGTTCCGTTGCCGCCCAGGCAGGCACCCAAAGCCAGGCTCCACCAGATTGGCTCAAGATTGCTGACACCCATGTTGCCCATATCCTGAATCAGCGGAATCATCGTAGCGACAAACGGGATATTGTCGAGTACCGACGAAACCAGCGCACTGAGCCAGAGCACCAGCAGCGAAGTTTTCGTTACATCGCCGCCCGTAAGCTCGACGGCCTGCTTAGCCAGACTGCCAATAATGCCCGTCTCGATAAGACCGCCTACGGCGATAAAGAGACCGATGAAGAAAAAAATCGTAGCCCACTCTACCGACTTCATGGTTTTCTCCACGAGATGGTGGCTGCCGCCAGCCAGCAGCAGCAGCAGGAAGCCACCTGCCAGCGCAATCATCGACGACTCGATGTGCGTGATCGAATGGGTAAAGAAGCCAAGGATAACCAGCGTCAGCACAAACAAGGAACGTGCCAAAAGGCCGCGGTCCTTGAGGGATTTTTTCTCATCCATCTGCATGAGTTCTGCCTGAAGCTCCGGCTTCGTATTCATCTTGTTGCGGTAAATGACCTCCACCAGGAAGATTACCACCAGCAAGTCGATGATGGCAATCGGTGCCAGGTTCTCAATGAACGCCATAAACGTCAATTCTTTTATCGCACTGCCAATCATGATGTTTGGCGGATCACCGATAAGCGTTGCCGTACCGCCAACATTCGACGCAATAATCTGCGTCAGCAAAAACGGAATCGGATTGATATGCAGCTTCTGCGTGATGCTGAAGGTCACGGGAACCATCAGCAGAACCGTCGTGACATTATCGAGGAATGCCGAAAAAACAGCCGTAATGAGTCCAAGATAGACGAGAATGCGTTTTGGCTCCGCTTTCGCTACCTTCGCCGCCTTGATAGCAACATAATCGAACAAGCCAGTATGGCTCGTCACACCGACCAACACCATCATGCCGACCAGCAGCCCCAGCGTGTTGAAATCAACATGATGAAGCGCTGTTTCCTGCCCCATGATGCCAAGCAAAACCATCAGTGTTGCACCAAGCATAGCGGCAACCGTACGGTGTATCTTTTCCGATACAATCACCACATACATCAAAATAAAAATAATACCTGCTAAAACTTCCATTTTATGCCTCCTTTTTGCCTGTGGCAGTACCACAGGCTTCCTAAAAAAAACAGACGGAGCCCATGGTGACCAGACTCCGCCAAGATTCAAATTCAATTTCAGCACTATCTTACCATAACAAATGCATCGATGGCAAGATTCTTGTTACGTTTTATAACATGACTACCGTATTTTTCCCTACGGTGCGTTTTGCCTCATACAAAGCACGATCCACACGGCGGCACAAACTATCCACGGTATCATCGGATTTGGCAGTGACTATACCGATACTGGTAGTCACCTTGCTGCCGCTCGGCAGAATATCCAGTTCCGCCACCTTTCGGCGGATGCGTTCTGCTACTTCCTGCAGTATCCGCTCATCCATATCATAGAATACAACAAAGAACTCATCACCGCCCCATCGGCCTGGCGCATCATCGTCTTTGCGCGTCGAAGCCCGCAGGATATCAGCAATGGCCTTGATTGTCTCATCGCCTTTGGCATGACCAAACGTATCATTGATTCCCTTGAAATCATCTACGTCCATCATGAGCACGGCCAAAGGATGTTCGTTAAGCGCCGCCGCCTTCATCATACGCCGCAGCCGCAGCTCTGTCTCCCCGCGGTTGTAAAGTCCCGTCAGGCGGTCGAGCTGTGCCAGTCGCTTCAGCTTGGAATTCGATGCTTCCAGCTCCTGCGTCGTCGTTTCGATAAAATGAACCAGATGGGCCATAATCGAGCGGTGTTTCTTGAGTTTCGGCGGCGTTACCACCAATGGCGGATTCTCCCCGGTCTTTAGCCCCTCACGCATACCAATCGTAACCAGGGTCATATTGGATACCATGATTTCGCCATTCTGGATGCGCATGAATTCTCCATAAGCATAAAAACCGGAGGAAGGAGCCAAATCACGCGTGATGGAAAGCTCCTGCTCGGTATCACTGCCGAGCAGCATCCAGCGCGCCACGCAGCTTACCACAAAAATTGCTTCGGGCTGGAACGACGCCAATTTCCCTTGCAGGACCAAGGCGTTTTCGATGATATCGCCGGGATCGCCATAAGCCAGGCGAACTTCTTCCCCTTCACAAATATCCGCTCCGAACACAATGCCGCCATCTTCCCGGCACCGCCGCGGATGGCGCGCCAATACAACGCCATGACGCTCGAAATAAAACGGAAACGTCAAGGCTTCCACCAGGAATTTTTCGTCATTGGCAATTCCCAGATAGCGATTAAAAATTTCCAGTGCCGGCTGGCCGTCCAATTCCTGCAGGCAATATTCTCCATCCATTTTCGTGACCTGCATGCTTCGCCCTAAAGGCTTCCAGCCAAAACTCGAGCTGGCTTCGACATGAAGCTTGTCACCACTAAAAATTGCCACGGCCACGCCATGCCGGAGATTCGTATTCTGCGCAAAGACCATTCCGTTCTGCCCAAGACTGCCATCGTCAGCTAAGCCGCCAAAGAAGACAATCTCCTCGCGTGATTTCGAAACCTCACGGAAAAACGGATTGATATCCAAATGGAATCCGGCCGAAATGACCTCAACCGCAGCCACATTTTTATCCGCATTTAATATTGCCAGCAAATCCTTACCAGCCTGCTCACTCGACAGCTGGCGGAAATCATACGACATAACCCGGACTTCCGAGCACTCAAACAACGTGAAATTGACCACGATATTATGCTCAATCAAACGTCCATTTACGATTTCTCCCGTAGACACGGCACCAACAATCTGTGCTTCCGGAAACGATGCCGAAATCGTTCGCTGCATCTCCATCAACATCCGTTCGTTGGCCGTATCCATAAAAATAGAGACCAGCACACAGGATACACGCCGCATCGTCCGGGCTTCTTGTTTAACTTTTTCAATGCAATCCTGGAGTTCCTGACGCTTTTGAATCGAAAAAGGAATCTGTTTCATTTTATTTCAATCCTTAACCATTACCAAAAACATTTCTTGTTTTTTACTCACAAACAATTATACACCACTATAATATTACCGTTTAAATACGGGATTAGCAAGGCCTTTTTCGCTAATCCACCAACGCCGTCTCTCCCCGCTGACTAGTGAAAAAGCTCGAATACAACGAGGTATCCGGGCTTCTGCAAACACTTGCTGGCTTCAGCACTTATAACAAAAAACTCCGAGGACCCCTCGGAGCAATAATCCATTGGTGCGTCAGGAGGGATTCGAACCCCCGACCCACGGCTTAGAAGGCCGTTGCTCTATCCAACTGAGCTACTGACGCAATAAAATAATGGTCGGGATGACAGGATTCGAACCTGCGACATCCTGCTCCCAAAGCAGGCGCGCTACCAAACTGCGCTACATCCCGTAGACCACTCATATAGTATAGCCAAAACTCATCTTCTTGTCAATGCTTATTTATTTTTTATTTCCTTTCCACCGAATAAAGTTGACAACTTTACAGTTAAATGATAATGTTTACTTTAATAATGTAATAAATTTGTATTTGAGGTGAATACGCATGATTAAAGAAGCTATCGAAAAGATAGTCAGCAAAAAAGACCTTACATATCAGGAAGCTTACGACGTCATGAATGAAATCATGAATGGCGAAACGTCTCAGATTCAAAATGCAGCTTATCTTTCTGCACTCTCAACCAAAAGCACCAAAGCAGAAACCATTGATGAAATTTCTGGTTCAGCAGCGGCTATGCGTGACCATGCCCTGACAGTAACCCACGATATGGATGTCCTGGATATTGTCGGCACTGGTGGTGACCATGCGCACAGCATTAACATCTCCACCACAGCTGCGATGATTATCGCCGCCGCCGGGATAAAAGTCGCCAAACACGGCAACCGTGCTGCCTCCTCGAAATGCGGTGCCGCCGACTGCCTGGAAGCGCTCGGCGTCAATCTGGATCAATCGCCGCAAAAGGTTGTGCAGGAACTAAAAGAAATCGGTCTTTGCTTCATGTTTGCCCAGAAATATCATAGCTCTATGAAATACGTTGGTGCCATTCGCAAAGAACTCGGCATCCGCACCGTATTCAACATTCTCGGACCACTGACCAACCCGGCCCATCCGAACCATATGATTTTAGGTGTCTACGACGAATACCTCTTGGAGCCGCTGGCTAAAGTCATGTTATCGCTGGGCGTCAAAGCCGGCATGGTAATCTACGGACAGGACTGCCTCGATGAGTTCTCACTCAGTGCGCCTACCAGCGTTTGTGAATTCCGTGACGGCTGGTTCAGACGCTACGAGGTAACACCTGAGGAATTCGGCTTTACCCGTTGCCAAAAGACCGATATCCGCGGTGGCGACCCTGCCGAAAATGCCCAGGTCACACGGGATATCCTAAACGGCGCCACGGGACCAAAAACCGACATTGTACTGCTGAATGCCGGTGCTGCCATTTATGTTGGCGGCAAGGCTGACAGCATTAAAGCCGGCATCGAAAAAGCCCGTGAGCTTATCACTTCTGGTGCTGCCAAGAAAAAACTCGAGGAATTCTGTCAGCTCTCCAACGCCTGAAAATAAAAAACAGGCTATGACGAAGGCACTTGCCTTGTCATAGCCTGTTTTTTATTCCAATTCATGGCGGTTCATCTCGCGCAATAGTTCAATGGCGCCCTTGCCAATTCCCGTTTCACGAGCCGTTTCCTCAACAGAGTAGCCACTTAACAGTAAAGCGCGTGCCTTGGCTGCACTCTGGGACATTCCCTCAGTCGGATCTTCCTCAACTGGGCCTGCCGGCTTATCGGCTGGTTCTTCACTTACCTCAGCGGCACGATTATTCATGGCCTCCGCCAAACCAGCTGCCTGATGTTCCCCGGTAATATGCGGCGCATGGATTTCCTGTTCTTCCCGCTCAATGGACTTTTGAAGGACGGCGGCAAAGTCCTGTGCATCAACGCGTTCAACAGTGGCAGCAGGCTGCTGCATCACTGGCTGCTGTACGGACATAGCCGGTGCCATCGCGTTTGGCGCCATCATCGGCATGACTGGCGGATTCTGCCAACGTATCGCCAACTCCTGTGACGTCTGTTTTGCCGTCATGATTCGTTCATCCAGCTGCCGTCCCTGCTGTTCCAGCGACATTGAAAGCTGACGTGCTTCCAGCAGCTGCGCTTCCAGCTCACGGTTACGGGCTTCCGCCTGCTGCAGCAGTTGTTCCAGATGATTGATATGACTCCCCATCCGCTTGATTACTGCATCCGCCGAGCGTTCAATTTCCGCTTTGAGCTGATTGGCCGAATCCACCAGTTCTTCCTCGTCCCAAGACGTCCCTTGCTGGCGCTTGGAAAGCCATCTGGCCCCCATCACCAGAACAAAACCAATTATAATAAGTGATCCTAACGTATTGACCATAGTGGAAAAAACTGCCTCCTAAAAGCTGATATCCAAAAGGTTCCCCCGCGAGGGATCTTTTGCATATTTTACAGGATCCGGAACATTTTCTTCTTCGGATGAGCTTGCCTGATGACGTGAAGAAGAACCTTGTCCGCCCTGCTTGCGCTGGCGGTCCGGGTCATCCTTGATACGGCCATCTTCCACGTTATCCTTTTCCCGCACCTGTTCCTGTTTCAGCTTATCTTCTTCTTTTTGTTGAATTGCCTGAAAATCAGACTGCATGGCATTAGCCTGATTGAGATTGTGCTGTACCTGCGCCGCATCAGCAGCACGCGGCACCATCATCTGCAGGCTCATCGGCGTTATGTCCATTTGGATTCCTTCTTTCTCAATCCACCGTTACGAACATTCTCTTAGTATGGACCAATATCAACACGATCATTTTTCACCGAAAGCGTCGCGCGCTTGATTTCCGACTGTACATTCATCATAACCGAATTAATCGAAATTCTTACTCCTGGATAAACCGTGTCACTGACACGAATCTTCCCGTTCTGCATCATGTTCAGCTCTGTCTCAATAGCTAAAATCTCTTTTTCATCACGTTTAATCTTGCCTGCCAAGGGGAACTGCGAACGAGTCAGCGCATTGATTTGGTTAATGCGTTCCTGCGGCAGCCGGCTGATATCAATCTTACCCAGCGTGTTGAGCATCTGCGTAATTTGCTTGAGCCGTTGTTTGGATTCCTTGTATTCCTGGCAGAGTTCACGATAGCGCTTCTGCAGCTGCGGATTGACACCAACAGACAGGCGTGTTACCACAAAGGCCGTATTACCGACAATCTTGCAGCGAATTTCTTCACCGGCTTCCACCAAACCGCCAGTTACCATTCCGCGCTTATCTTCGAGGAAAATGCGTTTTCCTGCACTGATATTCGAATGAAGTGCCACGTCCTGAATATAGATGTCACGCTCGCTTTCAATCACAGCGTTTTCGGCAAAGGCGGCCCGAACGTCCTCCCGCGCTCTAACCTTGCCGCGGTTCATTCCATTTACACCGCCTTGAATATAGACATTGCGGCCTTCAACATCGCCACCACTGACCATGCCGCTGATTTCGATATCACCAGTAGCCTTGACGACAAAACCTGCCTCGACATTTCCCTTGATTTCTACACTGCCCGCAAAATCAATATTTCCGGTGCCGACACCAACGCTGCCTTGAATCAGCAAATGCGGGTCAATGTTAATTTTTTTGCCGCTATCCACAATCTGACCATCGATAGAGGCTATCAACTCATTCTCACCGGAAATTTCCGTATTCTTCCCCTGGGGAATCGGAATGGGTTTTCCGTTTTTAGCCGGAACTTCCAGACCATAAACATCACGGCCTGGCTCGCCTTCTGTCTGCGGGATGCGCACGGCCAGCAAATCACCCTTTTTCGCCAGCACGAACAGATTCATGTTTTTGAAATCCACCCGATCGTATTGGTCAACTTTCGGACGGCCTTTGACTCCCAAATCGAAATGGCGTTCAATCCGCGCATTTTCACCATTCTTCGGCGGCTTTCCCGTTGCTGCTACAAAGGGATACAAGCTCTCTACGCCAACGCGAATCGCTTCATCATCAATGCCGAAAACGATATTATGGTCAGCCAGCGCAGCCTTTACAGTGTCTATTGACGGCAGTTTCTTGCCCACTTTGGTATCATAGCGGATTGTTACCGTCATGCGGTCACGGCTGACATCGACAAGGATACCAGCTTCCGCATCCAGCTCGTTTTCTTCCTGCATGACTTTGTCTTCCTGGTCCGGCAAAGTTGCCGCATCCTCCGAAGATATATAACAGTCCGCAAGTTTTCGTGACTCTCCTGAAGCCTCTCGTACAATCTGCGAAAGCGTAATGATATCATAATCGATAACACCATTATCGTGCAAAATCTGGCGGATATCCGAAAGTTCAAATAAAAGGCCATCAGCAGCATCAGGATAAATCGTCAAATAGACACCATCTTCCCGAAATTCACACAGGTAGCCTGCTTCTTTGCTGCCTACTGCCGGGCGCAATGTCTGGTCATCCATGATACGTCCCCCCCAGGCTGAAATCGCTATACCAAGCTTGCCTTCATTCGTGCCAAATAACCGCGCAGGCGGAATACCGCCTTGGTATGCAGCTGTGATATTCTGGCTTCTGACAACTGAAGGATCAAACTGATTTCTTTCAAAGTCATTTCTTCGTAGTAGTAAAGTGCTACAACTTTCTTCTCTTTTTCTGGCAGCCGGTCTATTGCCGCTGCCAAAGTATCCCTAAGTTCGGCTTTTTCCAGCCGTTCTGTCGGTCCCTCTTCACCTGATGCAGGAGTATCTGTCCGCAGATAATCATCTAGTGGAATCACAGTGGCTACACTGATCTGACTCTCCAGGTTCTGCAATTCTTTTGCACTAACCCCTAGTTCTTCAGCTAGCTCCTCATCATTTGCAGGACGTCCAAGACGGTTTTCGAGTTCATAGACCGTCTGTTCATAGCGACGGATTTTTTGCCGTATCGCCACCGGCAGCCAATCCTTGGACCGTAAATAATCAAGCATCGCACCACGGATGCGAACGCCAGCGTATGTCTCAAACTTGTTTTTCCGTTCCATGTCATAACGGTCAATTGCATCCAGCAAACCAAAAAATCCGCTTGAAAGCAAATCATCCCGATCGACATGTGACGGCAGGCTGATTGCCAGGCGCCCTGCCACCATCTTTACCAACGGAAGATAATGCTCTGCCAGTTGATTGCGAAGCTCGATTGATTTATTGTCCAAATAACTATGCCAAAGGGAAGTAATATCGGCCAAATTTTCATCTTGGTTCTGTGCCATAGAATCCATTGGAGCGACCTCCTCCCATCCTAAGTCGTAACGATTAGATATTCATTGATTGAGCACAGGAGCAACGCCATCAATTATCTGATGGCGCCTCCATATGTTTGAGGTTATTTGATGTCAGCGGCTGAAAATCCGCATTTTCTTCATCACTTGCTTGCATTTCCGCCGTTGGCGATGTCTCTTCTGCTGACGCAGCTTCATCCACAGCTTCGTATTCCTCTGGACTCTTGGGCTCTTCTTCTTCCGGATTTTCCACAAGTTCCAGGTTTTTATCAAAGCCTACCAGTTCTTTGGCTTCCAGAACGAACGCGACGAGCCAGACGACGGCACCGGCAACCAGAAAGCCTATCAGGCTGCGGAGCAGCACCGTCATCAGGCGTGCGTCACTGACCAATCCCGCCAAAGCGATAACCATCGCGGAAATAAATGCAAAAACTAACGACATACCTAATTTGAACAAGCTGCTTCACCTACTAATTGCATAAACATGATTAAATTTCTTTTTCACCTTTATCAATGGTCTTCACCTTATAGACGCCATCTTCCATATTAATGGAAACCGTTCGTCCATACGTGCCTCCTGTATCCTCAGCAATCAAGCGGATATTGAGATCCTTGAGGATCTTTTTGGCGGCTTCAGCATTACGTGCACCAACTCTCATGATATCCGTAGCATTCTGAAAAGCAAACATCTGCGCTCCGCCAGCAATTTTGGCTACCAGCCGGGAACGCGACGCTCCTAATGCCAATACATCTTTAAGCATCAGCGGAAGTCCCGTATCCGCGAATTTTGCCGGATTATCGGTTGGACGTGCCTGTGTGCTGTCCGGCAGCATGATGTGCAGAAGGCCTCCCACTTTAGCCTGTGGATCATAAAGAGAAATGCCGATACAGGAGCCGAGACCATAGCTGATGATTGTGGACGGCGCCTGGCCTACTTTATAATCAGCCATGCCGACTCGGATAAGATCTGCCATTTTACTCAACTCCTACCGCGTCAATAATCGTATTCAAGGAACCCGGATCCGGCACCAGGAAGAACTGACCATTGATTCCATCGTCCTCGGAAAGGAATTCCGTCTCAATGACCAGGGCCTGATCCCCCATCTGCCCCAGCTGGGCCAGGACAACATTCAGGATTGCCCCTGCCATATCCATTGCCAAAGCCGGAATAGACGGCAGCATTGTAATCTTTGTGAACGTGAAAAAAGCATTCAGGTAAGCACCGGATAAGATGTTGCCGATTTCCATGAGTGCCGACTCATCCATGAAATCAAGACTTGTCGTAGAACCATGCGGTTTACCCATGAGCGTGTCCACCAGATAGAAAGCACTTTTCTGAGGAAGCAAAAACAAAATGTTGCTCGGTGCTTTACCATATACACGCAAAAAGATACCAACAACTACAGCATCCGGTCCACCTACCAAATCCGGTACAGCTTCCAACGGAACCAACGCCACCTTCGGCACATTCATGTCAATCCGGCGGTTGATTACCTGCGACAGAGCCGTAGCCGAGTTGCCAGCACCAACATTGCCGATTTCCCGCAGAGCGTCAAGTTGGTTCGCGGAAAGATTCAATTCATCTGTCATAGTTGGACCCCTCTTTTTACAGGAATGGGACGTGCCGAGGCACGCCCTATTACTCTGATATACTCGAATTATTTGCCGTCCCCAACATTGCCGATAATCTCTTCAAGATTCAGCATGATAATCAAACGGCCATCAACATTGCCAATCCCACTGAGGAAACGCGAACCACTCTTATCATTGATTGCCTTTTTCGTATCTACCGGCTTGCTGTCGATAGTCAGAACTTCCGTTACTGCATCGACCAGCATTCCGACATGAAGGTCATCAATGTTCACGGTTACGATACGCGTATCATCCGTATACGGAGTCTCCGCCAAACCAAGACGCTTTTTCAGGTCAATGACCGGCAGCACGGAGCCGCGGAGATTGATAACGCCTTTGATGAAGTCAGCGGAAAAAGGAACGCGCGTGATATCCGTGAGATTGCGAATCTCCTGGACATTCAGGATGCTCACGCCATACTCCTCATCGCGAAGTTTGAAGGCTACGACCTGTCTGCCTTCATCCATCTCATTCATATTCTCTTCATTTGCCATCTCAGCTACCTCCTCTTACTGCTGCATCATCGTAGCGACATCCAGGATCAAGGCCACACGGCCATCGCCGAGAACCGTCGCACCAGAGAACATCTTGAGACCTGCAAACAGGTTGCCAAGCGTCTTGATAACGATTTCCTGCTGTCCAATCAGATTGTCAACCACAATACCTGCTTTAGCCTCGCCGGCATGGACAACTACGACAAAAATCTCATCCGAATCTTTGACGTGCGGTACCTGCAACGTCTCTTCCATGCGAATGATTGGGATGATTTCACCACGCAGAACGATAACTTCCTTATTCCTTACTGTCTTAATATCCTCTGGCTGAATGTTAATCGTGCTGTCAATCGAGCCGAGCGGGATAGCATACATCTCTTCCTGTACTTTAACCAGCATAGCCTGGATAATAGCCAGCGTCAGCGGCAGTTTAATCTTGAATACCGAGCCTTCATCGACTTTCGTCTCGACATCGACATGTCCCGAAAGAGACTCAATCTTGCTGCGGACAACGTCCATACCTACGCCGCGACCGGAAATATCCGTAATCTGCTCAGCCGTCGAGAAGCCCGGAAGGAAGATTAAGCGGACTGCATCGGCATCGTCAAGCTTATCAGCCTCTTCCTGGGTAATCATGCCCTTCTCAACTGCTTTTTTGCGAATCTTTTCTGCCGGAATACCTGCACCATCATCGGTAACCATGATAACCACGTTGTTACCTTCATGACGGGCAATAAGTCCGACTTCACCTGTACGGGGTTTTCCTTTGGCTTCACGCTCATCCGGGTGCTCAACACCATGGTCGAGGGAGTTGCGCAGCAGATGCATGATTGGATCGCCGATTTCATCGATAACCGTACGGTCAAGCTCTGTCTCCTCACCTTCGATGGTAAGATTGATTTCCTTATTGAGCTCTTTCGATACATCGCGTACCATGCGCGGGAAACGGTTAAATACAGCGCTGACCGGGACCATGCGGACTTTCATGACGATGTTCTGCAAATCGGTCGTTACGCGGTCCATCTGCTCAAGCGTTTCCGTAAGTTCTGCCAAGCGGTGCGTCTGGCCAATCTGCTCCAAACGGACTTTGTTGATAACCAGCTCGCCCATGAGGTTCATCAGCGTATCGAGTTTATCGATATCAACGCGTACCGACTGGCTCTGATGGGCTTTTTTCGGTGCAGCCGGCTTAGCCGGAGCTTTCTTGGCTGCAGCCGCCGGTTTGGCGGCCGGTTTGGCAGCTGCCGGTGCAGCAGCCGGTGCCGGTGCAGCTTTCTTCTCCTCAGCGGCCGGTTTGGCGGCAGCTGGTGCATCCGGGTCTACGAGCTCAACAACGAGCTTATCAATCTCAGAAATGCTGCTCAATGCCTCTTCCACGGCTTTCGTATCCGAAGCCGTTACGACCAGCACATCAAAGGAATGGTCAAATTTCTCCTGTTCCAGTGCCTCAGCAGGCGGAACAGATTTGATGACATCACCGAGTTCATCCAGCGCATTCATAACCATATAGGAACGAGCTGATTTGAGCAGGCAAGTCTCCGACAACGTAACCTGTACATGAATGCCAAGGAGACCGCCCTCCTTAGCCTGACGAAGTACATCGCGGTCTACATCGGAAAGCGCAATTCCCGTTGCAGCTGCTTCAGCCGGTTTTTCGGCGGCAGCCGGTGCAGCAGCAGCAGGGGCCGGTTCCCCTTTCGAAATTGCGCTAAGTTTTGCCACCAAATCCGAAACGTCAACAACGTCTTCCGATTCGCCATCCGCAACACTGTTAATCATCTGCTCCAGGGAATCCAAACATTTGAACAACGTATCGATGATATCCTCGTCAAGTTTCAACTGCTCTTTACGAATCAGGTCAAGAACATCTTCCATTTCATGCGTAAGTTCAGCAATCTTATTGTATCCCATAGTTGCCGACATGCCTTTCAGCGTGTGCGCATTACGGAAAATATCATTAACTACTGATACGTCCTCTGAATTTTCTTCCAAACTCAGTAAGCCTTCATTCAAAGACTGTAAATGTTCATGTGATTCATCCAAAAACATTTCCATATACTGATTTGTTTCCATTTGTATTCCCCCTATATCCTTTCTATCTCTTTACAGCCTCGACGATTGCTCCGGCAATATCCTGAAGCGGGCGTACCTCATCAGCCAGTCCTGCGTCAACCACCGCCTTGGGCATACCATAAACCACACAAGTCGGTTCATCCTGAGCGATACTGTAGCCACCTGAAGCCTTGATTTTCTTCATTCCTTCACAGCCATCCGAGCCCATCCCCGTCATAATAACGGCGACCAGCTTGCGGCCTAATGGTGCTACCGAATCGTACATGACATTTACTGCTGGGCGATGATTTCCCACACGCGCTTCCTGACTCAACTTGATTCTGCGTATCCCGCCATCATCCTTGACCCGCAAATGAAAATCTCCCGGCGCAATATATACATGACCTGCCCGGATTTCTTCCCCATCCTCAGCTTCTTTGACCGAAATCTGAGAAATTGAATCCAACCGGTCAGCCAATGCCTTGGTAAATCCAGCCGGCATATGCTGGACAATCACTACCCCGCAGGGAAGGTTCCCCGGCAGGCTTGTGATTACATTCTGGAGTGCCTGTGGTCCGCCGGTAGACGTACCAATCACCACCAGTTTATTGCTATGTCCAAAATTTCCCGCCATAATCGGAGAAGGTCTTCCAATCGAAGCGGGTACGCTGCTCCGGCTTTGCAGGAGCGGATTATTTCTCTTGCTGCCGAATGCAGGCTTCTGAGCCGCTGGTTCACTGGAAGGCCCCGTCCCCAGTTTCAACCCTTGACGTTTTGGTATCTCTACCCGTTTCATTACCGGTGGTGCCAAGTGTCCGGCTGGCTCTTCTGCTTTTTTCTTGGCAAAATTCATTTTCTGCACGCGCGCATTTGCGGCCGCGCGGCATTTCTGCAGGATTTCCTGCTCAATACTGTCAATACGCGAAATCGAACCACCAGCTTTGCTGATAAAATCAACAGCTCCTAGTCCTAATGCCCGTACTGTTGCATCCGTCCCCTTTTGGGTCAGGCTGCTGAGCATAACCACTGGGATGGGGCACTCTTCCATAATGATTGCCAAAGCTTCCAGTCCATCCATCACTGGCATATTGACATCCAGCGTCAATAAGTCCGGTTTCAGCTGTTTTACCTTGCTAACTGCTTCCTTGCCATTCATTGCCGTTCCGAGCACCTCGAAATCCGGCTGTTTGCGGAACAAGTCGGCTAGGACTTGACGCATGAATGCTGAATCATCAGCAATTAAGACACGAATCATTCTGATCACCCCATTTAGTGGTTCATCATTCGTCATCTTTTTTTATGCCCCTTGCGATTGCTTTACGCTGGACATCAAATAAATAGTGAACAAGTTTATTGCTCACGGCACGTGGAAGATGCTGAAACGATGCACCGATATGATAAACCGTTGAACCTTCCTCTCGGGAAATCGGCGTACAGCGGGCTACCAGGCTCATCTGTTCCACCGGTCCAACGCCAGGAATGTTTTCCAGCGACAACGCCGCTTTCGTTCCCGGTTGGACTTCGTGGTCAAGGGCAAAACAAATACCATTGCCACTAAGGTCGACAATTCTAGCCGTCACAGGAGCCTTAATCGTGCCATCTGCATCAATAAGACGTACACCGACCAAAAGGTTTACCTTCACGCGGACAAATTCACGGTTCTGATAGCGCTCTACCTGTTCCGGCCACGATATATGCCATACCGGAATCCGCGCATCCATGCGATCTGTCTTATGGAAGGTTGTGAAAAAGCGATAACGGCATTGCCGCCCTACCGCCAATGCATAGAGCTGCTCCCCGGTCCGCGGAATAATCGGCACGCGTTTGCTGCTCATAGGCATTGCCACGATAAGTTCTTCTTCCGTTATTTCTTCGATTCGGCTTGCATAGCGTTCATCACTGTCTTCGACAAAAAACTCTACGCGCTGGCCAATCTTTAAGACTTCCCTTGCTTTTATTAATTCGCCCGCCATAGTAAAGTTCCTCCATGTTTAACGCGAAAAATCAAAAATTTGTCGCAAAAATCCCTTCCAACCTCGTTTTACCTTCATCCGGCTTCCATATAGCACACTGTTTGCCATCGCCTGAATACAGCGCGCGGCAACACTGCCTGGCTGTGCCGCCAAAAACGGTGTCTGCCGTCTCACGGACCGCATCACCGCAGAATCCTCAAAAATATATCCCAGGCAATCAATCGGCATATTCAGGAACCGCTCCGATGTCTGCTGTAATTTGGCCACGACCTCACGGCTTTCGGCTTCATCGTAAACACGGTTGACCACCAAACGAAGATTTTGCTGGGTTGCATACATGCTGTATGCCTTCATGACCGCATAGGCATCTGTCAGTGCCGTCGGTTCCGGCGTCGTAACCAGCAGTACCTCATCGGCAGCCAAGATAAAGTCCATGACATTCTTGCCGAGGCCCGCCCCGGTATCAATCAAAATAATATCCGCCAACTGGCCGCAACGGGAAAGTTTCTGCATAAGACGCTGGCGTTCCTCATAAGTAAAATCCGCCGCCTTCTCGATTCCCGAGCCGCCGGATATATAATTTACACCATACGGCCCATACATCAGGACATCTTCCAGCTCAACACCATCTTCCAGCAGGTTTAGCAAATGCTTTTTTGACCGGCTTCCCAGAATGACGTCGACATTTGCCATTCCCAAATCAGCATCAAGAACTAATACCCGCTGTCCAGCCATTCCCAGGGCAATTGCCATATTCACGGTCAGGTTGGTCTTGCCAACGCCGCCCTTGCCACTGGTTACAGCAATGACTCTTGCCCCCAAAAGACTGCCAGACTGCAGATTTATGTTATCACTGCTGCGGGAAACACTATATTCTGTTTTTCCGCCAACTAATTGGCGAAGACTCTGCGCCTGATCTCCCATATTATTCCCTCAATAACAGTTCAGCCAGTTTTCTTGGCGTTGCCGGGACAATATCATCCGGCACGCTCTGGCCATTCGTCAGGAACGATAATGCAATCTCTTTTTTTGCCAGCAAATTCAAGATAAGTCCAACACTGCTGGTTTCATCGGCCTTCGTAAAGATTACACGGTCCGGATTGCAAACCGAGAATTTTTCCAAAATCTCAGCAGCATCGCGATTTTTCGTTGTTGCACTCATTACCAAATGACGTTCAATATGGGAATTGACGGCCAGAAAATCCTGTAATTCCTTCATTTGATAGTCATTGTGCTGGCTCCGGCCAGCCGTATCAATCAAAATCAAATCCTTGTCACGATGTTTATGAATAGCAACTTTGAGTTCATCCGGTGAATAAACAATTTCTAGCGGCAGTCCAATGATATCCGAATAGGTTTTCAACTGGTCAACAGCCGAAATACGATACGTATCGGCGGTAATCAAGGCCGCCTTGATATTCTTTTCCAGTACAAACCGCGCCGCGATTTTAGCCAGCGTTGTCGTTTTACCAACCCCGGTTGCGCCAATCAGGGCAACTATGCGGACGCCGTGTTTATTGAGCGCAATGCCCTCCGAAAAATTCATTGTCTTGCCAAGGTAGCCTGCCAGCACATCGGGTGCCTTCGCATCCAGACGGTCTAAAAGCGTTTCCCCAGCCGGAACGGAAGCGGCCATATCCTTAACGATATCTTCATCGACTTCCTGAAGCCGCAACGCCTCCTGAATGGAAACCTGCCCTTTAGGCTGGTCCTTGCCCATAACCTGTGCCAGCATTGCTTTCATCTGGGCCAATTCATCTTGCAGCTGCTGAATTTTTTCCGCATCCTCAGGATTCGATGCCGCCGAAGCTATTCCAAACTGTGCCATGTCTTCTACTTCATCCTTCTGTTCTGTCTCATGAACCGGGCGACCGCCCATAACTGTATTGTAATCGGATACCGCAGCAGCCTGTGCTGGCTGCATTGGCTGTACAGGGGGAATATGCTGAAAGTTCGGGGCAGGAATGGGCGATTCTGCCATCTTTACCCCGGCCTCAGTACCATTTGTTTTATATTGCGAAAGCACAGTCGATGGCATAACCGGAGCTGCCGGAGAAACAATATCCAACGTACTGCCGCTTACAGGTTTCTTCTGTTTCGTTGTCACATTGCGTTTTCCCCGTTTTTTCAGGGCCGCATCCTCCTGGTCTTCAATCGCTGCTGTCACTTCTACGACCTCCGTGCTATGATATCCCAAGAAACCGCCTTCCCGATATTTTTTGGTATGGAGTATGACGGCATCAGGCCCCAGCTCTTCTTTGACCTGCTGCATTGCTTCTTTCATTGTTGGTGCTTTGACTACTTTTATTTGCACTTAGATCTTCACCACCCCAAGGATTTGAATTTCAACACTCTGTTCAATTTCTGCCTGCGACAAAACGATCAGGCCCGGCACAGAGCGCTCTACCAGCTTGCGGAAATACAGGCGGACTGCCGGACTGGTCAGCACAATTGGCTGATACCCCATATTGGTAAGTTTCGGCAATTCATTGTTGAGCGCATTGACAAGATTCTGCAGTGAATCGGGGTCAAGGCTGACATACGAGCCGTGGTCCGTGCGCTGCACACCACCGGCAATCCGGTTTTCCAGCGCCGGGTCCAGCGTGATGCACGGCAATGTACCATTCTGTACATTCTGCTGAGTAATCTGGCGTGCCATCGCATGACGGACATATTCCGTAAGTATTTCCGTATCTTTCGTCGCGCGGGCATAATCAGACAACACCTCAAGAATGGTCGCCATATCACGAATCGAAATGCGCTCACGCAGCAAGTTGGCCAAAACCTTCTGGATTTCGCCCACACTCATGAGGTCTGGAACGACCTCGTCCACCAATGCCTGATTGGTCTTCTTGAGATTGTCGACAAGATTCTGAGTTTCCTGACGTCCCAAGATTTCATCCGCATGCTGCTTGATGACCTCCGTTAAATGCGTTGCCAGTACCGATACGGCATCAACTACCGTATAGCCATTGAGCTCAGCCTGCTCGCGTTCATTCTCAGGAATCCAGAGTGCCGGCAGCCCAAAGGCTGGTTCGGTTGTCTCGATACCCGGAACTTCTTCGAATACCGTTCCGGAGTTCATAGCCAGATAATGGTCCAGCATCAGTTCGCCTTTTGCTATCTCAATGCCCTTGAGCTTGATGATATAAGCATTCGGCTTAATCTGAATGTTATCGCGAATGCGAATCGTCGGCACAACAAGACCAAGTTCTAATGCACACTGGCGGCGAATCATAACGATACGGTCGAGCAGGTCACCGCCCTGTCCGGTATCAACCAGCGGAATCAACGAGTAGCCGATTTCCAGCTCCATGGGGTCTACCTGCAGCAGCGAAACAATATTTTCCGGTGTCGTCGCTTTTTTCTTTTCCTGTACCTTTTTCTCTTCCTTCTGGGTTTCAGCCTTTACTTCAGTACCCTGCCGCAAGAGACGGCCGATAAACAGGCAGGCAATCGACAAACTCAAAAACGGAATTCCCGGCAGACCAGGAATAATTGCAAAGAACAGCAATACGCCCGTCAAGATGAAAAAGATGCGGTCATTGCGGAACAGCTGTCCAACCATATCGCTGCCGATATTGCCTTCGGCTCCCGCACGCGTAACGATAAGACCGGTCGCCGTTGAAATCAGCAGTGCCGGAATCTGGCTTACCAAGCCCTCACCTACGGTCAGCAGTGTATACGTCTGCAATGCCTGGGCAGCATCCAAATTACGCTGCATCATACCAATGATAAAACCACCGGCTATGTTAATGAACATAATGAGAATTGCCGCGATGGCATCACCTTTTACGAACTTAGAAGCACCGTCCATTGCGCCGAAGAAATCCGCTTCATGCTGAATCTTTTCACGGCGGATCTTTGCCTCAGCATCGGTAATAGCACCCTGATTGAGGTCAGCATCGATGGACATCTGTTTACCAGGCATAGCATCGAGGGTGAATCGTGCCGATACCTCTGCGACACGCTCCGAACCTTTGGTGATAACGATAAAGTTAATGGCAACCAGGATGACGAACATGATAAAACCGACAACCGGATTACCACCGACAACGAAGTTACCAAACGCCGTAATGACTTCACCAGCATAACCATCCAACAGGATAAGACGCGTAGAAGAAATGTTGAGTGCCAACCGGAATAATGTCGTAATAAGCAATAAGGATGGGAAAATAGATAAATCCAGTGCCTCCTTATTGTAGATTACTGCCATCACGAGCAGCAAGGCAATCGTGATGTTCAAGCAAATCAACATATCCAGCAGCAGCGTCGGCAGCGGAATAATCATCATGACAACGATCGTAATGATGGCCACTGCAATCATTACGTCACTGTATTTTTGAATAAAACTGCCCTGACCAAAGACATTGGAAGGGGCAGCTGCCTGTGGTGCAGCCATAAACGACTCTCCTTATATAAAATCAATAAAAACAAATGGTATACGCTTACGCCCTGCGGCGATGCTTTAAGCGGTAGACATATGCCAGAACTTCGGCAACCGCTTGATAAAGTTCCGAAGGAACCATATCTCCCACTTCAGCTCCTGCATAAAGGGCACGAGCAAGCGGGCGATTTTCGACAATAGGTACCTGGGAATCCCGCGCGATTTCCTTGATTCGCTTAGCCACGAGATCCTGCCCCTTGGCGACAATAACCGGAGCAACCATACCTTTTTTATATTGCAGGGCAACCGCAAAGTGAGTCGGGTTCGTGACAATGACGTCTGCTTTCGGAACCTCCTGCATCATACGGCTCATAGCCATCTGACGCTGCTTCTGCTTTATCTTTCCCTTAATCTGCGGGTCACCTTCGGTCTGCTTCATTTCATCTTTAACTTCCTGCTTGGTCATTTTGAGGTCCTGGGTTGTCTGCCATTTTTGGTAGCCATAATCCAAAATACCAAGCACAATGATGACGCCAATAACCTGGAACGCCATCTTAAAGACGATATTGGCAACCTGTCCCAGACTGGTGGCCAAATCAAAGTAAATAAACTGAGGCATTGCCAGCAGCTGTTCAGATAAAAATCGATATAAAAAATAACCAATGATAGCGATTTTAAACAACGACTTGACCAACTCTACCAATGAGCGCTTGGAAAAAATGCGGCCAAAACCATTGATGGGATTGAGTTTATCCGGCTTGAAGCCAATGGATTCCGTATTGAAATTCAAACCAACCTGGAAGACATTAATCGCCAGCCCTACCAGCAGAATCGCAAACATGACAGGCAGTGCCGTCTGGGCCATCAATTCAATGATGCCGATGAAAATACGGACAATATTCTCCGTATCCACCGGCTGGTTGGGATGGGAAAACACATAAGTTGTATAGGCAGCAATCGAATGATAGATATGCTCCCATAACACCTTGATAACGAAAAAACCAGCCAGCAGTACAAACGCCGTATTGAGTTCTGTACTTCGCCCGACCTGGCCTTTCTTCTTCGCATCTGCGCGCTTTTTGGAAGTTGGTTCCTCCGTCTTATCTCCGGCAAAGCGCTGAAGGTCAAACGCAAACGGTGTTCTATTGTAATGCCTGTAAGGCAATTGTGATATTTCCATACATTTCATTGAACAGCACATCCAGGAATAACACATAAAAAGGCAGCACCATCGATAAAATCAGAATACCAACAGTAAGCTGCATCGGAATACCGACAACAAAGATGTTCATCTGCGGCATTGTGCGGGCCAGTATTCCCAGTCCCACATTCGTCAGCAAAATCGCAAAAGTCACCGGCATGGCAATCTTCATGCCCGTCAGGAATATGCCTGTGGTGAAATTAGCAATAATCATCGGCAGCGACAGCGACGGTTCCATCGACAGCAGCGGAACCATCTTAACACTTTCGAACAAGGCATCGATAATCATATGATGACCGTTCACTACCAGAAAAACAATGACGGTTAAATTATAAAGAAAACTTCCGATAAGCGGCATCTGCTGACCGGAAGTTGGATCCATTACATTTACAATGGCAAAACCGACCTGCATATCCATTACCTTACCGGCCATCGTAATTGCCGCAAAGGAAATATAAGCAACAAAACCAATAAGCCAGCCGATAAACAGCTCGGACAAGACCGCAAAAGAATAGGCCCATATCGATGCTGGTGCATGAATATCCGAAAAATTGTCGATTACCGGAAACAGTACAATCGCAAAGGCCAAAGACGCCGCTGCGCGAAAATACACCGGGATATTCAAGCTGCCAAAAAACGGAGAAATAACGAATATCCCGCTGACCCGGGTCATCAGAAGCATAAAGACTGCTGCATGCCCCTCCAAAAGATCATAGAAATCCATTATTCACTCCTTCAGCCGATATAGGATGGCAAATTGACCAGGACATTGGTCAAATACTCTACCATAATGCGAAGCATCCATGGGCCAAATACCAAAATAGCCACGAAAACGGCAATAATTTTCGGAATAAAGGCCAGTGTCTGCTCCTGAATGGAAGTCGTTGCCTGGAAAACACTGACCAAGAGACCGACAATCAAGCCCAATCCGAGCATCGGTGCGGAAACCAGCATAACGATAAACAAGGCTTCCTGTCCCAGCTGGACTACCAGATCTCCCGACATTGCAACAAACCTCCTCATTCATCTCCCCGGCTACTTAAAGCTGACAATAAGAGACTTTATCAACAGATGCCAGCCATCAACCATGACAAACAGCAAAATCTTGAATGGCAATGATATCATAACCGGCGGCAGCATCATCATACCCATGGACATCAGCGTACTTGCCACAATCATATCAATGACAATAAACGGCACATAAATCATAAAGCCTATCTGGAATGCTGTCTTAAGCTCACTGATGATAAAGGCCGGAATCAGTGTAAATGTTGAAACATCTTCCGGGCCATCAGGCCGCTCCGCATCAGACAAGTTGACAAACAGCGCTAAGTCCGACTCACGTGTCTGCTTGAACATGAACTCGCGGATTGGCGCCGCCACATTATCCAACGCCTCTTCCTGGGTAATCTGCCCCGCCATATAGGGTTGGAGTCCATTTTCATTTGCCTGTCCCCAATAGGGAGCCATGATATAAAAGGTCAAGAATAACGACAAAGCAATGACCACCTGGTTTGGCGGCACATTTTGCGTTGACAATGCATTGCGCAGAAAACCAATAACGACGACAATCCGCACAAACGATGTCGTCATAATCAGTATACCCGGAGCTAATGTCAATATCGTCAACAGCGCCATAACCTGCAGTGTCACTGCGACATCCTGCGGTTTATTCGATGAACCTACATCCACATTGACTGCAGGAATCAAAGGCGCTGCCAAAGCGTCATTGGTCATAAAAAGCAGGAGAACCAAACCTCCCAACAGGATAAGAACATCCCGACGTTTCAAGCGCCTACAACCCCTTTTGTTTCGTATCATAAATCAGAATCAACCATATCGTTACTTGCGGAAAATCGGTGGAACCTTCTGGACAAAGTCAGAAAGCGCTCCGAACTGCTGGGAAAACATCTCTGGCACCTTCAGTCCGTTCTGCTCTTCGCGATGAAGACGGTCTATCTCATCCATATCGGTAATCTCGGTCAAAAGCGTTATGGAATGCTCTGTGACCCCCAGCATGAACACGCGGCCAGCCATCTCCATAATGCAAACCGAGCGGTTCGGGCCTAACGGCAAATGAGATAAAATCTTCCCGCCATAACCCATTTTCCGCTGGGCAAAATGGCCACCGAGAAAACGAGCAGCAAAATAAGCCAGCCCCACCACAAAAATAAATATGGCAAAAAGGCTGACCAAATAAGCAATTGTCGACCACCAGGAAATCGACGATGGCTTGGGGTCAGTATTCTCATAGCCAGACAGATACCCGCCCTTGGCTGCTTCTTCAGCAGCCAGGGCCGGATCCATCATGACTAGAGTAACCAGTATCCCCACAACACACGCCAATAGAATATATTTTCTCTCCATTAGCCTACTGCTTTACGGACAGCCTCCAGAACACGGTCTGCCTGGAACGGCTTAACAATAAAGTCACGGGCACCGGCCTGAATTGCTTCAATGACCATTGCCTGCTGGCCCATGGCGCTGCACATAACGATTTTAGCATTCGGGTCAACTTTTTTAATCTCTTTAACCGCACTGATACCATCCATCTCCGGCATCGTGATATCCATGGTAACAAGATCTGGTTTAAGCTCCTGATATTTCTCCAGAGCTTTCATCCCATTCTCAGCTTCGCCAACAACTTCATAGCCATTCTTCGAGAGAATGTCCTTAACCATCATTCTCATGAATGCCGCATCGTCAACGACCAAAACTCGTACTGCCATGTTTCATCTCTCCTCATCTTTAAAGAAATCATTCGACTTGGTTCAACTTTAACTTAATTATATAAGAAAGTCCATTGGTAGGCAAGAGTGCGTCTCCGCCTGTCTCCAGTTCCTCAGAGGATTACTGAAGTTTTGCAGCTCGCTCTGCCGGACTTGCTATCTCGGTAATGCGAACGCCGAAGTTCTCATCAATGACAACAACCTCGCCTTTCGCCAGGAACTTACCGTTAACCTGAATGTCCACTGGCTCGCCAGCCAATTTCTCGAGTTCTACGATTGAACCGTTCGTAAGCTCGAGAATCTCCTTGATTGATTTTTTCGTGCGTCCCAGCTCTACCGTTACAGAAAGCGGTACGTCCAGGATTAAGCCGATATTCGCATCATTGACCTGAACCGGCTGCATATTAAGCGGCGTAAACTGCGCCGACTGGACCGGAACATTAGTCGCCACATGCGGCTGCATTGCCATCCCATAACCAGCGGCAGGAGCTGCTGCCATCGGTGGCGGTGCGGCGGCTGGAGCCGGAGCCGGGGCTGGTGCCGCTGGTGCCGCAGCCGGCGCGGCCGGAGCCGGGGCTGGTGCCGCTGGTACTGGCTCTGGTTCCGGCTCTTCTTCTGCGGCCCCATTCGTCAGCGACTCAACCATTTCCTTGGCTACCGATACCGGAAGGATTTGCATGATTTCGCTGTCAATCAAACCATCGACTTCCATACGGAAAGACGTACGGACAACCGGCTCATCTTTTCCAACCAGTTCGGTAACCTTATCCTCACTGCCAAAGTCAATCAAATTCACCTTTGGCGGAGAAATATCGATTTTCTTGTTGAACATCGTAGAAAGCGACGTTGCCACGGTTCCCATCATCTGGTTCATGGATTCGCCGACAGCACTCATTGCGATTTCATTGATTTCCGTATCAGGATTCGTACCATCACCGCCCATCATAAGGTCCGCGATGATTGCCGCATCCTGCGCCTGAATAGCCAGGACATTATTGCCATCTATACCAATCGTATATCCGACCTCAACAATGAGGTACGGCATTGGATACTGCTCCTGAATGATGCTCATGGTCGCAACCGACACCGTAGGCGTCGTGATGCTTACCTTGTGGCCCAGCAATACCGAAAGGGTCGTCGCAGCACTCCCCATCGATATGTTACCGATTTCCCCTAACGCATCCTTTTCGACATCTGTGAGTACATCATCGAGCTGAGATGAACTACTGTCTGCGGCAGGTTCAGCTGCTGCCTCCGACTCTCCCGCGGGGGCTGCATCGCCTGCATCCGGTATAGCGCCGCCGTTCAGCAGGGCGTCAATCTCCTCTTGCGAGATCATATCGTCACTCATCAGTATCTTCATCTCCTTCGTTAATTATTTTTGTAATTTGTACTGCCATTTTCTTTCCGGATGTCCCCGGCCGGCAATAGAATTTGGGCTTATGCCCTACCATGCAGAGCAGGTTGTCATTGACCTTAGCATCCATTTGCAGGACATCACCAAAACCAAGTGTCAAGAACTCGTTGATTGTGATATCGACACTGCCCAATTGGACAACAAAAGGTACTTCGGTGCGCTCAATCTTTTTCTGCAGTATTTTGACCTGTTCCGGATCATCATCTTTTGATACCGATGAGGCTACCCAGAAAGTTGTGGTCAGCTTGGACATGACCGGTTCCAATACCAGATACGGAATACAGATATTCATCATGCCCTCAACATCGCCAACCTTCATTTGAATCGTGACGATGACCACCATGTCGCTTGGCGGCACAATCTGGGTAAACTGAGGATTAGACTCTGTTGCTTCCAGACTGGGGCGGAACTCCACCACATTCGACCAAGCCTCTTTCAGATGGCCCATGGCGGTATCGATAAAGCGTTTCATAACCACTTCTTCGATTTCTGTCAGGACACGCGGCTTGATTCCTGTTTTACCCTCACCGCCAAAGACGCGGTCAATGAAGGCAAAGGCAATTTCCGTATTGACTTCAAGGATGATATTTCCCTTTAGCGGCGGAACCGCCAGAATACTGATGACCGATGGATTTGCCAGTGATTGAACGAACTCCTGATAAGTGAGCTGTTCAACCGACGCTACCTCAACATTTACCAAAGTGCGCAGGTGCGTAGACAAATAGGTGTTCAGCAATCTGGAAAAACTCTCGTGAAGCATGAACAAGGTTCGAATCTGATCCTTGGAGAACTTGTCCGGCCGCTTGAAATCATAGGTCTTTATTTTCTTTTGTTCTTCGTCTGCTTTGACTTCTTCTGCGGATACTGTTCCGTCTGACAGTGCTGAAAGCAGTTTATCTATCTCAGATTGGGATAGTACGTCATCTGCCAACCTTCGTCCTCCTTCCTGCTATGCTTTTCTCATTTTACTGGAGCAGGAAGCTTGTGATATATACATCGTAGACCGAACCTGCGCCGAGCTTCGTATTGAGTTCATCTTTGATTTTCTTTTTGAGCTCGTCCTGTTTTGTCGCATCAAACTCATCGAGTTTGGCACTTCTGAGGATTTGCATCGTAGTATCAAGGATTTTCGTCTCAGCCATCGGCTGGAGTTTTCCCTCAAGAATGTTATCCTTTTTACCAGGATTCATCTCAAGAACAATACCTGCCTTTAAGAATTTACCTGCCTTCTGGCCTCCAACGTTGACCATAATGCCCTCTTTGGCATCTCCCAATTTGATGAAAACACCGGGGTCATGATGCTCGCTGACTGACTCCGTGGCAGTATCTTTCATCATCTTTGTAGTAATAACAAACGAGATACCTGCTGCCAGCACAAGACCAACCAGAACCAAAATGATTACCAGGATAATCGGTGATTTTTTCTTCTTTTCTTCTGGCGCAGCTTCTGTTTCCTTCTGTTCGTCTGCCATCTGATACTCCTCCCATAAAAAGCTACTTTCTCATTATACCAAGAGTTTATAATTTGTCTACATCAAAATTGATGCAAGGCACGGCGATACTTCATAACTCTACGCACGATTTCATCCATCGGCTCATCGACGATGAATTTCTTGCCGTTTGTCAAAGTGACAACAGTATCAGGCGTTTCCTCTATTGTCTCTATTATTTCGGCATTCAACACAAATTCTCCTTTTTTATTTGTACGGGAATTAAATTTTGTGAGTTTAATCATGAATGATCCATCTCCTTGCCTTTCTGCAATACATCTTCATTCTCTTAAAATTCGTCATTCCTTCCTATTTTCCCTTTTATTTTTTTCCCTTTCTCTAAAAAACCTGCAATATTTTTCCCATAAACGCCAAATAAACAAAGGCCGATGCATTTTCATACATCAGCCCCTGTCTAAATTACTTTACTATTAACGTTTCATATTAATCATCGTCTCGAGCATCTCATCGCCGACCGTGATAATCTTGGAATTGGACTGGAAACCACGCTGGGTAACAATCATATCCGAGAACTCGTTGGCGATATCGACATTGGACATCTCGAGTGCCGACGGCGTAATTGTTACGCCAAGGTCTGCTGCCGTCTTGATATTGGCCGTACCAGAGTTGTTGGATTCCTGATAGAGGCTGTTGCCCGTTTTAAGCAAGCCCGAAGCATTCGTGAACTGAGCGATAGCAACCTGTGCCTCTGCCTGTTTGACACCATTGGTATAGGTACCCGTGATGATGCCCGAACTGTCAACCGAGACACTCGAAAGCGTACCAGCTGCATTACCGTTCGCCTTACCATTGATCGTGCTGTTGCCCGCATACTGCGTAAGCGAATCCATAACCAGCGTAATGCTCTGTGATGCCTGCGCACCATTCTGCAGCGTCAGGTCGACACTGCTGGAACCACTGTCGAGTTTACCATCCGTCGTGAACTGAAGAATCGTATCCGGCATCGTGATAACCGTTTCCGTACCATCGTCTTCTTTAATGGTAGCCTTTCCCGAACCATCCGTTGCCACCGACACAGTCCACTGGTTGCCCGTCGTACTGTCGGTTTTCGTCTTGGTGAAGTAAACCGGAATGCTGTGTGCATTGCCCAGCGTGTCATAAGCCGTCAGCGTCGTCGTTACCGGCAGGCTGTTGCCAACTTTATACTTGCCCGACGTTTCGGTAACCTTCGAACCATCACTCATCGTAAGCGTAACCGGACTTCCGGAAGATGCCTCAGATTCCGATACATACGTTTTGGTGATTTTACTGATTGTCGTCTCTACACTGATTGAGGAAATAGTCAGTGGCGGCGTCGCCGTACCATAATTATCGCCTACTTTAAACGAGCCTGTCGATACGGTTGCCGTCGTACCATCGCTTAACGTCAAGGTTGCCGTCTGACCGGTAGTCAGCGTTGCCGTTCCATCAGCAGCTGTTGCATAGCTAGCTACCTTATAGCTACCTCCCACGATATACGAGCCCGACTGCAGATTGGCCGGATTCGTTCCGTCTGCCGTCGTAAGGGTAACCGGACCTTCCTGCGTTGCTGATACACTTCCCTGCGAAGCATTATCATAATCTTTTGTGCTCGTAACCTGGCTCCCGCCACCACTGATGGATTTAATCGTCAGCGCTGCTGCATTGAGGTTGTTGGCATAAGTCGCAATGCTCGAAGCTGCTGCTGCCATACTCTTACCCGCAGGAATCTGGATATTGCCAGCCGCACCAGAAGTATTAATGGTACCATTTTCGCCCATCCAGCCCTGTACAAACAAACCAGAACCTGGCAGAACGTAGTTGCCCTCTGCATCAAATTCAAAAGCACCATCACGCGTATAATAACGCTGATTGCCACTATTTACCACAAAGAGACCATTGCCGGAAAGACAGAGATCGGTGTTCTTGCCGGTAGACTGTACCGAACCATCCGTAAAAATCATATCAATGGATGCTACTCCAGTACCAAGTCCAATCTGCTTCGGGTTCGTACCACCGAGATTGCCGCTTGGCGACGATGCACCCGTCATCGTCTGGGAAAGCGTATCGGCAAAAGTCGTACGGCTGGATTTGAAACCGGTAGTATTGACATTGGCGATGTTGTTGCCAATCGTATCCATACGGGTCTGGTGAGATTTAAGTCCGGAAACACCGGAAAAAAGCGAACGCATCATAATGAATTACTTCCTTTCCTTACATTGAAGGTTGTCGTCATTCATTGATAATGCAATCCTAGGCAGCGTCTATCGTTCGGCTGCCTGAAGTCTCCGTTAGGTCCAACTTCAAAGAATTGCTGCACTATCAATATTCGTTATTATATTTTCATTTCCACGCGTGCCATCCATGGCGGTAATCACGGTCCGGTTCGTTACACTGACGACCAGCGCCACGTCCTTCATATAGACGAGGGATTCCCGTGCTCCCTTTTGAGCCAGTTTATCGACGGTATCATCAAGTTTTGCTAAGTCTGTATCACTGAGATTGATATTCCGTTCCTGCAGCCGATTCCATGCATGGTGGGAAAAACACACCTTCTTTTGCACCTCACTGAGGATATCCCCGAAGCTGGCGTTTCCGCTACCATGCTGAATCTTCTGCTTGCCGGCTGTTATTGGATTTAGGGAGAGGATAGGCTGCGTGTTGAAGTATATCCTTGAATCAGCCATTGTCCGATTCCTCCCATTCAAACTGCCTTGAATTATTTGCTATCCTGGATTCCCTGACCAATACGGGTGATATCCCCGATAGCCACTTTATAGATTTTGTCCCCACTCTTGGCAATGACCGTCGGCGAACCATCCGAAATGCTTACGCCAGTAACCTTACCTTCAAGTTTCGTTGTCGTCTTCGTTTCTTTGCCATCAGCGTCCGTAGTAGTCGTCGTGACCGCCCACTGAACATCCTGGCCAATCATATTACTGAGCTGACCGACGAGAACTGACGTGTCAATGTTGCTGACCAACGTGGACACATTGCTGAGTCCTTCTGATACATTGGTCATCTGCTCCAATGCGGAGAACTGTGCCAGCTGAGCCAGATATTCACCATTATCCTGCGGATCAAGCGGATCCTGATATTTCATCTGGGTTACCAGAAGCTGCAGGAACGCATCTTTTCCCAAGGTGGAATTATCTGTTTTGTTGGCAGCCTGCGATGCCGCATAGGCATCAGCCGTCATAGTCACACCACCCTTGGTAACGGTATTAAGTACGTTTGACATAGTTATTTCACTTCCTATCTTTAAATGCGATAATCTACGCCATCCGTAGCGCTCGTCTCTGCTCCCTGAATTGCTGCTGCCGAAAGATTATCCACCTCATCGGCATAGCCTTCTGCATCCGCAGAAAGAATCCGGACATTCCCGCTATGATTCCCCTGCTGATTCTGCCAAGCCTGCTGTCCCTGCTCCTGTGGCAGCTGGCCATCTGCCAGACCGGCATACACTTCAACGCTGTCCACTTTAAGTCCCTGATTGTTCAATTCCTGGCGGAGATGAACAAGAGAATTTTCGATAACAGCACGAACCTGCGCATTATCGCTATGGAACGAGGCATTGACCGAGCCATTCTGGGTAACTGAAACCTTCAGTGTAAGCTCGCCAAGATGTTCCGGATTCAGCTTTATGACCATTTGCGTGTCCGCAGCCCGGCGAATCAAGCGGGCCTGGTCGACAATCTGCCGCGGGATATCATAATCAGCCTGTGGCTGCTGTACTTCCTGTACCTCCGCAGCAGGTGCTGGTCCAGCGATATTTTCCTGCAATTGCTGGGCAAATGCGCTAACCTGATGCGTACCGCCGTTAACGGAGGCTGGCATCTGCGGCTTGTCTCCAGCAGCTTCTTCTGCCAGCTGCTGAACCATTTTCCCACCATCCGATACATTTATCTCAACAGCTTCCTGCTGTCTCCCCTGCTGGTTTTGCGGGTTCTGCTCTCCCTGCTGCATCATAGCCTGTTTGGCGTCCGTGCGGATAGGCGCTGCCACAGCCGCTTCATTCTCCACCGAAACGGTCACATCCTGAAGGAGCTTTCCGATTGGTTTGGAATCTTCTTCCACAGCAACGGCCTGCGACGCCGCCAATGTCTGTTGCGGTGCCTGTACTTCAACCGCTGCCAGATTCTCAGCAGCTGCTCCCTGCACACTCTGCTGGCCCGTTACTTTTTCCAAGCCAGGTACATTATTCTGCACCAGCAGTGGCTGCTGGCCTCCCTGCTTAACATTCAGAAGCTGTGCTTCCAGATTCGTTGCCGGCTGGGTAATCTTAACGGCCGCATTGGGGGTCTGCTCAGCCTGCCCCGGCTGCGTCATCTGCACCGGCTTACGTTTCAGCTGCTGTCCCGAAAGCATTGCCAAAAAGTCGCGATTTTTCAGCCCCTCTTCCTCAGACTGAGGAAGAAGACTCTGCAACGCTGCATTTTTTTGCTCCGGCTTGTTTATCGGAGCTGTCAGTTCAGCCTGACCCTCCTCAGAAAAATCTAATTCAGCCACTGGTGTCTCCAGCTGCTCCAACGCCTCTTCTCCCTGTTCGGGCGTTATGGATGCCAGCTGCTGACTTGCCGCAATCACTGCTGCCAGCGGATCTTTTGGCGCTTCATCCATGACATCGCCATTATCTGCTGCGCTTCCCTGCGAATCATCAACAGTTGCCTTCGCTATGGCCTCCTGAACATCCTTGTCTATTTTGCCTAATGCCTCACCGAAGGAATCCCGGCCGGCATCTTTAACAGCCGCCAGTGAATTCTTCTTTCCCTGAACATTACCAGCGCCACCTGCCTGAGGCACAACAGCCATTAAATTCTTTGTCTCCACACATTTCACCTCCTTACATAGTATCTATCGTTGAGAATCAGCAATCTCTTAAATTAAATTTCGCTATAAACAAAAAAAATCCTTCCTAATGCAAGGAAGGATTGGTATTTATGGGTTGTTTCCCTCGGAATTATCTCCGTTCGCTTTATTCTGTTGTTCTTCCAGCATCTTGCGAACGTCCTCTTCCGTATTCATTTTCTTCTGCGTGCCTTCATACATGATTTGCGTCAACCGGGCTGTTTTCGAAGCTTCAAATTCGGACATAACCTTGGCGGCATTGCCCTCATCCATACGCTGCAGGATTGCAATGCAAAGGTCATCATCCAAAGCGTCCATGGCCTCGGCTGCATCACGCGGCTTCATCTCATTATAGAGACGCGCCAATTTGGATACGCGTTTGCGTTCAGCAGCCTCGCGCTCCTTCATTTGCTTTTCGATTTCTTTCTTGGAAATCGTTATCTTTTTGGACTGTTTTTTGTCGTCCTTATTGGGCTTAACATCTTCCACCGGCGTGTTCTCCATCTCATTCTGGGAAGGAGCCGGCTGTACGAAATACTGACCGATTACTGGCAATTTGTAAAGGCCAAGTTTTTCATTGGCTTCCTGCGTATCAAAGAGCCGCAGATAGATGCCCAGAACAAAGCCGCCAATAATAAGTACCAACAACAGGAAGAGCATCAGCAGCAGCTTTGCTATTTTCTTTCCTTTTTTCTTTGGCTGTTCATCTGCCATTGTATTACCTGCCTTTATCTATTATTCCACTATCATCCATTGGCAATTACCGATAGATGTCAAGTACCTTGTTAACGTAGTTCTGAGTCTCCCGGTAAGGAGGAATCCCGCCATAATTCTTTACGGCATTAGGCCCCGCATTATAGGCAGCTACTGCCTTGCGGATATCTCCATCGAATGTATCCAGCATCTGACGGAGATATTTAGCTCCACCTTCGATGTTGGATTTCTTGTCATACGGATTGACGCCCAACGCAGCCGCCGTATCCGGCATCAGCTGCATAACGCCAATTGCACCAGCCGATGAAGTCTCATCCTGATTGCCGCCGGATTCTACTTCCGCTACGGCAGCCACCAGTTTCGGGTCAACATTATACTTGCGTGCCGCTTCATCAATCATCGCTGACAAGCTCTGGTCTGCTAACGGCAGGCTTTGATTTACCGAATAAGATGGATAAGTATTCTTCGCGGATGGTGAAACAAAATTCTGCGCCTTACCACTGGAAGTTATCGGGGAATACGACGATGCCGCCTGCGTTTTCTTCGCTGGGGTGACTGCCGTCGGAGCTGTTTGAGCTTTTTCTGCCTGCTCAGTCTTTTGGATTTCTTTCTTAAGCGTATTTTGGAAATCCATCCCCGGAACGCCCCTTGGCATTCCGAATCGTTCCTGAATCTGTGCAATCCGGGCTTGTACAGCTCTAACTCCTGATAAGTTTATCATAAAGCTTCCCCCGCTTTCCTTCTCATGGTCAATTGCAGGCCAATCTCATCGAGCATCTTCTGCTCTTCCTGCATAGCTTCTTCCTTGTATTCCTGAAGCCGCTTTTCCTTCAACTGCTCAATACTCTTCAGATAACTCATGACATCCATGAGTTCCTTTAGTTTCTTTTGCTTTTCATTTCGCATTTGCAGGACAATGCCCTGCTGCATTTCAATCTGCTCGCGCTTCCAGGCAAAAAAACTGTTGAAAGTCATCAAACGCCCGACTGTTACCTTCGTTCCCTCGATGGAAAGAGCTTCATAATCCCTTTGTCCCTGCTGCATTTCCTTTAGCAGCCCCTCCAAAGCCTCGCGGGCTTCTTCGACCTTTCGGGACGCCTCAGCAAAAGCAACTTCGGCATCTTCTTTTTTCATACGCGTGACTTTTAGCAGCGTTTCCAGCTGAAATTTGAATTTCTTCATTTATCTCACCCGGATATTCCTATCAGTTTATTCTCAGTATCTTCGTAGGAATCCACCTCAAATATCCCCTGACATAAGAAATCGTTAATGGAATCAATTTTCGCTATTGCTTCGTCAATCTTCGCACTCGACCCCTTAACATACGCGCCGATGTGAATCAAGTCCTCCGCATCGCGGTAAACAGCCATCAGCTGCCGCATCTGCTGCGCAGCTTTTAAATGTTCCGGCGATACGACCTCATTCATGACACGGCTGACACTCGGCATGATATCAATTGCAGGAAAGTGGTTCTGCGCGGCAATGTTACGGCTAAGAACAATATGCCCGTCCAAAATACTTCGGACCGCATCGGCAATCGGTTCATTCATATCATCGCCATCAACCAGCACCGTATAGATTCCCGTTATGGACCCCCGTTCACTGGTACCAGCCCGTTCGAGCAGCCGCGGCAGCATAGCAAATACCGATGGAGTATAACCACGGGTAGCTGGCGGCTCGCCAATAGTAAGTCCTACCTCACGCTGAGCCATCGCAAAGCGCGTAACCGAGTCCATCATCAAAATAACCTTCCGGCCCTGGTCACGAAAATATTCGGCAATAGCCGTAGCCGTCATAGCGCCCTTGATGCGGACAAGTGCCGGCTGATCGGAGGTAGCCACTACCACGACGGAACGCTTCATTCCCTCTTCGCCGAGGTCGCGTTCAATAAAATCACGAACCTCACGGCCACGCTCACCCACCAACGCAATGACACTGATATCTGCTTCAGTATTGCGGGCTATCATGGACAGCAGCGTGGATTTGCCAACACCCGAACCGGCCATAATGCCAATTCGCTGGCCCTCGCCCATAGTTATCAAACCATCGATAGCACGAACCCCTACATATAGATTCTCATGTATACGCGGCCGGCTAAGCGGTGCTGGCGGGTCAGCCTGCAAAGGATATTCTTCCCGGCAGAGCAGCGGTCCTTTATCATCCATAGGATTGCCCAGACCGTCCAGCACACGTCCTAAGAGTTCCGGCCCGACCTTTACATTGAGCATCTTTTGCGCTGACACAACTTCGCAGCCTGGCCCGATACCCTGCATCTCACCAACGGGCATCAGCATGACATATCCCTCTCGGAAGCCTACGACTTCCGCAGGGATAGGTGCCACATCTGCCAACCGCGAATGAACGTAACAAAGCTCACCAACACTGACCGTCGGGCCTTGCGACTCAATAACCAGTCCGATGACCTGCGTAACCTTGCCTGTCAGTTTCATAGACGGGCAAGTCCGTACAGCCTCGGTGAATTTGGCAATATTCAATTGGAAGCTTTTGTCGTTCTCTTCACTCATAGCATTACATCCCGTACCGCTTGTTTCAAAAGTTCTATCCTGGTAGCCAGGCGGGCATCGACACTGCCATTCGGCGTCTCGATAAGGCAATCCCCCGGTTTCAGGCTTTCATCCGACGTAACGGTCAGCACAGCATCGCCATAAGTCAAAATCGTACGGAACTCGTCACGAGCCATCAACACCAAATCATAGCTGTCCGGCGGAACATGAACAATGAGTTCCTTTTGATTTTTCACTTTGAGTATGGCCTCTTTTACCATGGGCAGGACCACCTGCGGTACATCGATAAAATGCTGAGGAAGCACCTTATCGACTACACTCATGGCGATGGTTATTACGTCCTGTTCTGCCTGCTGCACATAATCACGTGAAGCTTTGCGTGCGTCAGCCAGGGTTTTTTCCGCTTTGGCATTGGCCTCGCGGATGAGGTCTGCCATCTCCTCACGAACTTTTTGCTCTCCTTCGTCATGGCCAGCTTCATAGCCTTCTCTGCGGCCAGCCTGCTGAGCCTGCTCCTTGAGCGCATCGATTTCCTGCTGCGTTTCTGCCAGCAATCGCTCGCGTTCAGCCTGCGCCTCCTGTTTAATTATTTCGGCGTTTATCTTGGCATCTTTGAGCATTTCCGAGGCCCGCTGCTCTTTTCGAGCAATTTCAGCCATTATATGGGCGCGGGCCTCATCGTCCATCGTCATATCTGCCACAGACTCCTGTTTAGGTGGCTCCGGCGTATCGATAAAATGAGGGTTGTCTTTCCATACAGCGGCTTTGATAACCTTAGACAATCATCTCGTCTCCCTGTCCACGCGAAACAACAATCTCGCCCTTGTCCTCCAGTGTACGGATGACATTGACGACCTTCTGCTGGGCCTCTTCGACGTCGCGAATCTTGACCGGTCCCATGAACTCAATCTCTTCACGCAGCATATCGGCTGCACGTTTCGACATATTCTTGTAGACCTTGTCGGCAACTTCCTGTGGCGTAGCCTTGAGCGCCAGCGACAAATCTTTCGTATCCACTTCGCGAAGTACCATCTGCAACGAACGGTCGTCGAGCTGAACGATATCCTCGAATACGAACATGAGCCGTTTGATTTCCTCGGCCAGTTCCGGATTGTCCACTTCGAGGGTTTCGATAATGGACTTCTCGGTCGTACGGTCGACGCGGTTGAGCACCTCGACAATCGCCTTGACACCACCAGCAGAAGTGAAATCCTGCGTAACCAGCGTAGAAAGCTTGCGCTCCAGTACACGCTCAACCTCGCGGATAATATCCGGAGACGTGCGGTCCATTTGCGCAATTCGCTTCGCAACATCCGCCTGGGCATCCGGAGACAGCGACCCTAAAACGGTGGCTGCCTGGTCCGGATCCAAATACGCCATGATAAGCGCAATCGTCTGCGGATGCTCGTTCTGGATAAAGTTCATAAGCTGTGACGGATCCGTCTTACGCAAAAAGTCGAACGGACGAACCTGCAGGCTCGTAGTAAGGCGATTGATAATATCCATCGCCTTTTCGGACCCCAGCGCTTTTTCGAGTACGTTCTGAGCATACTCCAAACCACCGCTGGATATATAGTCCTTGGCCATAGCCATCTGATAAAATTCGCTGATTACCGCAGCTTTCTGCTCAGCGCTTACCTGCTTATGATTGGCAATCTCCAGTGTTATTTTTTCAATTTCTTCATCATCAAGATGCTGGAACAGCTTGGCCGAATACTCTGGTCCAAGTGCTATGAACAGTATCGCAACTTTCTCCTGATTGGAAAGTTCCGGCTCACTGTCTCCATACATATCAAATGCCATTTATTCTTCCTCCGAAAGCCAAGTCTTGATAAGCATAGCCACTTCGGCCGGCTTCTGATCGATGAGCTGCTGCAGCGTCTGTTTCTCGGTAAGATGACGCTGTTCCTCTTCGGTAAGCTCTTCTTCGCCAACTTCGCCAGCATCCACGCGTTCTGCCCTCTCTGCTGCCAAGCGTGCCTTCTCCTC
This sequence comes from Pseudoselenomonas ruminis, assembly GCF_008271295.1. Taxonomy (GTDB): domain Bacteria; phylum Bacillota; class Negativicutes; order Selenomonadales; family Selenomonadaceae; genus Selenomonas_A; species Selenomonas_A ruminis. The sequence goes on along the minus strand of NZ_VTOY01000003.1, from coordinate 174,602 downwards.
TTCTTCGAGCCGTCTCTGCTCTTCGAGTGCGGCAAGCTCCTGCTGCTTTTTGCGGCGGCGCATCATGATAGCACCAACAATCAGTGCCAAAACCAACAATGCGGCAGCAATCTGCATGTAGAAAATGCGGTCTTCACGATCCTTGGCGGCCTGTTCTTCCGCAGCCCGGCGGTCTCTAAGCTCCGTACTGAACGGCAGTGGCTCAACGGAAATCGTGTCACCACGATCCTGATTGATACCAGCGGCGCTGCTTACCGTACGCATGATGCTGTCCTGCTGGGTTGCATTGACATCATCATTGACCAGCACAGCTACATTCAAACGGCGAATCGAACCTGGCGCAGCCACGACTTTCGACTTTTCCTCATTGATTTCGTAGTTTTTCGTCGATTCCTTTTTGGAATACTCCGCATTGGAGTTGCCATTCTGGGCAACATAGCCCGGAACATTTGACTGGACACCAGCTGCACCGCCCGGCTGAGTCGATGTGCCATTATAGGACTCGCTGACATCCTGTTGGCTGCGGATAATACCGGAGTCATCGACTACCGGCGTAAAGGTCTGCTTATCCGTTGTGCGGTCGTCGAAGTCAAGTTCGACATTTACCCGGGCAAAAGCGCGGCCTTCACCAAGCGACTGGTCTAAGAGTGTCTGGATACTCTTCTGGATGTTATCCTGAACCTTCTTGGTCATATCGAGCTGCGTCATGGTCTTTGCCCCGACGCTGTTTTCTTCGTTTTCATCCGGGTCATTGAGTATCTTGCCCGTGTCATCAACAATGGTGATGTTTTCCGGCTTCAGCCCCTGAATACTGTTGGCCGCGAGGTTAACAATACCTTTGATTTCCTTTTTGCTGAGTTCCGCCTGAGGTTTCAGCCGAAGCATAATCGAGGCCGTTGCCGGCTTCTCATTCTTCTTGTAAAGGCTGTCTTCCGGAAGAACGATATGAACCCGTGCCTTCTCTACCGCTTCAATCTGTTCAATCGTACGGGTGAGTTCCCCCTGAAGTGCCTGAAGGAAATTGACCTTGTTCTGGAATTCGGTAACACCAAGTTTGCTGTCATCGAAAATCTCAAAACCTTTATTGCCGCGCGGCAAGCCCTGAGAAGCCAAGTCCAGGCGGGCATCATGAACATTCTTGGATGGAACCAGGATAGTTGTTCCCTGCTTCGTTTCCTGCACTTCATAATTGATTTTTGATTCTTTTAATTTAGCCGCTACTTCACCGGCATCCTTTGCTTCCATATTGGTAAACAGAGGAACCATATCCGGTTTATTGCCATACCAGGCACTCAGGCCAATGATAGCAACGAGAATAGCCAAAGCGGACCCCAGCATAATATAGCGCTGGCGTTTGCTGAACCTGGTCCACAGGTTCTTATACCGCTCTTTCCAATCTCCCATGATCTCAATCCCTTCAAGTCAATTCTGTCTTTATCTGCTAAAAGTGCTATAAAAATTATACCTGCATCCGCATGATTTCCTGATAAGCCGAAATTGCACGATTCCGAAGCTGAAGGGTGAGCTGCAGGGCGATGTCAGCCTTCTGGCTGGCGATGACCACTTGTGCAACATCATCAATCTGTCCGGCTGCCAGCAGCGCATTCTGCCGGTCCGAATCCAGCTGGAGTTCATTCGTCTTCTTTAAAGCATCCTTCAGATACTCACCAAAGCCCTTTACTTCTTCTTTTGGCTGGGTCTCCCCTAAATGACTGTCGGCGTGCATCGACACCGGTGTCATCTGCAATGCTTGTATCTCCATAGCTCTATCCTTTCAAAAGCCGATATCTTAAGAATTTTGCTTATTTGCTGCCCATCTCTAATGCTTTCGTTACCATGGACTTAGCAGCATTGATAGTCGTCGTATTGGCTTCGTAAGCACGCGAAGCAGTAATCATATCGACCATTTCGGCCACAATATTGACATTTGGCCGTTCCACATACCCCTGGGCATTGGCATCCGGATGTCCCGGGTCATACACCAGCGGCCCCTGCGTATCATCCGTGCCAATGCTGACGGCGCGGACGCCATCGCCTGCTTCGAGTTTATTGACCGAACGCTGCAAAAAACTGGAAAAACTGTTTCCTGACTTCGCACGCGGCTCAAAAACCACATAACGGCGGTGATATGCACCGCCTTCCTGAGTCCTTGTGGTATTGGCATTCGCAATATTATTGGAAATAACATCCATACGAAGGCGCTCGGCTGTAAGTCCCGATGCTGCTGCATCGATTCCCAAAAACATGCTCATAAAGTTTCTCCTCTATCTCCCATCATCAGCTCTGACCACTGGTGATTACATTCTTCATCTTCGTCATGAAGCTCCCAAGCTCGGTGGACATGGCGTTGTAATAAAGCTGATTCTTGGCCAGGCTTGCCATTTCAATATCGATATCAACGTTATTGTTGTCCACACGCATTGTCGTCGTGCCATCCTCTTCGATTACAGCATGTACCTTGCCTGTCATTGCCATTGGCAGATGACGGTCATGCGTGCGTACCATCTGCACGCGTCTGCTGCTGTCTCCCAGATGCATTTCTTTTGCCAGCAAGTCTTCAAAATTAACCGCACTCCTTTTAAAGTTCGGCGTATTGACATTAGCGATATTGTTACTAATGACTTCGTGGCGCAAATTTGCAGCCTGAAGACCGCGGCCCAGATAGTCGAAGTTCGGCGAATTCATGATTTGTTCCAGCATTCCAGAATCACATCCTCTCTCGGATTTCAGCACCCGTTCATAGTTATCTTTTATTTATTTTCTACATAACCACTGCAACTCCTTCAAATTTTATCATTTTTTTCTTCTTTTTAGAAGTACCCTCTCTCTTTTTTTGCCAAAAAGAAAAAGGCTGATACATTTTTGTACCAGCCATCACTTCGAAAGACCTCAATCCTTCAATTTCTGAACCTCGTCGAGGAGATATTCATTGAGTACTTTTATATACGTGCCCTTCATGCCCAGGGATTTGGAAGTAATCACGCCTGCCGATTCGAATTTGCGCAACGCATTGACAATAACCGAGCGCGTAATCCGTACCTTATCGGCAATCTTCGAGGCAACAAGGTAGCCTTCTGTATCCTGCAGCGCCGAAAGAATTGCAATCGCAGCCTTGCGCTCAGAGAAAGAAAGCGTATTGAGGGCAATCTGAACCGTAGCTTTCTTTCGTGCCTCAATCTCAATCTTCTCCGCATGGTCGCGAAGCATTTCCATACCAACAACCGTAGCGCCATACTCGCAAAGGAGCAAATCATCATCGGTAAATTCTTCATCGTATTTTGCCACGATCAGCGTACCGATCCGCTCGCCCACGCCATAAATCGGGACAATCGTCGTGTTCTTGCCATTGAACATGCATTTCGTATTTTCTTCGTAGGCACACATGCCCGTCTTAGAGCGGAGATTTGCATTGGTCTCATCCATGCGGATAAGCCAATTCACATAATGCTTCGGAAATTCTCCCTGGTTGATGACCTTGTCGACCATCAAATCGCACTCGAAATCATCGACGAAGGCATAGCCAAAAATCTTTCCCTTGCGGTTGGTGATATAGACATTAGCCCCCAGTACATTGCTGAGTACACGGGAAATGCCATCGTATTCAACATTTTCCGAACGCTGGAGCAGACGGTTGATTTTTCTTGTTTTTTCAAGTAATGATGCCATTTAGATTTTCTCCTTTTCAAAATATTCCGATACACAATATCAGTTCGATAAATAATCCCATCACATGATTAAGGTTATTTTATCACATTTTTCAAAATAATCATAGATGCTGAACAATATTTTTAATTAAATTTTCGAAATATTTTCTTACGTAATAAACTAAGGACCTGAGACTCAGGCCCTTAATTTGCTGTGACACGAATAACCTTTACAAAATAAATTGCGACAGGTCACGGTTTACTACGATATCCGCCAGCTGCTTATCCACATACTCAGCATCAATAACCACTTGTTTTTCTTCCAGCTCCGGTGCTGAAAAACTAATTTCTTCCAATAGTTTTTCCAGCAGCGTGTGCAGGCGGCGAGCGCCGATATCCTCTGCCTGTTCATTGACATCACAAGCCAATTGCGCTAAGCGGGAAATCGCATCGTCCGCAAAGGAAAGCTGCACGCCCTCCGTTTCGAGGAGCGCCTCATACTGCTTGAGCAACGCATTGCGAGGTTCCGTAAGAATCTTTTCAAAGTCTTCCTTGCGCAGGGATTTAAGTTCCACGCGGATAGGGAAACGGCCCTGAAGCTCCGGGATAAGATCCGACGGCTTTGCCATGTGAAATGCACCCGCAGCGATAAACAGCACATGGTCGGTCTTCAGCGGACCGTATTTAGTCATAACGGTAGAACCTTCGACGATGGGCAGAATATCCCGCTGAACACCCTCACGGGATACATCTGCTCCCGAGGAATTCCCCTTAACGGCTACCTTATCAATCTCATCGAGGAATACGATACCGCTATGTTCCGCAACCTTTATCGCTTCATCGGCAACTGCTTCCATATCAATCAGGCGGTTGGCTTCTTCCTGCGTAAAAATCTTCCTTGCCTGCTCGACCGTCACCTTGCGCTTTTTATGACGCTTCGGCATCAGATTGCCAATCATATCCTGGAGGTTGTCGCCCATGCCCTCAAGGCTTGAACCAGCAAACATGCCAACCATCGGCTTGCCGGACTCTTCGACATCAATCTCGATGATTTCCTGTTCGAGTTCTCCATTTTCCAAACGCTTGCGAACCCATTCTCTTCCCGCCTGATATTTGGGTTCGGGTTGCGGCTCTTCCTGTGACTCTTCCTCTACACCGAAAAGGCGTCCCAGCGGATTCTGCGATTTTTTTTGTTCTGGCACAAACACATCAAGAATCCGTTCTTCGGCCAGTTCGGTTGCCTTTTCCTGAACTTCTTCAATGCGCTGCTGGCGAACCATGCGTACCGCCGTCTCTGCCAAGTCACGAATCATCGATTCGACGTCGCGGCCAACATAGCCAACCTCCGTAAATTTGGTAGCTTCGACCTTGATGAACGGTGCCCGGACCAATTTAGCCAGGCGGCGTGCTATCTCCGTCTTGCCGACGCCCGTAGAACCAATCATCAAAATGTTCTTCGGAATGACTTCTTCCTTCATGTCCGCAGCCAGCTGCCGGCTGCGCCAGCGGTTGCGCAGGGCAATCGCTACTGAACGCTTCGCCTCGTCCTGTCCGACAATGTATTTATTCAGCTCTTCCACGATTTGGCGCGGAGTCTGTTCATTTACACCAATTTCTGTCATTAGTCCAGTTCCTCCACCTTGATATTGTGATTCGTGTAGACACAGATATCAGCCGCAATTGTCAATGCTTCCTTGGCAATTTCACCCGCACTCATGTCCGTGTGTTTTACCATTGCCCGGCCAGCAGACAACGCATAAAAACCACCAGACCCAATCGCCGCTACATCGCCGTCCGGCTCAATGACTTCGCCATTGCCGGACAGCATCAGCATCGTATCCTGGTCAGCTACCAGCAGCAAAGCTTCCAATTTGCGGAGCACTTTATCCGTCCGCCATTCCTTTGCCAGCTCTACAGCCGCGCGCTGCAAATTGCCGTTATAAGACTCCAGTTTTGCCTCAAATTTCTCAAACAGCGTAAACGCATCTGCTACGGAACCGGCAAAACCAGCCAAAATCTTGTTGTGATAAAGACGGCGTACCTTGCGCGCATTAGCCTTCATGATAGTGTGTTCCCCAAAGGTAACCTGTCCATCACCAGCGATGGCCGTCTTGCCATCTTTACGAACCGCACAGATTGTCGTTGCATGAAATTGTGTTTCCATGGCATTACTCTCCAATCTTATCCTTAAACATTTCAATTGCATTCAGTGCCCGCTCTGCCAGACGCTGTTTTTTGAGCTTTTTATCCTTAATGTATTTGCCATTTTCATTGCGCATATCAATATCCGGCAAAATGCCAAAATTGACATTCATCGGCTGGAAGTGCTTGGCTTCACTAGTCGTTATGTAATGGCACAAGGCACCATGGCAGCTTTCTTCTGGGAATACCAGCGGCTCTTTCCCCATCGCCAGCCGTGCCGCATTAACACCGGCAATAAGACCGGATGATGCCGACTCAATATACCCCTCAACACCTGTCATCTGACCCGCAAAGAGCAGGGAATCTTCTCCGCGAAGCTGGAGGGTTGGACGCATGTGTTTCGGTGAATTCAAAAACGTATTGCGATGCATGACGCCATAGCGCAGGAATTCCGCATGCTCAAGGCCCGGAATCATGCCAAAAACCCGGCGCTGCTCCGGCCATTTTAAATGCGTCTGGAAACCAACGATATTGTAAAGCGTCGCACTGGCATTATCCTGCCGGAGCTGAACCACAGCATGCGGCCGGACTCCCGTTTCCGGATGTTCCAAACCTACCGGTTTGAGCGGTCCATAAAGCAGGGTGTCTTTCCCGCGGCTGGCCATAACTTCAACCGGCATACAGCCCTCAAAAAATTTCTCCTTCTCGAAATCCTTCGTTGGAGCTTTTTCCGCATTTACCAGCTCTGTCCAGAACGACTCGTATTCTTCCTTCGTCATCGGGCAGTTGATATAAGCCGCCTCGCCCTTTCCATAGCGGGAAGCACGGTATGCTTTGCTCATATCTACCGAATCGATGCTGACAATCGGCGCAGCAGCATCGTAGAAATACAGGGAATCATTTCCCGTGCGGGCCGCCACATCTTCGGCCAGTTTCCCGTCCGTCAACGGTCCGCTGGCCACAATGGTTATGGCATCATCCGCCAGCGGGATTTCCTCCAGTTCTTCATGGATTACGGTAATCCGCGGATGCTCCGAAACCTTTTTGGTCACGTAGTCACTGAAGCCATGACGGTCAACCGCCAAAGCGCCCCCTGCGGGAACCTTGGTAGCATCCGCCGCCTCCATGATAATTGAATTCAACCGGCGCATTTCTTCCTTGAGGACACCTACGGCATTCTCAAGACCTGCCCCGCGCAGGGAATTGCTGCAAACAAGTTCCGCAAAACCTGCCGTCTTATGGGCTGGAGTCGATTTGACCGGGCGCATCTCATAGAGGGTGACCTCAGCGCCAAACTGCGCTGCCTGCCAGGCAGCCTCGGAGCCAGCCAAGCCAGCTCCTATGATGATAACTTTTTTCATTCCTTCTTCTTTTCCTCTTTCGCAGCCTTTGCTGCCTTCTCCGCATCACGGGCTTTTTTCGCCTCTGCCCGCTGGCGCATCTTATCCAATTCCTTATTGATGGGATGGTCGATGCGCGTCTCACAAGCATCGTTGCTGCAGTAAAGCAGTGCCCGCCCATTTTTATAATGGTGTTTCAGCATAAATGCCCCGCATTTCGGACAGGTCTCCTTCTGCGGCTGATCCCAGGTCGTATAATCACATTCCGGATAATTCTTGCAACCGTAAAAATTCCGGCCGCGGCGCGTCTTGCGCTCTACAATCGAGCCGCCGCATTTCGGACACTTGACGCCCGTATCCACCAGCAATGGTTTGGTATTGCGGCATTCCGGGAATCCCGGGCAGGCCAGGAACTTGCCGAACCGGCCTTGTTTTACCACCATCATACGCCCGCAGAGTTCACATTTTACATCCGACACTTCCACCGGAAGTTCAACATGGCCAATGGCTTCGTCTGCTTTTTCCAGCGTCGTCTCAAAGGGGCCATAAAATTCCCGCAGAAGATTATTCTTCTCAACTTTTCCCTCGGCGATTTCATCGAGCTCATTTTCCAGATTCGCCGTAAACTTCACATCAACGATGTTTTTAAAATACTCTTCGAGCATGTCCACCACAACAAAACCCAGTTCCGTAGGCTGGAAATGCTTATCGATGCGCTGTACATAGCCGCGCGCCTGAATCGTTTCGATGATTGGCGCATAGGTACTCGGCCGTCCGATTTCTTTTTCTTCCAGCGTCTTTACCAAAGACGCGTCATTATACCGCGGCGGCGGTTCGGTAAAATGCTGCTGCGGCAGCGTTTTGGCCGTATTCAATACATCGCCTTCCGCCAGTTCCGGCAGCACAACGTCTTTTTCCTTTTTGGTAGAGTCGGCACCAGCATAGACGGCCGTGAAACCAGCAAACTTCAGTTTAGAGCCTGCTGCGCGGACCGTATAACGTTCTCCTGCCTTGATGGAAATACTCATCGTATCATAAACAGCAGCCGTCATCTGGCTTGCCGTAAAGCGCTGCCAAATCAGCGTATATAATTTGAGCTGATCTTTATTGAGGAATTTCTCAATCGCTTCCGGCGTCAGCGTAACGTTTGTCGGACGGATTGCCTCATGTGCATCCTGTGCCTTTTTCCCAGCTGCATAAACATTTGTTTTTTTGGGAACATACGCCTCGCCAAACTGTTCGCTGATAAAGGCACGGGCATCATTCTGGGCCAAATCCGAAAGGCGGGTTGAATCCGTACGCATATAGGTGATAAGACCGGTTGCCCCATGGCGGCCCAATTCAATTCCTTCGTAAAGCTGCTGTGCCAGCATCATTGTCTTACGCGAAGTAAAGCCAAGCTTACGGGCTGCATCCTGCTGCAGGGAACTCGTCGTAAACGGCGCCGATGGCTTACGGCGCCGCTCACTTTTCTTCACGGCATCAACTTTTAGTTCCTGTTTGTGGAAGTCGATGAGAAGTTCCTTCGTTTCCCGCTCGTTATGGAGGTCCAGCTTCTTGCCATCCACCTGCGTGAGTTCTGCATCGAACATCGCCGATTTTTCCTTGCGCAGTTTCAAGCCGACCGTCCAGTATTCCACCGAATCAAAGGCCTGGATTTCCTTTTCACGGTCACAGATGAGTTTTACCGTAACCGACTGCACGCGCCCTGCTGACAGTCCTTTGCGAACCTTGCGCCACAGAAGCGGCGAGAGCTTGTAGCCAACAATGCGGTCCAGCATACGCCTTGCCTGCTGTGCATCCACCTGATCGATATTGATAGCCCGCGGATGCTTTACGGCATCCTGTATGGCCGGCTTCGTAATCTCATTGAATACAATGCGGCAGTCTGCCTCGGGATCCAACCCCAAAATATACGACAGATGCCAGGCAATGGCCTCTCCCTCGCGGTCAGGGTCGCTTGCGAGATATACTTTATCGGCGTTCTTGGCATCCTTCTTCAGTGCCTTGATGAGGTCGCCTTTGCCACGGATATTTATGTACTTTGGCTCAAAATCATTCTCTACATCTATGCCAAACTGACTCTTCGGCAAATCGCGCAGATGTCCCATCGAAGCCCGAACCATATACTTGCGGCCCAGATATTTTTCAATCGTCTTTGCCTTAGCTGGTGACTCTACGATGACCAGTGTCTTCTTGACCTTGGCTTTAGTTTTTGTCTTTGCTTTTGTCTTGGTTTTCGTTGCTGCTGCAGTCAAACCATCACTCCCTCTCAGCACGCCTGTACGCGTGCAGCTCATTCTCTATAACAATGCCTTTAAGCTCCATTTGCAGGAGCAGAAAAGCCAGATTCGACATTTCTCCGTTGGGCAGGCTATCGAAAATCTCATCGATAGTCAACGGATGTTCAAAAGACAAAACCTGCCAAATCTGCCGTTCCTCCGGCGTAAACTGACGTCTTGCCTTTTGTTTCGGTGGTGCGGACAATCCATATTCCATGAGAATGTCCGCTGGTTCCTGTACCAGTTTGGCCCCCTGTTGAATCAAATGATTACAGCCCTGACTGGTCGCAGAGTAAATGCTGCCCGGAATGGCAAACACATCCCGGCCCTCCGAAAGAGAAAGTTCAGCCGTAATCAGTGAACCGGAATGCCGGGCCGCTTCTACCACGAGCGTTCCCTGTGACAAACCGCTTATTATACGGTTCCGGGCAGGGAAGAAAACCGGCAGCGGCTTTGTCCCCGGGCCATATTCCGACAGGACTACACCGCCTCTTTCCGGTATCTCACGCAAAAGCCGCTTGTTCTCCGCGGGGTAGGCCACATCCACGCCGCATCCCAGTACCGCTACCGTCCGGCCAGACTTCATCGCTCCCTTGTGCGATGCTGTATCAATCCCCCGGGCAGCACCGCTGACGATTGTCAGGCCAGCCGCTGCCAATTGCTTTCCAAATTCCAAAGCAATTCCTTCACCATAGGGTGTAAAGCGCCTGGCTCCAACCATAGCCACTCTTGCTGCTTCCGGCTGTAAAATTCCACGGTAGTAGAGAACCACGGGCGGATCAAAGATTTCCTTCAATATATTAGGGTAGCTTTCCTGCGTTATAGTACAAAGGCTTATCCCTAATCGTTGGCATTGCTCCGCCAGCTGTTCGGGCAAGTCCGGATTTTCCTTGCGGAAAACCGCCAAATTCTGCGCCTGTACAAAAGACATTTTCCCCACGGCACTAAGTGCCTCCAAAGATGCCTGCCAAATCGCGGCCGCCGATGCAAACCGGCTGAGCAGTTTTTGTATATTCCGGCTTCCCAAGCCGCGGCAGCGGGCCAATGCTGCCAGATAATAGTTATCCTCGGATTTCATTTTATCGCCATCCTTAGACCTATACATTTGTTTATCTTAACGAAAATTTATGTTGAATGCAACACTTTCCCCAACAATTTCATAAAAATTTTAAGTAGTTGTATCGAAATGTAAACAGTATAAAAGGCCATCAGCCAATATTCGGCTGATGGCCCAACAGATTCGTTTTATCCCTGAACGCGAGTTGTTTCGACTTCAACATAATCGATAGGACCAGAAATAGGAACAGACGGTTTGCGAATCCGTGCCGTCACCGTACGGAAATGCGGATATTTTGCCAACAGCTTATCCCCGATATGTGCCGACAATGCTCCTAACATCTGGAAGCGTTTATTCTCTGTTACGTCCTTGACGATATCATAAATAGCAGCCGGGTCAACACCGTCTTTGACATCATCGGTTTCCGCCATGCGGTCGTCTTTTGTCTCAATCTCGATGTCGACATAAAATTTTTGGCCCTGCTCGCGCTCATACTCATAAACACCATGGAAGCCATAGAACATCATATTGTGGATTCTAACCTTTGCCATCGTAGTCACTCCTCATTTCAAATGATACCATTTTTTACATCTTGCAACTCACAAAAATCCTCATTGCTTCTGGTTACCTTATTTCGTGACCCTTGGCAAAAATCCTGCCTGTTTCCTGAATATTTCCGAATATTTCTATGTTATTGGGTAAAAAGCTCATCCCAAAATGCATACGCGACCATCAAAAAAATCAATAAAAGCAAAAATAAATCGCCCATCCGGCACCTCCGACACAAAATCAATAAAAAAATTGGAGAGGTCTATGCCTCTCCCAAAAAACTGGTCATAATTACATTACCCGGCGAGCGCCGATGTAGCAGGAGCCCCAGTAAGAGCTATCCAGCGACGCTACACTGACACCGCGGCTGGACGACGCATTGATGAACTTGCGGTCACCAAGGTAGATGCCGACGTGGGATGCACCCGGCTCATACGTCGAGAAGAATACCAGGTCACCTGGCATGAGTTCGCTGTCAGAAACATACGAACCAGCCTCATACTGGACATCAGCCGTGCGCGGCAGAGAAATGCCAGCATGTGCAAAGACATACTGAACGTAGCCAGAGCAGTCAAAACCATTCGGGGTCGTGCCACCGAATACGTACGGAACGCCAAGATACTGCATCGACTCATCGATGACTGTACGCTTGATGTAGTTGGAACCATGCGATACTGCCGGCATCGTCTTGCCGAGCAGTGCCGTGTAGGTCGTAGAACCGACCTGTCCATCTGCATTCATACCGTGCGAACTCTGGAATGCCTTTACAGCTTCAGCCGTGGCCGGACCGAAGTCACCATCAGCTGATACATCGTAGCCGAGACGGACCAATTGTCCCTGAATCTCTGCTACATCGGTGCCCTGATCACCCACGCGGAATGCCGAAGCACCACATACGGAAAACCAGCACATAAGGATCATGGATAGCGCAAATACACGCATTGCTTTACTCAAAAAGCCAACTCCTCTCTCTATTCGCCTACGAGGTTAGCTGCCGGGCTCGGGTAGAGAAGACCACCCGCTTCAGTATCATGCTGCCATGAGTCTGACGTTCGCCCCAAAATATCTGGTTCCCCCGCTCCTGGGCTGGATTCGGCTTATTCTTATGTAAGGACCCAATTTATATAATACGGCAAAAACCGCATTATTCCTTCTTGTTACTAATGTTTTTCTCAGTTAGTCTTAATCTGGCTTATTTTTTCAGCTTCTTTTCAGAAAGCTGCCAGACATGAAAATTGGCTGCCATCGCTGACAGCCACAATATTCATCTTACGTTGCTATAAGCAATCAATAAGCCGAGTTTTGTTCCGCTTGCGCGGTGACAATCATTTATCTAGGCACGGCAGTTGCCTGCCGGCTCAAGCGACTCAACCCGGAAGGTTCCGCGGGCCGCATCATCCCTTCCCTATTTGGTCTTGCTCCGTGTGGGGTTTACCCAAGCCAGCCAGTCACCTGACTGCTGGTGCGCTCTTACCGCACCTTTCCACCCTTACCTGACAAGTCAGGCGGTCTAAATCTCTATGGCACTATCCCTAAGGTCACCCTCGCTGGACGTTATCCAGCACACTGCCCTGTGGAGCCCGGACTTTCCTCATCTGCCTTCAAGAGGCAGCCGCGATTGTCTTGACAACTTATATCAACGTTGCATATTATAGCACAATTAGCACGTCTTTGTCAAACCAGGTACTAATCTGCTCTTTCGACTATAATTTTAATTGTTTTCTAATAAATTAAGGACATTTGCCCTTTTCTTATTTCTTATTTTTTTTTATAATTGTCCTATAAGTTTTAACTTTTCAGAATTGATTTTGAGAAAGAAGGAAAACATCATGGCTACACCTCATATTGGCGCTGAAAAAGGCGATATCGCAGAGCGCATCCTGCTGCCGGGCGACCCGCTTCGTGCAAAATTCATTGCGGAGAATTTCCTCGACAACCCAAAACAATATACCTCCGTCCGCAATATCCTCGGTTTCACCGGTACCTACAAAGGTGTTCCTGTTTCGGTTCAGGGAACTGGCATGGGCATTCCGTCCATCTCCATCTACACCCACGAACTCATCCATTCGTTTGGTGTCAAGAAACTGTTCCGCGTCGGTACCTGCGGTGGTATGCACCCGGATGTCAAACTGCGCGACGTACTGATTGCGCAGGGCGCCAGCACGGATTCTTCGATCATTAAGAACATCTTTGGCGGCTCCATCAACTATGCACCGCTGGCAGATTTTGACCTTCTCTCGAAGGCTGTGGAAAACACGAAGAAGCTGAATCTGCATGCAACGGTCGGCAACATCATTTCCGTAGACCGCTTCTACGATGATGAAATCGACAACGAAAAGCTCCGCAAATACGGCATCCTGGCTGTTGAAATGGAAGCAGCTGCCCTCTACACGCTGGCTGCTGAAGCTCACGTTCAGGCTCTTGCTCTCTTCACGGTCAGCGACCATCTGCTGACGGGTGAGGCTTGCTCGGCGGAAGAACGTCAGACTTCCTTCAACGACATGATAAAAATTGCCCTCGAAACGGCAATCGAAGACTAATCCATCCGGATTTATACAAAAAGAACCGCTATTCGCCATGCGAATAGCGGTTCTTTTTGTATCAGGCGTTCTGCAAAAACGCCGTATAGCCTTTGCAGGCCTCGTACACATCCACCTTGCTGGTTGCTTCCCAAGGAGCGTGCATGCTCATGACACCAACGCCACTGTCAATTACCTGCATTCCATACAAGCTCATGATGTAGGCAATGGTTCCACCGCCGCCCAAATCGACCTTGCCCAGCTCAGCCAGCTGATAATGAACGTTGTTGTCATCCATAATCCGGCGAAGTTCAGCCAGATATTCTGCATTGGCATCGTTGGAACCCGATTTGCCGCGGGCGCCTGTGAACTTATTGAACACCATGCCCTTGCCAAGATAGGAAACATTCTTCTTATCGTACGCACTGGCATACAAAGCATCATACGCACTCGAAACATCCGAGGAGAGCATTTTGCAATTTGCCAGCGTGCGGCGCAACGTGAGATCGCTATAAGAGCCGCAGGCATTCAGCAGTTCGGCCACAACATTTTCAAAGAAACGGGACTGCATGCCTGTTGCCCCCACACTGCCAATTTCTTCCTTATCGACCAGCAGGCAGCAGGCGGTGCGGCGCATTCTGCCTGTAGCCAGCATTGCCACCAGCGATGTATACGCACAAACGCGGTCGTCCTGGCCATACGCCAACGTCATGCTGCGGTCAAAGCCAAGCTCACGCGCTTTCCCAGCCGGAACCAGCGCCAATTCTGCGGAACGGAAGTCCTCTTCCTCGATATCGTACTTATCTTTAATAAGCTTCAGGACACCTGCTTTTACTGATTCCTTATCGTCCTTTTTCAGCGGATAATTGCCAACGAGGATATCCAAATCCTCCCCTTCTACGACTTTGGCAGCATTTTTTTTCATCTGCTCCTGCGAAAGGTGAATCAAAAGGTCCGTAACACAGAATACCGGGTCCGACTCGTCCTCACCGATGCAAATCTCGATGACGCGGCCATCTTTCTTAGCTACTACGCCATGAAGCGCCAACGGCTGGGTAACCCACTGGTATTTCTTTATGCCGCCGTAATAATGGGTATCGAGATAAGCCAATCCGCCATCCTCATAGAGCGGATTTTGCTTCACATCCAGCCGGCAGGTATCGATATGAGCGCCAAGGATGTTCATTCCCTGCTCCAGCGGCTCTTCACCAAGATTAAAAAGAACCAGTGCCTTCTTCATATTGACGGCATATACCTTATCGCCAGCCGAAAGCTTTTCGCCTTTTTTTACCACGTCCATAAGGTCACGATAACCGGCAGCCTCAGCCTGCTTGACAGCCTCCGTTACGCTTTCGCGCTCAGTCTTGCATTTGCTCAAAAATTCACGATAGCCCGCATTGAGCTTCTCGAGTTCCTGTTTTTCCTCATCACTATACTGGCTCCAAACGGATTTTTTTTCTTCTGCCATACTATTACTCCTCTTATCCCCGCTTGGGGAACATCGTTAAAAGAATTCTTCAATGATATCTAAAAAATCCTGCCGCGATTCAGCTTTATTGAATCTATCCCGCAGCACGGCTCCATGGGTTATTCCCCGCGTATACCAGGTAGCATGCTTGCGCATCTCGCGCGGCCCGACATAGTCTCCCTTGTACTTCAACAACAGGTCCAAGTGGCGGATAATCACTTCCGCCCGTTCCTTCATCGTCGGCCCTAAGAGCATCTCGCCTGTTTTCCAGTAATGCGTGAGCTGTTTAAATATCCAGGGATTGCCCTGCGCTGCCCGGCCGATCATAACCCCATCTGCCCCCGTAACGGCCAGAATTTTTTTAAGGTCATTGCAGCTGCGTACATCACCATTGGCAATAACGGGAATCTTGACACTTTGCTTTACCTTGGCAATTATCTCCCAATCCGCGTTATCACGATAGAACTGTTCACGGGTCCGGCCATGGACCGCAATCGCATCAACACCTGCCTCCTCGGCAAGCTTTGCCATTTCAAGGACATTGACATGTTCTTCGTCCCAGCCCTTGCGCATCTTGACAGTAAACGGCATCTTGATAGCTTTGCGGATAGCGGACAAAATCGCAAACGCCTTCTGCGGTTCGCGCATCAATGCCGAACCCTCGCCATTTTTGACAATCTTAGGAGCCGGACACCCCATATTGAAATCGAGAATGTCTGCTGTCCCCAAATCTTCAACGTATTTCGCTGCCTCAGCCGCCATCTCCGGCGTGTTGGCAAAAATCTGCATAGCAATCGGCCGTTCTGCCACTTCCGTCTTCAGCATCTCCAGCGTGCGCTCATTGCGGAAATGAATCCCCTGGCTGCTGACCATTTCAGCATAGCAAAGCGGGCACCCCATATCATGCGCAATAATGCGGTATGCCGTGTCCGTCACGCCCGCCATAGGAGCCAGAAATACCGGCACTTCAAAATGGAAAGTTCCGATATTCATGCTCATGCTTCCGTCTCCCTCTGCAGATGGTCCGCATTGCGCCCTTCCCGGCGGTCGGCGTTGCGCTCATAAAGCGCCTGCAGTCCCGTAAGCGTCAGGAAATGGTCTACCTTATCGATCGTAGAGGACTCTTTGGCAATCATGCGCGAAAGGCCGCCGGTGGCAATAACCTTCATTTCCTTGCCATATTCCCCCTTGATGCGCCGCACAATCTCGTCAATCTGGCCGACGTAGCCAAAGATGATACCGGCCTGCATGCCTTGAATGGTATTGCGGCAAATAATCTGTTTAGGCGGTACCAGCTCAATGCGCGGAAGCTGTGCCGCCCGCTGGAATAACGCATCGGCACTGGTTCCGATTCCCGGTGCGATGACGCCGCCGAGGAAATCCCCCTCATCGCCGACGACATCAAACGTAGTTGCCGTACCGATATCGATGACAATCAGCGGTCCGCCGTACTGTTCATAAGCACCGACGACATTAACAATTCGGTCGGCACCAATTGCCCGCGGATTTTCATAGTGCAGTTTGATGCCAGTTTTGATTCCCGGGCCTACGACCAGCGGACGGATATGGAAATAGCGCTCACACATTTTCACCATAGGAACGACCAGCGGCGGTACAACCGACGAAATGATGATCGCATGGATATCCGTCATGCGGATGCCCTGATAATTAAACAAATCATTCATGAGCATACCGTACTCGTCACCGGTTTTCTGGCGGTCTGTCGAAATTCGCCAGTGTTTGACCAGCTTCTTGCCTTCATAGGTTCCCATGACAATATTGCTGTTGCCAATATCAAAAACTAATAACAAAAGGGTTCCTCCTCTAATCATGCAGAACTATCCGCATGGTTTTCTCTTACTTTCTTGGCCGGATGGAGACATCGCCTGCCAGCACGCGGTGACATCCGTCCTCCGCATCAACGAGCAGTGCTCCATCTTCATCGATGTCGACCGCTGTTCCCACGTATTCCTCGCCATCGCGGACACCGATTACGCGGACTTCCTGGCCCAAAGTGACTGAATACTTCCGCCATGCATCCATAACTGGTGCAAACCCTCTGGCCAGGACCTCATCGTAGAGCTTATCCATCGCTTCGAGCATGGTCTGGAAAAATTTCACCCTTGGAACCTTTTCGCCATGATTGACCAGCTGAAGCGATGTCGCTTTATCCCGTATATCTTCAGGGAAATCCTCTGGCAGGATATTTACATTGATGCCCGTTCCAATGACGACATAATTGATGCGGTCCATTTCCGCACTCATTTCCGTCAAGATTCCCACCAATTTCTTATTTTCAAAGAGAATATCGTTCGGCCATTTTATGCCCGCTTCAAGGCCGAATTTCTCCATCGCCATTGCCACAGCCACCGCCGCCATCAGCGTGCACTTTGGTGCTTCCTGCGGCATAAACGGCGGACGCAGGATAACCGAAAACCAGATTCCCTTGCCTGCTGGCGAAAAGAATTGGCGCTCCAGCCGCCCTTTGCCACCAGTCTGCTGCTCGGTCACGACAATGGTGCCATCGAGAGCTCCATCAGCCGCCAGCTGTTTGGCCCAGGTATTGGTGGAGCCCAGCGTTTCTTTAAAGTGAATGTCCCGCCCGATACAGCGCGTCTTAAGGCCATGCCGGATTTCTCCGGGAAGCAGCCTGTCCGGTGCCTCACGAAGCGAATACCCGCTTCGCGAATGGCTTATGATATCATATCCTTCCTCACGCAGTTCACGGATATGTTTCCATATTGCCGTCCGGGATACGCCGAGGCGGTTTGCCATTTCTTCCCCGGAAATATACTGCTCGCCGGCACGGCGCAAAATATCAAGAATCTCAGTACGCAATGGAAATCCTCCTTTGCTCTATTTCACACCTGTTCATTATACAACGAAAAGAACCATTAAAAAAGACCTTCTGTTACAGAAGGTCTTTTCCTTATCCGCCTCAGCGGTCGTAATGCGTGACATTGAATTTTGGTTCCGCTTTGTCTTCTTTCTCCGCGTCCGTTTTTTCCTCTGCCGCGTCATTCTCGTCTTCCTTTTCCTTACTGGCAGCATCCGTATCGTCCTGCTGCTCGTTTTCCCCGACTGGTGCCGGGTCAAAGAAGGACCAATCGTCTTTCTTCTTTTCAAAGTTCAAGGAATCCGTTGTATTTTTTTCTTCGTCATCGGCCAGCTTGCCAGTTGTCAGCAATTCTTCAAGCTGTTTAGCCGTCAGCGTCTCACGCTCCATAAGTGCCTGTGCGATAAGCTCGAGCTTGTCGCGGTTTTCCGTGATAATTTCACGGCAGGCCTCATAGGCTTCTTCCAGATATTTACGGACTTCTTTATCAATCTCACTGGCAACTTCTTCTGAGTAGTTGCGCTCATGATTGATATCTCTGCCCAGGAATACCTGATGATTCTGGCTCTCGCCATAAGCCACCGGACCGAGGACATCGCTCATGCCGTATTGCATGACCATACCGCGTACCATACGGGTTGCCTGCTGGATATCCTGCGAGGCTCCCGTACTGATTTCCTTCAGCACGATTTCCTCTGCCACCCGGCCGCCCATAGCTACCTTGAGACGGTCGAGGAGTTCGGATTTGGTTGCATAATTGCGGTCTTCCTTCGGAAGCATCAGCGTATAACCGCCAGCGCGGCCACGCGGAATGATGGTAACCTTATGTACCGGATCCGCATGCTTGAGCATCATGCCCACGAGCGTATGACCACCCTCGTGATATGCCGTCAGGCGCTTCTCTTCATCGTTCATGATGTGCGATTTGCGCTCTGGACCTGCCATTACACGCTCAATGGCTTCTTCGAGTTCCTGCATGAAAATCTTTTTCTTATCCCGGCGGGCAGCCAAGAGTGCTGCCTCATTGACCAGGTTGCTGAGGTCTGCGCCAGTAAAGCCCGGCGTACGGCGGGCAAGGATATCAAGATCGGCATCCTCCGCTACTGGTTTCCCCTTGGTATGAACCTTGAGAATAGCCAGACGGCCGCGTACATCCGGCTTATCGACAACAATCTGGCGGTCGAAACGGCCCGGGCGCAGCAGTGCCGGATCAAGAATGTCCGGACGGTTCGTTGCCGCGATGATGATAATGCCTTCATTAGCAGCAAAACCATCCATCTCGACAAGCAGCTGATTCAGCGTCTGTTCGCGCTCATCGTGGCCGCCGCCGACGCCAGCACCACGCTGACGGCCGACTGCATCAATCTCATCGATGAACACGATACACGGTGCATTTTTCTTCGCCTGATCAAAGAGATCACGAACACGGGATGCACCAACACCGACAAACATCTCTACGAAATCCGAACCGGAAATCGAGAAGAACGGAACACCAGCCTCACCAGCGACAGCACGCGCCAGCAAAGTCTTACCAGTACCCGGAGGGCCAAAGAGCAGCACACCTTTTGGAATGCGGGCGCCAAGGTCATTGTACTTTTTCGGATGTTTGAGGAACTCGACAACTTCCTCAAGTTCCTGTTTCGCCTCATCAGCACCAGCAACATCCTTGAAGTTCACCTTGATTTTGTCCGCTCCGCTCATACGGGCACGGCTCTTGCCAAAGGACATGACGCGGCCGCCGCCCCCCTGGGTCTGCTGCATGATAAAGAACCATACACCCACCAGCAGGAGAATCGGCAGAACCGACGAGAACATCGTCGACCACCATGGCGGCTCCGGCGGATTCTCAGCGGCAATCTCAACATTCTTGCTGCTGAGCTTCTGATAGAGCTGCGGGTCATTATTCGGGGCATCCGGTGTGATGGTCGTGAACTCCGTACCATCGGAAAGCTTTCCACGGATCGTATTCTGGATGATTACGACCTTTGATACTTCACCGTTATCCACCTGCTGCAGGAACTGCGTATACTCGATTTCCTGCTTGGTTGTGTTCTTTGTTGAAAAATAGTCGATAATGGAAATTGCGACCAGGATAATCAACAGGTAGAACCCTACATTTCGTAGAAACTTATTCAATCCATTGCCCTCCCTTTCCGGAAGCTTTTAAAAGGCTCCTGCGGATTTATTTGTTTGGCATACTCAGGCGTAAATCTCCGGCTTCAAAACACCGATGTACGGCAGGTTGCGATATACCTCTGCGTAATCTAAGCCATAGCCAACCAGGAATTCATCCGGTACTTCAAAACCGCAGTAGTCAATATTGACATCCACCACGCGGCGGGACGGCTTCGAAAGCAGCGAACAAAGTTTGACGCTTTTCGGTTTGCGCTCTTTGAAATACTTCATAAGATAATTCATGGTCGTACCCGAGTCTATTATATCTTCAATAATGATGAGGTGTTTTCCTTCTACATCATAGTCAAGATCTTTTAAAATTTTAACCGTACCGCTGGTAGACGTGCCATTTCCATAGCTTGAAGCAATCATGAAGTCAAAATGAACCGGCAAATCAATCTGACGAACAAGGTCCGTATAGAACATAACAGCACCTTTAAGAATGCCTACGCAGAAAATCTCCTCTTTGACATCCTTATAGTCTTCCGTAATCTGACGGCCAAGCTCCGCAATTTTAGCCTGAAGCGTCTCCTCCGAATATACTACCTTCTCGATATCGTCGTTCATCATGATAAATGTTCCTCTCTTCTTTGAATCTTGAGATATAAGAATTTCTTCTTAGCTGTTGTATGATTATCCACCGGACACAAGGTACTGCGCCGATGGCCCACAACCCATAATATTTCGTGACCTGCTGCGATAAGCGGCAGCCGGCCGCGCTCCTCCTGGGGAATCTTGTCGTCAATCAGCAGCCGCTTGAGTTTCTTGCGCCCGCCTGCCAATTGAATCACATCGCCCGCCTGCCGCTGGCGGATGACCAACGGCTCCGAAAACTCCTCAGGATAAAAGTAATATTCCCATGGACCAGTAGCAGCCGGCAGTGCCTCCAGCCAACTAGCCTCACAGCAGTAATTTCCCCAAACGGTCCTGCCAGGTATTTGAAGCGGTACCGCCGGCAAAGTCTCAGCCTGGCCGTCTAAAATACCTGGCTGGCCGCTTAGCCGCCCGTAGGCAAGGCGCAGCCGCCAGCCCCCCGGCAGTTCCAAACGGCTTCCCGTCCGGTTTTCCAAGCATAGCCTGCGCACGTCTTCTGCCTGTACAAAGCTCAAATCACAGCTGCTGCCCGTAAGACAGTGCCAGAACCGCCGGACAACACCGCGTTGCAAAGCCAGTGGCAATTGCGCAAAAGGTCCGGTAAAAAGCGCAACGTCATCCGCGAGCTCAACCAAAGGATGTTTCCAAATGGCATCCACCCGGGACTCAATATAATCGCTTTCCGCAGCGGCAATATCTGCCAGCTGGCATAACGCCTTCGACAGTTCCGGATTATACGCGTGCCGCAAGGCGGGCAGGGTTCGCAGCCGCAATAAATTGCGCGTGCAGTCTTCCTGCTGGTTCGTACTGTCCTCCCGCGGTAACAAATGCATACGCGCACACCACTGACGAATTTCCTGTTTGGTTACGCCCAAAAAGGGGCGCAGGATATGACCAGCCGTGCCACTTTTCGGACGCATGGCAGCCAGGCCATCCGTTCCCGTCCCCCGCAAAATGCGCATGAGCACTGTTTCTGCCTGGTCATCCGCATGATGCGCTACCGCTAAAAAATCCAGCGACAATTCCCGCCGGGCATTTTCCAAGAACGCATACCTAAGCTTCCGGGCCGCCGTTTCCAGCGAGAGCCCGTTTTCCGCTGCATAAGCCGGCACATCTCCGCTTCCCATCCGGAAAGGGATGCCGTGCTGCTGGCAAAAGGACTGCACAAAAGCCGCGTCCTCCTTGGATTCCGCACCACGGATGCCATGCTCAAAATGAGCGGCAGCCACCCGAAGCCGGTACCGTCCGCGCAGCTGCCACAACAGCATAAGCAGCGCCAAAGAATCCGGTCCGCCCGAACAGGCCACGAGGATTCCGGCCCCCTTCGGCAACAGGTCATGCTGCCGGCAGAACGTTTCTACCTTTTCCATCATAACCCTATCACCAAGCTTTCTGCAACAAAACGAACAAAAGCACCCTTATGCAGAGTGCTTTGAAATCACCAATGTACTGTCGTACGATTAGTCCGAACGACGGGAGCCACGTCCTCCGCGTTTCGAATCCGTCTTACGGCGCAAATCCGTCAGACGCTCGTCACTGTCTTTGAGGAAGCGGGAAAGCTTGTCCTCAAACGATGCATTGGAATTGTTAAACCGATTCGGTTTCCGGAAATCACGTGGCGCACGCGGGCGCAATGGACGGGCGGAAGAATCACTCGCAGCAGCAGCATGTGGTTTACCAACATGTTCCTCCGGCTTCTTCTCCTGGAGCTGCTTGATGGAAAGCGCAATCTTGCCTTTTTCATCAATCGTCAATACCTTGACTTTAACCTTATCTTTTTCTGTGAGGAAGTCATGGACATCTTTTACATAAACATCTGCGACTTCTGAAATGTGGACAAGACCATTCTTGCCTTCCGGCAATTCAATGAATGCGCCAAAATTTGTGATGCCGGTTACGACACCCTCGACCACACTGCCAACTTCAATGGACAAATTAATTCTTCCTCCTTAATGTAGTAAAGAATACACGAATTATTATAACCTTGACCATAGAATAGTGTCAAGGCAGATAACACTCATTTGCGGCTTCCGGTAGTATACGGAAGCTCACCAGCGCGCGTCATGCCCAACTCTTCCCGCGCAATCTTTTCGATGTACCCCAATTCATTGAGTTTCTCCTTTTCCTGCCGCAGGGCCTCATTTTCTTTCTGAGCAGCCTGCAGCCTTGCCTCAGCTGCTGCCTGATCCCTGCTAACCTGACTGAGATACACCTGTTGAGATATCAGTATGGAGACAAAATAGCCTACAATGATGACCAGCAACAGAAAAAACCAGCTGACGCGGTATTTCTTCGGCCGTTTTCTGTTATTCATCATTCTCCCTCCTTCTGATAAATCTCAATCCTCTTAATGATAACGGCAAACCATGCGATATGCAAGCCAATCGCCAATTATTTTTCCGACCATTGGAAATAATTGGTCATAGCCAGCCGGCGAAATGTGGAATTACAGCGCTTGCAATAAAAATGGTCTTTGACATTTTCCATGTCGGGAATGCCATCCACCAGCCGGACAGCCTGCCCTTCCACAAAATCCATCATTTCCCCACAGCGCGGGCAGACACATTGATTATTCTGGTCACGCTTCAACACCATAGGCTGAAGGTCACCGGTTTTTACTATCTTTTTCGCGGCCTTTTTCTGCGGAAGATCATACTCATTATAAAAACCAGATCCCAAAAGTTCCTGAAAATAAATCCCGCAATGATCGCATTCGTATTTAGGCAGAATCGAACTCATATCCGCTCTGCCATCGACAATTTGTACGGCCCTGCCATCAACAAAGCGCAGCTTTCCCTTGCATTTGGGACAAATATACTGATTGTTGTCGTCCTTCATTAATTGAAATACGGCCATTTCTATCACCAATTCCTTCTACAGCGGATTAATCCCCTCCAGCTGTCCGCAGACTGTTGATATAGTATTCCTCGTTACAATACCAAAAACCTGCTAACATCTTGAAATTATTTTTTTCCTGTCAGCATCGTTACGATGCACTGCGCAATTTCCGCAGCCGCAGCCGGTTTAGCACATTCCTTTGCCCTGGCTGACATACTCTCCAGACAATCCCCTGTCAAGAGTTCCTGCACAGCCGGTGCTAATTTTTCTCCCGGATGCAGCCAAACAGCTGCGCCATGCCTTGTTGCATAAACCGCATTTTCGGTCTCTGGACCAGGAATGGGGTCATGCAAAAGCATCGGCAATCCCAGCACGAAAGCTTCACTGATGGTAAGTGCCCCTGGCTTAGTAATCAAAAGATCAGCCGCTCTCATGAGCTCATGGGCCTTATCGGTAAACCCCCAGGCCTTCACCAAATGATGATACTGCGCAGCGCACTTGCGTACCTCTTCTAAAAGTCGTTCATTGCGTCCGGCAATTACCAACAAGGTAAGGGACTGCGGAATCTTTTCGAGCTCCAGCAGCGTTTCCTTTATCCCTCCTAATCCAAGTCCTCCTCCCATCAAGAGAATCACCGGATTATTCTGCGGGATTCCGTATACCTCCCGCAATTCAGCTTTTCCCGGCAGTGCCTGCAAAGACACATCAACCGGAATGCCCGCGGCATGAAGTCTTGCCTGCGAAAAAGCCTTTTCCGTCATTTCCTGACGCATAGCCTCCGTCGCCATGAAATATGCCTCTACCCGCGGATACAGCCATATCTGATGCAGTGAGTAATCCGTCATGACTACCACCAAGGGCAAATGCGGATTGTGACGTTTTTTCCACAACGACGCCGCCCCCTCTGGAAATGGATGCGTACAAATCACCACATCGGGCTCTGCCCGCCGGATAATCCGCTGCATCACCGGCTGCATCACGACAGCAAAAGCACTCTGCACCAAAGAGCCGCCCGAAGCACCACCAGATACTTTGTAAAAGACATCGTAAAGGTTCGGCACAAAATCAAGCATAATCAAATAGATTTTCTTCATGAGCCAATGCAGCCAGGACGTCTGGCGCGACATGAAGTCAACCGTCGTGATATCCGCTTGTGGCAGCATCCCTTGAAGCTCCTTTTCAATAGCCTCAGCTGCCTTGATATGACCCGAACCGATTGATGCCGTCAACAGCAAAATCTTGAACGCTTTCGTACTTCTCCCTCCTCTCTGTATAAAAATACACACTGGCCTATTGTATCACATTTCAGGCAGTCAATCCACCATCAACCCCCCAGATTGCTCCGGTCACAAAGGAGGCATCCTTGGACGCCAAAAACAAAATCAGCGCGGCTGCTTCCTCCGGCGTTCCGATGCGCCCGAGCGGATAAACCGACGCCATTTGCCGCAAGGCTTCTTCGCGGTTTGGCGCTGCTTCAAGCTGTTTTTCGGTCAGCGGAGTCAAAATATCCCCCGGGGCAATGGCATTTACCCGCACGCCAAAGCCGGCCAGTTCCAAAGCCAGGGCCCGGGTAAACATAACGACAGCGCCCTTGCTGGCACAATAAGCCGAACAATAATAATTGCCATGAACTCCGGCATCCGAGGCAACATTTACGATATTTCCCCGCACAGCCTTCAGCGCTGGCACCGCCGCCTGGCAAAGATAATATGTTCCCTTTACATTGATTGTAAGGACTTCGTCCAGACAGTCATCCGTCATATCCTCGATGGCGCCTTCCACATAAATCCCTGCGGAATTCACCAGTACGTCCAGCCTTCCCCAGCGCTTCAACGTCTCCGCTACTGCCTGGTCACAATCTGCATGCCGCCCCACATCGCAGGAAAGAAACATCACGTTTTCCTCGTCACCCAGCTCATGCAAAGCAGCCTCGCCCCGGCTTTGGGAACGCCCCAGCAATACCACCCGCATCCCTTTTTTTAAAAAGCCCTTCGCTGCCGAAAGACCAATTCCCGATGTCCCTCCGGAAATCATCACCACGTTTTTATCCATCTGCCGCTCCATCCAACACTTCTCCTTCCCAAACTGCCGCATCATAAAAAAAGCCGGGTCCCGTCAGGACCCGGTACATTGCCATTAAAAAACTTTATCATCCATTTACGGCATCTTTTAATGCCTTGCCTGCCTTAAATGCAGGATTCTTTGCTGCCGGAATCACAATATCCTCGCCAGTGCGCGGATTGCGGCCCTTGCGAGCCGGCCGCTCCTTTACTTCGAAGGTGCCAAAACCAATCATCTGGACTTTGTCGCCTGAAGTCAGTGCCTCCTGAATGCTCTCAAACAGTGCATTTACTGCTTTTTCCGCATCTTTTTTCGTCATACCGGTTTTTTCGGCAACACCAGCTACCAATTCAGTTTTATTCACAATTGCAGCCCCCTTAAAAAATACCTTTTCCCAGGCGCGAACGAATGTTATGCACATTCACCAGCCTGCTAATAGTGAATGTAACAGAAAAGCAAATAAAAATCAAGGGATTTCACGAAAAAACGCGAAAAAACGCGTTTTTCGCTGCGTTTTTTAGGCTTTTGCACGAATAAACAAGCTCGTAAGGTGATCAACATCCTTCTGCCGGTCCAATTCATAAAGTGGTATCTGCCGGATGGATTCATCCGGCAAAGCCAGATTGTGGATATACATCACCTCATATTCATCCGGGTATAAATCCATCAGCATCAGCTTGGTATCCGACGCAATCTGCTGATTGTAGACCTGGGTGATAACGAGCGACTGCGCAGGTTTCTCTTTCAATGTTTCCACATCTTCGGCATCGATGATGGTCAGCCCGTCAATCGGGTCAATGCCCAAACGGGTATACATGACTTCGACAAAGCTCATGCCCGGACGGATGTCGACCGTCACGGCTGACTCCCGGCCAAGCTCACGCAGGAGCACCACTGTGCGTTCTGCCACCAGCGGGCTGCCGGGAACCGCATAGACGATATCGCCTTCGGCTGCCGCCCGTGCCAAAAGGTCGGCGGCAATTTTCCGGTACAGCGTCTCAAAATCGGCTGCCTCATCATAAAAGCCATCGTAAGTCGAAAAAACCATTCCCGCTGTTTCCAAAGCCTCAACGGTAGGATGAATGCGCGTGCGCAGAACCAACCGCTCTGCCTTTTCCATGAGTTCCCAGCTCTCCCGGGTAATGAGTCCGGCACGTCCCGGACCTAATCCTACTACTGTGATTGTTGCCATATTATCTCTCCTGCCTTACCGGCTGCTGTGTTTCTCTGCTGCCTGTCAAAGCAGCCTCATCGCCTGCGGCAATCATAAGCAGCCGCGTAACAAAGTTCGTAATATTTTTCTTGTATTTGTCATTGAGGGCAAAACGGAAACCGTTTTTATCCGGCAGGGCCCGCATGCTCCGGCCAAACAATTTATCCAGCGCAATCATGCCCTTTACCGGCATTTTGTATCCGGGAAGCAAATAGATATCCAATGCCTTCGGCATCTCTGAAATCGAACGGATGGAAAGGTCGCGGGCATAATTTTTAATGCGGGCTACCTCCAAAAGATGCATAACCGGTTTTGTCGGTTCCCCAAAGCGGTCAATCAGTTCATCGAGCAGGTTGTGCAGCTCCTCATTTTTGCGGATGGCGGCAATGCGCTGGTAAATTTCAATCTTGTGCATTGCATCATCGATATAACCACCATCAAGATAAGCTTCAACCTGCAAGTCGATAATCGGGTCTGGCTTTGGCGGTTCCACTTCCTTCTTGCCGCTTTTCATCTTCTCCACGGCTTCTTCCAGCAGCTTGCAGTACATCTCAAAACCAACACTGGCTATGTGCCCATGCTGCTGTGACCCCAGCAGATTTCCTGCCCCGCGTATCTCGAGATCGCGCATGGCAATCTTGAAGCCTGCCCCGAGTTCAGCAAATTCCTTCATCGCCTGCAAGCGCTTCTCAGCAGTTTCCGTCAGTATCTTATCGGCCTGGTAGACAAAGTAAGCAAAAGCCATATGATGTGAACGGCCCACCCGTCCACGCATCTGATAGAGCTGCGATAAGCCAAAATGGTCGGCATTGTAGACGATAATCGTATTGGCATTGGCCACATCCAGGCCGTTTTCCACAATGCTGGTTGCCAACAGGATGTCATAGGCGCCCTCGTAAAAGTCCATCATAACCTGCTCGAGCATCTCCTCCGGCATCTGGCCATGCGCCGTTTGAATCCGGGCATCGGGTACCAATTGCTGGATGTTGTCGCGCATGCGGTCGATGGTATCGACCCGATTGTAGACAAAATATACCTGCCCGCCGCGTTTCAGCTCACGCTTGATGGCATTGGCTAAAACGGTATCGTTGTTTTCCACCACATAAGTCTGTACGGGGAAACGCTCAGCCGGCGGTGTTTCGATAATACTCATATCCCGCGCCCCGACCAGCGACATGTGGAGCGTTCGCGGAATCGGCGTGGCCGAAAGCGTCAGCACATCGATTCCCGCCGCCAGACTGCGGATTTTGTCTTTCTGTTTGACACCGAAACGCTGCTCTTCATCGACAATCAGCAGGCCGAGATTCTTGAACTGAACCTTGTTTTGATTGAGAATAGCATGCGTGCCAATCAGGATATCGACCTTCCCGTCCTTTACCTTCTCAATGGTTTCCTTTTGCTCTTTGGCCGAACGGAAACGGCAGATTACGTCGACTTGCGGCGCAAAATCCATAAAGCGGGAACTGAATGTCTTATAATGCTGCTGCGCCAAAACAGTCGTCGGCACCAGTACCGCCACCTGTTTCCCGTCCATAGCCGCCTTATAGGCTGCCCGGATAGCCACCTCGGTCTTGCCAAAGCCAACATCACCGCAGAGCAGGCGCTCCATAGGCTTCTCTTTTTCCATATCTGCCTTTATTTCAGCAATTGCCTTGAGCTGGTCCTCCGTCTCCTGATAGGGAAACGCATCCTCAAAGTCCTGCTGCGTCGCATCATCGGGAGAAAAGGCAAAGCCTTTGGCCTGACGGCGCTTGGCATATATTTCGATAAGCTGCTTGGCAATATCCTCTACCGATTTTTTCGCGCGGGCTTTTGCCTTGACCCATTCGGTTCCGCCCATGCGATGAAGGCGGGGAACATCCCCTTCCGAACCGATGTATTTCTGCAGCAGTCCTACCTGGTCGGTAGGTACAAAGAGTTTATCGTCACCACCGTACTTGATATGCAGGTAATCTTTGTGGATCCCTCCGACTTCCAGGGTTTCCACCCCAAGGTATTTGCCGATACCGTGGTTGACATGGACGACATAATCCCCCGGCTTGATTTCCCGGAAATGGGCAATGCGGTCTCCCTTGTGCGCTGCCCGAATCGTCTTGCGCTTCTGATGACCAAAGATATCCTTTTCCGTCACCACGACGAGCCGGGCCGAAGCCATTTCAAAACCGGACAGCAGCGTACCCTGCTGGATGTTGATTAAATCCTCGCGCAGTTCTGCCCCTTCTGCCACCACCGCAGAAGGCACGCGATGACGGGCAAAGAGTTCGCGCATCGAGTTGGCTTTTTCCCGGTCGCCAAGCAGCACCAAAATGCGCTGTTTCTGCCCCAGCCAACGGTTTGCCTCATTCTCCAGTAAATCCATCTGCCGCTGGAACGGCGTCATATTCGTAGCGGTAAAGCTGATGGTCTTCTCCGGCTCAGCTCCATGCACCTGCTGCAGCATCAGCGCAGAATAAAATACATGGTTGCCCTTGGCTGCCTCCAGCATATCTTCCCAGCTGAAAACCTCCTTTTTGATTTCGGGGTTCTCCCTTACCATTGTCTTGATTTGCTCGCGAATGCGTATCGGCTCATCAAAGAGAACCGCCCCTCGCTTTTCCAGATACGTCAGGAAAAGTTCCGGACGGCCGGCATCATCGGTCTGCGCCAGCGGCAGGATAGCCGTGCTGCTGATATTGCGGATGGAACGCTTCGTCTCCAAATCAAACTCGCGGAGAGAATCCACTTCATCATCAAAAAATTCGATGCGGACCGGTGCCTGGCTGTTGATGGGATAGACATCCACAATACCGCCCCGCGCACTGAACTGACCGACACACTCCACATCGACGGCATTTTCATAGCCTAGCTGAACCAGATGTTTTAGCAGGTCTTCGCGCGGGAACTGCTGTCCAATCTGAATCCGCAGGCTCAGCCGTTCAAACTCATTCCGGCTCATGCCCTTTTGAACGGCGGCAGCGGCTGTTGCCAGCACCACGACCGGCTCATGCCGCATGAGACGGCCGAGCACATCCATACGCCGTGCTGACCGTTCCAGGCTCTTGGCTGCCGCCTGGACATTTTCTAAATCCAATTCCGGCAGCTCTACCACAGCAACCTCCGGCAGCAAAGCCATCAGATTTTCGCGCCAGGCACTTGCCATATCACGGTTATGAACCAATATCACCCATGGCTGCGGAGCTTTTTCATAGCAGGAAGCAAAGGCCACATGCTTCTGAGAACTTCCCAATCCATAGGCCAGCACCTCACAGGTCTTGCCGGAAAAACAGGTTTGCAGCTTTTGCACCGCAGTATCCTGTCCTATGGCTGCCAATAAAGAATTCATCCTCACACCTCTGTCTGTTTTCATTACGCCAAAATGGGACTGCCGGCTGCTCAGGCAGCCGATAGTCCCTGTAAAATCAATTCAATGTTATTTATAATAATCCTATTTTCCCCGGACGTCAAGGAACGACCGCGGTTTCCATACAAAGGCAGCCGCCATCCCCGGACGCAGGTTTTGTAAATTTTCGGCATTGTGCGCGGGAAGGATACAATAACTTCCACAAGACTGGCACTCGAGGATAATCTCTTCACCGCGTACAGCTGCTGAAATCTCCGAACTGCCACAGGGGCATTCGAGCTCGCCGCTGCTCGCCAGGTCATGAACCCGGTTCAGCGCCTCCAGCAGCGTCTGCTGCCGCTCTAAGAACCGGTCTCCATCATTGGGATGCAGCGAATCGTATTCCGCATCATTGAAATCCAAAAATTCGGCAATGTCCTGCCACTGGCCAATATACCCCAATTCAAAATGGTCATGTTCGCAATAGAGCTTTTCAAAGCGCAGGCGGCGCAGCTGCCGCCAGGTAAATTGCTGGTGATTCTCTCCCTTGCAGGCCCCACAGACCGTTTTTAGCAGCAAGCCTTTACGCGGTTTCCATGTTATTTCTCCCATCGTATGCCCACAGTTGCCGCATTCCATCACGAAGTGCTTCTGCCCGCTGAAGAGCGGCACATCCTGGAGCTGTATCCGGCCGCAGCGTTGGCAGTAGAACGCTAATGAACAGGCCGTATCGATAAGCATCACCATCTCCTCCTTTCTGAAGAATCCCATTTCCATTGCTATGTGAGATTATACTTCGCCAGCCTTCATTCGAAATCCTTCCGCCCTAAAAGTTTTTTGGATGAAAAAAAGCCCTGAATTTCCTTAGGAAATTCAAGGCTTTTTCACTTATTTCGACTGGCTGACAGCAAGCGCAGCTTTGACAAAGTCACGGAACAGCGGATGCGGATTGTTCGGACGGGATTTAAGCTCCGGATGAGCCTGCGTAGCTACAAACCACGGATGGTCTTTGACCTCAATCATCTCAACCAGGCTGTCATCCGGCAGCGTACCGGCAATGACGAGTCCCTTTTCCGTAAGTGCCTGACGATACTCGTTGTTAAACTCATAACGGTGACGATGACGCTCCTGCACGTTTGCTTTGCCATAGGCAGCAAAGGAATGCGTACCTTCGCGAAGCAGGCACTCGTATGCACCCAAACGCATCGTACCGCCCTTGTTTTCAACGCCCTGCTGGGATTCCATCAGGTCGATGACCGGATGCTTCGTCTCAGCATCGAACTCCGAGCTGTGTGCATCAGTCATACCGCATACGTGACGGGCAAATTCAATAACCGCACACTGCATACCCAGGCACAAGCCCAGGAATGGCAATTTGTGCTCACGCGCATACTGGATTGCCTTGATCTTGCCCTCAACGCCGCGGTCACCGAAGCCGCCCGGTACCAGGATACCTTTGCAGCCCACGAAGACTTCGTCGAGGTCCGTCTCCGGATTTTCGATTTCTTCGGCATTAACCCAGTGAATCTTAACCGAAGCATCGTTATCAATGCCGCCATGATGCAGGGCTTCCGTTACCGAGATATAGGCATCCGGCAGTTCTACATATTTGCCGACGACGGCAATCTTGACTTTCTTGCTCGGGTTATTGATTTTGTAGACCATTTTCTCCCAATCAGACATATCTGCGGGGCCAAAATCCATATTGAGCTTCTGCAGGGCAATCTTATCCAGCCCTTCACGCTGCATCATGAGCGGAACTTCATAGATGGTCGATGCCGTGCGGTTCTCGATGACAGCCTCCGGCTGAACATCACAGAACATCGCAATCTTTTCTTTCATCTCTTTCGAGATAGTCTTTTCCGTGCGGCAGACGAGAATATCCGGCTGAATGCCGATAGCGCGCAGTTCCTTGACGCTATGCTGAGTCGGTTTCGTCTTGAGTTCGCCGGCAGCCGAGATATACGGAAGCAACGTGACATGAATGTACAGCGTATCATTCTTGCCAACTTCCTTCTTGACCTGGCGGATAGCCTCAAGGAACGGCTGGCTTTCGATATCACCGACCGTACCACCGATTTCCGTGATGACTACATCCGCACCGTCTGCTTTTGCAACATCATAGACCTTCTGCTTGATTTCGTTGGTGATATGGGGAATAACCTGAACCGTCGACCCCAGATATTCGCCGCGACGTTCTTTATTCAGGACCGACCAGTATACTTTACCCGTGGTAATATTGGAGTTCTTCGACAGATTGATATCGATAAAACGCTCATAATGACCAAGGTCAAGGTCCGTCTCAGCACCATCGTCAGTGACGAATACCTCACCGTGCTGATACGGGCTCATCGTACCCGGATCGATGTTGATATACGGGTCAAACTTCTGAATCGTGACCTTCAGGCCCCGGCTCTTGAGCAGACGGCCGAGCGATGCAGCCGTGATGCCCTTTCCCAGGGAAGATACAACACCACCGGTAACGAAAATATACTTTGCCATGGAACTGCCTCCTGTACGTTCTTATTGAAATAACATGTTGCCTATTCTATCCTTTTTGACCAGGACTGTCAATATCCTAAATAGAATTATTCCTGAATGCTCTCAAGCTTCTTCTGACGGTTGTTGATAGCCTTGTTGGCAGCTTTCGATTTGCCAGCGCCAGAACGGCTGCTGTGGCGTTTGATTTCTGGCGGGTTCCACTCCGTGAGGCCCCACTGTCCATCGCCTTCATAGTGGAAACGGCTGTCCATATTGATGAGCGTATACACTTCCGAAATTGCTGCCGACAGCGACTGTACCGGCTTATGTTTCTTCTCGATAACCTCGAGAACCAGGTCTTTGTAATAGATGGTCTGCCCTTTCTGAGTCAGAACATAATAAGCGATATCGACTTCCGAGCTGTTGACGAAATCCATAGATAATGGTCTCCTTCCAATTCTGTTGTTTTACATATGCTCCGGGGCGGAAACGCCAAGGATGCCAAGGGAGTGACGGATAACATGAGCCGTAACCGTCACGAGTGCCAGACGGGCCTCCGCCAGCTGCGGCTCAACGCCCATGATGCGGCACTTATTGTAGAAGCTGTGGAACAGGGCAGCCAGGTCGTAGCTGTAGCGGGCAATGCGCTGCGGCGCGTAATCGGCAGCTGCCTTCTCCACCTCTTCAGGGTACTCTTCAATCTTCTTGATGAGGTCAATCTCGGACGAATCCGTAAGCAGGCTAAGCTCCGGCTTTTCACCAAGGACCAGTTTCGTCTCCTCCGCCTGACGGAAGATACTGCAAATGCGGGCATGTGCATACTGGATATAATAAACCGGGTTGTCGTTGGATTTTTTCTTGGCAAGGTCAAGATCAAAATCCAGCTGGCTGTCGAGCGAGCGCATCAGGAAGAAATAGCGGGCAGCATCGGTGCCAACTTCTTCCATAAGCTCGTTGAGCGTAACGCTCTGGCCCGTACGCTTGCTCATCTTAACCAGTTCGCCGCCACGATAGAGCGCTACCATCTGTAGCAGCAATACCGTCAGCTTCTTCGGGTCGTGTCCCAGTGCCTCCATGGCTGCCTTGACGCGGCAGACATAGCCGTGATGGTCAGCGCCCCAAATGTTGATAAGGCGGTCAAACCCACGCTCATATTTATTGTGATGGTACGCAATATCAGCAGCCAGATAAGTCGGCACGCCATTATCGCGGATAACTACGCGGTCCTTATCATCGCCATAAGCCGTAGACTTCAGCCACAAAGCACCATCCTGCTCATAGATATTGCCATTGTCCTGCAGGATCTTGACTGCCGCCTTAACCGCCTCAGGATGAAGCGTACGCTCACTAAACCATTTGTCAAAAGTGACCTGGAACGCAGCTAAATCTTCCTTCAGGGCAGCCAGCTTTTCTACATAAGCAAGGTCCTGGAAAATTTTCAGGCGCTCGTCTTCCTCCATATTGAGGTATTTGTCGCCTTCCTTGTCGATGATGCGCTGTGCCGTATCGACAATATCCTGGCCATGATAGCCGTCTTCCGGGAACTCGACCTCGCGGCCAAGAAGTTCCAGATAACGGGCATTTACCGAACGGGCCAGATTATTCATCTGATTGCCTGCATCGTTGATGTAGTACTCGCTTTCCACCGGATAACCAGCCGCGCGGAGCAGATTAACCAGCGCGGAGCCAGCCGCTGCCCCACGGCCGTGGCCAACATGAAGCGGTCCCGTCGGATTGGCGCTGACATACTCGACCTGGATTTTCGGTGCATCTTTTGCCGGAAGCTGGCCGAACGACTCACCAGCAGCCAAAATCTTCTGGAACGAATCGTAAAGTACATTGCCCTTCAGATAGAAATTCAAGAATCCAGGGCCGGCAATCTGCGTGTGGTCAAGCCAATCGCCCTCAATCCGCTTTGCCAGTTCTTCGGCAATCTGACGCGGATTCTTGCGGAATACGCGGGCTGACTGCATCGCAAAGTTCGTAGCAAAATCGCCAAACTCCTTCTGCGGCGGAACCTCTAAAACGATTTTCGGCAGTTCTCCTTCCGGGAAAACGCCATCGGCAATCGCATCTTTCGCGGCCTGCTCAATAGCAGCCGAGAGTTTATCTTTGATATCCATAGTATCCCCCTAGCCTAAATCTGTCCGACAGGGCAGCTTTCAGTCGTTTTGTTTCTTGTCGTTTGAGATTTGAACCTGCAGCGTATTGCTGCTCTGATATTGTCCGTCAATGGCAATATCGTACTCCGCCTCAATACGATTATCCAGCAATCCCAGACTCACCCGGAGTCTGCTTGTGCGGATCGACAGTCTCAAATCCCCATAAGGTGTCCGATACGTGCTGCTTGTTTCAGCACCCTCCCGGAAGCGCATTTCCTGATGCACGCCGCCCTTTCGCAGGATTACCACTTCTTCACTGCTGAACTTCAGCACCGTTGAAGTCTTCACCTTCTCATCCAGCAAGGCATCTTCATAAAGCACGTAATGCTTTCCGTTCTTTACCGAGTGCCGCCCCACTGCCATGGATTCGATGGTATTCTCTTCCCCACTGTCATCCCGCTGACTGCCGCGTACCCGAACAATGACCGGATTCATTGCGCTCACACTATCACCTCTTTAAAAAACATACTGTACACTATTATAAACCAATGCGCAAGCATTGCCAACTATATTTTTCAAAAAGAAAAGCGGCCCACATAATCGTGGGCCGCCTTGATGGTTAAAATCCATCAGGTCCGGAATTTATCAATCTGATGAGCCAGCTGCTCTGCCTGCTCTGCCAGGCTGCGGGTTGCTGCCGCAATTTCCTGGGTAGAAGCCGACTGCTCCTCCGTCGTAGCCGATACCGACTGCGCCCGGGATGCGTTCTGGCTGCTGATTTCCGCAATGTTATTTACCGAATGCTGCATCGTCTTCGTGCCTTCGGCAATGCTGCGGAAATTCGTCGTAACCTCCTCAATGCCCATTGCCAGCGACTGGATGGAAATCTTGATAGACTCGAAGACTTCATCGGCGCTCTTAACCGAATCCATGCTGCTCGCAACGCTTTCAGCACTGAGCTCACTGGCCTCGACGGCATCTTTCATATCCGTCTGGATCTGTGCGACCAGACTTGCGATCTGCTGCGTCGACGATGCCGATTCCTCTGCCAGTTTGCGAACTTCATCTGCTACGACAGCAAAACCGCGTCCAGCCTCGCCGGCACGGGCAGCCTCGATAGCTGCATTGAGTGCCAGCAGATTCGTCTGCTCGGCAATGCCGGAAATCATTTCGACAATCTTGCTGATTTCCTCGGAACTCTTGGACAGTGCCTGAATGGACGTTTTAACCGTCGAGGTGCTGTCACTGATATTCTGCATGGAATCAACTACCGTGTTGATTGCATCACGGCCAGAGGTGACGCTTTCGACCGTCATCTGCGTAACGGAGGCAATTGCCTCGGTATTCATAACGACGCTGTCCGTACGACCGGCAATATCCTGAGCTGCCTGATCCGCTTCCTCAGCCAGTTCCGACTGGTTAGCAATTCCCGTAGCAATATCGGTAATCTGCTGAGCAACCTGATTCGAAGCATCAGCCGACTGATGCGATGCAGCCGTAAGCTCTTCTGCCGAAGCCGAAACTTTTTCTGCACTGCTCTGAATGCTGCTGATAAGGCCGCGAATCGTCTGCCGCATATTTTCAAAGCCGCGGGCCAATTCCCCGAGCTCATCGTTGGTATCTACCGACAAGGGCCGCGAACGGAGGTCGCCGTCGTTGAGAATCCGGCAATCCTCACGAAGCGAAATGACTGGTGCAGCCATCTTGCCCGAAACAACCCAAATGATCATTGCGATGGCAAGAACCATAACCAATCCGACCAGCGTCAGCACGCGAATCAGATTATTGGCATCCGCACGGATTTCATCAAGCGGGGCTACCGAAACGGCCAACCAGGTACGATTTCCCAGATGAATCGGCGTCATAACCGCCTTCGAAGCTACTCCCGCTGAAGTCGTATATTCCGTATCTACCTGCTTATCTTCCTGGATTGCCTTATTGTAGCCATCCACTAAAGCTTTATCGATTGTCTTATTTGATGTCTCCTTGGAAATATCCAACTTGCCGACATCATCCGGCTGCTGTGCATAAGCGATAACCAAGCCTTCCTGATCGGCAATATAGACACGGCCAGTTTCCATATACTTGATACTGCCCGCAATTTCTGAAATCTCGTCAAGTTCAATCGTGCCGTAAACAATACCAGTCAAATTGCCATTATCCAATACCGGATAAGCCATAATCGTAATGAGTTTTCCCGTTGAACCAGATACCGACGGACCGGTCATATAAGGTTTTTTCGTCTCGCGAACCTTCTTAATGTATTCACGGGATGAGCGGTCCATATCTTTTCCGGTCTCGCTATAGGCCTTGCCGTTTACATCAGAGTAAGCCAGCATGGCAAACCCAGCCGACCTCGCCTTGATGTTTGCCATAATCTTCATGCGCTGCTCACGGTCACCAGAAATAATTCCCTGGTTCATCGCCAGCCCCTCAATGACCATTTCCTTTTCCAAGTAGGTTTTTTCAATCTGCAATGCGGTACTTTTACCGATTTCCCGGGAAATCATATCCGCACTTTCAAACATCGCATTGCTGGACATGTAGTAGCTGATTGCAAAAAACACAAAAAAGCTGCCGACAAACATTGGCAGGAACCCCGCCAAAAATTTTGTCCGTAGGCTGTTTAATCTCATCAACCTAACCTCCTGATTCTCCTCGCCGGATTCCCCAATCCGGCATACACACATCATCTTTGGAACTCATAGTAAAAGCATTGCATAAATAAAAATTTTATGCAATGCTCTATTATCAATTCCATATGCAAATCTTACTGCTGTTCTACCGCAATGTCAAGCTCTACCACATGACCAGCCAAATCCATTTCAACGGTAAGATACTGGGCATCACTTATCTTCACCTGAAAATTCTCCCCAATGGAAAGCGACGGGGTCGAAATATCTACCTCGAGACCCATTCCCGTAAGATTCGTTGCCGCATTGGCTGTAAGCATATTGCTCATTTCCGAAATGGCACTCTGAGCCATCGCATCAAACTCTGCCACGGGCATCCCCATCATCATTGTCGAAGCAATGAATTTCGCCGTATCTTCAGTCATATTATACACAACGTTGCCACGAATCTGTTTGGTAAACCCAACAATAACAGACACGCCCTTGCTCACGGCATTCTGTTCCCTAACATTCATCTTCAGGCGCTTCGGCTCGGGAAATCCCATCTGCGGCATGACAGTTGTGAATGCATCCACAAACGGATTCACTAACTTTGCATCCATCGTATCAATCTCCTTCCGCAAATCCCACATTCATGCTTATATCTCCAATCCGAGTTTTTGCTACGATGCGGAAAGTAGTCAACTTCGGGCTTGCGATGCGGATATTTGAACCGCAAATTGTGCCCGGCGGCGTAATGCGCATCTCTTTGTCCTTGAATATATCGTTGATATTCGATACACCACGGCCGACGATAATATTGGCAGACTCCTCTACCGACTCACTAGCCTCCTCTTCCGTAATATCCTCCAAACTCTCTTTGTCCAGCATAATCATCGAAAACTTATGCATGGTATCCGCTTCCATGGAAACAATGGCACGGCCAACAGGATAGCCAGTCAAGCCAATGATAACGGCCACGCCGCTGACATCGAGGAAACGGCGTTCATCCAACTCGACTTCTACTTCACTGTGCACACCGACTAAGCTGAAAAGCCCCTGCTGCAGTGCCCGCGCAAAAGGTTTCGCATAAGATTCCCGCAATACGGCAACCTTCCCTACCTTGTTCTGGCACAGCATCATCAGTGTATCAATCAAATCATTGGTATTGATTGGTTTCTGCATGAACGCACTTATCCCAGCCTCGCGTCCCTTTGCCACCAGGCTGGCATCCTTCATGGCACTAATCATGACAATCTTTGCATCGGAGTCGATTGCACGGATACGTTGGCTGCATTCAATGCCATCCGCATCCGGAAGATTCATATCCATGGTAACTACAGCCGGTCTGTGTTCAGCATAAAGCTGAACAGCCTCCGCTGCATTTGCTGCCATAGCGCATACTTCAAAGTTGGTCTTCTTGAGATTCCCTTCCAGCATTGCCCGACTGATTTTTGAATCGTCGACAATCATCACTTTGACTTTCTCCACAAATGCTCACCTGCTTCTTTTAATACTTAAGACTACGTGACACTATTTCCTTACCTATACTCTTAGGGCTATTCAATTCTCAATACTTAAATTTTCGCTATGCATGACGAAAATCCCTGCTCCTCCATAAAAAAAATAAAATGGTATCAGATTTTACGCTGATACCATTTCATTTCCATAGCTATTCCTTACTTTTCCGGAAGGATTTCAATCCAATAGCCATCCGGGTCGCTGATGAAATAAATCCCCATCGCGGCATTTTCATAGCAGATGCAGTCCATTTCCTTGTGACGCGCATGTGCCGCCTCAAAATCATCCACCGTAAGGGCAATATGAAATTCATTTTCCCCAAGATTATAGGGTTCTTTGCGCCCTTTCAGCCAGGTCAGCTCCAATTCATGCGAGGAACTGCCACCGTCTCCAAGATACACCAGGGTAAAATCCGGATTTTCCAGACGATGTACCTCTTTTAAATCCAGTGCCTTTTGATAGAACTGCAAGCTTCGCTCAAGGTCTAATACATTCAGGTTATTATGGACAAATTTGAAATTCATAGCATTTCCTCCTTACTTCAACTAAGTGCCTGTCAATAATTATACTGCCACTAGCTTAAATTTACCAAAGGAAAATCGTCCCCGCTTTAGAGCACGGAGACATCTTATCCCTCATTATATTTCACTATGCTTGACGGAATCGAACACAGCCGTAATCGTCGGCGACGGCTTTTTGTCCAAAAGACTGACTACATAAATGGCCAGCAGAGAGAACACAAAGCCCGGCACGATTTCATAAAGGCCGAACAGCGCCAGCTGCTTCCAGACGAGAACCGTTACGCCGCCCACGATAATACCAGCCAAAACACCATTGCGGGTAGTACGGCGCCAGAAGAGGCTCATGAGCAGGGCCGGTCCAAAGGCTGCGCCAAATCCCGCCCAGGCATACGCAACCATATCGAGGATGAAGCTGTTCGGATTAAGTCCCAGAAAGATTGCCAGCGAGGCAATGACCAAAACCGATGCACGGCTTATCCATACCAGTTCTTTCTGGTCAGCCTCCTTGCGGGTCAGCGTGCGATAGAAATCCTGGGCAAAGGCCGATGCTGCTACCAACAGCTGGGAAGACGCCGTACTCATAATAGCCGCCAGAACTGCCGACAAGATCAGCCCCGCTACCACCGGCGGAAACATGGTATTTGTCATGACGAGAAATACCGTCTCCGATTCGGTCCCCTGAAGAGGGTCAGCCAAAAACACGCGGCCAGCCATTCCCACCGCCACAGCGGCAGCCAGCGAAACCACTACCCAGGTCATAGCAATGCGGGTAGCCTGTTTGATTTCCCTGGAGCTGGAAATTGCCATAAAGCGCACCAGGATATGCGGCTGTCCAAAGTAGCCAATACCCCAGGCCAGCAGGGAAATGAGCTCAATAATGCCCAGCACGGAACCATCCGGCTTCGTGAAAGGCTCCAGCATGGAATGCTGAACACTGTCGATAGCCGAAAGCGTTGCGCCCAAGCCGCCCATGGACATACCAGCCGTAATCGGAACCACCAGTATGGCAAAAAACATCATGATCCCCTGAATGAAATCCGTACGGGAAACCGCCAGGAAACCGCCCACCAAGGTGTAGAATACCACTGCCCCGGCACCGATAAAAATCGCATACTGATACGGGATCCCAAAAACCGTCTCAAATAAACGGCCCGCCGAAACAAATCCCGAGGACGTATAGATGATGAAAAAAATCAAAATGAAGATTGCCGGCACAATGCGCAGCAGTCCGCTGGTGTCCTCAAAGCGGTTCTCCAAAAATTCTGGGAGCGTCAGCGAGTTATTGGCAAGTTCCGTATATTTGCGAAGCCGTGCCGCCACGAAATGCCAATTAGCCCAGGTTCCAATCGCTATGCCAACGGCAATCCAGCCCGCATTCAGGCCTGCCAGATAAGCAAAGCCTGGAACGCCCATCAGCATCCAGCCGCTCATATCCGACGCCTCAGCACTCAAAGAGGTTACCCAGGCCCCCAATTTGCGGTTTCCCAAAAAATAATCACTCATATTACGCGTCCGGCGATAATAGTAAACACCGATTGCCATCATGACACCAATATACAAGATAAACATATTGATGATTGCCAGATTATGTGTCAATAGTTTTCCTCCTCAAAATCATGTTACAGGTTTACAATATGATATACATTATAACCATAAACGCCTTATAAATGCAACTATTATTTATATAGGAGCTATACTATTTCTGTTATAGTGTACACATTTATATTTTTTTCGCAAAAAAAAGCTTGCAATCTGTAAAATCTTCTCGTATAATAGCAAAGGTTTTGCGAGAAGCCCAAGAAAAACCGATTGAATACGCAGATTGCTTCCCACCCGAACAGCAAAAATCTGCGCTCTTTTTGTGCGCCCGAATTTATGCAGGCCACATATTTTAGGAGGGAATTTCCATGAAAAAGTACGATGTTGCAATTGTTGGCGGCGGCCCGGCAGGAGTCTTTGCCGCTTACGAGCTAGCAGAAAAAAAACCGGAGCTCCATATCCTGGTTCTTGAAAGCGGCAAGGACATTTACCACCGCGTCTGCCCCATATCAACGGGTAAAGTAAAAAGCTGCATCGGCTGCAAACCTTGCAGCATCATGCGCGGCTTCGGCGGTGCCGGCGCCTTCTCCGACGGCAAGTACAACTTCACGACACAGTTTGGCGGCTGGCTCAACGAATACCTGCCCGATAACGAAGTCATGGACCTCATCAACTACGTCGACAAGATTAACATGAAGCATGGCGCGCCAGCCGAAGTCTTCTCCACCGAAAATTCCAACATTGGCCAGCTGGCTCTGCAGCATGACCTCCATCTTCTCAGTGCCAGCGTCCGTCATCTCGGCACGGAAAACAACCTCAACATGCTTAAGGCAACGTATGAGTACCTCAAAGACAAAGTGGAATTCCGCTTTGAGTGCCCGGTCGCTCATATCCACTCCGACGGTGAAGGCCACAACAGCCTTGAACTGGAAAATGGCGAAACGATTGAAGCCGAATACCTGATTGTCGCTCCAGGCCGTGCTGGCGCCGAATGGTTCTCCAACGAATGCGAATCACTCGGCCTCCAGCAGGAAAACAATCGCGTCGACGTCGGCGTCCGTGTTGAAGTTCCTGACGAAGTCTGGAACCATATCACGAGCCAGGTCTATGAGGCAAAACTCGTCTACCGCACGAAACGCTACGGCGACCAGGTCCGCACGTTCTGCATGAACCCGCACGGCCACGTTGTCATGGAAAACACCGATGGCATTGTAACGGTCAACGGCCATTCCTACAGCGATCCGAAACTGCAGAGCAACAACACGAACTTCGCCCTGCTCGTCAGCAACCGCTTCACGGAGCCGTTCAAATCGCCGCATCAGTACGGCAAACGCATTGCTTCGTTCTCAAACATGCTCGGCGGCGGTATCATCGTCCAGCGCTTTGGCGACCTCATGAAGGGACGCCGCACGAATGCCCACCGCATGACGAAGAGCTTCACGAAGCCAACCCTGCAGGCAACGCCGGGTGATTTGTCTCTCGTACTGCCGAAACGCCATCTCGACAACATCATCGAAATGATTCAGGCACTCAACAACATCGCCCCGGGTATGACCAATGATGACACCCTGCTCTACGGTGTTGAAGTCAAATTCTACAGTTCCCGCGTTGTTCTCTCCAAAGAACTCGAAACCACGCTCAAGAACGTCTTTGCCATCGGCGATGGTGCCGGCGTTACCCGCGGCCTCTCGCAAGCAGGTGCCAGCGGTGTCTACGTTGCCCGCCGTATTCTCGACCGCGTAAAATAAGCTGTTATATAAAAAATGAGACGTACAAGTCACTTTGCCTTGTACGTCTCATTTTTATTTACTTACTCTGCGTCTTCAATTTCCTCAAAAGAAACCTCATTCGTATCCCGGCTGCGATACTGGATGACCGCCAGCAGCAAAAATGCTCCCATGATCGCTGCAATCCAGCCAAACATTCCGGTAAAGCCGATTTCGCCCGCCACCGTACCGAGCACCATAA
The DNA here is from genome assembly GCF_008271295.1 of Pseudoselenomonas ruminis. Classification (GTDB taxonomy): domain Bacteria; phylum Bacillota; class Negativicutes; order Selenomonadales; family Selenomonadaceae; genus Selenomonas_A; species Selenomonas_A ruminis. Next base: position 131,821 of record NZ_VTOY01000003.1, on the reverse strand, counting down.
TACCGGTACTCGTGCCGATATCCAACATATTATAGAACGTTGCACTGGCGACACTATGCCGGTCCGGATGTACCTGATTGAGCATCCAGGTAAGAAGTGCCGGCAGCAGTGCGCCTGCTCCCAGACCATAAAAGGCCGATGCCACCAGCAGCCAGGCTAAAGACGGAGCCCATATCAAAAGCCCCAGAGCGGCTAAATATGAAATTGCCCCTGGCAGGACTACGGCAAAAGCGCCATACCGGTCAAGAAGCCGCCCGCCAAATGGACGGGAAATAAAGATAAACAAAGTACCTACTACAAAGAAGAGGCCTGCCCCTTCGATGCTCTTTTCTGCCGCCAGCATGGCAATGAAAGTGTTGACACTGCCGTAGCCAGCACCAAACAAAATAGTCAGCAGGGCTGGTCCGCCCGTATTGCGTTCACACAAGCGATTGCGAATGGATGACTTGATTGGTGCCACTGGCGGCAATTCCGATACCATCTTTTTGCCCCGGCAGATATAAGAAAAGAATAACGCCAGCAATGCCGCTGTTATCGAGGATAAAAAGAGATTTACCGCACCCTCAGAAAGCAGCCACAAGCCTAAAGCTGGTGCCATCGCCATGGCAACCGTACTGCCCAAGCCGAAATAACCAATGCCTTCGCCCCGGCGTGAAGCAGGAATTACATCAGCAGCCAATGCCGCGGCAAACGTCGTAGCCAGACCAAAGCCAAAACCGTGAATTACCCGGGCAAAAACCAGGGCATTGATATTCGTAAAAAACAGATAGCCAAGCGTTGCCAGAACGCAAAGGATAAGGCCAGCATACAGGCATAATTTCTTGCCAAACGCCCTTACGCCTGTATCCGTAAACAAGCGGATAAAAATTGCCGAATAACCAAAAATACCACCAATCAATCCCATTTGCATACCCGTTGCCCCCAGACTAGCTGCATACAAGGTAATCGTTGGCAGCAAAAAATGAAAGCTAGCAAACAACAAGCCATTTGCCGCAATCAACGCACCAAAATTCCGTGTCCATAATTTTTCTCTTGTCAAAATACTATCGCTCCTTTCCGTAATTGACCTGTCAATTACAAAGAATAATTATAATATGTAATAATTTACATGTCAATTTATATATTACAACCGCCTGATTCTCTATAGCACTTTGACAATAAAAAAGCAGCCTGCCATACAGACTGCTTTAACTATCCTACTATGATTTTGTCAGTTGCCAGCCAACTCCCGGTTGTATTGCTCTGCCACGGCTAAGACAAACTGCTGGCAAACACCTGCCGATTCTGGCTGGAATTCCTCCGCCCGGAATTCGGTATTCGATAGGATACGGATGCCGAGAAACGGAATCCCGTACTGCTGGCAGATTTGTGCCGCCGAGTTTACCTCCATATCCTCGCAGGAAGAGCCAAATTGGTCGTGCAGGTATTGCAGGCGCTCTTTTTGCCGGTTCCAGGTATTGCAGCTTGCGATGCAGCCATCGACTACACGGCCCCGCGTATACTCCTGTCCCACCGTACGCGCCGCTGCCAGCAGTTTTTCATCCCCGGGATAATAAACGGCCTGCGGAACAAAAGCCTGGGCGGCCGCATCATAGGCATACGCCCCCATGAGCTCAAGATGCCGCCAATCTGCCTTTTCTTCCTGGGCCGTGCGGTAAGCACTTGCGTCGAAAGAGCGCTTGCCCAGCACGATATCGTAAGCCTGCAGTGCCGGGTCATGACCACCGGCAGTGCCCTGGCTTATAACGGCAGCAGGGCGGAATTTTTCGATACCCAGCGCCGTAGCTGCCGCCGCATTCGTCATACCGATTGAAGTCACAGCCACCACCAAATGCACCGAATGGTAACATCCCTCGACAAAACGCCACTGCCCCACGATATGTTCCTGCGGGTCAGCCAGCGCTTTGAGCAGCAGACTGGTTTCCATATTCATGGCACCTTCAATCATTATCCTTTGGGTATCCATTTATTCTCGCCCCTTTACGAATCTTTACTCCTTATGACATAAACAGTATTTTCCCTGTCCAGAACTTGTCAAAACAAAATCGGTTGCCGAAAGAATCCCAGCCACCAGCTGCTGGCGCAGGGCATAGTAGTCTTCCCCCCGGCCCCCCGCTTCCTTCCAATACATGCCATGAACATCAAACCGCTGCTGCCAGCTAAAGCTTTCCTCACTTTTATCGGTAACGGCATTTACCCCATCGCAGGGCATACCATCCAGCGTACAATCCTCAATCCGCTTGTAGCACTCGCCGGCCGTACTATCGGCAGCGGCAGCTTTTCCGCTTCCCAATGCATAGGCGATCGCCTTCAAGTCAGCCATTCTTTCCTCATGCCCGGTTACGAGCCCGACCACCAGTCCGGCATAGCGCTTTTCCACACTTTCAATCCGGGCGCTTAACCAGCCGTGAATATTGGCTTCATCGATGATTTCTTCCAGCGGGCGGCTTTCGCCAGCCACAAACTCCGCTGTCGAATCCAGCCAGCCCTCCTGCACTGCTTTAGCAGCTATGCGGGCCACGAGTTCCTCCTGCACCAATATCTTTTCATACATCCAATAGTGAATCGGTCCTAAAAATGCACTCATTCTATTACCTCCGTTTCGTATTCCCTAACTATACGGAAAAAAACGAAGGCAGTCTGTAAAAAATGTTACACAATAAAAAATTAGCCACAAATACATACTGATTCCCTAAGAAGACGCCCCTTACTCCACTCCTTACGCAAAAGGCGACATAGGAAATGCTATAGCACTTGCTTAAAAAAGCTGTCTCCCCGAATCAGGGAAGACAGCTTCTTGCAGTCATTCTTAAAGATAACGCAGCCAGATGTAAACATTGGCCATAATAATCGTCAGCACCATGACCGGGAAGGCCACTTTCATAAATCCAAGGAAGGAAATCTGACGGCCACGCTGTGCTGCCATCGAGGCAACGACAACGTTAGCACTAGCACCAATCAAAGTACCATTGCCGCCGAGGCAGGCACCAAGTGCCAGTGACCACCAGAGCGGGTCAAGATTCGTAAGGCCCATCTGCCCCATATCCTGAATCAGCGGGATAAGCGTCGCCACAAACGGAATATTGTCGATAAAGGCCGAAGCAATGGCGCTCATCCAAAGGATCAGCACAGCCGTAGCCGTTACATCACCATTCGTGAGCTTGATGGCCTCAGCGGCGAGCATCTTGATGACCCCCGTTTCCACCAGCGCGCCGACCAATACAAACAGACCAGCAAAAAAGAAGATGGCCAGCCACTCGACTTTCGAAAGTACCTTGGAAATCATCGCCTCATTGCGCGTAAACGTGATGAGCAGCAGCAAACCTGCTCCGGTAAGAGCAGCCGTAGCCGTTTCCAGGCCAAGAGCGCCATGCATAACAAACAGGGAAATCGTAACGAAGATAACAAACAAGCATTTCTTCAAAAGCTTTACATCGGAAATCTGGCTCTTCGCATTAAGGCGCATGACCTTTTCCTGAAGATCCGGCTGAGTCTTGAGCCCTTTGCCATAAAGCAGGATGAGCAGCGCCTGTACGACGATAAAAATAACAATCGATACCCCGGTCATATTCATGACAAAATCCATGAAATTAAGCCCCACAGCACTGCCAATCATAATGTTTGGCGGGTCGCCGATGAGAGTCGCCGTACCACCGATATTCGAGGACAGAATCTGCGAAATCAAATAAGGTTTTACATCCACCTTGAGCTGTGCCGTGATGCTGAACGTAATCGGTACGGTCAACAAAACCGTAGTAACGTTATCGAGCAGGGCGGAACAAATCATGGTCAGAGTCGACAAAGCCACCAGCAGGGCAATCGGACGAGCCTTTACTTTCTTGGCCGCCCAAATGGCCAGAAAATTGAAAAGTCCGGTCTCACTGGTGATATTGACGATAATCATCATGCCCATCAAGAGCCCTAAGGTATTAAAATCAATATGATGAATAGCAGTTTCCTGGCTGATGATTCCACAGAGTATCATCAGCATCGCTCCGAAAATACCGACAATCGTACGGTGAACCTTCTCGGAAATTATCAGCGCGTAAGCAGTAACAAAAATGATGACTGCTACCGTTGTGCTGCTCAGCAATACAATCCACTTCTTTCTTTATTTATACTGGTTCAATTTACTGGTTTTTCTTATACTTCGGAACCAGCACGATGTTTTCCCCATCGCGCTTGATCTTGAACGAATACTTCTGGATTCCCTCACGGAACAGTTCCATCTTTAACTGCAGCAAAGCCTTGCCCAGCTCCTCGGTAAGCTCCGGCGTAAAACCGGCCTTGCCAAGCTGTGCCGGCGGTTCAATGCCGGCGCGTTCGCGGCGCTTCTGCTCAGCGGCCTTCTCCGCTTTAATGAAGGTGTCCTCCAGCGTAGCTTCCTCCACATAATTTTGGAACATGTCCTTATCCGTAAGGCCTTTTGGTATTTTGCTCATATTATCCCTTCTTTACCTTTGCCCAACTGTCACGCAGACCAACCACCCGGTTGAATACGAGCTTGTCCGGCGTAGTATCCGGGTCTACGACAAAATATCCCGTGCGCAAGAACTGGTAATGCGTGCCAGCTGCCGTCAGCTTGACGCTCGGTTCAATCCACGCATTTTCAATCGTCTCCAGCGAATTCTTGTTGAGTGCTTCCAGGAAGTCCGCGGGCACATTGCCGTTCTCATCCGACTCGATAAGATAATCATAAAGGCGTACTTCTGCTGGCAGAGCCGTCTTAGCAGCTACCCAGTGAATCGTGCCCTTGATTTTGCGGCCAGCGGTTGCCCCGCCAGTCTTCGAATCCAAATAAGCCGTGCAGTGAAGTTCTACAACCTTGCCATTTTCATCTTTGATAACTTCCTCGCATTTGATGATATAGGCATGTTTGAGACGAACCTCGCCGCCCGGTTTGAGGCGGAAATATTTCTTTGGCGGCTCTTCCATGAAGTCTTCCTGCTCGATGTAGATTTCCCGCGAGAACGGTACAAAGCGGCTGCCGCCATGCATCGGATTATTGTCAGCCAGCAGGTATTCCTCTTTATCTTCCGGATAGTTCGTGATGACGACCTTCAGCGGACGCAGTACCGCCATAACACGGTCAGCATTTTCGTTGAGGTCATCGCGGACGCAATGCTCAAGCATGCTGACATCAACCAGGCTGTCCGCTTTCGCAACGCCAATTTCTTCGCAGAACTTGCGCAGCGATGCCGGCGTGTAGCCGCGGCGGCGAAGTCCCGAAATCGTCGGCATACGCGGATCATCCCAGCCACTGACGAAATGCTCTTCGACCAGCTGACGCAATTTGCGCTTGCTCGTGACCGTATTGGTAAGGTTCAAACGCGCAAACTCAATCTGGCGTGGACGCGTATTGGCATCAAAGCCCAGCGATTCTAAGAGCCAGTCATAGAACGGACGGTGCTCCTCAAACTCGAGCGTGCAAACCGAATGCGTGATGCCCTCAATCGCATCGGAAAGCGGATGAGCAAAATCATACATTGGATAGATGCACCAGGCATCTCCCGTGCGATGATGATGCGCATGAGCAATGCGATAGATGACCGTATCGCGCAGGACCATGTTCGGCGATGCCATATCAATCTTGGCCCGCAGTACCTTTTCCCCATCGGCAAATTCGCCAGCTTTCATGCGGGCGAACAAGTCGAGATTCTCCTCAACACTGCGGTTGCGGTATGGGCTTTCCTTGCCCGGTTCCGTAAGCGTCCCGCGATAGGCACGGATTTCGTCAGCGGACAGGTCATCGACATAAGCAAGTCCCTTTTTAATAAGCTCACAGGCATAATCGTAAAGTTTGTCAAAGTAATCCGATGCATAGAACATGCGGTTCTGCCAGGAAAAACCAAGCCAATGGATATCTTCCTGAATCGAGTCAACATACTCCGTATCTTCCTTCGTCGGATTCGTATCATCGAAGCGAAGGTTGCAAAGGCCATGATTGTGCTCGGCCAGACCGAAGTTCAGGCAAATCGATTTTGCATGGCCGATATGGAGATAACCATTCGGCTCAGGTGGGAAACGCGTATGAATACCTTCCGTATACTTTCCGTTCTTCTGGTCTTCCTCAATCGCATTCTGAATGAAATTGGAAGCGATCGTCGTATTCTCTGCCATTTGATTCTCTCCTTTATAACTCCACACGGTCTTCGGCCGCGCATTTTTCTTTAACATATTTCCGCAGACGGCGGATTCCTTCCTCCAGACCTTCCTGTTCCGGCAGGTACTTGATGATGAGGTCAATATACCCCCGCTCTACCATCTTGCGAAGCGTCCAGCTGTAGTTGATGTCATAGACCCACATGAGCCGTACGAGTTTCCGGTCCCCATGCGTCCGCAGACGATGGTAGTCCGCCTGTTTTCCCTCGGCAAAATCCCGGACAAAGTCCGGACTTACCAGCTGACTGGCATCGCTGGGGACAAAGTTTGGCGCTTTTTGCGCCCCCTCCGGTACCAGATAAGGCGAAAGGACACGGTAAATGTCGAGCTTATCGGCATCGCGCAGCAGCCGCGCAAAAACCAGCTTACGCCAATCATCCGTAGGTTCGATTTCCTTCTTATTATGATTGCGGATGGCAAAGCGAACCAACGTCTCGTCTTCAGGCGAAAGTTCCGCCATATAAGGCATTTCCTCTGTCAATACCTTGAGGCCAAGGTCTGCATGGTCTTCGGACTGCGCATCGTTAAAGGTCTTATATAGGCTGTACTGGCGGAATCGTCCCACGTCGTGAAACAGGCCCATGACCTCAGCCAATTGAACGTCGTGCTCACGAAACTTCAAATGCCGGGCCAGTTCCCGTGCGATTTCCGTAACGTATCCTGTATGGACCATCTTAATGCGTATGCCCTGCATGACTTCTTCGTCATCGGTGACAAACTGCTTCATATAATCGTCCATCCAGCTATGCATTTTTTTCAGTAATTCTTCCATTACTCGTCTTCCTTACTATAACCCCATCCGGACACTGCATGAAAACATTATACTACGAAGGGAATTGTCACGCAATATCGTGAATTTCTCTGCATTTTCAGCGCTGTCAATTCTCAATCAGAATGTGGAGCTTACGCAAATCGTCACGGATAGCCTGCAGCGTTTCTTCATCCGGCACCCGCACGGTATGCATGTGAACCCCGCCAGTCACGACGAGCAGTGGATTAGCCTGGCACTTCTGCATTTTGGACAGAAACGCCCGGATATCCCGGCGATTTTCCAGCAGCAGGTCGCCGCGAATCGGTCCATAGAGCGGATGCTCCACGATAACATCCAGGACAGCACCACCGTTATCGACAATCGCCAATAATTCCTTTTCCATTCCTTCGGCATCATGACGGCATACCAGGGTTACCATCTGGCTTGCCTGCCCCTGCTCCTGAGGCAGGATATAGCCCCGCGGCGTAGCAAAAATCTGCACGCCCTGCGCCCGCAGAATGCTGATATCTCCGACAATAATCTGGCGGCTTACGCCAAATTCCCGGGACAGCTTGGTTCCTGTTAACGGCTGTTCCGCTTCCTTCAGGCGTTCAAACAATTTTCTCCGGCGTTCTTCCGTATTCATGCACAAACCCCTTTCCGTTTAACGATAAAAAAAAGGCTGCCCTAACGGCAGCCTATACTTTTCAATGGTGGGCGATAACAGGATCGAACTGCTGACATCCTGCTTGTAAGGCAGGCGCTCTCCCAGCTGAGCTAATCGCCCGAAAATGGTGACGCGTATGGGATTCGAACCCATGAAGCCGCCGTGAAAGGGCGGTGTCTTAACCACTTGACCAACGCGCCATATGGCTCCTCGAGCAGGATTCGAACCTGCGACAGCCTGATTAACAGTCAGGTGCTCTACCGGCTGAGCTATCGAGGAATAACTCGGTGACACTCTCGTGTCGACAAGAAGTATTATACGGGATTTTCAAAAAGAATGCAACCCCTTTTTTGAAAAAAATCCCGATTTTTTTTAAATTTTATCGTGACGGACATCTTCAGCGATTAATTCTTCTAGTCTTCCCACCGTAATATCCTTTTCCGAATAGACCGTAAGGCCATTTTTCATCAATAAGGCAGCTGCCACGCCCTGCCCTTTGATTTTTTTGCCATCAAAGTTGCCGCCGTGAATCTTCTTGACACCACAGGACGGACTTCCCTCTTTCAGGATTGCCACACGCGCATGATAGGCTTCTGCAATCTTGAGGATTTTATCTGCGCCCGTCAAAAGATAATTGGTCGTGTCCATACCGTTCTCGTCCACGACGCGGGCTTTTCCCATCAAAACTTTCTTGCCCGTTCCTTCCTGGATTTCCATCGGCGGACGTGGCACCGGCAGCATGGCAAAACACTCCGGACAGACGGCAATAAATCTTCCCCGTTCGTTGTATTTAAGCAGCAGCTCATTGGTATTGGCTCCGCCATTAAATTTCACTTTATGTCCCAACAAACAGGCACTTACCAAAATCATCGTTTATACCCCTTTCTTATCCCAAATTGCTGAACAGCTACCCCAAGCTCCTGCACCAAAGCTTCGAGACTATCCGTAGACATCTCCTTGCCGGCCGCCATCGGAATGCAGGCACAGGTGCGGGCATCATCGAGTGCATTGTGATGATTGAACGCAATCTGCAGGAAATCGCCTACCGTATTCAGCTTGTGATTCTCCAAATCCGGCCAGACTTTGCGGGCTATTGCCACGGTATCGCAATAGGCAAAATCCGGATTTGGCAGACCGGATTTTGCCAGGCAAGCCCCCAGCACGCCCATGTCAAAGCGCGCATTATGCGCCACAACGATACGCCCTTCCAAGTGCGTCAAAAGCTCCGGCCAAATCTGCGCAAACACCGGTGCATCCGCAGTATCTTCCCGCGTTATTCCGTGAATGCGGGTATTGAAATAATTATACCGGTTTGCCGGCGGCTGAATCAGCGTATAGTATGAATCATATAGTTTTCCATCCTTGACTTCCACGACTGCCACACTGCAAGCCGAATCTCTGGATGCCGTTGCTGTCTCAAAGTCAATGGCAGCAAAATTCATCATTTGTCGTCTTTTCCCTCTTTCCCAAATACAATAGATAAATCCGCCTCAATACATAGCTGCGACTGAGACGGACTCTATTCGGTCTTCATTGACCGGAACTATTCATTATTTCTTTTTGCTTTTCAGATATTCATCGATAGCGGCGGCAGCCTTGCGGCCTGCGCCCATAGCGAGAATTACCGTAGCCGCACCCGTGACGATATCACCACCGGCAAACACGCCCGGCTTAGACGTTGCACACGATTCTTCATCGGCTTCGATATTGCCGCGTTTCGTCGTAGCCAGCCCCGGCGTCGTATGGGCAATGATCGGATTCGGGCCCGTACCAATCGACACGATAACGGTATCAACGGCCAGCTCGAACTCCGAACCTTCTACCGGTACCGGACGGCGGCGGCCAGACTCATCGGGCTCACCGAGTTCCATGCGGATGCACTTCATCCCGCTAACCCAGCCTTCCTCGTTGCCGAGAATCTCAACCGGGTTGTTGAGCAATTTAAAGTCAATGCCCTCTTCTTTTGCATGCTCGACTTCTTCCTTACGAGCCGGCAGCTCTGCTTCACTGCGGCGGTAGACGATATAAACGTGCTCCGCACCAAGGCGCAGTGCCGTGCGGGCAGCATCCATAGCCACGTTGCCGCCACCGATGACAGCGACATTCTTGCCGACCTTGATTGGCGTTGCGTACTCAGGGAACTTATACGCCTTCATGAGATTGCAGCGCGTCAGGAACTCATTGGCCGAATAAACGCCATTAAGCCCCTCGCCCGGAATCCCCTGGAAACGTGGCAAGCCGGCACCCGTGCCGATGAATACGGCATCAAAGCCCTCTTCTTCCATCAGCTCATCGACGGTGAACAGGCGGCCAGCAACAGCATCAAGCTCGAATTTGACGCCGAGTTTCTCAATGTTTTCGATTTCCTTTTTGACAACCTTGTCCTTCGGCAGACGGAATTCCGGAATGCCATAGGACAAAACGCCGCCAGCTTTGTGCAGTGCCTCAAAGACCGTGACCTTATAGCCCATCTTGGCAAGGTCGCCAGCACAGGAAAGGCCGGACGGACCGGAACCCAAAACGGCAACCTTCTGGGCATCTTCGGCAAATTCGATTGGCTTTACTTCTTCGTTCTTAGCCATATAGCGGTCAGCCACGAAACGCTCGAGACGGCCAATGCCGACCGACTCGCCCTTCTTGGCCAGTACGCAGTATTTCTCGCACTGGTTCTCCTGCGGGCAGACGCGGCCGCAGACAGCCGGCAGTGCGTTGGCTTCCTTGATTTTTTCGATAGCGCCATCAAAATCACGCTCTTTGATTTTGCCGATGAACTCGGGGATATCAACCGATACCGGGCAGCCTTTGCGACACTGCGGAATCTTGCAGTGCAGGCAGCGTTCTGCCTCGGCTACTGCCGTTTCTTCATCGTAGCCCAGGGCTACCTCATCAAAGTTATGGGCACGGACTTTCGGGTCCTGTACCGGCATTTCATGTTTTTTCAAAGACAGAGCCATTGCTTACTTCCTCCCCAGTCCGATGTTGCAGATATGGTCTTTTTCTTCGGCCTCGAGGTCGCGATACATGCGCTGGCGGCTCATAAGTGCCTTGAAATCTACGAGATGGCCATCAAACTCTGGACCATCGACACAGGCGAATTTCGTCTCATCGCCGACCTGTACGCGGCAGCCGCCGCACATGCCCGTACCATCAACCATAATCGGGTTGAGACTGACGACCGTATGGATGCCAAGCTCACGCGTGCAGTCGGCAACGCTCTTCATCATGATGACCGGACCGATTGCCGTAATCTGCGCAATCTTTTCGCCACGCTCCGCCAGTTCCTGTACCGCATAGGTAACAAAGCCCTTGATGCCGCGGGAACCATCATCGGTCGTGATGAGGATTTCGTCGGTTACTTCCTTCATCTCATCTTCCATAATCAGGATATCTTTGTTTTTGGCGCCCATGATGGCGATGACCTTATTGCCGGCCTCTTTCATAGCCCTTGCAATCGGGAACGTCGGCGCTACACCAATACCGCCGCCAACGACAACTACCGTGCCATCAAACTTCTTGATTTCCGACGGCTGACCGAGCGGCCCGACAAAATCGATGATCGACTCGCCCGGCTCGACAGCAGCCAAAGCCATCGTCGATGCACCGATAACCTGGAACACGATATTTACGACACCGGTCTCACGATTGAAATTGGCAATCGTCAGTGGAATTCGCTCGCCCTTTTCATCTACACGCAGAACGATAAACTGGCCTGCCTGTGCTTTTTTCGCGACGCGCGGTGCATCAATATCCATCGAGAAGACATTCGGGGAAAGCTCCTCTTTCCTCAGGATTTTAAACATGTTTCACTCTCCTAAAATATAACCTAACATCCACAAACTCTGCGGACCTGTTTGCAAATCTTATAACGTGGCAAATACGCCAGCCAGGTATTCCTCAAGATTCGTGCGGATTGGCATCAAATAAATATTTTCGCCATTCTTTTCTGCCCAATCTTTGACTTCACGTGAAAACGCCACACTCCATTCAAGTCCCGGCTCAAAGGACTTCGGAAATACCACGTTGTTTTTGCGTTCCCAATAACTCTGCGAACCAGCTGTCATTACCGGCGATACGCCCCAGTACACATCTAATCCATCCAACATATCTGCGTACATTTCCAAATACCGCATATCATAGAACGGCTGGGTAAAGAATCCCTTGGCCCCTGCCTGTACTTTGCGATGAACGCGGTAAAGTTCTTCGCGCATAGAACTCCGGTACTGGTCAATGCCGGCATAGACATCTATCTCAGGCATTTCCTCGCGGAACTTGCGGATGACATCGGTGCTTTCCGTCGGATAAACGGCGTGAGTCATGCGCTGCGGCGGGTCGCCTTCGATAACCAGCACTTCCCGGATATCATGTTCACGCAAATAATCTTTCATCGGCAGCTCTTCCGCGAGGTTTATGTCCATAGCGCGAATGTGCGGCATAGCCTGCGGAAAATATTCTTTGGCCATAGCTGCTCCCTGCCAGCTGCGCGTTTCAAAGCGCAATAAGTCAGGAATATTAATGACATCAATCTTGTCCTTGTACTGCTGTAAGAGCGCAAGCTCAGCGCGCAACGATTCCTCATCGCGTGGCACCAGCTCAACCGATACACGTTTCATAGGCAGCCTCCAGATATTTTTCTACTGGTTATTAGTTACATAGATCATATTGTAAAATGTTTTTATAGATTTTGCAAGTAGCTGTCCCTTTGTTTTGATAATCAGCATTAATTATAAAATAAGCGCATTGAGATTTTTCTCAATGCGCTTATCCAATAGCTATTCACCAATAGCTATAATCCAATCAGAAAAGGCCAGTGATTTTGCCACTTTCATCAATGTCCATATTTTCAGCCGCCGGCTTTTTCGGCAGGCCCGGCATCGTGAGAATATTGCCAGTCAGGGCAACGATAAAGCCAGCACCAGCAGCTATGCGCAGCTCGCGCACCGTGATGCGGAAACCTTCCGGACGGCCAAGCTTCGCCGCATCATCCGACAACGAATACTGCGTCTTAGCCATGCAGACTGGCATCTTGTCAAAGCCAAGGTCTTCGATTTCCTTGAGCTGTTTCTTTGCCGGAGCCGTAAAGTCCACACCATCGGCACCGTAGATTTCACGCGCGATAGCCGTAATCTTCTCCGGGATCGACTGCTCCGTCTCATAGATGAAATGGAAGTCGTTCTGCTTGCCAAAAGCTTCTTCGACTTTCTCGGCCAGTTTCAGGCCACCTTCGCCGCCTTTGGCCCAAACCTCCGACAAAGCGACCTCGGCGCCGAGCTCGTTGCATTTCTTTTCGACAAAGTCTAGCTCTTCCTTCGTGTCCGTCGGGAAGGCATTGATGGCAACGACTGCCGGCAGGCCAAACTTCTGGATGTTTTCGATGTGCTTGGTAAGGTTGGCCAGGCCCTTTTCAAGGGCTGCCATATCGACATGGTCCAGCTCTTTCTTATCGAGGCCGCCATGCATCTTGAGAGCACGGACCGTTGCCACGATGACTACGGCATCGGGATGGATACCGGCAAAACGGCACTTGATGTCGAGGAACTTCTCAGCACCGAGGTCAGCACCGAAGCCGGCCTCCGTGACGACGTAATCGGCAAACTTCAGGGCAAACTTCGTCGCCATGACGCTGTTGCAGCCATGGGCGATATTGGCAAACGGACCGCCATGGATGAATGCCGGCGTACCCTCGAGCGTCTGCACGAGATTCGGCTTGATGGCATCCTTGAAGAGCAGCGTCAAAGCTCCCGTGACATTGAGCTCCTTGGCGCGGACGGCACGGCCATCGCGCGTATAGGCAACAACGATTTCCCCGAGACGCTTTTTCATATCCTCAAGGCCCGAGGCCAGGCACAGGATAGCCATCATCTCCGAGGCTACCGTGATGTCAAAGCCCGTCTCGCGCGGCACACCATGGGCCTTGCCGCCCATGCCGATGACGACATGGCGCAGGGCGCGGTCATTGAGGTCCAGCACGCGTTTCCAAACGACACGGCGCACATCGATATCCAGTGCATTCCCCTGCTGGATGTGGTTATCGATAACAGCCGCCAATAGGTTGTGAGCCGTCGTAATCGCATGGAAGTCCCCCGTAAAATGAAGGTTGATATCCTCCATCGGCACAACCTGTGCATAACCGCCGCCAGCAGCGCCGCCCTTTAGGCCGAAGCACGGTCCAAGCGATGGCTCACGCAGGGCAACGGCCACTTTCTTCCCCTGCTTGTGGAAGGCATCGGCAAGCCCTACACTTGTCGTTGTCTTGCCTTCACCAGCCGGCGTCGGATTGATGGCTGTCACGAGAACGAGTTTACCATTCGGACGATTCTTGACCTTTTCCCAAGCATCAAGCGTGATTTTTGCCTTGTACTTGCCATAGAGTTCCAGTTCATCTTCCGAGATTTCCAGTTTCTCGGCGATTTTCCGGATGTCCTGCATCTCTGCTTCCTGAGCAATCTCCACATCAGTTTTCATTAGGCTTTCTTCTCCTCTGTTTGTTTCCGTGAAAGATATTCGGTTATTTATTTGCAGACTGCCTTTTCGGCTGCCTTGACAACATTCTGCATGAGCATAGCCACCGTCAGGAGTCCTACTCCTCCCGGCACTGGCGTGATTGCTCCTGCCACTTCCTTGACGGCCTCAAAATCAACATCACCGACAAGCTTTTTTGGGGCGATGCGATTGATGCCGACGTCGATGACGGCGGCCCCAGGTTTTACCATATCCGCAGTGACAAAATTCGGCTTGCCGATGGCTGCCACGAGGATATCGGCCTCGCGCGTAATCGCGGCGAGGTTCTCCGTATGCGAATGACAGATGGTCACCGTAGCATTCTTAGCCAGCAACAGATGAAGCATCGGCTTGCCCACGATATTGCTGCGGCCAATGACTACCGCCCGCTTTCCATCCAGGGGAATGTCTGCGAGTTCCAGCATGCGGATGCAGCCTGCCGGCGTGCATGGAACGAGTCCATCTTCACCGGTAACGAGCCGTCCTACATTGACGGGATGGAAGCCATCCACATCCTTAGCCGGGTCGATGCGATTGAGGATTTCCGCCTCATCCTTGGCAATCTGAGCCGGCAGCGGCAGCTGAACGAGGATGCCGTGAATGCGCTTATCGAGATTGAGTTCATCAATCTTGGCGATAAGTTCCTGCTTCGATGTCGTCTCCGGCATCTCCACGACTTCCGAATAAATTCCCAAAGCCTCACAGGATTTGTTCTTGTTGCGGACATAGACCTGCGATGCCGGATTGCTGCCGACAATGATAACGGCAAGGCCCGGATTCACACCGTATTTCTCCCGCAAGACTTCGGCCCTGCGGCCCGCATCATCCTTGAACTGCTGTGCAAAGACTTTTCCTTCGAGAATTCTCGCTGACATAGAGTCCCTCCCCTATATGGATTACAGATAAAAACTAAGCCAGGTGCATACGCAGATTGCCACCGATACGATGCCATTGCGCATGAAATAACGCTGCGTAACCCGCGAAAAATCCGTCGGGCTCACAATCCGATGCTGATAGACCAGCGTTCCTGCTGCAATGCCAACCCCGAAATAATACAGGGATGACAGCTGCAGCATCACGCCAACGGCCAAGAAGCAGACGATGCAGATGACATGCAGGGCAACCGCAATCTTGAACGCGCCAGCCGCACCGTATTCGGTTGCCAGCGAGTGCAGCCCCTGACTCTTGTCAAACTCCTCATCCTGCGCGCCGTACATGGCATCAAAGGCACCAATCCAGAGCGCTACCGCGATGCATAAAAGCACCATTGGCGCCGTGATCTGGCCGCTGACGCCAACCCAGCCACCTGCCGGCGCCATACCGATAGCAAGGCCCAGGAACAGATGACACCAGCCCGTAAACCGCTTCATGTACGGATAAATCATGAACGGCACCGCTGCCACAGGCAGCAGATAAATGCAGATTGGCTGCAGCTGCAGGACCGAGAGCACCATGAGAACCAGGCAGATGACGATAAACACCTTCGCCTCACGTTTCGTGATTTCCCCGCGTACCATAGCCCGGTAATTCATGCGCGGCTGCTGGCTGTCATATTTGAGATCGGCCAGGTTGTCCATGGCCATGGCAGCAGCACGGCCAGTGGTGATGGCCATAGCAATCCAAAACAGGTCATGAAGGGAAGGATGCCCGCCAGCGGCGAGTACCGCCGCCATAAAGGCAAACGGCAGATCAAAGATCGTATGATGCAGCGCAACGTTGTTGATATGTGCTTTTATACTAATCAATCGAGACCAAGCTCCTTCCACTTGGCATCGACCTTCTTGCGGATATCCTCAGACATGCTGATTTCTTCCGGCCACTCACGCGTATGCCCTTCTTCCGGCCAGGTCTTCGTGGCATCGATACCGAGCTTCGCTCCCCATTTCGCCATTGGCGAGGAATGGTCAAGCACATCGAGCGGACCCTCGACAATCTCGAGGTCATGTTTGGCATCGATGTTGTTGTAGACGCGCCACCAGACTTCCTTCAGATCCTGAACATTGACATGCGAATCGACAACGATGATCATCTTGACGTTCATCATCTGTCCCATACCCCAGAGCGCATGCATGACCTTGCGCGCCTGCATCGGATACGACTTCTTGATCGATACGATGCAGCAGTCATGGAATACGCCTTCAAGCGGCATATTGATGTCGATGATTTCCGGCTGCATCTGCTGCAGGAGCGGCAGGAAGATGCGCTCCGTAGCCTTGGCCAGATAGCAATCCTCCATCGGCGGCTTGCCGACAACCGTGGACGAATAGATAGCGTCCTTGCGGTGCGTGATAGCCGTGATATGGAACACCGGATAGTCATCAGCCAGCGAATAGTACCCCGTATGGTCGCCAAACGGCCCCTCGCGGCGGACTTCGTCGGTCATGACATAGCCCTCAAGGATGATTTCCGCATTAGCCGGCACCTCAATATCAACGGTCTTGCACTTGACCATCTCGACGGATTTATGCCGCAGGAAACCGGCAAAAACCATCTCGTCGATATCGCGCGGCAGCGGAGCCGTCGCCGCATAAGTCACGACCGGATCGGTTCCAATAGCGACAGCCGCCTCGATGCGGTCGCCGCCCTGCGCCTTCGTGTCGCGGAAGTTTTCCGCACCGTTCTTATGGATGTGCCAATGCATCCCCGTCGTACGGCTGTCGTACTTCTGCAGGCGGTACATGCCGACATTGCGCTTGCCCGTCTTCGGATTCTTCGTAAATACGAGTGGCAGCGTAACAAACGGACCGCCATCATCCGGCCAGCACTTGAGGATAGGAATCTCGTCGAGATTCGGATTCTCTGTCTCGACAACTTCCTGACATGGTGCATTCTTGACATATTTCGGGAAATTGATGGCGCGCTTGATCATCGGAATCATCGTGACAACACTCATCTTATTCTGCAGCGACACATACGGCAGCTTCATCATCTCGCGCAGCTCATCGGCAACGTCGTCGAGTTTTTCCACGCCCAATGCCAAAGCCATGCGTTCATAGCTGCCAAACGCATTCATGAGCACCGGCATCTTCGAGCCTTTGACGTTCTCGAACAACAGCGCCACATTCTTATCGCCTTCCATCTTGGACACGCGGTCCGTGATTTCCGTGATTTCCAGCTCCGGGTCTACCTCCGTCTGGATGCGCTTGAGCAGGCCGCGCTTTTCAAGCTCCGCGATAAATTCCCGTAAATCCTTAAAAGCCAAAACATTTCCTCCCTAAAACTACCTCAATTGCGCAGGACATAGCGAACGATAAAATAGCCGACTTCATAAAGAACAATAATCGGCAGTGCAATCATCGACTGCGTGAAGATATCCGGTGTCGGCGTAATCAGCGCTCCCACCACAAAGGACAGGAAAATAACAATGCGCTGATACTTCTTCAAAAACGCTGAGGTTATGATTCCCATTTTGCCCATAATCGTAATAATAAGCGGCAATTCAAAAATGAAGCCAAACGGCATTACGAACATAATGACAAAATCAAAATACTTGTCAACCGAAAACATCGCTTCAAGTTCTGCGCTGTTGAAGCCCATAAAGAAGCGAATACCAGCCGGCAACACTAAGAAAAACGAAAAGGCCAGTCCTGCAAAAAACAAGATGACCGAAGTCGGCACAATAATGCCGAGAACTGCGCGTTCCTTATGTGTAAGCGCCGGCAGGAAAAAGCGCCAAACGTGCCAAAATACGATAGGCAGCGCCAACAGGAATCCAGTCACACAGGCGACTTTCAAATACGTGAAAAAAGCCTCGGACGGCTGCATATAGTACAGTTTACCAGCGGGCAGGGTAATGTAGTGCATGATTTTATCGATAAAGAAGTACCCCACACAACTGCCCAATGCAACCGCAACCAGGCATTTGATAAGCCGGCTGCGAAGCTCTGTCAAATGCGCGACCAACGACATCGTGCCGTCGTCATCACGAACATACTCCACAGAACCGGGCTCAATGACTCCACGCGGCTGTGGTGCCGCTATTTCTTCATATTGTTTCTCTTCTGCCATGTAACTCCACCTGGCTTACTGCTTTGTCGTATCAGACTTCGACGGCAGTTCCTTTGGCTGCTCCGTTACATTAGTCATCGTCTGTTCTGTCTGTTTTGCCTCTTCGCCCGTCGCACTCGACTTGAATTCACGAATGCCCTTGCCAAGTGCCTTGCCAATTTCCGGCAGGCGGCTCGGTCCAAAAATAACGAGCGCAATCAATACTACAATTCCGGCTTGCCATGGACTAAACATATAAAATCCTCCTAAAAAACAATTCATCTGCGATTACATTTATTCTTTTTTATTATAACGAAAAAACATAAAAATCTCAACGAAACATATTCCGCCCATCATAAGAAATCCTTATGATAGATATAAAAAAAACCATCACTGCCAAAGGCAATGATGGTTTTTTTAACCGCGAGCAGATTATTCAGCCTTTTTCTCAGACTGCTCCTGAATCTGCTGGCGCACGGATTCCTGGGTTGGAGCCTGATAAGCAGGTTTGGCAGGCTGTGCCGGCTGCTCGGCTGTTGCTGGCTGCGCCTTAGCCGCCGGAGTTTCCGGAGCAGTCGGTGCTGGCTGAGGAGCCTGTGGCTGAACTGTGGCCTGCTGCTGCACCGGTGCCTGCTCTGGTGCATTAAGCGCCTGGGACAGCGCATTGGTCGCCTTCTTGAATTCCCGGACCCCCTTGCCTAACGAACGAGCCACTTCGGGGAGTTTGCCCGGACCAAAAACCACCAAACCTACTACCAGAATCATGATAAGTTCAGGAGCACTCAACATAATTATCTTCCTCCATACATTCCCAAATCTAATACATCAAAAATCGCGGTCACCAATAAAATCGGCCACCATGACAAAGGCCTCACGGATTTCCGGAGCCAGGTTACCGGGCAGTACCTCACGGGCACGGTCCAGATATTCTTCTACCTTGGCCTTGGCAATCTCAACGCCATCAGTTGCCTTGACAATCGACAGCGCCCGCGCAACCATTTCATCGGTCATGGCAGGGTCGGTAACGATTTTCTCAAGCTCTCCGGCCTCCTCACTCACATTAAGCGCATGAATGACCGGCAACGTGACAATTCCCTGGCGGATATCATTTCCTGCTGGTTTGCCGATTTTCTCCGACGTTTGCAGGATATCAAGCAAATCATCAGTAATCTGGAACGCCATGCCAATGCAATGGCCATATTCCGCCATACGGCGAACATCCTCTTTACCAAACCCGCCTACATAAGCACCGAGTTCACAGCAAATCTCCAAAAAGTCTGCCGTTTTCTTCTGGATGCGATTGTAATAGTTGTCCAAATCCTTCACGGCATGATAAACCGTATGGTTCTGGATAATCTCACCAACACTGAGATTGCAGACCAAATCGGCCAGCCGCTTCGACACATAGTTTCCATAATCGCCATCCGCAATCAAACCAAATGCCCGGGCAAAAATATAATCACCGCTCAGGATGGCTACCTGATTGTCCCATTTGGCATTTGCCGTGATGCTCCCGCGGCGCGTATCCGCTTCATCGATAACATCATCGTGAACCAGTGAAGCCGTATGGATGAGTTCCAATGCCTCAGCCAGCGGCAGCAGCCGCGATAGGCTGTAATCCGGTCCGCCATGCGCTGCGAGCAGACAGAGCGCCGGACGAATGCGCTTGCCGCCAGCCGTCACCAAATGCGTACCAATTTCCGTCACCAGGTCAACCGGCGAGGACACCGCTTCAATCAAGCCCTCATTGAGCTTATCTATATCCTCTTGTATTACATCAAACATGGAGTTTGACACGCTTATCACCTACAAAAATTCGTATTTCTTTCTTCATCGCATATTGCTTTATTTTACTACAAATACTCCTTTTTGTCATCGATAAAACGCATAAAATTTATCGTTAGCGGCGTCTACGATAAGCCTTAGGCCGGCCAAGGATTTCCGCCAGCACCACTGCCTGCTGTGCCGATTCGGGGGTAAGCGCAGGAATCCGAAGCCCGGGCCGCCGCACAGGAGTACTTGCCAATTTGGCCTGTATTTCGTAAGCAGCCTGCTCTGCCGCCCGAATTTGTTCTTCCTCCAGCATGCGCTGCCGCTTGTGTTCTGCCTCGCGCTTCTTTGCCTCCTGCTCCTGCCGGTAAGCCTGTTCCTGCTGGAGTATCCACTCAGAATTCCGCTTATCCGCAGCCGGCGCATTGCGCAATTCCGGAATCTTGAAACCCAGATTGCCACCGTTTTTCGGCGATGGCATTTCTTGTCTTGGCACAGGTACTTTTTTCTTGCTGCCCTTTTTATCCGACAGTACTGCAAACAAGACAAATGCAATAATCATCAGGATAGATTCCATGATGACCTCCTTACTTTACTGGCGCCGTTGGTGCCTGGAGCTTCCCTTGTCCTTCGCCAGAGGCACTAATGGCATTACGCATATCCGTATCTGCCTGAACGTTGTTCAAATTGTAATAATCCATAACTCCTAGTTTGCCTTCGCGCAGAGCCTGTGCCATAGCATGCGGGACCTCGGCCTGAGCCTCGACGACTTTCGCTTCCATTTCCTGCGTATAAGCCTTCATTTCCTGCTCTTTAGCCACAGCCATTGCACGGCGTTCCTCGGCCTTTGCCTGAGCAATGCGCTTGTCTGCCTCTGCCTGATCCGTCTGAAGTTCTGCACCGATATTACGCCCGACATCGACATCGGCAATATCAATCGAGAGAATTTCAAACGCAGTACCAGCATCGAGCCCTTTGCCCAGAACAGTCTTAGAAATATCATCCGGATTTGCCAGCACATCATTGTGACTTTCCGAAGAACCAACCGTCGTGACGATACCTTCGCCAACGCGGGCAATAATCGTGGGCTCACCAGCACCACCGACCAGCCGGTCAATGTTGGCACGGACAGTTACCCGCGCCTTGATTTTAAGTTCGATACCATTCTTGGCAACAGCCGAAACCACTGGTGTTTCAATTACCTTCGGATTGACGCTCATCTGGACGGCTTCGAGAACATCGCGGCCAGCGAGGTCAATGGCAGCTGAACGCTCAAACGGAAGCGGAATCTGCGCGCGATGTGCCGCAATCAACGCATCTACCACCTTATCGACGTTACCGCCAGCCAGATAATGTGCTTCCAGCTGATTGACGGCCACATCAAGACCAGCCTTATTGGCCTTGATAAGCGGCAGGATTATCTTAGCTGGCGGAACGCGGCGCATGCGCATGCCGACCAGCGTAACAATCCCTACACGGACATCAGCAGCCAGCGCTGAAATCCAGAGCCCCAACGGCACAAAATGCAAAAAAATCATGACAAAGGCAATAAGTAACACCAAGAAAAAACCTGAACCAATTATTCCAACCATAGCAATACCTCCTGAAACTTAAACTTTACGAACTACTACCCGGACTCCTTCAACGGCTACTACCCGCACTTTCTCGCCTTTCGGGATAAAAGCGCCTTCAGAAATCACATCGACAGGAACGCCATCGAGAAGTACGGCACCCGAAGGCCGCAGTTCACTCAATACTTCTCCTTCTTTGCCCAACAACTCATGTTTGGGTGTTGTACTGACATACCCGCGGGCCGCTTCCGACTGGTCCTTCAATACCACTTTGTTCCAAAGCCGGCTTGACGGCAGCCGCTTTACAATCAGCGCAAAGCCCGCTATCGACACCAAAAAGGCAATCAACATAGCGTATATCGCCTGGATATCTCCGCCAAGAGCCAGCACGACGCTATAAAGCATCGCCGCCACACCAACGCCAGCTAAAAGCCCTATCGTCGGCATGAGCATCTCAAATACAATGCAGAGGATTCCCGCCAGAAACATGGCAATCTGATAGAGGTCTACCAATCCTCTTACGTACTGGCTGCCCCAAAATACTGCTGCAGCGACCAGTCCCAGCAACACACCAGCTCCCATCCCGCCGGTTTTTATTTCCACCAAAACCGCCAGAAACATGATAGCCAGCAGCAAAACCTGCAACGCAGGAATAGTTACAACATCCATTACTATCACCTCCTAATACTATATTCCCCGCCCAAGCCAAATCACCTGCAAAAATACAGAAAAGGCAACAGGTACTGCCTGCTGCCTTCATCACTGCACGATTCAATTCAATTAAAGTTTGAACGTAAGACCCGTGTAAAGACCTCTCGTCTTGACGTCAACCCTATCATCGACGTTTTTAGCATCCGTATACTGATAGGAAAGGTCCCAATCTACATTCGGAGCCAGTGCATAGGAACCGCCGATTTCTGCACGCCAGAGGTCATCACCAATAGCGCCGCCAACCCACCAGTTCGTCTTATCGCCAGCCGGAGCGACATACTTCACACCAACCTGCAAACGGTTGTCAGAAATCCCCGATGCAGCCGAGGTACCCTTGACATTCAGGTTGCCGGCATAGATATAAGTATTCTTGCCAGCCTTATAGTTCAGGTTGTACTCCTGCATTCTCATGCCAACATCGCTTGCCTTATTATCAGCATATTTATACGAAAGAGCAAAATCGCTGCCAAGACCAACCGTAGCACCTGCATACGGGCGCGTCTTATCATCGCCGGAAAAACCGTTGAGCTGCATATCCGGAGCTACGCTCATGCCTGCCTCAACCGTAACAGCACCAGCATCGTAGTTGGTTGCCGGTGCAGCAAAACCTGTACCAGCACACATCGTAATCCCCATAACCGCAGCGAATAAAGCCTTCTTCTTCATTGAATTAGTCCTCCAAACTTCATGAACACATTTAGTAACACATTTTTCTCAACGCTTTTAATTTAGCATCGGATTGTTAACCCATCATGAATAGGAGATATTATCTTGATTAAGCTTTTATTGGATTTTCATTAAGATGATATATCTTCCGAGGCTCAGCCCTGTAAAAAACTGCGCACAATCGTATTGACCAGCTTGCCATCAGCACGCCCTTTTACCTTCGGCATCAAAGCGCCCATAACTTTGCCCATATCTTTCGGCGTAGCAGCACCAGTCTGCTCGACGGCAGCTTTTACGATTTCACGCACTTCTTCCTCCGACAGCTGTGCGGGCAGGTAAGGCATCAGTACATCAATTTCCGCCTGCGTTTTCTCGACCAAATCCTCGCGGCCGCCCTTCTTGAATTCTTCCATGGAATCCTTACGCATTTTGACTTCTTTGCTCAGCACGGCAATGACATCTTCATCACCCAGTTCTTTCTGTCCATCGATTTCCTGCTGGCGGATTGCACCACGTACCATGCGGATAACAGCCAGGCGGTCCTTATCATGGTTTTTCATGGCTTCTTTCATATCATTCGTCAACTGTTCTTTCAGAGACATCTTATTTCCCTCTTTCTATCAAAATAAAATGAGGCGCCTGTCCATAAGACAGGCGCCTCACGCAAAAACCTAGGATTAGCCGCGGAACTTGCGTTTACGAGCTGCCTCAGATTTCTTCTTGCGGCGAACGCTCGGTTTCTCGTAATGTTCACGTTTTCTCACTTCAGCAAGCGTACCAGCTTTCTGGGACATACGCTTGAAGCGGCGGAGAGCACTATCGATTGATTCATTTTTACCAACTTTGATTTCGTTTGCCATCTATTTTTCCCCCCCTCCACTTAACTTGGGAGTTTGTGTTTCATAACTACACCACACAATTATACATCAGCAGGAGCAGCCATGTCAACCACAAACTGATTAGCCTGGAGGCCACTGCAGGGAACGGCCGCCCAGGAGGTGGAAATGCAGATGTTTGACGCTCTGCCCGCCTTCTTCACCCGTATTGGTGACAACGCGGAAGCCCTTCTCATCTACACCCAGTTCACGAGCCAGCTGCGGGATTACATCCACCAGGATATGTGCCGCCAAATCCTTGTCTTCTTGCGTAAAAGCCAGGACGCTTTCCACATGTTTCTTGGGAATGACCAGCACATGAACCGGAGCCTGTGGTTCCAAGTCCTTAAATGCTACCACCTGATCATCTTCATAGACAAGATTTGAAGGAATCTCCTTCTGAGCAATCTTGCAAAAAATACAATCTGCCATCTATAACACCTCCCTTGTTGGATTTATCCGTCCAATATGCCCCACATCGGGCATAAACCGGATACATCTATAATAATTCGCCACAAAAAACGAATTACCTGCCTGCCTGAAAAATTTATTACACCTTTTCTACTACTTTCGCAAAGGCTCCATCTTTATAAAGCCGCGCCAAACGCACCTCATAAAGTTCACCGCAGACGACTTCGTCATCGGTATATACGCGGATATAGTTATCCGTGAGTCCATCCGTTATTCCCTCGGTATTGGTTTCAAACAATACGCGCATCGTCTTGCCAATAAACATTTTATGGAATTCTTCGGACTTGCTGGCAGCTAAAGCCTGCATGCGGTGAACGCGTTCTTTTTTTACGGGCTCAGGAATCTGGTCCTTGCGCTCGGCTGCCGGTGTCCCGCTGCGGCGGGAATAGGGAAATACATGCATGCGGGAAAAATTCATCTTCGCCACAAAGTCAAGGCCCTGCTGGAATTGTTCTTCGGTCTCCCCTGGGAAGCCGACAATGATATCCGTCGATACGGCCACTCCCGGGACCTCACGCTCCACATGCTCAATAAGGCGGGCAAACTCTGCCGTATCATAATGACGGTTCATATCCTTGAGCACGGCATCCGACCCCGCCTGCAGCGGCAAATGCAAATGTGCACAGAAGCGTTCATCCTGGCGGATGAGTTCAAAAAGCTCCGGTGACAGTTCGATGGATTCAAGCGAACCCAGGCGAAGCCGCTTCAAGCCCTCAACTTTAAGCACTTCCCGGCAGGCGTCCGCCAGATTGACGTCCTCTGGCAAATCGCGCCCATAAGCGCCGAGATGAATTCCTGTCAGTACGATTTCCTTAAAGCCAGCCTCAACCAGCTTCTTGGCTTCCGCATAAATCTTATCCAAATGACGGGATTTTACCGGGCCGCGCGCATAGGGAATGATGCAGTAGGAACAGAAATTCTGGCAGCCATCCTCAATCTTCAGGAACGCCCGCGTGCGCTGCGGCATATCGTAGAGCGGAATATCCTCAAAATCACGCGCTTCCATGATATTGCCCACTTCATCGAGAATACCGTCTTCCCGGGCCGCCTGCTCCACATATTCGACAATGCGGCTGCGCTCCTTTGTTCCCAGGACCACCCGAACGCCTTCAATCGCCTTGATTTCTTCAGGATGAACCTGTGCGTAGCAGCCACAGACAGCAATAATTGCCTGTTCATTCTGCCGCTTTGCCCGGCGGATAATCTGACGGGATTTCCGGTCACCAAGGCTTGTGACCGAACAAGTATTGATAACGTAGAAATCTGCCTTTTCTTCAAACGGAACAATCTCATATCCCTTCTGCTTGAACAGGCCTTCCATCGTTTCGGTTTCAAACTGGTTGACTTTGCAGCCCAGTGTTGTTAACGCCACCTTTGGCAAGGTAAAAATCCTCCTTATCCTAAATCTCCACATTCGTATTGAACGACGGACATCGCCGTCAGTGCTGCTGTTTCCGCGCGCAATATCCGCGGTCCCAGCGTTACGCTTTTGCCGCCAGCCTCTTCTACGGCCTTGGCTTCTTCCAATGAGAATCCGCCTTCAGGACCTACCAGCAGCACAATGCGTCTGACGGTAATCTTTTGCAAATAATCCTTAACCGTTTGCTGGTCTTCATTTTCATAAAAGAAAACCAGCACGCTGTCCTGCTGCCCATTTTCCGATTCCAGCAACGACTTGATGTCGGTTACCGGAGCCACTTCCAAGAGTGCCGTCCGGCCACATTGCTTTGCCGCTTCATCGGCAATCTTTTGCCAGCGCTGCTGGCGGGCAGCTGCTTTTTTGGCATCATAGCGCACGACACAATTCTGGCTGCGGACCGGAATGACACCTACTGCTCCCAGCTCTACGGCTTTCTGCACGACCATATCCATCTTGTCGGACTTTAACAGGCACTGGGCTAGTATCAGGTCAATGGGTGATTCGGTATCGGCTTCCAGCCGTTCCAAAAGCGTAAGCGTCACCGCGTCTTCGCGAAAAGCCGTCATCTCCATGCGGGCTACCTGATTGGCATCGTCTACCAGAATGATTTGCTGGCCGGCTTTTGCCCGCATGACGTGCATCAGATGATGGGCATCGCTGCCCGTAATCTCAACGGTATCGGCCAGCATCCCCTTATAAAACAACCGCCTCATTTGTCTTCTCCGCGGCTGATGACCATTGCCGCCCAGCCTTTCTCTTCGATGACTTTATCGACGACAAAGCCATTGGCAATGCAGGCTTCCGTAACATCAGCCACCCGCTCAGTGATAATTCCCGACGCCAGCAGTTTGCCGCCTGGGGCCAGATGCGCATCGAGCTCCTCAAACAGGCGGATGATAATATCGGCAATGATATTGGCCACGACGAGGTCAGCCTTGCCGTCGAAGGACTTCAAAATATCACTGATACCAGTCTTTACAATATCCTCTACGTGATTTTCACGGATATTTTCCGCCGCCACATTAACGGCCGTGCGGTCATAGTCCATAGCTGTCACATCGCTGGCACCGAGCTTAGCTGCCGCAATCGAGAGCACACCGGACCCCGTTCCGACATCAAATACCCGCATGCCGCCGCGCACGAGTTTTTCGAGTTCGCGGATGCACATTGCTGTCGTAGGGTGCGTTCCCGTACCAAAGGCAGCCCCCGGGTCGAGTTCAATGACGATATCGTCCGGACTTGCCGTATAATCCTCCCAAGTCGGTTTGATGACAATCATGCCGCCGACTTTCTCGGGATGGAAATATTTCTTCCAGTTATCCGACCAGTCTTCATCCTGAACCGATTTCCAGGAAATCTCGCATGAGCCCTTCGTGATGCCGTCGCCTTCAACTTCACGGAACTTTTTGATCCGCTGTTCAAAGTCCCGCAACCTGCCATCGAGGTCTTCATCCATGGGCAGGTATGCCTTGACCGTAACAATCTCTGTATCCTCAGCGCGCTGGATATCCGAAAAATCCCACATTCCCGAATCAATATAACTGTTCAGGAGTTCCGGGTCCTCGATGACGACACCCTGCGCACCAATGTCATGATAGATTTCAGCCACTACGTCCGTGGCTTCATGGGTGGTCAGGATACTTACTTCTGCCCATTTCAAAATACATCGCTCCTTTTCCGTACTCTTTATACGTTGACAATCTATTATACGTTTATCAGCTGAAAAAAACAAGTGAGAGCGTCACACTCTCACTTGTTTCGAAAGTTGAAAATCATTTAAAGAGATTCTTGATGTTATCGAGGAAGCTCTTCTGTTCCGGATTGACTTTATCGCCACTGATTTCGCCAAACTCTTTAAGGAGTTCTTTCTGGCGCTGGTTGAGGTTCTGCGGTGTGAGCACCTTGATGACGACATGTTCGTCGCCACGGCCCGTACCACGCAGATGCGGAATGCCGCGTTCGCGCAGGCGCAGGATTTTGCCCGACTGCGTTCCAGCCGGTACTTTAACCTCGACCGTACCATCGATAGTCGGCACCTGGATTTTGTCGCCCAGAGCTGCCTGGACAAAGGAAATCGGCACTTCCACCACAACATCTGTACCCTGGCGCTGGTAAATCTTATGCGGCTTGATAAAGATATATACGTAAAGATCACCATGCTCACCGCCGAGTTTGCCGGCTTCACCGCCGCCGCGGACGCGAACCCGCTGGCCATTGTCAATTCCCTTCGGGATGTTGACCTTAATCTTGCTGCGGACTTTCTTTTTGCCAGTACCATGGCACTCACCGCAAGGATTCTTAACAATCTTGCCGGTACCATGACAACGGCTGCAGGTGGTCTGATTGACCATGCGGCCAAACGGCGTATTCTGTACCTGCTGGCGCACACCCGTACCATGACAGTCCGGACAGGTTTCCGGGCTGGTTCCGGCGGCTGCACCAGAGCCATGGCAGGCTTCACACGTTTCCATGCGCGGAATACTTAGTTCCACCTCTTTGCCAAAGGCTGCTTCTTCAAAGGTAATCTCCAAATCATAGCGCAGATCACTGCCCCGTTCCGGCTGCGGGCCGCGGGAACGCTGACGCCCACCGCCGCCAAAGAACATATCGAAGATGTCATCCATTCCGCCGCCACCGAAACCGCCGAAGCCGCCTCCGCCGAAACCACCAAAGCCGCCTCCGCCGCCCATGCCGCCTTCAAAGGCCGCATGACCAAACTGGTCGTACTGTGCTTTCTTCTGCGGATCCTTCAGGACATCATAAGCTTCGTTGACTTCCTTGAATTTCTCCTCAGCTTCTTTCGGATTATCGCGGTTGAGGTCTGGATGATATTTACGGGCCATTTTTTTGTAGGCCTTTTTTATATCAGCTGCCGATGCGCTCTTATCAACGCCCAGCACCTCATAGTAATCGCGTTTCTCGCTCACGTTGCACCATCCTTAAATATAATTGTTGGGAGCCCGCAGGCTCCCAACAATCCTTCCATCAAAACCGTGAATTATTTCTTATCGTCTTTGACTTCCGTATACTCTGCATCGACAACATCATCGTCATTCTTAGCTTCTGCCTGACCTGCCTGGTCTGCACCCGGAGCACCCTGGCCAGCAGCCTGAGCCTGCTGATAAGCAGCTGCACTCATCTCATAAAGCGGCTTCTGGGCTTCTTCCATAGCCTTCTTAATCGTTTCCGTGTCGTTGCTCTTGAGGGCCTCTTTTACTTTGTCGACACCTTCCTGAACTTTGGCAATCTGCGCCTTATCAGCTTTGTCGCCAAGGTCCTTGATGGTCTTTTCTGCCTGATATACGAAGCTGTCAGCCTGATTCTTGACGTCAATGGCTTCTTTCTGCTTCTTATCCTCAGCTGCATGAGCTTCAGCCTCTTTGACCATACGGTCGATATCTTCCTTGCTCATGCCGCCATCGGACTGAATCGTGATTTTCTGCTCTTTGCCCGTGCCGAGATCTTTGGCCGATACATGAACGATACCGTTCGCATCGATATCGAAGGAAACTTCGATTTTAGGAACCCCACGCGGAGCTGGCGGGATATCGGAGAGCTCGAAGCGGCCCAGCGTCTTGTTGCCGGCAGCCATTTCACGCTCGCCCTGCAGGACATGGATATCAACAGACGGCTGGTTGTCGGCAGCCGTGGAAAATACCTGGCTCTTATGCGTCGGAATCGTCGTGTTGCGCTCGATAATCTTCGTGCAAACACCACCGAGAGTCTCGATACCGAGGGAAAGCGGCGTTACATCGAGAAGCAGTACATCTTTGACTTCACCGACAAGGATACCACCCTGGATAGCAGCGCCAACGGATACGCACTCATCCGGGTTAACGCCTTTGGACGGCTCCTTAGCCAAGAACTTGCGGATAGCTTCCTGAACAGCCGGGATACGGGAAGAACCACCGACGAGGATGATCTTGTTGATGTCGCTGCCGGAAAGGTCAGCATCAGCCATAGCTTTGCGGGTCGGCTCCATCGTGCGCTCAACGAGGCTGCTCGTGAGTTCATCGAACTTAGCACGCGACAGCGTGAGGTCGAGATGTTTCGGGCCCGTAGCATCAGCCGTGATAAACGGCAGATTGATGTTCGTCTGCGTCATGCTGGAAAGCTCAATCTTAGCTTTCTCAGCGGCTTCTTTGAGGCGCTGAGCAGCCATTTTATCCTGAGAGAGGTCAATGTTGTTCTCTTTTTTGAACTCTTCAACCATCCAGTCCATGATAGCCTGGTCGAAGTCATCGCCGCCGAGGTGCGTATCACCATTGGTTGCCAGAACTTCGAACGTGCCGCCGGAAAGTTCGAGAATCGAGACATCGAACGTACCGCCGCCGAGGTCGAATACGAGGACCGTCTCATCATCGTCTTTATCGAGGCCATAAGCCAGAGCTGCTGCCGTCGGCTCGTTGACGATACGCAGAACCTCGAGGCCGGCAATCTTACCAGCGTCTTTGGTTGCCTGGCGCTGGCTGTCGTTGAAGTAAGCCGGAACCGTAATAACAGCCTGGCTGACTGTCTCACCGAGATATGCTTCGGCATCTGCTTTGAGCTTCTGCAGAACCATAGCGGAAATTTCCTGCGGCGTGTAGCTCTTGCCATCAACCGTTACCTTATAGCTCGAATCACCCATGTGACGTTTGATGGATGCAATCGTGCGATCCGGGTTGGATACAGCCTGACGTTTAGCCAGCTGGCCAACGAGACGCTGGCCGTCTTTCGTGAAACCGACAACGGACGGAGTGATACGGCTGCCTTCCGGGTTCGTGATGACAGTCGGCTCGCCGCCTTCCATAACAGATACAACGGAGTTGGTCGTACCTAAGTCAATACCAATTACTTTAGACATTTTAAAATCCTCCTAAAAATATCTTTTCCAAAATATATAGAGAAAAACTTTATAAACAGCTTTAGTTGGCTACAACCTGAACCATGCTCGGGCGGATTACCCGGCCCTTGACCATGTAGCCCTTCTGAAGTTCCTGAGCGATATCATCATCTTCAAGCTCTTCATTCTGGACACGCATGACCGCCTGGTGGAAATTCGGGTCAAATTTCTGGCCCTCTGTTTCGATTTTTTCCAGGCCATTCTTTTTAAGCACTTCGCCAAACTGCGTGAAAATCATCTCAACGCCCTTCTGGAAAGCTTCTCCGTCTTTGGCCTCAGCAGCCATAGCGCGCTCGAAGTTATCCAAAAGCGGCAGCATGTCTTTGAGGATGCCCTGGGTAACGACTGCGGAAAGTTCTTCTTTCTCTTTAGCCGTACGACGGCGGAAATTCTCAAAATCAGCCTGCAGGCGAAGAACACGTTCTTCTTTTTCCTTCAGGTCTGCCGTCAGCTTTTCAAGCTGCTGCGCCTCATCAGAGGCTTCGGTCTCCGGCGCCTCGTCTGCCTCGGCATCCTCCTGACCTTCAGCTTCCTCGGCCTCAGCTTCAGCACTGGCCTCATTGATTTCCTGCTGCATCTCGTCAAGTTTCTGCTCATCTTTTTTCTTTAATTCATCTTTCATAAATGATGGCAATTCCTTCACCTCTTTCAAAGGGGATAAATTATTGCTAAGCACCAGCAGGTTCTACCAGTGAAAGCGTTTGATGACATTGGTAAGATTCGAATTCATGTACTCGAGCAGGCTCATCGCCTTGGCGTATTCCATACGGGTCGGCCCCAATACCGCAATGGTTCCCAAAAGTTCCCCATCGAGGTGGTAGGTCGCCGTAATGATACTGCTGTCCTTGAAGTGCTTATCCTCATTTTCCTGCCCGATCGTGACCTCGAGGCCATCGCCCATGTGCGCATAGAGAATGTCTTTGATAAGCTCTTCCTCTTCGAGCATCATCAGGGTTTCCTTGACCTTTTCCACATCGTGGAATTCCGGCTGGTCCAGCATCTGGGTAGTTCCCCCAAGATAAAGCCTTTCCTTTTTCCCGGTATCCAAGGCCCGGTGAATAATCTCGAGCGCGGATTCGTAAAGCGGCTCATCGGAGATTTCATCGCGAATCTCGGCAAGGGCATGATGCTGAATCGTGTCGAGGGTATGCCCGGCGAGATTGGCATTGATGACCTTTGCCATCCGCTGGAAATCCTCGAAGGTCGCACCACTTGGCATTTCGATGATCTTGTTCTCGATAAAGCCCGCATCGGTCATCAGCACCGTGATGACGCGATAATCATCAAGGGGCAAAAACTGAAGGCAGCGGAACTTTGCCTGATTGAGCTGCGGTGCCAACACCAGTGACACGTTTTTTGTCACCTGGGAAATGATGTGCGCGGTTTCCTGGAAAACCTCATCAATCCGCTTGACTCTGGCGTTATACCAACGGTCAATCAGCACTTTTTCTTCATCGCTGACCGGCTTCGGCGGAATTAATCCATCCACATAAAAACGGTATCCCTTGGAAGACGGTACCCTGCCCGAAGAAGTGTGCAGATGCTCAAGATACCCCAGCATCTCCAAATCTGCCATCTCATTGCGGATGGTAGCCGGACTGACGCCCAGGTCATACTTCCGAGCCAACGTTCTTGAGCCCACTGGCTCGGCGGTTTCGATGTAATCATCGATAACAGCCTTTAATACCCGTTGTTTGCGCTCATCTATCGGTTCGGCCATCAGCATCCCTCCTTCGGTATTTATTTTCCTGTTAGCACTCTTATATGGTGAGTGCTAACTTCGAATCTATTAAGATAATACCGCGAATAAGGCAAAAAGTCAACACTAAAAGACAAAAAGTCAAACATTTATATAAAAAACCGCCAGCTTACCTAAGCCAGCGGTTTCCTCCGTATGAATCGTGGTTCCGTTACCGTCCCACGCCTATTTCTTTTTCTTTTTAAGAGTCGAGGCAAAATAACGCGTCAGATTTTTCATCGCTTCAATCGTGTCACCACGGCTGGTGATGCCTTCATCCATGATGACCAGCACAAAGTCGCCCTGTTTGCCAAAGAAGATTCCACCATCGTCGTAAAGTCCGGTAACTTCTCCCGTCTTATGGGCAATGTTGAAATCCGGCAGCGCCGCATTGAAACATTCTTTATCCTTCTGCCCGGAAAGCACGAGTTCCATAAAACGGTCTTCGTTCTCGCCGACCAGCTGATGATAATAAAGGCGGCTGAACAGCTTGCCTAAATCACGCACCGACGAAAAGTTCTTCCGCCCGCCATTGCCAATCATCATCTTGTGCACCAGCTTGGTATCGCCATAGCCATGCGCCGCGATATACCGGTTGATTTTATCCATGCCCAAGCGGTCGATCAGCATGTTCGTGGCCGTATTATCGCTGTTCGTAATCATCCCGGAAACCAGCTCCCGTACGGAGCGCGCTTCCCCGATATTGTACCAGGTGATTACACCGGCTCCGCCCACGACATCCGCCTCACGGATGACGAGCTTTTCATCCAGCGACAGGCGCCCATCATGAACCTCCTGCATCGCTGCAGCCATGACAAAGACCTTAACCATGCTTGCCGGCGACATTGGACGGTTCTGATAGATAAACGGTTCCTCTTCCTCAGCCGGCCGCCAAAAATAAATGGCGTAGCGGCTCGAATCAGCGCCTAATATGCGCTCGATATTACGGCTTAAGTCCGCGGCATCCCTGGCCGAGGGTGCGCGTTTTTCCTCCATGGCGCCAGAGCGGTCTTCATGAGCCGATTCTGCCTGCACGGCCCCCCCTTCATCATGATGCATCCAAACGGCTATCGACAGCATACTGCCGATTTCCAGGACAACCATTATACAAAAAAAACAAATGATTCGCTTAAAAGTCACGGACTGCTCCTGTCTTTCCCTTTACCACGGCTGCGGCGTAATCGGTGTCACGACACCGAAACGATACCCCTTTGCCTTCAGTACGTCAATAATCCCCTGCAACGCCTTGACCGTCTCTTCCTTGCCACCGCAGCAATGCATGAGCACCAATGCCATATTGTCCTTGAGGTCTCCCTTCGTCATGCCATCCACGAATTTAATCTGACGGGCAGCGTTGGGCCGCTTCGGCGTGGCATCCTCGGAACTGACATTCCAGTCATGCTCGACATAGCCGGCTTCGGTGAGCGCCGGATAAAAGTCGGCCGAAAACATGCCTACCGTTCCGCCCGGAGCGCGGATAATGAACGGACGCACACCCAGGATGTTAAAGATGATATCATCCGTCTGCTGCATTTCTGCCAAAAAACTATCCTTTGACTGATAGAGACGCTTGTAGTCATGGTCATAACTGTGATTGCCGATGGCATGGCCTTCGTTGAAGATGCGCTTGAGCACTTCCGGATTTTCCTCACACATCTTGCCCGTTACATAGAACGTGCCATGAATCCCATTGGCTTTGAGAATATCCAGGATAGCCAGGGTATTCTTATTGTCTGGGCCATCGTCAAAGGTCAGATAAGCAACTTTTTCCTTATTATATACTGCCAGCGGCGGAAGCATCGTCGGCAATCCCTTTTCCTGCCGCTGCTTCAACGTATAGCGGTCATAGACCGGCTTATCCACATCAGTAAGAAGTTCCTCCAGATTCGAATAATCGCCCTTTGCCAGAATATAGGCATCCGATTCTACGCCAGGCTCTTTCTCCGCTTCCTCTGCTATAGCATCCTGCTGCGCCAGCCTGTTCTGGCTGTTTGCCCAAAGCAGGCCGCCGATGGCGCTGCAGCCCATGATAATCAAAGCGGACAAAACAAACTTCTGAATAATTTTTCTGTCCATCATATCTCCCCGATTCTCATCCAATTTTAAACATACAAGGCTATTATAGCAGACTTTTAACGAATAACCACTAACCAGCCTCAAAAATCTTGCTCATCCAGCAAAAATTTTTCAAATACCAAATTTCCATACTTCATCCCTTGACTTGTCAAATAGACTTGCACACCATCATCGGCCAGCAGTTTTTTTTGACAAAAGTCCCTTATGATTGTTCCATATAAGTCGTCCAGATTCCTGCCAAACTTCCGCTGGAACTTTTCCCGGCTTATTCCCTCAGCCGTACGCAAAGCCAAAAAACAAAATTCTTCGATTGCGATGGCAGCCGTTGCCGATTCCTCGGGTTCTACGGGAGACTTTTTCTCTTGTATCGCCTCCATATAGCGGCCGAGCTCGGCATAGGCCGCCCATCGCTGCCCATTGAGATACGAATGCGCTGCCGCCCCCAGCCCGAGATATGGCACATCCTGCCAATAGCTCCTGTTATGACGGCTCGCAAATCCCGGCCGGGCAAAATTGGAAATTTCATACCGTTCGTATCCCTGTTGGGGCAAAAATTCCGTCATGTAATCGTACATGGCTTCCGTCGCCTCATCATCGGGCAGTTCCAGTTTTCCCATCGCCTGCATCCGGGAAAAAACGGTTCCTTCCTCCAGCTGAAGGCCGTATATCGATATGTGTTTTGGCTCAAGCGCCAACGCCTGCTTCACACTTGCCTTCAACTGTTCAAGCTTCTGCCCTGGAAGTCCGTACATCAAGTCCAGGCTCAGATTCGTAAAGCCTGCCCTCTTGGCCATGTTCACCGCATCGATTGCCTGCTGGCCATTATGAATACGGCCGATCCGCCGCAAGAGTTCATCATCAAAACTCTGTACCCCAAAGGAAAGCCGGTTCACCCCGTATTCCCGCAGCAATAAAAGATATTCTTCGTCCACGGTTCCGGGATTGCATTCCACGGTAAACTCTTCGGCTTCGCCATCTTCTAGAAATACCTGCCGGATTTTTTTTAGCAGCTTTCCCATGAGATTTGCCGGCAGAATCGACGGCGTGCCGCCGCCCAGATAAATTGTCGCGGGCCTTCCCCAAAGCTGCCGATAATAAGAGCCCCGCACCGCAATTTCCCGGCACAGGGCTCCTGTATAGTCTTCCATATAACGCTCCCGCCCGGCAAAGGAAGGAAAATCACAATAGAAGCATTTCTGGCGGCAAAAGGGAATGTGGACGTATACGCCCCATTGTTTTGCATCCATTTATTTTCTCCATCAATCAATCTTCAGGATGGCCATAAACGCTTCCTGCGGCACTTCAACACTGCCGACTGCCTTCATGCGCTTTTTGCCTTCCTTCTGCTTTTCCAGCAGTTTGCGTTTACGCGAAATATCACCGCCATAGCACTTGGCCAGGACGTCCTTGCGGCGGGCTCTGACGTTCTCGCGGGCAATGACCTTGCTGCCGATAGCTGCCTGGATCGGGATTTCAAACATCTGCTGCGGAATGATTTCCTTGAGTTTCGACGCCAGCTGGCGGCCACGGCCAGCAGCACGGTCCTTGTGGACGATGGTCGACAGGGCATCCACCGGGTCGCCATTCAAAAGGATATCCACCTTGACCAGTTTCGATTCCTGATAATCAGCCAACTCATAGTCAAGGGATGCGTAGCCGCGCGTTGCCGATTTCAAACGGTCGAAATAGTCAAAGATGATTTCATTGAGCGGAATGTGATAAGTAATCATGACGCGGTTCTCGTCGAGATAATCCATCGTCTTGAATTCTCCGCGCTTATCCTGAGAAATCTCCATAACGGCACCGACAAAATCATTCGGTACGATAACGGTTGCCTTGACGTACGGTTCTTCGATATGCTCGATTTCCGTCTGCGGCGGCAAGTCGGACGGATTGCTGACATCGACTTTCGTTCCATCGGTCTTAAACACATGATAGATAACCGACGGCGCCGTCGTGATGAGTTTGAGGTTGTACTCGCGCTCGAGACGCTCCTGAATGACGTCCATGTGCAGCAGCCCCAAGAAGCCGCAGCGGAAGCCAAAGCCCAAGGCCACCGAGGTTTCCGGCTCGAATACCAGCGCCGCATCGTTAATCTGCATTTTTTCCAGTGCATCTTTGAGGTTGTCATAGTCCGAACTGTCGACCGGGTAGAGGCCGCAGTAGACCATCGGCGTAACGCCGCGATAGCCTGGCAATGGTTCAGCTGCCGGATTGTCAGCGAAGGTAATGGTGTCACCAACCTGAACATCGCGCACATCCTTTAAGGAACCGGCCACAAAGCCTACCTCACCGACATCGAGATGACCGACGTCGACCGGCTGCGGTTTGAAGCAGCCCACATCGGTAACCTCAAACGTCTTGCCCGTTGCCATCATCTTGAGCTTCATGCCCTTTTTGATATGGCCCTGCTTGACGCGGACATGGGCGATAACCCCCTTGTAGGAATCAAAGAACGAGTCGAAAATCAAGGCCTGCAGCGGCGCGTTCTCATCCCCTTCCGGTGCCGGGATATAGTCGACAATCGAGTCGAGAATCTCTTCGATACCGATGCCGGATTTGGCCGATGCCAATACCGCATTGGATGTGTCCAGGCCAATGGTATTTTCAATTTCTTCCTTTACCCGGTCCGGGTCAGCACTTGGGAGGTCAATCTTGTTGATGACCGGCACAATCTCCAGGTCATTTTCCAGCGCCATGTAGACATTCGCCAGCGTCTGGGCCTCAACGCCCTGTGCCGCATCGACAACGAGCAGTGCCCCCTCGCAGGCGGCCAAACTTCTCGATACCTCATAGGTAAAATCGACATGACCCGGCGTGTCGATGAGATTCAGCTGATACAGCTGGCCATCTTTGCCTTTGTAATCGAGGCGTACCGTCTGCGCCTTGATCGTGATGCCGCGCTCGCGCTCCAAGTCCATATTATCGAGGACCTGTGCTTCCATCTCGCGCTTCGTAAGCGTGCCAGTATATTCAATCAAACGATCCGCAATCGTCGATTTGCCATGGTCGATATGAGCAATAATCGAGAAATTGCGGATATTTTTGTTCTGCATAGTCATTTTCCTTTCAAAATAACAATCCATATCTATCGTATTATAGCATTGAACGCGGCTCACCTGCAAGAAATAGACAGAGGAACTAAAGAAAACTATTGCTTTTTATATTTTCACATGCTATGATAACAAGGTAACGAATTTGTTAAGGGGGGTGAATTACTTGCCAAATATCAAAGCATCTATTCTTAGTGTTAAATCTGACGCTAAGCGCCATGCAAAGAACGCTGCTGAGAAGTCCCGTGTACGCACTGCTTCCCGTCGTGTTCTTGACGCTGTTGAGGCTGGAAACGCTGATGAAGCGAAATCCCTCCTTACGGTTGCTTGCAAGACGATCGATCAGGCTGCTGCTAACCATGTTTATCATAAAAACGCTGCATCCCGCAAAAAATCCCGTCTGGCTCGCAAAGTCAACGCACTCGCTAAGTAATTTTCTCAGATGAGATAGAAAAAAGGCCTGCTTTTTTAGCAGGTCTTTTTTGTTGTTCATTTTTCGGCCGACTTCAGATAGACGCGCTCAATGACGGAACTGTTCCGATACCATACGGGCTGATCCCCGTCATTTGGGCGGATGGTTTTCTGCCAATGGCCGTGCCCTCCGCGCCGGATATAGCTGTAAACGGAATCCGCCTTGCGTGATTCCACGAGTTGCGGCGACAAAACCAGCCGTACTTTTCCCTTGGGATTGCGAAGCGACACCGCCACCGTATACGCCTCGCCTGAGGCGAGCACTACGTCCGGCGATACCTTCACGGTGCGATAGCCCGCCCACTCCGGCGTATTATCGGCACCGAATCGTCCGCTTTGTTCCAAGGCCAGCGTTCCCTGCGCCGGGTCGAGACTGCCCTTGCGGATTGTAATGGTGTATTCCATCCCATCGGCCATTGCGTAGAACCCCACAGCCGTAATCCGTCCAGCTTTTCCAGCCTGATACCCTGCTGCAAAGCCGCTGCCGGATTCCATTTGACGGTACCGCGGTCCGCTGCCATTTTCCCAATTTTGCCGTGGCGGCACGAGACAATTTGACCGCTCATGGGTATCAATCCAATCGTAAGCAGCCCTGTCAAGGGAAGTATCATAGGCCACATAGTTATGCAAAGTCTTATCCTCATACGAAAGGTAAGCATAACCGCCCTCACCCCAGTCTTTGCCCCAACTGTTGCGAATAATCCAGGCCCCTTTATGCCTTGGCTTTACCTTGAGCCCTGATTCCGAAAAATCATAGGCATCATCCCAGCCGATGATATTGACACCATGATTCACCGGCAGCGTTTTGTTCCGGTAATAACTGACTGCGCCCTTCTGCTGGAGCGGCAGACTGTTAATGCCCGCCGCCAAAGCT
This sequence comes from Pseudoselenomonas ruminis, assembly GCF_008271295.1. Lineage (GTDB taxonomy): Bacteria > Bacillota > Negativicutes > Selenomonadales > Selenomonadaceae > Selenomonas_A > Selenomonas_A ruminis. The sequence goes on along the minus strand of NZ_VTOY01000003.1, from coordinate 93,175 downwards.
CCGTACGCCAGCATCATGGATTTCATCCGCGCGATTTCCGCTGGCTGATAGAGCTTCGTACTCGTACTCGTGAAGATATTGCGCAGGCGAAGCCCGGCATCCTCGCCCCAACCGACCGGGGCTTTCATATCCTCCGTTACGCTGGCCGCCGCTTTGCGAAAGCCAATGCCGCTGCCCGCCAAAAATTCAGGGGCAAAGAGCGGCCAGCTGCCGTGTCCGTAAACGCGGCTGGCCAGCGGAACTGAATAGCTGCCTTTCTTCAACGGCTTTCCCATCGCGCCGGTCAAATCATCAGCTTCTCCCACTGGCCGGGCATAGGAAAACCAGGCCATTTTCCAGGGCGACAAGCGGAATCCGCGGGCATCCACCGAATAGGCAATGCCCTGCCGCTGCCAATTTTTATACACATTGGATTCCAAGGCGGCCGCTGCAGTAAACGCCCAGCAAATATTGGCACTTCCCTGGTTTCCCACTTCATTGAGCAGTGTTTTCCGTCCGTCAATATAACTTGACCGGTCAAAGGGCTCGGCAAGCCGCATATCATAAAACTCCGGCAACACCGCTGCCCTTGCCACTGTCTCAGCAAACAGCGGCAGCAGCAGGAAAAAGGCAAGCGCTGCCCGGATTTTTTTTGCCGTTTTGCCCATCATCTTACCATGCCTCCTGCCAGCTGGCCGCCAAATCTTTATCGAGTTCATACTGCCGGTCCACCATGAGTTTCGGATTACGCAAAAGCGCCGCCTTCAAGGCCGCTTTCGCCGCCTGGTCAAGCCCCAGCTTCGTCAGGATGCGGCTCTGCTGCCGGAGGATATTGGCCTGCTTTAACTTATCGCGTCCCATATAGCGAAGGACCTGCTGGCTGTCGCGCAAAGCCTCAGCGTATTGCTCCAAATGATAATTGGCCGCACAACGCGAAGTATAAAGGTATTCGAGCTGCTGGGAGCTTCGCTTTTGTTTTTTCATGCTCAGGATATTGTCGATGGAATTGACCACTGTTGCATAATACCCAGGTTGAAACGACGCATATTTAAGCTGTGCCCCAAGCTTCTGCAGGGCAATATTTATACGCCTCGGGTCATCTTCCGCCGTGACGAATTTTGCCGCCTGGTCATAATCGGCAAAAGCCTTCCGGTAATCGGCCAGCCCCTCATAGTAAAAATGGGCCCGGCTCTGCAAAATCAATGAATTCTTCGGATCGAGGGACAAAGCCGTTTCATAAGCCTGCCAGGCCGCCTTGCTGTCACCGGCACAAGCCCGTTCTTCTGCCCGCCCGGTATAGGCCAAGGCATTTTTATCATCGAGCAGGATGGCCTTATCGAAATCGAGCTTTGCTCGCTGGCTTTCGCCCCGCTGCAATTGCACCCTGCCGCGCTTGATATAAAAATCAGCATAGGCAGGATACTGGCGGATTGCTTCATCATAGGCACTTAACTGCTTTTCCCCCCGGAGTTTTTCCACCTGCTGCTGCCACTCGGCCACAGTCCGCAGCGGTGCTGCCTGCACCACTGCCGCCGCACTGCCGTAACAAGCCAGCAAAACCAGTGCTCCCGCACTCCATTTCCCCAGGCACTCTGTCATAAGGCATCACCCCTCCTGACCTGAAAATTTCCGCTGCACCTGCCCCATACGGATCTGCAAACATACTGCGCCGACCAGCACCCCAGCAACGAGACCAATCCAATAGCCATAGGGGCCAACTGCCGTCCAGTTGGCCAGCATCCAGCCGCCGGGAAGACCGATAACCCAGAAGGACAGCACCGCCAGCAAAAATGTCACATGGACATCTTTATACCCGCGAAGTGCTCCCTGCAGCGGCGCATTGATGCTGTCTGATACCTGCATGAATACCGCATAGACCAGGAATCCCGTAAGTATCGGCTGAACTTCACGGCTCGAAGTATACAAGGCGGCGATTTCCGTTTTGAACTGCGTCAGCAGCAGCGCCAGCACGCCCACGAAAACCATCGTCAGCACACGGCTCAGGCGGATATACTGCTCGGCATCAGCAAAGCGCTTGGCGCCAACTTCGTACCCGACTAAAATGGTCAGCGTCATGCTGACGGCCAGCGGCACCATATAGACGATTGTCGTGAAATTCATAGCCGCCTGATGGGCCGCCACCACCACCGTGCCGTAAACCGTCATAAAAAGCCCCACGGCGCCAAAGATGCTCTGTTCACAAAACATCGTACTGCCAATCGGTATCCCGACCCCCAGCTGCTTTTTCCACTCGGAGAACTGCGGGCGCGGGAAGTGATGGAAAATACGATAGCTTTTGAAAGGTTCGATATGGGTGACCACCCAGACATTTAAGAGCAAGTTCAGCGAAAAGGCAATCGCCGAGCCAATGCCGGCGCCAATTCCGCCAAACGCCGGAACACCAAAGAGACCGTACATGAACACGTAATTGAGGGCAATATTCACCGGCACCGAGGTCATCGTGATGCACATCGTGAGCCGCGTATGGCCATGCGCATCGATGAAATTCCGCAGCACGCCGGCCAGAAAAATCGGCACGATGCCAAAGGACACCGCCAGCAAATAATGCGCCGTGATATAGTGCACTTTTGGCTCCAGATTTAAAAGCGGCAAAACCCGCGGCACCGCCAGCCAACCCACGGCAATAAACAAAAAAGCCAGGGCCATTGCCCAGTAAAAGCCTTGTTTGACAATGAAGCCAATCTTATCCTGCCGCCCGCCGCCATAGAGCTGGGAAATCGTCGGCGTAAGGCCGGATATTATTCCGAGCACACTGCCAAAGAATGGCAGGAACAAATTGACACCAACGGCCACTCCAGCCAAATCCTGCTGGCTGATATGCCCCGCCATAATCGTATTGAAAAACCCAGTTGCCATAAGTGACAGCTGGGTAATAAAGATAGGCAGCAGCACGGCAAAAAACTGCCGTGCTTTCTGCTGATAACCATAAGTCTGCTTCATCAGTTTTCATCCTTATGCAAGCAACAATTTTTATATTTTTTGCCACTGCCGCAGGGACAGGGATCATTGCGGCCCACTTTATGACGGCGCACTTCCTCGAAGGGAATCACCTTGCCACGGCCCGACTTAGCCATGAGCTTTGCCGGCGTATAGCCCTTGAGCGGCCAAAGATGCGTCGAATTATTGAACGCGATGAGCAGCGGTACAATTGCCTCTGCCTTGCGGTCATCTTTCATCAATCCAAGCTCGTCCAAGTATTCGACAGCTTCCTGCATATTTCCTCCATTCTGCAGCAGAATGAGGATTTCGCCGACAATGTCAGCGGCCTTCAGTACATCGCAGCCATGCTCTCGCATGAAGAACTGTGCCAAGGCCTTATAAGCATCCGTAGCATCGATGTAACCTTCCGTACCCGCTTCATAAACCCGGTTGTACGACAGCGGCGCAAAGCCGAGGTTGGCATGCTCGCGCTGCTCATCCTCCAGCTTATTCTCATCGATAAGCGTATAGTACTTCGCACCCTGCGGCAGAGCAACCAGCGTATTCTGCCAGCAGGAGGCATTGAGCAGAACGCCGACAAAATCCATGAACGAAACCTGCTCGGCCTGCGCCGCATCCAAATAGCCCGTTACCTTTTCGTAAAGCTGTTCGTAATTCATATAGCCGTAAAAGAACAGGCAGCCGGATGCCAGACGGGTAACCTCCGTATTGAGCTCCGCCAAACTGCGGAACGTTCCCGAATCCAGCTTCGTAAACTCCGCCTGAATTTCTTTCGGCATATACCAGGCCAGCTTGTCTTCCTTCACGCCACAGGACACGAGCCCCAGCCCGCGCAAATAATCGAGACGGACATCATCGTCACGGAACTCCGTGGTCAGGCCATCGTGCTTGAGCAAATGCTGGAAGCACTCGTACTCCTCCTCAAGAATCGAAGGAAACCAGCGCTGAGCAAATTTAACGATTTCCACCGACAAGCGCTCGGCAAGTTCCGCCTTCTTGAGCGAACTAACCCCCGAGATATTGAGGTTATAGCGGATATCATCGAGCTCGGCTTTCGTCATTGCCTCGAGCATATCCAACAGTTCCAATTTTTTCGGCAGCTTGTGGCGGTAAAGCGCCTTCTTGCGCGCCTCCATATCTGCCTGTACCATCTGCTCTAACGTCTCGTTGTTCTGTTCGATTTCCGTCTTATTCTCTTCCATTATAAAAGGCTTAATCCTCACTTTCCTGTCTCACTCAACCAAAGAAATCCGCGATACCATCGGCAATCCCCTGAGCGGCTTTCTTGATTCCGGCTTCACTATTCATCAGACGTTCCTCTGACGGATTGGAAATAAACGCAACCTCCACGAGTGTTGCCGGCATATCGGTATGCTTCACGACATAAAAATTACTGCTTTGCGTTCCACGGCTCTGGGTTCCAAGCTGGTCAATAACCCCCGCGCGGATTTTATCGGCTAAATCCCGCGAACGCTTTGACCCCAGCGAATAATAATAGCCGGTTGTTCCCTTGGCCGCTCCATTGGTAAACGAATCCATGTGAATCGAAACGAATATATCCGAACCATTCTGGTTGGGGATATCGCAGCGGGCCTGCAGCTCCTCTATGTCGCTGGCATCAGCCCCCTTGGGCGAAACCTCGGTATCTGTATCACGGGTCATATAAACCGTTGCGCCTTCTGCTACCAGCAGCCGCTTCAATTCCTGAGCCACCCGCAGCGTAACGCTCTTTTCCATTACCCCCGTTGGCCCAATGGCTCCAGAATCGCTTCCGCCATGACCAGGGTCAATGGTAATCTTCCGGCCCCGCAGGCCCGTAATGCCGGCCAGTTCCCCATCTACATCGTCCTGGGGCTTAGTCTCCGGTTTGGATTCCGGTTTCTGCGACGGCTTCGTCGAAGGCTTGGTCGGTTTTGTCGTCGGCTTCGTCGAAGGAGCTGGCGTCGGTTTCGTCTTTGGCAAATCAATCTTTGTCCCAGAAGAATCCCCGCTCAAATCGCCGATATCGAGAACGACGCGTCCAGCCACAGGGCCACCCTTTAGGGAAAATACCTTGTGGTTCTGTTTGCCAACCTTGCTCTCAACTACAATGCGAACCGTCTGCGGATTGAACTGCGCCACTCTGGCCTTACCAACAAAGCGGCTGTTCACCGGGAACTCCTTCTTGAGCTTCGGCGAAATCCAAGCATTCGGAATATCCACCACCAGGCGGTCCGGCTCGCCAAGAGACATCGCCTTATACGTTACTTCTTTATTGGCATCAATTACGATACGCGTCTTATTTGCTTCCGTACTGACCCGAACGCCAGTTACCTCAGCCATGCCGCTTACCCGCTGTCCAAAATTCGTGTCAGCTGCGAAAGCCGGCAGGGTAAAAAGCATCATATATAATGTGACAAGAATCAAGCGAACTATTCTCTGTCTCATCAAATCCCTCCCTACAGGCACATATACCTTATTATCATATGTCTCCTCCAAAAAATCAAGAAACTTATGTACGAAAAAGGCCTTCCTAGGGAAGGCCTAACAATCCTGTAAAGAGAATCCAATATATTAGAGCATATTCTTAAGAAACGCCTTGGTCCGCTCTTCCTTGGGATTAGCGAAAAAGGCCTCCGGTTCGCCCTGCTCGACAATGTTGCCGCCCGCCATGAAAATAACCTGACTGGCTGCCTCCCGGGCAAAGGCCATCTCATGTGTGACCACCACCATGGTCATGTGCTCCTCGGCGAGCTCCCGCATCGTTTTGAGCACTTCGCCCGTAAGCTCGGGGTCAAGGGCCGACGTCGGTTCATCAAACAGCATGATATCCGGCTTCATACAAAGCGCCCGCGCAATGGCCACGCGCTGCTGCTGGCCGCCGGAAAGCTGCGACGGATAGTAATCGGCACGGTCGGAAAGCCCGACTTTTGCCAACAGCTCCTTTGCATAAGGCTCAATCTCTTCGCGCTTAAGCCCCTTTACATGCATCGGTGCCTCAAGCAGGTTCTCCATAACGGTCATATGCGGAAACAGATTGAACTGCTGGAATACCATGCCCATGCAGCCAAGCAGCTGCCGCTCTTTCTTGCTCTCAGCATATTCGGCCTGACCATTCTCCTTGGTCACAGCCAAAAATTCGCCTTCAATCTCAATCGAGCCGCTGTTAATCGTCTCAAGCTTGTTGATGCAGCGCAGCAGCGTACTCTTGCCAGACCCCGATGGGCCGATAATGGCCAGCACCTCGCCCCGGCGTACCTCAAGGTCAATTCCCTTCAGGACTTCCAGTGCACCGAAGGACTTATGGATGTCATGCATGCGCAGCATGACTTCATCTTTAGTTATCGTATTTGCCATAATATGCCTCCAGTTTCTTGAAGCCCCACGTCAATACAAACGTCATTGCCAGATAGAACACCGCTGCAATCAAAAACGGCGTCATGTCAAATTCCCGCTGAACGATGGTGCGGGCCACGCGCAGCAAATCATTCATCGCCAGAATGTATACGAGCGACGTATCCTTTACGAGGTTGATGGTCTCATTGCTGACCGGCGGCAAAACCATGCGGAATACCTGCGGCAGAATGATGCGGCGCATCGTCTGCGGATAACTCATGCCCAATGTCTTGGCAGCCTCATACTGCCCCTTCGGTACCGATTGGATTCCGGCACGGAAAATTTCCGCAAAGTACGCCGCATAGTTAAGCGTAAAGGCCAACAGCGCCGCAGCGATATCCGGCAGACGGACGCCAACCATCGGCAGGGCAAAATAAACGAACAACAGCTGCAGCATCAGCGGCGTACCGCGCATGAGCCAAATGTAAAACTCCACCAGCCGTGACAGCGGTTTCAGCGATGACAGGCGCCCCAAAGCCGCCAACATGCCCAGCGGCAAAGCGATAATCAAAGTGACAAAGAAAATTTCCAGCGTGATTTCTGACCCTTCCAGCATCAGCAGGAAAGTATCCAGCAGCTTATCCATCCAACAATCTCCTTTAGTGTAGCAAAGCGTTAATACGCTAATTATACACGAAACCACCGCCGCTGTAAAGCAAAGAGGCAGGCCTGACGGCCTGCCCCAAACATTTCAATCCATTATTTTTTCGTGATATCCTTGCCAAACCACTTCTCGGAAATCTTGGCAATCGTGCCGTCGGCTTTCATCTCATTGAGAACCTTCTGCACTTCGTCGCGGAGCTGCTGATTGTCCTTGCTAAAAGCAATGCCGAATTCGCTGACCTCACCGACTACCGAATCAACGGCCTCAATCGAATCAGCATGCTTGCTCATGTAGTAGCGGCCGGTAATCTCATCGCCGACAACCGCATCAATGCGGCCGTTTTCCAGGTCCATAAACGCCGAGACATAATCGGAATACTTCTTGACCTCTTTGACATCTTTCTTAAAGAATTCCGATTTATCCATATACTCTTCGGCAGTACCAGCACTCTGCGTACCAACGACTTTGCCAGCCAGGCTCTTCTCATCCGTGATACCTGTCGTGCCCTTCTTCACGAAGATGATCTGGCGGTTATCCATATACGGGTCAGAGAACAGCATGTTTTCCTTACGTTTTTCGGTAATGTCAAGACCATTCCACAAAATGTCAACGCGGCCGCTCTTGAGCTCAGCCTCTTTGCTCGACCAGTCGATTGCCTTGAACTCCACCTCGCGTCCCAAACGCTTCGAAGCTTCTTTAGCCAGGTCAATATCAAAACCAACGATTTCATTATTCTCATCCTTGAAGCCCATCGGCGGGAAATTGTCATCAAGCCCCACGACGATTTTCTTGCCAGCAGAAGAACTGCCGTCTTTTGCCTTATCGCTGCCGCAGCCGCTGACAAAAGCAGCCGTCATTACCGCGGCCATGCCAAGTGCTAAAAGTTTTCTCCATTTCATAATGAAACCGCTCCTTTTCATTTCTTTATCGTATTAAAGAATTAACATGATGGTATTATACTGTAACTCTGTAAACAATGTCAAGCACTATTTTTTTGCCCGAACCACATTATTTTACACAAATGGCAGGTTTTTTTTTTCGCAAGGCGAATAGTATTATTATACAATACGGATTTCCGTACAAGGAGGGGATTAATTTGCGAGCTGTTTCCGTAGAGGATTTAAAACCTGGAATGATTCTCGCCCGCACCATCGTCAATCCCGACATGGTCGTGGTTTTATCTGAAGATACATTATTGACCAAAGCCCATATTACCCGTTTAACATTTTTGAATATCCCGGTCGTTTATGTTAAGGATGAGTATGAACTCAGCCAGAATTACCAGACCGTATCTACTATCTTTAACCGTGGCAATGCCTTCGTCAAGGAATACGAGGGCGTCGTACAAGAAGCCCGCTCCATCTTTGCCGAGACCGGTTCAACCGGTACGATTCCGGTCGAGAAAACCGAAAACCTGATGAAGACCGATATTGCCCCGATGGCCTCCAACAGTGGTACCATCGATTATCTTTACGAGCTGAATCATTTAGCCAGCGACATCTACAACCATTCGCTGCGCGTTTCCATTCTCTCCGGCGTCATCGCCAAATGGATGCATTTTGATCGGGCCAAGCGCAGAGATATCATGCTGGCCGGGTTCCTGCATGACATCGGCAAAACGAAATTCCCGCAGCGCCTGCTAGACAAAAATGTCAACAACCTGCAGGGCGAGGATTACGAAGCCTATATTCAGCATACGGTAGACGGCCATCATATCCTTAACGCCCAGCCGGGACTTTCCGAAGGCGTTAAGCTTGCCGCCATGCAGCATCATGAACGCATGGACGGAACCGGCTTCCCCTTCAACTGCATGGGAGCCGATATCCACGAATACGCGCGCATCATCATGATTGCCGACATCTACGACAATATCACCACCGAGCGCGAAGGGTACGTTAAACAGACTCCGTTCTCGGCCATCGCCCAGATTACGGAAAACATGTTCACGTCCTTAGACCCGACGGTCTGCGTTCCGGTACTCACCCATATCAAGGACGCTTTCCTTGGTTCGCGGGTCACGCTGAACAACGGCGAGAAGGGTACGATTGCCGCTTACCCCAATGACTTTGCCGCTCATCCTGTCGTAAGCATTTCGCCGGATGAAATCATCAATCTCAACGAGCATCCGGAACTTACGATTACCGAATACAACCCCAAATAACCAATCATTGGACATAACAAAGCCGCTCATAAGCATTCCGCTTATGAGCGGCTTTTTCATGCCCGCCAACAAAATTTAGCGCTCATATTTTTCACAAAGGCGTTTTAAATCTTTCGCCTCTATCATCAGCGAGTAATCTGCTTTCAAGCGCCATTTCCAATTAAGCCCAACTGTTCCGGGCGTATTCATCCGGCTTCGTTCATCGAGATGCAAAATATCCTGCATCGGAACAACTGCCAGGCGTGCATTGGAGGCATAGGCAAAAGCAATAAGCCCTGCCGCCACATCCTGCGGCCGGTCAGCCTTGGCATGCAGCAAGCCTGCCACTGCGGCCCGCACGGATTCATCAATATCTTGATTGTACCAGCCAACCGTCGTATTGTTATCATGCGTTCCCGTGTATACCACGCTGTTCTCGGGGACCACACAGCCAAGCCGCCCCTGTTCGTTGAAATGCAGGCAGAAATGAAGTACCTTCATCCCTGGGAAACCACAGGCATCGCGAAGCTGTTCCACTTCATCGGTGATGATGCCCAAGTCCTCGGCTACAATGCGGAACTTGTCACCAAATTCGCGGCGCAGCTCATCGAAAAACGGCTTGCCCGGTCCCTTGACCCAACGCCCATTGATTGCCGTGGTGGCCTTGCCATCTACTTCCCAGAACGACTCGAATCCGCGGAAATGGTCGATGCGCACAATATCCACCAGCTCGAACAACTTGTGGAACCGCTTCTTCCACCACTTGTAGCCTTCGGCCTTCATCGCCTGCCAATCGTACTGCGGATTGCCCCAAAGCTGTCCCGTGGCACTGAAATAATCAGGCGGAACACCAGCCACCGTATTGGCAGTACCGTCTTCTCTGAGGTCAAACAGCTTCTGGTTGGCCCAGACATCGGCGCTGTCACCAGCCAGGAATATCGGCATATCGCCCATAATTTCGATGCCCTGCGATTTGGCATACGCATGGAGACGCTGCCACTGTCTGGCGAAAAGATACTGCTCAAATTTCACCATGCCAATCGAATCCGAGAGACGTTTCTTAAGATCAGCCAACGCTTTGGGCTCACGCGTCCGGATGGGTTCCGGCCACTTGCTCCACTCCTTGCCCTTAAATTCCCGCTTGGCTGCCTGGAACATGGCAAAGTCTTCCAGCCAATCGGCTTCCTGCTGGCAAAATTCCTGATATTCTTCGTTCTTATCCATCGTATGCTGGAATTTTGCCCAGGCTTTTTTGAAGCATTTGCGTTTAAAGTGCAGAACCCATTCAAAATCGATAAAGGAAGAATTGCTTACATAAGGCACCCGGGCCTCAGCCGCCGTCAGCAAATTCTCCTCAATCAGTTCATTCAAGTCAATCAGCATAGGGTTGCCTGCAAAAGCCGACGAAGACTGATACGGGGAATACCCGACATTATCCACTGGTCCCAGCGGCAGAATCTGCCAGACCTTCTGTCCGGCCGCCTTGAGGAAGTCAACGAATTTATACGCTTCTTTGCCCAAATCGCCAATACCGTATTTGGACGGCAGCGAGGTCGGATGAAGCAGAATGCCTGCCTGCCGCTTATAGCTGCGCGGCGCCCGTTTGTGCTGAAGCAGAATCCCTTTTAACGGAGCCAGCCTTATATGCACTTTGCCCCGAGTGACCTCGTACACATTGCCGCTGCCCACCACGTCGACAAAATGGCCTTCCGCAAAATCACTGACATCCAAATCCAGGGTGTGTGTTTCGGTACGGCTGCGGTTAAAAGCAGCCACGAAGGATTCATCCTTTTCTTCCTGGCCAAACACATCCCTGCCACCACGGATTACGCGCGCATAGGCAATGCAGTCCCCTTCAGCCAGCAGCGGCAGCAGCGCACCAGTCTGCAAGGCCGGATGCTGGTTGCGCAAAGCAATGATTTGCTCGTACCATTTTTTTAGATACGAGTCGCCCTTGCCCCAGGGATACGGACGGCGGTTATACGGGTCTTTAAAGCCCTGCATACCAATCTCATCACCATAGTAGATGCAGGGAACGCCCGGATAAGTCATCTGCCAAAGGGATGCCATCATCAGCCGTTCCACCCCAAGATTGTACTGGTCCTTATCAAGCCGGGAGCGCGACTGCTCGACAGCCGGCATGCCATCATAGTAAGCGGCCTCGCCCAGAATTGTCACCGCCCGCTGAACGTCATGACTGCCAATGAGATTCATCATGGCATAGAAATTTTCCTTCGGATAGTTTTCCCGCAGGCTCTCAAAACGCCGCATTGCCTGCCGTCCATCATTCCGGTACAACAGGAAATCAAACAGGATGTCACGGAACGGATAATTCATTGCCGAATCCATTTCCTGTCCGCAGAGGTATTCGCGCGGCGTGCCATAGGCAATCTTGTGCGAAGCATCCTCCCAAACCTCACCAATCATAACGGCTTCCGGATCCGTCTTTTTCAATTCCCCGTAAAAAGCCTGCGAAAAGGGCTCCGGCAGTTCATCGATGACATCGAGGCGCCAGCCGGCTATGCCCTCCTTCATCCAATGATGAAGCACGCTATCCTTATCGTTGATGATAAAATCCATATAGGAAGGCGTCGTTTCGTTTACATTCGGCAGCGTATTGAAATTCCACCAGCTGTCATATTCATAGGGAAAATTGCGGAAACTATACCATTCGTAATAAGGTGACTCCTTGGACTGGAAAGCCCCCACGGTATCATAGGCACCAGTCCGGTTGAAATAGCGGCTGTTACTGCCCGTGTGACTGAATACGCCGTCAATAATAATGCGTATTCCCTGCTCCCTGGCGGCTTTGATTAATTCACGGAAATCCTCTTTCGTTCCAAGAATCGGGTCGATTTTATGATAGTCGCCTGTATCGTAATGATGATTGCTTTCCGATTCAAATACCGGATTGAGATAAATGACCGAAATCCCCAAATTCTTCAGATAACTGAGTTTTTCCTTGATGCCCTGCAAATTGCCGCCAAAGAAATCATACGCCACAATCTCCTTGGTATCCGGATCTTTATAATAGCACGGGTCATCGGACCAATCGGCATGATATACGGCTCCCTTTTTCGGGATAATCCGCTCGCCTTTCCGGTAAAAACGGTCGGGGAATATTTGATACATTACGCTGTGCTTGAACCAGTCCGGCGTTTTGGCGCCCTTATTGTACACCGTAATCTGAAACGAGGGCGGCACATGGTCATAGACTTCCCCCAAGCCGCCGAGCTGTTCCGGATTATTGCCATAATAGCAGGTACCATCCGCAGTGGTGATGATGAAATAATACCAGAGCAGACAGCCTTTTTCGGGAAGATCCAGCGTAATCGAGTAGAACTTTTCCTCGCTGGTATAATCATCTTTGGTAGTCAGCGTGAAGAGTTTTTCCCCGAACCGGTCATGCCAACCCCGCATGAGCACATTCATGATGGACTGATGCGTCCGCAAACGAAGACCAAGTTTTATTTTAGAACCAGCTTCTGCTGCTCCAATCTGGGAACGAAAATAGACATTCCGGGAATTATGCTCAACCTCATTTCTTCCCAGCATAACATCCCCTCCTTTTCGCGTTTTTCTTGCATAAAAGGCGGCAATTACCTTGCCGCCCTATCCTGCTTTTTATTCCTCTAACAGTTGCTGATACAGCTCCTTGTATTCCTTGGCAGAATTTTTCCAGCTGTAATCCGTATTCATTGCATTTGCTACAATATGCTGCCACTCTTCGAAATTCTCGTAAGCGCTCAGCGCACGCTTCAACGCATACATCATTTCATGGGCATTGTAATCGCCGAAGACAAAGCCATTGCCTTCATTGGTGTATTTATCATACTGCTGAACCGTGTCCTTGAGTCCGCCAGTCTCACGGACTACTGGAATTGCACCATAGCGCAGGGCAATCAGCTGACCGATACCGCAAGGCTCATAATCCGACGGCATCAGGAAAATATCGGCTGCTGCATAAATGCGCTGTGCCAGTTCATTGGAGAACTTGATATTGGCCGAAACCTTATTGGGGAAGCGCCACTCAAGGCCCTTGAACCACTCTTCATACTCCCGGTCGCCCGTTCCGAGCATGACAAACTGGATGTCCTCATGCTGCAGGATTTCATCCATCATGCGAACGATAAGGTCAAGTCCCTTGGCAGCCACCAGACGCGAAACCAGTGCTACCATCGGCGTGCGGCGGTTGTTCGGAAGTCCCAGCAGATTCTGCAATTCCGTCTTATTGTCGGCCTTGCGGTCACGGCTGTCGATATCGTATGTCTCAAACAAATTATTGTCGGTAGCCGGATTGTAGACATTGTAATCTAGGCCATTCACGATGCCGAACAGCGTATCCTGACGGCTGCGAAGCAGTCCATCCAGATTCTCACCAAAGTATTCGTACTGGATTTCCTGCGCATACGTCTTGCTGACCGTGGAGATGTAGTCGGCATAAATGATGCCACCCTTCATGAAGTTCACCGCATCATAAAATTCCAGGTCGCCATTGTTGAAATACTTCCAATCCAGCCCCAAAACATCACTCATGACCTCTTTCGGGAACACGCCCTGATATTTGAGGTTATGAATCGTGTAGAGCGTGCGGATATCGCGATAGCGCTCATCATCCATGTGCTCGAGTTTCAGCAGGACATTGACGAGACCGGCATGCCAATCGTTCGTATGAATGACATCGGGCCAGAAGTCCATGACCGGCAGCAAATTCAAGACAGCACGGCAGAAGAAGGAAAAGCGTTCTGCATCGTCATCATAACCGTAGAAGCCTTCTCGGCCGAAGTATTCCTGGTTATCGACGAAATAATAAGTAATCCCGTCCTTTTCGTATTTATCCAGACCCACATATTTTTTGCGCCAAGCTACATCCAATTCGCCATCATAAACATGTTCCATAGCATTGGTATATTTCGGGTCAATCTTGCCAAATTTTGGCATAATGACACGGATATCTACATTCTCCTCTTTCAATGCCTGAGGAAGAGAACCTGCTACATCAGCCAAGCCTCCCGTTTTGGCAAAAGGCACTACTTCCGATGCTACATAAAGAACTTTCATACCCATATCCTCCTTATTCGTCGCCGGCGGCAACAGCTTTTTTCTTCACCGTTTTCTTACGGGCTGCAGTCGTAACCGCAGCAGATTTCTTTGTTGCCTTCTTAGGGGTAGTTGCTTTCTTAGCAGCAGGCTCAGACTCAGCTTTGGCTGCTGCCGTTTTTTTCGTGGCCGTTTTCTTGGTGGCAAGTTTGGTGGCAGCAGTCTTTTTTGAAACTGCTTTCTTGACCGGTTCCTTCTTCGGCGTCTCCTCATCGGCCGTCTTTACGGCAGCCTTACGGGTCGTTTTCTTCGCCACAGTTTTCTTGGCTTCGGCTGGTTCCGTTTTTGCCGTTACCGAAGCTGTCCGCTTCGCGGCTGTTGCCTTCTTGGCAGTTGCCTTTTTAGCCGTCGCCTTCTTAGCTGGTTCCTTCTTTTCTGCTTCTTTCTTTTCTGCTTCCGTCTTTTTCGGACGGCCGCGGCGTTTTGCCGGAGCCTTCACTTCAGCGGCTTCTGCCTTATCGGCAGATTCTTTTTCCTCATGGCCTCTGGCATCTACTTCCGCCGAAGCCTCAGAAAAAGACGTTCCTGCACCAGTCTGGCCATTTAACCGCAAATAGATCGTAGCAAGCGGCGGAACCGTAAGCGTAATGGACTGTTCCCGGTTATGCCATGGGATATCCACCGAAGCAATCTCATTGGCATTCTTTACGCCGCTGCCGCCAAAGGCCTCATCATCCGAATTGAACACTTCCACATAATTGCCCTTGGACGGAACGCCAATCCGGTAATTATGACGAACCTCCGGCGTGAAGTTGCAAACCGCAATGATAAAGTCGTTGCTGTCGTCTGCCTTGCGGATAAACGATACAATGCTGTTTTCATTGTCGTTGCAGTCAATCCACTGGAAGCCATTCCAGTCAAAATCGACCTGCCAGAAGGCCTTGTGGTCACAATAGAATTTATTGAGCGCCTTGGAATATTCCTTCATCTTAGTATGCATATCATACTGCTCAACCAGATGCCAATCCAGGCTGTCATCGTAATTCCACTCGATAAACTGACCGAACTCGCCGCCCATGAACAGCAGTTTCTTGCCCGGATGCGCCATCCAATAGCCAAAGAACGTGCGCAAGCCGGCAAATTTCTGCCAATAATCGCCCGGCATCTTGCTGATTAGCGAGCATTTGCCATGAACGACCTCATCATGGGACAACGGCAGTACAAAGTTTTCTGAGAACGCATACATGAACGAGAACGTAACCTTATCGTGATTCCACTTACGATAGATTGGATCCAGGCTCATATACTTGAGCATATCGTTCATCCAGCCCATATTCCATTTGTAGTTGAAGCCCATGCCGCCCATATAGACCGGCTTGGAAATCAACGGCCAGGCCGTAGACTCCTCAGCTATCATCAATGCCTGCGGATGATACTGGAAGATGGCCTCGTTGAGCTTCTTGAGGAAGTCCATTGCTTCCAGGTTGCCCGTGTCACCATATTTATTTGGCTGCCACTCACCGTCTTTGCGTCCATAATTGAGGTAGAGCATGTTCGCTACCGCATCAATGCGCAGTCCGTCAATATGGAATTCCTCGAACCAGAACATGGCATTGGAAATCAGGAAACTCTGAACCTCGGTACGGCCGTAATCGAAGTTTGTAGTTCCCCACTCCCAGTTCTCTGCCCGCGTCTCGTTATCCGATTCATAGAGCGTCTGGCCATCAAAATGGCGAAGGCCCTGTTCATCCTTGCAGAAATGCCCCGGTACCCAATCCATGATAACCCCGATGCCATTGGCATGCGCGCGGTCAACCAGATAACGGAAATCATCCGGCGTGCCATAACGGCTGGTCACAGCGTAATAGCCCGTTGCCTGATAGCCCCAGGAACCGTCAAAAGGATGTTCGCAAAGCGGCATAAACTCAATATGAGTATAGTTCATGTCCCGAACGTAGTCAATCAGCTGGTCCGCCAGCTCGCGGTAGGACAGATACTCGCCATCGGCATTGCGGCGCCAGGAGCCCGCATGAACTTCATAGGTAAGCATCGGACGCTCGTAGGAAGATTCCCGGCGTTTCTGTTCAGCCCAGGCCCCATCCTTCCATTCATAATGACTCATATCGTAGACGCGTGATGCCGTATTCGGTTTCTTTTCCGCATAGAATCCATACGGGTCGGCCTTCAGGATGCGCGGGCCGCCCCACTGGGGTTCAATCGCGTATTTATACAAGGTACCTTCAGCAATACCTTCCAAAAATACCGACCAAATCTCCCCATCATCGAGGCGGGTCATCGGATTAACCCGGTCATCCCAATCGTTGAAATCGCCAACGACCGTGATGGATTTTGCATGCGGTGCCCAGACCGCAAACCGTACGCCCTTTTTGCCATTTTCCTCCACGAAATGAGCACCGAGCATCTCATACGCATGATAGTTCGTTCCCTGATGAAATAAATATCGGTCAAATTCACTAAGCTCTGATGTTTTCAAAATAATCCCCCTCTGTTATCTTCATTGATATGCAGGCGAATCCCCACCCGCCTGCAATCAATTGTCCGGCATTTACGGAATCATGACAGGTTTTACCTGCCAGATTTCATTTGCATACTCATCGATTGTACGGTCAGACGAGAAGCAGCCGGAATTGGCAATATTCATTGCCGATGACTTAAGCCAATGGAAACGGTCCTGATACCGTTTCATGATTTCCACATGAGCCGCAGCATACGCGTTGAAATCCTTCATGATGAAGAACTCATCGTTGGCATGAACAAGGTATTCATAGAGCGAACGGAAATCGCCATAGGTTCCATCCGTCAGCTGATTTACGACAGTGCGGACATTTTCGTTGGTGTTGTACTCATCCCAAGCGGAATAAGTTCCCGTTGCGTAATAGTTCAATACCTCCTCGGCCCGCAGGCCAAAGATGACACAATGCGCATCGCCGCCTACGGCCTCGCGGATTTCCACGTTTGCACCATCAAGCGTTCCGAGCGTAATGGCACCATTCATCATGAATTTCATGTTGCCAGTACCCGAAGCTTCCTTCGAGGCGGTGGAAATCTGCTCGCTGACATCGGCTGCCGGATAGACAATCTCACCAATCGATACGCCAAAGTTTTCAATGAAGACAATCTTGATTTTCCCCTTGATTGACTTGTCATTGTTGACTTTATCGGCTACGGCAAGAATCAGGCGAATCGTCTCTTTGGCAATGTAGTAGCCCGGAGCAGCTTTGCCGCCGAAAATATACGTCGTCGGCAGCATATCGAAATTCTTATCCGTCTTGAGCTTATGATACTGGTACATGATATGCAGGATATTCATAAGCTGGCGTTTGTACGAATGGATGCGTTTTACCTGAATATCGAAAATGGAATCCGGATTTACCTCAATTCCATTGTGTTCCTTGATGTATTTTGCCAAGGCTTCCTTGCGCAGGTGCTTGATTTTGCCAAGCTCTGCCAGGAACGGTTTGTCTTCCACGTAATCGTTGAGCAAATCCAGCTGTTCCGGATGACGGTGCCAGCGGCGGCTGCCAATCGTCGCATCGATGAGGTCAGCCAGCTCCGGGTTGGCTCCCATGAGCCAACGGCGATGCGTAATGCCATTCGTCTTGTTGTTAAACATCTTCGGATTATACTCGTAGAAATCGCGCAGCGTCGTATCCTTGAGGATATCCGAATGGATTTTGGCAACGCCATTGACGCTATGGCCGCCCACGATGGAAAGTCTTGCCATGTGGACCATGCCATCCTGAATGATGGACAACGCATGGACTTTGCCCTCGTTTTTCGGGTAGCGTGCCCGGACCTCCAGGAGGTGACGGCGGTTGATTTCATCGATAATCATGTAGATGCGCGGCAAAAGTTCGCGGAACATATCCACCGGCCACTTCTCCAGCGCCTCCGGCATGATGGTGTGGTTGGTATAGGCAATGGTATTTCGGGTGATAGCCCAGGCCTCATTCCATTCAAAGCCTTCCTCATCCACCAGGATGCGCATAAGCTCTGCCACAGCAACAGCCGGATGCGTATCGTTGATATGGATGGCAATCTTCTGGGCAAAGTCGTGCATATCCATCCCGGTTTTCTTGTAATGGCGGACAATACTCTGCACACCAGCAGAAGTCATGAAGTACTCCTGAATCAGGCGCATGCGCCGTCCATCGTAAGTACTGTCATCCGGATAGAGATAGCGCGTAATGCTCTCTACAAACATGCGGTATTCATTTTTCTGGCGCATCTGTTCCTGCGTCAGCATGCCATAATCGGAAAAGTCACGGTTGACTTCGGCATTCCAAAGGCGCAGCGTGTTAACCGTGTTGTTGTGATACCCGACAATTGGCACATCATACGGTACGGCCATGACCGTCCGCGCATTTTCATGAACCAGTTTGAGGCTGCCATCCGGCATTTCCTTCATATAAGCATTGCCGCCGAATTTGACGTCAACGGCTTTATCCGGCTTGCGGTATTCCCAGGCGAAGCCATTTTTGAGCCAGTTATCCGGAATCTCAACCTGGTTGCCATTGATGATTTTCTGTTCAAACAGACCGTACTGGTAACGGATGCTGCAGCCATGTCCCGGCAGGCGATGGGCTGCCATCGAATCGATGAAGCAGGCAGCCAGGCGTCCGAGGCCGCCGTTGCCAAGGCCGGCATCGGGTTCTTCCTCGAACACCTCCGAAAGATTCAAGTCAAATCCTTCGAGGACTTCCTTAACGGCCTCTTCAATGCCGAGATTGATTAAATTGGACTTCAACAGCCGCCCCATCAAAAATTCAATGGAGAAATAATAGACCTGCTTTTCCTCACGTTCTCCATACGTGCGGTTTGTCTTGATCCAGTTATCCGATATGTACTGCTTAGCAGTTGCCGCTACGGTCTGGTAGATTTCATTTTCGGTCAACTCATGGAGGTCTCTGCCCCACATGATATGAGCTGTGTTTAGGAAGCGAACCCGAAGGCCTTCTTTAAGCTTTTCAAATTCCTTGCTCTTTGGTCCCTTCTGTTTTTTTTCTTTCTTTTCTTTTGCCAAATAAAACACTCCCCTTTGGCCCTAAGCCATGAAAACCATGAGCTTTTATAACAAGAACAGCCGTTGCCCGATTCCACTGCCCGTTATAAGCAATGGTACCTCGTTACAACGGCTGACTTTGCCTATCAAATTACGACATTTTTGGTAACAATCAGCGGATAGTTAGCTGCTCCCTTGAGCCACTTCTCCTTGGTAATGATGACATTCTTATCGCAAATGACATTTTCAATCAGAGAACCCTCTTGAATGTCGCATTTCTGCATGATGATGGAATTCTTGATTTTAACGCCCTCCGCTACATTTACCCCGCGGAACAGGATGCTGTTCTCCACTTCGCCGCGGACAATGCAGCCATTGGCAATCAGCGAATTCTTGACGTCGGCCGTTTCTTTGTACTGAACCGGCACCTCATCCTTGACCTTCGTGTAAATGGGATGCTGCCCCATAAAGAGCTCTTCCCATACTTCCGGCTGCAGGATATCCATATTGGCCTTGTAGTAGGCTGCCGTCGAATCGACATGCGCCACATAGCCATCATGCTCGAAACCGTAAATATTGTATTCAGCGGCACGGCGGATGATACCATCAATCAGGAAGTCCTGGCCACCATGTTCATAGGTATAGCGAATCATTTCTACGAAGATACGCTTCTCCATGAGATAGACATTCGTAGAAACCTGCGTCCCATCATATACCGCCGGTTTCTCGGCGATATCGGTGACAAGGCCATTTTCTGCGGTCTCGATTACCACGTTCTTGCCATGGGCTTCTTCCGTTGCCGTATTGTACACCATGGTGATGTCGGCATTGGTGTTCTGATGAAAGCGCAGCAACTGGCTGAAATCCACGTTGTAAACAAAACTGCCACTGGTCAACAGGACATAGCGCTGGGAACTGTGCTCGAAGAAATCCAGATTGTGATAGAAATTCTTCAAATCGCCCTTGCGGTTCATATCTTCCTGCTGTGGTGCCGGAAGATAGAATAAACCATCATGACGGCGAGCTAAATCCCAGTCTTTACCGGAACGCAGATGGTCAAGTACCGAACGCGGTTTATCCGGTAGCATGACTCCGACACAGGAAATGCCGGAATTGACCATACTGGACAAGGTAAAGTCAATCAGCCGGTAACGGCCGGCAAATGGAATCGACTCTACGGCACGGCGGGCCGTCAGATCACGAATCAAGCTATTATCTTCCTGAAGATTGATAATCCCCATTACTGTTTTCAATTTTATTCACTCCGATCCAACTATGACTAGGTTGCTGTTTATATGCTGCGACTCAGCCAGCCTGTTTGCTGCCTGCCTCACTCTCTACTGTCTCGCCTTCTGCTACGACAGTAATGGCACCTTTCTCACCAGCTACCTTCGCACCTTCTGCGATTTCACAGTTCTGAGCGATAATTGCATAGTCGACAACGGCATTTTCGCGGATAACCGTTGAAGGCATAACGACCGAATTCGTAACTTTCGCGCCCTTGCCGATGCGTACGCCCGGGAAGATGACGGAGTTTTCGACTTCGCCTAAGACCATGGAGCCTTCACTTACCATGGAATTCTTGATTTTGGCATCCGGGCCAACGAAATGCGGCGGCATGGACGGATTGGAGGAAAAGATCTTCCAATCGCCATTGAGCTCGAACGGCGGAACATCCTGCAACAGGTCCATATTTGCCTGCCAGAGGCTTTCAATCGTCCCGACGTCTTTCCAATAGCCATCGAATGCGTAGGAATAAAGACGTGCTTTGTCAGCCAGCATCTTCGGAATGATGTTTTTGCCGAAGTCGTGGCTGCTGGTCTCATCTTTGGCGTCATCTTCAAGATACTTCTTGAGGAAGTTTTTGTTGAAGATATAGATACCCATCGATGCCAGGTTGCTCTTCGGTTTAGCCGGTTTCTCTTCGAAATCTTCGATACGGCCGTCTTTATCCGTGTTCATGATACCAAAGCGCGGAGCCTCATCCCAAGGGACTTCGATTACGCCGATTGTTGCCTCGGCTTTGTTCATCTTATGAGCATCGAGCATCCAAGAGTAGTCCATCGTATAAATGTGGTCACCCGAAAGAATCAGGACATAGTCCGGGTCAGCAAGGTCGATGAAATTGAGGTTCTGATAGATGGCATCTGCCGTTCCGCGATACCATTCTGCCCCTTTCTCCCTCGCATACGGCGGCAGGATGAATACGCCTCCGTCTTTCTTGTCGAGGTCCCAGGCACTTCCCGATGCTAAGTAATTATGCAGTTCCAGCGGACGGTACTGCGTCAGCACACCGACTTTCTCAATGCCCGAATTCGCACAGTTGCTCAGCGGGAAATCAATAATACGATATTTGCCTCCAAACGGTACGGCCGGCTTGGCGATTTTCTTCGTCAACGCCCCCAAACGGCTGCCCTGGCCACCAGCCAGGATCATTGCTAAGCATTCTGTCTTTCTCATAAAAAATCCCCCTTGGATGTTGTGGAAAAGTCAGTTTCCCCTAATTTGACTGCTTTTCGAATATATATCTATAAAAACAGACCCAGTCTGTTAATATACACAATCCGTATGCAAAACAAGGCTCCCACGCATCTTATTTCTTGCACCGTTATCTCCCGTCGGACAGCGGCTGATATCCGCATCAACGGTCCTTCCGGACCACCGTCTATCCTCCTGAAAAATTTCTTATACATAGGAAATTCGATAAGATTTGAAAATCTCCTGCTTAGCAATTAAAAAAAATAATATTTTTTATATATTTTTTTATAAAGATAGCTTATTATAAATATAAAAAAAAAGACGTTTTTATGAAATCCTCTTCATAAAAACGTCCAGGCCAGCGCACCGATAAATGTTGCCAGGCTAAACCCCTTAATCACATTACATATTACCTGCCCGCGCGGCCCATAAACCTTCAGGACAATCGGCTGCAGTTCATAAACCAGAAACGAAACACAAACAAAAATCAGCGGCGCATCGTCGTTGACCCACTCATAACACAGAATGACTATCGCCAGCACAATTGCTAGTACCTCGCCGCGCGCATAGCTGCGCGGTTTCGGGTGCAGCGCTTCATCGTACTCGGCCCGGCTGACAGGTACACCAAATGCATCGACCCGTTCTTCTTCCTTGGCGAACCAGCGATATCGCATAATTATACCTCCCCGCGTATTTTACAGGCATGCCGCATTATAAACCAGATTATCCAGCATGCGGTACAAAATATCCCCTGGGCAGTCCGTCGAGTTGTACTCGCGATGCCCCTTAATATGGCTGCGGTTTATCGGGAACCCATAGTAGCGGCTCAACGCCCGCAGAAGCTTGGCCGCCGATTCCATCTGGGCCGAAGTAGGATGCGCTTCCATAAAGTTTCCTACTATATTGACGCCAACGGTGTGCCAATTCTGCTGATAGCAGTGCGCGCCGAGCATATTCATCGGACGGCCGCGCTCAATGGTTCCATCTTTCCGGATCAGGAAATGATAACCAATGCCTGCCCAGCCGTTGTTCTTATGCCACTCATGAACTTCTTCGGCCGAGACATCGCGGTTCGTACCACCGATATGATGAATGACCACCCCATCAGTCGTCGTGCGGGTCTGCAGCGAACTGAACTGCAGATACGTCTCACGGATGGAAACGCCCGGAAGGTCATTGCCCGCCCCCCAGGCTGCCTCAACGGCTTTATGGTGCATTAGTCCTGGTGCCAAAGCTAGCCCTGCTCCCATACATATAGTATTTTTCAAAAAATCTCTGCGATTCATATTATCAACCTTACTTCTCTACAATGACGAATTATATTGTATCCCTTCTTTCTGAAAATCATCAGTAAGACCTAATTCCTACCCTCTGGAAACAAAAAACGCAAAATTGACTTGTCAATTGACCCGTCAATTTTGCGTTTTGCTTTGCTTAATTCACTGCCTGAATCGGGCGCAGCTGCCAGGAGCCATCGCCATCCAGATGAAGTTCGGTATCGTGCTGTGCAAACAGCGTGGAACGATGCCCGACGCTCACGATGCTGGCAGTGGGAAGTTCGCGTTTCAAAAGCTCATACATTTCCTGTTCACGCGGTTCATCGAGGGCCGAAGTCGCCTCGTCCAGGAATATCCAGTCCGGTTTCACGAGCAGGACTCGGGCAAAAGCCAGCCGCTGCTGCTCGCCCAGCGAAAGGATGCGGCTCCAGTCGTCCACTTCATCGAGCTTAGCCACAAATTTCTCCAAGCCCACGAGCCGCAGGACTTCCTGCAGCCGCTCGTCACTGCCCGAAGCCGAAAGCGGATAATACAGCGCGCGGCGCAGGCTGCCCAGCGGCAGATACGGCCGCTGCGGCAGAAAAAGCGTCCGGCTCCCCTTTGGCAGGACTACTTCGCCTTTGCCATAGGGCCAGATGCCAGCTAAAGTACGCAAGAGCGTGCTCTTGCCACAGCCCGAAGAACCTGTAACCAGTGCATAACATCCCTGCGGAATCTGCAGCGTGCAAGTATCCAGCAAAGTCCGCGCATCCGGCAGCTGAACCTGCAAGTTTTCCAGGCATAAATTATCGGTCTCTTTTTCCAAGCGGCAGACACCATTTTGAATTTCACTAACATCTGCCATATGGCCGGTAAAGGTCGTGAGTCGGCGGATAACCGCAGCCAGCTGCGCGATAGTATCGTAGGACTCAACGAAATAGGACAGCGCATCCTGTACGCGGCCGAAAGCCGATACCGTCTGCATGAGGCCGCCCAATGCCATCGCCCCGGCAAAATACCGCGGAGCCGCCAGCACCAGCGGAACGATGATGGCCAGCTGCGCATAGCCATTGACGTAAAAATTGAGCAGCTTCGTCTGGCGCATGAGCTGCCAATAGTTTTCGATGACCCTGGCAAACCGCTCCTTAAAACCGACGGACTCAGGCTGCTCCCCGCGATAAAACGCAACGCTTTCACTGTTTTCGCGAACGCGCATCATATTAAAACGGAAATCCGCTTCAAACCGCTGCTGGTCAAAGTTGAGGCCGATGAGCTTCCGTCCGACGAGATGCGCACAGATGGTACCGGCCGCTGAATAAATCAGCGAGAACCAGAACATATAGCCATAGATGACAAATTCATGACTGCCGAGCGGCACCGTAAACGCCCCGGACAAATTCCAGAGCACGACGCCAAAGGCCGCCAGCGTTGTCAGCTGCTTCAAAAAACCAATCAAAAGCTGCAAAGTCAGCGTAACGAACTGATTGATATCCTCACTGATTCGCTGGTCCGGGTTATCCGTATCGCTCTTTAAAACCTGCAGGCGATAGTAAACCTGCTGCTTCATCCACTTGCCAAGATATTGATTGGTCAGCCAGGTACGCCATTTTATCTGAACGGCCTGCCGCAGGTAAATCGCATAAACCGCAATGAGAATATGAAGCATTGCCAGCCCGGTGAACTCACCTACCAGCGGCCAGAACTGATCCGCCTGATAGCCCTGTAGGGCATTATAGAATTCGTTATACCAGCTGTTGATACAAACCAGCAGATATACATCAAAGAAGTTAAGTCCAATCACAAAAGTCAGCAGGCCCCTTGCCCGCCATTTATGTTCCGAATTCCAATAGCCGCGGAAAAGCTGCCAAAAACCATGCAGAAACTTCCCCTTCATAAAACCACATCCTTTTACTTGCTGTGTCAGAGATAATTTCAGTATAGCTTTTTCGCTTGTTTCCCGCAAGGCTTGATTATGGTAGAATAAAAGAAGTTTTATCCGTTTCATCGGGGAGGTTTCAACCGCAATGTTTTTATATCTTTTACTGATAATCGGGCTTATCCTGCTGGGACTGCTCTATCACTATCTGCCCAGCAAACGAATCTTTTTCTTTTTCTGCCTGACGCTTTTGGCCGCCGGCAGCATCGCCTTTTTCTTCTGGCCCGTCAAAGCACCAGAACCAGCCGCCATGACCGAAGAAGAACTCAACTATCAAACCGAGCAGCAGCAAATCTTTGCCACCTGGTACGCCAGTTACCAAAAAGACCTTAGCGAGCTCGATCGGAACTGGCAATGGTATCACAATATCCTGGAAAATTTCAAAGAGGATAACATCAGCATTCAAACCACTTATGTACGCCTTAAGCAGCTCGAGCAGGACAGCCAACTTCTGCGTGACCGCATCAATCATCACGCACCACCGCTGGCACTCAACGATGGCTGCTACGATTTATTGATTGAAGTCATGAAGAAAACCAACGCCTACGCTGAGGCACAGTACCGTACTATCGCGCTGACCAAAGCGGCTGCTGACCCAGCGAATCTGCGCACCACCGACCAAGCCGAACAGAGCCGCATGCTCCAGGCCATCATGATTCGTGAACAACCTGTCGGCCTTTATACCGCCAAGGAAATCGCAGCCATCCGAGATTACCTCGACATTCAGCAGGATACACCAGCCGAAAATAAAGAAACAAAATAAGAGGCCCGCTGGCATATTTACTGCCAGCAGGCCTTTTATTTATTCGAAACTTAGTGTTTCTCTTGCTTTATTTCTATCAACGCATAGCTCTTGCTGCTACTTGTGCCCGATGTTTTTCCCGAAAATGATACCATACCATTGGCAGAATCAGCATAGGGATTCCGGCAAACAATGCCTCCTGCAAGTCCGGTGTAAAGACCATGACCACCAGGCAGAATACCTGCGACCAAATGCCAAACAACGTGACGTACGGGAAAAGCGGCGTCTTGTAACGAAGCTCCTCCACCGTTCCTTCTGCTATCTTCTGCTTACGGAAGCGATACTGGCTCCAGCAGATGGAAATCCAGGCAATAGCACCAGTAAAACCAGACACCGCCAACAGATACGTATAGATTACCGAATCCGGATTAAAGGCATAAATCAGGATTACTGCCCAACAAGCCCAAAGCGAAACCATAACCGACCGGGACGGCATACCATTGTTGTTGAGTTTCCCCAACGACTTCGGTGCCATATCCATCTTAGCCAGTGCGTGCATTGCCCGCGCCGCACCGTAAAGTCCCGAGTTGGAACAGGAAATTGCTGCCGTCAAGATGACAAAAGCAAAGAACGCACCGAATTCCGTAAATCCATACTGATTGACGGCTGCTGCAAAAACACTTTCCTCCAAGGACGCTTTATCCCAAGGAAGAATGGAAATCAACAGCGAAATCGGAATGATGTAGAGCGCGATGATACGCCAAGTAACATTGCGAACGGCGATGGGAATACTCTTGGCCGGCTCCTTGCATTCCCCAGCTGCCAGCCCGATAATCTCCGTCCCCTGAAAGTTAACCAGAATGATGACCATCGTGAGCACAATCGACCAATAGCCATTGGGGGCAAAACCACCGCTGCCCAAAAGCACGCTGGTACCAATAAAGCCCTGGTCACCAATCAAACCGAGGCAGATGAGCCCTGCCACCACCGTGAAGGCCACGAGAGCGAGAATCTTGATAAGGGAAAGCCAGGATTCACTCTCGCCGAACTTATCGACATGAAACAGATTAATACAGGTCACAATCAGACTGAAGAACACCGCCCACCAAAGCTGACTGACCATCGGCAAAAAATTATTCATAATGATTCCCGCGGCTATCATTTCCGAGGGAACATAGGCGACCCAGGTAATCCAATAGGCCCAACCTACACCACACGCCCAAGTTGAAGAAATATGTTCTTGTGCATACGTGACAAAAGAACCCGAGACTGGTTTATCTACCGCCAGCTCTGCTAGACACAGCATGACACACAGCACGATAAGACCACCCAGTAAATAGGCCAGTATCGCTGCTGGGCCCGCTTTTTCGAGGACATACCCCGTACCGAGGAAATAGCCACTGCCAATTACTCCGCCAAGAGAAATCAGCTGCAAATGCCTATTCTTCAACCCTCTGTTCATTTTCGATTCGTTCATGACCTTACTAACACAACCTTCCCAGTGCCGCTGCCTGTTTGTGATTTGTATAGCGTCTGCCATCCGCGGCACTTCATTTTATATCCCTAAGAATACTACAAATCGCAGCATAATACTATAGTTTTATAAAATAAATTTCTCATACCGCCCGCGGCACCAATACGGTATAATAGTAGAGATAAATCCAGCAAGAGAGGTGTTTTCATGATCCCATACCGCACGATTGAAGAAACCGATGATTCCATCGAAACGCTTTACGAAATACAAAAATCAAAATTCATCACCCATCTTCGCCATGTTGACAGCGAAGAGGATGCCCGCGCTTTCATTCAATCCATGAAAAAAAAATACTTTGACGCCCGCCACAACTGTTCCGCCTACGTCCTCGGCGAAAGTGCCGATAAGCAGAAATCCAACGATGACGGCGAACCGGGCGGCACTGCTGGCAATCCCATCCTCGAGGTCATCCGGAAAAACGACCTGACCAATGTCGTCGTAGTGGTTACCCGATACTTTGGCGGCATCAAGCTCGGCGCCGGCGGACTCATCCGCGCTTACAGCCATGCAGCCGTTCTCGGCATCGAAGCGGCCACAGTCCTCGCCATGACCCCATTCATCCAGCTTAACGAAGTGGTCAGCTACGACCTGCTGGCCACCGTTGAGCACTGGATGCGCCAAAAGGAAATTCGCAGTCTTGAAGCAGACTATGCCGAAAACGTCATCCTGCACCTTTTAATTGAACCGGCCAACCTCGAAGCCGTAAAAGCAGCCCTAACCGACCTTACAGCGGGCCGCGCTGCTCTTACCACCGGAGACGAAAGCCTTATCGCCATCCCTGCCGATTCGTAAAAAAATGACCAGTCAAATCGCCAAAGATTTGACTGGGGCGTGTTGAAAAACTCAATAATCCAATATACATGTATTTCTAAAAATGTAGAGCCCCCATAAGTTAGACCAAGGAATCTAACTTATGGGGGCTTTTTATGGCAAAATATAGTGCAGAATTTAAATGTAAGGTAGTCCAAGAGTATTTGAATGGACATATAGGATATACTGCCTTAACAAAAAAATATGACATCCCTTCCCCAAAATGCATTCAAGAGTGGGTCGGAAAATATCGTAGAATGGGGAAAGATGGGCTTCAACGGTCAAGAAAAAATGAAACCTATTCTTTCCAATTCAAGGTAAATGCTGTAGAGTTATATTTAAGTACAGAGATTTCTTACCAAGAATTGGCACTTCGACTTAATTTGAAATCTGCGGGCCTTTTAGCTAACTGGGTTCAACGCTATCGTGCTGTTGGTATAGAAGGTCTCAAACCGCAACGGAAAGGCAGGCGGCCAAAGGTGCCAGATAAAGCCAGTATTACATCAGAATGCAATATAAATCAAGATGAGAAACTTAAGCAGTTAGAAGAAGAGAATCTCAAGCTACGTATTGAGGTGGCTTATTTAAAAGGACTGAGGAGATTGCGCCTGGAGCAAGCGGCACAGAAGCGAAAGCAAGGATCGCCCACAGTCTCCGAGGATCATTCAAATTAAAAGACATCCTTGCAGTTATAAAACTCCCTAAAGCCACTTACATGTATTGGCAACAGCGATTCGACCGCAAAAATCCGGATGCTGAGTTAGAAGCAAAAATCAAAGCCATTCGGCAGAGTGACAAGGACTTTGGTTATCGTCGAATCTGGGGTAAGCTCCGCAAAGAGGGCCTTTTAGTCAATCGCAAGAAGGTTCAGCGCCTTGTCCAGAAATTAAGGCTACAGGTAAAAGCTTTCTCCCACAAGAGTCGCAAGTACAGTTCCTACAAAGGTACTGTTGGGCGTATTGCCTCCAATCGGCTACGTCGCCGCTTCGATACATGTATTCCACATCAAAAAATCACCACAGATACCACTGAATTTAAGTATTATGAAATGGACACCAACGGGAATATTCTTACACGCAAGGCATATCTAGACCCGTTCCTTGACCTTTATAATCGTGAAATCATTAGCTTTAGTATCACCAAACGGCCATCGTCACAAGGCATTATGTCTGCTTTGGATAAGGCAATTGCCATTACCAGCGACTGCCCTTATCGTCGAACGTTCCATTCCGACCAGGGATGGGCTTACCAAATGGGCAGCTATGTAGGCCGATTAAAGGAAGAACGACTTTTTCAAAGTATGTCTCGCAAAGGCACCTGTCTAGATAATAGCGTGATGGAAAATTTCTTTGGCCTGCTAAAACAGGAAATCTATTATGGGCATACCTATCACAGCTTCGAAGAACTTGAACGAGCTATACGGCATTACATCACATACTACAATAAGCACAGAATCAAAGCTAAGCTGGGGTGGCTCAGCCCAGTAGATTACCGTTTACGTCATGCCGCAGCATAAAAAAACGGTAGCAGCAAATAATTGCTACTACCGGTAAGGTCTAACTTTATGGGGTCACTACATTATTCGAAGCTAGCTTTAAGGCTTCTATTCCATAGTTTTCATAAGCCTTTCCCAAGGCAGGAATCTTACTTATGTCAATTACCGACAAAGTGGCCTTATCAGCCGTCCCATATTCTCTACACCCCTTCATATAGCTATCGCAGATAACCCTTCCTAATTCAGCACCATCCATGGAAGGATTATTGGCTAAAGTACCAACCCATTTGGTATAATCCCAGCCATTGCCCGGTTCTGTTTCTTCGGAGGCCGTCATATAGCGGGAGATTCCTTTTAAGGCATTTGCCGTATCATAAGTAGCCATAAGACATGCATCAAAACCAACCATTTCAAATGGCGGTTTAGCCTCCGAAGTGCCATAGACCTTAGCAAATGTGTCAGTGATTTCATTAAGGCTGAGGACGTTGCCGGTACGCTCATCCAGACAAACTCCTCCAGCACTGCCGCCGCCATGATTCCAAAAAACAAAGACCCGACGTAAATTCTCCTCAGGAAAAGCCGCTTTACCTAAAGATAAAAAGCTCTCCAATGTTTCGGCGGCCCCCATATCTTCTTCTGCACATCGACTTAATTCTTTAATTCCATTACTATCATATAGATATACGCCAAGCTCCCCCGGCTTCACCATGTCATTCTGCCAATTTCTGGCTCCACCAGTAAGTATAACCACCCTGACATTAGGTGGAAGCTTTACTTTCGTAAGCTCAATCAAATCATCAGTAGCCCATCCATTTTCCGTTTCCAGGTCAGAGCCACAAATATACCAATAAATCAGCCAGTTATCCTCCACCTGACCAAATGCCTCTGCATAAGAATAAACACTAAGCTTACCACTCCATACAAAAGCAGCAACAATAATCGTTATTGTCAGACAATATTTCCTCAATATATTTCTTGTCCACCAGTACATCTTTCCTCTCACCTATTCAAACTGAGACAGTTGTTGATGTTATCAGAGTTTGAATGAATGCTGCACCATTTTGTCTGGTCATTCAACTCAAGGAATCCAATTTTCAAGTGGTACTCCATCAATCGTTAATGTTCCCATGATAGCAAAAGCCTCGTCAAGATTTTCTCTTGCTGGAGCCCAGATGGATAAACCGAATAAATAATTGTCCTTTATAAAACTATTTGCAGATAAAATATAATCTTTATTATTCTTAGCACAGTCTAGGGCTATCATAATAAAATGGTCATCAATTTCAGGTTTATGCAAAGACACGATATAACCTTTTTGTGTGAAATTATAAACTATATTATCCAACAAAGCTTCTGATATTTCTTTTCGCCCCTCAGTGGGAACATCTTTTAATGTACTATAATCAAACCTTGTAGTATTCACATAAAACGTAATGACTATATCTTTTTGATTATTTTGTATTTTTATAATGGTCATGCCATCGTTTTCTGTAGCAAGTACATACTCATCTGGAGCAACTAAAGAAGCCCTTTTGTCAGCACTATAAAACGTCTGAGCTGAACATACAGACATCACTAACATTGAAATAATAAAAGACACCACAAAAAAACTTTTTTTACACCACATAACATTTCCCCCGTATAACATTATATTGAATGATGCACATACCCTAACGGCACCATTATGAATGAAGTCACTTTCATATATACTCCACTATAGATAGACGTTGCAAAATTGATTCTTTTTTTGAGGGCTCTCAACCAAAATTTAGTAACTAAAACGTACATCAGCATCAATATGCCATTTTATTGTGCCAGCATAACCAGGGGTGTTTGAATTATTAATAGTAAAACTCCAGGCTGTTGTGCCATAAGCAGGAACCCAGGCATTTACACCAGAGAACAAACCTGAATCAGAAAAAACATAATTTCCGGCCTTATCAGAGGCTGTAAAACTTAGCTTTACAGTTGTAACAGTAGCTCCGCTATCCCCTTCATTGTAAAAGTTTCCTTCAATAACAGACTGCCCATTATATAAATAAACATTCGTAGCCTGGAATTTAATATTTGCACTTGCATCGCATTTTGTATCTCCGCTAAATCCCACAAAGCAAGCTAACACCATCATCATAAAAAAAACGATTTTCTTCATTTTATTAACCTCCTCTATAGGTTACAGCACGGTCAAACATACATTTTTAGATAAAGCTCAAAATTACATTCAAAATATACTTATTTGATGTAGTATCATTTGATGGAATTAAATACCAATTAGGTCCCGTACCTGGATGTTGAACATACCATTTTTCTCCTTCTTGGTAATATTTCCATGTACCTACCAAATCATGACCAAAATAGAAAACTGCTGCAGAATATATGCCATCGTCACATCTTATGCTATTGCTTTCTATCCAAAATTGACCTTCATTAGGAACATTAATTTCAACTTCATATGCAAATGATGTTGAAGGGATACAAACGAATGATAATGTTACTATTGCCATCGTGGTAACAACAAACTTTTTGAGTAAACTCATTTTCATACCTCCTCGTATGAATTGCGAACATTTTCCCCTTATCAATCAGCCATCAAGTTTACTGTGCAATTTTTAGCAGATCCAAATGTGATGGTTCCACACCTTCCTGTTTTACTTCCTTTCGGAAATAATCGGCAGCCTCTTTCAATACGGAATCCTGGCGGATGATTTCTTCCAAGCCCTTCAAGGAAGCAGCTTCCGTGGCATACGCATCAGGCTTGCCATCATAGCCCGTCATTTTTTTATAAGCTGCTGCGTCAAACTTTCTCTGGATACGCACGAACGTCACTGGCAAATCAAAGGTTGATGGTTCATCAGGATCGATGCGGAGATTTTTAATGGAAACTTTTTGCAGAATGTACTCCCCAGCCTCAACCTCCTGGCTCTCATCATTACCCAGCTGCAACTGCTGAATTGCTTTGGACGCATCATCTTTCATTATGCTTTTCATGATCTTGTTCAGTATGCTGCCCGCAGTCTCTCCATCCAGGATTTCAGCGTCATAGCAGAGGACCAAGGCTATGCCCTGTCTATAAGAGTTTTCTTCCATGCTAAGCTGAAAACCGTTTGACATACGCCATACAGGATTATATTCCGTGCTAAATTTGCTTAACTTCTGGTCTTCACTATCGAAGTTTTTATTTATGGCCTCTATGATTTTGTCCGGCTTTTCAAAGCCATCAAGAATGCTTTTTTCAGAGCCACAACCTATCACACTGAAGGCCAGCAGTACAAACAGTGGCACCAACAGCCAATTTTTCATTATGCATCCCTTCACTTTCTCAACGGTAAAAATCAACCAACCCACTCATCAGGCCATCCCCCGTCTCAACCCTAAAGGCAATTGCTTTCTGCTTAGTGGTAACATTTTTTTCGACCTTTCCATCCGCGTTTACATAGCTTATCTTGATAAAGGAATCAGGCGTGATTTCACCTATCACCTGCCCATCATAGGGAATGCTTGCCCATTGGTGACGTTCCTTCATTGGTATTTCAAGCTGTTTTTCTCCATCATATTTGGCTGTCAGCCTATCATAAAAAATTGTCGTCCAAAAATTATTTGTGCCATTAGTGGTACTACTTGCCCCTACACTGAACGAATCACCTCTCCCCTCGCCAAAGGGTCTTAGGACCTCAATCCATATATATCCTTCTGCACTTCCCAGAATAGCACTGTTGGGGCGTATGTTTCTGATTACCACTTTGGAAGCATAAGTTGCAGGTTTCCTGATGCTCAGTTCTAGCTTATCTTTGACATCCGCCGTTGCATAAAGCTTCCCCGACGGATTTGACATATCAAATCCGATACAGGCTTTCACCTTTCTCTCCAGCGCAGAGTAAGCGGGTGGCTTTATCGCTGCGTTGTCTTCTTTGCCACGGGGCTCACTCCCCAAATCATTCATAGTCCGATAGCCATAGGGCATATCCTTTTCATCTGCTGAAGCACTTTTGCTGCTATCTGATGTCATACTATAGAGCAATAACAGCAACAGGATAACGATAAACGTTGTCTTTCCCTTGTTTTCCTTCATCTTCATGATGATTTGTTCCTTGTCCATGTTTTCACTCCATTCCACGTAAATAGGGACAGATAAAAAAATACTTAATTGCCTATGGAATCGATATTAAGTGTAATCGTCTGTGCGTTATCACCATTAAGTGGCAGACCTCTGTTGTTTAACTCATTAAAGCCAATCACTCGAAGTGCTTTAGGCGTTCCTGATGCTCCGGCAAAAGGAAGAAAAACTCTTGTGGGCTGCACTGAGGTGACCTTTACAGGACTGGTCGTTGCATAACATTTGGCAGTATTTTTTACAGGGAATTCGCCTTTATCCGTAACCAGCATGACTTTCATAGGCTCAACCCAGCCCGCCATGTAATTCTTGCTCGCTTTACTCTGCATATCAAGGACAACTATTGGATCATTATTATAGGTATATCCAAGATTTGCCTCCATTTTAACCATAGCACCATCATATCCTGATATCTTTGTACGATATGCAGCTTTTACATCATCAAGGTCAAAATGCCATTCTCCGTTAATTTTCAGGAAGTAAGTATGTTCATTAACCTGTTGCCCATTAACTGTATAGCTAATATCTGCGGTAGCATGATTACCGTCCTGCTGTATGTTGCTAATTTTTATATTCTCGGCTTTTATGCCACGGTCCACGTTATTTTGGAATTCCGCAGCACCGTCATACAAAGCTGTAGTAAGGAGAGCTCCCCCTGGCAGATTTTTCACAGGATATGCTCTTCTCCTTGTATCTATATCACTTTCCGGAGACATCGCTTCACAAAGTTTCCTTATATTAGCTTCATCAAGTTTCTCGTTTTTTACTACCTGGGAACTTGACACCTGTACTTTAGGACTATCTTCCTGCTCACTACTGGAACATCCTGTCATCGAAAAAGAAACTGCAACGACCAACACAATAATCCCTAATTTTTTGATTCGCACTTCTATGCCCCCTTTGTGTATGTCTTTTGATTATATTAATAATTTAGAATTTATTTTTTCCACGCTAAACACACTACAATTCTATAAAGAATTATACTATGAATGTCCCCCCCCGCAAGACAAATATTTAGGGCGTGTTGAAAAAGCCTGATTGCG
This sequence comes from Pseudoselenomonas ruminis, assembly GCF_008271295.1. Classification (GTDB taxonomy): domain Bacteria; phylum Bacillota; class Negativicutes; order Selenomonadales; family Selenomonadaceae; genus Selenomonas_A; species Selenomonas_A ruminis. Next base: position 58,648 of record NZ_VTOY01000003.1, on the reverse strand, counting down.
CAGATATTTGTGCGTTTACACAGCACATCCTCTTTAAAGTGTTTTCTCTTGCCTTATTGCCTATTTTTATCAAAATCGATGCAATGTATATAAACGCTCGGTAAACGCAAGCCAATTTATCGTAACGTGTTGCGATTCGGCGATAGCATTTTAACTTTTAGAAGTATCTTTCCACAACATTTCGCCCTTTATATTGTCCTTTATCAAATTTGTAAATGATTTTGGCATTTGACTTGTTTGGACAGGCCATATCTGCATCGAGCGATTGGATGTATTCACGTATATTCTTGGTTCCATATGCCATATCTGCATTGAAGTATACAAATGCTATATTCGCTGCTTCTAACAAAGAAATTGCCATTTTTGAATCATGAACCTGTCCACCCGTAATCTCAAATGCTACCATTTCCAATTTATCATTAATTGGGGCCGCCACGAGATATACCTATATGTTGCTTTACTTCTGATTCAGGTGCGTCTTTCCTAGCTCCAGCGGCATGTTGATGGACTTTGTTCGAGGTACTGTCTATGGAAATGGCATAGTAAATCTGCTCGACAAGGACAAGACCATCTGCGTTTGGGTCACATAATCCCATTAAACAAAAATAAATTCGTGGGAAAATATTTTGAGATTCCCACGACCTGAATTTCTTGTAAATGGAATTCCATTTTCCATATGCTGCGGGGATACTTCGCCAGCTGCATCCCTCACGCACGATAAAAATCAATGCATCCAGAAAAAGGCGTTCATCCATGCCTGGTCTGCCAGTTGTTTTTTCCTTTGGCAAATATTCCCGTATTTTCTCGTATGCCTCATCAGTTAAACTTAGTGTAAAATATTTCTCGGTCGATTGTTTGCAATAAAAAAGAGAACCCTGTATCATGGTGTATGCACAAAAAATAACCAAAGAAACAGGATTCCCATGAACAATACTTTAGCAGAAATAATTAATATAGTAAAGACCACAACCAATAATATTGATCGAGAAGATACGCTGAGAAAATATTTCGAGGCAAAAACGTGCAGAATGGTAAGCGAAGCCCTGGAGGCAATAGACCGGGAACTGGCGGCACAGTATGGCAAGGACGGCGAAGCAAGCATATCCCCGTTGGACAAGGAGCTTGGGATTCACCGGTACCAGAGATACAGCGCCTACTTTGAGTATCAGGCTGCCCAAATTGCCGCAAAGACTGTCTACCGAACTACTGCCATGGCCATAAATGCCCTTACGCCAGTTACCATCAGCCACCAGCAGGTGGGCAATATCATAAAGCATGTAGGCGAAAGATATGCGGAATGGGAAAAGGAAAAGGAACAGCAACAGGACAAAGGTGGCCACATAACGGAACTGAAAAAGCCAGAGGTTCTTTATATTGAGGGCGACGGGCTGGAACTCAAGGAACAAAAGGGCAAGCACATGGAAGTACATCGTTTTCAGATAGCAGAAGGCGTTAAGGAGCATAAAAACCGCCGTGAATTGGTGGGAACGCATTATATCGCAGACTTTGATCATAGAAAAGCAGTCAAAGCGATGACGGATTATCTGTCCATGCATTACGATTTAAGCAAAACCATAGTGATGAGCAATAGCGACGGCGGCTCCGGCTATACGCAGTCCGTTTTTGCAGAAATCCTTGGCAGAACCAAGCGGCATGAGCATTTCATGGATTCCTACCATGTAAACAAAAAGATAAAAGACCGGATTGCTTGGGTCGGTAAAGAACTGACCAATAAGCTCCACAATGCATTGCGTGGGCATGATTGGGGTAAGGTAAGCACTGTACTGGACACAGTCCAATCGCAGGCACAAGATGACAGTCAGGTTGAACATACAGAGAAACTACGCGCCTATCTGGAGAGGAACTGGGCCTTTTTGAGCAACATGAGGCAACGTGGTCTGAGCAATTATGTAAAGCTGATAGGTACTTGTGAAAGCAACCACCGCCTGTACAGTTACCGCATGAAAAAGCAAGGGCGCAGATGAAGAAAAACAGGTGGCTTGGGCATGGTAAAGATAATAACCGGCCTAAAGAACGGCGACCTGCGGTCTGCATTGGCTGCAAAAGAAGAATACTTTGAACACGCGCCTAGCGAAGAATTCCGGGGTGCTGTTCGTCAGGCATTAAAAAAGGCCAAGCACCGCCCCCATGAAGGAGTGCGGCGTGGCCGGATTCATCTTGATGCACCGAGCAGCAGCCCGATAGGAAAATTGGCTAAAGCCATAGCATAAAAAGTCTATAAACAGAATACATTTGTATACAGGTAAAATTTACCGAGAACTTCTTGACACATACTCAGTTAAACTGTATCTTGCATATGACTCATGGATTGTATATAATGAATCTGACATAGGTGATCCCCCTTTTCTGGATATTTCGTCAAATTCATTATAGGGGAGGTTACCTATGTTTTTTATGGAAAAAGAAAGGATTCTCGTTTTTAGAAATACATGTATATTGGATTATTGAGTTTTTGAGTCTATCCCGGATTTTGTGTAAACCTCCCCAGTGATGTAAAATAGGAGCATCACTTGGGGAGGTTTTATCATGAGCAGAAAAACACGCAGTCCAGAAGAACAGGCTCGCAGAGCAAAGATTCGGGAGTTGTTGCAGGCAAGCAACATTGGCAGTATGGAGGACATCCAAAACTTGTTCAAGGAAACCATTGCCGAGTTTATGGAAAACGGCCTTGAAACCGAGCTGGATGAGTCTCTTGGCTATGGTAAGTATGACTATAAAAACAAAGATACCTACAATAGCCGCAACGGACATAGCAAAAAGAACCTTCGCACCAGCTTTGGCGAGGTTGAAGTCTCTGTTCCCAGAGACCGCAAGGGAGAATTCGACCCGCAGCTCATCAAAAAGAATCAGACCAGCATCAGTCAGGACATAGAAGAGAAGATTTTTTCGATGTATGCCAAAGGCATGACTACCAGTGACATTGAATCACATGTCCGTGACATATATAGCATCGATGTGTCGGATACCACCATCAGCCGCATCACAGACAAAATACTGCCCATTGCCAGAGAGTGGCAGCAGCGTCCACTGGAAAGCCTTTATGCTGTAGTATTTATGGATGCCATCCATTACCATGTCCGCAGTGAGGGTCAGATCGTCAAGAAAGCCGTATATATCGCCATTGGCATTGACATGGATGGACATAAGGATGTACTGGGGATGTGGGTAGGCGAGAACGAAAGTGCCAAATTCTGGGCCAATATCCTGAACAGTCTTAGAAACCGCGACGTAGAAGACATCCTCATTGCCTGCACGGACAACCTGACAGGCTTCGCAGCAGCCATTGAGGCGGTTTTCCCTCAGACAGATATACAGAACTGCATTATCCACCAATTGCGTAATTCCAGCAAATATGTCAGCTACAAAGACCTCAAGGCTCTTATGGCTGATTTGAAGGCGGTTTACGCTGCGGTAGACGAGCCCTCTGCCCTGGCTGCATTGGAGCGATTTTTAGATCGTTGGGATAAGGAATATCCCAAGATTTCCCAATCCTGGCAGGATAACTGGGCCAATTTGAGCACCTACTTCAAATTCCCCACGGAGCTGAGAAAGTTGATTTACACCACCAATACCATTGAAGGCTTTAACCGCCAATTACGGAAAGTGACAAAAGCCAAGTCTGTATTCCCCACGGATGACAGCCTGCTGAAAATGCTCTATTTGGCCATGATGGATATTACCAGAAAATGGACAGGACGCCGCCAGGACTGGAGCCTTATTCATGCCCAACTTGCCATTTATTTTGATGGGAGGATTCCGGAATAAAAAATGTCTGCACTGCCAAGAATTTCTTAACGTGCAGACAAAAGGGTTTCTATACTTCGATATAGAAAGAGAAAATATACTATCCCTGTTTTACATTACTACAGGGAGTTTACACAGAATTTGGGACAGCCTCGAGTTTTTCAACACGCCCTGGTCATTTTGCGTTTCTGCGATTACAACATTTTGTCCTGGGCTGCCGCTTGAGCCTTGGATACCATAGCGCCATACATAGCGCTGGCTTCCGGGCTGATGCTGACCGAGAAGGCCTCTCCAAAGAAGTGATCATCTGCCACATCTTTGATTTTGTCCTCAACGGTGCGCAGCTGTTCACTAAGATTGCTGATTTTTTCCACATTAGCTTCCCCGCCCATGCGATTAAGTTCCGCAATCTGTGAACGATAATTGAATTTCTGCGCCCGCAGCGTTTCAATAGCCCCATCATCCCCTGATGGATTTGCAGCCCCTGCTTTGCCCATGAGATAAGGCGATATCCGATCCGTGGGATTATAGAGCACATTGGGAATCGATACGATTTCCATATACTCACCTCATTCCTTATTGGTTTCACTTCTATTATACCGAAAAATGAAGCCGCATGAAATAGGGCTTTAATCCCCAATCAAATAATCGTTTCACCGTGATAAAGTTCCCCGCCGATATCCGGTTTTACCCCGTAGCCGATTGCCCATTCGCACTTGTATTTAATGGCCTGGGCATGGATGCTCTCCAAACGGTCCTGGGTCCGCACCACTTTCCCCGGCACGCCGACCACCAGCGAATTTGGCGGAATCACCTCGTTTTCACGGACCAAAGCACCAGCTGCCACGATTGACCCCCGGCCGATTTTCGCCCCGGTCAGGACGGTCGCATTCATGCCAATGAGTACATGGTCCTCGATTTCACAGCCATGAACTACAGCGCCATGACCAATTGTCACATAATCACCAATCAGGCAGGGATGGTCATCGGCCACATGGAGGCAGGCAAGGTCCTGCACATTCGAGCACTTGCCGACCGCGATGTAGTTCACATCCCCTCTGGCCACCACGCCGGGCCAAAGGCTGGCATATTTTGCCACACGCACATCCCCCGCCACAAATACCTGCGGTGCCACAAAGGCTTCCGCATGAATCTGCGGACGGATTCCTTGAAATTCATTTCCTGCCAACGTATACATAAACCTCGCTCCTTTGCGATTTTCTCAGGCATACCATTGCATAGAAAAAGAGCCCCGCCCTCATCCACGAACCGCGAAGCTCTTATGCAAGGAATTTTTCACGCCAAGCACAATCCTTGCTGTCGTACTTGAGAAATTTTTTCCTGAGTGGGATGCATTTCATTCGTCTGCCTATCCCTTGGCTAATATAATAGCACTTCAAAATTTCAAAAGCAAGCCTTTTTCATCCCATTCTGGCGCCTTTCGCTTTATTTTTTTACCGCACCGAAAAAAGAAGGATTTCGCATTATTTTTGCGAATTATAGTTAGTGATTTTGTAAATCAAAGGGAGTCTCTGCCAGCCGGCAGAGACTCCCTTTTTTAGTACTATGCTGACCGCCAGCGGTTAAAAAATCCTGCCGCGGACATTCCCCGTAAACAGTTCAATCTCGTGCATGAATTCCTTCCATGCCTCGGGCATATCTTCACCTCGCATGGTGTAGCTGCCGCTGTCCTCGGTGCCGTCGTGCCAGACCAGCTTCCACTCTACCTGTGGCAGGAAATCGTCGGCAATCGTATCTGACTGGATGCCAAATCTTGCTGCCTGCGCAGCAATGCGCTCAAGCAACAAGGGCACATTGCGCGCCGAATCAAACGCATGACGCTCCGTCCCCACGCCCTGCTTATGACGTGTAAAGACAAGCAGGTGCTTGCCACGGTTGATGATGAGCTTTTCGGTAAGTGCCAGCCGCTTCTGTTTCGGCAGATAGATATTGCCGCCTTGATTCTCCATCGTATCCTGAAGGATCAGTGAGACCTGCTCGAGCTGTTTTACCCGGTGAAGCTCCACGCCCGGAATATCGTTCATCAGGTCAATAAACGCTGCCCAGCTGCCAGGATACGCCTGGTCGCCAACAATACGGCGCATACCGATTTTCGAATCTTTAAAAGCCAGGCGCCAAAGGTGATGCACCTCCGGCGGCGTCTCTGGCTGGTAGCTTGCCCGCCAGGACGGCAGATGCAGTTTTTCGAGCCGGCGCAGCCAGCGGCGGCCGCCTTCCAGCACCTGCATCGGTGCCTTTTCCTCATCACTGCCCTTGCTCACACGATAATACAGCTGACGGTCCTTAAACACCAGGTCAACCCTCAGCGAGTATTCCTCCATCAAAAAAGTCAGTTTCTCCAGCAATCTTCCGCTTGCCTCCTATCACAATACAGACTGTATGCCAATTCATAGGAATTCTTCTACTATCATACGCACCCAGGCGTCAATCGTCAAGCGGCAGACAGCAAATGACAAAAACTGCCTGCCGTTGACCGGTCAATTTGACTTGTCAACGGCAGGCAGGCCATTTTTCACAACGAAAATCATATACGATTCATCGAAAAACAGGATTCATCCCATTCATCGGCTTTGCTATTCATTTCCTCCTGAAAAAGCGCTTCCTCTTCCTGTAACGACTCGACTTCTTCTCTTAGCTGAACCAATTTCGCATAAAGTACCGCATAACTCGACAACAAATCTTGTTCCATAAAGCAGCCCCGTCCCGGATTGTTTACGATTACTACCTCTTAATTCCTATCATATTATAATATAACTGTGGTCAAAAAATCAAGAAATCTATTGTTTTTTCCGCTTATTTCCCCAGTCGTTTTCCCGGACGTGGATGGAACAAATGCCAGTCGTAGCGAAGCGCCCCTGCCCGCAAAAGAATGACGAGCGCGAAGCAGAGCCACGACGCCGCGAGAATGCCGATATAGGGATAAAGCAGGCACGACACCAACGCTCCCACTAAGGACGCCGTCGCATAAATATCTTTATAGAGGACGACCGGCATGCGCCGCGCCATAACGTCACGCAAAACACCGCCGCCCACCGCCGTGATGACGCCCAAAAGTACCGGCAGCACATAGGGATTGCCGTATTCACGCCCCAGACCAGTCAACATGCCCGTAATCGTAAACGACGCCAGGCCAATGGTGTCACAAATATTGTAGAGCAGCAAAAAACGCTGCAGATTGCGATGGGATATGGGCCATCTGGTATATCCCCAGGAAATAAACAATGCCGTCAGGATTGCCAGCATAAAATCCGTGATGTTGCATAAGGCTACCGGCGGCGTTATGCCGGCCAGCACATCGCGGACCATGCCGCCGCCCACAGCTGTCAGCAGAGCCAGCACGATTACGCCAAAAACATCCATCCGCTTGTCAATGGCTACCATCGCCCCCGATACCGCAAAGGCGATGGTACCCATAATATCAAAAACCACCCAGGTCAAACTATCCATAGCAAAAACTCCTTTATTCCTCTATCCCTATCGTACAATAGCCCGAAAAAACCGTCAACCACAAACAAATCTCATATTGTCCTTCATAAAAATATTGACTCACTCAACTATTGTGTTATAATGAGGTATCCTATTAAACAATACGTTTTCCGTAAAAGGAGTGATTTTATGATGGAACCCATCGTTTCTGCCTCAAAAAAGCACGCGGCCGCTCTACTTGCTGCCTGCCTGCTCGCATCGGGAAGTTTTGGCAGCGCCGCTGCCAAAAGTGCTTCGCCAGCTGTCGGTATGCCAAATCCGATGGTCGAATACGCTTCGGTTCACGAAGCCTCCCAGGCAGCCGGCTTTACCCCATTGTACCTGCCGGAAATCTCCGGCTATCATGTCTCCAACGCCTTTGTCATCAGCAAAAATCTGGTAGACATCCGCTATACCCGCGATGGTGAGCCAGGCAAGACGCTGACCCTGCGCACCGCACCGGCCAAACGCCAGCAGACCAAAGATATCAGCGGCATCTACGGCGTAAAATGGCTGCAGCGCAATATCGACGACACAACGGTATTTATGGCAAAAGTTCCCGCTGAATCCAAAGCTTGTCATGATGGTTATGCCGCCTATTGGCAGCAGGATGGCATGCTGTTCTCCGCCTATGCCGAAAATATTTCCGAAGCGGAATTTACCCATCTGTTAAAAGACGGACTGCTTGACCTTTCCCGTATCTATTTTTGACCGGTCAAGCAAAACTGCCGTTTCCTTTCAAACTAACGGAGCACCAAAAGGGGGCTGTTGTCTAGACAACAGCCCCCTCTTGGTGCTCCCAACTACTTTCAGCCTCGGAATGCATACAGGAATATGCCCAACAAAATCAAGCCTAACCCCAACGATATCCCGCACAGTTTCACCTCAACCGGCGAAAGATCCGTCCATTCTGCATTCTGCTGGATAAGTTCCGGATGTTCTTCATAACCGCTTGTTTCCACGTCTGCAGTTCTGTTTTTGATGGCAAGATCACTCATGATATCTCATCCTTTCTGTTTACGAACCAACTACTGGCGGCAGGATGCCATGGTAGAACAGATACGAAATGCCCAGGCCTACCCAAAGGATAAAGCCGAACAACGCGATGGCATAGACACCGACTATGCGGCCAAGGCCCTCCGCCCACAGCTTGCGCACATTGGTGATGAGGCCAATCGAGAAGAAGCAGAGACCAAAGAAGATGCTGCGCAGCAGGTTGGCCTGTCCGGCACCGGCCCCAGCAGCTTTTACGATATCGGGATTCGTGATGCCCCAAAGGAACACACCGCCGAATACCACCAGGAATCCAATCAGGAATTTCGGGAAACGATCGCCAATCTCACGGAACGAAACCTTGTAGGATTTGCCTTCGCTGCGTTTCGCGCCAATCTGGTATACCGACCAGACAACGGCCAGTACAAACGCCCAAATACCGATAAATACATCGATGAACACCTTGGCCGTCGTTGCCGCCATCAGCGTCCAGCCCTCCTGATAGTTTACGCCATACTCGGCCAGTGCCTTGGCACGAATCAGCGAATCGGTGATGGCACCGGACGCAATCGCACCGCCATCACTCTTGACTGCCAGTCCCATCCAGGCGCCAGCAACCAGCGGGTCATCCGCAAAAAACGTCGTGGCAATCCACGGCAGGATCAAAAGTTCCACGGCCACGAATACGATGATGACCGAAGAAAGCACCGTCGGCACGATTGCCCGGGCCCGGATGGCACTGCCCGTGGCAATCGCAGCTGCCACACCGCAGATGGAAATGCCAGAAGCCATCGGTGCCGCCCATTCCGGCGTGAACTTGAAGAACTTGCGGGCAATGATATAAACGACTGGCCAGTAAATCAGATACGCCTCAACCACCGCACAGATACCGCGGAAGATAACGGTACTCGCCAGCCCCATCGCACCGACGGTCTTGATGGCAATCGTCATGCCTAAGATCACGATACCTGTTTTGATATACCACTCCGGCTTGGTAGCTGTGGACAGAAAGGCCGCAGTCTTCGGAAAGAAATTCCCGATGATAAGGCCAAGCACCAGGGCAATGACAAAGCCGAGCTCACCGAGGCCCAATGACCAGCCGATACCAAACTTCTCCAGATTGTTCGGCGTAGCTGCCAGATACGCAAAGTTGCCAGCAGTATTAGCAGCCACTGTTACCCAGTAGAGAATCGTAAAACCGGCAACAAAGCGCTTGACCGAACTTCCCATGAAGTACGCTCCTGCCGTCGTGAGGCTGAGCAGGAACAAGTATGTCGCCAGCATCGAGCCAAAGCCCCCGAGGAAAGCAAATTCCTTGGAATTCGGGGCCACGGCCTTGCCGATATCCGACCAGACATTGTACTTGGCGACCCAGCCCAAAAGATCAACGCCTGCTGCCTGTCCTGCCCCCAAGGCAACGATTAAAAGTCCCAGCCATACGGCCCACCAATCTTCACTCCTAAAAAATCCCGGTTTCTGTACAAGCAGTTCATGCGGTTCTGCTGTCATACCAATCCACTCCTTTCTTACGAGCTCAATCCTTGACGAAAAATAAAGATAATTGCTGATAGAAACAAAAAGAGGTTCCAAGGACAGTCTCCAGCCCAAAGCTTCACTGTCCTTGGAACCTCCAATTTTTTGGTCAGTTCCTATCGTTGCTGATACTATATCATACCATGCATATATAGTCAATATGTTTTTATTTTTTCTCCTGCAACGACTGCCGCAGCGCGGCAATGCCGCGAATATCATCCGGCGTCGTGCGGCAACAGCCGCCGATGAGACGAGCCCCTGCCTCATACCACTGCCGCACGAATTCACGATATGGCGTCGCACTGCCATGCCAGGTCTTCGTCACCGCATCGTAGGTCTCGCCCGTATTCGGGTAGACGACGACCGGCTTGTCTGTCTGCTCACGGATGCGGCGGATAAGACCTGCCACATGCTGCGGCGCCGTACAGTTGATGCCAATAGCCGCTACCTGTTCCTGCTTGTCGAGGAAACGCGCACAATCCGCTATATCATCCCCGCCACAAGTATGCACCTCATCACAGCACGAGAAAGAAATCCAGGCCCCCGCCGCAGGATAACGCTGTAAATCCGCCAGGATTGCCTCGGCCTCAGAGAAGAGCGGCAAAGTCTCACAGGCCAGGATATCCGGCGCAGCCGCGACGAGGATAGCGAGCCGTTCGGCATGAAAATCCGCCAGCTCGGCACGGCTGGCCGAGTAGTCGCCACGGTACTCCGAGCCATCTGCCAAATACGCACCATATGGACCAACGGAGGCTGCAACTAGCGGACGCGGCCGCTTTCCCGCCTCCGCAGTCGCCTGCCAATAATCATCACGGGCTTCCTGTACCAAGCGCACCGAACGCGTGATTAGCTCCCTGGCCTGCTCACGCGTAAAGCCCTTCTTCTCAAAGCCCTCAACAGTCGCCTGATAGCTTGCACTCGTGGAAATATCGGCACCGGCCGCATAGTAGTCATGATGTACTGCCCGCACAAGCTCCGGCTGCTCAAACAGCGCCTTAGCCGACCAGAGTTCATCATTCGTATCAAAGCCACGCCGGGCCAGTTCCGTCCCAAAGGCACCATCCAGCACGATGAGGGGATATTCCTGCAAATATTCTGCTATCGTATTCATGGTTATCCTCCCTCCGCGAGCTTACTGCAGCAATTCCTGCGGCGGTTCCTTGCCAAACCATTTCTGATAGATTTCACGGAACTTGCCGTTTTTCTTGATAGTTGCCAGGCCATCGTTCAATTTCTGCAACACCTCAGTATTGCCTTTGAGGACTGCAATGCCGAGATCTTCCTGCGTCAATGCGACTTCGGCTACGCGGACATTCTTGTTGTTCGTATGACTCACATAATATTCATTCGTCGGGATGTCGTTGATGACAGCATCCACCCCGCCATTCTGTACCTCGAGGAACGCCTCGTTGATGGCATTGAACACACGGACATCAGCCCCTGGAATCTTGCGAGCCGCTTCCTCGCCCGTCGAACCGATTGATACGCCGAGTTTCTTGCCCTCAAGGTCTTTGGCCGTCTTGATCGTATCGTTGTCGGCCTTCACCACTACGCCCAGACCGGCAATGTAATAGCGTTCGGTGAAATCTACATTCTTCTTGCGCTCATCGGTAATGGTAATATCGTTGATTGCCACATCGATATCCCTCGACTGCAACGCGGGAATCAAGCCATCGAATGCGCGATTGCTGATGGACACATCAAAGCCCTCAACCTCGCCAATCGCCTTGATGATATCCACGTCAAAGCCAACATAGTCATTAGATGCCGAGTCCTGTGAACCAAACGGCGGATAGCTTGCATCCATGCCTACCTTGAGCACCGGTCTTTGCCCCTGCTCCCCAGAGCTCACTGCCTGCTGGTCATTGGCGCAGCCACTAAATACCGCCGCCGCAGCAAACACAATCGTAAGTATTAAAAGGATAGTTTTTCTCATACAGTGTACCTCCGCAACTACATATAGTGCAACATTGTTATGTTAAAAGAAGTATACAACCGTATGCATACTATGTCAATATGTTTTATAGCATATCATCTCCTATTACATCTGCAACTTGCAGTTTATTGAGAAAAAAATCCGCTAACCCTATACCGAGCCAGCGGATTCTCCCATATATTAAATCACATAAAACCAAGCCGAATCAGGATACGCCTCAATTTCCTGCACTTCGCGTTTGCCTTGATTATAGCGCAGTTCCTGATTCTTGACGCTGACCTTGGTACCAGGCGCAATCGACTTTGTCAGGAATACGTTACCGCCGATGACCGCCCCTTTGCCAATGACCGTATCGCCGCCGAGAATCGATGCGCCTGAGTAGATGGTCACATTATCCTCGATGGTCGGATGGCGTTTCTTGTTGAACAGTTTGCGGCCGCCTGAGGTCGAAAGGGCTCCGAGCGTCACACCCTGATAGACCTTGACATGTTCACCAATCTCAGTCGTCTCGCCGATGACGATGCCCGTGCCGTGGTCAATCATAAAGTACTTGCCAATCGTCGCCCCCGGGTTGATATCGATGCCCGTCTTGCTGTGAGCAAGCTCCGTCATGATGCGCGGGATTACCGGAACGCCGAGTTCATAGAGCACATGCGCATAGCGGAAAATTGTAATCGCGTAGAGTCCCGGATAGGCAAAGATGATTTCATCGGCGCTCTCAGCGGCGGGGTCGCCATCAAAGACCGCCTCGACATCGGTCGCCAGATACTCGCGAATCTCGGGAATGCGGCGCAGGAACGCCAGCGTTATCTTCTGCGCTTCCAGACGCGTCGCTTCGAGTTTTTCCTCGTCGGGATGCTCCCCATAGCGCAGGGCGATGGCAATCTGCTTGTTGAGACGGAAAGCGATATCCTCGATGACCATCGACAGGTTGTTGCGGATATCGTAGATACGGTAGCTCTTGTCCTTCGTAAAGCCCGGATAGGCCACGCGCACGAGTTCCTGAATCAGCTCGTAGATAACCTTCGTATCCGGCTGGTTGAATACGTCGAGTTTATCGATATGGCGTTTCTTGTCATAATCCGCCAATATATCTTTCGTAATATCATGTATCTCCGTTGAAATATAGTCCTTCATGCTGATACTCCTTCTTGGCAATATCCATATAATATACAAAAAGGGTTCCAAAACCTGTCTAAAACAGGATTCGGAACCCTTTGATTTGTCCACTCATTGGATTCTTGTTTCATGGTAGCATACAAGCGTATGTCTGTCAATCAAAACCGATTTCTAAGCGTGCCTCTCATTCCACCAGCTTTGCCAGCGCCTGGCCAAAATCTTCCAGTAAATCCTCAATATCCTCAAGCCCCGTACTTATGCGCACGAGGTCATCGGTCACGCCGGCATATTGTTTTTCTTCCTCACTCGCATGGGCAAAAATCGTCGAAGCCGGGTGGACAACAAGCGTGCGCGCATCGCCGATATTCGAGACATTGAGCGCATAGTTCAGCGCGTTGATGAAACGGTACGCTTTTTCCTTGGTGCCGAGCCGCACGGTCAAAAGCGTGCCGAAATGGTTGCCAAACTGCTTGGCCGCCGTCTCATGCCAGGGACTGTCAGCAAGCCCCGGATAATTGACCGCCAGCCCCTGCGCCTGCAAAAACCTGGCCAGTTCCAGCGCATTCGTACAGGCCCTATCCAGGCGCAAGGCCAGCGTATCAAGCCCGATGCCCGTCAGATAGGCATTAAAGGGCGCCATGCAGCCGCCGTAATCCGTGACCATGCGCATGCGCAGCCGCACGCTGAAACTCATCGGACCGAACTGGAAATCGTGGAACTTGGGAAACCGCACCGGATTCCATTTAAAACGGCCGCCGCTTACGACGATGCCGCCAACGGAATTGCCATTGCCATTCAGTGATTTCGATGTCGAATGGATTACGACATCGGCGCCTAACGCGAGCGGCCGACAAAGATATGGCGTCGTGACGGTATTATCGACAAACAGCGGAATCTCATGGCTGTGCGCAAGTTCCGCCAGCGCCTTGATGTCGACGACATTGAGTTTTGGGTTGCCAATGGTCTCGACATAGATGAGCCGCGTGCGCTCCGTGATCAGTTCCTCAAAGTCAGCTGGCGCATCGCCTTTGGCATAACGCACCGTGATGCCGAATTCGGCAAGGTCACGGAAAATCGAGCTCGTGCCGCCGTAAAGGCCGCCCGAGGCCACAATCTCATCGCCCTGTGAGACGACGTTGAGCACCGCCTGCGAAACGGCCGCCATGCCCGAGGCACAGGCCACTGCGCCGACACCGCCTTCGAGCGCACGGATGCGCATCTCAAAGCTGGCAATCGTCGGATTGCCGACGCGCGTGTAGACAAAACCGGGCTTACGCCCGGCAAAAACCTTTTCCATATCCTCGGCCGTTTCCTGATAGAACGCCGTGCTTTGGTAAAGTGGCTGCGTCACCGCCCCCGTCGCCTTATCGGGCGCGAAGGAATCATGCAGCAGCCGGGTCGTGAATCTCATAACTCCCGCCCGCCTTTTTGCACGACGAGGTCATAGGTGCCATCGGCAGCCTGACTGACCGACAGGACCTTATGCCCTTCATCCTTCAGGCTGCGCGGCACGTTCTGGATGGGCTCGCCTTCATTGAGGTGAACGCCCAGTATCTGCCCATCGTCCAAATCTTCGAGGGCCATCTTAACCTTCACGAACGTAATCGGACAAACGACATCGGTGATGTCAATCGTATCGTCAATCTTCCATGCTTCACTCATAATACTTCCTCCACTGCCTGCTCAAACTTCTCCCAGCCGACGCGGTCCAGGCAATTGGCAAACCGCTCACTGGGCTTCGCGTTGTCCTCAAAGAATTTCAAGGCAACATCGACAATCTCATAGAGTTTCTCTTCGTCAAAAATAATCGGCAGGAAATGACGGCCAACGGCGATGCGGTTGCCATAGAGCCCGCCAAACGAAACGACAAAGCCATTCTCGCCTGTCCAGGCATCGGTTGGGCAGCTCTTGATGCATTTGCCGCAGTAGACGCACTTATCAAGATCAAGTGACAGTTTTTTTGCCGTCTTGTCCACTTCAATGGCCTTCTCGGGGCAAACCGCCGCACAGACACCGCAGTAGATACAGGCAGCTGACTTCCATTCGGGCCGCACGCCGCCCTTGATGCCCATATCGTTTTCCTCAGCTTTCAGGCAGTTGTTGTGACAGCCCGTGAAACCGAACTTAAACTTATGCGGCAGTTCGCGGCCGCCATAGCGCTTATCAAATTCATTGGCCAGCTTGACCGTATCGATGAGACCGGAGGGGCAGACCGCCGCTCCCTGGCAGGCCGTAATCGTGCGCACGCGCGGGCCGCAGACGCCTACCTCCACGCCGCCTGCTTTCAGGGCTTTCTTGACGTCATCAATATCCTGCACGTTGATGAACGGAATTTCGATGCCCTGCCGGCTCGTCAGATGCACATAGCCCTGACCGAACTTCTCCGCCACCTGCTGCACGGTGGCCAGCTGGGCCGCCGTAAAGTGACCGCCCACGGACTTGAGGCGCATGGAAAAACAATCCTTCTGTCTCTGCCGCATGAAGCCACCCTTTTTGAGCTCTTTATAATCAACTGCCATCGTAATTCCTCCTAAATATCACACATTGCATTAGCGAATCCGCAAATCTTCCTTCGTCACCACTTTATCGCGGCTGACCTGGAAACTGTTGAGCACCGGCTCGCCGCCATTCAAGGATAGAATAAAATAGCTTGCCTGGGTATCGAAGGCCAGCCGCTTGTCCTCCTCACTGGGTCGGGAGGGGCTGGCCGGATGGCTGTGCCAGTTGCCCAAAAGCACGAGGCCCTGCGCCCGCAGCTCCTTGACCGCCGCAAACTGCTCCTTGGGATCCAGGGAAAAATGCTCCTCGCTCTGGTCGGTATTCGTCAGATAAAAGACCTTCTCCACCTTTTTGACACCGTCTTCGATCCGGCCGCCGAGCAGGCCACAGTCCTCAATGGGAGCTGTGGCGCGGGCATGGCGCACCATTTCCAGGTAGTCCGCTAATTTCAGGTCAATCACCATCGCACTCCCTCCTTAATGATTGCGCAGGTCGCAGGCTGGCTGCTCATAGTCGACGAGCTCCGTGATGGTCGGATGATCACCACAGACCGCGCAATCGTGATTGTGCGGAATCTTGACCTTGCGGAACGTCATCGTCAGCGCATCATAAGTCAGCAGATAGCCATTGAGCAAATCGCCGATACCTAAGATATACTTGAGTGCCTCGGTCGCCTGCAAAGTGCCGATGATGCCGCCCATGACGCCGAGCACGCCCGCCTGGCGGCAGGTTGGCACCGCATCCTTCGGCGGCATCGTCGGAAATACGCAGCGGTAGCACGGCCCCTGTCCCGGCACATAAGTCATGAGCTGTCCCTGGAACCGGATGATGCCCGCATGGGAGTAGGCCTTCTTTTCCATGACACAGGCATCGTTAATCAGGAACTTCGCCGGGAAATTATCCGTGCCATCGATGATGAAATCGTAGTCCTGATCGCGGATGATGTCGCGGATATTGGCCGAATTGACGAGCTCATTATAGGTATGGACCGTCACATCGGGATTCATCTCAGCGATGGTCTCCTTGCCCGACTGGATTTTCGGCTTGCCGACATCCTTCGTCTGATGGATGATCTGGCGCTGCAGATTGGAAAGGTCAACCACATCGAAATCGACGAGGCCAATCTGGCCGACGCCAGCTGCCGCAAGATACATGGCCGCCGGAGCCCCAAGACCGCCCGTGCCGATGACGAGCACCTTGCCGCCGAGCAGTTTTTCCTGCCCCTTGCCGCCGACCTGCTGCAGGATGATATGGCGCGAATAGCGCTCAATCTGTTCATTCGTCAAGCTGACACTCATCTTGCACCGCCTCCCATGAAGTACAGGAATTCCACCGTATCGCCATCGCCGACAAACGTATTGTCAAACCCGGAATGGTCGACAAACTCGCCATTTAACTGCACCGTTACATATTCCGGCTGGTCGGCCTTTGCCACCACCAGCAGCTCTCTTACATTGATAGATTTCTCGATTTCCAAAGCCTCGCCATTAACCGTCAGTTTCATTTTCTCTACCTCCAAAAACTAGAAAAAGCCTATGAGAAACGCCAGGCAATCCATAACAACAGCCCGCAGATGTCACGAGCTGTAAATTCAATGCCCTGAGCGTTTCCCATAGGCTTTCGTGTATCGAATGACCTACGGTGATACCGTTCAATCATATTAAACAGATATGTTTTACAAATCGATAATGATATATTACAACAGCGCCCATGAAATGTCAACCATTTTTTATTTTTTGTAAAGCCAATGTTTACCCTGCATCAAACCGCTCATCACACAAGCACCGGCTGCGCCGGCCGCCATTACTTCCGCCAGCCTGTCGGGCGTGATGCCGCCGATGGCATAGACCGGAATCTTTGCTGCCTGGCAGGCCGCCTGCAGGAAATCCAAACCACGCCCCGGCAGGCCCTTTTTGCAATCCGTTTCGTAAATGTGCCCCGCCACCAAATAAGAGCAGCCAAGGCGCTGAGCCTCCGCCACCTCCGCCAGCGAATGGCAGGAAGTGCCAAGGACCTGCCAGCCTGACCGCACCTTGGCGGAAAGCTGCCGCAGCTTGGGAAGTGGCAGCTGCAGGCCGTCCGCCCGCAGCCTTGCAGCCACCTCCGCCTGTCCATGCAGGATTACCGGCACACCGTACTGCCTGCCAATCCCCATGACGTCACGGGCCAGCTGTTCATACTCGGGCGCCGCCAAATCCTTTTCCCGCAGGACGATGGCCCGTGGACCCTGCGCGGCAATCCGCGCCAGCTGCGCATAAAAATCATCCGCGCATAATTTACGATTCGTAATGGCGATGACTTTTGACAAGTCAACATTTGACCGGTCAAATCCTGACTTGTCAATTGTTGACTTGTCAATCTTTTGCTTAAACATAGAGATAATCATTGAGCACTGGCTGCAAGCCCTCGGCGGCCATATCGGCATACATGGCCTCGAGGCTGCGCGTGTCGCAGATCTCAAACTGCTCATCGCCCGTGCGCTCCTCATCTTTGCCCGTATATTTTTCTTCATGGTCGCCTATGCCTGTCGAGACACCGGCCGAAATCTTCGTCGCGCAAATCTTGGCTATGCCATTGCGGAAGGCCGCACTCTCGCGCGACGAGACCGTTATGCCGGCAAACGGCAGGAAGATGCGGTAAGCGCAGAGAATCTGGCAGAGCTGCCGCTCGCCGACATCGAGCGGATTGATCTTGTCGTTGTTGATGATGGGCCGCAGGCGCGGACACGAAAGCGAAAACTCGGCCTGCGGATACTTGCGCTGCAAGTAATAGACATGGAGCGCCGTCGCGAGCGCATCCCTGCGGAAATCCGACAGGCCCAAGAGTGCCGAAAAACCAACGCCGCGCATGCCGCCGCGCAAGGCGCGCTCCTGTGCCTCAAAGCGGTAAGGCCAGACGCGCTTATGTCCCAGAAGATGCAGCGTCTCATATTTCTTGAGGTCATACGTCTCCTGGAAGACCGTGACATAATCAGCCCCGCATTCGTGAAGATAACGATAGTCCTCGGTGTTGACCGGATAGATTTCAAGGCCGACGTTCTTGAAATACTTGCGCGCGAGCTTGCATGCCTCGCCGATATACGAAACGTTTGACTTCGTCTTGCTCTCGCCAGTCAGCAGCAGGATTTCCTCCATGCCCGACGCGGCGATGACTTTCATCTCGTGCTCAATCTGTCCGGCATCAAGCTGCAGGCGCTTGATGTCGTTGTAGCAGTTAAAGCCGCAATAGACACAGTAATTCTCGCAGTAGTTGGCGATGTAGAGCGGCGTGAACAGATAGACCGTATTGCCGAAATGACGGCTCGTCTCAAGCCTTGCCCGCGCGGCCATCTCCTCGAGAAACGGCAGAGCCGCCGGCGACAGCAGCGCCTTGAAGTCCTCCACGGTGCAGGTCTCGTGATTCAGTGCCCGCCGCACATCGACGGCCGTATACGAATCGTAATCGTAGGCCTCCATCGCCGCGATGACCTTCTCCCTTACCGGCGAATGAATTTGCTCCATGTCGGGGAAATATTCCATGGGGTCCTTGCGGCTGGTGGGATCCTGTTCGAGCTGATGCTTTTTGGCCAGCGCCCGTTCGCTAAGTTTTTCCGAATCGACAAAAAACTGATTCTCCATGATTCCGCCCCCTCAGTCATGCAAAAAGCCAGTCAGCGGGTCGGAGGCGGCAGCACCGCGTGTCAGCACGCGGCCAAGCCCGGCAAGATAGGCCTTGCGTCCGGCCGCGATGGCGTCCTTGAACGCTGCGGCCATCAGCGGCAGATTGCCCGCCGTCGCGAGCGCCGTATTGGCCATGATAGCTGCGGCCCCCATCTCCATGGCTTCGCAGGCCTCCGAAGGTTTGCCGATGCCGGCATCGACGATAATCGGCAAGTCAATCTCATCGATGAGAATCTGGATAAACGCTTTCGTCGCCAGGCCCTTGTTCGAACCGATTGGCGCGGCCAGCGGCATGACGGCCGCCGCCCCGGCCTCCACGAGGTCCCGGGCGACATTTAAATCCGGATACATATACGGCATGACCACAAAACCTTCGTTGGCCAGCCGTTCGGTCGCCTTGATGGTCTCAGCATTGTCGGGCAGCAGGTATTTCGAATCCCGCATAATCTCAATCTTGACGAAATCCCCGCAGCCGAGCTCGCGCGCGAGCCTTGCAATGCGCACGGCCTCGTCGGCATTGCGCGCCCCCGAGGTATTCGGCAAGAGCGTCACGCCGTTTGGGATATAGTCGAGGATATTTTCCTGCTCCTTCGTATTGGCACGGCGCACGGCCAGCGTCACGATTTCAGCACCGGCATCCTGCACGGCAGCCTCGATAAGCTGCAGGGAATATTTGCCCGAGCCGAGGATAAAGCGGGAGTGAAACGCATGCCCGCCAATCACCAAACAATCTTCCTGTTTTTCCATCTGTCATTACTCCTCTCCAAGCGATTTCCGGCTGAGCCGCTGCTCAGCCGCCACCCATAAAGCAGACGATTTCCACGACGTCGCCATCCTGCAGGATGGTCGTCTCGTAATCCGCTTTCGGCAGGATGGCCTCATTGTACTCGACGGCAATCGCGCGGCTGTCATAGCCCGCCTCTTTAAGGTAATCACAGAGCTTCCTGCCTGCAGCCTCTTTTGCCTCTCCATTTATCTTAACCATTTGCATCCTCCTACCATGCAAAAAGGGAACCTGCCTGATTGGCAAGTTCCCTTCGGTTTACACGTATCATTCACCGCTCGTCCCTACGTTGGCATTATCCAAATCAGGTTATGGGTCGGAGTCACAAACTCCCTCTCAGCCTGCTGTGATGTTGCCATCGGCAAGCTCCCCTTGCTGTGCAATTGTCTTTGACTATTATACGTCAGCTTACGGTAAAAAGCAAATTCATCAGATAACGTAGTCAAAGTAGAACTGCAAGCGGCGGTATTGGTTCAGGAAGAAATAGCGGTTGAAGAAAGCGGCTTTCACGCGCGGCTCGACATGGCTCGAGGCAAGTTCCCGATAGACCGAGAGCATCTCGCGAAGTTCCTTGGCCTTATAGACCTTGATACCAAAGCCGCGGCCATTGACGAGCGTCCGGCCCGAATACTCGTAGCCAGCGAGCGGCAGGATATCCTCAATCCTGCCCTGCCGTACCGTAACCGCCACCTGATCGCGCAGGATGAGGATATCAAAGTCAGCCGGATATTCATAGCTGATGCCCTTGCGCGGAATCTCATCGCCCACATGGTACGGCTGCTTGACGGCGGCCGCCACCTTCGTGACGTTGTAGCTTTCGACGTCGTAGTAGAACTCATCGAAGACATCACCGCGGGCGCGGATATCGCCATTGACAAAGGCAAAGCCTGCGCCCTCGTCGGCCTTTTCAGCAGCGACGACGATGCCGCCGCCTGCGACATCATAGCCATCGACAAGCACGAACCGGCCCGTTGCCTGATGTTCCTGGAACACATCAAAGGCTATTGCCTCCTTGAGGCTCAGGATGACTTCGGCGACGTCGTTGAGGCGCAGTTCCTTGGCACCCTCACGGCTGTCGAGATTGGCCGCATCGATAGTCTTGACGATATCGGCGACCTCCGCCTCGACCTCCTGCGTAGCTAGCTTTAATTTGTAGGTGCTACCCTTGCGCAGTGGATTGCGTCCCATCCAAAAGATGGAGGCGCGCAGGCGGTTCGACACATGCGGCGCCGTGGCCGCAGGCGTCGTGATGATCTCACCGCGCTGGTTGAAGAACTCATCCCGGACGATGATGCCCGTGGATTCCCCGGCCAAGGCGCGCTCCTTCTTGTCCCGCTCATGCCAGTAGGCAATGGACTGGATGACCGTGCGGCGCCCCGAGGGATAGATGGCGATCTCATCGCCCACGGCGAGCTTGCCGGCCTCGATGCGCCCGGCAATGATGCGGCGGTCGTCGAACTTGAACACGTCCTGTATGGGCAGGCGCAGATCCTTGTCGATAATTTCTTTGCTGGCCTCGAGCAAATCGAGAGAATCCAGCAGCACCGGGCCATCATACCAGGGCATATTGACCGACTTAGTAGCGATGTTGTCGCCCTGATACCCCGATACCGGCAAATAGCGCAGGGGCTTTACCCCCAGCGGTTCCAGGAACTCCTTCATATCGTCAGCAACCTTGTGGAATACATCCTCGGAGTAGTCCACCAAATCCATCTTGTTGACAACCACATAGACCTTCTCGATGCCCAGCAGGGACAGCATATAGCCATGGCGCTTGGACTGCTCCTGCACCCCCTGTTTGGCATCAACAATCAAGAGAGCCGCATTGGCATTGGCTGCCCCCGAAATCATATTCTTGAGGAACTCCTTATGACCCGGTGCGTCGATGATGACGTACTCGCGCTTTTTCGTCGCAAACTGGATCTGGGTCGTATCAATCGTAATGCCCTGTTTCTGCTCTTCCTCAAAGGCATCGAGGAGATAGGCATACTCAAAGGGCTTGCCCGTTTCCCTGGCGATGCGCTTGACCTTGTCCACTGCGCCCTGGGGCAGGGAATCCGTATCGTAGAGCAGACGGCCGATGACCGTCGATTTGCCATGATCCACATGACCGACTACCACGATATGCAGACCTTCTTGTTTCAATTTCTCATCCATTACATATACCCCTCTTTACGCAGTTTCTGCATCGCATAAGCATCTTCCTGGTCCTGCTTGCGCCCGGCACGCTCGCCAGTCTTCGTATGTTTCAATTCTTCAATGATCTTGTCAAGGGTATCAGCCTCCGACTCAATCTGTCCCGTGCAGCAGGCACAGCCCAGGCTGCGGTAACGCTTGCCGTTCTTGGCAAAATACAGGTCGATGATGGGAATATTCTCCCGGCGGATGTATTCCCAGATATCCAGCTCACTCCAAGCAAGAATCGGATGCACGCGGATGTGGTTGCCCTTGGGGAAATCCGTCTTGAACTGATTCCAGAGCTCCGGCGGCTGGTTGGTGTAGTCCCAGCCATCATCCTGGGTACGCTCGGAGAAAACGCGCTCCTTTGAACGCGAGCCCTCCTCATCGCGGCGCACGCCGACGATAAGGCCGTCAAAGCCGTGCTGCTTGACCACCTGCCTCAGGCCCTCAGTCTTGAGCGCCTTGCAGCAGGCAAGCCGTCCCTTATCGGGGCCAATACCCGCATTTATGGCATCCCAATTCGTATGCACGATGAGGTCAAGGCCGAGTTCCTTGGCGACGCGGTCGCGGTAGGCAATCATCTCCGGAATCTTGTGTTTCGTATCCACATGGATGAACGGAAACGGCACATGGCCGTAGAAGGCTTTCTTGGCCAGCCACAGCAGCACCGTCGAGTCCTTGCCGATTGACCAGAGCATGCCGAGCTTGCCCAGTTTCTTATACGCCTCCCGGAGGATGTAGATGCTCTCCGCCTCCAGTTGGTCCAAATGATCCATTGCCATTGTTATCGTCTCCTAACCTCAATACGCATTTGCTTTATTCTTTGCTACGATGATTTCCTGCTCGCTCCCATCGGGAAGTCTTAGTTGCCAGGTAAGCGACACCGCCGTATCATGGGCATAAAGCCGGCCGCCGGCACCGCCAAGATCAGCACTCAGATAGTAGAAAATCGCATCCCGCGGGCACTCCTTGACGCAGGCCGTGCAGCCCCAGCAGTCCCGCACCTCGCGGATGGCGGCTTTGCCCGCCGTCATTTCCAATAGATTTCCCGGACAGACCTCCGTGCAGCGGCCGCAGCCCACGCACTTTTCCGGTTCAATGCTGATGCTCATACCGATCCCCCCGCTTGACTAAATCCCGATAGATGATCTGCACCTTGCCATCTGAAAGCCGCGAATTGACATATTTTTCTAAGGCCGGATTCGTACCCGGATAGTCAAGGTTCTCGGCAAAGGCATGCCAGCGCGTCTCGCGGCGGGCCTTCAGATGCTCGATGAGCACGCGGCAAATGAGCAGGCGCTCCTGCAGTTCAAAAAGCTGCACGAGTCCATAGCCATCTGCCGCCCGCAGGTTTTCACTGAGCCGCGTCAACCGCTCGATGTGCCTTGCCGCCAGCCCCAGTTGTTTTTCCGTATAGCGGTAACCGGCCGTAATGCCGCCCGCATACTCATCCATGACCTGCTGCATGGCCTCCTCAAGGCTCTCAACCGTAAACAGCGGGCTTGCAGCCGGCGGCGTAAGCAGCGTCTCAATCCGCGTGCGGATCCTTTCGCGGGCCGCAGCTGAAAGTGCCGCCCCAGGCCGTTCCGCCGCATACGCAGCGGCGCTTTGCGCGGCAATCTTTCCCTCGACAA
This sequence comes from Pseudoselenomonas ruminis, assembly GCF_008271295.1. GTDB lineage: Bacteria > Bacillota > Negativicutes > Selenomonadales > Selenomonadaceae > Selenomonas_A > Selenomonas_A ruminis. The sequence goes on along the minus strand of NZ_VTOY01000003.1, from coordinate 35,059 downwards.
AGGCGCCCGTCACGTATTTTTGCGGACAGCCGCCAGCGACATCGCCAGCCGCGAACAGTCCCGGCAGCGTCGTTGCCCGCGCCGCGTCAATCCAATAGCCGCTGGCCGTATGACCGCCGACCACATAGGGCTCGGAACCTTCGACCTCGACATTGGCACTGGCAGGGCCAAGCCCCGTTTCGCGCCACTTCATCGTCTGGGCCGGCGCCATGTTGAGGTAAGCCCGCTCCAGTGAATCCTGCTGCGCCTCCGTGATGCCCTCAGTTTCCAGGTAGCAGGGCCCGCGTCCGGCCAGATTCTCGCTGACCACGGCATAGAGGCGCTCCGACGTCGTGTTGCCGTATTTATGCTGATAGCGCTCGCCCGCCGCATTGACCTGCGCCGCACCGACACCCTGTGCGAGCGTCCCTGTCGGCGCAATCGTATCCTTGCAGCGCAAGGCGATAAACCGCATCTCAAACGTCGTCATCTCTGCGCCAGCCCGCAGGCCCATCGCATAGCCAGCCCCGGTATTGAACGGGCTGTACCACATCTTATGGCGGGAACTGCCCGGATGATTGGGCCGGTACAGGCCAGCTGCACCGCCCGTGGCACAGATGACGGCCTTAGCCTGCAGGAAATATACTTTATCCTGCCGCACGCCAACGCCCCAAGCCCCTGTCACCGCGCCGTCATCCGCCTGCAGATAGTCGACGGCACTTACATGTTCCAGCACTTCCACATTCGGACACCGGCGCACCGCCGCCGCCAACAGCGGCTTGATGTTCTCGCCATTGATTTTCAGATTGCGCCAGCCGCGCGAAACATACTGCCCCGCTTCATCCTTCAGGATGACCAGCCCCAATTCTTCCATGCGGCGGGTCACCTCATTGAGCCCGCGCGACATCGTCAACAGCAAATCATCGCGCACGATGCCCGCTGCGTCTTTAGCCGCATAATCGGCATAATCTTCCGGGGTGTGCCCCGGCGTGATATAAGCATTCAAGGCATTGACACCGGCGGCCAGGCAGCCGCTGCGCTTGATGCCTGCCTTATCCACGAGCAGCACACTTAGCTTTGGATGTTCCTCCGCCAGCGTAATCGCTGCATAGCAGCCCGCGGCACCACCTCCTATGATCAGCACATCCGCCGCCTTATCCAAAAATTCCATTTATCCAACACATCCTGCCTTAAATAACTACTGACTCTTCCTGTTTCGCACTGTTTTCGATAATCTGCGTCTTACCACCGGCAAAGCTGTAGACGCGATGGATAAGCACCAGCGCCTTGTCGCCCTCATGGAGCGGCTTCTTTTCGAGACTTCGCCAGCCATGCAGGAGCTGCCCCTTTACCTCGACGGCCACTTGCACATTGCTGCCCCGGAAGTAGACGGCCTTGACCGTACCCTGCTCGGCCGCCAGCGGCATCAGGATTTCCTCTTCATCAGCAGCAATCTCCAGGAATTCCGGCCGCAGGATACCCTCATGGCTGCCAGCACCATTCGAAAAGCCCTTGAACACCGTATAATCGGGCACATGCACCGACTCGCCGATAAAATCCGCGACAAATGGCGTCTCGGGATGCTGATAGATAGCAGCTGGCGGGCCAGCCTGCTCCACATGGCCGTGATTCGTGATGATGATATCATCGGCCACCTCGACCGCCTCATCCTGGTCATGCGTGACAAAGATGCTCGTAATGCCAAGCTGATGGATTGTCGCGCGCAGCCATTGCCGCAATTCCTTGCGCACCTTCGCGTCGATGGCCGCAAATGGCTCATCGAGCAGCAGGAGCTCAGGCTCTGGTGCCAGTGCTCTGGCAAAAGCCACGCGCTGCCGCTGGCCGCCCGACAGCTGCTGCGGATAGCGCCCGTCAAACTCTGCCAGGCCGATAAGCTCCACCAGCTTGTCCACGCGGGCTTTGATTTCCTTAGGCGGCACCTTCTGTACCTTGAGGCCAAATGCGATATTTTCGCGCACCGTCATATGGCGGAACAGCGCGTAGTTCTGGAACACAAAACCGATGCCGCGCCTGCCCGCCGGCAGGTCGTTGACCCGCTTGCCCGCGATGAAGATATCGCCGCTGTCGGGATGCTCGAGACCTGCAATCATGCGCAGGATGGTCGTCTTGCCACTGCCCGACGGTCCCAAAAGGCCAATCAGTTTTCCTTTTTCCACAGTCAGATTCACATCATCTGAGGCCTTGAATGTGCCAAAATTCTTATGAATATGTTTGAGTTCTACTTCAATTGCCATTTCTTAGCCCCCTTTTGGCCCGCCATTCTACCAGATTCCGCAGAATCAGGATAACGACAGCCAGAATTACCAGAATCGATGCTACGGCAAATGCCGCCGTAAAATTGTATTCGTTATACAGGATTTCAATATGCAGCGGCAGGGTATTCGTCTTGCCACGGATGTGTCCTGAGACGACCGATACCGCGCCGAATTCGCCAAGAGCCCTGGCCGTGCAGAGTATCACACCGTAGATTAACGCCCATTTGATATTCGGCAAGGTAACGCGCCGGAAAATCGTCCAGCCGCTTGCGCCCATCGTCGCCGCCGCTTCCTCCTCACTGCGCCCCTGCGCCTCCATGATGGGCACGAGCTCCCGGGTGATGAATGGAAACGTCACGAACACCGTCGCGAGGATGATGCCCGGCACCGCAAAGATGATTGCGATGTGTTCAGCACGCAGAAACGGATAGATTGGACTCATGCGGCCAAACAAGATGACAAACAACAGACCGGCTACGACCGGCGAAATGGCAAAGGGCAGATCCAGCAGCGAACTCCAAAAAGCCTTGCCGCGGAAATCGTATTTCGTGAGCAGCCAGGCCGAAGCCAGGCCAAACACCGTATTGCCCAGCACCGCCGCCACCGTTGCCTCCAAAGTCAGGAAAAGCGCCTTGCGCGCAAAGGGCTCATTGAGCGCATCAAGATAAACCTGCCAGCCCTTAGCCAGGGCTTCGCTCGCCACGAGGATGAGCGGCAGCACCAGCATAACCAGCAGGAATACAGCAGCCAGCCCGATAAGCCCCCATTGACGGAAATTATGCGGTTTCACAGCCACCATTCACACCCCCTGTTTCTGCACGCGATAGCGCTGATACCCATTGATGACCAACAGAATGGCAAACGACAGCAGCAGCAGGACCAGCGCAATGGCCGCCGCAGCCTGATAATCAAACTGCTCCAGTTTTGCCATGATTAAGAGCGGTGCGATTTCCGTCTCATAGGGAAGATTGCCCGCAATGAAAACCACGCTGCCATACTCACCGACCCCGCGCGCAAACGACAGGGAAAAACCGGTGAGCAGCGGCGATACCAGTTCGGGAAAAATCACGCGGCGGAAGGTCAGCCAATCGCCGGCCCCCAGCAAAGCGGCGGCCTCCTCCACCTGCGGGTCTAGATCCCGCAGCACCGGCTGCACACTGCGCGCCACAAACGGCAAACCGACAAAGACCATCGCCAGCGTAATGCCCAGCGGCGAAAAGGCCGAAGGAATGCCCAGTGCATACAGGTACTGGCCGAGCCAGCCATTTTCGGCATAGAGCGTCGTAAGCGCGATACCTGCCACCGCCGTCGGCAGGGCAAACGGCAAATCGATAAGCCCATCGAGCAGCCGCTTGCCAAAGAAGTCATAGCGGACAAGCACCCAGGCCAGCAACAGGCCAAAGACACCATTTATCACGGCTGCCGCCAGCGCCGTCAGCAGGCTGATATAATACGCATGAAACACGCGGTAATCGAGTACCACCGCCAAAAACTTCTCCCAGCCCATGCCTGCCGTATACAGGACAAACGCAGCTAATGGAATCAGTAAAATAAGCGATAGATAAAAGAATGTTATGCCGCAGGTAAAGCGATATCCCGGAATGACTTTCTTATTGCTGAAACTCTTCACTTTCCTGCCTCCTTCACCACATCATTTCTTCTCATAAATCTGGTCAAACGTACCGCCATCGGCAAAATGCTCCTTCTGCGCCTTCGTCCAGCCGCCGAAAGCCCCGTCAATCGTCACGAGCTTGAGCGGCAGGAATACATTGGCGTATTTGGCAGCAACTTCTTTATCACGCGGACGGTAGAAATTCTTAGCGGCAATTTCCTGTCCTTCCTTGCTGTAGAGGAAGTTGATATAGGCCTCAGCCAGCTTGCGCGTACCCTTGCGCTCAACAACTTCATCGACAACAGCGACCGAAGGCTCTGCCAGGATGCTGATGGACGGCACGACAATCTCATAATCGTTTGGCGCGTCCTTGACCGACAACAGGGCCTCATTCTCCCAAGCGATAAGCACATCGCCCTGGCCACGCTGGACAAACGAAGTCGTTGCCCCGCGCGCACCGGAATCAAGTGCTACGACATGGCTGAACATTACCTTGAGGAAATCTTTTATCTTGGCCTCGTCGCCATTGTTATGCTCCTTGGCATATTCCCAGGCCGCCAGATAATTCCAGCGCGCACCGCCTGACGTCTTTGGATTCGGCGTTACGATCTGCACATCGTCGCGCACGAGGTCATTCCAATCGTGGATGTTCTTCGGGTTGCCCTTACGCACGAGGAAGACGATAGTCGACGTATACGGTGCCGAGTTATCGGGGAACTTCTTGATCCAATCCTTATCGATGAGGCCTGCCTGCGCAATCTCATCGACATCGTAGGCCAGCGCCAGCGTGACGACATCAGCCTCGAGGCCATCGCGCACCGAACGCGCCTGCTTGCCCGAGCCGCCATGGGACTGCGAGAACGTCACATCCTCGCCGGATTCCTTCTTCCATTCCTCCTTGAACTTCTCATTGAACTCCGCGAAGAGCTCACGCGTCGGGTCATAGGAAACATTGAGGAATTCCTTGCCCGCACTGCCATTATCTGCCGCTGTATCTCCACTGCAGCCAGTCAGCGCTCCAATTGTAAACAAAACCCCAGCTGCCAGTCCAAACCATTTTCTCGCCTTCATTTCAAACACTCCTTATCCTTGTACTACTTTTCCAAAATAAATATATAAAAAAGCCTATGGACGTACGACATGCCTAGCACTGCTAGCGCATGCCATACGGTTCCATAGGCTTTCGTTTTCGAATGACCTGCGGTTATCCGTTTAATCATAAATTATCTTATATGCCTTCACCATCAAGTCCGGTAAAGCGCTGTTTTTCCGTCCGTTCCATCTGTACGATATCGCCTCGTTTTACTACGATGACCAATCGTCCATACTGCAAGCGCCCAAATTCCTGCTTAACATGCTCGGAAATATGCTGCCGCTGCTTTTCAGACCAGACCTGCACTTGCGAAGGGACGCCAAAACAATCCATTCGCAGCTTTTCATTCCATTCCACTTGGACCAGAATTCCATCCTGAGCCACTAAAACAACTTCGCCATAACTGATAGTCTGTAAGATTCTCAGGATTTCAGTCATAACATCATGGGGTACTTCTCCCCTCTTCAATTTTCGTCCTGCCATCCATTCACCCTCTTAAAATATACTTATCAGATATGTTTAATTTATAATGTATGATATACCTTTTCTTTCCATTCGTCAAGCATTTTTTACAAAAACTATGTAATATTGTAAACAAAAAGCTCTGTTTCTGCGCATCACGGTTTCACACCGCTTCACAAAAACAGAGCTTTTTACTCAGCAAACTAAATCTTGAATTTCTCGACCGCTGCCTCCATGGACTGCGCCATTTCAGTGAGCTGCCGGCTCGAGCTGGCGATTTCGTTCATCGTCGCCGTCTGCTCCTCCGTTGCCGCCGATACCGTCTCGGCTTCGCCGGCAACAGTGCGGCTCATGGCACTAATCTTGGCAATTGCACCAGAAATCGTACTGGTGCTCTCGGAAAGGGTCACGACAATGCGCTCCATTTCCCGCGTTTCCTCGACTACCTTCTCAACCATTCCGGCAATATCCTTAAAGGTCGTACCGGCACCATTTACTGCCCCGACACCATTCTGCACCTGGTTGACGCCTTCCTGCATGACCGATACGGCACTGCGCGATTTCGACTGAATAGAACCAATGATACCGGCAATCTCATGAGCCGACTCACTCGACTGCTCGGCCAGCTTGCGGACCTCATCAGCGACGACGGCAAAGCCGCGGCCATGCTCACCGGCCCGCGCAGCCTCAATGGCGGCATTGAGTGCCAGCAGATTCGTCTGCTCAGCAATCTCCGAAATCGCATCGACAATCGTGCCAATCTTATCCGATTCCCGTCCAAGCTCCTCAATGACCTTGGCCGACTCGCTGACCGACTGCTCGATAAGCTTCATCTGCTGCACCGCGCTGGCGACTTTTTGCTCACCATCATCAGCCTGGGATTTAGCCGAGCCGACAACCGTTCCGGCATGATCGAGGGCCTTTTCGAATTTTTCCATGTTCAGCGCCAGATTGCCGATGTGCTCACTGGCATTCTCAACTTCTGTGAACTGCTCACTGCACGAGCCGGCCACATTGACAATCGAGTCAGCGACCTGACCGCTAACCTCTGCCGACTGCTCGGAGCTGTTCGTCAGCTGCTGCGACGAAGTAGAAACCTGCTGACTTGACTCCGCTACCTGCCGCATCATATCGTGAACCTGCTCCTGCAATTTCTCCAGGGCACGGCTCATCTCGCCAATCTCATCCTGCCGATGAAGCACTTCATCCAACGGTTCGCCCTTACGGAAATCGCCAGTAGCCAGAACCCCCAGCTTCCGGGTTACAATGCGAATCGGCCCTACAACCGTATTGGCTGACCAAAGGCCAAAGCCAACAAAAATACTCATCAATAACACGATGCTGCCACCGAGTTTCAAGAGACTGGAATAAAAGTTTTCATCGGCCGCAGCCTGCGCTTCGGCGACCCGCGCATCAATGTAGTCAATCCATACGCCCGTACCCACTACCCACTGATACGGAGCAAACGTCGCCGTATAGTTGCGCTTGGGCAGCGGAGTCGTTTCATTTGGCTTGGCAAACATCAAATCCGTATAGCCGCCGCCATCTTTGCGGCCGTTTTCAATCATTTCTTTGATGAAATGACGCCCCTCCGGGTCTACCAAATCAATACGGGATTTTCCCTCCGTATCGCGCCCGAGCAGCACCACATTAACCCCTTCATAGGTATCAATCCAGAAATACCCTTTCCCATCATCATATCGCATATCCCTTACGATACCGGCGGCTTCCTTCTTGGCCTGTTCCTCGGTAAGTTCTCCCTTCTGCTGCCGGTCGTAGACGTGCTTGATAGCCGCAATCGCAGATTCCGTCTCAATCTTGAGTTCCCGTTCTACGTCCTGCGTCAATGTTTGACGAAACGATTCAACCTGTCGATTCGTCTCGCTTCTCAAATTGGTAATAAAGATAGCACTTACCAGCACAGCGGTAAGTACAGCTGTCCCAACTACCATGAAAACAAAGCGTCCCTTCAATGACATGGCAATCTCCTCCTATATCCTTATTCTTCCCATAATTTCTGTTGTATCAGTTCGACACCATCCCATAAATTCCTGCCTTTGACAGAATTTTATAAATTCGCATATAAAAAACGGCTGAGACAAAACCTTGTGGTCTTATCTCAGCCGTTTCATTATTTAATTTACTGCCACCCCTGCATAGTCCAATAGTCTTCGATTCCCTTTACCACAGGGTAAAAAGCATCTTCGATATTGGCCAGGTGGACGACCTGCCAATGACCGTCTGCTTGTTGTTCCAGCTCTGCTTCAATCGTCAGATGCGGAACCAGTTTGCCATAGGCGTCCTCACTGCCAGTGATTTCAAAGACCGCAATGGCCGTCTTGCCCTTTTTCTGAACGGTTTTCAGCTCTGCCGAGTAGCTGTCCTCGAACTTCGCCATCTCATCAGATACCCATTTGGCCTGTCCATCACTGCGGCTGATAGGCATGAGCTTGGGATCCATATAGAACTCGAGCGACCGCTGGATGAAAACAATATCATCACTCCGGCGTCCGGCAATATACTCTTTCATGAATGCCGTATCGTGACGGAAAAACCAATCCTGCGGATACGTCTCATGCAAAGCTTGTATGTTATCTGCCAAAACAGCCGTACTCTCATCATACGTAGTCGTGATAAGATGGTCTACATCGGCATATTTCTTAACCTTGTCATAATCCCGCGACTTAACACCATCCGCGAGCTGCTCCAGAGCATATTCCGGCGTGCGTTCTGCTTGATAGGTATAACCGATACCACCGCCGGCTGCCACTAGCAGAGCAAACAGTATCAGCATGATATTTTTCATACGCATAATACCAACCTCTCAATCACACCAATTTTTTCCTACTTTATCATGTGTCCCTGTAGAAAAAATGAATTTGACCGGTCAAACCCTGTTTAGTGTCCCATGTACTGCGGGACCGGCTTTTTCGTCAGCGTATTGGTAACCCACGGAAAATGCTGCTTTAGATACAAGCCGACCTGCTCGCCAATATATTTTTTGCCAAAGTAATCCGGATGAAGCCCATCGGTTGTATAGCTGGCATTGAGCCAGCCACTGCTGTCCGAAAGCATTGAGGCAATATCCAAATGATAGGTCTGCTGCATAACCCAATCGTTTACATAATCCTGATGCGTCTTCCAATCATAAGGCGGCTGATCAATATGAGCGCGCTTAACCATCAGCGTCGGATTGATTGGCGTCGGCGTCAAAAACACCGGAATGATTCCGTAGGCATCGCATTTTTCCTTAATCGCCTTGAGATTCTGAACAATATGCCAGCCGTTGGTACCGGCACGATAATCGTTGACACCGCCCATGATGACCAGTACCCGCGGCGAAAAGGGCAGTACGTCACGCTCGAAGCGTTCAAGCATATCGCCAGTCGTATTGCCGCTAAAGCCGATATTCTTTACCGGCACACTGCTATAGGTCTCCCAATCATAGAGCAGATATCCCGGCGGCACCGACATAGCGCCACCGCCATGCGTGATGCTGTCGCCCAGAGCCGCAATCGGCGTCGGTGCCGTAACCGTGAAATACTTCCGGCCAGACCATTCGCTGATTGCAAAGCCATACGCATCTACCGCACGAACCCGCCAATAATATTTTCCCGGCGTCGTATAGCCGCCGTCTTCGTATACATCATAAGTCCCGGCCCGCAGGGAATGAACCAGCGTATCGCCATCCGGCGACGTGCGGTATACCTGAACCTCATGATGTTTGGCTCCCTCGGTGGGAATCCAGGAATACACCGGATAAACCGGCGCATAATCCATCTGTTCAAACTGCGTCGTCGGTTTCGGCGCAATAGGATTCAGCTCACTGCCCTCCAGAATAGGCTGCGGCTTAGAAAAATGACCAATGGGGTTGCCATTGTAATCCAGTGCACAGACCTTCCAATAGAATTTGCCCGCGTCTTCCCCGAAACGGCTCAAATCCAAATCAACGCCATTGGTAAAAATCTGTTCCTTCGCCAGAGCAATATTGGCTTCCACATCCTGCTCGGAACGAAGCACCACTACCTGATATTGCACCGCGCTTGGCCGCTCCGGCCAAGTCAAACGGATCTTTCCGATTTTCATTGCCAAAGGCTTCACCTGTTTTTCTTCCACCGTCTTTGCTGGCGACGTCTTTTCATCATTTCTGCCGAACGCGATAACTCTTGGAGACTGCGCCGTTTTTTGAATCACACGCTTATTCGTCTGATTCGTTGTCGCAGCCATCGCGGTTGTCTCTGCCAGCAGGCCAGCCGCCAGACAAAGCGTTCCTATCATAAGCCACTTCTTGTTCTTCAGCTTTATCTTCATGATATAGTCTAAAACTCCATCCTAATATCTTCTTTCTAATTGACAACATCCATTATTATAACGCCATTGATCCTATTTTGCCAACGGCAAAAACTTTTCCTGTCAAAATACTTGCCCTATGTGACAAGACAGTTTATAATACAAAAGCATCAATTGTCTTGTCAGTAGTCAATTGACATTTTTACGAAAAGAGGTTATATCTCATGATACTTGAACGCTTGGAACAACTTCCTGTAGGTTCATTCCAGTATAAGCTGCTGTTCATCACGGGCCTTGGCTGGCTCTTTGACTCCATGGACACGGGCCTCATCGCCTTTGTCCTGCCAGTGCTGGCCAAAGAGTGGAGTCTTACCCCGGCACAGGTTGGCTGGATTGGCTCCATCGGCCTCATCGGCATGGCACTCGGTGCTGTGCTGGCCGGAACCCTTGCCGACCGCATCGGCCGCAAAAAAGTATTTACCATTACGGTACTGCTTTACAGCCTTTCCACCGGCATGTGCGCCCTGTCCTGGAGCTATGAATCCCTGCTGTTCTTCCGCTTCCTCGTCGGCTTTGGCCTCGGCGGTGAACTGCCAGTAGCCGCTACGCTCATGAGTGAATATGCGCCGTCGCACCTTCGCGGCCGCTTTATCGTCCTGCTCGAAAGCTTCTGGGGTATTGGCTGGCTCGTTGCCGCCTGCATCGCCTACCTGTTGATTCCGGCCTTTGGCTGGAAAATCGCCTTCGCTATCGGCACGCTTCCGGCTCTCTACGTCTTCTTGATTCGCCTGCACATGCCGGAATCCATCCGTTACCTGATCTCGCAGAACCGCATCGATGATGCCAAGCAGATTATCCTGGACCTCGAAGCAAAACTTCGGGTAAAGAGCCAGCCTTTTGCCACTGAACTCAGCGACACCGAAAAAGGCAAGAAGGCAACGGCTGCGCCAAAATTTGCTACACTTTGGTCGAAGCCTTTCCGCACGCGTACTGCAATGCTTTGGCTCGCCTGGTTCGGCATCGTCTACAGCTACTACGGCATCTTCATGTGGCTGCCGTCCATCGTCTACGCCCAAGGCTTTGCCGTTGTCAAGACGTTCGAGTACGTGCTCATCATGACGCTCGCCCAGCTGCCGGGATATTATGCCGCCGCCTGGCTCGTTGATATCATCGGCCGCAAATACACGCTGTCGCTTTTCCTGCTGCTCTCGGGTATTTGCAGTTTCTTCTTCGGCAATGCATCTGACGCATCGTCGCTTCTCGCCTGGGGTGCAGCCATGAGCTTCTTTAACCTCGGGGCCTGGGGCGTCATCTACACCTACACACCGGAGCAGTATCCGACCACCATCCGCGCCCTTGGCAGTGGCTGGGCCGCTGGTTTTGGCCGCATCGGCGGCATGCTCGCCCCGATGCTCGTCGGCCTCATGCTCGGAAACGCCATGGGCATGAACACCATCTTCATGATGTTTGCTTCCGTGCTCATCATCGTATCGGCCATCGTCATCGGCCTTGGCAAGGAAAGCAAACAAAAGACGCTCGAAGAACTCGAAACCGTTCTGGAGTCCTGATATATTTGGCATAACAAAAGACCAACCCGCCGGGTTGGTCTTTTGTTATGCCTTTATTCCTCCAGCTTCAAACCGCCAGCCACCTGCTGCATAAACACCTTAGGCGTCGTGTGCAGGTATTTTTTAAACACGATGCAATAATTTTTATAGTCGCCAAAACCTGTCTGTTCAGCCACCTCGTAAACCCGCCAGGTTCCCGCTGCCAAGAGCTCAAGACTCTTTTTGAGCCGGTACCGTGCCAGCAGGCTGCCAAATGTCAGACCGGTCTCTTCCTTGATTTTCCGCGAAAGATAACTCATCGATACTCCCTGCTCGGCCGCCAGCGTCTCAATGCTCAATTTCCCCTGATAGCCACGCTTGATGGCCGCCAAGACATGCTTCACATAGGGATTGCCACTGTGATATTCGCGTATGAGTTCATCCGTCCAGTTTTTTCCGGCCCCATCCACGGGGCCAGTTTCCTCTGGCAGCGGCTCCTCCCTGGCATTTTCCAGCCGACTCAGCACTTGGGCCAGCACGCTTTCATCGATAGGCTTTAGCAGATAATCGGCAGCCTGCAGACGCACCGCTTCCTGCGCATAGTCAAAATCAGCATAACTGGTCAGAAAAATGACTTTTGCGTGATTGTGCTCGGCCTGCAATTCCCGCGCCAGTGCCAAGCCGTCCATGCGGGGCATCTTGATATCCGTCAGCACGACATCAGGCTTGGTCTCACGGATTCCCAAAAGCGCCGTCCGGCCATCGGGCGCATCGCCTACCACTTTGACGCCGAGCCGCAGCCAATCCACCGTACAAATAAGGCCGCGGCGGATGATTTCCTCATCCTCAGCGATATAAAGTTTTAACATGATACCCCCTCCTGTCTCGGCAGCCGCATCTCTACCCGCGTGCCGCCCGCTGGCGGCTGGCTGAGTTTCACGCCATAGTCCATGCCAAACATCAACTGGATACGACGATGGACATTATAAATTCCTTTATGCACTGTATTGTTCTCTCCCTCGCGCAGAAGCTGCTGCAAATGGTCAAATACTGGTTTCGACATGCCGAGGCCTTTATCCTCCACAATGACGAGCAGGTCCTGCTCCATTGCCGTGACACTCAGGCGCACCTCAATCCGCCCCTCGTCATCCTCACCGTATTTGATGGCATTTTCCAGAACTGGCTGGAACAGCAGCTTGGGAATCATACAATCCTTCACCGCGTCATCAATATACTCACTGTAATGAAGCCTGTCACCAAAGCGATACTGCTGGATTTCCATATAGCTATGGAGGTATTCGATATCCCTTACCAGTTTCACCCGGCGGGTTTCTTCATGCAGACTGTAACGAAGCAGGGAAGACAGCGCATGTATCATCTGCATCGCGGCATCGCTGTCCATTTTCACCATGAACTTGATGTTCTCGAGGGTATTGAACAAGAAATGCGGATTGAACTGCGATTCAAGCTGGCGTACTTCCGAAATGACCGAAGCCCTTGCCTCCGCTTCATTTTGACGTATCAAAGCCTGCAAGCTCTCGGTCATGCGGTTGTATTCTTCCTCGATAATCGCCAGCTGGCTTCCCTCATGAACGGCCAGCCGGTTGTCCAGCCTTCCCTCTTTAACCTCGGCGAAAGCATCCACGAGGTCATCCACCGCCTGGGAACGTGCCCGGCTCTCGCGCCGCACACTGACGAGAATAATCGGAACCATAATCAGCACAAGCCCCAGCAGGATTCCTGCTCCCAGCGCATAGCGAAGCAAGAGGTCCGTCACGGGCGATATAGCATAGACGGTATAACCTGCCACCGACTCCACGCGGGGCACTTCCTCCCGGGTCACATAGTATTCCTGATTCTTAACCTGCACGAGCCCCGCTCGTACCGAAGCAAATGGTTCCGTCACCTTACCCATTCGCACTGCCGCCGAAGCTCCAGTTGCAATCTGCGCATTGCCAAAAGAATCCGCCACGATAAAATCCGTAGTTCCCGAGGCGATATTATTTTCCAGATAGTCCCCGGGAATCAAAAAGAAAAACCAGCCCTTTAGCTCGCCCTTGCAAGCCACCGCCTGCCCAATAAGCAAATCGTGTTTTGCCGAATCACCGCGGCTCACGAATTCAGCCACCGGCTGCTCGGGATAATTCATCATGCGATGGAGGATTCCCCACTCCTGATGAAAGGGCTGCATCGCCAGTGGCAAAGTTTCCTGACTTCCCAGCAGAACGTTTCCCTGCGTGTCCACCAGATAAAACTGCGTTCCATCATGGGCAATGTTGACCTCATGGTAGAGGTATTGATAAATCTCAGCCCGTTTGCCCGGATTGTTCTGCCATTCGCGAAGGTCTGTTTCCGCCGCTAACGTTCCCACGGCCCGCTCAGTCCGCTGCCAGTAATCGGAAAAAATGCCATACATGACATCCGTTACCATCTCGCGCTGCTCGTGATTCGCATCCGTCACATAATGCTTCCAGCTGAAAAGCATCAGCACCGACCCCACGACAGCCAGAACAAAGACCGGGACCAAGGCGTATTTCGTCAGCGCCCCCCTGACCTCATCTTGAAATCTATGCCGCATGTTGCCCTCCCATAGTTTCGTCTTTGTTCTTATTATATCGTATTGTCACCAGCAACGCTATCCTTGAAGTTATACAAAAACAACCTGCATAGTTAGAGCCCCTCAAAGTATATTTACCACTCCCCCCTCGCACGGTGTAACGATTTTATTATCCCCCAAAATCAAAAGATGGTGTTTTCATATACAAAGACATGAAAACACCATCTTTTGATTTTTTAAATGTTACTGTACGCTAGTGAAGATATCCTTGAATTTATCCAGCCAGGATTTCTTGTTCTTGTTGACGACTTCCTCATTGTCCGTAATCGTGTTGATTTGCGATTTTTCGAGGAGGCCTACTGGTGCCGGGACGTCGTCACGGACACTGCGGCGATGCAGTTTCTGTGTAATCAGCGTCTGAGCATTTTTGCTCGTGATGAAATCGATGAACTTCTTCGCATTTTCCATGTGTTTGGCATTTTTGATGATGTAGATGCCATCCGGTTTGGAGATAACGCCCTCTTTCATGTAAACGAGTTTTACATGCGCACCATCGGCTACATATTTTGCGCCGCCTTCTTCGAAGGTGCAGCCAACTGCATATTCACCATCAGCTACGCCTTTGTAGACAGCCGACGAACCGGAGAGCAGTTTGCCATCGAGGTTGGCACAGAATTTCTTGATGTAGTCCCAGCCGTTATCCGGATTGCCTTTGCCCATTGCATAGAGCATGTTGATGAGATGCTCATAGGAGGACGAGGATTTCGACGGGTCAGCCATGGCGATTTTGCCCTTGAGGGCCGGATTCAGGAGGTCTTCGTACCCCTCAACCTTGATGTCGCCAATGAGATCGGTATTGACCATGATGACACTCGGGATATCCGTGAAGCGGGTGATGGAACCCTCTTCGTTCTTGAAGGCCTGCTGGATATGGTCTTCGTTGACCGATTTATACTGCTCAAAAAGGTCAGCCTTCGGTTTCATCGTCGAAAGCGAACCGCCCCAGAAGATATCGGCCAGCGGATTGGCTTTCTCGGACTCCACGCGTTTTAAGAGCTCACCGGTACCTGCTGCTACGACTTCCACTTTGACGCCGCTTTCCTTTTCAAACTCTTCCACGAGCGGATTGATGAAGGACAGCGGATGCGGGCAGTAGATGACAATTTTGTTTTCATCATCACCACTGCCGGCTGAACCCTTGGCGGCCTGTTTATCACCGCCGCAGCCGGCGAAGCAGGTAGTCAGCATTGCCGCGCCCAAAAGCGTAGCAATAATCTTTTTGAGTTTCATGAATAATTCCTCCTTTGTTCCCTATAACCTCATGGATTGATTTATAACGTGACATCGCGGCGGCCGGATACCTTGAAGAATATCACCATAGCCGTGATGGTCGTTAACGTAAGAATTGTCGACAGTGCCGCCGCGGTACCGTAGCTGGCACGGATGACTTCCGTATAGATGGCAACCGACATGGTCTTAGTGGCACCAGTAAACAGGATAACCGAAGAACTCAATTCATTGATAGCGGTAATCCAGGAAATGATTGCACCGCTCATGACACCGGGCAGCATCATGACCGCCGTAACCTTGAAGAATGTCTTTACCGGCGAGGCGCCGAGGCTTATCGAAGCTTCCTCCAGACTCGGACTCAACTGATAGAGGATAGCCGAACTCGAACGCAGCGTATATGGCAGACGCCGGATGACCAGCGAAATGATGATGATGAGCGCCGTCCCCGACAGCAGCATCGGTTCTTCATTAAATGCCAAAAGCAGCGTGATACCAAGGACAGACCCGGGGATGATGTAGGGGAACATCGTAAGCGTGTCGATGATATCCGTGAGCCAGCTCTTGCGGCGCGTCGTAAGATACGCCACCGTCATGCCCAGGAACACAATAGCTGCCATCGCTGCGGTACTGAAAATATACGTGTTGGAAATCGCCGTTCCCAGTTCATTGAAAATCCGGATATAACTGTCAAGCGAATAGCCGTCCACGAAAATCGAACCATTTGTCTTGAGGAACGAGGTATAGATGACCACGAGCTGCGGAATCATCGACAGCGCCACGAGCAGATAAATGCAGGCATGCATGACCACATTTTTGACACCGTGAAGTGCCCCCGTCTGCATCGGACGAAGAGAACTCATCGTAAATGACTTGCGATTGACAACATATTTCTGCAGCATGAAAATCGTCGAAGTGATAAGGACCATGATTGCTGCCATCGCCGCGGCGAAATTAGCCTGGTCACCGACCTCGTTGATGAACTCCGAATAAATCATGACCGGCATGACATTGAAGCCCTCACCAATCAGCATTGGCGTACCGAAATCTGCCATGGCGTTCATAAAAACCATCAAGGCTCCGGCCAGAATTGTCGGCGTAATCAGTGGCAGGATAATCGTTACCACCTTGCGGATGCCACTGCAGCCAAGGCTCTCGGCTGCCTCGATAAGTGCCGAGTCGATATTTTTCATCGCGCCGGCCACATAGAGGTAAATAAACGGATAAAGTTTCAGCGTGAGCACGAGCAGGATTCCAGCAAATCCGTAGATAGACGGAAAGTTAATGCCGTATTCTGCCAGATAGCGCGTCAAAATACCACTGCGGCCGCCAATCAAAATCCAGGAATAAGCACCGATAAACGGCGGCGATAACAAGGAAATGATGATGCAGATTTCCACGATACTCTTGCAGCGCACGCGATAAAGCGTCATGAAATACGCCAACGCCGTGCCGATTATAACGGCCAGCACTGTGACACTGGTCGTAACGGTAAAGCTGTTTATCATGGACTGATAGTAATATTTCCGCTCAAAGAAATGAATGAAGTTCTGCATCGACCAATTTCCCGTCGCCGCATCCTGAAAGGCGCTGACAAACAGGGAGAACAATGGATAGATCAAAAACAGGCCAAAGACTACGATGGACAACAGCGTAATCCACGCCCAAAAATCCCATTGAAATCGTTTATTCATTTTCCACCACACCTTCCATCAAGCTGCGGCTGCCATCGGCTACAAAAATGTTGATTTTCATGGCATTTGGTTTCAGATAAACGGTATCGCCTACTTCCAGTAGTTTCTCGGCATGGCCGAGGTCCTGGCTGTATTCGATGGATGGCTGGTCAGGAACCAGCATCTCCTCGGGAAATTCCAGACTGTAATTGACATATTTGCCTAAGAATACCTTCGTTGCGACCTTGCAGCGGACACCTTCGCCCTCGCGGCATATCGAAAATTCCTCCGGGCGGACCGAAATGACAACCTCCTGCCCATCGGCAGCTTCCTCGCTCAGCGTCGTCATGTTCATCTTATAGCCATCGGCAAATACCACCGTCTTTTCGCTGCCTGCGGCTTCGATATGACCTTTGAACAGATTGGAATGACCAATAAAGGTCGAAACGAATACGTTATACGGCCGCGTATAAATCGTATGCGGCGAAGCCGTCTGCTGGATAACGCCCTTTTTCATGACCGCGATGCGGTCCGAAATCGACAGTGCCTCTTCCTGGTCATGGGTGACGTAAACCGTAGTGATTCCGACCTGTTTCTGTACCTCCCGAATTGCCGAGCGCATTTCCACACGCAGCTTGGCATCGAGATTCGACAGCGGCTCATCCATCAGCAATACACTCGGATGGATGACGATGGCGCGGGCCAGCGCTACACGCTGCTGCTGGCCGCCCGACAGACGCTCTGGCAGGCGGTCCTGATACTCGGTAATCTGAACCACATCGAGAATCTTATCCACCTTTTTCTTCATTTCATCCTTCGGCATCTTGCGAAGTTTCAAGCCATATTCAACATTTTCCCGCACCGTCAGATGCGGAAATATCGCATAACTCTGGAAAACCATGCCGATATTGCGCTTATGGGCTGGGATATCGTTGATGACCTGCTCATTGAACTTTATTTCACCGCCCTCAATGCTGTTGAATCCGGCAATCATGCGCAGAAGCGTTGTCTTGCCACAGCCTGATGGCCCAAGGAGCGTGAAAAATTCACCATTTTTTATGTGTTCCGTAAGCCCAGGGATAATCGTCAGGTCTCCGTACTTCTTGACCACATTATCCACATTTATCGCCACACTCATATGCAACGCCTCCGTTCATCGTGTATTACTTTGTTTGTTATTACATTTATATAATAACGGTTAAATAAATAGCTAACAATCCAAAATAATGCACAATTATCCGAAAAAATGAACCAACATCTCAGGAAAGAGGTTGGTTCATGCGTGTTTGAACGTGCAAGAATAAACAAGCAGATATTGAAAAAAACATCTACAGCCGCTATAATAAAGATAAGAAAAAAGCCACCGATAGACGGATTATTCCCTCGCTCGATGGTTAATCTATTCTAGTTAGAATAACCGCCGGAGGTAAGGGATCGGCGGTTATTTCTTTTTTACCTCTATAATGAGGAGCAGGAGAAGCAGAAGCTTCAGCGTGTCCGCATCTATCGGTAACACCTCCACTTCGGGTTGACCAATCGACCACGCTTACGCTTGGCCTCAAAGCACCTTTCTGCGAGGGTGTACGTTGCAAATAATCCGCCTACCGTATCTGGTGGCCTGACAGGATTTCCTGCCAGGCATATTATAGCATGAAGCCTTCAGTGAGACAATAACAACGCAGGCGGCTGACTTGTCAAAAAATGACTTGTCAGCCGCCTGCGTTGTATATCTATTGCAATTACCATGCAATATAATCAAACAAAAGGTCCGCCAACCCTCTGCGTCAACAGACCTCTTTCTGTCCTCAGCCAATCGTTATCGTATAGCTGATTTTATTTTCTTCGCCCGGTGCCAGCGTCTCGCTGCCTTCCCTGTCCTTGAAGTCGCCCTGGAAGTCAACGTAATCCGCATGTCCATGCCACGGTTCGATGCAGAGGAACGGCGCGCCGCCCTTGTCCGGCGTCCAGTAACCCCAGTACGGGAATCCCTTCGCCTGAACCGTCACTTTTTTATCGCTCTTGGTGGAGCAGATGCTGACCGTGTCGGATTTCTGTGCATCATAGACCAGCGCATCATGTTTAAACATCTCATAGTTAAGCGGCAGTTTCGTGCCTTTGACTGCCTGGTCGCCGTATTCGTGCTGAATCTGTCCCTTGCTGTCAATCGGGAGGTTCTTCATGTCCTCGCTCGCATTAAATTCCAAATAGCAATCGTCAAAGCTCTCCCCGGCCACAATCGGGCAGCGGAAGGCGCCATGCGAACCAATGGAATAAACCATGTGCTTGTCATCGAGGTTCTGTATCTTCCAAATGACTTTAATCTGGTTGTCATCCAACTCATAGGCAATATTCAGCTGGAATTTCCACGGGTAGACCTTGAGCGTGTCTTCCGTCCATTTCAGCGCAAACTCGATGCGCGTCTCCTCTCGCGATACGAGCTCAAATTCCGAAATGCGCCCGAGTCCATGGCCCGGCAGTTTATATTCCTGGCCATCGACCGTATATTTGCCATCCAGCAGTTTGCCGACAATCGGGAAGAGTACCGGCGAGCTGTATTTCCACCACTCGGGGTTGCCGTCCCAAAGATATTCCGTTTCATCTTCGCGCTCCTTGATGGACCGCAGTTCTGCGCCCTGACTGCGCACCAGCACACAGAGCTTTTTGTTTTCCAGCGTATAAAGCATCCGAAAAAACTCCCTTCGTTTATCTGCTATCTATTCTACCATGAAAAAACCGAAACAGGTTTCCAAATTTTGCTAAACTTTTCCCAAAAAATTTGACGAGGCAATGCCCCGTCAAATTCAGCCTTCGCTATTTACGAATCATCACGCAATAACGCCATTGCCACGAAGAACGGCTTTTACGCTCTTGGCACTCTTGCGAAGCGCGTCTTCCTCCTCTGCTGGAAGCGGCAGCGGCACGCGCTTGAGCACGCCCTCCTTGCCGATGACACTCGGCAGGGAAAGCGATACATCCTCAATGCCATACTCACCGGAAAACGGCATCGATACCGGCAGCACGGCATGCTCATCATAGAGCACTGCTTTGGCCAGGCGGCAGGCTCCCATAGCAATGCCCGTATTAGTCCAGCCCTTGGAATTGAGGACATCATAAGCCGTATTGACGACCTCGCCGCCGACTTTCTCACAATCAAAGCCTTCCTCATGCTCGAAGAAATCATCCAGTTTTTCCAGCGGTACGCCACCGATGCTGACCGTGCTCCAAGCCGGGAAAGCCGAGTTGCCATGCTCGCCTAACATATATCCCTGCACATCGGTTGGGTCCACATGATAGTGCGCGCCGAGAATGCTCTTAAATCGCAGCGTCTCCAGCGTCGTGCCCGTACCGAAAAGGCGGCCTTCCGGATAACCGAACTCTGTAGCCGCCACATGGGTCGTGACATCGAGCGGGTTGGTAATCATGATGAAAACAGCCTCGCGCGTATATTTCGTAACTTCCGTCATGATGCTGCGAATAACGGCAATATTTTCCTTGGCCAGCGTCAGGCGGTCCATAACACCGCCCGGCAAGATACTCGGACCAGCTGCGCAAATGATGACATCCGCGTCTTTCACTTCCTCAAAACCGCCCGAGTATACATGGACATTCGGCGTCAATGCACACGCAATAGAATGCGTCGCATCCACCGCTTCACCATGTGCTACCTCCGGCTTGATGTCTATGCAAACAATTTCAGCAGCCAGCTGGCAGGCAATCGCCCTTGCCAACACGGCCGAACCGACATGTCCCAGACCAATAATTGCTAACTTATGCGTTTTTAACATCTTTACACATCCCCCTTTAAAGCACATTGTAACACATATTCCTCTGTAAAGAAACATTTTACCCAAATATGTAAAGATTCTTTTCTCGTTTACCGAAAAAAGGGCTGCGAAAAACCTGCAGTTTGTTAACCACAGGCCTTTCACAGCCCCTTCAAAATAGCTCAAGCTTTTTTGGCCGACAACAAAATCCAAAGACTAACGGATGCGGCCAAAAAGAACGGATAAAAGAGAAACGGAATGATGCTAAGGCTGGTGATTCCCGCCAGGGCCGAAGCAATCAATAGCTGGGCGCCATAAGGGATGATGCCCTGGGTAATGCACGAAAAGGTATCGAGAATCGAAGCACTGTCCTTCGGGTCGATGCCGTATTCCTCACTGATGGTCTTGGCAATCGGACCAGCCACCACGATAGCCACCGTGTTGTTTGCCGTAGCGATGTCCATGAGCACGGTCAATAAGCCAATGCCCAGCCGGCCACCACGGATACCCTTGAAATTGCTGCGAATAAAGGACAGAATGGCCTCAAACCCACCGCCATCACGCATAATCGCACTGATTGACGCCGCGAGTATCGTGACAATCATCGTCTCAAACATGCCATTGGTGCCAACGCCCATAGCCGAAAACGCCTCAGAAAAGTTCGTTACGCCAGTGGCAATTCCCAGCACGAAGAACAGGAATATGCCCGTTCCGAGCACCGTGAAGACATTCATCCCGGTAATGGCCAATACCAATACGATAAAGTATGGCATCGCCAAGAGCGGCGAATATTCAAACGCCCCAAGCTCAGCAACATTGCTATTGAATGCGCCTGCTATGAGCACGGCCAGCGTAACCAGCGCTGCGGGCAGAGCCACTTTGAGGTTGGCAAAGAATTTATCCTGCATGCGGGTTCCCTGCGTGCGCGTAGCGGCAATGGTAGTATCGGAAATAAAGGAAAGATTATCGCCGAACATGGCGCCGCCCACCACGGTGCCAACGATAAGCGGCAGGCTGAATCCTGCGCTCTCGGCAACCGACGCCGCAATCGGCACCAATACCGTAATCGTTCCCACGCTCGTTCCCATCGACATCGAAATCAGACAAGCAATGATAAACAGCCCCGGGATGGCAAAGGCTGCCGGGACGAGATTGAGCAGCAGATGAGCCGTACTTTCCACGCCGCCCGCCGCCTTGGCAATGCCGCTAAAGGCACCGGCCATCAAAAAGATGAACAGCATAATCGTGATGTTGACATCACCAATGCTCTTGGCGCAAAGCTGGATATTGCCGATAAACTGACGCTTCCGGTTCTGCAGGAAGGCCACGATAAGGGCCACGCCAAAGGCAACGACAACGGACATCACATAGAATCCCATTTTCCCCTCAATCGGGGCAATATACTCATACCAAATACCAGCACCCAAATAAAGCACCAAAAACACGAGTATTGGCAGCAGTGCAATCCCGCGGGCTTTTGGCTGGCTTGTATTCTGTTCCATAGTTACATCTTCCTTTTCCTCGTTATACTATACCGTTCAATATTATACGCAGGAAGATTCACTCAGGCAAGACTATGTTAGGAAAAATCCCATTCGCATCTTAGACGTGAATCACCTTAATATGTTTCCGGTAGAACCGATAGATTACTACGAGCAGTACTGCGGTAGCCGTCCAACTGATTGGATAGCACAGCATAATGGTCTTAAACGAAGGATTGGCGGCAAAGACCGTATAAATCCATACGATGCGCACGCCGCAGACCGTGCCGAGCATCAACAGCGCCGGCGGCAGGGAATACCCATAGCCGCGCATGGCTCCTGACAATCCCTCGATAAACACGCAGACAAAATAAAACCCGACGATATACCATACACGGATGCGGCCAATCTCAATAACTGCCGCGGCTCCATTGAACAATGCCAACAGTTCATCCGAAAACAGGCAGGCCATTCCGGACAAAGCGACAATGACCGCCATGGCGACCTGCATGCCCACCTTAGTGACCTTCCGGCAGCGGGGCAAATTGCCAGCACCGTAATTCTGGCTCACAAAGGTCGTAACGGTCTGGCCGAAAGCCACCAGGAACACATAGATGTTGATTTCGATGATAAAAGCCGAGGCCGAAGCCGCCATGACTTCTTCTCCGAGACTATTGATGGCCGCCTGAATGACGAGATTCGAAAGTGAGAAGACCATTCCCTGGATTCCCGCTGGAACACCAATCCGCAGAATCTCTTTGGCATAAGAAGATATCATGCGGATAGCACCGGGTTCGATGCGGATAATGCCATGCGCATGACAGAGGTTGTCGTAAAGCATCCAGGCACTGACATAACTGGAAATCGCTGTGGCCGCTGCCACGCCAGCAATTCCCCAATCCACTACAGTTACCGCCGCCAGATTCAGCACGATATTCAAGACACTGGCCACAGCCAATGCCTTCAGCGGTGTCTGCGTATCACCACGGCTCCGGAAAATCGCCGACTCAAAATTATAGAGCCCCATGGCAGGCATACCGAGAAGATATACGCGAAGATACAACTCCGCCGACGGCATGACTTCCGCGGGAACGCCGAGCGCCTGCAGCATGGGAGCCGCCATAAGCTCTCCAAGTACCGCCATGGCCACGCCCAAAATCAAAGCCAGCAAAAACGACGTATGCACCGCCTGCGTCGTCTCCTTGAGGTTATGGGCGCCGATGAACCGGGCAATGACCACATTGGCTCCCAACGACACGCCCATAAAGAGATTGACCAAGAGGCCGATAATCGGGGAATTGTTGCCCACGGCCGCTAACGCCGTAGTTCCTACGAATTGCCCCAGCACCAGCACGTCAGCCGTATTGAAGAGCTGCTGCAAAATCCCCGTCAATGCCAGCGGCAGGGCAAAAAGGACCATAGGTTTTACCAACGGCCCATGAAGCATATCAATTGTATGTTTTTCTCTCATTTTCCTATTACAACTTACTCAAAATAAATTCAGCCTGGCCAACCAGGGAATAATCGCCAAGACCTGCCGGCAAAAATACCGTATCCCCTTTCGAAAGTTCGAGTTCGTGACCGCCTTTTACCACGCGCATATTTCCCTGCAGCACCGTAAGGCACTGGAACGAATCGCGGCCCGCAGTCAGGCTGCACAAATCCATCAACTCGCCATGGTAAACGGTAAAGTACTCACATTGAGCCAAAAGCTCCATCTTCGCACCGGGAATGATATCGATATGAGCCAGCGGCTTCGTTCCGCGCTTCGGAACTTCGAGCTTGGTCACATCCAGGGCTTTATCGACATGAAGCTCCCGTGGCTTGCCATCACTGCCGACCCGGCCATAATCGTAAATGCGATAGGTCGAGTTGGAACTCTGCTGAATCTCACAAATCAAAATCCCTTCGCCAATCGCATGAAGGGTGCCCGAATCGATGAAAAACACATCGCCCTTATGAACGGGAACGCGGTTGCATACCTCGAGCAGTGTGTTGTCCTCGATGCGGCGCTTAAACTCCTCTTTCGTAAGCTCACGGTTAAAGCCGTAAAGCAGGCCTGCTCCCGGTTCACAATCGACAATATACCACATCTCGGTCTTGCCGTATTCTCCCTCAACCCGCATGGCGTAGTCATTATCCGGATGAACCTGCACTGAGAGGCTCTGCTTGGCGTCGATAAATTTGATGAGCAATGGGAAATACGGAAATTTCTCGGCCTTGCTGCCCAGGACGCCACTGCCCGCTTTTTTCAGCCACTCCGCCAGCGTCTGCCCGGCGGCCTCGCCATTTGTTATAATGCTTTGGCCATCTTTATGGCAGGAAAGCTCCCAGCTCTCAGCCACCTTATCCAGCTTTGTCTCTTTTCCGAACTCGTCTTTAAGGCGCGTACCGCCCCAAAGATAATCTTTTAATGGTGCTTCCAACTTCATCGGATATAACATCAAAGAAGCCCTCCTCATCATAATACATACCAATAATTTTAACGCTATTGTTCAATTTTTGCCATAGGCAAAATTCCTGTAAGAATAAACTTTGTTCCCTTGGAAAGCTCGCTTTCACAGGTAATCGCAATTTCATGACGGCCAGCAATCTCCCGCGCAATGGCAAGGCCCAAACCAGTCCCCTGTTCATTGCGCTGCCGATTGGTCCGGAACCGGTCAAAAATATGCGGAAGTTCCTCCGGCGCAATGCCGCAGCCATGGTCCTCCACTACGACCTGCCAGTTTCTTCCCTGCCGTCTTCCCTGCAACAGGATTTCGCCGCCAGCAGCCGAAAATTTCACCGCATTATCCAGCAGGATTAACATGAGTTGGCGAAGCCTCCCATAATCTCCCTCGATTGGCAGCGGGCCATCAAAATCTACCCGCAGCTGCAAATTCTTCTGCCCCGCCGCAGTCTGCATCTGTTCGGCGGCTTCGGCAAAAGCATCACAAAGATTAAGCGGCTCTTTTCCCACCGAAAAACCCGTATTTCTAAGCCGCGTTAGTTCCAGCAAATCGCCTACCAGCCGTTCTAATGCCGACAGATTGCTCATGACTTGATTAAGATATTTCTGCCGCTCCGCTTTTTCGGTTACCAATCCTGAAAACAAGAGCTCCACGGTACCGCGAAGAACCGTCAGCGGCGTCCGCAATTCATGCGAAACTGCCGCCAAAAAATCCTGCCGCTTGCGGGAAAGCTCGGCGCGTTCCTGCTCGGCCTGAGCTAGTTTGCTCCCGAGCATATCGATGTCCGCCGCCAGCATCCCGATTTCATCCTGCTGGCGGATTCCTGTCCGCTCGTCATATTTGCCCTGCGCAAACGCCTGGGAAACATGCTGCATGCGATAAAGCGGACGGATAAACCGGCGGGCCAACAACACCGCCAGCATCCCCGCCAAAAGCAGTGCCAGCACTACCGACAGGGCCAGCAGGCGAAGGCCGCCGTTAATCGTATTTTGCAGCTCCTTTAAAGGACGATGGATCAGCACCGCCCCCACCACATTGCCTTCCTTATCTTTAATCGGAGCGCCAACGGTAACCGCTGGCGTATCCAATAAGTCGCCAAAATCGTGGCTCACAGCTGTCTGGCCCGCGAGTACCTGTTGCAGCACCTCGTTGAC
This sequence comes from Pseudoselenomonas ruminis, assembly GCF_008271295.1. Lineage (GTDB taxonomy): Bacteria > Bacillota > Negativicutes > Selenomonadales > Selenomonadaceae > Selenomonas_A > Selenomonas_A ruminis. Next base: position 9,434 of record NZ_VTOY01000003.1, on the reverse strand, counting down.
CGGAACCGGCAATTGACCGCGTTCCTCCCCGGTATTGTCGCCATAAGCCAAAATGGTATGGCTTTTTTCCGCCACGAGCCATACTTTTCCCTGCGCCAGCGAATCGAGCTGCTGCAAAAATTCGCCAGCCCGTTTGGCCATTTCCTTGCCCGCCGAATCGTGAACGCTATACTGCTTCCGGCACCAGTCCATCTCCCGGTTAACCGAGCCATTTTCCTGTGCTCCCTGATGTATCATCCGGCCATGATGGCCATGACGCATCATCGGTGCCGTACGTTCACGGCCTTCATCATCGGCAGCCTCGTCAGCTGCATCCAAAAACTGCCCGCTGTCTTTCATCGCCGGAATAGCGGCAGCAAGCGTCATCGCCCGCTGCATGGTTTCTTCTTCATGCGCATGCTGATTGTAATGAGTAAACAGCCACGAAAACACGCTTCCCATAATGAGCGCAAACAAAATCAGCGTCACCGAAAAATAAAGAATCAGTCGTTTGGTCAGACGTTTTTTCCTCATGCCTGAACCTCCAAGCGGTAGCCACGCCCCCAAACCGTACCGATTGTGCAGCCTTCCAGGCCTGCCTGCTCCAGCTTTGCCCGCAAGCGCCGGATATGGGTATCCACGGTGCGGATATCCCCCGTGTAATCATAGCCCCAAACCGTATCCAATAACTTGTCCCGGGAAAACAACTGCTCCGGATATTCCGCCAGCAGCCTGAGGATATCAAACTCCTTATGCGTCAGCCTAACGCTCTTATCATTTACGGAAACAACGCCGCGCTGTTCATCGAAAACCATATTTCCCATCATCCGGCCGCTTGCCGTCGGCGTCTCGCGCTGTGTCAGCTGAAGCCGCCGAAGCACCGCTTTGACCCGCGCCATGACCTCAGGTGCTGAAAAAGGTTTCACGACATAATCGTCGGCTCCGATTTCCAACCCCATGATCCGGTCATAATCCTCACCGCGGGCCGTTATCATGATAATCGGCACCTCACACTGCTCCCGGATTTTCCGGCAGACTTCAAAGCCATCAATTTTCGGCATCATGACATCGAGCAGGATAAGGTCGATTCCCCCTGCTGCCATTTTATCTAAAACATCTTGTCCGTCTACCGCTAGAACGGTTTCATAGCCGGACGCACGTGCAAAATTATCCAGTATATCGCGAATTGCGTCATTATCGTCCGCAATCAAAAGCCGCATAGCACCGCCTCCTCCAACAAACCATTATAAGGGTTCTCTCTGAAAATAAAAAATAAATTTTTCTGTAACAGTTTTGTCACAACTGCCTGTTATACTAAACCCAGAAAAGAAAAACAACCCATATTTCAGGAGGAATTTATGATGAAAAAGAAATTTGCTGCACTTCTCACCGGCCTTATGGTACTCACTGCCGTTCCGGCTTTTGCCGCATCCAGCAGCAAGGATGCAAATGACTATGGCCCAGGCTACTGCCGCCAGCATAACGACTGCCCGAATGCGGATGGAAAGAATCACGGCCGTCACGGTCACGGCTGCTTCCGTGGTGACAAATAAAATATCTGCCAACGGCAATGACAAAAACCCCGCCGGCTCACTACGAGCTGGCGGGGGTTCGTATTTAACGGACTTCCGTAACTACACCGTTTTTGGTATAAACATAAAAATTCTTGCCGTTGTGATTGAACACGTATTGCTTGATTTCACCATCGCTGGTCTTGCTCGAATTTACATGGTCAGGCTGTCCCATAGCCGCAGAAATCTTTTCCTCGGGGTCACCGGGGCGAATGTTGCCATACTGCCCTTCCTTCATCGATTGTTTATGGGACGCTGCATTTTCCGCATCAAGTTTGGCCTGTTTCTTGGCTTCCTTTTCCATGCCGATAATCAGCCGCCGGAACGGAATAATCTTATCCTGCAGCACACCATTGTAATTTTCGGGGAACGACGCTACGAGCTTTTGCAGCTCCGTATTTTCATTGACATTCATATTCGTCATGTGACCGCCATACGTACTGACCTGCTTCATCGCCTTGGCATAGGTGATAAGTGCATCGGCATTGGGGCAGTCATCTGCCATCTTTTCCGCAATTTGCGCACTATCAAAATCATGCAGCAGCTCCAGCGCTTTATCAATTTGCTCCGGGTCCGGCTTCGTAAACGACAGTCCCTGCAAAATGCTCAGCGCCTGCTGGTATTTCTTCGCCAAAGCAGCCTTGTATTCGCCATCCAATTCCTGGCTGTACTCGTGAACGACCTGCGCCTTCATCTCATGAAATCCATTGATACCGCCAATAACAGCAGCCACCACGCCCAGCAGCACTGCCAGGGCAGCCAACGGATAGCGGCGGCGGCGCAGGAAAATGCCACCAACGGCAAAAACCAGTAATGGACAGGCCAAAAACAACATGATTGTTAATAAAGACATAGTATCCCCCTTAGAATTGAACCACTCTTATTATTCTATCATTCGCATGGTTTCGGGTAAATGGGACCTATGGCTTAAAATAATTAACTTTCCAGCTTTTGGCTCAATCGTTCAGCCAGCAATGTATATCGCTTACGCGTGCGGTCATTTTCTACTGCCGTCGACAAGGCGCCCTTGCTGCCAACCAAAATAACGAGACATTTGGCCCTGGTCACCGCTGTATAGAGCAAATTGCGCTGCAGCATGATATGATGTCCCGGCGTAAGCGGCAGGATGATGACCGGGTATTCACTGCCCTGGCTCTTATGCACACTCATGGCGTAAGCCAGCATCAGCTCCCCAAGTTCACTTTTCTCGTAATCCGCGCTGATTTCTTCGCTGAATTTCACGGTGATATGGCTGGGTTCAACGGCCGTAATGAAACCGATATCCCCATTGAATACCTGTTTTGTATAATTGTTTTTCGTCTGCATGACCTTATCCCCATAACGGAAAGTTTGCACGCTGTTGACAAATTCCGCCTTACGGGGACTTTTGGGATTCAAAACTTCCTGAAGCAGCTTGTTGAGATTTGCTACTCCGCATTCCTGCCGGTGCATCGGCGACAACACCTGCGCATCGGTCAAGGGATTATATCCCATAGCCGGCAGGGATTCCTGGCAAAGGCGGACAATTACCTCGGCTGTCTGCTGGGCATCACGGCACTCGATGAACTGGAAATCTCCGCTCTGCCTGCACTCGGGCAGACGGCCGGCGTTTATGGCATGAGCGTTGAGCACAATCGTGCTTTCCTCATCCTGACGGAATACTTCCGTCAGGCGCACACTGGGGATTGTCCCCGAACGCAGGATATCCTTTAATACGGAACCGGGTCCTACGGCTGGCAGCTGGTCAACGTCCCCGACGAGGATCACATGACAGCCATCGGGAACGGCCTCGAGGAAGTGCTGCATCAGCACAATATCCATCATCGAAACTTCATCGAGAATGATGGCATCAGCTTCGAGCTGCTCGTCTGAATCCTTGGCAAACATCGAGCCGCCATCTTCCTGCCGTCCCCCCTGTGCCTCCAGCATGCGATGGATGGTCATGGTCTTGCGTCCCGTTGCCTCTGCCAAACGCTTTGCCGCCCTTCCCGTCGGTGCTCCGAGCAGGATTTCGAGCCCTGCCAGTTCCAGCATATCGAGCATACCGCGGACGACCGTCGTCTTGCCGGTACCCGGTCCGCCGGTCAATACAAAGATGCCATGGGTAAGTACCGCGGCCATGGCTTCGCGCTGCTCGTTGGCCAAATCAAGCCCGGTCATTGTCTCCCATTCGGTCACAAGCTTAGCAGGATCGGCCACCGAAAGCGGATTGGCATATTTTTGCAGATACAGCAGTTTTCTGGCCACTTTCTTTTCGGCCCGGTAGAGATACGGCGGATAGATGAGCGCCTCCGCCCCCACGTATTCCACCGAAAGCCGCTGCATTTCCAGCTGCTTTTTAAGGACATTCCGGACACTTTCCCGGTCTACCTGCAAAAGCTTTGCCGCTTTTTCCACCAACGGCCCTTCAGGAATGCAGCAATGCCCGTTCAGGGAAATCTGCTGCAGCGCGTAATCAATGCCAGCCGCCACGCGATCCTCGTTATCTTTCGTCATGCCCAGGCTGGCGGCAATGGCATCGGCCGTGGCAAAGCCGATACCTTCGATTTCCTGTGCCAGCTGATACGGATGACTCTCGAGCATATCCAGCGCAAAGGAACTGTATTTCTTGTAGATGCGCGCCGCAAAGGAACCCGAAACGCCATGGCTTTCGAGCCAGACCATAATGTCCCGGAGTTCGGACTGGTCCATATAGGAAGCGGCAATCTTCTCGGCTGTCTTGCGTCCAATTCCCTCTACCAATTCCAGCTGATGGGGCTTCTTTTCAATTATATCGAGCGTATCCGCCCCAAACTTGGCCACAATCCGCTTGGCCATTGCCGGTCCGACGCCATCAATAACGCCTGAACCCAGGAATCGTTCGATGCCCTCCACACTCGTTGGCGCCTCCAGCCGCATACTGACAGCCTTGAACTGCTGGCCAAACCGCGGATGGGTAATCCAGCTCCCCTTGAGGTGAATCTGCTGCCCTACCAAGGGCGGTTCCGAACTTACCGTTACGTTGACGCGGCTGTTCTGATGTGACGGCCGCAGGCGGAATACGGCAAATTGCCCATCATCACTGGCAAAGATGATACTGTCTACAAGCCCTTCCAATTCTTCTTCAGCCTGTAATCCCAATGCCATCTGCTGATACTCCGAATTTGCCATAGCCTGCTGCTCCTTTCCTTATGCCTCCGTCAGGCGTTCCCATTTTTCATAGCGCTGCTCGATTTCTTCTTCCTTGGCCGCATAGGCTTCCGCGATTTCCTGGCTCTTGGCCGGGTCGGCCTGAACCGCCGGGTCGTTCATCTGGTACTCGAGCCCCTTGAGTTCGGCTTCCGCCATAGCGATTTCGGCCTCGGCGCGCTGAATCATTTCCGTCCGCTTGGCATCACTCATGCTCTGAATGCGGCCAAGTTCTGCCTGTTGCTTTGCCTCTGCCTTGGCTTTCTCCTCCGCGGAAGGCTTTGTACTTAGGCCTGCCTTTTTTCTGGCCTTGGCCTGTTTTTCCTTCTCGCGGGCTTCAGCAATCTTGGCAGCTTTTTCGGCCTCCAGCCGTTCTTCCTCTGCTTCGGCTTCAGCCAGCTCTTTCTTCATCAGATAGTAGCTGTAATTGCCCATGTACTCCGTGATAGAACCATTTTCGAGTTCAAGGGTGCAATTTGCCACCTTATCGAGGAAATAGCGGTCATGCGAAACCGCCAGGAAAGTTCCCGGATAAGCCATGAGCGCTTCCTCGACTGCCTCACGGGCTGGAATATCCAAATGGTTCGTCGGCTCATCGAGCACCAAAAAGTTGGCACCGGTCAGCATGAGTTTTAAAAAGGCCACGCGTGACTGCTCACCGCCGGACATATCGCCAATGCGGCGAAGCACTTCGTCACCATGGAACAAAAACGCCCCGAGGTATTTGCGTGCCTGTTCTTCGCCAATACCGTACTCATACATGATTTCATCGAGAACCGTATTCTCCATATGGAGCCCTTCATGCTGCTGGGAGAAATAACCGATTTTAACGCGGCTGCCAATCTTGACACGGCCAGTAGGCGACTCCAGTTCCCCTACCAGCACGCGCAACAGCGTAGTTTTGCCAGCACCATTCGGGCCGACGAGCGCCACACCATCACCGTTTCGAATCAACAGGGAAATGTGCTGAAAAATTTCATGCGCGCCAAAGGACATCGATACATCTTCGAGTTCGGCCACACGCTGTGCACATTCCGGCGGCGTATTGAGCGCAAAATAGTTAAAGGAAGCATCCTCCGGTGGCAGGACAATCCGCTCGAGGCGGTTGAGCTGACTCTGGCGTCCGCGGGCCTGCTTTGACTTGATACCGGCCTTATACTTGCGGATGTATTCCTCCGTTTTGCGGATGTGCTCCTGTTGTTTTTCATAGGCTGACTGCAAGGCGGCCCGGCGCTGCGTCTTGACCTTCATGAAATACGTGTAATTGCCCTCATAACTGGTAACCGTTTTATTCTCCAATTCGATGATGCGGGTTGCCACTTTATCGAGGAAATAGCGGTCATGCGAAATGAGCAGCACACCGCCGTTATAGCTTTTTAAAAAGCCCTCGAGCCATTCAATCATGTGGATGTCCAAATGGTTTGTCGGCTCGTCGAGGAACAGGAAATCCGGCTCCCGCAGCAGGGCCTTTACGAGGCAGATACGCGTCTTCTGTCCGCCGGAAAAATGCTGAACATCCTTGGCAAAATCTTCTTCGGTGAAGCCAAGGCCAAACGCAACCCGGCGGATTCTACTCTCATAATCATAGCCCTCGAGGCGTTCGAACTGCTCTACCACTTTGCTGTAAGCAGCCATTGTCTCCTCATCGTGGTCCACCGCAATCTTCTTCTCCAAAGCCCGCTTGCGCTCACCCAATTCGATGATGTCATCAAAGGCACGGCGGAATTCATCATAGAGTGTACCTTCGCCAAAATCAGACTGCTGCTCCACATAGCCAATCGTGTCCGCACTGTCAAATTGAATCTGGCCGCCATCGGCCTCCACCTGTCCCATGAGGATTTTCATCAGCGTACTCTTGCCAGCGCCATTTGCCCCGACAAATCCCACGCGCTCACCACGTCTTACCTCAAAGTTTACATCATGGAATAACTCTTCAATGCCAAAGGCCTTGGCCAGTCCATTGACTTTCAATATACCCAAAATTATTTCACCTCAAGAATATTTGTTCGTCTTATATAGGATGACGGAGCCTAGCTCCGTCATCCTCTGCTTATTTTCGATAATCCACACCAATATGAACAACCGCCTGATTCGAACTGCCGCCATCCATAATCACGCACTTAAACGGCATACCGTAAAAGACGTCGGTATTGCGCGTAGAAGTCGTAATCGTCGTCTGGGTGCGGGAATTGGTGATACCCGTTTCCACGCCCGAAATGACAAATCCCTTGCGCTGCAGGATACCAGCTACTTCCGCACCAGCACCGTTGATACCGCTGTCGTTGATAACCATAACCGAAATCTGCGACGGCTTCATCGGCTTTTTCTCCTGCTCTTTAGCTGCCATATCCTCTTGGATTTTCCCTGAGGAATTCTTGGACTGAGCCAAAATCTGCATGTTCTTTGGCAAAGATTTCATGTATTCATCTTCATCAGCCTGGGCCTTGGCCTTCGCTTCATCGGATAATTCGAGCCCCAACTCTTCCATGATGAGCTGGCGCAAATCCGTGATATCCGGAATCCAATAGCTGACATCCTCCAGGTAAGCCGGCTGACCTGGAACCATCTGTGCCGTAAGGCCATTATCATGAACACTCTTCATGAGCTTGGCAAAACGCAGCAGCTCTGCCAGCGACATATCCGTCGTTACTGCTGAATTGATTTCTTCGATAAGCTTTGGCAGTCTTGGCAGCATCTGCGGGGAAATCATCTTCGAAAGGCATGCCTTCACAAATTTCTGCTGGCGGCCGATACGGCCGATGTCGCCCTCGCCATCACGGTAGCGCACATATTGGATTGCCTTCTTGCCATCCATATGCTGCTCACCCGGGTAAAGGTCAATAACAAGTCCCCCGTTGTCATCCCATGGGTCCTCATAATGCATGCGCTTTTCTACATTGATATCCACACCGCCTAAGGCATCGATAATGCGTTCAAAAGCCGTCGTGTTTATCAGTACATAATGGTCAATCTTCACGCCGAGCAGCGACTCAACAGATTTCTGCGTGAGTTCCTGCCCGCCATACGCATAGGCATGATTGATTTTTTCGTAGCCATGGCCCTCTATCGGAACACGCGTATCGCGCGGCACCGACATAAGAGCGGCCTTGCCCTTATCGGTATCAATAGCCGTAACCATCATCGTATCACTACGGCCGGTATCTCCCTGACGGCTGTCAATGCCCAAAATCATCACATGGACAATCTCATCATCGGACAGTGCCGCTTCGATTCCAGACTGGTTATGTTCTTTTACGTGTTGTCCCCAGACAACTCCCATGACAGCAACCAGTATTACCAACAGAATCATCAAAACAATTTTGATGCGTTTATAACTGCGTTTCTGTCTGCGTCTTTGCCGCATCCCATCGCGCTCCTTAGCTTTTATATTAACTTCATTAGTATAACAAAAAAAGGCCCCCTCCGCAAACGGAAACGGCCTTTTCGAAAGATTCCCTCAAACCAGATAAATTGATGGGTCAATATTGATTTCATGAATGAAATGGCGCAGGTCATTGTCGTTTATTACCATCGATATCGCATGATTTCCTGCAACATCTTTTGACAAGTCAATCGTATGGGGAACACTTATAATATTCGCATCCTCATCGGCAAACAGGACAATCGTCGGCGTCTCCGTCTTGCCAAAACTGCACTCCTTGACAATACCATACCCATAAATCGTCTTGAGCACGGTTCCTGTCGGATAAAGGGATATATTGTTAAAGAACAAGGTCAGCAAATCCTGGTCAAACTGCCCCTGATTGACATTCCGCATAATATTATAGGCAATATTCGGGGTATACGCTTTCTTATAAGGACGCTCACTGGTCAAAGCGTCATAAACATCCGCAATCGCAACGATTTTGGCATAGCGGTGAATCTGGTCCGCTTTCAAGCCTCGCGGGTATCCATGCCCATCAATATGTTCGTGATGCTCTGAGGCAATCGCTGCCAAAATAGCTGGCGAGGGCAGGCTAAGCTCCATTTCCTTGATGCGCTTGGCGCCATCTAAGGGATGACGTTTGATGAGAGAAAACTCCTCGTCCGAAAGACCGGTTGTTTTTGTCAGAATAGCCGCTGGAACATTAATCTTTCCCAGGTCGTGAAGGAGCGCCCCTAAAGTAAGCAGCAGCAACTCTTTTTTGGTATAATGGCAAAGCATCCCGAGCATTGCCGACAAAATGGCTACATTAACGCTATGAGCAAAGGTATAAGTGTCATGAAGGCGGATATCCGTAAGCTGGACAAGATTTTCCCTGCGATCGATGATATCGAAAATGATATTTTCCGAAACGCCCTGCATAGCATCGACATCGATCTGCCCCTGTTCCTCAACACTTTGGAATGTATCGTAAACCTTCTCGATAGCATTGATGCGTGTCTTTTCCTGGACGATATCCTCTGGCGGCATCAACTGGAAATTTGGATTGGCGGAAGTAACCGCTACCGTGGGAATCCCAATTTTCTCAAGTTGCCGGATGTACTCGTTAGTAATTGGCTGCCCTTTAACCAAATAACAGGCACCATGCCGATTATAGATACTCTGTGCGATTATCATACCTTGCTTAAGATTTTTCACCGGAAGGCGTAGCATTGTCTATCAATCCCTTCTCCCCAAAGATTCATAGTTACATTACTATTATGATAACGTATTTCAAACGAAATGAAAAGCAATACACAAAAAAAGCATCCACAAATGTGAATGCTTTCTAC
>NZ_VTOY01000029.1 GCF_008271295.1 Pseudoselenomonas ruminis | reverse complement strand
ACAAACTGTAATTTGCGCAACAAAAAACCGCCGGTTCTTTACAAACCAGCGGTTCCTGTTGAGCCCCGATTAATCGGTCAAATTCTTAACCAATGCCCAAGCCGTGACATACGGTAATACGTCTTCGTTCCAGCGGATGCCGTTGGATTTCGGTACATAGACGATATCGCCATCCTGCAAAAATACATTCTGCGTCATGTCATGACGTCTTACATAATTCTTCATATCAAGCTGCGTGTAGTACATCGTGTCATCGATAACGCGCAACACCTGAACGCGCGTGCTGCGACCGCGTTTCGTGAAGCCGCCCGCCGATGTAATGGCGGCATACGCATTGAGGCTGTCGATATCCATTTCCTGGATTCCCGGTTTCGCCACTTCTCCCATGACATAAACCTTGCGTTTGCCGTATTCCTTTACCGATACCGACATGCTCGGAATGCGGATGTACTCGGAAAGTTTGCTCTGAATGAGTTCCCTTGCTTCATTGAGCGTCAACCCGGCCAATTTCACATTGCCGATATAGGGGATTGCGGCACGTCCGTCCGGGCCGATCAGCAACTCATTCGAACTGCTGGAGCTGCTGGAACTGCTGCCCGTTGAATACCCGAGGCCCTCGGGGAATCCGACGATATTTAACGAAATGACATCGTATTTCGCCAGCCGGTACTCGCCCGTCAGCTGGCCGCTGCCAAGCCCCGCCGTGCGGAATACATCGTCCGATTCTACATATTTCTGCTGCTCTTCTGCCTGTGCTGGCTGCTCCTGTGCTGCCATTGCCGGTGCCATGCCGCCAAACAGCAGGCTCACAGCGATAGCTGCACCGCATACGATTGCTTTTTTCACTCGCGGACACTCCTCTTCTGATATAAAAATCCCCAAACAGGTCTTTCATTCAAAATCACACTATCCTAATTATATCGGACCGATAAGATACCGTCAACTTCCCCCACCATTAGAACAGGCCGAACGACTTCAAGGCAAACACCCAGCCAAAAAGCGTCAGACACGACAGGGCACTGGTATAGACGACACAGTTCCCCGCCAAATCCGCATCACTGCCCATCTGCTGGGCCATGGCAAAACTGGCCACGGCGCAAGGCGAAGCAAAAATCGCCGTGAGCGTGATGAGCTCCATATCCCGGAACCCCAGATAAATCGCCAGGCTGATCATGACCGCCGGCACGAGGATAAGGCGCGCGGCTACACAGGCCACCAGCTGTTTCACGTGCGCATGGAAGCTGCTGCCCTTAAACGACGCGCCCAAAATAATCAACGCCACCGGCGTTGTGGCCGCTGCCACCTGCTTGATTGGCTTTAGAATCGGTGCCGGCACCGGGACGCCGATCAGCAGGAACAGAACTGCCGCAATCGCTCCGAGAATCATCGGATTTTTCAGCACGCCCAGCAGGATGCCCGGCAGATAAAACCGTCCGCCGCGAAACGTCTCCAGCACGAACACCGCCACGACATTGTAAATCGGTACAATGATGGCAATCATCATCGTCGGCAGGGCCAGCTGGTCCTCACCGAAAATATTGCTAACGAGCGGAATCCCCATCAAGACGAAATTGCTGCGGAAAATTGCCTGAATCATAGCCCCGCGCCGCTTATTGCTCGGTTCAAACTTGCAGACAAACAACGTGGCCAGCAAAAACACGGCAATGACACCAACACCGCCAAACAGCATGAGCCCCGGACGGAACGTAGTGGACAAATCCGTCGTATAGATGTTATAGAACATCATGCAGAAAAAGAACACGCGGAACACCATGCGGTTCGTATGAACGAGTTCTTCATCCGTCAGCATTTTCGTCCGCTTGACGAATACGCCGATGAGAATCAGGCAGAACATCGGCACGACGGCGCCAATCGCCACAAATAAATTACTCAGCACGAAAAAATCCCCTTCCCATTTACCAACGATTTCCCTTTTGCCAGAAATCCGGCGACAACATGATAAGCAGCGTAAACATCTCAAGACGGCCGAGCAGCATTGCCACGCAGAGAATACTCTTGGCAAATACCGATAAACCGGCATAAGTGCAGGTTGCCCCAGCCACGCCAAAGGCCGGGCCGACACTGCCCATAACCGTGATGCTTATCCCCAGCGAATCAAATACCGGCAGTCCGTCAGCCGTCAAAAGCAGCGCCCAAAAGACAATAAACAAAATATACAGGAAAAAGAACTGCCCAACACGCAGCAGCGTATCTTCATCCACCTTGCTGCCGTTCATGTGGACTTCCACCACCCGGCGCGGGGACAATTTCTGATGGACTACCGCCCAGGCATTTTTCACCAGCAGCACCATACGGCTCACTTTCATGCCGCCGGCCGTCGAGCCCGCGCAACCGCCACAAATCATGAGCAGCAGCAAAATCCCCTTGGAAAAACCCGGCCACTGGTCAAAATCCGCTGAGACAAAACCCGTAGTCGATATAGAACCGACCTGGAAACTGGCATAGCGAAACGCCTCAAAAAAGTTCAAATCCAGCGAATTGACAAGATTAGCCGTGATGAGCAGCATCGCTGTAATCTCGATGCCGATATAGGCCTTGAACTCCGAATTGTTGCGGACTACGCCCGGCCCCTTGCGCCAAATCCGGTAATAAAGGCCGAAATTGCCGCCCGCCAAAATCATAAAAAACGTCATCCAAGCTTCGAGCGGAATGTTATCAAAATGCATGGCATTGTCATCATAAATGGAAAAGCCGCCCGTGCCGATGGTACTCATAGCATGCGTCACCGCATCGTAGAGCGACAGGCCGCAGAGGCAGTAGACAGCCGTCGCCACCACCGTAAACATCATATACATCTGGAACAGCGCCTTGGTCATATCCCGCAGCCGCGGCAAAACGCGTTCCCGCGTCGGGCCAGTCGTCTCCGCGTTGTACATATAAACCGTGCTCTGCCCTGTCTGCGGCAGCAGCGCAATAAAGATGACGATAATCCCCAGGCCGCCGAACCAATGCGTCATCATGCGCCAAAACAGGATGCTGGACGGAATGACCGACAGACTCTCCATAACCGTCGCGCCGGTTCCCGTAAATCCCGAAATGCTTTCAAACCAGGCGTCGAGAACACCGAGATAACCGCCGCAGACAAAGGGCAGCATGCCCAGCGATGTTGCCAGAATCCAGCCGAGGCCCGTGATGGCAATACCCTCACGCATCGTAAGATGTTCCACCCGCACGCGGCCATTGCTGAGCAGGATCATGCCGACCGACGCACAAAGCCCCAAAGCCACGGCAAATCCCTGTATGCTCGCCTCACTATTGTACAGCGCCATCAAAAAGGGAATAAACATGATAATCGTCTCGGCGATTACCAGCCTTCCCAGGATATAACAAACTATTTTCAAATCCATAGTTTCACCACTTCTGGTGGAGCATCCGCACGCCCACATCTATCAAAATCAAAAAGGAAAAAATCTCAACCCGTCCGATAATCATCAGCAAACTGCAGACGAACTTCGCCCAATCGGGCAAAAAAGCCAGACTGCCGATTCCAAAGAGCGCCGCGGTAGAGCCCGTGCTCGTCAGGCAGCCCGCCGCAATTCCCATCGAGGGCAGCAGGCCGAGTCCCGTGATGGAAATCAATAGGGAAAACAGCGTAAAAATCAATAAATACAAAAAGAAAAAGGCCAGAATACGTCCGACAATCTTCGCCGCCACAGGCAGACCATCCATCTTGACACTGACGACCATGTGCGGATGAAGCGTCCGGTGAATTTCCGCCCGGGCCATCCGCAGGAGGACCAAAAGGCGGACAACTTTCAAGCCGCCGCCAGCTGAACCGATACAGCCGCCCACGAACACCAGCAGGAACAGGACATACCGGTCAAAGTCCGGCCAATACCAGAACCCCGCCGAGGCAAAACCACTGGTCGACAAAAAGGAAAGCGCCTGAAAGAAGCCATAGCGGATACTGCCGGCCCAGCCATAACATTGCATGAGGTACAAATGAAGCGAAATCATCATACCAGCCAGCAGAAAAATCAGCAAAAACGCCCGCAGCTCCGTATCCTTCCATAAAAGCCGGAAGCTTTTGCGATTCCAAACCTTCCAGCAAAGCAGCAGATTCATGCCTGAAATCACCATGGCCAGCACAGCCGCCACTTCGAGCCAGACATTATCATAAAACATAAACGACGCCACCGAACTGCCGCCACTGGAGGAAATCGTCAGCATCGACTGCAAAAGCGCATCAAACGGCGGCAGCCCTGCCAGCCAGAAGAGCACGGCCGCCAGCAGCGTCAAGCCGGAATACACGCTGACGCCCTGATTGACCGACTGGCTCATGCGATTCCAGACCGGACTGAAAAAAATCGTCTGCCGCGCGGAAAGCGTCAAACCAAAACAGCCGCTGACCTGCGGCAGTACCGTGACCAGCATCGATACAAAGGTGAGTCCGCCGAGCCAGCTCATCAGCGTATGCCATAAAAGCAAAGAGCGCGGCAGCCCCGCGCGGTCAAAAGGCAGGCACGAAAGCCCCGTTGTCGTGAGCGATGAGATGCTTTCGAAAAAAGCGGACGACCAATCGGGCAGCAGCCCGGAACTGTAATATGGCATAAGGCCAATCACACCCATAAACGGCCAGACCAGCACCATAAAAAGTGCTCCCTCACGAATCGTAAGCTGGCGCATGTGTTCCTGCCCCATCCACATCATGAAAACGCCAAGGAACAGGGCAAAGCTGGCCGGCATCAAAAACAGCCAGGCTTCTGGCTCCTGCCAGAACAGTGCCACGACTGCCGGAACCAGCAGCGCCAATCCCAAAAGCGAGGAGGTGCGCCCCATCAGCAGCCAGAAAAGTTCCCAGCCGCTTCCTTTTTCCATCAGTGCCATATCAGTCCCTGCCCTTGAAATACTTGATGACCTTCTGCGAGAATTTCGTCTGGATAAACAGGATGGTCCGGTCACCAGGCTGCAATACCGTATTACCATTCGGGATAACAGCCTCACCATCACGAACATAAGCACAGACCAGGCATTCCCGCGGCAGCTTGACATCCATCAGGCGCTTGCCGGCTGCCGGTGCCCCCTGCTGGACAATAACCTCCACGGCTTCCGCCTTGGCACCTTCCAAGAGCGATACCGATACGACACCGCCACGGCGGGCAAAGGCGAGCACTTCGCTTGCTGAGAGCAGCCGGGCCGACAGAACGATATCGACACCGACCTTCTCCATGAGCTCCACGTATTCATTGCGGGCAACGCGGACGACGGTCTTGGTCTTATTGCCCGACAAGTGCCGCGACAGCAGGGCAAGCATCAGATTGAGCTTATCATCTTCCGTCAGGCAGACGACGACATCGGCCTCGGCTACGCCCTCTTCCGTGAGCAAATCAATATCCGTGCCATCGCCGCAGATAGCAATGCCATTTTCGAGCAGACCCGCCATCAGACGGCAGCGCTCACGGTCTTTGTCGATAACCTTTACATGGACGTCCTGCTTGTCAAACATCGCCGCCAGCGCCCTTCCGGCACGCCCAGCACCGATTATGACGACGCGGTGAAGCTTGCGGGCATCGCGCTGGACAAAGCTCTGGCTGAATTTCTCGATCTCCTCAGGGATGCCGATGAAATAGGCGTTATCGTGAGGCAGCAGGCAATCGTCACCATGCGGAATAATCATGCGATGGTCGCGAAAAATCATACCGGCCAGCACGCCCTTGGGGAGCTGGATATCTTTGAGCGGAACCCGGGCCAGCGGCGATTTGCGCTGAACCTTCGTCTCGAACAGGCGAATCTTGCCATGGGCAAAATCCTCGACATCGAGTGCCGCCGGCGTCATCAGGATGCGATTGATTTCGTTTGCCGTGATGAGCTCCGGATTAAGCATCAGATCAATGTCAAAGTTATCCTTGAGATAATCCTTGGCCTCGCTCATGAACTGCATATCGCGAATCCGCGCAATCGTATGCTTGATTCCATGCTTTTTCGCCAAAATACAGCTGACCATGTTGACCTCGTCGCTGGCGGTCACGGCAATCAAAATATCCGAATCGCGGATATCGGGGTCGTTCATGGTAATCGGGCTGGCACCATTGGCCGCAATGGTAAGCACGTCAAGTGTGTTCTTGGCAGCCTCCAGCTGGCTTTCATCCTGGTCCACAACGACTACATCAAATTGTTCCTTTGACAACAGCTCGGCAATGCTATACCCCAGCTTACCGGCACCTACCACTACGATGCGCAACTTGCTCCCCCTCTGCCTCTATAAATAAAAGAAATTTCATAAATCATTACGGGGCTATTATAACATAAATCACACCATCTGACGAACACGCCCCAGCCCCTAACGCCGCATCGAAACCAGTGGAAAATTACCGTTTATCGGTTCGTGGAACCTTATTCGAAGCAGCTCTTCGCCACA
>NZ_VTOY01000028.1 GCF_008271295.1 Pseudoselenomonas ruminis | reverse complement strand
GTTTGTTTCTGTCAAGAACTTTTTAAATTCTTTTTAAAAACTTTTCGAAAGAACATTATTTCAATCCCTTGCCAATCAAGGCTTGGTGATTAATTTGTTCCGCCGTATCTCTCAGCGACTTGTATTATGATACACGGATTTATCTGATATGTCAACACCTTTTTAAAAATTCTTTTAGCAGGTAGCAAAGAAGTACTACCACGATGGAAAACAAGTACTCCGTTACCGAACCGACTTTGAACAGTTTTATGCCAATTTTCTGCCAGGGCGTAATGAATGGCACCTTGCCACAGACGGCATCTTCTATTATATGAAGCAATGCGCCCACACAGAAAAAGACTCCAATCATTCCCATGTCAGTAAAGGATTCCATGCCGCCCTTCATCATCCGCAGCTGCAGCCCCAATAGCAGAATGTATAACATCGGCCAATGCGACCAGCCGCGATGACGGCAGCGCCAGCTCCAATAGTGGCTGCCGGGATTCCCTTCTATTTTATCCGGCAGCACGGCACCGGCCATGCTATACAGCGCCGCCAGGGGATTTTCCGTTATCGCATAGACGATGACGCCGGTTATGATTTCATGATTGACCCATTTCATTATTTTTCCTCATATTACGAACAGTTATTCCTTTTGTTATTTTAGCATATGTGTTCGCCGATTAACAGTTCTTTTTTCTTTTTTTGCTCCCATTTGCCCCTTATAGTATAATAGGGATGATTCTAATGAGGAGATAATATATTTATGGATGATTACACTTGGAAACGCCGGCTGCGGCAAAGACGCCGCCGCCAGCGCCGTCACCTCTTTTTATTTATTCTATTGATTGCTTCGCTGGTCAGCATGACGGTCTGGTATGCGTTCTTTTATACACGAACGCCAGAATATGCCCTGAAGCAGCTATCCACCGCCATCGAAGACCGGAATACCGACGCCTTCAAAAAATACGTGAATATGGATGTCTTATCCTCCCGCGCGTATGATGACCTCACCGTAGATTTGTTTGCTTACGATTCTACGCTGACGCCGAAAAGCAAGGTCATGTTCGAAAAGTTCTATATCATGATTAAGCCGCAGCTTTCCATGGGGCTCGAAAACGCCGCTCTTACCCGCATCGAAACGGGAGCCTGGAACCTGCCTGACGGCACGGATATCCTGAAGGGCCGCCAGCTTGGTATTGACTTTGAACGCTTTATCGAGCGCAGCCAGCTTCGCAATACCACATTTGTCAGCATTGGCAATATCGAGCACGATGGCAGTACCGCCACCGCGGAATTAAACATTTTGGAGGACTACACCCAGACGCCATTTACCCTCCAGCTTGTCATGGAACAGGCTGAAGACGGCCACTGGCAGGTTTCCTATATCAAGAATTATAAGGAATACCTTGATTTGATTGCTCCGCTGCAAAACTCCGACATCGCCAGCTACATCGATAACACGCAGGGCATTGTCGACGAATACAACGGCATCTTCGAAGAGTATCAGCGGCGGTTCCGTCAATTGACGGCAACGAGCAGCGGCCAGCTGTCGGCAGCGCAGCGCAAGAAAATCGCCGCCCTGCTCGAGAACGAAGTCATTCCCGCACTGAAAAAGCGCCAGCAGAAACTCGACGAAGTCGATATTCCTGCCGGTGCCCAGTACCTGGCCCGTCAACGCCAGCATTCCACCGAAACTACCATCAAGGCATGGCAGCACTTCATTAAAGGCTGCCGCGACAACAGTCAGGCCGAATTCTCCACGGCAGAGACCCTGCACAAGCAGGAACTGGCCATTGACCTTCGCGTCCAGGATATCATCCGCCACACGGCCATCAGCAAAAACATCCCGAACCTGCCATAAAAAAGATTTTACATTACAACTTTACAACTGTTTCTTGAAAAATCTGCCGTCAGTTAGTACAATGTAAGTAGAAGAAGCATTTATTCTAGCATTGCAAGAAGGCAGGTAAGAACTATGACTAAGCAACAACAGAAACTTATCGCGCCCATTTCCGGCAAGGTATTCGACCTTGCCACCGTACCTGACCCAGTCTTCTCCGAAAAACTCACTGGTGACGGATTGGCTATCTTAAATGACAGCGACACGGTATTGTCACCCTGTGACGGAGAAATCTCTTTATTCTTTGACACCAAGCACGCCTTTGCCATTACGCGTGCAGACGGCGTACAGATTCTGGTCCATATCGGCCTTGACACCGTCATCATGAATGGCGAGGGAATTACCCAGCTGCATCGGCGCGGCGACCATGTCCAAGCCGACGAACCGATTTTAAAACTCGATTTGCCGCTGCTGCAAAAGCGGAAAATCAATCTGATTTCGCCAATACTCATCGTCAATTATGACACGGTACGCCACCTGACTCCGGCTGCACCAGACAAGCTGGTGACTGCGGGAACGGACATCATCCTGACTTATGAAAAATGACCACACAAAAAGGCTTCCAGCGCAGGAAGCCTTTTTGTGTGGTCATTTATTTACCCATTTTCTGAAGCCGCGTTTTTTCCCAATATTCGCCCATCGACTGTCCCGGCTGGTCCGTTACATCCTCCGCCAGGTAATCGCCTAAACCATAGTCTGCGGGGACAAAGCTTCTGGCTTCCGCCTCGCTGGCAAATTCCACTTCGGCATACCAAAATTCCGTTGGCAGGCCCGCGTCGACATGGTTGACCTCCAACGCAAGGCCACCTGGCAGTTCATACGTCCGCCGTACTTTTCCGATAAGCGGCTCACCGATGAGGTCTTCAATCTCACGGAATTTCTCCACAGGAATCGGAAATTCCACTTCTTTGCGCGACAGACGTCCCTTTGACTTGAAACAAAGAATGAACTCATCCTGCAAAGGCTTTTGCGCGCTGCGTGAACACGTCGTTTCCTCTTCGCGGATGCGAACCGTCGGGCGTACCGATACATAGCCCTGGCGCATCTTCTGTTCAAAGGCAAGCTTATCAGCCAAGACTTCGGGCCAGCCCGTCACCATCCATTTGCGTTCAATTTCAATAGGTGCCATAACGATTCTCCTTCACTGCTGCAAATATGCATTGATTTCTTTTTGTAATTTATTGAGGGCATTGTTGAACGGCACGATGCCCGCGATGATTTTCTGTATCTCCGTATCGGCCATCAGCATGGCTTCGTCATAACCTTTGAACTTCGGCCGCATGACTGCCTTGTCCATGACTTCACTTACCACCCGCAGGTCCATTTCCTCACACCCCGGCGCATTGGCGGCAAATAATTCCTGCGACTCCTTGGATTCCACGACATCGCGGCGCACCGGCAGGCCCTGGGTCTTCGTCAGCATCATCTGCTGAATCTCTGGCCGATAGCAGATATCCTTCAAGAGCTGCCAAGCCAATTCCTTGTGCCGGGAATTGGCATTGACCCCCATCAGCATCGTTTGCAGATTGGAGACATTGTCGCCGGACGGTCCGGCCGGCAGCTTGATGCAGTCCCACTCGAAGGAACTGTATTTCTTGATGCGCCAGGGATAAGGTTTATAGGTGCGATACTCGGCAAAGGTAAATGGCCGGAAGGCCACGCGGCCCATGTCAAAATCCTTGGCGGTGACTTCACGCCCCCGCTGCGCATCGTGAAGCTTTATCATGAACTGCATGGCTTCCTCCACGCGATGATCCGCAAAGTAGGAGGCCCGCCCGTCATCGCGGAAAAGCTTCACGCCATTGGTTACCGCCGCCAGTTTCCAATCGTAGTCGTAGACGCCGAACTGGTCCAGAACGCCATCGCCGTCTTTATCCTTGGTCACGCGGCGGCAGATTTCCAAGAACTCCTGCCAGGTCCAATCGTTTTTCGGAATCGCAATCCCTTCCCGGGCCAGCAGTGTCTTATTGACAAACATCAGCGTCGGCACACTGGCGACGGGCAAGCCATAAACGCGCTCGTCATAACGGCCATAATTGAGCGCCGCCGGATAATAGGCCGTCCAGGAAAAGTCCTTATCCTGATTTCCGTAATTCGTCAAATCCTGAAGTGCGCCCATCGAGGCATACATATTGAAATCATCACCGGGAACGATGAACACATCTGGCGCTTCGCCGGCCAGCATTTTTTCTGCCAGCCACTCCGAATAATCTTCCTTTTTGATGCCGCTGACATAGGTCACCTTGACGCCCGGATGTTCCTGTTCAAATATCTTGATAACCTCGTCGATTACCGCATAAGAATCCCCGTCAGGAACGCCCCAATTGCTGCCGGCGAAGACGCCCACCTTCAGCTCATCGGGCTCCTGCCGCTGGTATATCAGGACACTGGCTATCAAAAATACCGCCAGCATAACCAACGCGAGCTGGCGTTTTATATCCCTTCTCATCAGCAGTCCACCTCAGCTGCCGCCAGTCCCGTCTGCACCGCCCAGATTGCCAGCTGAGTGCGATCGCGGAGGTCCAGTTTGGAAAGCGCATTGGAAAGGCCATTGCGCACCGTTCCTTCCGACAGGCTGAGCCGTTCGGCAATTTCCTTGTTGGAAAGGCCGTGCCCCACGAGATGCGCGATATTGCGCTCGGTCCGCGTGAGATTTTCTCCGCCGATTGGCTTGGCCTCCACGGCCAAATTATTCTGCGCCATTTGGTTAAAGAGTTTTACCACCTTGGCTACTACGCCGGGGTTAATCATCGCGCCGCCACTGACCACTGTGCGAATCGCATTGGTGAGGTCCGGCACCGATACACCTTTGAGCAGATAGCCACTGGCTCCATACTTCAAGGCATTATAAACATATTCATCGTCATCAAAGGTCGTCAGAATCACGATTTTGACCTGCGGATAGAGTTCCTTGACGAGTTTCGTCGCCTTGACGCCATCGATTTCCGGCATGCGGACGTCCATCAGGATGACATCCGGCTGGCTTTCTTTCAGCATTTCCATCAGCTGCCGCCCATTTTCCGCCAGACCGATGACCTTCATATCCATATTCTGGTCCAAGACGATTTTGAGACTCTCCCGGATGAGGTCCTGGTCGTCAGCAATCATCACATTTATCATTTGTCATCCTCCTGTCTGTTCCCAGCGGGAATCGTCGCTTCTAAGGTAAAGCCGTTGTCACTCCAATAGCGCAGCCGCCCATGGAGGAGCCCCAAGCGTTCCTTCATGTGGCGCAGCCCAAACCCCGGGTCGACTTCACTGCAGCCAATGCCGTTGTCGGCAATGATGATGTAGTTGCGCCCGGGCTCCGTGCCAATCGTGACAATCGCCTCGGTCGCATGACCATGCTGATTGGCATTGGTAATGCCCTCCTGCACTACGCGGTAGATGACCTCTTCCTCATCTTCGCGCAAATTGTCCGGCCAGCCCAGGGCAATGACCTTTATCTTCATATTGGAGGATTCGGCAAATTCGGCCACCATGCGGGCAATGGCATGGCGAAGCGGCAGTTTCTCCAAATCGTCCGGACGGAGTTTCTTGACCGAACGGCGGACATCAACAATTCCGCGCCGCGCCGTTTCCCGGATTTTGGCCAGCTGTTTCTTGGCCGCCTCTGGCGCTGCATCGACCAAAATGATGCAGGCATCCAGCCCGGCCGCGATTCCCGTCAAGGCATGACCAAGCGTATCGTGAATCTCCCGGGCCAGGCGGTTGCGCTCGCGGGTCTCGGCCATGCGCTCGGCCTCAATTGCATAGGCACGCAGGCGCTTATTCGCATCGCCAAGCTGCTTGTTCAGGCTGGCAATGCGCTCTTTTTCCTGATGCTTGCTCTGAACGAGCAAAACCAGATACAGGACAAACAGGATGATATTTACCGACACGAAACCATTCTTTACCGCCACGAGAATGGCCTGTACCGAAGACTTATAATACGAAACATAAGCATCAAACGGAGCAACGTGCCCCTGGAAAACCGCCATATTATAGTTGGCGATGAAATACAGGCCAAACATGGCACCTAACAAAAGCCAGCTCTGGTTCTTGCCTTGATAGCGGTGCATGAGGTCAGCCACCACCAGCAGCACCACGCCGTCATAGGCAAGGTTCAGGCTGCGCATCACGAGCAGGCAGGCCGAAATCTCGGCGAGGAACACAAAATAGCGCATGGTATCGGTCAGCGTATCCCGCCGGTAAAGATGTCCCAGGCCGACGAGGAGCAAAAAAGACCCCATCGAAAGGGCAAAACATTCCCCGGCCGGCATCGGCACAATCGGCAAGGTTTCCAAAAACGACCGCGCCGACATGCTCTTGATGATTTTCTCCTGGGTAATGCTCATAAAGCCTGCCATGAGAAAGACCACCAGGCCGTTATAAATCCCCAGCAAGCGGTAAAGGCTGGCAATCCGCGCCTGCTCCCGCATCACTTCAAAATCCACTTTCATCAGTTCCAGCCCTCCTTGCCGCCTGCCAGCAGAATATCACGGGTCAAAAGCTGGGTTGGCAGCTGGATGACGCGCGGGACGCTTTCACCGGCCAGAAGCCGGTACGCCTGCTCGGCCGCCTGTTTGCCAATCTGCCGTGGCGACTGCTCGGCCGTCGCAGTCATGTGACCCTGCAAAATCATTTCCTTCGTCTCAGGGACGCCATCGACGCCATAGACCTTGACCGTGCCAATGCGGTTGGCATTCTGCAAGGCCGCCAGCGCGCCCATAGCCGCCGGGTCATTCAGTGCCATGACAATTGACACCTGCGGATGGCGTTCCAGTATCCGTTTCATCGCCGGCATTGCAATTTCCAGCTGGCCCAGGCATTCTTCCTCATCGACGATGGTAAATGCCGGATTACTTGCTATCGTATCACGGAAACCCTGAATACGTTCAACGGAGGAGTGCGCTTCCGTGTGCTTTAGCAGGGCAATCTGGCCGCCGGGGTTATTGGCAATGACATGCTGGGCACATTGGACGCCAGCCATATAGTTGTCTGACATAACTGT
The DNA here is from genome assembly GCF_008271295.1 of Pseudoselenomonas ruminis. Taxonomy (GTDB): domain Bacteria; phylum Bacillota; class Negativicutes; order Selenomonadales; family Selenomonadaceae; genus Selenomonas_A; species Selenomonas_A ruminis. The sequence goes on along the minus strand of NZ_VTOY01000028.1, from coordinate 3,018 downwards.
GCAGGCCACATATTTTTCATCCTGCACACTTGTATCGATAGCGATGACCGGCACATGCGCGGCATACGCTTCCTCAAGAGCCGGCTCAATCCGCTGCCAGTCGACAGGATTGATGAAAATGACCTCGACGCCTTCCGCAATCAGTTCCTTGATTTCTTCTCGCTGGCGGTCGACCGACAGTGCCGGGTCCCGGGAAATCAAAACATCGCCGTGGTTTTCGACCACCGTGCGGATTTCTTCATCGACGACTTCGTAAAAGGGATTGTTCAAGGTCATATAAACCGCTCCCAACTTGCGCCGCTGCTCATTCTGCCGCACGGACAAATCCCCCTGGGCCATATGCAGCAGACTCAGAAGAAACAGCCCCACGCTCATTGCTCCCACCAATGCCCAGAAATACCTCTCCCGCACGTCCATCATACTCCGCCTTTCTCGTTCATTTGATTCCAATTATAGCATAAAATGAGCATACAAAAAGAGCCTCGCCCAAAAACGAAGCTCTTTCTGTTGGGATTGTATTACATAATGGAATACGTGATTTTTTTATGCAAAGAGGCCAATGGCATAGCCAACAATGCCGAGAGCGAAGAGGCCGAGGATGATGACCAGCGGATTGACGCCTTTTTTGAGGAGCCACATGCAGGCAAACGTCATCAGCATCGGTACGATGCCAGGCATCAGCGAATCGAGCAGGCTCTGAACCGTCGTAACGACCTGTTCTCCCTGGCTGTTCGTGTAGGAAGACAGCACCATCGGCATGTTGACGGTCGTCCATTTGGCTACGAGAGCGCCCATGACGAGCAGACCGAGAACGGAGGAACCTTCCGTGAGGTAACGCATGCGGTTGCCGCCGACCTCATTGACGAGTTCCGTACCTTTATCATAGCCGTACATTACGCCGTACCAGTTGGTGAGAAGACGAATGACGTTGAATGCTACGAAGAAAATCAGCGGGCCGACGATGCTGCCCGTCAGCGCGATACCAGCACCGAGAGCGGCCAGAACCGGACGAAGCGTGCCCCAGAAAATCGGGTCACCGACACCAGCCAGCGGTCCGATAAGACCGACTTTGACACCGGAGAGGGTATCCTCACCAATCTCTGCGCCGTTGGCTTTTTTCTCTTCCATAGCGGCGATAATGCCCATGATCGGCGTAGCCAGGAACGGCTGCGTGTTGAAGAATTCGAGATGACGTTTGAGCGAGCGTTTATACTCCTCCGGGTCATCTTTGTAGAGCTTTTTGAGTGCCGGGATAAGCGACACGCAGAAGCCGATTGCCTGCATACGCTCGAAGTTGAAGGAGCCGAGCAGGAAGTTTGAACGGATAAAAATCGATACGAGATCGCCTTTGCTAAGTTTCTTTTCCATGACTGTTCCTCCCCCTTACATCAGTTCCGAATCATCGATGTCATCAAGACCATCACCACTGCCTGTGCTGCCAGCAGCTGCTGCATTCAGCTCACGCTGAAGTCCACGGATGTGGAAGTATGCGCAGATGAGACCGATAGCACCGAAGCCAATCAGGTTGACGTTCGTGAATACGGCAATGAGGAAACCGAGGAAGAAGTACGGCATGAGCGATTTGGCGTTCATCATGTTGATGACCATCGCATAACCTACGACGACGATGAAACCGCCGGAAACCTGCAGGCCGCGCGTGATGACTTCCGGAATGGAAGCGAGCATAGCGTTGACCGTATCCGTACCAGCAACAGCTGCGACGATAGCAGCCGGAACAGCTACGCGGATACCCTGAAGCAGCAGACCGCCGATATGGCACATCTCAATGCCAAAAGCGTTGCCCTCAAGAGCGAATTTATCAGCCAGATGCTGGAAGAAAACGGTAATCGTACGAACGAAAATCGTGAGTACCTGGCCAGCAGCAGCGAGTGGTACAGCCAGTGCGATACCAGCACCGATGCTCTGATGTCCGACGATGACGAGAATTGCGGAAACGACCGATGCCAGTGCTGCATCCGGTGCCATAGCTGCACCGACGTTCATCCAGCCCAGCGCCAGCATTTCAAGCGTACCGCCAAGAATAATACCGGTAGTAATATCACCAAGAACGAGACCAACCAGCGTGCAGGCAACCAGCGGACGGTGGAACTGGCACTCATCCAGTACGCTTCCCATGCCGGCTACCGCTGCGACAACAATCAGTAAAATAAACTGTATGGTAGTCATAACGTATAAACACCCCTATCTTTTCTTTTGCTTCCCCAACCGGTCAAAAAATCCCCAACCGACCAGTTCTTTTCTAAAATCGATAAATAATTGCGGTGGCTTATGCCATGCCTTTTGCTTTGAGAGCTTCCATCAGGTTGCCCTTTGGCTCATTGGCCAGTTTGCGGATTTCGACTTCGATGCCCATATCCTGCAGTTCGAGCAATGCCTTGACATCGTCCGGATTGACCGCAACAGCGCTGGAAATGAGCGTGTCACCATCTTTGTACGTCATGCCGCCGAGATTGACGGATTTGAACGGGATACCGCCTTTCACAGCACGGACTACATCAGCCGGCTTCGTGAACAGGAACAGCGTCTTGAAGGCGTCGTATTTCGGGTTTTTGTAAGCCTCGCAAGCTTTTTCAACCGGTACGACGTAAGCTTTGATACCCGGCGGAGCTACCTGCAGCAGCAGCTTCTTGCGCATCTCATCTTTGGCGACTTCATCACTGCAGCACATGATGCGGTTGCAGCCCGTTACCTTCGTCCAGACCGTAGCCACCTGGCCGTGAATCAGCCGGTCATCGATTCGGCAAAATGCGATTTCCATATGTCATTCCCCTTTCGGAAAACCTGCTGTCACTACCAAAATCCCCTATCGTAGCAACAGCGTTAAACTTATAATTTTTCTGACAGTAATTATAATAATAGAAAACACGGTCAAAGTCAGCTGAACTCTGTCACTACTTTCAATTGTTTCATATGACATTTGTCATAAAATCCCTTTTCCCTCAACAAATTACAGTTTATCGGTTAGTGGAACCTTATTCGAAGCAGCTCTTCGCCACC
>NZ_VTOY01000027.1 GCF_008271295.1 Pseudoselenomonas ruminis | reverse complement strand
AAAAAGACCATGCTGTTTTTATGTCAACATGGTCTTTCTAATTATATTCGTTTTACCCCCGCACCGTTAAAATCCGGCACGAACTTTTCCGAGGCCGTTTGCCCCTGTTGAACATAACAGTTGGTAATCCCCAGTTCCACGGCATGGTCTACCACCGACTCATATTCAAACGTCGTGAGTTTCCGGTTCATGCCCTTATGCTCGGCCGCCCGGTACATAGGCGTATACTGGTTCATCAGGCTGATTTGAATGGCATCGCCAAACTCCTGCCAGAGCCAGTCGATTGCCTTCATGCTCTCATGACGGTGCCCCGGCAAAACCAAGTGACGCACGAGCACCCCGCGGGTCATTCGCCCGCTTTCGTCGAACTGTATCGGCCCGGCAATCGCCACCATCCTGCGTATCGCTTCCGCGGCCCGCACAAAATAATCCGGTGCCAGCGAATATTCCGCTGCCGATTCTGAGGCTACATACTTCAAATCCGGCAGGAAAATATCGACATAGCCCTGCAGGGCATCGATAGTCTCCACCGAGTCATACGCGCCCGAATTATAGACCACCGGAAGCGAGAACCCCAATCCCTTGGCAATATCCAACGCGTGGATAAGCTGCGGCACATAATGGGTCGGCGTAACGAGATCAAGCGTAGCCGCGCCACGCGCCTGCTGCTCGCAAAAGATTTCTGCCAGGCGTTCATCCGTCACTTCCTCGCCCTTGCCGCCATGACTGATATCATGATTCTGGCAAAAACAGCAGCGAAGATTGCAATAGGAAAAGAACACCGTCCCTGCGCCCTTTTCCCCCACCAGGCAGGGTTCCTCCCAGGGATGCAGGGAAACTAATGCAATGCGTGCCTTTGCCCCCGCACCGCAAAAACCAGTCGACTCCAGCCGGTTCACCCCGCACTGGCGCGGACACAGATTGCAGTTTTGCAAAGAAATCATTTACTCCCGCCCTTCCAATAGTGATGCGTCAAGGACAGCCCCATATTTCGGACGCCACCAGGAAATACTGCGCACGGCGTTAATGTAATCCTGCATGACCTGGTCGTCAATAACAGGCGCTTCCCCACCATTTAACGATTCGGGCATAAGCGGCACCGTATCGGCCTTGCCGATGGCCTGCCGGGTGATCCAAAAACCGTAGTTGACACCGCGGCGGTTCACCGTTGTGAGGCTCGAACCCACGGACATATAGTGGAAGCCCTTCGGGGCTATGAGTTCAAAAATCGTTGGCATGATATCAATCTGGCTGCCAGCAGAATCAGGCAGCAAAGTTCCCTTATGGATGCCTTTGCCCGTGATAATGAACGGAATACCATAGCGCTCATAAGTCGACGGTGTCTTATCGATATTATACCGATCGCCATGGTCGCCGACGATGACGATGAGACTATCCGGATATTTTGCTTTAATGGCTTTCACGAATTTGGCCAGCTCGCGGTCGGCATACCAGTAATGACCGAGTTCGCGCAGCAGCTCTTCGTCCTGTTGAGCCTCCGGCGGAAGTGTCGCCCGTACAGCCTCCTTGTCAAAGCCCTTTGCCTCGACATCGACATCATAGGGCGAATGATTCGACGCATTGAGAATCACATTGAAACTCGGCGCATCGCTCAGGCCGTTTAACACATGCTCATAGAGGTATTCATCCTCGCAGCCCCAGACACTGCCCGGAACATCGCCAAAATCACCACGGCTGTAAAAGTGATCAAAGCCCTGTGCCTGCGTAAAGGCGCCAATGCGCTCCCATGTGGCGGGACCTGCATACCAGAAGTTTGTCGTATACCCCAGCTTTTCCATCTGCGGCGCACTGGAAGTCACATACGGCTCCTTAAATGATTCCGGCATCGTCGTCAAATACAGATTGGCATCGGCAAAGCCGGTAACCACGCCCGTAACAGCTGATACGGTGCTGGCTCCATTGGGCAAAAACGTCGGGCAGTAATCACTGTCTTCCTCCGCCAGCAAGGCGCGCATCCCTTGCGAAATCGGGATGTTTTGGTATTTGTCGAGCAATGGCCAATTAGCAAAGCTCTCCGACAGAATCACAAACACATGCGAAGGCCGCTCGAGTTGCGCCCCGCCTGCCGTTTTTTGCAGATACACATCCAGATTATCACTGTCCGGCTGGCGTCCCGACAGCGTCGCTGCCAAATTGCGGATATCTTCCACCGTAAAGTCAAGGCCATTGCAGGCCAGCATGCGATGATTGAGATTCCAGGCCCGATAAATGGCCTGCGGGTTATCGAGAATGGCTTCATTAAGAAACTCGTCCTTGGTCACACCGGCATTTTCCCAATCCACGGCTGTCTGCCAGCCAAGACTGCCGCCAAATATGCCAAGCAATGCCGCTAGATATACAACCGCCAGGAAGGCCAGACGTCCCACCAGCCGCAGCGCCAATGGCAGGCGCACCGACCGCAGGAAGTTTTCCCCCGGCGTCCAGGACAGCCAGGCCATCAGCAAGCGCCAGAGACCATAAGCAAGCAGCAGTGCCCCTGCCAACCGGACTGGCAGCCAGTACTGCTGAATCATCGTAATAAACAGCGCATAGATATCGTCGTTAGCTCCGTTGAAAATCATCTGATTGAAATTCATGCGGAACTGACGATAAAAAGGAAAGCTGGCTACATAGAGAATGCTGAGCACAGATAGCAGCAGGCCATTTAACACGCGCCAGCTGAGCATTTCCAGCTTCGGGATTAAGTAATGCAAAAACAGGGACGGCACAAGACTTACCAATGCCAGCGCCCCCGCCGTCTGCATCGACAGCCTGCTGCCACGCCAAAGCGCCAGCAGGATATCATCCGTGCCGCTGGCTGGTCCCAAATAACCTTGCAGGATAAAAATAAAAAAGAGCCGGAAAAGGGAAAGGACTGCCAGGTAAAATGCATATACCTTCAGTCCTTTCATCATTACCGTATGAAAACTTTCCCAGCTCAATCTCGCAGGAAAGTCGATTTTCATGGCAGGATAATCTCCACCCCGTAAGAATCCGCAGCATCCTGAATATCACGAGCCGGCAGCGTATCCGTAATCAAGCCGGAAAGCGTGTCGAGCGACGTGTAATTGTAGTTGCCATCCGTGCTGAGCTTGCGGGCCTCAGCGACAACATAAGCCTTCTTGCTGTGACGGATGATGGATGCCTTATTGATACCATCATCGATATCGTAAGTGGAGACACTGTTCTCTTTGACATCAACGCCTACTGCACCGACAAAAGCGATATCCGGTTTGAGGTGCGAGATGAAATCAAGCGTCATGCCGCCCCAGAAACCATCGCGGCTCTTGTTGATTTTACCGCCGGCGAATACCACGCGGATTTTCGGATTGCGGGCGAGAACTACAAGAATATCAATCATATTCGTAACAACCGTGATATCCTGGTCCATTTTTACCAACAGTTCCGCAATTGCCAGGTTGCTGGTAGAAATATCGAGGAATACCATATCCTTCTCATGGATGAGTTTTACAGCTGCCTGAGCGATGCGCTGCTTTGCTTCAACATCCGTGTTGCGATGTTTGCTGACTTCAACCATATGGCTATTTTCACGAATGCGGACAGCACCACCATAAGTACGTTTGAGTTTGCCTTTCTTCTCCAACGCACCCAGGTCCTTTCGAATACAGTCTTCCGTTACCTTGAACTTCTCACTGAGCTCACGGACACGGACCTTGCCATCGCGTGCAAGCATATTGAGAATAATCTCTTGGCGTTCTTCCAAAAACATCGGACAATCACTCCTATAATCTTCCTAGAAACCATGTTTATTGTTTGTTCTTGTTGTACGACTATTGTACTAAATCTATTTAAAATTATCAAGTAGACTTTTCAGCGGCCAGCAGCTCTAAGCTGCTCTTATGAATATCATCACTTAAAATATAGAGATAATCGCCTTCTGTCAGGCAAAGGTCTCCATTTGGCGCCATATCCTCACCCGCGCGGTTGACATTGACAATCAGGGAACCCGAAGGCCACTTGACATCACGGATGCAGGCACCATCGAGCAGGCTTCCCATTCCGACAATGACCTCACTCATGATGCGGCGATGCTTTATGGCATCTTCCAGCCTTGCCCGCAGCGCCAGACTGCGGTTCAGCAGCATATCATAAACCGGCGCGCCATTGGTGAGGTCGGCCACCAGATACGCCGTCATAGAAACAAGAATCAGCGCCAGCATGTGGTCAAACGATCCCGTCATTTCCATAATCAGCACCGCACCAGTAACTGGCGATTTGACCACCGATGAAAAATAGGCCGCCATGCCAAAAATAATGCAGTTGACGGTCCATACCGGCTCCATGAGGCCAAAGAAAACCGCCAGCTTGGCAAATATCGCCCCACCAACACTGCCTAACACCAGCATCGGCAGGAAAATTCCTCCCGGAACTCCCGAGCCAAAGCAGAGCATCGTAAAGAAAAACTTTCCGAGCAGGAGAATTACCAGCCAGCAGAGCGAATAATCCGTAACCACCAGCGAATCCACCAGCCGGCTGCCACCACCGAGGACGGCTGGCAGGACAAAGCCCAAAACGCCAGCCGTCAAAAGCGGCACCATCGGTTTAGCCCAAGGCGGCAGCGGAGCTGCCGCAAAACCATCCAAAGCCTGGGGCAGCAGGCGGTTAAACGCCAGCCCCAGTACACCGACGAAAGCTCCCAACAGGATTAACAGCAGGTAAATACTGCCAGTGGAAACTACGGGAATATCGCCCATGTGAAAGACCGGCTCCATGCCGAAAAAATACTGCGTGACTGTTGTCGAAGTTACCGCCGCCGCAATGGCTCCCATGAGCACGAATGGCGAAAAATTCTTGGTGAGTTCCTCAAGACAAAACATCACCCCCGCCAGCGGCGCATTAAATGCCGCCGCCAGACCAGCTCCAGCGCCAGCTGTCAGCATATAGTGATTTTCCGCAAAAGACCGATGCGTCATGCGGCCTATGCCCTGTCCGACACAAGCGCCGAGCTGGACACTTGGCCCCTCGCGGCCAAGCGAAAGGCCCGCACCGATTCCGAGCACGGCACCGGTAAATTTCAACACTAACACCCGTGCCCAATTCATATCCATTTTACCAGCCAAAATGCCCTTGATTTGCGGGATACCTGACCCTGATGTCATGCCATCCCATTTGACAATCCGGTAAAGGAGCCAACCAATAACCATCAGCCCAGCCCCCCAGGCAGGAATCCATCCCGGATTGTCCCGCAGCCAGCCGTAAAGCAGCGGCGTATACCGTTCCGACAACTCCAGCAAATAGCGAAACAACGCTATGACCAGCCCGGTAAAAATGCCAATGATATTGCCTTCGAGAAAAAGCCGCAGTTTGAAATGCCGTGGGTCCGTAAAAATCCGCATAGCCGTCTCAATTTGACTCTGCATAAATCTTCTTCCTCGTTATAGAAAAAAGGTGCTGTACCTTAGTACAGCACCCTGAAAATCTCTTACTCTGCAGTGAACGGCAGCAGCGCGATGTTGCGTGCACGTTTGATTGCAACGGTAACCTGGCGCTGATGTTTAGCGCAGTTGCCGGAGATACGACGCGGCAAAATCTTACCACGCTCCGTAATGAAGCGGCGGAGTTTTGCAACGTCTTTATAGTCGATATGCTCGACCTTGTCTACGCAGAAAGAGCAGACTTTTCTACGAGGTCTTCTGCCTCTGTCACGTCTCATCAAAGTAATTCCCTCCTATCAAAATGGGATGTCCTCGTCAGGGATGGCCGGGCCAAAAGAATTGTCTGCCGGTGCTGCCGGAGCCGGAGCTCCCTGGGCGAAACCACCCTGCTGGAAGCCGCCTTCGCGCTGCGGGCGCGAACCCATGAACTCAACTTCATTGGCGACAACCTCGGTCACATAGCGCTTCGAACCGTCCTGCGCGTCATACGTGCGGACCTGCAAGCGACCTTCGACCAGCACCTGGCTTCCCTTGATTAAGTTATTCCCGCAAATCTCTGCCAATTTCTCCCAAACAACTACCGGAATGAAATCCGCCGTTGGCTGGTTATTATCCGCATTTTTGCGGCCGAAGCGACGATCCACCGCAACGGTGAACGAAGCAACGGCTTTGCCGCTCTGCGTGTAACGGACCTCGGGGTCACGCGTAAGCCGACCGGCCAAAATAACCTTATTCATGGCAAAACCTCCCTGGCATATGGAATATTAGTTTTCTTCAGATTTTACGATCATGTGCTTCAGGACATCATCAGTGATCTTCATTACACGCTCACACTCAGCAACGCATGCCGGTTCAGCCGTAACGTAGAGCAGCTCATAGAAGCCTTCCGTGCAGTCTTTGATCTCATAGGCAAGACGTTTCTTACCCCAACGATCTTCTTTATCGATCGTACCACCATTCTCCGTGATGATCTTGGTGAACTTGTCGATGACAGCGTTCGTAGCTTCCTCTTCCATCGGCTTAACGATAAATATGACTTCGTACTTTCTCACGAAATCACCTCCCTCTTTGGTCTTTGGCTCCTGCTCGCACAGGAGCAGAGGTTGAAATATTATTTCAACTCAAAACATTATTTGTCTCACGACTAGAAAATTATACCATGCAGCGGAAGGGAAAGCAAGGATATTTTCGTTGATTTGCCTTTTTTCCTCCACATTTTACAGAAACTGCTTTTAATGTTAGGATTTATACTATAAAAATTCTATAGGAAAGAAGTGAACCATTTGGAAGGTATAAACCTCCGCATCATTTTCGTCTTTACCGACCTGCTGCTGCCACTGATTGTTGGCTGGTACCTGCATGCGCACCGGCTCGTTTCCGATGATACCATGAACAAAGTAATCCGCTTTAACGTGGTCTGCGTCTACACAGTACTTTCACTGCTGAGTTTCTGGGTACTGCCGCTTTCCTGGAGTCTGCTGCTCATACCAGTTTTCGGCTTTCTGCTCGTCCTGGCACCAGGTCTGCTTGGCTATCTGTTATTTGCCCGCCGCGTCGACAACCTGCTTGACCGCGGCGCTTACGTTGCCAGCGCTATGCTGGCCAACCTTGGCACCCTCGGCGGCGTCTGCGCCTTCATCCTCTACAACGAAGAAGGCTTTGCCTATACCCAGCTTATTGGCACCTGCCAAAACATTCTGCTCTGCCTTATCGTTTTCCCGTTGGCACAGTATTATCATCTCAAGCACACCGCAGCCCGCCGCAAGACCAGCCGTCTTCACAGCCTGCGCGAGATGTTCTTCTCCCTGAATCAGCTGAGCCTTGTCGGCATGATAGCGGGTTTTGCCCTCAATGCCGCCGGCGTCGAGCGCCCGGCTGTCCTGGCACCGCTCTTCCAAAGCCTTGTCCATATCGGCGCTTGGATTGCCATGCTGCCGGTGGGCTTCCTGATCGACTTCAAACAGGTACGTCATTATGCCCGGCAGACGCGCAGCCTCGTTGCCCTGCGCTTTCTCATTACGCCACTGCTGTTCGTCGGACTGACCCAGTTATTTGTAACCGCTCCCATCATTCGTGGCACTTTGATTCTGCTAGCCTTCTGTCCCACCGCTATCAATGCCGTCCTCACCGCCAAACTCTACGAACTAAACGTCGGCCTTACCATCTCTTCCTTCGTCATAACGACTACCGCTTTTCTGCTGGTAATCTTCCCGCTCCTGTTCTTTCTGCTCAAATAAATAAATCCCATTTCCGCAACCGGAAATGGGATTTTTGTTTATTCGGCGTCCTCGCTGACCATCACGCGCTCACGGGCGTTTTTTTTTCGGCGATGACGGATGTACATGACAACAATGACCACCGCACAGACACCCACAAAGACGAGACTTGCCGTATGACCATAGCCCAGCATAACCTGCCAGCTCTTGCCAAGCATCATGCCTGCCGCCAAGATAAGCGCCGTCCAGGGTAGCGAACCGGCAAAGGTAAGCGTCAGGAATTTTTTAATATCAACATGCGCGAAACCAGCCGGCAGCGAAATGAAGGTACGGACAACCGGCAGCATGCGGCTGAAGAACACCGCCTTAAGACCGTATTTATCAAACCAGTTCTGGGCAATATCCACGTGGCTCTTCTTAATAAAGAAATAATGGCCGTATTTATCGACAAAGGTGCGTCCGCCTTTATGGCCGACAACATAAGCAAAAATCGAACCAGCCATACCGCCGACCATACCTGCCGTCAAAGCTCCGGCAAACGTCATCTGGTCAGCAAAGATAAGGTAACCGGCGAATCCCAGAATCAGCTCGCTGGGAATCGGTATGCAGGCATTCTCTGCCGCCATCAGAATGGCAACTGCCACATAGCCCCAAGAAGCAATAAAATCCAAGAACAACGTCGAAAACTGTTCCATCGCTACGAAATCTTCCTTTCTTCACATCAAAATCGAAATACCATCGCTATTATAACGCGATTGTTAAAATTTTGCCATAGTCAAACGTCCCGTTTAGAGCACTGTTTTTACCAGACCAGCCACACCAAACAGCAGGAATATTGCCGCTGACAAAAGTCTCATCTGACGGGCCGGCAGACGGCGATGCAGCAAGGCACCAGCCAGGATTCCCAAACTGTCAGCAACAATCATGCCCAGAACAGCCCCCAAAAGCACCGCCATCCAGGCGCCCTCGTATTGAGCGGCCATCGTCATTGCCGCAAACTGCGTCTTGTCGCCCATTTCGCCCACGATAAAGGTCATAGCCACCGTCAACAATGGCCCAAAACGCGAGTCATGCGCCTCTTCTTCCTCCTCATCGTCGCTGCGCAGCGTCCAGACACCGAAACCGATAAAAATCAACGAGGCCAGAATCTGCATGAGATTGGCCGGAATCAGTTCACCAGCTAATGCGCCGAGCGCCACTGCCCAGGAATGCACTACGATTATTCCCAGCGACATTCCGGCAAAAACTTGTTTCCAATCATATTTGGAAGTAAATGCCATAACGAGGAACTGCGTCTTGTCCCCCATTTCAGCAAGAAAAACGACCAGAAACGAAGCCAATAATGCTTCCATAATCATCTCTCCCAATAAAAGCTATAATACACAAAAAGACCTCGGTACATTGTACCTAAGGTCTTTAATTACAAGTGGTGCCTTCGAGCGGAATCGAACCACTGACACGGGGATTTTCAGTCCCCTGCTCTACCAACTGAGCTACAAAGGCAATAGTGGCGACCCGAAGGGGACTTGAACCCCTGACCTCCGCCGTGACAGGGCGGCATTCTAACCAACTAAACTACCGGGCCAGCTATATAATAAATTTAGGAAAAATCAAATGGTGGCTCACCCGGGATTCGAACCCGGGACACCCTGATTAAAAGTCAGGTGCTCTACCAACTGAGCTAGTGAACCAGGTGAGCAGAATATGAATTGCTTAGTCTAAACTGAATCAACTGATACGTCACTCACAAGACATAATTATACGGATAAAGCCCCTGCTTGTCAACACCTTTTTAGAAAAAAAAGACGCTTCTTTCGAAGCGCCTTGCGATAACATCATTAGTTAAGGCTTTCCACGTATTTCTTGAGGTCCTCAGCAGCCTTCGTTACGCGGGAAAGGTTAGCCGTAATCTCTTCGGTAGAGGCAGCCTGTTCCTCGCTGATGGAACCCGTCGTCTCGATGGATTTCGAAATTCCCTCAACCGCCTTGTTCATCTCATTAAGCGTCGACTGAATCTTCTCCGTAGCTTCACGGGACTGCTCCGCCAGCTTTCTGACTTCTTCGGCAACGACAGCAAAGCCACGGCCCTGCTCACCAGCACGAGCAGCCTCGATTGCTGCGTTAAGGCCAAGCAAATTCGTCTGGCCGGCAATGTTCGTAATAAAGTCGATGACCTTAATCGTATCGGCATTTTTCTCCTGCAGGAATTTTGCCTGCTCAACCGACTCCTGGCCTGCCTTAGCCAGTGCACTTGCACTCTTAGCTACCTGCTCAACTGCCTCATAAACCGTTTGCGTCGACGAAGCAATCTCCTCAATAGAAGACGTCAATTTCGCATTTATGTCTTCTCTATTCTTAGTATCCTCTGCCATTTATATTCCTCCCCATCTTAAACACATTGGCCACATCCAGCCAAATAACATTCGGTAATAGTCTCTGCTCTATTCTTATTCCACATGGACAGAAAAAACCCTGCAATATATCATTAAAAAATAACAAATAAAAAAGACGCCCCATCGGACGTCTCGC
>NZ_VTOY01000026.1 GCF_008271295.1 Pseudoselenomonas ruminis | reverse complement strand
GGGAAATCGAAGGGGTGCTGCAAATTGCGGACAAGTATACCGCCAAGGAAGCCAAACTGATGAATGTGCCTGCCCTAAAGACGCTGTATCAGGCCGCCTATGAAATGAGCAATGTGGTAGCTGGCAATGTCGGTGTGGCAGGAGAAGTCGAGGCTTATCTGTATAAGCGTATAGAGAAAGGATGGGACCCCTGTTCCGACTTTACTGTCAGCGTCGAATATCGCAATGGCCATATCTATGACTTAGGACAGCAAGAACAGTACGGATGGGGAGAAACCGAATGGATAGAACGCGTCTATTGTTATAAATAATTTTTAGAAGTCTAAAAAGCAGGGACTCCATTTCCCTGCTTTTGTCATTGCGCCTTTTTATTACGCTGCTCCCAGATGTGCTTGTTCTGATTATCCCAAGCCTCATAAAACGCCTTCATATCCCACGGAGTAAATTTTGCTCCGTCTATGGTCTGGTTATACTGGATGACATCTACTCGGTTATGAAGATAGTTCAGCTCCTTATGAATATCGTTGATACCATATACCCACCGCATAATTCCACACGTTATCAAGATATACCAGAAAGCTATAAACAATGTCCTGACCGCTACTTCCAGCCAGTCCGGCTTCCCCGCCTCCCGGATTTTCTTTGATGCTACATTCCCGGCAACATCAAACTCCTGACATAATTTTGCAGCCTTGTCCCGGAGTGACGCAAAGACATTAGCTCCTTCCTGCTGGATGTCTTTTAGTTCCTCGGCAATAATATTCCTGACCTGCTCCTTGGTTAAGCTGTCTTGGCTGGAGGCGGAAACTGCCTGCAGGCCAATCATCAGGCGGTCACATTTATCCGACAGGTTCCCTATGGCGGCCGTTGTGCCCTGCAGGGCTTTGGTCAGTTCATTTATGCTGTTATTTATGCGCACAAGGTCGCCCCGCTGGGCTTCCTGCTCTTGTTTCATTGCTGCGACTTCTTCAATCATGCTCATGGCTTCTTATAATACCTCCATTTTTTCGTAGCTGTTGCACATACCTATACTATGGATATTGTCACCTTTCATGTCTTGGCCATATATCTTGCGGTATATATCCCGGCAGTAGCCTTGCAGTTTTCCGCTATCCTTGTACCAGACAGCATACTGACAAGACACACAGGGGATTGGATTTTCCTCTAATTGCAACGTTTCGGAGCCGCTGCAGGCCGTTATGCAGTGATCCGCTCTGCTGACCTTCCAGACAAGAACCGATAATAATCTGCATTTACATTCCACTGCTCCTGTACTTTGGAGATGCCAATGTGCGTGCATACAGTCTATACATACGCAGTTGGATGGCGGTTGTAAGTGTTTCGGTAATGTTTTTACAATTTCGTTTTTCATCGGCTTATTCCACCTCTGCTATTTTCTATTCCGATGCCTTTGGACAAGACGGTCAGGGCTGCGGCCTTGTAAGATAGTGCCTCCATTACTTTGCTTGCGGTAAATTCCATGGTCTTTTCGGCTGTTTTTTCCGGCAGGCCAAGGACGGCGTTGGCTTTTTCAAAGGCTGGGAGGCCGGGCACTTTGCATGACCTTGCCTTCTGCGGCGTAAGCAGGTGGTTACTGGTAGCCAGCTGTCCGGCAGCGAGTATTCTTGCTCCAGCCGGAAGGGCTTCCAGCTGCATCCTTGTAAGGAATGGATTTTGTGCTGCTTGGCGCAGGGTAGCAAAGTCATTTGCTAGTTGCTGCGCCATTTCTTTGCCGCTTGCAGGCAGTTCGCCCCACTTAGACGCGGGGAACAGGTATTCTTTGCCGTTCTTGTCTATGGCTACTGATTCATTATTAATTGTGGCTCGGTCAATTTCAAAGGGCAGCTTGTTTTTGCCCAGCTGTTCATAGGCGTTGAGCAGTTCTTTTTCCTCGTCCATGTTCTGCAGCAGTACAAATTCTGGTTCTGCATGGCTTCGTATATCCTCCAGCTGCAGCGGATGACCAAGGTATTTTTCCTGCTCTTTGATTTTTTCGATTTCTATCCCAGAAGGTTCCCGGATGCCTCGGATAAGGGCAGCCCGTTCTTCTTTTGTCCGGTATTCGCCTTTTTCCGTGGTGGGTGGCCTGAAACTGTCTGCCGTTACCTTGTTTGCCCACTCGTCTGCTGCTTTTTCCAGCCTTTGGCGATTGGTGGTAAAAATTACGCCTTCTGTCCTTGCCCGGCTGACGGCTACAAAGTGGGCGTTGCGGTTGCTCCTGTCCTCTATGGTGATTATGGTATCTACGGTTGCTCCCTGCAGTTTGTTGACGGTCTTGGCATAGGCATAGTCCCATGAAGGATTTTCCTTGAGATTGGCGGTTATGGTACCGTCTTTGGTCAGGATTTTTGCCCTGCCGTCCTTGTCTATGCTTTGTACAGTTCCTTCCATATTATTGTACAGTCCGGCTTTGCGGTCATTTTTGAGGCAGATAAGCCTGTCACCCTTGGCCACTTCGATTTTCTGAACCTTATAGGACTTGTTCCGCTTGCCGTCCGGGGTAGTTGGCTGTTGGCCATTGTCTACGGTAAAGGTGCACCCCTTTCGCGCAATGGTTCCGGCCTCCTGCATCCGCAGCCTTATCATGCGATTAATGCGCTGCCGCTGGGCGTTGGTTTCCACGCTCAGGGCGATGCTTTTGCCGTCTCCGGCGGTAACGCGCTTCATATATTCATCTACGGCTGCATTTTCCATTTCCTTGGGATTGCGGATTTCACGCAATCCACCATGCGCCTCGATGAAGTCCCGTTCGTGGCTTTTATTCAGGTTCCCGGCTTGTTTGCTGTCTACGGCGTAGGCATAGCGAATTTGCCCAGCCCGCAGTTTGTCTGTTGGAAGGGAGTATTGCTTGCCATCCTCGGCAATGCCAGTTATCTGCCCATTTTGAATGTGCGAAATTGTAAGGGTCTGATTGGTGCCGGGGTATTTATCTTTATGGCCACCGGTTTTGGCAGAAGATATGAGCACCTTGTCCCCTTCGGCTAGGTTCATCTGTTCCGGCTGTGGGGCTGGATTTGATTTGGTCGGCAGTTTTGGCTTTAGCGTAATGGTCTGCTCATTTTGCAGCTGCCCCTGCTCCCTCCGTTCCTGCCGGATGCGCCGGTTTAGTTCCTCAGCCATAAGGGGATTGTCGGCCTTGATGATTTTTTCTGGCTCCTGCTGCCATTGCCTCATTGTATTATCTAAGCTCCGCTGATGCAGAAGCTGAAAAGAACGGCTGACCGAATCATCATGGACGATGGATAGCACGGTTTCTTTGAGTTCCGCATCTTTTTGCCGGGTAATGTCCTCTAAATAACTGGAGGCCACAGGTGGAGTCCGGCCATCTTCCCGGTTGGCCATCTTTTCATAAGCACCACCGATGCCGATTGCTTGTATCTGGCGGTAGTCGCCGCTAAACAGCAGGGTTAGTGGGGCTTCTTCTGTGCTGACTTCCTTGGAGTAGTCAAACAGGGCTTTTATCTTGATATCGTCTACCATACCGGCCTCGTCTACCACCAGTACGGCAGGCCGGGTAAGTTTGGGAAGTCCCCGGAAATCATAGTTCCGCGCATGGGTGCCGTCAAAGTTCCACTTTTCGCCTCTTGCCGTGGCAGCTTCCTTTTCCTTCATTAAAAGCAGCCGGTCTATGGTGTCCGACTGGATGCCGCTATCCTGCTCAAGCTCTATGGCCGCTGCTTTCTGAAAAGCTGCTCCTTGAATATCCTGCTGCGTATACCCCAGCTCCAGCAGCGTGTCCTTGGCATATTTCATCACAAAGGTCTTGCCAGTGCCGGGCTTGCCGTTCAGGACATAGGCTCTGGACGATGAAGCAAGGAAATTTTTTACAAAGTCTGCCTGTTCCTCTTTGAGTATGACACCCGTTTGTTTTTGTACCCGTTCCATCGCTTTTTCGATTTGGAGGGAAGAAATTTTATGACCGGAACCTTTACAAGCAAGAATATGTTTATCTATCTCCTGCTGCAATTGAAGGTTATCTTTTGTCGTGAAATATTCCTTGGTACTGCCGGGGCTGTCTTGTCGCATACCTACATATATCAGTTCTTTGCGATTGGCGATAAGTTCTTTGCAATCCTCCCATGTCATACCATATAAGGAGCCATTATTTAATAACGCCACTTGCAGCTCATTCTTGGTAAAGGCAAAATCTTTATCCTGCAATTCGCTGATGGTTTGTAGAAATACAGTTTCCTTTTCCTGCGCGGTCATGGATAAGGCAGGTTGGTTATCTGCTAACGATACTTTTGCATGGTATTTTCTGCATATTTCCCTTGTGTTTTCTGCTATATCCTGAGTATTAGCGTGTTCGCTTTTTGCTGGCCGGATAGCGTTCCATGCTATCTGACAGTTTTGGGCTGTACCTTCCATTCCATGTTCGGATAAATACTGCTCAATATCTTTTCTTGCCCTGCTGTTTTCGGCAATAAGTTCATCTGAATAACCGGATAGTTCGTAGTCATTCTGACCTTCACGGAACGTGAAGCCAGATTCCATATTGTACTTTAATTCTAGGTTGCGACAAATTGCCCCTATGGTCTTTTGGTTCTCCATAAGATATTTAACATCTATGGAACAACGCTTGCCGCTGCTATCTATGGTTTCATTGGCTATATAGCAATGTGTATGTGTCTGAACGTCCTTATATCTGGATAGGCCATGTTCAAACCTTGCGTATATTGCCTCACCCGTAAATTCACGCGCATTTCCCTCTAATAGGCGCTTCTTGGATATGTTCTTACTGATAAATTCCTGCTCTACGATTTTAAGTGTTTCTTCTACTGCTCGCCTGTGGTTGTTTTGCAGGATTTCGGCTATCTCTGGCGGTTCGTTGATTATGGCTAGTGAGATTGACTTGGATGATGAAAAAGTAAGGTCTGCGCCTAATGTAGGTTCTTCGCCAGTACGCATAAGTGGCTTTAAGCGGCTATGTACATTGTTAATCATGGTTTCAAATGATTCGTGATGTACATTTCCTTCTAAGCCGATTTCCTTAGCTAGTTCTCCTCCCCATATATCGTTGCTGTTATTATTGGCATAGTATTCGTCCTTTACTGGCTTATCTTCTACATTAGAATAGTAGCTTGCAGCCATTTCTACAGACTTTACGGGAACGCATGAGCACAACATAATATCACTCTGCTCCTGTTGCTATCTTTATCTTTTCGGTATCAGATTTTATAGCGTTCATCAGGTGTATGAGTTCGTCCATCTTTTCTGATGATACACCTTCTTGCTTATGCTGGATGTTTTTGAAGTATTCCCCTAATATGTAGCGGATTACTCTGGAGGTACTTGTTTTATTGACATCTGCTACATTTTGGATTCTCTCATGCAGTTTAGCTGGGAGAAATATAGAGGTTCGGACGTTATCTCGTGGTATTCTGTTCATTTTTCCTCACTTTCTTATGTATGCAAAACTGCATACATGTAAAACCCGCTAATTATAAGGCTTTTCAAGGTGTATGCACTTTTACATACACGGTAATTCGGCATATACACACCCCTTAACCCTATTAAGGGTAAAGGGGTGTGTATGAAATTTATGTATTAGAAAAGGGAGGTTTTACCCTCCCCTGTATTATAGCAAGCAGATATTAGGTTTTAATTAGAATTACGTGCTTTTGTAACCTCTACGGCTTTACTGATGATGGCATCTTTCTGCTTCATGATAATAGAAATAACAATGTCTTCATCTGCCCCGGCTGCTTTAGCCTCTCTAAGCAGCTGTTTCCACTTAGAAGTAAGAATTTCTTCCCTAAGAGCAGCAATCTCCTCATTGCGCTTCTTGGCGATTGCATCTGCCTTCTTCTTTTTTGCTAAAGCCTCAGCCAGTTTTTCCTCTGGAGTTTTGCGACGGCGTTCTTTTTTAGGCTGTTGTTCAGTAGATACTGTTGTTTGATTCTGCATATAGTCCATTTACTATACCTCCATATATTTATCTCTTGATGTTTGCAATTTTACAACTTTATATAGGCTTTTGCAATATAAATGTTATGCTATTGTATTTCCATATAATTCTATGAACCTTGATACACTCATATTATGGTCTTCTAATCTGCTCCTTGTGGTAAAGTCCATCATTCTATCTTTGAGAGACTTCTTAATTAGTTTTACAATAGCTAATTCCATAGGATTGCTTAAATCAAAAGGAATTTCTGGGCGTTCTTCATTAACTCCAATTTCACCAGCAAACATCTTTAAGGCCACCTGTTCCCATTCCTGATTTTCTTGTATAGCTTGCATTTCACGCTCTATGGCTGCTTTTGCATCCATGTCTTGCTGTCTGTAGTTATCTTTAATAGCATTATACAAGAATCCTTGCAGATTATCCGGTTTTCTTGTCTCTGCTAATTGTAAAGCATGCTCCATACGAAGCTCAAATTCCTCATTGCTGCCACATATGGTAGTAAGCGTATTTATAGCCTGTTTAGATAGCCCGTATCTCTTCTTTTTTGCCGGTGGCATTTCTAGTTTTATATCTTCCTCTATAACATCGTCATTAGAAACTAAATTACTACAATCCATATAAAAAGAAAATGCAATAATTTTTCTTCCACTCTTTTCTGCTTCATAGCGGATTGAATACTGTGTATTATCATTTATCTCATTAGTTGCAATGTCTAGAACAAAGCGTTTGAAATCATTGACACGTGGATATTTATCTTCTTCAACATTTAACATAAAACGAAGTTCTTCTATGGGAATAGTTCTAGTTATTATGTTGTTACGTTTCATACCTTGATATTGAAGCATTAGCTCCAATAATCTCATAGCATATGCAGAACCTAAATAGAAAATTTGTTTCATGTTAATCTTAGTATACGGATAACCAGATTCAAATATTCCCAAAATAAAGTCACGCATCTCACTATTAAACTTTATCCTCAATCCCTTTCCTTTTTCGTAGCGTATCACTGAAAACAATGAATAATACGTAAACTTGCCTTCTTCATTTACACACACATTTCGTGAAGTAAGACTATCACACGCATCCTGCAAGCGTGATAAATATACACCATTCCCCATTATTTTCTTTAACTCATTTGGCAAGATGTGTGTTTCCTTAAATTCTGTATCATAGTACTTGTCATTAGCGGACAGGTGAGGATTTACATCCTGCAGTGCCAGCATAAAGAGTTTCATTTCTAAGGCCGTCATTGGCTTTCTGGCCTCCACCAATGGATTAGCCTGATATATGGTAGGTCGTCTCTCGTCCATTCATATCCCCCTTTTAAAGACGAGAGATTGTAACCTGCACCACCTAAAATGCATATTGCACGTATCATTTTAGGTTACAATCTCTCGTCTTTAGCCAAAATAATACCACTTTCACCATTTTTTAGCAACGAAAAGGTTACAATCTCTCGTCTTTAAGCTACAAAAACTCGTCTTTAGGTTACAATCTCTCGTCTTTAGGTTACAATCTCTCGTCTTTAACACCCCAAAAAGGTTACAATCTCTCGTCTTTAGGTTACAATCTCTCGTCTTTAGGTGCCATGAGGCCAGTAATGACGAGGCCTCTCGTTGCCGAAAGCATTTAAAGCATTTATGCTTAAAAGCAAGCAAAGCAAGGGAAAGTTATCTACACCATGTGGATAACCAAAATTTTGCTTGCTTGCTTTTTCTTAAAATTTATTTTCACATATTGAGAATATCCCTTTTGGGAGATTGCACTGCCAATTTACGCTTAATTTGTTCTAACTGGTCACTAATAGCACTCCATTTGCTAGTATACTGGTCTTCAATCATCTCACTTATACATTTTGTTACCGTCTGATGCTGCAAATCAGCCATTTTCTTCAGCATTTCATACTTATCCATGGTAAGTACTAGGTGAATATGTTTCTTGCCCTTCTGAGGGCTGTCAGAGCGTTTCATAGGTGGTATATCGTTTGGACTTTCCCCTTTTTCCTCACTAAGCCATTCTTTTGAAGATTTTTCATCTTCATGTACATTTTGTTCTTTTTGTATACTATGTACATCTTGTACAATATGTACATTTTGTTCATTATGTACATTTGTATTTGCTTTTTGAATCTCTAAATTTGCTTTCTTAGATGTTTGTGGCGCTAAAAAATTGTCTGCAGGGCTTAGAGATTTATCAATGGCAAAAGGATTTCGTTTTGTATCTATTTTCACCTGTTTTTTGGCCATTGTTATGCCTCCTTGGGAAAGAAAATTTCTTTTATCAAAGATTTATAGTCTTGAGCAACATTGGAATTACCAGCAGCCTTGAATATATTTTCACCAGATGCCTGAGTTTCTTTAATGGCTGTTCCTTCACGGATTTGTGTCTTAAATACTTCTGTGTTCATTTGTTTGGCTGCTGTAAGGAACATTTCATGAATTTCACGGGAAATTTTAGTACGAGCATTGAAACGTGTAAGTACTATGCCAGAGATTTTTAGGGATTTGTTGGCATGACCACGAGCTGACTGGATAGTGGAATAAAGTTGTGACACACCTTGTAAAGACAAAATATCTGCTTGAGCAGGAATAATTACAGAATCGGCTGCTACAATGGCCAAGGATGTTAAAGTTCCTAGTGCTGGAGGACAGTCAATGAATATGTAATCGTATTTTTTCCGGAGATTACCTTCGGTTATTTTCTCTGCCAGCTTGAAAGGTCTTCCTATGGGGTCTGTTAATACGCTGTCAATGGAGGCAAGGTACATAGAAGCTGGTGCGATGTCATAATCTTCCATGGTTTGAATAACATCTGGGAAAGTAGATTTATCAGATAGTAATTCTAACATTGTAACAGCATCTTTATTTACTGCATCCGTAACAGCATCACAGAGAACAGATAGATTAGACTGGGGGTCTAAGTCTATTAAAAGCACTTTTTTCCCTTGGGCATGTAGGCCAGCAGCTAAACAGTGACAAGTGGTGGTTTTTCCAACACCGCCTTTTTGATTGGCTATTGCATAGATTTTTGTTGACATTATGTACACCTCACTAGAAAAAAGATAATATGTTCATTTGCTTTATTATAATAGAAAAATGTACATTTTTCAATACTCTTTTAAAATGTACATTTTGTACAGTATGTATATTTTGTTCATTTTATACAAAATATACATACTGTACACTTTATATAAAATGAACATTAGTATAATATATTATAAATATAATTAAAATAAATAAAAAATATTGTAATTTAGTTTTTGAATATGGTATACTATTATCATAAAACAAAAGGATGTGATTATGTGAGAAAAGGTCATTATACGGCAGGAGATATTGAAGGATTGACGATAATCCCTGCGGATAAGAAAAATCATGTAGTCCAAACGGCTTATGGCAGAGTTGACGGTGTTCTCATTTTTAGTAATGGCTTTGATATAGAGATTGGTGAGCGAGAGGAAAAAATAATCTTTAATGGTTTGTTTGACCAATTTGAGGAGAAAATACCTGCAAAATATCAGATGGTAGCCGAGATAATCCGAAAAAAAGCTAATGGTAGAGGTGGTAAACGTTTTGGAGCTGGACGGCCAAAAACTCTTAGTGTATATGAGGAGAAAAAGACCAGGTCTTTCAAGCTAACCAATTATGAATACATGAAGGTCAAGGAATATATATTGCAACTTAGAAAAAAGTAAACCTAAATCAAAATAGATGATTAAAGTATAATGAATTTTTTTTAAGATAATACTATGGTATAATCATAGGTAGGAAATGAGGTGCCATAATTTGAGCGATAAAGACGCGGTTACAAAGGATTATATAAAGCAGCCAGTACAGTTTGCTGACTTATTCAATGGTTTCTGCTTTGACGGTGAGGAAATCATTCACCCGGAAGACCTTCAAGAAATGGATACGACAGGTATTGTTCTTCCGTATGGTTCAGACGGTGCAACATTGCCGGAACAGAAAACCAGAGATGTCTTGAAAAGCCTGCTCAAAACGGATGGCAAAGCTGCTTATTGTATCTTGGGCGTAGAAAATCAAAGTGAAATACATAATGCTATGGCTGTTCGTAATATGCTGTATGATGCTATAACACTGGCAGGACAGGTAGAAAAAACAGCTCGCTCATACCGCAAAGCACATGATTATGGTGCTAATCAAAGGGAATTTCTAAGTGGATTCCATTTGGGAGATAAGGTATTACCTGTTATCACCATAGTATTACATTGGGGGACTGATGTGTGGGATGCTCCGCTATCGTTGCACGATATGTATCCTGCTGATATGAATCCCAAAATATTGAAGTATGCTGCAGACTATAAAGTAAATTTGGTATCACCGGCAACAATGACTGATGAGCAGCTGGATATTTTCAGGTCTGACCTACGAGAAGTGCTGAAGTTCATCAAGCACTCGGATAATAAAGAGGCGTTAATGGACTTGGTGAATCGTAACCATAAGTATCAAAATTTGGATAAATTAGCAGCGCAGGCAATAAGTGTATGTACCAATGTGGACTTTAAGGTACCAGACGGAGAGGAGTTGGTTGATGTGTGCAAGGCAATTGAAGATATAAAAGATGAGGGCAGAGATGAAGGTCGTGTTGAAGGTCGCGAGGAGGAGCGTCATAATACAGCAGTTCGCATGATTAAGGCCGGAAAACTTAGTCTGGAGGAAATTGCAGAATATCTTGCGTTACCGCTGGCCAACGTAAAAGAGATAAAAAAATCATTGATATAAAAATGAGGAAAACACAATAAGACATATATGTTTAAGCAAAAGGCAGGGAAATAGCTCCCTGCCTTTTTATAATGATTGAAGTATACTTAATTCAAAGTATAATAATTTATATAATCCGATAGTCAAAACTTAAAAGTATTGACACTAACAGCAAGGAAGCATAAAATCAAGGCATAAAGATATGTCAAAACTTATATTCAAAACATGGAGGAAAAATCATGCGTTATGGATATGCCCGAGTTTCTACCCGTGGACAGGTAAAAGGGAACAGTCTTGCAGAACAAAGCCAGCAGCTTATGGATAGCGGCTGTGATGAAGTCATAGAGGAACAATACACCGGGACGACTACGGAACGGCCACAACTAGATGCTTTGTTGACACGCTTAAGTGCCGGAGATACGCTGATGGTCACTAAACTGGATAGGTTGGCCAGGTCTGCCATGGAAGGAGCCAATCTCATAAAGGATCTAACAGATAGAAAAGTCCGAGTAAATATCCTTAACATGGGCGAGGTGGATGAGCGTCCACAAGGCAGGCTCATGCTCCACATATTACTGGCCTTTGCAGAGTTTGAAAGGGATATGATTGTGGAACGGACACAAGCAGGGAAAGCCATTGCTAGAACCAAGGCGGGGTTTAGAGAGGGCAGGCCACCAATAGATAGAGCCAGGAAGGATGCTGCGGTCGATATGATTCTCAAGGGTGAGAAATCATATAAGGAGGCCGCTGCTGCGGTAGGTATAAGTAAAAGTACTTTGATAAGAGCCGTAAGAGCAAAGAAAGCTGAAATGGCTATATTATAAAGAAAAAAGCTATAATTTTTACGGAATTTTATTGCAAAATGCTTTATTATTGATATAATATGTATATAAGATAGAAAGAAGGTGTTTTGTATGGCACAGGCAGTAAGCGTAAATTTCAAGCTGGATTATGATGTAAAAAAAAGCATGGAGTTGGCTTGCGCGGATATGGGGCTGTCCATGAGCGCTGCTTTTACGATTTTCGCAAAAAAAGTAGGTCGTGAGAGAAGAATTCCCTTTGAAGTGTCTGCTGCTCCTGATCCGTTTTATGCTGATAGCAATATCCGTTATCTGGAGCGCAAGATGGAAGATTATAAGGCTGGTAAAATGAAGCTGGCAGAACATGAGCTGATAGAGGGATGACTGTGCGTATAACTAAGCTGGAATGGGATTTTGATGCGTGGGAAGACTACCTTTATTGGCAGAAACAGGACAAGAAGACATTGAAGCGTATCAATGCGCTCATCAAGGATATAAAACGGCATCCGTTTGAAGGTATTGGCATGGTAGAGCCACTAAAGGGAAATTTGTCTGGATTCTGGAGCAGACGGATTGATGATGCCAACAGACTGGTGTATGCAGTGGAAGGGGCAACCGTTATCATAATCGCATGTCGAAATCACTATGAGTAAAGAGTTTTTACTTGACATCGAGAGCATTAGCATGCTGACAAACAAACGATGGTGCTATGGTAAGCAAAAACCTATTGAGTAAGGAATATTTCCGCTCAATAGGTTTTTATGTTGAGGTGTTTTTATTTTACATAGTGAATACGCTTCTGATCAAAGCGGTCTTGTGGGGCAATGTCATTAAGTTAAGCCCCAATCACACAAAAAAACTCTCTTCATTTCTGAAGGGGGGGGTGTTGTCTATATGTCGTGGACACTCAAGTATCCCCCCTGCGATAAACTCCACTAAGATGCGGGCGCAAGCGTAAATCGTCGTGGTCTGCATAATTGTGAACTCGTTGACCTTGGCTCCGGCGGCAGATTTGCCAAAGACGAAAGGCCAGCCGCTGAAGTGGTAACTGTTTTGGGGCTTAATTTTTTCTAAATTTTTTCGATATATATAATGAGTATCTCAACTTTCCCACCACGAAAATAAAGCCAATCCCTTGAAAATACTGGCATCGCGTAGGATATAAAGCCTTTCTTGACAACAAAATAGCACCTGTTCTTGGTATAATGGAATCAGCTACAAAACCAAATACCAGAAAGGTGCTGACTACATGTTATACCAAAATTATTCTTTTGAACAGTCCCAAAATCAGATTTTCTCTGTCCTAAAGGAGCTGCAAATTGCTAAACTTCTTTACAAAGCCAATATACGCAAGGGCTGCGGCCTTTCTGCCTTTGAAATGTTTCAGCGCCTTGTTATGCTGGTTTTCCACGGGAAGAATCTGTTCCGTTCCTTGGAGTCAAAACATAACGACCATGCTGTTTCCAAGAATACCTATTACCGTTTCCTCAGCAACCCTTCCTTCCATTGGAGGAAGTTTCTCCTGCTCCTGGCCGTTCTGGTAACGTCTGCCCTGCGGAAGCTTACTTGCAAGA
>NZ_VTOY01000025.1 GCF_008271295.1 Pseudoselenomonas ruminis | reverse complement strand
TCCCCTGCAAACTGTAATTTGTAAAAAGTGCCTTGATAAATTCATAGAAGCCTCCATAAGGTAGATTCATCAATCTTATGGAGGCTTCTATATTTTATGTCAATATAAAGGGATTTTTCCCAGTCCCTTTTTGTTATGGATAAGTCAAGCGTTTTCCTTGCGGAATTTTTCCATGAATTCGGCAAGGCGAAGGGCACCTTCATAGGGCATAGCATTGTAAATCGAGGCGCGCATGCCGCCGACACTGCGATGGCCTTTGACGCCGCTTAACTGATGCTCGAGCGCTTCGGCAACGAATTTCTTTTCGAG
Organism: Pseudoselenomonas ruminis; assembly: GCF_008271295.1. GTDB lineage: Bacteria > Bacillota > Negativicutes > Selenomonadales > Selenomonadaceae > Selenomonas_A > Selenomonas_A ruminis. The sequence continues at coordinate 13,344 of NZ_VTOY01000025.1, read as the reverse complement.
CTCTTCGCTGGGCAGGCGGAAGGTGACGTTCATGAACGAACGGCTGTCTTTGTCGGCGTGGCCGCGATAGAAACCATTCGAATTGTCGATGGCATCGTAAACGACTTTGGCCTTTTTCTGATTGCGTTTTTCCATTTCGACGAGGCCGCCGTTGGCTTTGATCCAGGCAGCAACTTTGCCGACCATGTAGATGCAGAATGCCGGCGGCGTGTTGTAGAGCGAATCCTTTTTGAGGAACGTGCTGTAACGAAGCATCGTCGGCAGGGTCTCCGGACTTTTGGCGAGCATATCTTTCTTGGCAACGACGAGCACGACGCCAGCCGGTCCGAGGTTCTTCTGGACACCGGCGTAGATGAAGTCAAACTTCTGGAAGTCCACCGGACGGGAAAGCATGTCGGAAGACATGTCTGCAATGAGGGGCACACCCTTGGTATCCGGGACATAATGGAACTCGGTACCATAGATGGTGTTATTGTAGCAGAGGTGAACGTAGGAAGCTTCCGGATTGATTTTTAGTTCATCCTGCGTCGGGATATGGCGGAAATCCACATCTTTGGAGGAAGCGGCAATCTCGCCGACGCCGAGAAGTTCGGCTTCCTTGTAAGCCTTGGTAGCAAAGCTGCCCGAGAGCACGTAGTTTCCCGGATGTTCTTTGGTAGCAAAGTTCAGAGGAATCATGGCGAACTGCTGGCTGGCACCGCCCTGACAGAACAGGACTTCGTAGTCATCGCCAAGCCCCATGAGCTCTTTGATGTCGGCTTTTGCCTGCTGGTGGACTTCGTCATACTGTTTGGCACGATGGCTGATTTCCAGGATAGACATGCCACTGTGGTGGAAATTCAAGAACTCAGCCTGAGCTTCCTTGAGCACTTCCAGGGGCAGTGTGGCCGGACCTGGGTTAAAATTATAAACGCGGTCTGCTTCCATGGGATAACCTCCTAAAACCATGATGATTCTTTACGACTTTATAAAACGGAGCGTCCGTGACTTGCGGACATCAGGCGTTTTGTTATATTTTAACGCGGAAATTTATGAAAAGCAAGCGAGAAAATAAATTTTGTTTTTCTGAAAAACACACTTGACGATGAGAGGCGGAGAGGCTATAATACGGTTATGCACAGAAGAATAGGAACAGGTAACGCGAGGAAGAGGAAGCAATAGCGGCGGCCCGCCAAGAGAACTGACGGATGGTGCGAGTCAGAGGGTAAAGCTGTTGTTCCGCCTTGGAGCGGCTGGCGATGAGTCAGACGGGACGCCCGATACAGCGGCAAGAGAGATATCGTTGGATATCACTTGGGTGGCACCACGGAACTATCAGCTTCGTCCCAAATGGGGACGGGGCTTTTTTCATTTTCAAGAGGTTTTTGTTTTGTCTGTGTAGAAATTAACGAGGAAAGTATTTTCCACAAAGATATTGGAGGAGCGATGAATATGAAGGTTTTGGCTGCAGACGGTATTTCCCCAAAAGGTATTGAGCTTTTAAAGAAAGAATTTGAAGTCGACGTCAAAGATAAGATTTCCGCAGAAGAGCTGCTGGAAATCATTCCGGAATACGATGCATTGATGGTGCGTTCGGCATCCAAAGTTACGGCGGAAGTAATAGAGCGTGCCAAGAACCTCAAGATTATTGGCCGCGCTGGCGTCGGTGTTGATAACATCGATATTCCCGCTGCTACGGCAAAAGGTATTATCGTCATCAATTCTCCAGGCGGCAATACGATTGCAGCTACGGAGCATACCATGGCGATGATGCTCGCGATGTCGCGCAATATTCCGATTGCCAATGAGACGATGCAAAAAGGCGAGTGGAATCGCAAGCAGTACGTCGGAGTTGAGCTCCGTGGCAAGACCTTAGGTGTCATTGGTATGGGCCGTATCGGTGCTGGGGTTGCCAAACGGGCGATGGCTTTCGACATGGATGTTATCGCTTATGACCCTTATATTAATGAAGAGCGGGCCAAATCCCTGGGCGTCACCATTGGCACGTTCGAGGATGTCATCACTAAATCGGACTTCATTACGGTGCACATGCCGCTGACGCCGGACACCAAGGGCATGATTGGCATGGAGCAGATGAAGAAAATGAAGAAGGGCGTCCGTCTGGTCAACTGTGCCCGCGGTGGTATCATCGTCGAAGAGGATTTGGCTGAGGCGGTAAAGCAGGGCATTGTGGCTGGTGCTGCTATCGATGTTTACACCAGTGAGCCGGTTGGTCCGGACCATCCGCTCGTCGGTGTGCCGGGCATCGTGCTGACGCCGCATCTTGGCGCTTCGACGGTCGAGGCCCAGATTGGCGTATCGCTTGATGTCTCCGAAGGCATCTTGGCCGCTCTCAAGGGCGAGCCGGTAGCAACGGCTGTCAACATGGCGCCGGTATCGCCGCAGGTCATGAAGGTCATCTCGCCGTATCTGACGCTGGCTGAGCGCCTGGGTGGCACGGTTGTGTCGCTGGCTGACGGCCCAGTGGAGAAGGTTGAAGTCGTCTATAATGGCGAAATCACTGAGGTCAACACGGGGCTTTTGACGACGGCTGTTGTCAAAGGAATGCTGAATCCAATCATGGAAAATGAGGTCAACTACGTCAATGCTCCGGGCTTGGCCAAAGAACGTGGCATCAAAGTCACGGAGGTCAAGGAGAAGGAAGTTGAGGACTTCACGAACCTCATCACGGTCAAGGCGCAGGTCGCTGGCAAGGAACTTTCGGTAGAGGGCACGTTGTTTGGCAGCGAAGGCCGCATCGTCCGCATCAACAAGTTCCGCGTCGATGTTGACCCGCATGCGCGCATCCTCGTCTGCCCGCACATCAATCGTCCGGGCGTCATCGGTACGATTGGATCTCTGCTTGGCAACAATGGCATCAATATTTCGGCGATGCAGGTCGGCAAGACCGAGGTTGAGGGAACGAGCCTGATGGTTCTGACCATCGACAATGATATCCCGGCGGCTGTTATGGAAGTCATCAAGGGAATGGATGGTATCTCCGATGCCAGACTCGTCAATTTCTACACGATTTAAAGCATAAAGACAGTAAAAAGCTGAGGCTCGAAAGAAATATAATCTTTCGAGCCTCAGCCTTTTTTATGGTCACAATTTCAAGTATTTCAATTCATCAAGGATTTCCTGGGGAACGGCATCCGGATTCATGCGCTGAACCTTGCGAAGTACCAGGTCGACGTTGTGAACTCTGGAGTTATGGGCGACATTCCAGCGATCCATGAGCGGAGCATACTGCGGATTGGTACCGCGTTCATCGCGGAACTTCTGGGAATAGGTGCAGTATTTGAACAGAATCTCCCGGGCAACCTTATTGAGGCGGGGCATGCCAAAGGCTTCATTCTGAATGTATTTTTCGTAATCGTTCATGAATATGACCTTGTAGTCATTGCGCGCCTTCTGCAGGGACATCTTGATGCGTTCCTTGATGTCCGCGGAAAGATAGCCGTTCTTGCGGTAGAACTGGAGGTAGTTGGTGTATTCCGAGGTAAGGGATGGTTCCGATACATCGGCGTAACGGACGCCCTGGATGCGGCGGCACATTTCCCAGCGGAACTGGGCGCACATCTGAACTACGGTATTGTCCAAATCCTCCGAGTGATAGATGGAAATCATCATATGAGCCGGTGTCGTGCGGCGGACACCCTCGATTTCCTGCCACATGAGGCCGCGGCTGCCAATGTTTGGCATCAGGATGATATAGGGCTTGACTTCGACATCGTAGATGAAGTGCGGAATTTTGAAGTCGGGGAAGTTAATCAGCGTGGGACGGTAGAAGCAGCTGTAGTCGATAGCCGTAACCTTGTCGAAAGCTTCTCTTACGCGGGCCGGGCTGGCCAGACATTTTTCCAGCGGGCGGACGACATCCTGGGCATTGAAAATTGGCACAAAGGTGGCAAGGCGGCCATAGGTTGCCTTATTGGCAATCGTGACCATATTGCGAATTTCAAAGGAAACCATTGCCTGGGTATCGTTTTGCAGGGCATCGGATTCCGCCTGCGAAATGGAACCTGTACGGAGTTCTTCGCGTAGGTATTCGAACCAGTCGTTATCGAACTCGTTTTTCGACGGAAGCGCCTGTCCGCGATAGATTTTTAGCAGCCAATCGTAGAGCGATACGATGCGTTCTTCTGGATCGTTTTCCCAGCCAACGACAGTCTGGTAAAGAATCTCCGTGTTGGCTGTTCCTGCAAGAGTCTCATCGACGAACCCAAAGAGGAAAAACATGCGAACCTCTACCGGAAGGTGATCCGTATTGAGGCTCTTGAAGAAGGCCGCTGCATAGATTTTATAGAATCCGTCGGAAAGGCTTCGGCGAAGATGACGCATCTCATCGGATTTTTCCAGGCGGTCTTCGGTATCGGTATAGGCCCGTACATCCTTACGGAAGGTATCTGCGGTTTCCTGGTCGACGCCAGAAAAGGCCAAAATCATATCCAGGGCATTCTGGATATGTGGGGCGGCATTCGAATCGCCGCGATTGTTGGTATCAACGCGGGATTTTACATTATAGAAGGCCTCGATAAAGGAAGCCGCGCCAGATTTTGTCTGTTCGACAAAAGTCAGAACCGAAAGAAGTTCCTGACTGAATTTTCGACTGATGGTGGAAGCGCGCATGACCGTTTCCACGCAGAAGCACACATCGAGGGGGTAATACCCCTTGTCCAGTGCACCTCGCTGGTTGCAGTAAGCACGGCAGAGGTCAGCCTCCCAACTGGAATCAAGACCGGACGATTCCAGAGGAATCAAGTGCTCGACAAAATCGAATTGTGCTGGCGTTGCGCCGAGCTGGACGCACATAAATTTATACTCATTGTAATTGTATTTTAGTTCTTTGCAGAGCGTTATGGCTGCATCGGTAGTTGCCGTGAGGGAGTCCAAGATGGCAGCGGCAAGCTCCATATTGGCGGCGGCGATGACTGGTGCTATCGCCGGTGTTCCGATTACGGCTTCCACGATATCGTCAGGCGTCAGGTAATCCATTGCCATTAAGGTGGAATCTTCTGCGGCCACATAATCGAAGGAATATGTTTCACCCGGCAGGTAGGCGGTTCCCGCCATGGAACCACTGCCTAGGCGCACGTTTACGTCATTTCCATTGGTCATAGTAAGCGCACCAGCCAGAACGATTTCGAGGGTCTTAACCTCGTCCCCTTTTCGATGCAATACTTGACCTTTCCCAATCCTAATCTTCTCCACGAAGTAAACCTCCTTGGTTTCTTTGACATTCAACATTCACATCATAATTTTACTCCAATCGCGGTATTTATGGCAAGCACGGGAAGAAAGAACAAGAAAAGTCATATAATTCAGTAAACAATGTTACATGTATACATGCATACAATTTGCATTACATGTAAACATATGCTATTATTTATCCATGGATGGAGGAATGATGTATGTATACAAAAGAAATGTACGTTACCAGAATCAAGTTCATAGCACTGAGCCAAATCAGCCAGATTATGGATGCTGTCAAAGAAACTCCATCCGGATATCGCAGAGATACACGGGAGTATCTAGAGGCTATGTATTATATAGTAGATAATATGTCAGCAGCGAGATTATCAGAAGTGGTCAATACGGTTCATGACAGTTATGCAGAAGTCGGTATGGATGATGATGGCTATGTGGCCGATTCGCTGATGACCATAGCCTTGGCCCAGTATCAAAATGAGCTCGGAGAGCGTAATGTCTATGATATGGGTTGGGATCGTATGGTGGAGGATTTCTTCCGCACGGCGATTGCCTGATTTTCTTATTGCCAACAACTTATCATAATAAACGAAAAAACTCCTGTCTTTTGGCAGGAGTTTTTTCGTGTGACGCGAAGTAGCAGGTATTTAAGAATTCGAGACAAAGGAGGGGAAAGTATCTTGCCAATGTACAAAAAATCGTTGGGGATTTTACTGCTATTGCTTGTGGCCATTGCGGTGGGAACGGTATATGGTTCGTATGCGCAGGAAAGTGCGGTGGTACTTGATGAGGCTGGCCGTGAGGAAACGAGTCAGGGGAAGAATATTACCGTCTACGTGACTGGTGCAGTCAATAATCCCGGGATGGTAACGGTAAAAGAAGGTGCTCGCGTTGGCGATGTGGTTAATTCCTGCGGTGGTTTGCTGCCTACGGCTGACCAGCAGCATATCAACATGGCGCAGGTCGTGAAAGATGGAGAACAAGTGAAGGTGCCGGAACGGCAGGCGTCTCCGGCACAGGGAAATGGGCAAAAGAACGGAAAGCAAGCCAGTGAAAAAGGCGGGTTAGTCAATATCAATACAGCTGATGAGAAAGAACTCGACTCGCTGCCCGGTATTGGCCCGGCTATGGCGAAACGGATTATCGAATACCGGGAGACAGAGGGAAGTTTTCAGCGTATTGAGGATATCAAGAAAATAAAGGGCATTGGTGAGGCGAAGTTTGCAAAAATCCGGGATAAGATTTGTCTGTGAAATCTTTAAGGAAGGAGTGGCCGCAAATGGAGACGGGACAACACCAGCAAGTTTTTCTGGCAGGTTGTCTTTTTATGTTGTGGGCAGGGATCGCCGCAGGCAAAATATTCGGAGCCCCTGGACAATTGGCATTGGGGCTGCTGTTTATACTGCTGCTGGTGGCAGCTGGCGTAATGGTATGGCGCCGGAGCCGTATATCCTGGCTGGCGTTTTTGCTGTTGTTTCTGGTGCTGGGGATGATTCGGTTTATGGCTGTGGATAAGCTCCCGAAACAGGATATTTCGCATTTTGCGCAGCAGGAGGTCAAGGTTACGGGAACCTTGCGGGAGGAGCCGCGGGTAACGGAAGATTTGACCGGTCAAAAAAAGATACGCTATGAAATTGACGTGTCAAAAGTCAATGCAGCGGGACAGGAGCAATCAGCTTCAGGTGGTATGTATGTCTACAGCCGCCTGACCTCGCAGGAACTTCCCCAGGTTCAGGTTGGCGATGAAATCAAGGCGTCAGGAAAAGTCAGAATCCCGCAGGGATATCAAAATCCGGGACAGCTTGACACGAAGCTGTTGTTAAAGGCACAGGGGATAACGGCCTCGCTTTCCACGGGCAAGCGGGGGATTACTGTCATGCCGCGGGAAACGAAGACGTTTGCCCGCTGGATAATAAGTATCCGGGAGCATTACCGGAATCAGATGCTTCAGGTTATGACCAAGGAGGATGCAGCTGCGGTCTTTGCCATGCTGTTTGGCGGCTATGAGGGGATAAAATCAGACCTATTACAGGATTTTACTGCGACGGGAATTGTTCATATCCTGTCGGTATCCGGTTCGCATATCAGTTTACTGGCGGCGGTAATGGCATGGCTGGCCGGGCTCCTGCATTTTCCCAAGGGGATAACGGCTGTTATGGTCATTGGCGCAATCGTCTTATACAGCATTCTTTCCGGCTGCGTGCCGCCGGTGATACGAAGCGGAATCATGGGCGGGTTGACCTTTCTGGCCTTGGCGTTGGAACGGGAGAAGACAGCCGGTCATATTTTACTATTGACGGGGATCGTGATGACAGCGATTTCGCCACTATTGCTTTTCCATATCAGCTTTCAATTGTCTTTGGGGGCAACGGCAGGGCTGCTTTATCTCGCTCCCAAAATCCGGAAGTGGCTTTGCCTGCATGGCATGCCGGAACTGGCAGCTGGCAGTATGGCGATAACGATTGCGGCACAGGCCGCCACATTGCCAATACTGGCCTGGTATTTTAATCAGGTTTCCCTGTCGTCACTGCTGGCCAACTTGCTGGCCGTTCCCGTTATTGAGCTGATTTTGATAGCCGCGCTGCTGGCAGGGCTGGCCGGCTTTGCGCTTCCTTTGGCGGGAAAAGTGATATTTACTGCGGTGAGTTTGCTGTTGGGAATCGTAGCAGAGATAGTCCGGATTTTAGCCAGGCTCCCTGCCAGCCAGATATGGGTACCGTCTCCGAATGCCGCTGGGGTTGCCGTGTATTATTTGCTGCTTGGCTGGTTCTTGTTGAAAGAAGAACAAAGGAAGTTTTTGGTTCAGCAGCCAGGCAGGCACAAGCATTGGCTGGCTGCTGTTGGCGGCGTTGCCCTTCTGGTGTTTGGCGGCTGGCGCTACGTGCATCCGCCGGAACTTATGGTTCATTTTGTCGATGTGGGACAGGGGGATTGCTGCCTGGTAATGACGCCAGGCGGACATGCTTTCCTATTTGATACGGGCGGGACCAGGGACGGCACGTTTGATGTGGGAGCCCGCGTCGATGTTCCTTATCTGCTGCACTATGGCGTGCGAAGGCTGGACGCTGTCTTTTTGACGCATGCGCATGAAGACCATGCGGCAGGCTGTGGTGCTATCCTGCATAAGATTCCCGTCGGCAAAGTTTATACCGCGGGGGAAGGACTGTCCGCTTACGCCCGAAGCATGCGGCTCGGGGACAATGACCCGGTACTGCAAAAATTTGAAATGGCCAGACAGGGCAGCCGCTTGCAGATTGATGGCGTGACAATTGAAGTCTTGTATGCGCCCGCGATAGCAGCTGATCAGCCAGCAGGCAATGAGGCGTCTAATGTCTATCGTGTTTCGTATGGACGGGCGAGTTTTCTGCTTACGGGTGACCTGACAAAGGAGCGGGAACACAATCTTTTGCAGGCGGGCATCAATCCAGAAAGTACGGTAATTAAAGCCGGGCATCATGGCAGCGATACGTCGAGTTCGGAAGAATTCCTGCAGGCGGTTCATCCCGGTTTTGCGGTGTTTTGCGTTGGCAGGGATAATGGTTTTGGTCATCCAAAGGGGATTGTGCTAAAACGGTACGAAGCGGCTGGCATTAAAATCTATCGGACGGATGAAAATGGAGCGATTGTGTTTCATACGGATGGCCGGACCATGCAGGTGGAGCCCTATGCCTCGTAAGGGCAGGGAAGGAGGGGCCAGGTGTCGAATTAGAATAATAGTTAAAGGAAGAATAACTTGTTTAGGAGGAAGTGTTTATGACAGCAGAAGAATTCAGAGAAAAGGCAAGGGCTGAGGGAATATCGGAATCGGCTATTTCGCGTGAGATTGCCATGCATGATAAGTTCCTTCGCATGGGAATGCAGCCGGCATCGTATGAGGAAATGATAGCGGCTATCCGCAAGAAGTCCTGTGTGGAAATTTTTGAGTCATCACTGAATTCCTGATACGCGGTGAGAGAGGGGAACATCCTTGGATATTTCGGATTTAAATGAAGCACAGCGTAAAGCGGTGGAGGAGCTGGATAAGAATATCCTGCTGCTTGCACCGGCTGGCACTGGCAAGACGAATACGCTGGCCTGCCGGATTGCCGGTATTCTGGAAAATCAGCGGGCCTTGCCGGAGGAAATCCTGTGCCTGACGTTTACCAACAAGGCCTGCCGTGAAATGCGGCAGCGCGTAGAGGAAAAGGCGGGTGAGGCGGGCAGCCGGGTGCTGGTCAGGACTTTCCATGGTTTTTGCTATGATGTCATTAAGGCAGAGGCAAAACGGCATTCCGATTTATTTTCGGATTTTATTTTGTTCGACGAAACAGATTCCAAAGCGATTTTAAAAGAAATTTTGGAAGAAGTCTGGCCGCTGAGGGCCGTGCTGAATTTAGTGGCTCAGCTGAAAGAGAAGCGGGCCGAATATCATTTCTTTGGCGACAGCGACAAAGAGGATTACCAAAAGACTTTGGCAAGGTTGATGGAGACAGCCGCGGCTGAAGTCCGCTCGCTGGCGGTGGATGATACCTATCGTTATTATGAGCAGCTGTATCAGGGCTGGCAGGACTGGGGGCCAGGCGTTGCGGCTGAATACGACCAGCGCATTCATGAACTTCATGGGCTGGATTTTACCGACCTTATCGTGCGGGCGGGTGAGCTTTTTTCCCAGCCGGAATTGGCACTTCGCTGGGCCAGACGCTTTGTCTACATCAATATCGACGAAGTGCAGGATACCAGTGAACTGGAATATGACATCATATCGCGTATCTTTGGCAGCAGTCATCTGCTTCTCTGCGGGGATTATTTTCAAACGATTTACGAGTGGCGCGGGTCGCATCCGGAACTGGTACTGCGGAAGTTCCAGCAGGATTATCACCCGTGCCGTATTGTGCTGCACGAAAATTACCGCTCGACACAGGTGTTGCTCAGGGCTTCGTTTGCCAGCCTGCAGGAGCTGTTCCCGGAACGCGTGTCGGCACTTTATCCCGAAGGCATCACGGCGGTCCGTGCGGAGCGCGGGGAACCGATTGTCTTTAAAGGGGCGATGGATTTCCCGGAAGAGGCGCAATGGATATACTATACGATTCAGCAGCTGCCGGTAAGGGATTATTCCAGAGTTTGCATTCTGACGCGGAGCAATCGGTATAATAAGGATTTGTCGGCACAGTTTCGTTCCTTGGGGCGGCTGCAGCCCGAGGGGCAGCGGCTGCCGTTTATGCTGATTGATGAGATGAAATTTTTCCGCCGCCAGGAAGTGAAAGATGTGCTGGCGTTTTTGCGGCTCATCGTCAATAAGCATGATGTGGCAAGCTTTGTCCGCATTTTAAACCGCTTCGGTCAGGGGATTGGCCCTGCGACAATCCGCAAATTGTCTGCGGAGGAATACCGCCGGGCGGGCATCCGGCTGACGGATTTTCTCGACCCCTTTGCCCGGAGGGACGGGGATCCGTTTGCCTTGCTGATGTCAGCCTGGGAACAGGAAAATCTGGTGGCCTTTGATGTAGAGGCCACCGGCGTGGACACTACGCGGGATGAAATCATCCAGATTGCGGGAATACGGCTCGCCAAAGATGGCACCATCAAGGAGGAGTTCCAGCGGGTGCTGCGGCCAACGCGGCGGGTCGGGGACTCGGTCCGCGTGCATAAGATGACTGATGAGTGGTTACAGGCAAATGGCGATGACCCGGCAGAAGTCCTGCGGGATTTTTGTGCCTTTGCCGAGGGAGCCGTTATTGTCGGGCACAATGTGACGTATGATTTGAGTATTCTTGGCAGTCATTTGTCGCGGCTGAATTTGCCAGCGTTTTCTTATCCTGCGTATTACGACACGTTGGATATTTTCCGACGGTTTTATCCGAATCTACCGAGCTATAAATTGGAATATCTGGGCGAGTACTGCCACGTAAGCCATAAATCGTCGCATGATGCGCTGGATGATATCAAGGCTACGGCTGAAATCCTCCAATATGTCATGGAGCGGGAGATTCGCAGTAGGCAAGAGGAACGGCGGCAGCTTTTGGCCGCGTGGATGGATAAATTTGCGGATCTGGCCGCGTTGCTCGATGCTTTCCGGGAGCGGGCGCTGGTTCTCCGGCCTTGGCAGCTTTTGGGAGAAATTGTGGTGGAGGCAGGAATCAGCGATTACTATCAGCAGCATAAGGAATTGCAGCGCGTGGAAAATCTGCGGGATTTGTTCCGCCAGGCCCGTGACTTGGATGATAAAGCAATTTCGCCGCTCGACGCCGTAACCCGTTTTTTGCGGTTTACGACGCTGTCGAATACGGAACTTGATGCACTGACGCAAAAGCCGCAAATTCCCATCATCACGGTTCATCAGGCTAAGGGTTCGGAGTTTGATTATGTTTTTTTGGCAGGGATGCAGGAAGGAACGTTTCCAGGATTTCAGGCGGATAAGTCCGGCCGGCTGGCGGAGGAGGCACGGCTTTTCTATGTGGCAATTACCAGAGCCAAGCGGCAGTTGTTCGTCTCCTGGACGCAGCAGCAATACGGGCATTATCGTCATATGAGCCGGTTTCTTGCCACGATTCCGCGGGAATATGTGCGAAATGAATAAAAAGATCAGGCAAAATAATACATTTTGCGTCAGAACTATATACAATTGCGGTACAATATAGTATACTGAAGCCGTTGGAGATACATAAATGTAATCTTGTAACGGTAAAATAATTTCATAAAAGGAGCGATTACTTTGGCAGACATGAAACAGTATGTCCAGGATACGCTGGACCTCATTGCAAAACGTGACCCCGAACAAAAGCAGTTCAAAACCACGGTTTCAAAAGTCTTGGAGACTGTCGTACCAGTTCTGGAAAAACATCCGGAATACAAGGAACAAAAGATTCTCGAGCGCATGGTTGAGCCAGAGCGCGTCGTCTCCTTCCGGGTACCATGGCAGGATGACAAGGGCGAGATTCATATCAACCGCGGGTTCCGCGTGCAGATGAACAGTGCCGTCGGCCCGTATAAAGGCGGCTTGCGTTTTCATCCAAGTGTCAATCTCGACATTTTGAAATTCCTGGCTTTTGAGCAGGTTTATAAGAATGCGCTGACGGGCCTTCCTATCGGTGGAGCGAAGGGCGGTTCGGATTTTGACCCGCATGGCAAATCGGATAATGAAGTTATGAATTTCTGCCAGAGCTTTATGACGGAGCTCTACCGCCACATTGGCCCGCATGTCGATGTGCCGGCCGGTGATATTGGCGTGGGCGGCCGTGAGATTGGCTATTTGTTTGGCCAGTACAAACGCATCCGCAATGCGTATGATGCGGCGGTACTCACGGGCAAGCGCGTGGATTATTGGGGCAGTTTGGCACGGCCTGAGGCTACGGGCTATGGGCTGCTGTATTTCGTCAAGAACATGCTCGATGATAAAAATATCAGTTTGAAGGATAAGATTCTGGTAATTTCCGGTTCTGGCAATGTGGCAACCTACGCCATCGAAAAGGCGCAGCAGCTTGGAGCAAAACCGGTTACCTGCTCGGATTCCAACGGTTATGTTTACGACCCCGATGGCATCGACCTGGAAGCGGTGAAAGAAATCAAGCAGGTTCGCCGTGGCCGTATCAAGGAATATGTCAAAACGCATCCGCAGGCAGAGTATCATGAAGGCTGCACGGGGGTCTGGTCAGTCAAATGCGATATTGCGCTTCCGTGTGCTACGCAGGGTGAGATTGATTTGGAGAGTGCCAAGAAACTGGTGGCCAATGGTGTCATTGCGGTAGGCGAGGGCGCGAATATGCCGTCTTCGCTGGAGGCTATTGATTATTTCCAGCAGAACAAGGTACTGTTTGCGCCCGCAAAGGCCGCCAATGCCGGTGGCGTGGCTGTATCGGCACTGGAGATGTCGCAGAATTCCGAGCGTTTGCAGTGGACGTTTGAGGAAGTGGATAATAAGCTCAAGGATATTATGGCGAATATCTATCGCAGTTCCAAAACGAATGCGGAAAAATATGCGGACCCGGATGATTTAGTGGCTGGTGCCAACATCACGGCGTTTGTAAAAGTAGCAGACATCATGATTGCGCATGGTGTGGTGTAAAATAGGTAAATAGGAAGAGCCCTCGATGCGTTGGCATGAAATTTCAACGCATTGGGGGCTTTTTTCAAATTGCAGTTTATCGGTTAGAGAGGGGGCCAGTTCGAGACAACTCT
>NZ_VTOY01000024.1 GCF_008271295.1 Pseudoselenomonas ruminis | reverse complement strand
GAAAACATCTCCCGTGGAGTGTTGGCACTGCCCCTAGCGGCGGCGAAGAGCTGCTTCGAATAAGGCTCCGCTAACCGATAAACTGTAATTTCATAGCCCCTTCTTTACGCTTTTATTTATGTTGAAGGATAAGCGCACTCCCCACATAGCGCTCACTGCCATCGGACGGCGAATTCTGTACCACACCACCGACGACCAGTTCGCTGGAACCACCGCCATCCAAATTGATGGCATCGCGGGCCCCCATCTTCACCAAAAGCTTCGCCCAATCCGTCAGCGTAAGCCCATGACTGCTGGCCTGACGGCCGTCGACAACACCAAAGAGGTAATTGCCATTCTTGAGCACGGCTACGGCACTGCGCGGAGCACGGCCATAGCGGATATCACCGGGGAACTCCTCCTCCCCGGCCGTCACATTGACCTGCCCATTGGCCACGAGCCGCGGGCCGGCTCCCATGATTTGTGCCGCCTGATTCCATTTAGTCCCCAAGTCCTCTTTGACAACAGCGCGGTCACCGACCTGCGCTCCTTCAAAGGCATCTGCTGCCGTTCCATGAACCGAAATGACATAGCCGTCCTTCGGGATGATGGAATTTCCCGTCTGGATATGCGTGATGCGGCCATTCTGCACCGTGTATTCCTTACCGTACTCATTTGTCCGTGTACGGCTGCCATACCACTTATTATAGACAATCAAATTGTTGGCTCCGCGCTCGGCATCAACACCGGACACTGGCTGCGTCACATCCCCCAGCGTCACCATGCCACTATAAGACAACTTGCCGAAAAACGGCGTTCCATCTGGCATAATGCCGATTGCCGAGCGGGTAAAATACGTGGTACCAGCCACCACGCCATCAACCTTTACAATGCCAATCATATCGCCATTACCGGCAAAATACGTGGCATTTACCGCCGCCACAGCATCGGTCATATCGGACATGCCGCTCGTGCGCTGAAGCCCCGGCACCTGTCCCTTGGCCAGCACCGGCTTTATCGTGTAGAGATCCTTATCTGCCTCCACAAAATACGCCGTCACCTTGCCCGCATCATCCCAATAAATATACTGCCGCTTGGCAATGCCCGGAGCAGCCATCTCCGTATAGAGCCCATCGAAACTCAGCGGCAGGATATTGCCGTTCCCGCCCGCTGCCGGTTTTGTCTTTCCCTGTCCGCTTGAAGGCGCTGGCTTCTTGGGCGCATTCTTGGGCAGGATATCCACATAGACTCTGGCCGGGTTGTCCAGTTTCCCCACTTTGTAGGTCAAGCCTTCCTTGAACCGCACCTTAACCAGCACATGGCCACTTGCCAGTGAATAATTCACCGATTCGATGCGGCGGCTGTGAAACGATTTCTTCGCGAGATTCCGCTCCGTCACATCATGGAAATCAAAGGTGATTTCACGGCCATCAGCCGACGGCTTCACCGTATAGTTAGGCATTGACGACAAATCAAAAACCACGCGGTCATGTTCATCGCCGCTGTGATAACGCACCGCCGTCAAATCTGCCGCCGAAGCCACTGCCACGGTTTGCAGCGAAAACGCCGCTGCCACCACTGCCGTTAAAATCTTTCGCTTTAGTTCCATAATGAGAAAACCTCCTAAAAAAGCCTTCCTCAAAGAGGAAGGCTTTGTCCATTGTTACTTGCGATGTACTTGCGCCGCAGCTTCCTGGGCTTTTAACATCCCCTGCTGACGTGCCTGCTCCTGCAGTTTTATCTGCGGGGACAGCTGACGGTACATCATATCCGCCAGCCCTACGCCGCCGGACTCGGCTACCGTCTTCATCAGTTCATTATCGCGCATATCCTTGAAAATATTCTGGGCATTCGATTCGCCAAACAGTGCATCTTTGGGAACAGTTGCCCGCATCTGCTTGTACATCATCGACAAAAACATGCCCTCAAAGCCCTTACAGGCATCCTTGAGTGCCTTGTCCTGTTTTGACGTCGCCGCCTCATTGACTACGTGATTCGCCGAGGCTGCACCAGCGGCCTTTTCCTTTAAGTCCTTGAGCATTGCCGCGAACTGGCTGGATTCTGCCGCCGTCTGGGCGGAATTATAGGTGGTATTCGGCGTAAGCGACTGATTCGTAAGCCCCATGGCCGATAAAGGAGCAATCTGCATATGCGTCCTTCCCTTCTTACATAATCTGCAATTCGGCATGCAAGGCACCAGATGCCTTGATGGCCTGCAGAATCGAAATCGTATCGCGCGGCGTTGCCCCAACCGCATTGAGGGCACCGACGATATCGCTGACATTAGCCGTAGCGGGCAGCACGATGGTGCTGGCCTTATCCTCTTTCACCTGTACGTCCGTATTGCGCGTGACAATCGTCGTACCATAGCTGAAGGGATCCGGCTGGTTGGCATTTTTATTCTTCTGTACCTTGATGGACAAACCGCCCTGCGTGATTGCGACCTCATCGACCGAAACATCACCGCCCATGACGATGGTGCCCGTGCGCTCGTTGACGACAATCTTAGCCGAATTATCCGGCATGACAGCCAGTTCCTCAATGTTGGCGATAAAGGCAACTACATTGTTGCGGTAGTAAGCCGGCACGCTGATATCGATGCGTCCGGGATTGGCCGCCTTGGCCACACTGCCGAACTGGGAATTGATTGCCTGCGCCACACGGGTTGCCGTCGTGAAGTCCGGCTGGGAAAGCGACAGGGAAATGTTGCCATCCGTCCCGATATCGGCCTCAACACTGCGCTCAACGATAGCGCCATTCGGCGTCGTGCCAACCGTCGGGAAGTTCTTCGTAGCCGTATTGCTGCCACGGCCAGCCATAAAGCCGCCCGTGGAAACAGCACCCTGCGCCACAGCATAGACATTGCCATTGCCAGCCCGCAGCGGCGTCTGCAGAAGCGTACCGCCCTGAATGCTCTTGGCATCACCAATCGACGATACCGTAACATCGATATTGTCGCCCTCGCGGACAAACGGCGGCAGCGTTGCCGTTACCACGACAGCCGCTACGTTTTTCGCTTTAAGCGTCGACTGGTTGATGGATACGCCGAAACTTTTGAGCATATTGACAATAGACTGAATCGTCTCTGTTGACTTATTGCCATCACCGGTGCCATCAAGGCCGACTACGAGGCCATAGCCCATGAGCTGGTTGGCGCGCACGCCCTGTACCTTGGAGATGTCCTTGATGCGCGTGACAGCACTGTCTGCCGAAGCTGTCCCTGGCATAAGGCCGATGGCAAAAACACCGGCCATAAGTAATGCGAGTATTTTCTTCATAATATCCTCCGCGCCTTAGAACAGGAAGTTAAAGACCTGCGTCAGGATGCCCTGGCGCTGTTTCGAGTTCAGCGGGCCCTTGCCATCAAATTTGACCGTAGCATCAGCGATTTTCGTCGACATAATCGTATTGTTCGCCGAAACATCATCCTGACGGCAAACACCGCGGAACGTAATCTTGTGTTCGTTGCGGTTCTGCCAGATAGACTGCGTGCCCTCGACCGTCATATTGCCATTCGGCTGCACATCGACGACCGTCACGGTTACATTGCCGCTCGTCGTATTCTTCGACGTTGCCGAACCGTTAGCCTTAAAGGAATCCGAACCGCTTGCCGAAGCAGCCTTCAAGAAATCAAAGATGCCGACACCAGCCGACAGGGAAACATTGCCGCTCTTGCTGTTCGAGCTGGCCTTCGTCGCCGACAGGCTCGTGGACTCACTGATTACAATAGTCAGGATATCCCCGACCTGACGGGCCTTACGGTCCGCAAATACATTATAGCTGGAACCATTATCTGACCAAAGCGACTGGGCCGAAGCTGCCGGCACAGCGAGTGCCGACACGGTAAAAGCCATTGCCAGAGCCGCTGATAATTTCTTGTAATGCTTGACTTTATTCCTCATTGGTACACCTGCTTTCAACTTATGATTTCAACCGTCTTCGCATCGATTACTCTGCCACGGAGCACTTTGCCCGAGCGCACATTGCGCACTCTTACCTCACCACCAACGCGGCCCCGCTGCATTGCCAGGCCATCGGTCTTTACCTCGACGCCATTAAAATTAGCAATAATCGTGAGCGGCGCTCCGACATTAAACACAACCGGATTTTGCAGCATAGCCGACTCCACTGCACTGCCCGCGCGGATAATCCTGGCAGGAACGCGCCCTGCCAAATCACCCATCTTGGTGAGATACCGTCCGTTTCCGCTCTCTACCCGGCGCTCTTCCAGCCGCACATCAGCAGGCTGTATCGGTTTTTCAAGCATCAAATCATGCTCAGCTACGAGGATTTTATCATAGACTGCCACCTCATAATAGCAGACCGTCCGCCGATAAAATTTGCCGTTGACAAAAACCCGGATATGAACCGGCACATTGCCACTGTACTTCACAGCCTGCGGCAATTCCACCTCACAGATAATCGGTCCCGGCGGCAATTCCACCTCACAGATAATCGGTCCCGGCGGCAGTTTCATAGGCTGCGGTGCGCGAATGAGCATGAGCTCATGGCGCCGTGTCTCCCCCATCTCGCGGAGCTGGGACTCCACCTTCTGTTGCGCCAGTTCTACGAACCGCTCAGACGAGATAGTCTGGGGATAAGCCGAAGCAGCCAAAGCCGTGGGAACAGCCGGTATAAAGAGACAGAAGAAGCCACTCCATAAAAAACACAGAATGGCTAAAGAAATCTTCTTCAATTCAATCAACGCTTGAGGCCATTGGCAATCTCCAGCATGGAGTCGGACGTGGTGACTGCCTTCGAGTTGGACTCGTATGCACGCTGGGAAATAATCATGTTGACCATTTCCTCAACGATCTGAACATTGCTCATTTCAAGCGTTCCCTGGGTAAGCGTACCTGCGCCCTCTTCGCCCGGGTTGCTCTCAATTGCCTCACCAGAGGCTTCCGAAACGATAAAGAGGTTCTTGCCGATAGCCGTAAGACCTGCCGGATTGACAAAACGTGCGAGCGTAATCTGACCGACATTCTGCTGTGCACCGCCAGCTGGCGTACAGGAAACCTGGCCATCGCCAGCGATGACGATGGAATCGCTCGGCGCATTCTGGTCGATGGTGATATCATCAGCCAGCGGATAACCATCAGTCGTTACCAGGCGGCGCTGCGAATCGAGTTTAAACGAACCGTCACGCGTATAGCCAATCGTGCCATCCGGCAGCGTGATGCGGAAAAAGCCTTCACCCTGGATACCGATATCCGTCGGGTTGTCCGTCGTCTGCAGGGAACCCTGCGTGAAAACGCGGTTCGTGGCAGCCACTCGGGTACCCAGACCAATCTGCATGCCCGTCGGATACTGCGAATCAGCACCGCTCTGAGCCCCGGCATCGCGAATCGTCTGATAAACGAGGTCCTGGAATTCCGCACGGACCTTCTTGCCACCGTATGTATTAACATTCGCGATGTTATTGGAGATAACATCCATATTCGTCTGCTGGCCCTTCATACCCGAAGCTGCGGACCAAAGTGCTCTCATCATAGTTAGGATTCCTCCCTCATTCCCAAATTAAATCGAAAGGTATAGCGGCATGTCTTCTCATCTACTTAATATTATCGGTGAAAACCGCCTTGTGCTTAAATTAAAAATCAATCAAACCGTATCCATCAGACACGGCCCACTTCATTGACCGATTTATCGAGCAGCGTATCCTGCGTCGTTACCGCCTTCGAACCGGCTTCGTAAATGCGGTAATTATTGATGAGATTTACCATCTCAGATACGACATTGGTATTGGAGTTTTCCAGCATTCCCTGGTAAATCTCCCCGGCAGCAGCCTGCGGCTGCGCGCCTTCCTGCGGATAGTAGAGACTGTCGCCCTGTTTGAGCACGGCCCGGCGGTCGCCGCCAAACTGCACGAACTGCAGCTGGGCAATCTGCTCGTTGCCAGCATAAATCTCGCCCTTGGCGCCAACCGTAATGCTCGTCGCATCGGCCGGAATCACAATCGGCTGATTCTGCGTATCCAAAACAGCCTGTCCATTCACAGTCTGAATCTGCCCCGTAGCCGACTTATAGAAATTACCGTCGCGGGTATAGCGAACTCCCTGCGGCGTCTGGACAGCAAAATATCCATCACCGGAAATCGCCAGATCCAGTGGATTGCCCGTAGTCTGGAAACCGCCCTGGCTGTGGTCCGTTGCGATTTCGTTGACATACGAACCCAGGCCAAGTGTGCCGACCGTCGGAGCACCGCTGCCGACGCTGAATCCCTTGAAGGAGGTAACATCGTTGTAGTCCTTGCCGTCATTGATGCGTTTTAACAGCATCGGGGCAAATTCAGCACTGATGGTCTCATCCCGTTTAAAACCAGTGGTATTGGCATTTGCCAGATTGTTGGCAATCGTATCAGTGCGCTTTGTTTCGGTAATCATACCTGCGCCTGCCGTATAAAGCCCACGCCACATTGCTCTTCACTCCCTTATAAAGCCCATCCTCCCCGGATGGTCCTCCATTTCCATATTAAACCTTACTTCTTTTATTCGCGAAATCAGGCGAAACTCCTTGTAGTTCCGCCTGATTCTCAAAAATTATTTTCCCGTTTTAAAATTCATAGCCTTGCCGTCAAACTTCGAGAACGTGTCCAAAGCCTTGCCGCAGCCAAGGGCAACACACGAAAGCGCATCCTCAGCCAACGCCGTCGGAATGAACGTCTCACGGCGGATGAGCTCATCGAGACCATAGAGCATAGCACCGCCACCCGTGAGCACGATGCCGCGGTCCATGATGTCTGCCGAAAGCTCTGGCGGCGTATCCTCGAGGACCTTCTTGACGCAATCGACGATACGCGTTACCGACTGGTGCATTGCCTCAGAGGCCTGACGCGTGTTGATTTCCACATTCTTCGGCAGGCCCGAGAGCAGGTCGCGGCCACGGATATCCATAACCTCATTGCGGGCATCCGCAAAAGCAGCACCGACGCGCATCTTGATATCCTCAGCCGTGCGCTCACCAATCATGATGTTGAACTCACGTTTTACATACGCGATGATATCCTCATCAAATTTATCGCCAGCGATACGCAGCGAAGCGCTGTTGACGATACCGCCCAGCGAGATAACGGCAATATCCGTCGTGCCGCCGCCGATATCAACGACCATCGAACCACACGGCTCGACGATGTCAAGACCAGCACCGAGAGCTGCGGCCAGCGGCTCCTCGATGAGCTGCGTATGACGGGCACCAGCCTGTTCTGCTGCTTCCTGCACGGCGCGCTGCTCGACCATCGTAACTCCCGACGGAATGCAAATCATGATGCGCGGACGGAATACGAAACTGCGGCCGACAACCTTCTCGATAAAGTGGCGCAGCATGCTCTCCGTGATATCGTAATCTGCGATAACGCCTTCGCGCAGCGGACGGATTGCCACGATGTTGCCCGGCGTGCGGCCAATCATCTGGCGCGCTTCCTCACCGATAGCCAGCACGCGGTTGGAATCGCGGTCAACAGCGACAACCGACGGCTCGCGCAGCACAATGCCCTTGCCTTTTACATAAACGAGTACATTTGCCGTACCCAGATCAATACCAATATCCATAGACATGCCAAACATGTTTTTGCCCCTTCCAATATAAGAATCAGGTTAACTGATATCTATTATATAAATTACACTGAAAACTCTATGGAACCATACCGGAAACGATATAGTTTCTCCAAAGACACATCTTATAATATATAATAAATAACAAGGAAATACAATATAACCTATAAATTTATTCATTTTCACGTTATTTGAGACAATTTATGATAATTTTATGAAAAATTTTGCTTTTATTTCTTTTTTCAACGCATTGACAACCCCTATACAGAATGATACCATTAGCTTGACTTAGGGATATTTTTCACATTAATATCTTTTATAAAAAAACAGGGGGTTTATACAACATGAACAACAGAAGAAAAATCGTCGTCATCGGTGCCAGCAACGTCGGCTCTGCCGTTGCTAACAAAATCGCTGACTTCCAGCTCGCAACGGAAGTCGCTCTGATTGACCTGAATGAGGACAAAGCTTGGGGCGAGGCTAAAGACTCCAGCCATGCTACTTCCTGCATCTACAGCACGAACATCAAGTTCCACCTCGGCGACTATGATGACTGCAAAGATGCTAACATCATCGTCATCACGGCTGGCCCGTCCATCCGCCCGGGTGAGACGCCGGACCGCCTGAAACTGGCTGGCACGAATGCTAAAATCATGCAGTCTGTTTTCGGCGAAATCGTAAAACGCACGAAGTCCGCTATGATCATCATGATCACGAACCCGCTCGACGTTGCTACTTATGTTGTATCCACCCAGTTCGATTATCCGCGCAACCTCATCCTCGGCACTGGTACGATGCTCGAGACGTATCGTTTCCGTCGTATCCTGGCTGACAAATACCAGGTTGATCCGAAGAACATCAACGGTTATGTTCTCGGTGAGCACGGCAACGCTGCATTCGTTGCTTGGTCCACGACGGGCTGCGCAGGCTTCCCGATTGATGACCTCGATGAGTACTTCCACAAGACGGACAGACTCAGCCACGAGGCTGTTGAGCAGGAGCTCGTTCAGGTTGCTTACGACGTTATCAACCGCAAAGGCTTCACCAACACGGGTATCGCTATGGCTGCTTGCCGCTTCATCAAAGCTGTTCTGTACGATGAGCACACGATTCTCCCGTGCTCCGCAGTTCTCGAAGGCGAGTATGGCCTCAAAGACGTCGCTCTTTCCATTCCGCGTATGGTTTGCGCTGACGGTATCATGCGTTCCTTCGAAGTACATCTTACGGATGACGAGCTCGAGAAAATGCACAAAGCTGCTCAGAGCGTTCGCAGCGCTCTCGATGGTGCTGGCATCAAATAATTGCCCGCGTCATACACATAACGCAAATACAAAAGGAGACTTCTTCGGAAGTCTCCTTTTTTTATACAAATTTATGAACCAAAGCAGTTAGTCCTCGCCATGCCAGTAAAGCATCACGGTAACCCAGCCATCCTGCTGGCGGAAATCACACTGTGCGGCATATTTGCGGATAAAAGCCCGCAGCGATATCATACCGGTTCCGTGGCCTGGCTGTTCACTGTACGGCAAGCCCTCCTGGTCAAAGAGCAGCGGCTCCTCAAAGCGGTTGGCCACCGACAGTACAAACTGCCCATCCGCATACTGGGCCGCTACTTTGACCGCCCGGTTCATTACGGGCTGCTTCAAACTCGCATGCAGTGCATTTTCGAGCAGATTCGACAGCAGGATTGCCACATCGGTATCCATCCCCGTCATCTCGCGCGGCAGGTTTATTTTCTGCTGCAGGGGAATCTCCAGATTGCCAAAGTGATACACGTAAATCGACAACGTCGCATTGATGAGGTCATTGGCACAAAACTCTTTTAGCGACGTATGTGCAAGCTCTTCTTCCTGTTTATCAAGCAGCTGCCGGGCCTCATCCAGCCGCCCGGCCTCAAGCAGTGTTCCGAGCAGGCGATTGTAGTGGCGCATATCATGGCGAAGGATGCGCAGCGCCTGCCTTTTCTCCTCGGTAAGGCGCGTGTACTCCCGCAGGGAGTAAAGCTGCTGTGCCAGCAGGTTGTTGCGGTTGACCTCCGCCGTATGCTCCGACATCTGATGCCCCGCCATGAGAACGAGCCGGAACATCAGAAAGAAAAAGATTGGCAGAGCCAGCCGCCCCACGCGCTCAGGAATGCTGTGATAAAGCTGTCCATCGAGCATCGGCAGTGCATAGGCGAACAATACCACGAGCGGCATCAGCGAAATATAGAGCCCGAGCGGCCGGTACTGGAAAAATTTCTGGGTGGGAATCAGGCGGCCAAACAAACGCCGCTCAAGCGGAATCAGCAGCACAAACAGCACGAGATAACAGCCAAGCAGCATCAGCATGTGCAGGATATAGCCGTAGTCAACAGGCAGCAGCATGCCGACAATAAAGCCGCTGATCGTATGGAGCAGCAGCGAAAACAGGCTGTGCATCCCGAGGACAAACAAATGCTGGACAAAACCGCGCGGAATGCAGTAATACGCAATCAGGAAAAACGGAATCCAGCCAAAGGCCACGAGCAGCTTGAACCGCAAGACATCCCCGTCATACCAGTTAAGAACTGCCGTGTAACCAATAACAGCCACCACGCCCCAGCCTGCCGCCAGCCACCGAAGCTTGCGGCGCTGGGCCGCCAAAACGGTTTTGGCAAAGGGCAGATAGCGGAGCCAGACCCCCGAAAGCTGCAAACAAACCAAAGCAAACGCCAATAAAGCGACCATCATCAGCCTCACTTTCTGAGCAGATACTCCATATAATCATGGGCAGTCTCGCGGTAAAGCCGCCTGCTTATCGGCAGCCGCTCCCCATTCTTCAGAACAAAACCATCGGCGAGCAATTCAGCCACCGCCGCCAGATTGACCAGCAGATGATTATAACATTCGGCAAAATCCGCCGTGCGCAGTACCGCGGCGGCCTCCGCATACGGAGTATCTACCGCCAGCTCCCTGCCCGTCAGCAAATGGACGACACAGCCACGGCGGCCGCCCACCCGGCGGCTCCCCTTGACATCGACATAAGCGATGCGCGCCCTTGGCACCTGCAGCTCGCGGCCATTTAACTGCACGACCAGTACGGCCGACAGTTCCGGCAGGCACTGCCGCAGAATTTCCACGAGCTGCGGCAATGCTTTTCCGGCAGGTTTGAGCAGATAGCCCGCCGGGAAAACCTGATATCCCTCCAACGCGTAATCCGCGCTGCTCGTCAGAAAAACAATTGGCACCTGTGCCCCCTGTTTCCGGATTGCCCGTGCCGTCTCGATACCATTTCTCCCCTGCATGCGGATATCGAGAAATACCAGCGCAAACGAATCCGGCCGGAAGCCTGCCAAAAAATCCTCCCCACTGGCAAAGAACTGCATCTCTGCCTGTTCCACCAGCTCAATTCCGCAGCTGCAGAGCGCCTGCTGCAGTTCTTCACGGGCCTTGGCCTCATCATCGACAATAGCAATTTTCACAACGATCCCCCACATAAATCAGAAAATTACCCGACGCCTTTGCTTTTTATTATACATGATTTTACGGGCGTGGCCAGCAGGAATTACCACTTTTGGCAAAAATCTGCCACCTTTGGCAATTGCATAGATTTTAATAATTCTTTTAGCTAAAATTAAGTTGGAAGTAATCATGTAAGTAAAAGGAGGCCTTTATGAACGTTCTGCCGGTCAAACGTCACCGCATATTGGCTGTCGATGACGATGCCATGAACCGGATGATGCTTGACGCCATTTTAAGCACCGACTATGACTTTACCGCCGCAGCCAGCGGCCCCGAAGCACTCTCCCTGCTGTCAGGCAAAACAGTCGACCTTATCCTGCTCGACATCAATATGCCAGAAATGAACGGCTTTGAAGTTCTCACTCACCTGCAGCAGGACCCGCAGACAAGCAAAATCCCGGTCATCATGCTCACAGGCGACCTCGACCAGGAAACCGAAGTCCGGGGCATCCAGGCCGGAGCCTTTGATTTCGTCCATAAACCATTTATCCCGACACTTATCCTGCGCCGCATCGAAAGGACGCTGGAACTTAAAGCCCTCCAGCATCACATGCAGCAGGAAATCGACCGGCAGACTGCCCTTGCCCAAGCCCAGCTGGCATCGACGCAGCGCCTGTTCCGCGAAATGATTGAAACACTGGCTGACACGATTGATGCCAAAGACACTTACACCCACGGACATTCCCACCGCGTAGCGGATTACGCGCAGGAAATTGCCCGCCGGGCAGGAAAATCGGCCGAATACCAGCGCGCGGTCTATTACATGGCCCAGCTGCACGACATCGGCAAAATCGGCATCCCCTCGAGTCTCATCAACAAAAAAGGAAAACTGACAGACGAAGAATACACCGCGATTCAGCAGCATACGGTAATCGGCGGTGATATTCTTGCGCATGTCGCCGAAATGCCCGAACTAGCCGAAGCCTCCCGCAGCCATCACGAACGCTACGACGGCACCGGCTACCCCGACAAGCTTGCGGGCACGGACATCCCCGAAAAAGTCCGCATCATCGCCGTGGCCGACGTCTACGATGCGATGACCTCCAAGCGAAGCTACCGCGGCGTCCTGCCACAGGAAGTTGTCCAGCAGGAACTGGAAAAAGCCCGTGGCACACAGCTTGACCCGGACTTTGACGATATCATGCTACAAATGATTGACGAAGATAAAGCCTACCAGCTTCAGGAGGGGAAACCATGAAGGAAAACCAGCAGCGAAGTTTATCCCAATGGGGAAACATGCTCATCATCAGTTTCATTCTGATTGTGCTGGCATGTGCCTGCTGGATTTTTTCCAGCAGTACCTTCGACCAGCCGCAGCCAAAAGCCGGCATTGTGCTTTTAGGCGGCACGGACGAAGAAGGCTGGAACGCCCCGCAGTACCGCGGCATCCGCAAGGCCTGCACCAACATGCACATCGAGCTTTTGACCAAAGAGCGCATCATAGGCGAAGGTGCCTGCACCAAAGCCGTCCAGGAGCTTGCCCGTGATGGCGCCGGCATGATTTTCCTGGCCAGCTATTCCTACTCAGAAGAAGCGCAGAAATTCGTACACGAATATCCGCAGATAGCCTTCGGCACCAACTCAGCCGAATGCCATGCCCGCAATATGACTTCGTATTTCATCCGCATGTATCAGGGAAGGTATCTGGCGGGAGCACTTGCCGGGATGCGCACCAAGAGCAACGTCATCGGCTATGTCGCCGCTATGAAGAACTCCGAAGTCAACCGCGGCATCAACGCTTTCGCCCTCGGCGCACGGCAGACCAATCCAAACGCACGCGTTGTCGTCATGTGGACCGGCAGCTGGCAGAATGAGGAAAAAGAAGCCAGCGAAGCCCGCCGCCTGATACAGGAGGCCGGGGCTGACATCCTGACCTATCATCAGGACGAACCAGCCGCAGCCGATGTCGCCGAAGAACTCGGCATCGACTACATCGGCTATTACGAAGATTTGGGCCAGCATCCCTGGCGCTCAGACCATGCCCTCACCTCCGTGGTCTGCAACTGGGACCGCTACTACGAGGATATCATCCGCCGCTATCTGAAAGGTGAGCTCAACTACGTCGACAAGCAATGGGTGGGCATGGAAGCCGGCTTTGTCGAGTTGTGCCCCTTCTCCGCCGCTGTCACCGACACGGAGAAAAACAGACTTGAAGAGCTAAAATACGCCATGCTAAACGGCCATTTCGTCTTTGCTGGCGAAATCTACGACCAGCAGGGGAACCTGCGCTGCCGTGCGGATGAATCCATCCGCGATGACCGTCTGCTCCAACACATGGACTGGCTGGTAAAGGGGGTAGACGTCCTTGAATAACCGCAAAAAAATGCTTTTGACCATCGTGATGATGGTGCTGCTGCTCGTCCTGTCGGGCATCTTCATCCAGCAGAAAATCGTCATCATGCTGAACAATGCCGCCGAACACTCGGTAGCCAGACAGACCGAAGACATTTCCCTGCTGGCCGGTGAGCGGTTCCACCGCTACCTCACGCCGCTTCAGACCGCCGCCGTGCACCTTGGCACTCACGAAGAAGACAAGCAGGACGTCCTGCGCATGTTATCCCTGCAAACGCCGGAAGGACAGGCCGGCCTTATCGACTTCCAGCGCCACACGCTGGGCCGCCCCGTATCGATCGACTCCTTCCCGCGCCTGCAAATGGCATTCCACGGCAACACGGTCATCGACTACAACCCCGATATCGGTATCCTGCTCGCAACACCAGTCGTCTACGGCGACAACGTCCGCTATGTCCTCTACCAAATCTATCCGGTAGAGTCCCTGCCGCACCTGTTTGCGCTCTCGGACTACGACGCCTTTACCCACGTCATCATCCAATACCGCGACGGCAGTCTGGCCGTTCCTTACGAAAACTACACCACCGAAGATGCACGGTTCTGGGGCGATGATGCCATCCAGTCCGGTATGCGCGAAGTCCATCGGCGGCTCCTGCGCAGCAAAGCTGCCGCCGTCTACACCGAAGGTGCTGAGGGCAAATATTTCGTCTTTGGTGCCGACCTGCCACAAACCGACTTTTCGATGATTGGCTACATGCCCTGGTCAGCAGTTGCCGGGCAAATCATCAGTGTCTACCAGCGCGTATTTTTCCTCTTCACACTGATGCTCGTGCTGTTCGCCTGCCTGAGCATCTACCTGCTGATGGCGCAGACCCGCGTAGCCGAGAACGAAGAACTGCGCAAAGCCCGTGCCGCAGCCGATGCCGCCAATCAGGCCAAGAGCCAGTTCCTCGCCAATATGAGCCACGAAATCCGCACGCCACTAAATGCCATCAGCGGCATGAATGAAATGATTCTGCGGCAGTCGCCCTCGGGAGAAATCCGCCGTTACGCCCAGAACATCCAATCCGCCTCCAGCGCGCTGTTGAGTCTTATCAACGAAATCCTCGACTTCTCGAAAATCGAATCCGGGCATATGGAAATCGTACCGGCCGATTATCAGCTGACCAAGACCCTGCGTGACGTCTGTCTCTTAGTCGGCGTACGCGCCAAGGCCAAAGACCTGCAATTTAAGATTCACGTCGACCCCTATCTGCCCAATGGGCTTTATGGCGACGCCGGCCGCCTGCGCCAAATCCTCATCAACCTGCTGAACAACGCCATCAAATACACCCCGGAAGGTTCCGTTACGCTTGATATCAGCGGCCATCGCCACGAAAGCACCCTCTACCTGCGGGCCGCCGTAACCGACACCGGCATCGGCATCCGCGAGGAGGACAAGAACCGGTTATTCCATGTCTTTGAACGCCTCGATATCAAGCGCAACTGCAAGATTGAGGGCACTGGCCTGGGCCTTGCCATCACGCACCGCCTGCTGACCATGATGGGCGGGACCATAAAGGTCACCAGCACCTATGGCGAGGGCAGCACCTTCACGATTGAACTGCCCCAGACCGTCCATTCCTTTGACCCGGTCGGCGCCTTCAGCCTGACGGCACCAACAGAACCGGACGACGAAGGGGTCCATCAGGCCAGCTTCATTGCCCCCAAAGCCAAAGTGCTGATTGTCGACGACAACGAAATGAACTGCTTTGTCGCCGACAGCCTGCTAAAGGAAACCCAGGTGCAGACCACCATCGCCCACAGCGGCACCGAGGCCTTGGCAGCCCTGCAAAGAGAGCACTTCGAAGTCGTACTGCTCGACTACATGATGCCGGGCATGAACGGCGTCGAAACCCTGCACAAAGCCAAAGAGCTTCCAGACATCGGCGTCACCCGCTTCATTGCCCTGACCGCCACAGCCCTCTCCGGCTCGCGGGAAAAATTCCTGCACGAAGGCTTTGACAACTATCTGAGCAAGCCAATGACCGGCGATGACCTGACGGCCATGCTGCATCGTTATCTGCCGCCCGCCCTGCTGGAAGAGCCGCAGGCACCATTGCCTGCCCCAGCAGCAAAAACCGCTAAAACCAGTGAGGGTCCATCCACATCCACCGCGGATGACCAGCCGCTGATCGACCGGCAGGTCGGACTCAAATACTGCAACAACATGCAGGCTCTGTACGACAAGGTGCTGGCCATGTTTTGCCAGCAGTCCGCCGCCAAAATCGCCCAGCTCGACCACAACCTGTCCACGGCGAACTGGCAGGACTACCGCATCAACATCCACGCACTGAAATCCGCGGCCCTGACCATTGGCTGCCGCACCCTCAACGAAAAAGCCAAGGCCCAGGAACAAGCCGCCAAAGACTACCTGGCTGACGACGCCACGCCCAGCCAGCAAAAACAAGCGGTGACCTACCTCAAACAACATCACGCCGACATCATAACCCTCTACCAAGAAGCCGCCGAACTAGCCAGCGGCCATACCTAAAAAATCGCACCACAAAGGGCCGTAAAATTACAGTTTGTAGGGGAGTATTCCCCAGTTCGTGTTCGAGGTAAATCGCCGGCGGCGGGGCCCCATTACCAACGCTCCACCGGTGACAACCCGCTACAAGAAA
>NZ_VTOY01000023.1 GCF_008271295.1 Pseudoselenomonas ruminis | reverse complement strand
ATTAGCGGGGGATTTTTACAGCTTCAGTTTATGACAACCAAAACTTTATCAATCTTTGACTTTTTCGATTTCATTCTGCGTCCAGAGCGGATGATGATGCGCGGCGTGTTTGGCGTTAATGGTGCCATCGCCGAACATGCTGCGGAATTCCGGCCAGTTGTAGATGCCGAGGGGAATATGCCCCCCGCAGATGCAAAGGAACAGACCGAGGCCGACCACCAGATGAATGAGGTCCGCATAGTAGGCAATCGCTTTCGGAACCAGCGGCAGAGCGAAGTAAAGCACTGCACCCGTGAGGATGATGAGCAGCGTACCGAAAAATACCATAATGCCCATCATTTTCTGTCCCGAATTGATTTTGCCCATCGGCGGTACATCGATTTCCTGCAGGAAAATCATTTTCTGCGGATAGCCGCCGCCGACTTTCATCCACTCAATATCCTGCTTCGTCCAATGGAACGCCTCACGCCAAAATGCGGCAACACGGCCCGGGCAGAGCAGGAAGAACAGCGTGCAGGCAATCATGAGAATCCATGCCCCCACGATGTGAACCTGCATCGCAAGATGCATCCCCGCCTCGCCAAACGGACGGAAGAAAAGGATTGCCCCCGTCAAGCCAGCTGGCAGGAAGCCAAAAACCAGGCACCAGTGAAACAGGCGAACCGGCAGGCTATGATGAAGAATTCGTTCATTTCCCTTAAAATTATTATCCATCGTAATCCCACCTTTCTTACAGGACGCTGCGGTCTACATAGTGCGTATGGAAGAGTTCTTCTGCCATCGGGCTAAGCGGCTGGAAGTTCATCTTCTTATACATATTGAGCAGGCTCTGGTTATGATGGCTCTGGCGTTTTGCCTGCTTCTCATCATCCTGATACAATCCTGCCGTACGCATCTTGATGTATTTCGTCCGGTCAACAATCAAATCCGTTACCGTGTAGGCACCAGTCCAAAGGAATGCCGCAATGACACCGGCAAAGCCGAGGAACTCACGGCGGTTCAGCTTTACTTCTTTTTCTTTATAGGAATATCTCATAACGTACCTCCTATTACCACGGCAAGATTGCCTTGAACTTGCCGGTCCAGGACGTTCCCATCGGGTTGATTGGCTGGCCGCCGCCGTTTACACAGCCGCCCGGACAGTTCATGACTTCGATGAAATGATACGGACTGTTACCAGCCTCAATCTCTGCGAGCAGCGGCTCGACATTTTTCGTTCCATGGACAACCGCGATTTTCAGCGTGATTTCCTGTCCATTTTCCTTGAGCTTGATGGGAACCTCGGCCGTCTTGACCTCTTTGAGGCCGCGAACCGGCTCGAAGTGAAGTTCGCCGAGTTCTTCGCCCGTCAGGACAAAATACGCCGTGCGCAGCGCAGCTTCCATAACGCCGCCCGTCGCACCGAAAATCGTACCAGCACCCGTATATTCAGCCAGCGGATTGTCTTTCTCCTCAGCCGGCTCGACATTGCGGACATCGATATTGAGCTTCTTGAGCAGGCGAGCCAGGTCGCGGGTCGTCAGGACGACATCGGTGTCCTGATACGTTGCCGTATGGCCCTTCTTCTTCCAGTAATCAGCAGCTGCCGTAAACTCTGGACGGGATGCTTCGAGCTTCTTGGCCGTGCAGGGATAAACACCTACACAGAAAATCTGCTCCGGCTGTACTTTCCAAACTTCTTCGGCACCGTAAATCTTGGCAACCGGGCCAGCCATCCCCTGCGGGGATTTGGCCGACGACAGATGCTGGCGCAGATTCGGATGGTAGAGTTCCATATAGCGTACCCAGGCCGGGCAGCAGGAAGTGAACTGCGGCAAGGGGCCCAGTTCTCCTTCTACCGACTGGTTGAGCACGTATTTCTGGATTTTGTGGATGAGTTCCGTACCCTCTTCCAGAATCGTGTTATCCGCGGCAAAGTTGACATCCATAATCTTGAAGCCTGCTTTTTTGAGGGCTCCATACATCTGCTCCGTGATGAGCTTGCCCGGTTCCATACCGAACTCCTCACCCAGTGCGACACGGACAGCCGGTGCGACTGTTGCCACCACCGTCGTGTTGCTGTCCTTCAATTTTTCGATGACCTGGTCGACTACGTCAACGGTATCCTCGATTGCTCCGAATGGGCAATTCACCAGACACTGTCCGCACTGCAGACAACGCTCATTATCGATCTCATGGGTTGCACCGTAGGCGCCATTAATAGCGTCCGCCGGGCAGAAGGATTTGCACGTGTCGCATCCTTTGCATTTATCCGCATCGATCTTAATGATACCGGTGAGCTCATTCGCCTGATAAGTTTTTGGCATAGCTTTCGTCCTCCCTATCCTGCAAATAATTCTCAATTATTATTATTATCTATTATCTCTACCATATATTATAAGTATATGTGATATTTGTTACAAGCTCCCCTAGGGGATTTTTATGAAATTTTTTATATAAAAATACATAATAGTCCCGCATTATACCCATAAATATACGTTTTACGGCAAAAAACCGCTGGTCCGATTGGACCAGCGGTCATAAAATCAATCTAAAATATAAATCTCAAGATTTTGTCTGCCAAAGATTATGGCCTCGCCATGGGTATCAAAAGCGATATCGATATGGTTGCCGCGGAATCCGCCGATGTCCTCCGCTACCGCCTCGCCATAGCCTGGAATAAATACCCGGGTTCCAAGCGGTATCGTATTGGGGTCGACGGCGATAACCCCACGGCGCACTTTCGTTCCCGACGCCGTGTAGGCGGACAGGCCCGGGTCCTGTGAGCTGTACGCCGTAGCCGAAACATAAACCGTCCGGCCATTCCCGCTATAGGACTCTATCGCCGGTGGTTCATAGGATGCGCCTCCCGACAATGCCGAATACGTGCCATCACCACAGATACCATCTACTTCAAGGCCATTGGCCTCTTGAAACTTCTTAATCGCCTCTACGGTCTGCGGGCCGCAGACTCCGTCTGCCGCGCCAGTCAGGTACCCCTGTTCAATCAGCAGGTTCTGTACCGTTTCCACCGCGTGACCGCGGGACCCTTCTTTTACCAGAATCGATGCCGCCATAGCCACCGAGGCCAGGCATACAAGAATAAGCGTAACTACCAGGGAAAGGATTATTCGTTTCGTCAATAAAATCACCTCTCGAAAGCAATGCGTAAAACACTTCTTCTATCGGCAAGAGGTGTAGCTTTTGACTACACCTCTTTAACTCTATCACATTTTTTATTTTGGCGTCAAACGAACGAAGAGTCCTTCGAGCTATTACAATTTTTCGGCCAGTATGTCAGCCGCAGCCAAAAGCCCGGCAATCATTGCTGAGGGGCGCGGCGGGCAGCCCGGTACATAAATGTCAACCGGAACGACCTTATCGGCAGCCCCCACGATGGCATACGATTCGCCATAGGTCGAACCACCAGCCGCACAGGCCCCGCAGGCCATAACGAGTTTTGGTTCTGGCAGTGCCTCATACGACATCTTCAGAGCCTGCTCCAGATTGCGGGTTACCACACCCGTAACCACCAGCATATCGGCATGACGCGGCGAAGCGTCAAAATGGACACCGTAGCGGTGAAGGTCATAGATGGGATTTGACATCGCGCCCATCTCAAAATCACAGGCATTGCAGGAACCGGCATCGAGATGACGGGCGTGAAGGCTGCGTCCGAGTTTCTGGCGGATGATATCCGCCGTAACTTCCTGCGCCTTTTCCAACAGATACGGCATAGCCTCCTCGGCAGAATGCACGATTCCCGCCTCAGCACCGGCGGCTTTCGCACAGGCTTCTACGCAACGGCCGCAGAACAGGCAGCGGCGGTAATCGATGCCGTTTTTATGAAATGCCCCCACAGGGCAGGCTTTCTCACAAGCTGCCAGAGCCGATTCCGGACACTGGCCTTGAATTTTGCCACGGAAACGCTCACTGCCGGAGAAAGTGATATCTTCCGTTGCAATCTTATCGTGAAGCAATCGTTCCAATACTTTAAACATAACTCTCTCCTTTAACGGTCCAGGCAGGCATAGCAGAGCTCAAAGCTCTTATTGATAAGCGGGAAATCGGGAATGATATCCCCCTGCACAGCAATTGGCAGTGCCGGCCAGTTGGGATAAGAGGCACTGCGGACAAAGATGCGGTCAATGCGACCGTCACTGTCCAGCGCGACATAATGGAAATTGCTGCCCCGGGCCGACTCACTGATACCCCAGTCCTCGCCGGCCGCTTTCGTGATTTCCACGCCAAGCGCTGTTTCATCCACTGCCAGCATATCCAACAGCTGCGAAACCATCCGCAGGCTTTCCCGGAATTCCTCAATGCGCACGGCCAGTCTTGCCGCTACGTCGCCGCTCTTTTGCGTGACCACCGCAAATTCAAGTGCCGGGTAGCAGCCGTAGTCAAAGTCACGGCGGCTGTCATGGGCAAAGCTGCTGGCGCGGGCACCAACGCCGACCATCGCCAAATCTACCGCCGTCTGATGGCGGACGATTCCCGTCGTATTGATTCGGTTCTGGAAGTTTTCCTGCTCAGCAAACATCTTCGCCAGATCAGCCATGTTCTTTTCAGCTTTTAATAGCGTCTCGCGGATATCCTGCTGCAAACCGGCATCAATATCCATCGCGACACCACCGGGGATGATTACGCCGCGCAAGAAGCGGTTGCCTGCGAGGCGTTCCTGCAGGCGCATCATCATTTCCTTCGTGCGGCCGCCGAGGCTGATGGCCGGTGCAAAGCCGACACCGGCCGGAATGTTGCCGCAATCGCCGATGTGGTTCGTGATGCGCTCGATTTCCATGAGCAGCGTGCGGATAATCTGTGCGCGCTTGGGGATCGTAACCCCGGCAATCTTTTCAATGGCCTGGCAGAAGCTCCAGGTATTGGCAATACTGCAGGCACCGCAAATGCGCTCGACAACCGGCAGCGCTTCCTGCGGCGTCTTGCCCTCCATGACCTTTTCGAGGCCGCGATGGGTGAAGAACAATTTAGCATCAAGCTGGAGCATCGACTCCCCGGCCTGACTGAACCGGAAATGTCCCGGCTCGATGATACCGGCATGAATCGGCCCGACCGGAACTTCATAGATCCCCTCACCGTGGGCAACACTCATGCGGATTTCGCTCTCCTCACCGGCCTTAGCCCGCGGGCTGTCCACCTTCGAGGCCCGCTTGCGCAACGGATGAAAATCCTTCGGAAAAGTCTCATGCAGGACCAATGGACGCGGGTCAGGATGACCTGCCGGCACCAGGCCGAACATATCCTGAATCTCACGCTCATACCAGGCAGCCGCTGGCAGGATTGGCGTCAGCGACTCATAGCGAAGGTCGCCGTCTGCCGGCAAAGCAGTCTTTAAAATCTGCATGCGTTTTTCCTCGGGAATCTCAAATACCACATAGATGGCATAGCCTTTCCCGAGAGCCGTCTCATCACGGCCAAACATAGCCGAAAGCGGATGCTTTCCGCCCTCGGACAGTGCGGCGGCCTCGGCCCGGAGGTCTGCCACTTTGATTTCTTTTATATTTTCCATCAGGACATACCTCCCAAAACAATCTGGCCAGCCGTTACGAGGAGATCACCGAGATACGGAAGCTCCAGCAACGTGCCGCTGATGACACCGCTCGCGAGCAGGAGCACTAACAGTACTGCCGTATCGAGACGGCCCATGAGTTCTCCTGCCGATTTGCGTTTCGGCTTGCCGCCCATCATGCGCAGGGCATGGTAGAGGATACCGATAAGCATGCCGGCCAGCAATACGAGAGCCAGCATGCCGAGCCACGGACGGTCTGCCATAAAGAAACTGTCGATAATATAGAACTTACTGAAGAAAATGCCCATCGGCGGCATGCCCAGGATACCGACAATGCCCAGCAGCCAGAACAGCGACGTGCGCGGTGCCTGCTGAAGCATGCCGTGCATGCGCATCATATTCTTCGTGCCATAGGCCTCCATTATCGTACCAGCCGTATAAAAGAGCGCGTATTTAACCAGCGCATGATTCATCATGTGCAAGAGCGATGCCTCGACAGCCAGCGGCATAAACAGGCCAAAACCTGCCGCCATCAGGCCGAAGTTCTCCATCGAGGAATACGCCAGCATTCGTTTGATGTCGCGCTGGATGACGACAAACGGAATGGCCAGCGCAATCGTCAACAGGCCAAAGAACAAGAACAGGCTGCTGATAAAGCCCATACCTACAGCCGGCATAATGACGATGACATTGCGCAGCAGCACATAGATGGCACAGATGCAGAGTGCACCCGAGAGCAAACCACTCGTAAGTGCCGGAGCCTCAGAATGGGCATCAGGCAGCCAGGCATGCATCGGCGCGAGGCCGACTTTGGTGCCATACCCGACAAACAGGAAGCAGAAGGCTACTTTGGCCAAGGCCGGATTGAGTTCCCCACCATGAGCAGCCAGATACTGCCAGTCGAGGGCCTGTGCGCCGCCCATAGCAAGAATCTGCGCATAGTAGACGAGAATCGTGCCCAATAGCGCCAGGCAGATGCCAACGGTGCAGACCATGACATATTTCCAGGCAGCCTCCAGCGAGGTGCGCGTAAATTTAAAAGCTACGAGCAGCGCCGAGACCAGCGTCGTCGCCTCAATCGCTACCCACATCAGGCCCAGGTTGTTCACGAGGACCACAATCATCATCGTCCAGACAAAGAGATGCGAAAGCGCATAAAAGCGGCCTTCCAAGTGGCTGAACCGGCGCAGATAGCCATAGCGGATGTTAGTATCACGGTCAAGATAGGCTTTACTGGTAAAGGCAAAGGCCAGGTAAAGCATCGTGACGATGATGAGCATCCAAAGGGCCAGTGCATCCAGATAGAGATAGCCAAACGATACCGGATTTGACGGGTCAAACTGCATGACCAGTTTGACGACGATAGCACCTGCAGCCACAGCCGTCAACCGGTTGAGCCAATGCAAAAGCCCCTTGCCGAGCACATTGACGGCCGCAATCAGGCTGAAAAGCGGCGGCAAAGCCAGCAGCGTATAGACGAGCTGCGGAATTGTAACATAAAGTTCCATATTGCGGTCTTATCCTTTCAATTTCTTCATGACAGTCGTATCCGTAGTCATAAACGAAAGGCTCATGCGATTCGTCAGGATGACCAGTACGACAACGGCAATGAGGACATCGAGGAATACGCCCAGCTCAACGACGAGCGGCAGTCCCTCGGTAATCAAAAGCCCCAGGAGATAGATGCCATTTTCCAGCGTGATAAGACCAATCATCTGCAGGATGGCCCGCTTGCGCATTACCATGAGCGCCAGCCCTGTCATAATCATCAGAATGGATGCGGCAATAATGCTGCGCCCCGGCGTTCCCGGCAGCAGGTGGTCAACCAGCAAATAGCCAAAGACCAAAAAGGCCGCCGCCGCCATTGTCGAATAGTTGACGTTGATATCCGAGACGATTTCGCGCTCGTCCGTGATTTTCCCCGCCAGCCGCAAGATAGCCCCTGGGATGAAGAGAACCTTGACGAAAATCGTCAAGAGCCCCGGCAGCCAGGCATGAAGTCCGCTGCCTGCCCCAAGGCCGATGGCAAAGCAGGCACCGGCAATGATGCCCGACTGCGCCGCCAGGCAGAGGATGGAGCGTTTTAATTCCATAATCCGCGTCTGCAGGAAGACGACAAAAAGCAAGAGTACTACTAAATATTCCATTGCGTCTCCCTCCTTACTCAGCAATCAGCGAAACAATCAGCAAAATAAGCGCTGCCGACAAATAGACCCGGACTTTGAAGAGACGCATCTTATTATTGAGGGTCTCTACCACGCCGATGACCAGCGCGCCAAAGAGGACTTTTAAGGCCACGGGAATTGCCAGCGGCAGGTATAACGTGCTAAAGAGCACGAGGAAAATCAGGATTTTCAGCATGCTGCCCAAATGGATAAGCGCGAGCAAGCGTCCCGAATACTCCAGGGTCATACACTCATGAATCATCGTGAGCTCCAAATGGGTGTCGGGATTATCCACTGGCAAGCGGCTGTTCTCCGCCAGCATGACCAGGAAGAAGGCCACACAGGTCAGCACCGCCGGAACCGTGAAGTAGAACGTATCGAAATCAATGACCATGCGGGTAAGGGTCGTGGACTGATAGCGCATGGCATTGACGAGAATCGCCAGCATGACCGCCGGCTCAACCAATACCGAAATATACACCTCACGGGAGGATCCCATACCACCAAAGGCCGTAGCCGAATCCATGGCCCCCAGCGTCATGAAGAAGCGGCCCAGCGCCAGCAGATAGACAAATACAAAGGCATCCCCCATGCTGAGGCCGGAACTGCCTGCCTGCAATACGCTGACCAAAAGCCCCGGAACCATTGCCGCCGCCATCAGCGTCGTGCCGAAATAGACCGCTGGTGCCAGGATAAAGATTTTACTCGTGTACGGCGTGACGATGACAGGTTTGCGCCACCATTTCCAGAGGTCAAAATACTCCTGCAGGACGCTGGCGCCCTGCCGTTTCTGCAAGATGGCCTTCGTCTTGTTGATAAGACCAACGATAAACGGTGCGAACACCAGCAGCAAAAGCGCCTGCGCCAGGCCAACGCCTAAACTCTGTGCCATATAGACCATCTTACATCACCCCCCAAATCAAAACTGCCACCATGGCAATCATCGTATAGCCAATATAAAGGCGGACACTGCCCTGCTGCAACAGATGAAGCAGCGACGACAGGCGGACCATCAGATGCTGCACCGGGACATAGAGCTTCTCGGTGAACTGGTCCGGAATAAACAGATTATAATGAACCGAACGGC
This sequence comes from Pseudoselenomonas ruminis, assembly GCF_008271295.1. Lineage (GTDB taxonomy): Bacteria > Bacillota > Negativicutes > Selenomonadales > Selenomonadaceae > Selenomonas_A > Selenomonas_A ruminis. The sequence continues at coordinate 9,616 of NZ_VTOY01000023.1, read as the reverse complement.
CAAAGTACGCATGCTCCTTCTTGAGGAAGGTGCGCTCCTTGCGCGGTTTCAGGATAAAGTCAAAAGCACGGCGCAACGGTTTGGAAAAGCCCGTTGCCGTATACTGCTGGCGGCGCGTCGGCACCGTACCGCAGTTCCAGGTCACATCCTTCTGGACATAGAGCCCCTTGCCCTCGAGGACAAAGGCCAGGACAGCCGTAACGATAAGCGCGAGCATCAGCAGCATAAACGGACTGTACGCCGAATACGACGCACCGTTGGCAAAATCGCCAATGCCGTTCCAAACCACCGCATCGGTGCTGACCATTGGCAGAGCCATCATGCCGCCCGTAAGCGAGGCCTGCATGAGCTGCACCATCGGCATCGGGAAAATCCCCAACACGAGAATCAAGAGCGCCTCAATGCCCATGCCGAGCAGCATGAAAAACGGCATCTCATGCGCCTTGAGGACAAGCGCCGACCGGCGGCGGCCCAAAAAGACGACGCCGTACAGGCGGACAAAGCACCCCAGTGCCAGCGCTCCCGTGAGTCCCAAAAGCACAAATGCGGCAATGACGAGCAGGCGAAGCTCCTGTGTTCCCGTCTGCCATCCCAGCGTGACAAAGCTCTGCAGAGCCATCCATTCGCCGACAAGGCCGGTCGTAAACGGCAGCGACGACAGCGACATCGCACCGATCAGCGTGAAGAGTGCCGTCGCCGGCATCTTTTTCGCCAAAGCACCCATGAGCTCTACATTCTTGCTGCCCACCGCATGCATGACAGCACCGGCACTCATGAACAACAGGCCCTTCATAATGCTGTGGCTAAGCGAATGGACGAGCACCGCCGTAAACGCCACCATTGCCATCGTGCCGTGGCCCGTCTGCACGAGCAGCATGCCGCAGCCAAACGTAGCAAAAATAATACCCATATTCTCCACGGAAGAATAGGCAAGAATTCGTTTCATATCCTTTTCCATCGACGCATAGAGCACGCCGAGGAACGCCGAGAAAAGCCCCACGAGCATGACGATAAGGCCATAGGCAAAGACCTCCATGCCGAGGAAGTAAAAGACAAAACGACCAAAGCCATAGACGGCAACCTTGAGCATAACACCGCTCATAAGTGCCGACACATGGCTCGGTGCTGCCGGATGGGCATTGGGCAGCCAGACATGCAGCGGCATCAGGCCGGATTTTAAGGCAAAGCCAATAAAAGCCGCCGCAAACGCCACATGACGCAGCGGCCCCTCCAGCGTGTTATGCGTCAAATCCGCAAACAGCAGACTCGGCGAATGGCTTCCGATTAAATAAAATGCGATGAGAATTGCCGCCGTTCCCAGATGGGTCATAACCATATACTGATAAGCCGCATGAACAGTTTCCTTCTTCTTGCTCTCGTGATTGACGAGCAGGAAGGAAACCAGCGCCATGACCTCCCAGGCCAGGATAAAGGTAAACGCATCGCCAGCCATCAGCACCAGCACCATCGAAGCGAGGAACAGGTTCCAAAGCCCCGCCAGCGCACGAATCCCCGTGCCGCGATACGCTTTGCCATAATCCACGCCATACAAGCTGATGATAGTGCCAGCCAACCCCGTGATGACTAAAAACGCCGCACTCCAGCCATCAGCCACAAGCGTATAGCCGCCCCAGCCGATATCCATCAGCGCGCCAAACCGTCCCAGGGACAGTCCTGCGGGTATCCCCCACCCGCACATCGTACCAAGATACGTTGCCGATGCAACAAGCGTCAGCGCACTAGCAGCAGCAGCCAGTACCATGCCTGCCGCATGGGCCGCCATCTCCAGCCGCTTCGGCCACAGCATCGTCATAGCGCCCATCGCATAGAGCACCAGCGCCAGGAATAAGAAATCCATACATGCCTCCTAAAAACACTTCCCAAACAATAAAAAATAAATCCTTAATGATGCAAAAAGAAAACAGACAAAGAAAACTTTGTCTGTTATCAACGAATTTATGCACACAGAAAAACTCTGTATGATTTCGATATTATACTACATTTTGCCAGGGATGGAAAGCATCCGCCGCAAAAAATCCTCCCATTATTCCGAGGCAGTCTCCGGCGAGGACTTCCACGCCCCCTGAACCCAGGCAATCAGCGAAGCGTTGACATAACCGAGCACCAGCCCGAGCACATTGGCCCCGGTAATCCACACAAACGCGGTCAACAGGCTTACCAGATACGATTCCTGCACGGGAAACGCCTGCAAATAATAGCCGGCAAAGATACAGGAAAAAGAATTAAACGCCACCAGTGACGAAGTAAACACCGGCAGCTTCATAAAAATCATCAGCAGCAGAATCGCCACAAATACCGCGGCCATCGAAGCCGCCAGCGGCTGCATGAACGGCTGCAGGGCATCCGTCAGCGCAATCGCCGAAAGTGCCAGCACCGCCGCCATGACCGCTGTAATCCCCGCCTCCCAGATGGCGCTTTTTTTACTGCCCAAGGCGATATACCAGGCCCAGCCGATAAATATTGCCCAAACAGGCAGCTGAAGCAAGGCCCCCAGACCGGCCAGTGCCGACAAACCGGCAATGATGACATCCGCCGCGTTCACCTTCAGAGTCTTTCCCATAAATCTTCCTCCGATTCTCTATCGTTTCTTACTATATAGTATTGTATAGAAATCTTTTCGCCAAGAAAAGGACATATGACTCCAAATCAATTCCACGGGCAACAAAAAAGCCCCGAGGAAATCCTCGGGACCATAATGTGCGCTATGGTGCGATTGGTGAGAGTCGAACTCACGACCTGCCGCTTAGGAGGCGGACGCTCTATCCATCTGAGCTACAACCGCAACACTATAATTTTAGCAGACCATCGCCAGATATGCAAGCTGCAAAGCCTGCGTACAAAGAATCCCCCAGGCGCCTCGCAAACGCCTGGGGGATTCTGACTTTGGGGAATAAACAACATGAAATAATATTACGGCTCAGTCTGCGGGCACTCTGCCTTGCCGCAGAAAAGTTCTTTGCCGCAGTGTTTGACGACAAGAACTGCCAGCGTCATAAGCGCCAATGCCAGAACCAGCTGCAAGCCATCAACCATAACAACAAAGGTGCCTGCCTGAAGCTTCGTGACAATGCCCATCACACTCATGACCAGCGCCGTCATGGTGACGAAGAACATAAAGGTCATCGGCACATAGAGCATCCATCCTTTGCGGCCCGTCGTGCGCAGGAATACCGACAGCGAAATCAGCACGAGCGCCGAGAGCAGCTGGTTGGCAGCACCAAACAGTGGCCAGATGTTCATATAACCAGCCAGGCAGAGGAAGAAGGCCAATACCAGCGTGATAATCGTCGAGAAGTACGTGTTCATGCAGAGGCTTTCCACAGCATTGGGCTTCTCCCCCTCACTCGGCGTAAAGAGTTCCTGGAACGACATGCGGCCGATACGGGCAACCGAGTCGATGGTCGTCATGGCCAGCGCCGATACGCACATGGTGATAACACAAGCCGACACACCAGCCGGCAGGCCAAACATCTGGAAGAAATTGCTGATAGAACCAGCAAAAATCTGGAACGGCGTGCCCTTCGGCAGGACGCCATTCGTAGCAGCGGCACAGGCGATAACCAGGGCCACGACACCGAGCAGCGACTCCACCAGCATCGAACCATAACCAACCGGCAGCATATCCGCCTCATTGGCGACTGCCTTAGAAGACGTCCCCGAGGAAACCAGGCTGTGGAAACCCGAAACGGCACCACAGGCAATCGTGATGAAGAGAATCGGGAACAACGACTGGCCGTTTACCTCAAAACCAACGAAGGCCGGCATATTGATGGAAGGATTCGCGACAACTACACCGATGACACCGCCAGCGACCATGCCCAAGAGCAGGAAGGACGACAGATAGTCACGCGGCTCCATGAGCAGCCACATCGGCAGAACCGAAGCGATAAAACAATAACCGAACGTCACATAGCGCCAGGTCTGGGCATCGAAGTAGAGCGGGAAATTCATGCCAACCGCAAACATCGCAATAACCAGTGCCACGGCAATGACGAATTTCACGGCACCAGATGGATTGAACCGGCGGATGTATTCACCAAAGCCCATTGCCACAAAAATGTAGAGCATGGAAATCGATGCTGCCTGAGCCCCCGGCACATTCTGAGCGCCCGTTTTCGTAACGGCACTGAACGTATTGGCCAGGATGTCGGCAAACGCCGCCAGCACCAGCAGCGTAAAGAGCCAGCAGAACAGCAGGAACAACCGGCGTCCCGTCTTGCCAACGTACTGCTCAATCAACATGCCCATGGATTTGCCCTTGTTCTTGACCGATGCGTAAAGCGCAGTAAAATCCTGAACAGCACCGAAGAAGACACCGCCAATCAGCAGCCACAAAAGCGCTGGCGCCCAGCCGAACATCGCCGCGATGATTGGCCCGGTCACAGGGCCCGCGCCGGTAATCGACGAAAACTGATGCGAAAAAACCGTAAACCGGGAAGCCGGCGCATAATCCTGACCATCTTCATACTGCACAGCCGGCGTCTTTGCCTTCGGATCAATGCCCCAGGTCTTGACCAGCCAGCGTCCATAGCCAGCATAAGCTGCCACAAATACGACGATGGCGATTCCCACCAGAGTCAAACCATTCATCATAATCCCTCTTTTCATAACAAAAAAATAAATCCCGCCCGCATCGCAAGATGCAGACGGGATACATTTGTATTTATAGCAAGATACAAATCACAATCCACGTGTATTGCGCCATTGCAATCGGACATTTCTTATGAGATGTATCTTAACACCATCTATTATATGTGTCAACTTGTAAACTTTAAGAAGTAATTTTCTAAATAATATTAACTTTCGTCCTTACTCCGCAGACTTTTCCTTCTGTTCTTTCTGCCGGGCCTTGGCTGCCTTCCATGCCCAGACACAACGAATCCCCGGGTGCATGTGCGGCAGGACGAAGCAGCGGCTGCAGGATACGCAGATAGATTTCTCCGTGCCAGCCAAGGACTTCGTCAAGAAATCCGGTTCGGCAATCAGCGCGCGCCCAAGCGATACCGCATCCAATCCGCTTGCCAGAACTTTTTCCATGTCGGAAAGCGAACGCACACCACCCACAAGACTCATGGGCTGCTGCGGGACGAGCGACTTGAGCTTTGCTGCTTCCTCCAGATAGTAAAGCGTTGCCGTCTTCGGCTGATTGATGAAATCCACACCGGAAAGTTCCACGAGCTCCACTCCGAGCTCATGGCAGCGCTTCAAAATCCAGACCATATCTTCATGATAGCCAGCCGTATCCTCATGCTTCGTGTCGAGGTTGATTTTAATCAGCACGGGGAACGCTTCACCGCAGGCTTCCTTAATCCCGCAGATGATGTTTTCCGTCATGCGGAAGCGATTTTCCACACTGCCGCCATACTCATCCGTGCGCTGGTTGAACGTCGGGTCAATGAAGCGCGACAGGAGATAGGAATGGGCCGCATGGAGCTGGACACCGTCCACGCCAGCAACCTGTAAACGTTTTGCCGCATCGACAAAGCACTGCTCGATATGATGGATTTCCTCGAGGGAAAGTGCTCTGGCCTCTCGCTCCTTTTTCAACGGACGGGCAACAACGTCAGCCAAATCCTCATTGTCGATTGCCCGCGGGCCGGCATGCGAAATCTGCGGGATAAATTTTGCCCCTTCGCGATGCGCGATTTCAACGGCCCGGCGGAATTGATCTATATAGCAGTCAGCATAGATATTTACCTGCTCGGGATTGGCTCTGCCCAGCTCATCCACACAGCAGTGGCCCGTAATAATCGTGCCGACATGATTTTGGGCCAGGGTTTCATACATCGTATACTCGGCTTCCGTCATATAGCCTTCCGGACTAGCCAGAAAACTGTGCACTGCCGAACGGATTACGCGGTTTTTGAGCTGAATATGTGCGAGTTCCAGCGGAACTTCAAATCTGGTACTCATAAAATGCCTCCTGTAATACACAATTGCATAGTTTTTTCAAAACTCGTTATAAAAATAGTGTTGGATGACAAGCATCCAACACCTGATAACCCAATGTAACTTACTGGTCTACGCGGCAGATATCTGCGCCAAGCCCTACGAGCTTCGCCACGAGATTATCATAGCCACGGTCAATATGGTGGATATATCCCACCTGCGTCTCGCCCTCAGCAACGAGACCAGCCAATACCATAGCGGCACCGGCACGCAAATCGGTTGCCTTTACCTGGCAGCCCATCAGCGTTTCCACGCCCTCAACGACCGACGTGCGGCCATCAATCTTGATATTTGCGCCCATGCGTTTGAGCTCATCAACGTGCATGAAGCGGTTCTCAAAGACCGTTTCCGTCACGAGCCCCGAACCTTCCGATACCGTCAGCAGAGCCATAAACTGCGCCTGCATGTCCGTCGGGAATCCCGGATACGGCATCGTCTTGATATCGACAGCCTTCGTGCGCTTATCACAGGCTACACGGATGCCGTTGACGTCCTCTTCAATCGTCACGCCAGCTTCCTTGAGCTTCGCAATAACCGGTTTTAAATGCTCGCTGATTGCATTTTCAATATAGACATCGCCCTTCGTCATTGCTGCGGCAACCATGTAGGTACCAGCTTCGATGCGGTCCGGAATGATGGTATAATCACAGCCCATGAGTTTTGGCACACCGTCAATCTTGATGACGTTGGTTCCTGCGCCACGGATTTTTGCGCCCATGACGTTGAGGTAGTTGGCCAAATCTACGATTTCCGGCTCCTGGGCCGGATTCTCCAGAATCGTCTGGCCTTCTGCCATCGAAGCGGCCATCAGAATGTTTTCGGTAGCACCGACACTCGGGAAATCCAAATAGATTTTCGCGCCCTTGAGGCCTTCCGGTGCCTTAGCTTCAATAAAGCCATGACCGATATTGATTTCCGCGCCCAGCGCCTCAAAGCCCTTGAGGTGCAGGTCAATGGGGCGCGTGCCGATAGCACAGCCGCCCGGCAGCGAAATCTTCGCCTGGCCGCAGCGGGCCAAAAGCGGTCCCATAATCAGGAACGAGGCACGCATCTTGCGCACCAAGTCATAAGGAGCCTCACAGCTGCCGATAACCGTACTGTCAACTTTGAGCTGGTGTTTGGACGAATCGAATTCCGCCTTGACACCAAGCTTTTTCAATACTTCCGTGATCGTATGAACATCTTCCAGTGCCGGCACTTCATCGAGCAGGCTTGGGGCATCCTGACCAAGCAGTGTCGCCGCAATAATCGGCAGGACAGCATTTTTGGCTCCGCTGATTTTAACCCGGCCTTCCAGTCGGTTACCCCCATGTATAATCAACTTTTCCATTAAGTTCGTTATCCTCCTATAGTCATGCCTTTTTTAAAGCATCAACACATAGTTTACCATCATATCGGCGTTATGACAATAGTATCGCGTTACTTTCTCTCAATTTGAAGCGTCGAATGCACCACATTATCGATAATATACTTCGTCGTATATCTTGCTTTTCCCGTCTGCCGTTTGGCATTCTCACCCAGAAGGTCTACCTTATGCTCCTTCTTTTTCAGGCGTTCCTGCGTCTCCCGCAGGATGCGGCGCTGTTCACGCGGCGTCAGCTGCTTCTGTGCCTGGCTCGGCGAAATGATGATTTCATTGTTGCGGCCGCTTTCCTGCAGCTTCTTCAGTTTATCGGCCGTAGTCTGCTTTGCTTCATCTTCGTTGACTACATCCACACCGGACTGCTGGAGCACCATCAGTGCCGTTGCCGGTACGAGCCCGCCGCCGCGGATGTCGAGATTCAGCGTCCCCGAATGCTGCGTTTCCGGAACCGTATACGGAATGACAACGGTTTCCTTCGGACGGCGGTACGGTTTGATTGTCGTCGTAAACCGCACGGTTTCCCCCGGTTTGACCGACTTTTTATCCGGAACTGCCGAAATCAGCGAAGCCGTCCGGCGTTCGGCCTCGACATTGATGTTTACCTGCACGTCGAGAATATCCGATTCCTGGTCTTTGTTGGCGGTGATGACATTCATGGCCTGCATGAGTTCCGCCATCGAAATCTGTCCTACGTCCGTTGCGTTGTAGAACATGTTCTTGCGCTCGACTTTGCCGCCCGGCACCGCATTGGTGCGAATGGTAAAGCCAACCTCGGCCGTGCCGCCGCTGACATCATCCGAAGTCTTGCTGAGTGCCGCATAGGCAATACCGCCGCTGACCTGTGACAGGAAATCCTCATCATAGGCGATGCGGGCACCGTATTCCTCAACCCGGCCCAGCGATTTATCGTTGACCTTTACCTTGATGGGCACCACTGTGGGGAACTCCCCAAGGACGCCGCCGATTCCCGTTGCGCGGTCCTGGTTGATGCGGCCGATGATATTGCCGATGTTGGCAATCTTCATGCCGTTGCTCTGTCCGCTGATGGTTCCCACTACTTTGGCGTCTGTCATGAAATAATTGACGTTGCCGCGATGCAGGAACGGATGACCAAAGGCCAGAATTTTTTTGCCATCAACAGCCGTTACGGTACCCGTGGCACCAATGGCAAAGTCACCGTAAGCCACAGCGACACCGACGGCTTCGCCCGGATTCAGCTTGGCATCATATACCGTCGTATGGGCATCCGCTGCTGATGGGGCTCCCATGGGCAAAAATGCCATCGTCCCCTTCGGGTCGAGCTGCTTTTTGAGGAAATCCAGGCTTGCCTGATTGAAACCGGCAAAATACATGACCGTTTTCGGCACAGCTTTATCCTCTGCCGTTTTAGCTGTTTTGTCTTCCTCTTTTTTATCTTTTGCCTGTTTGGCCTTTTCCTTATCAGCCTTCACGGCTTCCATAGCCCGGGCAATGAGTTCATCGCCATAGACTTTGCCGTCTTTTTTGGCAGCCCGCTCTTTGGCCAGTTTTTCCTTATCGGCTTTTTTCTTAGCAGCTGCCTCGGCGGCCTTCTTGATATCAATCGGATGCATGCGGGTCTTATTTTTGCGGTCCGGCATCTGCCAAATCGGCGTCATCCGGTCAATCGGCGTGATAAAGAACGTATACGGGGTCATCTCCTTGATTCCTGCCGCTACGGCACCAACCAGATACCCGTCAATATACACCGGACTTCCGCTCATTCCCTGTAAAATACCACCGGTCTGAGCAATAACAGGACCCGAAGCCTTAGCCATAATCATCGGCTCAGAGCCCTTGCCGTTATCCACGGTTCCCACGATATCGACCTGAAAGTCCCGAAGCTGTCCCGAACTGTCGATAACGGTATACGCCGTTCCCGTCATTCCCTCTTTGACCTGGTCATGCGTCATAATAGGGTCCATCGCCATACTGGGCGCAATCTGAGCCGACCAAAACGTCATGGCCAAACCCGCTGCCACCAGCTTCTTTATATAAGTGCGCAAAAGTTTCACCTCATTTTACCATCTAAAAATCCGTTATCTACTTATTATAACGCCATTATTCTATATTTGCCATAGGCAAATTTCCGGCAACAATGGCCGCAGTACCAACGATCCGCACGGCAATATTTCGATTGACATAAACGATAGAAGCCTCCATAAGATTGATTCATCTACCTTATGGAGGCTTCTATGAATTTATCCACGCATTTTTTACCAATTACAGTTTGCAGGGAAGTAGCGAGTTCGTATTCGAGGCAAA
>NZ_VTOY01000022.1 GCF_008271295.1 Pseudoselenomonas ruminis | reverse complement strand
TTTGCAATTATAGAATTATTTACTTTTTACGGATGTTTACCAGTACGTCGTAGAGCGCGACGCCGGGGGCGCCGGTGCTTAGGCTGCCAAGGTCGCTGACGCGGCCGCCGTTTAGGGCGTTGACGGTGCCGTGTTTGCTGCTGCCTTGATAGCTCAGGATGACATCGGGGGGCAGGGTTTTATCGAAACGGACGGTTCCGGTCAGCTGCCCGTGCTGGTTCCAGAGGATGACCTGGCAGGATTCGGAAAGGCCTAGCCGTTTGGCTGGTTCAGGATGAAGGTAGACGATGGGGTATTCGGGAAGTTCCTTTCGCCGTGCGTGAATCTGGCCGTTGATGTTTTGCTGGGCGTGCGGGGTGATGAAGTAGAACGGCGTTTCCTCGGAGGGGAGAAACTCGGCGAGCTTGGCAGGGATGGGACAGCAATGGAATTTGCCGTCGCTCGTGGCGAAGTGCTGGCCCTCCCAGGCCACGGGATTTTTGCGCACTTTGATGGCACCTTTGCGCAGCTGGCGCCAGTTTTTGATGCCGATGGTTTGGCAGAGCGATTCGGGAAGCTCCCGGTCGAGGAATTCTTCATCGGTTAGATGCGCGGGGAAGGTACTGGTACCTGGGGAGAGTTCGTTGAGGCGGCGGGTCAGCAGCCGGGCGATTTCGAGGTCACTTTTGGTCTCGCCCTGGGGAGGAATTGCCCGTTCATTGATGCCGAGCCATTGCTGGAAATAGCCCGTGTAGATGTCGAGGTCTTCAAATTCGGTGGTGACGGGCAGGACGATGTCGGACATCTGGGCGGTCGTCGTCAGGAATTTGTCCGCCGTGACGATGAGCTCGAGGTTTGGCCAGAGGGCGTGGAGTTCCTGCAGGCCGACGTCCTGCGTCAGCAAATCGCGGCAGGCAATCCATAGCAGCCGGACGGGCGGATCGGTTAAGGTTTGCAGGGTGTGGGAGAATTGGTTGATGTTGACGAAACGGGTATCGTTGCGGCGCTGTTCGATGAAGCGCGGCAGCTGGAAGGCATCGCGGTCGGCGAAGTTGACCCCGCCACCGGCGATGCCGATGTTGCCCGTCAGCATTGAGAGCGCATCGATGAGCCGGATGGCAAGGCCGCCTTGCAGATGGCGCTGGAGCCCAAAACCGGCCCAAATGTGCATGGGATGATGGGCAGCAATCAAGCCGGTCAGGAAATCAATGGCTTCCTCTGACTGGTCAACGGCCGCCAGCAGTTTTGACTGGTCAATTTTGGAGAGCCCCTTCAGAAATTCCGCCAGACCTGTGATTTTATCGGATTCGGTGACAAGGGCGTGGCGTTTATGGAGCCGGCACAGGAGCAGCAGGGCCAGGGCGGTATCGCTACCGGGGCGCAACTGGATGTAGTAGTCAGCCTTGTTCGCAGTCTCGGTGCGCACGGGGTCGATTACGACGATTTTGGCGCCGCATTCCCGGGCCGCATAGAGGGCGGGCATCGTATGAATGGCTGTCCAGGCAGGGTTGACGCCCCAGAGCACGATGAGTTTGGCGTTGACGAGGGTCTGGGTCTGTGACGTAATGTTGCCGCCAAAGTCTAATTTTTGCGCATCGAGTCCTGAGGAGAAACAAGGTGTGCCGATGGTTTGTGTCGTCGGGCCGAGACTGTTGAACATGCCTTCGCAGGCATTGCGAAGCAGGCTAAAGTTTCCCGAGTATTTGTTAAGGCAGAGCGGCAATGTGGAACCAAAGCGCTCTTTGAGGTCGAGGATTTTGCGCGCGATGATTTCGATGGCTGTATCCCAGGAGATGCGCTGCCAATTGCCGGTGCCGCGTCCATGCTGGATCATGGGATAGAGAAGCCGGTCTTTGTGATAGACGGTGGAGAGGATTTGATTGCTCTTGGAGCAGAGCTGGCGATAGGCGCCGGGGGTCAGGTTGTCGCCGGATATGTGGTCGATACGCCCGTGACTCGTATAGGCGAGCATGGGGCAGGAGTCGTAGCAGTTGCGCGGACACATGTGCCGGGTGATGGTATAAGTTTGCCGGTTCAATGAGAAAATCCCCTTTCGCACTGGTTTTGTGTTATCATTATATCATATAAGTATTGGAAGGGAGGCGTGGATATGAAACCACATCAATTGGGATTTGAGGTAGATTTGTCGAAATGTGTTGGCTGCCGGGCGTGCGAACTGGCCTGCGCGCGCCAGCACCCGGAGGCGGATGGGAGCTTCCGCCATGTGGAACGGGTGGGTGATGGCACGCGGTCGCAGGCTTTTTTGACGCTGGGGTGCAATCACTGTGCCTCGCCGGAATGTATCCGCGTCTGTCCGGAAAATTGCTATGACAAACTGCGCAACGGTGTGGTCATCCACCACAGTGAACGTTGTATCGGCTGTGAGCGCTGTGTGGGGGCATGTCCTTATGGAGCGCCGCACATTAACGCGAAGACCGGAAAGGCCGAGAAGTGCGATTTCTGTCTGGACCGGCTAAAAGAAGGGAAAAAGCCGACCTGTGTCGAACTATGTCCAGCGGGTGCATTGAAAATGATTACGCTTGACGAGGAACGGACGGACTGTTCGGGCGACCCGCTCGTGCGTTATACGCGTCCGTCCATGCGTTTTATCGAAGCACGCGAGCCGGTTTGTTTCTGGCGTAAAGAGGGGAAGAATATTCATGGCAAGTGAATATGATGCCAATCAGCTTTGGCGTCATAATACAATAGAAGAAAAAATGAATATTGCCAGCCAGCAGCTCGCGCTGGAGCTGGCGGTAATCGAACCGATGGGGGATGTCCGCTATAAGACCGATGCCCTGTCCGAATCGGTGCTGTCACTGCTTCGCAATCGCCGTCAGGCACTTTTGAAGATGCAGGAGAAATCCTTCCCAGGGATTACCCTGCGCGCGCTGTCGATAAAGTCGCAGCCGCTTGGCTGGCTGGTGGTGGAGCAGGACGCAGCGGAGCTGACAGCGGCGCAGGCCGATTTTCTAGACCAGCTCGTGCATCATCTAAACTTCCTGCTCTGGCATGAACAGGAGATTATCCGGGAGCAGCGGAATCATCGGGAGCAGTTCCTTTACGATTTGCTGTACCATAATTTTGAGACTTCCGATGAGATGATTAAACTCGGCAAGCTCTGGAATCTGGACTTGGAACTGCCGCATCATGTCATGGTGATTGAGTTCGACAACCCGCTGCCAGCGGGGCAGGAGAAATATTTTCTCGACGTGCTCGAGCATGACTGGTCGCGGTTTTTGGCGTCAAGGTTTGCGCAGCCGGTTATGATACAGCTGCGGGATCAGCTCGTGGTTCTGCTGGCGGATTCTGCCCGGAACCTGCGCAGTCAGGGCGATTTCACCAAGATTATCCGCTTGCTGATGACGCAGGTCCGGGAGCGCAGTCCGCAGCTGCCGCCCTTTTCACTGGGCATTGGCCGTCTGTATCCACTGGCGTCTGACCTCTGCCGCAGCCTGCAGGAGGCCCGTCAGGCGGTCAGCCTGGGCAGGTTCCGCCAGCCGGAAAACGGAATTACCTGTTATGAGGAACTTGGCGTGCTGAAACTGCTCTCCCATATCCGGACCGAGGAGCTCGACGATTTCGTGCAGGAGACGCTGGGGCCCCTCCTGGAATACGATGAGGAAAACAACACGGGCTATCTCGATACATTGGAGGCCTATTTTCAGGAGAACGAGTCGCTGCCGAAGGCCAGTGAGCGGCTTTTTATTCATGTCAATACGCTGCGCAACCGCTTGAAGAAGATTCAGGAGATACTGGGCGTAGAACTCGGACAGGCCAGTGATCGGGTGCGTTTTTATGTGGCCTGCCAGGCAATCCGCATCATCAAACGGACAAAGTATTAATATTTTATTTAATCCTTTGTGGAAATATATACATTTTGTCATAGATGTTTGGAGAAATTTACAGTCTCGTTGGGCAAAAGTTTTAGTAAAATGAATAGTAAAATCGAAGAGTGCGGAAAATTTTTAGAAAAGGTGTGAAATGGAAATGTGTGGAAGCAAGGAAGCCTTGCTGCAAAAAGCAGAGATATACCGAGAGTTGTCGGAGTATTATTCGGGAGTCCTGCGTTCGGGCAAAGCAGCAGCCAAGCATATCGGCGCGCTGCTGCCGGGACGGGTTGTTGTGCCGAAGATTGATGTCGACAGTGCTTACGACTACAATCAGCTCTTTATCGGGCCGAGCACGCTGCTGGCGCCGCCGTTTGAGGCGTTTTATCATAAGGTCAGCCCCACGGTGCTCGAATCGGAAAATCTGCTGGTGCGCAATGCCTGCGTGGAGGCAGGGCTGGCATCCGCTGAGGAAGGCGATGAATTGGACGGTCATGTCTTTTATGCCTTTGCTTTTGTGAGCAAATTGCTTGAGACGCTGGCTGACCAGCCGTCGCTGGAGTCCAAGGAGGCCTATGGCCTCTGGCACACCTATCAATGGTTTTTGAAGGAGCATATCTTCGCTTGGATTTATGACCATCTGTGCGATGTGCGCCGTTATAGCGTATCGTCTTTCTGCAAAGACGTCGCGGCGGCGATGAACACCTTCCTGCTGTCGGAGCAGGATTTGATTGCCCTCGAGGCTTGTGAAGCGTAATCCCTGCTTTGCAGGCTTTTCCCCTATATTGACGTTCCCTTTTTTATAACGTAAAATAAGACGCAAGGAGCAGGCTGTCTGCTCCTTGCGTCTTATTTTTTCGGCTTGGATTGATATAATGTCTCGCGGCGGTCGGCGAGAACATCCATGGTTTCTTTTATCTGGGTGCGGATGGCTGGTCGCAGATTTCCCTGCAGGATACATTCCTCTTCCCCGGCTTCGGCGAGGATTTCGCCCCAGGGGTCGATGATGGCGGAGTGACCGGCCAGCATCGTGTCGTGCGGGCCGAGCCCTGCTTCGTTGCAGGCCACGACGAAAATCTGGTTTTCGATGGCCCGGGCGCGGATGAGCGTCTGCCAGTGAAACAGCCGTGCCTGCGGCCAGGCGGCCGGCAGGAAGAGCACGCTGATGTCAGCAAGTACCAGCTGGCGGGTGAATTCAGGGAAGCGGATATCATAGCAGACGGCTATGCCGCATTTGACGCCGTCGAGCGTAACGGTCACGAGGCTGTTTCCAGGCTCGAAATCGTCGGCTTCGCCGCTGGGCGTGAAGAGGTGCGTTTTGTGGTAGGTGGCGGCCAGCTGCCCTGTGCGGTCAAAGACATAGCAGGTATTGAAGACCTGTTTGCCGATGGCGTTGGCGACGGTGCCGCCGACGATGTTGACCTGATAGCTGGCCGCAAGTTTTGACAGGATGTCGCGCATCTGCCGTCCGTCGGCGTCGGCGTAGTCTAAAATCGGCTGCGGGTAGAAGCCAACGGGCCATAGCTCGGGCAGCAGCAGGATGTCGGGGCGGTCCTCCATAGCGGCTTCGGCCATGCGATAGAGGCTGGCGATATTCTTTTGGGGCTCGCCTAATGCGACTGCCATCTGCAGGACAGCAACTTTCATAGTAAATCACCTCATGAGGGGAGAAGATAGAATGGAAAAACAACAGTACAGCCTGGGCGATATCGTTCGCATGAAGAAGCCGCATCCCTGCGGCAGCAGTGAATGGGAAATCCTGCGGGTCGGCATGGACTTCCGCTTGAAATGCCAGGGGTGCGGTCACCTGGTGATGCTCCCGCGGCCAAAATTCGAGAAAATGGTGCGTGCTATCGTAAGACACGCCGATTCAGAAAACTAAAAACAATTATATCATATCCTGGGCGGCGCGAAACAGCCGCTTTCGGGAGAAAAAAGATGCCCGCTGGTTCGCTCGTTAGAATCAGTGGGCATTTTTTACAACACAGGCGACGAAACAGGATTGATACTTGTAAATTTGTAACGATTATGTTATCATGGGATACATGTTCACGATTAAAGGACATTCGCGGAGGAAACAGGGAAACTCCGGCGGAATTTATCCATTAAGAACGAACAAGCACATTTTTATTCTATATTTTGGGGAGGAGTTTCGATTATGAAAAAGACTCTTGTATCCGCACTGACGACGGCTCTCGTTATCGGCGCTGCCAGCACGACGTTTGCTGCTGCTCAGAATCCGTTTCAGGATGTACCGGCTGACCACTGGGCATACGATGCTGTAGACCAGCTGGCGAAAGATGGCGTTGTAACGGGCTATGGCGATGGCACGTACAAAGGCCAGAAACAGATTACGCGTTATGAGATGGCCGTAATGGTTGCCCGCGCAATGGCAAACAACAAAGGCGTAACAGTTTCCGGCAACGACAAAGCCCTGTTGGACAAGCTGGCTGCTGAGTTCGGCGATGAGTTAAACAACCTGGGTGTTCGTGTAACGAACCTCGAGAAGAATGCCGACAAAGTAAAATGGACGGGCGAAGCTCGTTACCGTTACTGGAGTTATCGCGATGAGGGCAAGGACAAGAAGAACATCGACCATGTTTCCTTCCGTTTGTTCCCGACGGCTGAAATCAACGACAACTGGTCCGTCAAAGCTCGTCTGACCAGCAACTTCCACATGGATCAGGATGATTCGGACAATACGAAACTGTCCTACATCTTTGCGGAAGGCAACTACGGCAGCTTCAATGTTAAAGCTGGTAAGATGCCGTTCTACTCCACCAACGACGATGGCCTCGTCATGGATGATTTCTTCTCCGGCGTTCAGGCTACGGTTGGCAACAAAGTAAAACTCACGGCTGAGGCTGGCCGTTGGAACATCAATGAGGATGCCAATGCCAAAGTAAAGGATGGCGCAGAAGCAGATACTGCCAGCTATCAGGGCGTTCAGCTGAATGCGGAGCAGGGCAAACTGACGGGGGGCCTTGGCTATCGTCACTTCAGCAGCGAAGTCTTCAAGAAGGCTAAAGGCTACAAAGCGAATAAGGACGATGCTGACATCCTGTCCGTAGGTGCCCGTTACACCTTCGATAAGAACTGGGCCGTAGCTGGTGCGTATGCCGAGAACACGGATGCCAAAGACTACAAGAAGTCCGGCAGTGCGGAAATCGACTACAAGGGTGCCAACAAAGCCAACAAGGGTTCCTTCGGTGCTTTGGTAGCATACCGTCACCTGGGCAGCAATGCTTCGCTGATGCCGACCTTTGATACGGCTCATGCACTCTTTGCTCCGTACAATACGCTCAACGAAAAAGGCTGGGATTTCTCCGCAAGCTATGTTCCGATGAAGAACACCCTGACGACGCTGGGTTACTTCAACGGCAAACAGTTCGCCAACCATGACAAAAAAGCTGAGACGCTTTACGCTCGCGTAAGCTTCTTCTTCTGATAATCCCTTGCTGGATTAGAAGGCCTTCCCTTATGGGGAAGGCCTTCTTTGTTTAATCGAAATATAATCCTAGGATATTATGGAAGGAAACATAATTATTATCCGGAAAGGGGAAACGGTTGCGGAGCAGTCGGGATGGGCTTTCAGGTTATTTTTAGATGTTAAAACGGTCTGAGAGACAAGTTATCAGACTGTTAAAAAATATTTGCAATTAGTAGCGTTGCGTGCTAATATGAAGTCAATCGGGAGAGAATGATAAGGAAGACGCTGAGGAAACATGGACACTCATGGGAATTCCTTACCGGACCTTTCTCGGGACAGACATTTTTGTTTTATGAAAAGGGAGGAATTTCTAATGAAAAAGACTCTTGTAACTGCACTGACGACTGCACTGGTAGTCGGCGCTGCTAGCACGACGTTTGCGGCAGCAAACCCGTTCACGGATGTACCGGCAGACCACTGGGCATACGATGCAGTAGCTCAGCTGGCTAAAGACGGCGTTATCACGGGTTATGGCGATGGCACCTACAAAGGCCAGAAACAGATCACTCGTTATGAGATGGCTGTAATGGTTGCTCGTGCTATGGCTAACAACAACGGCGTAAATGTTTCCGGCAACGACAAAGCCCTGCTGGACAAACTGGCTGCTGAGTTCGGCGATGAGCTCAACAACCTGGGCGTTCGCGTAGCTAACCTCGAGAAAAACGCTGACAAAGTAAAATGGAACGGCGAGGCTCGTTATACTTATACGAGCAAACGTACGGAGAACCTGGCTGGTGTTAAAAACAAAGCCAATGCTGATGAGATGCTGCTCCGTCTCGAGCCGAGCGCTGAAGTCAACAGCAACTGGCATGTAAAAGCACGTCTCGATGGTCGTACGGATCTCAACAAAGATGCCGATACGAAGAAAGATGGCGATGTAAAACTGCAGCGCATCTGGGCACAGGGCGACTACAAGAACTTCCAGGTAAAACTTGGTAAGTTCGGCGTTGCTACGAATTATGACAACTCCCTGATGCTCAATGATCAGGCTTCTGGTGCTGCTGTAACGGTTGGTAACAAACTCAAAGCTACGGTATTTGCTGGCCGCATTGACTTAGCTGATGATTCTACGCTTGATAGTGCTGGTTTGGTTGCTGGTTGGACGGATAAGCTTGATGCTAATTATCATAAAGATTCAGCAGCAAATCTTCAGAGTGTTGCGCTGACGTACAAGACGGGCAATCTCTCCGGTACGGCTGCTTATTATAATGCAACTTCTGATGCACTTAAGACGGATGCGTATGCTAAGAGCGGCAAGGAAGACACCTTTGGTGCTTGGGAGGTTGCTGGTTCCTATAAACTCGGCAAAGATGTAGCTCTCGGCGGCGCTTATATCAAGAACGAGAAAGCTGACTACTACAACAAGGCTGGCATGGTACAGCTCGACTATAAGGGTGCTCAGAAAGCCAACAAGGGCACTTGGGGTGCTTATGTAGCATACCGCCATATCGGCAAATATGCAGTACTCGATGCTAACCAGGATGATGCACAGCTCAACTCCAAGGGCTGGGCAGTTGGCGGCAACTACACGCTGTTCAAGAACACGGTTGCTAACGTGAAATACTTCAACGGTGAAGACCTGAACACGAAGAAAGACGTTTCCAAACTCTTCGGCCGTGTTGAGTTCTTCTTCTAATCGATTATCTTTCGATTGGTCAGACCTTCCTCATTTTGAGGAAGGTCTTTTTCTTATTCTTATAGTTGACTTAGAAAACTATCTAATCAAAACATAAGGAAAGAATAATCGTTCATTAATTGTAATTGACTTTGTCAAGTAATATAATTAAATCATCCCAAGGGACAGGGACGCGAAAGAGCGCTGAGGAAACATGGACACTCATGATGCTCCGCCAACCTGAACCAGAGGATGACACATTTTTTACTTTTCGTTTTTACGAAATGGAGGAGATTATCATGAAAAAGACTATTGTATCTGCACTGACCACGGCACTGGTTGTAGGTGCTGCTTCCACTACCTTTGCCGCTACGAACCCGTTCCAGGATGTACCGTCTGACCACTGGGCATACGATGCGGTAGCTCAGCTGGCTAACGATGGTGTCATCGAAGGTTATGGCGATGGCAACTTCAAAGGTGACAAACAGATTACGCGTTATGAGATGGCTCAGATGGTTGCCAAAGCAATGGCAAAACAGAATGTCAGCGGCAACGACAAAGCCCTGCTGGACAAACTGTCCGCAGAGTTTGCGGATGAGCTCAACAACCTGGGCGTTCGCGTAAGCAACCTCGAGAAGAATGCCGACAAAGTAAAATGGAATGGCGAGGCTCGTTATACTTATACGAGCCAGCGTGAAGAAAACGCTGCCGGCTCCAAAGACCGTGATAACGACAACGAGCTGTTGTTCCGCCTCGAGCCGAGCGCTGAAGTCAACAACAACTGGCATGTAAATGCTCGTATCGATGCCAAGACGGATCTCAAGAGCGACAGCGAGAAAAAAGCTGGCGACAGCGATGTAAGCCTCAAGCGCATCTGGGCTGATGGCCAGTATGGCAACACCAACATCAAACTCGGTAAACTGCCGATGCAGCTCGACAAAGACCTGCTCTTCGATGATGAGATTTCCGGCGCATCCCTTAGCACGGGCAAAGACCTCAAACTCACGCTGCAGGCAGGCCGCTATGACCTGACGGGTAGCACGAACAACGCTGCTGTAAAGGCCGCTGGTAAAGATGCTGCTGGCAACGATATCAACGATACGGCTAGCATGCAGAGCGTTGGTCTGCAGTATGGCAAGGACAAACTGTCCCTGGGTGCTGCCTACCACAACCTCGAGAGCGACAACTTCAAGAAGATGGCTGGCTATCGCAATGGCGAGGCTTCTGACAAAGCTCAGATCTGGTCTGCTAATGCCCGCTATGCCTTCGACAAGAACGTAGCCCTCGCTGGTACCTACGCTGAGAATGCCAAAGCTGACAACTACAAGAAAGCTGGTTCCGTAGAGCTCGACTACAAGGGCGCTGAGGATGCCAACAAGGGTACTTGGGGTGCTTATGCCGCATACCGTCACCTCGGCCAGAACGTAGCCTTTGACCCGTCCTATGATGGTGCATGGGCTGGCACGAAAGGCTGGGAAGTAGGCACGAACTACACGCTGGCTAAGAACACGGTTGCAACCCTCAAATACTTCAACGGCGAAAAACTCGGTGATGGCAAAGATGCTGAGAAACTCTTCGGCCGCGTTGAGTTCAAATTCTAATAGAGCTATCGAATTATTGATTCGAATCGAAAGCCTTCCCTTTCGGGGGAAGGCTTTTTGGTGTAATTGTTTAAAAAAAACATGAAAAAATGCGAAAAATCACGAAAAAATTATGTGGAACCGTTGTCAAGAAACACCATTTATGATATTATAAGAATCGTCCGAGGGAAAGATACCGGGGGTACGAGGAAACAAGGATACTCGTGGGGAAACGAACCTGGTATACCTTCTTAGGGACGAGGGGTTATTTATTCTATATTTAGGGGGAGTTTCTATTATGAAAAAGACTCTGGTATCCGCATTGACGACTGCACTGGTAGTTGGTGCTGCAAGCACGACGTTCGCTGCTCAGAATCCGTTCACGGATGTTCCGGCAGACCACTGGGCATACGATGCTGTAGCTCAGCTGGCTAAAGACGGTGTTGTAACGGGTTATGGCGATGGCACGTACAAAGGCCAGAAACAGATCACTCGTTATGAGATGGCTGTAATGGTTGCCCGCGCTATGGCTAACAACAACGGCGTAACGGTTTCCGGCAACGACAAAGCACTGCTGGATAAACTGGCTGCTGAGTTCGGTGATGAGCTCAACAACCTCGGTGTTCGCGTAGCTAACCTCGAGAAAAATGCCGATAAAGTTGCATGGCATGGTACGGCAGAGTATACGTTCCAGCATTATATGACGGATGGTCAGGCTATCGATGGAAAAGACAGCCGCAACAACGTGCTGTTCCGTCTCGAGCCGAGCGCTGAAGTCAACAATCATTGGCATGTAAAGGCTCGTCTCGATGCTGATACGGATCTTGATACGGATAAAGCAAATGATGCTGACCATGATAAAGTATCACTCAAACGTGTTTGGGCTGAGGGTAACTACGGCAGCATGACTTACAAATTCGGTAAATTTGCCGCTCCGGATGATGATACGATTACCGATACGCCGTTCTCCGGTGTTGAGGTTGGCTACAACCCGGCTGGTGATGGTGTAAACTTCATCGCTGGTGCTGGCCGTGTCAACAGCCCGGCTGCTTTGAATCATGAAGCTGCTCTGAATGCTTTTACTGGTGAATATAATAACTGGAGCGGTGTCCTTAATGATGATGATTTGGCCGCTAACTATCAGTATGTTGGCCTTGGCCTCGACAAGGGTAAACTCACGGGTGCAGTTCGTTGGCATCATCTGAATGCAGCTGGTTTCAATAAGGACGGTGTGAAGAACGCTTATTCCAACTCCAAGACGGATGAGGCTAACATCATTCTCGCGAAAGGCGCTTACCGCTTCAGCAAGAATGTAGCTTTCAAAGGCTTCTATGCTCAGAACCATGATGCAGATTACTACAACAAGGCCGGCAGTGCAGAGCTCGATTATAAGGGTGCACAGGCTGAGAACAAAGGCACCTATGGTGCTTGGGTAGCATATCGTCACCTCGGCCGCAACGCTTTCGTTGCCAGCCCGTGGGATGTTATCAACATCGATAACCATGGTCAGAAAGGCTTCGAAGTTGGCGGCAACTACGCTATGTTCAAGAACACGATTCTGACGCTCCGTTATGGCAAAGGCAAAGACCTCCAGTCGGACAAAGACGTTCAGAACCTCTTCGGCCGCGTAAACTTCCTGTTCTAATCGAACCAAGGAATTTACGAATAAGCTGAAACAGATATAAATCTGGCGGATAGAATTTCTTTTGATACAAAACAAAAGAAATTCTATCCGTTTTTTAATTACTTAAACGAACTTTAATGATTATATGAGAATAATTATCACGAAATTGCTTGCTTTTGCAAAATATTTATGATAATATTAATGCTGTTCTGAGGGACAATTAAGAAAATTGGCGAGGAAACATGGACACTCACAAGTTTTTCTAATTTTCTCCGGAACGTTAATGGTAAATTATTTTATTATGAGGAGGGGTTCTTTTATGAAAAAGACTCTTGTATCCGCACTGACGACGGCTCTCGTTGTTGGCGCAGCTAGCACGACGTTTGCAGCAGCAAACCCGTTCTCCGATGTTCCGGCTGACCACTGGGCTTATGATGCTGTAGCACAGCTGGCTCAGGATGGCGTTATCACGGGCTATGCTGACAGCACGTACAAAGGCAACAACAAAATCACTCGTTATGAGATGGCTGTAATGGTTGCCCGCGCTATGGCTAAGAGCCAGAACGTAACGGTTTCCGGCAACGACAAAGCCCTGCTGGACAAACTCGCAGCTGAGTTCGGCGACGAGCTCAACAACCTCGGTGTTCGCGTTGCTAACCTCGAGAAAAATGCTGATAAAGTAAAATGGAACGGCAAAGCTGAGTACGATTTCAAGCGCACGAACACGGAAGGCCAGAGCGCTGCTAAGGACCGTCATGACGATGTCAACAAAGTTCTGTTCCGCCTCGAGCCGTCCGCTGAGGTCAACAGCAACTGGCATGTAAATGCACGTCTCGATGCTACGGTTGCTCATCTTGAGAGAGATGCTGACGTAGATAGCAAAGGTGAAGGCGACAACGGCAGCGTTAAACTGAAACGTATCTGGGCACAGGGCGACTACACGAACTTCTCCACGAAGCTCGGTAAATTCGCTCCGATCGATGATGACAGCATCTTCGATACGACGTTCTCCGGTGCTGAAGTTTCCTTCGGCAAAGCTCTGAAACTGACGGCTGGTGCTGGCCGCATCAACAATTCTGATGCAGATGCTGACGATGTTGCAAACTATCAGTATGCTGGCCTCGGCTATGACTTCGGCAAACTGTCCCTCGGTGCTGACTACCATCACCTGAACACGAAGTCTGGCCTTGATTATACGGCTAAAGATTCTGCTGATAACCATGTTGCTTATTCCAACAATCCGAATACGGATGAAGCTAACATCTGGCTGGCAAAAGGCGCTTACACCTTCGACAAGAACTGGGCTGTAAACGGCTACTATGCTGAGAACCATGATGCTGACTATTACAAGAAAGCAGCTGCTGCTGAGCTCGACTATAAAGGCGCTCAGGATGAGAACAAAGGCACTTGGGGTGCTTGGGTAGCTTACCGTCACCTCGGCAACAACGTTGACCTGTTCAACACCTACGATGCTATCGATGCTGGCCAGAAGGGCTGGGAGATCGGTGCTAACTACACGCCGTTCAAGAACGTCGTAGCTGTAGCTCGCTATGGCAAGAACAAGGATCTCCACACGGATGTTAAATCCGACCGCATCTTCGGTCAGGTTAACTTCCTGTTCTAATCCTTGCGATTACAAGCAGTTTACTGACAGTAAAAGCCTCCGCAATGCGGAGGCTTTTTGGTATGCAAAAAAAGCCTTCCCCAGGGGGGAAGGCTTTTGGGGGCCTGCTTAATTATTTTTGTGAACAAGTATTTTTGTGGCAGTCCAGCCGAGCAGGATGCCGGTCAGGAGGCCGCAGGGGCCGAGAATGGGCAGGTAGCAGAACAGCTGGGGACTGCCGATGGCGAGACTCGCCGCTAGCAGTTGTCCGATATGGTGGCAAAAGCCTCCCGCAGAGCTGATGCCTAACGGCGAAAAGCGGCCGCTTTTTTGGAGCAGAACCATCGCGGCAAAACTCATAAGGCCGCCGGACAGGCTGTAGAGCAGGATGGTTGGGCCGCCGCCGAACAGCGAGGCCAGTACGATGCGCAAAAACAGCACCAGGGCGGCGTCCTGCCAGCGCGGCAGGGTGTAGAGCGCGATAAGCGTTATGATATTGGCCAGGCCAAGTTTTGCCCCGGGGGCCAGAAACGGCAGGGGAATAAGCCCTTCGAGCAGGAACAGGACCAGCGATTGACCGGTCAAAAGTGCCAGATATACCAGTTTTTTCGTAGAACGCATAAGGCCTCCTGATTAACGCATGGGAATAAGGCCGCTATCCGTCTGGCTTCCCTTTACTTCGATGAGCAGTTTATGGGGCAGGCAGGCGATGATGTCACCGGGCTTTTTGGCAGGGCCCTGCATGACGCAGAGTTTGTCGGGGCAGTCGGCGTCGGTCACGGCGATGGTGTCCTCCTCGACAACGATGGTATTGCTGTGACCGCCGGCTGTGGTTTGGACAAAGGTATCACGCCCCGTATGCCCCGACAGGGCAACGCGGCGGATAAGCTTCCCGTCGACGGTGATGTCGGCATAGAGGCGGTCAGGCGTTTGACTTGTCAAAAACAGCAGTGGCGCAAACGATATGAATAATAGTAAGAGTATGAGCAGGATATCCGCTCTATTCAGCATTTTCTTCATATTATCTATTATAGACTTTCCAGAGCTAGTTTGCTATACTTTACAATTGTACGAGATTGTAAACAAAGGAGCGCGAGCAGTATGCCGAATCGTCCAGCCTGGGCCGAGATAGATTTAGGGAAGCTTTCCCATAATTATGAAGAAATCAAGAAACAGCTGAAACCGGGGGTGAAACTCTGTGCCGTGGTCAAGGCTGATGCCTATGGTCATGGTGCCGTGCCGGTGGCTCAGGTGGCCGTGGCGGCTGGCGCGTCCTATTTGGCAGTGGCAACGCTTTCCGAGGGCATTGAACTGCGCGAGGCGGGCTTTACGACGCCGATTCTGCTGCTGGGGCTCGTAATGCCGGAAGATGCCAAGGACGTTGTCGACTACGATATCACGCAGGTGGTCTGCGAAATGGAGCTGGCCAAGGCCCTGTCGGCCGAAGCTGTCCGCCAGCATAAGACGGCGAAGGTTCATTTAAAGGTCGATACGGGCATGGGCCGCATCGGCGTGCGCCCCGAGGAAATCGGGAAACTTGCGGCAGAGATGGAGAAGCTTCCGGGGATTGAAATCGAGGGCATGTTCTCGCATTTTGCCATGGCCGATTGCAAGGATAAGGCCTATACGAAGATGCAGCTTGATAAGTTCCGTCAGGCCATTGCGGCGGTGGAGGAACAAGGCATTACGATTGCCATCCGCCATATTGCTGAGTCGGCGGCAATCCTTGAGATTCCTGAGGCGCATTTTGATATGGTGCGCGCAGGCGTTATCCAGTATGGCCTTTGGCCGTCGGAGGAAGTCACGCATCCGATTGATTTGCAGCCGCTGATGAAATTGCAGGCAAAGGTCGTCTGGATTAAGGATTTGCACAAGGGGGAGAGTATCGGCTATGGCCGTGCGTTTGTGGCCGAGCGTGAGTGCCGCATTGCAACGCTGCCCGTTGGGTATGCCGATGGCTATATCCGTGCGTATAGCCCGCAGGGCTTTGTGGAGATTCACGGGAAGCAGGCCAAAATCGCCGGCCGCGTCTGCATGGACCAGGTTATGGTTGATGTGACCGACATTCCCGAGGTGAAAATCGGCGACGTGGCGACGCTGTTCGGCAGTGAGACGCTGACGATTGACGATGCGGCGGAGTGGCTCGGAACGATAAACTACGAGGTGCCATGCCTAATCTCCCCACGCGTGCCGCGGGTATACGTGAAATAAAAAAGGGCCGCCAGCTTTTGATGAGCTGGCGGCCTTTTGGTATGCGGCAGGTGGTTTATTCGGCAACCTGCCGTTTCCAGTACTCTAAGTCGGGAGCGTTTAGGGGCAGGTCGATGGTCTGGCCGTTGTCGTAGTAGAAGCGGAAGCGGACGCTGTCGGCTTTGCGGATGGCGGGCAGGCTGGCGCGCGGCAGTTCGACGAACAATTTGTTTTCGTTCTGATAGGGATGGTCTTTGCTCGTGCCGGGCGGTTCCTGCTTGACGGCGGCCTTCATTTCCCA
Source organism: Pseudoselenomonas ruminis (assembly GCF_008271295.1). Lineage (GTDB taxonomy): Bacteria > Bacillota > Negativicutes > Selenomonadales > Selenomonadaceae > Selenomonas_A > Selenomonas_A ruminis. The sequence continues at coordinate 10,137 of NZ_VTOY01000022.1, read as the reverse complement.
GGCGTCGCCATCGGTGTAGAGGATGGCTTCTGGCTTGAGCTTCGAGCTGTCATAGCGCCAATCCCAGATGGTCAGCACGGCGCCTTCCAAGGAGCCGGTTTCCGTGCGGGAGCTTTGGAAATCAATGCGGCAGTAGGAGGAGAGGCTGTCGGCACTGCGATGGTCGAGGCTCCAGATGAAGGAGAGACCAAAGACACCGAGCAGCATCAGCCCGATGCCGCCGAAGAATAGAAGTTTTTTTAGTGAAAAAAACATAATAACGGGATAATCCTTTCCAAAACGATAAAAGATTATTCGATAATTTCATCGAATGCTTTGTGCAGGGCAGCCTGCTGTTCTTTGTTGATGGTGATTTTGCCGTGCAGCAGGCTGATGAGACCAGCTTCCTTGAGCTTCGTGACGCCGCGGTTGACAGTCTTGACGCTGGTGCCGATGTCGTCGGCAATCTGCTGGCGGCTCGTGTGCAGGATGAACATATCCGTTTCAATCGTTCCGAGACGTTTGACGAGATAGCTGTGGAGGCGTTCGAGGCTCGGCAGGAATTTGACGCGGCCGGCCTCGTTGGACGTCGGATACATCTTAGCGGCTAAGAGCTGAGCGACGGCCAGGGCAAAATCGTTATCGGTGCGCATCCAGAGCAGGAAGGTCTCGGCGCTCATGGCCAGCACTTCACAGGTGGTGACGGCCTCGTTTGAGGCGGCATAGACTTCCTGACCAGCCAGGACTTCGAGGTCGCCGACGAGGTCGGGGACTTCCAGCGAAGCAAAGGTATAGCGCTGGCCGCTGGCAAATTCGTTGCTGACGCGCGTGCTGCCGCGGGTCAAAAGATAGACGTGGTCGGCGCGTTCGCCCTTGCGGACAACCGATTCACCCGGCAGAAAAACCTTGTGGGTGGTCTGGCGTTTGATGCCTTCTGGCATGTGGTCGAGCATATAATCAAGCTTCATGGCGATTTCCTTTCTCTACGTTGTTATCTTTCTATTATATAATATTTTTCCCGTAAGGCAAATACTGGCCAATTACGAGCCACGAATATTCAGAATAATAATAACTGAAAATTTTTAGGACATTAAAGACAGATGTCCTTTTTTATTGTTTTGCGAATGTGTAAACTAGATATGTAATCAAGTGATACAAAACAGGAAGGAGAACGCGCCCTATGAAAAAGTTGTTCGACGGCGCATTGCAGAAACGGAAGACTTGGCAGCGCGAAGTGATTGCGGGCGTAACCGCTTTTTTTGCGATTTCCTATATCATCATTGTCAATCCGATGATATTGGCTGATGCGGGAATTCCTGCGGAGTTATCGGTCTTTGCGACGATTTTCTCGTCGGTTATCGGCTGTTTGCTCATGGCGTTCTGGTCGGATGCACCGATCGTGCTGACGCCGGGCATGGGAATCAACGCGTTCTTCACCTATACGATTTGTGTTAATATGGGGCTTCATTGGCATGAGGCGATTGCGATTTCGCTGGTATCGGGCCTTATCTTTGTCTTTGTCGCCTGCACCAAATGGTGTACGCGGCTGAGTCAGGCAGTGCCGGGGTCGCTGAAGTCGGCGATTACGGCCGGTATCGGTCTTTACCTCGTGGAGATTGGCCTCGAAAAGGCGCAGCTCATCCAGCGTGGCGCCAACTCCATGGTGGAGCTTGGGAGCCTTACGAATCCGGTGGCGCTCTTGGCGCTCTTCGGGCTCGTGCTTAGTCTCCTGCTTTACTTCCGCAAGGTTATGGGCGGTTTCTTTATCGCCATCCTCGTGACCAGTGTGGTGGGCTACTTCGTGGGAATCCGCGATGCGGCTCCGATGGATTTGAACTTTGCGAATCTAGCTTTCTACCCCCAGCTTTTGCTGAAGGCAGATTTTAGTAATATGATGAGCATACCGTTTTTGCTTTCGGTATTCTCGATGTCCATGATCATGATTTTTGAGACCATGGGCCTGCTGGAGGGAATTCTTCCCGACCAGCGCAAGTTTAAGAAAACCTTCGAGGGATCGGCGTTTACGACGATGTTCTCAGGGTTGTTGGGTACCAGTCCGACGGTGGCGGCGGCAGAAAGCGCAGCCGGCATCGCCAGCGGCGGCCGCACGGGGCTTATGGCTCTTACGGCAGCTGTACTGTTTGCCCTATCCCTTTTCTTTATCCCTCTTCTTTCATTTGTGCCCCAGGCTGCGATTGCACCGGTTATTATCATTACGGGTGCGATGATGATGCAGCAGCTCCAGTATGTGGAATTCAATGATTTCTCGGAATGGTTCCCCGCCTTTCTGGTTGTCGTGCTGATTCCTTGGTCCGGTAGTATTTCTACTGGTCTCGCCTTTGGGTTTACGGCATATCCCCTGCTGAAACTCATGAATGGGCGACGGCAGGAAGTTCACGTACTGGGGTACGGGCTTGGCTTTCTTTTCCTCTTGAACCTTGTTTTCCAGGCAGGGTTCTAATAAAGAATTTACATAAAGCTTTTGATAAAAGGCTTCGGATGATTCCCTACAAAATCATCCGGGGCCTTTTGTCATGCGCAAAAGTGACGTATTTTGTTCTTGGCAAATTCTGAATAATCGCGGTATAATATTAGTAGCTGTACACTAAAGTTTTGTGCAAAGAAGGCGATATTGTGGATGAAAAACCAGTGATGCTGATTGTTGATGATGTAGAAATCAACCGGGTTGTGTTGGCCCAGTTTTTTCAGGATGAATACACCATCATCGAGGCAGTAAATGGGCAGGAAGCCCTGAAAGTTATCGAGAGCCAATCCGTGAGCATTGTACTGGTTGACCTGGTCATGCCTGTCATGGATGGCTTTGAAGTCTTGTCTTTTATCAAACATCATGACCAGTATGCCCAGATTCCCGTCATTGTCATGACGGCCCGCAGCGATGGTTCCAGTGAGGCGCGGGCGATGGAAATGGGCGCGGCCGATTATATCGTCAAACCATATAATCCAACGATTGTGCGCTGCCGCGTCAAAAATGTCATGGCACGGCAGGAGAACGAATGGCGCAAGGTGGAGCAGGTCGCCAAAGACCAGCAGCTCGCGCTCATGCATGGCTATATTGAAAAGGACTCGCTGACCGGAATCTACAACCGCGAGACATTCTACCGCAAAGCGGCGGCGCTGATGCAGGCGAACCGCGGCGTTTCGTATAATATCGTGTATCTCGATATCAGCTGCTTCAAGGCCATCAACGATATGTTCCGCATCGATACAGGCAATCTGGTCCTCAAAACGGCAGCCGTTTATTTCCAGGTCGTGGCCGGGGATACGGGAATCTGCGGCCGCATCGAAGCAGATCATTTTGCCCTTTGCCTGCCGGCTTCCCAGGTGGATATGGATGGCATCATGGAAGGTCTCGACCGCACGATTGCCTCACTGGGAATCAGCCATAATATCGTTTTTCATGCGGGGGTATATCCGGTGGATAATGCCTTCCTGCCCATTGATCAGATGTGTGGCCGGGCCTATATGGCGCTTAGCCGCATCAAGGGCGATTACAAACAGCGGTATGCCTACTACGACCAGGGCATGCGCGATTTGATGCTGGAAGAGCAGATGATTGTCCGCGATATGGAGTTTGCGCTGGTGGGGCGTCAGTTCTGCATCTATCTGCAGCCGGTCTGCAATATCAAGACCAATGAAATCGTTTCGGTGGAGGCGTTTGCGCGCTGGAATCATCCGCATAACGGCCTCATTTCGCCAGCGCGGTTTATCCCGGTGTTTGAGCGCAGCGGCTTTATCGGCCGGCTGGACCGGTTCATCTGGGAGGAGGCCTGCCGGTTCTTGAGTCTCCAGCGGGAGCGCGGCGGCAAGGTGGTGCCGGTATCGGTCAATGTGTCCCGGCTGGATTTATACAATCTGGGATTGTTGGACTTCTTGCAGAGCCTGCTCAAAAAATACGGGCTGGAGCCGTGGATGCTGCGGCTGGAAGTAACGGAGAGTGCCTATACGGATAATCCCCAGCAGATGATTGAGATGGTCGGCAAGCTCCGGGCAAATGGGTTTGTCGTCATCATGGACGATTTTGGCAAGGGCTATTCGTCGCTGAATCTGCTAAAAGATTTCGCCGTCGATGCACTGAAAATCGATATGTCGCTGCTGCAGGAAGTCGAGCGTTCCGAGCGGGCGGGCGTCATCGTGGAAGCGGTGGTAGCCATGGCCAAGAAGCTGGCGATGGACATCATTGTGGAAGGCGTCGAAACCAAAGCGCAGGTCGAATATCTGGCGGGGATTGGCTGTGAGACGATACAGGGGTATTATTTCTCGCGGCCGCTTTCTGAGGCTGATTTTTTGGTGCGGATGCTTCGTGAGCAGGCGGCAGAATAAAGGAGAATTTTTTTGAATCACAATATCGGAGCTTTTATCTTTGATATGGATGGTGTCATCATCGACAGTGAACCCATCCATTCCCGCGTTAAGATGGATACGTTTCGTCATTTCGGACTTCCCTTTGACGAGGCAGACCTCATTCATTATATGGGGCGTACCAGTGGCGAAATGTTCCAAGAGGTCATCGATAGCGCTGGGCGCAAGGACCTCACGCCAGAGGAACTGACGGACTACAAGCATAAGCACTATCTGGAAGTGCTCAAAAGCGGCGAAATCGAGCCGGTCAAGGGCACGGTGGAACTCATCAAGGCGCTTAATGAGGCCGGGATTCCAATTGCCCTGGCGACCTCCTCCTGGCCGGTGGTGGTGGAGACGATACTTGATGCCTTTGCCATCCGGCCGTATTTCCAGTCGGTGCTTTCGGGCAGCGATTTGCCAGCCAGCAAACCGGACCCGGCGATTTACCGCATAACGGCGGAGCGCCTCGGCGTCAGTCCTGCGGACTGCGTGGTGCTTGAGGATACGAAAAACGGGATACTGGCGGCCAAAGGTGCCGGCATGTACTGCATTGCCTACCGGAATCCAAATTCAGGGAAACAGGATTTGAGCCTGGCCGATTGCATCGTAGATGACATCAGCGAAATAAAACTTGATATTTGATAAAAAAACGGTCATTACGAGCAGTTTATACCTCGTAATGACCGTTCTTGCTTTATAAAATAGTATGATTTGAGTCCGGATATTGCTGTGAGTAATGTTTTTACACGATAGCGAAGCTTTCGATGGCGCCATACTGGATGAATGGCGTGGCATCGGTGGGGTCGCCTTCTAGGATTGCCTGACGAACAACTTCCACGTTGTCCTCGGCGATGTGGATGCGGCCTTCGGCTTGTTCTTCCTCTACCTTGGTCAGCAGTGCTTTACGGGCGACTTTGAGATCACGGTAGATTTCCTGATTGTAGAACACATTCATGGATTTCTGGCTCTTATCTTCATCGCAGTTGAAGAAGATAAAGGCTTTCTTCTCTTTCATATAGAATCCCCCTTTTCAGCCAAATACTTCGGAAAGTTTTTGGATATGGTGACATTATATCACAATTTTTGCGGAATGATAAATCCAAAGGCGAAAGGGGTGTAAAACTGTATAACAAGATGAAACAAGACGATACGAAATCGTTTGACAAATAAAAATGAATAGAGTAAAGTAACAATTGTACAGAATTGTTTATAATTGTTTGAAATAAACAGCAATTCGAAAACTGAAGTCCTGGAGGGATATGTCATGGCTATGATTAAAAAAGAAGCATTCGGCAAACTCAGTGATGGACGGGCAGTGGAGCTTTATACGCTGCGCAATACGAAGGGAACCGAAGCCAAGATAACGACTTATGGGGCACGGCTCGTGAGCTGGCGCGTTATGGGGCCGCAGGCGAAATTCGTCGATGTTGTGCTGGGCTATGCCGATGCGGCGGCCTATGAGAAGGACGATACGAGCATGGGCGGTATTGTCGGGCGCCATGCCAACCGCATTGCGGGCGGCAAAGTCGTTTTGAACGGCAAGGAATACCAGCTCGATCTCAATACGGGTTCCAAGATGCAGAATCATATCCATGGAGGCTTTCAAGGGTTTCATGACCGGCTGTGGACGGCCGAGGAAGTCTATGAGGGCGTCAAACTGACGTATCATGCCAAGGATGGCGAGGGCGGCTACCCCGGCAATATGACGGTGTCGGTGCTCTATTCCCTGTCGAACGACAATGAGCTTTCCATCAGCTATGAGGCAACCTGCGACCAGGACACGATTTGCAATCTGACGAATCACACGTATTTCAACCTAGATGGTTTTGAATCGCCGTCGATTTTGGATCAGAAGATACAGCTGTTTGCGGATACTTATACCTGGGCGGATGAAGAATCCCTGCCCGACGGGCGCATCATGGAGGTGGCGGGAACGCCGATGGACCTCCGCGAGCCGACCCGTATCGGGGAGCATATCGATGAGGATTTCGATGAGCTCCGGATGGGAAAAGGCTATGACCACAATTGGATTATCCGCGATGAGAAGCCGGTGGTCGAGATGAAGCCCGGGATGTTTGGCTATGACCCGCACTGTCCGCTCGATTATCTGCAGGGCGGACTCAAGAAAGCGGCGTATGCCGAGTCGGATAAGACGGGGCTTACGCTGATCTGCTATACGACCCAGCCGGGGGTTCAGTTCTATACGGGCAATTTCCTCTGCGGCGGCATCAAGGGCAAAAACGGCGTGGAGTTCCCGTACCGTTCGGGGTTCTGCCTCGAGACGCAGTTCTATCCGAATTCGCCGGCTAATCCGTCGTTCCCGCAGCCAATCCTGAAGAAAGGCGAGACCTTTAAGGCGCAGACCGTATATGTTCTTTGGCCGAAAGAGTAAGGGGTGGCAAAGATGCAAGGAAGATACACGATGACGTTTCCCGATTATACCATCGGGGTCGAGGCTTATGAAAAAATCCGTGAGGTCTGCCCGCGTTATGGCAAGACCGTAGTTGTAATCGGTGGCCGCAAGGGCATCGAGGCGGCGCAGGAGAAGATGACGAAGGCTGTCGAGGGGGTCGGTCTGGAATTTACCGGCTTTTTGCTCGCGGGTAAAGAATCCTCCTATGAGAATGTGGAGAAAATCTGCAATGACCAGGCCTTTATCGATGCCGATATGATTTTTGCTGTGGGCGGTGGCAAGGCCATTGATACGGCCAAACAGGCTGCGCATATGCATCATAAACCGTTTTTTACCTTTCCGACAGTAGCGGGCAGCTGCGCGGCGGCGGACAGTATCGCCACCATCTACAATGAAGATGGAACGTTCCGCGAGTATGCCTATTCTGACGAACCGCCAGTTCATGTCTTTCTTTGCACCCGGATGCTGGCGCAGGCACCGGTGGAATTTTTGCTGCGGGGCATCAGTGACACGATGGCCAAATACTACGAGGCGCAGATTGCTTCCCGCGGCAAGGTGCTCGGCCATCGGGACGGTATGGGAATCGCGCTTTCGCGGATGTGCCTCGACCCGCTCTATGCGTATGGGAAGCAGGCGGTCGCTGACAACAAGGAGCATAAGGCGACGGCGGCGTTTGAGGAAGTCGTGCTTTCTGTCGTCATGACCAGCGGCATGGTATCGAATTTTGCGGCACCGGAATACAACGGCCATATTGCGCATACGCTGTTCACGGAGCTGACGAATATCACGGCTGGCGAGAACGGCTGCGAAAGGCACAGCGGGCTGGCTGCTTATGGCATTTTGCTGCTGTTGCTCTGCGATGGCCAGCAGGCGGAATTTGAACGCTTTTATGCGTTCTGCAAGGAAATCGGGCTGCCAACCAGCCGGCAGGATATCTGTGCCAGTGAGGAAGATATCCGCCGGGTGTTCAAGGCAACAGAAGCCAAACAGGATGTTGGCATCATGCCGTATAAAGTCACCCAGGAAATGCTGCATGAAGCGGCAGACAAACTGGAACAGATGAAGAACTGAATAAGGAGAACCAGCTATTAGGGGGGCAAGACTATGAATATCCATGAGTATCAAAGCAAAGCAATCCTGAAATCGTACGGGGTTAATGTACCCAATGGAATGCCGGCCTTCAGTGTAGATGAGGCGGTGGAAAATGCCGAAAAGCTGAGTACGCCTGTCGTGGTGGTCAAGGCGCAGATTCACGCTGGCGGCCGCGGCAAGGCGGGCGGCGTGAAGATTGCCAAGAACCTCGAGGAGGTAAGGCAGTACGCAACCGAAATCCTTGGGAAAACGCTGGTGACGAAACAGACGGGGCCTGAAGGCAAGAAGGTAAACCGCCTGCTTATCGAGGAAGGTTCGAATATCAAAAAGGAATATTATCTGTCGTTTGTCATCGACCGCCAGACGGCGCGCGTCGTCATGATGGGCTCGGAAGAGGGCGGCATGGAAATCGAGAAGGTGGCAGCAGAGATGCCCGATAAGATTTTCAAGGAATACATTGACCCGGCTGTGGGCCTTATGCCGTTCCAGGCCAGCCGCATGGCCTATGCGATGCACTTCCCTCAGCCGGCAGTCCGCAAGGTGACAAAACTCATGGGCTGTCTCTACAATGCCTTTGTCGGCAAGGATTGCAGCCTGGCGGAAATCAATCCGCTGGTGGTGACTGCTGACGATGATGTCATCGCGCTCGATGCGAAGCTCAATTTCGATGACAGTGCCCTGTTCCGCCATCCTGATGTCGAAGCCCTGCGGGACGAGAGTGAGGAAGATGCCAAGGAGCGCCGGGCGGCTGAGGCCGGACTCAACTACGTCAACCTCGGCGGTGACGTCGCCTGTATGGTAAACGGTGCCGGCCTCGCCATGGCTACGGTCGATATCATCAAATACTATGGTGGCGAGCCAGCCAATTTCCTCGATGTCGGCGGCGACAGCACGCCCGAAAAGATTGCCGAGGCCTTTAGCATCATGCTCGACGGCGGTCAGGCCAAGGGGATTTTCGTCAATATCTTCGGCGGCATTAATAAGTGCGACCTCGTGGCTGAGGGCATTGTGGAAGCTGCCAAGATTATCTCGCAGGATGGCAAGAGCCTGCCAGTTCCGGTTGTCGTCCGACTGGAGGGAACGAATGTGGAACGCGGCCGTGAAATCCTGAAGAACACGCCGATTGAAAATGTCATTATGGCGCCCACGATGGAGGGCGGCGCAGAAGAGATTGTCAGACTGGTAAAAGAAGCGGAGGCGTGAGTCATGGGCGTTTTAGTGGGTAAAGATACGAAGGTAATCGTTCAGGGGATTACGGGCAAGGCCGCAGCCTTCCATACGAAACAGATGCTGGATTACGGTACGAAGATTGTCGCCGGTGTCACGCCGGGCAAAGCTGGCCAGCAGGTTGAGGGCGTGCCGGTGTTCAATACGGTCAAGGAGGCCGTAGCGGCAACGGGGGCGACGGCCTCGGTTATCTATGTGCCGGCGCGGTTTGCGGCTGATTCTATTATGGAGGCCGTGGATGCCGGGCTGGATTTGGCGGTCTGCATTACCGAGCATATTCCGGTGCAGGATATGGTAAAGGTTCGCCGCTATATGGAGGGCAAAAAGACGCGCCTTATCGGACCAAACTGCCCGGGAATCCTCACGGCAGATGAGGCGAAACTGGGGATTATCCCCGGCTATATCTATAAGAAAGGTCATGTCGGCGTCATTTCCCGTTCGGGAACGCTGACGTATGAGGCTTCGTTCCAGCTTACGGCGGCAGGCATCGGACAGACAACGGCTATCGGCATCGGCGGCGACCCGGTAAAGGGGACGGATTTCATCGATGCGCTCAAGCTGTTTAAGGATGACCCGGACACGAAGGCGGTGCTCATGATTGGCGAAATCGGCGGCACGGCTGAGGAAGATGCGGCCAAGTGGATTGCGGAGAATATGCCGGATAAACCAGTAGCGGCCTTTATCTCGGGCCGTCAGGCACCTCCGGGCAAACGCATGGGGCATGCAGGCGCTATCATCAGCGGCGGCAAGGGAACCGCTGCCGATAAAATCAAGGCGCTCAATGCCGTTGGCATCGAGGTGGCCGATACGGTGGCTCATATTGGGGAAACCGTGGTAGCGACGCTGAAAAAAGCGGGCATTTATGAGGAATGCCATACGTGCTGAAAGAATAGTTAGTGGGGAATATTCAAAGGGGCTGTAAAGCATCCCTTTATATTGACACAAAAGGTAGAAGCCTCCATAAGTTAGAGGGATTCCTCTAACTTATGGAGGCTTCTATGAATTTATCCACGCATTTTTTACAAAATACAGTTTATCGGTTCGTGGAGCCTTATTCGAAGCAA
>NZ_VTOY01000021.1 GCF_008271295.1 Pseudoselenomonas ruminis | reverse complement strand
CTGGATGTCTGCCCCACAAAAGTTTAGCTGACTGTCAGGGACAGACGAATTTTCGATTACTTTGATTATACCCTGCTAGGGGGAGTATGTCAATAACTAGCTAGGTATATCAAGGGCTTGGGGTAGATATTCGGCACATTTCTTCGGTCGGTGCGGGAAGCACCGGGAGAGGTGTGCTTTTTTGGTACGCAAAAATACAGGTCATCAGTTTATTTGCTGGTGAAGTGTATTGTGATGCTGTTGCCAATAGAATATAAGCCTACAAGCGAAAACGCCCTGACCCTACGTGATCAGGGGAGGCAAGCCGTAGTGGGTCGAGGTGCGTGAGAGCCGCAAATCACGAGATAAAACAACGGGACCGCGAGAGCGGTATGATGCGTTAAAGGCTGGGAAGCAATCCAGATGCGCGGGGGCGAGTGTGGCCTCGTCCCCGCTGATGCCGCGGGTTCATCACCGCGGCTAAACCGTCCTGTGATGCCCGGTGATGCGGGCAGATGAGGCAGACTTAACCCAAGCGTGAGGCGTGGTAACGGCAGACCTGGGCACGTTCGCAGTATGCGACGAGGGATTAAGAGGCGACGAAGAAACGATGCGACTGACCGACGGCCGCTCATATATTGAAGCCCTGCAACCTTTTAGAGTGCATATTTTTTATATGTACTCCACAAAGGGCAGGGCTTCCTCTGCTTTCCTCCGCTCCTTCCCTCAAACCGCTATCATATCTCAGCAAGGCAGGCAAGTACTTTCAATGGTAACTTAGAGGAAGCCCGTGAGGGTGGTGGTGGGCGGGCGAAATTTTTGTTATTGTCATGGCATAATGCTACGGCAGGGCTTTTACTATTTTAGGAATAAGGTATACCAGTCCAGTTATTAAGGGTGTCGATAGATGATAGATGTGTGTTGCTGAATGGTCGTTGCTTATTGTAGTATGTCAGTTTACTGTTAAAAGACAATTTCATTAGTAAAATGTAAAGATTTGGGGATGGTGCGGAAAAGTGGCGAGATAGAATTGGGGATAGCGCTTTTATTAGAATATTTGTTTCTATACTTGTTATTGAAGTTGTATTGAAGTTATGTTGAAGTAGTTCAATGAAACGAGGTTGTATCATATGACATTGATGATGGAATTGAAACAACAACGCCGCGAGGGACAGGAAGAAGAACGCAGGGATATTGCAATACGCATGATAAAGGCTGGGAAACTTAGTTTAGAAGAGATGGCAGAGTATCTTGCATTACCTCTGAAAAGTGTGATGGAGATTAAGAAGTCGATTTCGTGATCAGGCAACTCATAAATAAGGTTCGTTTATATACTTAGTGAAGTAATATAAACGAACCTTATTTTATTTCTTTTAGTGTATCCAAATAAGCTAATTTTAACGTAAGGCTGAGCTTATATAAGAGTTTTAGAAGGTTCTAGGTTACGCAACTACGTTATAGTATGGTAAAGGCCTTAATCCCTAAATTTGTTGGTCACAACAAATTTTTTATAAAAAGATATTGACAATAAAGTATGGTTACTGTAATATAATAGACAAGAAAAAGATATGGACAACAAAATATTTGTTAAGTTATTGGTCACAGCAAATAGGGGGCTTTGTAATGGAAAAGAATAACAATGAACTGTACATGAAGGCTGAATGGGATGGGCGTAATCTTCTGCGTGGTAAGAAAGATGATGACTTGTTGGGCTTGGTTAGTCTGGCAATGTCTGCTTACATTGTGCGCAAGAATGATGTGTATGATAAGTATGATTTACAAAAAGAGATTGAACAGTATTTTGACGATTATGAGCTAAAAGGGCATTTTTTCAGTTTTATTGGTGAATATTGGGAAGAAATCGTCACCTATAGTCATATGGCAGGCTTGAAGGAGTTGAAATCAGTTGCCTTATCTAGTAAGGAATTAAAAAGGGACAGAGCTAATTTTGAGACAGCTGATTCAATTACAAAACTTGCTGATAATTTAATGGATATACAATCAGGTGATATTGTTTTGGATAACTGTGCTGGCGTAATGAACTTTGTTATGCATAGTATGCAGAAACATGATGATGTTACCTATCATTGTAATGAGATAAACACTAATTGCATTATAATTAGCAAAATACGCTCTTGGATGCTAGATAATAGAATTGAAATTCATCAGGGGAATGCTATTACACAGTCATTACATGAATTAGGGGCTAACAAAGTTTTTTCTGACTTTCCTTGGGGGTTGAGAGATGAACGCTTAATTGATTATGTGCGTCATGATATAAAATATGCGCCATACTTCAATTCTTTTCCAAAAACAAAGATTCTGGATTGGGCGTTTGTTTTGGCTTCTATATTCAGTAGAAGAGATGATGGTGTGTCTGTTGTAGTGGTACCTACATCTATGCTTTCAAGAACTATGCGCAGTGAAGAGGAAATCCGCGAAATCATATGCAAGAAAGGTTATATTAAAGCTGTGATTTCTTTGCCAGCTAAAATTTATGCAAAAACCAATATAGCTGTCAGCATTTTAGTCCTTGAAAATAATAGCAATTCTGTACGTATGATTGATGCGACAGGGTTGGGAAAATTAGTAAAAAATGAAATGGTTCTGTCTAGTGATGATATTGATATGATTGTCAATGGAATGGAACATGATTCTGAAATTAGTATTTTGGTTTCTACTGAACGTCTTCAGCAGAATGATTACAGCTGGGATCCTGTCAGATATCTTGGTACACCTGCGCAGGAAGTAAAAAATGGTGTAAAGCTGAAAGATTTAGCTGTATTTGGCAGAGGAAAGACGATACCTCGTACAACGCTGGAAGAGTTGATGAGTAATACCCCGACAGATACCCAGTATTTAAATTTACAAAATATCACGGATAATCAGGTGGATAGGGAACTTACAAGTCTGAAATCATATGACAAACAGTATGATAATGCCTTGGTACATACAGGAGACTTGCTGATTTCTCGTACAGCGCCGTTCAAGGTAGCAGTTATGCCAGAGATTGATAATCGTAAAGTCATAGCTAATGGAAACTTTTATGTATTAACACTTGATAAAAAACAAGTTAATCCTATTTATGTAATGTTACATCTCAGAAGTGCGCAGGGGCAGCAGCAACTTAATTTTGTTGCACATGGCACAGCATTGGTTAGCATATCTGCAAAGGATTTGGAAGCCGTAGAAATACCGATGGTATCTAAGGAGCAGCAAGATATTATAGCTTCCAGATACGAAGCTTTGCTAGATGAGCTAGATATTGTAAAGAGGCAGGAGACGCTGATTTATAACAAAATTGATGCACTAATGGAAGGTGGGGAATAAGTTGGATATTTCGGCAGAACGCTTAAAAGACTTAATTGTTGAGGTCGATACCCAGATGCATCAGAATATAAGAACTGCATGGAAAGAACATCGTCTTAATGATTTCCTCAAATCCATTGGTATGGAGGAGCTAATTCCAAAAGAAGTAGCCACTTTCTGGGAAGATTCTATCAAAAATGGTAAGATAATTATTTTTGGTGAATTACGAATCAAGGAACGCGAAATAATGGCTTGTATGAAAAATGAAAATATCTCAAAAGACCGAGTAGAGATTCATTTGGGATATGATGAACTTAAGCGTTACAATTTTGAAAGATTGCGGTACAATAATAATTATAGATTGATTCTATTTGGAGCGGTGCCGCATTCCGTTAAGGATAAGGGGGAATATTCCAGTATTATAGCTAGGATGGAGCAAACAGATGGCTATACAAAAGTTATCCGTTTGTGTAGTAACGAACAGCTAAAAATTACAAAGTCAAATTTGAAAAAAATAATTCATAATGAAATTGCCAGCGGTTATTTGGCTGCTTGATAATATGAGCATTAATATGAGAGGTGTTTTTGTTGGATAATAAGAAAGAACAGGAACGGGCAGAATTACATCGCACTATTTGGCAGATTGCCAATGACTTACGCGGAAGTGTTGATGGCTGGGACTTTAAGCAATATGTTTTGGGGATGCTCTTTTACCGGTATATATCAGAGAACCTGACAAACTATGTAAATCAGAACGAGTGGGCTGCAATTCGAGAGGAAATGTCAGGAGAGTCGGAAGATGCTATTAAGGCAGAGTGTGAAGCCTTTGACTACGCGAAGCTTTCTGATAAGGATGCAGCCAGCGAAAGGGAAAATCTTATCAAGGAGAAAGGGTACTACATTGCGCCAAGTGAACTATTTGCAAATGTTCATGCTAGGGCTGAAAAGGATTCTGACCTCAATGAAACGTTGGCGGGAGTATTTACACATATTGTTGAGTCTGCACAAGGGACGGACAGTCAAGGCGATTTGGATGGTTTGTTTGACGATGTAGACGTTAATAGCAACAAATTGGGGGCAACGGTCGAAGAACGCAACGAAAAGCTCTGTAAGCTGCTGGATGGCATAGGTGGTATGAATCTAGGCAATATGCAGGACAATACCATTGATGCTTTCGGTGATGCATATGAGTACCTGATGGGGATGTATGCATCTAATGCAGGGAAAAGTGGTGGCGAATACTATACGCCACAAGAAGTTTCAGAACTTCTGACGCGATTGACTATCATAGGTAAAACCGATGTCAATAAAGTTTATGACCCGGCTTGCGGGTCAGGCTCACTTTTGCTGAAGTTCGCCAAGATTCTCGGAAAAGAGCATGTTCGGAATGGTTTCTTCGGGCAGGAGGTCAATATTACGACCTATAATCTTTGCCGTATCAATATGTTCCTGCATGATATTGATTTCGATAAGTTTGACATAGCAAGAGGTGATACGCTGATAGACCCGCAGCATTGGGATGATGAGCCATTCGAGGCTATCGTTTCAAATCCTCCATATTCTATCAAGTGGGCTGGTAAGAATGACCCTGTGCTTATCAATGATCCAAGATTCTCTCCTGCTGGTGTTCTTGCTCCACCATCAAAGGCAGACATGGCATTTATTATGCATTCTCTTTCTTGGCTGGCCTCGAACGGTACAGCTGCTATTGTATGTTTTCCTGGCGTAATGTATCGTAGTGGTGCTGAGCAGAAAATCCGCAAATATCTTGTAGATAATAATTTCATTGATGGTGTCATTCAGTTGCCGGATAATCTCTTCTTTGGCACTACTATAGCAACGTGTATTCTTGTCCTTAAGAAATCAAAGGTAGATAATACCACTGTATTTTATGATGCTTCAAGTGAATATATTAAGGTTACAAACAATAATAAACTCACACAGGAGAATATAAATCGTATTCTGCAATGCTACACGGAACGTAAAGATATTACGCATGTTATGAAAGTAGTTAAGCCTACAGAGATTTCTGCCGAAAATTACAACCTTTCTGTATCAACATATGTTGAACCGGAAGAGAATAGCGAAAGTATTGACATTGATACACTTAATGCAGAAATTAAAGACATAGTAGCGTGTGAAGAAAAATTGCGAAAGGCCATTGATAAAATTGTGGCAGAAATCGAGGGTGAGCATGAATAAGATTGAAGAATTATTGATGCGCAAGTGTCCTAATGGAGTAGAATACAAGACAGTAGGAGAAATCGCGACAAATATTTTTCGTGGTTCAGGAATTAAACGAGATGAAGTAACTGAATCGGGAACACCATGCGTGCGATATGGTGAGATTTATACAACGTATGACATTAGCTTTGATTCGTGTATATCTCATGTAGATGAAGATAGGATAACATCTCCTAAGTATTTTGGCTATGGAGATATTCTATTCGCTATTACAGGTGAAAGTGTCGAAGATATAGCGAAATCTTGTGCTTATATTGGAAATGAAAAGTGCATAGCAGGTGGTGATATTGTTGTAGTGCAACATAATCAAAACCCAAAGTTTCTTTCTTATGTTTTATCCACACAAGATGTAAGGAAACAGAAAAGTCGTGGGAAGATAAAAAGTAAAGTTGTTCATGCAAGTGTTCAGTCGATAAAAGACCTTATTATTCCAATTCCTCCACTAGATATTCAAGCAGAGGTTGTTCGCATTCTTGATGAGTTTTATAAAGCGTTGAATCAGATTGATGAGAAGTTGCAGGAAGAAATAATGGTGCGACAACAGCAGTTTGAATTTTATCAGGAAAAACTTTCAAATTCGTTTAGAGATGTAGCAACGATTCTTTTATCTGAAATTGCTGATATAGGGACAGGTAGCAGTAATACAAATGAAGAATTGGATAGTGGTGATTATCCTTTTTTTGTACGTTCGCAAGAAGTAAGAAGAAAAAATGAATATGAGTTTGATGAAACGGCAATTATAACCTCAGGCGATGGCGTTGGCGTAGGAAAAATTTTTCACTATGTAGAGGGGAAATATGCTCTTCACCAACGTGCTTATAGAATTCATATACATGATAATCGGATATCTCCAAAATTTTTCTATCAATATATGAAAGCAACTTTTTTACCATATATACAAAAAAATGCATTTAATTCTTCAGTTACATCAATTAGAAGACCTATGCTTAACAATTTTCCTGTTCCGATGGTGTCATTAGATTCTCAAGAAAAATTTATATCGTTAATGACTAATTTGGAATCTAACACAAATAATTTAATTAACAAAATCGAGAAAGAACGTATAGCTCGTCATCAGCAATACGAGTATTATCGTGATCGATTACTGACATTTCCTAAGCAGAAATGAGCCGTAAGGAGCGTGAGATTTCATGTATTATAATTTGATTGCTGCTAGGGAAGATAGCACGGTGGTTTCGGAATATGTGAAGGAACCTCGTGCTGCTTATGCTACGTACCAATCAGAAGCAGAGCTGGAGGATAGATTTATTGCTTTGCTACAGGAAGAAGGATATACTTATCTGACATTTCAGAGTGAGGCGGAGATGATTGACAATCTCCGCCTACAGCTCTCTATTCTCAATGAGTATACCTTTACAGATTCCGAGTGGAAATGGTTCTTTCAGAACTGCATTTCCCCAAAAAATGAAGGAATTGTCGAAAAGACACGGCGCATCCAGACGGACTATATTCAAGTATTGAAACGTGATGATGGTTCCAGCAAGAATATTCGTCTAATTGACAAGACGAATATTTTTAACAATCGTCTGCAAGTTATTAATCAGTATACAGAGGAGAAAGGAAATCATGAGACCCGCTATGATGTGACAATTCTGGTCAATGGTCTTCCGCTCATCCATACAGAGCTTAAACGGCGTGGTGTAGAGATTCGTCAGGCATTTAACCAGATTAACCGCTATCAAAGAGATAGTTTCTGGGCTGGCTGCGGTCTCTATGAATATGTGCAGATATTTGTAATATCTAATGGTACTAACACGAAGTATTATTCCAATACGACGAGAATGAGCCACATCCGTGAAATGACAGTAAGCGGTCGTCGTAAAAGCAAGAAGACTAGCAATAGTTTTGAGTTCACATGTTTTTGGGCAGATGCAAATAACAATCTGATTCTCGACCTTATGGATTTTGCCAAGACATTCTTGGCAAAACATACTATCTTATCAGTTTTGACAAAGTATTGCGTATTTACCACGGAAGATATCCTTATGATTATGCGCCCATATCAGATTGCTGCTACAGAACGTATTATCTCGCGTATCAAGATTGCTACGAATTATAAGACATGGGGGAAGATTGAGGCTGGTGGGTATATTTGGCATACTACCGGTTCAGGTAAGACCTTGACATCGTTTAAGACAGCACAGTTAGTGTCAAAAATGGATGGCATTGATAAGGTCCTTTTTGTGGTAGACCGTAAAGATTTGGACTATCAGACGATGAAGGAGTATGACCGTTTCCAGAAGGGGGCAGCCAATGGCAATACTTCGACCAAAGTCTTGACTAAGCAGCTTGGTGATGCGTCTACTCATATCGTGGTTACGACAATTCAGAAATTGGCTGTTTTCATTAAGAAGAATGCGCAGCATCCAATTTATGGACAGCATGTAGTAATGATTTTTGATGAATGTCATCGCAGTCAGTTCGGAGATATGCACCGAGCCATAGTAAAGAAGTTTAAGAAGTATCATCTCTTTGGATTTACGGGAACGCCAATTTTTGCCCCTAATGCTTCATCGTCAGGAAAACCAGATGCTAAAACGACTCCACAGCTTTTTGGCGATAAACTTCATACCTATACTATTGTCAATGCCATCAATGATAAAAATGTATTGCCGTTCCGCATCGACTATATAAATACTATCAAAGAAAAAGAGGGTATTCAGGACAAGTCTGTCCATGCTATTGATCGGGAAGCAGCATTGGCAGCTCCAGAGCGAATTCGTGAGGTAACCAAATATATTTTAGAGCATTTTGACCAGAAAACGAAGCGGAATAGCGCTTATACATTAAAAGGACAAAGAGTTGCGGGATTTAACTCGATGTTTGCAGTTAGCTCTATTCCTGTCTGTATGAAATACTACTATGAATTCAAGAATCAGCTTGAAGCAACAGGCCGTCATCTTGTCGTTGCAACGATTTTTAGCTTTAGTGCTAATGAGGAAGAGCCGGGAGACGTATTGCCAGATGAGGACTTTGACACAGACCAGCTGGATAAGACTAGCCGTGATTTCCTTGATGAGGCTATAGAAGACTATAACGCGCAGTTTCAAACCAGCTTCTCTACAGATGGGGACAGCTTCCAGAACTATTATAAAGACTTATCCCAGCGGATGAAGAATCGTGAGATTGATTTGCTGATTGTAGTAAATATGTTCCTGACAGGCTTTGATGCTACGACCTTGAACACCTTATGGGTTGATAAGAACCTGAAGTATCATGGCCTTATTCAGGCGTTTTCTCGTACAAATCGTATATTGAACTCTGTAAAGACCTTTGGGAACATTGTATGTTTCCGTGACCTGTCAAAAGAAACAGATGATGCAATATCTCTTTTTGGTGATAAGGATGCAGAAAGTATTGTATTGTTGCGTGGTTTCCAAGATTACTACTCTGGATATGAGGATGAGAAAGGAAAATACCATAAAGGCTATACAGAGCTTGTCGAAGAACTTTTAAATAAATTCACAGTAGGTGAGCGTCCAGTTGGCGAAGGCGCGCAGAAGGAATTTATTCGTATTTTTGGTAGTATCTTACGGCTGAGGAACATACTGCTCTCCTTTGATGAATTTGCAAAAGAACTCGATACGTTGAGTGCCAGAGACTTGCAAGATTATCAGAGTATGTACCTAGATATTCACCATGAAATGAACAATCAGAAGAATGGCGAGAAAGAAAGCATCCATGAGGATGTAGTATTTGAATTGGAGCTTATCAGGCAGGTTGATATCAATATTGATTACATATTGATGTTGGTAGAAAAATACCATGAATCAAACTGTAAAGATAAGAGCATCATTGGTGCTATTGACCGTGCGATTAGTTCTAGCCCAGAGATGCGAAGCAAGAAAGAGCTGATTGATAGCTTCATCGCCACAGTCAATGTTCAGACTAATGTACATAATGACTGGAAAAAATTTGTTAATGAGCAGAAAAATAAGGACTTACATGATATTGTAGAGTCGGAAAATCTTAAACCAGAAGCTACAGAAGCGTTTATTCAAGAAATGTTCCGTGATGGTCAGCTAAAGACAACTGGTACGGATATTGATTCTATACTTCCACCTGTAAGGCGGTTTGGTGGAAGTGGGGGAAGATCCAAAAAGAAGGAAAATGTACTTGAAAAGCTGAGAAGTTTCTTTGAAAAATTTGTTGGATTAGTTGAGTGATTATATTGTATGATTGTAAGTTTGTATATAATTACTCAAAAGTTACACAATAAATATCAGGTGATAATATATGGTAAATGTAATTAAAAAAATTGTAATTGAAAATATAAAAGGTCGAAAAGAAATGAAGTTTGATAAATTTAATAATGGGGTTATTGCTAATTATGCTAATATATTAGTTGCACATAACGGATTTGGTAAAAGTACAATGTCTACTGCATTTGAGGCATTAAAAAACACTAGAATAAATTTGGATGAAAAAGATAGATTTTATAAAGACCCCAGTAAGGAACCTAGAATTACAGTCGAAATGGATGGTGAAAAGAAAGGGATATTTATTGCAAATGAATCGCGTAATGATTTTTATAAAAATAAAATTTATGTTAGTGTTATAAAATCACCAATTTATGCAAAAGATACCTCTAAGAGAATTGGAGGATTTAGTACTAAAAGTGCAGATATAAGAGTAAAGACAATAGAAGTATGCAAGGTAGTAAAAAGTGTAAAAATTGATTACTCTGTAAAGAAGTATGCACATTCTATTGACATAAAACATACAATGTTGATTAATTACAATAATTATTTTGACAATTTTTCATTTTGGGAAATGTTATCAGATAATATTGATACATTAGGAAAATCTAATGGTGTTAGGGTAAAAACAAAAATTAATCAATTTTTAAATAATCCTACACTGGAAAACGCTAAAAATGCATATGATAATGAAATTATATTTACAACAGCACATTTTATAAATAAATTAGAAAAGAATGGTTCGTTTGTAGAGTCAAAAGAATTGATATATAAGGTAGCGCAAATGTTTGATTTTTATAATTCCAATAAGGAGGCTATAAAAAAATACATAAAGTTCATGAAGTATAAAAAAATAAAAGATGATATAAATGAAGATTTGAAACTATTTGATACGACAAACAAAAATATAAAATGTGTAGAGAAAAAGGGAGTATTAGAGATAAATTTTGGAACAGCGAATGATATGTCTAATGGGGAACGTGATGTACTATCATTTATTGGTAATTTAAAAAAATATGAGTTAGATTTTAATTATAAATATGGAATATTGATAATTGATGAAGTATTTGATTATTTAGATGGTGCAAATATGTTGGCAGTTCAATTCTACCTTCAAAAATTTATTGATAGAGTAAAAGAAAGTGGTCGCATATTATTCCCAATCATATTAACACATTTAGATCCTGTTATGTTTAAAAACTATTATTTGAAGAAGCAAAGGGTTCATTATTTAGAGTCTGTACCTAGTCAAGAAGTTGATTCTACGCTACTACAGTTTTTGATTGATAGAAATATAAGGAAAAGTGATGAGGATATAGTCATTTTTGAAAAGGCATTTATTCATTACTATCCAGAAGAAGAATCTCTAGAAACTGAAGATGGATTAGTAAGTAAAAATGATTTTTATAAAGACTTAAAAGACAATATTGATAAGTGTTGTTTAAATAATGTATTTGATCCATTGAAGGTCGTTGCTGCAATACGTATCATAATTGAAAAATATCTATACGATAATTTTGATGAAAAATATAAAAAAGAAATCATAGAAATGCATAGAACTGACAAAAAAATAAGATTTGCTGAAGAAAATGGTGTTGATATTCCTTTTGAATTTTATTTATTAGCGCCGTTGTATAATGATTCACTCCATATAGATAAAAAAAATATGGAATTAAAAATTAAATCATGCTATTTAAAAATGTGTAATGGACAAGTTCAAAATATAATAAAGTCAATGATAGAACGTGTGGCATGATTGATTTAGCTTTTTGTACAGCACGGAAAATGGTTGATTTACTGAGGCCAGTTTCCATTGCTACTTGTTTGTAACTGTGCTTATCCTGTAAAATTAGGCGAACAGCTGTATCTTTTCGTTCTTGGGCAATGGGAGGTCGTCCTTCCCTAAAACCAGCTTTTGTTCTGGCAATGGCTTTCCCTGCCTGTGTCCTTTCCACAATCATATCCCGTTCAAACTCTGCAAAGGCCAGCAGTATGTGGAGCATGAGCCTGCCTTGTGGGCGCTCATCCACCTCTCCCATGTTGAGGATATTTACCCGGATGTTTCTATCTGTTAGATCCTTTATGAGATTGGCACCATCCATGGCAGACCTGGCCAACCTGTCTAATTTAGTAACCATCAACGTATCTCCGGCATTGAGGCGTGTCAGCAAGGCATCTAGTTGTGGCCGTTCCGTGGTTGTCCCGGTGTATTGTTCCTCTATGACTTCCTCACAGCCGCTATCCATGAGCTGCTGGCGTTGTTCTGCAAGACTGTTCCCTTTTACCTGTCCACGGGTAGATACACGGGCATATCCATAACGCATGATTTTTCCTCCAATTTATGACCATAAGTTTTGACAGCTCTATATGCCTTGATTCTATGCTCCCTGTCTGTAGGTGTCAATACTTGTAAGTTTTGGAACCAGCGGTTTTTATGCCGTTAGTTTTGAAAAAGATATACTATAATCAAATAGATAATCAAGGCAGGGAGAAAAATCCATATACTCAACATGAGCTTTATATGATATAATACAAAATAGAAATATCATTTTTCTATTTTGTTAGAAGGTGGTGAAAGTTTATGTTGTATGATTTCTTAGTAAAAGCATATGGGCAGGGAGAGCCAATTTTTCTAGCCGATGTATCATATAAGGATATGAAACCAGCAATGCTGCGACAGGCTATGTCAAGGCTTGTAGAAAAAGGCCAACTGCGCCGTTTTGATAAAGGCATATACTATATTCCAGACACCAGCATCTTTCCTACTGGTGCGCTTCTTTCCAGCGATAAGGTCATAGAGCGCAGATACCTGTCAGACAAGGGCCAAAGATGCGGCTATATTAGTGGCCAGAACTTTGCCAATCAGTTTGGCCTGACCACACAGGTGCCAATGTCTTGCACAGTAGTCTCCAACAAGGCAACTACCAAAGAACGCCGGATTAGGCTTGGGCAGCAGGAGATTATCCTGCGTCAGCCTCGCTGCACTATCACTAAGCAGAACTTTCTGGTGTTGCAAATCCTTGATTTGCTGGCAGATGTAGATAGGTATTCAGAGATAGAGCAAGCGGAAGCCCGTCAAAGATTTAAGGATTATTTTGGACGGGTAGCAATGAACTTTTCCAGCATGGAACAATATCTCAGCTATTATCCAGTAAAGATATTCAAGAATATGTATGAAATGGGGTTACTATATGGCGTATCTGCATGAAGAGGCCAATGTTTTTGCGGCTGTTATAACGCAAGCGGCGCAAAAACTGGGCGTGCCAGAGGCTATTGTTGAAAAGGACTACTATGTAACGATACTTTTGCGAGAACTTGCTATGCAACTTCCCTACATAGTTTTCAAGGGAGGAACCTCGCTTTCTAAGGCTCATAAAGTTATCAAACGTTTTTCTGAAGATATAGACCTTGCCTCAGATAGGAATCTTACTCAGGGCGAAAAGAAGAAGCTGAAAAACAGTATTGTTGAAGCTGCTGACAAGCTGGGACTGACCATCCAAAATCTTGAAGCGACACGAAGCCGCAGGCAGTTCAATCGCTATATCATGGCCTATCCAGCTAAGGGCTATCCATCAGCCATTATGCCATCCGTCATAGTAGAAACGCCGCTCATGGCTTTGGCCGAACCGGTGCAGAATATGCCCATAGAAAGCCTAGTTGCAGAGGCCATCAGGGATGAAGCTCCGGATCTGGTTAGTAAGTATGAGCTGCATCCCTTTGAAATGAAAGTGCAGAGCATTGCTAGGACTTTCGTAGACAAGATATTTGCCGTTTGTGACTATTATCTCGAAGGCCAGACAGAAAGACACTCCCGGCATCTGTACGATATAACCAAGCTCCTGCCCCTAGTACCGCAGGATGATATTTTTAAGCGTCTTGTAGCAGATGTGCGCAAAGTTAGGCAGTCTATGAGTAATTGCCCTTCTGCGGATATGACGATAAACATTCCTGATTTGTTGCATGAGATTATAGCCAAGGAAGCCTATCGCCATGACTATGAGAAGCTCACACGCAATCTGCTGGGCGAGCCAATGACCTATGATGAAGCAATCATAGCATTGAAGAAAATTGCCAGCGGTAGTATGTTTTGATATTTTATTGTGATATAATGCAGGTAAGATTGATTTGCATATTTTCCATGTGGCTGCGTAGTTGGCGCTATGTGGCCTCCGGGCAAGGGGCTGCTCCTTCGGGAGTGGCCTTTTTGTGTGTTGAAAATTAGTATATTTCGAAAAAGGTATACTGTAATCAAAATACCTCATCATTCAATCTTTTCCATAGTAGTGCGCTTTTGGGAAAGATGTTTGCGTATTCTTGGATCTGTTCAATGTCCAGTTGGTTGATATTTTTACGGTAGTGGCGCAAGATTTCCTTGTAGTAATCATAGGGCAGCTTATCCTTGTAGCGTAAAAGCTCTATGAGCATACGTTCCTTATTATAGATATGGATGGTTGTCCCTTCCTGCATCTGCTCAACTTGTCCCAGTCTAAATATATTGTCAGCTACGAACATCTGTCGGATGCGGGTATCTCGGAGACGTGCCGATTTGGCGGGAGTGGCAATGTGATATAGGTCTGGGATGTCAGTTGTCAGGCCATGATAGTAAAATGCACTTTCCATAGTGAATATGGCCTTGGAGTACTTCTTTTGTATAATGGCCAATTCTGACACATGGGGTGTGGTGGAATATATACCTCGCTCAATGCGGAAAAGGCGTTTGTTATGGAGAGCTTGGCTAATTTGATAGGCATTGGCGAACTGTAATACACAGTCAGCATAGTCAAGCAACATCTGAAACACATCCTTTTAATTAAGTAATTGTCGGGAAAGTATATAATTTTACCGATAATTACTTAAATTATACGATTAGTAGCAAAGCAAACGCAAAAAATACGTTTGCTTTTGCGTTTGATCAGAAAACGAAATTGTGCAACAGGTGCTTGCACAATTTTTAATTTGATTTAGGTTTACTTTTTTCTAAGCTCTGATATATATTCTTTGACCTTCATGTACTCATATTCAGTGAGTTTGAAGGATCTGGTCTTTTTCTCATCCAGTATGCCAACAGTTTTAGGCCGTCCGGCGCCCAAGCGTTTGCCGCCTCGTCCGTTGGCCTTCTTGCGTATTATCTCGGCGACCATTTGATACTTGGCAGGAATTTTATCAATGCGATTATAGCTTTTCTTCTGGCTCAACTCACCGATGGCAATATCAAATCCGTTACTCCATATTAGAACGCCGTCCACTCTACCATAGGCAGTCTGAACAATGTCTTTTTTCTTATTGGCAGGAACAATCGTCAAGTCCTTGATGTCACCTGCTGTATAATGCCCGTTTCTCATACGTTTTTCTCCTTATATAATACTGCTTTGATTTAAGTATACCATATTCTAAAAAAGGATACAAGTTACGTGGAACATAACTTAATATTGAAAAATGGTGATTTTATGATAGCATTGTATGTGAGTAGAGATACTCCCCGGCCATTACGGGCAGAATATGATGGACTTTGATGTATGGCCTCCGTAGGCGACGGGGCTTAAATTTAGAATATCGTCTACTTGTGAGAGTGGAAGGTAGCTAAGTGTTGCTTTCCGCTCTTTTAGTTCATATAAATCTTGCTGGAGAATACTATTAGCCAAAATCTAAAATCGCATATCGGAAAAATTCATGCTATGATATAATAAAAGTAGGATATTCCCTACTTTCCCTAGATAAGGAGGTTTTTGTTATGATGGCTGTAAATGTTCCAGATACGTTCATTGATAATGCAAAGGTTATGGCTAAAGGGCAGGTTACCATACCTAAGGATGTTCGCACTGTTCTTGGCCTTGATAATGGAAGCAGGGTTACATTTATTGTTGAGCATGGTTCTGTACGAATGGTAAATTCTGCGGTATATGCTATGCAGATGATTCAGGCAGAAATGGCAGGCGAAGGTGAAAAGGCCGGCATTGCATCTGAGGATGATGTCAATGACATCGTAAGAGAAATTCGCAGTGAGGGCGAGTGACCATGCGTATACTGATAGATACAAATATATTGATATCTTCAATTATTGGGCATGGAACCCCTTTCAAAGCATACGTTAAGGCGGTATCATATCCTAATCGCGGGGTAATTTGTACGCAAAACGTTGATGAGCTACGGCGGATATTTAATCGTAAATTTCCTAAAAAGATTGAGGCAATGGAAAAATTTTTGTCTCTGGCCATGCAGTCCGTGGAATTAGTTCAAATTCCTGAAGAGGAAGTTGAGCAAGAAAAAAAGATTCGTGATGTAAATGATCGCGCGATTATGCGTGCTGCAGTAGCGGCCAAGGTTGATGTAGTATTGACTGGAGATAAGGATTTCCTTGAATCTGGAATCGTTAATCCTAAAATATTGAATGCAACCGATTTTTTAGAACAGTAATATATGATATGGGCTAGCTTTTGTTAATCTGCTGGTTGGTTTACGGTATTTGGCAACGTCTTTCGAGGCGTTGCTTTTTTGTACTTGCAAGATTGTGTTATTTTTTGATGCCTGACGTTGATAAACTTGTAATAGTAAGGGAAATCAGTATGATTGGTCTAATTGTCAAATTTTTAATGTTAATTTAATTGACTTCAAAGATGGGTGGGGATAGAATATATATAAATTTATATAAGGTTTGATATAAATTTATATATAAAAGATAGGAGGGCTTAAGTTGGCAAACAGGTTATTTAAGACGGAGCCACAAGTAGACATGTATATCAATGAGAAGACGAAGAATAAAAGCGCTACTGTGGCACAAATCTGTAACAATGGCATCTATTATGGGTATTTGCCTCAGTTTTCTATGGTATTAAAGACAGAGGCACATGCCTTGTTGCAGCTGGAAAATGTTGGGCAGAAGGAAATAAGGCAGTCATTGTACAGAGGGGTGGACTGGCTGGGGGATTATCATATCAAGAAGTCGGACATATTGCAGTATATACTTTCTCATTATACTGGGACTATTTTTGATAGGCCGGAAATGAGAGAGGATAATAGAGCTAATGCCACGATGGAGATTATGCGGGATGCTTATTATAGGCTAAAGGATTTATGTCCAGAGGAACCTATATATGAAACCATAGACCCGGTTTCACTGTCAGAGCAAATTCTGTCATGTTGGAGCAAGGTTTATGATGAGAAAATCATGTACAAGGTAATAAGTCTGGCTATTTACCTTTCTGAAAACAATAGGGAGTTCTCCAGAGGCGAGGCCGTAGACATCTTGAAGGAGATTGAAAATGAGGTTATCCGGGAGCATATTTCTCAGGAGAAACTTAATGCAGATAAAGCCAAGGAAGCAAAATTGCTGGAAAAACTATGCTGGCTTTTGGATAAGGCACAGCATGGCATCCAGATTGAGAAGGTTTATTCTATGGGTGGCGTGGTCAATGTTGAGCTTTCCGATTCATCAAAAAACTTTAAGATAAATAGTTATGATGGTTTTTATGATTTGCTGGATATGTTGTGTGACAATGTCAATCGTAGAGATTTGATAGGTGCCAATAATAGGGAGGTTGCAGAATGAAGCGTTTATCTTTATCTGATTTGAAGGCTAAACAGGCTGAACTTGCTAGGAAAATTGCAGCAGCAGAGGAAAAGGAGAAAAGTCTGATTGGAGCATATATGCAGGAGCTTACGGGAGAATGTGAGCTTGCTGGTGTTAAAAGCTGGTTGGAAGAACATGCCATTATTGATGATGAAGTGAAGGGAGGAAAGAAGAATGACGGAAACGGACAACTGCATAGAGAAACTGCAATGGCTCTTTGATAAGCAGAACCATGAGCAGCAGGTGGAAGGTATTTCATGGTGTTGTAATCATGAGGTTATGGTGAAACTATCAGACCCGAATAAGAATTTCAAAGTAACCCGGTATTTAGGTGTGGCTGACTTTTTAGAGCAGATATGTAAAGGCGTAGAAGAGGCAAGTAGTTGGAATTATGGAGGCTAATTAACCTAGAGAAAAATTGCAGCTATGCTGCAATTTTTCTTCACACCCCTGCAACCGCTTCGCGGTCGCCAGCCCTTACAGGGCTTGGCCTGGGGGCGTTTACGATTTGTAAACGTATGTAATACAAAATGAAGGAGTTACAGCCTGTAAAGCCTTGTATGGCAAGGCTTTAGGCTGTTTACGCAGATTGGAGGGCAAAAAGTGGCAAATGATAGATGCGTTTCGCTTCGAGTGACGGAAGAACAATTTGATATGTTGCAGAAAGAGGCCAAGGCTAGGAAGGTAACGGTGTCTACGCTGGTACGGGAATTGCTTTTTCCTTCCGTCAATGCGGATGCGTTTCAATCCTTCAAGAATGAGGTGTTTTCGGCCAATAAGGAAATGATGGCGCTCCTGATGGAGCTTACGAAGCATGTTCGTTTTTCTTCATCGGTATCGGCTAACCTATTCAGTTACCAGAGGCCGGAGGCCGTTGATAAGTTACAGAAGATTCATGATGGTATCTTTAATGAGGTGGTGGCTGCTCATGACTGATGAAGTAAAGAAAAAATTGATGCTGCGTTTTGTGCTGCCTCTGGTGATTATGCTGGGGCTGTACTACGCAGGTGCAGTGCTTTATAATCAGCGCGGCTCCCTAGCGGAGCCGCGTTTTTGGAGTATGGTGAAATATGCTTTTGTCACTTATGCTGGCTGGCTAAACATTGATTTGGGAAGGTGGATGTTTGCCCTGCCTATGGAATGGCAAACGCCCGGAGCGGAAGTTTTGAAGGTTCCGGCCATGCAGTATGTGGCTGTCGTTGATAAGTATGCAGATTCTTGGGTGTACCGGGTGTTCCCTGTTTATGCAGTTTTATCATGGATTGGTGCCATGGGATTTTTGATTATGGGCAGGAGCGGAACGGCCAATATTCACGCCGAGAAGAAGCTAAAAGATGATGATTATGTTCGCGGGGCAAGGCTGGTAAGTTCTAAAAAGCTGGTAGAGGATAGTCGTAAATGGGTAAAGGATGTTATCTGTACTTTGCCCACTACCGCGGGTGATCTATTGATTTCGGATAAAAGGTGTCGGGGGCATATCTTTGTTATGGGTGCCACGGGAACGGGTAAATCACAAGTTCTCTTGAATGTTATTGGCGGCATCAGGGCGCGCAACAAGGGCATCAAGATTATTTATGCTGACCGTAAAGGCGAGTTTTTCAGCAAGTTTGGCAAGGTGGGGAAAGATATTTTATTCAACCCCTTTGATCGCCGGACGGTACATTGGAGCCTGTTCAATGAGGTGAATTTCCCCCAGCGTGGTACGTTTGATAATATACCTGCTGACCTTCAGATGATGGCCAAGATTCTTTTTCCCACCAAGGGCAAGCGGGAAACGCTGTGGGATGATGCAGCGGCAAGAATTTTTATGTCGGCTATGTGTTGGTGCTTTTTGAACAACAAAGCCACCATGCAGGATTTGTATGAGTTCAATAATAAGCCGCTTAAAGAGATAGCGGCAGCCTTTCAGACTTTGCCGCCGGGCCTGCGGACGGGGTACAGTATTATCCAAGACCCTACATCTAAAACGGCCATGTCGGCCATGATGAACTATACCACTACCATGCAAGACCTTGTTTGTTTGAACGGTATAGAGGGCAGCTGGTCGGTGGTGGACTGGATAAATGATCCCCATGATGATTCCTCTTTGTTCCTTAGCAGCGCAGGGAAGAATGATGCAGCCTTTGCCAAGTTGATTACTTTGCTGATTGATTTCTGTGGCCGGGAGGTGCATCAGTTCCCGGATGATGGCAGCCATACCACGCGAGTTATGTTTGTTTTTGACGAGCTGGCAGCCCTTCCCCGGCTGTCTACTTTGGAATATCTGCTGACACAGGCACGGTCAAAGGGTGTTTCCGTGGTGCTGGCTACGCAGTCCTTTGAGCAGGTGGTAGAAACCTATGGACGAGAAGCAGCACACGCTATTTTTGCCAATACAAAGACAAAGTTTGTCTTTGCTATGCCTGACCCGACGGATGCAGAGTATCTTTCCAAGTCTTACGGAACGCAGGAAGTATACCGCCGGGAGCAGGGCAAAAATGCAAGTTCGGCGGGGATTTTCGGCAAAGGGGACGATAGGCAAGGCACCAATGAGAGCCGGAAGCTCATGCAGGACACGCTTTTTTTGCCCAGCCAGATAGAACGGCAAGCAACGGGGCAGGCCATTGTTTCCTTCCCGGACTTTGAGGGGGAAATTGCACAGGTGCAGTTCTTGGAGGCTGACCGTTATAAGACCGTCAACCGGGAATTTGAGGATATGGAAGCGGAAATGATTGCTGGCCGGGCGCTTTCCGTAATTCATAAGGAAAAGGAGCCGGAGCTGGAGCCTGTTACGGATGATGAGCCGGATGAAGCTATGGAGCCAGACGAGGACACGCTTATTTATTGATAAGGGGGTAGGTTTATGTTAAGTGTGGCAACTGTTTCCCCTGCTATGGGTGGAAATTACTATACCAAGGCCGAGGAGAACTATTATACCCGTGACCAGACCGCGCAGGATTATTGGCGGGGTTCTCTATGTGAGGAAGCGGGATTGACTTCCGGGCAGCAGGTTCAGGCCGAGCAGTTTCAGCTCATGCTCAATAATTCTGGATCAGAGAAGTGCGCGGCCTATGATTTAACCTTTTCAGCACCGAAATCTGTCTCCATTATGTCGGAAACGGGTAATTCTGCCCAACATGCGGATATGTTGGCCGCGCATCAGGCGGCGGTAAAGGCTACGTTGGAGCAAATCGAACGGCGGGAGATAGGGGCGCGGATTACTAGCGGTGGTATTACGGAACACGTTCACACGGGCAAGATGGTTTGTGCCTGTTTTGAGCATAATATCAGCCGGGAGGTTGACCCGCAGCTGCATACCCATTGTGTCATCATGAACAGGACAGAGTATCAAGGCAAGGATTATGCCGTGGATGGCCAGCCCCTTTACCATATTCAGAAGGTGTATGGCACAGAATACCGTGCCCGTCTGGCCACGGAGCTGCAAGAGCGGGGCTATGCCGTGGAAATTACCGATGCAGAAAAGGGCTTTTTTGAGCTGTCCGGCTTCAAGCCGGAAACCATACAGCATTTTTCCAAGCGTAGGCAGCAGATAGAGAGGGCATTGCAGGAGACCGGGGAAAGCGGGGCAAAGGCAGCCCAAGAGGTCACTATTGAGACCCGGCGAGCCAAGGAGCACTTAAATATAGAGGAACTTCGCACCGCTTGGAAGCAGGAGCGGGAAGCCTTGCAGGATTTGCCGGAAAAAATGCCGGAGGTAAAGGCACCTTCGGCAGCAACACGGTTAATGGCATACGGTGAAGCCCGGAAGGCCATGGAGCTTCGGGAATTTGCATGGACGAAGGAAGAAATGGTAAATACGGTATTGTCCTATGGTGTTACCACGGGGATGACGAGAGCCGAGGCCGAAAATCTCATTGATTATGACAGGCAGCTATTGTCTGCCCATCTAAAGGGCAAAGACTTGGGAAAGGTCTATCTGACCACACAGGCAAACATTGACCGGGAACAGAAAATCTTTGCCAGTATTGAGCGGGGGAAAGGCCGGGGGCTGGGTATCCAGCATAGCAAGGCCACGCATACCTTACAGGAAGTTTGCCGGGAAAATGGCTTTAAGCTGCATCCGCAGCAGCAGAGTATGGTTTTCCATGTGGCAGAATCCAAGGACAGGATTTTGGGTGTGGAAGGGCTGGCTGGTGTCGGCAAGTCCTTTTCCTTGAATGTCTGCCGTGAGGTGCTGGAGCGCAACGGCTTTGAAGTCCGGGGCATGAGTGCCAGCGGACAGGCGGCGCAGGAATTGGCTGCCGATGCTCATTTGGAAGGGATGACCACAGATGGCGCGGCCAGATGCGGGACAATTCACCGTATCTTGAATGAGGCCGAGAAACAGGCGGGCAATGCTATTAAGGGGGAGGATTATTCCCAAAAGACTTCATGGAACTTTGATGGCCTGCAAAAATCGGCCAAGCCTACGGTATGGTTTATGGACGAGGCTTCACTTACGGACAATAATACGCTTTCCTATGTAGTGGAAATGGTAGAGCGGCGCGGGGATAAGCTGGTCATGGTGGGTGATCCATCGCAGCTGCAGCCGGTTGGCACCGGGGCTGCTTTTACCGAGGCTATCCGGGAGGGGAGACTGTCTTCCATTAAACTGGACAATATCCAAAGGCAGAAGGATGAGCGGCTTTTGGCTTCGGTCAAGGAGGCCGTGCTGGGCAAGGTTAATAATTCACTGGATCTGATTGCCAAGGATACGCGGGAAATTAAGACGGGCAAGGCACGGCTAAAGGCCATTGTGAAGGACTATTTGAAGTTGTCGCCGGAGGAACAGCGAAAAACGGTTGTCCTATCAGCTAAAAACGCAGATAGGACGGCATTAAACCGGCAAATCCGGGAAGGGCTGGTAAAAAATGGCCAGCTGGATAAAGGCAAGGTGTTTCAGGTAGAAGCTGACAAGGGCAAGCCAACTGTGGCGCGGGAGTTTGCAGCTGGCGACAAAATCGTATTTTTGCAAAATGATTTGAAGCTTGGCGTGATGAACGGCACGAAAGGCGTTATTAAGGGCATTGAGGGGGAGCGTTTTACGGTTGATTGCGGAGAGGGAAAGCTGGTGCAGTTTGACCTTGGGCAATATCGCTGGATTGAGCATGGTTATTGTTTAACAACATTCAAGTCGCAGGGGATGACCGTAAAACGTGCGCTTATCAATATGAGTTCCAAGGACATGCTGCTGAATAGCCGGAACGCTTATTATGTAGATTTGTCCAGAGCCAAGCTGGAATCCAAGCTGTATATTGACAGCCGGGAGAAGCTGGAGCCGCAGATTTCCAAGTTTGCCCAGAAGCTGACCTCCAAGGATTTTACCTTTGATAAGGAGACAGGCCGTTTTCAAAAGGCAGCAGGAAAGGGGCTACCTGCTTTGGAGGGGATGGGGAGCCGGGCAGTATTTTCCCCGGCCAAGAGTTTGCAAATGGCTGGGGAACTGGCGGGGCTTGTTCCCGTGGTGGGAAAGCCTTTGCAGATGGCCATGTCATTATCCGGCAAAGCCGTTTCCTTGGCGGGCATTGGTGCCAAGAAACTGGAACGTGGTATATCGGATCTATCAAAGGCTGCTAAAATGGCTCATCATGGGTTGCAGGAGACAATAAGGCAAGTCCAACAGGATAAGCAAAGCGAAAAGGTGGCAAGCAAGCAAAAAGGTGCAGAATTGGAAATTTAGATTTTAGTATTGTATATCGTGTATATATGTTCTATACAGTTTTTCCGTATAGATTGTATATACACGCTGTACGTGATTCGCTATATAAATAAAGGGGTGGTGTGATTTTAGAATAAAATTGCTGATTTACTTTATGTTTTTGATGATGATTTGTGATATTTAAGTGATAACACACACTAAGTCGGTTTGTGTGTGTTATCACTTAAATATATTTTGAAAAAAGTATATCAAAATCAAAAAGAGTGATATAGCAAGGTAGAGAAGACCCAATTCAGTAAAGTGTATATGTATAGATTGTATATACGATATATACGGGAAAAGCGTATAGAATGTATATACAATCTATACGCTTAAACTCAGTAATTATAATGGGATTTAGATTTTTAATCTAAATTGGTGATTTGCATTTAGTTTTCGAGGCAGGATGATAATACCTGCCTTTTTTGATTGCACAAAATAGGAGCCATCATGCTTGTGATGGCTCGTCAATTCATTTTATGGCATCCTGCTTCCATTCTTCATCCCAGCGAAGGTAGAAAAGCAAAAATGGATCAAGGATATAGAGCGTGCTGTTTTGCCATTCCAAGGTGTCCAAAGCTGGTACAGATGATTTGATGATGCTTTCGCTGTGCTTGACCACGTTGGCCAGGTTCATGCCATTAGGGGCAGCCTCACCATCTGCAAGGATTTCTGTCATGCGTTCATGTATTTCAGAGGCCGTCAGCTTCATCATTGGCGGGTCTATGCTTAGGCTAAGCAGGAACAGACCGTATGTATCGCAATGTCGCCCGTCTTTTAGGTGGTATTCCTTGCGGCGGCTTCTTCCCTTGGCCGGTCCTTCGCACATACGCTGCACATTTTCTTTGTAATGCTGGTAGGCTTCTACGGTATCGCCAAAGGCTCTATGTACTGCATCCATAGAAACTTCTTCGTGTTCTTCTTTTATGCGTATGGCCAGATTATAGCAGTTTTCCTGCATAAGCTGGGGAGACAGAGCACTTTCCCGTACTATATGTGCTATCTGCTCATCAGGTACGGGGATTTTCAGTAAATCAAATCCCTTGCGGGCTATCTGCTCCAGTTCTTCTTTTGTCCAAGGAAGAAGGTTGATGAATACCGTGCGGCCTATGAGGTCGGGATTTCGTTTGATGGCATCATCAGCACGGTGAGGTAGGGTTAAGAGGATAACCTTTAGGCCATTGAATAGCTCTGCCTTTAGGATTCTGGACAAGTAAAGCTGTGTTTCGAGGTTGATGTAATGGAAATCATCAATTACGAGAACAAAATCCCCTGCTATGAGGGCTTTCAGCACCAAGGTATTGTTTCTCATGATTTTTTGGGTGATGGTTTCCCCCTGATTGGTGCCTTTGCTGAATTCCCCGGACAAGGTTGCTGTTATCATAGCCCAAATGGAGGTTTTGCCATTAGCTGCAACCTTACCGCTTTTATTTTCTTGGGAGGAGTATGCCATGGAAAGTTCATCAGGGATGCGCAGGTTTTCGGCGATTTGCTGCCAGAAGTCTTCCACAGAGTTTATCTGTGCGCCGCTTAGTTCTATAAGTTTGTCTTCCGGCACTACCTTACGATAAAGGACGGTCTTTCCTGTTTTGGAGCCACCTGAAATGGCTATCAGGCTGCCTACTTTTTGCAGGGCACGTTTTAGTTTTGTCTCGTAAGTGGTTCCACGCTTCTCTTGTCTATTGATATACGTGTATGACGGCATGGTATTAGGGCGAAAAACCTCTGCAACTTGATATTTTTTCATATTTCCCCTCCTCACGTTGTATTTATACATATATTATAGCATTTCTTATGTTTTATTCAATAAAAATGGTGCTGATGTGTATTTTTATATATGTAGGTGATTATGGCGTTCCCCTTCGGGTCGGGCTTTCGTGAATGGAGCCAGCTTGGCTGTCTCCACCCTTCGGGCTTCAATCCCTAACGCGGGAGGTCGTTGCCCTTGGCAGCGCAAGGCAGGCGGGAGACCTTGCGCTTTACGTTGGTAGCCGGACGGGGCCGGGGGAAGGTTTCGTTTGCGCCCATCCAGCTCGTAGGCCAGGAGCTGGATGGGCTTAGTTACTTTTGATTGCGCCGCGATCAGCAGGCGGCACAATCATGGTAGCTTTCCCTGTGCGGGAAAGCCAAAAGCATCTAAATCTATCTTTTTTTTGCCGGGGGCAAGCCTATCACACCCTCCTTCCGTCCGCAAGGCCAAGCCGCTTCGCGGTGCTGCGCAGTCTTGCGGATTCCCTCCGGGCGCGATACCTTCCGGCCATCAAAAAAAAGAAAAACGCAGCAGGGGGTTCGGAAAAACCGCCTCGGAAGGAGAATGTGTCATGAAAAAGGATATTAAAGAGGAACTTGTAAAGCTCATCACGGAGAAAATCGCTACTGATAAGCGGTTGCCATGGGACAAGGGGCTGCTGAATGGTGAGTTTTTCCCCATAAACTTCAAGACTTGCAAGCGTTACCGGGGAATAAACCTGCTTTTGCTTATGTTCCTTGGTGGAGGCACGCAGGAATATATGACCTTCAATCAGGCGCAGGAGGCCGGGGGACATATAAAGAAGGGAGCTAAGGCATTGCCTATTGTTTATTGGAATGTATGGAACAAGAAGGAGCACAGGCCAGCGGAGTCGGGGGATGATGAAGATGATATTTATGGTTTTTTGAAGAAGTTCAGCGTTTTTGAGGTCGGGGAACAGGTGGAGGGCGTGAAGCCTCGCCGAGAATTCAAGACCCGCGAAAATCCCCATAATACTAAGGTGGAAGATTTTATAAAGGCTTTTGCTAAGGCCACGAAGTTGCAGGTGAATCAGGTAAGCCGTCATGGAACCGCATTTTATAGGCTGGAGGAACATGCCGTATATACTGCCCCGGTTGAGGAATACAAGACCACAGAGAGCTGGGCTGCTACGATTTTGCATGAATGCGTACACAGCACCGCAGAAGCTATGGGGCGTGAGCTGGGGGATGGCTTTGGTTCCGTGAAGTATAGCAAGGAGGAAGTGGTGGCAGAGTTTGGAGCTGCGCTTCTTTGCCGGGAGTTTGGCATCATGGAGCAGGAAGACAACACGGCAGCTTATTTGCAGAGCTGGAGCCAGAAGTTACAGGAAAATCCTGATTGGCTTATCAATGGAGCAAACGCCGCACAGAAAGCGGTTGATTATATGTTTGAAATGGCCGGATATATTCCGCAAGGGGAGGAGCTGGAAGAGGGAGAAGGGGAATAATATAAAAATATGAGGAGGCGGCTGCGGATGCAGCTGCCTCCTCATATTGTCTGACAATTAGCGGAAAAATGCCGGCGACTTGTGTCGCTGGCCGCGACACAAGTCGCCCCGCTTGCGCGGGGAGAATGGTGGTCATTGGGGTGTATTTGGAGAAATATTGCTTCTTTTGAGTGGGATTTACTTAGAAAATTAAAAGTATAAAATATCCTTATCAATAAAGGGGCCAAGCGTATAGAATGTATATACAGTATATACATTCTATACGCTTAATGATGCTTGTAATCGCTTATAAGCCCATGTTATCATATAAGATAACATGGGCTTATGCGAGTTTATATATTTTGTCATCTTCTATCAAAGGGGAAATTCTGATGAGTAAAGCAAGTGTTAGCGGTTCGGACATCCGTGATCGTTTAATGCAGGATAAAGAATATCAAAATGAATATGAACGCCTGAAACCACGATATGAGATTATTGCACAGTTTATAAATGCTAGACAAGAGCAGAACATCACACAGGCCGAAATGGCGGAACGCATGGGGACGAAGAAGTCTAATATCAGCCGTTTTGAAAGTGGCTCATATAATCCTTCTCTGGATTTTTTGGTAAAGGCAGCAGCATCACTGGGGAAAAGAATAGAATGTTCTCTTCGTTGATTTTTGCCCTTTGGGTCAAGACATACTTGGGAGATTAAACATATGGAAATCCCTTATATTTCATGGGTATTCGCGTATAGCTTGTATATACAGTATATACAAGCTATACGCGAATTTTGTTTTGGTCAGTAAAAAAAACATGTCCAAGGACAACTTTTTTTACTGATTCAGCATGGTAGCTTAGAATGGTAATAAAATAGTAGGTGGCTAATAGAAAGCCACCTACTATTTTTTAAACTAAAAACTTTCAACATCCTTATAATATAAAGCTGTAAATGTATAGCTTGTATATACGTTCTATACATTTTGTTGGCATGTTATAGGTCTTCTTTTATGCTGTTGGGGTCGATGTTGAATTTAGTGAATTGATTGATCAGGGGCGCATTCCTTTTCAGCTGCATCTTCATTGCATGAACGACTAATTCCGTTAAGGTAACTTGTTTAAGGGAAGCCAAGGCGGCACATTGTTCTTTTACGTCTCTTGGAAGTCGGAAGTTGGTGGAAACTGTGGCGGTGGTAATTTTCTTCTTACGTTGTGCTTCAGTCTGGGTAACACGGTTGCCAGCAATAGAGGCTACACCAGTTTTGCGCTCATTGGAAGAGGCTTCTTCGGCTATTCGTTCCAGTCGCGATTTTGGTTTGCGCTCGAAGTCTTTTTCTGATTTACGCATTTTTCTCATCCTCCAAGTATTCTTCCACCCAAGCTGCATAGTCTTTGGCTACATCGCTATTTTTTGCATAGGTAAACAGGTCTACCATTTTTGTTTGTGCTTCGGCAATGGCAATGCCACGGCGTATAGTAGTCCTATACAACTTGGTATCTATTTTGTAGGCAATTTTCTCCAAGTCGTTACGCATAGCCTTTGAGAGAACGGCACGAGAATTATAAAGAGTAATTAGGATGCCTGCTATTTGTAAATCTTTATTGGTGTAAGACCAGACATCCTTGACACTGTTATAAAGCTGCTCTATACCATCCAAGGAGAAACTTTCTGCTGTGGTGGGAATGATAAGCTGATCGGAGGCCGTCAAGGCGTTGGTGGTGGCCAGCGCCAGTTCAGGCGGCGTGTCTATGATGCAATAATCATAGTCATCCTTTATATCGAAGAGACTTTCCAATAGGCGATATTCACGGCCGGTCTTATTGGCCAGAGCATCGTTGATTTTATTTAATTCCAAACTGCCGGGGATTATATCACATATAGGAGTTGATTGAACAGCTTCGGAAGCGCGACCCTTTCGGAGCAGTACATCCAAAATGGTCAAACCCTTTACATCAGCATTGACATTTGAGGATAAGTTGCACTGTGAATCCAAATCTATCATCAAAACGCGAAAATTTTTTTTCTTCAAATATGAAGCCATAGAGGCCGTAGTCGTCGTTTTACCTATTCCACCCTTGCGATTTGCAATAGTGATTACTTTGTTCATAGAACCTCATCTCCTTCAAACCCTTGTAATTACAGTATATCACGGTACAGCATGTATATACAAGCTATACGTTTTTGCCGTATAGAACGTATATACATGCTATACGCTAAAACTGTATAGAACGTATATACAGTATATACGTTTAAAAGTGTATAGAATCCCTGTATTACAAATGTCTTACGGGCTTTTTTGGATTGACGGAAGTTTTGCTGTGTGCTAAACTGTTTTCAGATAAATAAAGTACCGGAAGCAATAAAAAAAATCGTTCCGTACGCCAATACGGAACGATTTTG
>NZ_VTOY01000020.1 GCF_008271295.1 Pseudoselenomonas ruminis | reverse complement strand
AGGCAAAAAACTAGCTTCATCGGGGGATTTTTTTAGCAAATTTTGTTGTAACTTTAAAAAAGCAATAATTTATTTCTTGTATCATGAGAAATGGATTTGTTACTGTTAATCATGAATATGAGGTGAAGGGTATGTCAGAAAATCAGGAAAAATTCAATTGGGAAGCGGCATTGGAATCGGTAGAGCATGGGGAGATGCTGTCCAAGGAAATCGGCTTCGGGTTTTCGGATGAAGACATCGTAGAACTGGCCAAGCTGCATAAGGCTAACAAGTGCCGCGATAAAATTGTTGAGCTTTTGGTGGATTGCAATTTTATCACCGAGGCTATGGATTTTGCCGAGCAAAACTATGAAGCATATCTTTAAGGCAGGGATACCCATGAAGAAATCGCTAAGATGTTTTTTGATTGGCTTCCTGCTGCTTACCACTACGGTTACTTCGGGCTGTGGCGTATGGGAGGCTTTTGCTATTGTCCGGGCAGTAATCACGGCGGATAAGATTGCTTCGCGTCATGATGATTTGCCGAAGGAGCCGCCGAAAGTATATCGGGATTATACGGCCAAAGTTTTCCGCCAGCAGGACGGCAAGGGGCTGTCGGTTGTCTTGCCGTTCAAGATGGATTTTGCCGCGCTGCCAGCCGATAACGTGGTAAAAAATCCAGAGCGGTATCATCATCAGGATGAGCATTGCTTTGTTTCTATCTATCATGGTTCTATGGTGGAGCCGGGCAAGAAGATGCCGTTTAATCTGAGCTCGTTCATGAAATCGTATAAGGATCCGGATAAGCTGCATCCGGTGCTCAAGACCTGCGAGCAGCGGACTATCAACGGTCAGGAAATGACGTATGCTATAATTAAGGTCAATGGAGAACGGGACAAGCGGAAGATGGAATGTCTGGGCCTTTATTCCGGCAACGATTTTTGGATAATCAGTTATGAGTATAAGGAAGGCGACCCGCAGGCCGAGCAGCTGGTAGAACGATCGCTGAAGTCGGTAAAGATAATTTCATAAGCTATAAGGGCATAACGCCACGGAGACGATTCATCCGTGGCGTTCTTTTTTTGAAAAAAGAATTTGAATTATTAAAATATTAGAAGGAGATTTGTCCGCTGTCACGAAATTTACAGACGGAAAATCTTTCGGTAAAGGATGTTTTGGCAAAAAGGAGGAGTATTGATGAATGATTCAAGGCAGGCAGGTTTTTCTTTGCTCGGCATTATGATTGCCATGGCGATTCTGGCAATCCTCGCGACGATTGCCGTGCCCAAATTCCATTCGGCTATTGCGGTGGCCAATACCACCAAGGTAAAGGCCGACCTCAGTACGCTGGATTCCGCCATTGCGATTTATGCGACGCAGGCGGGGCGTTGGCCGGACCATATCGATGATTTAGCCGATTATGTTTCGGATTTGGATAAACTGAAACCACCGCAGGGAAAATGCCAGTTGAAAGATGGCAAGCTGGTGACGATAAGCGCGGAAAAGTATGAGCTGAAAAAAGAGGCGGCCGGAATCGAGCTCGAGGGTGCGGATTGCCGGGCGGCTTGTGCTGGCTATACGGCAGGAGATTTTGGCAAATGATGCGGGAGGATTTGCTTTTTGGCGCGGCTGGCCTGTGGTTTGTCTGGCGGTTATGGAACCTTGCGCTGCTCGACCTTCGCTGTGGTCTTTTATACGACCGGCTGATACTCATTGTGGCCCTGTCGGCAGTTTATCCATGGCTTTTGGGGATAAATTCCTTGGATGATATACTGGCGGGCGGCCTTGCGGGAAGCGGTTTACTATGGGGCCTGCGCTGGGGAAGCCATGGCGGTATGGGCCTTGGCGATGTGAAACTTGCCGGTGCGATGGGGCTTTGGCTGGGGCTGAAGCTTATGGCCGTGGCATTGGTGCTGGCCTTTTTGCTCGGCGGCATCGTGGCGGCAGGGCTAATGGTGTGGCGCGGGTATTCCTGCACTTCTAAAATTCCGTTTGGGCCGTTTTTGGTGTTCGGCGGCTGTTTTTCTTATTGGTGTGGAATGGAATGCTGGCAGTGGTATGAGAGGCTGTTATGAGTGCGCGGCAAGAAAAAGAGCGGCAGGCAGGTATCGCCCTCGTGGAGGTCCTGCTGCTGGCGGCGGTTATTGCTTGTCTTTCTATGCTGGCAATACCGTCAATAATGCGGTTTTACCGGGAGGCGGCCATTGAATATGAGACGGAGCATCTGCTGGCGGACCTTCGCCGGACGCAGTCGCTGAACCGGCTGATTGAAGGAGCCAATCATGGCTTTTATAATCGTGACGGTGTAGTCAAGCAGGCCGTTATCGAAGTGCGCAAGAATGAATATTGTGTGACCGTGACCAGCAGTCATGAGGAAACGAATATGTCCCATCGTTATTTGCCTTTGGTAAAGGTCAGCAAGGAGTGGAATGGGACGAGCATTGACAGCGGCCCCATTGCCTTTAAGGCCAATGGCGAACTGAAAAATGTCGGCCTTGGGATGATGACGCTCCTCATAACCTGTGAAGGCTGGGAGCAGGAGGGCCGGAAAATCATGATTAGCAGAGCGGGCAGAATCCGCATGGAAAGGGTGAGCTGGTGAAACAGGAAAAACAGCGAGGATATATCTTATTGGAAGTGATGGTGCTAAGTGTTGTCGTCATGGCGATGGCGGTCAGTCTGCATCTTTTCCAGCAGGCGCAGGTGGTGATACAGGCTGATTCGGCAAGACTCAGCGGTGTGTTGCTCGCGCAGGAGGAGTTTGCCCGGCTGGAATGGGCGATGGACCAGGGCGGACTTGGCGAAGGGGAGTATGGCTGGCTCGGCGATGCGCAGCAGCTCGCGCAGGAAAATCAATCGTTTGCGGTCAGGGCAAGTGTCCGCGCCGAAACCGAAGCAGTATGGCGGGCACGGGTGACGGTGCAGTGGCAATCGGCGGTCCGGTCGGGAACGCTTGGCTATGAACGGCTGCTCTGCCGGCACCGCCAACAGAAAGGAGCGGCTTTATGAAGGCGGTGAAAGGGCAGCGGGGAATCGTTTTGCTCGAGACGGCAGTTTCCCTGCCAATTTTGATGCTTCTGTTGACGGCGGCCGTGGCGATGTTGCTCGTGAGCGTCCGGAATTACTTTCGCGTACTGGCTGA
Source organism: Pseudoselenomonas ruminis (assembly GCF_008271295.1). Taxonomy (GTDB): domain Bacteria; phylum Bacillota; class Negativicutes; order Selenomonadales; family Selenomonadaceae; genus Selenomonas_A; species Selenomonas_A ruminis. Next base: position 31,095 of record NZ_VTOY01000020.1, on the reverse strand, counting down.
CGCAGAACTTCATCAGGAGATGCAGATAGCTTTTACCCGCATCGTGCAGGATTTGACCGAGGCGGAATACGTCACGCCTTACCGGCAGAATTATCCCGGAATCGAGATTCATAAACGGTGGTATGCTTTGCGGGACTATAATGGAAGTACCGACGTCTGGGAGCTTTATTGGCTGGCCGAGGTGAAACAAACCACGAAACTCATTTGGGGGTGGGATCGTTCGGCACCAATGACCGGGGATTATTCGCTGGCCGATGTAGAGATGCAGGAGATTAGCGGAACGGAAGAAAAACGGCATCCAGGCTTGTATCGGGTGCGTTTAAAAGGGAGAAGCCGGTTTACCAATCATTATTATACGCTGTCGACGGCGGTGTATCTGCCAAGGTGGGAAGGAGAGATGACGGATGGCTTCCAATAGGCAGGAAGGTGCGGTGTCGCTGGTACTCCTCTGCATGCTGATGGTCGTGACGGCATTATCGTTTGGGCTGCTTTATTTTGTCCGTGCGGGGCAGCAGGCAAATGCCGGCTATGAGGAGGAAACCAGGCTGAGATTGGCGGCGGAGAGCATGGTGGAACTCGTTGCACTGCGGATAGAAGCAGACCCGCAGCTCCCAGCGCGCTGGCGCGATGATATGGTTATGGACATCAAGCTAGAGGCAGTGGACTTGGCGGCGGTGAAGCCGCCGGAGGGCGTGGCATGGAAAGCAGGCGGAATCAAGCGCAAGGATAAACTCTATCTGCTCGGCTATGCCAAAAACAGCCGGAATACGAAACCTTGGGAGGAAGGACGTTTAGTCAAAGGTGAAATGCAGAAAGTGGGGGAGCATTATGTTTGGTTGGGCTGGGTGCCTTAAACAGCGTTTGCAGCTAAAGTGGCGTGATGTTTTGGGGGCTGAGATTCGCGCCGATGGTTCAGTGTGTCTGGTTGAATTGCGGGAAGAAAATGGCTGGCAGGTGGGCCGGCGCATTTTGCTGCCGCCAGCAGCGGAGGGTAAGGATAATGCGTGGCAGGCCCGAAGGATTGCCGCGCGGCTGGAGGAGGAAGGCTTGCAGGAGATTCCCTTGGTTTTGCTTGCCGATAAGAAGGAGGTAAAGGACTATCTGCTGTCGGTGCCGCCAGGATTAAAAGGCGGCGAACAGCGGGAAGCTGCCTATTGGGAGCTTGATGCGCGGCTCGGAGAAATGGGGCTGGATATGGACGATTATGCCGTGGTAATGTGCCCACTGGCGCAGAGTACCTCCCTTTGGGGTGGCGTGGTGCGCCGCGATTATTTGCTGGCATGGCAGGAGGCCTTTGGACAGGCTGGGGTGATATTAGCGGATATCTGGGTCGCGCCAACTGCGGCAGGAGGTGGCAGTGTTCTGGCAGGGGATATGGGAACGATTAAGATTCAGGGGATGGAAATTGCCTGCGAGCAATTGCCGGAGCAGCTGCCATTAACGGAAATGAAAGGGGCGCTTTGCGCCGCCGTGAGTTTTTTGCAAAGTGCTTCGGGGGCTGGTACAGGTGGCGGCGGACTGGTAAAGCGGACGGCAATGCAGGATCGGTGGAACTGGCCGCTTATCTCCGCCTTCGTTGTGGGGCTGGTGGCATTTTTGACCTGTGCCGTGATTGGCTGGGATTCCTGGATGTTGTATGCGGCGCGGCACGAAAACTGGTCGGCCCAACAGGAAATGGTCCACATGGCGTCTGCGCAGAATAAAATGAAGCTTTTGGAACGGATGCGCGAGGAAACGGCGGGAAAGGAAAAACGCCTGCAGGAATTGTCGGCGAAAAATATTTCCTGGTACAGCGTGCTGGTTCATCTCGGCAGCCGGACCGTGGAGGGCGTATGGCTTGACCGGCTGGAGTTTGAAGGCCGTGACAAATTGCGGCTGGCCGGCCGGGCGGCAAGTTATGAGGCTGTGGCTGGTTTTTTGCAGGCGTTTGAGGAGGATAAGGATTTCTTTCCGCAGGGGCCGGTGTTAGAATCGTCAGGGGACGCAGAAAAGCAAAGCCCGGCGCAGGACGGGACAATAGTGTTTCAAATGAGTATCGCCTTATGATGATAGGCAGGAGGAGCGGATGGATTGGAGGAAAAACGTAAGACTGCCGCTGGGAAAAGAATGGCTGTTGGTTTCTGCCAGCGTTTCACTGCTGCTGGCGGGTATGGTTTATTTTTTTGTTCATGAGCCGATGCAGGAACGAACCAGGCAGGCACAGGCGGAGTCACAGGCTATGCGGCAGGATTTGCGGGACATCGAAGCGTATCGCCAGGCACATGCCGGGGAGCAGTCGTACGAAAAAGATTTGCTGGCGCGGCAGGCCCGCGTGGATAAAGCCCTGCCGGATGATATGGAGCAGGGAGCCTTTTTAAGCAAACTTCAGCAGTTAGCATTGGCGCACAAAATCAAATTGACGCAGGTGGCGCCAAAGGCAGTGGCGGTGCGCGATGGATTGGCAGTCATGCCGGTCGAGGTAAAGTTTCGCAGCAGCTATTTCGAGCTGTTATCCTTTTTGCGCAGTTTGCGGGAAGAGCCGCGCTATATCCAGGTAGCGCGGACGGCGGTGCAGGAAAAAGACGGTGCCCTTAACTGTTTGCTCGAACTTCGGATTTATGCCGTCAAAGGAAAAACGTGAAAGGACAGGATAGGGAAAAGTTTTTGATAAATGGACAGGGATTGGCTGTAGAAGGACTTGATTTATAGAATATGATAAATTAAACTAGTAAATAAAGAAATTTGAAATCCTGCGAGGTGTATCCTGTTATGAGTATGTTACGTTTTATGACGGCCGGAGAGTCCCATGGCCCCTGCCTGACCGCAATCCTCGAAGGCCTGCCGGCGGGCCTGAAAATTGATGTTGAGGCGATTAATCGCGATTTGGCGCGCCGCCAGCAGGGCTATGGCCGTGGCGGACGCATGAAAATCGAAACGGACAAGGTGGAAATTGTCTCGGGCGTGCGTTTTGGTGAGACCCTCGGTGGCCCGGTGACTCTGCGCGTCATCAACAAGGATTTTGCCAATTGGACCGACCGCATGGCAGTATTTGGCCAACCGGCAGGGGCAAAGGTCACGGCAGCAAGACCGGGACATGCGGACCTCACGGGGGTCAAGAAATACAACCGGCAGGATGTACGGGATATTCTCGAGCGTTCGAGTGCTCGCGAGACGACGATGCGGGTTGCCGTTGGTGCGGTCTGCAAGGAGTTTTTGCATGCGCTCGGCATTCAAGTCGTATCGCAAGTGACGAATATCGGCGGCGTCGAAGTTGACCCGTCAAATGTCAATCGTCATTTGCTCGGGCAGGAGACATCGTCGGAGCTCAACTGCTTTGACGAGGCTGCCGAAGTGAAGATGAAGGAAAAAATCGACGAAGCCAAGAAGGCTGGCGATACCTTAGGCGGCATTTTTGAGGTGACGGTTCGTGGCTTGCCAGCTGGCCTTGGCAGCCATATCCAGTGGGACCGCCGTCTTGATGCCAAGATTGCCGGTGCCATGATGTCGATTCAGGCGATTAAAGGCGTAGAAATCGGTGCTGGGTTCCAGTGTGCCGTTTTGCCGGGCAGTCAGATTCACGATGAAGTGTTCCTCGATGAGGAAGGCGAAGTATTCCGCAAGACCAACCGGGCGGGCGGCCTTGAGGGCGGCATGACCAATGGCGAGGAAGTTGTGGTCAAAGCGGCCATGAAGCCGATTCCGACGCTTATGACGCCGCTTCGCTCGATTGATATCGAAAGCCGCGAGGCAGTCCTTGCCTGCAAGGAGCGCAGTGATACTTGTGCGGTGTCGGCAGCTTCGGTAGTCGGCGAAGCGATGATGGCCTTCGTCATGGCTGAAGCCATTTGCGACAAGTTCGGTTCTGATGCGATGGTGGATGTAAAAGCTTCGCTTGAAGCGTATAAAAAGCGCATCGGAAAGGACTGGTAACATGAAGAATGTTATACTTATCGGTTTCATGGGAACCGGCAAGACCAGCACGGGCAAAATGCTGGCCAGTAAACTTGGCTGTGCCTTTATCGATATGGACCAGAAAATCGAAGAGGAGGCCGGCATGTGCATTCCCGACATATTTGCGCAAAAAGGCGAGGCGCATTTCCGCCAGTTGGAAAAGGATCTGGTCGAGCGCTTGTCGGCACGGCGCAATGCGGTGATTTCCACAGGCGGCGGTACGGTCAAGAATCCCGACAATGTGGCGGCGTTTAAAAAGAGCGGGATTATCATTTGTTTGAGTGCCAGCGTCGATGCGGTGCTCGAACGCACGAAGCGCCATGGAACCCGTCCGGTGCTCGACCAGGCAGACCAGGGCGACCGCCGCAAGGCTGTGGAATCGTTGATGGCGGAACGGAAAGATTTGTACAAACAGGCAGACTTTACGGTTGACACCAGCGATTTGTCGCCACTGCAAGTGGTCGATGTTATCGTGCGTTTTTTGAAGACAAGAGGTGTACTGCATGCGTGAAGTCCGGGTAGAATTAGGCGAAAAAAGTTATAGTATTTATATAGGCTATGGTCTTGAGGGTGAACTGCGCTCGTTTGTGCAGACGGCGTCCTTTTCGAAAAAAGCCATGGTGGTTACCGATACGAATGTCGGGCCGCTTTATGGTGCGAAAATCCAAACCATACTGCGCGAGGCTGGCCTTGAAGCAGCGGTGGTGACGGTTCCAGCTGGCGAGAGTTCTAAGAGCCTGGCGGTGGCCGAAGACCTCTATACCAAGGCAATTGAATTGGGTCTTGACCGCAAGTCGCCGATTTTTGCCCTGGGTGGCGGCGTGGTCGGCGATTTGGCGGGCTTTATCGCTGCGACGTATATGCGTGGCGTGCCGTTTGTGCAGCTGCCGACGAGCCTGTTGGCACAGGTCGATTCGAGTGTGGGCGGCAAGGTCGCCGTCAACCACAAGCTCGGCAAAAATCTGATTGGAGCGTTTTATCAGCCCAAGGCCGTCTTTATGGACTTGGAACTTATGAAAACGCTGCCAAAGCGTGAAATTTATACGGGACTTGGCGAAATCATCAAGTATGGTATTATCTACGACCGTGAGTTCTTTGCCTTCCTTGAACAGAATCAGCAGGTTGTGCTGGACTTAGAGCCTGAGGCGGCAACGCATATGATTGCGCGCTCCTGTGAAATCAAAGCGGCCGTTGTCAGTCAGGATGAACAGGAGGCCGGGCTTCGCCGCATTTTGAATTTCGGCCATACGATGGCACATGCCATTGAAAAGGAAACGGGCTACACGCGCTATAATCACGGGGAAGCGGTGGCTATCGGCATCGTTGGTGCGGCCGATATCAGCTGCCAGCTGGGCCTCATAGCGCCGGCGGATTTCCAGCGGGTGGTGCAGCTTACCGAAAACCTTCACCTGCCGACCAAGGCCGAGGGCTGCACGGTGGATGCCATGTATGGCGATATCTTCCACGATAAGAAGACCGTAGCGGGCAAGGTCAATTGGGTTTTGATGGATTCTGTTGGCTCCGTTGTCTGCCGCAATGATGTGCCGGCTGATGTGGTGAAGAAGGCCATGAGTGCGCGGATTATCCAGTGAGTTTTCAGCAAAATTTAATTTTTGCGGGGTGTTGAAACGGTCTTCCTTTTATGGTAAACTATCAGAGTATATGTGGGCGGTCCTCTGAGTAAGCCGTGAGTAATCACCAAAGTAGATGCTTGCCACGAACGTCTATAGAAGGAGGAAATATACAAATGAACATTATCGAGACTTTAGAGAAAGAACAGCTCCGTTCCGACATTCCGGCGTTTGCACCTGGTGACACGGTTCGCGTTCATGCGAAAATCGTCGAGGGTTCCCGCGAGCGTATCCAGATGTTCGAGGGCGTTGTCATCTCCCGCCAGGGTACGGGCGTTCGTGAGACGTTCACGGTTCGTCGTATTTCCTACGGCGTAGGTGTTGAGCGTATGTTCCCGGTTCATTCCCCGCGCATTGAGAAGATCGACGTTGTCCGCAAGGGTATCGTTCGTCGTGCAAAACTCTATTATCTGCGCAACCTTACGGGTAAAGCTGCTCGTATCAAAGAGAAACGCTAATTGGCGTAACGGTAGGGACTGCTTTTTAGCAGTCCCTATTTGTTTGAAATTTATTATGAGGAGGATACTGTAATGAGTTCATTAGGAGAAGAGGCTAAAGATTGGATTGTTTCGATTGTCGTGGCTGTCGTGCTGGCGTTTATCATCCGTCAGTTTGTCGTCGAGCTTTATATCGTTGATGGTCCGTCTATGCGGCCAACCTTGCAGTCTCAGGAGCGCCTCGTAGTCAATAAATTCATCTATCAGTTCCGTGAGCCGCAGAAAGGCGAAATCCTGGTATTCCAGTATCCGCGCGACCCGAAGCGTGATTTCATCAAACGTGTTATTGCTACGGCAGGCGACACGGTGGAAATCAAGGATGGACGTGTATTTGTCAATGACCAGCTGCTCAATGAGGACTATATCCTTGAGAAGACGAAGAGCGAATACCCGAAGTCCACGGTACCGAAGGGGACGATTTTCGTTATGGGCGATAACCGCAACAATTCGGAGGACAGCCGCTTTGCCGATGTTGGCTTTGTACCGCTTGACCTCATCAAGGGCAAGGCAATGCTCGTGTTCTGGCCACTGGATTCGTTCAAGGCACTTCCGTGATAGAGGGTGAGCCGATGAAATTTATTTCTTGGAATGTCAACGGCCTGCGGGCCTGCCTTAAAAAAGGGTTTATGGAGTCATTCTGTAAGTTAAATGCCGATGTATTCTGCTTGCAGGAAACGAAGATGCAGCCGGACCAGGCAATCCTCGATTTGCCGGGCTATAAGCAGTACTGGAACAGTGCCGAAAAGAAGGGCTATTCGGGAACGGCGGTGTTTACGCGCATCGAGCCGCTTTCGGTTCGCTATGGCCTCGGCATTGAGGAGCACGATCACGAGGGGCGTGTCATCACGCTGGAGTTTCCCGAGTTCTACTTCGTGACGGTCTATACGCCAAACTCCAAGCGCGAGCTTGAGCGGCTGGCCTACCGCATGGAATGGGAAGACGCCTTCCGCGCTTACCTGCTTGAGCTTGATAGCAAGAAGCCGGTTATCGTCTGCGGCGACCTCAACGTCGCCCATACGGAGATTGACCTCAAGAATCCGAAGACAAATCATCACAATGCGGGCTTTACCGATGAAGAGCGCGGAAAATTCACCGAGCTTTTGGACGCGGGCTTTATCGATACGTTCCGCACGCTTTATCCAGAGCAGACGGGCATCTACACTTGGTGGTCGTACCTGCGCAAGGCGCGCGATACGAATGCGGGCTGGCGCATCGACTACTTCGTGACGTCCAAGCGTCTCCAAGAGCGCATCGCCGACGCGACGATTCATAACGAAATATTTGGCAGTGACCATTGCCCGGTGGGCTTAGAGCTCAAATAAAACAAACGGCAGCAGCAATCTCAGGCTAGGATTGCTGCTGCCGTTTTTGACTTGTCAAATGCTGACATGTCAGATTTGACCGGTCAATTTGGTAATATTGACTTTGACATCGTAGAAGGTACTGCCTGCATCCTTGTCGGTGGTGCGCGCGTGGGTCAGCTGGTTGGTGTTGCCGGTTTTTGTCAGTGTGTTCCACCAGACGCCTTCGCTGACGACGCGGCCCGGCTGGGTGCGCGCCGATAGGGTTAGCGTAAACTGCGCACGGCCTTGCGTGTTGCTGGCTGCTACTATATCGCCCTCGCAAAGTCCCAGGCGGTTGGCATCGTCGGGGTGCATCATAAGCTCCATGATGTGGCCGCGCGTGAGCTCGGGGCGCTCGTTGAAGGAACTGTCAAGGATGCGCGGGTCAGGCGAATTGATGAGCAGGAATGTTTCGGTGTCGTTGGCATAATGGGGGGGACGGTAGTCGGGCAGGGCTGGCTCGATAGCGGAATTTTTGATTTCGATTTTGCCCGACGGCGTTTTAAAATCGAGTTTGTAATTATCGGGCAGCGGCAAGTCGACTGGCTCGCCACTTTCAAGTTTTGCTTTGTCGACAGGCAGCGGCCAGGTGGTGTCAGTGCTGGCGATAAATTTTTCAATTAAGTCCGGTTCACTCTGCTGGAAAAATTCATCGTCAATGTTCATGGCTTTGGCCAGCAGTGAAAAGACCTGCCAGTTGGATTTGCTTTGGCCGATGGGCGGAATGGCGGCGTTGCCGCGTTGGACGGTATAGTGTCCGTAAGAATAGTAGATGTCGTCGTGTTCAAGCGAAGTCGTCGCGGGCAGGATGATGTCGGCATAGCGAGCCGTGTCGGTCATAAAGCGCTCGTGAACGACAGTAAAGAGGTCGTCGCGCGATAGTCCTTGTGCGACAAGTGCCTGCTCGGGAGCTGTGCAGGCGGGATTTGATGAATAGACGTAGAGGCTCTTGATGGGCGGTGCAAGCGTTTCATCAGTGAGCACCTGGCCGAGTTTTATCATATTGATATGACGGACGCCTTTTTTTTCTTTTTCCGGGCGGCGGATGATGCTCTTGTCGAAGGCATGACTGCCGGAGGCCGAGGTCAAAAGACCGCCGCCAACATGGGCATAGGCACCGGTGATGGCGGGCAGGCAGGTGATGAGCCGCGAGGTCATCGCACCGTTGCCATAGCGCGACTGGCCGCTGCCGAGACGGATAAACGGCGCGCGGGCGCGGCCAAAGGCATGGGCAAGTTCTTCGATTGCCGCAGCGGGAACCTCGGTGATGGAGGAAACAGCTGCGGGCGTATAGCGCGGCAAAAAAGTATCGCGCAGTTCCTCCCAACCCTCGACATATTGCGTGATAAATGTTTCGTCGATAAGGCCGTCGCGATTCAAGACGTGCATAAGGCCAAGGGCCAGTGCGCCATCGGTGCCGGGCTTAATGCTTGTGAAGTGGTCGGCGTAGCGGGCCGTCGGTGTTTCGTAGGTATCGATGCACCAGACTTGCGCGCCGTTCTGGCGCGCAAGGTCGACGTCGTGGCGGAAGTGAATGTCGGTGGCGAGCATGCTGATGCTCCAAAGAATGATGAAATCGCTGTTGGCAGCCTCCTGCGGCGCAGTCGGCAGGGTGCCACCCATGACATCGCGGTAGCCGCGTGACTTTGCCGGCGCGCAGATGGTGCGGTCAAGGCTCGTGGCACCGAGCTGATAGAAAAAACTGTGGCCGGCGCTGTATTGAATTGTCCCCATGGTGCCAGCGTAAGAGTAGGGCAGGATGGCCTCAGCGCCATACTTACGGATAATCTCCTTCCACTGGCTCGCAATCGTTGCAATGGCGGTATCCCAGCTGATCGGTGCAAATTCGCCACTGCCTTTGGGGCCAATGCGCTTTAGCGGTGTCGTAAGGCGCGCGGGGGAGTGCACCGTGCGCTCGTAGCGCGCCATCTTGGGACAGAGCGTGCCGCGCGTGTAGCTATGGCCAGGGTCGCCTTTTACTTGGACGACTTTATCGCCTTCGGTATAGACAAGCAGCCCGCAGCAATCGGGACAGTCGTAAGGGCAGGCAGATTTTTTGATTTCCATGAGGACACCTCCATTGTGTTCGTTATCTTCTATTATACGACAAGAAATTAATTATTGCGATGATAATAGTCCTTGTGATAATATGTAAATTAGTGTTATTTGCAAATGGGAGGATTTACTTTGTCAGCATTAAGTGAAGAACTCAATAAAGAAATAGAAAAGCGCCGCACCTTTGCCATCATCTCCCACCCGGATGCTGGTAAGACGACGCTTACGGAGAAACTCTTGCTCTACGGTGGTGCCATTCATCTGGCCGGCTCCATCAAGAGCCGCAAGACGCAGCGTCATGCGGTATCGGACTGGATGGAAATCGAGAAACAGCGTGGTATCTCGGTCACGTCGTCGGTCTTGCAGTTTGATTACGATGGCTGCCGCATCAACATCCTCGATACGCCGGGTCATCAGGACTTTTCGGAGGATACGTATCGTACGCTGATGGCCGTCGACAGTGCCGTCATGGTTATCGATGTCGCCAAGGGTGTCGAGGCCCAGACGAAAAAGCTGTTCAAGGTCTGCAAACAGCGCAACATTCCGATTTTTACCTTCGTCAACAAGCTCGACCACTATGGCAAGGCGCCAATCGACCTCATGGACGAAATTGAAAACGTGCTGGGCATCCGTTCGTATCCGATGAACTGGCCAATCGGTCAGGACGGCCAGTACATGGGCGTTTATGACCGCCGCAACGACAAAGTGCTGCTGTTTGCCGAAGATACGACGCACGGCCAGGAAGCGCGCATTGCCGATGTCTACGAACCCGATGACCCGGCAGTTATCGAGCGCGTTGGCGAAGACGTCTGGGAAGCATTGCAGGAAGACTTGGAGCTCTTGAATGAAGCCGGCGAGGAGTTTGACATGGAGCTTGTCAATGCCGGTGAGCTCACGCCGATGTTCTTTGGTTCGGCCATGACGAACTTTGGTGTGCAGGACTTCCTCGAGGGCTATATCCGCATGGCGCCGATTCCGCAGCCGCGCAAGTCCTCCGAGGGCATGATTCCGGCCAGCGATGAGAAGTTCTCGGGCTTTGTCTTCAAGATTCAGGCCAACATGAACCCGGCCCATCGCGACCGTCTGGCCTTCATCCGCATCTGCTCGGGCAAGTTCGAGCGCAATATGGAAGTCTGGCATGAGCGCACGGGCAAGATGCTGAAGCTCGCGCAGCCGCAGCAGTTTCTCGCCCAGGACCGCCAGATCGTCGACACGGCTTATCCGGGCGACATCATCGGCTTGTTTGACCCGGGCGTCTTCGGCATTGGCGATACGGTCTGCGATGCCAGCCACAAGTTCAAGTATGCGGACTTCCCGGTATTCCCGCCTGAAAAATTCGCGCGCGTGCAGGCAAAAGACACGATGAAGCGCAAGCAGTTCGTCAAGGGCATCGAGCAGCTCACGCAGGAGGGCGCTATCCAGCTCTTCCAGCAGGCTGGTGCGGGCACCGAGTCCTACATCGTCGGCACGGTCGGTACGCTGCAGTTTGAGGTGCTGGAGTACCGTCTCAAGAACGAGTACAACGTCGATATCGAAATGAACATGCAGCCGTTCGAGGTCGCCCGCTGGATGGCCTTCGAAGATGGCCGTGAAGTGACGCCGGCAGAGCTCAAGGGCGCGGACCGCGGCATGTTTGTCTATGACCGCAACCAGAATCCGGTACTCTTGCTCAACAACGAGTGGGCAATCGGCTGGATTACGGACAACAATCCGGACCTCGTGCTTAACCACGTTCCGTTTGACAAGAAAGAAGCATAAGCTAAGTCTGGGAAACAAAAGAGTTCCAGCCGCTTGCGAAGGCAAATGGCTGGAACTTCTTTTAGTTTCCGTAAAGTGTATGAAATTCGTTTACGATATTTTCGTAGTTGGTGGGGCGCACGCGGATGCCGTAGCCGACGAATACGGGCGGCGTGGCAAACCGCGGCATGAGTTTGACGTAGATGGTTTCCTCGTGATGATAGAAGAAAATGTTATAGCTGTTGCAGCGCTTGTGGAAGTGATGGGTGAGATAATCCGTGCCGATTTGCAGGTAATCGGCCAAAGTGTCAAGTGAGTCTTCAGTAAGCTGGCGGTCAATCAGATTGAATTCCCAAAAGCCAATGCGCGGCTGGTCGGAAACGGTCATTGTTACACCGTTTTTGGCATAGATGACGGGGCCGTCAAATTCCTCGGGGCGTACCGAAATTTTTTCCGTAGGGGCAGTGAGGCCGATTAGCTGCATGTGCGGGTGGCGGATTGTGCCGCCAGACAGTGGGCCGAAGTTTTTAAAGAAGAGGACGTCCTCGTAACGGCCGCAGGCGAGCAGTTTTTGCCAGTGATGAAGGCCGAAGCGGACGAGCTTTCGCATGTGCTCAGCCTGGTATTCAGGCATATCGCTCTGGCAGGCATCGCCTTCAATCAGCACGAACTGGTCGGTGCCTTTCAGCACGTTGTATTTGTTGCGGAGCAGTACGATAGAACCTTCGCTGTCGATGATGTTTTCGAGTTTTTCGCGGTCGCAGAATGGGCAGTGATTGCCGGTGTGGACGATGGTTTCGGGCTTTTGCCGTCCCACCGTCATATCAAATTCAAGCAGGTTGTGATTCATGATTGCTCCTTGCCGTTTTCGGCTGCTGCCATAAAAAAATGTGGCATACCAAGGCTATAAATGATATAATTCATATGTTACGTACCAATATTATAACGATATTGGCGAAATTTTGCAAAACGGGCATGCTGCCAGGTGCAGTATGCCTTTGTACATAGGCGGTGTTTCCAATTAGTAACCAGGAAGTAAAAGAAGAAAAGAAATCCAGCAAGGGCGAATCGTTCCTCAAGGGAACGTTTATCCTGACCGTTGCCGGATTTGTCGTCAAGGTTATCGGCTCCTTGAATTGGATTTTTGTGTCCCGAATCCTTGGCGGTGAAGGTATCGGTCTTTACCAGATGGCCTTCCCGATTTATTTCTTTGCCATGACGGTGTCGCAGGCCGGTGTGCCAGTCGCTATCTCGATTATTACGGCAGAGAAGGTGGCCTTAAAGGACATTTTCGGCGCGCGGCGCGTGTTCCATATCTCCATGGCACTGATGCTCGTGACGGGCCTCGTGTTCTCGTTCTTGACCTATTTTGCGGCCGACTGGCTGATCGATTGGCAGTTCGTGCGCGACCCGCGTGCCTATAAGTCGATTGTGGTTTTGGCGCCGACGGTATTTTTCGTTACGCTGCTTGCTAGCTCGCGCGGATATTTGCAGGGCTGGCAGCGCATGACGCCGACGGCGGTCTCGCAGATTGTCGAGCAGATTTTCCGCGTCATCACAATGATTCTCTTGGCAGAACTGCTGTTGCCATGGGGCCTCGACTACGCTTCGGCTGGTGCGTCGCTCGGCGCTTTGGCGGGCGCGGTGACCGGTCTTATGGTGCTCGTCTACTTCCACTGGAAGCTCGACCGCGACATTGAACGCGACTATGGCAACGACTTGCAGCCGCTGCCGGGCAAGGAATGCGAACCGGCCTGGGACATTATCAAGCGCATTTTCAAGCTGTCGCTGCCAGTTTCGGCGGCCAGCATCATGCTGCCGGTTGTCTCGAATCTCGACCTCATGATTGTCCCGCAGCGCTTGGAAGTCGCTGGCTACAGTGTCAATGAGGCGACGGAGCTCTTCGGTTATCTCACGGGTATGGCTGTGCCGCTCGTCAATCTCTCGTGCATCATTACGGCTTCGATGGCCATGAGCATCGTGCCGGCAATTTCGGAGGCGCGGGCGTTAAAGGATATGAAGCGCGTCTACAACCAGACGGCGGCTTCGGTCCGCATCTCGAATTTTGTCTGCTTCCCGGCTTTTGTCATCGTGTTTGTCCTGGCGACGCCGATTTCGTCGCTGATTTACAACGCGCCGGGCGCTGGCCCTGCCGTCATGATTTCGGCAGTCAGCATTATTCTCCTGGGCCTGCATCAGGTATCGACGGGTATCCTGCAGGGCCTTGGCCATCCGACGATTCCGATGGTTAATATGATTTTGGCCGCTGTGGCTAAAGTCGTCCTGAACTGGGAACTCACGGCAATCCCTTGGCTCGGCATCATGGGTGCTGCCTGGGCGACGGCGGCCGATATGGGTGTGGCCGCTATCATCAATCTGATTTTCATCTACAAGTTCATCGGCTACCGCATGGAGATTCCGCAGCTCTTGAAGACTGTCATCGCGTCGGCGGTCATGGCAGCAGCGGTCTACTTCTTCTATGATTGGACGATGGCCTGGTGGCAGATTGGCGTCATCTCGACGTTCGGTGCCGTGTTCTTTGGCTGTGCGGTCTATATCGCGGTCATGCTGCTGATTGGCGGCTTGCGCGAAGACGACCTTGAGCGCATGCCGATGCTCGGACGAATTGGCATCAAGTTCCTGCGCCGCATCGGTGTCTTTAAGACCACCGCAAATTGATTCGTTGAAACGAGCAGTACCAACCTGCTCGTTTTTTATAGGAGGAGAAACATTGAAAAAGCTGGTCCTTTTCTATAATCCGGTATCCGGCCATGCCGCCTTTAAAAATAAGATCGACAGTATGGTGGAGGCCTTTCAGCGCCGCAACATTCTGTTGCTCATGTATCGGACGAAAAAAGAAGGCAATGAGGAGTTTGTCGATTTTGTCCGCGAGACTCAGCCCGAGGGTGTGCTGGCAGCTGGTGGCGACGGTACGGTTCATGAATGCGTCAATCTGATGGTGAAAAACGGCATTGACCTGCCGCTGGGCATCATTGGCAGCGGCACGTCCAACGATTTTGCCACGTACCTCAAAATCAATGAGGATATGGAGAAGTATTTCGACATCATCGCTGCTGGCAAATCCTGCCGTATGGACCTGGGCAAAGTCGGCGAAGATTACTTCATCAATGTGGCCAGTGCTGGTATGATGACGGGGATTGCGCATGAAGTCGATGCGCGGCTCAAAAATGCCATGGGAAAGATGGCCTACTATATCAAAGGTTTGGGCGAGATTCCGAAATTCCATGCCGTTCCGCTTAAAATCGAAGCTGATGGCGTGCTGCATGAACTCGAGGCTTTTCTGTTTGTCGTCATCAACAGTGCCGTCGTTGGCAGCATGAAAAATGTGGCCAAAGATGTTTCGGTTACCGATGGCAAGCTCGATTTGCTGGCTATTCGCAAATGCGGCATCCCGTCGCTGATGGCTGTAACGGCAGACCTCATTGCCGGCAAGCCGGTATCGGAGAAAGATAAGGTACTGCACATTCAGGCAGAAAACTTCCGCATTGAATCGACAGAACCTTTGCAGAGTGACCTCGATGGCGAAATCGGCCCTATGCTGCCGCTGACCATCGAGACAGTACCACAGGCTATCGCTGTGTATTGTGACGTACAAGGATAAATAACAACGCCAAGCGTGCGGTTGACAATCAAATGTCAGTCGCCCGCTTGGCGTTGTTATTGTTCTTATGGAATATACATGCTATAATACCTTTGGCAGGAGTATCCTGCCAGGCCACCAGATACGGTAGGCGGATTATTTGTAACGTACACCCTCGCAGAAAGGTGCTTTAAGGCCAAGCGTAAGCGTGGTCGATTGGCCACCCCGAAGTGGAGGTGTTACCGATAGATGCGGACACGCTGAAGCTTCTGCTTCTCCTGCTCCTCATTATAGAGGTAAAAAAGAAATAACCGCCGATTTCCTACCTCGGGCGGTTATTTCTAAAGAACTTTAGATATAAACCATCGAGCGAGGGAATAATCCGTCTATCGGTGGTCTTTTTTCTAGTTCTATTATAGCGGTTTTGCCGTTTTTTTTCAATACCTGCCTGCTTTGACTTGTCAAGTTGTCTTGTCGGCTGGCGGATTGGAGGTAAAAAATCGAGGGGATTGCTGGAAGTCGTTGCGTTTTTGGGTGGCTTGCGGTAGGGTCAGCTGACGCAGGTCGGTGGCCATGGTGTCGAGGGCGAGCTGTTGCTGCAAGGGGGATAAGGTGACTGGGCCTTGGACGCGTTGGGAGCTGGTCAAGAAGGCACTGGTTTTGGTGATGAGCGGAAGTGTTTCCGCTTTTTTTATGCGTTTGAGCAAGTCGCGGCCGCGTGGGCCGCAGGCGAGGATGCGCGCGTAGAGCGGGCCGGCGTCGTCCATGGATGCCAGTTGTGTTTGCGTGAGGCCGAGCAGCAGGTGGATAAGCGTGCGGGCGATGCGGCTTTTGGGATAGCGTTTGGTCGTGGCGGCAGTCAAGACTTCGTTGTAGGTTCTGGTTGTTTGCAGGCAGTCGCGCAAGCGGTTTTCAAGGCCTTCGTTGATGCCGGCGATTTCTTGCAATGCTGTGTTGTCTGTGCGCAGCATAAGGGCTTGCAGTGGTACGAGCAGGCGGTCGAGATTTGGCAGTTCGGAAGCGTTTAGCTGACGGATGGCGGCAAAGCCTGCGGCTGGCAGGGCTTCTTGCAAGGCTTTACTGTCGTAGGCAGTGAGCTGAGGCAGGAGCAGTTTGCCGCCTGCGGCATGTGATGCTTTAGCGGCTTTAGACAGCAGTTGGCGGATGGCCGAGGCGCTGGCGTGAGGGGCGGCGATGTTGATGTTATGGTAGCTGGCGCCTGCCCGGGGAATCAGCAGCGGTTCGATGGCGGGCGTTTTTTTCAGTGCGCGCAGGTACTCGATGGCGAGAATGTTGTTGGGCGTGTGCAGAAGCGAGGCATCTATCCGGGCTTCACTGGCGGTAAGTTCTGTGAGCGCTTGTGCATAGGAGGCGCCAGCGCTTATGCGCTCGTGCAGCTGCGTTTGCACGGCGGGCGAGTCGATGGCCGTTGCAATCGCCGTTAATGTTGTAAGCGATGAACATTCGGCGCCAAAGGCGAGCGTGTCGATGACGCCAAGTCTTGCGAGCAGCTGCACGCCGCCGCGGGCAAAATCCTGCGCACTGCGGCAGGCGAAGGCAAAGGGCAGTTCAAAGACGACGTCGCAGCCGCCCTTTACGGCAAGTTCCGCCCGCGTCCATTTGTCGAGCAGGGCTGCCGTTCCGCGCTGCAGGAAACTGCCGCTCATCACCGCTGCGATAATCGTATCCGGATGATTTTTACGGATTTGTTCAAGCTGATATTGATGTCCGTTATGGAAGGGATTGTATTCGGCGATGATTCCGGTAATATGCATGGCGGGTCCTTTCTGGCGGCTCAGTGTCTGCCGCAATGATTTGTTATAAGTGTATCATTTTGCTTGGGATTCGTCTATGTGACTATGGCACTTTGGTGGTTGGCGCAAATATGGTATACTAAGGGGTAAATGAAATTTTGTACGTTCGATTGCGATTCGATAGGAGATTGAAATAAATGGAAAAGAAAAAAGTAGTTGTAGCAATGAGCGGCGGCGTCGACAGTTCGCTTACGGCGGCTTTGCTCGTCGAGCAGGGTTATGATGTCATTGGCATCACGATGCGGCTTTCCGAGGAGAGCCGCGACTTTGACTGCAACGACCGCGGCTGCTGCAGCCTCGCGAGCGTCGATGATGCCCGCCGTGTGGCCGAGACCATCGGCATTCCGCATTATACGGTCAACTTCAAAGAGGCGTTCCAGCGCGACGTCATCGATTATTTTCTCGCGGACTATGCCAAGGGCTGGACGCCGAATCCGTGCATTGCCTGCAACCGCTATATGAAGTTCGGGCTGTTGCTCGATAAGACGCTGGAGCTGGGCGCTGAGTTCCTGGCTACGGGCCATTATGCGCGTATCGAGCAGGAGGAAAATGGCCGTTATGTGCTCAAGAAGGGCATCGACGTCCATAAGGATCAGTCCTATGCGCTCTACCATCTGAATCAGAAGACCCTGCGTCATTTTATGCTGCCGCTCGGTGGCATGACGAAGGTGCATACGCGCGAGCTGGCCGAAAAATTCAACCTGCCGGTGGCGCATAAGCCCGACAGCCAGGAAATCTGCTTTGTGCCGCACGATGATTACAAGGCCTACCTGCGCGACAAGAATCCTGCCTGCCTCAAACCGGGCAATATCGTCGACCGCACGGGTAAGGTGCTCGGCCGTCACGAGGGCGTACCGCTCTATACGATTGGCCAGCGCAAGGGGCTTGGCATTGCTGCGCCTGAGCCGCTCTATGTCACGGAGCTTGACATGAAGCACAATCAGGTTATCGTCGGCGGGGCAAATGATGTTTATGCCGAGGGGCTCGTTGCCGGCGACCTCAACTGGATTGCCTTTGATGAATTTACGGAGCCTTGCCGTTATGCGGCCAAAATCCGTTATGGCAAAAACGAGAGCATGGCCAGCCTCTCCCTGCGCGAAGATGGCCGCCTGCAGGTTGACTTCGACGAGCCGCAGCGGGCAGTGACGCCGGGACAGTCAGTGGTGTTCTACGAGGGAGATACTGTAGTCGGCGGCGGCGTTATCGAAGAGGCCTGCCGTACTATCGGCTGAAAAGCAGGATTTTTAACGGACAAGTCGAATACATACATTTGTGACTAAGTTGAGGCAGGAAAATTCGAAAGAAGGATTGTATGACACTCGATTCGAGTAATGAAACTGTAGCAATACTATACGATATCGAAAATGCACCGTTTGAGATGCTCAATTACACGCTGGGCAAGGCAAGGCGTTTCCAGCCCTGCCGGACCATCGTTGTATCGGACTGGGAAGCGCACCCGGAGCAGAAGCGCTGGGAAAAACTCATGCGCCGTCCGGGCTTTACGTTCCGTCAGATAAGCCGCACCTATCAGGGCAAGAATTCGCTGGATTCCGCGATTTACGATTCGGCGGCGCTTCTCTATCAGGAGGGCGTCCGCAAGTTCTTTATCATCACGACGGATTCGGACTTTGTCCGCATCGCCGAGCTCTTGAACTCGAAAACGCCGTCGTATATCATCGGCGTGGGAACCAAGCAGGCAAGCGAAACCTTGCGGAACGCCTATAATGAGTTTATGGTCTATCCGCCTGAGGAGAAAAAGAAGCCCGTCAAAAAGGCCGAAAAGAAGCCGGAAAAGAAAAAGGATACGCCAGCTGAGGAAAAGAAAACAAAATCGGTAAAACCAGCCAAGGGCACGAAAAAGAAAAGTGACAAGGCTAAGGTTTTGGAACCGGCAGTGGCAAAGGCTGAGCCTACGAAGAAGGCGCCGAAGAAAAAAGCCTCTGCCCCCCAAGCGGCAGAGGCCAAACCAGCTGCGAAAGAATTGCCGCTGGCCGATGGCACGATGACCGTCAAACTGCCCAAGAGCCTGCGCAAGTCGCTTGAGGAGCGCAAGCAGGAAGAAGGGGTATCCCTGGATGAACTCGTTACGTATCTGATTATGAGGGGCCTTGCCCGCTGACGAAGGAGCACTTTGGATGAAACGACAAGAACAGGTTTTATTCTATCAATTCCGCGATATGGAAAAATTACAGCTGGCCCGTAAGGTGCTGAGCCGCATGAATATTGTTTCAAAGGTGATTCCGGTCGATGCCTGGACACAAAAGGTCGGGTATCTGTTGGGGATGAAGGGGTTCAAGGCCGCGGGCAAACCCGATGCCGATGACGATTTTGTCTTTCCCCATGAGGTGATGGTCCTGCAGAACATCCGCAACAAGCGGCTGGATGAAGTGCTAATCGCCCTGCGGAAGGCCGGTGTATCGAAAGTGCAGTACAAATCGGTAGTGACGCCGTTCAATACGTTGTGGACCCTGCGCCGCCTCTGCGAGACAATGCAGAAGGAACATGCCGTTATGGTCCAGCAACAGGAAAAGGAAAAACAGAAAACGGAGTAAGAACAAGCAATATGAAAAACGAAGACCTGGAAAAAACACAATATATGAAACCTGAGGATATGGCGGCGCTGAAAAAAGGGAAAGCGCCAAAACTTTCCGATACGCAGGAATTGCCTGCCGTAGGGGATGATTTGGGCATCAAGCCGCCGTTCCCGAAAGCTGGCCAGGCTGCTGGCAAGGTGCGCGAGTTATCACCGGATGGCAAAAAGCCAGAAGCGGAGCAGGAAAAGAAAAAATTCCTGACGCCGAAGCGCAAGCGGGCGCTGCTGCTCGGCGGTGGTTTTGCCGCCGCGCTGCTCATCGGTTTTATGATTGCCGGTTACAATCAGGATAAGTCCGATGCCCAGCATGCCCGTCAGGTGCAGGAGCAGCAGATGAAGGACAAGGAAAAGAAGATTGCCGAGCAGGAGACGGACCTCAAGGCGCGCCGGGCGGAACTGGAGAAACAGAAGAAGGAATTGCAGGAGCGCCAGCGCCAGTTAGAGGAGCAGTCGAGCCGGGCCAAGGGCCGCAACGAACAGCTCGGCGACAGCGCGCCGACTTCGACGATTGGCAAGATTATCGATAAGGTGACGGGCAAGGAAGCGGATCGCAACCAAAAGGTTGAGCAGAACAAACAGCAGAGTGCTCAGAATGATACGGCGGCCGCCGATGTGGGAAAATCCATCGAAGACGCCCAGCGCATGCTCGACGAGGTCAATGCCAAGCTGGATTCGGTGGAATCGATGAAAGCCGAAGCCGGCCAGTTAAAGGACAAGGCTGCGGCTGCTTATGAGGAAAATAAAGGCGTTATCAATCAGGCAATCCATTATGCAAAGGTTGGTGCCGGCCTTTTGGAAGGCTGGCTGTCGCGCTGATTGTCACAAACTACGAGAAAGAAGGCATAACCTTTGAAAAAATTATTTGCGATTATGCTGGCGGTGCTGTCGCTGGCGGTTGCCACTGGCTGCGGTACCTCGAAAGATGCCGCCAGCGGCAAGAAGGACTTGCAGCCGATTACGATTGGCCTGATGCCGGATACCGATTCGGTGCCGTTTATCATTGCACAGGAAAAAGGCTACTTTAAAGAAGAAGGGCTTGAGGTAAATCTCCAGCAGTACAAGAGCGCTATGGATCGGGATTCGGCGCTTCAGAGCGGCAATCTCGACGGCGCGGTTTCAGACATGCTGGCCGTTGCTTTTGCTAAGTCCGGCGGCTTTGACGTCAAGGTTACGTCGTTTACCGATGGCAGTTATAAATTGATTGCGAGCAAAGAGTCGGGGATCAAAGATGTCAAGAGCCTTGCGGGTAAGGACGTATCAGTATCGCGCAACACGATTATTGAATACGTGACGGACCAGATTCTGGCCAAGGAGAACATGACCGAGGACAGCATCAACAAGGTCATCATCCCGCAGATTCCGACGCGTCTTGAGATGCTGCAAAATGGCAAGCTGGCAGCCGCAACGCTGCCTGAACCAATGGCCAGCATTGCCGTTCACAATGGCTGTCAGTTTGTGACGGGCTCCGATGAACTCGGCATCAATCCGGGCGTCATCATGTTTACGGCCAAGGCGGCGGATAGCAAGAAGGCCGAGATTCAGGCCATGTACCGTGCCTACAACAAGGCCGTGGCTTATTTGAATCAGGCGGACCGTTCCGAATATATTGACCTTATCATCGAGAAAGGCGGATTCCCGCCGGCTGCGAAAGACGCCTTGAAGCTGCCGAAGTATCATGAAGCCGCTTTGCCGAAGGAGAGCGATGTGGTGGATTGCATTACCTGGCTCAACAGCAAGAATCTCATCCGTGAGACATACAGTTATAAGGACATCGTTCTTGACTTGTTTGGCAAATAATTTTAGTGAAAGAGAATCAATACTATGATTGAAGTAGAGCATTTGTCTGTCGGGTATGATGCCGATGGAAAAAAACAGATTGCCCTTCATGATGTCAGCCTGACCGTTCCGCAAGGGACGGTCTGTGCCGTTATAGGGCCTTCTGGCTGCGGCAAGTCCACGCTTATGAAAGTGGTGGCGGGCCTGATAAAAAACTATCAGGGAACGGTGCGGATTGGCGGTCGTCCCGTGAATCCGCAGAAAATGAAAATCGGATTTATGCCGCAGAATTACGGTCTGCTGCCCTGGAAAACGGTTGGCGAAAACATTTGCCTCGGCTGCCGGATTAAAGGGGAAAAAGCGAAGGATTTAGCCGCGCGGACAAAGGCGCTTTGTGCACGGCTCGGAATCGCGGGGCTTGAGAAGCGCTATCCCCATGAGTTAAGCGGTGGCCAGCAGCAGCGCGTGGGACTCGCGCGGGCATTTTTGCTGCGCCCGGACATCCTGCTGATGGATGAGCCGTTTTCGGCGCTTGATGCGATTACGCGTGAGGAGATGCAGGAGGTATTCCTCTCCCTCTGGCAGGAAAACCACATCACGACGATGCTCGTGACCCACTACGTCGAAGAAGCCTTGTATCTCGGGCAGCGGATTGCCCTGATGTCAGCGAATCCCGGCTTCGTGCAGGAAATAATTGAAAACCCGCTGGCCGGTAATGCCGCTGAGCGCCAGCAGCCGGAGTTCTTTGCCATGGGGCAAAGCCTGCGGGAAAAAATCCGCGAAATGGGGGGCAGGTCATGAGAAACAGCAAGCAGGTATTGCGCTCTTATGCGCTGGGGGCACTCTTTTTGCTCCTGCTGTGGTGGGGCGTGGCACTGCTCGTGGAGCTGCCGATTATCCCCACACCGGATAAGGTGCTGGCAAAACTTGGCCACGTATTTGTCCACGCCATCGCCATCCACAGTGCGTACAGTTTGTGGCGTATTGCCGCGGGGCTGGGACTGGCGGTGCTCATCGGCTATCCGCTCGGACTTGCCATGGGCTATTGCAAAAAGGCCGACCGATTCTTGGCGCCGCTCGTGTATTTAACCTATCCGATTCCGAAAATCGCCCTGCTGCCGATTTTGATGCTGCTCGCAGGCGTGGGGGAATGGTCAAAGATCCTGATGATTTTTTTGATCATCGTCTTTCAGGTGGTCATTGCCCTGCGTGATGGAATCCGGGCGATTCCCGAGGAGACGTATTATCCGCTCTATTCGCTTGGAGCGTCGTTCTGGCAGCTTTTTCGCCATGTGATTTTCCCAGCGTCGCTGCCGAAGTTTTTGACGGCAATCCGCGTGGCCATGGCTACGGCTATTTCGGTGTTATTCTTTACTGAAACCTTTGGCACGCAGTATGGCATGGGGTATTACATCATGGATGCGTGGCTGCGCGTAAATTATTTGGAGATGTATGCAGGCATCGTCGTGCTGAGTCTGCTGGGGCTGCTGCTCTTTGGCATTCTGGACTTGCTCGAATATATGACCTGCCGTTGGCAAAAGTGAGGTGGTGGCCGTGAAAAAACTGGGATGTCTTGTCGTTTTGCTCGCAGTGCTGGCAGCGATTGGCGTTGCGGGCCTTAGCGGCCGCAGTGACTTCTTTCCCTTTGGCCGGGAGAAGGGCGATGGTTCGATAAAAATCATCGCCGAAGGCCAGCCGGATGATGCGATGATGAAAGATGTCCGTGAGGCTACGGACGCGTTTAACCGGACGATGGAACAGGTCATGGGCATCAGGCTTCAGCGCAATGTCAAAGTATATGTGGGCGGAACCGAGGCGGACTATCAAAAGATTCTCGAGCGGGAATTTAATTTGCCGCCTGAGGAGGCCAAGACGATTGCCGATATTTCGGGGGGCTGGACCGGTGGCAAGAAGGCCGTTACGGCCATCAATGGCAAGGCCGGTGTCATGAATAGCAGCAGTGACCGCATCAGCACCACGGCGCATGAGCTTTTCCATCAGGTGCAGTACGAGCTCAGCGATGGCAATGATACCGATGAACAGGCACTGTTTTGGCTCGAGGAAGGCTCGGCCGATTATGTGGGCGCCGATTTGGCCGCAAGGCTTGGCGGCAAGTCCATGCAAAAGTGGATTCTCGATGTCAAGGCCGAGCTGATGGGCGCACCGCGCACAGTCTCGCCGCAGAGCCTGCAGCACAATACGCTCGAGCAGCGTAAGGCCTTGATGGGAAAAGACCTTCATTCCTATCAGATGTCAGACCTTATGACCTGGTATTTGCTGACAACCCGGGCCAAAGGACATGAGGGCGAAAAGCTCGCGCAGTATTTCCGTCAGCTAAAGGAAGTCAAGCAGGGCGAAGCGGCCTTCCAGAACACCTTTGGCATCAGCCTCGAGGATTTCTTGCGGCAGTTTGACCGCTGGTGGAAAGAAGAACAGACAAAGCCGGCCGTCCTCCATATCGAGGCGCGTGAGGGCGTGAGCCAGGCGTTGGCCCGTTCGCTCGAAGCCGAGACCAAGGCGGTGCAGACGATGTTCCAAAGCCGGCTGGGGCAGCAGCTGCACGGCGAATACCAGATTGTGCTGGCCAATAACCAGGACGACTTGGCCGAAGCCGTCAAGACGTATTGCAGCATCCCCGAGGATAAGGCCAAGGAATTGGCAGCCTCAAGCCTCTGGATTGAAAATGGCAGTACGGTCCTGTTAAATGCCTCGCAGATTGAGTCCGACCGCCAGCAGAGTTTTACGGTCGGGGTTATGCTGATGCGCGTGATGCTTGGACAACGCATGGGCCAGCCGGAACGCAGTGTTGAGTGGCTCATGCGCGGGTCCGGTTACCTCATGGGCGTAGCGCGCCTCGGTGAGAAAGGACTCGGAACCCTGCCGCAGTACCAGCGGGCCTGGCTCGATTCACTGCGCAAGGCCGGACGTTTGCCGCAGCTTGCGCAGATGAGTACGGCCGATGGCTTCCGTCAGGTCTCGCAGAGTTATTCGGATGATACGGCCTCGGTTATGGCGGAATATGCGACGGCTGAGCTCGTGAGCCGCCGTGGCTGGCCATCGCTGATACGTTGGGCCGAAGCTGTGCGTACTACGGGCGATGCGCAAAAGGCCTTCCGTCAGATATTTGGGCAGAGCAGTGTTGATTTTGAAGCTGAACTGCAAAGCCGGGTCCAGCGCCAGCTGGTAAATGCCCGTTAGGAAGTTATCATGTATACAAAAAATAGACCTTTACAAACTATTTTGGCTGTGCTAAGATAACTCCTGTAAGTAAATAGCTTATGGCAATGGAGCCATACAGGATATGACCTGCGGACGTTTGCGTCTGGCGGATTATTCTGTATGGCTTTTTCGTATGTAATGATTTATGAAAAGGATGGTACATGATGGAAGATTTACTCTATGTAATCCCGGCAAACTCCAGCAAAGAAGAAGTACTTGAGCTCGTCAAGTCGCATCCCGAAATCAAATTCGTTTCGCTCGTCGGCGTCGACATGGCTGGCAACGACACGGATGAAAAGATTCCGGTCCGCATTTTCCTCAAAGATATCGATGATTTCTATGCCGGCACGGCCGTACAGACCGATGGTTCTTCCGTTGTGCTCACGGGTATCGCTACGCTGAATAACGCAAAAGTCGATATGCCGATTGACCCATCCGTTAACTGGTTCGTTGACTACAACATGGAATACTACGATGATGAAACGGGCAAGCCAGTCGGCACGCTGCGCATCCCGTCCTTCCTCGTACATGAGGGCAAACGCGTTGACTCGCGTGCTGTGCTCGCTGACTCGATGGAATACGTCAAGAACGAGCTGCTGAAACTCTTCAAAGAGAATCCGAAGATGTCCGGTCTTGAGAGCATCGATGGCAACGACGTTGTCGATATTTCGTTTACGTCGGCTACGGAGCTTGAGTTCTGGGTCAAGACGCCGCTTGAGGAAGCAGCTATCGAAGAGATGTCCGCTTCGCAGGTCATGCAGGAGCAGTATTGGGAGCGTACGCATGGTGCAGTCCGCACGGCTATGGAAAACTGCCTGCTTGAGCTCGACAAATACGGTTTCAGCGTGGAGATGGGTCACAAAGAGGTCGGCGGCCTTAAGGCACAGATTGACGAAAATGGTCATATGACGCATGTCTGCGAGCAGCTCGAGATTGACTGGCGCTTTGCCGATGCCCTGCAGGCTGCCGATAACGAAATCTTCGTCCGCACGGTCGTCAAGGAAGTATTCCGCTCCATGGGCCTCGAGGTCAGCTTCAAGGCGAAACCGATGATTGGCCTGGCTGGTAACGGTGAGCATACGCACATCGGCATGGCTGCCATCACGAAAGACGGCAAGCTCCACAACCTGTTCACGGCGGACGATCAGCTCAAAGACTTCATGAGCTCGGTGGGCTATGGTGCCATCATGGGCCTGCTCAAGAACTATGAGAGCATCAACCCGTTCGTTTCGGCTACGAATGACTCGCTGAACCGCCTCAAACCGGGCTTCGAGGCTCCGGTCTGCATCGTCACGTCGCTGGGCCACAAACCGGATCAGCCGTCCCGTAACCGTACGATCCTGGCCGGCCTTATCCGCGACCTCGGTAACCCGTATGCTACGCGTTTCGAGCTCCGCGCTTGCAACCCGTACACGAATACGTACCTCGTTCTCGCTGCCATTTACTCCGCATGCCTCGATGGTATCAAGGTTGCTGTTAAACACACGACGGCAGAGCTTCTGGCTGAGCTTTCCAAGGAAGCTGGCGAAGAAGGTTTCTACCTCGAGAAAGACCGCGCATACCGTTCCGAGAAGGATGTCTTCGAAGACTACACCGAAGAAGAGCGTGACCGCCTGTTTGGTGCTCCGCCGGCTACGGTTTGGGAGAACATGCAGAACTTCGAGACCTATGCTGAGAAGAAAGCTGTCATCACGAGCGGCGGCGCACTCAACGACCAGATCATCAATGCGTTCCGCGATGGTGCGCTGATTCGCTGGAAGACCGAGCTCATTTCCCGCATCATCCCGGAGAACCGCGACATCGTCCGCAAGGCCCGTGAAATCAAATCCGATTTCGTCACGGATCAGGATTCCTACAACTGGAACAAGATCAACGGCATCCGCACCTATCTGGCAAAAGACAGCATCGACGAGAAATCGCTGTTCACGCTGCTCATCAACGCCCTCAACGAAGGCGACTATGCAACGGCATCGGGCCTGCAGGTCGAGATGTACGACAAGGTCGAGGAGCTCAAAGCACTCTACGATTCCTATTCCAAGAATATGATTTGATAGGTTCCTATCGGTAAGACGAGACCATCCTTTGTGGGTGGTCTCTTATTTTGTTATGATGCTGGGAGAAAGAAAACGAGCTTCACTTCTAGCTGAAAAAGCGACTGCTGGTTGACGTATAGAAAACCGCCTGATTGGTCATTACATCATTTGACTTGTCAGGCGGTTTATTCATAAACACAACAATGGCGTATTTATAATTTCGTATTCAAGAAATAGAGGTTCTTCTGTAGTTTTGTAAGATAATCATCAAGAAAAATGACTATCGTTCTGGATGGTTTGGTTCTTGTAATTTGTGGAAAAAATCGCAGGCAAAATCAAGAAATAATTGGCGTTTCTCGATGGGAAACGTGGAGTAGGCTAGCAAGAGTTGCTGTTCTCGTTCTGATAAGAGCAGTTTGTCAGCTAATTCTGCTACAATATTGGAACGATGGTTGACAAACATTTCGCCTGTGCCATGGCGCAGGTATTCTTCGTTTATATTATATTCAGCTGTAAGTTGAGAAATGACACGCTCTGTAATAGGGCGTGTTTCTTTTTCATATTGGCCGATAGTAGTTTGGCTAAGGTTGAGGCGTGCTCCAAAGTCAGTTTGATTCATACCTAGTTCTTTGCGGAGTTTCTTTAGTCGGTTACCAATGCTCATATATTTTTCACCTCTCTATACAAGAGTATAAAAAAAAATATAGTGAAAAGCAATATTAAAGGAAAAGAATATCTTGTGTTAATAATTGAAAAGCACTATAATATAAATAATAATACCCAAAATCACTATCTGAGGTATTATGAATATATTTGCTATAATACGGCGTATATATGCGAAACAAATAAACCAATAAATGCGATAATTATAATAAGTAAGTTGTAAAGAGGTGAACGCTGTGGGGATTCGTCGGGATATTTTTTATCGGCAAATCGGAGCTAAAATCGCATATTATCGCACATTGTACGGTATGGAGCAAAGCCAGTTGGCAGAAAAGATTCATATCAGCCAAAGTACTCTGAGCCGAATCGAACGGGGGAAGTACGGCGAGAATATATCTATTGCCATGTTGCTCGATATAGCGGAGGGGCTGGAAATAGATCCATCACTGCTAACGACGTTCACGGTATTAGAAAAGAGTATGTGGAACTACAAACTATATCCCGATATGTAATATGTTGTGGGAAGGTTGGTGACCGTTTATGTCTATGGTGATAATGAATAGTGGGGCGGCCATGCATGCGCTTCGTGAAAGCAAAAAAAATTCTAATAAATTATCGAAAGATTTGAAAAAAGCAGCTAATGGGATGAAAATCAGTGGCGCTGGGGACGGTGCAGCAGAGTATTCGATTTCAGAGAAAATGCGAGTGATGATACGTTCGTTGGGGCAAGATATAGAAAATGCCAAAAAAGGGATTGATTTGGTCAAGATTGCCGAAACGGGAATGCAAGATATCATTGACGAATTGCGAGATATGAAGGCTATGGCCATAGATTCTGCTAACGACCATAACAGTGAAGTAGATAGAGCAGTATTGCAAAAAGAATTTGCATCACGTATGGCAGGAATAGACAATATCGCGGCTACAACTAATTACAACGGGAAAATATTGATGGATGGGAGGTATTGGTACAAGGAATATGACGAGATGTTGTCAGGAAGTAATAGTGGTATGAATCAGTCTAATAAGACTAGAAATTCCAATCTGTTGATAAATACGAAAAATCTAAATACAGTATGGGGGATGCCACAGCTTGTGAGGTCGAAACTTTTCCTAGAAAATACTTCGAAAGAGCAGGCAAAATTAAATCCAAAGACGCCACCGACTGAAAATGCGATTGAAAATATGTTTCCAACATCACCGACGGGAAAAGCTTTTTTGTTGGACTATGGTTATCTTGATGGATATATGCCAAATGAGTATGATAAAACTAAGAAGTTTCCTCGTGAATATAAAAAATTAGAGATGCCAAATGTTATTCAAGGAAATTTTTTACCACCTATATATCAAAAAGTTGAGAATGGGAGTATAAAAGAATATACGGCAAATAATATGCCACAGGATGGGCAGACTGTATATGTAAAAAATAAGGATAATACATATACCCCATGCGTTTTTTATGGAAAAACCTATGATGATGCAAGTATAATTACCATGGATTATTCTGATGTATCATATGGCGAAAAAAGATATCAAGCGGAGTTGGATTTTAGCAATGCAAACATAAATGGTAAAGCTTTGAAATTCCCATCAGATTTAAATAATCAAAGTATCACGATTATGTGCAAAGAATGCGAGCAATATATTGGGATAAAATTGGAAACTGGCAGGCCAGCAGGGACGGGAATCATGTATAAAACAGATGAGGGAATAAATGGAAAAAAGATAAAAAATTCATATGTTTACGCTATTGGGCTTGGTACTGATGATTGTGCAGAAGCGGATGTTTTGGAAAATATTTTCAAGGGAATAAAAGCAGCTAATGACGCTGCAGGCATGGAATATCAGTTAAATGACACACTATTAATATCAAAAATACATTCTGTAATGCTTTATCATGATATAGAAAAAGGGACATATAGTTTTTTAAAGAAAGACCAGCCGATGGTGATTTATAATGGAGGAATTGGTGCATTAAGTGGAGGTGGAGAAGAAGAGGCGCAAGCACCTAATCCGGACCCGCCAGAGCCGGACCCGCCAGAGCCGGACCCGCCAGAGCCGGACCCGCCAGAGCCGGACCCGCCAGAGCCAAATCCACAATATGAGCGTAGGAGCAAGCGATTTGAGGGTAATCCGCTGATTATCCACTATGGACCTAAGCAGAATCAACATTTGCGGGTGTATATCAATGATATGCACACCAAAGCTATGGGGTTACAGGATGTGGTAATTGACCCCATAGAAGAAGCTAGAAAGGCGATGGGAAAGTTAGATGAGGCATTGGATTACGCACTGAACGAATTAACCCGTATGGGAGCATATCAGACAAAACTCCAATACACCATAGATAACAATACCACAGCCGAAGAAAATATAACTAGTGCGGAAAGTGTTATTCGCGATGCTGATATGGCAAAATCTATGATGAATTACGTCAAGGATAATATCTTAACGCAAACATCTAAGGCAATACTGGCGCAAGCCAACCACAATAGAGGGTTAGTGCTTAATTTATTACAGTAAAAATAATATATGGTTGTTTATCTGTTTATAAAGGATCGGTGATTTATATGGCTATGGTAGTTAGACATGACACAGCCGCTGTAATGGCTTTGCATGAAAACGATAAAAACTCTAATAAATTATCGAAAGATTTGAAAAAAGTAGCCAATGGGATGAAAATCAATGGTGCTGGGGATGGTGCAGCAGAGTATTCGGTTTCAGAAAAAATGCGAGTGATGATACGTTCATTGGGGCAGGATATAGAAAATGCAAAAAAGGGGATTGATTTGGTTAAGATTGCCGAAAAGGGAATGCAAGATATCATTGATGAATTGCGTGATATGAAGGCTATGGCCATAGATTCTGCTAACGACCATAACAGTGAGGTAGATAGAGCAGTATTGCAAAAAGAATTTGCTTCGCGTATGGCAGGGATAGACAATATCGCGGCTACAACTAACTATAATGGGAAAATATTGATGGATGGAAGGTATTGGTACAAAGAATACGAAGAAATATCTGGATTGAGCAGTTTAATGAATTCGATAAAATTAGACAAAACTCAATCAAAAAATTTTAACGTTGTATGGGGAATGCCACAATTAAGTAAATCGAAAATTACGTTTGAGAGTAATAGCGCAAAGAACGTATCCTCGATAGTTGAGGGGGATGTTACGAATTTGGTATTTGATGGTAGTGCTAGTAAATATAAAGAAAATGAAATTACAGGACTATTTCCGGAAGCTGTCGGGATAACAAAAGATGCTGGATTTGGTGGAATAGAAGGATATTCTCCGCCGTACTATAAATATGTTACTAAGGACTTAAATGGGAAATATAATATATATTCTAAGACAGAGACGGAGTATCCTTTTGCAGATAAACCTCTTTATAAAATTAATAAGCAGTATAGAAAGATACCTCCTATTGGTACGGAAGTAACTACTGTCTCTACATTTGGAAGCGCGGAATATTATTCAGCTGTAATAAAAGAAGAAATTGGTACAGGAAAAATAATTGCGGAAGCAAATAATAGTACTGTTGCAATGAGCAGTGAAAATGCATCAAACAGATATACAGGAGTAGAAATAGATTTTGCAAATGCGGAATTAAATGGAAAAAAAGCTAAGATTCCAGATGATTTTCATGGACAAGGATTTTCGATAACAAGAAAAAGCTATGCAAAAACATATGATGGTTATATAACAAGTATCATATTTGATGCAACTTTAGATATGGGCGAAGGGATTTTATTATCATCAGATAGTCCTAGAGAGGGAACTCCTATTAGTATTGACCCCGTGCAAAATGAAAAAGAGCTAGAAAAATCATACAAATCGCTATGTTACAGTGCATATATAATAGGGATAAAAGGAGCTAATTCAGCAGATGATTTAGGAACTGCGTTGATGAATGGATTGAAAGATGCTCAACAGCCGTGGGAAGAACATTATAAGAATTATTATAATATAGATGATTTGGCTGAGGATACAGCTATAACATTGCCTGGAGGAAGAGGGATGTTCGTAGTAAAATATGGTTCTACTTATGCGTTAAAAATGCTCAACGGGCAAGGTGCTGGGGAAGTTCGTAAGGTTATAACGAATGGAGTTATTGGGATGAGTGGCACAATAGGAAAAATAGAAACTTTGCCAGAGCCGGACCCGCCAGAGCCGGACCCGCCAGAGCCGGACCCGCCAG
>NZ_VTOY01000002.1 GCF_008271295.1 Pseudoselenomonas ruminis | reverse complement strand
GGCCCAGGCAAACCAGAGCAGCAGCTCGGTTCTCAGCCTGCTCCAGTAAGCAATCGCTGGATGTTGATACTATCGGTATTAGGCAAAACCCTCTCCTTCGGGAGAGGGTTTTTTTGTTTCTGGTCGAATAATAATAAATAGGATAGAAAGAAGTGGAGGCGGGGATAGTGAAGGCGAATAAAAATAGTAATGACTTATTAGTCGATGCGACGCGTGCTATGCGTGAATTGGTGTTGGCGGAACTGTTTAGCCCAGCAGAAACCGTACAGGAGGATATCGCAGCATTGCGTTTGCTGCCGGCAGGCATGCAGCATTGTGTATTGTGCTTTCATGGTTTGCAGGAAGAAAAGCTGCAGGCAGAAGACAGCGATGCTTATGAGACCTTACTCAAAGAAGTCCTGCGCTATGGAGACGAGACGGTTATTGCTCGTTATGCGGAGGTCGGCACAGAGTTGCCTGTCCCGGAGCTCCGCAAAATTGCCCGGCAATTTTTTGAGGCACGACGCTGGCGTGAGGCATTGCTTTTTTATCAGCAACTGCCTGCTGATGCCCCGGAGGTTGATGTGGATTTTTGGTACGGCGTAGGGGGATGCTGCATGAATCTTAAAATCTATGAGACAGCCCTCGAATGTTTTGAAAAGGCTAAGACGCTGGGATGGAAACTGAAAAATGTCGATACATATATTAGCTGGTGCAAGGAGGGCTTGGCGTAATGATTAAGATTTCTGCTTGCGTAATCGTGAAAAACGAAGAGAAAAATATCGAACGCTGGTTAAAAAATGTAAAAAAATACTCGGATGAAATCATTGTTGTTGATACTGGTTCTACGGATAGAACTGTAGAAATTGTCAAAAAAAGTAAAGTGAAACTTTATTTTTTTAAATGGATCAATGATTTTTCGGCTGCTAAAAACTATGCTATCAGCAAAGCGAAGGGGAACTGGATTGTTTTTTTGGATGCGGATGAATATTTTACCCCATTGGCTTGCAAGCGCCTGCGTCCATATTTGGAGAGTATCCATAATGATGGCATGGTTATGGGGATTCGCAGCCCGCTAATTAATATTGATGAAGATAATGATAATGAGATATTATCTACAGTGGAACAAGTGCGTATATTTCGCAAGGATAAGACTGTTTTTTATGTGGAGCCGATACATGAATATATAAATTGTACAAAAAAAAGATCATATCCGTTTATTATCTCGGATTTGACCATTTATCATACAGGCTATTCAGCATCGGTAAACCGCAAAAAAACAGAACGGAATTTGGAGCTTCTAAAATTGGATATTGAAAGGGCTGGCGGGGAAAATGAATTTCATTATCCATATTTAGCAGTGACGTATATTAATATGCGTGAATTTGACAAGGCTATTCATTATGCAGAGCTTTGC
This sequence comes from Pseudoselenomonas ruminis, assembly GCF_008271295.1. GTDB lineage: Bacteria > Bacillota > Negativicutes > Selenomonadales > Selenomonadaceae > Selenomonas_A > Selenomonas_A ruminis. Next base: position 367,292 of record NZ_VTOY01000002.1, on the reverse strand, counting down.
ATAAAAAATCCGAATCGTAAGGTTAGATCGCAGCTTGGTCAGATGTACCATATCATATTGGGATCGATCCGGGCGAAGGGGGGAGATTTAGATGAGCAGCAGGCAATCGTTGATCGGGAATTAAAAGATCTGCCTAATCATGCCGATGCGCACTGGGAAAATGGCCGGTTGGCTTTTATGCGATTTGATTATGTTTTAGCGTTAAAAGAATTTGATGAGGCACTAAAATGGGATGAATATGCCAAGGATCCGCGGCACTTTAGCGAAGAATCCGTATTGGATAAGAGCCTTTATTATCTATACGAATTAAAAGCTAAAATTGAGATGGAACGTGGGGAAATCCAGCAGGCAATCCTTGATTATAAAATTTCGTTGCAGAAATATTCCTATAATGCCAGAGCTTTGGTGGTTTTACTGAATTTATTGCGGGATTATCCACCAGTGGAGACAATAGATTTTTTGAAGGAAATCTATGATGAAGAGGATGAAAAAGAATATAAATTCCTCTGCGATTGCTTGGAACGTTCGCCACGGAATGAGGTATATCTGTACTTTGTCCGTCCGGAGCCAGAATCTTATTCGGCTTTGATGGCAGTAGGTGCATATCCGCAAGCGGCAAACGAAGCGGCAAAGCGTTTGCGCAGTATCTATGACATGGCTTTGCAGTGGTATGAGCCGGATAATCCCCGGAATGTTTGGCAGGTATTACTGCCACCTGAATGGAAAAAAAAAACAAGCCGCTAGTCAGTATCATGATACCCACCTATAACCGGCCAGAATTATTCGAACAGACGTTGCAGAGTGCTTTGAATCAGGACTATGAAAATTTCGAAGTGCTTGTAAATGACAATAGCAGCAATGATGATACGGAGCAATTGATGCAGAAGTATTTGTCAGACCCACGTTTACATTACAACCGTAATCGCGGGGCGAAAACCAAGGAAGAAAACTTCAGCTCGTTTGAATATCAGGCAAAGGGCGAATATCTTCAGTGGTGTATGGATGATGATATGCTGGCGCCAAATAAACTGAGCAAAATGATAGAATGCTTTGAAAAGCATCCCGAGGTTACGCTGGTAACCTCGCAGCGTGGGGTCGTAAATGGCGATGGCATGCTGATAAAGCAGTGGAAGGCACCGGTCAAAATAACAGCGGAGTATGAAGTATTAGCAGGAGCTGATACGGCGCTTACGACATTAGCTAATGCGACGAATTTTATCGGCGAGCCGTCAGCGGTTTTGTTCCGCCGGCGGGATTTGAAGAATCATTATTGGCATGCGGAGAGTCGTGGATATTTGACAATTTCTGATATTGCAATGTGGCTGGAGCTGTTAGAGCACGGTGATATAGCAATATTTCGTGAGCCGTTGAGCTATTTCCGCCGTCATAAGGGACAGGAGGGTGCTCAGGGAGATGTCATCCTCCTTAGCCGGCTCGAATGGATTCGGCTGAATCGTGAGTATTATCAGCGGCAGGTATTTCCTTATACTAAAGAACGCTACAAGTTGTTCTTGAAACATATACTAGCTGATGCGGAAAGCTGCCAAAAACTAAAGGCGCAGTCAACGGACGAAATGTGGAAACGTTATACATCCGGACTGCAAGCAGTAAAAGAAGAATTGGATGCGGTAGGAGAATAACTATGAGAATCCGCGAATTGTTGCAACAGATGGATGCAGCCTATGCACAACATGATATGGAAGGGGCCTTGGCTTGGGCTGATAAGGCGTTGGCGCAAAGGCCTAAAGATCGTGTGGTTTTAGAGCGCATATTGACGCTTTATATCGATAATCGAAAGAAGAAACAAGCGCAGACGGCGCTCGCTTTATTGCAGCAGCAATTCGCGCTGACAGGCTATGAGCTTTTTTTACAGTGCCGGGTGGAGTATCTGTGTCAGCAGTATGACTCAGCTATTCAGCATGGGGAAGAGGCACTGCAAAGAGGCGATATGGAGCCATGGCAGACGGCGATGGTTCATAACATCTTAGGACGGGTATATCGTGAGCTTGGGAAGATGGAGGATGCTGTCCGCCATTATGCGATAGCCGGGACCGATGAATATACCGGTCCAAATCCTAATGAGAATATGAAACTGATGCAATATGCTGATTATAGCAATTATCTTTTTACGCTGCATTATACCAAGGCAGATAGAGAGAAATTGTTTCAGGTATCAAAGCATTTTTCGCGGCTGTTTACCGATGTAACTGTTTATCAGCATGATAAGTCGCGTCATCAACATAAAAAGATACGAGTTGGGTATATATCGCCGGATTTTCGACGTCATGTGGTTGCTTTCTTTATTTATGCAATGTTGAAGGAGTATGATCACAGCCGGTTTGAAATCTATGCCTATGCGAATTGTGCAGAAGATACCATCAGTGAGGAATATAAGGCCTGTATTGATGGCTGGTGCAATATCCAGTATATGAGTCCCAAGCAGGCGGCACAGCAGATTTATACGGATGAGATCGATATCTTGGTGGACCTGGCCGGTCATACATCCAACAATTGCCTGCCGGTTTTGGCCCATAAGCCGGCACCAGTACAGGTATCGGGAATTGGCTGGTTTGATACTACTGGTCTTGATACTGTCGATTATTTTTTGGCTGATTACTATACGGATCCTGTCGGGATGAATGAGGCCTACTTTACCGAGAAACTGTTGCGGCTGCCACATAGTCATTTCTGCTATATGTGGCATGATGCACCGAAGGCGATTCAGATGTCAGCTTATCGCAAGAATGGCTATATCACCTTTGGCAGTTTCAATAACTTTGCCAAGGTAAGTGATGAAGTCCTGGAGGTATGGGGAGAAATCCTCCGGCGAGTGCCGGATAGCAGGCTTTATTTGAAGGCGAAGATAATCAATATTCCCGCTGGAAAAAAAAGTGTGGAACAACGGCTGCAGCAGGCAGGAATACCGCTGGAACGCGTCATAATGGAAAAAGCGGAGCAGGCATATCTTCATTGCTATCAAAAGATGGATATTGCGCTTGATACCTGGCCATATCCTGGTGGAGGTACGACCTGCGATGCGCTATATATGGGCGTTCCTGTCATTACTTTGGCCGGGAAACGTCATAACTCCCGTTTTGGCTATAGCCTGTTGATGAATATGGGGTTAGAAGAGTGCTGTGCGTTTTCGGCCGAGGAATATATCGTGAAGGCTGTGAAACTAGCACAGAATAACGACAGATTAAGTGAATTGCATCAGAATCTACGCCGTATGATGCGTCAGTCTCCTGTCATGGATGAGGGACTCTATATGGCTGATTTGGAGGCTGCCTATGAGCAGATTTGGATGCATTGGCTCCATCCGGAGGCAGAGGTGCTAGATGTAGGCAGTATGATAGGGAATTTATCCGCAGCAGCTTGTGAACAGCGGGCAAGATGTTTCCTGGAAGATTCCAGTGTGCATGGTGCTAAACGGGCAAAAATCTGGCTGCAACGGGTGGTGGCACTGCAGCCACAACAGGCTATGGTATGGGCGATACTCAGTGAAGTCAATCATCAGCTGCTGGACTATGAAGGGGAATATCAGGCGGCGAAAAAGGCGATTGCTGTTGCTGGTGCCCCAGGGAATCTTTTATCGAGACAGGCGTGGCTGGAGATTCATTGCCGGCTGGGCTTCGCGGCTTTGGTACGTGGCAGTCATGCGGAGGCTTTTGATGCGTATCGGGAGGCATGGCAGAGTGCAACCGATGATCCTATGCGCCTTGGCATGTTTGATTCTCTGTTGCTGACAGCGCATTATTTGCCATTTTCCTCACAGGATATTTTTGACTTGACTAGTATTTATCAGGGAATTTTACCAGCGGTAAAGAAATATTCGCAGGCAAATGAGACACGATCTATAGGCCGTAAAATCCGCATTGGATATTTGTCGCCGGATTTTCGTCTGCATGTCATGTTTGCCATGTATTATGGTATGCTTGCTTGCTATGATAAAAAGGAATTTGAAGTAATATGTTATAGTCTAAGTGAAAAAGAGGATGGCTATACGGAAGAAATCAAACGGCTGGTAGATGATTTTGTACCATTAGCGCGAATGACGGCCGAAACAGCAGCAAAACGCATCTATGAGGATAAGCTGGATATTTTGGTTGATCTGGCAGGACATTCTTTGAAAAATGGTCTAATGGTTATGGCCTATAAGCCTGCGCCTATACAGATGTCTGGTCTTGGTTATCTGTCGACAACTGGGATGGATGCGATAGATTATTTCTTAACCGATGAGATAGTTGATCCTGTTGGAAAACATGAGAGATATTTCACGGAGAAACTGCTGTATCTGCCTAGTCAGTTTTCCTATACAGGGCGGAGTGATGTCCAAGTTCCGCAGGGGGCTCCCTGCCGAGAGACAGGATATATTACGTTTGGTGTGTTTAATCATTATCGAAAAATAACGGATGAGATGCTAACTGCATGGCGAGAGATCATGGAACAGGTTCCAAAATCACAGCTTTTATTGAAATCGCAGGAGCTTGTTAGTGATTCCCTGGTAGATCAGGCCTACCGGCGTATGAAAAAACTTGGCTTTGATATGGAGAGGGTACAGTTCGAAGCAGCTGACCTTAAGTATATGGATAGATATCTCGATATAGATATTGGGTTAGATACTTATCCGTATACCGGCGGTGGTACGACCTTTGATTCTTTATATATGGGCGTGCCTGTTGTTACGCGTTTTGATGAGCGGAGAAATACCAGATTCGGGGTCAGTGTATTGACACAGATTGGCTTGCAGGAGCTTGCTGCTGCGGATATAGAGACATATATCAAGGTGGCGGTAAGTTTGGCTGAGGATAGGGATGTGCTGGATATGCTGCACAAAAAGCTGCGTTCGTTCATGCAACAAGCAAAAGGAATAAAGCCGCAAGAATACGTAAGTGAATTGGAAAAGCAATATAAGCGTATTGTATGCAAGTGTTAGGGAGGAAAAGACATGGGGAAAGCAAAGCGCAGGATTGCAAAAGATATCAAGAAAAATCAGGTGGATATAAAACAGCATGAGTTTCAGGGATTGAAACAAAAGCTGAAGAATGAGATTGCGGCGAAACATTATGCAGATTCGTTGGAAGTTTTAGCCCAATTGATTGGTGAAGGCTGCCGTGATGCAGAAATCATGTATTGGGGAGCTGTGGCCTATTTTTATTTGGGTGATTATACACGAGCCGCCAGCTGGATAGAGAATACACTGACTTTTGCTCCAGGACATATCGAAGTAAGGTTGTTATTAGCTCGTCTATGTATGATACAAGATCGATTTGATGATGCAGAAGCGATTTTAGATTCCTTGAATGAGATGCAGAATCTTACGGAGGCACAGCGACAGGAGTATGAGCAGGTAGCTGAACTTTATAAAGAATTGTTACCTGTACAAGCAGCGAATAATAATTGGGAATTTGTTACGAGTGGGGAAAAAGTAACGAAGGATGAGGACTGGGAAATCATTGATCGTAGTGATGCGTTAAACATTGCACCGAGTGCTGCCAGTGTGGAAAAAGCACCAGGAATAAAAATAAACAGTCTGGATAGAAATCAAAAATTTATTATTTTCTGGGGGGGATTAGGAAATCAGCTTTCACAGTACGTATTTTTGCGTTGGTTGGAAAAGAAGACCGGACAGTCTTATTTGATAGATGATAGCTTTATGTGCCGGCCACAAGTGCAGCATAATGGTTATGAGCTGGAACGAATCTTTGGGCTTGACCTTCCGCTTATGAGTAAGATGATTGCTGCTGAAGATTGGAACGTTATGATGGAGCGATATCTTGCCGGCAAGACTATTCCGCAACAACTTTTGGAGCTTGGTTATCCTTTGACGCTGGTAGCTGAGTCTACTGATTATTCTTTTGCAGGTAATGTCGTACGCGTACCAGTAGCCTATAATAGTTTATTAGCTGATACGCAGGGGATGATTTATTATCATGGCTATTGGCCAGATCATCAATATTTTGAAGATATAAAGGATGATGTACTAAAGGAGTTGCAATTCCCTGCACTGACGGATGAAAGGAATCGGGAATATGCTGAAATGATAAAAAATACCAATTCTGTTTGTATTCATATCCGCCGTGGAGATTTTTTGAATCTGAATTGGGAACTGGATCCAGCAGAGTATCGGAAGGCAGAGCAGTATTTTGAGTCGAAAGACAGCAATCTGGTATACTACATTTTTTCCGATGATATTCCTTGGTGCAAGGCCCATCTGCAAGAATTAGGCCTCGATTCGCGGCAGACTGTATTTGTAGAAGGAAATGCAGGTACTAAATCTTATATTGATATGCAGCTAATGTCTTATTGCAAACATTTCTTCATTCATCGGAGTTCTTTTTCTGATTGGGCATCGATGTTGAGCGAGAATCGGGGGGGGGTTATTATCCGGAAAAAATTTAAAGCCCCGTGGGAGAAATAAGTGGAGATAGTAATATGACTGAGATAGAAAAAATGACAGCGATGCTAATCGATGATATAAAGAATAGTCGCTTTGAAGAGGCCCTTAAAAATTTTGAACGTTTAGATATGAATATGTCATCGGATATTGGTGTGTTGTATTTAGGGGCAAGACTGTATTATAGATTTCATCAGTATGAGAAATGTGAGTCTTGCGTAAAAAAAATTCTTCACAATTATCCAGATCATTATGAAAGCAATATTTTGTATGCAGATTTATGTATACAGAAAAAGGAATGGGGAAATGCCGAAAAAATTTTCAAACAAGTGATAGCTAAAGATAATCTTTCAGATAAGGAAAAAAATTCGATCAAGCAAAAGTTAGAGATTGTATCACATGAGTTGGGAAAACTTGCAATTTGGCAGAAAAATGAAGAAAATCTCAAGGCTTTAAAACAAATTCAGAAAGGGAAAAACTATAATACTTGTCAGAAAAATATCGCGTTAATCCGGACAAGAAGTGAGGAGCTTTGGGTTTCATTAGAGCGGGAAGAACTGCCAGTGGCGTATCAATCCGTGATAAAGTTTCTAAAGAATGTCATATATACTTGTGCTAAGATTAAAAAAGAAAATACGAAATGCCAGCGTTATGTTGACTATGAATTGATTCCCTTCTGCAGTGAACTTAGTGTACGCTTAAAATATGCTTTAGGCATAGAGACAGTCGAAGAATCTTTCCAGAAACGCGAGCATTTATTTGACAATTGGCAGGCTAAGCGGAAAAAGGATGGCCATAATAAAGTTTCAATTATCTTGACGGCTTACAATAAATTAGAATACACGAAAAAAGCGGTTGAAAGTCTTTTTAAGTATACGGATTTTTCAGATGGACAAGCAGAACTTATTACAATCAACAATGGTTCTACGGATGAGACAGAAGCATATTTTGAATCATTGCCGCATAAGAAAAAAATAAATCTGAAATATAATATATTAGAAAGCGGTGTAGGCACTTATCTGCTTGATGCCGAATATGTTGTGTATTTTGCTAACGATGTTATAGCTACTCCTAATTGGTTGGAGAATCTGACAAAGTGTATAGAGTCGGATGAGAAAATCCATTGGGTGGTGCCTACGTGTCCAGCACAGAGTATATCCAATTTACAAGGGATTACTATTCCATATAGCAATGATTTTTTTGGTATCGATGCGATAGAAGGTTTTGCTCGTGTTTATAACCAATCGGATGCAAGGAAATGGGAAGATCGGCCTTTATTGATGCCATTTGTGGCTATGGCGCATGTCTTTGAAGATTCAGAACTTAATCGCTGGGATCGGTCGTATTATCAAGCTGAATTCCTGGATGATGATTATTCGACAACCTTACGGCGTCATGGAATGCGGCAGGTACTGGCTAGGGATACTTTCTTGCACCACTTCGGTTCGATAACGCTTAGCGCAGCGCAGCGGAGCAATTCTTCACTCGAGAATATGCGTCAGGTGTTTCAAAATAAATGGGGTGTTGATGCCTGGAATTCCAGAGGGTTTTATCCGGGATTAGAAGGATACTTGCCAGAACTGCATAAAGAAAAAATCGATGTACTTATGCTGAATCCTTTGTTTGGAAATGCTTATTGCCAGATTGTGAATCATTATCGGAAAAATGGCGTAAGGATAGATTATGCCAAGGCATTGATACAGGATGAAAGGTATAGGCAGGATGCAATCGGTTTAGGGATGGATATAGCCTGCCAGGATAATATGGAAGACTTGCTAGCAAACGAAACGCGGCAATATGATATTATTTGCAGCTGTGAACCATTGAATGATATCATCGTGCATGACGTAATCGGAGTCTTGGAAAAAGCCTATAATTTGCTCAAAGATAATGGCATTTTTATCGTTCCAATAACAAATCCAAGTTCTACTAGTTGTATTATCGATTGGATGATTTATGAGGGACCAGCGGATTTAGGACGTCAAGTAAATACCTTTCATGCAATAAAGATTCCGGATTTGCAGCAAGCCTTGACACAGCATCCATATCTGCATCGTTTCCGATTGAATTTCATCAGCGGGCAGGAAAATGTAAATCTCACGAATTCACTGGCTGAATATATCCGCAGCATTTGTCCGATGGATGATCATACGTTTAGTGCTTTGAAGAATCGTTTGAATAATTCGAAGGGCGATTTAATACTTTATCGTTGAAAAGGAGATTGTCATGAATGAAAAGTCATTAAAAGGATGGCTCAGTAATGAAAATATAACACGCAGGATTGTAATGTTGAATGGAGGCTTGGGAAATCAGGCATTTCAGTATATCTTTATGCGCTGGCTTGAGATAAAAACTAATTCAAGCTGTGTCATCGACGACAGTGCATTCTATGGTGAAAATATTGATTTCAATGGCTGGGAATTGGAGCGTATATTTGGCGTGAGACCAGCGAAATTAAGTGAGTTTGTCTCGCCGGGCAAATGGCAGGATATGCTCTGGGAAAAGGAGCGTGGTCGTGGGATAGCCCAGCAATTGCTTGATGATGGCAATCAGATAGCGATGGTTGCATCTACGAATGATTTTGCCTTTTCGGGTAATATTTACTATACAGGAACTTATGAGCCCAATGTATTACTTGCCAAAGGTTTATGGTATTTTCATGGCTATTGGATTGACAAGGCGTATTTCTATGAGATAAAGGATATTATTCTCAATGAATTTTCTTTTCCGGTTCTGACGGATTCGAGAAATATGCAGTATCGAGATGATATTCTGAATTCGAACTCAATCGGGATTCATATTCGTCGTGGCGATTTTATCAAGTGGAATATTGAGGCACCAATGGATTTTTACCAAAAAGCCATTGCGTATATTGATGAACGGGAAAGCCAGCCTACGTATTTTGTTTTCTCAGATGACTTGCCATGGTGCCAGGAAAATTTGGCAGCGATTGGTTTAGATGGGAAAAGAGTCGTCTTTGTTGATGGAAATAGTGGCCTGACGGCTTATATTGATATGCAGCTGATGTCTTATTGTAAGCATTTGATTATCGACCGCAGTTCATTTGCTTATTTGGCAGCACTACTTAACCAGCGCAGAGAAATCGTTATTAGTTCCACGCCGTCATTTAAAGTGTAGGAAGTGATAATATGAAAGCAGTGATTTTAGCGGGGGGCCTTGGTACGCGAATATCCGAGGAATCTCAGTATAAACCAAAGCCGATGATAGAGATTGGAGGTATGCCGATTTTATGGCATATCATGAAGGAATATTCTTATTACGGCATCAATGATTTTATTATCTGTGCTGGATATAAGCAGTTTATCATTAAGGAATGGTTTAACAATTATTTCTTATATACCAGCGATGTCACGTTTGACTTTACACATGGGAAACAGATAATTCTTCATGAACAGCATTCCGAGCCATGGCGTGTCACAATTGTGGATACTGGTGATGATACGATGACTGGCGGACGTATTAAACGGATTCAAAAATATGTTGGTGATGAGCCGTTTTGTATGACGTATGGTGATGGCGTTTGTGATGTGGATATTCGCAAGCTGCTGGAGTTTCATGCCAGTCATAGGAAACTGGCGACGTTGACATCGGTTCAGCAGGATCAGTCGAAAGGTGTATTGAATATTGGTGGAGATAATGCGGTAAAGTCATTCCGCGAGAAAGCTATTCAGGATGGCGCCCTTATAAATGCCGGGTATATGGTGCTCGAGCCAGGAATATTTGAATATCTCACTGATGATACCTGTGTGTTTGAACAGGAACCGATGGAAAGACTGGCAGAAGATGGTCAGCTGATGAGCTATCATCATAAAGGTTTTTGGCAATGCATGGATACCTTGCGTGAAAAGATGCAGCTGGAGGCACTGTGGGCAAATGGAACAGCACCGTGGAAGGTTTGGGATTGAAGTTCAAATGGAGGCTAGAGAATGAATCAGCGGGAGATGCATGATAAGATACTTGCGATGGTGCGGGAGTACTGCGATACGTTCCACAATCAGGATGAAGGTTATAAAGAAGGCGAGCGTATACCTTATGCGTCCCGCGTTTATAATCATGAGGAAATGGAGAATCTTGTTGATAGTGCTTTGGAGTTTTGGTTGACTTCGGGACACTATGTTAAGGAATTTGAAAAAGGGCTAGCTGAATATTTGGGCACGAAGTTTGTTTCCGTGGTTAACAGCGGCTCTTCCGCCAATCTGCTGGCGTTTATGACACTTACTTCACCGCTATTGAAGGAGCGCCGTATCCGTCGTGGTGATGAAGTAATTACAGTAGCAGCGGGTTTTCCGACTACGGTTTCGCCGATTATCAATTATGGTGCAGTGCCGGTGTTCGTGGATGTGACGATTCCGCAGTACAATATTGATGTGACCAAACTGGAAGCGGCGCTATCCGAAAAGACAAAGGCCGTTATGATTGCGCATACTCTTGGCAACCCCTTTGATCTTAAGGTTGTGAAGGATTTCTGCGACAGACATAATCTTTGGCTTATCGAAGATAACTGCGATGCGCTTGGTTCGCTTTATACCATTGATGGCGAGGAAAAATTCACTGGCAGCATCGGTGATATTGGTACGTCGAGTTTCTATCCGCCACATCATATGACCATGGGACAGGGCGGCGCGGTCTATACGAAAAATCCGTTGCTCCATAAGATTATCCGCTCTATGCGTGATTGGGGACGTGACTGTGTCTGTGCTTCTGGGCAGGATAACTTCTGTGGTCACCGTTTTGACGGTCAGTATGGAGAACTGCCGAGAGGCTATGATCATAAATACGTTTACAGCCATTTCGGCTTGAATCTCAATATTACAGATATGCAGGCAGCGGTAGGGGTAGCTCAGCTGAAGAAATTTCCAAAATTTGTGGAACGCCGGCGCTATAATTTTGACCGTCTGTATAACGGTTTGCAGGACGTAAGTGACAAGCTGATTTTGCCGGAACCGGCGGAGGGGAGCAAGCCAAGCTGGTTCGGTTTTATGATGACTTGTAACGGTATAGAACGGCAAAAAATCGTGCCCTATATTGAAAGTCGCGGCGTGCAAACGAGAATGCTTTTTGCCGGCAACCTCATCAAGCACCCTTGCTTTGATGAAATGCGTGCAAGTGGTGATGGTTATCGCGTAGTGGGCAGTCTTGAGAACACCGATCGTATCATGAACGACACCTTTTGGGTAGGTGTATACCCTGGCATGACTGATGAGAAGCTCGACTATATGATTAAGGTGATTAAGGAATCTGTGGAAGAAGCGTAATCGCTGACGGTAATGGAATGATTTCTGAGGGATTATAATTTGGAAGGCTGGAGGAAAATGCAGAGAATAGAAAGGCCACAAACTGTTGAGGAGTTAAAAAAAGCCGCGTTGGAAGTGCGCAAGAATTTGCTGAAACTGTGTTCATTGCAGACCATTCATATTGGTGGTGATTTGTCTGTGGCTGATGTTATGACTGTTCTTTGGCAGTATCAGATGAATTATGATCCGCAGGATCCAAATTGGGAAAAACGGGATCGTTTTGTGCTATCGAAGGGCCATGCATCGGCGGTGACGAGTTTTAATCAGGCTGCTATCGGCTGTTTTTCGGCGGAGGATGTATGGAATGAGTATGCGACCGATGAAGGCCGTTTTTCCATGCATTCCTGCAATTTAGTCAATCCTTATGTTGAGGTGTCGACGGGAAGCCTTGGTCATGGTTTTCCCGTGGCCTGTGGTATGGCGGCAGGATTACGGCTAAAGGGAAACAATACCAGCCGTGTTTATGTGGTCATGGGTGATGGTGAACAGTCGGAAGGTTCGATTTGGGAGGCTGCGATGTATGCTGTCCAGCAGAAATTGGGGAATCTGGTGGCGATTGTGGATTTCAATGGTCTGGAAGCGGATGGCAGTTTGGAAGAGATTACAGCACTCGGCGATATTGCTGAAAAGTATCGGGCATTTGGGTGGAATGTCTGTGAATTCGATGGACATGATATTGCGAATATAAAAGGGTATTTTGATAATCTGCCACCTGTTGATTCTGAGCAGCCAACTGTATTTATATGCCATACAATCAAGGGCAAAGGTGTTGATTTTATGGAAAACCAAGCGCGATGGCATGCTGGTAAGATTACGGAAGAGCAATATGCTGCTGCTGTTGTTGATCTGGAATCAAAATTTGCTCAGGAAGGAGCGCAAGGATGATTAAGATTGATTTTGAAAAGAAAACATTTTTGCGTGATGTCCTGGGCGGCTATATGCAAGAGCTTGGCAGACAGGATGAAAAAGTTGTGGTAGTTAATGCAGATTTGATGGGAACTTGCCGCAATCGCAGTTTTGTGGCAAGTTATCCAGAGCGTAGTTTCAATGTCGGTATTGCTGAGCAGAATATGATAAGTTTTGCCGCAGGTCTTGCCCATGAGGGGTTCAAGCCTTATGCATTTTCCATGGCACCGTTTATCTCCATGCGTGGGCTGGAACAGTGCCGCACGGATGTGGCTTATGCAGGACTTGATGTGCGCCTTATGGCAACTTATGCAGGAGTCTCGGGCGGTATCTCCGGAGCAACCCATTGGAGTCTCGAAGATTGTGGTATCATGTGCAGCATTCCCAATATGACTGTAGTGGAGACTTGTGATGAAGTACAGGCAAAAAAGTTATTGGAAAAATCACTGGATTATTCTGGACCCATCTATATTCGAAGCAGTGTAGAGCCAGTAATAGGCATCTATGACGATAGTTATGACTATGAAATCGGCCGTGCCGATACGATAATGGCTGGGGACGATGGTGCGTTTATCTGTGCTGGTGTGACGGTAAAATATGCAGTACAGGCGGCAAAGAATATTTTCCAAAAGCATGGTAAAAAAATCCGGGTCGTGGATATGCATACCATAAAGCCAATCGATCGTCAGGCAATAAGAACTGCAGCTGCTACCGGAGCCGTGGTGGCAGTGCATGATCATAATGTAATGGGTGGCTTAGGAACGCAGGTAGGACAGGTACTAGCAGAAGAAGGTATTGGGGTAAGATTTGCGAACATAGGGCTCAAGGATCACTTCGAGCCAATGGCGCATGCGTCGTATTTATATCATAAATTTAGCCTTGATGCGGAGGGCTTGGAACAGGCTATGCTTGGTTTGCTGAAATGAGGATAAGATGAAGACTATAGTAATTACGGGCGCTACGAGTTTTATCGGTGTGCATTTGATTGAGGAATTAGCAAAGCAGGAAAAATATATCATATATGCTGTAATCCGGCCACAATCCAGCAATAAATGTCGCTTGGATTCAATAGCGGGGATACATGTGCTGGAATGCGACTTGACTGAGATGAATAACTTGTCTGCGATGCTTCCAGACCGGATAGATGTATTCTATCATCTGGCTTGGGAAGGTGCCCGTCGTCCTCAGCGCGATGATGCAATGTTACAGGAAAATAATTATAAGGCGGCAGTGGAAGCTTTTCGGTTAGCAGAAGCTAAAGGCTGTCAGGTTTTTGTTGGAGCGGGATCACAGGCAGAGTATGGCAAAACGGTTGGTGAAATTACAGAGGATTATCCGGCTAATCCAGTCACAGAGTATGGAAAGCATAAGCTGAAAGCATATCAGGAAATCTGCCGTTTAAGCAAGGGAAAAGGGATAGTTGTAAAATGGCCCAGGATTTTTAGTGTATATGGGAAATATGATTATGAAGGAACTCTTTTGATGTCTGCCATAAAGAAGTTCCAATGCAATGAGCCGTTGGATATGACTGCAGGTGTTCAGAATTGGAATTACCTGTATGTGCGTGATGTTGCGAAGATGTTACTGTATGCCGGTACAGAACCTTGTGAAGATGGTGTGTATAATTTTGCCAGCAAAGATAATCGCCGTTTGTGTGAGTATATAAACGAGTTGAAAAAAATCGTGCAGTCGGATAGCAAACTGAATTTTGGCGCTATTCCTTATGGCAGTGAGGGGGTGGTTAGTTTTGAACCGATTATCGATAAATTCCTGAACTGTTTCCCTGATTTTACTTTTACGGCGTTTACTATGGGAGTTAGAGAAATGTTGGAAAGTGCCAGGGAAAAATAAGCGGATAATCAGCACTGTATTTCATGGGGGTGCGGTATGAGTAAAGTGGATGTTGATTTTTATAAAGGGAAGAAAGTTTTCATAACAGGGCATACAGGATTTAAGGGAACTTGGCTTTGTAAGATCCTTTCAGTGATGGGAGCTGAGGTGTGTGGCTATGCTGCCGGCTATCCTACAGTTGAAGGAAAGCAGGTTTTTGAGCAGTTGGATTTTTCTGGCAGGGTCCACAGTATCCAAGGAGATGTCTGTGATTTAGAACAGCTAAAAGCATGTTTGGCAGATTTTTCACCAGATATTGTTTTTCATTTAGCGGCACAACCGATTGTTACACTCAGTTATCAGCATCCGGTTGAAACATACCGTACCAATGTCATGGGCACTGTGAATATACTTGAATGTGTGCGCTTGACTGATAGCGTAAAATCGGTAGTAAATGTAACGACGGATAAAGTGTATGAGAATCAGGAGTGGGAATGGGGCTATCGGGAGAATGAACCACTTGACGGATTCGATCCCTATTCGAACAGCAAAAGTTGTTCAGAATTGGTTACGCATAGCTATAACAATAGTTTTTTTAGAAAGCGTAAAATTGCAGTATCGACCGCTAGAGCTGGAAATGTAATTGGTGGTGGCGATTTTTCGGTAAATCGCATTATTCCGGATTGTGTTCGGGCTGCATACGAATCAAAGGTTATAAAAGTTCGCAATCCATATTCTATCCGGCCGTATCAGCATGTGCTGGAACCATTATATGCATATCTTTTGTTGGCACAGGAACAATATCAGAAGTTTGAGCTGGCTGCTGCTTATAATGTGGGGCCGGATGAGTGTGATTGTGTCAGCACAGGTGCGTTGGTGGATTTATTCTGCAAGAGCTGGGGCAGAGATGTTTCGTGGGAAAACGTTAGTTGTGATGGGCCGCATGAAGCGAAATTCCTGAAACTTGATTGTTCCAAGTATAAGGCAACGTTTAAGTGGCGGCCACATTGGCATATACAAATGGCAATCGAGAAAACGATTGAATGGGCAAAATGCTGGCAGGATGCAGGAGATATTAATGCCCTCATGGAATTACAAATAAAAGAATTTTTTGCAGTTGATGAGGAGAAAAAGTTATGAAAAAGGCAATTATTACAGGGATAACGGGTCAGGATGGTTCGTATCTAGCCGATTTGCTGATTGAAAAAGGCTATGAGGTTCATGGCATTATCCGCCGGCATAGTACAATCTGTACAGAGCGCATTGATCATTTATTTAACGATGATACGTTGCGTGACCGGTTTTTTATGCATTATGGTGATTTGACGGATTCGTGTAATTTAGCCTCGTTGATTCGGCAGATTAAGCCGGATGAGGTATATAATTTGGCGGCGCAATCGCATGTAGCCGTGTCGTTTGAGGTGCCGGAATACACAGCAGAGACTACTGGTGTGGGTGTTATCCGTTTGCTGGATGTCATTCACCAAAGTGGCCTTGATTGTAAGTTCTATCAAGCTTCAACGTCGGAATTATTCGGTGGTATTCCAGGGACGGCACCGCAGGATGAGGATACGCCGTTTTATCCAAAATCTCCATACGGCGTAGCAAAGCTATATGGATATTGGATTACGAAGAATTATCGTGAATCGTATGACATGTTTGCCAGCAATGGTATTTTATTCAATCATGAATCGCCGCGCCGTGGTGAGACCTTCGTTACGCGTAAGATTACCATAGCGGTGGCTAAAATAGCGTCAGGGCTGCAGGAAAAACTGAGTCTAGGCAATCTGAATGCAAAGCGCGATTGGGGGTTTGCTGGTGACTATGTAGAAGGTATGTGGCGTATCATGCAGCAGGATAAGCCGGGGGATTATGTTCTGGCTACAAACGAAACGCATACGGTTCGTGAGTTTGTGGAGAAAGCCTTTGCCGTAGTTGGCGTTGATATAGAATGGCAAGGTGAAGGAGTCTCGGAAAAAGGCTATGATAAAGCTACCGGTAAGTTGCGTGTTGATGTAAATCCACGTTATTTCCGCCCCGCAGAGGTAGAGCTGCTATGGGGAAATCCTGCCAAAGCTGAACGGGATCTTGGCTGGAAACGAAAGGTTTCGTTTACCCAGTTGGTAGAAATGATGGTACGTGCAGATATGGAGCTGTTAAAAAAATGAAAATTTTAATTACTGGTGCGAGTGGATTAGTCGGACATAGTATTGTGGAGTGCAAAGCAATGCAGGAGCATGAGCTTTTGACACCGGGACATAAAGAACTTGATTTAGAGGATATGAATGCAGTAGTGGAATTCCTGAAGAAAGAGAAGCCAGACTGTATTATTCATGCGGCTGGCAAGGTCGGCGGTATTGCAGCGAATACGAAGGCACCTATGGAGTTTCTGCTAGCTAATATGGATATGGGACGCAATATCATTTATGGTGCTTATAAGGCTGGAATCAAGAAATTTATTAATCTTGGTAGTTCCTGCATGTATCCACGCAACAGTGAAAAGCCACTTACAGAGGATATGGTGCTCAAAGGGGAATTGGAGCCTACCAACGAAGGGTACGCGCTGGCCAAGGTAATGTGTGCAAGATTATGTGAATATATTTCGCGTGAGCATCCGGAGTTTCAGTATAAAACCTTGATTCCATGCAATTTATTTGGCCGTTGGGATAAATTCCGGACGGAACGGGCACACATGATTCCAGCTGTTATCCACAAATTGCATGAGGCTAAAGAAAAAGGACTGGATACTGTTTCTATCTGGGGAAGCGGTCAGGCACGGCGTGAGTTCATGTATAGTGGGGATTTGGCAGATTGTATCGCTTATTGCTTGGACAATTTTGAAGCTATGCCGGCTTATATGAATGTTGGTATTGGGCATGATTATACTGTGGATGAATACTACCAAACTATTGCAGCGGTGATTGGATATAAAGGGGAGTTTGTGCATGATTTGTCCAAACCAGAGGGGATGAAACGCAAACTTACGGATGTCAATTTGTTGCATGAGTTTGGCTGGCAGGCAAAAACTTCGTTGACTGAGGGAATCCGTCAGGCTTATGAATTTTATTTGGCAACAGAGCAGTGACGGGAGGGATTATCATGGAAAAAATTGGTGTAGGTTATGCTTATGTGAGCGATATAGAGAAGAAATACGTTAATGAAGCGCTGGATGCCAGCCGATTGTCGCAGGGAAAGATGGTACATCGCTTTGAAAAGCAGTTTGCGGAGCTTCATTCACAGAAATATGGCATTGCGTGCAATAGTGGTACTTCGGCGTTACATGTGGGATTGGAAGCGTTGAAAGAAAAATATGGCGTGAAAGAAGATTCGGATGCAGAGGTATTAGTGCCCGCCATTACTTTTATTGCTACTTCGAATGCGGTTATGCATGCTGGGCTGAAGCCGGTATTTGTTGATGTTGACCCGGTCACATATAATATTAATCCAGCGGAAATCGAAAAGAAGATTACCGCTAAAACGATTGGAATTATTCCGGTGCATACCTTTGGCCAGCCTTGTGACATGGACCCCATCATGGAAGTGGCTGAAAAACATCATCTTTGGGTGATGGAAGATTGCGCTGAGGCACATTTTGCTACCTATAAAGGAAAAAAAGTCGGCAGTTTCGGTGAGATTGCGGCATTCAGCACCTATGTAGCCCATACGATTACTACCGGAATTGGCGGTGTGATTACGACAAATGATCGTCAGATGATGGAGATTTCGCGCTCGTTGATTGCTCATGGCAGGGCATGTACTTGTGAAGTCTGTTTGGCTTCTGATCCGACAAAGGTTTGCCCGCTTCGCATGCAGACTGAGATGGATAAGCGTTTCATGATGGTACGCATGGGGTACAGCTATCGAGTCGGTGAACTGGAAGGCGCTTTGGGATTGGGGCAGTTGGAGAACCGCGATATTATCATGGGAAATCGCAAAAAGAATGCGCGGTATTTGACGGAGCATTTGCAGGATCTGCAGGAATATTTGCAGTTGCCAGCGGCACCAGATTATGTCGATCATTCCTACATGATGTATCCAATCGTGATTCGTAAGGGAAGCAGTTTCAAAAGAGAAGAGCTTACACACTATTTGGAGAAATGCAATATCGAGACGCGGCCGATGCTGCCTTTGCTCAATCAGCCAATTTATAAGGAATTATTCGGAGACATCGAAGATGAGTATCCGGTGGCAAAATGGATTGACCATAATGGATTTTATGTAGGCTGCCATCATGGCCTGTCAAAGGCGCAGCTTGATGTCATTATTGATTCCATGCATAAATTTTTAGCTGAGAAGTAATATATATAGTATGATTAATGGAAGAGGGGATAAATAATGAATATTATTTTGCTTTCAGGTGGTTCAGGGAAGCGGTTATGGCCCTTGTCGAATGACATACGCTCGAAGCAGTTTATTCCCTTGTTTCCGCAGGAGAATGGTCAAGTTTTTTCGATGGTGCAGCGTGTGCACGATCAGCTGATGCGGGCTGACTCGCAAGTGAAGATAACGGTAGCGACAGCAAAGTCACAGGTATCGGCGTTAAAAAGCCAGTTGGGGGAGCAGATAAATATTTCGGTTGAGCCGTGCAGGCGGGATACATTTCCGGCGATTGCTTTGGTCAGCGCTTATTTAAAGGATGTAAAAGGCCTGGATGAAAATGAGGTAGTGGCTATCTGTCCGGTAGATCCCTATGTTGATGACAGCTATTTCAAGGCGGTTGCGCGTATGACGGATTGGGTAGCTTCTCATGAGATCAATCTGATGCTGATGGGGATAAAGCCTACATATCCAAGTGCAAAGTATGGTTATATCCAGCCGGAAGAATCTGGAGAAGTGTCGGCAGTAAAGGCTTTTAAAGAGAAACCTGACGAAAGAACCGCTGCTGAATATATTGCGCAGGGAGCTTTGTGGAATGGTGGCGTTTTTGCCTGCCGGCTTGGGTATATCTTACGGCGGGCTCATGAATTGATTAAATTTGCTGGTTATGATGATTTGTATCAGAATTATGCAAGGCTTCCGAAGATTAGTTTTGACTATGCAGTTGTTGAAAAAGAGCATGATATCGCCATGTTGCGCTACGACGGGGATTGGAAGGATATCGGGACGTGGAATACCCTGACAGAAGTAATGCAGGGGATGACGTTAGGCGAAGTCGTCATGGATGATTTATGTGTGAATACACATGTTGTCAATGAGACGGATATGCCAGTTCTTTGTATGGGATTAAAGAATCTTATCGTGGCTGCCAGTCCTATGGGGGTCTTGGTCGCAGATAAGCATCAATCGAGTTTCATCAAGCCCTATGTAGAGGAGTTTCGCCAGCTGGCTAAAGTGGCGGAGAAATCTTGGGGGAAGTTCCAGATTATCGATATAGCTGATAATAGCCTTACGATAAAGGTTACGTTAAATCCTGGTCATCAGATGAATTATCATAGCCATGAATATCGCGATGAAAATTGGACAATTATTCATGGTTACGGCAAGGCGAGGGTTGATAATCGGGTTATTGAGGTAAAAACAGGCGATATAATTTCGCTTCCTGCGGGCTCTAAACATAGTTTAATTGCGGATAGTAAACTGGTGGCTATTGAAGTCCAAACGGGTAAAGATATACGCAAATCGGATAAAAAGAAATGGGACTAGGGAGTGTAGGCAATGAAGATAGATACAAGTGCTTTTGGCTCGTACGATATTCGCGGCGTGTATCCGGAGACAATTAATGAAAATTTAGCGTATCGTATTGGGCGGACATTTCCTTTGCTGGTAGCAGCTAAAAAGGTTGTAGTTGGCAATGATATCCGAAAATCAGGTCCTGCATTAAAACAGGCACTTTGTCAGGGGCTGACAGATGCTGGCTGCCATGTGATTGATATTGGTCAATGCGGCACAGAGATGATTTATTTTGCTACCTTCTTTTTGGAAACTGATGGTGGCATAATGATTACTGCCAGTCATAACCCAAAAGAATACAATGGAATGAAATTTGTCCAAAAGGGAGCATGCCCTATTGGGAATTCAACGGGGTTGTGTGAGCTAAAAAAGCTGGTAGAGGGTAAGCTGCCTGAGAAGAGCATCTATACTGGACGTATTGAAGCCTATGATATAACGGAGGAATATGTACAGCATATTCTTTCTTATGTTGATGTAGAGAAATTGAAGCCGCTTAAGATAGTGGTAAATCCTGGAAATGGTGCGGCAGGCCCTATATTGGAAGTGATGGAAAAATATCTTCCATTTAATTTTGTCAAGCTTGCTATGGACCCTGATGGTAATTTTCCCAATGGTGTTCCGAATCCGTTGTTGCCGGATAAAAGGGAAATGACCATTAAAGCAGTATGCAAGTTTCAGGCGGATATTGGTATAGCCTGGGATGGTGATTTTGATCGTTGTTTTATCTTTGACGAAAAGGGAACCTTTATTGATGGCTATTACATCGTAGGATTCCTTGCGCAGGAGTTTTTGCAGAAAAATCCTGGAGCTACGATAGTCTGTGACCCGCGAGTAAATTGGAATACTATTGATATAGTAAAGAAAAATGGTGGCGTGCCAGTGGTTTGCAAGAGCGGGCATACGCATATCAAGAAAAAAATGCGCGATGTTGATGCTATCTATGGTGGTGAGATGAGTGCTCATCATTATTTTCGGGATTTTGCCTATTGTGACAGTGGTATGATACCATGGCTATTGATTATGGAGCTACTATCACAGGCGCCAGGAGTTTGTGTATCTGAGCTTTTCCGTGAACGTATGGAGATGTATCCGATTTCTGGGGAGATAAATAATAAAGTTAATGATCCGGAAGCAGTATTGAAACATGTCGAGGATAAATATGGTTCTATGGGCGAGGTTTCGAAGATTGATGGTATATCGGTAGAGTTTGAAAATTGGCGGTTTAATCTACGCAAATCGAATACAGAATCATTGATAAGACTGAATGTTGAAACATATCGTGATCGGGAGCTGCTGCAGGAAAAAACTGCTGAATTGTTAATGTTAATCCGGAATGATGGGTGATGAGATGAAAGCACGGGCAATTTTGGATCTATATCGGCAAAAGAAGCAGGGGGATAAAGAAGCCTCGCAAAATTTTAATGAAGTGGTAGAATATCTAGTGCCGGCAGCAATGGATGCAATAGCAGAAGGGGATGGATATATGGCCGTAGAGTATCTGCGGCCATTTCGTGATGTTATGCCGAAGCTGACGGTGTTTTTGCAATATCTCGATGCATGGGCTAAATATGTATCAGCGGATTGGCAGGGAACCTGTGGAAGTTTCGTAGAATATCTGGAACAGAAACCGGACGATGAAATCGCCTGGTTCCTGCTAGGAAATGCGTGGCATCAGCAGGGAGATATAGCTGCAGCGATGGTATGTTATCAAAAGGCGAATGAGTTGCATGGCCGATTTGCTGAAGTGTTGCAGAATGCTGAGGCTGGCCGTGTGCTCTGTACTCATCCATTTGCGACTATGTGGCCGGATATGGATGGTTTTAATGTGCCGATATTTATTAATTCTTATAATCGGTTGGAATGTTTGAAAAAGCTGGTAAATTGGCTGATTGTTCATGGCTATCGCAGAATATATATCCTGGATAATCAGTCTACCTACCCTAAATTGTTGGCTTATTATGAAGAGCTTGGGGGAGAAAATAGAGTCCAGGTAATCCGACTGGAAAAAAACTATGGGTATAAGGCACTGTGGGAAAGCAGAATCCTATCGCGGTTGGATATCCGTACGCCTTATGTTTATACCGATTCAGATGTATTGCCAACCGACTCTTGTACTGGTAATATCGTGAATGTTTTGCTGTCTTTTGCTAGAAGACATCCTATGCTGAAAAAGATAGGGCTGGGGTTGGTGACGGAAGATATAACTGTTAGATTTCGTGACCGTATTCAACAGATTCAGGCCAAATTCTGTCAGACGCATTGGGAACAGGGCTTTGACTATGCTGCTGTCGATACAACCTTTGCGTTATATGCAAATTGTCGTCATTATAGCCTGCGGTTATCTGCTCGTACAAATGGTCAGATGCGGGCCTGGCATTTACCCTGGTATTATGATTACGACAATCTGCCCGAGGATGAACAATATTATCTAGAACATGCCAATGTGCATTCGACAATGAGTAATTGGGCGAAGGAAGAGAGCTAATGTTATCATATCCCATACAGTATTTTTCGTGTACACCGGCAACAAAGTTAAACAATGATCACGCATTTCAGGAGTATGTGGGATTTTTTGCTAAGATTGATGCCCTTTTTGGCGAGGTGCGCGGTGAAACGGGAATTAAAGATTTAAAAATAGATTTCAATAATGGTTTACGGTTGCAAGTGCCGGCAGGCGATTGGTATGTCAGAATGTCAAATGCCGAGTCGGGACAGGTATTTTTTTCGGGAGAGGTTTCAGAACAGATTCTGGAATCAAAAGAGAAATATATCATTCCTTGGCATATTGAGGTTTATTATGCTGGGGAGAAGGTTTTTGAGCATTTTTTTGATCCAACGGAGCAGAAGGTGTTCTTTTTGTGTTGCAGTAAGGGGTTAGGCGATACGCTGGCATTTCTTCCGTATATCCGCTATTATCAAGAGATTTATCAGGCGGATGTATCTTATTATGTGCCTGATTATATGCGTGGTCTTTGCGCACGGTTGTTTCCCGATTTAGAATATCAGGAGAGTATCATGGCGGATACTTATGCGGTGGTTTTTGCCAATGCATCGTTGGCTGCTCCTGATTGGATGCCCGTGGATGGACGAAGTGTTCCGATGGAAGATGGTGGAAAATATCTGCTGAATCTTCCTGTGAAAGCTCCGGCGTTAACATGGACACCAAGAAAAAGTTTGATTGCTGAGCCGTATGTTTGTATTGGTGTGCAAGCTTCAGGGGCGATTAAGGGGTGGCTTTACCCGGGAGGCTGGGATGTAGTAGTAGCAGCATTGAAAGCGGCTGGCTATCGTGTGTTATGTATCGATAGGGAAAAACGGCAGGAGCAGGCAGGATATGTAACGGAGATTCCAGCAGGAGCAGAGAATTTCACGGGGAATATCCCATTAGAAGAGCGGGCAGATATGCTGGCACAAGCAGAGTTTTTTATCGGTCTTAGCAGCGGTTTATCCTGGCTGGCTAATCTTGTGGGCTGTCCAGTGGTACTCATTGGCGGCTTTACACAGGATTGGTTTGAATTTCCAAATCAATACCGGGTGAGAAACAGGATGGCTTGTGGTGGTTGTTTTAATGATGCGCATGTGTTATTTACGCAGCAGCTGTGCCCTTATCAGGGGCTGGGGAATGATAGGTCGATGGAATGTTCGCGGCTTATTAGTCCGCAGATGGTTTTTAAAGCGATTGAGCGATTGTTGCAGGATAAGGCTGCAAATGCGAAGATAGAGGAATGATAATGATTACGCTTTGTTATATTGTCCGCGATGAACGGATGGCATTGCAGAAATCAATAGCAAGTTGTGCTGGTTGTTATGATGAGCTGGTGGTAGTGGATACGGGATCAACCGATGGCACTATTGAGTTGGCAGAAATGCTTGGGGCAAGGGTTATTTCTTTTCCTTGGCAGGATGATTTTTCGGCGGCCAGAAATTTTGCTATCGAGCAATGCCGGGGAGATTGGATTCTTTTTCTGGATGCTGATGAATATTTTGCTGAGGGAAGTGCGGTTCATATTCCCATGGCAGTGTCGAAGGCGCAACAAGCAAATGTTCCGGCGTTATTGATTTGGCGTCGGGATGTTGATTATGATAACTATGGGGAAATGTTGGCGGAATTATATGTGATGCGGTTATTTCGCAGGGATTCTCAATTCCGTTATGAAGGGCTTATACATGAACAATTATGCGAGCGGGGGAAAGAAATCCAAAATGTTGCAGCTGTTCCGCGGGATAGGTGCTGTTTGATACATACGGGATATTCTGGTAAGCTTAGCAGAAATAAGGCGGAGCGCAATCTGAGGATATTGCTAAAGGAACTGCGGCAAACAGCCAGACCGCAACGGTTATATGGTTTCTTAGCTGATGCCTACTATGGCTTGGCAGATAACGAGCAGGCTTTACATTATGCCTGGCTGGATGTCGGTTTGGGGCGGCGGATGGTAACGTATGCTAGCCGGAGTTGGCGGATATTGTTGCATTTATTAGCAGATAGGCGAGATAAATATTTTGAACGGCTGGCCGCTGTAAAATCGGCTGTCAAAGAATTCCCAGAGATTGCTGAGTTTCATGCTGAGTATGCAGAGTGTTTGGCCGAGGCTCAATTATATGAAAAGGCTGGGCAGGAGGCTGAGAAGGCGATAAGAACGTTTCAGGATTATCGTGGAATCGAGCCGATGTTTTTTAATGAAGAAATGGCAGCGTTGCTGATGAAACGTGCATCTGATTGGAATGACAGGAAAAAGGGCGAGCACTCTGCTGTATCTGTTATTGTACCGGTATATAATGCTGGTCATTGGCTGCGTCCTTGTCTGGAAAGTATTTTGGGCCAAACATTTAAAAATTTTGAACTTATTCTTGTAGAGGACCATTCATTAGATAATAGTTTTAGTATTTGTCAGGAAGTTGCGGCATTGCCAAAGGTTAGATTATTGCGGACGGAAAAGAATTCGGGAGCTGCTGTGGTACGAAATGTTGGTTTGCAAGCAGCAAGCGGCAAATATGTAACTTTTATCGATGCTGATGATGAAGTTGAGTTAGATTACCTAGCAAATCTTTATCGGGCAGCCGAGGAAAGTGGGGCAGAGGTTGTCCTGATGGGGTGTAAGTCGCGAGAGGAAAATACAGCCAGTGAGGCAGTGTGGCAGGAATATCCTATTACCAATCGGGAATATTTGTTGCCAACAGATATTCATAGTCGTGTTAAAGCATTATTTCAGCAAATATTGCCAACAGTTCCGTGGGGACGGCTAATACGCCGTGATTTTCTAATAACGCATGGAATCTATTTCCGTGATATGAAGTATTATGAGGATAGCTTATTTCAAATTCCTGTACTTATAGAAGCAGATAAATATTTATTGTTGCCAGCTACGAAATATCGTTATCGTGTACACGGTAATTCGGTAACGCATTTGGGGACTATCGAGGAGCGGATAAAAAATTATATTTCTTCCTGCATCAAGGCATTCCAATGGTTACAATTATATATAAGGAAAAGTGACAAGATAAAGCATAGTCCGGTAATTAGATCTATGTTGGAACTTTATTTTATGGACTATTTGTTTAAAGGACCAATGCGTGAAGCTGTGGGGAAGTTACCATTGGAAAAGATACAGTTGGTTGTCGATGATGTGACGCAATTAGAATTTCGGGAGAATGCAGATTTTGTTGCGCTATTGATGATGAAGTGTTTGCATAATAACCATACGCCTTGATGTGGAGTCTACCCCGGATTTTGTGTAAACCTCCCCAGTGATGTAAAATTAGAACATCACTGGGAGGTATTTTGATGAGTAGAAAAGCACGCACACCAGAAGAGCAAGCTCGTCGGAAGAAGATTAGGGCACTGCTGCAGGAAAGCAACGTCACCAGCATGGAGGACATCCAGAACTTGTTCAAGGAAACTGAATATACCGGGCCAAAGAAACCGCTCCTTTCTGATTTTTTAGTGTGCCGTTTCTGGGCACGAGGGAACCATCATTCCCGAGACTGATGGCTCCCATTTGCCTAGAAGCAGTTACGCTGAGATATCAGGCTATTCTTCATCGTCAAGCTTAACGCGATAGACTTCACGCATGGAGATATCCTTATTCTGGTTAGTCGCCTCGATGCGAAGTTCGTACGCATCATGGATAATACGATCCAACACAGCTTCAGCCAGCGGATTGTTGGCTCCACCAAGCTGGTCGTACCATTCTTCAGATGGATACTGCGAACAGAAAATCGTTGAGGACTGCCGACGACGTTTGTGGATGAGATCTGCAATGTCATGGCATTCATTCTCGTTAGGACGCTCCAGTAGCCACTCGTCCAAGATGAGAAGCTTTGGCTTCAGATACTTCTTCAGTGCTTTGCTGTAAGTTCCTGTCTGTTTCGCTTCTTCCATCTCTATGAGAAAGTCTGGGATGCGAACAAACAGCGTCTTGATGTCGAGGTCAATGGCACAGTTGCCAAGAGCACATGCCAGATAAGTCTTACCCTCTCCAGTCTTGCCGGTGACAAAGACATTAATTGACTGGTCGATGTATGCACAGGTTGCCAACTGTTCAATCCTGCGCCGATTCAGCGTACGCCCTGCCTCGTAGTTGATTTCCTCAATACGAGCATTAGGCTGTTCAAGTTGAGCTGCCTTACGGTAGCGAGCTCTGCGGTTGTTGACATGGCTGCGGTATTCCGCATCGACCATGAGTGCAAAACGTTCGTCGAAACTCATCTCTTTGATGCGCGGCTCCTGCTCTTGAAGCAAATAGTTTTCTGCCATCTTGGTCAGTTTCATGACATGGAGACGATCCATGGTGCTCTGGTCAGTCATTGTTCTTCTTCCTTGCAAAGTAAGCAGCGCCTCTGGTTAAGTCATGTGGCTTTGGAACTTCCGGTTCCTTTGGCCTTTGGGTGGCCAACAGGTTCTTGATTCCTTTGTAACTTGGATAGGATGAAAATGACAGGGCCTGTCTGCAAGCGTCCTCAAGGTTACCGGTGCCGTGCTTTTCACCAAGACGGAGAAGCCCCATACAGCTTCGATAGCCTTGCTGCTCAATAGCATGTGAAGTAAGAATCGAGTCAATGACCTGATAGGTGCTGACGCCGATGGATTCAGCCCATTTTCGGAAACGGTCGCCATTCCAGGCCAAGAACTTCTGATGATTTGCTGGCATATGTTCCTGCATTGTGCTGTATTGCCCTTTGCGGCCATACAGACGCGGATGAGAAGCAATTCTGGTGTGATTGTAAAATACCTCAATGAGTGAATCTGTGATGCGGATATCTACTGTTTTATGGATGTACTCGTAGGGGTCAGAATACAACATGCTCTCTACTGAAATATGGTAGTTATACTGGACTGTAGCTGTCTTCCACTCCGCAATCTCATATGGATATGCTGGCAGGTTTGCCAGACAAGGTTTCTCCTCCATGAGGAAACGCTCCGCAGGAGAACCTTCACGTTTCTGGAACAAGCGATGGTTCCATGCATCTACGTGCTCACGGATGGTAGCATTAAGTTCAGCGAGAGAAAAGAACTGCTCGTCTCGCAATGCCGCGATGATCCATGTGGAGATGTGCCCAACATTGCCCTCAGCTGAAGATTTATCCTTTGGTTTGCGGACTCTGGCAGGCATGACTACAGTGTCGTAGTACGTAGCCAGTTCATGATACGACGTGTTGAGTTTTGGATTATACCAGTCGGTATTGCGGATAACTGCAGTCTTGCAGTTATCCGGTACCAGCAGTTTTGTGACACCAACAAAGAATGCGTACATGTCGACATGCGCCTGTAGCCATGATTTTTGTCGCTGATCGGTAAAGGCCTCAACAAAGGTATATTGACTGTATGGCAGGACAGCAACAAATACCCATGCTTTGATTTTCTTGCCGGTAACCTGGTCAATGACATAAGCAGGATCACCAGCCCAGTCTACCTCGATGCGCTCACCCAGATTGCGTGGAATATGCATTGTTGCCTGGCGTTTCTCTTCATCCTGCTGAATGTAATAGCAGAACTGGGAATACATGAGAGGCTGTTGCTTGCTAAGACGGCAGTGCTCGATGTATTCACGCCAAAGCAATTTCTTGTTGACGCCGTTACGCTTGAGTTCCTTATGGATGTGCTCAAGGTTTGGCATGGGGCGACTGGTTGCTGTTTCTTTTGCAGGTGAGAAAAATATCTTTGCTAGGTCGTCGTTGGTTTGCGACTTAGGCAAAGCCAAGAAATATTATGTTCCTTGGCCAGGTGGAGAATTCGATTCACCGTCTTCTTGGAAGCGGCAACGCTGGTTGCGATATCCTGTTGGCTTAGCCCTTTAGAGCTTAACCGCAGAATTTTGCGATAATTGGGTTTGTCTCTGGACATGGGATAACCTCCCTGTAAGTAGATTTACACCAAAGCTGCCTATCTCATTATAGATAGGTCCAAGCGGTTTCACTTTTCCGGACAGGCGGTGACATGAGCCCCGGTATATTCAAATTAAAGCTATAGATTTTCATGAACAGGCCCCTTCGACATGTTGGTAAAGTATGTCGAAGGGGGGAGTTAATGGGATTAGTTAGTGCTTATTTATATTAATATTCAAATTAATATAAATAAAGAATCGTTATTTTATAGAAATCGGCATTTTTTATAACGTTTTCATAAAAGTTTTGACTAAGTATAAAAAAGTATAATATAATAAGAGAGGAGCTTAGTGTAGATTGTGTGATTTGCGGATACTAAGTTGCTAGTCTGTGTGGAGGGGGGGATAAGTGAGCGAAAATTTTGATATGAATATGTATGTTGAAATGTAAAGAAAATAATTAATTTAAGCTGGGATCAATAGAAGAGCAAATTCGATCTAGTGATGGGAAGTAGGCAATCCTGTTACGAGAATAAAATATCAGAAAGGAGTATCGAGACTGTCTACTCGAAAATTTTATGAAACATGCAGTTGTGAGGATAACAAATTTAAATCTTAAAAATTTTAAAAATGTTGAATGGGGTGATATTTCTTTTGGTAAATTAGAGAATTTAGAACAGAGAAAAGGTGATATTTGTGGATTGTATGGGCAGAATGGCTCGGGAAAAACAGCAGCAATAGATGCACTGTCATTACTACAAAAACTATTGTTAGGAAATGGATTGCCAGATAGGGCAGAAGAATATATATATAAGGGAAAGGAGAGTGCACAAGTAGAGGTTGAATTTGTTGTTTGTGGAGAAAATTTTAAGTATATATTTTGGTATGAATATACGTTACGCTTTATAGATAATAAATGTAGAGTGTATGAAGAAAAACTATCGTATAAGGATATTAAAAATAATTCACATAAAAAAAATGCTTTTTATTGTTCTTTGTTTGATGGTAATGATAAATATGGTCCGGATAATGCATACAGAAAATTTATAGATAATTCAAATCAAAGAGTAGTGGAGTTTGCGGTAGCTAAGAAAATGGCTGCCAATAATGGTACCTCATTATTGTTTTCAGAAGATGGATATAAAATTTTTAGTGGAAACTATATGGATGAAACAGTTTCCATAGGTGTGAAAGAAATTAAATATTTTGCACGAATGAAGATGTTTGTAATTACTAATAAAGATAATGGCATAATTAATATGCAGTTTTTGATACCGATTAATATTACAAGAAAAAATGTGCACAAGATAGACAAGGGGATAATACCAGTATCATTACAGGAAACTTCTGTTATACCATTAAAAATGTATGAAGCATTAGTTCCTTCGTTAAAAGCAATTAATAAAGTGTTAGAAGCAATTGTACCTAATATGCGTGTTGAGGTTGAAGATTATGGTAAACAATTATTGAATGATGGTATGGAAGGACATAAGATAGAATTAGTTTCTTCTAGAGGAACCGTTCGTGTTCCATTACGTTGTGAATCTGCGGGGGTAATAAAAATAGTATCACTGTTAAATGCAATGGTTGCATTGTACACGGATGAGGCAATCTGTTTAATAGTAGATGAACTGGATTCTGGTATATTTGAATATTTATTAGGAAATTTGTTACAAGTGTTATACAAGAATTGTAAGGGCCAATTATTTTTCACATCACATAATTTACGGATATTGGAAACGATAGGAAAGGAATCAATAAAGTTTACTACAGTTAATCCTAAAAGAAGATATGTTAGTTTGGTAAATGTAAAAGAGACTAATAATGTTAGGGATACTTATCTAAGAAGTTTATCTATAGGTGGCCAAAAAGAAAAGTTATGTGAAGATATTGATATATATTCTATTAATCGAGCATTTCGTATGGCAGGAAAGGATTTGTCAATATGAGTGATGTAACGAATAAAGCGGTATTGTTTTTAGTGGAAGGAGACACAGACGAATTATCACTAGGTGAGATTATTAAAAAGTATTTAGCACCTAAAAAAGAATTTTTTCAAGTTATTGGCACGGATATAACTTCAGCTTATGATATAAAACCTGATAATATAATAGATGAGATCAATTCGCAAATACATGATAAATTGGATGAGATAAAGTTATTTGAAAGCGATGTGTTGGCTGTAATACATTTGGTTGATATGGATGGAGCGTATGTTACAAAGGATTTTATAAAAGAAATGAAGCCTTGTTCAAAGTGGATATACCAAGACTTTGCGATAATAGGTGATTCTATAGAAAAAGTTGTTTCAAGGAATAAGCATAAAATAGAAAATCTTAATAGATTGTTAGTTACGAAATTGGTAGGTAAGTTTTACACAATACCGTATAAGGTGTTCTATTTTTCGTGTAATTTAGAACATGTACTTCACAATAATCCTAATGTAGATGATCGTGATAAAAGAGATAAAGCCGAGGAGTTTGCTGATAAGTATTGTGATGATGTGGAGGGCTTTGTCAAATTTATTTCGCAATCTGATTTTAGTGTTGCTGGATCATGGCAAGAAACATGGGATTTTATAAAAGAACGAAATAATTCCTTGAAAAGATATACAAACTTTGGCCTCTTTTTTAAAGAGGGGGTGATGGGGTGAATTAATTTTCATAATTTTTTAGATGTTGATGATGTTTATACTTAAGTGTTATAAATTTATGTATTTAAAAAGATGGCTAGGACCGAAAGAGGCATTGAGTATAGTATATGAAAAACGGGCGGTGAATATACCGGGGATCATGTGAACTGCTCTCCGTCAAGAGGACAATATAAAATTTCTTTGGCCGGTAGATTTGTCTGCCGGTCTTTTGTAACCGCAAAATAATACGGTGTATTTAATCCCTGCCTCCCTTATGAGATAATTGGCTAAAATGACTCACATGAAAAAGCAAGAAAACCAGAAAAGCCATTTTAACCATATTTCACACAAGGAGGCCTTAGTTTTGACAAAAATTCAACAAATCAAGCACCAGAAATCCATGGATTACTGGAAGCAGCTTGTTATTGCCCAGCAACAAAGTGGTTTCAGCGTCACAGAATATTGTCGTCAGCAAGATATCAAATATAATGCTTTTTACTATTGGCTTCGCAAGATTCGCGAGGAGGCGCTGGAATCTCTGCCACAACTTCCAGAAAAAAGCACGACAAATCCTCAGGTTGCCGTACTGTCAGCAACAACCGTTACGGCAGCCGTTCAGACACAATCCTCATCGTTGAAACTTTTCTGCGGCCCCGTAAGCCTGGAAGTAAATGAACAGACTTCCAATGAGATGCTTATGCAGACGCTCCGGTGCATTAAAGAAGTGTTTGGGATATGTTAGTCCGTAATCTTACTGCAGATCATGTTTATCTTGCCTGTGGACGTACCGATATGAGCAAGTCCATCGACGGCCTTGCCGCGCTGGTACTGTCGAAATTTCAGCTAGACTCGCATCAGCCGGCTTTGTTCCTTTTCTGCGGACGCTGTAAAGACCGTATCAAGGGACTGCTATGGGATGAGACAGGATTCCGCTTGCTCTACAAACGCTTGGAAAATGGTCAGTATCAATGGCCGGACACGCTGGAAGACCTGCTGGAAATTTCCGAGCAGCAGCTTCGCTGGCTTACCGAAGGCTTGTCCATCTCACAGCCTAAAGCTGTACAAAAGGTCTCCCCTGCATACAGCTTTTAATCTTAAACAGTGCACAACAACTGTAAATCTGTGGATAGCTCAGCCCGTGTAAATACTGAATTCGCGGGCTTTTTGTGGTATAATGGGCAGAGAAAACTAGGAGGCTTTTCATGACAGATATCCGCGAACAAGAAATGCAAAACCGCATAGATTCAGTGACCTTCGCTATGAAATTGACTGTCTCAAGGAACAGATTGCTCAATTGAAGAAAATGGCCTTTGGTTCACGTACAGAGAAAACGAAAAGGATTCTGGGCGATGTCGAGGAAATCAATATTTTCGACGAAGCTGAGGTCGAGACCAAAGGCAGTGCTCCAGAGCCAATCATTGAAGTTCCTGCTCACAAGCGTCACAAGAAGCAGAAAGGCCATCTTGAACAGATTCTGAAAGATGTTCCGCATGAGGAATGTGTAATCACCCTGCCAGAAGATGAGCGTATCTGCAAACGTTGCGGAACACCGCTCACATCCATGGGGCGCGAGAAAATCTGTACGGAAGTGCAGTTCATTCCTGCAACCGTAAAAGTCATCGACTTTTACCGGGAGTCCTTCCAGTGTCTGGAATGCCGGAAACAAGAACATTTTTCCATCGAAAAGCCACCGATGCCGCAGACGGTGCTGGCAAAGTCTATCGCCTCGCCGTCCAGCGTGGCACATGTCATTGCGCAGAAATACCAGTTTTCCATGCCGCTTTACCGCCAGGAACAGGAATGGAAATCCATTGGCATAGCTCTTTCCCGTGCTACACTGGCCAACTGGGTAATCCGGTCAGCAGAAGACTGGCTCATGCCGCTGGTAGATTGCATGCACGCAGAGCTTTTGAAGCCTACGCACTCAACCATAGAAACGGGCTCAGCGTATTTTTACAGGATGGTAATATTGCCTTATCCAACAATATTTGCGAACGAGCCATCCGAAACTTCACTATTGGCCGCAAGAACTGGCTGTTCAGCGCATTGCCAAAGGGGGCAGCCGCAAGTGCTGCCGTTTATAGTATTGTAGAAACGAGCAAAGCTAACGGTCTTGAGCCATTCCGCTACTTAACTTATCTGTTTGAAAACCTGCCCAATATAAATTTCAAGATACATCCTGAACTGCTGGAAAACTTTCTCCCTTGGGACGAAGAAGTTCAACAGAACTGCAAATAAGATGAGCCTGACCATCTATACCGTGGTCAGGCTCGTTTCAGCTATTGATAACACCGGATGGTTTAGCACTTACAATTTATTAGAGTTTTGAGAGGAGCTTTTCGCGCAGTTCGGTAGGAATGTTAAGGATGTTCATGGCGTCTTGAGCGCTTAGATGTTGTGCTGCCATCAGATTGCGGATTGCTGTCAGTAATCCTTCAGTGAGGCCCTCTGCACGGCCCTCATTTAATACTTCATTCATGATTTCGCACATCTTAGTCACCCCTTTATCGTTAGTTTTGTAAAAACGGACTCGTTCCGCTAGTTCGGGATAGTACATATCGTCGGCATCGGTACAGTGAAAGTCATGCATCAATCGGCCAAGTGAATCATCGGTAGATTGACATGCGGCATTCACATAGATGATATCCGCACCGTCATGGAATAGAGAATTTTCCATTTCGTGAATAGTTCGGTGAATATGGTAGATTGGTTTACTGCCTTTTAAAACATCATGTTCGGTAATGAATATCACACAAGTTTTGGGTAAATCTTTCCAATGGGTATTTTTCTGTACTTCCATAGCATCGAGTAGACTGCTGTTATAGCGGGCTCGAAGTGGGATAGCTCCAGCGTCGCTTCGCTGGACTTCGAAATCGTAGGAGATTCCCTCAGTGTCTTTGGCAAAAACGTCAAAACGAACTTCACGTCCGTAAAGGTTAGGAACAGTATTTTGGGTAATCATATCAACGATTTTCAGATCATTACGCCCCTTAATGATGCGCAGGAGTAATTCCATTCCTTGTGGATACCCGTCGAAACAACTGTTAAAAAAGGTATCATCCAGTAATTTGAATCGCTGGATGCGTGTTAAATTTCGTTGCCGACGCAATTCTTCTTGTGATACCGTTTTAGACACCTTCTTTCTTAAATTATAAAAAAATTCAAGATGTGTTGCAAGAGATTTGTTTCGTACAAAACCTATGTTCTTACTGATATTATATCACTTAAAGAACATAAATTCTATATAATAGAAAGTATACATAAGCTGTTTATACATAGGGAAGAGATAAGAAACGATGCGTGTAAAAGAAGGAGAAACGGGCTGTAAGTCGAATATATTTATTATATTGTAGGAAGAGAGGACGAAGGATTTTGAAGCTATCGAAAGAGGACAGATATATACGTCGCCGCTTGTGACAGGGAAGGAAGCAGGCGCGGGAATTTTATTATTGCCGCAAGTATCCAATCAACCCCAAGAAGATAGTTTTTACCACCATTGAAGGAACGACTGGCTTTTCCTGCAATCCGAAATACATTGCCTTGGAACTGTTGCGCCGCCGGCAGGATTTAGACCTTGTCTGGCTCGTCGATGATATGAGCAAGGAATTCCCAGCTGGCATTCGCAAGGTAAAGAATACACTCAAGAATCGTGCGTACGAACTATCTACGGCGGCAGTCTGGGTCGACAACAGCCGTAAGCAGCTCGAATGCCGGAAACGTCTAGGGCAGTTTTATCTGCAGACTTGGCATGCAAGTATTGCAATCAAGCCGATTGGTCTCGAGCGTGGGGGCTCGTTTTCAAAGATAGCGAGAATGGTAACAGAACATGATTCGCGTATGATTGACTTGTTTGTCATCAACTCTGCTTGGGGGGAAGAACATGCGGCGCTCGGAATGCTGTATCATGGAAAAATGATACGTACCGGCTCAGCTCGGGTGGATGCACTGATTAATGATAGAGACAACATCCGGTGCAAATTCCGTGAAAAATATGGTTTAGCTAAAGATACAAAGATTGCAATGTATGCGCCGACATTCCGCAGCCCCGAGTGTGAAAAAATCTCTGTAAATTAACTTTCCTCGAAAACATAAGGTCTTCTATGATAAACTATAATCAAATCATAGGAGGCCTTTTATCATGGCAAGACAGAAAAAAGAGATTCACAAAGTAGAAATGACCGATGGCAAACGTGCCATCGGTCATTTCTACTGTTCTAAGAGTACAACATCGAAAGAGCCACAGACATCCAAGATGCCCTAAAAGATTTGCTCGGTGGTACCATCAAGCAAATGATGGGAACGATGCTTCAGAGGGGGGGCAGATCTGATGTTACCGATAAAATCCTGCCTCAAATTAGGGAATATCCGGCGGCATTGAAGCATTGGTTTGATAATTGGGATGTAATGTTTTTATTTATCCAATAACCATTTCAGTACATTTTCTTTGCGTATGCCATCATAATCTGCCGTAGCACCGACTTCATCAAGGGTTAGTAAGTACTTTGGATAGTTGTCCTTGATTCGTTGCAATGGCTTTAGTTCTCGTTCCATGACTTCTGTTTGAAGTGTCGATTCAGAAACTTGATAATAGGCAAGACCTTGAGCGTTTTTGGCAACGAAATCTACTTCGCCGTTTGTCATGGAACCTACGTATACTTCATAGCCACGGCGTAATAACTCCAGATACACGGTATTTTCCAGGATATGTCCTGCATCCTGTCCATGCCGTCCTACCTTTAGATATCGCAATGCTGCATCGGTTATATAGTATTTCGGATTAATCTTCAACAATTCCTTGCCTTTGATGTCGAACCGCTCAGCTTGATAAATGAGCATACTGTCCTGTAGACCGGTCAGATATTTCTCAACCGTTTTGCTATCAATTTTACGGCCTGCACTAGTCAGGGAGGCAGCAATCTTGCGTATAGAGAGAAGACTTCCCACATTTGCAAAAAGGTATTTGACAATGCTTTCAAGCATCTTGACATCATTCACATGCAGTCGTCCTACTACATCCTTTAGGATGACAGTATTATAGAGACCGAGCAAATACTCGTTGATGTCCTGTTGTTTACCTTCCAGCTGTAAAGTATAGGGGAAGGAACTTTCCGTAATATAATGTTCATAGATTTCCCGAAGAGAATGGTTGGACTTAAAACTGCTGGCCTCATAATGCTCTTTGAATGATAGGGGAAGCATTTTTAGCTCGACATAACGGCCCGAGAGCATGGTAGCCAGATCACCGGACATGAAATATGCGTTGGAGCCGGTAATGTAGATATCGGTATTTTCTTTGATGAAAAGACTGTCGACAGCCTTTTCAAAATCCGGTACATGTTGTATTTCATCTAGGAAGATATAATTCATTCCTGTTGGCTGCATGTGAGAGATAACATACTTATAAAGAGCATGGTATTCCTGCAGATCTTCAAAAGCCAAGTCTTCAAAATTGATACTGATAATATTTTCTCTGGGAACACCTTGCGCTAAAAGATCGTTTTGGAATAACTCGAAAAGTTTTGACTTTCCGCAGCGTCTGACTCCGGAAACCACTTTTATAATATTTTTGTTCTTATGACGCTTCAAAAACTCCATGTATTCTTTTCGTTCTATAAGTTTCATAATTCCCTCACTTTCTGGTATATAGATTTTATTCTTTATGAATTAATATTATATCAGATATATGGAATAAAATCCATATATACAACGATGAAGAATTGGTAGACAGGGTAGAAATACGCACTATATGATATAATGTTGATAAGAATCTTGGGTGAATGTTTAACTGATGGGGGATTGCGATGGCGGAAGAGATAAAGCCGGAACTTTTGGAATTTTTGCAGGCGGGGGGACTGCCGTATCGGATTTTGGTGGTGGAAAGCCTTTATTATCTGCCGGAACTTAGACAAATGTTTCCGCAGGCGGAGATTTTTGCCGTGGCGGCTGAGGAGGAGGCCATCGAGCCTTATGGGAACTGTCAGGTGGATTTCCGTGTGGTGGACTATCTGTCGGAGCGGCTGCCCTTTGAGCGGGAGTTTTTTGATTACATTATTTCGGATCTGACGCTGGAGGCGGTGGCCAATCCGCAGGATATCGCGGCGGGCTTTTCAATGTATCTGAAGCAGACGGGCTCGTTTTTGACGAGTTTCCGCAACATCCGTCACTGGTCGATACTCGAGGAGATGATGGAGGGACATTTCTACCATCTGGTGACGAGACTTTATGCCAAAACGGAGTTTGAGCGCCTGCTTTATGCGTCGTATTATAAAAATGTCCGCGTGCGGCCGCAGGTACGCCGGGCTGACACAGATATTGTGGAGCGGCTGGTGGCGGCAGGTTTTGAAAATATCCATGAGGATTTGGAGACGGAGTTCTGGCTGGTGCAGGCGGATCGTTCGATGCCGGAAATGGCACTTTTGAAGTCGATGTATACGAAAGAGCAGCGCAAAGAGCTTTCCGATTATCTGCACCGCATTGAGTATGATGTGGATGCGGAAAATCAGTGCCGCTTGTTTTGGGCGTTCTATGAACAGATTTCGCTGTTCCCCGATTATACGGCGAA
Organism: Pseudoselenomonas ruminis; assembly: GCF_008271295.1. Classification (GTDB taxonomy): domain Bacteria; phylum Bacillota; class Negativicutes; order Selenomonadales; family Selenomonadaceae; genus Selenomonas_A; species Selenomonas_A ruminis. The sequence goes on along the minus strand of NZ_VTOY01000002.1, from coordinate 329,659 downwards.
TTTTATCCGTCAGGCGGTGTTCCATCCGGAATCGTTTTATCGGCGGTTGATGAAGTATTCGCGTCGGGAGCTCGATGAGATTTTGGCGATGCTCGAATGCACGCGCGAAAATGCTACTTCGCAAGATGAGCTTCGGTGGATTGATAAAATCGAGCAGGAGCTGCAGGGAATGAAGTGAGGGTTGAGGATGGATTTGACGATAAAAAAAGATTTGGACGACACAAAGGTAGCCTTCATTACCTGCGTCAATAGTGAGGACTGGTATAGCGAATGCCGCCTTTATTTGGAGAGCCTCAAGATTCCGGCTGGCATGACGGCAGAGTTTATCCCCGTGAGGGGCGCTTCTTCGATGTGCGAAGGCTATAATATTGGCATGAATCAGTCGGATGCAAAATATAAAGTTTATCTGCATCAGGATACGCTGGTGGTCAACAAGCAGTTGGTGCGCGATTTGAAGCAGCTCTTTGCAGATAAAACGGTGGGAGCGGTCGGTGTGATTGGCTGCCGTAGTTTGCCGCGAAGCGGTGTCTGGTGGGACGGTTTGCGGACGTATGGCCGCGTGCTTCACGCCTGCGAGCCCGAGAGTGTCGTGGATTCGCATTGCCGAGAGCCGGAGGGAAACTGCCAAGAGGTGGAGGCTGTCGATGGTCTCTTTATCGCGACGCAGTATGACATTCCGTGGCGCGAGGATTTGTTTACGGGATTCCATCTCTATGATACGTCGCTTTGCAAGGAGATGCAGCGGCGTGGGCTCAAAGTTGTGGTTCCCAATCAAGAAAAAGATTTCTGGTGTATCCATTGCCCGAAGGAAAAACCACTGGCGAAGGAGTATAAAGGATATCAGAAGATCTTTGTAAAAGAATACGGTGGGGAATTGAATCCGGAAGTGTAAGAGAAGGCCTTTCCTAATTGGAAGGGCTTTTTTTGTAAAGAGAAGCAGGAAATTAATCAACTTTGTAGAATATAGGAAAATATGCGAAACTATGAGACAAATTAGGAGTTCTTTTGGAATGGATCACGATGCTTTGAATTGGCTTAGCTTGGCGGATAAGTTTGCGGCAGAGGGCGACCCGAAGGGGATGCGCGCCTGTGCACGGGAACTTTGGGATATGGATGCGGAGAGTATGGACGGTGCGGCCGTTATGGCTGAGGCCGCCCTGTATTCCGGTGAGCGTGAGGAAGCGCAGGCCCTGGTGGAGGAAATCCTGGCCAAGAAACCGAAGCATTTGCGGGGACGCATGGTGAAAGCTGGCCTGGCTGCCGTGGAGTTCCGTCTGGATGAGGAAATTCCGCTGTTGCAGGAGATTATCGCCGAGGTGGAACGAAAGCGAAATGCCTTGGAACCAGATGATGCATACTTCGGTGTGTTGACGCATATCCTGAAGAAAGCCCGTGGCTGGCTGGCAGATGCTGAGTATCTGGCGGCACGTCCGGATAAGGCGGCAAAGGAGCTTTTAGCCCGCAGTGAAATCTGTGAGGACCCGCTGGAAAAAGCAGAGATGTACAGCAAGTATCTCTTTATGAGCAATTATCGGGAGCAGTCTATCTTTGAGAGCCGTGCAGCGGCAGAGGCTTATGAACCGATGCTTTCGATTACGCCGTATCTTCATGAGGATGTGAAGAAGCTGCCAGAGAAAAAGCTACGCATTGGCTATTTGTCTCCGGATTTTCGCGAGCATGCTGTGGCCTCCTTTTTGGAGCCACTATTAAAGGGGTATGATGGCGAACATTTTTCGGTCTACTGTTATTCGACAGGGCGTTCTGACCATGTTACGAAGAAAATAAGGGCCTGCCATGTTCATTGGCGGGATCTTAGAGGACGCAGTCCGCGGACGGCTGCCCGGCTCATTGCTGAGGATCAGATTGACATTTTGATGGATTTGTCTGGCCATACGCAGGGAAGCTGCCTGCCAATTATGGCTTACCGGCCGGCACCAGTGCAGCTGGCCGGGATTGGCTATATGAATACGACGGGGCTTTCTACGGTGGATTATTTCCTGTCCGACGAAGTGTGCCTGCCGACGGGGGAAGTGACGGCTGAGGGCTTTACGGAGAAGATTCTTCGCCTTCCCGATTCGCATCTTTGCTATCGTCCGGGATTTGCCCGAGAGATACCGGCAGCGGGAACGGAGGCCCCTTGCCTGCGCAATGGGTATGTTACGTTTGGCAGTTTCAACAACTTTGCGAAGGTGACCGATGAGACGCTGCTGATGTGGCGCAGTATCCTGGATCAGGTTCCCGATTCCCGGCTGGTAATCAAGGGGAAAATCTGCAGCATTCCTTCGGGAAAGGCTATAGTGAAGGAGCGCCTGGCGCGTCTAGGCGTGAATATGGCCCGGATTGAATTGCGCCCGTATAGTCCGGATTATTTGGAGCAGTATCGGGATATTGATATCGCACTGGATGCAATGCCTTATAATGGTGGTCTTACGACTTGTGAGGCACTCTTTATGGGGGTGCCGGTGGTAAGCCTGCGGGGACGCAGCCATGGGGCACGGTTCGGCGCGTCGATTCTCACGAATGCCGGCGTGCGGGAACTCGTGGTGGAGAACGATTTAAACTACGTGCGCCGTGCCGTTCAATTGGGGAAATCGCCCGAGCTGGTGGGAGCGTATCACTCCGGTTTGCGGGCTAATTTGCTCAAATCGCCGCTCATGGACAGTAAAAAATACATGAATGCGCTGCAAAATGGTTATCGTCAGATATGGAAGAATTTTTGCACAAATTAAACTATATTAAAAAAACTTGCATTTTTGACAGTAGTCAAGTATAATACCGTAAGGGACGTTCTTGATTCTTAGCGTTTTATAACACTTTGAGAAGTGGGGACATCTTAATAAATTATTTTTTTTCTAGTAAGGGGATTATCTTATGGCTTTCGAAGACAAGACACTCGTATGCAAAGACTGTGGTAAAGAGTTCACGTTCACCGCTGGTGAGCAGGAATTCTACGCTGAGAAAGGTTTCGAGAACGAACCGGCACGTTGCCGTGACTGCCGTGACAAACGCCGTCGTACCCGTGAGGGTGGCGAGCAGCGCCAGATGTACAAAGTAATCTGCGCTGAGTGCGGCAAAGAGACGGAAGTTCCGTTCGAGCCGAAAAATGACCGTCCGGTATACTGCCGTGACTGCTTCGACAAAAAAAGAGCTGAGAGAGAGTAATCTCTTGAAGTTTGCTCAGTGTGTGCTATAATAATAAATGTGCGTGAGCAATGGAGCCCGAGCGAAACGCTCGGGCTTTATTTGTTTCAATGTAAACGCGAAAATATTTGAGAAAGTAGGGATTTTCATGAAAATGAAAAAGGTACTTGCACTTATCGCAGGCTGTGCATTTGCGGTATTTGCACTGGCTGGCTGTGGTGGCAGCAGCAATACGTCTTCGGGCAGCGGCTCGGGCGCTAAGGTGCTCAAGGTTGGTTCTTCAATCGATTTTGCACCGTTTGAGTTCCAGGACGAGAGCCAGAAGGATTATCAGGGATTTGATATGGACCTGATTCGTGCAATCGCCAAAGAGATGGGTTATGAGGTGGATATTCAGAACCTGGGCTTCGATGGCTTGATTCCGGCACTTCAGGGGAAAAATATCGATGTCATCATCTCTGGCATGACCATCAACGATGAGCGCAAACAGAATGTTCTCTTCTCGGATCCGTATTATCAGTCCGGTTTGACGATGGTCGTCCGCAGTGATGAGAAGGCAATCACGAAGTTCTCGGACCTCAAGGGTAAGAAGGTAGCCGTTCAGATTGGCACGACCAGTGAGGCTGAGGTCAAAAAGATTGAAGGCGTTGAGGTCAAAGTTCTCAACACACCGGCTGACTGCTTTATGGAACTTAAAGCTGGCGGCGTCGATGCAGTCGTAAATGATCGTCCGGTCAACGATTACTTCATCACGAAGAACGGCGCTCAGGGCGTCAAGGCTCTCGAAGAGAAGCTGACGGCTGAAGATTATGGTATTGCTATCGGCAAGGACAACAAAGAGCTTCAGGAAAAAGTCAATGCTGCGCTGAAGAAACTCAAAGAGAACGGCGAGTATGACAAAATCTTTGCTAAATGGTTTGGTGAGAAAAAATAATCAGTAAACCTGTATAAAAAATCATCGGTGATATATTTCACCGATGATTTTTTTTGCATAAAAGACAAACTTGGTCAATGTTGACATGTGGGAGACATTGAAATATAATAGGTTTATAGGTTTACAGGTGAGTGAATAATTATTAGCAAATAATCATTAAGAGGATTAGGTGAGGTATTATGGATTTTAATTTCCAACTGGTGCAGGATTCGTTCCCGCTCTTGCTGTTGGGCGCAGGAATCACGATTAAGATTACAGCGCTTTCGGTAGCCGTCGGCATCATTATCGGCTTGTTTATGGGGATTGCCCGCATTGTCCGCATTCGCATTTTCCGTATTATTGCGGCGATATATGTCGATTTTTTCCGCGGGACACCGCTCTTGATCCAGATTTTCCTCGTTTATTTTGCGCTGCCGCTTTTGACCGGTCAGCGCAGTGACCCTTATGTCGCAGCAATCAGTGCCTGCGGGTTAAACTCTGGTGCTTATGTGGCCGAGATTTTCCGTTCGGGCATTCAGTCCATCGACAAGGGACAGATGGAGGCCGGACGTTCACTCGGCATGACCTGGGTGCAGACGATGCGCTATATCATCGTGCCGCAGGCGTTCAAACGCGTTATCCCGCAGCTTGGCAATGAGTTTATCGCCTTGCTCAAGGATTCGTCGCTGGTATCGGTCATTGGCTTTGAGGAGCTCACGCGCCGTGGCCAGCTGATTATTGCCAAGACGTATGCATCGGTGGAAATCTGGACCTGTGTAGCGATTATCTATCTGATTATGACGCTGTCGATTTCCCGTTTTGTCGCTTATCTCGAATGGAGGTTCAAGACTGATGATAAACATTGAGAACCTGTATAAATCATACGGTGACGTCCAGGTATTGAAGGGCGTTGACCTGAACATAAAAGAAAAAGAAGTCGTTGTCATCATTGGACCGTCTGGCTCGGGCAAGAGCACGCTGCTGCGCTGCATGAATTACCTGGAGGTTCCGACCAAGGGCAAAGTCAGCGTCGATGGCATTTTGCTCGATGGTGAGGCCAATATCAATAAAGTCCGTGAGGAAGTCGGCATGGTTTTCCAGCGGTTCAATCTGTTCCCGCATATGACGGTTCTCGAAAACATCATGCTGGCGCCGATGAAGGTGCGCAAGGTTTCGAGGGAAGCGGCCGAGAAGGAAGCAAGGGAACTGCTGGCTCGTGTCGGGGTGGCAGACAAGGCGGACAATTATCCGACGCAGCTCTCGGGCGGCCAGCAGCAGCGCGTGGCGATTGCCCGGGCACTGGCGATGAAGCCGAAAGTCATGCTGTTTGACGAACCGACTTCGGCCCTCGACCCGGAGATGGTCGGTGAGGTGCTCGATGTCATGCGCAAGCTGGCTAAGGCTGGTATGACGATGGTTATTGTCACCCATGAGATGGGCTTTGCCCGCGAGGTTGGCGATCGCCTGTTGTTTGTGGATGAGGGACGCATCATTGAGCAGGGCACACCGAAAGATGTGTTCGAAAATCCGCAGCAGGAACGCACAAAACTGTTCTTATCGAAAGTACTTTAATGGTTATTTGTGTCTCATAAAGAGACAAAATATCGTTCAAAACCGGCGAGATATACATAAGAAATATTGACAGTTTAATTACTAACAATTATAATTGAGAGTGACCACAGGAAATGTGGAAAAGGTAGTTTCTACTTAGGAGGAATCTCAATGGTTGGCAAAGTTAAATGGTTTAGTGCAGAAAAAGGCTATGGCTTCATTGCCCGCGAAGACGGCGATGATGTATTTGTACATTTTTCGGCAATTCAGGACGAAGGGTTCAAGACGCTGAACGAAGGTCAGGCTGTAGAGTTTGATATCGTGGAAGGCGCTCGCGGCCCGCAGGCTTCGAATGTCGTAAAGACTGCCTAATAATCGATGACGAATCCCAGTTCTTGGAACTGGGATTTTTTGATTGGCTGGCAGTGCGGCAAGTTCTCATAGAAATTTCAGATTTTTCTTGGCAAGGAAAAGAAGGGATTCCGCATATTGTGGCGAATACTAAGAATATAAACCTACCGAGAGGAAGGTTAATACGATTAGAGCCATGGCAAAAGCCGTGGTCCATCATAAGAAAGGGGATGTGTCTTATGGCAACATTCACTGTAAGAGGCAAGAACATCGAAATCACTCCTTCCCTGCGTGAGTACGTAGAGAAACGCGTTGGCAAAGTCACGAAGTACTTTGAAAATGTCGGTGACATTTCCGTGCTTCTCACGGTATCCAAAGGCCGCCATATTGTGGAGGTTACGGTACCGGTCCAGGGCGGAATCCTGCTTCGCGGCGAGGAAGCCACGATGGACATGTACACGTCGATTGATCTGGTCGTAGAAAAACTGGAGCGTCAGATTCATAAACAGAAAACGAAACTGGCTCGTCGTTTCCGTGGTGGTGGATTTAAGGCTGAGGCGCTGCAGTCTTCGGTTATCCCGGAGAAACAGGAGGATGAGGAGTACAAGGTCGTGAAGACGAAACGATTCATCGTAAAACCGATGGATGTTCAGGAAGCTGTTATGCAGATGAATCTTCTGAACCACAACTTCTTCGTGTTCCGTGATTCTGAGACGGAAGAAGTCAACGTCGTCTACAAGCGTACGGATGGCAATTATGGCCTGATCGAATCCGGAAACTAACATGGAAAATTCGGACCTTCCCTGCGGGGAAGGTCTTTTTTGATGCCTTTCCTTATTATATATAGGAAAAGAGTTGGATAATAATCTTGCATTAATTGACTTATAGCAAGCAGTTTGTTAATATTGTAAGGTAAGACTATTAATGAAGTGGAGTGATTTTGTTTGCTGGGATTTCTCAAAAGATTCTTAGGTGACAATAACGATAAAGAGATAGCCCGTTATCGCGAGGTCGTCGAGAAAATCAACGCACTCGAGCCGCAGATGCAGAATCTGACGGATGATAAGCTGACTGGCTATACGAATAAGTTCAGAGAGCGTCTGGCGGCTGGGGAAACGATGGATGATCTCCTGCCGGAGGCTTTCGCGGTCGTACGCGAGGCATCACGCCGCGTGCTGGGCATGCGTCACTTCGATGTTCAGCTCATCGGTGGTATGTGCCTGCATGAAGGCAAAATTGCCGAGATGCGTACCGGTGAAGGTAAGACTCTTGTCGCAACGCTGCCGGTTTACCTCAATGCTTTGGCAGGCAAGGGCGTTCATATGATTACGGTCAATGACTACCTGGCTCGTCGCGATAGTGAGGAAATGGGCAAGCTCTACCGTTATCTTGGCCTTACGGTTGGTCTTGTCGTTCATGATATGGATTTCCCAGAGCGCAAATATGCATATGGCTGTGATGTTACGTTTGGTACGAATAACGAGTTTGGTTTCGATTACCTGCGCGACAACATGGTTATCTATCCGGACCAGATGGTTCAGCGTGAGCTCAACTTCGCCATCGTCGATGAGGTTGACTCTATCCTTATCGATGAGGCGCGTACGCCGCTGATTATTTCCGGACCGGGCGCTAAATCGACTGATATGTATGCGGTCATGGCCCGTGCCGTTGCCGGACTCAAAGAGGGGACGGACTATACGGTCGACGAAAAACAGAAAACCGTTGCGCCGGCCGACAGTGTGGTGCCGAAAATCGAGAAGATTCTCGGTATCAACAACCTCTATGCACCGGAAAATATTGAGCTTTCGCACTGCTTTACCGCAGCACTTCGTGCCAAGGCACTGATGAAACGTGACCGCGACTATGTCGTTCGTGGGGATGAGGTCATCATCGTCGATGAGTTTACAGGACGCCTCATGGAAGGCCGCCGTTACTCCGATGGTTTGCATCAGGCAATCGAGGCAAAGGAAGGCGTCAAGATTCAGCGTGAATCCCAGACGCTGGCTACGATTACGTTCCAGAACTACTTCCGCATGTATGACAAGCTGGGCGGTATGACTGGTACGGCTAAGACCGAGGAAGACGAGTTCCTGAAGATTTACAATCTGCCGGTTATCGTAGTACCGACCAACCGGCCGGTACAGCGTATCGATCATCCGGATCTCATCTACAAGACGAAAAAGGCGAAGTACAAAGCCGTCGGCAAGCTGGTAGAAGAACTGCACCAGAAGGGGCAGCCGGTACTTATCGGTACGACTTCGATTACGCAGTCAGAAGAACTCAGTGCTGTGCTTCATAAACGCGGCATTCCGCACAATGTTCTCAATGCGAAGTTCCATGAGAAAGAGGCGGAAATCATTGCCGATGCTGGCCAGCGTGGTGCGGTTACCATCGCTACCAACATGGCAGGCCGTGGTACGGACATCAAACTGGGTGAAGGGGTAGCCGAGCTCGGTGGTCTCTTCATCGTTGGTACAGAGCGCCATGAGTCCCGTCGCATCGATAATCAGCTGCGCGGCCGTTCGGGCCGTCAGGGTGATCCAGGTGAGTCCCGTTTCTTCCTGTCGCTCGAAGATGACTTGTTGCGTCTTTTCGCTTCGGATCGCATCTCGGGCATGATGGACAAGCTCGGTATGGAGGAAGATGAGCCAATCGAGCATAAGCTCATCACCAACTCCATCGAACATGCCCAGAAGAAGGTGGAGGCGCGTAACTTCGACATTCGTAAACATGTCCTCGAGTACGATGATGTCATGAATCAGCAGCGTGAAGTCATGTATGGCGAACGCCGCAAGATTCTCACGGGGGATAACCTGCGCGAGAACATCATGGGAATGGTCAAGCATATCATCAAAGACGAGATGAATCAGTATGCCAATGAGCAGCTGTATCCGGAGGAGTGGCAGCTCGATGGACTCATCGAGGATGCCGAGAAGATTTACGCTCCGGCAGGACGACTCAAGAAGGAAGAACTTGCCGCTATGAGTCGTGATGATCTCAAGGAAGAGCTGGAGAAAGTTGCCGAAGACGGCTATCATCAGCGCGAGCTCCTTTTTGGCGAAGAGAATATGCGCGAACTCGAGAAAGTCGTTATGCTTCGCGTCGTAGATAACAAATGGATGGAGCACCTCGATCATATGGACATGTTGCGTGAGGGTATCAACCTCCGGGCCTATGGTCAGCGCAACCCGCTTGTCGAGTATAAAATCGAAGCCCTTGACATGTTTGAGGAGATGGAAGCTGCAATTCAGGATCAGATCGCTTCGATGATGTATCATGTAAGCATCATCACGCCGGAACAGCAGCAGGCAATGGAAACACAGCCGGAGGGCGAGGCCCCCGCTGCTAACGAGACGCAGAAACAGAAGCTCGAGAAGACCATCGAGCAGCAGCGTTCCCAGCTTTCCGACCATCTGCAGAATGCGCAGGCTTCCCATGGCGATGAAGTCAGTGCTGCCGGCGCAAAGAAAAAGCCGGTGACAAACGACGGTCAGAAAGTTGGCCGCAATGATCCGTGTCCTTGTGGCAGTGGCAAGAAGTATAAGAACTGTTGTGGCAGAAACGAATAAGCCAGCAGTGATTTGCGATAAAGTAAAGGTGGAACCATGTTAGAAGATTTAAAACCACAACTGGGAGAGCTCAAGGAAAAACTTTCCCAGATGGAAGTATCCCTGGAAGTTCCGGCAAAGGAAGAGAAAATCGCCGAACTCGAGTATAAGATGGGCGAGCCGACTTTCTGGGACGATGCCGAGCAGGCACAGAAAATCAATCAGGAACTCAACGATGTCAAGATCAGCGTGGACAAGTATAAGAGTCTTTTGAGTAAGTATGAAGATGCTGAGACCATGTTCGAGATGGGCATGGAAGAAGACGACCAGAGCATGGAAGAGGAAATCAAGGCCGAGCTCGATGCGGTAGCCGAAGGCCTGGAAGCCCTCCAGCTCGAGGTATTGCTCTCTGGTCCCTATGATGCCAACAATGCCATCCTTACGCTGCACGCTGGTGCTGGCGGAACGGAGGCGCAGGATTGGACGCAGATGCTTCTGCGCATGTATGGCCGTTGGGCTGAGCGTCATGGATTTACCGTTGAGACGGCAGACTTGCTGCCGGGCGATGAAGCTGGTGTTAAGTCGGCAACGCTCTTTATCAAGGGACACAATGCCTATGGTTTCTTGAAATCGGAAAAAGGTGTTCATCGTCTCGTGCGCATTTCGCCGTTTGATGCCAACGCCCGCCGTCATACGTCGTTCTCGGCCTGCGATATTATGCCGGAAATCGACGATGCCGTTGAGGTCGACATCAATATGTCGGATGTTCGCGTCGATACCTACCGCGCGTCTGGTGCCGGTGGTCAGCACATCAATAAGACGTCTTCGGCAGTTCGCATGACGCATGAGCCGACGGGGATCGTCGTTCAGTGTCAGAATGAGCGTTCACAGCTCCAGAACCGCGAACAGTGCCTCAAAATGCTCCGTGCAAAACTCTTTGAACTCGAGCTCGAGAAGAAGGAAGCAGAGCTTGCCAAACTCGAGGGCGACCAGCAGAATATCGAGTGGGGCAGCCAGATTCGGTCGTATGTATTCCAGCCGTACACCATGGTCAAGGATCATCGCACGAATCATGAAACCGGTAATGTCCAGGCCGTCATGGATGGCGAAATCGATCCGTTCATTCGCGCATTCTTGAATGCCAAGGCCAATCACGAATTTTGATTTTTGAGGAGTCAGGATGGTAGTTCCTGGCTCCTTGTTCCATTGTGAGGGATTTGATTTGCGAAAAAGCTTGACTATTCTGGGCTTGTTATTCATAATATTAATCGTGTCAAGCGAAACGGTGCTGCCGTTTCTGGCACAGTCAACCTTCCGGACCAAACTGGGGCAGCGGGCTGCTACTCAAGATGTCCAGGTGACCCTTGGCTCGAGTCCGTCGGCCTTGTTGGCGTTGGGGCGGATTCAAAACCTGGATGCCGTGCTGCATCAAGCCAAGGTGGGACAGGTCTACTTGAAGGAATTGACGCTTAAAGGCCGCAATGTCCAGCTCGATATGCCGGCTCTGTTCCGAGAGGAAGGCGTTCAAGTGCAAAATGCGGAGGAACTTACCTTAAAGGGAATCGTGGATGAGGAAAATCTGCGCGAAGTCCTCCAGCGCAAGATTGACAAAATCGAGAATGTCCAAGTCGATATCAACCGGGAGCGGATTCTGGTGACGGCTAATGCGAAGGTCTTTGGCCGCGTGGCTGATATCGAGATGGAGGGGAAGATTCTCGAAGACAGTGGCTCGTTGTATTTTTTCATGACGAGACTTGATATGAAAAATACCCGTATCGGTACGGCCAAGCTCGGCGACATGTTTGGCAATATCCAGCTGACGGCACCGAATAAACTGCCCTTTGGCATGAAAATCCGTCAGGTAGAGCAGACCGATGGGGCAGTAATCCTTACTGCCAGCCGGGATAACAAGGAATAAGGTGGAAAAATAATGAAGGTATTCAAGTACAACCGATGGCTGATACTGCCAATTGTTATCGGCCTGGTGGCTGCGCTCGCTATCGGTTTTCAGCGCCATGGTGTGGAACAGCAAAATCGCCAAGTAGATATGGCGATTGATTACGAGGGTCTTTTGGAGCTGGCTGACCGTGAAGGATTGCCGGCCGAGGATGTTCTGCGTCAGGCGAAAGACGCTGGTATCACTTCGCTGGCTGTATATGAAACGACGTTTAAGAAGTTCAATGAGAATGGCAAGGCTACGGCTATTGCCGGCAGTCAGTTGCTCGCAGACTATCATAGTGGCCGTTTAGCGGACCCGCTCTGGCAGAATCTCATTGCTGCTGGCAAGATTAAGGGCAATGAAGTCTATGTTGTCGGTCACGATGCCCAGACCTGGAAAGAACTCAAAGAGGATCTTCCACGCCGTTTGGGAAATGACCGAGTGGAGCTGTTTACGGTCGGGACGGAAGAAGTCATGGCAGTAAAAGCCCATTACGAATCCTTCCTGAAGCTGAACATTGGTATGCCAACCGATGAACTCAAAGCGGTAAATGATGCCGGATTCTATGTCCTGGCGCGGCCGAGCAATTACGAGGACTGCACGCCGGAAGATGTTCAGGCTGTTTTTGACCGTTTGGATGGTTATAAGGTTTCGGAAATCGTATTCTCGGGTAAGCAGGTACTTGGTGCCCCGAAAGCGTTGCAGACTACGATCGATGAGATGAAGGATCGCAATTTGACCTTTGGCCTCATCGAGGCAACGACCCAGCTGCAGTTCTTCAAGCAGAGCGGGATGGAGGAAGTCGCCAAAGGGCTTGGGTATGATAAAGTGGCCCGCCTCTATTCGGTTCCGAAAGATGAGCAGCCCAAATTAAAGATTGATGCAATCGTTGAGCGTTGGTCGAATACGGATGAAGAACGCAATATCCGCATTGACCTCATGCGCATCTACGATACGCCGTCTCCGAATATGACGCTTCTTGAGACGAATATGAAATATTTCCGCGATACGCATGACAAGTTGGTAGCACATGGCTATACCATTGGACCGGCTGCTACCTTTGTACCATTCTACCCGAGCAAGGTGCTTCGCGCCCTGGTAATGGTAGGTGTGGCGGCTGCGGTGGTCCTGTATCTGACCTTGGTGATTCCTTGGCTCAATGCGCGGCCGAAATATGCGTACTTGCTGTTTGCCGTGTTTGCGCTGGCTGCAGCGGTGCCGATGGTGATGGGAAATGGCACGAAAATCCGCGTGCTGGCGGCATTGGCCAGCGCCAATGTTTTCCCCGCCCTCGCGGTTATCTTCCAGCTTGACCGCATTCGTTCGTTCAAGAATAAAGCGGGAGTCGCTCTGCCGCGTTTGATCATCACGGCAGCCCTGGCACTTTTTGTTACGGGCGCTATGTCGTACGTTGGTGCCGCATATCTGTCTGGTTCGCTGGCAGATACGGAATATCTGTTGGAATTCCAGATTTTCCGCGGTATCAAACTGACCTTTGTCATGCCATTGATTTTGGTCGGCATTGCTTTCCTGCAGCGTTTTGACATTTTCGATGGCAAAATGGATGATACGGATGGCGTGCTCAATCAGCTCAAGAAGATTCTCGATATGCCGGTTCGCGTCAAGACGCTGTTGGTGCTGTTCTTCGTGCTGGTGGCTGGTGTCATTTTTGTGGCCCGCAGCGGTCATACTTCTGGTATGCCGGTGGCACAGTCGGAACTTCGTTTCCGGGCGCTCCTGGAGCAGGCCTTCTATGCCCGTCCGCGGACGAAAGAGCTCTTGATCGGACATCCGGCCTTTATGCTGGCGGCTATGGCTGTTCTGCGGAAGTGGCCGACGATGGTATTCTTTGCCTTGGTTCTCGTGGCTACGATTGGTCAGGGGTCCATGGTTGAGACGTTTGCACATATGCGCACGCCAATCTATATGTCGTTCATGCGCGGCATTGGCGGTATTGTTATGGGCGCTGGCATCGGTGCGATTGCCATGGTTTTGGTGGAACTTTGGCAGGTTATTTTGGCAAAAGCAAAGGGGAGTAGGGCAGATTCATGAGCAGGATCGTCGTATCGGGATATTACGGCTCGAAGAATGCCGGTGACGAGGCAATGCTGGCCGCAATGCTGGAGGTCCTCGGAGATCTCGACCCAAAACTTCATATTACGGTGATTTCTGCAAATCCCGAAGATACGCGTAGACGTCATGGCGTTGCGGCGATTTCCTGGCTGGGGCTTCCCGCCATCATTCGCGAACTTCGCCAGGCGGATCTTTTGATCAGCGGTGGTGGCAGTCTGTTGCAGAATGTCACGAGCCGGCGCAGTCTCTATTATTATCTGGCAATCATTTTTCTGGCGCGATTCCTGGGCACCAAAGTGATGCTTTATGCGCAGGGGATTGGCCCTATCCTGGGACGAGTTGCGGCCTTTGCTATGAAATGGATTGGCAATCGAGTGGATCTCATAACCGTTCGCGACCAAGGGTCTTTAGCAGAGCTTTCCCGGTTGGGAATCCATAAGCCACCGATTCATTGCACGGCTGACCCCGTGCTGGCCATCCATCCGGTGGACCGTGAAGCGGGGCGGGCGATATTCAAGGCCTATCACGCCGATGGAGCCAAGCCGGTGGTGGGCATCTCCGTTCGTGAATGGCTGGGCTGGACCCACTACAAAGAGGTGTTGGCAGAGGTTTCGGACCGGGTGGTTCGGGAACTAGGTGCCCGGGTCGTCTTTGTTCCCATGCAGTTCCCCGATGATGTTCGGGCAGCGCAGGCTATTGCGGCGAGGACAAAAGAACCTTGTACCGTCCTCAAAGATGAATATACAACGAGTGAGTTCCTGTCAATCGTTGGCAATATGGATCTCATGCTGGGGATTCGCCTTCATGCGTTGATTTTTGCCGGCGTAATGGGAGTCCCGATGATTGGAATATCCTATGACCCCAAAATTGACCGCTTCCTGCAGTCAATCGGCGAAGAGCCTGTTGGCAATTTGCGCGATGTGACAGCCGATGAACTGATGGCGGAGATTCGCCGGAAGTGGAACGACAAGCAGACCTTCCGCCAGCAGAATGCAGAACTGCTGGTGAAGCTCCGCGACCAAGCGGCAAGCAATGCGGAACTCGCGCTTAATTTAGCACATAAATAATAAAAAGCCTTCCTTAAAACAGGAAGGCTTTTTGCTAATTTTAAGATATGTATGGTAAAATAAAAAATAGTGTTTTTTGAACAGTATAAGTATGTAAAGGATGAGATTCTTATGATACATATGCGCAATATTTGTAAGCAATACGATACGGGCACGGTCGCATTAGACCATGTCAATGTCGATATCAAGAAGGGCGAATTTGTCTTTATCGTTGGTGCTAGTGGTGCCGGCAAATCGACGTTTATCAAGATGTTGTTCCGCGAGGAGCTTCCAACCAGCGGCAAGCTGATGGTCAATGGCCACGATGTCGTGCATATGGAGCACCGTGAGGTTCCGTATCTGCGCCGCGAGCTTGGTGTTATCTTCCAGGATTACCGCCTGCTGCCCGATAAGACGGTGTTCGAGAATGTGGCGTTTGCCATGCAGGTTATCGAGGCACCGCGCCGCCTGATGCAGCGAAGCGTCAATTCGGTGCTCGATGTCGTAGGGCTGCGGGATAAGTATAAATGCTTTCCCTCGCAGCTTTCGGGTGGTGAGCAGCAGCGCGTGGCGATTGCCCGGGCGATTGTCAACGATCCGGCGATCGTCATCGCCGATGAGCCGACGGGCAATCTTGACCCGGATACCAGCTGGGATATCATGGATATTTTCAAGCGCATCAATAAGGCGGGAACGACGATTGTCATGGCTACCCATGACCGGGCGATTGTCGATACGATGAAAAAGCGCGTCATTGCCATCGAAAACGGGCAAATCGTCCGCGACCAGCTGAGAGGAGGCTATGGCTATGAAGCTTAGGAATGGGGAATACTATATCCAGGAGGTTGCCCGTTCGCTGAAGCGCAACAACTGGATGTCATTCGCCTCAATCGGTACCGTGGCCGTATCCTTGTTTGTACTGGGGGTCTTCCTGACGCTCGTGCTCAATATGAACCGGCTGGCCTCGACCTTGGAGTCCGAGGTACAAATCAGCGTTTATCTCGAAGACAAGGTGATGCCGAGCCAGCGTGAGGAGATCAAGCAGGACATCGAGAAGATGCAGGGCATTGAATCGGTGAAATACGTGAGCCGGGAAGAGGCAAAGGAGCGCTTGTCCGAGCGCCTGGGTGACCAGAAATATCTGCTGGAGGCGTTGGGGGATAAGAATCCATTGCCAAATGCCTTTGAAATCACGGTATCGCATCCCGATATGGTTGAAACGGCCGCCAAGGTCATCGAAAAGATGGATGGTGTCGAGTCGGCCAAATATGGACAGGACGTCGTGCAGCATCTCTTTGATATCACGCGGCTTATCCGCTTGTTCGGCCTGGCACTTATGGTGCTGTTGGCAGGAGCAACGCTCTTCATCATATCCAATACGATCCGGCTGACGGTATTTGCCCGCCGCAAGGAAATTGCTATCATGAAATACGTCGGGGCAACGGATTGGTTTATCCGCTGGCCGTTTATGCTTGAAGGCGTCGTGCTCGGCTTTGTCGGCGGTGTCATCGCCGCGGTATCCTTGCGCAGCTTCTATGCGGCGATGGCGGCGAAAATTTACAGCACGCTGGCATTTTTCCCGTTGATGCCGCAGTATCCGTTTATGAATTATATTACGGTAGTCATCGTATTATCCGGCATGATAATCGGCGCTTTGGGGTCAGCGATTTCCCTGAAGCGGTTCCTGAAGGCATGAGGCTGGGAGGAAGACGATGAAGAAGAAAACTGTGGAACGGATGACGGCGGCAATGCTTGCCGTGAACTGTTTTATGACGGTGCCAGCGCAAACGGCGCTGGCTTCGCTCGAGGATGACAAGGCCGACTATGAGCGCAAGGCCGAGCAGAAGAAAGCGGCCAGTGAGGCGCTGTCGCAAAAGCTCGAATCCCTGTCGGAGGAAAAGCGTCTGCTCGATGAAGAAGCCGAGGCGGCAATAAACGAACACAAAAAATTCAAAGAAGCGTTTGACGAGACGACCGCGCGCATGGCCGATAACGAAGTGCGGCTAAAAGAAGTCAAGGCAGATTATGAAGTAAAAAGCGCGCGACTGGCCAAACGCGTTCGCGATATCTATATCAATGGCCAGATTTCGTATCTGGATGTGCTGTTTGGGGCCAAGGATTTTTCGGACTTTATGACCCGCATGGATTTACTCAAGAAAATCATTCGCCAGGATTATGACCTGGTGCATGGCGTTCTCGATGAAAAGAAGGATATCGAGGCCACTCAGGCCAGTCTCGAAAAGGATAAAAAAATCCGCGAGGAACAGGAATTAAAGGCCCGTCAGGCCAAGCAGGTTATGGAGGAGAAGGTTCGCCGCCGGCAGGAACTCATTGACAAAATGAAGTCTGATAAGGCGACGGTCGACCGCGAGTACGACGAACTCATGGCGGCTTCCAAACAGATTGCCCTGATGCTCCAACGAAGCAGTATGGCAAATCTGCCGGTATCGGGTGATGGTTCGATGATTTGGCCGGTGGGCGGTACGGTGACTTCCGAATTCGGCTGGCGTACCCATCCGATTTCGGGAACGCGCAAATACCACAGCGGCATCGACATTGGCGCCGATTACGGCACGCCGATTGCGGCGGCGCAGTCTGGCACCGTTGAATACGCCGGCTGGATTTCCGGTTATGGCAACACCGTTATCATCAACCATGGCGGCGGTATCACGACCCTTTATGGGCATAACCAGTCGCTGGCGGTGTCAGCTGGCCAGCAGGTCAGTCAGGGCGAGACGATTGCCTACTGCGGCTCAACGGGCAACAGTACCGGTCCCCATTGCCACTTCGAGGTAAGAAGCGGCGGCGAACCCGTAAGTCCGTATAACTACTTGTAACACTTGACCGGTCAATAGATAGAAGGTGCATAGTTTGAAGAAAAAGAAAATCGTCCTGGGAATCGTGGCGACTGCCCTTATCTCCAGTTTGTTGACGCTGATGGGACTGGCGTCCCTGCTAGGGCTCGATGGACAGCGGACGCTCGATATGGTTCGTTTCCTGGGCGTTAAGCGGATGATTGAGCTGCGGTATGTGAGTGATGTCGATTCGCAGGCACTCATGGATGGTGCTATCGATGGCATGGTCAAATCCCTCGGTGACCCGCATTCCATTTACATGAAGGCGGATATGTACAAATCTCTCAAGGAACATACGGCAGGTGCCTTCGGCGGCATTGGCGTGACGATGGGCTTCAAGGACAACAAAGTCACGATTGTCTCGGTTCTCGAGGGGACGCCAGGCGAGGCGGCAGGCCTCAAGGCCAACGATGAGATTGTAGCGGTGGACGATGTCCCCGTTACCGAATACCAGCCGGAGGAAGTCTCCATGCACATCCGTGGCGAAGTCGGCACGGATGTCAAGCTGACAATCCATCGGGCAGGCAGTGAGGATGAAGATTATACCATCAAGCGCGATACCATTACGATTCGTTCAGCGAAAGGCAAAATGATTGAGGGAACCGAGATGGGCTATATCCGCATCGCGTCATTTGGGGAGAATACAGGCAAAGAGTTCCAAGAGGAGTTCCAGAAGCTTGAGGAAGCTGGCATGAAAGGGCTGGTCCTCGATTTGCGTGAGAATCCGGGCGGACTCATCAAGAGCTGTGTCGAAGTAGCGAATATGCTCGTACCAAAGGGGCCGATTGTTTCGGTCGTACAGCGCGATGGTTCTAAGGAAGAACACGACTCGGAGCTCGAAGCGCCGAAGGTTCCTGTGGTGGTGCTGATTGATGGCAACAGTGCCAGTGCCTCGGAAATCCTGGCTGGTGCCCTGCAGGACACGGGAGCCGGTACGCTGGTAGGAACGAAATCCTACGGCAAAGGGTCGGTACAGGTGGTCGTTCCGCTGTTTGAAGATGACGGGTTGAAACTCACCATTGCCAAGTACTACACACCAAATGGCCGCTGCATCGACGGTATCGGCATCGAGCCGGATGTAGAAGTAGATTTCCACGAAGGTGATGCTTCCGATGTTCAGCTGGAAAAAGCAAAAGAAGTATTGCAGGGAAAATTGTAAAACAGCAGTGCTGAGAATGAGAAGGACCGTTGACTCAAAAGAGAGTCAGCGGTCCTTTTTAATTACAGTATTACCGATGTTCACGAATACATTCCAGGAAAGCTTCGCCGTATTTTTCCAGCTTTAATTCGCCGATGCCTTTTACGCTTAGCATTTCGTCGAGTGTTTCGGGCTGGACGCGGCACATGTCGCGCAGGGTGGCATCGGAGAATACCACGTATGGCGGGATGTGGTCACGGGCGGCAATTTCTTTGCGCAGGGCGCGGAGGTAATCAAAGAGTTCCGGAGCAGCCGGTTCTTTTTCCTGTTCTGGTTTCGGCACGGCCTGATAGACTTTTTCCTGTCCTTTGAGCACGGCATAGGCGCTGGGCTGTAAGGTGAGTACTGGATACTGGCTTTCGGTAAGGGCCAGATAGTCGGTGGCGATAAAGCGCTGAATAAGAAGTTTTATATCGGCAAGGCTGCGTTCTTTCATGAGACCATAGGTGGAGAGTTCTTCAAAATGGAACTGTTTGACGCGTTTATCGTTGGAACCTTTGAGAACCTGAGCGACCAGCGTCAGCCCGAAGCGTTCGCGCATGCGGTAGATGCACGAGAAAACCTTTTGGGCGTCGATGGTGACGTCAACGCGCTCAAGACCGGCTTTGCAGTTGCCACAGTTGCCGCAGGTTTCGGGGGCGGTGTTATCGCCGAAATAATGGATGATGAAATGGCGCAGGCATTCCGGGGTATGACAGTAGTCGACCATTTTCTGCAGGCGGCCGAGATTGTGGGCTTTGCGCTGCGGGTCTTCTACCGATACATCGATGAGGTATTTTTGCGTCATGGGGTCCTGCGGGGAAAAGAGCAGGATGCAGGTGCCCGGTTCGCCATCGCGCCCGGCGCGGCCTGCTTCCTGATAGTAGGCTTCGATGTTTTTGGGCATGTTGTAGTGGATGACGTAGCGGACGTTGCTTTTGTCGATTCCCATGCCGAAGGCGTTGGTGGCCACGATGACCTGAACGTTATCGTAGAGGAAATCATCCTGTGCCTTGGTGCGCTGTTTTTCGGTAAGACCGGCATGATAGCGGCCGACGGCAAGTTTCTTTTTCTTCAAAAGTTCGTAGACTTTATCGACTTCTTTGCGGGTGGCGGCATAGATGATGCCGGATTCGTCCGGATGGTTTTTGACATAGCTGACGATGAATTTCTTTTTGTCTTCGCCGCGGCGGACTTCGAAGTAGAGATTGGGACGGTCAAAGCCCGTGATGTGAATCTGCGGGTCGCTTAAGTTCAGCAGTTTTATGATGTCGTCTTTTACTTCCGGTGTCGCCGTGGCGGTAAAGGCGGCTACGAGCGGGCGGTGCGGGAGTCCGGCGATAAATGGTGCGATCTGACGGTAGCTCGGGCGGAAATCATGCCCCCATTGTGACAGGCAGTGAGCTTCGTCGACGGCTACCATGGAGATGGGCTGGTGCTCGAGAATGTACTGGAAGTAACTGGTATCGAGCCGCTCCGGGGCGACGTAGACCAGCTTGTACTGCCCTGCGGCAATCGCGTTGAGGCGTGCGTCGGATTCGGCTAGTGACAGTGTACTATTGATATAGGTGGCGGGGATGCCCTGTTCGGCAAGGGCATCAACCTGGTCTTTCATCAGGGAAATCAACGGAGAGATGACCAGGGTCAGCCCTGGAAAAATCATGGCGGGAATCTGGAAACAGATGCTTTTGCCAGCACCGGTTGGCATGATGGCAACGGTGTCTTTGCCGGAAAGCAGGCTGTTTATTATTGGCTCCTGTGCCGGGCGGAAGCTGCGATAGCCGTAGAAGCGGCGCAACAGTTCCAGTGCCTGGTCAAAATATGGGTTATCCATGAAAAATGGCTCCTATCTTAATGTTTTTCTTAACGTTTCTTTATGTTTACGCAACTATTCTATTTTATCATAATCTGATAAAATAGGTTCAGACAGTTGGAGGAATTTGTAGTAAAGTATAGAATAGAGAGAGTAGACTTTTTTAGATGAACCTGTAGGAGGAAAACCTTCATGAATTATCACCGCATCATGAAAAATAAAAAGAACCACCTGGCACTGGCCTTGGCCGGTGCTATGTTTATGATGACGCCGGCAGCTTATGCGGCAGATGTTTCGCTTCAGGATGCTATCAATCGGGCATTGGCTGAGAATACGGGACTAAAGGTCACGCAGAAGGGCGAGGATTCTGCTAAATATAAGCTGGAAAAGGCCAAGATCCAGAATGGTGTTGCTCCTGCTGTTACTGGTGAACTCAATGCGGAAAAGAAGGATTCGGGTGCAACGGATGCGTCGGGAAAATTAGCGGCAACGGTTTCTATTCCGATTTATTCCGGGGGGAAAAATCAGGCAACGATTAAACAGGCGAAAATTGGCGTGCAGTCGGCCGATTTGCAGACGGAACGCGAACGCGAAAATCTTAAACTCAATGTAATCAAGGCGTATTATAATGCGCTCGAAGCGAAGAAAACAGTAGGTGTCCGTCAGGAGACTGTCGACAAGTACAAGGAACATTACAACAATGTCAATCAGCTTTATTCCGCTGGTGCTAAGGCGCGGATTGATGTAATCCGCTCTTCGGTAGAGCTCAGCAATGCCCAGCAGAATCTCATCAAGGCTGAGAACAATTATGAGGTCGATTTGGCGACGCTGCGCAATTACATGAATATGGACCGCACGGAACCACTGAACCTCACGTCGGATTTTTCCTATGATGTGTTTGGCATCGATATGAATGACTGCATCGATTACGCTTATAAAAACCGCAAGGACTTGCTGGTTGACCAGTATAAGCTCGAACAGCAGGAGCAGGCGATAAAGGCCGCCAAGGCAGGCTATCTGCCATCGCTAAAGGTCAGCCTGGGGCTCGACCAGACGGAAAAATACAAGCCGTCGAGTTCGTCGAGTCATGGGGCTTCGGCGGGGGTCGGCCTGTCGTGGAATATCTTTGATGGCGGTCTCACCCGGGCAGAGGTGAAATCGGCCAAAACGGATTACGATATCGCCCGGCTCAATTTGCTGAAGGATAAGGAAGATATTGACCTTTCGGTCCGTCAGGCATACTATAGCATGCGCGAGGCGGAAAAACGGTTTAATTCTACGAAGGATGCCGTCAATCAGGCCGAGCAGGATTACTATATCGCCAGGGAGAAATACCGTGCAGGCGAAGGCCTGATGCTCGATATCATCGATGCGCAGGAGGCGCTGTCCACAGCACGGCTGAATCAGATCAGTGCGCAGTATGATTATGCGCGCTATAAGGCAACGGTAGAAAATGCGATGGGGATTGGTTTGAATGCCAGTGAAACCGCGGCGGCTGGTGATCTGGAAAACGATGTCGATGCGACGCTTTCGCAGTCGTCCATAGCGGAACGCGCTGGCGATACGGCAGAGGCATTGCGGGCCGCAGAGCAGAAGCAGGCAGAAAGAGATGGAGAAACGAAATGAAGCTTAGATTCGATTGGAAGGTCAAGACCGGAATAGCTGTCCTGGTTTTGGCGGCAGCAGCCTTTGGCGGCTGGAAATATTATCAAGGGCAGCAGCAGGCGAAAAAAGCCGCGGCGGTGGAAACGACGGATGTCATCCGCATGGACATGAAATCGACGGTATCGGCGACAGGAACAATTCGTCCGGTAAATTCGGTTGAGGTAAGTTCCAAGGTCACGGCACGTATCAAGAGCGTACTGGTAAAGGAAAATGATACGGTTACGGCCGGACAGACGGTGGCTACGCTGGAGGGCAAAGACTACGAAGCCAAACGCGACCAGGCGCAGATTAAGGTGACGAATACGAAGGCGAAATACGACCGTGTCAGCTATCTCTACAGCATCGGTGCCAATACACAGGCGGAGTTAGAGGATGCACAGATGAATTATGAGACGGCGGTGTCATCTCTTTCAGAAGCGCAGTCGGACATGAATGAGATGACGATTACGGCACCGATGTCGGGCGTAGTCATTGGTGAGCCCAAGACGCCGGGTACGATGGCGGTACAGGGGACGAGCAGTCCGACTGTCATCATGCGCATTGCCGATTTGTCAACGAAACAGATTCAGGCTAAGGTCGATGAGACGGATATCGGCAGTGTAAAGGTAGGCCAGACGGCTACCTTTACGGTGGACAGCTATACCGGCAAGACCTTTACGGCCCGCGTTACGAATATCTCGCAGACGGATACGAGCAATAGCTGGGATACTTCTTCTTCGTCGAGTTCGTCGTCGACGTCGGCCAGCGTCATCTACTATTATGTGACGCTTGATGTTGATGACCCCGATAACGAATTGCTGCCAGCGATGACGGCTCGTGTTGAAATCAATACGGCGGAAAAGCCGGATGCCTTGGCTGTGCCTATTTCGACGCTCAAGACGGATGCGAATGGTTCCTATGTTATCGTCAAGAATCCAGACGGGACGCAGGAAAACCGCTATGTGGAGACCGGCATTTACAGCGATGAATACGTGGAGATTATTTCCGGGCTTTCAGAAGGCGAGCAGGTCGTAAATACGTATACGGCCAAAACGTCTGCAGCCAAAACAAGCAGCAAAAAGAATCAGGGCGGTCCACCGCCGATGTAAGGTGAGGAAAGCAGGGTAAACTATGGAAAAAAAGGAAAATCGTTATCCGACCATACAGCTTTCCGGCATCCGGAAAATTTATCATATCGGTGGCGAGGAGCTCGCAGCCCTCGATGGTATCACGACCAATATTTATCAAGGCGAATTTGCCGCCTTGATGGGGCCGTCGGGGTCGGGCAAGTCGACCCTTATGAATATCCTCGGTTGTCTCGACCGGCCGTCGGAGGGCTCATACAAGCTTGATGGTGAGGAAGTGGCCGGCCTCAGTGATGATAAGCTGGCCATTACGCGCAATCGGAAAATCGGCTTCGTCTTCCAGAACTTCAATCTGCTCTCGCGCATCTCAGCCCTCGAAAATGTCGCCCTGCCACTTGTCTATGCAGGCGTGGGGCGCAAAGAGCGGCTGGAGCGGGCCCGATACTATCTGGAGGCAGTAGGTCTTGGGGACCGTGCCGACCATCAGCCTAATGAATTGTCCGGCGGCCAGCGCCAGCGCGTGGCTATTGCCCGGGCGCTCGTCAACGACCCGCATATCATTATGGCCGATGAACCGACCGGTAATCTGGATACGAAGTCGACGAAGGAAATAATGGAAATCTTTGAGACGATGCACGAAAAGGGGCGCACGATAATCCTGGTTACGCATGAACCGGAAATTGCCGCCTGTGCGAGCCGTCAGCTTTTGGTGCGCGATGGCAAAATAACCCGTGACGAGGGAAAGGGTGTGGTCATGGATGTTGTTTAGTGAAAGCTTCCAGATGGCGCTTACTTCCCTTTATGCCAATAAGATGCGCAGTTTGCTGACTATGCTGGGCATCATTATCGGTGTCGGTGCGGTTATCGCATTGGTGTCGGTCGGTATGGGCGTGCGCAGCAATGTCACAAGTTCGATTGCCAGCCTGGGTTCTAACATGCTGATTGTATCGCCAGGTTCGTCAAACCGCGGTGGTGTCCGCGGCGCGGCCGGCTCAATGCAGACGCTTAAATACGATGATGCGGAGGCAATCAAGAACAAGATAAAAAATATCGATTATGTTTCGCCATCGGTATCGAGTTCTTATCAGGTCGTTTATGGAAATAACAACTGGAAGACAACGGTACAGGGCGTAACGCCCGAGTTTATGTCCATCCGATCCTTGTCCGTCAGCAACGGTTCGTTTATCTCGCTTAATGATATGAATAAGCGAAGCCGTGTGGCGGTTATCGGAACGACGGTGGCATCGAATCTATTTGCCAAAGAGAATCCAGTGGGCAAGAATATCCGCATCAACAATCAGCCGTATAAGGTCATCGGCCTGCTCGATTCCAAGGGGCAGTCCTCGATGGGCCAGGATCAGGACGATATGATTTATGTGCCAATCACGACTGCGCAGGAGCGCATGCTCGGCATTACCTATGTCCAGTCCATCAACATTCAGGTCAGTGACCAGAAATACATGGACCAGGTTCAGGCGGAGGTAGAAACGCTTTTGCGCACGCGCCATCATCTGGTCGGGGACAAGGAGAATGACTTTAACGTCCGCAATCTTACCAGTCTGATGGAAACGGTCAATCAGTCCACTACGATGCTGACGATGCTGCTCGGTGCGATTGCGGGAATTTCCCTGCTCGTTGGCGGCATTGGCATTATGAACATCATGATGGTATCGGTGACCGAGCGCACGCGGGAAATTGGTATCCGCAAGGCGCTGGGGGCTACGTTCATGAACATCATGACGCAGTTCCTCATCGAGTCGATGGTCATTGGTGTCATTGGCGGTATCATTGGAATTGTAGTTGGCTGCGCGGTATCGCAAATTATCGCAACGGTGGGAAATTTCAAGACGGTTATCACGGTAGCACCGATTGTTATTTCGTTTGTGTTTGCCGTTGGGACAGGGTTGTTCTTTGGCATCTATCCGGCACGGAAAGCCGCCAAACTTGACCCGATTGAAGCCCTGCGGTATGAATGAGGCATCAGTCTTCATTTATTTTTCCAGATTGGTGTGGTATGCTAAAGATATTGTCTAAAAGGAATCAATTCGTATAAGGGGGACATTATGGGAGAATTTACTTTTGTAGTAGAAAAAACGTGTCCGATTTGTGGGGAATCGACGCGCGTGGTAAAGACGAAGTCCAAACTGCTGATGGAACGCATGGATGAAGATTTCTGCGTTCATTACCAGCGGTTTAACCCATATTTTTACAAGATTTGGTTTTGTGAGAAATGCGGTTTTGCTGCGGATGAGAAGACTTTCTTAGGAACGATTCCGGAACTTCATAAGCGCAAAATCCAGGAATTCCTGTCCAAGCGCAAATTGGGTCTGGAATTTGTGGAAGAGCGCAAGATACCGGAGGCGGTAGCCTCGTTCAAGCTGGCGATTTTCTATGCCGAATTGACGGACCAGCCGCTGGCAAAACGTGCAGGACTCTACCTCGAACTTGCCTGGATTTATCGCGACGCCGAAGACGAAGAAAATGAGATGGAAATGCTCAAACGGGCGGCGGAACTCTACGATAAATCGCTGATGACCGAGCGTTATCCGATTAATGGCATGTCGGACACGATGGCCATGTACCTGATTGGTGCGATTTATTTCCGCATGAAGGATTATGAGAAATCTACCCAGTATATTTCCCGCATCATCGGTGACCAAAACATCCGCAACAACGAAGTCCAGATTTATAAACGCGCCCGCGATTTGTGGCAGGATATCCGCCAGCTCAAGGGCGGCGATTCGGAGGAATAAGGAACATGATTGATTTACCCGCCAGCTGGCAGGAACAGCTGCAAACAATTGACTGGTCAAAACTTGAGGAAAAGGTCCAGGATTATGGGCCGGTGATTCAAGTCATTCAGCATACCTGGAATCGGGAATCCCTGCAGGAAATCAGTCAGGGAAAGCTATTCGTCCCCGATGAGGTGGTGAATGAGGCCATTGCACAACGGATTCCTGCCAATGGACGGGTAACGGCGCTCAAGGTGGTATCACACGCGAATGGCCGCATGGACATCGTGACGGATACGACCTCTGTTGGCAAGATTGAACTGTCTGGCGAAATCAAGGAATTTGTCCATTCTGGTGATAAGTCCTATGCGGTTTATCAGGTCAGGGAGCGCAATATTCCCTCGCATGGATTGATGTCCTGGGTTTTTTCGCGTATTTCGTTGTCTATGGCGGAGCGTTTGGTGGGAAAAATCGAGATTTCGGATGATTTGCCGGTGAATATTCATCGCAATACGATAAACATCGATTACAGCAAAGTCCTGGCTGCCTCAGATTTTGGCAAGGCGGAGTTTCAAGGCTACCGCCTGTTGGACCTCATCGAGGTGGAGGGAGCTGTGCCCAAAGAGGGCGGGATTGAATTCCAGACCAAGCTCAATGTTCCGGATTCTGTGAAGAACGTGCTCATGCAGCTCGTTGCGGATGAAACGGAGGACTAAACGAAAACACGAAAGAAGGGAGCGCGATTCGTTGAGACGACGAATTCTGTCGTTGCTGGCGGTTTTGCTGATGATGGTTTTGGTACTGCCAGCAGCTTCTGCCCGGCATAAGGAGAAGGAAACGTCTGCCGTACAGAAAATAATCTATGTGCCGCATGACAACCGGCCAATATCGAATAAGCAAACGGTTGAGGTGGCGCAAAAGTTGGGCGTTGAGGTGGTAGTACCACCGGACAAATTGCTTGGCGACCGCCAGAATCTCGGAAATCCGGAGGAACTTTGGGGCTGGCTGGAAGATAACCTTGACGATGCCGATGCAGCCGTGATTTCTTCGGACTCCATGCTGTATGGCAGCCTGGTTGGTTCCAGAAAGCACAGCTGCTCGGAGACAGAGCTTTTGACTCGTACCGAGCGCTTCCGCAAGCTTCATCAGGCTTACCCCAAGCTGCCGCTTTACGTCTTTGGTTCGATTATGCGAACGCCAAAGTCAGGCGAAGCTTCCGGGCGTGAGGAACCGGATTATTATCGGAGCTATGGTTCCGATATTTTCCGCTATACGGTACTCAAGGACAAGGAAGAATTAAAGGGACTGACGAAGCGGGAGCAGAAAGAGTCTGCCTTCCTGCAGAAATTGATTCCTGCAGCGGACCTCAAGGACTGGCTGGACCGCCGGAAGAAGAATTATTCGATTAATGAAAAGCTCATCCGGATGGCCCGGGAGAATACCTTTAATTATCTGATTCTGGGCCGGGATGACAATGCCCCGTATTCGCAGACTCATAAGGAAAGCCGCCATTTGATTGAAGAGAGTCAGGACCTCGATACGGCCCGTTTCCAGATTATGGCGGGCATTGATGAAATGGGAATGCTGCTGATTTCACGGGCGGTGAATATCGCGCATAAGGAAGTTCCCTCGGTTTATGTCAAATACAATTGGGGGCAGGGGGCTGCTACGGTCCCAGCCTATTCTGATGAGAAAATCAGCGATTCTATCCGTTCGGCGGTGGCGGCGGCCAATGGAATGCTAACTACTGACCCGGCGCGGGCTGATTTGGTGCTGATGGTCAACACTGATGTCCAGGGCAAGACTTATGAGGCAAATGACCCGTCAAATGACAGCGCGTCGGCGCGGCACAGCTCCGTTTATTTTGCCGGTCTCGTTGAAGATTATGTGCAAAAGGGCTATCTCGTAGGGATTGCCGATATCCTCTATGCCAATGGTGCCGATAATGCACTGATGGAAGAGCTTCGAAAACGGGGCCTGCTCTTTAAAATCCGGGCTTATGCCGGCTGGAATACGGCAACGAACAGCACGGGCTTTGTCATCGGTGCCGGGATGTTGACCAAGTATATGCAGCCAAATGATATTGAGGAATTGTTATTGACCCGTTATCTTGACGATTGGGTCTATCAGAGCAATATACGCAATACCGTGCAGCGCCAGCTGAGCTGGCTTCGTGGGGAGGGCTACTACGGCAGTCTTGATGAGAAACGCAAGGCAGTCGGCATCCGTACGAGTCAGATGATTGCCCGGTTTGCCGAGCAGAATCTGCCGCCGTTTAAGAGCCTGGAAGAGATACAGGTGACCTTCCCGTGGAACCGGATGTTTGAGGCAGACATTGCGCGCAGTGAACATAAAGAGATTCATTTCTTTAAGAATTCTGTTCAGTCGGTTAAGGAAACGGCCAAAAAACGCAAAAAAAAGGCATCACTTCGATAAGGTTCGAAGTGATGCCTTATTTATTTCAGCAACGAATCAACCGTTGTTCTTTTCCGCGTTGCGAGCTACCTGGGCGCATACCGTTACAATACGGTCCATAAAATCGTATTCCATGGAACTCTCTTCCCAAGCGGCACGGAACTCAAGACTATCAATTTCCTGACCGAGGACTTTTGCCAAGTCGCGCATTATCGTTTCCCTCCTGTTTGTTTATTTGTAAGTTCATATTAGTACCAACTCACAAGAAACAATTATAACAGGTTTCTGTAATTTCGCAAGGACTTTTTACCGTGGTGACGATAAATTTTTCCGCAGGAAAAATCAATAGGGATAGACATGAATGCCGTTGTTGTTGAGCA
Organism: Pseudoselenomonas ruminis; assembly: GCF_008271295.1. GTDB lineage: Bacteria > Bacillota > Negativicutes > Selenomonadales > Selenomonadaceae > Selenomonas_A > Selenomonas_A ruminis. The sequence continues at coordinate 300,996 of NZ_VTOY01000002.1, read as the reverse complement.
TCGTCAGCGACTCGCTGTCGGCCTGGTCGTCGGTGTAGACGGCGCTTATCTTCTCCAGTGGAAGCAGGGAGACAACGCCGCTGGCTTTAAACTTGGTGGACTCGGTGAGAACGATGACTTGGCTGGCGCTTTCGGCCATAGCGCGGGCTGCTTCGGCGCGCATGAGGTCATTGGACATGAAGCCCTGTTCGTTGAGACCATCGGTGCCCACAAAGAACTTGTTGACGTAGAAGTTCTTGACGCAATTGCGAACCATCGGGCCGACCATAACCTGGGACTCATTCTGGTATTCGCCGCCGAGCAGGATGACATGTGCATTCGGCTGTTTGCGGATGAAATCGGCAATGAACGCTGAATTGGTGATAATCGTGATGTCACGACGGTTTGCCGCCAGTTCTTCCGCCAGCAGGGCACAGCAGCCGCCTGACTCAATCATGACGGTTTCGCCGTTGTGGATGCTTTCCGCTGCCCGATGTGCGATGAGGCGTTTGCGCTCATAATTGAAGGAAAGGTGGTTGGCGATGTCATCACTGGCAGTCATGGCAGCATAGCCATGTTCGCGGCGCAGCAGTCCTTTGTGTTCCAAGAGATTCAAATCTTTGCGGACAGTTACTTCAGATACGTCAAGTGCTTTGGCTAGTTCGGTGACGGCAACCCGTTTCTTTTGGTTGACGATGTTCAAAAGTTGAGAGTGTCTCATGTGCATAGTATAAAATCCTACCTTTTCCATAAATGGTTCCGTTATCTAGATAGATTATAACACAGCTGGAGAAACGGGAAAAGATAGCGGGCGGGAAATCCACGGGAATAAAACTTTCAAATAGGAAAATAGTCCTTGCGATTGAAGGACTCTTGTAGTAAAATTAGAAGCAGTTTAGATTGATAAGAAATGCGATGAAAATAATGAGGAGATCCTATGGGAGATATCGTAGGCAGTTTCAGCAATGAAGCACTATGGGGGATAATCATAGTGATGGGCGTGGCCATCCTGTTACTGCTCGGGGAGCTTTTTTATGCGAGGCTTCAACTTCGTTCCCGGCAGGAACGCTATTGGTGGGTGTTGGGCGCATCGGATATGTATATGTTTGAATATGATGCGGTTAATGACGAACTGTTGTTGTCGGAGCATTTTTCGGTAATGCTGGGCGTTCCCAGGCATATCTTCCAGTTTTCGAAGGTGATGGGGAATACGCGGAATCCCCAGCTCCGGAAGGGACTAGACAATATTCCGCGCATCCTGGAGGCAGCAAAGGAAGAGAATAATCTGGAGATAGTCCGGCAGGATGGAACCAAGGGAATATTCCGGGTCCGCTGCAATTCGTTTAATGACAAGCACGGAAACTTGTGTTCAACCGTGGGAATCCTGATGGACGTCACCCGTGAAGTACGCGAGGAAGAAGCCCTGCGCGCCCGGGCGGAGCTTGATGGTTTGACGGCGGTTTACAACTCTGGAACGGTGCGCTTCCTTATCGAACGCATGCTCAAAGAGCGTCCGGAACGTGCGGTCAGCGGTTTTGTCATGCTGGATGTGGACCACTTCAAGGAAATCAATGATACGATGGGGCATATGGCAGGCGACCGCGTGTTGCAAAAACTCACGGAAAGCCTTCGCGCATCGATACGTGAAACTGATGTCATAGGACGTTTGGGCGGTGATGAATTTTGCATTTATCTGCCGAAAATTGCCGGCTATGATTTTTTGTGTGATTTCTGTGAACGGCTCAATTCTGTGGCGGTCAAAAATTTTGAAGAAGCAGATTTGGGGATGGGCGTCACCATCAGTATCGGCGGTGTGATGGTCCGCAATCAGGAAGGTTTTTCTGATGTTTACGGCAGAGCCGATAAGGTGCTTTATGCCGCTAAGGCACAGGGGCGCAATACCAGCTGTGTGGCCGAATAGGGAGCGAAAAAAGAAGCTGTGAAATTACAGTTTGCAGGTTACAAGAATCTCATTCGAAACAGCACTTCGCCGCCGCTAGGAACAGTGCCAACACTACGCGGGAGATGTTTTCCTAAACGAAATTTTTATCTTTAATTAAGCATCGAAAAAGTTGCAAAACGCGCTTCGCTTGAACGGTAGCAATTTTTCGACGAACGGTGAGGATAAAAATTTCGTTCTTCACGGAAAACATCAAACGCTTCGTTTATGGCACTGCCCCTAGCGGCGGCTGAGTCTGTGGCGAATTTCCCCGAGCTTCACCCTCCGAGGGAGCAGCAATTCGTGCCGGCTCTAACCGAGGCGGCGGGGGCCCCAGTACCATAAGCGTAGCCTTGACGTTCCGCGTGAAGCAAGAAATTTTTGCCTGCGTTCTCGTTGGAAAAGCAGTTTCGTCCAAGCGAAGCGCGTTTAACTGTTTTCCAACTCTTAATTAAAAGGCAAAAATTTCTTGTAGCGGGTTGTCACCGGTGGAGCGTTGGTACTGGGGCCACCGCCGCCGGCGACTTAACTCGAACACGAACTGGGTAATACTCCCCTGCAAACTGTAATTTCACAGTCCCTTTTACAAGGCATATTTAGTGATTGGCTAACTGATAGATTTCGATGGCGGCAGCTTTGTCCAGAGGATGGAAGTTGCCGAGTTTTTTGGTGTCTTCAGCAGTAGCCATGTCCGCCAAGTATTCGAGGCTTCGCTTGTCTTGGATGCCGATGCCGAGTTCGGTGAAGTTGGTCGGCATGTCCAGCGAGCGGAAGTATTCGACCGTTTTTTCAATGCCGGCTTTAGCCTTCTCGGCGGTAGTGCCGGTGGTGATATTCCAGATGCGTTCGGCGAAGGTGGCAAAGCGCTCCGGGTCATCCTGCCATACATACTTTGCCCAGGCTGGCCAGATGGTGGTAAGCGAAGCACCGTGAGTGACGTCGAACTTGCCACTGAGTTCGTGGCCGAGTTTGTGACAGGTGAAATCTTTGCAGCGGCCAAGCTCGGTGAAGTTGCAGTGGGAAACACTGCCGCACCACATGATTTCACTCATGGCGTCGTAGTTGGTCTGGTCATCGACAGCGATTTTGGTCTGCGCGATGATATTCTTCATAAGGGCTTCGGCAACCATGTCGGTGAAGGCATTGGTTTCTTTGACGCTGGTGAAATAGCGCTCGAGCGTGTGCATAAGGATGTCGCAGCTGCCGCAGACGAGCTGTTTCTTCGGAACCGTAAAGGTGAGTTCCGGATTCATAAAGGCGATGGCGGGGCGGTTGAATGGCGTGTTGAGGCCTGCCTTTTTGCCGGTTTCCTCGTTAGTGATGACCGCAGAATCACTGGTCTCGCTGCCGGCAGCGGCCAGCGTCAGGATGCTGGCCACGGGCATGGATTTTGTCAGTTTGGCGCGGCCGCTCCAGAAATCCCAGACATCGATGCCGGGGTTGGCGGTGCCGTGGGCAATTGCCTTGGCGGAATCGATGACACTGCCGCCGCCAATAGCCAGAATGAAATCGGCATGGAAGGCCGTGGCCATGCGCACGCCCTGACGTACCAGTGAGAGGCGCGGATTTGGCTGGACGCCTCCCATGACCTGGAAAGCCAGTCCGGATGCGAGCAAGATGCGCTCTACTTTGGAGAGCAGACCGGTTTTTACTACACTGCCGCCGCCATAGATGACGAAAATCCGGCTGGCGCCATAAGCGCGCAGCTTATCAGCAACTTGTTCTTCGGCACCGCGGCCAAAGACGATTTCTGTTGGGCACTTGAAATTGAAATTCTGCATGAGAGAACCTCCCTTTGTTTACTTTCGATCTTAATTATAACATGATATAGTCATTGTTTTTATTTTATCCAAGATAAATTTGGAAAAGGTATTTGTAATAGTGTTCACCAAAATTTTGGGAAAGTGTAGCCAACGGCAGGCCTTTCTGTTAAAATCTAGTCTTGTCGGCGCTGTTTTTCCGTTGGGGAAAGGCTGGCTGGCAAGATTAGATTTGGTAAGAAAGATGGAGATTTCTGAATGAATACGAAACGTGCAGAGATGCTCATGTTATTGGTAACTTTTTGCTGGGGATCCTCTTATTTATTTATGAAGGAAGGGCTGGCTTCTATTGGCCCGTTTACCCTGGTCGCATATCGTTTCCTCATTGCATTTGCCGCCTCCGCTGTTTTCCTGGGGAAGGCCTGGCGGTCTGTTGGCTGGGATTTGCTGAAAGCCGGCTTTATCATCGGTTCGGTGGTCGTGGTGTCCTTTAGTGCCATGGTTATCGGGCTGGAGTCGACAACTACGTCGAATGCGGGCTTTATTACGAGTTTGATGGTCGTGTTCATCCCCTTTGTGGAAAAATTTGTTTACCATCGTCCGCTTCAGCGCGGAGTGGTAGGAACATCGGCAATTTCCGTTGCCGGAATTGGCTTTTTGACGCTGCACGATGGGCTGCATGTCAATCCTGGCGATGTGTTGTGCCTGGTGGGGGCATTGATCAATGCCGGGCAGGTTTGCTATATGAGCCGTCTGCTTACGCGGCTTGACCCGCTGCCGCTTGGCGTCATCCAGTTCGGGGTGGCAGGATTCTGGGGCCTTTTGCTCTCGCTGCTGCTGGAGCCGCCGGCTATGCCGGCTGGTGGTTCCGGTTGGTTTGGGATGCTGTATCTTGGTCTCGTTTGTTCGGCTTTTGGCTTTATCGCTCAGATGGTGGCTCAGAAGTACACTTCGGCCGAGCGGGTGGGGATTCTCTTTTGCCTCGAGCCGGTTTTTGCGGCTATGATTGGTGTTATTTATCTTCACGAGCCGTTCAGCCTGAGCAGTTTCATCGGTGCGGTGCTGGTGCTTACCGGTGTCATTTTGTCGGGCCGGGTAGGAAAAAAACAGACTGTGGAAGCATGATTTGTCTTTCTATAAAAAACAAAAAGGAGTTCGTCCGCTTGTGGCGAACTCCTTTTTTATATGGCAGGATGATAGCTGTTTTTGGGCTGGTGGAAATCAATATAAAAAAGAATGCTGTTTTTTTTATACATATATTTAATTTACATAAAAGCTGGATTTTTATACGACTATCTGCTATGATGTAAAAGTATATTGCAAATATATATAGTTTCTATATATTTATGGCATATTAGTGTATTGATTGACCTAATGGTGTGTTGTTACTAGGAGGGACCCCGATGAAGTCAGAAATCACCATCAAGATGGGCAGATGCAAAGGCTGTGGAATTTGCGTTGCGTTTTGTCCCAAACAGGTGCTGGCGCTCGATGAGCTCGGCAAGGTGCAGGTAGCAAATGGCGATGCATGCATCGCTTGTGGTCAGTGTGAATTACGCTGCCCGGATTATGCGATTTTTGTGGATAAGGGGGCAGAAGCATGAGCAAGGCAAGATTGATGCAGGGAAATGAGGCTTGCGCGGAAGGTGCTATTGCCGCTGGGGTCCGTTTCTTCGCGGGGTATCCGATTACGCCGTCCACCGAGGTGGCGGAGACTATGGCAAAACTGCTGCCGAAAGTTGGTGGCAAGTTCGTCCAGATGGAAGATGAAATAGCCAGCATGGGGGCTATTCTCGGGGCATCGCTTGCCGGACAGAAAGCGATGGATGCTACTTCCGGTCCGGGCTTTTCGCTGAAGCAGGAGCTCATTGGCTATGCGGCTTGTGCTGAGATTCCCTGCGTACTAGTAAATGTTCAGCGCGTCGGTCCCTCCACCGGCCAGCCTACGGCACCGTCGCAGGGCGATGTCATGCAGACCCGCTGGGGAACGCATGGTGACCATCCGGTTATTGCCCTTTCGCCGTGGAGTGTCCGTGAGACATATGATGCAACGGTCATGGCAGTCAACTATGCGGAACGCTTCCGTACGCCGGTCGTTTTGCTGATGGACGAGGTGGTCGGCCATCTGCGTGAAAAGGTAGAACTGCCGGAGGCGAGCGAGCTCGAGCTCTATCCGCGCCGTGCGCCGAAGAAGACCCGGGCGGAGGGTTATCAGCCCTTTGCCCCGGATGAAGACCTCGTGCCGAATGTTGCTGATTTTGGTACGGGCTATCGCATCCATGTGACGGGCCTTATCCATGATGATACGGGTTTCCCGGTGGGCAGTCCGGAAGTTACGGAAAAATCGATTCAACGCCTGCACGAGAAAATTGCCCGTGTTGGGGAGGAAATCATCCATACGGAAGAATACTTTATGGATGATGCGGAGTATGCCGTTGTATCCTTTGGCGGTACGGCCCGTACGGCCTATGAAGCGGTACAGAATGCCCGCAAGAAGGGGCAGAAGGTCGGCCTTCTCCGCCTTATGACCATCTGGCCGTTTGCCGATAAAGCGATTGAGCGGCTGGCAGCTAAAGTCAAAGGGATTATGGTGGCAGAGCTCAACTACGGCCAGGTTGTCCATGAAGTTCGCCGGGCAGCCAATGGGCAGTGCAAGGTAGAGCTTTGCGGCAAATACAATATGAAGGCTTTTGAGCCGGCTGAGATTGAAGCTGGCATCGATGCACTTTGCGGGGAGGCATAATCATGGAGAGAAGTTACGAAAAATATTTCCGTCAAAACCGTCTCCCGCACCTCTGGTGCCCGGGCTGCGGCAATGGAATTGCCATGAAGGCGATTGTACAGGCGATTGAGAAGAAGGGCTTGTCCCAGGATAACACTGTTATTGTTTCTGGTATTGGCTGCTCGTCCCGTGCTTCGGGCTATATGGATTTTGATACGCTGCATACGGCCCATGGCCGTGCTATTCCGTTTGCAACGGGAATCAAGCTGGCCAATCCTGACCTCAATGTCGTAGTCATCACTGGTGATGGTGACTGCACGGCGATTGGCGGCAATCACTTCATTCACGGCTGCCGCCGCAATATTGACCTCACGGTAGTGCTCTTTAACAACAACATTTACGGTATGACTGGTGGTCAGGCTTCACCGATGACGCCGCTGGGGAAAAAGGCTACCACGGCTCCGTATGGTTCGGTTGACCGTCCGTTTGATGCCTGCCACCTGGCGGAGGCAGCCGGGGCAACTTATGTCGCCCGTTCGACGGCTTTCCATGAGAAGCATCTGGTCGATATGATTGCCGATGGTTTTGACAATAAGGGCTTTTCGTTCATCGAGGCACTGGTTCAGTGCCCGACGGCGTATGGCCGCAAGAATAAAATGGGCAGTCCGGCCAATATGATGATGTGGATGCGCGATAATGCCGTAATGAAAGCGGCCTGGGACAAGCTGCCGGAGGAGAAAAAGACCGGCGAGAAGTTCCCCATCGGCTGCTTCTACAAGGCAGAAGCGATGGATTATGATACGGCCTATGACCAGGTCATCGAGCGGGCAGGAGGTGCAGCAAAATGAGAAAACAGCTGAGATTATCCGGTTCCGGCGGACAGGGCGTTATTACGGCAGCTATCATTTTGGCAGAGGCGGCGGTTATGGAAGGAAAAGAAGCCGTCCAGTCCCAGTCCTATGGACCGGAAGCACGCGGCGGTGCCTCGAAGTCTGAGGTAATCATCGATGATGGCAAAATCTTCCATCCGCATGTATTGGTGCCGGATTTGGTGCTGGCGATGACGCAGAAGGCGGCGGATAAATATTATCATGACCTTAATCCGAAAGGGCTCTTGGTGTTAGATGACAGCCTGGTTCCGGAAACGCCGGATTTTCCGCAGGTAGTCCGCATACCAATTACAAAGCTGGCCATTGAAGAGGTCGGAAAGCCGCTCTTTGCGAACATCGTAGCGCTGGGGGCGTTGGTGCATCTGACGGGCATCGTGTCGTTCGATACGATTAAGAAATCGGTGGCGGGGCGTGTCCCGCCGCATACGGTAGAACAGAATATGAAAGCTTTGCAGGTAGGCTGGGATGCCGCGGCCAAGGCATAAAGGATAGTAAAAAAGCCACCCCGTTGATGTAGTCAGGTCAACGGGGTGGCTTTTACTTGTTAGCTATTATATCCAAATGTGTTTCAGGCAAAGCACGATAAAGCAGACGATGGCGATGCCGAAGGTGAAGAATTCGACGCAACGTATCGGGTACGCGTAATGCAACGGGATGTCAATGACACGAGGAACGTTGCTGGCAAGAAGTGATGTAGCGATAGAAACATAGAGCAGTACGTTGACGAGCGGAATCATGAGTGCCGTAGCAAAAGCGCGAATCAAAAGATAAATCGCAAAGGCGATAAAAAAATAAGCTAATTTGTCAGCGTGCAGGCGAATATTCATATCATCACTTCCCTTATTGTTTATTATGATACTATTAATATTTCGCTCGTTGTGCGAAAATTCCTGCCACTTTTTGTCATGAGAAAAAGATTCTTTTTAAGAGGAATATTTTGCATGCGGCAAAATTTGAACAATGGCGTTATAACTCGGAATAAGATGTTCTGTCGGCGCTATAGCTGGGGCCGTGAACGTAAGGGGAGGCGATGAGGAAAAAACTCCTGCCTCGTTGAAACGCTAAGAAGAATTTTTTGCCTGCGGCAAAATTTGAACAATGGCGTTATAATAAAAATAATGATTTATTAGGAGGTGGGCGGCTATGCGGAAACTTTGGCTGGCGGCAGGTATCGTTTTGCTGCTGGTGATGGGGACCGTTTTATTGACGGGCTGTGGGAGAAAAGAACCCGTTCAGAAGACGGTCATGGTCATGGATACCGTGGTGACGCTGACGGCGGTTGGCGAAAAGGCCGATGCTGCCGTGCGGGAAAGCATCGTGAGGCTTCAGGAAATCGATGGGATGGCCAGCCTACACGGAGAGAATAGTGACCTGAAAAAATTGGCAGATGCCGCGGGTAACGGTGCGTGGATTCCGCTTCACCCGGAAGTCTTCCACATGCTCGAGGTATCGCAGGAATACAGCCGGATCAGCGATGGTGCTTGGGATGTGACGGCCGGGCCGCTCGTAGAACTATGGGGGATAGGAACGGACAAGGCAAAAGTTCCCACGGAGACTGAACTGGCACAGGCAAAGGCGAAAACCGGCTGGCAGAAATTGGAGCTAGATCCGGAAACGAAGTGCGCCCGGCTGCGGGAACCGGGAATGAGCCTTGACCTCGGTGGGATAGCCAAGGGCTTTGCCGCCGATGAGGTGCGCAAGATTTATGAGCAATACGGCATCAGAGATGGCCTCATAAATCTTGGCGCAAGTTCGATTTACGCGCTGGGGAAAAATACCAAAGGTGGAAGCTGGCGCGTGGGCATCCGCCATCCGCGAAGTGAGGACAAAGAAAGCCGCTTGGGGGTAGTGGAACTATCCAATGCGGCCTTATCCACCTCGGGAGATTATGAGCGCTTTTTTGAACAGGCTGGCGTCCGCTACCATCATATCCTTGACCCGCGGACGGGCCGGCCGGCCAATAGCGGTGCTGTCAGCGATACGATTGTTGTAGATGGCAGTTTGCCGGATGCTGGTATGATTTCGGATTTGCTGACGACGGCGGTCTTTGTCTTAGGACCGGAAGAAGGAAAGGCCTTCTTGGGAAAATTGCCGACAGAAGTACGCGGCATGATTTGCGACCGCCGCCTGCAGCTTAGAACCGCGCATGGTTTTGATGAGATGCTGCAGCAGGTCCAGCAGGATTTTTCGCTGGCTGAATGACGATGGAAAAGAAAGAGGAAAACATGGATAACAATTTGTACGAGAAATTAGTGAATTTAAAAGCATATTTGCGGGAATTGGGCAGCGTGATGGTGGCGTTTTCCGGCGGTGTGGACTCGACGTTCCTGCTGCGGGTGGCCCATGAGACCCTTGGGGAGAAGTGCGTGGCGGTTACCGCTTCGTCGGTGTTTGTGCCGGATCGCGATGTGGAGGAAGCAAAGGCGTTTGCACAACAAGAAGGCGTGCGCCATATCATAAAAAACTTTGATGTGCTGGCCCTTGACGGCATTCGCATGAATCCCGAAGACCGCTGCTATCGCTGCAAGCATGCACTGTTTAGCCAGTTTAAGGAGCTGGCCGGGCAAAATGGGCTGAATTTTGTGGTGGATGGCTCTAATCGCGATGATGACGGCGACTACCGGCCGGGACGGCGGGCACTTCAGGAACTGGCGATAAAAAGCCCGCTTTACCATGCCGGTATGGGAAAACAGGATATCCGCAGCCTTTCGGAAGAAATGGGGCTGCCTACCTGGAATAAGCCGTCGTTTGCCTGCCTGGCATCGCGATTCGTCTATGGGGAGGAACTTTCGGCGGAGAAACTGCTGGAGGTCAACCGGGCGGAGGAATATCTCATGAGCAAGGGCGTCCGGCAGTTCCGTGTGCGCCGCCATGGCAATCTTGCCCGGATTGAATTGCTGCCGGATGAAATCGGCCGTTTTATGGAGCCGGAAATCCGGCGTGAAATCGTGGCCGCCTTCCAAAAAATCGGCTTTGACTATGTAACCATGGATATGCAGGGCTATCGGACGGGCAGCATGAATGAGAGTTTGAAAATCGGGGGAAAATAAGTTGGCAAAAAGCAATCAGACCACGCTTTGTTATATCGAACGCGCGGGAAAGTATCTGATGATGCACCGTGTGAAAAAGGAAAAGGACATCAACAAGGACAAATGGGTCGGCATTGGCGGTCATTTTGAAGCGGATGAATGTCCGGAGGAATGTCTGCTGCGCGAGTGCCGGGAAGAAACGAGTCTCGAGCTGACCGATTATAAATTGCGCGGCATCATCACCTTTATTTCGGACCGCTGGCAGACCGAGTATATGTTTCTCTATACGGCCACGGGCTTCGAAGGGGAAATCGGGGAATGTGATGAAGGGACTTTGGAATGGATTGACAAGCGCAAGGTTTATGAACTTCCCGTTTGGGAGGGAGACAAGATTTTCTTCCGCTTGCTCGAAACGCGCTCGGACTTTTTCTCGCTGAAGCTTCGCTATGTGGGGGAATCTCTGGAGGAAGTTCTTTTGGATGGCAGGGCGGTTGATTGGAAAACGATGATTTCTGCGATGAATTGAGTTATTTTTTAGCTGCGTTTTTTTCTATTTCTTATTGCTGTAAGCAGGAAAATTTCCCCTGGATGGCGAAAGAAAATAAGACAAGTATGAATCCCCTAGGGAGGGTTAATCTTTTTTCCTATACCCTTATTAGTAATATCTATACATGCATGTGACTTTAATTGTAGTTTTTTATTTTTTATGAGCGTATAATGGAAGTATCTTGTTGGGTACCTTCTGCCGGCTGATATTGAGCCATCAGTCTGAGGGATTCTATATGCAAGTATCCATACGGATAATAATGAGGAGGTAAAAAAGTGGACAAACGGGAGAGTATGTGGGATTTATATCTCAAAAAAGGCATGAGCCGCCGCACGTTCGTCAAGAGCTGCGTCGCGCTGACGTCTCTGATGGGACTCAGCACAGATCAGGTATCGAAGGTCGTTGAGGCTGCGGAACAGAAACCGCTGCCGGTAGTCGTTTGGATTCATGGTCATGAGTGCACGGGGTGTGATGAATCGTTCATCCGTTCCGGTGCACCGCTGGCATCTGACTTGGTATTGAGCCAGATTGCTCTGGAGTATGACCATCTGCTGAGCGCTGCATCCGGTGCTCCGTTTGAAGCGCATCTTGAGGAGACTATTGAGAAGTACAAAGGAAACTATATCCTTTGCGTTGAGGGTGCTGCCTGCACGAAGGACAACGGGGTATACTGCATGTCCGGCGGACACACCTTCACGCATCTGCTTCAGCATGCGGCTCAGAATGCGAAAGCAGTTATCGCGTATGGCACCTGTGCCGTATCTGGCGGTATCCAGGCTGCAAAACCAAATCCGACGGGATCTTCGGGGATCGGGTATTTCACTGGCGGCACGCCGGTGGTAAATGTTCCGGGCTGCCCGCCGATTCCGGAAGTCATGACGGGTGTCGTCATGCATATCGCCCTGTTTGGGACGGTTCCGCCCCTTGATGGCGAAGGCCGTCCGAAACAGTTCTATGGCAACCGTATTCATGATACTTGCTATCGCCGTCCGTTCTTTGATGCCGGCATGTTTGCAGAAAGCTTTGATGATGCTGGCGCTAAGGCTGGCTGGTGCCTCTACAAGCTGGGCTGCCGCGGTCCGGAGACGTATAACTCCTGCGGCAATCTGCGCTGGTTCCAGGGCATGAGCTACCCCATCCAGTCCGGTGCTCCGTGCATCGGCTGCTCCAACGCGCACTTCTGGGATGATGGTGCGATGACCGAGCGTCTGCCGAAATTCGGCCAGCCAATCGGTGATGTCGATCAGATCGGTGCTGTCATGGCTGCCGCTACGGCAGTCGGTGTCGCCGGTCATGCCGCGGCAAGCGTTGTTCAGAAGAAAAAACGCATTGCTGATGAAAAGAAGAACGAGGGAGCAGGTGAAGAATAAATGAAACACGTAGTAGTAGATCCGGTAACCCGTATCGAAGGTCATCTTCGTGTTGAGGTTCAGGTAGATGAAGCAACGGGCAAGGTAACCGATGCCCTTTCGTCCGGTACAGCATGGCGCGGTCTTGAGCTCGTCATGAAGGACCGTGATCCGCGTGATGCTTGGGCATATATCCAGCGCATTTGCGGCGTTTGCACGACGGCCCATGCCTTGGGAGCTGTCCGTGCGGTGGAGGATGCTCTGGGCATCACGATTCCGAAGAACGCTCATTATATCCGCAACATCATGGCAGCTACGCTGACGGTACAGGACCACATTGTCCATTTTTACCATCTGCATGCCCTGGACTGGGTAAGTCCGCTGGAGGCAGCTGCCGCTGACCCCATTGCTACCGCTAACCTGCAGAATACTGTCTTGAATACCTATAAGCTTCCCTTCCGTGCTCCGGGCACGTCGGTAACGGAGGCTTTTGAGCATGATTTCCCGGCTGCCACGCCGCAGTATTTTGCGCAGATCCAGGAAAAGGTCAAGGCTATTGTCGAGAGCGGCCAGCTCGGCATTTTCTCGGCAAATTGGTGGGACCATCCGGATTACAAACTGCTGCCGCCAGAGGTTCATCTCCTGGCTGTAGCTCACTATCTCGAGATGCTCGACAAGCAGCGTGAGCTGGTTACGCCGCACGTCATCTTCGGCGGCAAGAACCCGCATCCGCACTATGTTGTCGGCGGTATGCCGTGCTCCATCTCGCTGGAGGACGGCAATGCACCGGTCAATACGGCCCGCCTCGACATCGTCGATCGTGCTATCAACATGGGCCGTTCACTGGTCAACAACTATTATCTGCCGGATCTTCTGGCGATCGGCTCTGCTTACGTCAAAGCTGGCCGTGTCGATGGCGGTGGTATGGCCAAGACCTGCGTGCTCGGCTATGGTGCTTATCCGGAAGAGCCGTTCAGCGGCACGAAGAACGGTGGCTTCTTCAAGAACCTGCTGATCCGCTGCAATGGTGTTGTTGAAGACTTCGGTAAGGGGCTCGCTGGCTGCAAAGTCACCGAGGTCAATGGCGAGGATTTTGCGGACCGCAAGGTATTTACCGAGAGCGTCGATCACTCTTGGTACGAGTATCCGGCTAAGAGCGAAGCTGCACTGAACCCGTGGGATGGCGTCACCTCGCCGAAATACACGGGGCCGAAAGAGGGCTCGGCTACCGAGTGGAAGGCTCTCAATGAGACGGGCAAGTACTCCTGGCTCAAGACGCCGAAATGGAATGGCAAGCTCTGCGAGGTCGGTCCGCTGGCCCGCTATATCATTATCTATGTCAAGGCTAAGAAGGGCTTGCTCGGCGAGCTGACTTGGGCGGAGAAAATGATGATGGATCAGATCGATGCCGTATCGAAGGTCCTCGGCCTGGCTCCGGAAGTCTGGCTCCCGACGATGGTCGGCCGTACGGCTGCCCGTGCACTCGACTGCCAGCTGGCTGCCGAGATCAACAAGTACTTCTTCGACAAGCTCATTGCCAACCTCAAGACTGGCGATACGAAAGTCGCGAGCAACGAGAAATGGGACCCGTCAACTTGGCCGAAAGAGTGCGAAGGCGTTGGCATCTACGAGGCTCCGCGCGGGGCACTGTCCCACTATATTGCCATCAAGGATGGCAAGACGGACAACTACCAGTGCATCGTTCCGACGACCTGGAGTGCTTGCCCGCGTGATGATAAGGCTGGCCACGGCGCTTATGAGATGGCTATGATGGACACACAGGTCAAGGTTCCGGACAAGCCGCTCGAGATTGTCAAGGTCGTCCGTTCCTTCGACCCGTGCATGGCTTGTGCAACGCATATGTTCAATGCGAAAGGCGAGAAGATAAACGTCATCACCACGGATCCGTATTCTGGCACGCACGTTGAGAAATAAGCCGGATACCGGATGGAAAGGAAGGGAACAGTAGAATGAAAGAAGAAAAGCGTAAAATCTACTACCTGTTCAGTCCGTATTTGCGGATTTTCCATTGGATCATGGTGCTGGCTATCGTCGTGCTGTTCATCACGGGACTGCTGGTTACCAAACCGGTGACTGTGCTGGGCATTGAACCGACCTACACATCCATGTCCATGGACTGGGTAAGAAATATCCACTTTATCGCGGCGTTTGCCTTCTGTGCAGCGTTTATCCTGCGCATCTATGGCTTCATCGTGAACAAGGGTGACCGCCTTTTCCCGCGCGTATGGGAAGGTCACTTTTACAGTGAGACGATTGACGTAGCACTCCACTACATGCTTTTGAAACCGAGTCATGCGCCGTTTTTGCGTAATCCGCTGGCACGTTCTTCGTATGCCGGCCTCTACGCAATGGTACTGGTAGAAATCCTCACGGGATTTGCGATGTACTACATGACGGAGCCGTCGGAAATCGGCGGCCTGCTTTTCGGCTGGGTCAATGTAGTCCTGGGCGGTGAGATGATGACCCATTGGGTACATCACATCGTTGCCTGGCTCATCATCCTCTTTGCCATCGGTCATGTCTACATGGTACTGCGGGCAGATATCATGGAGGCCGAAGGCGAGGCATCTTCCATGTTCTCTGGGGTGAAATTCCTGGAGCATGTTCCGAAGGATGCCAATGAGGTAGAGCCACCGAAAGAGGCAAAATAAAACGTAACCAATCAGTCAGACAAAAGGAGAATCAGATTATGTGTAAAGAATGCGGCTGTGGTGAGACGAATGGCAATACGCGTCTCCAGTTCTTTGTAAAAGGCTATACGGAAGAAAACGCCAAAGAGGTTGAGAAAGCTCTGCTGGGCCTTCCGGGCGTGCTCTTTGTCCATATCCATGCACATGATGGCGAAACGGTGGTAGATTATGCACCGGCCAAGACAAAGCTTATGGATATCATCGGTGTATTCAGCGCACGTGGTCTTGAGGCTGCTTTGTAATTGATGCGTTAGTATGAGGGGGACCGCTGCTATAATGCGGCGGTCCCTTTGTTATGTACAGATAGGCTGCAGGAGGCCTTGAGGTGCAGGAGGAAAAACTATGCATGAAATGGCGCTGGCGGAGGGCATCTTAGATATTGCCCTGGATTATGCCAAACAAAACGAAGCCAAGCGGATAGCCGAAGTCGGACTGCTCATCGGCGAGATGTCTGGTGTGGAGCAGGAATCCCTGCGGTTTTCGTTTGATATGCTGGTGAAGGGGACGATTGCCGAGGGGGCAAAGCTCGTCATCAAGGATGTGCCCCTTATGGGAAAATGCAGCAAGTGTGGCAAGGAATTCCACATTGAGCATTATGATTTCTGGTGTCCGGAATGTAAGGATGGTGTCCTTACGACGATTTCGGGACGCGAAATGAAGGTAGAGTATTTGGAGGTGGACTGACATGGCAGAGATTCAGGTCATGAAAAATATTTTGGGGGAAAACGACCGCATTGCGGCGGAAAATCAGGCGATGTTTGCCGCCAAGGGGGTATACGTCGTCAATCTGATGGGCTCGCCGGGAGCCGGCAAGACATCGGTGCTCGAAAAGACGATGGAAAAGCTTAAAGACGAGCTTAAGATGGCCGTTATCGAGGGCGACCTTTTTACGAGCAAGGATGCGGACCGCATCGAACGTCATGGCGTTCCCGTCATCCAAATCAATACCGCTGGCGGCTGTCATTTGGATGCGCCGATGGTGCAGAAAGTCGCCCAGCAGATGGATCTTGACAACCTGGACCTCTTGATTGTCGAGAATGTCGGCAATCTGGTCTGCCCGGCCGAGTTTGCCGTCGGCGAAGATGATAAGGCCGTCGTGCTTTCGATTACCGAAGGTGACGATAAACCACTGAAATATCCGCTTATCTTCAAGGAATCAGCCATTGCCATGCTGAACAAAGTCGATATCCTGCCGTACTGCAATTTCAATATGGAGTCGGCCAAAGAGGACATCACGACGCTCCATCCCGGCATGAAGGTGCTGGAGATTTCCTGCACGACCGGGCAGGGCATTGATGAGTGGTGTGACTGGCTGAAGAAAAAAGTAGCGGAGAAGAAAAATGGCTGATGTATTTGGTAATGGCTCGGAGCATGTTTCGAGCATCGACAACGTCCTGCACCGGTCGGAAGTAACGATTCTTGGGGTGGGCAATGTAATTCTGCGCGACGAGGGCTTTGGCGTGCGCGTGGTGGAATACCTCGATGCGCATTATGAGTTTCCTGAAAATGTCCAGCTCGTCGATGGCGGTACGCTTGGAATCGAACTTACCCAGTATATAACCGGAACGGATAAACTGCTGGTCATTGACTCGATCAATGGCGGGGCCGAACCGGGAACGCTGTTTTGTTTCCACAATGATAATGTCATGGAGCATTTCCAGGATAAACTGTCTGCGCATGAAGTGGGGATTCAGGATGTCCTCGGACTGCTTACGGTAACGGGGCATAAGATACCAGAAGTCATCGTTATGGGCGCGCAGCCTTATGACCTGGAGGCCGGGGTGGAACTGTCCGAGGGCATGCAGAAACTGCTGCCCCAGGTCGTGGAAAAGGCCTTGGCAGAGCTTCGGGCCTGGGGGATTGAGCCAAAGAAAAAAGAGGTTCCGGATGCGATGGATTTTGGCGTGGTAGCAGAAGAGGCTATCCGGACGAAAGATAAGGAGCGGTAATATGTGTCTTGCAGTACCAGCAAAAGTGCTAGAAATAGAAAATGCCATTGGTAAAGTAGAGATTTCCGGTGTCAGCCGCGAGGTTTCGATGATGCTGCTGCCAGAGGCAAAGCCTGGCGATTTCGTTCTCGTACATGCAGGGTTTGCCATGCAGATTGTCGACGAGAAGGATGCGGAGGAAAACAACGCCCTGCTGGCAGAAATGAATGGTGCGCCGCGAACCGTCGATACGATTGAGGAGTCGGCTGCTCATGACTAAGAAGGAAGAACGCGAACTGGCCCAACGGCTGGTCAAAGAGATAAAGGCAATGGCCGATAAGACGGGCCGCAAACTGCGATTTATGGAGGTCTGCGGAACGCATACGGTCGCGATTTTCCGGGCGGGTATCCGCCAGCTGCTGCCGGATAATGTGGAGCTCGTTTCGGGTCCGGGGTGTCCGGTCTGCGTGACGCCGGATGATTATATGGACAAGGCCATCGCCTATGCGCAGCATCCCGATGTCATCATCACGACGTTTGGCGATATGCTGAAAGTCCCTGGTACGAAGTCCAGCCTGGGCGAAGCCAAGACGAATGGGGCGGACATCCGCATCGTCTATTCACCGATGGATTCCATTCCGGTGGCGAAGGATAATCCGGACAAGAAGGTCGTATTCCTGGCCGTTGGCTTTGAGACGACGGCGCCGACGGCGGCGGCTACGGTGCTGGCTGCGGAGCAGCAGGGGATTAAGAATCTCTTTATGCTCTCTGCGCATAAACTGGTGCCGCCGGTTATGGAAGTGCTGCTTAATGACGAGCAGGTACATGTGGATGGCTTTATTCTGCCGGGGCATGTTTCGGTGGTAACAGGAACTGGCATTTACGAGCCTATTGTAGAAAAATACCATGTGCCGGGAGTGGTCACCGGATTTGAACCACTGCAGATTTTGCGTGCCCTTTATCGCCTGGTCAAACAGGTGGCAAATGGTGAGGCCAAAGTAGAAAATGAGTATGAGGATGTCGTGCGGCCTGAGGGCAATCCGGTGTCCCAGCGCATTACGGATACGGTCTATGAGCCTGCGGATACGGGGTGGCGCGGCATGGGCATTGTGCCGCTTTCGGGCCTTCGCATGAGAGAAACATACAAGGCCTACGACATTGAACAGGTCATGCCGTTGGCGGCGGTAGAGCTTCCAGCACCGAAAAAGACGGCTTGCCGCTGCGGCGAAGTGCTTCGCGGCATCGTGACGCCGAAAGAGTGCCCGCTGTTTGGCAAGGCCTGTGTGCCGACACATGCTATCGGACCCTGCATGGTTTCGGTTGAGGGTGTTTGTGCCGCCTGGTATAAATATGGTCAGGGGAGATTCGAATATGGTAAGTGATAAAGTAACGCTGGCGCATGGTGCCGGCGGCAAGTTGAGCCAGGAACTCATGGAGGAAGTTATTCTGCCGGCTTATGGCAATCCATTGCTCAATGAGCTTCACGATGGAGCACAGGTGCAAATGGGCGGGCAGGTGGCCTTTACGACGGATTCGTATGTCGTGCAGCCGCTGTTCTTTGCGGGCGGCAATATCGGCAAGCTCGCAGTCTGCGGCACGGTCAATGACCTGGCGATGACGGGCGCGATTCCGCGCTATATTTCGGCCGGTCTCATCATCGAGGAAGGCTTTCCGGTGAAAGACCTCAAGGAAATCCTCGCGACGATGCGCCAGATGGCCGACGAGGCGGGCATCTATATCGTCACGGGTGATACGAAGGTCGTCGAGAAGGGCAAAGCCGATGGCATCTTTATCAACACGGCCGGTATCGGCGATGTCATTCGCGGTACGCATATCTCGCCGAAAAACGTCAAGCCTGGCATGAAGGTCATCCTCTCAGGCTATATCGGTGACCATGCGGCGGCAATCCTGGCTGGCCGTCATGGCCTTACGCTGCCGGATACCATCAAGACGGACTGTGCACCGCTTTGTCACATGACCAAGGCAATGCTTGAGGCGGCACCCGATATTGCAGTGCTTCGCGATCCGACCCGTGGCGGCGTAGCCGCAGTCCTCAATGAGATTGCAGAGGCTTCAGATTGCGGCATTCTTATCGACGAAGAGGCTTTGCCGATTCATGAGGAAGTGCAGGGTGTTTGCGATATCCTCGGTTTCGACCCGCTCTATCTGGCCAATGAGGGCAAGTGCGTGGCATTTGTGCCAGCGGATAAAGCTGACACGGTATTGGATGTTATGAAGCAGAACAAATACGGCCGCGATGCGCGCATCATCGGCGAGGTCACGGAGTCGGCCAAGGGGCAGGTCGGTTTGCGCACGGCTATCGGCGGCATCCGCGTGGTCGATATGCCGCTGGGGAATATCGTTCCGCGCATCTGCTGATTTAGAATTCGGTTAAATTGCTTGCGCCGGCGGGGGTCCTACATTATAATAGTAACCGTTTAAACAGTATGGTTATAAAAGGAAGCGAATCCGATGCAAATAAAACGCTTTTTACCGCTTTGCCTGCTGGCAATGCTGCTGATCAGCAGCATTTGCCAGGCGGAGGAGAATATGCAGTTTGTCGATGCGGACGGTGGCACCGGCTATTATGTCGATGTGAATTCCATCGCTTTTTCGGAGGTTACCGAGACGGTTTACCCAAACCCCATTCCGTCGGCCGACCCGGCCAAGCCGCCGGTGATTTTGCCGCCGCAGGAGGAGACCCGCGAGATTATTACAGCGCGCATTGCTATCGTCAAGGCGTATACCAACCGGCGCTATCTTCAATATGTGAAGTTCGACCCGGCCCGCAGTGAATATCAGGTCCTGGCGTCGAAGACCCAGCAGTACGATACGCGCAAGCAGCTGGAGAAAAGTGATACTCCGCAGATGGTGATGAAATATGGCCCTGAGTCTGCCTACCGGGAAATTGTAGACTTCATTTATGAGCAGAAAAAATAACACGGAAATGACAGCCTTCCTCCACAGAGGAAGGCTTATCGTATAAAGAGGGATGATTATGATGGAACATGCAGGATTAAAAAAGCGTACCGCGTATTTTTCGATTATATCCAACACGATGCTGGTAATCTTGAAACTAATCGTTGGTATCTATGTCGGCGCTGTGAGTTTGATATCGGAGGCCCTGCATTCCGGCGTGGATTTAGTGGCGGCACTTATCGCGTTTTGGGCGATAAAAAAGTCGCTGGTACCGCCAGATGAAGAGCATGATTACGGTCATGGAAAATTCGAAAACCTCTCGGCTGCCGTCGAAGCGCTGCTTATTGTTGCCGCCGCGGGCGGTATCCTTTACGAATCGGTGCTGAAATTCCAGGAGGCGGCAGTGCCAGAGTTCCTGGAATATGGTATCGCTATCATGGTCGTATCCATCCTGGTCAATGTGCTGGTGTCGCGGCGCTTGATTTATGTGGCCAAACTCACCGGATCGCAGGCGTTAGAAGCTGATGGCCTGCATTTGCAGTCGGATGTCTGGACATCGGTAGGCGTTCTCGTCGGTCTCGCACTCATGCAGCTTACGGGCTGGGCCTGGCTCGACTCGGTCATTGCCATCTTTGTGGCCGGAATTATCTTCCGGGCTGGCTGGCGCATGGTGAGTGAATCAGCGATGGAACTCACCGATGCCAGCCTGCCGGAGGAGCAGGAGGACCACATCGTAAAGATTATCGAGAGCGTTCCTGAGGTAGAGAGCTGCCACTGCCTGCGCACGCGCAAGTCTGGTTCCTATAAATTGCTTGACGTTCATGTGCTCTTTGATGGCAATATGCACCTTTCGCGCGTCCATGCGGTCTGTGATGAATTGGAAGAAAAGATTCGCGAAGAGCTCGGAACGTTTGATATTCTGATTCATCCCGAGCCGGCTGGTTCGCATAATCCGGAGACGAAATCGAGTCACTACGAAGATTCACAGCGGCGGACAGAAGAATAAGAATCTCTTAATCAGTATTTCAGCAGGATTTCAAGTAATCCAAGAAAATTTATGGTACAATGGTAGACAAAGTCAAAAAATGAAACGGAGGAGATTGTTCATGAAATTCCGTAAACTGTGCAGTGCATTCCTTAGCACGATTATGCTGGCATCGTCGGTGAGTATGGCCGCCGCCGCAACGCCGGCAACAGTCCAGGATAAACTGGCAGCAATTGAGAAAGACACCTATGGTACGGAGCAGACTGGCGCGCTGACTGACCGCATCAATAAACTGGAGAAAGATTACAATGGAACGCATCGTACGGGCAGCATGATGGCCCGCGTTGATGCTATTTACGACGAGCTTTATACCAATAACGGCAAGACGTCGGTCATGGCCGACCTCAATGCTATCGAATGGAATGTCGACCACAAGGTCAGCATGAATTCCGTAGAAAAACGCATTGCCGATATGGAGATGACCATTGGCGGCAAGACGTCGGAGGGAACGTATCAGAAGCGTATCACGGAATTGTCCAAAGTGTCCTTCGGCACGGCAACGCTGCCGATTGCACAGGTAGAGGTGCCGGCCAATACGCTTATCAAGGTGGCACTGGTTGATCCGGTAAATTCCAAAGAGCTCAAGAAGGGCGACACGGTCCGCTTCCAGGTGGCAAGCGATGTAATCGTCAACAACCGTCTGGTCTTTGCCAAAGGCGAGCCGGGCGAGGGCGTTGTCACGAAAGTAAAACAGGCCAAGAACTTCGGCCGCAACGCCGAAGTACAGATTGACTTCAAGAAGACGAAGGCAATTGATGGCACCTATGTTGAGACGCTCATCGGTGAGGAATCCCAGAAGGAAATGAAGAACCTCGCCATGGCTGCTGGTGCCAGCCTGGCCGGCATTGCGGTGCTGGGACCAATCGGCATTATCGGCGGTGCTTTCATCAACGGTAAGAATATCGAACTGCCGGAAGGTACGGAATTCTACGTGCAGACGAAGTCGGACACGGTTCTCTACGGTGTTGCGACGACGGCTCAGTAAAACCAAATAAAAGTTTTCAGCCTTCCTCGTTGAGGAAGGCTTTATCGTTTTCGCCGGGCGGTGAGGTTTTGCCGTTGGCAAAACGGGAATAATGGCGTTATAATAGAAAGTGGTTTGCCGATTTTTAATTGCGTTTACAGAAGGAGTACCTTTTGATGAATAAAGAGAAGAAAATCCTGGCCGGACTTATGGCGGCGGCAGTGGTGCTGCCAGCAGCTTCCGGCACGGTATCGGCTAAGGATTATCATGCCGATTCGGATACGGGCATTCAGGTCCTCGATTACATTGAAAATGAACATCGCCAGGCGCGCAAGAACCGTCTGACGGACGAGCAGAAAAAACTGCTGGCCGATGCCAAGGCAATGGAGAAGCATCTGCGCCATCCGCTTGATAAGACGCAGCCGTCGCCGGTGGCCTTTGAGGGCGATGACCTCACCTACGATGAACGCGATGGCAGTTTTATCGCCAAGGGCAAGGTCGATATCCTGCAGCTGGACGCACATCGCTTCCAGGGCGAGAACGTCACGGGCAACGTGAAGACCCAGGATATCGAGATTCCGGAAAAGGCCCATGTCCTGCAGATGACGCCGGGACAGATGCGGATTACGCTCGACGGCTATAAGGCGCACTATAACTATGGCAAGAAGACCGGTTCGATGGTGGATGTCAAGGGCAGGGCTGATGCGCATTACATCACGGCCAAGCGCTTTGAGTTCTATCCGGACCATATGGTGGCCTATGATGCCACGGAGACGGAGTGCAGTGCCAAGAAACCGGATTATCATTTCGCCGCCAAGAAAATCACCATCTATCCGCAGAAGAAGATGATGATGGACAAGGTAAAACTCTATCTCAAGGGAACGCCGATTTTTTCGCGCAAGCACTATGAGAAGGATATCACGCCGGGCGCATCGGGCAAAGAAAACTTCCTGCCGCGCATCGGTTATAACAACGACGATAAATTATACCTTAAGTGGGATTTGGAGTTCCCGCTGCAGAAAAATCTGAGCGCGAATGCCAATGTATTGGTAACTACAGCTGACGGCTGGCGCAGCAACTACGACCTGACCTTCAACAATGGCTATCTGCGCACGGGCGTGAAGTATGGCTATTTTGAAGACGATGACGACAAGTGGCTCAAGAAAGAACCGTCGTATTTCTTAAATTACAGCGACCATCTGGCCGGCACGCATTTCACCTACAATGTCGGCGGCGAATACGGGCGCTGGTATGAAAGCGGAATCCACAGCAACCATGGCGAGTACGGGGCAGGCCTTGGCTATGACCCGATTAAATTCCATCGCTATACGCTCTATCTCAATACGGGCTATACCATCACGCATGAGTCTTATGATGATTCCAAGGTATCGGGCATGAAGGGCTCGGCTGTATTGACCAAGGACTTCAACGACCGTTGGGCCGCTTATGCGGGCTATCATTACGACAAGAAGAACGCTCAGAATTCACTGTTCAACTATGATACCGATGATTTCAGCAAGAAATTGCAGAGCGGTTTCAGCTATCGCATCGATGACCGGAATCGTCTGGCCGTTGGCACCAAGTACGACCTCGACCACAGCAAATGGAAGAACGTCGACTATTACTGGTTCCACAGCCTGCACTGCTCGGACATCATCCTGCGCTACAAGTCGATGACCAACCGCTGGAGCGTCCGCTGGCAGTTCAATCCGTGGTAATCGGCGGCGGTGAGACTAGTTCAAAGAAGGATTTATAACGATGAAAAAAGAACTGGAACCTGTTTTGGAAGAAATACAGGGAAAGAATATCCTGGTTATTGGTGATATGGTTGCCGATATATACCTCGATGGGCGCATCTCCCGCATTTCCCGGGAAGCGCCGGTCCTCGTTTTGCAGCAGGCTGGCGAAAAAATCGTCGCCGGTGGTGCGGCCAATGTCGTCAACAATGTGGCCACGCTGGGCGGCAATGTCTTTGCCGTTGGCCTGCTCGGCCTCGACAACGCGGCGCGCGGCCTCAAGGCAGCGCTGGAGAAAAACGGCGCCAATACCGATGGCCTTTTCTGCGATGAGAAGCGTCCGACGATTTCCAAGACGCGCGTCATTGCTGGCGGCCGCGCAACGGTCAGCCAGCAGATTGTGCGCATCGATAAGGAGAGCGATGCGCCGATGACACCGGCGTTCGAGTCGGAAATCATGCAGTATATTGAGAACCTGCTGCCGGATATCGACGGTGTCGTTATCAGCGATTACGGCTCGGGTACGGTGACGCCGAAGATACAGCAGCAGCTCATAAGTTTCTGCCGGGCCCATGATATCCCGAGTATCGTCGATTCGCGCTATGACATCCACCGCTTCAAAGACATCGGCTATGTCAAGCAGAACGACGCCGAGATTGCGGCGGCTGTTGGCAGGGAACTGCCGACGGAGGAGGATATCTATGCGGCCGGTCAGGAGCTCCTCGAAGAACTCGACGCCGATGGCGTTCTCGTAACGCGCGGCGAACTTGGCATGGTGCTGCTCGAAAAAGATGGGGCGATTCACAACATCCCCGTATCCGACAAGAGTGAAGTATTCGATGTATCCGGTGCTGGTGATACCTGCGTGGCTACGGTCATTCTGGCGCTTTCGGCAGGGGTGGAGCCGGCAAGAGCGGCCGAGCTTTCCAATATCGCCAGCGGAATTGCCGTCCGCAAACTCGGAACGAGTACGGTTAGCAAAGATGAACTGAAAAAAGTATTGGAGAAATGATATGCTGATTTCCACTGACGATATCGCCGCTTTTTGCGAAGTGCTTCGCAAAGGAGGCAAAAAAGTCGTCTTTACCAATGGCTGTTTTGACATTTTGCATGCCGGCCATGTTACTTACCTCGAGAAGGCCCGCTCCTTTGGCGACTGCCTCGTGCTGGGCCTCAATACGGATGCTTCGGTCCGTGCCAACAAGGGCCCGAGCCGTCCGATCAACAGTGAATTGGACCGCGCCAAGGTCGTAGGAGCACTGAAGGCCGTTGACTACGTGGTCCTGTTTGGCGAGCAGACAGCGGAAAACTTGATTGCCAAGGTCAAGCCGGATGTCTACGTCAAGGGCGGCGACTACACCCTCGATACGCTGCCCGAAGCTAAAATTGTCATGGGCTATGGCGGCAAAGTCGAATTCGTAAACATGGTCGAGGGACGCTCGACTACGAATGTCATCAAGAAGATTAAACAGGGAGAGGACTAAGGCCTCGATGAAAAATATACTGGTAGTGAAATTAAGTGCCATCGGCGATGTCATTCATGCATTGCCGGTAGCGCATGCCATCAAGGAAACATATCCCGATGCGCATTTGACCTGGGTTGTAGAGCCGCCGGCTTACGACCTGTTGACGATGAATCCCTACATCGATGAAATCATCGTTTTCGAAAAGAAAAAATTCAAATCGCTGGGCGGTTTTCTGGCAAATTATGGCCCGCTCAAGCGAAAAATCCAGCAGCGCCGTTACGATGCCGTGCTGGATTTGCAGGGGCTCTTCAAATCGGCGGCAATTGCCCGCCTTGGACAGGCGCCGGTAAAGCTTGGCATGTGCAACATGCGCGAGTTCAGCGATAAGATATCAAAACCGGTCATCGGGCCTAATGCAGAGGGCCATATCGTCGAGCGTTATCTCGATGTAGCCCGGGCCATCGGCTGCCGCGTGGACAAGGTGGTATTCCCGCTCGAAGTGCCGGAACGCGAGGCGGATTTGACCCGCCGGATTTTCAGCCAGGCTGGTGCCAATATGGAAAATCCCTATGTGGTTTTTGCCATCGGCGCCAACTGGCCGAATAAACGCTGGCCGGTGGAGAACTTCGCCGCACTCAGCGACTGGCTTTATGACCAGCGGCTGATACCTGTCATCGTGGGCGGCGGTGTTGTCGATGAGCAGCGCGCGGCAGAAATCTGTGCCAAGACAGAAATACCGCCAATCAATCTGGTAGGCAGTACGAATTTCAAGCAGCTTACCTATATCTTGCAGAATGCGCAGCTCGTAATCGGCGGTGACACGGGGCCTGTCCATCTTTCAGCTGGTGTCGGCACGAAAACCATCATGCTCATGGGCCCGACGGATGCCAACCGCAACGGCCCCTATGGGCAGCTTGCTAATGCCATCGAGGTGGATCGTTCCTGCAAGTACTGCTGGAAACGGGCCTGCCCGAAAAAACTCGACTGCCTGGCCAATATCCAGGTGAATCAGGTTGAGGAGAAAATCAAGGAATTACTGACGATTTGACGGTAAGGAGATTATCGATGCGGATTAGTCGCTATGATACGAATGGAAATCGCCCGCAGGGGCGATTGGAAAAATATTTTCGCAACATCCAGCAGGATTTGAAGCTCTTCTTCTTCCTGCTGTTCTTGCTTTGCCTTTACCGTGTCGCGTTTATGGGATTGTTGGCCAATTTCATGGGAAGCGATGTGGGGACAGGAGACATCCTGCAGGCGAATTGGACAGGGCTGCGGCTGTCGCTCAAAAGTGCCGGCGGTTTCACTTTGCTTAGTTTTGTGCTGGTCACTTTGCCGGGGATTTTGAACCCGCGCTGGTCCTGGGAGAAAATCCGCCTCGGGATTGGTACGGCCGCTTCGTTTTTGCTGGCCGTGCTTTTTGAAGCGCGGTTTCCTTATTATGAAGAATTCCATATGACGTATGGACTGCAGGTCATGCAGGGCGTTCACGATGACCGCAGTGCGATCTTTATGATGATGGTGCAGGAGTACGGGCTTCCATGGAGGCTGGCCATAGCCATTGCGCTTACCGCGGTGAGCTGGTATATGCTAAAAGTGCTGCTCGAGCGCATGGGGACGTTGGCCTTGCCGAACATGGTCCGTACGCGGCCGGTCTTGACGATGCTCGTGCTGTTTTTGGCAACGGTGTCGTTTGGCTTTGTGACCCGCTTTGGCGGTGGTTTCAACTATGCGACGGGCATCAACTGGGAAAATGCCGGTGTCACGAAGGATGAATTCCTCAACGAATGTATTTTGGACGACGTGCAGGGCATCTATCGGGCCATCCAGTCGGAAAAGCGGATGAAAGCCGGCGACATTTACGGCGTCAAGAAAGACCAGGTCCGCGAAATGGCGGAAAAGGCGGCCGCGCTTAATGGCACTGCGGCAGTTGGGGACGATATCCGTCCGTATATTACGCGGCAGGCACCGGGGGCGAAAATCGCTAAGCCGAAGCACATCTTTATCATTCTTGGTGAGAGCTGGGCGCAGTGGCCAATGCTTGAAAAATATGAGCGGCTTCATGCGGCGGATGGAATCAAAAGCCTGGCCAAGGCTCCGCAGGGATATTACACGCAGTCGTTCATGCCCAATGGGGATTTTACCTCTATCGCCATCACGGGCATGATTACCGGCCTGTCAGAGGTCAATGTCCGGGCGAATTACCAGCCGCGAAGCTTCAAGGAAGTCTATCCGACGGCGATGGCGCCGCAGTTCAAAGAACTGGGTTATCAGGTCGATTTCTGGTATGGTGGTACGCCTTCCTGGGATAATATCCGGAAGCTGGCCTTGGCGCAGGGGTTCGACCATTTCTATGGGTATCCGGATTTCCAGGCGCCTAAGACGAATACTTGGGGAACGAATGACCGGAATTTGTTTGCGGCACTGGGAAAGAGCCTGGGGGATGAACCGCCGACGGTGCATCTCATCATGACGACGTCGAACCATCCGCCGTATAATGTCGATGTGGCAGCGGAAGGCTTTGATCTGGAGAAAGCGAAGGCCGTGGTGCAGGAAATCATCCCGGATGCCTCGGATCCGGATACGCTGGCTTTAGAAATCGGGCATTATTGGTACATGGACAAAGTGGTCACAGAATTTGTCCGCGAAACCATGGCGAAATACCCGGACAGCTTGTTTGTCATCACGGGTGACCATGCGGTCCGTACGAACCCTGGCCCCAAACCGACAATGTTCGAGTTCCAGAGCGTGCCGTTTGTTCTGTATGGGCAAGGCGTGACCAAAGACATTTTGCCGGCCAATGCAGTGGGTGGGCATACGGGGATTGCGCCGACGCTCATCAACCTCATTGCACCGAAGGGGTTCACCTATCATGCGATTGCCCCGGCTATCGGTGAGGCGCCAGTGGCGTTTAATCGTGGCTACTGGCTCAGCAATCAGGTAATGGGACAGGTAGAAAATGACCAGACGGAATCCCTGCCGGGAGTGGCTGGTGGCGATGCTGCCGCCGGACGCGCACAGCTGGATACCTACCTGCCGATGATGCGTACGCTATCCTGGTGGCTGCTCGAAAAAGGAACAACTATGAATTAAGTGGGAAGGAATCTCATGGAATACAAGAATATCCTGGTAATCAATTTGATGCATATCGGTGACTTGATGCTGGCAACGCCAGTCTTGCGTACCCTTCGGGCGAATTATCCCGATGCCCGCATCAGTTTGCTGGCCGACAAGAAGCTCCGCGACCTCGTGGAGCACAATAAGCATATCGATGAATGTCTGCTAATCGACAAAAAGGGCAAGGACGACCATTTCGGTTCTCTTTGGCAGTTTATCGCGGGCCTTCGCAAGAAAAAATTCGATTTGGTCATCAACCTGCATCGCAACGAACGGGCCTCGGCTATCGCAGCCTTCAGTGGTGCGAAACGCATCGTCGGGTACAGCAAACCGGGATTTTCTCTGCTGTTTGACGAAGTCATGCAGAATCCGTCGGTGGCGCATCACATCGGCCGCGGGCCGTTTCAGCTGCTGCCGCCATATCGGTATGTGCCGGGCTGGAAACATCAGGTACATGCTCATTTGGAGGTGCTGAAACAGGCAGTTGGCGTGGAGAAAATCGACGATGGCGGGCTGGAAATGTGGCTGCCGGAAGCAGCGGAAAAAGAAGCGGATGCTTTATGGGCTGAGCATTTTGCCTCCGAGGACAAGGTCATTGCCTTCAATATCGGCGCCAGCTGGCGGACGAAACGCTGGCAGGATAGTTATTTCGCGCAATGCGCTGATGAACTTATCGACCGTGGCTATCAAATCGCTTTCTTCGGCGGTCCGATGGATTGCCGGATTGTCGAAACGTGTATCGCGCAGATGGAAAATCGGGATAGCAGAGCACTTCATATTTTTACCGGTAAAGTAAGCCTTTCCGTACTTGCTGGCCTTTTGCGCCGTTGCTGTCTGTTCCTGACGACGGACAGCGGCCCTATGCATGTTGGCGTGGCTATGAATGTGCCGGTGGTTACCATGTTCGGTGCCAGCCCGGTACCGGGGTTCTATCCCTATGATGCGCGTTCCGTGCTCATAAAGGCACCGGTCGACTGCCATCCCTGCGGCATTCACGAATGCCCCCATCAGGGCGAGGAAAACCTCGCCTGCATGAAGCAGATAAAACCGGCTGTCGTCATGAAGTATGTGGATGAACTGCTGGATAAATACCAGGGAAGGCCGGCATATAAATTGCCGCGACACTACGGCGAGTATCAGTGCCGGATTGTGGAAGCATAAAAGAGGTGTAGTATGGACAAGCAGAAAATACATGATTTTGTCGCGACTGGCCTGCCGTCATGCCGGATCTTGGTCGTGGGCGATGTCATGTTGGATAAATATTTCTATGGCGAGGTCACGCGGATTTCGCCAGAAGCACCGGTGCCAATCACCCATGTGCTGTCGTCCAAGGAGACATTGGGCGGTGCCGCAAATGTGGCACATAACTTAGCGTTGTTGGGCTGTGCTACGGACATCACGGGTTTTGTTGGTGAGGATTATCATTGCCAAAGCCTGCTGGATAAATTTGACGAGCGCGGCATATCCCATAAAGGCCTCGTTCGTACGGGCCGGCCGACTACTACGAAGCTGCGCATCATTGGCGGTCATCAGCAGATGATGCGCCTGGACTTTGAGGAGGCAGAACCTGTGGTTGGCAGTGAGGCAGCTAAGCTGCATGACTACGTCCGCAGAGCATTGTCCGATGGAGTGGATGCTATCATCATCTCGGATTACGGTAAGGGATGCTGCACGCCGGAGACTTGCCAGCAGATCATTGCGGCCGCGCACGAACAGAATGTGCCGGTCGTTATCGATCCCAAGGGTAGCGACTGGAATAAATATGCCGGAGCAGATTATATTACGCCGAATCTCAAGGAAATCAATGAGATACTGCCCGAGCGCATCAAAAATGAAGATGCAGCCGTCGAAAAAGCCGCACATTATGCCATGGAAAAATACCAGTTGAAGAACATCATCGTAACGCGTTCGGAAAATGGCATGACGCTGGTAACCAATGAGAGCATCACGCATATTCCGACAAAGGCCCAGGAGGTCTACGATGTGTCTGGTGCAGGCGATACCGTTATCGCCGTATTCACAGCCGGGATTGCTGGCGGCATTTTGCCGGTGGAAAGTGCCCGGATGGCCAATCTGGCAGCCAGCGTAGTCGTGGCTAAACTTGGAACTTATGCCGTGAGCAAAGAGGAACTTTTGGAAGTATTGTAAGCTTAGGAGGAACCGAATATGATAATCGTAACCGGAGGTGCCGGTTTTATCGGCAGTAACATCGTCAAGGAGCTCAATCGCCGTGGACGCACGGATATCCTTATCGTCGACGACTTGAAAGATGGGCAGAACTACAAAAATCTGCGCGGACTGCAGTTCATCGACTATCAGCATAAAGATGATTTCATGCAGTCTATCGAAAACGATGATTTTGATGGTACCGATATCGATGCGGTGTTCCATGAAGGTGCCTGCTCCGATACGATGGAGTACGATGTCAACTTCATGATGCGCGTCAACTATGAGTATTCCAAATCTCTGCTGCATTTCTGCCTGCAGCATCGCATTCCGTTCCTCTATGCTTCTTCTGCATCGACGTACGGCAGCGGCAAACATGGCTTCCGCGAGGGGGATGAATGCGAAGATGCATTGAATCCCTATGCGTTCTCGAAGCTGGCTTTTGATCGCTACGTCCGTCAGGTCATGCCGGAAGCCAAGAGCCAGATTGTCGGGCTCAAGTATTTCAACGTCTACGGTCCTCAGGAACATCATAAAGGCAAGATGGCGTCCATCTTCTATCAGCTTTACAATCAGATTAACGAATCGGGCAAGGTACGCCTGTTCAAGGGCTGGGGCGATATCAACGGCACGCCGGTCAAAGATGGCGAGCAGCGCCGTGACTTTGTCTATGTCAAAGATGTTGTAAACGTCAACCTCTGGTTCTGGGAGAACAAGGGGAAAAGCGGCATTTACAACTGTGGTACGGGCCAGGCACATACGTACAACGAAGTTGCGAAGGCCGTTATCGCCGCTATGGGCAAGGG
Source organism: Pseudoselenomonas ruminis (assembly GCF_008271295.1). Lineage (GTDB taxonomy): Bacteria > Bacillota > Negativicutes > Selenomonadales > Selenomonadaceae > Selenomonas_A > Selenomonas_A ruminis. The sequence goes on along the minus strand of NZ_VTOY01000002.1, from coordinate 269,923 downwards.
CGAAATCTCCTATCGGGAATTCCCGGAAGTTCTCAAGGGCAAATACCAGAACTATACGGAAGCAGATACGACAAAGCTTTTGGCCGCTGGTTATGATGAGGGATTCCACGAGATGGGCGATGCGGTAAAAGAATACGTCGAGTTCCTCGACAATGGTGGTTATTTTGCATACGGAAAATAAAAAAGCGGTCTTTTTTGACCGCGATGGAACCTTGAATGTGGATATTCATTATCTGCATCGTCCGGAAGATTTTATCTGGATTGAAGGGGCTAAAGAGGCCATAAAATACGTCAATGACCGGGGCTATCTTGCTATCCTTGTTACCAATCAGAGCGGTATTGCCCGTGGGTATTATCCAGAAGAAGATGTAAGGAAAGTCTACGACTGGATGAACGCGGAACTTGCCAGGATAGGAGCGCATCTCGATGCGCTCTTTTTCTGCCCGCATCATCCGGAGGGCAAAGCCCCAGTGTATACCAAAGTATGTGACTGCCGTAAACCTGCAACCGGGATGATTGACAGGGCTTGTGAGCAGTACCGGATTGACCGGTCAAAATCCTATTTTGTAGGAGACAGCGATGGCGACATGGAATGTGCGAAGAGAGCTGGGCTTACGGGGCTCCCTTACAAATCCGGCAGTCTGCTCGCTTGCGTGAAGGATAGATTGTGAGGTAGCATGTTTTCACGTTTCTTTGCAGGAATCCGGCAGGATTTCAAACGAATGTTAGTGGCACCGTATCTGTTTTCGAAGCAAGAAAATATTACAAGGGGGGATTCCTTGTGACGTTGTTGTTTTTTGCCATTCTTCCGATTCTGTGGCTGATTCTGGCCCTCTCCGTGTTGAAAATGGCAGCTTGGAAGGCTTGTCCCGTAGCCCTGCTGTTATCGCTTTGGGCCAGCGTCAATTTTTTTGGTTTGCCTTGGGATTATACGGCCAGTGCAGTGCTGGAAGGAACAGCACTAGCCTGTTGGCCGATTCTGCTCATTATCACGGCAACGATCTATACCTATCATTTGTCGGTGCATACAGGAGGCATGGAGCGGATAAAAGCTATGCTTACTTCTGTCAGCAGTGATTACCGCATACTCATTTTGCTCATTGCTTTGGGGTTTGGCGGTTTTTTGGAGGGCATGGCAGGATTCGGCACGGCAGTGGCTATCCCTGCAAGTATGCTCGCCGGGATGGGGATAAATCCTGTCTGTGCAGTTGCGGTCTGTCTGGTAGCGAATTTTGTGCCTTCGGCCTATGGGTCGATTGGAATTCCGCTGGTGACTTTATCGGGAATCATGGGGACGGACCCGGTTCAGCTTGCTACTTATGTGGCTTTGCAAGTCAGCATACTGGGAATGTTTTGTCCCTTTCTGATGGTGGCAATTGCCGGTGGTGGCTGGCGGGCAGTAAAAGGGGTAGTGCCGGTATGCCTGGCGGCAGGCGGCAGTTACGTGCTTACGCAGCTGGGGGTATCGTTTTTCCTTGGCCCGGAACTGGCAGGCGTTGCTGGTGCAATCTGCACGATGGGCGCTATAGTCGGTGTGGTGCGATTCTGCCCGCCGCAGGAAGATTCCTATGTGTTGCAGCGGGACGATGCCCCGTCGGTCAGTAAAGAACAGGCTTTTTTTGCCTGGCTGCCGTTTGTGCTGATTTTCATCCTGCTGCTGCTGACAAGTAAGCTGGTGCCGGCAATCTATGATTCCATCTCGCAGATTCGCACTTCGGTGCTCATTTACAAAGGTGAGGGCGGCAGTCCTTATACCTTCCACTGGATTGCTACGCCGGGCATGGTGATTTTCTTCGCCACATTCCTCAGTGGATGCCTGCAGAAAACACCAGCGCGTGATATGGCGCTGGTCCTGCGGAAAACGATAACCAGTCTGCGGCCGACGTTTGTAACCATTGTCAGCATTATTGCTACGGCTAAGGTTATGGGGTACAGTGGCATGACGACGACGATTGCCGACCATACCGTGGCAGCGACGGGGCTCCTGTATCCGGCTATTGCCGCTTTCATTGGGTCGGTAGGCGGATTCATCACAGGCTCAGCAACGAGCACTTGCATCCTTTTAGGCAAGCTGCAGATGGATGCCGCCATTGCTATCGGTGCTACCGAAAGCATGCAGGTATGGATCGCAGCCGCGAATGCCACGGGGGCATGTGCAGGAAAGCTCATTGCCCCGCAGAGTATTGCCATCGGTGTCGCCGCCATTGGCGCTGTCGGCCGCGGCAACGAAAGTCAGTTGTTGGTTTTGGGGATGAAGATATACCTGCCATTCATTATCCTGCTGGGATTGCTCGTATACTTTGGCAGTGGACTATTGTAAGGAAATAAATGCGAAATCCGCACGGAAAGTGCGGATTTTTTTATAGGGGATGTGGTATAATATGTTGTTAGAAAGTTTTACGTTATGGGAGAATACACGTGAGAATTTATGATTGCTTTACATTTTATAACGAAATAGAGCTTTTGGAATGGCGCTTGAAAATGTTGTATGATGTTGTGGATTTCTTCGTTATTGTCGAGGCAAACCGCACGTTTCAAAATGGGGTAAAGCCATTCTATCTGGAACAGCAGAAAGATAAAATCGCGCAATACTGGGACAAGATACGGTATTTGCAGATAGAAGACGGTATTCCTTATACGGATGACTGGTCCATCGAAATATACCAGCGCAATTACATCCGTCATGGTTTGACCGACTGCCATCCGGATGATATTGTGATTATTGGCGATGTGGATGAATTGCCAGACCCTAATGTATTGAGACGAATGAAAGAAGGCCAGGTTCCGGTCAATATTTTCAAACCTTCGGGCTATGTGGCGGAACGAAGCGGGGTACGGGGGCTGTCGCGGAACGGACGCTGCCTGTTGAAAGCCTTGCCGTATGCCACCAAAAAAAATAATCTGCTGGATTTTTTGGATCATAGTCCGGTGGTCTGTGAGCAACGGATGTTCGAGTTCTTTGCGAACTATGAATGTCCTTATCATTGGTGCGGTTCCATCATCAGCAAAGGTAAAAACTTTACGACACCGCAGGGATTGCGGCGGTTACGGAATAATTTACCCCTTGTAGAAGGAGGATGGCATTTTTCATCATTAGGGGGCGTGGAGGTAATCAAGCGTAAGATATACACAACGTCTGATGGAATGAACAATGAAGTTCTGAAAATGCCGGAAAATGAACGGGATGCTTTTATAAAAAAACAGGTGGAACAAGGTTGTATTTGGTGGTCGAATACAAAATTGAAAAAATTGCCCAGAGAGGCTTTGTCCGATATACCGGAATACGATTGGTTTATAGAAAAGTATCCACAGATGACCGTATAAATGTTGCATAGTAGGGAAGGTTAAATATGCGTTTTGCAATAATGGAAAGTGTAGTTACACCAGGCGGGCACGAGATTGATTTTGACCGTATATTGGTGGAAGAATTGACGGCGTTGGGACATAGTGTGGAATTCTATGTGCCGGAAGGACATGAATTCAAATGGAACTATGGTGTTCCGGTTCATCATATTCCGGGAACTGGCGTATCGTATCGTGGTGCGCATGGTATCAAGAAAATCCTCCTGTCGGCGAAGCGGGAATGGCATCGGCAAAAATGGTATAAGGCTATGTATGACTTTGCGAAAAAGGACGCTTTCGATGCCATTATTTTCCCTTCGGCCACCTACCGTTACCTACGGGCGCTGAAACACAGCCCGCTGAAAAATTCGCCGCTGCCGGTTTTGTTCCTGATACACGGCGCGACGCCGGCTGAGGCAAGAAAACTCAACGCAGAAGCCAAGGTCTTTGATCATCGTCCGAATGTCCGCATCGGGGTGCAGACTTTTGCCAAGGACAAACTGGACTTGACTGCCAAACATCTGCGGGTATATGGGCCGCCTAACTACATCCCGCGCGACATCGAATATGCGCCATCGTTTCCAGAGGCAGATGAGGTCTTGACGATTGGTTTCTTTGGACAGTATCGCCGTGAAAAGAATCTGGAACTGTTCCTGCAGGCATTTTTGGCCGGAAAATATGACCGCAAGGTGAAACTTTTTGTACAGGGGGCTACCCAGACGCAGGCGGATGCCGATGATTTTGACCGCATTATCCGGAAATACAAGGAAAATCCGCTGGTGGAATTTTTGCATAAGCCTTTGATTGGCATCGAATGGCAAAAAGGTCTGGCCAGTGTAGATGCGCTCGCCATTCCCTATGGGAATGAGCGGTATCTCTACCATACTTCGGCTTTGATTAGCAATGCGATGGGGTATCAGAAACCTGTAATTATGGCGGATAATGTGAATCCGGAGATACTAGCAAGGTATGATATAGGAAAATCCTTCGCCAATGGCGATATGCAAGGGTTGACGGCGGCACTCGAGGACTTCGTGAACCATTACGACGAGCAGAAAATGATGTATCAGCAGGAACTGGCAAAAGCCTATGCGGATTATTCTCCGCGTATCCTGGCGCAAAATATCGCGGCGTTAGCAGAGTAAGTAGAGGGAAGATTGAGGTGCTTGGATGATAGATTTTATCACAATAGGAAAACAGATATATGATGTGAAAAACTGGCGTGAAAAGCATAGGTTGATTGTTTTTTTGCTGCGCGTTTATCTGCACTATGGTGATATGAAGAATTTGTATACCTTTTTTTGTGAGGATTCTCTGCGCAAAGCGACTTTTCAGGCAAAGTTTTATCCATTGGAGCAGGTGACGCGGGGGTTTTTCTACAAAGGTTCTACCTTTCAAGAGCGGGCAGAGCTGATAAAGAATCATTACCGTTATCTGCAGGAAAAATTGCTGCCGGAAAAATTCACAGATCTGTGTCAGAGCCGGAATGTGAAGATTTGGCAATCGGCAGATGAGGATGTGGATTGGCAGGCATCGTTGTTTTTCCATATCGGCCAACGCAAGGAAGGCCTGTTGTCCGTGGTTATGCTTTTTGGTGGCCAGCCGTTATATCAGATTATGTTTTGGTTGAACAAAGATAAAAACGGGGAGGATGCCTTGTGGATTGGTGCCATGCAAGGGCCTAACATGGAAGGGGCCAGGGAGCTTGTCAAGGATACCACCAAGCGGGCACATCGTTACCGCACCAAGAACCTCATCCTTTATATGACCATGGCGGTGGCGAGAGCTTTAGGGGTAAGGCATATATATGCGGTATCCAATGATGGGTATTATGCCATGAATCATGTACGTCGCGATCGCAAGCTCAAGACCGATTTCGGTGCGTTTTGGGAAGAAGCTGGCGGTCATGTGACGGATGATCCCAGATTCTATGAAATTCCGTTGATTGAGCCGCGCAAGACCATGGAGGAAGTCCCTACCCGCAAACGTGCTGTATACCGCAAGCGCTTTGCTTTTCAGGATGATGTAGATGCACAGATTACAGCCAATATGGAGAAGATATTCAAATGAAACAATATAAGAACATTCTGGTCAATGCATTGGTGAATCTGGGAGATGTAGTTCTTACAACCAGTGCAATAGCCTTGTTGAAAAAAGCTTACCCGGAGGCCAAAGTCACAATGCTGGTCAAACCGGTGGTTCGTCAGGCTGTGGAGAATAATCCGGTCATCGATGAAGTCATAGTATTTGATTACAAGGCCAAACAGAATTCTCTGGGCAAGATGCTGGAGATGGTCAAAGACATCAAGGATCGTCATTTTGATCTGTCCATATCCTTTGACCGCAAACTGCGTCCTGCCTTGCTTTGCTGGCTGGCGGGAATCCCATGTCGGGTTGGCCCCAGTAAAGTATTTGACGATAAGCCGAGCCGGGTTACCTGGTTGTATACCGATGTAGTGAATATTGACCATGATTTGATCCATACCCTGCAGGCCGAGACTTATCAGACCATTGTGCGCAAGTTCACAGGCCTTACGGAACATGCAAAACCTGTGTTTGCCAGAATTACTCCGGAGGCCGAAGACAAGGCCGCAGAACTGATTGGGAGATTGCCGGCCGCAGATAAAAAAATTGCTCTTTGTGTGAAGGGGACATTTGCTTTAAAGACCTGGCCCAAAGAATATTTTGCGCAGGTCGTGTCGGATTTAGCGAAGCGATATAATGCCAGCTTCTTCATCGTAGGTGCTCCCGGTGACCGAGAATATGCCGATGAAGTGATTGCGGCCATGGATGAACCTGTACAAAACTTTTGTGGTGATACCACATTGATTGATCTGGCTGCACTGATTGGCAAGGCGGATCTGCTGATTACTGTGGATACAGGTGCTACACATATCGCTGCGACAACGGGGGTCCCCATGGTCACAATGTATGGTTGCACGCTTCCTGACCGCTGGTATCCGCAGAATGACAAAGCGGTGGTATTCACTAGCCGGGAAGACTGCTGCCCCTGTAGTGTGAAGGCAGAGGATTGCCCGAGCAATCCCCAGCCGAAATGTCTTTGGAAGATAACGCCGGATATGGTGTTGGCCGCAGCAATGAAACTGTTAGATAATGAGTGATATTTCGATGAAACGAATTTTGATCGTTGATGAAAATCAGGTAGTAGGGTATACTGGCGGTGCAGAAAAAATCATCTGCGAAATGGCCAATGTTCTGAGCCGGCGCGGCTATAAAACTGCAATCCTCTGTATGAACAAGGAAAAAGGACTGCCGTGGCATCCGTTGGATGAAGCGGTGGACTTTTTTAACCTGGCCCATGAACAGGGAGCGAATCCTTTTACCAGCCTATCCTGGCAGTGGCAACGGGCTAAGCGTGAGTTGTTGCGGGCATTGGGAGGAAAAAAATTAAAAATCGGCAGTCGCAGATTTTCCGATCCGAAAAGAAAATACATCGAAGATATTTTCAGCAAAAGATTGCGGCATAAGATAAGGGAATGGCAGCCGGATATCATCCTGACCATCGATGCGGATAGTGCTTATATTGCGTTGTCTGCTTTGGGGAAGCAGGAAATTCCCGTGATTTCCATGTACCATGGCAATCCATTGGATATTCAGGGCGATAGGGAACGCATCAAGTCCATATGGAAACGTTGTGCGGCAGTGCAGGTTTTGCAGGAGCGCTTTATCCCAATGATGGAATCATGGGAAATTCCTAAACTGATCAGCATTCCGAATCCTGTAGTGCAGGTGCCTACTGAATATATGGAAGAGCGCAGGGCGAATCTGGAGAGCCAGCAAAAGCATCGTATCGTTACCGTAGGCCGGCTGGAAGGCAGCGGCAAGCGTCAGCATTTATTGTTAGAGGCCTTCAGCAAATTGGCTGCAGAATTCCCGGATTGGGATCTTTATCTGTATGGTGCGGCGGATAATCGCCGTTTCGCGAAAAAATGTCAGCAGTTCGTGAAAAATCGGAATCTCGGTGATCGGATTGTATTTGCCGGCACAGTAAAGGATATCTTCGAGGCTTATAAACAGGCAGATATATTCGCCTTCCCCAGTCGGATAGAAGGATTCGGTCTGGCGCTGTGCGAGGCTATGAGTGCGGGGGTGCCAGTAGTGGTATACCGTGAATGTTATCCCGATGACACAATCGTAAAGCATGGAGAAATGGGCTGGCGCTGTGATGATGGTGTGGATGCGCTGACACAGTCGCTGAAGCAGTTGATGCTGGACAGCCAGCTCCGTGAGCAGATGGGCGAAGCCGGACACCGTCACATGGAAAACTTTGCTCCTGAGTTCGTATGGGATAAATGGCAGAGTTTGATTGAAGAGGTGGCTCATGTTTGAATTTGAAAAGCATCGTATTTTATTATTGGGCGGTTCGGGCAGATTTATGCAATATGACAATATCGATGTAGAAGAGGTCTATCATATTCCGGACAAACCTGCGAAGCGAAAGTTCAAGTTGTATGAGCATCTGCCCTTTGTACATAGTATGCGGGAGTGGTATGGCAGCTGGGCTGACCGCGTGCAGGAGTATGATACCTTCATCATCCTGGATGGCATTCGCGGGACAGACGTCATAGAATACATTCAGAAAAACAATCCGCAGGCAAGGATTATCCTTTATTATGTCAATACCTTCACCGAAGGTGCCAGAAACGATCCAGCCCGCTACAAAAAGTATGGTTGTGAAATCTATAGCTTTGACCGCAGACAGGCAAAAAAAGCTGCAATAAACTTCCGCCATTATTTCTACGAATATGAGGAAGAATACGATGAAATCAAGAACCTGCCAATGGATATCCAGCAGGACATTCTGTTCATTGGTTCAGACAAAGGACGAATGAAGTCTCTGCAGGACTTGGAACAGGAATTCCGTAAAAACGGGTTGTCGTTCTATTACCGTGTAGTTCCGGATAAACGGACAAAATACACACAGGAGCAATCCGCACATCTGCTCAAGGAGCGCATTCCTTACATGCAGATTGCCAAGGCTATTGCAGAAAGCAATGCTGTTCTGGACTTTACCAGCGCAGGCCAATCTGGCATCACACTGCGCTCCATGGAATGTATATTCTTTGGCAAAAAGCTGATTACGAATAATGATGATGTCGTCCACTACGACTTCTATAATGAGAACAACGTATTCCTGCTGAATCAGCGTGTTTTGGCTGAACTGCCACAGTTCATGTCGACGGAATTCCTGTTGGATAAGGATGTTACGAGCCGTTATACGAAGGAATATTGGATGGAATCATTCTTTAGGCAAGAGGTGTAAGATGCAGCCAAAAGTCTATATTGTAATACTCAATTATAAGAATCCAGACTATACGATAAAGTGTCTGGAAAGTGTGTATGACCTCAACTACGACAATTATTGTGCAGTAGTTGTAGATAATGCTTCGGCAGATGATTCTGTGGCGCGGATTCGGGCCTGGCAGAAACGAAGCGGCAAGGCACCGGTTCTCCTGACTACGGATGAAAATCGTGGTTATTCCGGCGGAAATAATGTAGGCATACGCTATGCGCTGGCACAAGACGATTGCGAATATGTCTGGATTCTGAACAATGACACAGAAGTCGATGCCGACAGCCTGCGCGAGATGGTAGCGAAAGAGCAGGCAACTGGTGCCGGTGGCGTAGGCTGCGTTGTCTGCTACTATGATGAACGGGAAAAGGTGCAATTAGTCGGCAATACGGCAGATTTCGACAATTTTGTCCTGCATGGTGTAGGTACGAATTCTGCCGCCAAAGCGATGAAAGCAGGTCTTCCTATCGACACCCTGTCGGGCCCGTCCTTCATTATGTCCAAAAAATTGATTGAGGATGTGGGCATATTGGATGAGTCCTATTTCCTCTACTGCGAGGAGTTGGAACTGGCAGCCAGAGCAAAGGAAAAAGGGTATCACTTTACCTATGCGGAAAAAAGTTTCATCTATCACAAAGAAAGCGCCAGCGCCCGCAAGAAGAGTACCTCTTACCGTGATTACCATGTAATCCGGAGTTGGCGGATATTCATCGGCAGATGGCATCCGGAGAAAGTTGAAAGTTTTGAAACACTTTATTATAAACAGTTGAAAAAGAAATTGAAACATTTCCATGTAAAAAGGGCTTATGCAATCTATAACGGAATAAAAAATGGTAGGAGAAATTGCTGATAATTATTAGCTATTCCTTTTTATATAGTAGATTATTGTGTGTCTTGTGAAATGGAGAATAATCGATGTCGAAAGAATGTATTTTGAGTGTATGTGTTGTTACGTATGGTCAAGAAAAATATATTGGGCAGGCTCTTGATAGTATTTTAGCGCAGAAAACTAAATATGACTTTGAAATTTTGGTTGCAGAAGATTGTTCTCCTGACAATACGCGACATATTCTAAAAGATTATGAGAAAAAGTATCCAAATCGTTTTAAAATGCTCTACTTAGATGAGAATACATACAATACTACTAATAATGCTTTTGTAAGATTGAGTCATATGGCAAAGGGAAAATATGTTATTATCCTTGAGGGAGATGACTATTGGATAGATCCTTTGAAATTGGAAAAGCAGATTTCGTATTTAGAAGCACATCCAGATTATATAGCTGTTGCACATAATTGTTTGGTTGTAGGTGATGATTCACAGCCATTAGATGAGGAGTATCCAGAATGTAAAGATGAAGAATATACAGACGTACATTGGTATAATGATGTATTGCCAGGACAAACTGCAACTGTTATGTATCGGAATCCATTTTTTATAGGACTAGATTGGTCTATTATGGAGAAGGCACTTAGCCCAGGGGATAGAATACAATTCTTTGTCTTAGTAGCCAGTGGGAAAATTCATTGCATTCAGGAAAAGATGTCAGCATATAGGCATGTAACTACTAAGGGAAGTAGTTTTTCGGCAAATTTAATGTATGATTTTGAAAAAATGGATCACTGGTACGCTGAACTTATAGAGTGGGCAAAGAATAATGCGACAGATCATCAGGTGGAATGCCTAGAATTGATACGTTTTATGGAAGTTAGAAGAGGAATAAATGCTGGTAAATTGTCAAAAAGTATGTTATATAAAGTATCGTACCATCATTCTTATATAAGATTGTTTTATTTATATCTTAAAAGATGGTATCGTAGCCATATACTCCATGACAAGTTTCGTGTACAATAAAATTTTAATGAAAAGGGAAAAATATGAAAAAACTATTGATACTTGGGGGATCTCGATATGTTATTCCTGTTATAGAAAAAGCTCAAGCAATGGGAGTGCATGTAATAACGTGTGATTATTTGCCTAATAATATAGGACATAAGTATTCAGATGAATATTATAATGTTAGCATTGTAGATAAAGAGGCTGTTTTGTCACTGGCAAAAAAAATTAACATTGACGGAATTATGTCGTTTGCTACAGATCCAGGCGTAATAACAGCAGCATATGTGGCTGAAAAATTAAATTTGCCAGGATGCCCGTATGAGTCTGTAAAGATTTTACAAAATAAAGATAAATTTCGTGATTTTTTAAAGAAAAATAATTTTAATGTTCCTAATGCAAGAGGGTATGATTCGGCAGAGAACGTGATACGGGATATAACAGAGTTTGATTTTCCGGTTATTGTGAAGCCCGTGGATTCTGCAGGTAGTAAAGGCGTTTCTCGTGTTGATGATTTGTCGGGTTTGCAGCAGGCTGTAGAACTTGCCTTTAATAACTCTTTATCCAAACGAATTATTATAGAAGCGTATTTGGAAAAAGTAGGGTGTTCATCGGATACAGATTGCTTTTCTGTTAATGATGAACTGGTTTTTGCTAGCTTTGACTGTCAATATTTTGATGCTAATGCTGTAAATCCGTATACGCCATCTAGTTATAGCTGGCCTTCTAATATGCCAGTTTCAGCTCAGAAAGAACTGCGTAGTGAGTTGCAGCGTTTGATTAATTTATTGCATTTAGGGACATCTATATATAATGTTGAGACACGCGTTTGTACAGATGGTAAAGCATATATTATGGAAGTATCTCCGCGTGGTGGTGGCAATAGATTGTCAGAAATGCTTTTTATGGCCTGTGGCGAAGACCTGATAGAAGCAAATATTCGTGGTGCGTTAGGCCTACCTATTCAAAAGTTGCGTGATCCACTATATAGAGGAGCTTGGGCAGAGTATATTATCCATAGTAATAAAAAAGGAAAGTTCAAGGAATTAATTATTGATGATAAATTTGCACAGAATCATGTTATAGAATGTGATTTGTGGGTAAATTTAGGAGATGATGTTCGCGATTTCACGGGGGCAAATGAAACAATAGGTACTTTGGTCTTGAAATTTGATAGTATTGAAGAAACTCAACAGGCTTTAAAACACATGAATAGATATGTGAAGGTAGTGGTAGAGTAAGAGAGATGATTATGTGGAAAGAGATTGATGGATATAGAGAAATAATTTCTTATAAAAGTGTCAAGGGTTCATGATAATGAATTAAAATAAGTAGCAGGTGTGTTTAATTGTGATGTTTATTGAAAGTATAAAATAAATAATCGTAATTTGTGTTATGGTTGTGCCTCAATGAGCGAGGGGTGCATAAGTTTTGGTGTTGAATTTCACTATTTCAAGATAGAAGTTTGTTTCTTGCTTACGTCAATAAACTTAGAGGATAATAAGCGGCTGTATATTGTTGATAATGATCAACTGTGCTTTGATAAGCTTTGGAATAAAGCGGATACATTATATATTTGCCGTAATCTTTTGTCGCGGATAGTAAAATCCCTTATACTGATGCGACGCTGGAGAGATCAATACCATTAGGCGAATCATAGCGTCGAATCCCCTTTTTAGATGGGAAGATTTTAGTGTGCCGCTTTTTGACTTTTATTGATAGTAGAAATGGATGGTAGAGAATCATGAAAAAAATTGTTGTGTTTGGAGCTACGGGGGATGTGGGACGTTATTTTGTTGATTGGCTATTGTCGCATAAGATAGATTATGATATTTATGCGGTAGGACATAGAAAAGAATTTCATGTTTTTGATTATGCGTCAAATGTTTCGTACTGTTCTGTGAATATCTCTAGGAAAGAAGATTTTGACGTATTGCCTACTGATCCATTCGCAATTGTTGACTTTGCAGGATTGATGCCAGCACGAATGAAAGGCTATAATCCGCAGAAATATATCGATGTTAATATTACAGGAACGCTGAATATTCTTGAGTATGGTCGTCAAAACAAAGTTGACAGAATTTTATTCATGCAAAGTTTTGGTGATATTAAGGATTATGGTGAATTTGATGTCCTGTTGACGGCGAAAATGCCAAGAAAATTTAAATTTAATTCAGATCACACTGTATATGTGATGACAAAGAACTTTGCAGTGGATCTTTTGGAAAACTATCATCAAATGTATGGAGTGAAAAATTTTATTTTTAGATTACCAACAATATATTTATATTCTAAACAGGACAGATATTATGTTGATGGTATAGAACGTCGTATTGGCTATAGAATATTGATGGATATGGCTGCAGCTGGCAAAACTATGGAGGTTTGGGGTGATTGTTCCAGAGTAAAGGATATGATTTATGTAAAAGATTTTTGTCAAATGTTATATAAAGCATTAATAGTTGACCGTGATGGCGGTTATTACAATGTGGGGACAGGAGAAGGAATATCTCTCCTTGAACAAATTAAAGGGATTATAGAAGTGTTTGGAAATAATAATCCCATCAAGTTCTGCCCAGATAAACCAAATGCACCACAATATATAATGGACATAACTCCAGCAAAAATAGAGTTGGGATATAAACCACAGTATGATTATATAACAATGCTGAAAGATTTTAAAGAAGAAATGCAACTCCAACGCTTATATAAAAAGGAGTAAAATACAATGAATAATATTTTAGTGACGCGGTCGTCTCTGCCTAGTATCGAAGAGTTTGTAGATGAAATAAGAGATATTTGGGATACGCATTGGCTTACCAATATGGGGGTAAAACATAAGACGCTTCAAAAAGAATTACAGAAATATTTTGGAATTGATAATATTGATTTGTTTACTAACGGTCATATGGCACTGGAACTTTCCTTGCAGGCGCTGAATCTGCAAGGAGAAGTTATAACTACGCCGTTTACCTTTGCTTCGACTACCCATGCAATTGTTCGGAATGGTCTTACACCTGTGTTCTGTGATATTAATCCAGTAGATTTCACAATGGACGTGAATAAGATTGAATCGCTGATTACAGACAAAACTTGTGCAATTATGCCTGTGCATGTTTATGGTAATGTATGCAATGTTGAAGAAATTGAGCGGATTGCCAGGAAATATGAGCTGAAAGTTATTTATGATGCGGCGCATACTTTTGGCGTGAAATATAAGGGCAAGAGTACAGCTGCTTTCGGTGATGTCTCCTGCTTCAGCTTCCATGCAACAAAGGTATTTAACAGTATTGAAGGTGGTGCGGCTTGTTTTAAGGATGAAGAGTTTGGTTTGAAATTATACCGGCTGAAGAATTTTGGTATTCGCGGCCCAGAATGTGTAGATGCAGTAGGTGCTAACGCTAAGATGAATGAATTCTGTGCAGCCATGGGGATTTGTAACCTGCGGCATGTAGATGAGGAGATTGCAAAACGCAAGAAGGTAGTAGAACGTTATCGAGAACATTTAGAAGATGTGGAAGGTTTGCAGTTGAATCCTGTGCAGAAGGATGTAGACCCTAATTATGCGTACTTCCCAGTAGTGTTTGAAGAAAAGCAGTTTGGTGCAACTCGGAATGAAGTTTTTGAAGCTTTGGCTAAAGAGGGAATCGGTGCAAGAAAATATTTCTATCCACTTACCAATACATTTGAATGTTTCCATAATGCTTTTGATGTAAATGCTACACCAGTCGCATTGCATATGAGCAAGCATGTTTTGACATTACCGCTTTATGCAGATTTGGATGACGCCACTGTAGATAAGATTTGTAATGTGGTATTGAGTTGCAGAAGGTAATGTTGGGAGATGATAATTTTTGTGGAGAAATGAAGCTTTTATTTAAATTTAAATTTGTAAAATCATTTACAAATTCCATCATGTTCACAGACAACTTCATATTGAAATCAGCTGAGATTAATGCTATGCTTTGATTAAGTGTAGGAGGTGTTATCCGTGATGAAGACAATAGGGAAAGAAAACAAGGGGCAAAGTTCGCAAAGAATTGTTCTCAATTCGAAAAACAGCATAGCTATAAAAGAGGCAATGCGCGAGGTGTCCAAAGAAGTCATGAAAAAGAATGCGGAACTATATAGGAGATTAGCATTTAAATGATTTCAAGAGACTATATAACAGAAATTCTGTTAGAGGATATTTTAGAATTTCATGCTGAATTAGAAGAAAGTGATATTCCGGTGGAAGATGGTGTTCGGGATATGGCTTTGCTCGAATCGGCAGTGAATGCCCCTTTTCAAACATTTGGTGGTCAGGATTTATTTCCTAGTATTTACGAAAAAGCTGCGAGATTGCTCTATGGAATCGCTAACAATCATGCTTTTGTGGATGGAAATAAACGAACGGCTGTTCATGCGATGGAAGTATTCTTAATCATGAACAGAGTAAGCCTAGACTATACAATAGATGAAATGGAAGTTATGGTCATAGGTATCGCTGATAATACATGGACTTATGAAGAGGCTGTTCAATGGATAACTAAACATGCTCGTTAATCGCTGATTTCAATTATGAAGTCGGCGAATATTTGTATTTATTGGTTAGAATGGCATTGTGTAAAGTTAAAAAGGTAAAAGAGCTGATGTGGATATAGCGGTATATGGATGCTAAGGTGTCTGATGAGTTGAAGAAGGAAATTGAACAGAATGGGATGATTATATATGAAAAAGTATGATATTTTTTGCAGTAATCTTCGAGTGCTTGAAAAGCTTCAGCGTAAGATTTAGAAAATGAATTCATCATAAGCGATATTATCGATAAATTGAATGAATTTGCATAAAATACTAGAGGGACGCTTATATTACACAATATGTAAGGAGAATTTAGGTGTTATTTAATTCGTATGAGTTTATTTTGCTCTTTTTGCCCCTTACCTTTGCGGGCTTTTTTGCATTAGGGCATGGTGGACAGAAACGTGCGGCTACGCTTTGGCTGGTGCTGGCGTCGTTTTTCTTTTATGGCTATTGGGATGTTCGCTATGTGCCGTTGCTTTTTGCTTCGATCAGCTTTAACTATCTTGTGGGGAGGCAGTTGGAGCGTTGCAATGGCAATCGGGTATGGCTGACTTTTGGTATTGTTGTGAATGTCCTATTGTTAGGGTATTTCAAGTATACAGATTTTTTCCTAGGTACGGTGAATGCTTTGGCGGGGGCAGATATGTTTGATTTGCCACATATAGTCCTGCCACTTGGTATTTCGTTTTTTACCTTTACGCAGACTGCGTATTTGGTGGATGCGTATCGGGGAGAAGCACGGAACGAATCTTTCCTGACATATCTGGAATTTGTTACGATTTTTCCGCATTTGATTGCTGGGCCAATCATCAATCACAAGGAAATGATTCCGCAGTTCATTGCGGATAAAACGTTCCGTATCAACTATGACAATATTGCTCGTGGCTTGACGATTTTTACCATGGGCTTGTTTAAAAAGGTGGTTATAGCAGATAAACTGGCTATTTATGCGAATGAGGCATTCAGCCATGCGGATTCGCTGACTTGTGTGCAGGCATGGCTGGGCGCTTTGTCGTATACGCTGCAATTGTACTTTGATTTTTCTGGGTATAGCGAAATGGCCATTGGATTAGCGTTGTTATTCAATCTGGATATGCCCGTCAACTTTAATTCCCCTTATCAGTCGCGAAGCATTATTGATTTTTGGCGGCGTTGGCATATGACGTTAGGCTTGTGGGTGAAGAATTACCTCTATATTCCGATGGGCGGTAATCGTCATGGTGAGTTCAGGAAGATGCGGAATCTCTTTGTATCCATGCTGATAATCGGTTTATGGCATGGTGCTGGATGGACTTTTGTAATCTGGGGGGGGATGCATGGTGCTTTGCTGATGATCAATCATGCTTGGCGTAAAGCTGGCATCGCACTGCCCAAAGTGTTGAATTGGGGGATGACATTCCTTTGTGTGGTAATTTGCTGGGTGTTTTTCCGTGCGGGAAGTGTCCATGAAGCTATGCAGGTATTAGGCAGCATGGCCGATTATCAAAGTCTCCTAGGCGCTCATGGCAAGGAGAGCAGACATTTGCTGGAAATGATTGGCATGGTAGCATTATTGGCATTTGTGCCGAATCCCTTGGTGTTGATGAAGAAATTCACAGCGAATAATAAATGGCTGATAGTTACAGCAGCAATGCTTATTTGGGCTATGTGGCATTTGAATAATTATTCCGAGTTTCTTTATTTCCAATTTTAAAGAGGGATGAGCAGAATGAAAAAATACGTTTTCCGTTTGTTGGGGATATTTTTGCTGGCTATGTTTGGAACTATGGCTTGCAATTATATTTTTGATTCTTCTGGCGTTTTAAATACGGATTTTAGTGTCAAGCGTGTGGAACCTAATCAGCATTTTGTAAAGATGCGATATATACTTTCTAATCCGGAAAAATATAATGCATTTTGCTTTGGTTCATCGCGTATTGGTAATATCGATTTGAATAAAATTGATAATGGCCTGCGTTATTATAATATGACGTATTCGGAAGGGTTACCAGAAGAGTGGCTGCTTGATTTGCAGGATATGGTCAAACATGGTGTCAGTATCAAGCAGGTTATGATTGGTTTGGATGATTTTTCGATACGAGTAGATCCGAAACAGCATGAAAATGATTTGTTAAGAGTTCCTTATCGGGACGACACATTATGGAAGACCTATGCGTTATATTTACTGAAAAAACCAAAGTTGAAAAAGGAAGATGCCAGCAGAGGCAGTGTTTATGATATATATGGATCAGGAAGACCGCTGCATCCGGAAGTGGATGAGTATATCGAAGCCAATGTAGAAAAACATCTTCAGGATGAACGCTTTTCGAAACCGTATGAATATAAGGGGAATCGGATAGCCGAAACCATGGAAAGCCTTACAAAACTAAAGGAACTCTGTGATGATAATGGGATTGAGTTGATCGTTTTCGTTAATCCTGTTAATGCGGTTACCTATCGCAGCAATGATATATCGGAGCTTAACGCGTTCAAATATCAGCTGGCTCAGTTGACCAATTACTATGATTTCAGCGGCTTGAATGAGATTACGACCAATAATTACTATTATTATGAAACAAGTCATTATCGGCCAATGGTCGGCGATATGATTGTAGATCGGATATTCCATAATGGTCAAAGGAATTTCGGTGTGCTAGTGACGAGGGATAATGTCAAGGAGCATTTGCAAAAGCTGGAAGAAGAGCTGGATATTAAGGGGAGTATAGAATAATATCCGGATTATTTGCAGTAGAAATAAAAATAGATAGTTTCAGATGTACGAAAAACGGGATGAAGGAGAGCAATACAATAGCAAGGGATGATATTTAATTCGCAGTTAGGGGGATCAATATGGGTTCAGCCTTTTGGTTCGGGTGGCAGCAGGATTTGAAATTAATGATTGTAGCACCTATTGTCTGTGGTATTTTTCGATTGGTATTTATTATGCGTTATGGCCCCAAGAAGAGTCCTGTTGGGGAATGGAAGAAATGGATAGAATGTTTCCGCTATGGTTTTTGGTGGGGAATGGATTTTAACGCATACGTTTTTCTGTTTTCTTTGGTGTTGGTCACGATACCGGCAGCTTTTATTCCTTCGTATTATGCTATCGGTGATCGTGTAAGACTGTTTGGTCTTATGCTGTATCTGCTCGTGCTTTATACAGCTTTTTTTGGGAAGATGATTTTCTACTATCATTTTCGGGATACGTTCAATGTGACAATCAAACTGGGGGGTAATGCAGATAAAAAAAATCTTATCGATATTTTCTTCAATCAGAATCATGGCGGCTGGATTTTGTTGGGATATATTCCCTATGGCTGTCTTTGTTGGATTTTAGGGAATGGGATACTGCACCTTCCCAGCATTGGATATGTGGAACTTTCTTCTAATGTCATGCAGTATGTTCTGAATGCGATAGTGTTCGTTTGTGCCATTGTGCTTTTTTATTGGTTTCGCTATGGGGGAACTTTGAATCATCGTCATAAGCCGGAATGGGATGAAGTGCCAGCGATTGTCAAGAATGATATTTTTATGGGCAAGGCTGTAATCGATGATTTGGTTGCGTTGGAACTGGCATGTAAGCATGAGGTATGTGCGGCTTTACGTCATGCGGATGATGAGGCGCGTGCAATCATGAAGCCGATATTGCAGGGGGATTGGCCTGCGAATGTTTCGCCGCTATCCTTTTTTTGCCATGAGGCAAAGGGCGCCAGAATACAAAAGCCCCAACACATTTTTTTCCTTTTTGGAGAGAGTCATGGGCAATCGCCTTTTGATGCACCGTTCCATTATTTGCATCTTATGGATGCAAGTATGCGGTTCCGGGAAGAGTCGAATGCTTTTGTCATGAATAACTTCTTGCCGGCGGGGATGATTTCCCAGCCATCGCTGGTAAGTTTGCTGGCTGGTATCTATGATGCAGACTTGGAACTTAACGAAAATAAAGATTTCTGGTATGGCAATGTGCCGACTTCTTTGCCGTTGCAGTTGAAGAAACTGGGCTATCGTACCGAGTTCTGGTATGGCGGCGGAATGAATTGGGGGAGTTTGGAACATTTCGCACCCGCTATTGGATTCGATCGCTGCCATGGCGGACCGGATTTTTGTCCGCCGGATTCGCCTAAGACCTGGCTGGGGATTTATGACCATATATTTTTGGAAGAAGCAGCCAAGCTGATCAAAGAAACCGATGATGGCCGGCCGGTATTTCATTTTGTCTATACCACGTCGAACCATGGTCCGTATAATATGCCGTATGAGGAGTATGGTTTTGACGTTGAGAAGGTAATGCCTGATGCGCCGGAGAAGCTCAAGCATGATCATAAGGTTGTAAAACAAATGGGCGGCATTTGGTATGCGGATCAATCGTTGATTCGTTTTGCCGAACAGATGCGGGACGAATACCCCGATAGTTTGTTTGTGGTGACAGGAGATCATACGATTAACCTGATTCCGTTCCAGTGCGATGTCATAGGGAGAAACGAACCCAATCTTCGTGAGTCGTTGTTAACATCATTTGCAATGTCGCATCCGGAGTTAAAGAAGGATATGATGGTGGGCAATACGATTGGTGGGCATATGAATATTATGCCGACTATTGTGGAATTGATTGCCCCAAAAGGATTTGAGTATCATTCTATTGCTAAGCCGTTGACGGAGCCTATAGATCATGTAGTTACGCCTTATTGTTGGATGACTAGTGATAGGATTGGTGACTATCGGGATAGTTTAGCTCAGCAATTGGCTGTTGCAGAAGAATTGTTGCCATTTGAGCGCGATAAAGAGCAGTTCCGTGAGGAGCGCGATGCCTGGTGTGAGCTTACGGGGTGGCTTGTGCGTCATCCTGAACTGCTTGACGATGCTGGAAGAGGTACGAGAGTGTGATAAACTAGCACAAACGTATATATAACAAACGTTTGTTCCTTGATGGTGCCGATTTATTTGATATATGGATTCTAATGAGCTGACACATGAAGAGAGTGGGATACATTCCTTATAGTGTAGATGAGATATATGGAATAAGGACTTCAGGAAAATATGGAGAATGCTTTTATGAATGAGCATGTAAAGCGGGTAAAGGATTTTTTCTTGGATTACATGCGTGATGAATCCGTTCATATTTATTTGTTCGGTTCATGGGCGAAGGGGACGGCGCGGCAGGGATCTGATGTCGATGTAGCTGTTGAATATCCAGATGGTGTATCTGGAGTGTTAAAGATTGGCGAACTTCGTGAGCAGTTGGAGGAGTCGACGATTCCTTACCGCGTCGATGTGGTGGATATGCAACAGGCTTCTCAAACGCTTTTGCAGGAAATACGGAAGGATGGTATTCAATGGAAATAACAAAGCGTTTTGCAACTGCTTCACGAGCATTGGCGAAACTTCACGAGGCTGTTACGAAGGAACAACTCTCAGAGATGGAACGAGACGGCTTGATTCAGCGGTTTGAGTTTTGTTTTGAAATCATGTGGAAGTGTGGCAAGGATTATTTGCGTGATGCAGAGGGCTTGGATGTTGCTTCGCCTAAGGCTGTAATCCGTGCGTTGCGTGATGTGAAGGTATTTTCAGACGAAGAAACGGTGTTGGCATTGAAGATGGTCGATGCACGCAATCTTACTGCGTATACTTATGATGAGGAATTGGCCATAAAATTAGCAGGGCAAATACCCGAGTATGAGCAGTTTATGCAACTGTGGTATCGGCGGATGACGGAGTGATTGGAATGGATTTGCCAGAAAAGGTTATTGCGGGGATAAAGGAACTGGCTGAAGCGTATGATGTTCAGCGGGGTGTTTTGTTCGGGTCGCGAGCTCGGGGGGATAACCATCCGAAAAGTGACGTAGATTTAGCAGTTTATGGTTGTGCAGACTTTACGAATTTTTCGTTAGATGTTGATGAGAAAGTTTGGACTTTGCTGATGTTTGATATTTTAGATATGGACAGGTATGATTACTCACAGGAATTGTTGCAGGAAATTGTACGCGATGGGGTGACGATTTATGAAAAAGTTTGAGAATTATATCAGCAATATAAAGTTTGGGGAAGATATTAAACGGCTCTATGGAGAGCTGTTTAATAAATGAGCGTGTTAATCGAGTGAAAGATTGTGTCGAATCAGTCTAAATGAGGTGAGAATTTGCGTGGCAGTTATGATGTTGTGATAAATAGCCGGCGTTTACAGTATAAGTTTACTATCAGGCGCAATATTACCGTTATTCGCGGTCAGAGTGCCACGGGGAAGACTACCTTGGTGGAGATGATTCGTGACTGCAATGAAAATGGTATTGATAGCGGTATTACGATAAAATGCGATAAAGAATGTGTGGTTTTGTCAGGGCGCAAATGGGAGCGCGATATTGCAGAGCTGGAAAACAGTATTGTGTTCATCGATGAGGGGCATAATTTTGTTTTGTCACAGGAGTTTGCTGAGGCGATAAAGAAAACGTCTAACTATTATGTTATTGTCACACGGGAACGTTTAGAAAACATTCCTTATAGCGTAGATGAGATATATGGGATTCGTAATTCGGGGAAATATGGCAAGTTGCAGGCGTCTTATCATGAGTTCTATAGACTGTATGAGAACATACCAATGGGACAGCCGAAGCCTATAAAGAAGCTGCTTACAGAAGATTCGCGTGCGGGGTATCAGTTTTTCTCAGAGGTGGGCACGGACAAGGGAGTTACCTGTGCTTCGGCTGGAGGAAAGTCAAATGTGGCGGCGGCTATTATGGCTTGCCACGAGCCCGTGCTGGTGGTAGCTGATGGAGCGGCCTTTGGTCCTGAGATGGAACGCATCACGGAGCTTATGAAGCTTCGTGATGGTATATATCTTTATTTGCCAGAGTCGTTTGAGTGGCTTATTTTGCAATCGGGTCTTATTACTAAGGAAAATTTGACGGATATATTAGCCACCCCCTATGATTATATCGACAGTGAAAAGTATTTTAGTTGGGAACAGTTTTTTACAACGATTTTGCAGGATAGCACGAGGGGAACGTTGTATCAGTATGTGAAGAATAAGCTGAACCCTGTGTATTTGCATGAGGCAAATAAGATGAAGATTTTGGCTGTTATGAAGCCGCTAATGAATCGATGGGGATGGTGATAGATTTGCTACATGTTTTTTATGGTGATATGCCTGAGGCGATATTTAATACAGCGGTATTTTTTAAGAACAGTTATGATGATAATTGGATTGTCGATGATTTTTCCAAGCAGATGATTGCTGATGTTGATAAGTCGGAAGTGCTGGGGTCAGGTGTTATCGACAGCCCTGTGTTGGGAAAGATTGCGCCGGAGCGTTTGTCGGGCGGTGTGAAGACTTTGATGCTGGTGAAGTTCATGCCGGATATGGTGTTTAATGTTTCGACATGTGGCAATAATTGCGCCAAATGGCTGTTGAAGATTGCGGCGGATGAAGAACGAACGGTGAATCTGCGAAATATCATGAACTTTGGTGAGGAGCCGTTTGCTATACATGTGCTTAATACAGATGAGGTAGTACATAGCATGCGTGAACTTTTGCCAATAGCTATAAAGTATGTATGATGGACACAATGTCTGCATGACAGTGTGAGTGGAAAAGTGTATAATAGGTCTCGTGCCCGGTGCTTTTGGCACCGGGCTTTTGCAGATAGTTTTCAGAGTCAAAGATTAGGATAGGAGTTAGCAGGTATATGCAGGTTTCAGTGTTGGCCAGCGGGAGCAAAGGCAACGCGGTTTATGTGGAAATGGATGGGTGCCGATTGCTGCTGGATGCAGGCATCAGCGCGACGCGTATCAAGAAGGCGCTTCTGGCGCAGGGCGTCGATGCAGCCAGTCTTGATGGCGTGCTGATTACCCATGAGCATCGCGACCATATCGCGGGGCTTGTGACACTGTCGAAGTGGTATCACCTGCCAATTTTTTCGCGTCGGGCGACGTTTGAGAATATGAGCTGCCGCGCCCAGCTTCCACCAGAATGCATCTGCCCGGTGGAATCGGGATTCAAGCTGGCAGGGCTGTCAGTGACACCTTTTTCAACGTCGCACGATGCGGCTGATCCTGTTGGGTATCGAATACAGGGTTCGCAGTGTATGGCGCTGGCGACGGACCTTGGGTTTGTTACGGCCAATGTCCAGGCGGCGATTGAAGGCGCCGACACGTTGGTGTTGGAGGCCAATCATGACCCCGAGGTGCTGAAAAATGGTTCGTATCCATGGCCGCTTAAGCGGCGCATTCTTTCGAATCGTGGTCATTTGGCCAATTCGGATGCGGCTTGGGCGATTGCCCGGATGAAGCGGCGTCCGCAGAAGGTGTTCCTCGCGCATTTGTCAGAGGAGAATAATCGTCCGGATTTGGCACGGGATACGGTGCAGGCGATTCTTGAGCGGCAGGGGATTCGGCAGGAGATAATCATGACGAGTCAGACTGAGGCTGTATCAGGGTAAATATATCTTTGGAGGGATTTTTATGAAATCGTTCTTTAAGTCTATGAATAATAAAAAAAAGAAAAATCTGGTTGCTGCTTTGATGGTAGCAATGTCGGTGGTTTCGTTCTCGGGATGTTCGGCAGGACAGGCGGACCATTCCTCGTCTTCCAGCGCAGCTGCGGTTCAGCAGGCGGCAAGTAATCAGACGCTGTCGGATGCACGCAACACGCCGGTCGTTCGTGCGGCTAAGGTTGTTGGCCCGACGGTGGTTGGCATCACGAATAAGGCCGTGGCGCGCGACTGGTTCAACAATCCGGTGGAAACCGAGGGCGTTGGTTCGGGCGTTATCTTCAAGAATGATGGCGGCAAGAGCTATATCGTGACGAATAACCATGTTATCAGCAATGCCAAGGAACTCATTGTTTCGCTGGCCGATGGCCGCACGCTCAAGGGCAAGCTGATTGGTGCTGATGAGATGACGGATTTGGCGGTTGTCCGTGTGGATGATGGCAATCTGCCGGTGGCAAAGTTTGGCGATTCGGACAAGATTGTTGTTGGTGAGCCGGCCATCGCTATCGGCAATCCGATGGGCCTGGAGTTCCAGGGCAGTGTGACGAGCGGTGTTATCAGTGCGCTGAACCGTACGCTCGACATCAGCGATAAGCGCGTGAAATTGTTGCAGACGGATGCGGCTATCAATCCGGGCAACTCAGGCGGTGCTTTGGTCAATGCAGATGGCGAGGTCATCGGCATCAATAGTGCCAAGGTAGCAGCCAACGGCGTTGAAGGCATGGGATTTTCCATTCCTATCAATACCGTACAGAATGTCATCAACGAGATTATGGAAAAGGGTTATGTAGCTCGTCCGTATCTTGGCGTATCGGTATTTGACCCGCAGACGGCAGCCCGCTATGGCTATCAGCTCAATATCGACAAGGGCGTCTATGTCTTCCAGCTGACGCTCAATGGCCCGAGTGGCAAAGCTGGCTTGCAGCGCGGCGATATCATCCTGAAACTCGATGGCCAGGAGACGAACAGCGTTCAGGACCTCCGTTCTAAGATTGCAGACCACAAGGTCGGCGATACGGTGAAGGTAACCTTTGACCGCAACGGCAAGCAGAAGAATGTCGATGTCGTTCTCGAGGAAATGCCGCAGGATAAGAATTAATGAAGATTACGATTGTCTGTGCAGGCAAAATAAAAGAAAAGTATCTGAGTGCAGGGATTGCGGAGTTCATGAAGCGGCTCCGCCCCTTTGCGCAGGTGGAGATAAAGGAAATCCACGAGGAAAAGATGCCCGATGAGCCGTCGGCGGCAGAGAAAGAACAGGTTCTGCAGAAGGAGGGCGAGAAACTCTTGAAGCTGGTGCCTGCGGGAAGTTTCCTCTTTGTGCTCGACGTATTCGGCAAGGAGATGCCGTCGGAAAAGCTCGCGGAGAAGCTGGACCAGCTGGGGATTCAGGGACGCAGCAATATTACGTTCCTGATTGGCGGCGCCTTTGGCCTTTCGAAAGAGGTGCGGGCGGCGGCGGATGAGCGGCTGAGTTTTTCACAGCTGACGTTCACGCATCAGATGGTGCGGCTGTTGCTCGTCGAGCAGATTTATCGCTGTTTTAAAATCAATCGCGGTGAGAAGTATCACTGGTAATATAAGCCTTCCCCTTTAGGGGGAGGTTTTTTTGTGGTATGATATAAGGAGTATAATTTCGGTAAGTATGTCGTTTCACGACAGGAGTGATATAGAGGAATGAAGAAAAGACGATACGAGACGCAAAAGCATATTACCGCATTGGCTATGTTTATGCTTTTTATTTTGGGAGTAGTCGTCTTGCGCTATGGCTGGCTGCAGCTGGTACAGGGAAATGAGCTGTCGGAGCGTATGAAAAATCAGGTAGGCCATGATTATGCCATCCAGTCGCCGCGCGGCGCCATCATTGACCGCAATGGGCGCGAGCTGGCGGTTAGTACCATGACGAAATCCCTGTACGTGGATCCGAATCATGTGGATGATCCGCAGGCTTTGGCGGCGGATTTGGCACCGCTGATTGAGAAAACGGAGCAGGACGTTCTCGATGATATTGCCGTGGGCGGCGGTTTTGTCTGGGTCAAGCGACGCATGGAACAGTCGGAATATGAGGCAGTGCGGGCACTCATCAAGGAGAAGGGCTATTCTACCTGTCTTGGGTTCCGCGATGAGGCAAAGCGCTATTACCCCAACGATGTTTTAGCGGCCAATGTCCTTGGCTTTGTCGGTACGGACGACAAGGGACTTGACGGGGTAGAACAGGCACTGGACAGCCTGCTGAAGGGGGAAATCAGGGAAAAATATCTGACGACAGACCGCCGGGACCGGCCGATTCTCGATTCGATCTTTTCCAGCAGCCGCCATTACCGTGGCGATTACTGCAAGACGGTTGAGCTCACGATTGACAGTGGTATCCAGTTCATTGTCGAGCAGGAACTTGACCGGGCCGTGGCAGAGAACCGGCCAAAGTCCATTACCTGCGTAGTCATGAATCCAAAGACCGGTGAGGTTTTGGCGATGGCATCGCGTCCGTCCTATAACCCGAATAAGTTCTGGGACTACAAGCCAGAGGTTTGGAAGAACCGGGCGGTGTCGTTTATTTATGAGCCGGGTTCGACCTTTAAATCCGTGGTGGCCGGTGCGGCCCTGCAGGAACAGGTGGTTACGCCGAATCAGGTCTTTGTCGATCCGGGGTATGTCATGGTGTCGGGGCGCCGCATCCAGAACTGGAGCGGTACGAGCTTTGGTACGGTCACGTTTACCGATGTCGTCAAGCAGTCGCTCAACACCGGTTTTGCGCAGGTAGGCCTGCGGCTGGGAGCAGACAAGATTACGGAATATGCGAAGAAGTTTGGCTTCGGTGAGGCCACGGGCATTGATTTGCCGGCTGAGGAGAGTGGTATTCTCTTCGACCCCGAGCAGATGCGCGACTCGGATATTGCTACGATGTCGATTGGCCAGAGTATCGCCGTGACGCCGCTTCAGCTCGTGACGGCGATGTCGGCGATTGCCAATGATGGTGTATTGTTGAAGCCGCATATCGTCAAGTCCATCCGCAATGCGGACGGCTCGGTTTATGAGGAGCGCAGTCCGCAGGAGGTACGCCGTACGATTGAATCGGCTACGGATAAGACGCTCGTTGGCCTTTTGGAGCAGGTCGTCGCCAGTGGCGGTGGTGCCAAGGCTGGCGTCAAGGGTTACCGCATTGCAGGTAAGACGGGTACAGCCCAGAAAATCCGTGAGGATGGTGCCGGTTATATGGAGGGGCGTTATATTGCCTCGTTCTGTGGTTTTGCACCAGTTGAGGATCCGCAGCTGACGGTTTTGGTCATGATTGATGACCCGAGCCAGGGCAACTATTACGGCGGTCAGATTGCGGCGCCGGTAGCCAGCCGGATTTTCTCGCAATTGTTCCGCTATCTGCGGATTGCTCCGTCCAGCGACCCGTTTGCGGGCATGGACCCGCCCAAGACGCCGCAGCCGAAACCGATAAAAGGCTATGAAGGCGTTGTGCCGGACGGGATGATTGTCATGCCGGACTTCACAGGGAAAAGTCTCCGTGAGGCGGCGCGTCTTGCCAGCGACAAGGGCCTGAGCTTTGAAAGCGAGGGGTCAGGTTTTGCGACCGGGCAGAGCATTCCGCCGAATACGCTGGTGGATAAAGGCCGCGGCATTGTCGTGTATTTTAAACCTGAATAGTGATAGGAAAAAGTCTTCCGTTTTCGGGAGGCTTTTTTTGTGTCCGTGTAAAATAAAACTTTCACAAATGATAAAAAACAAGGAAATTTGGAACAAAAAACGAATCTAGACAATAGGAAAAATGAGGAGGTGGCTGGATGAAACAAGAGGAAGGTCTGGTCGTGAAGGTCCAGGATGGTCTGGCCAGCATCAAGGTGGGGCGTCATGCGGAGTGTTCTGGCTGTGGCGCCTGTCCCTCAAGCCGTCAGGTGATGGTAGAAGCCGTCAATCGAATCGGCGCCCAGCCAGGACAGCGCGTGCGGTTTGCCATGCAGGAAGCCCATGTGCTGACAGGAGCTTTCGTCGTGTTTGTACTGCCGCTGTTGTCGGCGGCGGTGGGAGCCGTGCTCGGCTGGCAGCTGGCGATTGGCATTGGGGAGGACTATCCGTTTTGGGCGGAAGCTGGCGCGGGCTTTTTTTTCGTTTTGTCGCTATTCACAATCCGGTTATTTGACCGGCAGGTGGCAAAGCAGCAAAGGATGAAACCGGTAATCGTAGAGATTTTGGATGATTGACCGTTTCAGATATTTTAGGGAGCTATGAGGTGATTGTTCATGTTCAGGAGTTTTCTAGGCGGGATTCATCCGCATGATGGCAAGGAGCTGGCAAAGGATAAGCCTATCGAGGTGATGCCGGCGCCGGCCGAAGTTGTCGTACCGATGAGCCAGCATATCGGTGCGCCTTGTGCGCCATGTGTGAAGGTTGGTGATCTCGTAAAGCGGGGAGAGCTTATTGGCACGAGTCCGGCTTTTATGCATGCGGATATTCATGCCCCGGTATCCGGTAAGGTCATCCGCATTGAGGAGCGTCCGCATTCGGGGCGCATCAGCTGTCAGGCAGTCGTGATTGAAAACGATGGCGAGGACAGCTGGGCTGATGGTTTGCCGCTGGCGCGGGATTGGCAGGCGATGACGAATGAGGAGATTCTAACCGCCATCCAGTCCGCCGGTATTGTCGGTATGGGGGGAGCGACGTTCCCCGCACATATCAAGCTTAAACCGGCGAAACCAGTGGATATATTGATTCTTAACGGCGCAGAGTGTGAGCCGTATTTGACAGCGGATTACCGGCTGATGCTGGAGATGCCGGCAAAGATTGTGGAAGGGGCACAGATTCTTGCCCGGGTGCTGGGTGTCAAACGCAGTGTAATCGGCATTGAGGATAACAAACCTGAGGCGGCTGCCGCCATGAAAAAGGCCTGCGAGGGCACGGAAATTGAGGTGGCGGCACTGAAGACGAAGTATCCGCAGGGCGCGGAGAAAATGCTGATTAAGGTTATCGCAGACCGTGAGGTTCCCATGGGGGGCCTGCCGATGGATGTGGGGGCTGTGGTGCAGAATGTCGGGACTGTGGCGGCAATTGATGACGCCGTAGTGCGCGGCCTGCCGCTTACGGAGCGCATTATGACGGTTTCGGGCGATGCAGTTGCTGAGCCGAAGAATCTATGCGTGCGCATTGGCACGAAGTACAGCGACGCCATCGCGTTCTGCGGCGGGTTTAAAGAAGAGCCGGACAAATTGCTCGCGGGCGGCCCGATGATGGGCATGGCGCAGTTTACCGAGGAAGTTCCGGTGATGAAGGGCTCGTCTGGTATTCTGGCATTGACGCGCAAGCTTACGGAACATGGCCCGGAAATGAACTGTATCCGCTGCGGGCGCTGTGTCAAAGCCTGCCCGATGGGGCTGGTGCCCAGCATGCTTTCGATTTTGTCGCAGCGTCAGGACTTTACTGCCTGCCGTGATTCGTATGGTCTGATGAATTGCGTGGAGTGTGGCTGCTGCACCTATATCTGCCCGGCGAAGCGGAATATCGTGCAGTATATCCGCAATGCCAAGGGATTTGTGCGCGCTGAGATGGCAAAGGCCAAAGCCAAGGCGGAGCAGGCGAAGAAAGAGGGGGCGAAGGCATGAGTGAGTATACGATTTCCAGTTCCCCGCATATTCGCGATGGCGAGACGATTTCGGGGATTATGTGGCGCGTAAATGCAGCGCTGCTCCCAGCGGCGGCGTTTGCCGTTTGGTGGTTTGGCGTTCCGGCACTTGTCAATATGGTAGTAGGTGTCGTCTTTGCCGTGGCGTCGGAATACGTCTGGCAGAAGGCCATGCATCAGCCGGTCACGGCTTTTGATGGCAGTGCCTGTATAACGGGCCTGCTATTGGCGATGTCGATGTCGCCTGTCCTGCCGCCGTATATGGTGGCAATTGGCTCGGTACTGGCTATTGTCGTAGCCAAACAGTCCATGGGTGGTTTGGGGTTCAATATTTTCAACCCGGCCCATATCGGCCGCGCGGCGCTGATGGTCTCCTGGCCGGTGGCGATGACCACCTGGACGAAGATGCAGGATATGCGTGCTGGTGTTGATGCTATGACCAGTGCAACTCCGCTGAATATCCTCAAGCTGCAGGGGTATGATGCGCTGTTATCGACGTTTGGCGGACAGGCTAATCTGTATTGGAATATGTTTATCGGAACCCGCAATGGTTCATTGGGGGAGACCAGCACGGTATTACTGCTTATCGGTGGACTGTATCTGATTGGAAAAGGGTATGTGAATTGGATCGTACCGGTAGTTATGATTGGTACGGTGGGGGTATTGACCTTCGTCTTTGGTCCCGCAGGGCTGTTTTCCGGGGATCCGCTTTTCCATATGATGGCCGGGGGATTGATGCTGGGGGCGTTCTTTATGGCTACGGATATGGTTACGATTCCGATGACCGTCAAGGGACAGGTTATCTTTGCCATCGGGGCTGGAGCTATTACGGTGTTGATTCGTCTTGTGGGCGGTTATCCAGAGGGGGTCTGCTATTCGATTCTCTTGATGAATGCGTTGACGCCGCTGATTGACCGCTTTACCAAACCGCGTATCTTTGGGGCTGGAGGTGACAAGTGATGGCTGAGGAACATTCGATTGTGAAGATTGCTTCGAATCTGGCAATGGCCTGCTTTATCTCTGGCGTGGTCATTGGTTCGGTCTATTACGTGACGGCTCCGGTGGCGGCGCAGAAGGCGGAGCTGATGAAGCAGGAATCCATGAAGGCTTTGGTCCCCGAGGCGGAGTCTTTTGAGGAAGTGAGCGGTCATGAGGGCTGGTTTGCCGCGAAAAAGGACGGCAGGATCACCGCCTATATCGTCCCCAGTGAGACGAAGGGGTATGGCGGCAAAATCAAGCTGCTGGTAGCGGTGACGGTGGACGCCAAGGTCATCGATTACAATATCCTGGAACACAACGAGACGCCGGGTCTCGGTGATAATGCTCAGAAGCCCGCCTTCCGGCAGCAGTTCGCTGGCAAGGAAAGGGAACATCTTGTGGTCACGAAGGACCCTGCGGATAAAGAGGACATTCAGGCGATGACCGGTGCGACGATTTCCTCGCGGGCAGTGACGCGGGGAGTCAAACAGGCTGTCGAGGAAGTGGCAGCTTTGCAGGGAGGAAAATGACATGAAGGAATTATGGAATATCTTCAGCAAAGGCCTCGTGGCTGAGAATCCGATTTTTATCCTTGCCTTGTCGCTTTGCCCGGCTTTGGCTGTGACTACAACCGTCATCAACGGCCTTACGATGGGGCTTACGGTTACCTTTGTCATTACGACGAATAACGTGGTAGTCTCCATCGTGCGGAATTGGGTAAATCCCAAGGTACGCGTGCCGGTTTATATCACTTCAATCGCGACAATTGTTACGGTGGCCCAGCTGGTCTTGCAGGCGTATTTCCCGGAGCTTTACAAGGCGCTGGGAATCTATTTGGCGCTGGTGGTCGTTTTTGCCATCATTTTGGCCCGGGCGGAAGTCTATGCGTCCAAGCATGGTGTGGTGAAATCCTTTGCGGATGGTTTTGGCATGGGGTGCGGGTTTACGCTGGCCATGCTGATTATCTCGGTGATCCGTGAGCTTGTCGGTGCTGGGACGATTCTGGGAATGCCGGTGTTCGGTGACGGCTATAATCCGATGCTGATGATGGTACTGCCGCCAGGGGCGTTTATCCTGATTGGTTATCTGGTAGCGGCAACGAAAACTTGGAACAAACACGTAGAGGAAAAGAAGGCGAAGGAAGCGCGCCGCATGGAGTTGATGAAGGGAGCTGAGTCGTAATGGCAGAATATCTTACCTTGTTTATCGGCGCAGTTGTCGTCAACAACTTTGTGCTGACAAAGTTTCTGGGGCTTTGCATTTTCTTTGGGATTTCCAAAAATCTCAGTGCCTCCGTGGGCATGGGCATGGCGGTTACTTCAGTTATGACCATGAGTTCGATCTTGGCTTGGATTGTGTACTTTTTTGTGCTGCAGCCCTTGGGACTGACGTTTCTTACGACGATTGTATTCGTCGTGCTGACGGCAAGTTTTGTGCAGCTGCTGGAACTCATCATCAAGAAGCAGGCCCCGGCACTCTACAATATGTGGGGCATTTATCTGCTGCTCATTGCTACGAACTGTATCGTGCTGGCGGTGCCGCTTCTCAATGTGGAGAACAGTTACAGCCTGCTCAAAAGCATTGTGTTTGCTATTGGCTCAGGACTGGGCTTTGCGCTGGCAATTATCCTGATGGCATCGCTGCGGGAAAAGCTGGCCTATGCCGATGTTCCGAAACCGCTTGAGGGAATTGGTATTGCCTTTATTTTGGCAGGAATGCTTTCGCTGGCGTTTCTGGGCTTTTCGGGAATGCTGTGAGGGGGCGCGTGAGCAATGATAAATACTGCGATTATGATTATTGTCGTGCTGGTGAGCGTCGGTACGTTCTTTGGCGTGGTGCTGGCACTAGCCGATAAACGATTTGCGATGGAGGTGAATCCGCTCATCCACGAGGTAGAGGACATCCTGCCCAAGGGACAGTGTGGCGCCTGTGGCTATGCCGGCTGTGCCAAGTATGCGGAGGCTGTTGTCGAGGATGAGAATGTGCCGCCGAATCTCTGTGTGCCGGGCAAAGCCGCCGTAGCCGAAAAGGTGGCAGAACTTACGGGGAAAAAAGCTGAGGCCGCCGAACCAAAATATGCGCAGCTGAAATGCCGCGGTACGAAAACGGCGGCAGTAATGGCGGCTAGATATGAGGGCATTCATGACTGTGCGGCGGCAAAACTCATTCAGGGCGGGCCCAAGGGCTGCAAATATGGTTGCATCGGTTTTGGCAACTGCGTGCGCGCCTGCCCGTTTGGGGCGCTTTCGATGGGGGCAGACGGACTGCCGGTGGTCGATAAGGCAATCTGTACTGGCTGTGGAAAATGCGTTTCGACCTGCCCGCAGGCCCTCTTGACACTCCAGAGTTTTGCGGCGCCGGTACAGGTCGCATGCAGTTCGCACGACAAGGGGCCAGTGGCCAAGAAACTCTGTCAGAATGCCTGCATTGGCTGTGGTCTCTGCATGCGCAGCTGTGAACACGGCGCTATCAAGATTGACCGGTTCGTGGCCGTGGTGGATCAGGAAATCTGCAAGACCTGTGATAACCCCACCTGTCTTGCCAAGTGCCCGACCAAGGCGATACAGGAACTGGTGGCCGGGTGCATGATGAAGGAGGTGGTATAATACAATTATTAATTGAAGTAAAGGACTGATTGGATGAATACTGAAATGGAAGAATTGCTGGATTTTATTGGCGAATGCCCGACGCCATTCCATACGGTGCAGGCAAGTGCGATGCGGCTTCGGCTGGCAGGTTTCCGGGAGCTTTCGCTGGCGGATTCCTGGCAGCTTGAGCGGGGGGGAAAGTATTTTGTAACGGTATATGATTCGACTTTGCTGGCATTTGTGGTGGGCGAGTCGGAGGGACCGCTTAGAATGGCGGCGGCGCATACGGATTTTCCGTGCTTTCGGCTGAAGCCGCAGGCTGGCATGGTAAAAGAAAAATGCGGCCTGCTGAATGTCGAAAAATACGGCGGCCTGATTTTGCGCACCTGGCTCGATCGGCCCCTGTCGTTAGCAGGAAAAGTTGTAATCCGTGGCGAAGATGCCTTTAATCCGGAAATCCGGCTTGTTGATTTTGAGCGCCCGCTGGTGACAATTCCGAGTTTGGCGATTCATATGGACCGGGAGGTGAATGACGAGGGGAAACTAAATGCCCAGACGGATATGCTGCCGCTTGCGGCTGCATTCGGTGGAGCTGAATCTTCGGAGGAGGAAAACGATGCCAAGGCGTTCTTTTTGGACTGGCTGTCAGCGGAACTGGATACAGCTGCTGAGGATATCCTTTCCTATGAGTTATCGCTCTACCCGGTGGAAAATGGCTGCACGGTGGGGCTGCATGAGGAAATGTTGTCTTCGCCGCGCCTTGACAATCTCACTTCGGTAAAAGCCTGCCTCGATGGGATCAGTGCAGTGGAATCCTGCGACGGGGTGCGGCTCATTGCCCTATTTGACAACGAAGAAGTAGGCAGCTGTACGAAGCAGGGAGCGGCATCGGCTGTACTTATGCAGGTACTGCAGCGCATGTACACTTCCCTGGGAAAAGAGCAGGAAGACTTGTTGCGGGATATCGCCGCCGGATTCATGCTTTCGGTTGATGTGGCTCATGCCGTTCATCCAAACTATGCCGACAAAACTGATCCGTCGGTCCGGCCGGTGCTTGGCGGCGGCCTTACGCTGAAACAGGCTTGCAGCCAGTCTTATGCCGGTGACGCCGAGGCGGTGGCGGTGATTCGCGGGCTTTGCGAGGCAAAGGGCATTAAATGGCAGCAGTTCGTCAATCGCAGTGACAGCCGTGGCGGCTCGACCCTTGGTTCGCTGGCATCGGCATTGGTTCCCATGCGCACAATGGATATTGGGGTGCCGATTCTCGCCATGCATTCAGCGCGGGAGACTATGGCTGCGGCAGATCAAGAGGCTTTGACGAAACTTCTTCAAGTGTTTATGACTGATTGATGTGTAATGTATACAGATATACTTTACAAATAGCGATATTTTTCATAACGTGCTTATTGATTGTGTATATATACTATGCTATAATTACATACATGATATGAAAAATATTGTATGAAAAAATGGACATAGGAGGCGTTTGTATGGACTTTGGTAAATTCAAGAAATTGGCAGCCATTGGTATGGCGATGGTCGTTTCAGCGGCGCTGCTCACAGGCTGCGGTGGCGATGACGGCGGCAAGAAATTCCTGAATATCGCGACGGGCGGTACAGCTGGTACGTATTATCCCATTGGCGGTGCAATGGCAGAAATCCTCAACAAGGATATCAAAGGTATGAACGCCAGTGCTCAGAGTACCGGTGCTACGGTGGCAAATATCAATATGCTGAAGGATGGCTCGGTGGATCTGGCTATTGTTCAGAATGATATTACCTATTATGCCGTAAATGGCACGGAGATGTTCCAGGATAAGAAAGTGGACAACATCCGCGGCATTGCTACGCTGTATCCGGAGACTTGCCAGTTTGTAACGCTGGACAGCTCGGGCATCAAGTCCATTAAGGATTTGAAGGGCAAGAAAGTCGCTGTTGGCGCAGCTGGTTCTGGTGCTGAGGCCAATGCCCGCCAGATTCTCGAAGCATATGGCATCACCTATAACGACATCGAAGTTCAGTACCTTTCCTTTGCAGAAGGTGCCAGTGCCCTCAAGGACGGCAACGTTGATGCAGCTTTCCTGACGGCAGGTTACCCGACGGCATCGGTGCAGGATATCAGTTCTCAGAACAAGATTCGCCTGCTGCCGGTAGACAGTGATAAGGCTGATGCTCTGATTGCAAAGTATCCGTTCTATACGAAGACGACGATTCCGGCCGGAACTTATGCAGGGTTCAATGAGGAAGTTCAGACGATTTCCGTTATGGCTATGCTGGTCGCTACGGACAAAGTGGATGATAAGCTTGGTTATGAGATTGCCAAGGCTATCTTCTCCAACCTTGACCGTCTGCAGGCTGCCCATTCCGTTGGCAAGCTCATCACGAAAGATGGAGCTATGAAGGGAATGTCCTTGCCGATGAACGCTGGTGCAGAGAAGTTCTTCAAGGAATAAGAAAAGGGATTAGCCTTCCTCAATCAAAATGAGGAAGGCTAATTATGTGAGGGGAATGTGATAAAATTGTGTTGGTGGAAACGGCCGGTGGTTTGGCTCTTTATTATTGGCATATTGCTGGGAAGTGCATATATTCTCAGCAGGCCGTATTTGTTTGTGAAGGCAGGCGGCAACCGCGTAGCGGTAATGCGGGCTGTCCCCGGTACGGAGTTTTCCATCCGCTTTATCCATTCGGTTCAGAAAACGCCGGTGGAGGAAAATCTGGCAGTTGATGCAGATGGCCGCAGTTTTGTCCTTCATTCTACGAAATATCAGTCCTTTGGTGTCGGCCTGCCTTTCCTGGAAGGAGAGGGAGATTTCCGGCAGGAGGGCGATTACTACATCATGGATAATATGGAGCGGCATTTTCCTGCCCTCACACTCCGGACCGGAGTCGGTACGAAGCTGACACTTTATCTGGAGGGGCGGGAATACCGTGTCTATGAATCATATCCACCGGGAACGCCGGTAGAAATCTATGTCAATTCACTAGGAAAGGGTTTGTTATCATGAAAGAGTCTGAAGCAAAGAGAGCCGAGGACGTCCTGAAGGAATTCGATAAAGAGTCCGATACCATGGAGTATACGGGCTTTATGGCGAAAATCGTGGCGGCTATTGCCATAGCGTTCTCGGTATTTCAGCTGTACACCGCTACTTTTGGCGTGCTGGATGCACAGCTGCAGCGTGGTATTCATCTTGGGTTTGGCTTGGCGTTGGTATATCTTTTATA
Organism: Pseudoselenomonas ruminis; assembly: GCF_008271295.1. GTDB lineage: Bacteria > Bacillota > Negativicutes > Selenomonadales > Selenomonadaceae > Selenomonas_A > Selenomonas_A ruminis. Next base: position 233,995 of record NZ_VTOY01000002.1, on the reverse strand, counting down.
CCCGACTTGCAAATCTTGGTCGCGCCATAAAATTCACCCATTGGATTTGGTGTTGGCTGTCTTGGGGGCAGCTGCTCCTGCCTATATCATCTACGAATTTCAGAATCTCGTTTTGCGGGCGGGTACCGTTTCGGATGTCGATTTGGTCGTAGGTGCTGTGGGGATTTTGCTGGTCATTGAGGCTACCCGTCGTGTTGTAGGACTGCCGATGGTTTGCGTAGTCTTGGTGTTCCTGGGCTATGCTTTTGCTGGGCCGTACATGCCGGGCGTGTTGGCCCATCGCGGACTGACGCTTTCGCAGTTGGTCAGCCATCTGTATTTTACGACCGAGGGGATCTTTGGTATTCCTTTGGGTGTTTCTTCGACGTTTATTTTCTTATTTATCCTCTTTGGAGCATATCTGGAATCTACGGGGCTGGGGAAATTCTTCATCGATTTGGCCAATGCCATTGCCGGCTGGGCCAGCGGTGGTCCGGCCAAAGTGGCGGTGCTGTCTTCTGGCTTGATGGGAACGGTATCCGGTAGTTCGGTTGCCAATGTCGTTGGTACAGGGTCGCTTACGATTCCGATGATGAAAAAGCTTGGGTATCATAAGAACTTTGCTGGCGCTGTAGAGGCAGCAGCTTCCACGGGCGGTCAGCTGATGCCTCCAGTAATGGGCGCTGCAGCCTTTCTTATGGCAGAATTTGTCGGTGTGCCGTATATCGACATTGTCAAAGCGGCTGTGGTTCCAGCATTGCTCTATTTTGCTGGCGTTTGGCTGGGCGTCCATTTTGAGGCAAAGCGTAAGAACCTCAAGGGGATTCCGCGTGATCAGCTGCCCAAAATCCTGACACTTTTGAAGGAACGCGGTCATCTGGCTTTACCGCTGATCCTTATTGTCTATTTACTCGTGTCAGGGTATACGCCGATGCGGGCTGCGCTGGTGGCAATCGTCTTGTCCATTGTCTGCTCGGCCCTTCGCAAGTCAACCCGCATGAAGCCGATTGAGATTGTCCGTGGCTTGGAAAAAGGTGCCCGCAATGTCTTGGGCGTATTGGTAGCTTGCGCTGCAGCGGGTATTATCATTGGTGTAGTAACCAAAACAGGTGTCGGACTTAAATTGGCGTCTGGTCTGTTGGAATTGTCCGGTGGAATGTTGCTGCCGACGATGTTTTTCACGATGATTACGGCGATCATTTTGGGTATGGGCGTGCCGACTACGGCTAACTATGTCATTACGTCGACGATTGCGGCTCCGGCGCTCGTACAGATGGGTGTACCGGTTTTGGCGGCGCATATGTTTGTGTTTTACTTTGGCATCATTGCCGATGTAACGCCGCCGGTGGCATTAGCTGCTTATGCCGGGGCTGGCATAAGTGGTGGCAATGCGCTGAAAACGGGTGTCAATGCTTCGAAGCTGGCTATTGCGGCGTTCATCATTCCCTACATTTTCGTGCTGTCGCCGGTTATCCTGATGATGGAAGGGACGGCTGTCGACTTGCTGCTTTCAACGGTAACGGCGCTTATCGGCATGGTGGCATTGTCCTCGGCGCTCATTGGTTATCTGGCAGATAATTGCCGGGCGCCAGAACGCATTTTGCTGGTCGTTGGCGGCCTGCTGATGATTAAGCCGGGCCTTTTGACCGATGTTATCGGTATTGCCATCTTTGCGATAATCCTGTTGTTCCAGCAGCGGCGTAAACATCAGATACAGACTGTATAAAAGGAAAAGCCCCCGGATGTAAAATCCGGGGGCTTTCTGCGCCATCAGTTCATTTTTTACTGTACAGAGCCTTCCTCAGCACTGCAGAGCTCATAATGTCACTATGGCGGTCAAAAGCTGCCTGCATTTTTTGACCTAGTCCGACCGCATCAAGAAGGACATCCTCGGCTTTGGCTTGAAGCAGGAAAAAATCCTCCTCCAATAAAGCGAAGCTAGCGGTGGCCCGGTCAGCGTTTTGTTTATTCAAACCAAAACCTCCCGATAGAGCGTCGTCGGTCTGTGCAGGACCGCAAGTTTATTATAGAGGAAAGAATCAAGATATGCAATAAGAAACGATAAAATTTTTAAGAAACTTTTAACGATATAAATTTCCTTTTATTGCCTGAGATATCTTTACAATAGCCAATAGCATGTGGTATAATATTTTTGTTCGCAACGAACACGGAGAGGTGTCCGAGTGGTCGAAGGTGCTTGACTCGAAATCAAGTGTGGTTAATAGCCACCGTGGGTTCGAATCCCACCCTCTCTGCCATTGAAATCATTGGTCTCGTGAGTTTTCACGAGGCTTTTTTTGTGCGTGTTTTTGGGGTGTCTGTCGGGTAACTGTCGGGTAACTGTCGGGTAACAAGGGCGGCGGCAGGGGCGCCGAAACCTACTGTTATAGCACGGAAGGCGCGGGCGGAAAGCTCGCCACCTGCATCCAAACCCAGCTCGTCAAAAGCCTCGCGCCCCTCGACCAAGGCTACCGCGACCGCGGCGTCAAAGCCCACCCGAGTTTCTGCGTGCTCCGCAATACCACCAATAGGATCAGTTATGGGGGTGCCTTTTGGCGTGGCAGATACTGGCATTGTTTTTTGGAGTGGCTGCATGATAAAATAAAATCGTGTTATTTTGCGAAAGAGGTTGCTGTTTAATTAGATATTCGCTAAAAGGAGAAACAGCATGGATATACATATGGATGCTGAGCTAGGCAATTCATACCACAGCCCGCAGCAAAAGGCCCGGGTAATAAACGGAGGCATGGGCGGCAGACAATATGTACTGTGTGATGTGTGGGGCGCTGCACTTGAACGCTTTGAAAAATAACAAGCCTGTGGCAGATTTACAGTGTCCTCACTGCCATAATGTTTTTGAATTGAAAAGCCATAATGGCCCCTTTGGTAGTGTGATAACTGATGGGGCCTATGATACCATGATGGCAAGACTGGCAGATGACCATAATCCGCATTTGTTCGTTATGGAATATAGACGACCGGAGTATATGGTGGAAAATCTTTGGCTTATTCCCAAATACTTTTTTACCCCAGAAATCATTATTAAGCGCAAACCCTTGGGACAAAATGCTAGACGTGCAGGTTGGACTGGTTGTAATATTGCATGGAAAAATATTCCTTCCAAGGGAATTATTCCAGTTATCAGTCAGCAAGAAGTCATAGATTCGCAGCTTGTTTGTGAAAGGGTTTCTGCCACTGCTGCTTTAGCCGCTACCAAAATAAACTCTCGTGGCTGGCTGATGGACGTACTTTATTGTGTGGAGCAGTTAGGAAGGGAGCAGTTCTCCCTTCAAGACGTGTATGGCTACACCGATTATTTGCAAGAAAGGCATCAGGACAATCACAATGTTCAACCGAAAATACGCCAACAACTGCAAATTTTGCGTGACAAGGGCTACGTGGAATTTTTGGGCAGAGGTGAATATAGATTGAGGGACGAAAAAGGTATGGTAGAAAAGTCTGTGTTATGATAGGCTAAAATGAGTATTTATTAACGAGGACTACATTTTGCAGGATAAGCCCCATACAGGACTCATATTGAAAGTGGTTGAAGAAAACGGCAAAAGGATACAGTTGGTTTTGCGCCTGCATACGTCCAATGATAAGCCAGGCTACAAGAATTCTATCATATCGGCTTGGCGGATTAGCAAGACGCGTTGGGAAAGCTATGTACGCAATAAGCGGATTCTTTACAAACGGAACGCAGATTGATATAATATAAGTAACAATAGAGATTCTCTGAGGTGGTAAACTTCGTTGCGACCACACGCCGATGGCATGACAGGGGCAACCCGAGAGATGCGGGAGAGGCGACGCCCGCCGGAGAATCTCTTTTATTATGCAATTTATAATAATAAACAATAAAATATGCGATACAAAAGGAAAGAAGGCCAGTTTCGGAAAAGGTCTTCTTTTTTTGCGCAAAACCAATAAGATGAAGGTATTTGGGGGATTTGCTGGAAGAAACATATAAAAATTACGGCAGGATAAAACAATACTTGCGAGGTTTGGGGATCTTGTGCTATATTATTCAATGCCAAACGATCGAAAACGATCAAAAACAATAAGGCGGGAGGATCTGCATTGGACTTTTCCAAAACGAGGCGACTGGGCCACTCATGATGCCAAGTGGCGGGGGAATTGGTCGCACTATATCCCCCGCAATATTATGTTGCGTTATTCTAAGGAGGGCGATTGTGTCCTTGACCAGTTCGCCGGGGGCGGTACCACGATGGTGGAGGCCAAATTACTAAACCGTAATATTATTGGCGTGGATGTCAATGCTGTGGCACTAGAACGCTGCCGGGAAAAGACTAATCCCCATCCCTCGCAAGGCGGGCGGCTGACAAGTCAATTTGACTGGTCAGCCGCCTGTTTTGGTGGAAACGATTTTGTGCCTGTGTAAATCGTGTTATAATAAAGGCACAAATGAGAAGATGGTATTCGGTCACGATTATCACCGATGAAAGAGCCTGCAGGCTGGTTACCTGTAAGGCTCTTTTGCTTGTATATTATACGTCATTGGCGTATAATATAGATATGGAAAAAGAATTGATACCTCAGGTCGTAGCTGAACAATTAAAAGCAGTCTTCCGGGAAAAGGAGGAAATCCACCATGAGTAAAATGTCTTTTGCTGCATCCGAAATCCTTGAGGGGCTTAATGAGGCACTGCAGGATGCCAAGGGAATCCCTGTCGAAGGGGTAAAAAAGACGGTTGTCTATCAAGTAAAACCGAAAGAAGTTCGTGAGCATCTGAACATAACCCAGCAGGAGTTTTCCAAAGCCTTCGGCATCCCCTTGGCAACGCTCCGCAATTGGGAGCAGGGCCGCAGGAAGATTGATGCTACTGCTGCATCATATCTAAGAGCCATCCTGCGCTATCCACGTGAAATCATGGCAGCGCAAAGCTGATCGTTATTTTCTTATATTCCAACTTGTCATGACACAGCGTTTATATCAACCAAAAGGTACTAACCATAGCGTTATGGTAGTGCCTTTTTCTATATCTTGATATGTCGGTGTGTGATAGAGGAGTGCCAGTGACACTTAGATGGTGGATGTGGATGCGTCCACCAAAGCAGGAACGCAGCCGGGGGCGTCTTCTTACGTCAGTCTACATCGAGTCATCCCATACAGCGATGCACCCACCCGCCCAGCCCTGCAGCTCACCAAGAGAGGCTGGCCGCGACGTATCATCGGTCTCGTGAGTTTTCACGAGGCTTTTTTTTGTATTCTGTCCCTTGGGCTAACCAGGAGATATAACAATCCACCAGTAAACACCGCTGGCAAAAGTCAGCCGTAGAGGGAGAAGGGGCGTCCAAGACCAATGGACGGCCCTTCGTATTTCCATGCGCGAGACATATATCATTGCCAGGGAGGAAGTTGCGTCTGTAATGGAGAATAAGGTCATTAAAATTTTTGACAGGAAAAGGTGGGGAGAAGATGTGCAGGTTGTCGAGAAATTTATTGGGAAAATTTTGTCTGGCAATAATGGTTGTCCTTGCTGCTTGGGTATGGTGCGGTAAACTTAGTGTTTATTCGCAGGCTGAGGCAGCGAATCAGGCAGGGGGGAACTGGCTGATTTATTGGTATATTTGCGGCGCTGATCTGGAATCAAAAAATGGATTTGCTACAACTGATTTAATTGAGCTTACGAAAGTAAAGCTTCCACCCAATGTCAGGGTGTTTATACTTACTGGTGGAGCTGATAAGTGGCAAAATGATATGATGAAGCCGGGAGAACTTGGGCTGTATCTATATGATAGTAATGGGATTAAGGAAATAGGCCGCTATGAAGATGCCGATATGGGGGCTGCCAAAACATTGGAGAGTTTTTTGACTGTGGGCAAGGGGGCTTTTGCTGATGAGAATTTGCGCCTGGCCTTCGTATTTTGGAATCATGGTGGTGGCAGTGTGGGCGGTGTTTGCCAGGATGAGCGCACTGGAAATTCCCTTAGCCTGAATGATATTACCAACGCCTTTACGAAGGTATATGGCGCTTCGGAGTCCAATCCACCATTTGAAATGATTGGTTTTGATGCCTGTATGATGGCTAGTTATGATACCGCCAACGCCTTGAAGGGAATATCCCGCTATATGACGGCCTCTGAAGAACGAGAGCCGGGGAACGGATGGGATTATACCAGATGGGTTGGGGCTTTAGCCCATAATCCTTACATGAATGGTGCTGAATTAGGAAGGGTTATCTGCGACAGTTACATGAAGGGCTGCCGCGAGTACGGGGCAGCTGATTTGGCTACTTTGTCGGTGATTGACATAAGTAAGATTCCTGCCTTGGGAAGGGCTTATGAAAACTATGGAATAGAAGCCTTGAAGCTGGCCGCAAATAACGCGGGAGGATTTTTCTCGGAATTTGGCCGCAGTGCCCAGACGGCGGAAAATTATGGCGGCAATAACAAAGAACAGGGATATTCCGATATGGTGGATTTAGGGGATTTGGCCAGCAGGACTACCGGATTGTTGCCACTGACCTCCAGGGGGCTGATGAATGCCGTAGACAATGCGGTGGTATATAAAGTGCAAGGGAAGTACCGCAGCCGGGGAAATGGTATTTCTGGTTTTTACGCTTATGATGGCGACCGGACGGTGTTGGAAAAATATTTAGAGCAGAAGGCGGTGCCGCTGTCACAGAAATGTTTGTATCATTATATGCTTTCGGGGGTGTTTTCCCAAGAAGCCAAGGATTTGGTGGCTAAAGGTATTTCACAAGACATTTCTACCGTTCCGAAGGTGCATGAAGACGATGCCCAAGCTCAGCGTTTTTTTCCGGTGAAGGAGCTGGAGGATAAGTTTGTCGATATTGACTCTAATGGAGATGCCTTTGTCACCTTGACCAATAGGGAAATGGATATGCTTTCTAGTGTTCACTGCCAGTTAGTTTATGTTTCGGAAAAAGATGATATTCTGCTGGTTTTGGGAAGTGATTCCAATATTGTGGCGGATTGGGACAAGGGCGTGTTCAAGGATAATTTCTTTGGCAAGTGGCCGATGTTGAATGGACATCCTGTTTATGTGGAAATCACGGCGGAGGATGATGGGTATAATCTCTATGCGGTGCCGATTAAGTTGAATGGGGAAAGATGCAATTTGGAGGTAGCTTATAACTACAAGGATCAAAAATATCATATTCTTGGTGCGCGTAAAGGGATAGACAGCAGCGGCATGGGAAGCCGTAATCTGGTTCAATTGAAACGGGATGACCGGATAACCACCATTCATTATGCTATGATACTTTCAGGTAATGACACTAATCCGCAGGAAGTGGAAGTAGATACATTTAGCGCTGGTGATAATCCAAGGGTTGCCGATGAGGATGTGGGAGATGGATTGTACGGATATTTCTTCGAATTTGTTACCCCGACAGGCAAAAGCGCCTTGTCCAATATGGTACAATTTACGATACAGAATGGAAAAATAACTACTTCAACTTAACTTCTGCACCAATCGTTGGATTCGCCTTTGTTGAGCATTGAAGGAAGTTTTATCATGAAAATGAAAAAAGCCAGCCGTCAAATCGGCTGGCTTTTGCTATATTGTCCATTTTGATAGCAGATATTCATCACGCAATGTGTTTGCATCATACGTTCTGTGGACTCGGTTAGTTTTTCGTCCCAATGTATCAGACAGTCTTCCATCTCTTGGATTTCTTGCTGTAATCCGGTCATGCTGTTACAGAGGTGACAAAGTTCAGCGAGAGATTTTTCCATAAGCTATCCCCTCCAACAGTATCTGTGATTCTCGATAACTGATGTTTATTAACTACTGCAATTATTATAAAACAATTAGAGGAGGATGGGAGTGTAATCTTGTACAAAGTTTAAAGAATATCTGTGATTTTTATACATTTACACTGGGATAGTGATGTTGCAGGAGAAATAAAAAGGAGCGCACAGACTGTAGTCTATGGCTCCTTGGCGTATCATCTGCATTCATCGGATGGCTTTCCACAGCAAGTCGGTGAATAGCCAACGATGATTAAAGGTTCAGTGCGTTGAGAAGAAGGCGGTAGGTGTTCGCACAAATCGGGCGATAGCCGCATTCAAACTCCATGAGGGTGGACGGCTTGATGCCGCATTTGAGTGCCAGCTGACGGCAGGTAAGACCCTGGTCAAGACGAGCTGTGCGGACTCTGGATATGTCGCGGAATGAACGGATGCTCAAAGAATTAACTCCTTTCTTGCTGTTGATGTCTTATTTTATAAGATAATTGCTATCATTAAACCATAAAATAGAGAGGGTGTCAATGACATTGGTCCGGACAAAAAAATAACAGGGCAGCTGGAAGGCTGCTCTGTTTTTTTCGCATTATTCTGCTGCTTTGACGACCTCTTTGCCATCATAGTAGCCGCATTCGGAGCATACATGATGAGGCATTTTCGGTTCGTGGCACTGCGGGCATGCTACGAAGCCCGGTGCTTCAAGTTTCCAGTTAGCGCGGCGCTGGTCGCGGCGTGCTTTGGAAGTTTTACGCTTTGGTACTGCCATGTTGATTTTCACCTCCGGAGTGAATCTTATTCCCTGTTAGTGAAATCCATGCAATGGGTTGATGCTGAATGGATTCATTTCACGTGGTTAATGTGCGTTGACACATGTTACTATGATACCCTTTTTCGTGCTATTATGCAAGTAAAATTTTCGGCAGGCATCAGTCTTTGCGGATGAAATCGGCAATCGTGCGGCGCGGTGGCGCGGCTGGTGCCGATGGGGAGGTGGTGGCAGCTGTGCTAAGACCTGGTATATGCGGGCGCGTTGCGGGGTGGGAAAGGCTGGAAAGTCCAGTGCGGGGCGCGCTGGCGTTGATGCTGGAAAGCGTCTGTACCCCGGAGGCGCTGGCGGACGGGGCTGCTGGCGCTTCATTGGTTTTGTCCAGTGAGGTCAGTTTGACTTCGAGGATATCGCCGTTTTTGACCGGATCCGTGAAATCAACCGGCAGGCCGTTTACGAGAATGGTAAAGGTCATGCGGCTGGTGGCAGCGGGCGGCTGGAAGTTGACGGCTAACAGCGCATCGCTGACAGTCGTAGCTGTGCGTTCGGATTTTACATAGGTGATTTCGCAGCCGTCATCAATCAGGGTGCCAGGGCTGGCTTTGCGGCCGTTTACCATGAGTTCGATGCTGGCGGACGGAATCTGGTATTCGTTGTTTTCGTAGTAGATGACAATTGAGGTGTCGGCATCGTTGACGTCGAGGACATCGCCGAGTTTTGGTTCTTCGTCGGCGATGTATTCGATGTGGTCCCCTTCGTGAATCGGCATCGAGATGCTGGCCGGAGCATCGTTTAAAAGAATTTCCGGTGTGCAGCTGTAACTGGAATCGCTGCCGTTGAGTTTGTAGTGGATTTTGCGGCCGGTCGGCGGGTAGCCAGCGGCCAGCAGTGCTTCGCCAAGGCTTTTGAATTCACGGCTTTCGATGACATCGCCGTCAGCCAGCAGCTGGTCAGCCGAGGCTTCTTTGCCGTTGATGGTGACGTGCTGGCGGATGTGTTTTTCCCGGCCGTTTACATAGATGGTATATTCCTGACCGGCGGTGACCAGGTCACCGAGGCGGACGGTCGGCGTAGTGCCGTTCTCGCCCGGGATGATGGTGATATGCGCGCCATCATGGATGACGGTATCGAGGTCGGCTTCTTCGTCGCCAAGCAGGATCTTGGCGAAGGTTCCGAGGGTGCCCGGGAAGAATTTCTTTTCGGTTCCAAGACTTACCATGAGGCCGAGTCCTGGATGGCCGTTGTATTTGCGCATGTTGATGCCGGCGTTCAGCAGGGCATCGGAGATGGTGAGCTCCCGGAAGTTGAACAAACTGTATTCTTCGTCGTTGACATAGACCGAGAGGAAATGCAGGGTGTTAAGGGAGGCAATCTTTAAGATGCCCAGCGGCGTGACGGCGTCGGGGGAGTGAAGTTCCTCCGGCAGGTCGGTGATGCCATCGACTTTGTCCGGTTTGCGGACTGCGACGCGGTTTTGCGGCATACCAAGTGCATCGGCAACGAAGGCGGCCAGATTCGGGGTCAGCGAACCGCCGCCGACGAGCATGACCGCCTGAGGGGCGTCGCCGTTGAGTTCGATGATTTGCTTGGAGATGGCAGCGGCCAGATTCTCGATGTTCGGCAATACCGGTTCGATGATTTCGTTGGCCGTGAGGTTATATTCCATGCCGAGGATGTCGGTGAAGGAGACGTCTTCGCCGTTTGAAGCGCGGCGTTTGATGTCTTCAGCCACGTTGAAGTCCAGCAGGAACCGCTGGCTGATGGCCTCGGTGACTTCATCGCCGGCCAGTGGGACCATGCCGTAGGCGATGACGGAGCCATTTTTGGTGATGGCAACGTCGGAGGTGCCGGCGCCGATATCGACGAGCACGAGATTCAGATGGCGCATGGTAGGCGGAATCAGTACGTTGATGGCGGCAATCGGCTCCAGTGTCAGGGCACGCATCTCCAGATTGGTGGCGTGAAGGGCGGACTGCATCGAGTCAATGACCTGACGGGGCAGGAAGGTGGCGATGACGACGGCCTTCGCTTTTTTGCCGCGCTGCCCGACGAGGGATTTGAGCTGGATGTCATCGAGAACGTAACGGATGGTGCTGTACCCTACGCAGTAGTAACGCGTGGGGTCATCCACGGTATGCGAATCGGTAAGCGCGGCCTGGGCGGCCTGCACGCCGGCAAAATCCAGATTGCGCTGCTGCTCGGCGGTGATGAGCCCGTTGACTTCCATTTCAGCTTCGGCTGTCATGGTGTAGAGGGCGCGGCCGGCGGCAGCAACGGCGGCGTTTTTAATCGGACCGGTCTTGGCTTCGAGCGATTCTTTGACTTTTTCGATAATGGCTGCGACCTGCGGTACATCGTGAATCTGGCCATCCAGCATGGCACGGGTTTTGTGCTCCAGCCGGTCGGTGGCGATGATGTGAAGCTGGTCGTCGCTTTCATCGTGTTCGGCTACGATGCCGATGACGCTGCGGGTACCGATATCCAGCGAGAAGATGCGCTCTCCCTTCGCTTTTTTGGACGCAGGTTCCTTGGCCTGCTTGGCTGCTTTGGCTGCTTTGGCTGTTTTGCTGCGCGCAGCAGTTTTCTTGGCCGGTGCCGTCGTTTTGGCGGCAGTTTTTGTTTTGGCCGGCTCTTTTATTGTAGGCATAAAAAAACTCCTTGTAATTTCAGAATTTAAAAGGTTATTTTACTTATTTCGCGAAGTATATAGAGGAATCCTGTTTTTAGCAGAAAATTTACGGGACATACAAACTAAAAAGAAGCGGGTGTGATTGTTATGACAGGAAATAAAGAAGTAATTACAGGTAGTGATTTCAAGCGCATGGTAAGTGGCGCTTACAGTGAGTTCCTGCTTGAGTATGAGACAATAAATGAGATGAAGGGGGCAGGACACCGCCCCGGCACGCATGTGCTCCGAACCATGGGGGCGGCGGTGATGCCGCTGCGGGATGTGAAGGATGACAGTATCGGCGGACTGGCCCGGCGCGTAGCATCCGGCGCGATTTTCGGCGCGCGTGGAAATGCCGGCGTGGTATTGGCGCAGATGTTCCGCGGTCTGGGGAAGGGCTTGTCGGGCAAATACAATGCAACGTCCTCAGAGTTTGGCAAGGCATTCCAGTATGGAATCCTCTATGCCCAGCGCGTGATTCCGGGCGAAAAGGAACGGCCTATCATCACACTGGCTAAGGCCGTAGCCAAAGGTGCTTATCATGCAGTCCGCGATAATAAGCCGATTTCGGAAATCCTTGAGGCGGCAATTGAGACCGGCGAAAAGGAACTCGCTAAGATTGGCTTGGAAGATGCCGGGGCGCGCATTATGTTCACGTTTCTCAAGGGGTGCCTCAAAGGTCTTGATGGCAATTTCGTTTCGCCTGCAGTCAGTCTGTCGCTGGGCTTAGAGGCGCAGCAGCCTGGTATGCCGGATCCGCGCAACGATGTGGTTCGTCCGTACTGCGTGCGCTTTACGGTGGGCAATCCGAAAGTGGACATGCAGGCCTTCAAAGAGCAGCTTAATGAGTATTCAAGCTTTGTGCTGGTGCAGCCAAAGGGGAGAGGGATCGCTGTTCATCTGCATACGGATCACCCGGGAAAGGTCATCGAGCAGTCGGTGGGCTGGGGGGCTATCAAGGATGTTCATGTCACGAATATGAGTGAAACGCACGAACTAAGTCCGCATGGAGCGCTGATCCCCGTGGCGATGCTGGCCGTGGCGGAGAATAAAGTCCAGGCCCGTGAGATGCAGGAATCCGGCATCAACATCATCGTGAGCGGCAGCGTTGACGACGGCCCGTCGGTGGCGGAGCTCGTCAGTGCCGCGCATAGCGACTTTGCCGATACCTATCTGATGATTTCCTGGAGCCGCGATTTCTGGCTGGTATTCCAGCAGGCAAAGCGTTTGGTAGGAAGCCGCGTGGAGCTGGTTCTCTGCGAAGATAAAAATCAGCAGGCCCGGGCAGTCAAGGCGTTTGACCCGTCAAAAACGGCGAAGGAAAATGCAAGCGCGATGACGCGGGCGGCAGAAAAAGAATAATGGCCGTTATTTCAGCAGGGATATCAGTTCCTTGGCGACGATAGCAGGCGAAATAGCATTCATGCAGGCATTGGTTTTATGCCTGCATTTTGTTTTGCAGCAGGCCGTGCAGTTGTGCGGGCTTAAGATAAAGTGATGACCGGCAGTCAGCGGCCCGTAAATGCTGGGATGGGTAGGTCCCCAGAGGGAAAGCGTGGTCAGTCCGACGGCTTCGGCAATGTAGAGCGGGCCGGTGTCGCCCGTGAGCAATAGGTCAGCCTCGGCAAACAGGGCGGCAAGTTCGCTAAGATTCGTTTCGCCGGCGATGGAAAGACTGGGACGGCCCAATTCCTGCTGTGCTTCCTTTATATAGGGCACGTCGTTGGGCGCACCGGTAAAGACAATCTGTACCGGTGGGGCGAGCTGGCGCAGGGCCAAGCCGAAGTTTCTGGCGGGCCAGTTCTTGTCTGGCCAGGTGGTGCGGGTGTTGACCAGCAGGAGCGGACGGCTTTTATTTCCAAGCTCGATGCCGTGATCCTGCCAGAATTCTTTCGCCCAGGCCCGCTGGCTGTCCGTAAGTGTCAGGACGAGCCCGGGCTGGAATTTATCCGCGGTTATGCCCAATGGCTCAAGGGCGGTCATATAGCGGCGGATTTTATGTGGTTCACTGGTGTCAGGGGCCATTTCGCTCATGAAGAGAAAATTGCCCTCGTGGCGTTCGTGGATACCGATGCGGCGGGGAGCGCCGCTGAGTTTGGTCAGAATGCCGCTGAGGAAAAGCCCCTGAATGTCTAAGGCAATGTCAAACTCATGCGCAGCGAGCAGGGCTTTGGCTTCTTTCAGACAGTGCAGGACGGTGCCCAATTTTTTCCGGGCGAAGGCTTTGTCGATGATGCGGCGGTCCCAGACTAAAAGTTCGTCGATATCGGGATTGTTTTTCAGCAGACTGTCAGCTGGTGGGCTTACCAACCAAGTGAGATGACAGTTTGGATAGATGCGTTTTAGGTTGTGGGTGACAGCAGTGGCATGCAGTACATCGCCGATGGCACTGAGGCGGACGATGAGAATGCGGGTGCCGTCTGCTGGTTCTATGTTTTTTTTCTGCATAAAATTCCCTTTTCCGGTTGGTTTTTCAGCCGGACCATAGTAGAATGAAAAGATGGGCTGCGGCCCATTTGACGATTAAAATGATAAGTTTATCTTAGCATAGCGAACCTCAGGGATTCAAGCATTCCCATGGTTTTTTAACGTAGGAGAAAAGGAGTGGCAGGACTTGCTGAAAGATATGATGATTCGCACGGTAGCAAGCGATGTTGCCTATAGCCGTGGTGTCCGGTATTTTAACCAGGGCCGGGTGAAGAGCCTCGAACAGGTCCGCCCCCATCATTATCGGGGACAAGTGGAGGGCTCGATTTCCTATGCGGTGGAAGTCCAACTGTCCAAGGATGAAAGCGGCATCGAGCAGTATCACTGCGATTGTCCGGCGGCCAGGCAGTATCTCGGTGCCTGCAAGCATGTGGTGGCGGTGCTGAAGGCGATTCAGGATGATCAGGCAGAAAATGAAGAAGAACTGACTGACAAACAGGCGGTTTTCCAGCAGCTCAAGGAATCGTTTGATGTGCGCAGCCAGGAGGAACACAGCGGGTCAATCAGCAGCCGCCGGATGTTCCGCTTCTTTGCTGACGCGGACCGTGTGGAAGATGCTGGTTATCGGAGTGCCGGGCAGGCAGCTTATCTTGTTCCACGGCTGTTCACTGAGGACCTTTATGGCAACACCCATTGCTGGCTGGAATTCCGCTTTGGTATCGACCGGCTTTATATCATCCGTGATGTGCTGACATTTTTGCGGGAAAAGGAAAAGGGCAGCAGCTGGCCGCTAGGACGCAATGCCGAGGTGAATCTTTCGGATGTCCGCTGGGCAGACCCTGTGTCGGAAAAATTGTATCAGATGCTTGTTGATGCCCATCGGCTGGAGCAGGATGTTTTGGTACACAGCCCTAATCGCGGCTATTATTATTCGGGATATCACAGCTATATCTTTGAACAGAAGCAGTTCAAATTGTCGGCCGATAATCTCGGGCGGTTTTTGGCGATTATGGGGGATACACCGTTTGAAATGCGCATAAATGGTGCGGAAGTCGGTGACGTCCGGGGAAGCCGGTCAGAGCCGCCAGTGGCGGTAAGTATCCGCGACAAGAATGGCCGCGGGGTGGTGTGCCTTGAGACGGAGGATTTGATGCCCCTCGATGAAGACTGCCGGTATCTGTATCAGAATCAGCATGTATATGCGGTGCCGGTTAAGTTCGCCCGGGCGGTGAAGCCTATTTGGCAGTCTTTCCGGACGACTTCGCGGATTGAAGTGCCCCGCTCGGAGATGGGGCGGTTTTTCAGCGAAGTTTTGCCGCGGCTCGAAAAAGCGGCTGAGGTAGAGGTAGACCCCAAATTTTTGGAGCAGTATATGCTCCAACCGCTTACGGCCGAACTCTTTTTGGATTATGCCGGTGATGGCGTGGCCGTTCGTCCGATGCTCTGTTATGGCGATGCCCGGTTCAATCCGCTGGTGACGGCAGAACCGCCGCTTCGCGATGGCCGCCGTTTGGTGCGGGATGCACGCGGGGAACAGGAAATCATGACCAGGCTGGCAAACTATGGCTTCACGCAGGAACGGGACCAGCTGGTACAGCGGGATGAAGAAAAGAGCTACGAATTCCTGACAGAAGAACTGCCGATGCTGCCGGACTGGGTCGATGTATTCTATGAGGACAGCTTTGTAAAGCGGCCCGTCCGCCCAATGCCGAAGGTGTCGGCTGGTGTCAGTGTCAACGATATGGACCTGCTGGAAGTCACGTTTAATATGAAGGACCTGGACTTTTCGGAGCTGATGGATATTTTGGACTCCTATCGTGCCAAGCGCCGGTACCACCGGTTGAAGGACAAGACCTTTGTTACGCTCGAAGAACAGCAGATGCAGGCAATTGCTGATTTTGTCGAAAATGTTGGCATTACCCGGGCCAATGCGACCGATGGTGCCACGGTGGAACTGCCGCTTTCCCATGCCATGTATCTCGACGAACTCGTGCGGGAGGATGAGAACCTGCGGCTCGAGCGCAGCCGCGAGTTCCGCAAGATTGTGCGGGATATCCGTCGTCCGGAGGAAGCCGAGTACGATGTGCCCGCAAGCCTCAAGGGCGTGTTGCGCGATTATCAGGTAACCGGATTCAATTGGCTGTCCACGCTGGCGGATTATCATTTGGGTGGAATTTTAGCCGATGATATGGGCCTTGGCAAGACTTTGCAGGTTATCGCATTCCTGCTGGCGAAGAAGGACGGGCAGCAGCCGCCGTCGCTGGTTGTGGCGCCGACTTCGCTCATGTACAACTGGCTCGATGAAATTCAGCGCTTTGCGCCAGACCTTAAGGCGGAAGCGGTAGCCGGCACCAAGGAACAGCGCGGGCAAATCCTGGCCGATGCCGATACGGGCTATGATGTGCTGGTCACTACCTATAACATGTTGAAGCGGGACATCAAGCTTTATGAGAAAATCAAGTTCCGGTATACGTTCCTCGATGAAGCACAGCATATCAAGAATCCGACAACCCAGAATGCCCGGGCAGTTAAGAAAATAAAGACCGGCGGTTATTTTGCCTTAACCGGAACGCCTATCGAGAACACGCTGACAGAGCTTTGGTCGATCTTTGACTTTCTGATGCCGGGCTATTTACTGACGCATAAGAAATTCAAGGAACGTTATGAGACGCCAATCGTCCGCGAACAGGATGAGCGGTCGCTAAATGACCTCAAACGTCATGTTATGCCATTTATCCTGCGGCGCATGAAAAAAGATGTGCTTACGGAACTGCCGGATAAGGTCGAACGCAAGATGGTCAATGAGATGACGCCAAAGCAGGAGAAAGTCTACCAGGCTTGGTTTATCCGCAGCCAAAGGGAATTTGCGGCTGAGCTGCGTCAGAATGGTTTTGGCGATAACCGGATTAAGATTCTGGCTATCCTGACGAGACTGCGGCAGATTGCCTGTGATCCGGCGATGTTTCTTGATGGTTATGAGGGCGGTTCGGGCAAACTCGATATGTTAGAGGAAGTCGTGGGCGAAGCCGTTGAGGGCGGTCACCGGATACTGGTCTTTTCCCAGTTTACGACGATGCTGGAGCATATTGGACAGCGACTGAAGGTCCTGGGGATTCCCTATTATTATCTCGATGGTTCGACACCGGCGCTTGAGCGCATCCGCTTGGTGAAACTGTTCAATGAAGGAACTATGCCGGTGTTTTTGATATCGTTAAAGGCCGGAGGAACGGGCCTCAATCTCACCGGAGCGGATATGGTCATCCACTTTGACCCGTGGTGGAATCCGGCGGTGGAGGACCAGGCCACCGACCGTGCCTATCGCTTGGGGCAGAAAAACAATGTGCAGGTTTTGAAGTTTATCACCAAGGGAACTGTTGAGGAAAAAATCTATGAGCTCCAGGAAAAGAAAAAATCGCTCATCGACCAGATGATTCAGCCCGGTGAGAATTTCCTGTCCAAGCTTAGTGAAGAGGAAATAAAAGAACTGTTTGCCCATCGCTGATTTGGGTGATGACACAAAAAACAGGCACCGCAAAAGCGGATGCCTGTTTTTGTTGTCAATAATGCGGGTGAGCCTTTACATAATCGACCGGACGGCTCCAATCGACATGAACCTGCGTAGCATTCCAGAGACGGGTGATGGCCAGCTTGAAGCTTGCCTCGTCAGCGAGCGGTTCAACGGTTTCATGCGTGAAGTCCATCAGCGTTTTATGCGGAACCATGATTTCATGGGATTTGCCGAGATATTCCTCAACCAGCGCTTTGCCTTTTTCGTCACCAAGATGAACCTCGGCTTTGTGCGCGTCGGCATCATAGTCAATCCAGCCCAGGGTGTTGTTGTAGCTGATGGCTACGCTGAATGTAATTGCCATAAGTAAAACTCCTTTATGTCATGTGATGTTTTGTCGTTAAATCAATAGCAAGCTTATCTATATATTATAGTCGATTTTGTGGGGAAAGTCCAAGCAAAGCTTGAGAATTATCTTTTTTACAAAGAAAACTGCAAATATACAGATTTTTTCGTAAACGGTCAAAAGCTCTTATTTGTCAAGTCTTGCACGCAGTTTTTTTTTATGCTATTATACATACAAAGAAGGACACGCCTGGAATGTACGCGGGCTTTTATTATGTCTAACCTACATTTTTTATAGGGAGCTTGATTTGATTCTGATGAATGTGCGCCTCGGCGGAGACTGAAGTCAGACTTAGAGCACCCACCTGCTAGTCGCAGGTTTTAGGCATGAAAAGCGTACGGCATTTTGGACCCCTGCTTTGAAAAGGGATTGCTGCCTTAGGGCTGGCAGTCCCTTTTCGTGTATAATCAATGAAGTTTACGGCGCAGCGAAAAGGATACTTCGTTGATGCGGGTGACTTTTGGCTGCGGTTTTTCCGGCGCATCGACGACTTCGATGTTGTCGAGCATTCCCTTGACCTGGTCGCGGATGCCATCGAGGTAGATGCGGCGGAGTTTCTGCTGCTCGGCAAGTTCTTCCTCGGACAGTCCGACAGAACGCTTTTTGCGGGCGAGCTCGTTAATGCGGGCGATGAGTTCCGATGTAATCATAATACCTCCATTTATACAATCAGCGGTTATTGGCATAGTCAATGTTATTAATTATAACGAGGATTGCTGGATTTGTATAGAAAAATATAGGCAGGAAGGCAGAAAGAAAATGTTTTTCTATAAAACGCTGGTATGAT
Organism: Pseudoselenomonas ruminis; assembly: GCF_008271295.1. Taxonomy (GTDB): domain Bacteria; phylum Bacillota; class Negativicutes; order Selenomonadales; family Selenomonadaceae; genus Selenomonas_A; species Selenomonas_A ruminis. The sequence continues at coordinate 215,714 of NZ_VTOY01000002.1, read as the reverse complement.
ATAGTAATGATGTAAAAGAGTTTGATTTGTCATAGTTTACAGGCAAAGCGTGAAAGAGAGGGGTAAACCTATGAGTATTCGTATTGGTATCCTTGGTTATGGTAATCTTGGCCGCGGTGTTGAGTGTGCAATTGAAGCCAACCCGGATATGGAGCTGGCAGCGGTTTTTACGCGCCGCGATCCGTCGGCAGTCCGTATTGCGACGGCTGGGGTTCCGGTTGTTCATGTTGATGATGCGACGGCCTGGGAAGATAAAATCGATGTCATGATTCTTTGTGGCGGCAGTGCGACGGATTTGCCGGTGCAGGGACCGCAGTATGCGAAGCTGTTCAACATTGTCGACAGCTTCGACACGCATGCCTGCATTCCGGAACATTATGCCGAGGTGGATAAAGCGGCCAAAGAGTCCGGCCATATCGGAATTATTTCGGTTGGCTGGGACCCGGGGCTATTCTCACTGGCTCGTGTCTATGCCAACGCCATCCTGCCAAATGGCAAGGATTACACGTTCTGGGGACGTGGCGTTTCGCAGGGACATTCGGATGCCATCCGCCGCATTAAGGGCGTGAAGGATGCCCGCCAGTATACGGTTCCGGTCCCGGCGGCCATTGAGGCGGTTCGCGCTGGCAAGAATCCAGAGCTTACGACGCGTCAGAAGCATACGCGCGAGTGCTTTGTCGTTCTGGAGGACGGCGCTGATGCAGCCTATGTGGAGAAGGAAATCAAGACGATGCCGAACTACTTTGCTGACTATGATACGACAGTAACGTTTATCAGCGAAGAAGAGCTGCAGCAGAATCATAAGGGGCTGCCGCATGGCGGTTCGGTAATCCGTACGGGTTCCACGGGGCACAATCAGGAAAATCAGCACGTCATTGAGTTTAAACTGGATTTGGATTCCAATCCGGAATTTACTACGAGTGTACTTGTGGCTTATGCCCGCGCGGCTTACCGGTTGGCAAAAGAGGGGCAGCTGGGCTGCAAGACGGTTCTCGATATTGCACCGGCATATCTTTGCGCCCAGAGTGGTGAAGAACTGCGTGCGCATCTGCTTTAAAAAGGCGCCACAGGCTGCAGGATAACAGCCTGTGGCCTAAAAGGTCCGCTGACGGGAGGAGTCAGCGGACCTTTTATAACGTCAATCGTGGGATTTTGTCTTTGGCAAAATTAGAACAATGGCGGTATAATGGCGATAAGGAAGTATAGCGCAGAGGAGGAATATATATGGCAGTGACCCCACCGACTGCACCGACTCCGCCGACGCCGCCGGTGGCACCGAAGGTATCCTTGGATGGCGGCGGCAGTGTTACGCAGTCTACGGTGCCGCAGAATAAGAACCAGACGGATGCACAACGGCAGGAAGCTGAGGCCAGGCAGGCTGTGGCCCAAGGCGATGGGCCGCTTTCCAAGACGACGCAGGAAAATCCCAATGCCAAACAGAACCAGCAGCAAAACGGCGGGCAGCAGAACCAGACTACTGTCGTACAGACAGACCCTCAGGCTGCGGCTGCGCTGCAGGACGGCAAGACGGGACAGGATACACAGTCTTCGCAGAATACCCAGACGGCAACGGCGGCGCAGGCGCCCCTGTCGTCTTTTGCCGGTCATGGGGCCGGTTATTGGATTTTTACCTTTTTGGCGGTTTTTGTGCTGGCGTTTGTATTGTTCCGCGTCGTGCTCAAAAAACGGGATGGCAGCAAAGGTGAGCTTTCGGCGGAGGATATCCGCCAGGCAATTGAGCCAGAGGAGTCCGAAAGCTCACTGAACCTTCGCGGTCTTACGCCGGACGAAGCTCTTCGCCAGCTTGAGGAGCAGGAAGCCATCGATGCCGCTGAGGAAATCCGCAAGGCCAGGGCTGAGGCAAAGGCGCGGCTCGCCAAGGCCCGCAGCCGCGTACAGCTGACGCCGGAAGTTCCTGCCTCAACGGCGCCGAAGCAGATTGCCCGGCAGTATCGGGAACAGGTGACGGCTATGCCGCCGGAAATCAAGGCGAAGCCTAAAAAGATTGTGCGCAAGCCGCCGAAAGATGAGGACGATAAGGAGCATTTTGAAATCAGTGTCTGATGGGGCGTTGGGGGCCGGAGGGGGCATATTGACCATAGAATTGTTAGACGATATAATATAAAGATGTAACCGTTGGAAATTGGATATAATCTTATTGATTATTCAGATATGGAGAGTGAGAATTTTGTTAGACATGAAATTTGTCCGCGAGCATTTAGATGAAGTTCGCCAGATGCTCAAAAATCGCCACAATTCCTTGAATCTTGACGATTTCGAAGGCCTTGAGAAAAAGCGCCGTGAACTCCTGCAGCAGACGGAGACGCTGAAGAGTGAGCGCAACGCGGTTTCCAAGGAAATCAGCGTTATGAAGAAGAACAAGGAAAATGCGGATGAGCGCATCAAAGAGATGCGCGAAGTCGGTCAGAAAATCTCTGCTCTTGATGGAGAGCTCAAAGAGGTTGAGGGGAAACTGCGTGATATCCTGCTTCACATCCCGAATATTCCGCGTGAAGATGTTCCTATCGGCAAAGATGACACGGAGAACCCGGAAGTCCGCAAATGGGGAACGCCGCGTGAGTTTTCCTTCGAACCGAAGGCTCATTGGGATATCGGCACAGACCTCGATATTCTCGATGCAGACCGCGCTGCCAAGGTAACGGGCGCACGGTTTACGTTCTACAAGGGGATGGGTGCCCGTCTGGAGCGCGCTTGCATCAACTTCATGATGGATCTCCATGCCGATAAACATGGCTATACCGAAATGCTCGCTCCATATATGGCGAACAAGGACAGCATGACGGGCACGGGCCAGCTGCCGAAATTTGCCGAGGATATGTTCAAGGTGGAAGGCCTTGATTATTACCTCGTTCCGACGGCAGAGGTTCCGACGACGAACTACTATCGAGACGAAATCCTCGATGGCAAAATGCTGCCGCAGTATTTCAGCTGCTATACGGCTTGCTTCCGTGCTGAGGCAGGCAGTGCCGGCCGTGATACGCGCGGTCTCATTCGCCAGCACCAGTTCAACAAGGTTGAGATGATTAAGTTCTGCACGCCGGAAACCAGCTGGGAAGAACTTGATAAGATGGTAGACAATGCGGAAGATGTTTTGCGTCTGCTCGAGATTCCGTACCATGTCGTCAAGCTTTGCACGGGTGATATGAGCTTTACGTCGGCAACGACCTATGATATCGAGGTTTGGTTCCCGGCGCAGAATAAGTACCGCGAGATTTCGTCCTGCTCCAACTGCACGGACTATCAGGCTCGTCGTGCAAATATCAAATTCCGCCGCGATGCCAAGAGCAAACCGGAATTTGTTCATACGCTCAATGGTTCGGGACTGGCTGTCGGCCGTACGGTAGCAGCAATCCTTGAGAACTATCAGCAGGAAGATGGCAGTGTCATCGTTCCGAAGGTTCTCGTACCGTATATGGGCGGCGTCGAAGTCATCAAAAAAGCTGAACTCTAAGATTAGAAAAGAAAAGAGCCTCCCGTTTTTGGGAGGCTTTTTTGGACGAAAGAAGGGGAGCCTTTGAAAATCGTTGTAGGCATTACCGGTGCCAGCGGCAGCATTTATGCCCTGCGGTTCATCGCGGCCGCTAAAGCGGACGGGCATGAAGTTCACGCAGTGGTCACGGACAGCGGCTGGGATGTACTAGAATATGAATGCGGTGTGAGCCGTGAAAAATTTTCGGTCAAGGTTGATAAACTCTACGATAACGATAACGTCGGGGCGGCCATTGCCAGCGGTTCATTCCGCACCGATGCGATGGTCATTCTGCCCTGCTCGATGAAGACGGCGGGAAGCATTGCCCATGGGATTTCGGATAATCTGCTGACCAGAGCGGCTGATGTAATGCTGAAGGAAGGGCGCAAACTTGTGATTGTTCCGCGCGAAACGCCGATGCATGCGATTCATCTGGAAAATCTGCTGAAGCTTGCCCAGGTGGGCGCGCGCATCGTACCGGCCTGCCCGGGCTTTTACCATCGCCCGCAGACCCTCGATGATATCGTTGATATGATGGTAGGCAAGATATGCGACCAGCTCGGGATTGAACATAATTTGTTCAAACGCTGGCAGGGGTGACGGACACCAAGGCGTTGCTGAGCATAAAACAAAAATAAGCTGTTGCACGGTTTTATCCGCCGGCAACAGCTTATTTTTATTGATATTTCATAGCTTCGCTTTTTGCCAGTTGGTCGCAGCGTTCGTTGAGGTCTATGCCGACATGGCCTTTTACCCAATGGAAGGTGATTTGGTGTTTTTGGTAGAGTGTGTCGAGCTGCATCCAGAGGTCCTGATTCAGGACGGGGTTGCCGTCGGCTTTTTTCCAGCCGCGGCTTTTCCAGGATTTTAACCAGCCCTTGGTGAAGCCGTTTTTCAAATATTGGCTGTCGGTGTAAATGGCGATTTTCGACGGCACAGCGGGAAACGACATGGCGGCAATGGCGGCCGAAAGTTCCATACGGTTGTTGGTGGTGCTGGGGCTGCCCTCATGAAGTTCGGTGACTTCGCCAGTCTTTACCTCGGTGACAACCGCTGCCCAGCCGCCGGGGCCGTCGGGATTCCGGAGGCAGGAGCCGTCGGTGTAGATGACGTAGTCCTGCTCACTGTCCGGGATGGCAGGTGATGCTGGCATCGAAGGGCGGGGACGGGAAGGACGGCGGACAGCAGTGCTCTGGCGCTGCTGTCCGGCAGGGCGCTCACCGCCGTTTAACCAGGCCAGTGCCTCGGCGATATCGGTGAATCCTTTGTAACGGGCACCGGCGTAGCCGTCTACCTGTTTTTTGCATTCGTCCCAGGTCGTGAAGATTCCGCAGGCGCGCCCGGCGCGGACGGCATATACTTTCTTTGGCATTCGTGTTCCTCCTGAAGCGTAAATTTCGTTAAATCCTATTATATAGGAAAAATATTGAGAAAAGAAGATGAAAAATTACAGGCAAATTAGTAAACTTATCTTTACTATTTGGATTATCTCTGCTAAAATCGAAAGGTAGTATGCACTGCGTTTAGCATATACTTGGGACGACAAGGCGATGCCGGAAAGGAGGAGATGATGCTGCTGAAATTGTTGGAACTGGTTGGCGCTTTTGTGATGCGCCGGCTGGAAGAATTTGGCACAATCGTGCTGCTCTATCGGGATACGATGCGGGAGTTGGGACATCGCCCGCGGCCGCGTCATATCCTGTCGCAGATGTCGCATCTTGGCGTAGACTCGTTGCTGATTGTGAGCCTCACACTGCTTTTTACCGGTGTCGTCTTTACGCTGCAGACGGCCGATATTCTCATCAAGTTCGGTGCGCAGGGAACGATTGGCGGCATTATTTCCATTGCGATTGGCCGCGAACTTGGCCCGGTACTGGTCGGAGTCGTTTGTGCCGGCCGCGTGGGTTCAGCCATTACGGCAGAGATTTCTACGATGAAGGTCACCGAGCAGATTGATGCGCTGCGGGTTATGGCGGTCAATCCGGTAAATTATCTCATCGTTCCCCGCATGCTGGCGTGCATGATTGTCGTGCCGATTTTGACGGTTTTCGGTGATGTCATTGGCGTCCTGGGCGGCTGGGTTATTGCTGTTTATTATTCGGGCATCAGCTCGTATTTATATATGAATTCCATACACACTTTTGTTGAGGTGTTTGACCTCACCGGTGGTGTGATAAAGGCTATTTTTTTCGGCAATGTCATTGCCGTGCTGGGCTGCTATTACGGGCTTCATAGTCCGGATGGTGCCGAGGGCGTTGGTAAGGCAACGACCCGGACGGTGGTGTCATCGATTATAGCCATTTTTATTCTTAACGCAATTCTGACTTTCATTCTTTATTAAGAAAGATTTTATATAATGTGAGGCATTATGATCCGACTTGTGGATGTGTGCAAGAGCTTTGGTGACAAAGAAGTCCTGCACCATATCAATCTGACAATCGAAGATGGGGAGACGCTTGCCATCATCGGGGGCTCCGGCTCAGGAAAGAGTACGCTTTTGCGGCTGTTGATTGGACTCATCCGGCCGACTTCGGGCGAGATTTGGATCGGGGATACGGAAATATCCCGGCTATCGGAAGCAGAACTGGACAAGGTCCGGCTTCATATGGGGATGGTTTTCCAGTATTCGGCGCTGTTTGACTCGATGACGGTGGGCGACAATGTTGCCTTTGGCCTTCGGGAGCATACGGATATGCCGGAGAAGGAAGTCCAGCGGATTGTCGAGGAGAAACTCAATCTGGTGGGGCTTGAAAATGTGGCCCATCGGATGCCCAATGAATTGTCCGGTGGTATGAAGAAGCGCGTGAGTTTGGCCCGGGCGATTGCCTTTGAACCCGAAATCGTTTTTTACGATGAACCGAGTTCGGGGCTTGACCCGATTATGACAGAGAAGATTGATGAGCTCATCAGCCACACCCAGCAGGCACTTAACGTGACGTCGGTGGTGGTTACCCATGATATGGCCAGTGCCTGCCGCATTGCGGACCGCATTGCCATGGTTTACGAAGGTGAGCTCATTGCGGTGGATACCGTGGAGAATTTTAAAAATATCAGGGATGAGCGGGTGCAGGCATTTTTCCACACCCTGCGAACAGTTAAGGAGGCGTGACGCGTGAGTACAGAAGCAAAGGTAGGAGCATTTACCTTGGCAGGACTGGCCCTGCTTGCTGGTGTTATCATCATGCTCAGTGGCTTCAAGCTGGGCGGGGAAAAGGGCTATACCCTTTATGCCGGATTCAATCAGGTCGTCGGGGTGGAACCGCAGTCCGTGGTAAGGCTGTCCGGCGTGCCGGTGGGAAAAGTCAAGAAAATCCAGAACGATGGGCAGGGCGTTACGGTAACGCTTTCCATCAACAGTGATGTGAAGATACCGAAAAGCTCCCAGGCAACCATTGGTTCCTCAGGTGTCATGGGAGAAAAATTCATCAACATTCTGCCTGCTGACCCGGCACTTGGCTGGGTGGAAAATGGAGATTACCTTATCGGACAGGATGAGGCGGGCATGGATACCATGTTTGCGGGACTCAGTAAGGTGGTTGACCAGGCGCAGGAACTTATGGCTGGCATGAACAAGATTGTCGGCAATGCAGAATTCCAGGGCTCGGTAATCCAGATGGCCATGAATATGCGGGACGCTACCGCACATATCAATGGCATGATGGCTGCGTTTGAAAATATGGCGCTTACCAATCAGGGAAACATCAACCAGATGCTGGCCAATATGAATACAATGACGGCCAGCCTTAACCGCACGGCAAATGCTGTCGAAGCTATGATGACGAATCTGGCGACGGTGGGAGCTGATCCGCAGACGGCGGAGAATCTCCGGCTGACACTCAATAATATCGCCGATACCAGTGAGAAAATCCGGGTGATTTCTGAGGGAATTGCCAAGGTGGCTGGTGATGATAAGACGATTGAGGACACCAAGGCCATCATTCATAATGCGCGCAGTCTGACCGATAAGGCCGATAAGCTCAAGAAGAAACTCGACACCATTGAAGTTACGTCTAATGCGGACCTGCTTTACAGCGGGATGAATCACGATTGGAGTACCAATTTTAACTTGAATGTGGATTCCCAGAACGGGTCTTTTTTGACCTTCGGTCTGGATGATATCGGCAATGCTGACCGCGGCAATTTTCAGCTGGGATCGCACTTCGGTGCTTTTGATGCCCGCGGCGGTTTGATTTACGGTGAAGCCGGCGTCGGGCTCGATTCGAAAATCGGGCCGCGCTTCAAGGTTTCGGCCGATGCTTATGATTTTGATGACCTGGCAGTCCGGCTGCGGGCACAGTATGACCTGGGCAATAATGGAACATCGCTTTTGGGTCAGTGGAATAATGTCAATGACAGAGAACGGCGCGCCGCTTATATTGGCCTGCGCCAGTCCTTTTAAGGTCTTAGCTAAAGGAGGAGTTTAGCTTGAAAATGAATAAAAGATTTTATAGAAAATTAACAGCACTTGTTATGGGAACGCTTACGGCTATGTCGATTTCTGGTACGGCGCTGGCGGCGGATACGGTTCAGCTGAATCTGGACGACAGCATTCAGATGGCATTGGAGAATAACCGCAATATCAAGTCGGCGCTGGCTGATGTTGATGCTGCTAAGTGGAATCTGTCCAATGCGCGCCGTCAGATGGGCCCGACGCTTTCCTGGTCGATGGGGGCGTTTTCGTTAGGCGGCCGTGACTATGACGCGAAGAAAATCGACAAGCAGTACAGCAATGCGCTGGAAGCAGGAATTCCGCTTTACAATGGTTCCCTGCGCGCTGCTATCGATAAGGCAGGTTATGGCATCAATGCGGCGGATGTAACGCTGGAGAACACGAAGCAGGCCATCCGCTATCAGGCTACGGCGGATTACTATCAGATTTTGCAGTGCCGCAACCTCATCAACGTGCAGCAGGATGCCGTAAATACGCTTCGCGAACATCTGGACAACGTCAATGCGCATTATAATGTCGGCACGGTGGCCAAGTCGGATGTACTGGCTTCGCAGGTTCAGCTGGCCAATGCGCAGCAGGCATTGGTGACGGCGCAGAACAGTTATGATGTAGCTGTATCGACCCTTAACAATGTCATCGGCCTGGATACTGACACAGTTCTGGATATCCGCGACCAGCTCGGCTATACGCATTATGATTTGTCGCTGGAAGATTGCACGAAGTTTGCTTTGGCCAACCGTGCTGATGGTGCGGCCTGCTACTATGCCGTCAAGCAGGCTGAGGCTGGTATCAATGCCGCTAAAGCAGGAAATTACCCATCGGTTAATGCTGTAGCCAGCAAATCGATTGCCGGCAGCAAGGCGTTTAAGGATGAGCAGTCGGATGCCTGGCAGGCAGGCGCGAAGGCAACCTGGAATATCTTTGACAACGGGGTAACGTCTGCCAGCGTTCATGCGGCTGAAGCAACGCTTTTAAAGGCGCAGGAGGCTTCCCGCCAGCAGGATGAGGCAATCAAGCTTGACGTCCGCACGGCTTATCTGAATCTCCAGGCTGCGGAAAAGAATATCGATACGACGAAAACGGCAGTGGCACAGGCAGAAGAAGATTATAAGATTGCCAATGTCCGTTACAGCGCCGGTGTTGGCACCAACCTTGATGTCATGGATGCCAATGAAAAATTGACTGAGGCCAAGACCAATTATTATACGGCTCTTTATAACTACAATACGAGCAAGGCTTCTTTGGATCGTGCGATGGGCCTGCCGATTGACATCGACGTGGCAAAATACCGCGCATCGCGTCAGCAGGGCAATCGTTTGAAGAAAGTCCGCGAGGATGCAAAACTCCATGATGACGCAATTCTCGAGTCGACTGAGGAAGCAAAGAAGAACTCGAAGGAAGAGGCAAAAGCCGGCCGCAAGGCTGAGCGCGAGGCACGCAAGGCCGCTAAGGCACAGCGGGCGGATAAGAAGGCAGTAAAAGAGGAAGCGGTGAAGTAATTCATCCGGCAAAATACAGCCATGGAGCGGCTTTTTGAGGGGATTATCATGAAGCGGAAAACAATAGGAATACTGGCGGCTGTCCTGGGAATCGTGTTCCTGGGGCTGGCTGGCCTTTGGTACTATATGCAGACCAGTGCTTTTATGGAAACGGCAGGTCAGACCGCAGCATCGACGGCTTCGGAGATGCTGGGGGTTCGTATTGATGTCGGCAGCATAGAGGTGAAGTCTCTCCGCACCCTCGAAGTCCATGACGTGGCAGTTTATGACAAGCAGGCAGAGATCATTGCGCGTGCAGATAAAGCGCAGGTGACCTATCGCCTGCTTTCTGCGCTTTCGGCACCGGCTGAGGCGGTGAAAGAAGTCACGGTTTCCGATGTGGAGGCCGTGATAGCTCAGCGGGACGATGGCAGCTGGAATTTTGAGGATCTCATCAGCAAGACGCCGGGCGGGCAGAAATTCCATGGCATGGTGCGCGTCGAAAATGGACGCGTAATTGGACGCATGCAGGGGAAAGAGCTTACGCTTGAAAAAGTAAACGGTTCGCTGGATATGGCGGATTATCCGGTCATGAAGGCGGAGGTAAGCGGCGAAAATCAGGGAACTCAGGTGGAGGCATCGGGAACCTTTGATGAAGACCGTCAGATTGTAAATGCCAAAATAAACAATATGGATTTGGGAAGTTATCTGGGGCTGGTTCCCGACGGGCTGATTCCGCAGGATGTTTCGATAACTGGCGGTAAGGTAGAGACTGCCCAAATCCATGCTTTCCGCAATGGCGGCAAACTGTCGTTTACCGGTGATGCGGATTTTGCCGACGGTGCTGTTCACATCATGGAAACGGATGTAACAGGCATCAAAGGTCATGCCGCGTTTACCGATGCAGAGGCATTGGTTTCGGTGGAAGCTGATGCGGATGGACAGCATGCCAAGGCGCATGGAAAAATACGTTTCGATACGGGCGACCCGTACCTCGACCTTACGGCTTCATCGGAATCGTTTGACCCCAGCCGTATCCTCAAGAACCTTCCGTATCAAGGGGCGGCTTCGTTTGATGTAAAGGTTCGCGGGACCTTCAAGAATCCATCGATTGAAGGCCAGGTAAAAGTAGCTGAAGGTTCGGCCATGGATATTCCGTTCCAGAATCTCTCGGCCAAGGTGCGCTATCAGGATCAAAATGTGTTTGTGAAAGATATGCGCGTTCAGGTATTTGGCGGCAAAGCTGAAGGCGAGGCTGCCATTGCGGCCGATAATCTTTCGTACACGGCTCATGTCAAGGCAACTGGGATTGATATGGGACTGCTGTCGGAAATAGTGCCTCAGGCGTCGGTGGTGACCGGCAAAGCGACGGCTGATGTTGGCATCAGTGGTGTGGGGACAAGCCTCGAACAGCTGCAGGCCTATGGCAGTGCAAAACTTGAAAATGGCACTTATGGTGCATTGCCGATTGAAAATATCAATACATCCTTTTATCTGGCCGGCGATAACCTTCAGCTTGACTTTTTGAGTATCAATCTGCCTAACCACAGCCGTCTGGCAGCTGAGGGGACGATTACGGGCCTGTTGACGTCGCCAAAACTGGATTTGACGTATTATGGTGCTCATTTTGACCTCTCGCTGTTGCAGAAAGTTGAGCCGAATGCTGATGTCACAGGGCTTAGCGATTTCAAGGGAACGGTTCAGGGCGATTTGGCGAACCCGCAGGTGGCCGTCAATTTCTCGGGGCTCAAGGGAACATTGTTCAAGCAGCCCTTTGACAGTCTTAAACTGAAAGCCAGTGGCAGCCTTGACGGTGTCAACATCGATGATTTCCTGATGGAAAAAGATGGCAAGGAAGTCTGGCGTGTGGCCGGTTCTATCGGTTTTACCGGCGAGCGGAAGCTCAACTTACAGATTGATACCATGGGCGCGCGGATGGAAGATATCGCCGCACTCGTGGCCCCTGACCAGCCGATAACCGGTAATGTGGACAATATCATCAAATTTACCGGTACGCTCGATAACCCGAAGGGCGTTGGCTATATTCATTTTTATCGCGGAAGCTATCGCGGAGTCCTGCTGTCCGGAATGGACGGTGACTATTTCCTGGAAGATGGTGTGGTCCGCCTGCAGGATTTCCACGCGTATTCCCCGATGGTCGATATGATTCTCAATGGTACGATTGACCAGAACCGCAATCTGTCGATGAAGGTTGAGGCTAAGGATATCGACTTGAAACGCATCGAACACAAGCTGCCCTATGAAGTCAGCGGGCATGGCACCTTTAAGGGATATATCAAGGGCAATGTGGATCGTCCGGAGTTTTATGGCCTCTTGGACGCACCGGACATTGTGCTCAACGCCCAGGAAATCAAAAATCTCCACGGCATGGTCAAATACCGCAATGGCAATGTAGATATCGACCAGTTCGGGTTTGAACAGAACGGCGGAACTTATGATGCCGTTGCTTCCATCAATACGGAGACAAAGGCAATCACGGGCGAGGTCGTTGTTCAAAATGCCGATGTCAATGCAATTACAGCCCTGCTGAATCAAAAGAATGATTTGGTTCAGGGACGGCTCAATTGCAGTGCTACGCTGGCTGGTAACGTTGACAATCCGCAGGTGGCTGTCTACGGTAGTATGCCCAAGGGAACGGTTGGCGGTTATGATGTCCATGACGTCGATATTGATATACAGCTGGCTGACCAGGTGGTCGCTGTCAAGAAAATCGAGGGCAAACAGGGCAGCAATGGTTTGTTCAGTCTGTCTGGCACGGCCGGACTGGCCGCAGAACAGCCACTGCAGGGAAAGCTTTCGGCTTCTGACCTCGAGATGGGCATGTTTGCCAAGGCTGCCGGCATACAGGCGAATGTCATTGGCACAGCGGATATTGAGGCCACCTTTGGCGGCGTTGTTCCGAATCCGTCGGCTGATGTGACAATCAGCGGGCACAATGGCGGCGTACAAGGGTCTACCTTTGATAATCTGAATGGTGTTTTCCATTTGAAGAACGGCCTGATAACTGTGGATACGCTTACGGTCCAGAAAGTGACTGGCGTCAAGACGTATCAGGCCAGCGCGAAGGGAATCATCCCTTCGCGGGCGCTTTTTGCGGATGAGAATGAACAGCTCGATGACATCGAGCAGATTCAGCTTACGGTATCGCTCGACCAGGCAGATTTATCGCTTCTGCCGACTGTTTCCAAGCAGGTCGATTGGGCCGTGGGCGCAACGACCGGCAATCTCAAAATCCATGGAACGCTGGCGCATCCGCTCGTTGATGGCACCGTAGGTCTCACCAATGGCGCTGTGAAGTGGAAGATGCTGGAAAAGCCGATGACGGATATGAATGCGAAAATCACCTTTGCTGGCAGCAAAGTGACAGTCCAGGACTTTTCTGGTAAAATGGGCGAAGGTACATACTCGCTTACAGGATTCGTACTGCTTGACGGCGTTTCGCCCGATAAATACGATTTCACGCTGAAAGCCGATAAGCTGGATATCCAGAGCGATTTGTTCCGCGGACCGATTACTGGCGAAATCCATGTTTTCGATACGGATTTTTATGGGCGTCATATGCCGAAAATATCGGGAACGGTAGATTTCCAGAACTGTATGGTCTCGGTGCCGGCCATTCCCGATGGCGACAGCGATCTTCCCGATGCGGTGCTGGATGTTCAGGTCAATGTGGGCGATAAAGTTCATTTTTACAGTTCTTATCTGTACGACTTGTATCTGGGCGGGCAGTTCCATATAGGCGGTATCGTCAGCCATCCGAAGATGTCGGGCAGTCTGCAGGTAAAACGCGGCGGCACGATAAACTATCTCAAGACCGAGTTTAAGATTCGTGAGGGTCTGGCAACCTTTGACCAGGTGGCTTCGTTCCTGCCGAGCATTGATTTCTTCGCGGATACGCGCCTGACGCAGGCTAAGGTATTCTTGTCGGCTAAAGGACCGCTGGATAAAATGGAAATCAAGCTGACATCCAGTCCGGAGATGAGCCAGACGCAGATTATTCAGCTTTTGACTTTGCGGGATGCCTATAAGAACGGGCAAAAGAATATGAATGCGGGGGATATGCTCTCCGTTGGCATTCAGATGAGCTTCTTGTCGGAGGTCGAAGATATCCTGCGGGACTTCTTATTCCTCGACCAGTTTACGATTTCCCGCGGCAGTGGCTCGATTTATGACCGTCATGATTTAGAAAATGAGACAAACAAATACGATTTTAATGTTCAGATGGGAAAATATATCTCAGACCGGGTTATGGTGAAGTATACGCGCAGTCTTGGCGGTCAGAATGTCAATCGTTATGGTCTTCAGTATGACTTTAATGACAAATTGGGGTTGACCTTTGACCGGGAAGGCAGTGGTTACATCGTCGGACTTGAGGCGAGAATGTCCTTCTGAGCATTATCCGAATAATGATAAAGGAGGTGAGCAGGATGCAGTTTGAGCAGTACATCGCAGAACTAAGCCGGGTAAGGCTGCTAGCGCCAGCACAGGAAAAAGTGCTGTGGCGTAAATTTAAAGAAGAGGGCGATGAAGAGGCAAGGCGCCTGCTCATAGAGTCCTATCAGCCTTTGGTTTTCAAACAGGCATTGCCGTACCGTCAAATGCAAACGGTTATGGATATCGTGCAGGAAGGCACCGTGGGACTCATTGAGGCCGTAGAACATTATGAACCGGAGCGTGAGGTAGCATTCAGCCTGTTTGCGGTTCACCGCATTCGCGGCCGCATGCTGAATTTCCTTCAGAAGGAAGGGGATTCCGATGTGGCGTGTATGGATGCCCTACCGGTCGGTGGCGGGGATTCTCTTAAAGACAATCTGGCGGATATGAGCCCATCGGTAATGGAGCAGGCAGAAAGCCACGAACTGGCCCACCGTCTTCACCAGGCGATGGACCGGCTGCCGGCGAAAGAAAAAGCAGTTTTGGAAGGGCTGTATATGCAAAGCGAGGCGGCTGGCGATATGGCAGAAGGCCTGCAGGTCAGCATATCCCATGTCTACCGTTTGCAAAAAAATGGCATTCGCCGCGTGCGGGGGATGTTGTCGCGGTTTATGCATAATTGGTGAATTTTGCTGGAAATCAGTAGAAAATCGATAAAAAATGCTAAAAAATGGCAATAAACGTGGCTGTTTTATGATAATCGTGCAAAATGGCAGGTCAAAAATAGAGCCTTGTGGTGGATTATAATTCCAGAGATTTTAGAGGATTGGAATCACAGGAGGACTTCTATGTCAGACCGGCGCAGAGCACAAAAGAATCATATACGTGCAGCCCGTGATTGGCTGGGGCAGGCAGAAAATTCGTTGGACCAAGAAAACGATGTCCGCGGCGATTTGAAGCTGATGCTGGCTAAAGCAGAGCTGGCACAGGTGAAAGACAGCCCGCGCGGTGCTAAGATAAAGCGCTGGGCAGGACGTTTGCTGCCAGCTTTGGTGGCGGTGGTTCTGGTGGCAGCAGGCATGGCAATAATCCCTCATGGGGGAAAGGCACCTGCTGGGCAGGAACAGGATGCTTCGCTTTCGACGGAAACTGTGGGAGAAAGCGAAAAGCCTACGGGAAAAGTCCTGCCAAGACAGGAAGGCGAAGCAGAGCCGGCAGCGCCTGCACCAGTGCAGCCGCGGGTGGCATCTGAGGTGCCCCAAAAGGCGCCGCCGGAAGCGGCCAAGGAACAGCCGGTTCAGCCGCAAAGCGAACGGTCTGCCGCAATTCCACAAAAATCCGGCCAGGTACCGGATGCAGAAACACAGAAACTCATGCAGTCAGCAGGCAAAGCCCTGCGGCAGTAATGATGATAGATATTTACACCTAGGAGGTTTTGATCCTTGAACAAAAAGAATGAAAGATTCCTTGCTTATGCGGTAGCAGTCGCTGCCAGCTTTTCGGTATTCCCAGGGGCCGCTTATGCAGCCACTGATGTGACGGCACCAGCAGCTTCGGCGGAGGCTTCGGCACAACAGCCGGCAGAGAAGGCCGAAGCAATGCAAAAGCCAGCAGACGCCCAGGCTCAGAATACAGCCGCTGATGCACGTACCCAGGAGTGGGGCAAAGTTCGTCCGCAGGAAAAGGAAATAGCAGAACACATGAAGTCGTTTGAGGGTCAGACAATTGTCGATACGGCTTTCGAGGGAACGACCAAGTCGACAGAGGCTACGGCTAAAGCGGCTATCACGATGCATACAGGGGATATGTTCACCGTCAAGGGCTTGAACAAGGATCGCGATGCGATTTACAATACGGGTTATTTCTATGACCTCTATCCGACCTTTGAGAAAGTTCCGGAAGGTGTCGTTATCACCTATCATGTGCTCGAGAATCCGGTGCTTTCCAGCGTCAAGATTGTCGGCAACACCGTGGAATCCGATGAGGTTCTCTATGGCCTGCTGACGGTCAAGCAGGGCGAACTCCTGAACAGCCGCACGCTTCAGCAGAACGTTCAGGCGATTCAGGATCAGTACCGCAAAGACGGCTATATCCTGGCCAAGATTACCGACATGAATATTGACCGCAATGGCAATCTCGTGCTGAAAATCAATGAGGGTACGCTTGAAAGCTATAAGATAAAGGGCAATACTAAGACGAAAGAGCGCGTTATTCTGCGCGAGATGCGTCAAAAGCCGGGTGAGCCGTTCAACTCCAAACAGGCACGCCGCAGCCTGCAGCGCGTCTATAACCTTGGTTTCTTCGAAGATGTCAACATCAAGATGAATCCGGGCGTTGAGCCGAACGCCGTAGAGGTGGAGCTCGATGTTAAGGAGAAACGCACGGGTTCCTTTGGGATCGGCGCTGGTTACAGCAGTGAAGATGGCGTAATCGGCATGATCAGCATCGGTGATACGAACTTCCGCGGCACGGGTGACGCAGTCAGCCTGACGTTTGAGAAGAGCGGTGACGATTCCGATGCCCATGGTTATTCGTTCTCCTATCGCAAGCCGTGGCTCGATGATAAGGAGACGGCGGGAACCTTCCGCATTTACAACCGCACTTACGAATACGATGATTACGATGTCGATGGTCATCATAAAGAATCCTATATGCGCAAGTATTCTGGCGGCGAGATTACGCTGAGCCGTCCGGTCAGCGAATATTCGACCAATTACATCACGCTGCGCAACCGCAAGGACCAGTATGTAAAGCATACGGAGGATGGTAATGCGGGCAACCGTCAGGGATCGCAGTGGGAGAAGGACAACTTCGGTACGACGCGCAGTATTACGCTCGAGCATGTAACCGATACGCGTGACAATATCTACAATCCGACTACGGGCGGCAGAGTCAGCCTTACGGGTGAGGTCGCAGGCCTTGGCGCGGATTTCGATTTCCAGAAGATGACGATCGAAGACCAGCGCTATATAAAAGTTGGTCATGCACAGGTATTGGCAATGCGCGGCCAGTATGGTGCCGGCCGTGGCCATATCTCGGAATTCAACCTGTATAAAGTCGGCGGCCAGAGCAGCCTGCGTGGCTATCGTGAGGATCAGTTCCGCGGTACCCGCATGGCGTTGGCAACTCTTGAGTACCGTTTCCCGATTGTCTCGAAAGTACAGGGCGCCCTGTTCACCGATTGGGGCGGTGCCTGGTACAATGATTGGGTCCCGGGTGCTGACGATATCCAGGGCAGTGTAGGTGTCGGCCTCTCCCTGAATACGCCGATTGGACCGCTGCGTCTTGACTATGGCCGCGGCAAAAATGGCGGCCGCGTCCACTTCACGGTAGGTGGCACGTTCTGATTGCCGAAGAAAGGAAGTGTCTGGCTGCATGAAGACCATCTTGGCATGGCTGCTGGCCGTTTGCTGGCTGGCAGCCAGTATGCCAATAGTAGCGGCAGCACCGGCCCAGCGGGTTGAGAAGGTGACGGCAGTCGTTGCCGCCGCTGGCAGCCTGCCGCCGCTGGTGCAGAAGCGCATGCAGCAGAGCGTTCAGGCGATAGCCGGGCAGCTTATCGATGGACAGACCGTAGCCGCTGTCAGTGCAGCCAGCCAGCAGAAAGAACAGCTTATTCATGAGGTGTTCGATAAGGTGCTGGTAGGCTATACGGTCCGTCAGGTAAAGATTTATCCGGCGGCAGAGACAAAGGTGGAGGTAATGCTTTTGCCCTGGTCGGATGTCATCACGAAGGTGGATGTCGACGTGCAGGTTGAGGGAATGCCGCCGCGCATGGAGGCTTTGGTCCGCAGGGATTTGGCCGGCGTGGATACGGTTTTCCGTGATGCGCTGACAGGACTGCCTACGGCAGCAACCGATTGGACAAACGGTGTACTAAAGCATCATCTGAATGATTATCTGGCCGAACATCTGCCGGAGTTTCGTGGCGATTTTGAGATTGAACCGGAAAGTGAGACCAAGGTAAAGCTGGTCGTTTATCCGAAGCTTCCCGTGGTACGGACGGTGGATTTATCCATGCGGTCGGATACCGTGCCGAATGTGACGCTTTTGGCCCGCCGCGAGGTAATGCAGGAGAAGGTCGATGATTTGGTCGGCGTTCCGGTTGATTTCATCAAGCGGCATGAGCAGGAGCTTTCGCAGCAGTTTTCCCAGGAGCTTGACGATTTGCCGGATTTCCGGACCTACCATATGAAAACAACGGTCAGCATGGAGGCGGCCGAACGGCTTCATGTAATGAGCCGTTCGGATACGAGCCGCTACCGGCTGCGGCTGACCGGCTGGCTGGACATTGGGCGCAAGGATAAAAACGGTCATGAGGATAACGAGAGCTTGTTGTTCCGCTTCCATGCCGGGACGATGCTTTCCCAGCAGGATGAGCTGTTTTTGCTCGTGGACCTGATGCCACAGGATATGGATTGGGGCTGGGCTGCGGGGTATGACCGCCGCCTGAGCTCGCGGACCCATGCGCAGCTGCGGTATGATTTGCATGAGCGGCGCTTTGTCCTGGCGGCATCGCAGCAGCTGGCACCGCGTTGGCTGCTGCGTTATGAGTATCGTTTCTTCGACAAAAATGGCGAGGCAGCCCTGCGTTACAAAATGCACGATTTCCTCGGTCTCGAATATCTGGTTGACCGCCATCAGAATTGGCTTCGCGTAATCGGGAATTTCTGATTCGCGGCGCTGGCGAATTGAAGGAATATGCTTGAATAAGGAATAAGAGTTTGTTATAATGAAATTCGTGTATGGCACATGGAAAATGAGCCATAGCGGAAAATTTAACGCTACCAAGCCCGCAAGGGAAAAGGAGAAATTGAAATGGTTAAATTACAGAAGAAACAGGTAAAGATTATCAGCGTTCTCATCGCTATCGTTTTTGTCGGTTCCGTGGTTGCCCTGGCTCTTACGCAGTCCGGTTCGGGAATTGCAAATGCTGCCAGCTCGAATGTTGGTGTCGTTGACTATAATCAGGTTATGAGCCAGAACCCGAAAGCTCAGGATGCTGAGAAGGAATTCAACACGGCTTATGAAGAAGCTCAGAAAGAGTTCGCTTCCAAGACGGCTAATATGAACGATCAGGAGAAGCAGGACTATGCAATGCAGACGCAGCAGCGCCTGATGCAGAAACGCCAGGAACTCACTGAGCCGCTGCAGAAGAGCGTAGAGGAGTCTGTCAAGAAAGTTGCTGAGCAGAAAGGCCTTTCGGTCGTTCTGGAAAAGGGCGCTGTAGTTTATGGCGGCCAGGACATCACGCAGGATGTCATCAAACAGATCAGCAAATAATCCAGGACGCCGGTAAGCGGACGTTCCGATAAGGGTATATGGACCTGGAAATACCGAGCCACTTGTTGCGCTCGGTAATTCTTTTAAAAGAGGTGAGACAAAGATGGAAGAGGAGAGGCCGGCGGAGAAAACCGCGTGTTTGTCAAAACGGCGGCGCAATATCATCGCAGGTGCCATTGCTGCTGTTTGTTTAGTGGCAGCCGGGGCGGGGCTCTTCCGTTGCTTTGTCACAAATTCCGCTGTTGACGATGGTCAGGCGGCCGTTCAGGCTGATACTGGCCTTATCGATTGGCAGCAGGTAATCGAGGCTCATCCGGATTATGAGAAGCTCAAGGCACTCCGGGAAGAGTGCCGGGTATTGGAGCTTGAGTCGAAGGACTTAGCGGAGCTCTTTACCGTCAATCCGCCGGAACTCGATAAAAAGACCTTTGATGATTCTGTTTGGGCCCGAGATGCTCAGGAAGTAATCGGCAAGCGCGCAGAAATTGAACGAAAGAGCAAACGGCTTACCGAGGAATACCGCACGGCGACGGATGCCGAATATCAGGCTCGCCGCAATGCAATCAATGAGGAATATCTCAATGCCCTGCTGAACATCAATATCAAGCTGGACAATCAGGCAGCGATGCACAATCCGCTTGACAGCCAGCAGCAGAAAGATGCCGAGCGTGCTGAATGGGAAGAGCAGCGCCAACAGCTTCGCCGTGAGCGCGGCGTGCGGCAGGTAGAACTCTATCAGGACTATCAGCAGCAGATCAGCGACCATGTGAAGCAGGAGCTGGCACCAGAACTGGAAGCCTGGCGCAAGGACTTGCCGCAGAAGCGGGATGCCCAGAAGGCTGGGGCTGCGGCCCAAAAGACTGAGGCGGAAAAGCGTAATGCCGAAGCGATGCAAAAGCAGATGGAGAAAGTCCAGATGGTTCAGCAGCGCCAGGAAAAGCGCAAAGAGCTGGCCGATAAGCGGGCAAAACTACAAGCGCTTGAAAGCCATATTTTAAACGATGTGGCGGGCAAAGCTGCGAAGGTTGCCATCCTTCATCACTTTACGCTGATTCTCGCCAACCGTCCGCAATTGCTTTCCAATTTCGGTCCGCATCAGGAAATGTTTGAGCGGGTTACCCGCTCGACTGGCATGGTGGTAGGCGTCAATACCGTCGATGTGACGGATGAATTGGTACAGGAAATCAGAACGCTTCCTTCCCGTACGGAAGAAAGCACTGAAGATAATAAGAGTTGAAAGAAAGAAGCGAATAACAACATGAAATTACGCAAAAAATCTACGGCCCTGCTGGCAGCAGCATTCGCATCGATGATGCTCATGAGCGGTTGTGGCCAGGCGAAGATTGGTTATATTGATGGTGAGCGCGTTTCTAAGGAAGCACCGCAGATTTCGGCACTGGTAGAAGAGGGAAACCAGAAGCTGAATGAAGCCAGAGAACAGTCGCAGGCTGAGATTCAGCAGAAGATGAAGGAAAATCCGAACATGAGCCAGGAAGATGCGCAGAAGCTCCAGATGGATGCACAGCGCAAACTGCAGGGCATCAATCAGTCCTATGCCCTGCAGCTCCGTCAGAAGATTGATGTTGCTCTCGGCAGTGTATCCAAGGAGAAGAAACTCGATGCAGTGGTCAACAACTCTCAGGAACAGCCAATCGCCATCACGGGTGCTGTCGATGTGACGGATGAAGTCATTTCGAAGCTTCAGTAAGGAAAAGGATGGAGAGGAAACATGAAAAAGACGTTGCAGGAAATCGCCGAGTTTGTTGGCGGTCGTATTGTGGGTGATGCATCTGTAGAGATTCATGGCTTGGATAATATTGAAGGTGCGGGGGAAAATGATTTGACCTTTGCGGTTGACCCGCATATTGAAGAGGCAAAGACCTGCCAGGCGGCAGCGGTTATGCTGCCGGAAGGGGTAGAGGACTTTCCGAAAAACGCGCTTTACGTTGAGGAACCGCGCGCAGCCTTTGCAAAGCTCTTGGAGCTCTTTACGCCGAAACTTCAGTTTGAAACTGGCGTGAGTGATAAGGCTCATATCGGCAAGGACGTAAAAATTGGCAAAGATGTCGTAATCATGCCCTTTGCTGTTGTCGATGACCATGCGGTTATCGGTGACCGTGTTACGCTGTATCCGCACACGTATATCGGCCAGTATGCAGAGATTGAGGAAGACAGTGTCATTTACTCCAGTGCTACGGTTCGCGAGCACTGCCATGTCGGCAAGCGCTGTGTTGTTCACAGCTCGGCTGTAATCGGCTCGGATGGCTTCGGCTTTACGACTAAAGACGGCGTGCATACGAAGGTGCCGCAGGTTGGCAATGTCATCCTGGAGGATGACGTGGAGATTGGTGCTCATGATGGTATCGACCGCGCGGCTATGGGCTCGACGGTTATCGGCAAGGGTACGAAGATTGACAATCTCGTTCATATCGGCCATAACTGCAAAATTGGCCCGAACTGCCTGATTGTCGCTCAGACGGGTATTTCCGGTTCGACGACGGTCGGCCATAACGTTACGTTTGGCGGTCAGGTCGGAACGGTTGGCCACATCAAGATTGGTGCCAACTCGGTTTATGCAGCGCGCTCAGGTATTATCAGCAATATGCCGGAAGGCGTATTCTGCGCGGGCTTCCCGGTTCAGTCCCATACAGAATGGCTGCGTATGCAGGCGGCTATGAAACACCTGCCGGAGATGAACAAGAAGCTCAAACAGCTGGAAAAGAAACTGGCAAAATACGAAAAAGAGTAATCTAGACGATAAGCGGCCTCCTCTTTTGAGGAGGTCTTTTTATGAGAGGATAACCGTTAGGAAAAGGGAGGAAAAAGAATGTTTTCCTACTATCTGATGAAGGCCTTCAGTGCCATAGCCTGCCTGCTTCCGCGCAGCGTGTGTGAGGCGCTGGGGCGGGGGCTGGGGAATTTTGCCTGGCTCATTCTGCCGGCAAAGCGCAAAGTGCTGGCCCAAAGCCAGATACAGACATGCCTGCAAGTCGATGAGGCCGAAGCCTGGCGGATTGCCAAAGCCAGCGCTGTCCGCTTTGGCCCGATGTTGTTCGAGGTGCTCCGCTTCCCGCTGATCAAAAAGAAACCGCAGGAATATGTCCGCATCGAAGGCTTGGAAAAACTCCAGCAGGGAATGGCGGAAGGAAAAGGGGCAATCATTGCGGCCGCACATAGCGGCAACTGGGAACTCATGGGGGGCGCCTTTGCGATGGCTGGCATCCCGCTGGTCGGCGTAGCGATGAAACAGAAATCGTCGGGAGCAGACCGGTTTATCAATGAGTACCGGACGATGATTGGCATGCACATCACCTACAAGACGGATGTGCGGGAAATGTTTGCCATGCTGAAGAAAGGCTGGGCTATCGGCCTGATTATGGACCAGGATACCAACCGGCATGACGGCATTATCTTGGACTTCTTCAATCAGCCGACCAACTGTACGCCGGGTGCGGCTTCGATGGCACGCTTTCAGAATGTGCCGATATTCACCTCGTTTATGCACCGCGATGAAAACGGCATGCATACGTTGATTGTCGAAGGACCGTTCCATGTCGAAAAGACAAAAGACAAACGTGAGGATATCCGCCGGACGTCGCAGCTCTTAACAAAAGCTATCGAAGACCACGTGCGGAAGTATCCGGAAGAATGGTTCTGGCTCCATGACCGCTGGAAGTCCATCCGTGAAGAATAGTGAGCCCTTTGGCTACTTGCACAACCGAACGATGTTGGGTAAAATAGAGAAAGGAATTTTTATTCGGGGGGAGTAATTTTGCAGAAACAGATTACGATTGCGGCAGAGGTTTCCTACACCGGTGTCGGCTTGCACTCGGGACGGGACGTTCATATGGTGCTCAAACCGGCTCCAGTTGACACGGGAATCCTGTTCGTTCGCACCGACGTTGCGGAACGGCCGTCAATCCATGCTGCAGCCTCAAATGTTACGTCGACGCTCCGGGCGACGACCGTAGAGGAAAATGGATATAAAGTATTTACCATCGAGCACCTGATGAGTGCCTTCCATGCGCAGGGCATCGATAACTGCATCGTGGAAATGGATTCGGAAGAACCGCCGGTAGCGGATGGTTCTTCGCTGGTGTTTTTTGAACTGCTTGAGAAGGCAGGCCGCCAGGAACAGGAAAAGGAATGCCATGAAATTGTTATCGATAAGGTTTACCGCATCGATGATGAGGAAAACAACCGCTTTGTCATGGTTGTTCCGTACGATGGCTTCCGGGTCAGCTTTACGTCACTTAATCCGCATAAGCTCATCGGCGTTCAGTATCAGAACTTCGAGATTACACCGGAGACCTATCATAAGGAAATTGCACCGGCCCGTACGATTGCTTACGAAAAAGAGATTGAGGCACTTCGTAAAATGGGGCTGGGCCTTGGCGGGACGCTCGAAAGCGTTATCGTCTACAACGATGAAGGCTGGCTCAATCCGCTTCACTATGAAGACGAATTGGTCCGCCATAAAATCCTGGACGTAATTGGCGATTTGCGCCTGGCAGGGAAAATCCGCGGTCATGTCATTGCGGCGGCATCCGGTCATGCGCTTAATACGCAGCTGGCAAAAGTGATTGCCGGTGCATTGGGTTAATGTTGGATTGTGAGAAATTATAAGGAAGAAGGAATAAACATGGTTTTAGATATCAACGAAATTCAGAAAATCCTGCCGCATCGTCCGCCGATGCTGTTGGTTGACCGCATCATTGAACTCGACCCGATGAAATCGGCAACGGGTATCAAGAATGTTACGATGATGGAGCCGCAGTTCCGTGGCCATTTCCCAGACCATCCAATCATGCCGGGCGTCCTGATTCTTGAGGCTATGGCACAGGTTGGCGGTGTCATGATGCTCTATCCGGAAGAGAACCGTGGCAAGATTGCCCTGTTCGGCGGCATGGAGAATGTCAAGTTCAAACATCCGGTTGTTCCGGGTGACCAGCTCGTGACGAAGTCCCACCTCGTCCGTGTGCGCGGTGATTTTGGTATGCTTCACTGCGATGGTTATGTGGATGGTAAGCTTGCTGCTTCGGCTGATTTCAAATTTGCTATGAGAAAAAGCGAAAACCTTTGATTTTCAATGATTTTTGCATGAGAGAAAGAGATAATCTTTGTTCAACTCGAAAAACGCCTAGATTTGCTGTCATATAAGATACGAGAATTTGGAGTTTCTTGGGGAATATATAAATATAAGGACAGAGCAAAGAAACCTGCAGCCATGTTTAGGGGTAGTGGCTGTCAGATTAAGGATAGTTGAAGGAGTTGGAGCAGATGACTACTGAGAAAAACAGTATCACAACTAATATACATGAGACTGCAGTTATCGCACCGGGGGCGAAGATTGCAGCAAACGTCACGGTTGGTCCGTACTCGGTTATCGGTGAGAACGTCGAGATTGGCGAGGGCACGGTAATCGGTCCACACGTTGTAATCCAGGGGTGGACGGAAATCGGCAAAGACTGCCATATCTTCCAGGGCGCCTCGATTGGTGAAGAGCCGCAGGACCTCAAATTTAAGGGCGAAAAGAGTTATACCGTTATCGGTGACCGCACGACCATCCGCGAGGGGGCGACGGTTCACCGCGCTACCGGTGAGGGCGAAGAAACCCGCATCGGCAGTGACTGCCTGCTGATGGCACTTACCCATGTTGCCCATAACTGCATCGTGGGCAATCACGTCATCATGTCGAACCTGGCAAGCCTGGCTGGCCACGTCGTGGTAGAAGACCGCGCTGTTGTCGGCGGCATGGCTGGTGTTCATCAGTTTGTCAAGATTGGCCGCAATGCCATGGTCGGCGGTATGTCGAAGCTTACGCAGGATGTCGTTCCGTTTACCATTGTTGACGGCCGTCCGGCTAAAGTGGTAGGCCTTAACAGCGTTGGCATTTCCCGCGCTGGCATTAAACTGGAAGCACGCCGCAACATCAAACAGGCGTACAAGATTGTTTACCGTGCCGGCCTCACGCTGGAGCAGGCAATATCGGTAATCGAGCAGGAGGTCGATTCCTGTGAAGAGGTCGACCATTTGCTGCGTTTCCTGCGCAATGCCGACCGTGGCATCTGCCGTGAACGCCGTGATAATGACTGAGATTGATTGATTTGGAGGATTTCCATGGAAAGAGTCGGACTGCTGGCCGGCATCGGTTTTTTGCCGGTGGAATGTGCCAAAGCAGCCAGAGCACAGGGCAATGAAGTCTATATCGTTTCCCTGCTTCCGGAAACGGAAGAATGCCTGAAGGAATATGCTACAGACTATCAGGAGATCAGCGTCTTCAAGGTCGGTAAGATTCTCAAGTATTTGAAGAAGAATGAGATTACGCAGGTGACGATGATTGGCAAGGTCACCAAGGAGCTTCTGTATGCGCATAAAGCGATGCCGGACCTCAAGACCATGCAGATTCTCATGAGCCTTAAAGACCGCAAAGATGATACGGTTATGGAAGCGCTCGTCGCTGCTGTTGAGAGCACCGGTGCCAAGGTCGTTGACCAGACGGCACTGATACGGCCGCTGATGCCGGCCGCTGGTGTCCTTACCCGCCGCAAGCCGACCGAAGATGAAAAGAAGGACATGGAGTTCGGCTTCCGGATGGCGAAGGAAATTGGCCGCATGGACGTAGGACAGACGGTAGTCGTAAAGGGCCTGGCTGTCATGGCGCTTGAAGCGATTGAGGGCACCGATGCCTGCATCCGCCGCGGCGGCCAGCTGGCACGAGGCGGTGCTGTGGTCGCTAAGGTGGCAAAGCCGCAGCAGGATAAACGCTTTGATGTGCCGGCTGTCGGACTTACGACCCTTCGCACGATGGTGGAAGTTGGCGCCAAGGCTTTGGTCATTGAAGCCGGTGAAACCCTGCTGGTCGAGAAGGACAAGGTCCTCAAGCTGGCTGATGAAAACGATATAACGATTGTAGCAATGTAATTCGCAGACGCAGTGGATACGAAAAATGTGTCCATTTGCGTCTTTTTCATGTAAGAGGGGAGGTGGAGTGCTTTGCATCTGCCTCAACTTTATGTATAATAAAGAGTGGACTATTATGAGAAATAGCAGGAGGTGTTCTGCATGAAAATCATGTTTTCGGCCGGCGAAGTTTCCGGTGACGTACATGGAGAACAGCTGGCATCTTCTATCCTTAGGATGGACCCGTCCATTGAACTTATCGGTTTTGGCGGTGCGCGGATGGAAGAGGCTGGCGTACGGCTTTATGAGAATTTTGCCGATTATAACGTAATGGGCGTGTGGGAAGTGATTAAAAATCTGCGGCGCCTTCTGAAACTTTTGGATGGATTGACGGAATTCATGAGGCAGGAAAAGCCAGACTTGTTGGTGCTGATTGATTATCCGGATTTTAATTGGCGGTTGGCCAAACGGGCAAAGAAACTCGGCATTCCCGTGTTTTCTTACATCCCGCCGTCGGCCTGGGCATGGCGCAAAGGCCGCGCCAAAGAGTGCACGAAATGGGCTGATGAGTTTGTGGCGATTTTCCCGCACGAACTTCCCGTGTACGAGAAGGCGGGAGCCAATATTTCGTTTGTCGGCAATCCACTGGTCGACAAGGTAAAAGCCGAACTGCCGCGGCAGCAGGCAAGGCAGCACTTCGGCATTCCTGCGGATAAAGCCGCGGTCCTCTTAATGCCTGGCAGCCGCAAGCAGGAAATCGAATTGCTGCTGCCGTCGATGCTGGCCGGGGCGAAAAAGCTCCTGGAACAAAAGCCGGATACGATGTTTTTGCTGCCAGTGGCCGACGGAATCAACGAAGCGCGAATCCGCCAGCTGATTGACGAAGCCGGCGTGCCGGTGACGCTCACCCATGAAATGCGTTACTCGCTGATGGGAGCGGCCGATGCTGCGGTGGCGACTTCGGGGACGGTCATCATGGAGGCGGCCCTTATGGGATTGCCGTGTGTCGTGCTCTATCGCTTATCGCCGCTTTCCTATGCGGTAGGAAAATTGCTGGTTCATGTAGAGAATTTCAGCCTGCCGAACATTTTGCTCGGCGAGCAGTTTGAAAAGGAGCTGCTGCAGGATGCAGTGACTCCGGAGAATATTGCCGCGGAACTCCTTCGCCTCTATCCGGGGGAGGAGAGCCGGAATGTTGTCGTGACGAAACTGGCCGCTGCCTGTGAAAAACTGGGGGCACCGGGAGCTTCCGCGCGCGTAGCGGAAAAAATCCTGACGGCTGCACGCCGCCTTTCGGAAAGTCAAGAATTATCGGGGGAAGAACATGAAGAATTATAAGCGACTGCTTCAGTTTATTCGACCATATCTGAAGCAGCTGTTCCTGGCTATTGTCTGCATTATTGTAGCCGCCGGATGTAACCTGTACCTGCCTTGGATTATCAAGGACATGATTGATAAGGTGTTATCGGATAAGAATATGATGATGCTCAACTGGATTTGCGTTGGCATCGTCGTAGTATTCTTTGTCCGCGGCATATTCTTTTATGGACAGTCCTATCTGGTATCGTATATTGGCCAAAAGGTGATAATCGATGTCCGCGAGGTCATGTTCCGCAAATTCCAGCGCATGCCGATGGCGTATTTTGACAAGCACCAGACAGGTGAGACGATGAGTTATATCACCAATGATGTCGCAGCTATCCAGTCGGCGCTGGTTGACCAGCTCATTGAGATGGTCACGGAAGGCTCGATTCTCATCGGTTCGCTGGTTTTGATGGTTTACCTCGATTGGAAACTTTCACTGCTGACCTTGGTAGTCATTCCGCTGGTGGGACAGGCGATGAAGATATTCGGCCGGAAAATCAAGCGGAATGGTACGGTTATCCAGGAACGCATGGCGGATATCACTTCGCTTTTGCAGGAGAGCATTTCGGCTGTCCGCGTGGTAAAATCCTTCGTTCGTGAAAAATATGAGACCGACCGGTTCGTCCGCCAGAATCAGCTCAACTTCCAGGCGGCGATGAAAAATGTTCAGCTGACGAGTCTTCTCACGCCGACCGTAGAATTTTTGGCGGCAATATCGGTAACCTTTATCGTATGGTTTGGCGGCTATGAGGTCGTCAACGACGAAATGACTGCTGGCGCGCTGGTGGCATTTTTGACGTATGCCGTCAACCTGGCCAATCCGGTCAAGCGCCTGTCCCGTGTATACGGCAACCTGCAGCGTGCTATGGCTGCCGTTGACCGTGTCTTTGCGGTCATCGATTTGGAAGAGCCGATTAGCGACAAAGAGGGGGCAAAACCGCTGCCGAAGATTTCCGGTGCGGTCAAGCTCGACCATGTGTCGTTTGAATACAAGAAGGGCGTTCCAGCGCTGTCGGATGTCTCGCTCGATGCCAAACCGGGCCAGATGATTGCCTTTGTTGGGCCGAGTGGTGCGGGCAAGTCGACGATTGCCAATTTGATTCCGCGCTTTTATGAGATTATGGACGGTTCGATTTCGATTGACGGAACCGACATCCGCGATGTCACGGTTTCGTCGTTGCGCGAGCAGATTGGTATCGTCCCGCAGGAAACGCTGCTGTTTTCGACAACGGTCATGGAAAATATCCGCTATGGACGTCTTGATGCTACGGATGAAGAAGTCATTGAGGCGGCCAAGGCGGCCAATGCGGATGAATTTATCCGCAATCTGCCGCAGGGGTATGATACCAAAATCGGTGAGCGCGGCATGAATCTTTCGGGCGGCCAGCGTCAGCGCATGGCGATTGCCCGCGCTATCCTCAAGAATCCGCGGATTTTGATTCTGGATGAAGCGACGTCGGCCCTCGATACAGAGAGTGAGAAAATCGTTCAGGCGGCACTCGATAAGCTTATGGTCGGCCGCACCTCCTTTGTCATTGCCCATCGTCTGTCGACGATTTTCAATGCTGACCAGATTTTTGTCATTGACAACGGTCATGTAAAAGAGCATGGTACGCATGAAGAACTTTTAAAACTTGATGGCTTGTACAGCTATTTGTATAACATTCAGTTCAACAAGAAGAACGTGTAAGAAGGGAAAGATAGAGATATGCAGATACTCTACAATATCTTGGCGATTATTGTCGCCATCATGATTATTCCCGTTTTCATGGTGCGATCGATTCGTGAAAAGGGATTTGTGATGCGAATCCGGCAGAGCCTTGGTTTCTTTCCCGAACATGCTTTGGAAAAAGTGGCCAAGAAGCATTGTATCTGGGTACATGCTGCCTCCGTGGGTGAGATTGTGGCGACGAGTCCGCTCATCAAGGAATTCCGCAAGGAATTTCCGACGAGCCCCATCCTCGTGTCGGTAGTAACGACCAGTGGTTATGAGATGGCCAACCGCATCATCAAGGATGCGGATTCCATCATTTATTTTCCGCTTGACTTGCCGTTTTTGGCCGGACATGTACTGCGCCGCATTCATCCGCGGGTATTCCTGCCGGTTGAGACGGAACTTTGGCCGAACTTCCTGAAAACGGCCCGCCAGCTGCACATTCCCGTCATGATGGTCAACGGCCGCATCAGCGACCGGAGCGTCAAGCAGTACAAACATCTCCACAGTCTGCTGACGGAAATGATTGGCACCGTGAAGAAGTTCGCCATGCAGTCCCAGATCGATGCGGACTACATCATGCGGCTCGGAGCGCCGCCGGAGCTGGTTACGGTTACCGGCAACACGAAGTTCGACCAGACCTATACGGATGTCAGCGCCGAGGAAAAGGCACAGATTATCCGGGAGATGGGGCTTACGGAGAACGAAGGAATCTTCCTGGCTGGTTCCACCCATCGCGGGGAAGAGGATTTTGTGCTGAAAGCCTTTAAGGCAGTCCGTGAGAAACACCGCGGCGCTAAGCTGGTAATTGCCCCGCGTGAACTGCTCCGCACGCAGGAGGTCATTCACCTCTGCAAGAAAGCAGGTTTTACGGTAACTACCCGCACGAAACTCCAGCAGGAGGAATCCCATAACGAAGATATCGTCATTCTCGACACCATCGGCGAACTGGGAAAAGTATACAGCGTCGGCGATGTGGTCTATGTAGGCGGCAGCCTGATACCGCATGGCGGCCACAATATTTTGGAGCCGGCGGCACATGGCAAGGCGATTATCGTTGGCCATAACATGTTTAACTTTAAGGACACACATGCCTTGTTCAAGAACCGCGATGCCTGCATCACGGTAAACAATGAACAGGAGCTGGCCGAAGAAGTCGTGCGTCTTTTCGACGAACCGGAACACCGCGCCCGCATGGAGGCTGAGACCCTCGCTATCGTCAATGAAAACAAGGGGGCATCGCGCAAATCAGCTGTCATTCTGCGTGAGATGCTTGAAGCCTATGAAAGCTGTCCGGAAAATCGCCAGCGTGCCCGGGCTACGCAAAAAATCGACAATTTCCAGACGTATTTTATCGATTTGGTACACAGCAAGGAAGTTCATGGCTTCTTTATGCATATCATCATGGGAATACTCTATGTATTTTCCGTGATTTATGCCGGGCTGGTGAATCTCAAACTGGCCGGCTATCGCGTAGGGATATTTTCCCATCGCAAGCTTGACTGCTTCGTCATCAGCCTTGGCAACGTGACGGTTGGCGGCACGGGTAAGACGCCAACGGCACAGCGGCTGGCCACCGATATCCGCAATATGGGCTATCATGTCGTCATTCTGAACCGCGGCTATCGGGCCAAGTGGCATGGAAAGGTCGGTATTGTGTCCGACGGCAAGCGCCTGCATATGAGTGCTGCCGAAGCCGGCGATGAAGCCTTCATGCTGGCCAAACATCTGCCGAATGTGCCGGTTCTCATCGGTGCTGATCGTTCGCTTACGGGTAAATACGCGATTGAGCATTTTGGTGCGGAAGTGGCAATCCTCGATGATGGCTATCAGCATTGGCAGCTCGAACGCGATATGGACATTTTGCTCGTCGATGCGGTAAACGTATTTGGCAATGGTTATATCCTGCCGCGCGGTACGCTGCGCGAGCCGGTTTCGCATATCAGCCGTGCCGATGTCTGCCTGATGACCAAAGTTGACCAGGCAGCCGAAGGGTCTTGCGAATACATCCGCGAGACCGTCCGGAAGAATAATACGGATGCTCAGATACTTGAGAGCATCCATCAGCCACGCTGCTTTATCCCATTGTCGGATTGGTACGTGGATATCGCCGGTGATGGTATTGAAGTAGACCAGATGCGCGGCAAAAAGATAATGGCAGTATCGGCTATCGGAAACCCTGCTTCGTTTGAGCAGACGCTTTCGGACCTCGGTGTTGTCATCATCGAGAGCCTGCGCTATCCGGACCATCACGATTACAACATGCAGGAGATGAAAGATATCCTGCAGCAGGCGAAAAATATGGGAGCCGAGGCAATTGTCATCACCGAGAAGGATGCCGTCAAGGTACCGGCTGAAATCATTCAGGCCGGCATGGACATCCCCGTGTATGTCATCTGCGTGGAGGTCCGGTTCCAGCAGGGCAGCGAAGAATTCCGCCAGCTGCTGGAAAAACGGCTGACCGAAAAGCTTGGTCCCCGTTAATCTTAAGGAAATGCTCATGAAAGGATGGTACAATCCATGAATGTATTATGTGTCATACCGGCTCGTTTCGCTTCGACGAGACTGCCGGGCAAACCGCTCAAAGATATTGCCGGCAAACCGATGATTTGCCGCGTTTACGACCGTGCCTCAAAAGCGAAGAAAGTCAGCCAGACAATCGTCGCTACGGATGACGAGCGCATCCTGACGGCCGTAACGGAGCATGGCGGTCAGGCGATGATGACACGGAAAGACCATCCGACGGGAACAGACCGCCTGGCTGAGGTAGCTGCCTCTTTCCCGGAGGCAGACCTCATCATCAATGTGCAGGGCGATGAACCGCTCATCGAGCCAGCGCTCATTGATGAACTGGCAGGCGTGTTTGACCATGATGACAATCTCCAGATGGCTACGGTCAAGACGGAGATTACCGATGAGGAAGAGAAGACGAATCCCAATAACGTCAAGGTCGTAACGGACAAGAATGGCTATGCGCTGTACTTCTCCCGTTCGCTGATGCCCTATCCGCGTCATGAAGGCTGCCCGGTTTATAAGCACATCGGGATTTATGCCTATAAACGCGATTTCCTGCTGCAATATGCCAAGATGGAATCCACGCCGTTAGAGTCCGCCGAGTCCCTGGAACAGCTGCGGGCACTGGAAAACGGCTACCGCATCAAAGTGGTGGAAACCAAGGCAAAATTTGTAGGCGTCGATACGGCGGAAGACCTGGAAAAAGTTAATGAAATCTATCGCAACCTGGCGTTGTAAATGTAAATTCTTTATAAAGGAGAGACGAATATGAATAAGGTTAAAGTGGGAAATTTTGAAATTGGCGGCGGCGAGAAACTGACGCTGCTGGCTGGCCCTTGCGTGTTGGAGGAAATGGACCGCTGCCTGCTGATTGGCCGCACCATCAAGGAGATCTGTGAGCGCCTGGATATCAACTATGTGTTCAAGGCTTCCTTTGACAAGGCAAATCGTTCCTCCTTCCACAGCTTCCGTGGACCGGGCATGGAAAAAGGCCTGGAGATGCTGCAGCAGATTAAAGAGGAGCTGCAGGTTCCGGTGGTTACGGATATTCATGAGACGTATCAGGCTGAGCCGGTCGCTAAAGTTGCTGACATCCTGCAGATTCCGGCCTTCCTGTGCCGCCAGACGGACCTTCTCCATGCCGCTGCCCAGACGGGTCGCGTCGTAAACGTCAAAAAGGGTCAGTTCCTGGCACCGAAAGATATGCGCAATGTCGTGGACAAACTTCACGAGAGCGGCTGTGAGCAGATTATGCTGACGGAGCGCGGCGCATCGTTCGGTTACAACAATCTGGTCGTGGATATGCGCTCGCTGCCGATTATGCGTTCTTTCGGCTATCCGGTCGTCATGGACGGCACTCACAGCGTACAGCTGCCGGGCGGCAATGGCACGACTTCGGCTGGCAACCGCGAATATGTGGAATTCCTCGTTCGCGCGGCTGTCGGTGCTGGTATCGATGCGCTGTTCCTGGAAGTTCACGACAATCCGGAAGAGGCGCTCTCGGATGGTGCCAACATGGTTTATCTGGACAAGCTGGAAGACCTTCTGAAGGATGCCGTAGCTATCCACGAAATCGTGCGCAAGAAGTTTAAAGGCTGATGCCTGACAATAGACCATAGAGATTGAATGATTTTTGCATAAGGGGAAAAGACTTGTGATAAAGGTAAAAGAAAAGGCCATCGAGACGCTGGAAATTGAGGCCGATGCGGTATTGAAGCTCAAGGAACGCATTGACGATGAGTTCATGGCGGCGGTGCAGTGCATTTTGGATTGTCCGGCCCGTGTTATTGTTACGGGTATGGGCAAATCCGGCCATGTCGGCCGCAAGATTGCCGCTACCTTCGCCAGCACGGGAACGCCGTCGTTCTTCATGCATCCGGCGGAGGCGTTTCATGGCGATTTGGGTATGGTTACGGAGGACGATGTCGTCATCGCCATCAGCAACAGTGGCGAATCGTCGGAAATCGTCAATATCCTGCCGATTATCCGCCGCATTGGCGCCAAGATTATCGCCATGAGCGGCCGGCGTGAATCCCAGCTCGGCAAGAACAGCGATTATTTCATCGATATCGGCGTAGAGAAGGAAGCCTGCCCCTTGGGACTGGCTCCGACGGCCAGCACGACGGCAACGCTTGCCATGGGCGATGCCATGGCTGTGGCGCTGATGTCGGTGCGCAATTTCACCAGCCAGGATTTTGCCCTGTTCCATCCGGGCGGAGCACTGGGACGCCGCCTGCTGCTGAAGGTTTCCAATGTCATGCATACCGGGGAAGACAATCCGGTTGTATCGCAGGATAAGACGGCCAAAGATGCACTCTTTATCATGACCGACAAGGGCCTCGGTGCTGCTTCGGTAGTGGATGAAAACGGCAAATTCGTCGGTCTCATCACCGATGGAATCATTCGCCGCGCACTGGCTAAGGATTACAAATTCCTCGACGAGCCGGTGCACAATATCATGTTCGAGAATCCGCTGATGATCCGGGAGGACGCTTTGGCAGCTTCGGCCCTCTCCGTTATGGAGAAACACAAGCCGCGTCCGGTTACCGTTTTGCCGGTAGTGGATGACGACCATAATCCGGTAGGCATTGTCCACCTGACCGACCTCTTACGTCAAGGAGTTGTTTGATATGGACCAGAAATGTGGTGCCCTCGAACGGGCAGAACGCATCAAACTGATTATTTTTGATGTCGATGGTGTCCTGACGGACGGCGGTATTTACATTGGCGTCGAAGGTGAACTCTATAAGCCATTTTTCTGCCGTGATGGGCTTGGCATTACGCTGGCCCATAAAGCCGGCATCAAGACGGCAATTATCACTGGCCGGACATCGAAACAGGTGGCTTTCCGTGCCGGTGAGCTTCACATTTCGGAAGTATTCCAGGGCAAGCTCGACAAGCGGACTGCCTATCAGGAACTCAAAGAGAAATTAGGGCTGCGCGATGAGGAAATCGGTTATATCGGCGATGACCTTATCGACTTGCCGATACTCTTGCAGGTGGGGCTGCCGATGGCCGTAGGCGATGCCGTGGCTGAGGTCCGTCAGGAAGCATTGCTTACGTCAAGCTATCCGGGGGGCCGTGGTGCCGTCCGCGAGCTCATCGAATTTATCCTGAAGGCGCAGGGCAAGTGGCAGGCGCTTATCGAGGATTTTTATGCAGCGGCTCCGGTCAAGAACGAGGGGCTGGCGCAGTAACCATTAAGTAGTGAATCAAGTAGTTGGGGGAACGTAATCCATGCATTATAAATTTGTGATGTTCATGAGCTGGCTGGTATGTCATTTGCCGTACGGTCTGCTCATGGCAGCTGGCCGGGTGCTTGGCAATCTCTATTATCTCCTGGTAAAAAAGGAGCGGGAGCGGGCCGTGGCCCAGATGATGCCAGCACTCAATCTCTCGGAAGATGAGGCCCGCAAGGTCGTGCGGGAGTCATTTGTGAATCTCGCGCGCAATGTATTGGAAATCCTCTATATGCCGCATCTTAACGAGAAGAATTTTGAGCAGTATATCGAAATCGACCATTTGGAGCGCCTCAAAGAGGCGCTGGCCGAAAAGAAAGGCGTCGTAATCGTCACGGGACATATCGGTACCTGGGAATGGCTTTCGGCTTCGTTTACGTTAAACGGCCTGCCGGTCACGGCAATTGCCAAGCCGCAGCCGAATATGCAATACACCAATGCGTTAAACGACCTTCGCAAGACCATTCATGTGGAGATTTTCTCCCGTGGTACCAGCGAACTCTTATCGGCAGCCCGTGCGCTTCGCCAGGGAAAAATCCTCGGCTTTCTGTCGGACCAGGATGGCGGCCCAGGCGGTGCTTTCCTGCCGTTTTTAGGCAAGATTGCCTCGACGCCGATGGGCGCTGCCGTTTTTGCGCATAAATTCAATTCACCGGTGGTGCCGGCCTTCATCATCCGCCAGCCTAACGGCAAGCATAAAGTGCTTGTTGGGGAAATCATGCGGTATGAGGATACGGGCGATACGGATAAGGACCTCTTTGATTTTACTGCGCGCATGACGAAAATCGTCGAGCAGGTCATCCGTGACAATCCGACGCAGTGGCTGTGGTTCCAGAAGCGCTGGAATACGCCGCCCGAAGAGCAGAAGACCGGCAAACATCATACGGTCAAGTCACAGGGGGCAGATAAATGAGCAAGCGAAACAAGATTTTGCTGGCCCTTGGTATTGCTGCGTTTGCCGCACTGGTAATCTGGGCGGTGGCAACCGTACCAGAGGCACCAAAGCCAACGGAAACGTCGCAGGACACTAAGGTAATGACGTATGACGGCAACACCATCCGCGAGGAAAAGGATGGCCGCACCATTTGGGAATTGACGGCCGAACATATCCAGGTGGATGTGGAGACGAAGAATGTTACCTTTGAGACGCTTACCGGCAAATTTTACGCCAAAGATGGCCGCACCGTTGAAATTCATGCGGATGGCGGAAATTATGACGATGCGACCAAGGATATTGCCATCACGGGCAACGTCGCCATCACGACCAGCGATGGGGCGAAGCTTTCGAGTAAAGAACTCCGCTGGACGGCCAAGGATGAATTGCTGGCAGCTGTCGGTGATGCGACTGCCGTAAAAGATGATATGAAAGCCTCCGGTGACCGCATCGAGAGCACGGACGGCTTCAATAAAATCAAGATTATCGGCAAGGCACACCTTGTCAAGGGAGGAACTAGCGAATGAGAACGAGCAAAGTGAAAACGATATTGCTGGCATTAGCCGTCAGCGCGGTCCTGCCAATGCAGGGGCTTAGTGCCGCAGGCGAGCCGGCAGAACTCAATGCCGATACGGTTGAATACGATATGAGCACGGGGCTGGCAGCTGCCGATGGCGGTGTGACGATGGTGCGCGGCAATTCCCGCGTTACGGGCCAGCGGGCGACGTATAACACCAAGACGCAGGAAGGTTCGGTCGAGGGCAATGTCGTTGCGACAACCGATGACACGCGCATTACCTGTGCAAAAGTCGTGACGGATGGACAGAACCACATGCTGGCAACTGGTGGTGTTTATGGCACGCAGGGCGATAAGAGCTTCAGCGGTGAGCAGGTGGATTACTACCCGAACCGGAACAAATATGTGCTGATTGCATCCGGCGGTACGATTTCCAGTGCCGATGGCACGTTTACGGCGAGCCGGCTGGAAGGCTGGCTCGATGATGCTCACTATGTTGGTACAGGCAACGCACATCTCGTGAGCCAGCCGAAGGACATGGAAGCCGGCGGTGACAAAATGGATTATTATGGCAAGGAGCAGGGCCGTGTAGTAGTGACGGGCAATGCCTGGGCTGTTCAGGGAAACAATTCCATGAAGAGCAATCGTTTGACGATTTACCTTGCGAGTGATGGGTCTGCTAAGGTAAAATAAGCAGTATATCTTATATCTTGTTGGAGGGTTAGGGCTTTGCATATCGAAGCGAAGAATCTGGTAAAGAAATTTAAGGAACGCACAGCGGTAAACCGTGTTTCCCTGCGCGTAGAGAAAGGTGAGATTGTTGGCCTTCTCGGTCCGAATGGTGCCGGTAAAACGACGACGTTTTATATGATTGTGGGACTTGAGCATCCGACGTCCGGTGAAGTATACCTTTCGGACATTGATATCACGAGTTCGCCGATGTATAAGCGGGCGGAACTCGGTATCAGTTACCTGACACAGGAAGCTTCGATTTTCCGCAAACTGACCGTTCGGGAAAACATCATGGCAATTCTCGAGACGACGAAATTGTCTCCGGCGGAACAGCAGGCAAAATACGAGGAACTCATCGAAGAGTTCCATATCGGACACGTTCAGGAGCGCAAGGGTACGGAGCTTTCCGGCGGTGAAAGACGCCGCGTTGAGATTGCCCGCTGTTTGGCACTTGAGCCGCAGTTTATCCTGCTCGATGAGCCCTTTGCGGGCGTAGACCCGCTGGCCGTTGCCGATATCCAGGATATCATCCAATACCTTCGCCAGCGTGGCATGGGCATCCTGATCACGGACCACAATGTCCGTGAGACCTTGCAGATTGTTGACCGCGCTTATATTTTGAGCGAAGGCAAAATCCTGCTGGAAGGCGACAGCCAGACGATTGCGAGCAGCCCAATCGCCAAGAAATTTTATCTGGGTGAGAACTTCACCCTTTGATTGGAGAACAAACGATGCATATAAGAATCTTAGACAAATACATATTTCGGGAAGTGTTCATGACCTTCTTATTCGGCATCTGTGCCTTCTCCGCAGTTTTTATCGGTTCGGGAACGCTCTTTAAGATTGCCAAGTATATTACGGATTATGGTGCTTCGCTGCAGGCCGTAGTGAAAATCTTCATCTTTGGTCTGCCGGCGGTTATTATGTGGACGTTCCCGATGTCCATGCTGCTGGCGAGCCTGTTGACGTTTGGCCGTCTGTCGAGCTCCAGTGAGATTACGGCCATGAAGTCCTGCGGTATCGGTTTTGGCCGCATTGCGGCACCGGCTATCCTCATGGGACTCATCGTCAGCATGTGTGCGATTGCCTTCAATGAATACGTTGTGCCATGGGCCAATACGGCTTACCGCAATGTCCTTTACTACGAAATCCAGGGCAATACCGGGATGAAGTCGCAGGAGCACATCATTTTAAAAGACCTTAACCATGATAAGATTCAGCGGCTGGTCTATGCGCGCCGTTACGACGCAGAGACGCAGACCCTTCAGGGAATCACCTTGCAGGAGTTCAACGACGAGGGCCAGGTCAGCCATGTGGAGAATGCGGAATATGCCGAGTGGAGCGGCAATGAGTGGAACATGCACAATGGCATGATTTACGACATTGCAACGGAAGCCGGCAAGAGTGAGCATA
This sequence comes from Pseudoselenomonas ruminis, assembly GCF_008271295.1. Lineage (GTDB taxonomy): Bacteria > Bacillota > Negativicutes > Selenomonadales > Selenomonadaceae > Selenomonas_A > Selenomonas_A ruminis. The sequence goes on along the minus strand of NZ_VTOY01000002.1, from coordinate 177,287 downwards.
CCATGCGCTTTGATTCACAAAGGCTCCCGATTAAGGCCAATCCAAAACAGATTGTCCGCGAGCAGAAAGATCCGGAAGAGCTCACGATGAAAGAGCTCAAAGCGCAAATCGAAATCATGAAGACGCAGTATATCAATACCAACAAGCTCGAGGCGGAACTGTACCAGCGCGTTACGGTGCCGATGGCCAGCTTGATTTTCGCCTTGATTGGTGTACCGCTTGGCTTGCAGCCGACGCGTAACTCATCGTCGGCCGGCTTTGCCATGAGCGTAATCATCATTTTCTTCTATTATGCACTGATGACGATGGGAAATGCTTTGGCACGCAGCGGCGCAATTGCCCCGATGCTGGCCGTATGGATTCCGAATATCGTCGGTTTGATTGCGGGTTTCTTCCTGATACGCAGAGCATCGCGCTGACGATGGCTGCAGGTTATTGCGAAAGGTGGATTGAGGAAGGATGTATGGAGTCCTTTTGATTGTCGTGCTGATTATTACCGGTGGCGCAATTGCGTTTATTGGTGACCGGCTCGGAACAAAAATCGGTAAGAAGCGGCTGTCGCTTTTTGGCCTTCGGCCACGCCATACATCCGTTGTCATTACGATTTTTACTGGCATCTGCATTACGACCCTGACCTTTGGCGTTATGGCCGCGGCTTCCCAGAATGTCCGCACGGCACTTTTTGGCATGGAGCAGCTCAACCGCACGATGCGGGAGACAAAGGACAGCCTGACGCAGGCCCAGGCGGATTTGCAGCAGGCCCAGGTTGAGCAGCAGCAGACCGATGAGGCGCTGGCCAAGTCGAAGGATGATGTCGAAAAGCTCAAGAGCCAGCAGACGGAGCTGGAAGAAAAATCAGCCCGCCTTCAGGAGGGCAACCGCCTGCTCGAGGCCGCGAAGATTGATTTGCTGCATCGCAATGATGCCTTGACCGCCGAAAATTCCGCGTTGGGCGCGCAGAATGATTTGCTGGCGGGAACAAACAAGAAACTCACCGAAAGCAATACGCTTCTTGAGCAGCACGCCCAAAATCTTCGCGATGGCCTGATTACCATCCGCGAGGGAGACATCATCTACCAGGCTGGTGAGGTAATTGCCAGTGCCGTAGTCCGTGGCGGCCGCACCCAGTTTGAGGTCGATAACGACTTGCGGGCACTGGCCGAACTTGCCAATCGCAACGTATCGGAAAAGCTTGGCGAGGATAAATCCGACCAGGACATCTGGATTTATCAGCCGGAGTATGCAGAGGCGGTAAAGACGATTGCGGCCAGCCGGAATGATATGGTCGTCCGCATCGTGGCAGCCGGCAATCTCGTACGCGGTGAAGCAATCCGGACGACGCTGGAGCTTTATAAGAACAGCACGGTATATGCCGATAAGGAATTTATTCTGGCTAAGCCCTATACGCTGACCGGAAAATCGGATGGCGAGTCGGAGCAGGTAGTCATGGACTTCCTCAAGGAGGTCAATCAGGCGGCTACGGCCAAGGGAATCCTGCCCGACCCGATCCGCGGCACGGTAGGTGTGATTGAAGGCGCGCAGTTCTATGATATTGTCGGCGCCTTGCGCGGAAAGCATGGCCCTTGGATATTGTCCGCTTATGCCAATGGCGCAACCGATGCCATTGGGCCGCTGCGGTTAAAAATCAGGGTAGAACAGCAGACGGATTTACCGTAAGAAATGAGAAAGAAAGGCCTTCCTCTTTGAGGAAGGCTTTCTTGCAGGAGGAACCGATGAATATAGCAGCATTGGACCCCGGCCGTGACAAATGCGGCTTTGCCGTACTGGCAAGGGATGGCCGGGTGATTTGGCAGAAAGTCATAGAAACGGCAAGGCTGGAAACGGAGCTGGCAGAAGCCCGGCAGAAATACGGGTATGAGGTCTTGGTGGAAGGCAACGGAACGACAAGCAAAGAGGCGCGGGCGCGCATTAGAAAGGCACTGCCGGAACTTACCATAGCCGTGCTGGATGAATATCGCACGACCGAACTTGCCAAGGGCGAGTATTGGAAGGCACATCCGCCAAAGGGCTGGCGGCGGCTGCTGCCGGTGACGATGCAGGTGCCGCCGGAGCCCGTAGATGATTTTGTAGCGGTCATATTGGGGCATCGCTATTTGGATAGTTTGGAGGAACATCATGAGTCGTGAAAAACAGCAGCGTCCGGACTGGACGGAATATTTCCTGGATATTGCCAAAGCCGTTGGCCGCCGGGCAACCTGCCTGCGCCGCCGGTACGGTGCCATCATCGTCAAGGATAAAATCATCATCAGTACGGGTTACAATGGAGCCCCACGCGGCGAGTCGAACTGCATTGATACCGGAATTTGCGAGCGGGAACGGCTTCATGTGCCCAAGGGGCAGAATTACGAGCTTTGCGTAGCCGTCCATGCGGAGCAGAATGCCATCATCAATGCGGACCCTGCCGTCATGGAAGGGGCGACGATTTATATTGTCGGCATTAATGCCGATGGCAGCCTGGCTTCGGGCAAACCGTGCCTGCTTTGCCGGCGGATGCTTCGCAATGCCAAGCTGGCGCAGGTTGTCTATTACGAAACGGACGGCAGTATCGTGACCTGTCGTCCGGATGAGATTCGCGACTAAATCCTGTGCATTCAGCTTCTTTCCATTGACACTAGACACCCACTGCGGTAAAATAGGCTTGCTATGAAAAATTGAATGTTTTTGGAAAAAGAGGTGCAACTTGTATGCCAGATTATATGTTGGCGTTTGTTATTGCTGCCGGTGTGGCGCTGCTCATTACGCCAGGCGTGATTTTTTTGGCGGCCAAGACGGGAGCTATGGATGCTCCTGATGCGAGAAAAGTACATAAAAAGCCGATTCCGCGCATTGGCGGACTTGGCATTTATGCTGCCTTTATGGTGGCAATGCTCACGCTCCTTTCCTTTGTTCAGGTTACGGATGAAGTCATGACGGAGCTTGTGGGGCTCATGGTGGGCGGTTCGCTCATCGTTCTGGTTGGTATCATTGATGACTACAAGAACCTGCCGGCAAAGGTCAAACTCCTTGGCCAGATTATTGCGGCAGCGGTGCTGGTCATTGCTTTTGATGTCCGCATCGATTTTGTAACGGACCCGTTTGGGGATTACATCTACACGGAATGGTTTGCCATTCCGGCGACGATTTTTTGGATTGTCGGTCTTACCAATACGGTCAATCTCATTGATGGACTCGACGGTTTGGCTGCCGGAGTATCGACCATTGCGGCTATCACCATTTTCCTCGTCGCTTTGCAGCAGAATATCCTTTTGGTAGCCGTGCTTACCGCAGCGTTGGCTGGTGCAGCATTTGGCTTCCTTTATTACAACTTTAACCCAGCACGCATTTTTATGGGCGATTCCGGCAGCATGTTCCTTGGTTTCATGTTGGCTGGCATTTCGGTCATCGGCGCAGTGAAATGTGCTGCGACGATTGCACTTATCGTGCCAATCCTGGCTTTAGGATTGCCAATCCTGGATACGACGTTTGCGATTGTGCGCCGTTACCGCGGTGGCGTTCCTATCTTTAAGCCGGATAAGGGGCATCTGCATCATCGCTTGCTGGACCTTGGCTTCAGCCAGCGTCAGGCAGTACTCTTGATGTATGTCATCAGTGCTCTTTTGGGACTCAGTGCAGTAGCACTCACCGAGGTAAGCAGCCAGTTTGCTATTCTCATCGTCTGCGTGGTTGTGGTGGCTGTATTAATTGGCGCCAAGAAGATTGGTATTTTCCACATGAATGATTCTGCGCATCAGCAAAGCGCTGCTGCGGGAAGACAGTGAAACAGAACCCGAAAGGCAGGCGTAAGTCCTGCCTTTATTTATAGAAAGGGGATTTTTAATGGACAAGAAGAAAATCAAGGTAATGACGGTCTTCGGCACGCGTCCGGAGGCAATCAAGATGGCGCCAATCGTTTTGGAATTGCAGAAACATCCCGATACGATTACGCCGGTGGTAGCGGTAACTGCCCAGCACCGCGAAATGCTGGACCAGGTATTGAATCTTTTCAATATCACGCCGGACCACGACCTTGATATCATGGCACAGGGCCAGACGCTCTTCGACATTACGACGAAGGCAATGAAGGGTCTGGACCAGGTCATGACGGAAGAAAAACCGGATATCGTTTTGGTTCATGGTGATACGACGACGACCTTTGCCGGTGCGCTGGCAGCTTATTATCATCAGATTCCGGTGGGTCACGTCGAAGCTGGCCTGCGCACCCACAACAAGTATTCGCCCTTCCCGGAGGAAATGAACCGCAAGCTCACGGGCTGCATTTCGGACCTCAACTTTGCACCGACGGAAACCAGTGAGGCTAATCTGCTGGCGGAAAGTGTTCCGGCTGAGAGTATTTTCGTCACGGGCAACACGGTAATCGATGCACTCCATCACACGGTTCGTGAGGACTTCGAGTTCGAAGATGAGATGCTTCGCAATATCGATTTCAAGAATAAGCGCATCATCCTCGTCACGACGCATCGCCGTGAGAACCTTGGCGAACCGATGCGTCATGTCTATAAGGCGCTGCGCCAGCTGACGGAAGAGTTTGATGATGTGGAAATCGTCTTCCCGGTTCACAAGAACCCGAAAGTCCGTGAAGTTGTGCGCGAGGAACTCGGCGGACTCAGCAAAGTTCATCTGATTGACCCGCTCGATTACGAGCCGTTTGCCAATCTGATGAGCCGTGCGCATCTTATACTGACGGATTCGGGCGGAGTTCAGGAAGAGGCTCCGGCACTCGGGAAACCGGTTCTCGTTCTGCGCGATACGACAGAGCGTCCGGAAGCTGTCGCTGCCGGTACGGTCAAACTCATCGGTACGGACCGCGAGCGCGTCTATCAGGAAGCCAAAACGCTGCTTACGGATAAGGAAGAATACGGCCGCATGGCTGAATCCGTAAATCCTTATGGTGACGGCAAGGCATCGGAACGCATCATTCAGGCGATTCTCTACCATTATGAACTGGCAGGGGAGCGTCCGACGGTATTCATGGGCAAATAAAAAGACAAAGGACTGTTGCAGTAGCGGCAGTCCTTTTTTTAGGAGGGAGATCTATGGGAAAAGAACAGGACGAAGGCAGGCATGAAGGACTCCGTCAGGCTGTCAAAGCGTTTTCCGTACTGGGTGGCATCGGGATTTATCTGGTGGTCTTTGTCGGGATTTGTGTATTCCTGGGCAATCTGGCCGATGAAAACCTCGGCCTTGGCTCGGTGGGAAAACTGGCGGGCATCCTCATCGGTTTTCCAGGAGCACTTTATACACTGTACCGTCAGCTCAAACAGGGCAACTTGCTCTAATGAGAATAAAAATACGGTATTGAATGAATTGTTGTTATTTTTATATTTTGGCGAAAAAAGTCTTGCTATTCGTTAATCAATCGAATATAATAGGCATTGCGACCGACTACGATAAACCAATTGTATTGATTTATCGTAGTATAAATAATTATTATTTATGACAAAAACGAGCATAACCGGCTGAATTTTTTTGTTTTGATTTGCAAAATTTCTAAAGGGTTTTGTTGTTTCATGTCGAAATATGATTTTTAGGCGAAGCGTGTCCCCGCGCGGGATAGCTCTTGTCGCGCCGATATTCAACGAAGACGATGGACAGTTTCTGCCTGGCGTTGGAGGAGGAATATGAAGGAAGTTTTATCGATTTTCATAAAGCGTTTGTCATGGGGACTAGCGGCCCTGACGCTGATGCTTGGAAGCCTTTTGCTCGCTAGGGGCGAGGGCGGACTCATCGGGGCCTTGCTGCTGGGCTATATGGCGGCGCTGGTATTTGTCTGGAACATGGCCTGGCGATTGTGGAGGATTGCCGAAGCACCCACTGGTGGCGCAGCGAAGCAGATGCTTTGGGGACTGGTCTTGCGGATGGTGGTATTACTGCTGGTTCTGCTGACAGCCATAAATATTTCTGCGAAAGTATTCGGTGTGACTGCATTGGGCTTTCTCCTTTGCTATGGAATGGCGTTGTTCCTGCTAATCCACATGAATTTACGGTAAAGGATATTTTAGGTTTTTATTGGGAAGGAGGTTGAGTGTATGGGCGAAGAGGTCGTTCATCGCGGAACAGAACAAATCATGGGCTTTTCCTTCAATATGGAAACGCTGTACATGACTTGGCTCGCAATGGCTATCGTATTACTGATTGCCTTTCTGGCCACCCGCAGCCTGAAGATTATTCCGAAGGGCTGGCAGAATGTCGTGGAGATTATTGTTTTGTGGCTGCATGAACAGCTGGATGCAATGATGGGAGAACGTGGCCGTTTCCTGGCTCCGTTTATCGTATCGTTGTTCATGTTCCTGCTGGTTTCCAACTGGTTGGGACTTGTACCGAAGATGGCATCGCCGACCAATGATTTGAACACTACGCTGGCATTAGCACTCCTGGTCATTGTCATGGTACATGTACTGGGAATCTTTATGAAAGGTGGGCATTATATCGCTCATTTCTTCAAGCCGACGCCGGTATTCGTAATCATCAACGCAATCGAGGAGATTGCCAAGCCAATCACGCTGGCATTTCGTCTATTTGGTAACATCCTGGCAGGCGAGATTCTCATTGTCGTCCTGCTGAAACTCATGCCAATCTGGATGCCAATCCCGGCTGTTGCCTGGCTCGCATTCAGTATCTTTATCGGCGGAGTTCAGGCCGTTATCTTCACGATGCTGTCGATGGCATATCTTGCCAACGCAGTAAAGAAGGAAGAAGAGGAATCATAACTCTACTATCTGAGAAGTTTTTACATTTTTAAGGAGGATTTTTTCATGGAAAATGCAATTATGGTAGCAGCAGCTTTAGTCGGTGCAGGTCTCTGCATGGGTCTTGCAGCAGTCGGTGCAGGTCTTGGTGATGGTATGGTAACGAGCCGTTTCATCGAAGGTATCACGCGTCAGCCGGAAGCTAAAAACACGCTGTTCACCAATACGCTGATTTCCGTAGGTCTGATCGAGGCAATGGCAATCATCGCAACGGTTGTCGCTCTGATCATGCTCTATGCTAACCCGCTCATCAAATAATTTTTTTGGTGAAAAACAACAAAAAGGGGGGGCATAGTAATTGATCGAGTTAAATATGACATTCTTCGCGCAGATTATCAACTTCGTAATTCTCGTTGTTCTGCTGCGCGCTGTGGCTTATAAGCCGGTCGTCAACATGCTCAAAGCCCGCGAGGATAGAATCAAAGAGAGCCTTGATAAGGCAGATGCTGATGCAGCGGAAGCTGATAAGCTGCTGGCTGATTACAAAAAGAAGCTGGCTGCTGCCAACGTCAAAGCTGAGGATATTATCCGCAACGCGGAAAAGCGCGCCAGCGAAGAACGCGAGGCCGCTCGTGCTGAGACGAAACGCGAAATTGAGCAGATGAAGAAGGCTGCAGAGGCTGAAATCCAGCGTGACCGCGAGCGTGCTGTGGCACAGCTCCGCGGCGAAGTCGTGGCTCTGTCCATGGCTGCTGCTGGCAAAATCATCTCCAAAAACATCGATAAAGCTGAAAATGAGCAGCTTATCACGGAATTCGTCGATAAGCTCGATAAAGATAAGATTGGTGATCTGCCATGCTAAACTTACAGCTTGCACGCAAATATTCCACGGCAATCTTTGAGATTGCCCAGGAGGAAGATAAGCTTGTGGAGTATGGCAGGGAATTGGCGGATGTCCGCAGCGGCCTTGCGACCGTACCGGCAGCAACCGCGTTCCTTTCCAATCCGCAGGTCGAGACAAAGGCTAAAAAAGAGCTGATTCAGAAACTCTTTGAAGGCGAGCTTTCCGCGAACGTGTACAATTTCCTGATGCTGCTGGTAGACAAGCGCCGCATTGCGCTGTTCGAGGCCATTGAGGATTCGTACCGTGAGCTTTCGAATGAAGCCAGAGGCATCCTGATTGCGGATGTGACGACGGCAGCACCGGTTGATGAAGCTCAGACTTCGTCTATCAAGGCAAAGCTTGAGAAGATTACCGGCAAACAGGTGGAACTCCGCCTGCACGAGGACAAGGACATTATCGGCGGCGTGGTTGTCAAGATTGGTGACCGCCGTATCGATGGCAGTGTCGCTGGACGTCTCGAATCGCTTAGAAAAGAATTACTGGCTAACAATTGATGAAACTGGGGTGACAGCGAAGTTATGAAAATGAATCCGGAAGAAATAACAGCCATCATCAAAGACCAGATTAAGAACTACAACGTAGACCTTAACGTCGATGATGTTGGAACGGTTATCGAAATCGGTGACGGTATCGCGCATATCCATGGCCTCGAAAAGGCAATGGCTGGCGAGCTGCTCGATTTCGGCAATGATATTTATGGTCTGGTCCTGAACCTTGAGCAGGACAACGTCGGTGCCGTTATCTTAGGCGGTGAGACGAAAATCAAAGAGGGCTCGCAGGTAAAACGCACGGGCCGCATCATGCAGGTACCGGCAGGCGAAGCTATGATTGGCCGCGTTGTCGATGCTATCGGCCGTCCAATCGATGGCAAGGGCGAAATCAAAGCTGAGACGATGCGTCCGGTTGAATATCACGCACCGGGCATCGCTGACCGTAAATCGGTCCATGAGCCGCTGCAGACTGGTCTGAAGGCTATCGATGCCCTCGTACCAATCGGCCGTGGCCAGCGCGAGCTCATCATCGGTGACCGTGGTATTGGTAAAACGGCTATCGCCGTTGATACGATTCTGAACCAGAAGGACCAGGATTGTATCTGCGTCTATGTCGCTATCGGACAGAAGGCATCGACGGTTGCCCGTGTCGTCAAGACACTCGAAGAGGCTGGCGCTATGAAGTACACGATTGTCGTGGCTGCTACGGCTGCTGACAGTGCTCCGCTTCAGTATCTGGCTCCGTATGCTGGTGTTGCTATGGCTGAGCATTTCATGTACCAGGGCAAGGCCTGCCTCTGCGTATACGATGACCTTACGAAGCATGCAGCTGCATACCGTGCTATGTCCCTGCTGCTCAGAAGACCGCCAGGGCGTGAGGCATATCCGGGCGATGTATTCTACTTACATTCCCGTCTCTTGGAGCGTGCAGCAAAACTCAGCGATGAGCTGGGCGGCGGTTCGATTACGGCTCTGCCAATCATCGAGACGCAGGCTGGTGACGTTTCGGCTTATATCCCGACCAACGTTATTTCCATCACCGATGGTCAGATCATGCTGGAGACGAACTCGTTCTATTCCGGTATCCGTCCGGCTATCAGCGTCGGTCTGTCGGTATCCCGTGTCGGTGGTTCTGCTCAGATTAAGGCAATGAAGCAGGTTGCTGGTACGATGCGTCTTGACCTTGCCCAGTACCGCGAGCTGGCTGCCTTCTCGCAGTTCGCTTCGGACCTCGACAAGGCTACGAAGGCACAGCTCGACCGCGGTGCCCGCATGGTAGAGACGCTGAAACAGGCTCAGTACAGCCCGCTCTTAGTTCAGGAACAGGTCATGGTCATCTACACGGCTGTCAAGGGCTTCCTGACCGATATTCCGGTCGAGAAGGTCGTAGAATTCCAGGATGACTTCCTGAAATTCATGCGTACGCAGCATCCGGAAGTCGGCAACAAGATTATCGAGCAGAAGAAACTCGATGATGCACTTGAGGCTGACCTCACGAAGGCTATTGAGGAGTTCAAGGAAACCATCACATACAAAATGGCATAAGACAGCGAGGTGATTCTTTTTGGCTAGTTTACAGGATATCCGCCAGCGCATCAAAAGCGTAAAGAGTACCAAGCAGATCACGAGTGCCATGAACATGGTTGCAACTTCGCGTTTGCGTCATGCAAAGGAAGCAGCTAGCGCCAATCGTCCTTATGCTGAGAAGGTCATGGAGGTTGTGAAGGAAATCGCCGCCAATGCCGGTGCCGATTTTTCCCATCCGCTTCTCGAGACCCATAAGGATGGCAAAAAGCTCATCCTGCTGGTCACGGCCGATAAGGGCCTGGCTGGCGCATATTCCGGCAATGCCTGCAAAGCGGCAGAAGCCCTGGTAGAATCGAAGGACGATACGGAACTTGTCGTGGTGGGACGCAAAGGAGTGGCCCACTTCAAGAACCGCGGCTATGAGATTGCTGAGAGCTATATCGGCATCAGCGAGCGTCCGTCCTTTGAAAATGCCCGGAATATTGCAGATGATATTGTGGAGCGCTTCAAATCCGGTGAATACCGGGAAGTGCAGATGGTCTATACGAAGTTTATCTCCGCCATCAACTGTGAGCCGCAGTCAGTTCAGCTGCTGCCGTTCCAGTCCGAGGCTGGGGAGAATACGGGAGTTCATGCAGAGTACATCTATGAGCCGGATGCGGCTACGGTACTTGGCTTCTTGCTTCCGCAGTATCTGTATACGACGGTCTACGCGGCTCTGCTGCAGTCCGCTGCATCGGAGCTCAGTTCCCGCATGAATGCAATGAGCAACGCTACGGACAACGCGGAAGAACTCATGAGCAAGCTGGACCTCTACTACAACAAGGTACGTCAGGCAGGCATCACCAACGAGATTACCGAAATCGTTGGCGGCGCTGAAGCTCTGAAATAAGAGCATCGTTAGGAGGTTTACCATTGGCAACAAAAGGTAAAGTTGTACAGGTTATCGGACCTGTCGTAGATATTGAATTCCCCGCAGGTGAGCTGCCGGAAATTCTCAATGCAATCACGATCAAAGGCAAAGCTGGTGATGTTGACATCGACCTCGTCGTTGAGGTTATGCAGCATCTGGGTGACAGCGTAACCCGCTGCATCGCTATGAGCTCTACCGATGGTCTTACCCGTGGGATGGAAGCAGTCGATACCGGTGCTCCGATCACGGTTCCGGTCGGCAACGAAGTTCTCGGCCGTATCTTCAACGTTCTTGGTCAGACGGTTGACCATGACCCGACTCCGGTCGGCAACAAGGAAGCTTGGCCGATTCATCGTCCGGCTCCGAAATTTGATGAGCAGGAGACGAGCACGCAGGTCCTCGAGACTGGTATCAAAGTCGTTGACCTCATCGCTCCGTATGCCCGTGGTGGTAAAATCGGTCTGTTCGGCGGCGCAGGCGTCGGCAAGACGGTCCTCATCATGGAGCTCATCCACAACATCGCAAAAGAGCACGGCGGTTACTCCGTATTCGCCGGTGTTGGCGAGCGTACCCGTGAGGGTAATGACCTTTGGGGCGAGATGAAGGAGTCGAAGGTTATCGACAAGACCGCTCTCGTCTATGGTCAGATGAACGAGCCGCCAGGAGCACGTATGCGCGTTGCTCTGACGGGCCTGACGATGGCTGAGTACTTCCGTGATGTTCAGCATCAGGACGTTCTGCTGTTCGTCGATAACATTTTCCGTTTCATTCAGGCAGGTTCGGAGGTATCCGCACTGCTCGGCCGTATGCCGTCGGCAGTAGGTTACCAGCCGACACTGACCACGGATATCGGTGCTCTGCAGGAGCGTATCACGTCCACAAAACAGGGCTCCATCACGTCGGTCCAGGCAGTCTATGTCCCGGCCGATGACCTTACGGATCCGGCTCCGGCAGGTACGTTTACGCACCTCGATGCAACGACGGTTCTTTCCCGTCAGATTGCGGAGCTCGGTATCTATCCGGCCGTTGACCCGCTCGATTCCACGAGCCGTATCCTGAACCAGGAAGTTCTGGGCCAGGAACACTATGAAGTTGCGCGCGGTGTACAGGCTGTTCTGCAGAAGTACAAAGAGCTGCAGGATATCATCGCCATCCTCGGTATGGAAGAGCTTTCCGATGAGGATAAGCTCACTGTATCCCGTGCCCGCAAGATTCAGCGTTTCCTCTCGCAGCCGTTCCACGTTGCTGAGGTATTCACGGGTTCCCCGGGTAAATACGTACCGCTCAAAGAGACGGTTCGCGGTTTCAAGGAAATCCTTGAGGGTAAATATGACGACCTGCCGGAGAATGCATTCTACATGGTAGGTACGATTGACGAAGCTGTGGAGAAAGCTAAGAAACTTAAAGAGGAGGAATAATCTATGGCGACTATCAAGCTAGAGATTGTCTCTCCGGATAAAGTTGTTTACTCCGCAGACATCAGCATGCTCATCGTCCGTTCGACGGGCGGCGAGCTCGGCATCCTGCCGAAACATGCTCCGCTGGTTACGGGCCTGGTGCCGCATGCCATGCGCGTGCGGCTTGGCGCTGACCGCGATGAGCAGCTCATCGCAGTCGCTGGTGGTTTCATGGAAGTTACGCCGGATAAGATTACGGTACTGGCTACGGCAGCTGAGCAGCCGATTGACATCGACATCAATCGCGCCAAGGATGCTATGGCCCGCGCCAAAGAGCGTCTGGCCCTTCTCCATCAGGGTGCACCTGAAGCAAAGAACATCGATGTAGAGCGGGCTCAGCTCGCTATGCAGCGTGCAATGGCACGTCTGCGGGCAACGAAAACCGAGTTTCAGGAATAAGAAAACAAGAAATGAGCTATCCAAACGGATAGCTCATTTTTATATTGCAATGAAATTTTTAGTACGTTTTAGCTTATTTTGCGAAGGTATGCCAAAGCGAGAGGCAGAACATGCCGATGGCGAGCCCCATCGAGCAGAGGCTGGCCCGGTTCACATAGATGCGGGCATTTTCGGAAATCTTTGCGTGGCGGTAAATATACGTCATGGCAAGCGAGAAGGTCAGCAGGACATACATCGCACGGTTGAGCGCGTCGAACTGCTGCCAGCCAAACAGGGTGACCACGAGCGTGAAGGAAATGACGGCCAGCAGCAGATAATCCTTGCCGAATGTTTCCTTTTCTTTCTTGCGCGGGTCTTCAACTTTGGGGTAGACTTTTTTCTGTAACTTTTTATATTGCTTTGCCATAATGGAAGCTCCTTTGCTATAAAATCAACAAAAATATTATACCATGACACGACGCAGTGATACAAATTGTGAGTCATATTTTCGGTTTGCGCGCGAAAATAGCAGGAATACGATTATTTTGCGCGAAGATAATAAATACCAATATGCCGGAACCCGCCTGAAAGGATAGAGGGTGAATAGCGATGGACATCGGGGCAGTAGGAAAAAAATTAGCAGCTAAAACGGATTTTTTGCCAGGCGGCTTTTTTATTTACCGGGCTGATGATTCGGAAGAAATCTTGTATGCCAATGAGCAGGTTTTGAATCTTTTTGCATGTGCTACTTTTGCGGAGTTTTATCAATATGTAGGCGGAAGCTTTCGCGGCATGGTGAATCGCAACGAACTCGAAGCGGTTGAACAGGATATTGCCTATCAAGTGGAAAATCATAACCAACGGTTTGATCATGTGGCGTATTTTATTACGTCAAAGACAGGGGAAGTCTGTTATGTCGAGGATTTTGGCCGCTTGATTGATGACCCTGAAGAAGGGCCTCTTTATTATGTCTTTATTGCCGATGTCGAGATAAAGGCGCAAACCTTTGAAATCGATCGGGTGACAGGTCTTATGAGTTTGCGGCGTTTCCTTGAAGCATCGCAGAAACTGTTGCAGTGTATGCTGAACTCGCCCGTTTCGCGGTCGGTGGCGTTTATTTTTGTGAACCTCCATAATTTTAAACACTATAACGTCCGCTATGGGTTAGAGGCGGGGGATAAATGTTTAAAAGCTGTGGGTAAAATCCTGCAGGATATTTTTCCGCAGGATTATGTGGCGCGCCTTAACAATGACCACTTTGGTGTGCTGACACAGGAAAATAGCATCGAGGAGCGCTTGGAAAAAGCCAGGGAAAAGATAAAAGCGCTGAGTGATGAAATGCTGCTCGAGATGAAAGCCGGCGTATTCGAGTGGGAGGATAACCAGTCCGTTCAGCCGATTGTAGCGCTTGATTTTGCGAAAATCGCTTGTGACAGCATCCGGAACAAGATTACGGCGTCGGTACAGTATTATTCCAAGGAAATCCATAAGCAGCTGGAAATCTACGAATATGTATCGAGCCATATTGATGTAGCCCTCGAATACCATTGGATAAAACTCTATTACCAGCCAGTCGTGCGCACCTTGTCAAAAGAACTTTGCAGCATGGAGGCCCTGGCCCGCTGGATAGATCCTATCTATGGCTTTTTAAATCCGGGCCAGTTTATCAGTGCTCTGGAGGACAGCGGCCAGATATATAAACTCGATACTTATATTGTGCGCGAGACCTGCCGCCTGATGCGGGAGCGCATGGATAAACAACTGGCAGTAGTGCCGGTATCGTTCAACTTGTCGCGGCTGGATTTTCTGCTCTGTAATATTTTCCAGCAAATCGAAGAAGCCGTGGCAAAGTATCAGATACCGCGCTATATGATTCATATTGAAATTACCGAGAGTATGCTCTTTGACAATGGCCTTTGTATGCAGACTGAGATTCAGAAATTCCATGATGCCGGGTATCAGGTTTGGATGGATGATTTTGGCAGTGGTTATTCCTCGCTTAATGTTTTGAAGGACTATCACTTCGACGAGATAAAACTCGATATGATGTTCTTATCGTCGTTCAATGACCGTTCGCAGGCAATCCTCACGTCGACGGTTGATATGGCCAAGAAAATCGGCATCCAGACGCTGGCCGAGGGCGTGGAGACGGAGGAACAGTTTGAATTCCTGCGCAGTATTGGCTGCGAGAAGGTACAGGGCTATCTGTTTGGCAAGCCGCTGCCGTTCCAGGAATCCATTGACAATATCATCAGCAAGGGCTTGAAGATTGCTTCGCTCGATTGGCAGCATTACTACGATGAGGCGGGGCGGATCAATGTGATTACCGACCAGCCAACGGCCATTTTTGAGGACGATGGGAAGCTGTTCCGGGTTCTCTATGCCAATGGCGCGTTTTTTGAGCAGCTGCAGGAAATAAAGGTTCAGGGACTTTCCCAGCTCGAGCGCACGATAAACTCGGCGTTTTCGCCGCTTCATTTCTGGCTTAGGGAATTTGTCAACAAGCTGAAGCAGCATAAACTGGAAGATGTCATGTTCTATTCCAACCGCGGGCAGTATCTGATGATGAAATTCGAGCGGGTGGCCGAATATGAGCATAAATCCCTGTTCCGGGTCACGCTTATCAATCTGTCGGCAGATACCGAGACGGTGGCCAAGCAGCGGTTGGACCGCGTGATGCGCGAAGTCAGCACGCTGTATGAGGATATCGTGCTGATTGATTTTGAACGGGATTGTGCCGAGCCGGTGCTCTTTTCCAAGCAGGGCAGCAGCCGGGGGCAGAATAACTCGTATGGACTCAAGGATTATCGCCGGTACATGGTGGAGGAGGTTCTCCATCCGGATGACCGGCAGCGTTATCTGGATTTCGTAACGGAAATGGATGTGCATGAGCGCTTGGACGAAAGCCAGATGGGATTCGTGGAAGGCTTTTTCCGGGTAAAAGAACAGGACGGCACATATTCGTGGCGTCAATATAATTGGTTGCATGAGGACGATAATTCTGATAATCTTGTAGTGTTGTGCGTAAAACGGGCAAATCTCGATGACCCGGCCCTGATAGAAACCATCATGCAGATTGCGAATAAGGATATTGAGGTAAAAGAAAACTTTTCGCAGGCCAGCCGCCGGCAGCAGCAACAGGCGATGCTTTGGCGGAACCTCATGCGGCAGACGAAAGACTGCTATTTCTGGAAAGATGAAAACCGGCGCTTCCTGGGCGTCAGCCAGGCCTTCCTCGATTATTACGGCATTGAATCGTTAGCAGACATTGTGGGGAAAAATGACGAGGAAATGCACTGGCATGTGGATGACCAGCCGTATAAAAGTGACGAACTCGATGTCATTGCCAAGGGACAGGTGGTCCATGATGCACCGGGCAATTGCATCATCAAGGGGATTGCGCATCCGATTGTCTGCAACAAGTGGCCGCTCTATGACCGCGGCCGGATTGTGGGCCTCATGGGATATTTTATGGATGCCGACAACTTGCAGCAGCGCATGGGGAAGATCCTGAGCGATACACGGCAGGATAAGGTAACGGGCCTTATGAATGAAAGGGGCTTCTACGAAGTATATTTTGGTTATGAGGAACAGATGCAATATCATGGCCGTAAATTTGGTTTTATTCTGGTGCAGGGGGAAGACTACGGACGGCTGCTGAAGGAGTCTGAACCTGAGCAGGTGGATGCGTATCTGCGCTTGATCGCCGACAGGCTGCGCAGCAGCTGCGGAAAAGAGTGCTCCGTGGCACGCATAAAAGGGGCACTGTTTGGCGTGCTCAGTTACTTTGAGAGACCTGGCGAACTTGAGAACCGGGTGGCGGACATCCAGCGGCAGTTCCATGCGGTTCAGATGCAGCAGGCAGAAGCCTTGCGGATTGCGTGCAGCATCACGCTTTGTACGGAGGCGGAGTCGCTGGAAGAACTCTACAAAGCTGGCAAAAAGAAATTGAAAAAGTGAGGATTTTCGATGCGAATCAAAGTGAAGAAAGAGCGGCTGGAATCCCTCGATGTATTTCGGGGACTGGCCATTGTATGCATGATTATGGTAGATGCCGTGCCGGATTTTGAGCAGGCACCTCCCCTGATGCTCCATACGCAGTGGCAGGGAATATCGTTTGCGGACATGGCGTTCCCGGGATTTGTATTTGCCATGGGAGCGGCGGCTGCCATCTGGCTGCAAAAGCATGAGCAGGAATGGTGGCCGGAAATGCTCGGCAAAGTAATGAAGCGGGCGGGGATTTTATTCCTGCTCGGCATTTTGTACAATGTCATGCCGATGCTCTTTCAGCATATATTCCTGCCGGGCTCGGTGACGGTTTCGCTTTGGTCGGATTTGTGGGGGCAGGGAAGGCTGTTTGGCGTTTTGCAGCGCCTGGCGATGGTCTACGCTCTGGGCATTGTGCTGGGGCGCATCCTGCATACCAAAATCGATTTGCTGATGGCGTCACTATTCCTGCTTTTGGTGTCCTCGGTGGGATTCCACTGTTTTTCGCCGGATGCGCCGTTTGCGCAGGCGGACAATATCAGTTCGGCTGTTGATCAGGTCGTTCCGGGGGCGGCGCATTGCTATATGGGGGCGGCGTTTGACCCCGAGGGGCTTTATGGGACAATTGCCTGCACGGCGTCGATGCTGCTGGGAATGCTGGCTGGCCGTCTGTTGTTAGAGGGCACGCCCGAAAGTTTTCTGCAGCTGCTGAGCTATGGCCTGGTGCTCGCCGGGGGCGGCGTCGTTTGGAATCAGTTTGACATCGTCAGCAAGCCGCTGTGGACGGCACCGTATGTGCTTTTTACCAGCAGCGCGTTTATGCTGCTGGCGCTCTTATTGCAAGGGCTGTTTTCGCTTATGCCAAGGGTGGCGTCCTTTTTCTTCCATCCGTTCCGCGTCTTTGGCATGAATCCCATTTTGCTTTACATGCTGACGGGAGCAGCACTTACGCTGCTGTGGCTGCTGCCATCACCAGAGGCGGCACTTTTCCCGCAATTGTGGGGGCTGACGACGAAGGGAATCGGGGGAATCCCCTTCAGTATTTTTCTGTTCACGGTGCTTTGGTGTGCCTGCTGGTGGGGATTGGCAGAATACCTGTATCGTCGCCGTATCTTTATCAAGATTTAAGTCAAACATTGATTGTTTGAAGTTTTTTCTTTTTGCTAGTCAATTTTGCCGATTTCGCGGGAAAATAGGACAAAAGGAATTGCATGATAGCGTGATGCTTGGTAAAATGTAAGTTACGATATTTACGAAACGAAGAAAGTCCGGAAGTGACCGGATAAGGAAATAGAGGATTAACAGGAGGCTGAGCTATGATTAGAGAACATCGCAGCAGAAGCAAACTCGAAGCTTATTATCAGAAATTCACGGAAGAAGGTATATTAGACCCGAACGTCCATCCATGGGTGGCTGAGTCCTGGAAAAAGAGCCAGAGCCTTGCCATCAATCGCGAGAAAATGGAAGTGGAGCACAAACTGTCCAAGGAGGAATTCCTGGAACTTCAGAACAAGCACCGCGATGCGATTGATTATCTGAGCAAGCTCAGCGAGGGCATTCGCGAATTCTTCCAGGAGTACAATCTGAGTCTGCTGCTCGTCGATGCAGACTGCACGGTACTCAAGAGCTATTCGCTGCCGTTTTACCAGATGACGCCGGGAGAAATCGAAGGAACCCGCGTCGGTGTAGAAGAGGTCGGCACGTCGTCCATCTGCATTGCTTATGAGCATCAGACGCCATTCTGGATGTTTGGCCCGGAGATGTGGGTAAAAGAGTGCCAGCTTGGTGATGCCTGCTCGGCACCGGTAAAGGTCAACGGCGAGTTCCATTACATCATCACGCTGGTATCGATGGAGCAGATTGCCATGCCGCAGGATGCGGTTATTTCGCTGCTGCTGACCATGAAAACGGCACTGGAGGAGCATCTGACGGAGTCGATGCGCATCAAGGCAGAGGAAGCAATCCTCGACGCTACGCCGTTTGCCGTCTATCATGTCATGCCGGGCGGCGAGGTTGCCTATGCAAACCAGCTCGGCCATACGCGCCTTGAGGGAATCGGCGCCAAGAAGAATGAGGCCGGCCGTCATACGTCGAACCTTAACGATGTCATCATGAACTATCAGCACACGCCAATCTATAAGGGATTCCGCGGGGTGCCGTCTTACAACAAAGAAGTTACCTGGATTACGCCGGCCAAGACGTATGAAGATATTACGACGGTTGTGCCGCTTGAGCGCGATGAGGACCAGGCTGTCCAGAGCGTGGTGGTCGTCTCCATGCCGATTGAGGATTTGCGCACGCTCGTGGCTCATGCTGCTGGCTACACGGCCAAATACAGCCTCAATTCCATGGTCGGTGACGGAACGACGTTCCAGAGCGTCCGCAATAAGGCAGCCCGCGTTGCCAAGAACCATCACCATGTATTGATTCAGGGTGAGGCCGGTACGGGCAAGCAGCGCATGGCCCATGGCATTCATCAGGCAAGTTCGCGCGCCGCTGGCCCGCTCATCACGCTTCGCTGCGGCGATGCTACGCCGGAACTCTTGGAGCAGGAGCTCTTCGGCGTCATGCTGAACCCGGAAGTCAGTCATCAGGGTCGCTTGGAACTCGCTTCCGGCGGTACGCTGTTCCTCGATGAGATTGAAAAGATGCCGAAGACCATCGCCCAGCAGCTGGCGCGTGCCTTGGATGAAGGCAAGGCCTGCCGTGTTGGCGAGTCGGTCGAGCGCTCGATTGATGTCCGCATTATCGCGGCCTGCGACAGCGACCTCAAACGCCTTACCGAGCGCGGTCTCTTTGCCCGTGAGCTCTATGATATCGTGAGCCGCAGCGTGGTCCGCGTGCCGGCACTGCGGAGCCGCCGCGAGGATATTCCGGCACTGGCCCGCCACATCATCGGCGAGCTGGCCGAGCAGCATCAGATGGAGTCGAAACGCATTTTGCCAGAGACGGAAAAAGTCCTGGAAGAATACGACTGGCCGGGCAATATCAAACAGCTGCAGAGCGTATTGGAGTATGCCTTCTTCAACACGCCGGGCGCAGAAATCGGACCGGCTAACATCAGCCTGATGGGTGATGTCAAACCCGACAACAAATGGAAAGAAGATAAAGAGGTATTCGTTAAGGCCTGGCAGGCAGCCGGCGGCAATGTCAGCCGACTGGCCAACCTCCTGAATGTCAGCCGTGTTACGCTGTATCGTTACCTCAAGAAATATGGCCTGGAGAAGAAATAAGAGGATAAAGGAGCAAGATTGTGCGTTTAAGAAGAAAACCCTGGGTGGATGAAGCCATCCACGAATTCGATGCGTTTGTCATCAGCCGCGATCAGGAGATTGGTGAAGAGAAAAAGGGCAAATGGGCCGAAATCTTCGGCCGTCAGGCACCGCTTCATGTAGAACTCGGTACGGGAAAAGGCGATTTCATCAGCCAGCTGGCAGAGCGCAATCCCGGCATCAACTACATCGGTATCGAAGCCCAGCAGGACGTGCTCTATTCCGCTGCCAAGAAGATTGCGGAAAAGGAACTCACGAATGTGCGTCTGCTCGTTTTTGATATCAACAATATCGAAAACATCTTCGCGGAGGATGAAGTTGACCGGTTCTATATCAACTTCTGTGACCCATGGCCGAAGAAGCGTCATGCCAAACGCCGCCTGACGCATGTGGGCTTTTTGGAAAAATACCGCCGCCTTTTGAAAAAGCCGGGTGAACTTCATTTCAAGACGGATAACCGTCCGCTGTTTGATTTTTCGCTCGAGCAGTTCGAGGAGGCAAAACTGCCGGTCCGCGATGTTTCGTTTGACCTTCATGCCGAGAACCGTCCCGACAACATCATGACCGAGTATGAACGCAAGTTCAGCGGTTTTGGTGAGAAGATTAACCGCTGTGAGGTTATCTTTCCGTAAGGGGGCAATATCATGCGGATAAGGAAGACCTTGTGGAGCAATGATGCAGAACCCATCATCGTCATCATGATTATCCTCCTGGTTTTGGGGACGATTAATGTTTTTAGTTCTAGTTTCGTTCTGTCGACAATCGATTATGAGACGCCGTACCATTTTCTGATTCGCCATACCATTTGGCTGTTCGTTGGGCTGATAGCCTTTTGCATTTGCCGGCGAATCAATTACCGGCGCTGGCGCAACTGGATGCCGGTGCTGCTGATGGTGATGATGCTGTCATTGGTGGCTGTTTTGCTCGTAGGCAACAGCGTCAATGGTGCTAAGCGCTGGCTTGGCGTTGGCGCCATCGCGTTCCAGCCGGCGGAGTTTGCCAAGCTCTTGAGTTTGATGCTGGCCGCGGCTGTTCTGGCCAGTCAGATAAAACGGGGCCGGGAGATATCCGTCCTCAACCTGCAATATGGTATCATCGTGATTATGGCAGGTCTTACCGAGATGGAACCGGACCTTGGAACGGCGGCGATTATTTGTGGCGTGCCGCTCATCATGGCGGTTGTGGCTGGTATGAATATCATGAAAATCGTCCGCTTGGGCTCTTTCGTTCTGGCTGGTGTCATCGGTTTGATTTTCCTGCAGCCGTATCGTCTGAACCGAATCAAAATCATGCTTGACCCTTGGTCTGATGCACAGGGCATTGGCTATCAGACCGTTCAGTCGCTTTCGACTATTGGATCGGGCGGCTTTTGGGGCATGGGGCTTGGCGATGGCGTCAGCAAATACGAGTACCTGCCTGAGGCGCATACCGATTTCGCTTTTGCGATTTTCTGTCAGGAGCACGGCTATGTTGGTGCCTTGATGGTCTTCCTGCTCTTCGCGTTGATGATTTTCTTCTGCGTCCGCATCGCAAACCGGGCCGAGGATGAATTTGGACAGATTCTGGCCACAGGTATCATGCTGCTCATCCTGGGGCAGGCCTTGGCGAATATGGCCATGGTCGGCGGCATGTTTGCCGTCGTCGGCGTACCGCTTCCCTTTATCAGTTATGGCGGTTCGTCATTGCTCGTCACCATGATAGCCATGGGAATCCTGCTAAACATCTGCGACCACGGGCACAAGCCGCAGCCAAAGTTCGCAACGAAGCAATCCGACATTGAGGCGGGGAAAAAAGACGAAGAAAAACGTCCTTCCCTGCATTTAGTAAAATAAATATCAATGAAATGAAGTCCGATGGCTCAAGTGGGAGCCATCGGACTTTTGGTATAAATTGCAGTTTATAGGTTAGTGAGTCTTGGTTCGAAGCAGCTCGTCGCCGCCGCTAGGGACAGTGCCAACACTACGCCAAGATGTTTTCCTAAACGAAATTTTTATCCTAAATTAAGCATCGGAAAAATCCAAAACGCGCTTCGCTTGGACGGTAGAATTTTTCCGACGAAGGGGGAGGATAAAAATTTCGTTCTTAACGGAAAACATCAAAGCTTCGTTTATGGCACTGTCCCTAGCGGCGGCTGAGGATGGAACAGACACGAACTTTTGCCTTCCCCTCTGGGGAAGGTGCCCCGTTAGGGGCGGACGAGGTAGCAACTTTAGTTATTAATTTAGTCAATAGTTATACAGAATGACCTCATCCGAGCGCTTCGCGCCCACCTCTCGGGGATGCCACTGGCATCCCGTTGACGCCCCCAGAGGGGAAGGCAGCTTCGTGTCGGCACTATCCCAGGCGGCGGGGGACACAGTACCATAAGCGAAGCTTTGACGTTCCGCGTTAAGCAAGAAATTTTTGCCGGCGTTCTCGTTGGAAAAGCAGTTTCGTTCAAGCGAAGCGCGTTTAACTGTTTTCCAACTCTTAATTAAAAGGCAAAAATTTCTTGTAGCGGGTTGTCACCGGTGAAGCGTTGGTACTGTGTCCCTCGACGCCGAAGAGCTGTTTCGAACCCAGCCACGCTCCCCCACAAACTGCAATTTATATAAAACGCCACGCTGACAATATGTCAACGTGGCACTGTATTTCAGTTGTTTATTTTTTTGCTTTTCTGTCTTTGGCGCGTTTCTTGGAAGCTTCTTCCTTGGCTTTGACCTTGTCGTCGATTTTCTTGGCCTGCTGATACTTGGCATAATCGACGCCCATGCTGGCCAGCTTGTGTTTGAAGGCCATGATGGGGTGGCGCAGGAACATGCGCTTCTGGGAAGAACCCATGACATGCAGGAATTCCTGTGCCTGCTTGGAACCGAAGCAGTTGACGGTGCGGTCACAACGGTCACAAATCGGTTTGGTGATACCGTACGGGCAGCGGTTCATCTTGGTCATAACCGTGGCGAGCAGTGCCGTGCATTTCGGGCAAAGCGTATCGCCGGAAGTTTTATGATGGCTATGGCAGTAGATGCCGAAGGTCTTGCGGATGTTGGCCTTTTCTTTCGGAATATTGTTCTTTATCTCCACCGGTTTTCTTGTCGGCAAGAAACGAGAAAAAATGCTCATATTGAATCACCTTTCAGTATGTTTGAAATAGGTCAAAGTTTTGACACTTCTTTTATTTTAAAGGTATTTGAGCATAAAAGCAAGTCTCGCTTGACTTCTCGATTTTTCATAGTACAATTTAAAGAAGATATGCTGGGATAAGTGTATAAAAGCTGGAGGTGAGTAGTATTTCTTTCTTGAAACAACATGGCAAGGTAATATCCAATGTACTGGTGGCATTGCTGGTAATTGGTGCAATTTATACAAAGGTCCAGGAAAACGGAGCGGATTCCTTATTCAGGATGTCGGACTTGCAGATTTTGGCAGGAGCGATTTTGGGGTTGCTGGTAATTCGCTGGTTTAACAAGCGGCATAAGAAGTAAAAATATGGAGGAACAGTATGGCAGCCCTCAACAATGAATCCCTGATGGATGAAAATGGTGGCATCAAGGAAGGTTCCCTGAAAAGCATCCTGACGAATACAATCGATACGATTGAAAATAGCAAATCGCAGATTTTTGAAATATATGAAACGGCCCGTACCGAGGTCGAAAACAGCAAAAAGCAGTTGCAGGAATTAAAGGAACAGGCACGCGCAACCATCGACCGCGTGGACGAGCTGGCGAAAACAGAACAGCGCGAAAAACAGCGTCTGGTCGTAGTCAGCGGCAATTTCCAAAACTATTCGGAAGAAAAAATTCGTGCCAGCTATGAAGCCGTCAAGAATGTTCAGGTTGAGCTGGGCGTCGAGCGGGAAAAAGAGCAGGCACTGCGCCAGCAGCGCGATAAGCTGGAACTTCGCCTGCGCCATTTGCAGGTGATGCTCGTTCAGGCTGAGCATCTGGCGCTTGCGATTGGTTCGGTGCTTTCGTACCTGAGCTCGCAGGTCAGCGGGGTGGTATGGAAAATCGAAGCCGTCCAGAAGGATAAGTTTGTCGGGGCGCGCATCATCAAGGCGCAGGAAGAAGAGCGCTATCGTGTCTCGCGCGAGATTCACGATGGTCCGGCCCAGGACTTGGCGAACCTCATCTTCCAGACTTCGATTGCCGAAAAGCTCATCGATTATGATCCTGAGGAAGCTAAGCGGACCCTGCAGGAACTGCGCCAGCAGATTCGCGATTGCTTGAGCAATGTGCGTCAGGTTATTTTCGACATGCGCCCGATGGCGCTCGATGATTTGGGCTTGGCGCCGGCTATTAATCAGCTGGTGGGACGGCTGGCTTCCCGCGGCATCTTGTCGACCGATTTCAGCGTCGATGGCAAGGCTTATGATTTGCCGAAGCACGTTGAGATTGCTATTTTCCGGGTGGTGCAGGAGGCGCTTAACAACGTCGCGCATCACGCGGGCACCGATAAGGCACGCGTTCGCCTGCTGTACCGTCCGCAGGCGGTTTCCGTTCTGATTGAGGACGAAGGCAAGGGCTTTGATGCCGAGGCAGACCCGGAGATTCCCGATGTTCCGGCGGAGGAAATCCTCGCGGATGGCACTGACCATGTTGGCCAGTTCGGCATTATGGGCATGAAAGAACGCGCGAAGATTATCGGGGCGGAATTCAATGTCCTGTCAACCATCGGCAAGGGGACCCGCATCCATTTGCGCGTGCCCAACAAGCTTCCCGGTGCCAATAAAGAAGATGTCAAAGTAGTCAACACTCCCGACAAGGGCAAAAAATCGTGATGAATAAAAATCGTTCCATTCAATTAAATCAGCAAAGAGCGCCGATTGCGGAGGCCATGCAGGCCTACGCGCGAGACGGCGCTCTCGCTTTTCATACGCCGGGGCATAAACAGGGCCTCGGTGCGCATCCGCTGCTCAAAAAGCTCATTACGGCCGAGGGCCTTCGCGAAGAAGTCTCGCTGATGGAGGAGCTCGATGACCTCCATGAGCCGACGATGTGCATCTGCGAGGCGCAGGAATTAGCCGCAGAGCTTTACGGTGCCGATGCGGCCTATTTCATGATTAACGGCACGAGTGGTGCTATCCATACGATGCTGATGGCGGCGCTTTGTCCTGGCGATACGGTGCTATTGCCGCGCAACGCGCACCGCTCGATGATTGGCGGCATCATTCTGGCAGGGGCAAAGCCCGTCTTTATCCAGCCCGAAATCGATGAGACGCTTGGCATTGCCATGGGGCTTCGCCTAAGTGACATTCAAAAAGCCATTGCCGCGCATCCCGAGGCTAAGGCGCTGGCACTCGTCTATCCGACGTATTACGGCGTCACGGTGGACTTGCAGGCCATTGCTGACGAACTGCATGCGCATGATATGCTGCTGCTCGTCGATGAAGCCCACGGCCCGCATCTGAAATTTTCGGATGTACTGCCGCCGCAGGCCATCGACGCCGGCGCTGATATGGCGGCGCAGAGCACGCATAAGATTGTCGGCAGTCTCACGCAGACCTCAATGCTGCTTGTAAAGGGAGAGCGCGTAAGTGCGGAGCGTGTCCGTCAGGCCGCCAGTCTGTTGCAGTCGACAAGTCCGAACCAGCTGCTGCTGGCATCGCTCGATATCGCGCGCCTGCAGCTGGCCGAAGAAGGCGCCGAAAAAGTCGGCCGTGCCGTAGCGCTTGCCGAAAAACTCCGCCAGGACATCAATGCGATTGATGGTCTGTGGTCGTTTGGCGCCGATTACCTGCACAGCGAGGGCGCGTCTGGCCTTGACCTCACGAAGGTCACGGTCAGCCTGCGCGCGCTTGGCATCAGCGGGCCGCAGGCCGAGCACATCCTGCGCCACGAGTACAAGATCCAGTGCGAGCTATCCGATGCCTACAATCTGCTCTTTATCATCTCTTATGCCGATACGGAGCATGAGACAGAGATACTCTTGGCTGCGCTCAAGGAACTGGCATCCCGCTATACGGGCAAGGAAAAATTCTC
The DNA here is from genome assembly GCF_008271295.1 of Pseudoselenomonas ruminis. GTDB lineage: Bacteria > Bacillota > Negativicutes > Selenomonadales > Selenomonadaceae > Selenomonas_A > Selenomonas_A ruminis. The sequence continues at coordinate 151,691 of NZ_VTOY01000002.1, read as the reverse complement.
GGTTCCCGTATCGCTGCCCGCTGTACCCATACTTGGCATGACACCGCGTGAGGCGTTCTTTGCGGACTATGAGCAGGTACCGTTTGCCGAGGCGGCAGGCCGCATTGCGGCCGAACAGCTGATGTTCTATCCGCCGGGGATTCCAATCCTGGCGCCGGGTGATACGATTGACAAGTCAAGTCTTGACTATATCCGCGCGATGCAGGAGCTTGGCCTTAAAGTAGTAGGGCCACAGGATGCAGCGCTTACCACATTGAAAGTAGTGAAAGATTCATGAATAACGAGAACAAAGGAAAACTCATCATCATCGAAGCTGGCGATGGCTCGGGCAAGGCTACGCAGACCAAGGCGCTTTATGACCATCTGGTCCGCGATGGCTACCGCGTGCACCGCATCGAGTTCCCCGACTATGCGGCCGATTCGTCGATGCTCGTGCGCATGTATCTGCGCGGCGACTTCGGCGGCCACGCCGAGGACGTTAACGCCTTTGCGGCCTCGACGTTTTTTGCCGTCGACCGCTATGCGTCGTTCCGCATGAAGTGGAAAGAATTCTACGATAACGGCGACATCATTCTGGCCGACCGCTATACGACGAGCAACATGGTTCATCAGGCTGTAAAGCTCACCGACGCCAAGGAGCGCGAGGAATTTCTCGACTGGCTCTGGGATTTCGAGTTCGTGAAAATCGGTCTGCCTGTCCCCGATAAAGTCGTATTCCTCGATATGGCGCCAGAAGTTGCCGACAAGCTCATTGCGGCCCGCGCGCAGGCAACGGGAACGGAAAAAGACATTCACGAAAAGGATACGGACTATCTGCACCGCTGTCATGCGGCCTATCTGGAGCTCGCGGCCAAATATGACTGGTCAAAAGTCATCTGCAGTGAGGGCGGGGAGCCGCGCAGCATTGCGGCCATCCATGACGAAGTATATGAGGCCGTCAAGTCCGTGCTTTAAACCGTAAGGATATGAGGAGTTTTTTATGATAAAAGAAGTATTAGTCGTCGAGGGCAAGATGGACGTTGTAGCCATCGACAAGGCCGTCGAGGCCGACTGCATCATCACCGAGGGGTTTAACCTGAAGCCCCAGGCCCTCAAGAATATCGAGCAGGCCTACAAGAAACGCGGCATCATCATCATGACTGACCCGGATTCGGCGGGCGAGCGCATCCGTCTGTATCTTTCGCGCCGCTTTCCGAATGCCAAGCACGCCTTTGTGCCGGTAGAAGATGCTACGGATAACGACGATATCGGCATCGAACAGGCCAAGCCCGATGCGATCCGCAAGGCGCTCGAGAAAGTCCGTACACTGGACTGGGAACCGACGAAGAATTTTACGGGAGCCGACCTCATCATGAACGACCTGTCGGGGGCTGAGAGTGCCAGCCGCCGCCGTGCCCGTTTGGGCGCTATCCTCGGCCTTGGCTTTGCCAATGCCAAGACATTTTTGAAGCGGCTCAATCACTATGGAGTAACGAGAGAAGAATTTGACGCTGCAGTGGCGCAGCTTGATAAGGAGGAAGTATGAACCACCAGGATGAAGAAATTTTACAGCCGAAAATTGCCAGCCGTTCCGTAACCAATCATATTTTGAAAGCTTTCGGCCTGCGTATGAGCAAGAAACTCGGCCAGAACTTCCTGATTGATGCAAGCATCGTGCAGGGCATCGTCGATGCCGCCGAGATTCAGCTGGGCGAACGCGTGCTGGAAATCGGCCCGGGTATTGGCACGCTGACCCAGGGCCTCGCCGAGGCGGGCGCTGAGGTAACGGCGGTCGAGCTCGACAAGAAACTGCCAGCGGTGCTCGCTGAGACGCTCAAGGCTTATGACAATGTCACGATTGTGCCGGGGGATATTCTCAAGGTAAACATTCCAGAAATCATGGGGGAAGGGCCGTTCAAGGTAGCGGCTAACCTGCCGTACTATATCACGACGCCGATTCTCATGGCGCTTTTGGAGCGTCACCTGCCGATTACGCGCATGGTCACGATGGTGCAGAAGGAAGTTGCCGAGCGCATGATTGCTAAGCCGGGGTCCCGTACCTATGGTGCCCTGTCGGTAGCCGTCCAGTATTATACGGAACCGGAAATTGTCCTCGACGTTCCACCGCGTTCCTTTATCCCCGCGCCGGAAGTCGACAGCGTCGTCATCGCCTGCAAGGTTCGTGAAACGCCAGCCGTTGACGTCATGGACGAGAAGATGTTCTTCCGGGTGGTAAAGGCAGCCTTTGGCCAGCGCCGCAAAACTCTTTCGAATGCCTTGAAGGGAGGCGGTTTCCCGAAGGAGCAGGTCCGCGATGCGATGGAGGCCGCTGGCATTGAAATGACACGCCGCGGTGAGACGCTCTCGCTCGAGGAGTTTGCGAAGCTCGCGGATGAATTCACAAAGCTTGCAAAAAATGCTTAAATTTTTATTGATACTATGCAAAAAATGTTATACAATAGTACACGTGAAAAATAAAGTATGTAAAATTGTAATGTTGTAATGTACAAGTATAACAGAAGGTAGGTTATGTTCATGGCAGAATCCGTCTGGTCTGTATTGCCGCCAGTCATCACGATTGCGTTGGCTCTCTGGACGAAAGAAGTTTATATGTCGCTGATTATCGGCATTTTTTCCGGTGCGTTGCTCTTTACGGGCGGCAATATCCTCGAATCCATTCTGACGATGTTCGCGGTAATGTCGGATAAAGTTGGCGGCAATGTCAACATTCTCGTATTCCTCGTCATCCTCGGCATTCTCGTAGCGGCCATCACGCGCAGTGGTGCGACGCGCGCCTATGGTGAATGGGCGGCTAGAGCCATCAATGGCAAGCGCAGTGCTTCGCTGGTCACGGCGCTCTTGGGACTGGTCATTTTCATCGATGATTATTTCAACTGTCTGACGGTCGGTACGGTTATGCGTCCGGTCACCGATAAATTCAAGATTGCGCGCACGAAGCTCGCGTATATCATCGATGCGACGGCGGCACCAATCTGCATCATCGCTCCGGTATCGAGCTGGGCGGCTGCGGTAGGTTCCTCGCTGCCGGAGGGCAGTGAGATTGATGGCTTCTCGCTGTTCCTGCAGACGATTCCGTTCAATCTCTACGCATGGCTGACGCTTATCTTCATGGTTTTCCTGATTTGGACGGGCCGTGACTACAGCACGATGGCTAAGAGCGTCCGCGAAAGCAATGAGAACTTTGTCGTTCCCAAAGAATATCAGGATACGACAGGCATCAAGCATGAAGAGGAAGGCAATGGCAAAATCATCGATCTGCTGCTGCCGTTATTCGTTCTGATTGCGGCCTGCGTTTATGGCATGCTTTACACGGGCGGCATTCATGAGGGCAAGAGCATCGCCGATGCCTTTGCGAACTGCGATTCTTCGAAGTCTTTGGTACTTGGTTCCTTTATCGCGTTTATCTTTACAGGCTTCCTCTATCTGCCGCGCAAAGTCATTTCGTTCAATGCCTTCTGTGACAGTTTCGGCTGGGGCTTCAAGGCCATGACGCCGGCAATCTTTATCCTCTGCCTTGCCTGGACGCTTTCGGGTATCTGCAGTGATAAATATCTGAACCTCGGTGGTTTCGTTGGCGGTATCGTCAGTGCCAACGCATCGCTTATCATGTTCCTGCCGCCGATTTTCTTCCTCGTGGCTATGGGCCTGGCCTTTGCAACGGGAACGTCCTGGGGAACTTTCGGTATCCTTATCCCGATTGCGGTAGCAGTTGTCGGCATGGACCCGAATATGCTCGTCGTCTGTGTAGCAGCTATCCTGTCTGGTGCTGTCGGCGGTGACCATGCTTCGCCGATTTCTGATACGACAATCCTCGCGTCGGCCGGTGCCCAGTGTCATCACATTGACCACGTCAACACGCAGCTGCCATACGTCATGACGGTAGCAGGCTGCTGTGTAATTGGTTACGTAGTCGACGGCATCACCGCTAACGGCTGGCTCGGCCTCGGCGCCGCCTTGGTCTGCCTGGCCGCCGTAATGGCCAGCATCATGACCAAAGTGCCATCGTTGGACAAAGAATAAAATCACGAGTTGTAAAAAATAAAGGAAGGTCAGTTAGTCTGAGGGATTAACTGACCTTCCTTTATTTTTTGTTAGATTTGTGTATTGTCAACTTACGGTATTATTATGAGAGATTTGGATTTTGCACCACATAGCATTAACAATCAACAATGCCGCAACGAGCAGGAATAGGCTGCGGATGCCGATTAGGGCGGCTAGTTGGCCGCCGAAGAAGGCGCCGCTGAACATGCCGATGAATTGGGCCGACTGGTTGAAGCCGAAGATGCGCCCCATCAGTGCTGGCGGGGCGAGCTGGCGGATGAGGTTATTGGTCGAGGGCATGAGGCCGGCGATGGCGATGCCGTGGAAGAAGCGCAGGACGCCGAGCTGCCACGGGGCCGTGACGAATCCCTGTGGGATGGAGACGAGGCCCGAGAGCAGCAGGCAGGAGAACAGAATGCGTTCGGAGCCAATGCGGTCGGCAAGTTTTCCGAGGCGCGAGGCAAACAGCATGCTCGCAAAACCGGCTGCTGAGAAGACCGCTCCCGATACGATGGCTATATGGTCGATGTTGCCGGCGATTTCCTGTATGTAGACGGTCAGGAGCGGCGCTACGCAGGTCAGCGAGAAGTGAAGCAATACCGTAGTCAGGAATACGCCAAGAATTACATTGCGCTGGGGCAGGCTGCGAAACGAGGGACAGGGGCTGTCGGCACTTTCGGTGCGGGCGGTCTTTTTTGTTTCATGAACCTGCGTCAGCGCAAGAAAACCGAGCAGGCAGCAGGTGCCGATGCACAAAAATGAATTGCGGAAACCGATGGTCTCACTGAGCCAGCCGCCAAATACCGGCCCCATAAGACCGCCCGATACCTGGGCCGTAAAGAACATTCCCATCGCCCAACCCGAGTGCTTTTTCGGCGTTTCCTGGGCGAGCAGCGGGATGACGGCAGCCTGGAAGCCGCTGAGACAGCCCTGCAGCAGGCGCAGGATGACGAGGTGCCAGACGCTTTGCGCAAAGCCCATGCCAATCATGATGAGGCCGAGCCAGCCTGAGGCGCGCAGAATCATCGGCTTGCGGCCAAAACGATCCGAAAGCCTGCCCCATATTGGCGAAAAGATGGCAAGACTGATGAAGTTGCAGCCAAAGACGATGCCAGCCCAACGGGCGACGTCGGCGGGATTGTCGACGCCGAGTTCGGCGATGTAGAGCGGCAGGATTGGCGCCATCTGGCTCATGCCGATGGAGACGATAAACGATGCCAGGCAGCAAATCAATAGATTCTTTTTCCATAGCGGAATATTGGATATCATAAAGAAGGCCTCACTTTTATTGAACTCGATATATCATAAGGATAAGTATAGCACTATGCAAGTAAAAAAGCAGTCCGTCGATTTTAGTGGACTGCTTTTTATCTAGAAGGGTTCCTGTATGACGAGGGCCAGCGGCGGCTCGTTTTCGTTTTGGTTCCAATGAAGATTGCAAGCTCGGGTGGTAGTGGGGCGTTCCTTGTCCCAGTTGCTAAGCTCGCAGGCGATGTATTCACTGCCTTCGCCGGAAAGCTTCTGTACGGGACAATCTGGACAAGGGGTCATGCGCTGGTGGAATAGTTCGTAGCAGGGATGTCCGGCAGAGGTTTCCAATAGCGTTTGCCGTATTGCCTGATTGAAGTATAGCGGCATCAGGGTTATCTTATCCACGATATAGACCATTTCCTGCATGTGATCCAGCAGATCGCGGAGATGGCTGTTTTGCTGGCGCAGTTTATCATCAGAATAAGAGGTCAAAAGAATGTTGCCGAGGATGACGGCAAAGATACTGAGGGCATGAATACATTCATCATCAAAGGAACGCGGCTTACGGCTCTCGAAGCCGATACAGCCGAGGGTGTCGGAGCCGTGCGTTATCATGCAGTGAGCAAAAGCACCGAGGTGCAAGGCGTCAAAGGCGGGCTGATATTGGCTGTCGGCTTTGGTTGTGTCCTCAAAAATGGACATGACACCATAGGAGGTTGCCTTGTAATGGTTTTGGATGAAGCTGTTTCGCTGGGCGGCCATGGCAGAAATACCAGCACTTTGCGCATCGGGCTTTAGCGAAACGCCATGTGGGCTGAGCCATTCATAGGTCGTGGTGTATTGGTTGGTATCCGGGTCAAAGAGGTCGAGGGCAACCCGGTCGAGGTTGAAGCGTTTGCCAAACATGGATAGCGACAGGGAAATCGTTGCATCCGGGCTGTTGGTCTCGTAGAGAAGTTTGAAGATGAATTCAATCATATTGTCCTTAAAGGCTTTCTGCTGAAGGTCTTCAAAATCGTTGGGGACACGAGACTTGGCTGACGCCGCTTGGTTGAACAGACTGTTATGATAGATGACGTATTGATTTTTGCCCTTGCTTTTCGCTTCGTAAAGTGCCCGGTCGGCATGTTTGAACAGTTCCGCGTAATCGGTGCCATGTTCCGGGTAGAGGGATACGCCGACGCTGATGGAAAAGGGCAGGGTCTGGGTGCCGCTTTGGTACTGGCGCTGCAGCTTTTGGATGAGTGAGCAGCAGCGCTCGTGCAAAACGTCCATATCGTGGAGGTTGCGGAACATGACGACGAACTCATCACCGCCAACGCGCCCTTTTATGTCGGACTGGCGGAAATTATGACTGATGGCATTGCCCATATCGGCGAGCACTGCATCGCCGAAGAGATGGCCAAAACTATCGTTGATGTCTTTGAACCCGTCGGCGTCGATGAGCAGCAGGCCCGCCTGCTCGTCACCGGCGGCGAGGGAGTCCAGGTATTCGGAAATACGGTGGCGTGAGGTCTCTTTGTTCAGCAGGCCAGTGAGCTTGTCGAAGAAGGCTTCGTGTTCGATGCGCTGCTGCCAGAGCTTTTGCGCCTGGATGTTGCGTATATTGCCAAAGGCAATGACCGGCTGGCGCTCATCGAAGTAGGTGATGATATGGATTTCTGACCAGATGTAGTCGGTCTGCCTATGACTGCGAAGCCGGATTTTGCAGGCCTGGTTGCAGGTGCGTCCGAGATAACGCGAGCGGCTGTGGTAGATTTTGTGCAGGAAATAGCGGAATATGTGGAGGTCGTCCGGATGGATGAGGCCTGTGTGCCAAAGTTTGGTGGAGGCATCCGAGAGATCGGTTCCAATATCATACGAATGATGGGCAATCGGTTGTTTTAATTCCAGTTTATCGGTAGTTAAGTCCCAACGGAAGTAAATCCGGTGGTCAAAATTTTCCAGTGCCGAGAATACATCGTCACCGAATGCAGCCGGTATCTGGTGTTTTATTGTGCTCATGGTGAATCCCTTCTAATGAGTTAATAATCTATTTGTAATTATAGCCGATGTGGGACATATTTACCAATGAAATATGAGCGATTTATAAAAAAATAATAAGCGAGTAATTGAAAATCGGAGAAAAATTCAGTAAGATAGGAGAAAGAATTAGGAAGTTAAGGAAAAGGAGCGAGAGCAATGAGCATTTACGAATATAAGACGAAAGGCACTTGTGCGAGAAAAATCACGGTGGAGCTCGATGGCAAAGTCATCAAGAAGGTAGCCTTTGAGGGTGGCTGCAACGGCAACCTCAAGGGGATTTCCAAACTCGTCGAGGGGATGGATATGGATTTTGTCATTGAACGCTTTACGGGCAATACGTGCAACGGCAAACCGACCTCGTGTCCGGACCAGCTGGCCATTGCCCTGCGTGAGGCCTATGCGGCTGAGCAGAAAGAAGGCTGAATATGATTTTTGACAGTCATAGCCATACCGAATTTTCGGGGGACTCGGAAATGAAGGCTGCCGATGCACTGGCGGCGGCCGAGCGTTTGGGAATAGGCTTGGTGTTTACGGAGCACCTGGACCTTGATTATCCCGGGGAGATTGATTTCACGTTCAACCCCGATGATTATTGGAATGCCTATGAACACCTGCGCGGCGGCAAACTTCGCCTGGGCGTGGAAGTAGGCATGCAGGCAGCTACTTGTGACCGCAGCCGCGAATTTACCGAATGGCTGCCATTTGACCTCGTCGTCGGTGCCATTCACATGGTGGAGGGCAAAGACATCTATTATAAGGAAAGCTATGGCGATTTGTCCAAAGCCGACTTTTATCATCGGTATTTTACCGCTATGGCTGATAACGTGCGCCGTCATACCTTTATTGATGTTCTGGCGCATATCGATTATATCGCCCGCTATGCACCGTATGAAAATCCCGAGCTTGAGTACGGCGATTTTTCCGAGGATGTCGATGAGGTCCTGCGGGCGGTGGTGGAAACCGATACGGTGTTAGAACTTAACACCCGCCGCCTTGGCGACCGGCTGGCATTAAAGGAACTCGTGCCTGTCTACAAGCGTTACCGCGAATTAGGCGGCCGTGAAATCACATTGGGGTCGGATGCCCATACTGCCGATGCCATTGGCGCGCATTTTGATTTAGCACTTGATTTTGCCGAGGCGCTGAAGCTTTCGGTCGTTACGTTCTGCGGCCGCCTGCGGGAAAGTTGTCAGAAATAATTCCTTGTACTGCCAGGGAAAAGAGGATATAATAGGATGAGATTCTATTTTTGATAGGAGGGCTAATGATGAAACACATCAAGACGGTCAACAAGCCGAAGATGCAGGCTACGCTCAAGACGGGCGGCTGCGGCGAGTGCCAGGCTTCCTGCCAGTCCGCATGCAAGACTTCCTGCACGGTCGGCAACCAGGTTTGCGAGAAATAAGTATCGCATTATGGGGCTGAATAAAGCCTTCCCCTTGGGGGAAGGTGGCAGCCGAAGGCTGACGGATGAGGTGGTAGTCGAAAGAGTTACCTCATCCACCGCTACGCGGTTCCCCTTCCCCAGAGGGGGAAGGCTAAAGGGAGCTGTGAGAAAGTATGTGGGTAATCTGCCACATGCTTTTATCACAGCTCCTTTTCCGTTTTATATAGCATCATAATTAAGGAGAACAGAATGAAAGCAAGAATCCATAAATTTGAGCAGAACGGTACCTATATCCTGTTGGATATCAACAGTGGTGCTGTTCATGTTATCGATAAGATGATTTATGAGATGATGGATACGTTTGACGGCACGAATGATGAAGCGGTACTCAGCGCACTCGAGGGCAAGTATCCGCAGGCAGACCTCAAGGAAGCTTTGGAAGAACTCCACGAGCTCATGGCTGCCGGTGAGCTTTTTGCGCCAGACATCAATGTTCCGCCGACGTTCAAGCAGACGGGCCTTGTGAAATCCATCTGCCTGATGATTGCCCAGGACTGCAACCTGCGCTGCAAGTATTGCTTTGGCGATGGCGGCAGCTATGGCCAGGAGCGCGCGATCATGACGCCGGAAGTCGGCAAGAAGGCGGTTGATTATCTGATTAAGGCCAGCGGCCCGCGCAAACATCTTGAGATGGATTTCTTTGGCGGTGAGCCGTTGATGAATATGAAGACGGTCAAGGCCGTTACGGAATATGCGCGCCAGCGTGAGAAGGAGACGGGCAAGAAGTTCAAGCTCACGATGACGACGAACGGCATCCTGCTGAACGATGAGAACATCAAGTGGCTCAACGACAACGACTTTGCTCTCGTGCTTTCGCTCGATGGCCGCAAGGAAGTCCACGATGCCATGCGCCCGCTGGCTGGCGGCCAGGGCAGCTACGACCGCGCGATTGCCAACTTCAAGAAATGCCTGGCCAGCCGCAAGGGCGGTGACTACGACTACCGCGGTGTCTATACTTACCTGCGCGGTACTTATACGAAGAACAACATGGACTTCACGAAGGATGTCCTGTCGATGAACGACGAGGGCTTTGACATCCTGTCGATGGAGCCGGTAGTCCTCAAAGACAATCCGCTCGGCTTTACCGAGGAGGATTTGCCGCGCATCCGCGAAGAGTACGATCGCTTGACTGAGGCTTATATGAAGCGTCATCGCGAGGGCAAGGGCTTCTTCTTCTTCCATTTCAATATGGATTTGTCGAATGGCCCCTGCGTGGCGAAACGCCTGTCGGGCTGCGGCGCTGGTCATGAGTATGTAGCCGTTGCCGAAAATGGCGACCTCTATCCATGCCATCAGTTCGTCGGCCGTGAGAAGTATAAAATCGGTACCGTGGATACGGGTATCACGGATAAAGAAACGAGCCAGTATTTCCGCGAGAGCCATGTCCTGAATAAAGAGAAGTGCAGTGACTGCTGGTCGCGCTTCTTCTGCTCGGGCGGCTGCCATGCAAATGCCGATCTTTTCCATGGCGATATCCGCAAGCCGTATGAAGTCGGCTGCGAAATCCAGAAAAAGCGTCTTGAATGTGCCATTTACGTACAGGCCTTGCTGGCGCTTGAAAAGATGGATGATGATAGCGATAAATAATCATAAATAATATTTATATGTCATACCGAAAGTGACAAGCTTTACAGCTTGTCACTTTTTGCTATTTTTGGCAGGTGTTCCTATTGTTTATCTGCGTTTACCTCATTTGACAAAGCGAAAGAGTATTGTTATTTATTCATACAGAAAAGTCAGAAAACAATGAAACCGATTCATATAATAATTGGTCAAATTTATGATAAAAACATTGACATTTCCTCTTTGCTTATTGTATTATTAGACCTGTAAGAACTGAACTTCTAAAGAATTTAGGGGGTATTTTTCAAATGGCAGTAAAAGTAGCTATCAATGGTTTTGGCCGTATCGGCCGTCTCGCATTCCGTCAGATGTTCGACGCTGAGGGTTATGAAGTTGTTGCAATCAACGACCTCACGAGCCCGAAAATGCTCGCACACCTGCTCAAGTACGATTCCACGCAGGGTAAGTACAAATATGCTGATACGGTTGAAGCTGGCGAAAACAGCATCAAAGTCAACGGCAAAGAGATCATGATCTATGCTGAGAAGGATGCAAAAGACATTCCTTGGGCTAAACATGATGTTGACGTTGTTCTCGAGTGCACTGGTTTCTACACTTCCAAAGAGAAAGCTTCTGCACACCTGGCTGCAGGCGCTAAGAAAGTTGTTATCTCCGCTCCGGCTGGTAACGACCTCCCGACGATCGTATACAACGTTAACCACACGACGCTGACGAAGGAAGACAAGGTTATCTCCGCTGCATCCTGCACGACGAACTGCCTTGCTCCGATGGCTAAAGCACTGAACGACCTCGCTCCGATCCAGAGCGGTATCATGTGCACGATTCACGCTTACACGGGCGACCAGATGACTCTCGATGGCCCGCAGCGTAAAGGCGACCTCCGTCGCAGCCGTGCAGCAGCTTGCAACATCGTTCCGAACTCCACGGGCGCTGCTAAAGCTATCGGCCTCGTAATTCCGGAACTCAAAGGCAAACTGATCGGTGCTGCACAGCGCGTTCCGACCCCGACGGGTTCCACGACGATCCTCAATGCTGTTGTTAAAGGCAGCGTTTCCGTTGAGCAGGTTAACGAGGCTATGAAGGCTCAGGCTACGGAGTCCTTCGGTTACAACACGGATGAGATCGTATCCAGCGATATCGTTGGTATGCGTTTCGGTTCCCTGTTCGATGCTACGCAGACCATGGTTAACCCGGTTGAGGGTGGCACGCAGGTTCAGGTTGTTTCCTGGTACGACAACGAGAACAGCTACACGAGCCAGATGGTTCGCACGATCAAATACTTCGCTGAACTCGGCTAATTGTTTGATTCGTAACTGAACAAAACGAAGATCTTTTGAGGTCCGGCCTAAAACTTGGGCCGGACCTCAATTTTTTTATCATGTAAAGATTATTTTGGAGGTTTCAACATGGATAAGAAAACCATCAAAGACATTGACGTCAAAGGCAAAAAAGTATTTGTCCGCGTCGACTACAATGTCCCGTTCGATGAGAACCAGAACATCACCAACGATACGCGTATGGTCCGCACGCTGCCGACCATCAACTATCTGCTCGACAATGGTGCGGCTGTAATCCTGGCTTGCCATATCGGCCGTCCTTCTGAGGCTCGTGAGCCGCAGTTCTCCACGAAGCACCTCGTTGCTCATCTGTCCGAGCTCCTCGGCAAAGAGGTAAAATGGGCTTCGGACTGCGTTGGTGCTGAGGCTGAGAAGGCTGCTGCTGACCTGAAGGCTGGCGAAGTTCTGCTCCTCGAGAACCTCCGTTATCACAAAGCTGAGAAGAAAAACGATCCGGAATTTGCAAAACAGCTCGCATCCCTGGCTGATGTTGCTGTTGACGATGCTTTCGGTGTTTCCCACCGCGGCCATGCATCCAATGCCGGTATCGCTCAGTACGTTGAAGTTGTTGCTGGTTTCCTGATGGAAAAAGAAATCAACTACATCGGCAAGACGCTTGAGGCTCCGCAGCATCCGTTCGTCGCTATCATCGGCGGTGCTAAAGTTTCCGATAAAATCGGCGTTATCAACAACATGATTGAGAAAGTCGACAAAATCATCATCGGCGGCGGCATGGCTCATACTTTCGATGCAGCTAAAGGCCTGCCAATCGGTGACTCCCTCTGCGAGCCGGACAAATACGATCTCGCTCGCGAGCTCCTCAAGAAAGCTGAGGAGAAGGGCGTTGAGGTTATCCTGCCGGTTGACCTCGTTATCGCTGACAAGTTCGCAGCTGATGCCAACACGCAGACGGTTGACGTTGACAAAGTTCCGGAGGGCTGGCAGGCTCTTGATTCCGGCGTGAAGACGTCCGAGAAATATGTCGAGGCTCTCAAAGGCGCTAAGACGGTTGTTTGGAATGGACCGATGGGCGTATTCGAGTTCGACGCATTCGCAAACGGTACGCTGGCTGTTGCTCAGGCTGTTGCTAAAGCTACGGATGAGGGCGCTGTCTCCATCGTTGGCGGTGGTGACTCCGTTGCAGCTCTGAAGAAGACGGGCCTGACGGACAAGATTTCCCATGTATCCACGGGTGGCGGCGCTACGCTCGAGTTCCTCGAGGGCAAAGAGATGCCGGGCATTGCAGCTATCGCAGATAAATAAGGATTCCTAGTACTTTTCTTTGGGGCAAAGAAAAGTACCAAAAGAAACTGCGGCCGGATATTCCATCCGGGGAATATACGGCCGCGGGCGCCCTTCCTTGGGCGCCGGAAGAATGACGCGATGTCATGAAAGCCTTCCCCTGAGGGGGAAGGTGCCCCGCAGGGGCGGATGAGGTTGGCTCGAAAAAGCAAGCCTCATAGATATAAGATTTAATTAGGGAGGCTTTTATATAATGGCTAGAACTCCGATTATTGCTGGTAACTGGAAAATGAACAACACGATTGCACAGGGTGTTGAGCTCGTAAAGGCTCTGGCTCCGCTCGTTAAAGATGCAACGGTTGACGTTGTTGTCTGCCCGACGGCTACGGCTCTGTCCTCTGTCGCTGCTGCAGTCAAAGGCACGAACATCCATGTTGGTGCGCAGAACGTTCATTGGGAAGCAAATGGTGCTTTCACGGGCGAAATCTCCACGGGCATGCTTAACGAAATCGGCGTTGATTACGTCGTTCTCGGCCACAGCGAGCGCCGTGACTACTTCGGTGAGACGGACGAGGGCGTAAACAAACGCGCTCGCGCTGCTTTCGCTGCTGGCATCACGCCGATCATCTGCTGCGGTGAGTCCCTCGAGATTCGCGAAGCTGGCACGTACATCGACCATGTCGTTGCTCAGATCAACGCTGCTCTCGAAGGCTTCGAGGCTTCCGAGGTTGCTAAACTCGTTATCGCTTATGAGCCGATCTGGGCTATCGGCACGGGCAAAACGGCTACGTTCGAGCAGGCTGAGGAAGTCTGCAAAGCTATCCGTGAGGCTGTTGCGAAGAAATTCGGCCAGGATGCAGCTGATGCTATCCGCATCCAGTACGGCGGCAGCGTAAAACCGGCTACGATCAAAGATCTCATGAAACAGCCGAACGTTGACGGCGCACTCGTAGGTGGCGCATCCCTGAAGGCTCAGGACTTCAGCCAGATCGTTAACTACTGATTCTTAGAAGGGTAGTATCTTAAAATGGCAAAACTTAAAAATGCACCGGTTGCACTCATCATCATGGATGGCTGCGGCCTCGGTGACAAAAGCGATAAGAACAATGCAGTACAGGTAGCAAATACGCCGGTACTCGATGGCCTTATGGCAAAATACAAGACGAGTCAGCTTCAGGCATCCGGCGAATACGTCGGTCTGCCGGATGGCCAGATGGGCAACTCCGAAGTTGGTCACACCAACATCGGTGCTGGCCGCGTTATCTACCAGCAGCTCACTCGCATCACGCGTGACATCAAGAATGGCGCTTTCTTCAAGAATGCAGCCCTGCTCGATATCGTCAACGGTGTAAAGGCAAACAACGGTGCCCTGCATCTCATGGGCCTCGTTTCCCCGGGCGGTGTTCACAGCCATCAGGCTCATCTTTATGCACTGCTTGAGCTTGCGAAAAAAGAAGGAATCAAGGATGTATACGTTCATGCATTCCTCGATGGCCGTGATGTTCCGCCCCAGAGCGCTCAGCCGTTCCTCGAGGAACTCGAAGCAAAATGCAAGGAAATCGGCGTTGGCTGCATCGCTACGCTGAGCGGCCGTTACTATGCTATGGACCGCGATCACAACTGGGATCGCGAGCAGCTGGCATACGAGGCAATTGCGCATGCTGAGGGCGTAAGCGCAGAATCGGCAGTAGCAGGCCTCAAGGCAAGCTATGAAGCTGGCAAGAACGATGAGTTCGTTATGCCGTGCGTCATCAAGGGTTACGAAGGCATGAAGAATGGCGATGGCGCTATCTTCTTCAACTTCCGTCCGGACCGTGCGCGTCAGCTCACCCATGCATTTGTCGATGAGACGTTTGATGGTTTCGAGCGCGACGAGGAGCTCAAAGTTCCGTTCGCTACGTTCTCCCAGTATGAGGACGGCATGAATGCCAAAGTTGCATTCCCGCCGGAGGCAATCGAGAACACGCTCGGCAAAATCATCGAGTCCAAGGGCATGACGCAGCTGCGCATCGCTGAGACTGAGAAGTACGCACATGTAACGTTCTTCTTCAACGGCGGTGTCGAGGAGCCGTATGAGGGCGAGGACCGTATCCTCGTTCCGTCTCCGAAGGTTGCAACGTATGATCTCCAGCCGGAGATGAGCGCTATTGAGGTTACGGATAAAGTCGTTGAGGCTATCAAGTCTGAGAAATACGACTTCATCATCCTTAACTATGCAAACTGCGATATGGTTGGTCATACGGGCGTTTTCCCGGCTGTTGTCAAGGCTGTTGAGACGGTTGACACTTGCGTAGGCCGTTTCGTTGATGCCATCCGTGAAGTTGGCGGCGAGGTCTGCATTACGGCTGACCACGGCAATGCCGACATTATGATGGACTATGAAAACAACCAGCCCTTCACGAAACATACGACGAATCCGGTTCCGTTCATCGTGGTATCCGACCGCGTCAAATCCGTCAAGGACGGCGCTCTCTGCGACATCGCACCGACGCTCTTGACGATGGCTGGCGTTGAGATCCCAGCTGAAATGGACGGCAAGAACCTCGTCGAACTTTAATTATCCGCAGGTCAGAGGCAGCATCCCTTGAGCAAGGGTGCGTAGGCGGGGGGAAGGCCGCAGGCTGGTGCCGTGGTCATTTCCCATGCTAGCCCCTTACGGGCGCTTGTTTAAAGGTTGCACCTCAGTATTATATTTTAGAAAAGAGAGGAATACGAACAATGATTGCTTATTCACAGAAAGTGGAAGACATGGCATGCGTAGCGCAGGAAGTACATCATGGCGCTGCTCCGATTCCAGAGGAAGGCAAATGGGTTAAATCCAAGAATGTACAGGATATCAGCGGCCTGACTCATGGTATCGGCTGGTGCGCTCCGCAGCAGGGTGCTTGCAAACTGACGCTGAACGTCAAAGACGGCATCATCCAGGAAGCCCTCGTTGAGACGATCGGCTGCTCGGGCATGACGCACTCCGCAGCAATGGCTGCAGAGATTCTGCCGGGCCTGACGGTTCTCGAGGCTCTGAACACTGACCTCGTTTGCGATGCCATCAACACCGCTATGCGTGAACTCTTCCTGCAGATTGCTTATGGCCGTTCCCAGACTGCATTCTCCGATGATGGTCTGCCAATCGGCGCTGGTCTCGATGACCTTGGTAAAGGTCTGCGCAGCCAGACGGGTACGCTCTACAGCACGCTCAAGAAGGGCCCGCGTTACCTCGAACTCGCTGAAGGCTATGTTACGAAACTCGGTCTCGACAAAGAGAACCGCGTAATCGGCTACGAAGTTGTTCAGCTTGGCAAAGTTATGGAAGCAGTCCGTGCCGGCAAAGATGCTAACGAAGCTATCAAAGCCAACACGAGCACGAAGGGCCGCTTCGCTGACGCTGTCAAGACGATCGATCCGCGCGAAGAGTAATTCATACTCTTGGCAGATTTCCGCAAGTTTTAGGTAAAAGGAAGGAATGAATAGAATGTCATTATTCGAAGGCTATGAGCGCCGCATTGACCAGATCAATGAAGTTTGCAAAAAATATGATATCGCATCCATCGAGGACGCAAAGAAAATCTGCGACGAGAAGGGTATCAACCCGTACAAAATCGTAGAAGACCTCCAGCCGATCGCATTCGAGAATGCTAAATGGGCTTACACGCTGGGTGCTGCTATCGCAGTTAAAAAAGGCTGCACGGCTGCTGCTGATGCTGCTAAAGCTATCGGCGAAGGCCTCCAGGCTTTCTGCGTACCGGGTTCCGTTGCTGACCATCGTAAAGTAGGTCTCGGCCATGGTAACCTCGGCGCTATGCTCCTCTCCGAGGAAGCTGGTTGCTTCGCATTCCTGGCTGGTCATGAGTCCTTTGCAGCTGCTGAGGGTGCTATCGGTATCGCTCAGACGGCTAACAAAGTTCGTAAGAACCCGCTGCGCGTTATCCTGAACGGCCTCGGCAAAGATGCTGCTCAGATCATCAGCCGTATCAACGGTTTCACGTTCGTTGAGACTGAGTACGACTTCAAGTCTGACAAAGTCAATGTTGTTAAGGAAATCGCATACAGCGATGGCCTGCGTTCCAAAGTTAAATGCTATGGCGCTGAGTCCGTACAGGAAGGCGTTGCTATCATGAAACTCGAGAACGTTGATATCTCCATCACGGGTAACTCCACGAACCCGACGCGCTTCCAGCATCCGGTTGCAGGCTGCTACAAGAAAGACTGCATCGAGAACGGCAAGAAGTACTTCTCCGTTGCATCTGGCGGCGGCACGGGCCGTACGCTCCATCCGGACAACATGGCAGCCGGCCCGGCTTCCTATGGTATGACGGATACGATGGGCCGTATGCACGGCGATGCTCAGTTCGCAGGTTCTTCCTCCGTTCCGGCACACGTTGACATGATGGGCCTCATCGGCGCTGGTAACAACCCGATGGTCGGCATGACTGTTGCTGTTGCTGTTGCTGTACAGGAAGCAATGAGCAAATAATTTCCGTTTGGAAAACACAATATGCTAGCAAAAAGAACTGTGGAAAGCAGCGATGCTTTCCCAGTTCTTTTTTTGTCTATAGGACCTTTGAGGGATATATTGAATTTCCGAGGCAGGCATGTTATATTTAAAGCGTAAAATTGTAAGGAGGAGCGACAACTATGGGGAAGATAAAAAAGATATCTTTGATATTGGGAGCAGCAATGACCTTTGCGGCACAATCCGTAATGGCACAGGCTGTCGTCGTTGATGGTTACGGTGCAGATAAAGACAGTGCTCTCCGCGATGCCTCGCGCGTTGCTGTGGAACAGGTAGTAGGGACGCTGGTGGATTCGCGCACGCTGGTGACTAATTACGCGACGGAACTCGACCAAATCTATATGAAATCTCAGGGATTTGTAAAGGATATGAAGATTTTGTCCCAGGACGTCGTAGGCGGATCTGTTCATGTGAAAGCACAGATTGACGTGGATACATCGCCGGATGCCAAGCTCATGAACAATCTTAAAATGCTCATGATGCTCAATGACCCGCGCATTGCCGTGGTTATTCTTGAGCAGGATGAAAAGGGAAATATCCTTGGCCATGATGCCGTGGCCGAATCGGCTATCAATGCACGGCTTATCGACTTGGGCTTTTCGCATGTCGTAGATGCCGGCGTTGCCTCCTCGCTGCAGGATGCGAGACTTTTGAATCGGATTTATAACGGCAGCTCGGCAATTGGCAGCATTGGCCGTTCCCTCGGTGCAGATTATCTGGTGCTCGGACGCTCTACGGCTCAGGCACAGGGAGTATCTCTGCCCAATGGCAAGGGCGGTTACGAGCCGACCTTGCTCAAAAATGGCAAAGCCTCGATGACGGTTAAGATTCTGAAATTCGATACAGGTGAAATCATTGGCACGTTCACTAATTCGGCCAAAGCAGTTGATAGCAGTCTGGAGTCCGCAAAGCAAAAGGCTGTTGAAAATGCTGCTAAAGATGCAGCCGTCAAGCTCGAGGACAAATTCCGCCATTTCAGTGCGAACGCCAATCAGGCATTGCAGTTAGAAGTCCGCACGATGGACTATCAGGCCGTCCAGCAGCTCGCAGACGATTTGCGGGCGTTAGGCGTAGTGCAGAATGTCTATATCCGCGAGCATCAGAATGGCAAGGCCATTTTGTCCGTGGATACGATTGTCAAACCAGATGTCTTGGTCAAATCCCTGCAGGGGAAAACTTCGCTCGGAATATTTGTGGCTGGAATCAGTAACAATACGATTAAGATGTCTGTGTCGCGCTGAGAAACAATACGTTGTGAAAGGATGGAACGATGATGAAAATAAAGGGAATTATGGCTGCCTTGTGTCTGGCAGTAACGCTGGTTATGGGAACCAGCCTGGCAAGTGCTGCCTCGGTTAGCATTATAGACCACCCGACGCTGGCCGTTTTGCCGTTTGCCAATAAGGGAATTATTTCCAAGGAATGGGACCGCGAGGAGATGAATCAAATCCATGATTTTGCCATTGCGGAACTTTTGAACACGGGCAGCTTTGACGTCGTCGAGCGCGCACGGCTGAAAGATGTGACGGATGAAATGGCGCTGGCGATGAATGGCATGACCAATCCCGAGACGGCAGCCCAGGTGGGAAATCTTACGGGTGCGCAGTATCTGGTACTCGGCAGCATCAATTCGGTGACGACACAGAAGTCCTCCACGTCGGTCGTCGGTGCGGGCACGGACCGGTATAAGGTTTTTGCTACGGTTTCCCTGCGCGTAGTCGATGTCGAGACAGGGCGCATTGTCCTGGCGGCTGTTGGCCGGGGAAAAGAGCATAATACGGTAGCCAAATTGCCGCTGAACATCATCCGCATTGGCACAGCTGACGTCGACAAGGGACAGGTGGAAACGGCATTGGAAGAAGCAGTCCAGGATGCTGTTTCGGGAAAACAGGGCCTTATTGCCCGTATGAATGGCAAGGTCAAACCGGCCAAAAGACGTTGAGCACGTTGGTATAGAGGAGAACTGGAATGAAAGCATTTAGCCGGTTAGCCGCAGCTGCGGTGGTGAGCTTTGCGTTTTTCACGGGAAGCGTGTCGGCGGCGGGGCTTTTTGATAATGCCGGGAGCGGTCCGCGGATTTTTATTGGCGAAGTTCAGAGTTATGGCGATTATGAATTAAAACGTGAGGCCTTCGACACGTTTGCCGATAAACTCTATCAGAGCATGCGGGCTAAGAATTTTCAGGTAATCAGCCGGGCCGATATGACGAATGAAGCCGGCCGTCATGATATGGGAACTTCTGACGAAGATGCCCAGTTGTCGCTTATCCATATGGACGCCATTATCCACGGTCATCTGTTTGAGCATGGTGAGGCGGCAGCCAAGCTGGTCCGTTATGCTGACGCAGCGATGGGGCGCAAGTATTTCTATGATGATGCGCGGATTGAAAACTGGCGCAAGCAGAGTGGCGTTCCGTACCACCTGTCGCCGTCAGTGGCACAGCAGGCTGAGCAGATTGCGCAGGATTATGGGGTGCAGTACCTGCTGTTCGTCAATTTAAAAGAGGTTGACGTGCGCTTGAAGCACACGATGTTTGCCTCGCGTACCGACCGTGAGACTCGCGGGAAAAAGGTAACGGCGATTGTGGATTATTATCTGCTCAACACCAGTAATGGCAAGGTGTTTGAGGGGCATTGTGAGAACAAGAAGACCGCACAGCTCATGAATTATGCCATCGTAAAAAATGGCAAGGGAATGAATGTAGACGAAATGCTCAATCAGGTCATGGAGGCTCAGGTTGAGGATATCGTGGCGGATTTGAACAAGAATGGCATGAAAGCGGTGCAGTAACTATGGATACGATAAAATGGCTTCGAAAATGGGGAGCGGTTCTGCTCGGAAGCGTGCTTATCGCTGGCGGTTTCTCATCGGCCGTGCAGGCTGCTGACCGCCCGGTGGTCATGGTGGTCGGATTCCAGAACCGGGTGTCAAAATCAAAGGTGACGCTGACAGATTTTCAGATGGAACCCGACGAAATGCTTCCTGGACCGCGTACTACCTTGGAAGCGGAATTGAGCCTGAGTCCGCGTATCGATGTGCGGACTATGGATACGGATGTAATGCGTGCCCGTTATGATGAGATAGCTATCATGGATCAGCTGGGAAAAGGCGAAGTCATTCCCGAGCTGGAAAATGAGGCCGACTATCTGATTTATGGGTACCTTACCAATGTTAGCAATATCAAATCCCAGGGCGGTACCATTGGCATCGGGGGCAAGGATAAGACGGCTCATGTGGAACTCAGCATGCGTGTAATTGATGCGCATACTGGGCGGGTGGTCTTTGTCACTACGGCTGATTCGCGGCGGAAGAGTGAACTCAGTTATCACGCCATTATCCAGCGGAAATCGGCTGGTACCGAAACAGCGGTGAGCCGGGCCCTCGATATTGCGGCACAGAATCTCGCGTATAAATTTTTGCAGGCCATGTAAGGTTTTGGGAGAGCTTGAAGGGAGAATAAGGGATTATGCAAATGAAGAAAATACTGGGTTCTTTGGCTGCTGGCGTCCTTTTGTCGGGGGCTGTCGGCATGTCTTATGCCGCGGCTGCCGGGAATATCTGGATGGATGAAAGTGCCGATATTCAGGCCAAACAGTTCCGCAAAGTCATTCTGCTGCCGATGCGTGTGGGGAGTGAATCGGTTGGACGGGTAGATGCCAACCAAGGCTTTAACAGCTATCTGCACGCGCGCATCAACAAAAAAATCAAGAATACCAACTTCCTGGGCTTTGGCAATCAGCTGGAGGAAAAGAAGCAGATTCTGCGCGAGACTCCGGAATATCAGGCCCTTTTGGATAATTTCTCCAGTGAAGGTGCACGGGCAAAAGCTATTTACGATACTACGATGGCTGATGGCTATCTGGTTCCGCATCTTCGCAGCAAGGGGGTACGGGTGGATCACTCGCCGGCTACCTGGACCACGGTTCGTATGGAATCCTATTATGACCTCATCAATGGTCCTAAAGGCAATGCCTACAAGTTAAAATATCACAGCTGGATTCAAAATTATCAAATCCCGGCGCATGACAGCTACTTGCAGATGATGAATATGGATTTTGTCCTCTATGATGCATCGACGGGGAAACAGGCTATGACGCTGGTGGACTATTATAAGAACTACGGTGTAGATGAGTGGCATGCCTTTAAGCAGATTACCAAGAACTTCGTCGGGGACTGGGGACGCCTCAAACGTCATCTAGAGCAAAAAGTTCCTGCCAACGCGCCAACCATCAGCATAGGAAAAATCGTAATTCCCGAGGATATCAAAGGCGATGAGATGATAGCCAAAACGCTGGAGTATGCCATTCAGGATGAAGCCGAAAACAGCTTAAAAAAGGTTAAGCTCGATAATTCCGGTGCCAAGACCCGCTATTATATCACGGGAAAAATCACGCGCTGCAACAGTGGCCAGACTTGGCACCCGCCTTATGCGACGGCCTTGACGATGTTTGATCATTCGGAGAAATTCCAATGGGAGGATTCGAATGGCAACAAGCAGACCGCAACGAAGAATTATTACCGGACGGCGATAACCAATCATTTTGGTTATTATTCCTTCTGGTATGAGGTTGGCGTAGCCTTGCGGGTGATCGATTCGCAGACGGGCAGTATTGTTTGCAGCGTTTTCCGCACGGAATCTGATGATGACCGTTATGCCAATGCACTTCGCAGCAGCATCAGACGCTTATGTAAGACAATCGACAACAAATTGGGGAGCAAATAACGCAAAAGCGGCAATAGCTAGTTCAAATGTCCTAAAATAGTGCGTGCGTAATGTGTGGGGGTATGTTAAAATAGGCTTATAGGATTGGAATTTGATGAGAAGAGGAGTTTCATGGATGAGAAAAGGAGTTATCTGCCTTTTGACACTGGCCTGCGTGACGCTGGCAGGCAGTGGAATGGCCAATGCTTCCCAAGCATTGAATGAGGATGTATCCGCAGTGACAGCTGGCGAACCGGCCGTAAAAGTGGCCGATGTCATCACGGAGGATAAAGCTGCTGAGGAGGAGGTTTTGGTTGATGGGACCAATAGCCTCAACGTTTCCGAAAAAGAAAATCCGGTTGAACCAATCAAGCAGCCGTTAAAGAAACTTACCTTAGAAGAAGAACTGGCACAGAATCAGCAGCTTATCAATGACAATGAGCTCGAGAAAGCGATTGAAAATCTCACGGCTATGATTGAAGAGCGGGGCTGTCTGGTGCCAGCGCGCGCATATTATCTGCGCAGTGTGGCGTACTTCAACATGCAGAAGTATAACGATGCCCTGGTGGATGCCCAAACGGCCAGCCGCCTCGATGTGAATGAACCGCTTTACTATGTGCAAAAAGGTCTGATTCGGCTGGCCATTTCGCAGATGTACGATGTCATGGGACAGGATGCTGCTGTAAAAGAGCAGTGCGGAATGGTCGAGATGGATTCGGATAAATCTTTGGAATTCCAGCACCGTTACTGGCCGGCGTTGTTCTGCCGGGCAATCTCTAACTATATGCGCGGTTCGATTCATAAATCCCTGGCAGACTGTGGCGATGCGCTGAAGCGCGGCGGCCGCGGCGTAAGTTTTGTGGAAGCCTTTAATGTCTATGTGCAGGCTGAGCGAAGTGCGGAAGATACGCGCTTCCCTGGTGTGGATATCCAGCCGGTTCTCTTCAGTAGCATTAACGGGCTGATGAATGCGGATAAGCAGCCGTGTATGGAATTGAATGTGTAAACTTGTAACATGTGGCGTTATGGGGTACAATAGCAGAAGGTAAATATGATGTTATTGCAGGAGGTAACCCACATGAAAGTAATCCATACCAATGACGCACCAGCCGCAGTTGGTCCATACAGCCAGGCTGTTTTAGCTGGCAATACGCTTTATATGTCGGGGCAGATTGCCATTGACCCGGCAGTTGGCAAGATTGTTGCCACTACGATTGAAGACCAGGCAGAGCAGTGCTGCAAAAATATCGAAGCCGTTCTCAAAGCCGCAGGAACCGATATGAACCATGTGGTAAAGACGACCTGCTTCCTCGCGGACATTGCCGACTTCAAGGCCTTCAACGAAGTCTACGCCAAGCATTTCGTCAGTAAACCAGCCCGCAGCTGTGTGGCGGTAAAGGATTTGCCGGCAGGTGCACGGTGCGAAGTTGAAGCGCTGGCAGTTGTGGAAGGATAAAAAAGAATAAGTAAAAGCCCTATCAAGTAGGTAGATATTTGATAGGGCTTTTTGTGTAATCGTAAAAAGTTACCTTACGGCAAAAGTATTGCGTGAGTTGGCGGCCGTAAAATATATCGGTCAACAAAAAAATCCTTACCTCGTATGAGGTAAGGATTTACATTTCAAAATGGTGACCCAGGAGGGACTCGAACCCCCGACCCTTTGATTCGTAGTCAAATACTCTAATCCAGCTGAGCTACTGAGTCATGGTGTTGTGCGTTCGCAATCAACGAATATTATAATAGCATCTCGTGGCATGGTTGTCAACACTTATTTTAAAGAAAATAAAAAGAAAATATTGTGAAAATTTAATATTATATAAAAATAGGACAAGCTAGGAAGGAGATTTAAATAATCAGCTAGAATAATAGCAATATATAATGAAGTGATATCAATTGGGTGCAATTATGTCGTTTACGTGATAGAGTGCCTATGGTAAAATGTCCTAGTAAGATGTGAAGGGGATTAAAATTTCATATTGAAAGGGTGAAGAGACTTATGCAAAAAAGACTCAGAAGGCTTATGTGTTTGGTTATGGTCTGCCTATTGGCAGTAGGTGCAGCGGGCTGTGGAAAACAGGCAGAACGAAGCACACGGATTACTGTAGTAGGATGGAATACTGCGGCAGATACATTTCGGGAACAGGCAGCAGCCTTTGAGAAATTACATCCAGACATCAAGGTGGATGTACAAACGGTGGATTCGAAATACACGCGTATTATGCCTCGCCTCACAGCTGGGACGGATTTGCCAGACGTGATGGTGGTTCAGAATCGTGATTTTCCCACCTTCCTCAACCAGAATACGGATGCCTTCCTGGACATCACCAGTGAGTTCAAGGAAAGTCGTGAACGTTTCGTTCCTGCATCCTGGGATGCGGTGACGAAGGATGGCAAGATTTATGGTGTGCCGACTGATATGGGACCGGCGGCGCTCTTTTATCGTGCTGACCTGTTTGAAAAAGCTGGGATTAAGGCCGAGGAGATTCAGACCTGGGATGATTTGATTGCAGCGGGCAAGAAGCTTTCGGCGGCAACCAATGGGGAAACTGTTATGTTGGGAACGGCCGAGGATACAGATCTTTATGACCAATTGCTCAACCAGGCTGGTGGTCACTATGTATCCCAGGATGACAAAACCATTGTCTTGAATTCGGCTGAGGGTCAGAAGGCAGCTGAACTGATGCAGCGCATGGTGAAAGAGGGCGTTTTGAAAAACATCGGCGATTGGGATGGCCGTTTGCTAGCCATGAAACGCAGTCAGATTGCCGCGGTTCCCTATGGCGTATGGTTCGCAGGCAACATTTCCTCGTCCCTCCCCGACCAGAAGGGAAAATGGAAAATCATGCCACTGCCCGCCATGGAAAAAGGTGGCGTCCGGGCTGCTAACGCTGGTGGTTCGGTAGCGGTTATCGCGGCGAACTCTACCAATAAGGAAGCTGCGATTGAATTCCTCAAATTTTGCGAAGCTACGGATGAGGGCGAGGCAATTGCGTTGAAGCATGGATTATTCCCCGCCTATATGCCGATTTATAAGAGCCAGGAGTTCCAAAAGGCAGACGAGTATTTTGGCTTTGCAATTTATACGATGTTCGCGCAAATCGCCGAGGAGATAAAACCACTTCATCGTGGCCCCATTTCCTTGGAAAGCGGCAAAGCCACTAAGGAATTGATGCAGGATATTCTGGCAGGCAAGGATGTAAAGGCTTCTCTTGATGCGGCTGTAAAGGAAATCGCTGAAGCCACGGGCCTCAAGGCCGGCGAGTAAGGAGGCGGGCGACAATTGAAAAAAGATGAATTCATGAACAAGCTGGTTAGCGTATCGACGCTAGGAGCGAAGTCAATCCGTGCAAAATTGCTATTGTTGGTCCTGCCAATTGTAGCGGTGGGATTGATTGTATTATCCGGGGTTATTTATCGTTATATGGATGAAGTCCTGGAGCGGCAAATTCTTGAGAGTGCCATCGTCAGCACTCAGGATGCCACGGATGCGGTGGGCGACTGGATGAATGAGCGCAAGATGGAAACCCAGCAGTCTGCCCCTGCCTATATAAACGCGGGAAATGATGCAGCGGCGGTGCAGAAGGCCACGGAACCTCGTTGGAAGCTCATGAAGGAACAGTTTGCCCGTTCTTATGATAACGTTGGTTATGTGCCCTTGGATGGTACGGGAACTCTGCTGAAAATCGGCAAGAATGGCCCGGGGACAGAAAATATCAAAGGGGCCGCTGCCTATGCTGACGTGTTGAAGGGCGACGCAGATCAGGTTATTACGAAGCCAGAGTTTGATAAGGCCGGCAATGTGGTGTTTGTAGTGGGCTCGGCCTTGAAAGCCGCTGACGGCCATCGTCAGGGCATGATTACAGCTGAAGTAACCCTCAACGAAGTTGAAGATAAAGTCAAAGCCCTTCGCTTTGGTGACAACGGTTACAGCATTCTGATTGATGGGGATGGCACCTACCTGTACAGCCCCGACAAGGATAAGATTCTCAACAAGAAAATCGAGGATTCGGATGACCCGGGTGTAAAAGAACTGGGTCGCAAGATGTTGTCTGGGCGTGCGGATATGTTCCGCTATCAGCAGGTTACGGGCGAAAAGATGGTAGCCATCTATTACCCGGTACCGGGAACGGGCTGGAGTATGGCTACGATTGCCTACGCCGATGAGCTCTTTGCGCCGGCTATGAATGCCCTGATGATTATGGCCGGTATATCGCTGATTTTGCTGTTGCTGATTTCGGTGGGCATTACGGTTGCTATCAATGTCATTACCAAACCGCTGAAGGGCATGATGGCGGAAATGCACCGTTTGGCTGATGGCGATTTCCGGGAATACGATACGGGCATCAAATCTGATGATGAGTTGGGCCATTTGGCTGATGCTATGAAGTCCATGCGCGAAGAGTTGGGGAAAGTCATCAAGACAGTTCGCACATCTTCGGAGAGTTTGGCGGCATCGGTGGAGGAGCTCAATGCGACGACGGGACAGTCAGCAAAGGCATCGAGTCAGATTGCCGATTCCATTATGGCGGTTGCTGCAGGTGCAGCAGACCAATTGGATGCAGTAAATAGCACGACCGATGCGATGCAGCAGTTCAATACCGATATTGAGGCTATTACGAATCGTACCCGTCAGGCTGCCAGCAAGGGACATGAAGCTGCTTCTGTTGCACAGGCTGGTGGCGATAAGCTCAATCAGGCGATTAACCAGATTAAACGTATTGCCGAGTCCACCGAAGAATCGACTCGTATGGTGGCTGAACTTGGCAAGCGTTCCAATGAGATTGGCAATATCGTCGATACGATATCGGAGATTGCTGAGCAGACGAATCTGCTGGCGCTCAATGCCGCCATCGAGGCGGCACGGGCTGGCGATGCCGGCCGTGGCTTTGCGGTGGTAGCGGATGAGGTGAGAAAACTCGCCGAATCCAGTCAACAGGCAGCAAAACAGATTGCGGAACTCATTGCCATGATTCAGCAGGATACCCAGACGGTAGTCGATGGCATCCAGGCTGGCGGCGAAGAAGTCAAGAGCGGTACTGAGTCCATCTTGTCTACGGGAGAGGCCTTTAAGAGCATTGTTACCATTGTTGATGAGGTATCGGACCAGCTCGATGGCATTAGCCAGGCGGTACAGCGGGTGGCGAAAAGCGGCCAGACTATCGATAACAATGTCCGCAGGATGGAACAGGCCAGCCGTCAGACGGCTCAGCAGGCTGAGACGGTTTCGGCAACGACAGAAGAGCAGACGGCGGCAGTTCACGAGATTTCGGATTCCAGCCATACGCTGGCTCAGATGGCAGATGAACTCCAGGAAAATGTCGAGCGCTTTAAGCTTTAAGCCTCAGGCAGAAGGATGAAGGGACGGATTCTACTCCACAACTAGAATCTTTCCATCATCTTTAGCATATAGGAAAGAAGTAATGGTTTAGGGATTAGGAGGAAAAATGAATAAGAAAGCTCTTACGGCGGCTGTATTGGCAGCTGTGACTATGACGTCGGCGGCAACCGGTTATGCGGCGAAAAATCCGTTTAAGGATTTGCCTCAGGACCATTGGGCTTATGACGCTGTAACGATGCTGGCTAGAGATGGCGTTATCGAAGGCTATGCGGATGGTACCTACAAGGGTGAGCGCAATCTGAACCGCTATGAGATGGCGGCAATTGTGGCACGGGCACTGGAAAAATTCGATACGGCTAAGCCTGCTGACAAGGGGGCCTTGCGCAAGCTCAAACGCGAATTTGCCAATGAATTAAGCGATATCGATGACCGCTTGACGGCTGTTGAGTCCGACGTTAATTATCTCAAAAAGACGCAGTCCAGCTTTAAATGGTATGGCGATGCCCGCATCCGTTTCTTCCAGAACAAGGATAATAAGATGACGCATCCCAATACGTATTGGGGAAATCCGCAGGCGGGCAAAGAAAAGCAGTTCGAGAAACGCTTGCGTCTGGGGATGTATGCGGAACCGGCTAAGAACCTCGTAGTAGATGGCCGTTTGAAATATGAGGATTCGTCCTTTGTCCATAGCGGCGCTCAGTATGATAATACGCCGGCAAATGCGAATCTTAACTCTTGGGACAATAGTGATCGCAACCAGAACTCGGTACGCCTCGATAAACTGAGCCTGAAGTGGAAGAATGCCGGTACGACGCTGGTAGTAGGCCGCAACGAGTTCAACCTCGGTCAGGGCCTCTTGTGGTGGGAGAACTCCATGGACGGTGCCTATGTATCCCATGAGTTCGGGCCGCGGTTCAACCTTATGGCTGGCTGGGGCGATATGGCAGCTGAGGGCTGGCATGATGTGAACATGCCAGCATATTTTGCCAATGCCGAGTACAAGGCCAGCAAGGCTACGAAGTTCACGGTGGCAATGCTGCATACGACGGATAAATTGAAAGCTCATAGCTCGAGCATCAATTCTCGTGGTGATATTATCTATACGAGAAAGGATACAAATAAAACGGTAAAAGGAATGGATGGCAAAGATTATTGGATGGATATTTCCTGGACGGAAGATGATGGAACTGTGATGGGATCTGGCTGGAGCGTTCAGGATGACCAAAATATGAATTTTGTTTTGGATACATCGGATAAAAATTTGAAGAAGACGCTTAACGTAACGACAACCACAACCTCTAAATGGGATGAGAAAGACTATAAATTCAATCAGATTGCCGTTGGTGTGAATACCCAGCTTTCCAACAAGGTTAACCTTATCGCTGAGGGTGTCCGCAATAATATTACGGGCAACTCGGTGACGGGAGATGCGAGAAATGCCCGCATCAACAAAAATGGTTTCTGGACACGTCTTACCTATGGCAAAATGGATTGGAATAAGCCGGGGTCCTGGAAAGTCTATGCGGATTATGTAGCGCTGGGCAATGCTTCGGTTGATTCAGTATTCTGGGGCCATCACCTTAATTTTGCCGGCGGCAACAGCTCCTTCAAGGGCAGCGATAACCGCTGGGGGAATGGTACCCGCGGTTGGGGACTTGGTACACAGATTATGCTGGCGTCCAATACCAACTTTGAGCTGGCTTACTATAAACTCAATCCGTATGATAAGCACTGGGGCGATGGGGATTACGGTACTTTTGGCCGTTATGATGATATCCTGCTGGCCGCATTGTCGTATAGCTTCTGATTCTTTGTGAGGTAGGAAAATGAAAAAAACGATGTTGAAATCGCTGATGCTTTCGGCATTGGCTGCGGGCACATTTTGCTTTGGATTTTCCTCGTTGGAGGCTGCTGTGCAGGTCAATCCGATTCCGGGATTGCGTGAGGATTTTATCAAAGGTGCCGATGTATCTATGCTGCCGGAGATGGAAGCCTTGGGGGCAAAATTCTATGATACCGACGGCACCGAGATGGATGAACTCCAGATTATGAAGAACCATGGTGTCAACTGGATTCGCGTGCGCATTTGGAACGACCCAAAACATGGCGTCCTGGGGGGCGGCGGCAACACCGATGAAGCCCGCGCGGTAGCACTGGCAAAACGTGCCAAAGCGATTGGACTCAAGGTGCTCGTCGACTTCCATTATAGTGACGGTTGGGCTGACCCCTTGCAGCAATATACGCCCTATGCCTGGAAAAAGGACAATAAAGACCAGCTGGTGAAGCATGTCTATGAGTACACCCAGAAGGTCGTGAAAAATTTCCAGAGTCAGGGTGCTACGCCGGACATGATTCAGATTGGCAACGAAATCAACAATGGTATGATGTGGCCAATCGGCAAGCTGCCGGGCAATGACAATGGCAAGGCCTTTGCGGAACTTATGGCCAGTGGCCTTAAAGCTGTCCGGGAAATCGACCCATCCATAAAGCTTATGATTCATCTGCCGGATGGTGCGGACAACAACATGTACCGCAAATTCTTTGACCGTCTCGTGAAGGATAATGGCGTCAACGACTTTGATGTCATCGGCTTCTCCTATTATCCGTTCTGGCATGGTTCTCTGACGGCCCTTCAACAGAACCTCGACGATATGGCCAACCGTTACGGCAAGGAAGTTGTCGTGGCGGAAACGGCCTATGGCTTCACTACCGATAACTACGATATGGAAAAGAACCATTATGGCAAAGCCGAGGAACGCCGTTCTAATTTTGCGGCAACGGTTCAGGGCCAGGCTTCGGGACTGCGCGGCGTTATGAATGATTTGGCAAAGGTGCCCAATGGCCGTGGACTGGGGATGTTCTATTGGGAACCAGACTGGTATGCCGTGCCAGGGGCTGGCTGGAAAGCTGGTGCTGGCAACAACTGGGAAAATCTTTCGATGTTCGACAAAAATGGTAAGGCATTAGAATCCTGGAACGTCTATCGCGATGTTTCGGACAATAGTTTGCCGACAAAACCCATCAAAGTCAGCGATGTGGATTATCTCGATGTTGAGGGCAGCGCGGGGATTCCAGTTTCCTTGCCGGAGCAGGTGCTGGTAACCTTCTCCGATGACCATATGGAAACTTTGCCCATTGAGTGGAATGAGGCAAAGCCGGTCTTTGCTCAGGATGGGGATTACACCGTCAAGGGGCGCATCCCGGCTATCCAACAATCCGTTGAATGCGATGTGGAGATTAAACCGAAGGCAAATCTGCTGAAGAATGGAGATTTTGAGACCATGTCCCTCAGCGGCTGGACGGTGGAAGGCGACAAGTGGACCGTTACGCCCACCAGCGGCAAAGGGGATGCTAAAGGCGAAGGCTCCATGCATTATTGGGGCGGCGGTGCCTATCACTTCACCATAAGCCAGGAAGTCACGGGCCTTACCGATGGCAAGTACACGGTTCAGGTCAGCTCCCAGGGCCTTGAAGATGGTTCGAAGTTTAAGCTCTTTGTCATTGGCGACAATGGCGAAAAGAAAACTGCGGACATCTACAATACGGGCTGGAATAAATGGCAGACGGTAAAAATCACCGATGTGGAAATCAAAGGTGGCAAGGCCGTTGTTGGCCTTGAGATGCAGGGGCAGCCGGATAAATGGGGTTCTGCCGACAACTTTAAATTCTATCGTCAGGATTGACAGGTCAATTGACCGGTCAAAATTGACAAGTCAAACCGGATTCGCCGCTAGGACGAATCCGGTTTTCTTATAGCGAAAGAAGGATTTTGGTTAGGATTTCACGAAATATGAATATAGTTCATTTTTTGTCTTTTCACTAAGATAGTTTTCCGATATAATAGAATAGGAAAAGATAAATCAAACGATATATCAATACGAAATGCCTTAGGATAGGAGCGAGTGAGATGGAGGAGAAAATGGGGCGTCGGGAACGCAAAAAATTGCAGTCCCGCAAGGCGATACTCGATGCAGCGGTAGAGCAGTTCAGCCAAAAAGGGTTCAAGGAAACCTCGGTGGCAGATATCATGAACGCGGCCGACTTGGGAATTGGAACCTTCTATAACTATTTCCAGTCCAAAGAGGAGATACTCGTCCAGCTGATACAACAGATGGTAATGGAAGTAGCTGAGGCTTTGCGGGAGCTCAAAGCGGCCAATCGTCCAGCCGATGAGCTCTTGGCAGCTGGCTGCCGCATTACGGCGCGGTTCTTGGATGAAAACCGTTATGTTTTGCCGCTGTTTATTTCGGCGGCAGAACACTCGGGGCTTCCAGAGGGCAGCGATAAGCAGCCCAAAGTAGCATCCCCTGGCTTTAAGGGCCTTTACGAGCGCATCCTGCGGGAAGGACAGGAACGCGGAGAGATTCGTCAGGACGTACCGCCAGAGCTTATTGCGGAGATGTTCCATTCGATTTATCAAGCGGCGGCCATTAGTAAACTAAATATCTCGTTCCAGGAAAATGTTGAGATGAAAACACGGCTGATTCTTGATGGCATTCGGGTGAAAAAATAAATTCAATTGTGTGTTAGTTGTTTTAGGAGTGTAGGAAGTAATGATTAGTGTAACGAAGCTGTTGTTTGCGCGTGAGTATTTCGGGGACAATCTGCGCTATACCAAAAATGCGCATTCGATGCGCAATGGTGCCGCCGAAGGAATGGGACCAGTTGTAGTCTGGAACTCTACCAAGACCTGCAATCTCAAGTGCATGCATTGCTATATGGGCTCGGATGCCTCGAAGTACCAGAACGAGCTGACAACCGAGGAGGCCAAAAAGTTCATCGATGATTTGGCAGATTTCAAGGTTCCGGTGTTGCTGTTCTCGGGCGGAGAGCCGCTGATTCGTCCCGATTTTTTCGAGCTGGCTGAATATGCACAAAAAAGGGGCGTCCGTCCGACGCTTTCGACAAACGGTACTTTGATTACGCGGGAAGTGGCTCAGCGTATCAAAGATATTGGCGTGGGCTATGTCGGCATATCGCTTGATGGCCTCAAGGATGTCAACGACAAGTTCCGCGGGGTCGAGGGTGCCTATGAAAAGGCGATGGCAGGCATCAAGAACTGCGTTGCCGTAGGCCAGCGCGTTGGGCTTCGCTTTACGATTAATCATCATAATATCCAGGAACTCGATAATATTTTTGATTTTATCGAGCGCGAAAATATCAATCGCGTCTGCTTCTATCATCTGGTCTATTCGGGCCGCGGCGAGCACATGGTGGACCAGGATGTTACGCCGGAAGAGTCCCGTCGTGCGATGGACATCATCATTCGCCGTACGAAGGATTTTGAAGAGCGGGGCCTCGAAAAAGAAATCTTGACGGTGGATAATCACTGTGACGGCGTCTATATGTATCTCAAGGCTTTGGCGGCTGGTGAAGATGAGACGGCGGCGCAAATCAAGAAATACATTGCTATGAATGGTGGCAACCGCTCGGGCATCGCCTTTGGTGAAGTCGATCCGCTAGGCTATGTCCATCCGGACCAGTTCACCCAGCATCATACCTTTGGCAATGTGCGGGAACGCAAATTCGGCGACATCTGGTCGGATGTTTCGAATCCTATCATGGCCGGTCTCAAAGATCGCAAGCCACTGCTCAAGGGCCGCTGTGCAAAATGCAAATGGCTCGATAACTGCAATGGCAATTTCCGCACGCGCGCAGAGGCAGTTACGGGCGATTTCTGGGAATCTGACCCGTCCTGCTATCTCACGGATGAGGAAATCGGTCTGACGGAGGGCAAATAAGATGAAAATCATTTCGTGGAATACGACGAATGCCTGCAATATGTACTGCGCCCATTGCTACCGTGATGCGGGCTGCAAGGCTGAGGAAGAACTGAATACGGAAGAGGCCAAGAAACTTTTGCGTGAGATAGCCAAGGCAGGCTTTAAAATCATGATTTTTTCGGGCGGTGAGCCACTCACACGTCCGGATATCTTTGAGCTGGTGAAATATGCTGCCGATTTGCATTTGATTCCGGTATTTGGTACCAATGGTACGCTGATTACGCCGGAAGTAGCTGGAAAGCTTAAAGAGGCTGGGGCGAAAGGCATGGGAATTTCGCTCGATTCACTGGATAAGGCAAAGCATGACAAATTCCGCAATTTCCCTGGTGGTTGGGACGGTGCCGTGGCCGGCATGAAGAACTGCCGCGAGGCGGGAATTCCCTTCCAGATTCACATGACTATTATGGACTGGAATCAGGCAGAAGTAGAAGATATGGTGGACTTTGCCGTGGAACTTGGCGCAAAAGCCGTGCATTTCTTCTTCCTCGTACCGACGGGAAGGGCTAAGACCATCGAGGAAGAATCCCTGCGGGCAGAACAGTACGAAAGCGTACTCACGCGCATTATGAAAAAACAGCAGGAAGTCGATATCGAACTCAAACCGACCTGTGCGCCACAGTTCCTGCGTATTGCCGACCAGCTGGGCTACAAGAGCCGCTTCCATCGCGGCTGTTTGGCAGGTCTTTCCTACTGCATTATCAGCCCGCGCGGCAAAGTGCAGCCCTGTGCGTATCTCAATATGGAACTCGGTGACGTTCACGAAACGCCATTCGATGAAATTTGGGAAAACAGCGAAGTTCTGAAGAAACTCAGAACCTTGGACTATAGTGGTGGCTGTGGTACCTGCAACTACAAAGGTGCCTGTGGCGGCTGCCGTGCCCGCGCCGCCTATTACCACGAGGGTGACTATATGTCCGAAGAACCATGGTGCCTATATCACGGTCGTCGTGGGGAGAAATAAGAAAATATAATGATTGCGAAAAAATCCTCGTTGGCTTAGCAGAAGCCAACGAGGATTTTTTGATGGATTCAGATGTTCAAGCGACGATAAAAATCTTCATCAATAACACGATGATATTGCTGAAGCATTGGGCTGTATCCTAATGTGTCGTTGTAAAAACGCATCTTGCAGGCTGAAACAAAAGCCACTTCTGCTGTGTAAGGAATAAATGGGTCTCCCTCTGCATAAGTATGATCACGATTGATATCCCAAAGAGACCAATTACCGTTGCTGTCGTTGTAAGAGGCCATTTTTTTGTTTTCGTAGTTATAAAGATAATAATGGGTGGAAGTATCGCCTACGGTATAGGGGCCTCCGTTATAGGTTCCATATTTCTGCCAGTAGGCTTCGGAGAAGGTAACGTAGACCACATTGATAGCAATCATGTAGGCAGGAGGTTGCGATTCCTTGATAACGGCAGAGGTTCTATCGGCATACCTGGCTACACCTTGATGGGCGGAGACCAGAACATAATTGCCGTTGCCGAGAGTTTCCGGATATAGTGAATCGGCTTGTCCTATTGAACAAGGGATAAATAGCAGCAGGGCGAAAAAACAAGATGTCAGTATTCGCAACATAATGTACCACGCTCCTTAGCGGATTATTTTCGTCAATGTCCTGTTATATGTGCCGACCATACGGTTTGGTAGTGGTTATAAATATTGTGTTCGACGGGTGACCATTGGTCGAGGCCGCTGGCATTTATTTCCCCACTGCGGCCATCAGAACTGCTGAACGTCTCGATGTATCCATTAGGGCCCACGCCGCCGGAAAAAACATAATGGATGTAATTGCGTACTTCGTTATTTCGAACCGATTTTATCGTGACTTCAAAGTTTCGATAGTTTCCAATTTTTATGCTATCAGACATTAGCCAAGCATGGTTGCCATTGGAATATTGCCCCATGTAATAATCGGTGGCATAGACTGGAGAAATGCATATGGTACATAGCATAAGCAGCATACCAGCAATCACGGAACTGATTTTTTTCATACGTACACATCCTTTCTTATAGGTTCGGTATAGAAAAAACGTGAAATATAACGGCAGTTGTATATGTGTAAATTTCTATAAAGAGCGATGGATTCCTGCTGGATAGGGAGAGAAAAAATTGCAAAAAAAAGGAACTGCCTTGGGGAAGTTCCTATGTAGAGCCCCCATAAGTTAGACCAAGGAATCTAACTTATGGGGGGCTCTACATAGCCTGCGGCTTTTTCATTCCCGAGGGCCATAAATGCTATGGCCCTTTTTTGAATGCGTGGATATTTGTCTTGTGATATTTTATATGCGTTATCGTGGCTTACAAGAGTTTTTAGTGAGTCCGTTTCATTTTTTATAGTAAGCAATTTTGTCTATAATTATACGAGGCGTTAATGTCCCATCAGAAAAAGTGCTATTTCCTGCTTCTGGTGCTATTTGCACACTAATACGCATATCACGAGTGTTTTCGGCTTCATCAAGAGTAATCGTCACACCAAAATTGCTTCCACCACCAGCGACATCAGCTACACTCAGTATACGGCAACCATTAAAATAATGTCCATTTATTGAAAGACATGTTCCTTTGTCGTTATACCAGTTGCCCTGTATTTGTTTTACAACCATTTTGTAACTGCTAGTGGATTCTGGATGACCATTTCCGCCGGCTGGATAAAAGTAGTGCTTTTTGCCTCCTACTGAACATTTTTCATGGACTTTGCCTTCTTGTAGAATTTCTCGATCACTATATGTGGCACCACATTTTGAACAAATCAATGTAGCGGCGCTGGCTTCGCTTGGAAAAAACATAGTTCCAACATTGAATAGAAATGTAACAACTAATATCAGAGTAGATGTTTTTTTCATATCAAATACCTCCCTATGTCTAAATTAAAAGTTGCTATTGTTTATTCTCTATCCCGGAATCGTCTGTTAGCCACGATAACACACTCACGCATATATTTATTGACCATTGATCGAGTCCGTTGGCATTTATTTCACCACTGCGTCCATCGGAACTTTGAAAAAACTCTATGTACCTATTAGGACCAACTCTACCCGAAAATACATAATGGATATAACTGTGGATTTTGCCATTTCGTACGGATTTTATAGTAGCTTCGAAATTGCGGTAATTGCCGATTTTTATGTGGTCTGACATTAGCCAAGCATAGTTACCGTTGGAATATTGTCCCATGTAATAATCGGTGGCATAGACTTTTGGAATGCATATTGTAGATAATATTAGTAATAGGCCGATGCATATGGATGTTTTTTCATGATGGTGCCTCCTAGCATAGTAAATTCAGACTTTATCGATTGAGTGTTTTTTAGGTGAAGTTATATATATCAATCTCTGTCAAATATATTATCTAAAAAATCACTGATACTTGAATCATTGTCTTCATCATCGGTGCTCTCGTCGTAATGCGTATTTTCACTATTGGTTTCCGTATCGATGTCATCTTCACCGCCTTGGGCTTGCGTGTTTTTGAGACCATATTTTTTTGAATTGGATTTTTTTTGATATTCTTTAATGAGAGAGGAAAGCATAGATTTACTCATGGATATTAATTCTTGATGATTTTCAGTTGCAGCTGATGAATTTATTGGGGAAGATGTTTCTTTCGGATTGTTAGTTGGAATTATTGGGGGAGATGTCTCTGTGTAGCCGTTATTTAGTACAGTGCTTGTGATTATTCCGGAAGCTACACCAGCTGCCACTCCAGTAGTTGATGACATAACATAGCTGTTTGTATGATTTTGTGGGGAGTGGTTGTTGTTATAATAATTATTATTCGTTATGTTGCGTATATCGGCTTTTAAATCCTCCAATTGTTTATGCATTTTTAAGGTTAACTGTAATAATGTGAATTCAATATTGTTGTTATAATTTTTTTGCTTTAATAAATATGTTTCAATTTGCTTTGCTCTAGGGAGTTCAATAGGTGTTAATAAGATTTCTTTTATTTCGCTCAAACTGATTATATTGCTAGTAGGTATTTCTTTTTTTGTGTTAGTAGGATTATTGTGGATTAATGCGTCCATATTGGGAGCTTTTTTTCCACAGTTGCCACAGAATACACTATCGTTATGAAGTTCGGTTCCGCACTCAGAACAAAATTTGCTCATTATAAAACACTCCATTTTAATATGGAATTGTATAAATAGTATAGCGATTTTGACGTATTTACATTTTTAATTCAATAGCAGATAGCATAAAATAGTATAGAAGATTCTATACTAGGATGAAAGAATTATGATAAATGTAGCATATTAGTTATATGGGTGCTTAAGGTGTTTCGATTTTTTGTGTATCAAGACTATATCCAATAATATCTCCAACGTCTGTAATATGGCCATAAACAATGATTCGCTCGCCGTTTCGTAATGATAATAATTGTTTTTTTATCTTTTTGCTTTCAATAGAGCAATGAACTGATGCTAAGGTGAGATTTTCGGTTAACGGTTCAAGCGTGAAATAATCACCGTCGGAATCTATGTTGGTAATTCTGCCATTGGTAATACGTACATATTTACCTTTATATTTTTTTGAAGCAGATGCAGCATTGATTTCAAGGTCATTCATAAGAACATTAATATCTACATTCGTATAGGAGATTTTTTTATTAGTTTTTTCGTTTGAGGAAGTGTCACCACAGCCTAATATCGAAAAAATAGTTACGATGCATAAAAGCGTGGTGAGAACAATGTTTCTTGCATTCATATTCATCGCTCCTTTTTATTGGATGTGTTATTGTTAGGGATATTGTTATTAAGTGGGAGTGAAGTGTAAGCCTCGAAAAGGTGATAAAAAATAGAAAGAAGATTTTGTTAATGAGGGACATTAATATCTATCTACTTAATTCTATAATGGAAGGAAGATTCCTGCTGGGGATGATGAGATAAGAGTATTTGAGGTAATAAAAAAGGAACTGCCTTGGGGCAGTTCCTTTTGACGTTCTTATTTGAACAGAGCGATGAATTTGTTGAGTTGTTCGGCCGCCTGGGTTACTCTTGCCAGGTGGGCGGTGATTTCCTCGGTGGAGGCAGCCTGTTCTTCGCTGATGGCACCCGTCGATTCGATCGTGCGGGAGATTTCGTTGACGGCAGTATTCATTTCTGCCAGCGTGGACTGAATCTTTTCGGTAGCCTCGCGTGACTGCTCGGCAAGCTTGCGGACTTCCTCAGCAACGACGGCGAAACCGCGGCCCTGTTCACCGGCACGGGCAGCCTCGATGGCGGCATTAAGACCGAGCAGGTTGGTCTGGCCGGCGATATTGGTGATGAAGTCGATGACTTTCAGCGTATCGGCATTGCGTTCCTGCAGGAATTTTGCCTGCTCGACCGACTGCTGTCCGGCTTTTGCCAGCTCGCCAGCACTCTGTGCTACCTGTTCGACGGCATCATAGACGGTCTTGGTAGCCGTGGTGATGTCTTCGATGGAACGGACGAGGTTCATGTTGCTTTCCATATCTACGCCCGTGCTGATGGTACCGATAACATTGCCGTTTACGCCATGAATCGGTGAGAAAATCGTTTTGATAGGCACGCCGTAAACGCTGGCGTCCTGGTCGTCATAGGTAACGCGGTCGTACTTTATGCATTCCTGAATCGTAGGAATGTCCTTGATTGGCATACCGGGTTTGATTTTGATGTCGAGCGTCTTGCCACGTACGTAATCGATATATTCCGTGAGATTGGTAAGAACAATGACAACGTCCTCGCGGACAATGGAGTTGATATAAGGGATTACCACCTTGAATGCGTTCAAAATGTCTTCATCCGATTTGATATTCTCTGGAAAAGCCATGTTTGTACCTCCTTCATACTACACCTTTTATCTTTCTATTATTCCTCATGGTGCTTTAATAATCCTTTTTTCTGTGAAAAAATAGTGGGAAGGCATTTTTTTGCTTGGCAGAGGCCGCTGATTTACGTTATAATATATTTGCTACGAAATGACAATATGCTTCGAATGAAATAGAAGGCGATAGGAGTATTGATATGATTAAACTCGTTATGTCGGATATGGATGGGACGCTGCTCGATGAAAAGGGAGAGCTGCCAAGCGGTTTTGATGATATGGTCAGCCAGCTTAAGGCACGGGGAATCCTGTTTGCGCCATGTTCCGGGCGGCAGTACTTTTCGCTGTTGGATAGTTTTGAAAAATACCGGGATGAATTCCTGTTCCTGGCGGAAAACGGCACGATGGTAATGTATCAGGGGCGCGAACTCTTTTCGAGTTCTATGGACCGCCAGCTGGCACAACAGGTGCTGGCGGCCGCTGGCCAGCAGCCATCGATTTACCGGATTTTCTGTGGCAAGCAGGATGCGTATGTTTTGGCGGCTGAACATGATGCGGTAATTCAGGCTGAACTGGATAAATACTATACGCATTCGGAAGTAGTTGATGATTTTGCGCAAATCGAGGATGAACCCATCAAAGCGGCCTTTTTTGACCCGGCGGGCAATGCGGCGGAGACAATCTACCCGCTTTTGGCACCGTTCCGCAATCAGCTGCAGGTCGTCCTGTCCAGTGATTATTGGGTGGATGTCATGAATGCGGACATCAACAAGGGGGTTGCCGTTCAGCAGGTGCAGCAGTATTTGCAAATAAAACCGGAGGAATGTGCGGCGTTTGGTGATTACTTGAATGATGCTGAAATGCTGGAAGCGGTGGATTACAGCTTTGCCATGGATAATGCGCATCCGGATATTAAGAAGCTGGCCCGGTTTTCGACCGGCAGCAATGCGGAGGCTGGTGTCCTGCGTGGGATTCAAAGACTTATGGATAAAGGGCTTTGCGGCTAATAAGAAATGTAAACCTGTAACTTCGGTGGCGGATATGCTACAATGAGGCTGCAGGTTTTTGTATGAGGAGGAATGATAATGAAAATAGATTACCATATGCATTTCGAAAAGGGTTCCTACGATAAGACTTGGGTTGAGGGATTTTTCCGGGCGGCGAATGAACGCGGCATAGCAGAAATTGGCATATCGGAACATTCTCATACCTTTCCAGAGTTCAAGGAACTTTATTATGAAGATTTGATTTTGGACGATTCCGCGATGGGATCTTTTCAGCAGCAGTGGCTGAAGTCAAACAAGTTCAAATATACGTTAGACGATTATTTCCGCTTTATGGCAGAACTGCGGAAAGAGCATACGGTCCGCACAGGCATTGAGGTTTGCAATTTTCAGGATCAGGAGAAAGTGAAGGATATCCTGAAGGATTATGATTTTGATTATGTGATTGGTTCGGTTCATTTCCTTCACGGCTGGGCGTATGACTGCTCAGAAATCATCGCCGAATGGGAAAAGCACCCGCTCGAAGACATTTATGAGTGGTATACCGAAGAGGCCGAGAAGTTAGCGGCTTCCGGCCTTTACGATGTGTTGGGCCATCCGTTCAATATCCGCCTGTTCAAGTTCTTGCCGGACTTTGATGTGACGCCATATTTAGAGCGGGTGGCAAAGGCCATGAAGAAGGCCAATATGATTGTCGATGTCAACACGGGAACGTTTTACCGCTATCCGATTGCCGAGATAACGCCGTATCCGGAGTTTATGAAGATAGCGGCGAAATATGACTTGCCGGTCATCACGACTTCGGATGCGCATAAACCAGAAGACTGTGGCGCCTATAATCAGCAGGCCGTGGACTATGTCAAGCAATTTGGTTATACCACAACGCTTCAGCTGGCAGGGAGAAAACGAAAAGTTATCGAACTTGGTTGATGATATACTATATATTTATACTAATAAAAATATTCGCACAATAGTATTGACAGGGTGTTACGAAACGAGTAAAATATAAGTAGAAAAATCGAATAAGTTTTACATATTTGTTACGTGGGGCTTAAGATTTTTCATGATAAAAACGATATAACTTGTAACAAGACGGCAAAGACAGCGGATTGTACTTGCATGATTGTTAATTGGTTGAAATGCTGTGGATGGTTATTTCATCAATTTAATCAATTACGATCAGAGTTTTGATACAAGGAGTGATTATCATGAAGGTACAGATCTATTCGCAGTGGATGGAAGATGTATTTATTCCGGTCCGCGTGAAACAGTTCACGAAGGCAGCTAGACTTATGGGACATACCAATTTCCAGGACTATGCTGAGCATCATGACGTGGTCGGCTTGGCTTCGGCAGATCGCAAGTCTGCGGAGTATTTGGCAGTAGCTGAATGGCTCGATAGCCGTGAGAATGATATCAACGTGGCTGTAGGTGTCGCGTAACAAATATGCAAGATGGCGCCCTCGAGTATTCTTCGAGAGGCGCCCTTTTAATGTCTTGATTTAGTTTAGCGTTTTAGGTGGCTGGGGGATGGAGATATCCAGGTTGACTTCCTGAACGGCACTGGCTTTTTCCCGCATCGCCGCTGAGGTCTTGGCAGCCCAGACCTGCTGAACTTTTTTTCGGTAGGTTTCCTGTGAGAATGGTTTCTGCTGCTGTTTTTGGACATGTTTGCGGATGATGCTCATGAATTTATCGTTCAGCCGGATGTCGCGCTGTGCCAGCAGGATTTTCAGCGTGGTGTCAACGAGGTAAAGGTGGATGACCGGGTCGCGCAGGCTTTTTTCGGTGGGCATGAGCTCATCTTTGATGCCGGAAAGGGAGAATGGCGCATCGCCCCAGCCCTCTTTGAAGATGCCGTCAATTTGGTAGAGGAAGAATAAAAGCCCGTCCTGTTCGTAGAGGCCAAGTTCCATTTTACCCGTCCGGAAGGCTTCGATGGCAATGATGTCCGTATGGGACAGTTGAAGGATGAACATGCAGCCGTTGGCGTCAACCTGAAACATGCCGCCGTCCTGCTGGTTTTTTATGGGCAGTGGGAATGCTTCGCCAACTTGGAAATTCGTATAATCACTCATAACAGGAAACTCCTTTAACGTTTGCATATTTTCTATAATTATAGTGTATCATATTTGGAATAGGGTATGCTATACTAAACGAAATGGAAGAAAGAGGAGCGTGAAAAACATTGAGCCTTAATGATACTCCACGGGCGAATCGCCTGCATATTGGACTGTTTGGGCGGCGCAACAGTGGCAAGTCAAGCCTTATCAATGCACTTACCGGACAGGAAATTGCTACGGTGTCGGATGTGCCGGGAACGACTACGGATCCCGTTTATAAGGCGATGGAGCTTCATGGCATTGGGCCGGTAGTATTCATCGATACGGCTGGCTTTGATGATGAGGGAAAACTCGGGCAGCTCCGGGTGAAAAAGACCGAGAAGGCCTCGGCGGAAACCGATATTGCCCTGGTGCTATTTCATGATGCGGATATGGTGGAAGAAGTCGCCTGGGTGAAGCGGTTCCGCGAGGCGAAGACCCCGGTGGTGGCGGTTGTCAGCCAGATTGATACGCTCCCCGACAAAGGGCGCGCACTGGCGGAAAAGGTAAAAGACGAGACCGGCTTGAACGCGATTTTTGTCAGCGCTGCGGATAGAACCGGTATCGACGATGTCCGGGCTGAGCTTATCCGCCAGTTGCCGGAAAATTTTGAGCAGCAGAGCATTACGGGCGGTCT
Organism: Pseudoselenomonas ruminis; assembly: GCF_008271295.1. Taxonomy (GTDB): domain Bacteria; phylum Bacillota; class Negativicutes; order Selenomonadales; family Selenomonadaceae; genus Selenomonas_A; species Selenomonas_A ruminis. The sequence continues at coordinate 108,901 of NZ_VTOY01000002.1, read as the reverse complement.
CTGTGAGGCTGGCGATACGGTGCTGCTCGTGATGCCGCAGGATATCCAGGCCCCCAAAGGGCGCTTGATTCTGCCACAGGTGCAGACGCTGCGGGAACTTTTGGACCGCAAATGTCATGTGCTTTGCTGCACGACGGATGAATTGGAAGCTACGCTTTCGCTGCTAAAGGAACCGCCTCAGCTTATTATCACGGATTCGCAGGTATTTCGTACCGTCTTTGAAAAGAAGCCTGCGGTGAGCCGGCTGACTTCTTTTTCGGTGCTGTTTGCAGGCTACAAGGGAGATATGGAGTATTTTACCGAGTCAGCCAAGAAGCTGCCTTCGCTGCCAGAAGATGCTAGTATCCTAATTGCTGAGGCGTGCACGCATCGGCCATTGGCCGAAGATATCGGCCGGGTGAAACTTCCCCGGCTGCTGAAGAAAAAACTCGGGGAGAAAATCAATATTCAAATCGTCGCGGGGCGCGATTTCCCGAAGGATTTGCAGGGGTATGATTTTGTGATTCATTGCGGTGCCTGCATGTTCAATCGCAAATATGTACTTAGCCGGGTGACGGAATGCCGCAGCCAGGGAATCCCTATGAGCAATTACGGGGTGGTCATTGCCGAACTTTTGGGGATTTTGGACCAGGTGGAATTGCCGGCAAAGGCGTAAATAGTTGATGTTCGCATCAAAATACGGTAAAATGTAACATATTCTGATGAATTGTTCTCTTGGCAACGAGGTGAATCATGATGAAAAAAGAATTGCGATATTGGTTTGGTGTTGGTATGCTGGCGGCTGGCCTTGTGGTGATTCCGGCAGCGTTGACGATGGTTCCGGCAGCTGCGGCAGCACAGACGCAGGATACCGATGAGGCGGCTGAACAGGATAACTGGTATTGGCTCAGTGCCGATGACCGTTACAGCAAGTTTATCGATTTACAGTCAGTAGTAGCGCAGCCGCGCAAGACGGCTACGGGAGCAAAAGGATATGAGACTGAGGTCCAGGCCTGGACGAAAACGGCTTATAGTTATGGCGGGGCAGAAGATACCCTGCGCGATTACAAGCTGCTGAAGAAGTTCAGCGACCCGGGCAAGCTGGCGTTCAGTACGGCGCTTATTTCCCTGAATCCGCAGACACGCCAGTGCTGGTACCTCGAGGAGTATTTCTATGATAAGGCCGGCAATGTCATCTGGTCGGAAAAACGGGACCCTGCTGAGCGCGATAACGATAAAAAGGGCAAGGAAATAAACAGTCAGGCATTCGATGAGGCTTTCTATACGGCAGCTGTCGACCGCGCGTTCAAAGGCGCGGGGGAAACTGCCCGTGCCAAGGCCAAGGACCGTTGGTATGATATTTTCGAGAAAAAGCAGCCGGATGGTGTGCGCTTTACGATTTCTGCCGATACGTCAACCATGCGGATGGAAAAGGACAATGTCATTTTCTGGTCCTGGCAGGAAACAAAGGATGCCAACGGCAAAGCGGTAGATGTCAAACATCAGAAATTGGCAATCAATCTGCCGGAGTCGACAATCAAAGTTATCAGCGGAGACCATTGGACGCCACAGCGCGGCTGGCAGAGCATGGAAAATGAGCTCGATGGCCATTACCGCATGATTTCGGAAACTTCTGCGGAACATCAGATGGTCGAAAAGCTTCGTGAGTATGTGACAACACATGATGATTGGGTACATCGCTACGAGCGGAAGTATGACAGGACTTGATGCAAACGACCTTCCTCAAAAGAGGAAGGTCGTTTGTTTGTAATGTTGTAATGAATAAATTTATGGTATAATAAAAAAGTATGTGCATAAAGGAAGATGGTTATGCAGTTCGAGAGGTTAAGGGAGTGGTCAGATGCCAATAAAAGTACCCAATGCGCTGCCAGCAGCGCACATTCTGGAAAGTGAAAATATTTTCGTTATGGATGCGGACCGCGCCTACAGTCAGGATATCCGTCCGCTTAAGATATTGATTCTGAATCTGATGCCGATCAAATACATCACGGAAACGCAGCTGCTGCGTTTGCTCGGCAACTCGCCGCTTCAGGTTGAGGTGGATTTTATCTATACGGAAACCTATGTGCCAAGCCATACGCCAAGTGATTATTTGGCACAGTTTTATGGTACCTTTGATGAGGTGCGCCACAAAAAGTACGATGGCATGATTATTACGGGTGCTCCGGTGGAACACATGGAGTTTGAAGAGGTTGCCTATTGGGATGAGGTAGCCGAAATCATGGAGTGGAGCAAGACCCATGTGTATTCCACCTTCCATATTTGCTGGGGCGCGCAGGCAGGACTCTATTATCACTATGGGATTCCGAAATTCCAGGTTCCTAAAAAGATTTTTGGCGTATTCAAACACCATAAATGCGTGGAACACGAGCGTTTGCTTCGGGGCTTTGATGATGAGTTCTATGTGCCGCATTCCCGCCATACGGAGGAGCATAAAGAGGATATTTTGAAGGTGCCGGAACTGACGATTCTGGCGGAATCGGATAGTGAGGCCGGGCCGTATATCATTGCCAACCTTGAGAAGCGGCAGTTCTTCATCACGGGTCATGCTGAGTATGACCCGACCACGCTCAAGCAGGAATATGACCGCGATTTCAAAGCGGGTATGAATCCGCAGATTCCGCAGAATTATTATCCGGATGATGACCCATCGAAGCCGCCAATTGTGCGCTGGCGCAGTGTGGCACACCTTCTCTTTGCCAATTGGCTGAACTATTATGTCTATCAGGAAACGCCGTACGAGCTCGATGAACTCTATAAGGAAAGCGAATACTGATAAAAGGTGTTCAGTATTTTTTCAGCTGAAGCTGATAAAATTATTATATTTGGATGAAAAATAGAAACGTAGGGGGACTTGTTATGAATAAGCGATGGGGTGCCGGAATTCTTGCAGCAGCAATGATTTTTATGGCAGCGCCACAGGCTGATGCCACGGAAGTTATTTCCGAGGATGTCTATCAGTGGGTGCAGTCTACGGCTCGTCAGAATTATTACTTCAACAAGCAGCAGTTTTATTTTGCGCAGGATGATGCTGGCTATATGACGCCGGATATCCTCTTAGTGCCGGTACTCAAGACCTATGACCAGGTACAGATTCGCGATGTCGTGTCGAAACGCCGCTGGAAAGGGTTGTCGACCAGTGGTTATGATGACCTCGTCGGCTGTGCGGAATATTTGAAGTTCAATCTCAAAGAGCAGACGGTTCAGGTTACGAAGCATGATGACCTCGATAGTGACTGGGGTGTACTCGGTACGACAACATCGGATAAAGTGGTGAAAATCACCGAGCTTTCGGAAAAAGATGTAGATGCAAAATTCTATCGTGCGATTTTGAAATACGCATCCGACCACTATCAGGAAATCTATGATCGTACGCAGACGGTCAAGGGCGCCAAAGCACCGAAACCGGAAGTAAAACGGTCGACCAAAGAGAACGTCAAGGATTCCAAGGACAAGAAAAAAGGCCGCGTTACGAAAAGCAGTAAAAGAGGCGTTCGTGAGTAATGCAGAGAAACTTTGTGACGATTGATATTGGTGGCATGGCCATCAAATATGGATTGGCAGATGAAACGGGAGCTTTCCTTGAAAAGAAGAGCCGGCCGACGCTGGCTCGCGAGGAGGGCGGCGAGGGCATCCTCCGCAAGGTAGTCGAAATTGTAAAGCGCTATCAGCAGGATTTTCTCCTCGATGGCGTGGCGATCGATACGGCAGGTATCGTACGTCCTGATGCCAGCGGTGAGATTGTCTTTGCTGGCGAAAGAAGTTTCCCAGGATATACGGGACTGAAACTTGGCACCGCAGTCCGCGAGGCCTGCGGTGTCAACTGTGTGGTGGAAAACGATGTCAATGCCGCCGCTTTGGGTGAGTATTGGCGGGGCGCTGCCCAAGGGGCAGGCTCTGCTTTCGTCATGACGGTGGGAACTGGTGTTGGCGGCTGTTTTGTGCTGGATGGTAAGATTTGGCATGGCGCAGGCTTCAGTGCTGGCGAAGCCGGTTTTATGCGTATTCATGGCGACCACCGCGTTTTAGAGGAAGTGGCCTCGGCCAGGGCAATGATTGTGGAAGCGGCAGCTTCACATAATGTTTCCCCGGCGGAGCTTGACGGCGAGACCGTCTTTGAATGGGCGATGTGTGGCGATGCCGATGCTGTGCTGGCGATTGAGCACATGGTAGATAACCTTTCGGAAGGTATCGCCAATATTTATTGCCTGCTGAACCCCGAGGTCTTTGTTTTGGGCGGTGGAATCATGGCCCAGCAGGAATACCTGCGGCCGCGTATCGAGCAGCGCCTGGAGGAATTGGTGGTGCCGGCAATGCGCAAGGCAACGCGGTTGGAATTTGCCAAGCTGGGAAATGATGCGGGCATGATTGGTGCGCTGTACAGCCTTTTGCAGAAAAATTAATCCTTTGTTGTGTCAAGCAACTATTTAATGAAATTTAAACGTAGTTGCAAGAGGATTTTAACGGTATATGTATAATATATTTGTAGGAAGGATAATATCTTCATTGCTAAAGAAGAAATGAGGGGAGAAAAATGAGAAGGATATCAAGGATGATGGCAACCGTAGTTGCCGTGTTATCGATTATGGTGTTTTCTATGGCATCAGCGCTGGCTGCTACCACCAGTACGATTGACTGGAACGACAGCGTAGTCCGCGTTGCCGGTTATGGTGTTGCACCGGCCAATGCGCGTACGCCGGGATTGGCACGGCTGATGGCCCGCCGGGCAGCTATCGCAGATGGCTACCGTCAGATGGCAGAAGCTGTTGCTGGCGTCAGTGTCGATGCCGACACGACGGTTGAAATGGCTGCCGTATCGAGCGATGTCGTCCGCACGCATGTCAGTGCCGTAGTAAACGGCGCAAGAATCGTATCGGAGCGCGTTGTTGGTGACAGCTATGAGGTTATTATGGAAGTGCCGATGTTCGGTGTCCGCTCGATTGCCGGTGCCGTCATGGGACGTCCGGACCGCATCGAAGCGTTCCCATCGCCGGTTGCTTCGGTTGCTCCTTCGCCGATACTGACGACTGGTTCGGCAGAATCCTCTAAAGGGTCTTCGGCAGCTTCGGCTCCGGCAGGCCGTGCAATTGGTGGCTTTACGGGCCTCATCGTTGACTGCCGCGGGCTGGACCTGAATCCGGTTATGAGCCCGGCTGTCTACAACGACAATGGTCAGCCGATTTACGGGTATAAGAATCTTGACTACGATAAGGTTGTAGAAAACGGTATGGCTGGCTATGCGAAAGACATGGATCAGGCCCGCCGTGCTGGTTCGAATCCGCTTATCGTCCGGGCCGTTTCGCTTATGAAACATAATTCCTGCCCGGTACTCTCGACGGCAGATGCCAATCGTGTCCTGATTGAAAATGGTGCAAGCCATTTCCTGGATAAAACGAATGTTGTCTTCCTTCGTTAAGAAAATGAAATAAATAATTGCAACGGGAAAGCCTGCGGGCTTTCCCGTTTTCTTATTCAGGTAATTTTCACTTTTGTGCAGGATTTTGGGAAGATATATCGTATAATAGTATCGACTCAGTAAAAAACGAAGGAGGATTTGCTATGGCAAATTTTTGTAAAAAATGTGGAGCACCGTTGAATCCTACCAGTAAATTCTGCACGAAATGCGGGGCACAGATTGCGGATACGCAACCGCAGCAGGTGCCAGTACAGCCACAGCGTCCGATTCAGCAGCCGATTCAGCAGCCGTATCAGCAGCCGTATCAGCAGCAATATCAGCCACCTTATCAGGCTCCGGCGAAATCACAGAGCGATAATCCGATGATTATCGGGCTGCTTGTTTTGGTGGTGGTGCTTTTAGGTGGACTTGTCGGCTATTATTTGTATTCGAATACGGCTAATGACAGTCAGGCAACGTATTCCAAAATTGAAAAGCAGGCTCCCGAAAATTCGAGCGGGGCAGAAAAAGAAAAGCCGGCAGCGGCACCAGCAGGGGCAAATCTTGATGAGCTGGTACGCGAAAAAGATTCGATTGATACAGCAATCGGTGAGCTGGCCAACCGCATCAATTCGCATCTGAGCAATCATTCCAGTTTCCGTGGATATGATGGCTTGAAGAATGATGCCAAGGCGATTATCGATCGTGCCAATAGTGCCAAGGATCGTTTGAACGGTATGAATGCCGCCGACAATGCCAAGAAAGAAGCGCTGATGAACTTGTTCTCGCTTGAGATTGACCGCGCACATGGACTTTATAAAGGCATCGTGGATAATCAGAACGGTGGCGACTATTCGTTAGGATTCCAGCAGGGAACGAAGGCTTCCTACGCGTTTGATGCAGCCAATTCTACCTTTAACGCAACCTATAAATAAGTGAGGCAGCGAATGAGAAAGGTCAAAATCCTGCTGGCAGTATGTTTGCTGCTGGCAGTTTGTATGGTTTCGGCTGCAGGCTGCGGGCTGTTGGGGGAAAATAAAAAAACGCAGGAAGTACCAGAACCTGCCAGCAATACAATTGTCGCAGGGGAAGTGAAAGAAGCCGAGCAGCCGGCTGGCAGGGAACAGCGGTTGGCGCTCGCCGCTTCCTTGCGGCAGCTGATGGAAAAAGATTCGGCCAAGTATCAGGTTTATGTCTTTTTTCCGCAGTGGGATGAACCGCTGGTAATGGGCAAGGATCCGCAGTCATCGGCCAGTATCATCAAGATTTTTATCCTCGGAACGGCGTATGAACTAGCAGAACAGGGGCAGTTGGACCTTAATCAGCAGGTTACCGTCCATCCGTTGGATATGGTAGGCGGAGCCGGCGTCATAAATGGCCAGAGCGGCGCCCCGGTCTATACGGTGCGCAAGCTGTTGGAATTGATGATAACCGAAAGTGACAATACGGCTACCAATGTATTGATGGACGCGATTGGCCTTGAACGAATTCATCATTTCATGAAGGAACACGGCTTCCATGATTCGATTCTCCAGCGCAAGATGATGGATTATGAAGCGCTTCGCGCTGGAAAGGATAATTTTACCACGGCGGCCGATGCAGGCCGGTTCTTCCGTTTATTGCGGGAACATAAGCTGGTCGGCGAAGCGGCTGACAGTGAGATGATTTCCATTTTGTTCGGCCAGACGGATACGGAATGTTTTCCGCAGGCCCTGCCACAAGCCAGGATTGCACATAAGACTGGCGAATTGTCCGGTGTTTATCACGATGCGGGGATTGTTTATGACGCAAATGACAGCTACGTGCTTTGCATCATGAGCACCGACAGCCGCGGCCGTGGCAACACGCTTTCGACCATGCGCAATATGGCCAAAACGGTAGACTTAGCATTCCATCAGTAAAAATTTGAAATATGGGAGTATAACCATAGCGGCAGTTATTGCTGCTATGGTTTATTTGTTGGCAAAGTATCCTTTGAGAGAAGAGTATTTTCTAGCTTTATATCCGGCGGATTGGCAGGATTCTGATGATACTGTACCGAAATTAGCAAATATATGCAGACAGTGATTGGCGAGAAACGTTTATGGGATAGTGAGGAAATAGAAATGGCAAAGTATTGTACAAAATGCGGTGCTGTGCTAAATGGGAACGTAAAGTTCTGCGAAAAGTGCGGGGCTCCGGTGGCGCAGGGACCGGTAAATACTATGGGAAATCCGCAACAAACAACACAGGTACCGCCGCAAAATAATGTTGGCTGGAGGGCGTCCTATGGAACGGGCATGCAGCCGCCTGAGGATGACTCGAGCAAAAAGATAATTATATTGCTGTTGTCTGTAATATTGGGCTTGCTGGTGTTTGGCGGAATTGGCTATTACCTTTATACGCAGATTATGGACCCGCAAAACATTACCCCGGCGTCGTCGTCGCACAAGGTGAATCGTGAAGACAGTAAGGATAAAACAGATACTTCGAAGAAGGATGCCGTTATTGAAGACAAGCAGAAGGAAAAGAAAGAGGAAGCACCCAAGGCAGCGGAAGATAAACCCAATTGGCATTGGATTCAGGATACGACTACGGGGGTATGGCTTTGGAATCCAGAACCGGCAGAGGGGGAATGGATTGTCTGGAGCGGCGACTATGTGACCGATGGCAATTACCGCTATGCCAATGGCTCGGGCGTGCTCACCTGGTATAAAAATGGCAAAGTGATTCAGGTGGATCACGGGACGTTTGAACGTGGCCGTCATCATGGGCGCTTTACGCACAAATTCCCCAGTGGCAAAGTAAAATACAGCAATTGGAATCATGGACGGGAATTATGATGCCGTAATTCTAAGGCAATGTTGCATTGTGGTTGAGGCAAACAGCCCCCAATCCGTTAGTAAGTTTAACGGATTAGGGGCTGTTTTTAATGGAAAAGTATCATAATGATGCTGCCGACAGCTGGGAGGGCAACGATGGCGGCTTTTAAAAGCGGGAGCGGCGCCAGATGCGTTCCCTTGGCGCCGAACCAGGCGCCAATCATAAGGCCGGCCAGCGTCTGGATGAAAATCATAAAGTCCAGGCGGTCGTTGAAGAGATAGCCGAGTCCGCCAGCGGCTGAAATCGGCAGGATAATCATCATGCAGGTGCCGATGGTTTGCAGCAGCGGCACGCCGAAGATTACCATCAGTGCCAGCTGGATGTAGGCAGCGGCACCAATGCCGAAGGCACCGGACAGAAAACCGGTGATGAGACCAGTCAACAGGCCATAAATCCAAAGCTTTCGTCCAGTTAGGAGTTCCGTGCGCATGGGCGTGTGGGCGGCAAGCCATTTGTCATGGTAAAGCTTGATATAGAGAATCACAGCACTGGAGAACAGCATAAGACCAGTGATGTCACTAAGAAAATCAGCGGGCATGAGATTGGAGACATTGGCGCCGAGGAAAGCACCGCTGATGCCGCCAAAGCCGATGATGGCGCCGGTTTTTACGACGACCTCTTTTTGGCGGAAGTGGCTGATGGTGCCGGAGAGCATCGTAAATACCATGGACGCTAAGGCAACGGCCAGTGCCGTGTGAATCGGAACGTGAAATCCGACAGTGAGCAGCGTGATGGTGACACCAGCTCCGCCGGCCCCGACAAAGCCAATCAGGGTACCGAGCAGCAGCATAGAGAAGAATAACATGAGAGGAGTCACAGCCTTTCTATATGGTTAAAGTGTTACCCTCCATTATAGGAGTTTGCCGGGAATTGTCAAATGAGATAATGGGCAACAAAAAAGCCAGGATATAAATCCTGGCTTGTAATTTCCTGGTGACACCTATGGGATTCGAACCCATGAACCCGGCGTGAGAGGCCGGTGTCTTAACCACTTGACGAAGGTGCCGATTGGTGACGCCTATGGGATTCGAACCCATGAACCCGGCGTGAGAGGCCGGTGTCTTAACCACTTGACGAAGGCGCCGATATTGGTGACACCTATGGGATTCGAACCCATGAACCCGGCGTGAGAGGCCGGTGTCTTAACCACTTGACGAAGGTGCCACGTAACTGACTTGATTAATTATATTACAGGTTCTGCAAATTTGCAAGACTTTTTTTCAATCTTTCCAGAGAAATTTTCTTGCCTAACAGGGCGAGCAGTTCCGTAGCACCGCCCGGTGTTACTTTCTGACCGGCAACTGCGATGCGGAGTACCCACATGACGAGGCCCTTCTTGAGTTCTTTTTCTTCGATAAAGGCTTCCAGCTTTGCGTAAAGGCTGTCGTTGTTCCATTCGGACTCGTCAACCTTTTCAATGAGTTCGATGAGAGTCGGCAGCAGTTCGACGGCTTTTTCCACCGTAACTTTGTTGCGTTTGTTGACATAGAGCTCGGCGTCGAAGGCTGGCATGTCAATCAGGAAGCTGATTTCGTCAGCAATTTCGCCAAAGCGGGTGAGGCGCGTTTTTAAGAGTGCGGCGAGGCTTTCCCAGTTTGCCTCGAGATAATCCGGCAGGCTGCCAGCGAAGTCGTGTGCCTTTTTCGCGAAAACAGCGTCGTCCATAGCTTTGAAGTATTCGCCGTTAATCCAGCCGAGTTTGTCATAGTCGAAGACTGCCGGGGATTTGGAGAGACCTTCCAGGCTGAAATGGGCGATGAGCTCGTCCATGGAGAAGATTTCCTGGTTGGTGGTTTTCGGGTTCCAGCCGAGCAGGGCAACGTAGTTGACGATGGCTTCCGGCAGGTAGCCCATGTTTACCAAATCATCAAAGGACGTAGCACCATGGCGCTTCGAGAGCTTGGATACCGAGCCATCCTCGTTTTTGCCCATAACCGGTGCCAGGTGAATGAAGGTCGGCGTTTCCCAGCCATAAGCCTGATACAAGAGGTTGTATTTCGGCGTGGAAGTGATGAATTCAGCGCCGCGCATGATATGAGTGATGCCCATCAGATGATCATCGATGACGTTGGCGAAGTTGTAAGTCGGCATACCGTCACGCTTTAAGAGAACCTGATCTTCCAGCTCTTCATTCGGGATAGTGATGTTGCCGTGCAGGACATCGAAGAATGTCGTCTCGCCGGAAAGCGGCATTTTCTGGCGGATGACGTACGGGTCGCCGTTTTTCAGATGCTCGTCGATTACTTCCTGCGGCAGGTCGCGGCAGGTGCGGTCGTAGCCGCCAAACTGGCCAACAGAGTGGTCCTCGTCCGGGTCGCAGAAGCAGTAGTAAGCATGGCCGGAGGCAACGAGTTCCTCAGCATATTTTTTGTAGATATCCATGCGCTCACTCTGGATATACGGGCCGCAGTCACCGCCGATGTCCGGGCCTTCGTCAGGAACGATTTTCGCCAGTTCGAGCGTGCGGTTGATGAAGTCGACTGCATCCGCAACATAACGGGTACGGTCCGTATCCTCGATGCGCAGGATGAAATCACCTTTCTGTGCCTTGGCATAAAGGTAGCCGTAAAGGGCAGTGCGCAGGTTGCCAATGTGCATGTAACCCGTCGGGCTCGGGGCAAAACGGGTGCGGACTCTCTGTTCAGTCAATTTATTTTCCTCCTATATAAGTAGATAAAGAATGTGTCAAAATTTCTTCTAAAAGTATACTACATTCCTAAGATACGGGCAAATAAAAAGCCTTCCGCTGCGGAAGGCCGTAGAAATGGTCAGTTCTTCAAGAACTGATAAAGTGCGCGGTACATAACCATCGAGCTTACAGCGCCCGGATCTTCGATGCCGATGCTGCGCTCGCCTACCAGACTGGCACGTCCTTTGCGGGCGGCGATGGTTTTCGTGTAGTTGACGCCTTCGCCGGCTGCTCGGGATGCGTCCTGAAGGACTTCAAACAACGGCTTGTCCTGAGCATTTTCCGGCAGGAAGCAGTCGCGGACCGGAATCAACGTATCCAGCATGGTTTTGTCGCCCTGGGCAGCGCGGCCGCGTTTCTGAATAGCGGCGATGGCAGCACTGAGCAGTTTTTCGATGCTGGCGACGTTCATGTGGGTGTCTCCGTCACAAGCTTCACCAGCGCTTACGAATCCAGCACCGTAGAGCGGGCCGGCAGCGCCGCCGACATTCTGAATCAGGGCTTTGCCAATCGTTTTGAGTACGGGACCCGGCAGCGTGGTATCATCCATTTCCTCGACAGCTTCCTGAGCTGCGCGGAAGCCGCGTGCCATGTTTAAGCCGTGATCACCATCGCCAATTTTGGCATCCAGCGAAGTAAGATAATCCTTTTGGGCAATTACGGCTGCTGCAACGGCATCCAATGCATCTTTGATTCTTGTCATTCGAAATCTCCTTTTCTAAAAATTGGGGTAAATTTGGGGATTAATTAAATAAATCTATTGCGTGGAGGCAATAGACATGATTGAAATATTATACCATAATATTATAGCATGGTTAATCTAAAGCACAAGTGTGAATTGACAGAAATATGGGATAAGAGTTACATCTTTACATAGGGATTTGGCCGCCAGCAGCTTTTTGCTATAAAAAAGTGTGAAATAGTTTGCCTATTTCTGGCTGAAAAAGTATAATAGCAATAAGGTTTTGTATAGCAACTATGTGTATTACGTTATAGATTGAAAGAGGGTTAATATGGAAATCAAGGATATGAGGGCGTTCTACGCAATCGTTGAGGAAGGCAATATCAGCCATGCCGCACAGCGCCTTGACATTGCGCAGCCGGCTCTGTCCCGGCAGATGAAGCGCCTGGAAACAGCTCTTGGTGTACAGCTTTTTGAGCGCGGAAGCCGCCGCATCCGTCTGACGGATGCCGGACGGGTTATGTATGCAAGAGTTGAGCACATCCTGGGAATGGTGGATGGAACCGTCCGTGAGATTACGGAAATCGGATCAGGGGTAGCTGGTTCGGTTCGCATAGGTACGATTACTTCATCGGGTGCTATGCTGTTGCCGGAACTCATTACAGAGTTCCATTCCCGTTATCCGAATGTTACTTATCAGATTTGGGAAGCCGAGGGGTCGCGAATCCTGGAACTCTTGGACAATCGCGTTATCGAAATCGGGGTAACGCGTACCCAGGTGGATTCCAAGGTCTATGAGTCCATCGTACTGCCCAATGAACCCTTTGTGCTCATCATGAACAAGAACGATGAGATTGGCGAGGCCAAAGACACGGTTCGCATGGAAGAGTTAAAAGACGTTCCTATTATTATCCCACTGCGGTGGCAGTCGGTTTTCGTGTCCAATTGCCATAAGCTTGGCTTTGAGCCGAATGTCGTTTGTGTCAGTGACAGTATCGTGCAGGATTTGCTGCTGGCGAAGATGGACATGGGGATGGCGCTGGTGCCGATTTCCTCCAAGAATCTGCTGACGGATGGCAACCTTATTTATAAGAAACTGATAGAACCGGAAATGAGTACGCATACGGTGGTAGCCTGGCTCAAGAATCGTACGCTTTCCTCTTCCAGTGAGCATCTCATCAATCTGTTCCGGGAAATGTATTTGAGTGAAGGCACAGAAGGAGGCCGAGGCTGAAATGGAACTGACGGAAATAACGGAAGGTCTAAAAAATTCGGTTGCGGAAATGGTGACCGAAGAGAATACGGCGGTGACGATGGGGAGCGGCACGCTGCCGGTTTATGCAACGCCGGCAATGACCTGCCTGATGGAAAAAGCTGCGGCAGAGGCGTTGGAGCCGCTGCTGCCGGAAGGCTGGACAACGGTGGGAATCTCCTTAAATGTTGCGCATAAGGCACCAACGCCAATTGGACTCAAGGTCCGGGCTGAGGCCGAAGTTACGGCCGTTGATGGCCGCAAGGTGACGTTCGCCGTCCGCGCGTTTGATGAACGGGAAGAAATCGGAAGCGGTACGCATGAGCGCTTTGCCGTGCAACGGGATAAATTCACCGCGAAGGCGGATTCCAAACGATGACGCCTAGGGGCAGCGTTTTTCCGGGTTATATTTGAATTAGAAATGAAGGGCGGGGGTTTAATTTCCCCGCCTTTCGTTATATCATAGTAATATAGTTTATTAGAAAAATTATGCAATCCAAAGGGATTACTAATATTCGGAGGGATATAACTATGGGAAATCCACGTATTTTTATTGTTGAAGACGAACGGCGAATAGCCCGTTTCCTTCAGATTGAGCTGGAGCATGAGGGATATGAGACAGCTACTGAGGATAACGGCCTGCATGCTTTTGAGCGAATAGCCCAGGAGGATTATGATTTAGTTCTCTTGGATCTCATGCTGCCGGATATGGATGGTATGACGATTTGCCGCAAGGTGCGTGAGATTTCCGATATTCCTATCATTATGCTGACGGCTCGTGATGATGTTGAAGATAAGGTCAACGGTCTTGACATTGGTGCTGATGACTATATGACGAAGCCGTTTGCCATTCAGGAACTGCTGGCCCGCGTCCGCAATGCCCTGCGCAAACCCCGTGCCGATGGCCGGGATGTTGACAACGAGGGCGAGAAACTTCAGGTTCGTGACCTTGTCATGTACCCAAGCCGCTACGAGGTTCGGGTTAAGGGCGAGGAAGTTCAGCTGACCAAGAAGGAATACTCGCTGTTGGAATACTTGCTTCGCAATAAGCGCAATGTCCTGACCCGCGATCAGATCCTGCAGGAAGTATGGGGATATGATTATACAGGGGACACGAACGTTGTCGATGTCTATATCCGTTACCTGCGCGCGAAAATTGATGATCATTTCGATGAGAAGTATATCTTTACGGTTCGAGGCGTAGGTTATGCGATCAAGGAGTAAGGCTTGGATTCGTCATCCGATGATGATGTTTAACCGGTTGCGCTATGCGCAGATATCGACAAAGATTACCTGCTTTTATGCGTCAGTCTTACTGCTGGTCCTTATTCTGACCAGTGTATTGACAGGTTTGGGCGTCTATTTCTCCTTCTACCATCAGGCAGAAGTGGAGATTGAGATTAGCATGAACCATGTGCTGGAGCGCATGCACCAAGGGCGCCCCATGGGAGATGATTTTTGGCGGGATGACCTCATTATGCCCGGTGTTGTACTGCGCATAACGGATTTGTCCGGCCGGACGGTGTACGAAAATGATGCCCATTATCCATCCATCCGCCGCATCGAAGAAAATACCCTGAAAAATCCGCCGTTTTGGGCGAATCGGGATATGCAGGTTGCGGAAGTACGCAACATGACGATTTATCATGCAAAGATGGATGTGGAGTATCAGGGGCAGGTTTATCAGCTGCATTTTTTCAAGACGATTACGGCCGAAAAGCATTTTTTGGAGACTTTGCAGAAAATCTTGTTCCTCATGACGATACTGGGGTTTGTGCTGGCTCTCTTGGCGGGCTATTTCGTCAGCAAGCGGATACTTTTGCCAATCCGGGAAATGACCGCCACGGCGCGCAAGATTGAGGTCGAGAAGATGGACCGCCGTATTTCGGTGCCACCTGCTCATGATGAGCTGTCGGAGCTGGCGGAGACGTTCAATCATATGCTTGAGCGATTAGAAGCGGGCTTTAAACAGCAGCAGCGTTTCGTGTCGGATGCTTCCCATGAGCTTCGGACGCCGGTTACGGTTATTTTGGGGTATTCGGATCTGCTCTCGCGCTGGGGGCGGCAGGATGAAGAGATTCTCGATGAAGGCATCTCTTCCATCCGCTCGGAGGCGGAGGATATGCAGCAGCTCATTGAAAAATTGCTGTTCCTGGCCCGGGCGGATCAGAAACGACAGGTTCTTCATAAGGAACGGATTGAGCTTTCGGAACTTGTAGAAGATGTCATGCGCAAGATGAAGCTCGTGACGAAAACCCATACAGTCGAATTGCTGGAAAATGCTCAGGGCGTTATTTTTGCTGACCAGGTTACCATGCGTCAGATGATACGCATATTCCTGGAGAACAGTACGAAATATACGCCAAAGGGCGGCCGTATCACGGCTAGCTCGCATCGCTTGCCCGAAGGTGGTTTTATCCAGCTGGAATTGGCCGATAATGGTATCGGTATAGCCAAAGAAGACCAGCAGAAGGTCTTTGAGCGGTTCTACCGTGTCGATGCTTCGCGTACGAAGGCAGAGGGCGGTGTGAGTGGCACCGGTCTTGGCCTTTCGATTGCCAGCTGGATTTGTGAACAGCATGGAATCGAGATATCGATGGATAGTGACCTCGGCAAAGGCACTAAGATAATTTTGAAAATACCTTTGGTGGAAGGGTAATAATAATATGTCTCTCCTGAATACAGGAGAGACATATTTGTGTATAGGAATCAAGAGAGGAAAGGATGTATTCGAATGAAGGTTTTGGTTACCGGTGTGACCGGTCAATTGGGGTATGACTGCGTTCGTGAGCTGGAAAAGCGCGGGATCGAGGTCCGAGGGGTATCGAGCCGTGACTTTTCACTGACAGATCCGGTGGGGATGCAAAACTATATGGAAGCGTATCGTCCCGATGCAGTCATTCATTGTGCGGCGTATACCGCGGTGGACAAGGCGGAGGATGAACCGGAAATCTGTGAGGCCATCAATGCAGAGGGGACACGGCAGCTGGCAATGATTTGCCGTGACCTGGATTGCAAAATGCTCTACATCAGTACGGATTACGTATTCCCGGGGGTAGGTGAGGCGTATTATGAGCCGGATGATATAAAAGATCCTTGCAATGCTTATGGCCGGTCGAAACTTCATGGCGAAGAAGCGGTGCTGGAATTACTGGAGAAATATTTTATCGTCCGCATTTCCTGGGTGTTTGGTATCAATGGCAAAAACTTCATCCGTACGATGTTAAAACTGGCGGAGACGCATAAGGAATTAACCGTTGTCAATGACCAGATTGGTTCTCCGACTTATACGCGTGATTTGGCTGTCTTGCTGGCCGATATGGTGCAAAGTGATAAATATGGTATGTATCATGCTACCAATGAAGGCGTGTGCTCTTGGGCGGAGCTGGCGGCGGAAACCTTCCGTCAGGCGGGGAAGGACGTTAAGGTTACGCCAGTACCTTCGTCGGCCTATCCAACCAAAGCTGTGCGGCCGAAAAATTCCCGTCTGAGTAAGGATTGCCTGGAAAAAGCGGGCTTCAAACGCCTCCCCAAGTGGCAGGATGCCGTAAAACGCTATCTAAAAGAGATAAAAGAAAACTAAACAATAGGATTGTCTACTACATGTAAACATTTTATAAAAATATACTTGCGTGCTTACACCTGTTGCGAATGGTTCACCGGAGAAAAACATTTTTACTAAAATATGTTGCAAGTTTGTAAAGTTTAGTATATACTAACACATGTACTTATTACGCGGACGGATTCGCATTGTTTCGCAAAAGGTTGTAAAGGAGATGGTTAGCATGTCTAATCAGTTAAAAAAGATTGGCAGAAAATATCAGGAGACGGCACTGATTAAACTCATTGCTGTCGGTCTGGTAATCGGTATTATCCTGGCGGTGTTTGCACCGCAGACGGTTCCCGTGATTTCAATTTTCGGTGACCTCTTCGTGCGGGCACTCAAAGGCGTAGCACCGATTCTCGTGTTTGTGCTCGTCATGAATGCGATGGCGCAGAAAAATGCCGATGCCAGCGCCTCGATGCGCCCTATTGTCAAGCTCTATGTGATTGCTACGTTCCTGGCGTCGCTGGTAGCGGTTGGTTTTTCGTTTGCCTTCCCGACCAGCCTGCAGCTGCAGATGGCTGACGCCAAACTCGCTCCGCCGAGCGGCATCCTGGAAGTCTTGCATAACTTGATTTTGAGTGTGGTGGACAATCCGATTCATGCAATCGCTTCGGCAAACTACATCGGTATTCTGGCTTGGGGTGTTCTCTGCGGTCTTGCATTGCATAACGCTTCGGATACCACGAAAGTCATGATTAATGATTTGGCCAAAACGGTGACGAAAATCGTTCAGTGGGTTATCCGCTTTGCTCCGTTTGGTATCATGGGCCTCGTTGCCAATGCGATTGGGGAAAGCGGCTTGGGCGCGCTTTTAGGTTATGTTCAGCTGCTTGGTGTTCTGCTCGGTGCATTCTTCTCGGTAGCGCTCATCATGAATCCGTTTATCGTCTATGCACATATTCATCGCAACCCGTTCCCGCTCGTTTGGACGACGCTTCGTGAAAGCGGGATCTATGCGTTCTTTACGCGCAGTTCGGCAGCTAATATTCCGGTGAATCTGTCGCTTTGCAAACGCCTGCGCCTTGATGAGGATACGTATTCGATTTCCATTCCGCTCGGTGCAACGATTAACATGAGCGGCGCAGCGATTACGATTGCTGTTTTATCGCTGGCAGCGGCTCATACGCTGGGCATTGATATCGATATGCCGACGGCACTGCTTCTCTGCATCATTGCAACGGTTGGTGCCTGTGGTGCATCCGGCGTCGCTGGCGGTTCGCTGCTGCTGATTCCGGTAGCCTGCTCTTCGTTTGGCATCGGCAATGATATCGCCATGCAGGTTGTTGGCGTCGGCTTTATCATCGGCGTGTTGCAGGATTCCTGTGAGACGGCACTCAACAGCTCGAGCGATGTCCTGTTCACCGCCACGGCCGAATTTGCCCAGCGGGCAAAAGCGGGCACGCTGACAGCAGATGATATGATTCCAGCCGTGGAAGAAGACTAAGAGAATAGAAAGTAATTTTAACCTCCTGTTCAAGGGCAGCCTTGGACAGGAGGTTTTTTATATTCGCAGGGCAGGATAAGAAAATGTTAATGATAATAATAGAGTTTATTTAGAATTAAGGTATAGGGTAATAGAAGGTGAATATAATCGATTTTCTGCTAAAGAGTGTTTGATAATATGGGGGATAATGATATGTCTGTGACAGCGTATGGATGTGCAGGCGGCTGGTATAACGATATAGCTGCAGGATGCAAGCAGGCGTATGACTCTTTTGCAGCTGGAGTATCTTCATTGGTACCTACCGATGTAACGGAAACAAGTATTGTTGATGATATAAGTCAGACGCTAAGTAAAGTAGGTGATACCATTGAGGCTGGTAAAACGTACGCTAGCGATATGCTGAGTCAAACGGTCGATGACATTAGTGACTGGGCGAGCGAAGCCAAAAATTATGTTAGCGATACGATAGACAAGGTGGCTGACAATGTTGGTGAGACAATGGAAGCTGCTTATGAACACGTTAGTGATAACGCAAGCCAGGTTGCTGATAAGGTTGGGGAAATGGTAGATACGGGGAAAGAATATGCCAGCAATGCGGTGGAGCATGCGATAGAAAGTGCAGAGAATTTAGCTGATGAGGCAAAAAATGTTGCTAGTACAGCGGTAAATGATATCAAAGAATAGTCGACAGGATTCTGGGGGTGGCACAAAAAAGTGGTATTAAAAAGGCCAATGGTTATGTGAATGATGCAATGGCTTGGACGAATCGAAACTTAATGGTAACAGATTATCCGGGGATTCATCAAACGTATCAGGTTGCTAAAACCTTGGGGAAAACTTTTGGTCTGGTAGGAATAGCTATGAGTGGAAAAAATATATATGATGATTATCATGGGAAGTAGCTGTTGGAACAGGAGTTATTGCATCGTACCTGTTGGCACCAACAGCAGTGGTGGGTGCTTTGTCTTTTGGTGGCTCTGTTGTTATGGGAGCTTTAATTACTATGGGGGCAAAATCTTTGAAAAATGGTATCGATAAGGTGGATAAATAATGAATAATAATAAAAAATGGATTTCTAGTGTGGTTTTTATATCGATGGGATTGTGTCAATATTTATCAACAGAAAATCAAACTATATTTATGTGTATATGTTTGGCGTTTTTAGGAATATTATTCTGTTTTGTTGTTAGAAGAGTGACATCGGTGTTGGTATATTTTTGGTTTGTTATAGTTATGGTTGGCTTGATTGCGGGAGTTTTATTTAATCAGGGAATTATTAGTGCTGATATCAGTGATTATATTATATGTGGATCTTTGTCGTTGTTTTTTTTGCTCTTTGGTGTTTTGGCGTGGTCACAAAATAGGAAGATTGCTTATGGGGAGTTTTTTTGTGCCTTTTTGGTTATTGTGTTGTCAGTAATCGTTAAAATATAGCGTCCGTGGTATTATCGATTCTCGCAAGGGGGAGGTTATCAGTATTGGCTAATAGAGTGAAGGATGATATTCCAAAGAAAGAAGATGAAGATAATGAAGCTAAAAAATAAGGAATTGATTGTTGGAGCTGGGATGGCCTCTTGTGCGATAGGAAAATATTTGCTGCCTAAACAAATGGTTATATTAGTATCGACAGGTATAGCTTGTTTGTTGTTGCCGTTGCTGTTTTGTAGGAAGTATAAATGGCCGCGTATAATGATATGGTTGATTGTTATGGCGTTATTAATTGCGATAAGTGTTATAGTGTTAGAGCTTGGAGTCGTTAGCAAAGATATTGGCGTAAGTGTTTTGTTTTCATTATTATTAGGAGAATTTTTGGGAGCGGGGATTTTGACATGGAATCAATATAGAGGAATTTCGTATAAATCTTTTGGAATTGTTTTTATACTTATATTGATGGAATTAATTGCTAAGTTATAAGTGCTAACAACTGCATTTAAAGATTGGAAGGATGTAGTTGCTGAATATGATAAATTATCTTCTGCTAAGGAGTAGGAAAGAATATATAGTTTAGTGACTGACCTATATAAAACAATGACGGAGCAATTGTGAGGAAAATGTGATGATGAATCTGATTGATTGGTTTAATGAAAAAAAGAAGCTTGCGGATGATATAGTTGATCGCGGTAAATTTTGGATCCTTTGCACTCGGAAACATTCGTATATTTTTTGCTTTACAATAACGTATCTTGTATTATTTTGGAATTATTGGCCGTTTTTTTTGAGGCAGGGAATACTTGGACTTCAGCCGTTTAAATTATTCGGGATTTTTTTTGGTGGTGTTGGGGGAGAATGGTTGTATAGATGTGGTCAGTATTTTCTGCTAGATAATCCTCGAAAAATATCAGAAAATGAATTAAAAAAAGAAGGAGTATATGTAATTTTGGGGATAATTATTATTGGCATGTTATTAATAATGATACAAATATTAGTGTGGAATTGTTGGCATGTTGATTTATCTTGGTTGACTGGTGTTGGGCCAGCAATGCGCCGGTTATAAGAAGTTGAAACTGGCAGGCATGAGGAGCTTATGGCGAAAAAGGGCAAATATTATCAATTGTCGTCATTAGAATAAGAGCAAAACAAAAAACGCCAGGTTTAAAACCTGGCGTTACTTTTCGTATGGCGGAGTGGAGAGGATTCGAACCTCCGCACCGGTTACCCAGCCTAACGATTTAGCAAACCGTCCTCTTCAGCCTCTTGAGTACCACTCCATGTATTTATATGGCGGAGAGGGTGGGATTCGAACCCACGCACCTGTTACAGCCTACCGGTTTTCAAGACCGGACTCTTCAACCACTTGAGTACCTCTCCATAGTGAACAGATATATTATAGCAGGTGGCAGGATGTCTTGTCAAATGGCAGGGGGACTGTTATAATAGCCTTTGAATTATTTTCGTAAGAACGAATGCGTTTAGGAGCTGAGTGCATGAAAATCGCATTTTTTGATTCGGGAGTGGGCGGCTTGTCGGTGCTCCATCACGCCATGAAGGTTTTGCCTCATGAACAGTTTGTGTTCTTTGCCGATGAAGACAATGTTCCCTATGGAACCAAGAGCAAGCAGCAGGTTCGTGATTTCGTGGCGGAGGCTTTTGATTTCCTTATGACAAAGGATGTCAAGGCGATTGTTACGGCTTGCAATACGGCAACTTCGGTGGCTGTGGCCGAGATGCGCCGCCGTTACGATATTCCCATCATTGGTATGGAACCAGCGGCTAAAAAGGCGCTGGATATGGATGGGGAGCATCGGGTATTGGTGACGGCAACGCCCATTACCGTAAAGGGACGCAAGATGGAACTGCTCATCGAGAAGGTGGATAAGGACCATTTGGTTGACAGGCTGGCACTGCCAGGTTTGGTAGAGTTTGCCGAGCGTCAGGAGTTTGAATCGCAGGCGGTGACGGACTATTTGACCAGTCAGTTTGCCCCCTTCGATTTTTCGGAGTATTCGGCACTGGTGCTGGGGTGTACCCATTTTAATTATTTTAAGGATACCATGCGCAAATTGCTGCCCGACAACGTACAGTTTGTCGACGGCAATGAGGGGACGGTACGGGAACTTATCCGCCGGCTCAAGGAACGTAATCAGCTGGAACAGAATCGTCCATCGGTGGAGTATTATTATTCCGGACGTCTGGTTGAGGAGGATACAGAACTTTCCCGGTTGCAGAATTATCTGAAGCGGCTGGAGAAGATGTACAGGATTTGACTTGACTTTAGACGGTAATTGTTCTAGGCTATACATTGTGTCTTGTTATTAATAAGGAAATAAGATTTCCGACAGGAGGGATTGCATGCCAGTCATTACGGAACATCACGTGAATTTTTACGATACCGATGCGATGGCTGTAGTTCATCATTCCAATTATATCCGGTGGTTTGAAATTGGCCGGGTGGAATATCTGCGTTCTATCGGCATTACCTTGGGTGAGCTGATGGACGATGGCTTTGTATTTCCGATTACGGATGTACGGGCAAAGTATGTTTCGCCGGGGAAATTTGATGATGTCGTTCTGATTGAGACGACGCCCACGGCACTTACCAAGGCCAAGATGGCTTTTGACTATCGGATTATCCGCAAAGCAGATGGTGAGGTTATGGTAACTGGCCATTCCCAGAATGTGTTTACCAGCAAAGAGACTGGGCACATAACCCGTTTGCCGGAAAAATATTATCGGATATTAGCGGCGGCAATGGCAAAAGAGAAAGCCTTGCAGTCGAAATAATGAACTGATTTTTAGGGAGGAATAATTGTGACAATCGTATACGTTATTGTTGGCTTGATTGTACTGGCCGTAGTAGCAGCTAATCTTTATCTTGCTGCTGCAGGTAAAGAGGACATTCGTGTGGATACGAGTGCGCCGGTTGTGGTGGAATCGCAGGATGAAAACAGCATTGTGCTGTCGAAAAAACTGAACTTCTATAATGAAGGCAAGCAGTGTGCAACCATCATGGATGCTATCAACCACATCCAGCTGCCGTACGAGCAGTACGATGGAATCGAAGTCAAAGGCATCGCGGAACGCGAGGGTGAGCCGCGCGAGGATGAGTATTTCGAGGCTGTTCTGATTCAGAAGAAGGGCGATGCTCATGGCGAGGATAAGCTGAACATCTATGCCAAGGTAAAACTGACGCCGCGCAAGGGTATGAGCCTCAAAGAGGCCCTTTCGCACATGGTTGACCTGCCGGTTGACTTCATTTGGATGGAGACGGGCCGTACGCCGTGGCATTATCGGAAAATCCGTTTGGTATTCACCGCAGAAGAGATTGCGAAGCTGGCAAATGTTCAGCTGGTACAAGACTGAGGAGGAAGCGAAATAATGGCAGAAGAATTAGAACTCATCCCGGTGCCGACGCGCATCCTGACTGAGAAAGATGATATCGTTGATACGATTGAACGCTATACGAAAGACAAGATTGGCGAAAACGACCTGCTCTGCTGCGCAGAGAGTGTTGTTGCTATCACGCAGGGCCGCTATGTGCGTCCGGAAGACCTCAAAATCAGCAAAGTGGCACAGTTCTGCTGCCGCTTCATTCCGGATTACGGCTCTTTGGCTTCGCCGCATGGCATGCAGTCGCTGATGAATGTAGAGGGTAAATGGCGCGTAGCGTTTGCGCTGTTCGCAGGCTTTATTGCGAAAATCTTTGGCAAATCCGGCATGTTCTATGTTTGGGGCGGCAAGGAAACGGCCATGATTGATGATGTTACGGGTACGATGCCGCCGTTCGATAAGTGCATCGTTTATGGCCCGGGCGAGCCGAATGAAGTCGTAAAGAAAATCCAGGAGCGACTTGGCTGCTTTGGTGCGATGATTGCGGACGTCAATGACCTCAAGCGTTCCCGCGTAGTTGGTGTTACGGATAAAGTCGATGGCCCGAAGGCTGCACAGCTACTGATTGATAATCCGTTCGGCAATGCATCTCAGAAAACGCCGATTTGCATCATCAAGAATTACAAGCAGTATCAGGAAAATAACTAAGACGGAATTTGATAGCCTTCCTCTGATGGGGAAGGCTTTTCATATATAGGAGGAATTTCTATGGAACGAATCGACCGCCGCAGTGCAGAACAGCTGCGTCATTACACCATCCATCGTCATTTTCAGAAATACCCGGCAGGGTCGGTGCTTATTGAAATGGGAAATACCAAAGTAATTTGTGCCGCTACGGTAGAAGACCGGGTTCCATTTTTCCTGAAAGGGACCGGGGAAGGCTGGGTTACTGCAGAGTATTCGCTGTTGCCGAGTGCTACCGGTGTGCGCACCCAGCGTGAGGCAGTCCGTGGCAAGCAGTCGGGGCGTACGCAGGAGATTGAACGCCTGATTGGGCGCAGTCTGCGGTCGGTGGTAGATACCAAGGCAATCGGCGAGCGTACCATCATGATTGACTGCGATGTCATTCAGGCTGACGGCGGCACGCGTACGGCGTCTATTACCGGTGCGTTTGTGGCATTGGTGGAAGCCTGCTCGACGTTTTACGAAAAAGGAAACATCTTCCCCGTAAAGGATTTTGTTTCGGCTATCAGCGTGGGCATAAGTCACGAGAATGAACCGATTCTTGACCTCTGCTATGAAGAGGATTCGCAGGCAATTGTCGATATGAATGTGGTAATGACCGGTGACGGCCGGTTTGTTGAGGTGCAGGGAACCGGTGAGGGCCGTCCGTTCTCCCATGAGGAGATGGTGGAATTGCTCCGCTTGGGCGAAAAGGGCTGCCGGGAGCTGATTTCCTATCAAAAGGATATCTTAGGCGGGCAGTTGGTATGGCTGGTAGGGCGTGAAGGCTGAGACGAGGAGAAATAGCATGCAAAAAATCGTAATCGCAACCAAGAATAAGGGCAAGGTAAGGGAAATGGCAGCGGCGTTGAAGGAACTGCCGGTAGAAGTGGTTTCGCTGGCAGAGTTTGGCCCGCTTCCCGATGCTGTTGAAGATGGAAAATCCTTTGCGGAAAATGCCAGGATTAAAGCGGCGTTTTATCAGCAGCAGACGGGCTGTGCCTGCATTGCCGATGATTCCGGCCTTGAGATTGAGGTGCTCGGTGGTGCACCAGGAATCTATTCGGCCCGTTTTGCCGGCTATCATGCGGATGATGCGGCCAATAACGAAAAGATGGTGGAAGAGCTGCAGAAGGCTGGTGTTACTGAATCAGCTGCGGATTATCGCTGCGCGCTGGTCTTTATCGGGAACGATGGGAAAATCCTGACGGCAGATGGACGATGCGATGGGCAGGTCAGGTTGACGGCTAAAGGAGAAAATGGTTTTGGCTATGATCCGTATTTCTATCCGGCTGAGTATCCGGGCCGTACTATGGCGGAACTTACGCTGGAGGAGAAGCAGGCCATCAGTCATCGGGGCAAGGCGCTTTTGGAATTGGCTAAAGCGTTGGAGGATTACCTGAAATGAAAATAGGAATTGTGAGCGACAGTCACGGCAATACAAGTGCCCTGGATACCATGCTGCAGCATCCAGCATCGGCGGAGGTAGAGGCCTGGCTGTTTGCTGGTGATATTGCCATGGATGCAGAATATCTGGAGATGGTGACCGATGTGCCAGTCGTAAAAGTCGCCGGTAATAATGACTGGCCGATGTCACGGCTCGAGGATACCGTGATTACTGAATTGGGCGGCCACCGCATCTTGCTTACGCATGGACACCTTTATGGCGTGACTTTTTCCACGCAGAATCTTGAACTGGCCGCGCGCGAGCAGGAGGCCGATATTGCTGTCTATGGGCATACGCATGTGGCTGACTTGTCAACTGGTGAGGTCATGATACTTAATCCTGGCAGTGTGGCTCGCCCGCGTGATGCCAGTCGTGGGTCGTTTATGGTGGCAGAACTGGTTCCGGATCAGGAGCCAGCAGTCAAGTTGATACGGATATAAACTGATATAATTTTGCTGCCATGAAAAAATAAAAAATAATAATACATTTTTTACGAAAAAAATAAAAAGCAGCAGGAATTTTTCCCTCAATGGATAATAAATATAGTGATGTGATATATATCATACAGACCTGTTTTTGAGTGAAGTGAAAAGTGAACGAAATTCACTATTTACGCGGGTTTGCGGCACTTTTCCAGGTGCTTGAATGGCATAGGGAAATGTGCTATGATGAATCTACAGATGTGTGATAAGTTGTATTTATGGGAGGGATTACTTTGCGAGAACTCGACGCAAAACAAATCACTGAAAACGTAGCACAGATGTGCAAGGAAGCAGCTTATTATCTGCCGAAAGACGTTTATGAGGGCCTCAAACGTGGCCGTGAGACGGAGGTTTCTCCTGTCGCTCAGAACGTTCTTGACCAGATCATTAAGAATGCAGAAATCGCACGTGCTGAGGATCGTCCGTATTGCCAGGATACCGGCATGACGATTGTATTCCTCGAAGTAGGCCAGGACCTTCATATCACTGGCGGTTCTTTGGAGGATGCAGTCAACGAAGGTATTTCGAAGGGCTACACGGAAGGTTATCTGCGCAAATCTGTTGTTGCGGAGCCGCTGTTCAATCGTGTCAATACGAAGGATAACACGCCGGGCGTTATCTATACGAAAATCGTTCCGGGTGACAAACTCAAGATTACGGTTGCACCGAAAGGCTTTGGCTCGGAGAACAAATCCGGCGTTAAGATGCTGGTTCCAGCTGATGGCGTTGAGGGCGTAAAGAAAGCTGTCATGGATATCATTCTCCATGCAAGCATGAATCCGTGCCCGCCGATGGTTGTCGGTGTTGGTATCGGTGGTACTATGGATCGTGCCGCTCTCCTTTCCAAAAAGGCACTGACTCGCTCCATTGATGAGCGTAATCCGATGCCGGAATACGCAAAACTCGAGGGCGAACTCCTGGATCTCATTAATCAGACGGGTATCGGACCGCAGCTCGGCGGCTCGACCTCCGCTCTTGCAGTCAATATTGAGTGGGGCCCAACGCATATCGCAGGCCTGCCGGTCGCTGTAACGATCTGCTGCCATGCAATGCGTCATGCATCCCGTACGCTTTGATTTGAGATAGGAGGAATAACAATGGCAGAACCAATTAAAATTCAGACTCCGTTTACGGAAGAGAAATCCCGCCAGCTGCATGCTGGTGA
Source organism: Pseudoselenomonas ruminis (assembly GCF_008271295.1). Classification (GTDB taxonomy): domain Bacteria; phylum Bacillota; class Negativicutes; order Selenomonadales; family Selenomonadaceae; genus Selenomonas_A; species Selenomonas_A ruminis. Next base: position 82,386 of record NZ_VTOY01000002.1, on the reverse strand, counting down.
TGCAGTCCTGATCAGCGGTACGATTATCGCTGCTCGTGATGCAGCTCATAAGGCAATGACGGAAGCGCTCGCACGTGGCGAGAAGCTGCCGGTTGACTGGACGAACCAGATGGTCTATTACCTGGGACCGACGCCGGCAAAACCGGGCGATCCGATCGGTTCCTGCGGTCCGACGACCTCTGGCCGCATGGATGCTTATACGCCGACAATGCTTGAGCAGGGTATTAAAGGTATGATCGGTAAAGGTTCCCGTTCTGAGGCTGTTATCGAGTCCATGAAGAAAAACGGTGTTACGTATTTTGCTGCTGTTGGTGGTGCTGCTGCCCTGATTGCAAAGTCGGTTAAAAAATATGAAGTCCTTGCTTATCCGGAGCTCGGCCCTGAGGCTGTTGCTGCGCTTACGGTTGAGGATTTCCCGGCTATCGTTGTTATCGACTGTGAGGGTAATAACCTTTATGAGACGAATCAGGCTAAATATCGTACGCTGAAAGGCTACTGATAGAGGTATTGGAATTATTTTTAGGAGGTACAGAATGTTTCACACAACTTTTTATCTGCGTCGTCTGCATTCTTTAGTGGGTCTCCTGGTTTTGGGTATGGTTCTCTTTGAGCATATCTTCACCAACTCAATGGCCCTCGGCGGCGCTCCGGTGCTGAATGGTGCACTTGCAACGATGGAGCTTATTCCGAAACCGATTTTCCTCGCCCTTGAGGTTGGGGCTATTGCGGTTCCGCTGCTGTTCCATGCTATTTATGGTATTTACATCTGCCGTCAGGCTAACAACAACCCGGGCCGTTATGGCTATGTCCGCAACTGGCAGTTCGCTTTCCAGCGCTGGACGGCTTGGCTCCTGGTCTTCTTCCTGGCATGGCACGTATTTGATCTCCGTATCTTTACGAAGGCTATCAGCGGTACGCCGATTTCCTATGAACTGCTCCATAGCATGTTCACGGGCAACCCGATTATCGCTGTACTCTACATTATTGGTATGTTCGCCGCAATCTTCCATTTCTGCAATGGTATCACGACCTTCTGCATGACTTGGGGCATTGCTAAGGGCCCGCGCATCCAGAACGTCGTCAGTCTCTGCAGCATGGGTCTCTGCGCTCTTCTCTGCCTGATTACGCTGGTATTCATGGGCAGCTACTTCGTAATGTAAGTGAAGTATCGCAAAGAAAAGGAGAAAATCAATGGCTAATAAACCTGAAAATAAGATTATTGTCGTAGGTGGCGGCCTCTCTGGCCTCATGGCTGCGCTGAAAATCTGCGAAGGCGGCGGTAAAGTAGACCTGTTCTCGTACTGCCCGGTAAAACGTTCCCATTCCCTGTGTGCACAGGGTGGTATGAATGCTTGCATGGATACCAAAGGTGAGCATGATTCCATTTATGAACATTTCGATGATACGGTATACGGCGGTGACTTCCTGGCTGACCAGCTGGCTGTAAAAGGCATGGTTGAGGCAGCTCCGAAACTCGTCAAGATGTTCGATCGCATGGGTGTTCCGTTCACGCGTACGGCGGAAGGCGTTCTCGATCTCCGTAACTTCGGTGGTCAGAAAAATAAACGTACGGTATTTGCTGGTTCCACGACGGGTCAGCAGCTCCTCTATGCTCTTGATGAGCAGGTTCGTCGTTGGGAAGTCAAGGGCGGCGTCAAGAAATATGAGTTCTGGGAATTCATTAAAATCATCAAGAACAAAGATGGTGTCTGCCGTGGTATCGTTGCTCAGAACATGAATTCCAACGAAATCGTTTCGTTCCCGGCTGATGTTGTTATCCTCGCAACGGGTGGCCCTGGCCAGGTATATGGCCGTTGCACGGCTTCCACGATTTGTAACGGTTCGGCAGTTTCCGCTGTTTATCAGCAGGGCGCTGAAATCGGCAACCCGGAATTCCTGCAGATTCATCCGACGGCAATCCCAGGTTCGGATAAGAACCGTCTGATGTCTGAGGCTTGCCGTGGTGAAGGTGGCCGCGTATGGGTTTATCGCGAGAATCCGGAGACGCACGAGAAAGAGCGTTGGTACTTCCTCGAGGATATGTATCCGGCATATGGCAACCTCGTTCCGCGTGACGTTGCTTCCCGTGCTATCTACAAAGTCGTTGTTCACATGGGCCTCGGCATGCAGAACCCGAACCGCGTATACCTCGACCTCTCGCATATCCCGGCAGATTACCTCGAGCGCAAACTCGGCGGTATTCTCGAGATGTATGATGATTTCGTAGGTAAAGATCCGCGTAAGGTACCGATGGAAATCTTCCCGTCAATCCATTACTCCATGGGTGGTATCTGGGTTGACCGTGAACATCATACGAATATCCCAGGCCTCATGGCTTCTGGCGAGTGCGATTATCAGTATCATGGTGCTAACCGCCTCGGTGCAAACTCCCTGCTGTCGGCAACCTACTCCGGTACGATTTCCGGTCCGGAATCCCTGCGTCTTGCGCGCAGCGGCAAACTCGGCGATCCTCTTACGGAAGCAGAGCTCGAGGCAGCTCGCAAAGAGTGCGTAGAAGAATTCGACCGTATCCGCGCAATGAATGGTCCGGAGAACGCACATCAGATGCATCATGAACTCGGTGACATCATGTACAAATATGTTTCCGTTGAGCGTGATAACAAAGGTCTTGCGCAGTGCATGAAGGAGCTTCATGAGCTGCTCAAACGCTGGGAGAACATCGGTGTTACGGACCATGGCAACTGGGCAAACCAGGAAGCTATGTTTGTTCGTCAGCTCCGCAACATGATTATCTATGCAATGGCCATCACGAAGTCCGCACTGCTGCGTGACGAGAGCCGTGGTGCTCATGCGAAGATTGTCCTCAAATCCGACTATGATCAGTGGGATGATGCAAAGAAGAAAGCCTTCGATGAGAAGACCGGCAAGTATCATTTCGATGCTGAGACTGGCCGTGCTATGACGGATGATGGCAATGATGATCTCGTATTCTTTGGCCGTGATGATGAGAAATTCATGTACACGACCGTTGTTTCCTTCGACGCTGCTAACAACGAGCCGGAGGTTTCCTATCGTGAGTTCGAGCATTCTCTCATCAAGCCGCGTCTGCGTAACTACGCTGTAGCTAAGAAAGAGTAATGGGGGAGGACAAATAGAATGGCAGAACAGAAGAAAGTCAGACTCGTTATCGAACGCCAGGACGGCCCAAATGACAAGCCGTATACGCAGGAGTTCGAAGTAGATTATCGTCCGGGCCTCAACATCGTTGCCGCCCTGATGGAAATCCAGAAAAATCCGGTAACCGTTGACGGCAAGAAAGTCGCTCCGGTTGTTTGGGAATGCAACTGCCTCGAGAAGGTTTGCGGTGCTTGCATGATGGTTATCAACGGCAAAGCTCGTCAGGCTTGCTGCTCGCTGGTTGACAACCTTGAGCAGCCGATTCACCTGGCTCCGGCTCGCACGTTCCCGGTTATCCGTGACCTGCTCATCGATCGTTCCGTTATGTTCGAGAGCCTCAAACGCATTCATGGCTGGATTGAAGTCGATGGCACTTGGGATGTCAAAGATGCACCGATCCAGAACCCGCATACGGCTGAGACGGCCTATGAGATTTCGCACTGCATGACCTGCGGCTGCTGCCTCGAGGCTTGCCCGAATGTTGGTCCGCAGTCCGACTTCATCGGACCGTCCCCGACGGTACAGGCATACCTCTTCAACCTCCATCCGCTTGGGAAGTTCGATGCTCCGACGCGTCTGAACGCCCTGATGGAAAAAGGCGGTATCACGAGCTGCGGCAACAGCCAGAACTGTGTCGAGGCTTGCCCGAAGAACATCAAACTGACGACGTATCTTGCACAGCTGAACCGCGATGTCAACAAACAGGCACTCAAGAATATCTTCAACAAATAAGCGTTAGCAAGAACGATAAAGACCTGCTCATTATGAGCAGGTCTTTTGTTTTTCTCGGAAGTTTTTGTTTGCATATAATTTGTGGATGGGGATAAGACTTGATTCTTATTAGTGTTTTGGTATATGATAAGAGGAGAATGGGTGAATACCCTATACGTATAATTTGGCAAATAGGATGATAATTATGAGAAAGAATAATCGTATCCCCTTGAGCCCATGTTTGAAACGTTTTAAGTTCTTTTTTGATCTGCTAAAAAAGACAACCGAAGATTATCTGTTTTTTACAGATCTGCAGGAAAACATTGTAATGGTATCTCCGAATCTGGTGCAGGATTTTGAATTGCCCAGTGAGGTCATGGAAGATTTTGATGCCAATTGGGCACCGCTGATTCATCCAGAGGAGCGAGGGCCATATTTAGCTTCGATGCGCAGTATCCACACTTCGCAGATTTTTTTTGAGTATGCGATGGAATACCGCGTCAAGAATCGGAAAGGCGAGTATACATGGCTTCGTTGCCGTGGACGCGTTGGAACAGACCGGGACGGAAAACCGAGTATGTTTGTGGGCATGATGTCGAGGATGGCACAGCGCAATCAGGCTGACGAAGTTACGGGGCTCTTGAATAAATATCAATTTGAGCACGCGGTTAAGCGGGCTTTAGCGGAATATCGTGCAACCGGTGAAGGTGGCGCAATTATGGTAGTTGGTTTGGATAATTTTAAGATTATCAATGAGACCTACAACCGGCTGCTTGGTGATCAGGTATTGAAGCGCGTATCGCGATTGATTGCCAATGTTCTTCCACCGGCGTTGACGTTGTTCAAACTGGATGGCGATGAGTTCGGTATTATCTATCCGGGCGCTGGGGAAGCAGAGGTAAATGATATCTTTGCCAGCATGCAGAGTGCACTTTCGCGGCCGCAGGATATCGATGGTCATCAGTATTTTTGTACGGCTTCGAGTGGTACGGTATTTTATCCGGCTGCCGGCAAGGATTATCTGGTCCTTCATAAGCATGCCGAGGCTGCAATGGACATTGCCAAGCGCGAGGGCAAAAATCGCAATGTGATGTTCAGCAAAGAGGAATACAACCGCTGGGTTCGTTCCATATCCATGCGCGACAGCCTTTGGGACAGTGTAGAAAATGGCTGTACAGGATTCAGTCTGTTTTTCCAGCCGCAAGTCAGTGCCGTAGAGCAAAAGCTCATCGGTGCTGAGGCACTGCTCCGCTGGAAAAATCCGAAAGGGCGCATGGTTGCTCCGATGGAATTTATTCCGATTCTCGAAGAGACAAAACTCATCATTCCGGTGGGCAAGTGGATTTTTGAGGAGGCAGTCAAAACATGTAAGCGCTGGCGGCAGGTCGTCCCGAATTTCCGTGTCAGCATCAACATGAGCTATGAACAGGTCAAGGATCTTTCGTTCAAGAAGTTTGTTGCAGAATGCCTGCAGCGTTATGATATACCGCCAGAGGCAATTATCCTGGAGCTTACGGAAAGCAAGATCGTTGCGGACTGGAGCTTCGTCAACAAGCAGTTTGATGAATTCCGTCAGCAGGGACTGGCGATTGCCATGGATGACTTTGGCACAGGATACAGTTCGCTGGCCTCGCTCAAGTATCTATCCTGCGATATCGTAAAGATTGACCGCGAGTTTGTGAAGAAGATTCTTGAGAATGACTTTGACCGCCGGCTGGTCAAATATGTAGTAGCACTTTGCCATAGTATCGGTATCAAATGTTGTATCGAGGGGGTAGAAGAAGAGGCGGAGTACGAACTGTTGACCAAGGAATGCAAGGCGGATTCGATTCAGGGGTATTTGTTTGGACATCCTGAAAGCGTCGAAAATTTTGAAGAAAAGTTTTTACAGATGGAGAAAAATTGATGTCACGCGATAAAGTTGCTGAAGAGATTACCCTTCTCGGAAAGAAGAAGGTAAACTATCATTACGATTACTGTCCGGAGATTCTGGAGACGTTTCAGAATAAGCACCCGGAAAATGATTATTGGGTTAAATTCAATTGCCCGGAGTTTACGGCACTATGCCCGATTACTGGCCAGCCGGATTACGCTACGATTTACATCAGCTATGTTCCGCAGGAAAAAATGGTTGAAAGCAAATCGCTGAAGCTGTATCTGGTCAGTTTCCGCAATCATGGCGATTTTCATGAGGATGTAGTCAATGTCATCATGAAGGACTTGATTAAGCTTATGGATCCCAAGTATATCGAAGTTTGGGGCAAGTTCCTGCCGCGCGGCGGCATTTCCATCGATCCGTATGCTAACTACGGAAAACCTGGTACGAAGTACGAGGAACTGGCTTGGCACCGTTTTGCTGAGCATGATATGGTCGCGATGGATAAAGTGGACAATCGCTGATTGATTTTTGAATAGGAAAGGGGACAATATGCCGTTGAAACATCAGAAGCGTATCGCATTGGTCAATGACATTACCGGTTTTGGCCGGTGCTCAGTGGCAGTGGAGTTGCCGCTGATATCGGCGATGAAGATACAGGCATGTCCTATGCCTACCGCAATTCTATCGGTTCACACTGGATTTCCCGACCATTTTATTGATGATTATACAGACCGCATGCGGCCTTATATGGACAGCTGGGAAAAAAACCGGCTGTCCTTTGATGGTATATGCACCGGTTTTTTAGGTTCGGCCCATCAGATTGAGATTGTCGCGGACTTTATCCGCCGCTTTAAGCAGCAGGCTACCAGAGTGATGGTGGATCCCGTCATGGGGGACTATGGCAAACTATACAGTTCGTATACGCAGGAAATGTGCGATGAGATGCGCAAGCTTTTGGTCTATGCGGATTTGGTTACGCCAAATCTCACGGAAGCATGCCAGCTGCTAGGGATTCCCTACCCGGAGGATGGGCGGGTTTCCAATGAGGAGCTTGAATACATGGCCGGGGCCTTAGCGGACCAGGGGCCATCACAGGTTATTATCACGGGCCTCAGTGAAGGGGATACAATCCGGAATTTCATCTATGAAGCTGGGCGGGGAACTGTGCTGGAATCCGAAAAAATTGGTGGTGACCGGTCTGGTTCCGGGGATGCTTTTGCAGCTATCGTAGCGGGAAGCCTGATTAACGGCGAGACGCTGGAGCAGAGCGTCCGCAAGGCTGCTGATTTCATCAGCAAATGCCTGGCGTATGCGGTGAAATTAGATTTGCCCTGGAACTATGGATTGCCATTTGAAGAATATCTTAGGGAGCTGAAATAATATGCTGGTTTATGCAACGCATGAGGGCGGCAGATATCTGCCGTTTGAGGAGAGTCTACGCATTCAGCCGGAGGGCAAGCGCAACCTCTACGTCAATGTAACAAACGAATGCAATTGTGCTTGTACGTTTTGCCTGCGCAATATGAAAAAGATGGCAGAAGAATCTTCGTTGTGGCTCAAAAAGAAGCCGACAGTAGAGGAATTCAAGCAGGCGCTGGATGGAGCTCCTTGGGACTATATCAAAGAAGTTGTTTTTTGCGGATTCGGGGAACCGACGATGCAGCTCGATACGCTGGTAGAGCTGCTGCACTATGTCAAGGAAAAGCATCCAGCTTTGCCGACCCGTCTGAATACCAATGGCTTGGGCGAGTTGGAATATGGCCGCGAGATTTCTGCGGATTTCCAGGGAGTTTTGGACACGGTTTCCATCAGTCTCAATGCGTCGAATGCGGAGCGTTATTATGAGCTTACACGGGCAAAATACGGCATAAAGTCTTATCAGGCTATGCTGGATTTTGCAGAACATAGCAAAAAATATATACCTCATGTTGTGTTGACGATTGTGGACCAGGTAGAGGGTCCCGAGGAAATTGCCCGGTGCAAGGAGATTTGCAAAGGGCGGGGGCTTACCTTGCGGGTCCGCCCATACGAAGACAATTAAGACGCACGAAAAAAGCCGGTTCGCACATTTTGTGAACCGGCTTTTATTTGTTGATAACCATAGATATTAACTGTCCTTCATATTCATTTGTCTGCCTGATTCTCTCTCGAGTAAGAATCACGCGCACAGGTTACTACGTATGTAGACGTTCAGCTGAAACCTTGTGACAATACATCACGATGTGTACACCTTTTCAATGTTCATCTTGCCGTTATCGATAACGATAGGGTTCCTAAAGTTTCGATGGTTTCCAGATGATTTGTAAAGATTTACCCGGGATAGCTGTTGCTCCCTTTCGACTTCTGACGTTGTGCTGCCGACTTCCACTGGCTCAGAGTACGACTGGCGGCCACCTGACCATCATTACGTCTCGCTTCCGCCTGGTGGATAATCATTTTCTTCACCGATGCACTTGCTAGTCAGTGCTACAAGAAGCAGTGTAGCAAAGCGATATCTTCAATAAACAACCACATCCTTTCTTAGCTCCAGATATGTTGTTCTTGAAGAGAGCCTGTTTCGGCTGATAAACACCTTGTACATTTTCGACCTCCAGGACTACTTATGTGCTGGTTTGATTATCAATCTCTTCTTTACGCTTTTATATTAACATATAATTCAGACGATTGCAATACTTCTTATGACTTTTTTACACATTTGTCCCCGAGGATTGCGTTCTTTTGGACTTTTGTCTGTCGACAAAAATTAAATGATAGCGTTATAATATAAGGGATACATAGAAGATTGAAAGGGAGCAATGGTAATGAAACATCTCATAATCGTGCGGGGTGGCGGTGAACTCGCCAGCGGCGTAATCCATGCGCTTTATCGGACAGGATTTCGCGTGCTGGTATTAGAGCAGGAAAAACCTACGGCAACGCGCCGGCGTGTTGCCTTCTCGGAGGCTGTCTATCGTGGGGAGGCAACGGTTGAACGCGTTACTTGCTATCGTGCGAAGAATGTGGAAGATGCGAAGAAGCGGTTGAAGGAAGGGCAGCTGGTGATTTTAGTTGACCCTGAGGCAAAATGCGTTCGTGAGTTCAAACCGCAGGTGCTTGTTGATGCGATTGTTTCCCATGAGAATAAAGGTACGAAGCGCGATATGGCTGAGCATACGATAGCATTGGGACCGGGCTTTTGTGCTGGCCGCGATGTAGATGCGGTGGTAGAGACTGGCCGCGGTCATAATCTTGGCCGTTTGATTTACGAGGGCTTTTCGTATAAGGACCCCGACATCAAAAATTCAACGGTTGGCGTAGAACATAACTTGGAGCATTTGCTATTTGCGCCTGAAAACGGCCGCTTGGAAATGCTTCGCAGCATTTCGCTGATGGTCAAGCGCGGTGAGTCGGTGGCGCATCTTCATACCGAAGATGGCAAGACCATTGAACTCAAGGCCACGATTGATGGCGTTTTGCGGGGGGCATTACATACCGGAATGACAGTCCGCAAGGGGCAGAAGATTGGGGATATTCATCCGACCATGGGCCAGGAAGAGTGTTTCACGATTTCGGATAAGGCCCGTTGTATTGCAGGTTCTGTTCTGGAAGCCGTTATGGTTTGGGACAGCAAACGTCCGAAAAGGAGATTTTTCCATCGTGGGTGATTGGTTTGAGGCGTTGATGAATTTTATATTTCCTCCGCATTGCCCGTTTTGCCATAAATATGTAGAAAATCGGGGCGACTGGTGTAAAGTCTGCCTCGAATTGGCCTGTCAGCCACATCGGCTGCCGATTACAGCGCCCATGCAGTCAGTGATTGACAGTGCATGGGCGCTTAGTGTTTATCGGGGAGGAACGCGGGATCTTATCCGCGGTTTGAAATATCATAACAAGCGCAGCAATCTGCCATATATTACGCGGCTGTTGCAGGCGGCGGAGCAGTCAGCCGGAGTGAAAAAACTGCTATCCGAAAGCTGCTGTGCTGTGGCGGTTCCCCTTCACGAGACACGGCAGCGAAAACGCGGGTTTAATCAGGCAGAATTGATATTCGGGGATTGGCTGTGCGATCACTCGGTGCCAATGGAAAAAATGCTTCGCCGTGTCCGGCAGACTAAACCGTTGTATCCGCTTACGGCTCGTGAGCGGGCGGATAATCTAAAGGATGCGTTCCAGATAGAACCGGGTAGTGTAATCAGGGGAAAATCAATTCTGCTGGTTGATGATATTCTAACGACCGGGGCAACGCTTTACACTTGTGCAAAGGTGTTGAAACAGGCAGGTGCGGAAAAGATATACGCGTTGGTATTGGCAAGCGACCAGCTTTGATTCGTGTAATTGCCTAAAATGTTTTTTCAAGTTGTAAATATGTATACAAGTAGTGTATAATATAACAATAGAATTTGAAATTATGTAAAGGTAAAGATAGATGAAGGGGGCTTTCGATTGTTGATGAATGGAGCGCAGGCTGTGTTGGAGAGCCTGAAAAAAGAAGGCGTTGACGTCGTTTTTGGTTATCCTGGTGGTGCGGTGCTGACATTATACGATGCCGTGTACAAGATGAAATTTCCTCATGTATTGACGCGGCACGAGCAGGGGGCTGTTCATGCTGCCGATGGCTATGCCAGGGCTACAGGAAAGGTCGGCGTGGTGTTTGCCACATCGGGACCGGGAGCCACGAATCTCATTACGGGTATTGCTACTGCTTGTACGGATTCAGTGCCGCTCGTATGCATCACCGGACAGGTGGCCAATCCCTATATCGGAAAAGACTCGTTTCAGGAAGCAGATATCTTTGGCATCACGACGCCGATTACCAAGCATAATTATTTGGTCAAGGATGCTAAGGAATTGCCGCGCGTGCTGAAGGAAGCTTTCTTTATTGCCCGTACGGGACGTCCGGGGCCGGTCGTCATCGATGTAGCCAAAGACGTTTTTGATACGAAATTCGATTATCATTATCCGGATTCTGTTCAGCTGCGCGGCTATTCAGGCGAATATACTGGCCGCGAAGAAGAAATCGATGCAGTGGCAGAGGCGGTGAAAAAAGCCGAGCGACCTTTGCTGTTTGTGGGCGGTGGCATTATAAGCTCTGGTACAGCCGATCTTGTCCGTGAGATTGCGTCGCTATTGGGAGCGCCTGTAACGAGCACGCTGTTAGGGTTAGGCGTTGTGCCTGCGGATGCCAAAGGTTTTCTGGGCTTTGCGGGGATGCATGGTTCGTATGCTTCGAATATGGCGATTCAGGAATGCGATTTGCTGCTTTGCATCGGGATGCGGTTCAGTGACCGCGTTACGGGTAAGGTGGCAGGCTTTGCGCCCAAGGCTACGATTGTTCATTTTGAGCTGGATGAAGCGGAAGTCAATAAAAATGTGGCGGCCGATTATCGTGTCCTCGGAGATTTGCGCTGGTCCCTGCCAATCTTCCGGGATAAGCTGAAAGCTGCGGATAAGGACTTTGCGGCTGCTCATGAGGAATGGCTTCAGCATGTCATCCGGATGAGCCAGGAACATCCCTTTAGTTATCAGGAGGAAGGCGATTTAATCAAGCCGGGGGCATTGATTAAAAAAATCAGCGAGCTTTCCGATGAAAACACGATTGCCGTTACCGATGTCGGCCAGCATCAGATGTGGGCAGCACAGTTCTTCGATGTGTATAAGCCGCGTCACTTTCTGACTTCTGGCGGACAGGGAACCATGGGGTATGGCCTGCCGGCTGCCATGGGAGCCAAGATTGGCAAACCGGACAGTTCCGTAATCCTGTTTACTGGTGATGGCAGCATCATGATGAATTGTCAGGAGTTTGCAACGATTGCCGATAACGATATCGATGTAAAGGTGGTCATTGTCCATAACTGCATTTTGGGTATGGTAGGCCAGTGGCAGCGACTTTTCTACAATCATCATTATTCGCAATCGGAACTCAAGGGGAAAACCGATTTTGTCAAATTGGCAGAAGCGATGGGAATCAAGGGCTATCGCCTTACCAAGAAGGAGGAATTGGAATCCGTATTGCCCGCGATATTGGCTGAAAAGGGGCCTGCACTCCTTGACGTATGGATTCCGGAGGAAGAAGATGTCCTGCCGATGGTGCCGGGCGGGAAACGTCTCGACCAGATGGTATTGGGAGGTAGCAAAAAATGATGAAAAAATATTTACTAGCCGTCCTGGTCGACAATAAACCGGGCGTTTTGACACATGTTTCCGGGCTTATCAGCCGCCGGGCGTTCAATATCGAGAGTATTTCGGCAGGTTATACGGAAGAGCCGGAGGTTACCCGCATCAATATCGTAGTGTCGGTGGAGTCGGAAAATGAATTGGACCAGGTGGTCACGCAGCTTTCGAAACTCATCGATGTTATAAAGATTGTCAATCTCAGCAAGGTGGAATCCATCGAGCGGGAACTGGTTATGATAAAGGTCAAGGCTGGCCGTGAAAACCGTGCAGATATCATCAACATCGTGGAGATCTTCCGCGCGAAGATTGTTGATGTTGGTCCTGAGGATGTCGTGGTGGAACTTACGGGGTCGCAGAGTAAGATTGACGGCATTATCGAAGTGCTTTCCGAATATGAAATTTTGGAAATTGCCCGCACGGGAGCTATCGCCTTGTCGCGTGGGCCAGTACCGGTAAAGCGGATGTAAGCGCATGAAAAAAGGTCAGTTGACTCGGTAAGTCAACTGACCTTTTGGTATATTATTTTTTGATTATCAATGCCATAAAGACGAGGTCTTCCGTTTTGGAAGCGTTGGCAATGCCGTGTTTCTCACCGTCCGGGCAGAACGTGGTAGCACCAGCCCCGATGGTTACTTCCTGGCCGTTGTCATTGTAAAGCGCCGTACCCTGGAGAATGTGGTAGGTCTCGGTGTTGCCGTGGTGTTCATGAACGCCGATAGAGCAGAGTGGCGGGATGATGACTTTGGCATACATGTCGCATTTGCCGTCGAGTTCAGCCGGGGTCAGAAGCTTTACGATGGTGATGGTTCCCTGACCGTCAGCTTTGTTGGCTGCCTGGATTGGATTTGGTTCGATAAAGGCCATAATAAAGACTCTCCTTCTTTTCTTTTTGAAGTTTATTTGCTACAATGATATTATACAACTAATTCGTTTAGAAATAAATGCGGGGATTCCGTCCAATTGGCAGGAATTTGCGCTTTTTCTTTTTGTCCAAGTCAGAGGTGATTGCATGGTATACTTGTTGAAATTTGGAGCGAGTTGGATTCTGCCGCCGGGGATTTTCATCCTGGCTTGCTTTGGGCTGGCTGTTTATATCTGGCGCCGGAATCGTGACCATCGGGCGGCGAAAATTCTGGCAGGCATAACGGTCGTCTTTTATTTGCTATGTACGGGTATGGTGGCGGATCGGTTTATGGGTTGGCTAGAGTCTGCCTATGAGCCGCCAGCACATCCGCAAGGCGATGTGATTGTCCTTTTGGGCGGCGGTGCGTTAAAAGATGTGCCGGATGTAGATGGCATGGGGACGCTCTGCTCGTATCCGGCGAACCGCATGCTGACCGCGGTGAGACTCCAGCGGCAGCTGGGGGTGCCCATCTTGTTGTCAGGCGGAGAAGTTTATCGTGACACGGGCAACGAAGCGGAGATTTCCCGCCGCATTCTGCTGTCACTTGGCGTGCCGGATGATAAGATTCTCGTGGAAAACAAGAGCATCAACACGACGCAAAATGCACAGTTTTCAACGAAAATCATGAAGGAAGAGGGGCTGTCTGAACCGATTTTGGTTACGTCGGCTTTTCACATGAAGCGGTCGGTAATTGATTTTGAAAAGCAGGGTATGACGGTAACGCCGTATCCGGCAGATTACCAGGTAGCCCGCAACCCCGTGTTTCACTATAACAAATTGCGTCCGCAGGCAGGAGCTTTGCAGAATAATGTGCTGGTCCTGCAGGAGATTTTGCGGACTTTTGTATCGAGGTATTTGGAATGACAAAGAATTTAACGGAAGGAGAGCCGGCGAAGCTTATCCTGTTTTTCACGCTGCCGCTTATTGCCGGCAACATCTTTCAGCAGTTGTATGCGTTTGTTGATACGCTGCTCGTAGGACGTTTCTTGGGGGTCGAAGCGTTGGCTGCCGTAGGTTGTACGGGAAGCCTGATGTTTTTGATGCTTGGCTTTGTCATTGGTTTTTCGACAGGAATAACGATTTACACCGGACAGCGGTACGGGGCAAAAGATGAAAAAGGCGTGCGCCAGAGCGCGGCCGCCTGTACGATTTTGTCGCTGGTGGCCTCGTTCTTCCTCACGGTGGTAGGCGTGGCGTTATGCCCGCTGTTTTTGGTCTGGATGCAGACGCCGCCGGAAATCATGGATGGCGCGGTGTCTTTTATCAGCATTGTCTACGGCGGTATTATCATGTTCGTTTTCCTGCAGATGCAGACGAATATCCTCCGCGCGTTGGGCGACAGCAGGATGCCGACGGTCATTTTGGCACTGACGCTGCTCCTGAATATTATTTTGGAGCCGGTGGCATTGCTCGTGCTGAAATGGGGCATTCCGGGGGCGGCAATTGCTACGGTTGTGGCACAGTTCATGGGAAATATCGGTTGTTATATCTATATCCGCCGCCGGGTGCCGGCCCTGCATACCAAACGGGAGGACTGGCATGTGTCACGGGAGGTATTGATGGAACACTTGAAGATTGGTCTTCCGATGGGATTTCAGTCTTCGATTATTGCCATTGGTGCCATTATCCTGCAGGTCGCACTGAACAATCTGGGACCGACGGCGGTGGCAGCGTATGCCGCTTCCCAGAAAGTTGATTCGGTGGCCATGATGCCGATGATGTCATTCGGTCTGGCGATGGCAGCTTATACGGCGCAGAATTACGGCGCACAGAAGTATGCGCGCATTGCTGATGGCGTGCGGAAATGCTGCTATATGTCGGTTGCCTTCAGCATTGTTGCGGGCGTTATGCTGATTATCTTTGGCGCGGATATCATGTATCTCTTTGTTGGTGAGGGACAGCAGCAGGTTATTGCTTACGGCCAGCAGTATCTGCTGGTAAATGGTTCCTGCTATTGGATCCTGGCACTGCTCTTTATTTTCCGCTATACCCTGCAGGGATTGGGACAGAGCGTTGTGCCGACTATTGCTGGTATCATGGAGCTTATCATGCGCACAGCGGCGGCAATTTTCTTATGTGCTTCTCTGGGATATCTGGGAGCGTGCCTGGCGAATCCCATGGCGTGGATTGGTTCCTGCGTTCCGCTGGCTATTGCCTTCTTTTGGACCGTGCGGAGCTTTAAGCGCAAATATAATCTGATGGATTAAAATGGTGGGAAGGATTTCAGAGACAATTGTCGAAGTTATCTAGAGGAAATATATTCATAGTGGGTGATGATGACTCAACAAGTCAATGAACTACTGATTCATGAAAGGGATGGATTATCTATGTATCAAGATGAGTACAAACGTTGGGCTGCTGCCGATCTTTTAGATTTCGACCTCAATAAAGAGTTAAACGATATCAAAGATGACGAGGAAGCCATCAAAGATCGCTTTGCAGTTGCCTTGGAATTCGGTACGGCTGGTTTGCGCGGTGTATTGGGCGCGGGCACGAACCGTATGAACATTTGGGTCGTTCGTCAGGCTACTCAGGGCGTGGCTGATTGGGTCAAGACGCAGGCAGGCACGCAGACGGTTGCCATCAGTTATGACAGCCGTCTCAAGGGCTGGAACTTTGCACGGGAGGCTGCTGGTGTTCTGGCGGCTAATGGCATAAATGTCCGCATTTATGATGAACTCATGCCGGTTCCCGCACTGAGCTTTGCTACCCGCTACTATAAATGCAATGCCGGCATCATGGTCACGGCATCGCATAATCCGGCTAAGTACAATGGCTATAAAGCCTATGGTCCGGATGGCTGCCAGATGACTGACGATGCGGCAGCTGTCGTTTATGAGTCAATCCAGAAAACCGACGTGCTCACGGGGGCGAAATACATCAGCTTTGCCGAGGGCGTTGCCAAGGGACTGATTCAGTTTGTTGACGATGACTGCAAAAAGGCTTTTTATGAAGCTATTGAAGGCTGCCAGGTTCGTCCGGGACTGGCAAAAACTGCCGGCCTTAAACTCGTTTATTCCCCGCTCAATGGTACCGGACTGGTGCCGGTAACCCGTGTGCTCAAGGATATCGGCATCACGGATATCACGATTGTTCCGGAGCAGGAATATCCGAATGGCTATTTCACGACTTGCAGTTATCCGAATCCGGAAATTTTTGAAGCGCTGGAGAAGGGCTTGACTCTTGCCAAAGAAGAGCAGGCAGACTTGATGCTGGCTACGGATCCTGATGCGGACCGCGTTGGCATTGCCATGAAGTGCGCCGATGGTTCTTATGAGCTGGTATCGGGCAATGAAATGGGTGTCCTGCTGCTCGATTATATCTGCCAGGGACGCATCGAAAAGGGAACGATGCCAAAGAATCCAGTTGCGGTTATGTCGATTGTATCGACGCCGCTGGCCGATAAGGTAGCCGAGCATTACGGTGTTGACCTGCGCCACGTACTCACGGGCTTTAAGTGGATTGGCGACCAGATTGCAGGCCTTGAGGCAAAGGGCGAAACCGAGCGTTTTATCTTTGGTTTCGAAGAAAGCTATGGTTATCTGGCTGGCCCGTATGTCCGGGATAAGGATGCGGTAGTTTCGTCGATGCTGATTTGTGAGATGGCCGCTTATTACCGTTCTATCGGTTCCTCCATCAAACAGCGTCTGGAAGAAATCTATCAGCAGTATGGCCGTTACTATAATGCCGTTGATTCCTTCTCGTTCCCAGGACTTTCGGGCATGGATAAGATGAAGGGCATCATGGCTGAACTGCGCAAGAATCCGCCGCAGTCCTTCGGCAGCCGTAAGGTAGCCGAGCTCATTGATTACAGTGAACCGGCTAAGACGGGACTTCCCAAGGCAAATGTCTTGACTTACAAATTGGATGATGGTTCCACTGTAGTGGTTCGTCCCTCTGGCACGGAACCGAAAATCAAGACTTATTTCACTACCCTGGGCAAGGACCTGGCAGAAGCAAAAGCAGTAAAAGAAGCATTGGCAGAGGCTGTAAAGCCGTTGCTGGCATAAAAAATAATCAGAGGTGTATTGGATGAATATTATGGACAACAATCTGCGGGAAGTTGAGCAGTTAATCATGGAAAGTGATTTTGATCCGGCTGGAGGAAATCCGGAAAAGTCATTGAAAGCAGATGTCATGGAAAATTATGTGGAGCAGCTGCTTTCGGCTATCGACCTTCGCCAGCTCAAACCCTATAAGGTGGTTGCCAATACGGTCAATGCGACAGCAGGACCGGTCATCAATGCACTGGAAAAGAAACTCCCCTTTGACATCGTGAAGGTTCACAATGTTTTTGACCGCAGTTTCCCAAATGGCGTTCCGGATTCCAACGACCAGGCTATGCGCGACTATACCGCCGCGGCTGTTCGTGAGCAGGAGGCCGATATGGGCGTGCTTTGGGATTTGGATTTTGGCCGCTGCTGTCTCTTTGATGAAAAGGGAGAAGTGATTGAAGGGGAATGCAAAACGCGCGGTATGCTGGTTTGGATTCTGGTGTTGGCACTGCTCGCTAAGTCCGACTGCCGGACGGTGTCAGAGCTTTTGCCGGACCGTTCGTTCTGCTTCGAAAAACTAGTGGAAAGTTTGAAACAACTTTCCAAATAACGATGAAACGCTAAAAATTCCTTCACAGTAAAAAGGATGCATGCTATAATAATCACGTATTATACGATATGTGGTTTTTTATGGCAGCATCCTTTTTTTACTGCGATGGCACGCAGCGGGGATGTGGATTACAGAGGAGTGTTGACGAGAATGAGTTTGAAACTGAAATCAGGTTTTACGTTTGATTATGACAACCTGTATGGTGAAGGCAAAGTTACGGATGCAGATCTGAAATTTTATGAAGAAGATTTGAAAAAAGCTCATGAAGCTATGAAGGTAATGCGCGAGAAGGGCTTCATCCGTGCGCATCTTTCCAAAGATGGCGAGCCGGAGAAAGTCCTTTTCAGCCAGCTGCCGTATGTTGAGGAAGGTCATCTGAACAGCCCGAGCTCCCTGAAACATTTGCAGGAACTTACGGATCATGTAAAAGATAATGTTGACGTTGTGGTTTCGCTTGGTATCGGCGGCTCGTATCTCGGCGACAAAGTTCTCTTTGATGTTCATTGCGGTGAGTTCTGGAATGCTATGTCGAAGGAAGAACGCAATGGCTTCCCGAAAGTCGTCTTCAGCGGCCAGAACATCGACCCGCGCCGTACGGGGGATATCATCCATTATCTGAAAAATTCTGCTGCAATCACCAAGAGCCATGAAAAACGCAACTTGAAGGTTCTGCTCCTGGTTATCTCCAAATCTGGCGGCACGCTCGATACGATGTCCAACTTTATGGTCATTTATGATGCGCTGCAGAAATTCGACAACGTCGATGTTGAGGTCGTAGCAGTTACGGACCCGAACATGGAAAAACAGACGCTCTTGAAGAAGCTGGCTATCGAAAAAGGCTGGCCGCAGTATGCTGTTCCGGACGGCGTTGGCGGACGCTTCTCGATTTTCTGTGAAGTTGGTCTGACGCTGGCTGCCTGCATCGGCTTTGACATCCAGGCATTCCTCGATGGTGCTAAAGACATGGATAAGGCTTGCCAGAACGATGATTTGTGGCAGAACCCGGCAATGCTCAATGCTGCACTGAAATTTGCAGCATCGGAGAAACATGGCCGTGATATCGAAGTCATGATGCCGTATGGCGATTATCTTAAATCTGTTTCGGAGTGGTATATCCAGCTGCTGGCTGAATCCCTCGGCAAACAGTACAACAAAGAAGGCAAAGAAGTATGCTATGGCCGTACGCCGCTCGTTGCTGTTGGTACGACGGACATGCATTCCCAGACGCAGCAGCATCAGCAGGGTAAACTGGATAAAATCGTTCAGTTCATCCGTCTGGAAAATTGGGAAAATGACTTGGAAATTCCGAACGTGTTCCCAGAAGCCCAGAAACTGGCTGATATCTCTGGCGTAACGATGGGACAGGCTCTGGAGGTTGCTCGTCAGTCGAATGCTGATGCACTGGCTTCCAATAAGCGTTATAACGCCTGCTTCACGCTGCCGAAACTCGATGCTTACCATCTCGGCGAACTCCTCTATATGCTCGCTATGTCGGTTGCTTACGAAGGCGAGCTGGCTGATGTCGATGCATTTGACCAGCCGGGTGTTGAGTCCTATAAGCGCATCATGGGACCGAAACTTGCAGAGCGTAAGGCTATGAACCAGAAATAATTCCCGCTAGGGATTCCGAAGAACTTCCTCGTATGAGGAGGTTCTTTTTTTATTATTTTTTTATAAAATCCTAATAAATACTATACAAACGAGAAGAATACAAATATAATAATAACAAAAATGACTGGCGAGGAGAGACAAACAGGAGGAAAGTTGTTTATGAATGTACAAAGTGACAGGCGGAAATGGGCAGCTCTGTTTGTGGTGGTATTGCTTGGCAGTGTGAGTGTGTTGTATGCGGGCAATGAGGAAACGCGTGTTGATAGGGGAACACAGGAACAAAACGCACCGCCGGAGATGCTGGGGCGGCGGGGAATACGAGGTGCCGATATCCAGGTGGCAGAGGAGGATATCCGCAATCCGTTTACGGCGCTTCATGAAACAGCGGCTGAGGACAGCCAGGCGGCGGCAGTGCCAAGGGAGAAAAAACTGACACCAGAAAAAATGGAAGCAAGCCAGAGGCTGCCATTGCCGGAATTGCCGGAAAGGCAGGCGCTTCCCAAAGTGCCTGGCAAGCCAGAACGTTCTGAGGAACTGGAACTTTGTGGAATTATGCAGGGCCGTGATGGGAAAGTGGCCTTGCTGCGATTGGGCAGTCAGACAGCGGTCTTGTCGCTGGGCGAAACCTTTCGGGATTGGATGCTGATTCACATGGAAGAGGGCATGGTTATCCTGCGCAAGGACTGGCAGGATAAATATTTATACCTCCGGTCGTATTGAGAAAAGGGGATTGCGATGAATAAATGGCAGAAAGGGAAAGCTGGGGTTATTGGTACCGCAGTGTTTTTTTTGCTGCTGCCGCTGGGCAGGCTGGCAGCTTCTCCAATGCGGGTTCAGGTGGTCAATGGTGATGTGCGGTCGGTATTGTTATCAGCTGCAAAAATCGGCCATTTCAATCTGGTGTTGGATGATGAAGTCAAGGGGACGGTGACGCTTGATATGACTGAAGAACCCGAACGCGTGATGCAGCTGGTAGCTTCTGCCAAGGGCCTCATACTGTATCAGGATGGTGATGACTATATTGTGACAGTTGCGGGCCGGACGGGGAGTTTGTCGCACATTCACACGTATAAAGTCAAATACGCTAATCCCCATGATTTGGCCAATGCGGTAAATTTATCCCTGTTAAATGAAGGAAAATTTGATTCTGTGTTGAATAAGAATTATAATGATACGAAGAATGAGGCAAATGCCAAAAAGACTGTTGGACGGACTGCAAACAGAGCTCTCGTGGATGAGGCATCCGGTTCAGTTATTTTTTATGGAACAGCTTTAGAGGCTCAGGAAGTTGAGGCTGTTTTGCGCAAATTAGATGTTCCAACAGAACAGGTATCATTGGAAGCAAAAGTAATTGCACTTTCGCGCAGTGCGTCAAAGGATTTGGGAGTGGAGTGGCAATGGTCAACACTGCCGCAGTATCCGGAATACCATAAGTCTCGCTATAAAGATGGAAAGGATGGGTATTATACCGATACGGAAATCCGCCGCCGCTTTAACGGCAGTGAGCAGATGCCTGGTATAATCCGCTTCGGGCGCGGCCCCGAAGGCATTCCTTTTGAATTTTATTTCGGGGCAAAACTCAATGCAATGATTGCGGATGGCAAAGCGAAAATGCTGGCAAAGCCGAATATTACTACGTTACAGGGGCATGAAGCTGTAATCAATATCGGTGGGGAGGTTCCAGTACCGACACAGTCTGTCACAGAGTTATCGACAACGACGACGATGACGTACCGGCAGACTGGCATTATTTTGCGCTGTATTCCGAGAGTTAATACTGGCGGAAAGATAACGGCTGAGGTTCATACCGAAGTGAGTTCACCGCTCTATGTCAATGATATCAAGGCGTACCGGTTTCAGAAACGGAGCGCAGATACCACGGTTCGCCTTAGTGATGGGGAGACCATGGTAATCGGTGGCTTGATTGGCAGCGACGAATCACGGACGATGAGCAAAGTGCCGTTTATTGGGGATGTTCCCATTTTGGGGAGCTTTTTCCGCAATTACAAGAGGAATCATTCAGAGTCAGAAATCATGATTTTCCTGACTGCACATATACTAAAGGATTCCGGCAGTACGAAAGATACAGGCCAATGCGACTAGAAAAGGAGAACAGATATGGCGATTAAGATTTTGATTGCAGACGATCATGCCTTGCTGCGACAGGGTATCAAGCGTGTGCTGAACTTTGAAGATGATCTTGAGGTCATCGGTGAAGCCGAGGACGGACAGGAAACGCTGGCACGTACGTTGATGCTTCAGCCGGATGTATTGCTGTTAGACCTCAACATGCCAGGGCTCAGCGGCTTGGAAGTAGCCCGGCAGCTGAAACAGGCAGAATGTCCAACCAAAATTGTCGCCCTGACGATTCACGACAGTGATAATTATGTACTGGAACTTTTGAAGAATGGTGCGCTGGGGTATCTCCTGAAAGATGTGGAGCCAGCGGTTCTGGTCAAGGCTATCCATGTGGTAAATGAGGGCAATGCCTTTGTATACCCGAAGCTGGCTGAGCGCCTGTTTGGCAGCTTGTCGATTTCGGACGATGTAGAAACCAAGGCCAGGGAAATGCTGGATGAGAGCCGCGGCGAGCGCCTGACGGCTCGTGAGATGGATGTGCTTGAGTGCATTGCCAAGGGCTTTTCCAATCAAGATATTGGTAAGGCTTTAGGGCTTAGTGAAAAAACCGTCAAAAATCATTTGACCAGTATTTTTCATAAGCTCAAGGTCAATGACCGTACCCAGGCGCTGGTTTATGTATTGAAGAATAAAATCATATCGCTGGATTAAGGATAATACAGGCGTGGGACTGTGAATGGACAGCCCGGTTTTACTAAAAGGCCGCGGACTCACTGATGAGTCGGTGGCCTTTTATGATGTGAGATTTTGCGTGTAGAAAAATCTTCCAATCAGCGGTATAATAGTAGAAGCAGTTTGAAAAATGAATCTAATTCGTAAATGATATTCATTCAGGAAAGCAGGGTGAGCAAATGCTTTATCCATTGAATCTGGACCTGTCCGGGAAATCGTGTGTGGTGATAGGCGGTGGCCGGGTAGCGGAGCGGAAAGTAAAGGGGCTCATCGCCGCCGGAGCTTGCGTGACGGTTATCGCACCGGTTGTCACGGATACGCTGCAGCAGTTGGTGGGGGAACATCAATTGCGTTGGCAGGCAGGAGTTTATGCGTATGGCATGCTGGCACCATATCAGCCGCTGCTCGTTTTCTGTGCAGCTGATTCGGAAAATGCGAATCGGGAGGCTGCGCGGGAGGCGAAAGAAATAGGGGCCTTAGTCAATGCGGCGGCGCAGCCGGAGCTGACGGATTTTCAGGTTCCCTCGCGCATTGTGCGGGGAGACTTGCTGCTGACGGTGGCTACTGGTGGTGACAGTCCTGCTTTTTCCCGGCTCTTGCGGAAACGGCTGGAGCAGGAATATCCCCCAAGTTTTGCGGAGTTTTTGCCGCGGCTTCGGGTTTTGCGTGATGAAATAAAGAAGCTGCCGGGAGGCAGTGAAGAGCATCAGCGCCGCTGGCGCAATGCCTTGAATCAGAGTGTGATAGATTTAGTGAGAGCTGGTCAGCTGGACCGGGCGGAGGAAGAGATACGTAATGGAATTATTGATGCTGGGGCTGAATCATAAGACCGCTCCTGTTGATGTGCGGGAGCGCTTCGCGATACCGAAACAAGCGATACGTGATGGTTTAGCCAATCTCAACGAATACGAAGGCCTTTCCGAGGCCGTGATTTTATCTACGTGCAACCGCAGTGAGATGTATGCGGTAGTGGACGACCTTCGGGAAGATTTGCCGACGCTCAGGCAGTTCCTCTTTGACCTTACGGGAAATGAGGAGGATATCGACGAGTATCTCTACCATTACGAGAATGAGGAATGTATCCGGCATCTTTTTAAGGTAGCATCCAGTCTTGATTCCTTGGTGCTCGGAGAAGGGCAAATCCTTTCCCAGGTGAA
Source organism: Pseudoselenomonas ruminis (assembly GCF_008271295.1). Taxonomy (GTDB): domain Bacteria; phylum Bacillota; class Negativicutes; order Selenomonadales; family Selenomonadaceae; genus Selenomonas_A; species Selenomonas_A ruminis. Next base: position 59,417 of record NZ_VTOY01000002.1, on the reverse strand, counting down.
GGCTGCTTATGCGTTGGGGCGGGAAGCTGGTACGACCAGTACCATCCTCAATACGCTTTTCCATCGGGCGATTGCCTGTGGCAAGCGCGTGCGGACGGAAACCCGCATCCAGTATAATTCGGTTTCGATAAGTTATGCGGCTGTGGAGCTGGCGCGTGATGTCTTAGGCGAGCTTACGGCGTCCAATGCCCTCATTTTTGGCGCGGGCAAGATGGCAGAGCTCACTGCGCAGCATTTGGTTTCGCATGGCATCAAGAAAATTTACGTGACGAATCGTCATTTGGAAAGAGCTGAACAGCTGGCAGAACGCTTCGGCGGTGAAGCGATTCCCTTTGATGAAGCGATGAAGAAGGCCGTGGATGTCGATGTCATTGTGACCTCTACGGGGGCACCGCATTATGTCATCAAGCCTTGGGAAACGCGGCAGCTCATGACGAAACGCAAGGGGCGGCAGTTGTTCCTCATCGACATTGCTGTACCGCGCGATGTTGACCCCGAAGTGGGGGAAATCAAGAATGTCAGCCTCTACAACATCGATGCACTCGAAGAAGTTGTCGATGAGCACATCCAGGAACGCCGTGAAGAAGCAGAGCAGGCGAAGGATATTGTCGAGGAAGAGGTCCTCTCGATTGAGGACAAGTTCCAGTATCTTTCGTTCCGCCCGCTGATGGCACTGCTCTCGGAGCGCTGCGAGCGCATCCGCCAGCGGGAAATCAAGCGTGCGAGCTCCAAGCTGCCAGACCTCACGAAGGAGGAGCAGCGCCAGATTGAGCATATGACGCGCATGATTGTCCGGAAAATCCTGCGCATGCCGATGATGAAACTCAATGCCTCGGCGGGAACACCGCAGGAAGAGTTCTACATCGATGCCATGCGCTCGTTATTCAAACTTGATACGATAGGAGAGACAGCTACCCGTGAAGAAAGACACCATCATTATCGGTACGCGGAGCAGTAAGCTCGCGCTTTGGCAGGCGGAATACGTCAAGGGCCGTTTGGAGGAGAAATATCCGGAGCTTACGGTTGAATTGAAGCTCATGACGACCAAGGGCGATAAGATTCTCGATGCGCCATTGGCTAAGATTGGCGGCAAGGGCCTTTTTACGAAAGAACTCGAGACAGATATGCTGGCAGGCGGCATTGACCTGGCTGTGCACAGCCTTAAAGATATGCCGACGGAAGTTCCGGAAGGCTTGGTGATTTCCGCGATTACCAAGCGGTTTGACCCTGGCGATGCCGTGGTCAGCCCCAAGTATCAAAAATTTGCGGATTTGCCACCGGGAGCAAAGGTCGGCACCTCGAGCCTGCGCCGCAAAGCGCAGCTCTTGCAGGTGCGTCCGGACCTCAATATCTGCGATTTGCGCGGCAATGTCAACACGCGCTTGCAGAAACTTGAAGATGAGAATTTCGATGCCATCATCCTGGCGGTGGCGGGTCTCAAACGCCTGGGCTTTGGCGAGCGCATCACGGATGTACTGCCGAAGAGCACTGTGCTGCCGGCTGTTGGGCAGGGGGCGCTGGCCATCGAGACGCGTGCTGACGATGAAGAGATACGCGCGCTTATTGATTTCCTCAATGATGAAGAGACCGTGCAGTGTGCGACGGCTGAACGGGCTTTCCTCGGCCGCGTCGAAGGCGGCTGCCAGGTGCCCGTTGGCGTTTATGCTACGCCGGCAGGCGCGGGCCAGCTGCAGGTTGAGGCTGTCATTGCCTCGCTCGATGGCAGCAGGCTCTACCGCGATAAGATTTCCGGGCAGGCTGCCGATGCTGAGAAACTTGGCCGCAAATTGGCCGATATACTGCTCGGCAAGGGCGGAATCGAAATCATGCATGAACTTGGGCTGCTGCTCAATCGCAAATAAAACAGGAACAAGGGAGAGATATAAATGGCAGGAATGGTTTACTTGGTGGGGGCTGGCCCCGGGGATTATCGTTTGATCAGCCTTAAGGCAGTGGATTGCCTGAAACAGGCAGAAGTTGTCGTCTATGACCGTCTGGCTGATGACCGCATCCTCCAGTGGGCTCCTGATGATGCGGAGTATATCTACGTTGGCAAGGCATCGAGCAACCACACGATGAAGCAGGAGGATATCAATCAGCTGCTCGTCGACAAGGCCAGGGAGGGCAAATGTGTCGTGCGCCTCAAGGGCGGTGACCCGTTTGTCTTTGGCCGTGGCGGCGAGGAGGGCCTGTTGCTGCAGGAAAATGGCCTGCCGTTTGAGATTGTGCCGGGCATCACGTCGGCGATTTCGGTACCGGCCTATGCGGGCATTCCGGTCACGCATCGCGCAGTGGCGACCTCGTTTGCGGTCGTCACGGGCCATGAGGACCCGACTAAAGGCAAGAGCAATATGCGCTGGGAGCATCTGGCGACTGGCGTCGATACGCTCGTATTCCTGATGGGCGTAGCCAATCTGCCGCATATCACGGCCAAACTCATCGAAAACGGCCGTCCGGCCGACACGCCGGCTGCCGTCATCCGCTGGGGCACGAAGCCTGAGCAGCGCGTACTGATGACGACGGTCGGCACGGCCGCTGAAGATGTGGCCAAGGCCAATCTCAAGCCGCCGGCAATCTTCATCGTCGGCGATGTCGTCAACCTGCGTGAGAAACTCCAGTGGTTTGACGAGCCCAAGACGCATCCGTTGTTTGGCAAGACGGTTCTTGTCACGCGGGCGCGCAGTCAGGCGTCGAAACTCACGGCCCGCCTCGAGCAGCTCGGGGCCAAGGTCATCGAGACGCCGGCTATCCGCATCGAAGCACCGGCCGATGATTATGCGGCCATTGATGGGGCAATTGATAGGCTCAGTGACTATCAGTGGCTTATCTTTACGAGCACCAACGGCGTGGAGCATTTCTTTGCCCGTCTGCTGAAAGCCGGCAAGGACGCGCGTGCACTCGGTTATGCCAAGGTAGCGGCTATCGGCAGCGCCACGGCAGAAAAACTCAAGGGCTATGGCATCATCGCCGACGTCGTGCCGCAGGAATTCCGGGCAGAAGGCGTATTAGAGGCGCTCAAGGGCAAGCTGCCGCCGCATGCGAAGATACTGATTCCGCGTGCGCAGGAGGCAAGGGAAATCCTGCCCGAAAAACTCCGCGAGCAGGGAGCAGTGGTCGATGTGGCGCCCGTCTATCAGACGGTGGCAGCCGATGTTGACGGCGAGGCGCTCAAGGCGCAGCTCAAAAACGGCGAAATCGACCTCGTGACGTTCACGAGCTCTTCGACGGTGAAGAACCTTATCCGCATCGTGGGCTCGGCTGAGGCCCTGGCTGGTGTGAAGACGGCCGCTATCGGCCCCGTTACGGCTGAGACGGCGAAAACGAACGGCATCGAGCCTGATATCGTTGCCAATGAATACACGATTGATGGTCTCGTCGAGGCAATCAAGGCAAATATCTGATTCATAGGAGATGGATTTTATGTATACTCAGAAACTCCGTCCGCGCCGCATGCGCATTTCCCCGGCCATGCGTGCTATGGTTCGTGAGACGACTCTTTCCGCAAAGGATTTTGTTTATCCGCTGTTTGTCGTTCCGGGAGAAAATATCAAAGAAGAAATCCCGAGTATGCCGAACTGCTATCATCTGTCGGTTGATAATGCCGTAAAAGCAGCGCAGGAGTGCTGGGAGCTTGGCATCCCTTCCGTCGAGGTCTTTGGCCTGCCAGAATATAAGGATGAAGACGGCTCGAGTGCCTGGGATATGACAAGCCCGGTACAGCGCGCCATCAAGGCCATCAAGGAAGCCGTTCCGGAAATGATGGTCGTCGGCGATGTCTGCCTGTGCCAGTATACCTCCCATGGCCATTGTGGTCACCTGGAGGACCACTACGTCGATAACGATAAGACGCTCAAACTGTTGCAGAAGGTCGCGGTATCGCAGGCCAAGGCTGGTGCTGACATCGTCGCACCGTCCGATATGATGGACGGCCGGGTGGCTGCTATTCGCGAGGCTCTCGACGAGGCTGGTTATGTCAATGTGTCCATCATGAGCTATGCGGTCAAATACGCTTCGGGCTACTATGGTCCGTTCCGCGATGCAGCTGACAGTGCGCCGAGCTTTGGCGACCGCCGCCAGTATCAGATGGACCCGGCTAATGCGCATGAGGCCATCAAGGAAGTCGATCTCGATATTGCCGAGGGCGCGGATATCATCATGGTAAAACCGGCGCTGGCTTATCTTGATGTCGTGCGTCAGGTTCGCGACCATATCCATCATCCGGTCGCTGTCTACAACGTCAGCGGCGAGTATGCGATGGTCAAGGCGGCTGCTGCTAACGGCTGGATCGATGAGAAGCGCATCGTGCTCGAGACGCTTATGGGCATGAAGCGCGCTGGTGCCGATATCATCATCACATATCATGCCATTGATGCAGCCAAATGGCTCAAAGAAGAGGAGTAATCTATGCTGAATCTTGAAAAATCCGCTGCCGCATTTGCTGAGGCCAAAAAGCTGATGCCGGGCGGCGTCAACAGTCCGGTCCGTTCCTATGCCAGTGTCGACTGCAATCCGCCGTTCATCGCGCGGGCCGAAGGCGATAAGATTTACGACATCGATGGCAATGAGTACATCGATTATGTTGGCTCATGGGGCCCGATGGTCGTCGGCCATGCGCATCCGCAGGTCGTCAAAGCCCTGCAGGAGGCAGCAACGCGCGGCACGAGCTATGGCGCACCGACCTGCATCGAGTCCGAGCTGGCCAAGCTCGTCATGCAGGTCTACCCGTCGATTGAAGTCATCCGCATGGTAAATTCTGGCACCGAGGCGACGATGAGCGCGCTGCGCCTTGCGCGCGGTTATACGGGCCGGGAGAAGATCGTCAAATTCATCGGCTGCTATCACGGCCATAGCGACAGCCTGCTCGTCAATGCCGGTTCGGGCATGGCGACGTTTGGCGTGCCGAGCTCGCCGGGCGTCACGAAAGGAACGGCTCAGGACACGATTTCGGTGCCGTACAATGATGCCGAGGCCATCACGAAGGTCATGGATGAGATTGGCGACGAGATTGCAGCCGTCATCGTCGAGCCGGTGGCTGGCAACATGGGCTGCGTGCCGCCGAAACAGGGCTATCTGCGCACGCTGCGCAGCCTTACGGAAAAGCATGGCGCCCTGTTGATTTTCGATGAGGTCATGTGCGGGTTCCGTGCATCGTTAGGCGGTGCGCAGGCAGCTTATGGCATTACGCCCGATATCACCTGCCTTGGCAAAATCATCGGCGGCGGCCTGCCGGTTGCCGCTTATGGCGGACGCCGTGACATCATGCAGAAAGTTTCGCCGGCCGGCCCGGTTTATCAGGCAGGCACGCTTTCGGGCAACCCGCTGGCTATGACCGCAGGTCTTGAAACGCTCAAGATCATTACGGCTGAACCTGAGGAAGGCAAAGCCGATTACAGCCGTGAGCTCACGCTCAAGACGAAGAAGCTCCTGCTGGGCTGGCAGGAAAAGGCTAAGGAAGCCGGCGTCACGATTCAGGCGCATCAGGCTGGCTCGATGTTCGGCATCTTCTTCAACGACAACGATGTCTTTGATTATGAAGATTCCTGTGCCTCGGATCAGGAGGCCTTCAAGGTCTGGTTCAAGGCTATGCTCGAACAGGGCATTTATCTGGCTCCGTCGCAGTTTGAGACGCTCTTCATGAGTGGCGCTCATAGCGACGAGGATATTGACCGCACCATTGAAGCTTCGGCTGCTGCCTTCCAGGCTGTGGCTGACAGCAGAAAATAAAAGGATATGGGATTTATCGCCCATCGCTACGAAAGTCCGTCGGCAGTTAAAGCCGGCGGATTTTCGTTGTAGTGGAGCGAAATAAGAAATGGGAACAATTGGAAATAATAGTGAAATACAATAGGAATAACGAGAAGATGAATTGATATTATAGGAGGAAGGTCCTAGTAAAGTAGAGGGAGTTATGATGTTGATGGAGAGCATCGAGCCAGATAAAGGCTAGTATCACTATTAACGTGTATGTCTGTGAAGGGATAAATTAGGAAATTTAGGGAAAATAGTCATATTGTATCTCCTATTAATGTCATGTTAAGATAGATTAGAGTAAGGTAAGAAGGGAAATCGGATAGCAGAAGATAGGAGTGGGATAGAGTCTTGTCTAAGGATAGCTGGAAAGAGATGACCGATGAAGAAATAGTAGCATTGTATCAGCTGAATGGGGATGACCAGCTGGTTCAAATGATGTTGAAACGCTATGCACCAATGATTGGCGGCCAGACTCGTTGGAATTGTTTACGCAATATTGCCCAGGAGGATTTATACCAAGAAGGGCAGATTGGCTTCTTCAAGGCTATGCGCGATTATAAACCGGAAAAGAAGATTCCATTTGGTGTCTTTGCACAGCACTGTGTACGCTGTCAGTTCATCACGGCAGTAAAGGCTTTGCAGCGGCTTAAAAACCAGCCGCTTAATACGGCTTATTCACTGGATTATTCGATTGCCGAAGAGAGTGAGAACTACACCCTGCTGGATATTCTGGTCAGTGACGAATTGGAGGCAAATCCAGAGTTTTGCCTGGTGATGAAGGAAGACTATGAATTTTGCCAGTCGGTGGTAAGCAGAGAATTGACACCATTTGACTACCGTATCTTCCTGTCCTATGTGCGCGGGATGTCCTATCAGGAGATTGCCGATGAAATCGGTGGTTCCATTAAGAGTGTCGACAATGCCCTGCAGCGTTCCAAGCGCAAAATGCGCCGGCATATCATGGCAAAGCAGGACATCACGGTGGAGATGTTCCGGAATTATCTGGTAGTCCAGCAGCTGCTGATGATGACCGAGTGTGAGGACTCGCATGAAGATGAATTGGTGGCATTAAACCTGCAGGATATTCTGTTGCAGATAAGTGCCTGATGGATAGAAGAAAAGCCTCCGGCTGAGCCGGAGGCTTTTTCTATGTCATTTTACAATATGTTTTCCGCCGTAGTAACGCGGGGACCAGTAGCTGTTGGATAATTCATCAATGCGAACGCCTTTGCTAGAGCTGGCGTGGATGAATTGCCCATTGCCCAGATAAATGCCGCAGTGAGAGGCGCCGGGTTCATACGTGGTGAAGAAAACCAAATCGCCCGGGACAAGCTGGCGGCTGCTGGTCGTGCGCCGGCCGAGTTTATACTGTTCATCGGCTGTGCGGGGGATGGTGATTCCGTTCTGGGCAAAGACGTATTGCAGGTATCCCGAGCAGTCAAAGGCCTTGGGCGTGTCTCCGCCGAATTTGTAGGGGACGCCAATGTAGGATTTGGCCGTGCGGATAATGGCGTTTACCTTGCCGGGAGCAAGAATCGGCTGGTTATCTGGTGCCAGCTGCCCGCCACCGGTCGTTGGAACCGGAATCGGTTCAGGTTTGGGGACATTGCTGCCCCAGGTCCGTTTCTTGGCTTTTTGCAGAGCCCGCCAAGTGGCATTGTTGACGATTCCCGTGATGCGGATTTTTTGATCCCGCTGGAATTCGGCCACAGCGCGTTCGGTCTCATCGCCGTAGACACCATCAACGGAATGGATGGTATAGCCGACAGTCTTGAGTTTTTTCTGCAACAGCAGTACATCATGTCCGGTGGAACCGGAGCGAAGTGTAGGCGATGCCAGTACTGCGCCGGTCAGCATGACAAGCGACAGGCAGGTGACAATGCCGGTTCGAAGCAGCCGTGGTCGTTTCATAGTCGTCGTCCTTTCTGTTGTTTTCGGATTAAGCCTCGCGAACGTGGTCGAGTCCCTGACGCATGAGTTTTAGCACATGGTCATCGTCCAGGGAATAAAAAGCCTCTTTGCCCACTTTGCGGAATTTCACAAGACGGGCAGCACGAAGCACGCGCAGCTGATGCGAGATGGCGGATTGTCCCATCTGAAGTGCTTCGGCGATATCGCAGACGCAGAGCTCCTCTTCAGAAGCCAGCAGAGAGAGGAGTTTGATGCGGGTTTTATCTCCAAGTGTTTTAAAGACATCGGCCAATGCCAGACTGGTATCGTCATCAAGTTTATGGATGGCGCAGTCCTGCAACCGGTCCGGATGCGTGTGATAGACCTCGCAGAGGTCATCGTTAGCGGTATGATCGTCCATAAAATCCTCCCATTACATTCAATTATGTATATTATAGCAGTTTATTCTTTGAATCGGAATGAAAACTTTCGTCCCGGAGTGATGTACTGGAGCATGTTGACTTCGCTTTCCTCGACCATGGCGGCTACATTGGTTCGTGCATCGGCCTCCTGTGGCGTACGGATAATCTGAAGTTCGCCCATATAGCGCTTATAATCTGCGTTATCCAGCGTGACTGCGCCAATCGGCCGGATGATGGTATTGTCCGGCTGGATTTTCATGCCCATATCCTTTAGGATCAGGCGGCTTTCCTCGGCGCGGATGGCATCGCGGGCTTCGTCGGCCCGGGCTGTGAAGGTGTGGGACAGCAGCTCGCGCTGTACCGGGTCTTTAGTCAGGAGTTTGGCGCCCAGCGTGACCTGGTCATTGCTTAAGGAACCGATGGCGTGAAGTTCTTCATCGGTGGGAAGGCTGTCGGCAAGGAAGACGGAGTCGATTCCCAGGGCAATGAGGTGGCGGGAGGCGAGTTCAGCCGCTTCATCCCGATGGTCCTCCATAGTGGGGAGGCCATCCTGCAAAGGGCTTCGGCGGCGTCCCTGACTTGGGACAAAGGCGCCCGTCTTGATTTTCAGCTTGTGCAGCATCATGGTCTTGCGCACGAGGCATTCCTCGCTGATTCCCGTGCCACGGCGGGGGTAGAAGTTATGCAGGGCATCAATCTGGCGGAAGTTGGCCTGCATCTCTACCAAAGCACTGAGCAGTTTGCCCGTAATGGTTGAGGCATTGAGCTGGATGCGGATATCCTGCTTGTTGTGGGAGAGTTTTACAATTTCCTCGAGGCCAAAGCCGTAATCGAGCCGCAGCGTGGTGATTCCGAGCATGCGGAATGCCGAAGGCGAAAATTCCTTGATACCCAGCAAATCCATGGTGGCCGGAGAAATATCGGATATGATTTCCATATCGTGGCGGCGGGCTTCCCGCAGGAGCTCCGACAGCTCGCGTTTCAAGGCTTGGACGTTTGTCTCGGGGATATGCAGGGAGGTAAAGATACGGCGAAAGCCGCAGGCTGCGGCTTTATCGATGAGTTCGAGATTTTCTTCCAGGGTGTTATCAAGACCCGGGTAAATGGAAATACCATTGTTCATGAAATATTCCTTCTTTATCTGTTGATATTTGATGGTGCCGGGAGGTTATTCCTCGGCAGGATCGTCAAAGCCGAGCAGCCAGGTGGCGGCAAAGCCAGCCGCATAAGCTGTGACCAGCCCCAAGAGGTAAAGGGCGATATGGTCAGTACCAGCTGCCAGCGGCAGGCCGGAAATGCCAAGCGTAGCTGAGCCGATGCCAAAAGCTGCCTGAACAGCTCCGCCAAAAGCACCGCCAATGCAGGCACCGATAAAGGGCCGGCCCAGCGGGAAGGTCACACCGTAGATAAGCGGTTCGCCAATGCCCATGATGCCAACCGGAAGCGCTGAGGCAACGGTCTGCTTGAGGTGCTTGTTGTTGGTTTTGAAGTAAACGGCAAAGCTGGCACCGACCTGACCGGCTCCCGCCATGGCCAGGATAGGCAGCAGTATGGTTACGCCGTAACGGGCGAGCAGGTCGACGTGAATCGGGGTAAATGCCTGATGGAGCCCAAGCATGACGAGGGGCAGCCACAGGCCGCCAAGAACAAAGCCGGTGATGGCACCGCCGGCATTTATGGCAGTAGTTACCGTCTGGCCGATGAGGTCGGACAGAAAACCACCGAATGGCTGTAAAAACAGGATGGCAATTGTGCCGGTGATGAGGAAAGTAAAGAGTGGTACCAAAAACAGGCAGAACATCTCGGGGATAAGGCGGCGCAAGCGTTTCTCCACCAAGGCGCCAAGGGCGGCGATGAGCAGTACCGAAATGACTCCGCCGCGGCCGGGAACGAGCTGGGTACTGTTGAGAGTGATTCCTGCCAGCCCCGGATGGGTGATAAGTCCGCCGAGAATGCCGCCAAGGATAGGGGTGCCGCCAAATTCTTTGGCAGCATTGAAGCCGATGAAAAGATTCATCCCCCAGAAGATGACATTGCCAGCAACTGCGAGCAGCTGGAACCAGGCGGCAGCCGTTGCGGATGGGTCAGCCTTGGCAACGACGTTTAACAGGCCGCTGATAAGGCCGCAGGCGATAAAGGCTGGGATAAGCGGCACGAAAATGCTGGCGATTCGCTTGAAGAATAGTTTTACCGGCGTGGCGTTTTTAGCGCGGATTTGTGCATGAAGTTCTTTGCCATCGCCAATTTGTGGTTTTCTTTCGGCAGCAGCGGCCGGTTTCTCGCCTGAAGCAGAGCCGGCGTCCGCCGCAAGTTTTGAAAATTCGTCGGTGACATTATCCACGCGGCCAGGTCCTAAGATAATCTGTAATTCGTCCTCGTTTTGATTGACGCCAAGAACGCCCTCGATAGACTTCAGACGCTGCTCGATGTCTGGTGGTGTCTTTAAAAGTACCAGACGGAGGCGGGTCATACAGTGGTTTATGGTTTTGATGTTGTCAGCAGGTCCTGTAATCAGGAAAATCTGACTGGCGATTTTTTCATAGTTCATGCCTGTTTCTCCATTTCATGCAAGGCGCTGCCGAGTTTTCCTTCTGCCTTTTTTAGCAGCTCTCGTCCTTCCTCGGCACTGCAGCCTGTGAGTTGCAGCAGGATAGCGAGTTTTGCCCGTCCCTGCGCTTGGGCGAGTACCGCAATGGCTTCGTCGCGGCTGCAGCCTGTCGCTTCCATGACGATGCGGCGGGCCCGTTCCTCGAGTTTGAGGTTGGAGGTCTTTACATCGACCATGAGATTTCCGTAGACCTTGCCCAATTTTATCATGGTGCCAGTAGACAGCATATTGAGTACCAGTTTTTGTGCGGTGCCGGCTTTCATGCGGGTGCTGCCAGTGACAGCTTCTGGCCCGGTGATCGGGGTGATGGCAATATCGGCAAGTGCGGCTATTTGGGAATTTTCGCTGCAGGATAAGGCGATGGTCGGTGCCTTGATTTTTTTGGCGTATTCGATGCCGCCGATTACATAAGGCGTGCGCCCGGAGGCCGCGATGCCGACCAGCACATCACAGGCAGAAAAGCCGGCAGCGGTCAAATCCTTAGCGGCAAGGGCAGGATTGTCTTCGGCCCCTTCCTGGGCTTTGAAGATAGCCGGGGTTCCGCCGGCGATAAGCCCTTGTACCATTTCCGGAGCCGTTCCATAAGTGGGGGGGCATTCAACGGCGTCAAGGATGCCAAGCCGGCCGGAAGTACCAGCGCCGATATAAAAGAGGCGGCCGCCATTTTTGAGTCTCTCGGTGATGAGGTCGACAGCCTGGGCAATCTGTGGCAATACTTTTTCAACGGCCAATGGAACCTGCTGGTCTTCGCGATTGATGGCCGTCACCATTTCGAGGGTACTTAATTCATCAATATGGGAGGTATGGGGATTACGACGTTCGGTCGTAAGCTTATTTAATTGAATCATTGGAATCTCCTTTTTGTTGCACTTAGTACTAGTATAGCATATAACGCGAGGAAAGAGGAAAACGTTCGCTTTTGCCTGCATAAGAAAAACGGCTGCCGTTTGGCAGCCGCTTTATGGTTGGTTTAAATGGTTAGCAATATAAGGTTATGGTTTAGCCGACAACGCTCTGGCCAAAGTACACGATAAGGCCCATGACGATGACAAACGGAACGTAGTAGCGAACGGCAAATTTTAATAACTGGCCGTCGACGCCGGTGACACCAATCGAAGCAACGGCGATGGCAATGCTCTGTGGCGATACCATTTTACCAGCGCAGGCGCCCGTGGCATTCGCTGCGGCAATCCAGGCCTGGGCGGCCGGCGTTGCACCGATTGCCAGAGCAGAATCCGTCTGCAGCTTGCCGAACAGTACACAGCTCGACGTTGCCGAACCGGTGATGAACGTACCGATAGAGCCGATGAAGGCAGCAATGCACGGATAAGCAGTCCCCGTAGCAGCGACGGCCGTTTCGGCAATTTCGTGGGTCATGCCAGCATAACCCATGACTTTTGCCGTAGCGATGACGGCAATAATCGTAACAATCGTGAAACGAAGGTTGATGACGGTTTTCTTGAAGACGCTGAGCATCTCACCGATGCCAGCACCCTGAACGCTGCCACCGATGAAAGCAGCCAGCAGGATCAGGATACCCGGGGTAGCAACCCAGGTAAAGGTGTATGGTGTACCACCTTCGCCATCGTAAATGAGGACAGAAGTTTTGATGAGGTTAAGCGGATCATGAAGTGCCGGAACGAGTTTCGACGTAGCCAGCAGGAATACGAAGATGAGAATGAACGGCAGCCATGCTTTGAATCCGCCAGCAGCGGTAACCGGCTCCTCGTCATCATGGGAAGGCATAGCGTATTCCGGGTCGTTTACCGGGAACAGTTTTGCACAGCCGACAATGGCACCCATGGCACCGATGGCACCGGCGACAACAGCCAGTTCCGGGCCCATGAAGTGAGCGACAACCAGCTCCGGGATAAGGAAGCCGAGAGCTGCAGCAATGCACATGACGGTCATGCCCTTCAGTGCCTTGAGCTTGCCGCCACCAGCAACGATTGTCATAAGCGTCGGGCAGAGAATCGTCAGCGGAGCAAGCTGCAGGCAGGTGTAGGTTGCAAGCGTAGTCGGGTCATTGCCCGTGACGCTGCCGAGGGTTACCAGTGGAATACCGATGGAACCATAAGCAGTCGGTACCGAGTTGGCAATCAGGCAGACGGAGGCAGCCATAATCGGATTGATGCCGATACCGGCAAGCATGCCGGCCGGTATGGCGATAGCCGTACCAAAGCCAGCCATACCCTCGAGGAAACCGCCAAAGCCCCAGCCAATCAGGAGAATCAGCACGCGGCGGTCATGGCTGACCGAGGTGAGCATTTTCTTGATGACATCCATGCCTTTGGTGTGCAGGGAAAGGTTGTACGTGAAGATGGCGGCAATGATGACCAAAAGGATAGGCCAGCAAGCCAGGGCAACACCTTCAAGGAAAGCCTGGAAAGCGTGCAAAGCGGTCATGTCATAGAGCCCCATGCCGACAACAATCGAGATGAGGAGGGCCAGGAGGCAGGCCTTGTGACCGGGCATATGAAGGATGCTCAGCGCAACGACCAACCAAAGAATTGGGGACAGTGCGAGTAGAACCAAATGAGTTCATTCCTTTCTTTTGATGACAGAACATCGTGAAAAAATATTAAATATATAAATAAGATACTTCATTATATAAGCAGGTACTAAAAAAAGTCAATGCACCTGGTAAAAGGTTCTATTTTTAGAAAACTATGAATAACAATACAGTACGAGGGAAAGAAAAAGAACCCAGAGAAAAATGGGTTCCTTTTCGGTAGAAATACTATCAATAGAGGCGGTCGACTTCGTAACCATTCTTGTTTAATGCACCGATGATGCGATTGACATGGTCTTCGTTATGCGTTTCGACGGTGACCTCCAAAACAACTTTTTTGAAACTGTCGGTAACTTTGGCCTGGTTGTGATTGAGTTCGATGACATTGGCATTTTCTTCGGCCAGGATACGGGAGACATTAAGCAGCTGGCCCGGTTTATCCGGCAGCGGAACCGCAAAGCAAAATACGCGGCTGCGGGCAATCAGGGCTTTTTCAATCAGTGCGGAAATCATGGAAATGTCGATATTGCCGCCGCTGACGATAGCGGCAACTTTCTTTCCTTTGAACGGAAGCTTTGTCAATGCCGCCAGTGAGAGTACGCCGGCACCTTCCGCAATGAGTTTGTGTTTTTCAATCAGAGCAAGCAAAGCACCCATGATTTCCATTTCGGAAACTGTAATGATATCGTCGAGGTATTTTTTGCAGAATTCGAAGGTCAGTGTGCCGGCTGTCTTTACGGCACAACCGTCTGCTACCGTATCAGCACTGTCAAGGGTGATGATTTTGTCGTTGTCGAGGGCTGCTTTCATGCAGGCAGCGTTTTCCGGTTCGACACCGATGACCTGGATATCGGGATTGACGAGCTTGGTAGCCAGGGCAACGCCGGAGGCAAAACCGCCACCGCCAATCGGGACGAGGATAGCATCGATATCTTTGCAGGCATCGATGATTTCCAGCGCAGTCGTGCCCTGGCCCAGGAGAACCTGCAAATCGTTGAAGGGATGGATGTAGACATAACCGTATTTTTTCTGCAGTTTCAGGCTGTAGGCAAAGGCATCGTCGAACCCATCGCCATGCAGTACGACTTCTGCTCCGAGGGCTTTGGTGCCTTCAACCTTGAGAATCGGTGTGGTTGCTGGCATGCAGATGACTGCTTTTACCCCAAGTTTTTGGGCGGCATAGGCAACACCCTGGGCGTGGTTGCCGGCTGATGCAGTGATGACGCCTTTGGCCCGTTCTTCTTCCGTCAGCTGGCTTATTTTGTTATAAGCACCGCGCAGTTTGAAGGCGCCGGTATGCTGGAGGTTTTCCGGCTTTAAGAATACCTGGTTGCCGGACTGTTCCGAGAAAAAGTCGCTGGGAATCAGCGGCGTTTTCTTGACAACCCCTTCGAGCTGGCGGGCTGCTTGATAGACGCCGGAAATAGTCGTAGCGGCAACAATTTCCTGATTGGATGGGGCGGCTGGTTCTTTTTTCGGCATGGAAAAGGCCTCCTTGATAAATACAGATATATTATTAAATAAGAATGTAGTTACAGTGATATCGATGAAATATCGATAAATATCCCGTAAATGTTTAATAAAGTTTATCATCTTTTTACAATTATTGTCAACGAGATTTTGCCCGAGAAAAATTTCGATAGTTTTATAAAAATTAGAGGAATTTTGTGGAAATTCAGCGAACTATACAGTATAAGACTCACGGGGGAGGAATCCAGATGAAGAAACTTACCCGTATCCTTGTTCCTGTTGATGCGTCAGAGGGGGCTGAGCGGGCGGTAGATTTCGCTGTATCATTGGCGGAACCTACAGGAGCAGTGCTCGATATTCTGCATGTTTCCTATTTTGATAAGGATACAGATGCAGAAGAAGAGTCCTGGCTGCCCGAGGCGA
The DNA here is from genome assembly GCF_008271295.1 of Pseudoselenomonas ruminis. Lineage (GTDB taxonomy): Bacteria > Bacillota > Negativicutes > Selenomonadales > Selenomonadaceae > Selenomonas_A > Selenomonas_A ruminis. Next base: position 44,341 of record NZ_VTOY01000002.1, on the reverse strand, counting down.
TAGCTGGTTCTGTCGGTGCAATGGAGAAGGAGGCATTGGAACGAGCGAGGAAGCATGTTCCGCCTTCGGTTACGGCAGAGTATCATCGTCGGACAGGCATCCCTGCTGATGAGATTTTGCGTTTTGCGCAGGAAGAGCAGACAGGACTTATCGTGGTCGGCTGCCGTGGGCTTGGTTTTATGAAGGGGCTTTTGCTCGGAAGTGTCAGCCAGGAAATTGTCGAACGGGCAGAAGTTTCTGTGGCAGTGGCCAGATAATGGAAAGCATTTTACCAAGGGGGTAATACTATGATGAAGAATATCCTTGTACCAGTAGATGGCTCGGAAGGTTCGGACCGTGCCGTTGCGCAGGCTATTGCGTTAGCGGAAGCCTGCGAAGCTAAGTTGAACTTTCTGTATGTAGCAAACATTAACCAGTTGGCAATCAATGCCTGCTTGTCCGATGCAATTCTGGAAGCAGTAACAAAAGCCGGTAATGTCATTTTGGACCGTGCGATGCAGATGGTTCCGTCGGATGTTGAAAAGGAAGCATTCTCGGAAACGGGTTCGCCGGCTGTCGTCATCCTCGACTTTGCTGCCAGCAACGATATGGACCTCATCGTTATGGGCAGCCGCGGTCTTGGCGTAGTCAAAGGTGTTCTCTTGGGCAGTGTCAGCCAGTACATCGTTGAACAGTCGAAGTGCCCGGTACTGGTCGTAAAATAAGAATCCTTGTATTAAAGTTCCATATAAAAACACGGATAATGATGGAGGATAGTCCATTCATTATCCGTGTTTTTTATTCGTTTTCATAGAGAAGTTTTAGCTTCCCGTTTTTTCGCCAGGCATTCATATCGATGACGCGTTGATTGCGGCTGCCGCGGAAACTCAGGGTTAGGTCGCGTTGTGCTTCGAGGTATTTTCCGTCTACCAACACATCAATCTCTGCAAGCAATGCGTTGATGGCAGGATTACGGCGGGCGATGAGTTCTTCGAGGGTGTAGCCGCTGTAGCTCCAGACATCAAGGCCGCGGGCGTGGACGTCTTTGGCAAGGCGTGTGAGCGGGGCTGGCTGCATAAAGGGTTCGCCGCCGCTGAAGGTTACCCCGGAAAGAAGTGGGTTTTTTTCGATTTCTGCCAGGATGGCCTCAGGTGTTGTTTCCCGTCCGCCTTGGAAATCATGGGTGTCGGGGTTATGGCAGCCGGGGCAGTGATGGGGACACCCTTGGGTGAATACGGTGAGCCGCATGCCTTCGCCGTCGACAACGGAGTCGTCAACAATGCCGGCGATTCTGAGTTTCATGGAGGAAGACTTCCTTTCATAGAAAAACCTTCCTCATTGAGGAAGGTTTTTCGTGATTGTGTTTTTAGTGCCGCATTCCATGTTTTACACGGTCATGTTCTTCGGCGCGTTTGGCATCGTTCCAGCGGTCAATGGTGCCGACCAGATAGCCGGTGATGCGGCGGATGCGTTCGAATTTCTGCGGCTGAAGGACGTAATCGATGTTGACATCGTCATTGCCAGCAGCTGAAATATGCAGCGTATCGAGCTTTTCATTGGTCTCGTTTTCTACATAGTCAATATAATTCACAATTTCCTGTTCGGAAACGTCGTTTAAACCCTCTACAGTTACTTCGATGCCATTTACTATCATGTAGTCCACCTGTCCTTCTATTTATTGTAATCGTGCTTATTTATAAATACTGATGCAAGTAATGGTTCTTCTTTCGCTTGCAAGGAAATTATACAATATATATGGTGCTAGAGTCAATAGAAATACTACATATAGTTGTTTTTGCAGCTGCCATGCACAGGCTTATCCACAAGGAAATCTTGTATTATATCCGACAAAATGATAGTTTATGCAGGAATTCCTTTTGGAAAATGAAGCAGGAATATAGGATCTTGGCGCTTCTTTCAATGTGGCGAGATTTCACTGCTGAATAAACTTTCCTGCCGAAAAAAGTTATCCACAATTGGTCATTGGGGATAATTGTTTGCCTGGATAACGGTGCGAATTGGATAGGGAATCTCAATCCCTTCTTCGCGATAGCGTTTGGTAAGGGCTTTAATAAATTCATGTTTGAGCAGGAACTGATGGTCAAAACGGCTGGAATGCATGACAACATTGAAGTTGATACTGGAATCGCCAAACGTATGGAAGCGGACCGCGGGCTTTATTTTCACATCTTTGTCGACTTGCTTGAGGATGGCTTCGGCAACTTCAACCGTTACGCGTTCGACCTGTTCAAGGTCGCTGTCATAGGCCACGCCAATGGGAATACGGATGACGATGTCGCGGCGGGGCATGCTGAAATTGGTAATATTGGATGAGGCGATTTTCTGGTTTGGTACGACTACCATATTGGCATCGCCGGCCGGAACAATGGTCGTGAAGCGCCAGGTGATGTCAGTAACGCGGCCTTCCTCGCCGGTGCTCAGGCGGATGTAATCCCCGATGCGAAGCTGTTTGGAAAGAATCAGATGCAGGCCGGAGAAGATGTTGGCCAGCGTTTCCTGCAGGGAGAGGGCGACGGCCATACCACCGACGCCCAGGGCAGTCAGGATGGGGGCAATGGAAATTCCGTAATATTGAAGAATGACGAGGAATCCCATCGCATAGATGATGCCGTTGACGATGGCGTTCAGCAAGGTGGTCTTGGGCATTTTCTGTTCCGAGCGTTCGATTTGCATGTCGATGATGCCATTTACCGTACGGGCGATGACCCGCGTAATCGACAGGATGATGACGGTGAACAGAATATAGGAGAAAATTTTGACCAGTGGTTCGCTGAGATGGCTGGTGTTGACAATCCAATAGAGACCGACAACGAGACAGAGGGAAATCGGCACGCCGCGGAGCGCGTTGACAAAGATGAATTGCCAGGTAGTTTCCTCGGTAGAGAGGTGGCGGGAAACGCGCTGGTGAATGATGCGGTTGATGGTGATACCGGCTGTCAGGGAAGCGGCGAGAATGCAGCCGGGCAGAATAAGCATTTCCAAAAGATGAGCCCAGTCAATCCAGGACATCCATTCCATAGTGGACAAAATAAAACCCCCTTGTTATATAACAGTGATTGAATCACTTGAACTCGAAAATACAATTATTATACTATATAATAGGAAAAAGAAAAATAAAAATAGGAATGGAGCGGTAGTATGGCAGAAATCCTGCACGTTGGGGAACGCCTTCGCTTGCGGAAGGCAGATATATCCGACCTTGATTATATTATGAAACTGGAATATGAACCAGAGAATTTAAAGTTTATCGTGCCGTTTGACCGGGATTTTCATACGAAGTTAATCCACGAAGGAAAAGCGGCCATCGACATTATCGTTGAGGAAAAGGAGACAGGAACGCCTGTCGGGTATCTGATGATAAACGGGCTGCTTACTGAGGCGAAGGAAATCGAGTGGACGCATGTCATCATCGAGAAAAAAGGTGTTGGCTATGGCCATGAGGCGATGAAGCTGTTGAAGGCCTGGTCGTTTGAGGATTTGAAATTCCATCGTGCCTGGATGGACTGCAAGGACTATAACGCGCGGGCGCTGCATCTCTATGAATCGGAAGGAATGGTGCGTGAAGGACTGATTCGTGAGACGATTATAACAAATGGCGTATATGAAAATCTCGTGGTACTTGGAATTCTTGATCGCGAATATGAGGCGCGCAAGGCTAAGGGGCTGGAACTAACAGCACAGTAAGAAGAAAATAGTGAAATAGAAAGACAAGAATAGGACACATGCTTAAGAAACAAGATGAAATCCGTTTTGTTTCGAGACATGTGTCCTTTTATTGCAAGCCGGAAAGCGATACAATAATAACAACCTAAGATAAGATTAAGAACAGTAATCGTCAGACAATTATAAACATAACGAACTGTTTTTGGTATGGGAGGTCTTTTTTATGAGTAAATTCAAACGTGCCTTTATTATTGTGCTGGACAGCTATGGTATTGGCCGTGAGCCGGATGCACCGGAGTTTGGTGATGATGTATGCAATACGTTGAAATCTATTGCTGCTTCACCGAAATATGACACGCCGAATATGAAGAAACTCGGCCTGTTCAACATCGATGGTGTTGACTGCGGAACTCCGGAAGCAGCACCGATTGGCAGCTTTGCCCGCCTGCGTGAGCTTTCCCGCGGCAAGGATACGACCATCGGTCATTGGGAAATTTCTGGTATCGTATCGGAGCGCCCGCTGCCGACTTATCCCGATGGTTTCCCGGCTGATTTGATTGCGAAACTCGAGAAAGCCTTCGGCAAAAAAATCCTCTGCAACAAACCGTATTCTGGTACGGCTGTCATTCATGACTATGGCCGTGAGCAGGAAGAAACTGGCGGCTTGATTGTTTATACGTCGGCTGACAGCGTATTCCAGATCGCTGCTAACGAAGCCGATGTGCCGGTTGAAGAGCTCTATGGCTACTGCAAGACGGCGCGTGAGATGCTGCAGGGCGAGCATGGCGTAGGCCGTGTCATTGCCCGTCCGTATGTGGGCAGTTATCCGGATTACACGCGCACGTCCCGCCGCCATGATTTCTCGCTGGACCCGACAGGCGATACGATGATGGATGCTCTGCAGCGCAAAGGCCTCGATACTATTGGCGTTGGCAAGATTTCCGATATCTTTGCCGGCCGCAGCATCAGCCGCAGCCTGGGCATCAACAAAGACAATGTCGATGGCATGGAAAAGACGCTCAAGGTTATGGACGAAGATTTCACGGGCCTTTGCTTCGTAAATCTCGTTGACTTCGATATGCAGTACGGTCATCGCCGCAACATCGATGGCTATGCTGAGGCAGCAACGGTATTTGACCGTCAGCTGGGCGAGTTCATGGCGAAGATGAAAGATGACGATGTGCTGATGATTACGGCTGACCATGGCTGTGACCCGGGAGCACCGGGAACGGACCATACGCGTGAGTATGTGCCGCTCATGATTTACGGCAAGCATATCAAAGAGGGCGTCAACCTCGGCACGTATCCGACGTTTGCCATGATTGGTGCAACGATTTCGGATATGTTTGACTGCGACCTCAAGACCAAAGGTGAGAGCCTGCTGCCACGCATCATAAAAGACTAAACGTATCAATAGGGAGGGGAGCACAGCTCCCCTATACATAAAGGAGAGATTCAGCAATGAGAATGTACGACCTTATCACCAAGAAAAAACATGGCGAAGTTTTGACGGATGAGGAAATCCAGTTCATGATTACCGGTTATGTTAACGGTGATATTCCCGACTATCAGATGTCGGCGATGACGATGGCAATCTGGTTCAACGGCATGAACGACCATGAGATTACGGAACTGACGAAAGTCATGGCAAAATCCGGTGATATGATTGACCTTTCGGCTATCGAAGGCAAGAAAGTCGACAAGCATTCTACGGGCGGCGTTGGCGATAAGACGACGCTCATCGTGGCACCAATTGTTGCTGCCTGCGGCGGTAAAGTTGCCAAGATGTCAGGCCGTGGCCTTGGTCATACGGGCGGAACGGTGGATAAACTCGAAGCTATCCCGGGCTACCGCACGGTTCTGGACCGCAAAGAGTTCTTCGATACGGTCAACAAATGTGGCGTCAGCGTTATCGGCCAGTCCGGCAACCTGGCTCCGGCTGATAAAAAGCTCTATGCACTGCGCGACGTTACGGCTACGGTTGACAGCATTCCTTTGATTGCTTCCTCCATCATGAGCAAAAAGCTGGCAGCTGGCAGCGATTGCATCCTACTCGATGTTAAAACGGGCAGCGGCGCCTTCATGAAGACTCTCGACGATTCCATCAAACTGGCGCAGACTATGGTTGCCATCGGTGAAGGCGCGGGCCGCCGTACGGTAGCCCTGATCACGGATATGGATACGCCGCTGGGCTTTGGCATCGGCAACAGCCTGGAAGTAATGGAATCCATGGATGTCCTCAAGGGACATGGTCCGGAAGACCTTACGGAAGTTTCCCTGCAGCTGGCTTCGAACATGCTCTATCTCGTTGGCAAAGGCACGCCGGAAGAGTGCCGCGCTATGGCAGAGAAAGCCATCGAAGATGGTTCCGCTTTCGAGACGTTCTGCACGATGGTCAAGGCACAGGGCGGCGATGACGCAGTCCTCCGCGACTACACGAAGTTTGCACAGGCTCCGTTCAAACTTGACGTTGTCGCTGACCGCGATGGCTTCATCACGAAGATGAACGCTGAGGAAATCGGCGAAACGTCCGTTGTTCTGGGCGCAGGCCGTGAGACGAAAGAGAGCGATATCGACTTCTCGGCTGGTCTTGTCCTGCACAAGAAATTTGGCGATGCTGTCAAGAAGGGCGACAGCCTGGTTACGCTCTATACGTCCAAGGAAGAGTCGCTTAAAAATGCCGAGCGCATGTATCGTGAGGCTGTTACCATTGGTGACACCCAGCCGGAGAAAGAGCCGCTGGTCTATGCCCGCGTAGAAAAAGACAAGGTTGAGAAGTATTAATCGTAGCTAACGGGGAGGGTTATACGATGGAGGATAAAGAACTTATCGAGGTCGCCAAGAAATACCGGGAGTTTTCCTACAGCCCGTATTCCAAGTTTAAGGTTGGTGCGGCTGTATTGACGAAAAAAGGAAACGTCTATGGCGGCTGCAATATCGAAAATTCCAGCTATCCGGTAACGAATTGTGCTGAGCGCACGGCTATTTTTAAAGCGGTATCGGAAGGCGAGAAGGAAATTGAGGCAATTGCCTTGATTGCCGACACGGAAGGACCGTGTTCACCATGTGGTGCCTGCCGTCAGGTTATGGGCGAATTCCACATCAACAAGATTATCATGGCAAACCTCAAAGGCGATGTGAAAGTCGCTACGCTGGAAGAGATTCTGCCGTTTGCATTCACGGATAAAGACCTTTAATATCAGTAAATATTGACAATAATATGTACTTTGTGAGAGAATAGGACACGTGTCCTTATCTCACAGGTACAAAGGAGAGAAAATCATGTACTTTATTATCAATGTTCTTGGCGTTTTGGTATTTTTGGCAATCGGTGTTCTTTTATCCAAAAAACGCAAAGAAATTCAGTGGCGCAGTGTAGGCGCCTTGCTGCTGCTCAACGTATTTATGGCCTGGTTCCTGACGTCGTTCTCGATTGGCCGTGAAATCATTGTCGCTGCTGCCGCAGGTTTTAGCTGGCTTATCAGCGTGGCTTATGAAGGTATTGCGTTTGCCTTCCCGGACTGGGTACACGTTCCGCAGATGAACTTCTTCACGGCAGCGCTGCTGCCGATCCTGCTGGTTGTTCCGATGTTCGATATTCTTACTTACATCGGTGTACTGCCGTTCATCATCAAATGGGTTGGTAAAGCTTTGGCATTCGTTACGCGTGAGCCGAAGTTCGAGTCGTTCTTTGCGATTGAGATGATGTTCCTGGGCAATACGGAGGCATTGGCTGTTTCCAGTCTTCAGCTCAAACGCATGAAGGCAGACCGCTGCCTGACGCTTGCCATGATGTCCATGAGCTGCATCACGGCTGCTATGGTCGGTATCTATACGCAGATGATGCCGGGCGAATTCATCATCACGGCAATTCCTTTGAACGTTATCAATGCACTTATCGTTACGAACCTGCTGCATCCGGTTAAAATCTCCGAGGAAGAAGATACGGTAGCAACGGTTACGGAAGGTGGCAAAGAGCGCGAGCCGTTCTTCTCCTTCCTCGGCAACTCCATTCTTGGTGCTGGCCGTCTGATTCTGATCATCTGTGCTAACGTCATCGCATTCGTTGCGTTGGCTAAACTCATTGATATGCTGCTGGTTCTCATCCATCCGGCCATCACGCTGGAGAATATTCTGGGCTGCATCATGTTCCCGTTTGCCTGGCTCATGGGTCTTGACTCGGCCGAAGCGTTCCAGCTGGCACAGTACATGGGCACGAAACTCGTCACCAATGAGTTCGTTGTCATGCTGAATGTTCAGGACATCCTGGGTCAGTTCAGCCGTCATATGCAGGGCGTTTTGACGGTCTTTGTTACGTCCTTCGCCAACTTCTCGACGCTGGGCATGATTATCGGCTGCTTCAAGGGCATTGTCGATGATGAAAAGAACGAACTGATTTCCCGTAACGTTGGCTATATGCTGCTTTCGGGTATTCTGGTTTCGCTGCTGTCGGCAGGCATTGCTGGCCTGTTCGTCTGGTAATAAACGGCGCTTTTCAATAACAGTTTTATAAGCGAAGCTCCGATGACTTTATGTTGAGTCATCGGAGCTTTTTTTTATTGCTACAGTACGGCGAGAAGGAAAATAAAATGGCTTTAGCGAATAGATAGAATATCCGATATTTTGGATGAACGGGATATAATTTAGAAATAATAAGCCAATAGAGATATTTGGGGGGCGACAACATTGGATAGAAAACTCAAGGTTCTCATTACCGATGATTCGAAACTGTTGCGAAAAAAACTGCGTCAGGAGCTGGAAGCGCTGGATTGTGAAGTGCTGGAGGCAGAAAATGGCAAAGACGCTGTTATGCTGAATCTTCAGGAATCGATTGACTGCATATTCCTTGATATTGTCATGCCGGAAGTCGGCGGGATAGAGGCTTTGCAGGTAATCAAGGAAGTCAATCCGGACCTGCCGGTAGTCATGTTGTCTTCCGCGGGAACTCCGCAGAAGCTGATGACGACCTTGAAGATGGGGGCAATGGACTTTATCCAGAAACCATACTCCAGCGACCAGATAAAGAAGACCATTGAGTCTGTCCGAAAGAAGGTCGCTGGCGATGAAAAATAAATACAACATTGCACAATGCCTGTTAAATGAAAGGAATTACAGTCCGGAGGAAATTCAGTCCTTGCTGCGGCAGGGGGAGACGGATGAGGAGATACTCGTGCATCGGGTGCCTGAGATTGTCCGCGCGGATGCCCGTCCAATCCGCACGGCGGTCAAATTGGCAGCTGCTGATGGCTATGATGATGAGCTGAACATCTACACGAAGTATGTGGAGCTTTTCATTGAGAAGATGCAGGAATTGACGCACACGTTCAGTGTCGTGTCACAGGATCTTGTGGTGACGGAGGAACCATCGCCAGCCTATGCCGTTTCGATTCGCGTGAGTGGTGACATTGACTTTGTCGGCGGTGTTATCGCCTCGGAACCAGTCTTTTTGGAAATGGCGCGCCGCTATAGCGGAGAGGAATTCGACCGGGTGGACGATTTGGCAATTGACTGCTGCGAAGAGTTTCTCAATGTCGTTCAGGGGCTGTTCAGCATTGAGATGGCCAAAAGAGATTTGGAAGGGGATTTGCACCCGCCGCGCTGGAAGAAGGATGTAGTACCGCAGGGGAGCCGTCAATTGCGCCTGCGGGTCTATACCTCGTTTGGTTCATTTCAAATCATACTGGCGGTCGACGAGTTTTTTTGATAAAATAGGGGCAGGAAGCTGCTCCTATTTTCTTGCGGGTTGAAAATTTTTCAAAAAAGTGTTGACATCTGGTTTGATAACCCGTATAATAGGTTCTGTTGTTGAGCGACATCAGCAATAAAAACTTAATAGCTTCTTTTGGTAGAGCATTGTGGAGAGTTGTCCGAGTGGTTGAAGGAGCACGCCTGGAAAGCGTGTATACGGTGAACGCTGTATCGAGAGTTCGAATCTCTCACTCTCCGCCATTTTTATATCCTTTTTTAATATTGGATGGCAGAAGAGGCAGAATTCTTTTTCAGGTCGGGCCATAGTGCTTTGGTCTTACGCAATGAAGTCCCACGAACCTCGTCAGGTCCGGAAGGAAGCAGCGATAAGAGGGTCGCTTCATGTGCCGTGAGGGCGCCTGGGGACTGTGGTCCGACGTGAAAAAGAACAAGGGGATAGCTGCCATAGCTATCCTTTTTTTGTATCGCGGAATCAGGGGGAAAACAATTCATGGCTTATATTGCATTATATCGGAAATGGCGTCCAGGCAGTTTCAAGGACCTGGTCGGTCAGGAGCATATCAGCCGTACGCTGTCCAATGCTATCACATCGGGCAGGATTGGTCATGCGTATTTGTTTTCCGGTCCGCGTGGTACTGGTAAGACCAGTACGGCAAAGATTCTTGCCAAGGCATTGAACTGTGAACAGGGGCCAACGCCGGATCCGTGCGGGACGTGTGCACAGTGCCGCAAGATAAACGATGGTTCCTCCATGGATGTGTTCGAAATCGATGCAGCATCGAACCGCGGTATTGATGAAATCCGCGATTTGCGTGAGACGGTAAAATTTGCGCCGGTCGATGGACGGTATAAGATTTACATCATCGACGAGGTTCACATGCTGACCACGGAGGCCTTCAATGCGCTGTTAAAGACGTTGGAGGAGCCGCCAGCCCATGTCGTTTTTATTCTGGCGACGACGGAGGCACACAAGGTTCCAGCAACGATACAGTCTCGTTGCCAGCGGTATGACTTCAAGCGTATTACCGTTGAAGAGATTCATGACCGTCTTCGGTATGTAGCTGATGAAATGAAGCTTGATGCCGAAGATGAAGCCTTGACGATGATAGCGGTTCAGGCGGATGGCGGACTGCGCGATGCGCTTTCGATACTCGACCAGTGTTCTGCCCTGTCGGAGGGAACGATTACGGCGGAACGGGTGCGGCAAATCTTAGGACTGGTGGGGCATGACTGGATTTACCGGATGACGAGAGCTTTGGCGGCACACAAAGCACAGGAAGTGCTGGAGATTATAGCCGAGCTCTTGCGTGATGGCAAGGATCTCAAGCAGATTGTAGCGGAGCTTTCGCTGCACTTGCGAAGCCTTATGATTTATCAGGCCGTGGGGACGGTGGCCAACATGGACCTCTATGCCGAGCAGGATGATGTCCTGAAGGAACAGGCGGGACTTTTCCCGGCAGAGCAGGTCATGCGGATGATAAAGCGGCTCCATGAAGCGATGAATGAAATGAAATGGTCGCCGCAGCCGCGCATTACGGTAGAGGTGGCACTGCTGTCGCTTTGCCGGGAAGAACAGGCCACACCGATGGTGGCTGCATCAGTTGCAGCAGCACCGGATAACGATAGGATCGCCCAGCTGGAGGCAAAGCTTGCCCAGGTTAGTGCAGCTTTGGCTGCAGGAGCAAAGGCAATGTCGGCTGCGAAAGCAGCACCTGTCCGCAACAAAGGGGAAAACATGCGGGCACGGGCAGAGCAGGTTCCAGCACCAAGCCCTGCACCGGCGCCAATGCCCGTCAGTGCAGAAGATACGCAAGTCTGGAATACACTGCTTCAGACGCTGAAAGACACGAATAAGATGCCGATATTTGCCTGTGTATCACAGGGAACCTTTGCGGGTATGACAGAGCGGCAGTTTTTTATTCAGTTCAAGGGGAGTCTTATGGCGTCGCTTACGATGCGCAATTATCGTGCGCAGCTCGAGACGATTTTGCAGGAGATTACGGGCAGGGAACTTCATCTTTCCTGCAGCGGTGAGGACAGGCCGATGACGCCGCCGCCACGGCCCAAGCAAAAACAGCCAGCGGCTGTGCTCCAGGAGCCGGAGACGATTCCAGTGAATCTGAACCAAATGCCGCCGGAGGAACGAGCACCACTTGAAAAAGCTTTTAATTATTTTGGGGATCATGTAGTTGAAATCGAGGGAGAAAAATGACGGGGGTAGTAAAACAATTACAGGATAAGGATGGTTTTTCGGAATCCGAGGCCATGATTGCCGATTATCTGCTGGCAAACTTTCGCATGCTGCCCGGTATGTCTACGCGTCAGTTGGCGAAGGAAACCTTTACGAGTTCGGCTGCTATCGTGCGCTTCAGCCAGAAGCTGGGGTTTGGCGGCTATACGGAATTCCGCGTTAAATTCCTGGCGGAGATGATGCAGTATGTCGACCGGCCACATGGCAAAGAGCTCATGATGACAGACCGCGATTCGGTTCATTCAATTCTCGATAAAGTTACCAGTATCGAAATTGATGCACTCAAGGATACGCGCAATATGCTCGAACCTTCGGATTTTGTCCGTGCACTGGCACTGCTGAATAAAACCGAGCATGTGGATTTTTATGCGACGGATAACAATCTTGACATTGCCAATATGGCAGCGTCAAGCTTTATCATGGCCAATAAATGTTCTACGGTTCACCCGGCTATGACCATGCAGTATTTGCAGGCTACGGGCGCGCCTAAGGAACACGTTGCCTTCTTTATCAGCCGCACGGGGGAAAATCGTATGCTGCTTGATATTGGCCGGCTGATAAAACTCCGCGGTAATCCGATTATCGTCCTGACGGCATCACCGCGCTCGAGCCTGGCATCGGTAGCGGATGTGGTATTCCCGGTCGCAACCGTCAAATCCATGGAGGAACTTGGCCCGCGTGTATTCCTCATGGGAGCGAAATACGTCATGGATATTTTGTTTGCGGTCTTGATGACCCGCGTCGATTTCCACAGTGCCCGCCAGAAAGAACAGTGGCTTAGCAAACACTTCTATTATTAAGCGAAATGAGTCAGCCTTCTCCTTTTACGGGGAAGGCTTTTTTGGTGCTCGTTTTTGCATAAAATAACGAAATTATCAGAATATGTATAATATATGTAACAGTGCTACGAGACAAAATGCGTTTTTTACCAAGGTTGTGAAGCAGTGTTTCGTATTGGTTCAACTTTATTGTTCCGCAATTGGCATCGTGTTATATTATAATCACCTTAAGGGGAACGGGGGCTGCGCGCACAGCCCCAGGGTAAATCAAATTTGGAAAGAGGAAAAGAAAATGAGTAAACAAGAAATGTTCGATAGATTTATCGAATTCATGGGGGAGTTCGCTCAGATTCGTGCCGTAGCGGCCCTGCGTGATGGTTTCATCATGACGACGCCGTTCACGATCTGCGGTTCGGTGTTCCTGCTGCTGGCCAATCTGCCGCTGCCGGGATATCCGGAGTTTATGGCTTCGATTTTTGGAACGGATTGGACGGCTCCGCTGAATGCGGTTGCTGGTGGCACGTTCAGCGTCCTGGCACTGATTGTAGTCTTGTCCATCACTTATAAATTCGTTGAAAATGAAGGCTGCGATGCCATCATGGCATCCATCCTGGCGCTTTCGACCTTCCTGATTCTGATGCCGCCGACGATTGTAAGCAAAGGTGGGGAAACCATTGGCGACATCATTCCGAAAGCCTGGGCAGGCAGCAACGGTGTTATCACTGCCATCTTCATTGCCTTCTTTGTTTCCTATGTATTCTGCTACTGCGAAAAGAACCACATCGGTATCAAGATGCCGGATTCGGTTCCGTCGGGCGTAGCGAAAGCCTTCACGGCTCTTGTGCCGGGCATGATTTTCTTCACGTCGGCTTCGGTACTTTATGGCCTTTGCCATTACATCGGCGCAACGACGCTGCCGGAACTCATCTTTAAAGTAATCCAGACGCCGTTGCAGGGTCTTTCCGACTCGCTGGCTGGTGGTTCTATTATCGTAGGTCTTCAGAGCATCCTGTTCTGGGCTGGTATCCATGGCCCGAACGTTGTCGGCGGTGTGGTAAGCCCGCTGCTTATTGCCAACTCCTTGGACAATCAGCACATCATCGATGCTGGTATGAGCCTTGTCAACAATCCGCAGGCTAAAATTTTCACCTGCCAGATTAACGATGTATTTGTAAAGAGCGGCGGCTGCGGCCTGACGCTGGGCCTTTTGCTGGCTGGTGTTTTCACGGCACGTTCCCAGCAGCTCAAATCGCTGATGAAGATGGCGTTTGTCCCGGGTCTCTTTAACATCAATGAGCCGATTATTTTCGGTCTGCCAATCGTGTTCAACCCGTACCTTTTGGTACCGTTTGTCATTGTTCCGCTGATTGCGATGTTTGTTACGTACTTTGCTATCACGACGGGCTTTATGGCTCCGTTCACGGCCGTTCAGGTTCCTTGGACGACGCCGCCAATCATTGCCGGCTTCCTGCTCGATGGCTGGCAGGGCGCAGTGGTTCAGATTGTAAACCTCGCTATCGCTACGGCAATCTACTTCCCGTTCCTCAAAGCGCAGGATAACGCCTTCCTCAAAGAGGAAATGGGCGACATGGAAGAAGCAAAACCGGAAGCAGATTCCGTAAAAGCTGAGATGCAGTCGGCTGCAGAACATTAATTCAAATTTTTTAGGAAGTATCGAGAAAAGGGGAAAATGATGATGATTAGCAAGAAAAAAGCAACAGCAATGATTCTCGGTCTTACAATGGGGATTTCGGGCACGGCCATGGCAGCACCTAACGATGATACGGATATCAACGCCCGTATCGCAGCGCTGGAAGCACAGCAGCAGCAGCTTTCCAAGCAGCTCAATGCACTGAAAAAAGAGAATGCCAAGCTCAAACGGACGGAAAAAGTTGCAAACAGCAATAAAGCAGCAATCAAGAATCTCAAAGATGCCCAGAACCGCATCCAAATTAATGGTTTTGGCCGTTTAGGATGGGATAATGATAACATCAATGGTTATATCAATCGAAATGATTTCCGTCGTACCTACTTAGATCTCGAGGGGAAATATAAGGTTAATGATCGTTGGAATATGAATTTCCAGGCAGAGACGGTACAACATTATGCGAAATATGTGACGGCGCAGCTTAATGATCCGCATAAATATCCAGCATATCATCCGAAAGACAGAGATCATCAATACGATAATGAGCATGGTACGATTCAGCGCGTTTGGGCAGAGGGATCTGTCGGCAAAGTCAATCTTGATATTGGCCGCAGATGGCGCGGTATGGGTTACAATTTTGCCTTCTTTGGCAATGAGTCCGATGGTGTGGTGGCTGATGTTAAGCTGCCAAAATCGCCACTGACAGCTGAAGCATTTTATCTTACCCCGACGGATCGTGGTTATGACTTTAGTGTAGCAGGCCTGGGGCTTAAGGGGCGGATTAGTCCAAAACTTGAAACGAGGCTGGCTTATGGCAAACTGAATGTGGGCAAGAATGAAGACTTAGGTGTCGATTATTATGGCAAGGAAGCTGCACCTTGGGATGGTTTGAAGAACTCTATCGGTTCGCATGCTTTCCTCATTGGTGCAATGTATAATCCGATTAAGAATATCTTCCTGTTGGGAGATTATGTTCATACGAATCGTGAGCGCAAGATTGCGGATGCAGAAGGCGGCAGAAAGATAGCATTTGATGGCAGAGATACGTATGCTGTTCAGATGAACTATCGTTGGCCGGATCTAAATAGCCCAGGGTCTTTCCAACTCTATACACGCTATTTCAATTATCCGAACAATGAAAATGATTTGGTAGGTATTTTCGGCGATAAGCAGGATGGTGCGTTCCATGCTGGTAATCGCGGCTGGGTATTTGGCTTTAAATATGTCCCGGCTAAGAATATCGAGTGGGATACTTTCTACATGAAGGCAAATGCAACCAAGTTGGTATGGGATGGTCATCGTGGTGAGCAGTATCATCACACCATGCTTCGTACCCGTGTTGATTTCCATTTCTAATTTAATAATAAACAGTTTTCTTGGGGAAAAAATGAAAAGGAGAATTTATTATGAAAAAGATTGTTTTACTTTGCGCTTCGGGAATGTCCACCAGTATGCTGGTAAAGAAAATGCAGGAAGCTGCTGCTGAGGCTTCTTATGATTGCTCCATCGATGCCTTCTCGGCATCGGAGGCAGCCACGAAGGCTGCGGATGCTGACTGCGTGCTCCTTGGACCGCAGATTCGCTTCCAGAAGAATAAGATCGCTGAGCAGATTCCGGGCATTCCGGTTGATGCAATTGATATGCGCATGTATGGCCGCATGGATGGCAAGGGTGCCCTTGAATTTGCCCGTAAATTGATGAACGACTAAGGAGTATTGTTTTTATGGAAGGTTTAGAACTCACTGCATTTCAGATTATCTCGGCTGTTGGCACGGCGCGCAGCTGTTACATTGAAGCCATTCAGGAAGCGAAAAAAAGCAACTATGAAGCGGCAGAAAAACTTATCGCCGAGGGCGATGAAGCATTCGTGGAGGGCCACGATGCGCATGCTGGACTGCTCCAGAAGGAAGCTTCCGGCGAAGGCGGCAATATCAGCCTGCTGATTCTTCACGCCGAAGACCAGCTCATGAGTGCCGAAGGCTTTAAGACGATTGCATTGGAATTTATCGAAGTATACAAGCGCTTCGATGAACAGAAGTAAGGAGGATACCAATCATGAGTTTTCCAAAAGGTTTCCTCTGGGGCGGCGCAGTGGCTGCTCATCAGCTCGAAGGCGGCTGGAAAGAAGGCGGCAAGGGAATCAGCGTAGCCGACGTCATGACGGTTGGCGGCCCAGGCAAGCCGCGTGAGATTACCGATGGCGTCTTGCCGGGCAAGATTTATCCGAATCATGAGGCTATCGAGTTTTACTCGCATTATAAGGAAGACATTGCTCTGCTGGCAAAACTTGGGTTCAAGTGCTTCCGTACGAGCATTGCCTGGACGCGTATTTTCCCGAATGGCGATGAACTGGAGCCGAACGAAGAAGGTCTCAAATTCTATGATGACTTGTTCGATGAAATGCACAAATATGGCATGGAGCCGGTAATTACACTGTCGCACTTTGAAATGCCGTATCATCTGGTAACGGAGTATGGCGGCTGGCGCAACCGCAAGCTCGTTGACATGTTCGTCCGCTTTGCCGTTACGTGCTTTGAGCGCTATAAGGACAAAGTAAAATACTGGATGACGTTCAACGAAATCAATAACCAGCGCAACGTCAAAGAGACGTTTGCTCCGTTCACGAACTCGGGTGTCATCTATAAAGATGGCGAGGACCGCTATGCGGTACTTTACCAGGTAGCCCATCATGAGCTCGTGGCATCGGCAAAGGCGGTTATTGAAGGTCACAAAATCAATCCGGATTTCCAGATTGGCTGCATGCTCGCCATGTCGCCGTCGTATCCGGCAACCTGCAAACCGCTCGACCAGATTGCGGCGCTCAAAGAAATGGACCGCACTTTCTATTACAGCGATGTTCAGTGCCGCGGACACTATCCGCAGTACATGCTGAAGGAGTGGGAACTCCATGGCTATGACATCAAGATGGAAGAGGGGGACCTCGCCGCTTTGGAAGAAGGCAAGGTGGACTATTTCGCCCTGTCCTACTACATGAGTTTTGTCAGCGAATACGATGAGACGAGCCGTCATCTGGCCAAGGAAATCCCCAACCAGTATGTAAAAGCTTCTGACTGGGGCTGGCAGATTGACCCGGTAGGCCTTCGGTATATGCTCAATGTGCTTTCCGAGCGTTATGAGCTGCCGATGATGATTGTTGAAAACGGCATTGGCCTGCATGAGGAGCCGGATGCATCCGGTATGGTACAGGATGATGAGCGCATCAAGTATTTCGCTGAGCATATTGCCCAGATGAAAAAATCTATCGAAGAGGATGGCGTGACACTTATGGGGTATTGCCCTTGGGGCCCAATCGATCTTGTCTCGGCTAGTACGGGTGAGATGGAGAAGCGATATGGCTTCATTTATGTCGATAAGAATAATAAGGGCGAAGGCACGTTGAAACGCAGTCCGAAGAAATCCTTCTATTGGTATCAGAAAGTCATCAATAGCAATGGTGAAGATTTGTCTTATTGAAATTAAAAAGGGGATTTTTGACCGGTCAAATTGACCGGTCAATTATAAGCAAAGACATAGGGAGGAAGTAAAATGATGGATATTCGCAAGAAAGCATTGGCAGCTGCTGTTATGATGGCACTGGCTGCACCGGTTTCGGTAACGATGGATATGGCTGCTCCGGCTGTGGCTACGGCAACACCGGCAACGCAGACGAAAGCCAGCGATGCTTTTGAGGTTGACCTGACGAAAGGGGAAAATTCCCTGTTTGAAGCTTCCAATGGCTGGACGAATGGTATGCCGTTCAACTGCTTCTGGCATAAGGAAAACGTAACGTTTGAAGATGGCACGCTGCAGCTTACGGTTGACGAGTCACCCAACCCGGCTGCTGATAAAGTTCCGTATTCCGGCGGTGAGTACCGCAGTAAGGCAACGTATGGCTATGGCCGTTATGAAGTTGTCATGAAAGCTATGAAGAATGATGGTGTTGTTTCCTCGTTCTTCACGTACACGGGCCCTTATGATGGCGATCCGTGGGATGAGATTGACTTCGAGGTCCTCGGCAAAGACACGACGAAAGTCCAGCTCAATTACTTCCGCAACGGTAAAGGCGGACACGAGAAGATGATTGACCTTGGATTTGATGCATCGGAGGATTTCCACACGTATGCCTTTGAGTGGCATAAGAACTCCATCATCTGGTTTGTCGATGGCAAGGAAGTATTCCGCCGTGAAAATGAAGACCTGCCGGTGACCAAGCAGAAAATCATGATGAACGCTTGGAATGGCCTGGGGGTCGACGATTGGCTTAAACCGTTCAATGATTCGAACCTGCCGCTCACTGCTGAGTACAAATCCATCAAATACACGCCATTTGCTGAATAATAAGGAGCTGAGATATCATGCAGAGCAAGAAAAGACTGTGCCGGATGGTTTTGGCAGGAATTGCCATGCTGGGTACTTGCGGAGCAGCGTCTCTGACGGAAGCTGCTGACGCAGGCATGCATGTAGACCAGGTTGGTTACCTCACGGGTCACGAAAAGGCTGCTATGGTAACGGATTCCGGTGAAACATCCTTTAAACTCGTAGATGCGAAGACCGATAAGGTGGTATATAAAGGCAGCCTGTCGGCAGCCAAGGCCGATGCCATGTCGGAAGAAACCTTGCAGCGCGCAGATTTCACGAGCTTTAATACACCGGGAACGTATAAACTCAAAGTGGGTAATCGTGAGTCTTATCCATTTGCAATCGGCGATAATGTCTATGCGGTTCCGGCTGTGCAGACATTGCGTTCCTTTACGCTGAGCCGCAGCGGAACACCAATCAACGATAAAGATATCACAGGCCTTAAAGTCAAAAATGGTCATGCCCAGGATAAACAGGCAAAAGTATATTTTACCGATAAGCTGAACAAGAAGGGCGATATCGTGGATGTATCGGGCGGCTGGTATGATGCTGGCGATTATGGCAAATATACCACCACGGCAGGTATTGCTGCCGCTGAACTTCTGCTCGCTTATGAGGCCCATCCGGACCATTTTACGAAGGGGCAGCTGTTGTTCCCGGAAGGCATCACCTACGATAAGAATCTGCCGGATGCATTGAACGAAGTCAAATATGAGTTTGACTTCATGAAGAAAATGATGCGCAAGGATGGCAGCACGTTCCATAAAGTGTCTGGTGCGCAGTGGCCTGGTTTTGACAAGAGCCCGGATTCGGATACGCAGGAGCGGTTCCTCTACGGCAATTGCACTGCCAGCACGGCTATGTATGGGGCAAGTCTTGCCATCGGTGCCCGTGTCTATCGTGGCCTCGA
Source organism: Pseudoselenomonas ruminis (assembly GCF_008271295.1). Taxonomy (GTDB): domain Bacteria; phylum Bacillota; class Negativicutes; order Selenomonadales; family Selenomonadaceae; genus Selenomonas_A; species Selenomonas_A ruminis. The sequence goes on along the minus strand of NZ_VTOY01000002.1, from coordinate 25,022 downwards.
TGCTGCTTATGCCAAACAGCTCCAGAAAGATGCCGATAAAGTCTGGAATTATCTTTCCAAGAATAAAAAATCTCTCTATCGTGTAGATGAAGGACAGGAAAGCGGTTCCGGGCCGTATGATGATAAAAATGACATCCAGGAACGCCTGTGGATGGCGGCAGAAATGTTCCGTACGACAGGCGATAAGAAGTACGAGAAATATCTCCGCGAGAATAAAGCCGAGCTGGTAAAAGCTCCGGGATTCTTCACCTGGGATAACACGCTGGCTTTGGCTCAGTTTGCCTATGCCATGTCGAAAAATGCCGATGCCAGCCTGCAGTCTGACGTGAAGAAAGCATACCTTGACTATGCTGACTTCATTGCCGATAAGATTTCCAAAGATGGCTTTGGCTGTGCCTTGTCGAAGGATGAGTATACCTGGGCTTCAACGAAAAATGCGATGACGCAGGGCGATATGCTGCTGATGGCTTATCAGATTGAGCCGAAACAGGCTTATGTCGAAGGTGCATTGTCGCAGATTCATTATATGTTTGGCCGCAACTCGCTGGACAAGAGCTTCTTGACGGGCGCAGGTGCCAACCCGCCGGAGCATCCGCACAATCGTATTCACGAGAGTACGGGCGCCTATGTACCGGGACTGCTTGTCGGCGGCCCGAATGCTGTGTCGGGCGGCGACCCGGATCAGACGGCATATCTTGCCAGCAAGCATGTTCCGACGGCAAAATCTTATCTCGACGTTTTAACGTCCTGGTCTACGAATGAGTATGCTATTGATTACACGGGAACGGCAGCTTATGCTCTGTCATGGTTTGCTAAACCGGTGGAGTTTACAGCATCTCAGATAAAACTTACGCGCGCTTTCCCCAGCGTGACGAAGTGAAACTCTCTTTTTCTATGATCCTTTTCAAGTATCAATGGAAGACTGTTCAGGAGAAAATCCCTCTGCTTGCAGAGGGATTTTTTCGTTGACGTTGGCACATAATTTTGATACGCTATGATAGGTAATAAAGCTAAATTCCTATATATGAGAGGAGCAATAACATGTTTGGTGGAATGGGCAACATGGGGCAGATGGCCGGCATGATGAAAAAAGTCCAGAAAATGCAGAACGAAATGAAAAAAATGCAGGACGAGCTGAAACGCAAAACAGTTGACGTAACGGCTGGCGGCGGTGCTGTCAAAATCGTCATGAATGGTGAGAAGCAGGTCCAGTCCCTGACTATTGATCCGGCAGCAGTAGACCCGGAAGATGTTGAGATGCTGCAGGACCTTATTTCGGCAGCATTTAACGAAGCTATCAAGAAAGTAGACGACATGATGGCATCGGAGATGGGCAAGCTTACGAGCGGTCTTGGCCTGCCGCCGGGGATGTTCTAATCGTGCAGTATATTGCACCGTTAGCAAAATTAATCGAGCACTTTCGCGCACTGCCGGGTATTGGAAACAAGACGGCAGTGCGTCTTGCTTATCATGTGCTCGATATGGATGTAGATAAGGCAAAGGCGCTCGCGGCAGCAATCGTGGATGCGAAGGAAAAGATTGGCTACTGCAATACCTGCTTTAACTTGAGTGATGCGAATCCCTGTGCAATCTGTGGCAGTGACCAGCGGGATCATTCCGTGATTTGTGTCGTTGAGCAGCCGCAGGATGTCGCAGCTATGGAGCGCATGCGTGATTATCACGGTGTCTATCATGTGCTTCATGGAGCACTTTCACCGCTGGAGGGGATTGGTCCCGAGCAGATTCGCATCAAGGAATTGTTGAATCGTCTGGCCGATGATACCGTAAAAGAGGTCATCATGGCAACAAATCCCAATGTCGAGGGAGAGGCGACGGCAATGTATATTGCCAAATTAGTAAAGCCTATGGGCCTAAAAGTGACACGCATCGCGCATGGTCTGCCAATCGGTGGCGATCTTGAGTATGCGGATGAAGTGACGCTGTCCAAGGCAATGGAGAACCGGAGGGAAATCTAATGGAAATTGTTGCAGCCTTTGCAGTAGGCTTGATCGTTTTGTGCCTTATTGGCAAAATCGTCGCACTGCCGATGAAGCTGCTTTGGAAGATGATTACGAACAGCCTGGTGGGCGTTGTGCTGCTATGGGTGGTCAACCTGTTTGGCGCTGGTGTGAAAATCACCTTTTTAAAAGCACTCATAGCTGGTGTATTAGGTGTGCCGGGCGTCATCATCGTATTATTGATGAAATGAAAATCAGCCGCTTTGCTGTCAAAGCAATGGCGGCTGATTTTTTGCAGAAAAATATCTGAAAAAACTGATGTTTACAAATTCATGTTTTTTTTGCTAAAATGAAAAAAGGGTATACGAATTCGTTGTCATTCGGGAGGGGATAGTATGAGAACGCATGGAAGTTGGCGGCGTTATGCTGTGCTTTCATTGGCCATAGGTTTATCGCTCGCGGGGAACAGTCATGGGGCCTGGGCTGCTGCACGGCCGGCGTTACCTGCCGGCACGCAGGATCAGATAGTCGGTCCTTCGGCTGCTCAGGCGGCGGAACGCCTGCGTGAGGCGATGGAATGGGAACGTGTACAGGAGCAGATTGCCGAGGATGAAAAAAAACGGCATCAAACCGTTGAGCAGCAGGGAAAGGATGAAACTGCAGAAACCTCTGCGGCAGTGAAATTTGTCTTAAAGAAGGTTTTACACGATTCATCGGCTGTGCTTCCCGAGGAAGAAATCCAGAAGATTACGGCGGATTATCTCGATAAAGAAATCGAGATCAAGGATTTGCAGGAAATGGCCGAAAAAATCACGACGCTTTATCGGGAAAAGGGGTATGTGACCTGTCGGGCTGTTATTCCACCGCAGCGCATCCATGATGGCGTGGTGCGTGTGCAGCTTGTTGAGGGGCGTACGGGAACCATACGCATGGAGGGCAACAAAAATACAAAGGAAGGCTATATCCGCAAGCGGCTCAGTTTGACGCCAGGAGCTGTCGATAATATCGAGACGCTGAATCGCGAGTTGCAATGGTTTCATGGTACCAACGATGTTCAGCTGCGGCTTGTCATGAAACCGGGGACAGCTGAGGGGACGACTGATTATGATATTTTGGTTTTTGAGCCACCACGGCAAAATCTGATCAGTTACAGTGATAACAACGGCTATAAGAGCAGTGGCAGGTGGCGCAATGGGCTTTTCTATACCAATCGCAGCTTGACTGGTATCCGTGATACGCTGCGTGTCAATTATATGCGGAGCCGGGGGTCTGACATGTGGGGGCTTAACTACTCCATTCCGGTATCGCCGCGTGGCGTTCGCCTCGATGTGGAGTATACTGGTTCGCAATCGGACATCAAAAAGGGAGAACTTCAGGCGCTGGGAGTCGAGGGAAAGGCCAGCTCCTACGGTATGACCGTGCGCGTGCCGCTGAAGGTCGAACCGGACCGCCGCTATGAGGCCGGATTGCAGCTGGCACATCAATCCTCCAAAACAGACCTGGGGCATGGAAATAAGGTTTCCTGGCTGGATGATTCGTTGATGCGGTACATTCCTTATATTTCTTTTACGCATTACGGACATACATCAGTCGTTTATCATAAACATTCGCTTCTGCGGGTCAGCGGCGATGATTCTGTCTACCATGAGGATTACAGCGGCACGCTTTATCGGCTGGCATCCTTTTATCAAAAGCGCTATACGCATGGGCAGTATATACAAGGGCGATTGGATATTCAGCAGACCAGCAGCAATCAGCTGGCATCGGCAGACCGATTCTTTATCGGCGGTGCGAACACGGTGCGGGGGTATGAAGAGAGTTTTATCGGCGGGGAAAAGGGGCTGGTTATGAGTATGGAATACCATGTTCCCTGCGGCAAATCGCATCGCTATGATCCGTTTGCGTTCCTTGACTTTGGCACGGTGAGCGGCGAGACAGCGCCGGATGACAAAAGCCTCATAAGCATTGGCCTTGGCACAAGCTATCATTATCGGCGGACCAACAGCTCGTTGACGCTGGGCATCCCCTTCAAGCGGGAACTGAACAACCAGCATGTTGATGCCGTGCGGCTCAATTTAACGGTGACGACAACATTTTAAAGATTGAAGGAAAGAACAGTTACGCAAAATGTGTGACTGTTCTTTTTTCAAATAAGCAGGAAAAACACGGTGTTTTATTTAATAAATAGCAAATAATTGACGATATATTATAGAGAATGTTTTATAGGAAAACGTGAAGATGCTTTGCTGGTAGAAACGATGAGATGACGGAAAGAAACAGCTCTGATTGATAGAATATGTACGGAAGCATAGGAGGTTACCGTTATGTTTTACGCTAAGGAAGCCGCAGGAAGCGAACAAAGGGGACTCTTTTTATCACGTCGGGAGAGACGGCAGCGTCAGGAGAAGAATTTACGGCGGAGCGTCCTGCTGTCCTTGACGATGGCAATGGGGCTGACACTTCCGCAACAGGCCGAAGCTTCGGAAATCATCGCGAAAGACGGAGCGAATGTGGCGAGTGGTTCTGGCGTTCACAATATCTATGCGCAGGATATCAATGGGGATTTGGCTATCAGCCGCTATCAGAAATTCAATCTGACGGCTGGCGATATTGCCAATCTGTTTTTCCGCAAAAATGGCGGTGCGGATGTATCGACGCTCGCAAACTTTGTCAATGCAAAAATAGATATCAATGGTACGGTCAATGCCATTCGTGGCGGCAAGATCGGTGGTCATCTGTTGTTTTTGAGCCCGAATGGTATCGCTGTTGGTGCAAGTGGTGTCATCAATGCAGGGCAGTTTACCGGGCTGGTCATGAATAGTGAAGATTTCCGCAAGCTCTATGAAGGCGAGGCTGGCGGCATCACGTTGGATGCGATAAAAAATGCACCCTATAACAATGCGGGCAAGTTGACGGTTGACGGTCATATCAATACAACGGAAGGCATCCTGTTAGGTGGTGGCATCATCAATATCGGCAGTGGTGCCAAACTGCAAAGCGTCAAGCAGATCGATTTTTCGTCGCTGGTAAATACTGGCAGCCATTCGGCAGGGCTGGGCGGTGACCTTACGGCAACTGTCACGGAAAGTGGCGATATTGTGCTTTCAGCTAAGACGGAATCAAAGGTTTCGGATAAAGATGGCGATAAGGCAAGACGCATCCGGTGGGGAGAGCGATCCACTGATCTTACGGCAGCAGTCACGGTAGATGGCAGCTTGGTGTCAGATAGCAGCGTTAAAATCTCGGCTGAGAGTACGAGCAGTATAGAAGACAGCACGCCCATGACCTTGACTGATACGATCAAGGGCATCGTGCTGGGCGAAAACGAAATGCTCAATAAATTGACGGATAAGTTGGCGGACAAAGAAGCGGCTGCCAATAAGTATCTCTATGTAAATTATTCCGGGAAATCGAATAAGACGAGTGTCAAAATCGGTGATACAGGCTCGATAACGGCGAAGAGCGTTGACATTGCGGCCAAGTCTGACGTCAAGATCAAGCAGTCGATTGCTGTGCCGAAAGCCGATATGAAAAAAGAGGCAGACAAGACCTCGGAGGAAAAGAAGAATACGGATAGCAGCGGCAGTACGGTGAATTCTGGTTCGAGCATGCCGGTAGTTGCTGTGGGCGTGACAAGGATCTATAATAATGCGGATATTGACGTGAAGGGGGCTATTGATGCGACGGGCAGCAATGGCATTAAAATCGCTGCCAAAGCTACTACAGATGCGAGCTTAGAGGTTACCGCCAGCGGCAGCAGTGCGAGTGTGGCAGCCGTAGGAGTTGGTGTGCTGACTGGGGATACAGATGCCAAGGTAGCACTATCCGGGGACAAAAACTTTACGGCAGTGAATGGCAAAGCGGTGATTTCTGCTGATACCGACAGCAAGACGGCAGTCTCCGTCAAGGCGGAGGGGCAGGACGCAAGCTATATCAGCACGACGGTTGGTGTCGTCAATTACGATACGGCGGCAACGACTGATATTGCCCGCAATATCACGGCTGGTGCTATCGACATCGCTGCAACGAATAAGATTTCCAAGAGCAAGCTTACGATTGATAATACGCTGGCGGTGCCGAAGTCTGATAAAAAGAAAGCGACAGCCAAGGCAACCGAGGAAGAAAAGGCTAAAGATGAGCAGGCGGCGCAGCAAGAAAAATCTGCGGAGCATCAGGCGACAAAATCGGATGCAGAAAAAAAGAGTGAAAGCAAATCGGCAGATCCCGAGAAGCTGGCCAAGGATTCGGCTGATAAGGCAGAGGGGGATAAGAGCAAGGATGCCAAGGCTGGCATGGATAAGTCCCTGAAATCGGTAAAAAATGGCACGGCGTTTGCGGCTGGTGTCAGCGTTGGCGTGGTTTCCAGCAACAATGACGCTTCGGTAAAGGTTGCAAAGGGCATCACGCTGAAGACGCAGACAGCGGGCGGTGACAATGCGCCGGATGGCGCATTGAATCTTGCTGCCAAGCAGACGCTGGCCGGTGAAGATGCGGATAGCTTTGCTTTAAAAGTCAAGAATAGCGGTTCGACGTCATCGAAAGTCAAGGTAGAAGCTGCCGTGCTCGTAAGCAGCATCAGCAATACCGCGAAAACCGTGCTGGCAAGTGACGAAACGCATAAAACGACACTGGATGCTTCGGGAGCATTGACGGCAAATGCAGCTATCGAAGCGGCAAAGTATGGCGAGGGTGACAGCGCGAAGGAAAGCGCTATGCACTATCAGGCAGAAGCTTCGACCAAATCGTCAGCTGAAAAAAAGGCATCGGTGGCAATTGATGGCACGGTAAGTGTCGATACCCTCAAGAACACGGCGAGTACGCTTATTGGCGAAGGGGCTTCTGTCAAGGGAATGACGGTGACGCTGGGGGCTGGCGCTGCGACGAATGCTGCCGGTACTTATGGTGCAACCGATGAGAATGGCAATGTTGCCATTGGCGGCACGGTGGGGATTGAGCACGTGGACAGCCAGGGAATTCTGGCTGTCGGCCGCAAAGCGTCTATTGAAGCGCCTGTCATGACTATCCTTACGTCGAATAATGCGATCAATGTGGAAAATAAGGTCAAGAATGCCGGTAAGGGCGAAAAGATCGGCATTTCGGGGATGTTGGCACTCAGTTATGGCGATGCCAATAGTCTCTTGTCATGGGATGATGAGGCAAGCCTCCAGTCCGGCAATTTGACCGCTCTTAGCAGCAACAGTGTGAGTGGCGATACGTCGGCACGCACGGAAAACAGTAGTCAGTATGCCTTTGGTCTGGGTGTTGGTATCAGCAATTTTACGGTAAATACCTTGGCTATGGTGGGGGATAATGGCAACGGTTTGACGGAGCCTGCCGCAGGCGATACCAATGAACAGCAGGCAGCAAAAGCCTTGTATCAGGGGGCTTCCTTAGTGCGCGCTGGATTAGGCGACGATGCGCAGCTTTTGGGAAATGCTACGAACGGCGGAGCGCGCGGGACTATTTCAGCTGGCAGCGTGTCAATCCATGCGATTTCGAGTGGCATGATGAAGGCTGATGGCAAAGCGGCGAAGAATTCGGAAAGCACAGCCAAGAACAAGGATGAGAAAAAGGACAGCGAAAAGTGGACGCTCTGGTCCAAGAAAGGCGAAACGGATAGTAAGGATGCTGCCAAGAAATCTTCGGAGCTCGAAGAAGATACTGTCGCAGCGAAAAACAATAAAACGACAGAAAAGAGTGCGCAGGATAAGACGGACGATGCACCAGCTCCGCCAGCGGACACAGCAACGGAGTCAGCCAACAAGGCTGCCAAAAAGGCAGACCCCGATGGCAGTGCGGCACCGGCGGCAGGCGATAAAGCATCCAAGCCCAGTACGAGCTTCGGACTTGAGGGAAGTGTTGCGCTCAATTTCCTCGATGGTGGTACGAATGCTTTGGTGGACCATGTCAATATTACGCTGGAGGGCGACGGAGTCTCGCATGCCTTGGCAATTTCGTCAAGCGATCTTGTGGGAGCCATGACAACAGCCGGTACGTCAGTCAAGAATTCGCTCAAACCGAATGGACAGCAGTCGGCCACTAAAGTGGGGATTGGCGGTACCTATGCGCTGACGGATACCGTGCGTGAAAATCGTTCGGTTATGCGGGACACAGTGGTAACGGGCGCTGATGAGATAAAGAATTCGGCTTCGCGGCTGGGATTCAACCTTGCAGCTGGTATGGGAGTTGCTTCTTCGGTAGGGAATGGCACGAATGTAGCGGTTGCCGGTGTCGTCTACCATAACGTGCTGGATATTGATTCGCGGGCGCTGTTCATCGATAATACGGTGACGGGTACGGGAAAAGATAAAGCCGTGTTGGAAAATACCGTTCAGTCGACAGACTTCCAGATTACGGGCGGTCTTGATCTCAACCGCGCAACTGGTGGCAATGGCACACAGGTTGGCGTGGGCGGCGCGGTAGCAATCAGTGATATCGATAACACGCTGGAAAGTGCTATGATCGGAGGCACAGTGTCTGATTTTTCGCAGGTTGACGTCACGGCGCAGAAAGGGACGACGCAGCTTACGGGAGCTGCTGCGGGAACGGCAGCGACGGGGGACAGCGGCTATTCGTTTGAAGGCGCTTTTGCCTATGGGGATATCGAAAATAGCACACGTGCGACGATGACGGATACGACGGTCAAAAATACAAATGCGGTAAATATAAAGGCTGGCGAAACCGGTAAAAAGAATACGTCAATCTTTGCGGATGCTGCTGAGTTTATCAAGGATAAATGGAAGGAAAGCACAGGAAACGATGGCAGTAAGAGTGAAGATGACGAGAATAAAAAACAGCTGGAAGATGCTGGCGTTGATACGACAGGGACAAGCTATGTGGATACGTCGACGGGGTCGGCTGCAGACGCGGAAAATACTGGCGCAGGTGCAGCTGCCGATGAGGAAAATGAGGCTAAGGCAGAACTGGGAAGCAATCGCAGTACGACCGTTACGGCAGCCATTGCCGGCGGCTGGGGGGGAAGTGCTGGTGCTGGTGTTGGCATTTCCTATAATCATGTTGATAATTTCATCACGTCCAAGGTAAGTGGTGCAACGATTACGGCTGATACGGTAAACGGCGAAGCGGCAAGTATGGGGAATATCCTTTCGGTAGGTGCCGGTGTGGCGATTGGCGGCAAGACGTTCAATGGTGCGGGGTCTGGCAGTTGGAACGATTTGCGGCAGGAAACCAAGGCCATTATCGAAAATGCTGTGTTGACGGCTGGCGAAGTCAGTGCTAAGGCGCAAAATGACAGCAATGTTATGAGCATTGCTGGTGAAATCGCAGCCGGGAAAGGCATTGCCGCCGGGCTTACGCTCTCGTATAATGCGCTGAATAACACAACCGGAGCTTACTTGTACGGCAGCGAAGTAACAGGCGGAGCGGAAGGTACGGTTGTTACGCTGGATGCCAAAAATGACAGTCAGGCACTATCGATTGCCGGTGGTGTCAATGTCGTTGCTGGCAAGTCGGCAGCCTTTGCCGCCAATGGTGCGGTAGGACTTAATCGTGGCCGTGATAATACCGAAAGTGTCATTGACGGGAAGTCGTCAAACAAGAAGTTGACCAAGGTCAAGAATCTGTCGGTTACGGCTACGGATACGGCCCAAAAGACGACGGTTGCCGGCGGTATCATGGTCGGCGGTGCTAAAGTGGCTGTCGGCGGTGCGGTGGCCTATGCTGATTTGGGCAGCAACTCGGATAAGGAGAAAGTGCGCGCTGAGATCCAGAATGCTGATATTGAGACAATCGCAGATAGCAAGATTACGGTCAAAGCCAGTGATACGTCAAAATTTGTGACGGTTGCCGGTGGTTTTGGCGTGCAATTTGGCAGCAATCCCTTCCATTTGCAGGGGGCAGCGGCTGTGACGGAAGCATCAAAAGATACCATAGCACGTCTGGCCGATACGAAGGTCAGCAAACTGGATGAGGATGGTGCTTCCCTTGAAGTGGCAGCAGACAGCAAGCACCAAGTGACGACGGTCGGTTCTGCCGCGGCTGTTGGTATCAGCACGCTAATCAATGCAGCCGTTGGTTTATCAATAAATAAACTGGACCAGGATACGACGGCTGAGATTTCCTCCTCTCCGCAAAAGACGATTCATGCCGGCAGGATATCGGTAACCGGCAGTGGGGATAGCGATATCCTGTCTATCGGTGCGGGGGCAGCGCCTAATGTCATGGGAGCTGCATCGATTGGCGGTTCCGCCAGCTATAACTATCTGTCCGATGATGTTACCGCTAAACTCGTGAATCCGGCTATTACGAGCACGAACAATGTTGGTGTCGTCGCGAAAAGCGATGAACGCCTGGCAAACTATGCCGGTGCGTTGGGATTGGCGGCTGGCGGTAACGTAGGTGTGGGTGCAGCCGTAGCCGTTAATGAGCTTTCGGGCAATACTACGGCCAAAATCGAAGGAGGCACGGTAACGGCGAAGGGGAGTGACGCAGCCGATGATGCGATTGCGGTACATGGCGGTATGGCAGATGATGCGTTGATTTCCGGTTTTGGTGATAGTTCCATGTGGAAAGCTTCGTCGCTTTTCCATGGACGTCAGCAGGGAAAAGCTGCCGGAATCGTCGTTGACAGTTCGGCCACGCATTCGATTGCATCGGCGCTGGCATCAGCTGGCATTGCGATTTCGGGCAGTGCTGGCGTGGGCCTTGCTGGTACGGTCAATGTCAATACTATCGGAGGCAGGACGGATGCGCAGGTCATCAATGCTGCATTGAACGATGGAAACTCGTCGTATGGCGATGTTGCCGTAAAGGCTGCGGATTATACGAATCTCGGTTCGTTCACAGTCGGGGCCTCGATTGGCGGCGGTTTAGTGGGTGTGTCGGTCGGATCGGGTAGTACGTGGAATACGATTGACCGCAAGACGAAAGCGGAAGTCAAGTCATCGGCTGACAAGAAGGTACTCAAGGCACAGAAGCTTACGGTTGCAGCGGATTCGCAACAGGCGACGACGAATCTTACGATTGGAGCTGCGATTGCGGGTGGTAAGGTAGCGGTATCCGCTGGAAACGGCACAGTACGCCATATCTTAAATGGTGAGACGACGGCAGCAATCGACAATATGACCGTTACGACAAATGGAGATACAAGGGTAAATGCTAGTCATGAGTCGCGAGAGTATGTGCGCAATATATCCGGAGCAATTTCGGGGGGCGTGGCTGCTGTTGGTGTCGGTGCGGGCATATCGCTGGTAAAAGATGGTTCAACGGTATCGGCAATGGTAAAAGATAGCACGCTTACCAGTAATCGCGATGTTGATATTGACGCCGAAAACCAGAGCGTTTTGAATACTGAGCTTTATAATGGCACGATTGCAGTGGGAATCGGTGCAGCGGTAGCCGGTGATGTTGCCATCAACAAAATAGAGAACAAGGTGACGGCAGCGGCACAAAACAGCACGATTACGGCGAGAAATATCGGTGTGGCAGCGAAGGATGAACTCTTTGCCAATACACTGGGGCTGGTATCGTCGGCAGGTCTCGTGGGAACTGGCGTCAGCGTGGTATTGAATACGTATAATACGGCCGTCAATGCCAATGTCGAAGGGAGCCGGCTGACGGCTGGCAATGATATTTCTGTGGCGGCAGAATCGGTACGGGATACTGGTGGTCAGGTAGCTGGCGTCAATGGTGGTGCTGGCCTTGGTGTTACGGTAAATGTCATTGCAACCTCACTCAATGAAGGCATTACGGATAATCAGCTTTCGCGGGCTGCTGATGAAAATGGCAACAGCATGGGAACTGATGCTGAAACGAAAAAAGCAATCACGAAGAGTGTAGACACCTCAAATGCTGTCGGAAAATTTGAAGGCGATGGCTTATTTGGTATGGATTCCACACAGAAAGAAAAGATGCTGACGCTACAGAATCAGAAAATCGATACCAGTGTTGCCAGTAATCAGGGCGGTGTGCATGCCATAGCACAGCAGTCCTCTGTGCTTACGGCAGGAAATACGCTTTCGCTTACGGCTAAGGATAAGAATGATATCGATTCGGAAGGAATTTCGATATCGATGGCCGCTGGGGCTTCGGCAGCAGCTACCAGCAATATCATCAAGGCAAGACATGATACGGATGTAACAGTCAGTGGAGCAACATTGCTTGGCAGAAACATCACGCTGGCTGCCAATCAGGGACAGAAACATGACGGCCTTGTATCGCATACGACGGCGGTAACGGCTGGTATGGCTGGCGTTGGCGTTGGTTACTCTGGTGTTGTGAACAAGGGCAGTACAGATGTGGTATTGTCTGGTGCTACCATTGGTACGGAGGAAAACAAGGCTGGCACGATTACGATACTGGCGGATGATAGCAGCAAGGCAAGCGCTAAACTGCTGGGCGGCGGTGGCGGTGCCATAAACGTGTTGACGTCATTTTCAAATGTCGATGAAAGCAGTAATACTGGGATTACGTTCACGGGCACAAATAATTTGCAGGCAACGGGTGAAGTGCGCGCGGAAGCAAGTAAACAGGCAGTTCTTCGGGCAGATACGCAAGGAGTTGGCGCTGGCGGTGCGGCAGTAGCGGTGAACCATGCTACGATTGCGGATGCAGGAGCAGCTGCGATTGCGATAAATGGCAAGAATAATCATTTTTCCGGCAGTACTTTGACTTTTGCAGCGAACCAGCGTGACAGTGGCGTGGTAAATGCCGGCAATACGACGGTGTCTATCCTGGGAGTCAGCCGCATGCGTGGATTAGGCGATATGGATCTTACGGCTGATGTTACGGTTGATGGCGGTCTATTTGATGCGGACAATATTTACTTTGGCACGCAGGTTGGCAAGGCTGAGACAACGACTATCAAAACCGATGCGGTTGGACGCAATATTTCGGCTGTGGCTGTGGCACCTGACAGCGCAATTGCCAAGACGAAGGCAACCTCGAAGGTAACGGTCGCGAAAGAGGCAGACTTCAAGGAAACTGCAACGCTGACGCTTAGCAGCATGACGAATATGACGCGTGATGCGCATGTCAAAGATGTGACAGTTGGTGCGATTGCCGTCGGCAGCAGCCGTGCGGAAAGTGATGGCGAGGAACATGTCACGGCGACGCTGGAAGGGAAAGAAACAGCCAAGAAACTGAAGGCATTGACAATCCGTGCACAGGGGGCGGACGAGGGGCGTTCCTATGCACAGGCTGGCGGCGGCGGTATTGGCGGTTACATTGGTGCTAGTGCCAATAATAAGACAGACAGCACCGTGCGCGCTGAATTGAGTGGCGCCTGGAAGATCGATAATGTGCTCTCCCTTACGGCGGCACAAAAAGATGTCGGCAAGTTAACGGCTCATGAAGGCCATGGTGCCATTGTTGGCATGGGCGGAACGTTTGCCAAAAATGATATCAACAGCAAGGTGTATGCAGATGTCCGTGATGGCAGCAAGCTGCAGGCCGGTAGCGTATCGATTGGCACGGCCAATGCAGCGATGACGGCTGCCTATGATGGTGAGACCTACACGCTGCAGGATTATTTCGGCGGCGCGATTGCGGGAAACGTGCTCGAGAGTGATTTGCTGCTCAACCAGACGGGCAAAGTCCTGATCGGGAAAAACGCCAAGATCGTGACGCGTGATGGGCAGCAGTATGTCGCCAGCACGGATAATGACCTTACGCAGCAATCCAATGCGAAGGGCGGCGGTGCAGTTGCCGTGACAGTGGTGGATAACGAAGCTGTCGTTACGGCTGATAATACCATTACGGTCGAGGAAGGTGCTGTGCTCAGCAATGAGGAAGCGGCTCAGGAGGCCAGCCTTACGCTGTCTGCTTATGATAACGAAAAAGTGAACAATCAGGCCGAGGCGACTATTTATGCTGGTGTCGCTGCCGGTATGGGATCGACATCAAACGTTACGATGAATCGCACGAATACCGTGACGGTCAAGGGGCAGGTTTCCAGTGCCAAAGACGTCAATCTTTACGCTGGGGCAGATGCTCTCGGCAAGCGTTCGAATCTCAAAGTGGATTCGAAGGCGGCAGCTTATAACTACACCGTTATTCCCATCACGGTGCTTTCTGCTAAGACGGCGCTGAACGATAACAATACGGTAAATGTCACGGCAACAGGGCTCGTGCGTTCGACGCAGGATATCAATGCGACGGCTACGGGTGGCAATGAAGATGCTGCCAATAATGCGTCTAAGTTTTCGTGGGTCAATGGCGGCAGCACGACGAGCATGGACTTCTTGTCCTCCATTGACCAAAAGGGCAAACCAGAATCCATGAAGCACAATGTAGTGAAAGTGGATGGCACGCTGCTGGCCGGTACGGCTGCGCCTATCAACATCACGATAAGCGGACAAGCTGTTCCTGGACTGAGCAATGGGCTTGTCATCGATACGGATGACAATGATGTAAACAGACGGGTACGTCAGGGGATAAAGACTGGTGATTTTGACTATGCCAATGCGTTGGGTGCGCGTTTGGTGGAACTGAATAATCTTATCTCTGCGTATAGTAGTGGCGATACAACGGCGCTGGCTGGTTATATCCAGGAACGTGATATGATCCAGGAGAAGATGAAGGCACTCAACCTTTATAGTGAAGAAACGGTAGAGGGCGGATATACAGTAGGAAATTATCTGGTTTCGGGACAGCCGGTAAGCTATGTTGAAATTCCTGCCATAAAAGTCAGTGGCGGCAATATCAATGTCAAGGCCAATTATCTGGCGGGTACCGGCAGCCTTAGAGCCAACAGCGCGCCTCAGGTAAGTATCACGAATAATTCCAATGCCTATTTGAAGCTCAATGATATCATCATGGGAGAAGAAGGAGGCAAGATTTCCTTTAATGATACGGTGGTACCGGTAGCAACGCTGGCAGCTGCCAATCAGGCTATCAATACGATCAATAAAGAAAGTGGTACTTTCCAGACGGCTAACTTTGCTCAAATCTATGGAACGATCAGTGGTACGGGAGCACCGCTTTCAATCCAGAATACGTATTCCGGTGGTGCGATTACGACGCTGACGCCGGAACAACAGCAGGAATTGCAGCAAAAGCTTGCGGAAGAGAGACAGAAGGATCCTTCCATCGATGTCACAGAACAGGCGGAAAAATATCAGCAGGAACTGGCAAAGGGAATCTTTATGGTCAACGATGTGGAAGTTGCCGGTAAACTCGAAAATGCGCTTGGGGAAGTGATCATCAATAATACGGCTGGCGATATCATCATCGATGGTGGTACGCAGGAGAAACCGACGGGCATTCACGGTACGACCGTGCGCCTGACTGCTAAGGGAAGCATCAATCAGGGCTATACGGATGGTATTGTCCACATCAACGGGAACCCGGAAAACTATTTGGCCGAAGCAGCGGAAAACTTGAAAAAACAGGTTCAGCTGGATATAGAGGCAGAGAACAGTGTGGCAAGTGCGCGTGCTGAGAATCCGCAGTCGACGCAGGATAATGCGGCCAGTGGGTATATCGCCGGTAAAGATGTTTATATCGCTGCCGAGTATATCAATGTCAATGGCACAATCCAGAGTGGCTATAAGGATTACAAGGCTGAATTGTCGGCAGCTGATGTCGCAGCTGCTAAACAGCAGCCGCGTGATCGGGCTGTGACTGTGCAAAATCGGACGATGTATAAGGTAAATGACGGCGGGCAGAAATATGATGCGGATGCGCAGGCTTTTTACTATGAAGTGCCAGTTTATTATGATCCGCTGACCGATCACCTGATTGTGGAAGATATCAATACCCAGGGTGGCAAAGTTTATCTGACGGGCCGCATTGCAAGCACGGGCAACGGAAAGATTATCGTTTCCGATGGTGCGGCTGATATTTCGGTCCTTAATCATTCGGATATATCCATGGATGTTGGTCAGGTCATAAATAACATTCGCAGTGGCAGTATTACGATTGCCGATACGGCTAAGGATACCTGGACGGAATACAGCAATGGCAGAACGCGCAGCATCACGGGATATGCCAATTATCTAAAGACGCATAAGGACAGCAGTGATCTGTATGGGGATGCCTTGGTAATAACGGCGGCTGATCAGGTACTGAGCGATAATCATAATCTTGTGTATGATGTCGTAGGGCAGCAGTATGGCTGGACGACTGGCAACGCTACCGTATCGAAGACTACTTATCAGACGGATACGTCCAAATGCTGGTGGGGCGCTTATACATCTTATACCGACCAGGAATCCATCAAAGGACAGGAAACGGAATCGCATAAGATATCTTCGGCAGATGCACAGCGTTATAATCTGCCAGAGGGGGCTTATCTCAGCAATGTTGGTGGTACAGAATCGGGGTTGAATCTGCGGGCTGCCAGCAAGAAAGTTTCCGAGAGCCGTGATAATATCCAATCTTGGGTGGAAAAATCCGGCCTCTTTGGCTGGCGTCGCCATTACTATACCCGTTGGGATAAGACTACGGGGTCAATCCAGACATACCAGTACTCGATTGATGCCGGCAAGCAGATTTCCTTGGGTCTTCTGGGGACGAAAGACGGCAGCATTACCTTGAAGAACGATCAGACGACCGGCGGCGATATGAATCTGCTTGGCAAGATCCAGAGTGCGACGAATCTGGCGCCAATCACGATTAATGCCAACGGAGGTTCCATTAAGCAGGCAGGGGATACCAGCGTCTATACGGAAAATCTGAGTCTGGCGGCTCATGGCGATATTGCAGGCATCAATGTGACGACGCTGGGCAAAGTCACGGCGAGAAATGATGCTGGCAAGGCAACGACGGTAGCAGATATGCTGAACTTGTCTGCGCAATCCAATGGCAAAGGCAATATTGATATAACCGTACATGGTGGTCAGCTTGAGGGCTTGAATCTTGCCGGTAATGTAAAGGTTGAAAAATTGGCCAGCCTGGATGGGGATACGTTTGCGCAGGATGCACCGCTGGGGCTCGTTTCCTTGCAGGCGCAGGGAGATATCACGCAGTCGGGAACGACGACGGCATTTTATGGCCGTGGCATCTCACTTGCCAGTGAGAATGGGAGCCTGGGGACAACTGCTCAGCCGTTGACGCTGGCGGCGTCGGATTTCCTGTATGGAACGAATCCATACAGCACGGCGGTCAATGCTTCGGCAGCTGGCTCGGTCTATTTGACGGAAAGTGTTGCCGGTGGCGACTTCATGGTTGGCAAGATCACGGCGAAAACCGGTGATGTGGTCCTCACTGCTGAGGGGGGCGGCTTTGTCGATATGCTGCCGACTGAGGCGATAGAGAAAGATGATAGTACGGATGAACTCGTAAAACGCTGGATTGATGCCGGCCTTATTGATGGTGAGAAAAATCCGGACGGAAGTTATAAATACAAAGGCGCTTACATCGAGCAGCTCGAAAAAGATGTGGTAAGCTATCGGACAGAGGTCGAAAATGCCTATGCGTCCTATGCAACGGATAAAGAAAAATTGCAACAGGAGTATGACAGTCAGTTGACTGCAGCGCAGGCCATCTACCAGAGTGCAGATTATCAAAATTATCTTTCCTTAAAAGCAAAATACGACGCGATGTCGGTGGAACAGCTGGCAGCACTTATAAAATCCGGCGATAAGGCGTATGCGGATTATGCCGTTCAGTTTGGCAAGTACCATAGCTATGATGGTTATGCGACGGCTGATGCCTTCATGAAGGACAGCACGCTGGCTAGATACCAGAAGTATGCGACGGCAGAAGAATTCCTGGCTCATGATATGGTTTATCAGTCCTTGCGTACGCAGGCAGAGCATCCGAAGTTCCGTTGGACGAAAGATATGATGCTCTATGCCGTAGCAGACAATTTGGTAAATGGTACGGGTGGCAGCGTAGCGGAAAAAGCTGCCAATATCGTTGGGGATAAGGTAACGCTTACGGCGTATAGCGGCATCGGTAAGAATGAAGCAAATGCCACCATCATCAAGGTAGAAGACATCGCAAAGGATTATGCGAAACTGCGGACGCTGCTTCGGTCCAACGCCTCGGATGTGTCGGTAATCAAGGATGACGATGGGAATATTACGGCCTTTTCGGTCAAAGCCGCTATTCCGTTAGGGGTTTATGCAAAAGGAGAATTGAATGTCAAGGCGGCTGGCAATACCTTCGTGTCAGGGCGCACAAATGACCAGGGCAATTACTCGGCTATGCAGCTTGGAAAAGTGGATACTGGTACGGGAAATCTGCGCCTGGCAGCTGCTCAGAGTATCTGGGGCAGGTTGGATGCGCCGGACGCTCATATCATCGCGGGAAATCTCGAACTTTCGGCTATTGCTGGCGATGAAGTGCCGACTGTCAGCATCGGCAAAGCAGATAATCCGCTTACCGTAAAGCTTTCTGGTGATTTAGTGTCGGCCAAAGCCGATAAGGACATCTATATTAAGAATATGGATAGCCAAAAGGAATTGACTTTGGGGGCTATGTATGCTGCGGATACGATTTCGTTGTCATCACCAGCCGGCTACCTCATGAGCGATGCCAATAGTGAAATTGCGGAATCGTATATCAATGCAGGTAAGACATTGGTGTTGGCAAATGATGATGGAATCATTGGTACGGCCGTACAACCATTGCGGATCCTGAATAACCGTGCAGTGGTAAACCTTACGGCATCGGATGCCTATATCAAGGGGATGAATAATTCTGAGATTACAGATGGTACGCTTACGTTAGGCAATATTGATGTAATCAATCACTTTGGTGCAGAGAGTCAAGGCCATCTATTCGTGGGGCAAGATGAAAAAAATGGTCATATTACGGCTGGCAAAGAAGTAGCACTCACTGCTGCCAAGGATATAGAGTTAAATGGGTGGATTACGCTTCCCGAGGATCATTCGGATGATTTGCCGCCCAGTGATGGGTATTGGAGTACGATTAACCATGTGCTGAAGTTCCATGCTGGCGGCAGTGTTGTGCAAAATATCGGCAGCATAAGCAGCACAAGTGTAGGGGCTATGGTTGGGGGCAGTGTTGATTTACAGAGTCCCAATAATAGTTTCGGCATTTTTGAGGCAATAGCTAGAACAGGACAGCCGGTCATCAATGGCGATATTTTGTTGCAGACGAGCGAAAATACTACGAGTGTTGGTATTGAGAATCCTGTAAATGGTACGATCGATGTAAATGTTCGGGACGGGAATTTGATGCTTTACGGCAATTTACAGGCGAATGGAAGGGATGGTGCAGAAGGCAATATCAGTCTGTCGGCTGCTGCTATACTGGGATTAGGTACCTTGAAAGCGGCAGATGATATTTTCGTTTTTAGCCAGGATGGACTGGTTATTGCTGATTTATCAGAAAAGGGTTATACGCTTGATGCGGGTAGAGACGTTCGATTGGCGACTTTGGATACAACGCTGGCGATTTTTGGAGATATTCACGCTGGGCGTGATATTAGTGCCTATGTTATGGCTGATGAGATCAATCCAGTGGATTTGAAAGTTGGTTCTCTTTCGGATATGACGAAAATCGAAGCCGGTGGAGATGTCAGCTTTATGATTGAACGTGCTGCTGACGAGCGTGAGGCTGTTGGCAATATTACGTTACAGGCGAGGGTGCTTTCTGAGAAAGGCTCGGTAGATGTTAAAACTGATGTTGGGGAAATTGCTGTTAGTGGAAATATCAAGGCACAGAAGGATATTGAACTAACGGCAAATAACGGCAGCGTCATGGTTTATGATCGGCTGAATTCTGTCACAGGGGATATTTATGCGAGTACGAAAAAAGGTAATATAGTTTTGGGAGATGCTACCAATGATGATGATGCGGTAGTGGCGTATAAGGATGTCAGTATTGAGACGCCGGATGGTGTTATGTACATCAATGGTAAGACCGAAGCACAAAATGGCAATGTATCGCTGATGGCCGGACGTGATGTGTATACCAGTGGTGAAGAGGATAGTGTCTTTGTCATCAATAATCAGGGCAAAGTTGTTGCTGGTGGCTCGTTAACGTTGAAGGGAAGAAATGGTGATATATTTGTTACCGATGATTTAATAGCCAAGACAGGTTTTGTTGCTGATATTGAAGGGCAGGGAGCGATTAACTTCGGTAAAGATGTCGTAGTTACGGGCGATGTCCTTGGAAAGACGGAAAGCGGGGATATCACGATTTGCAAGAATATTGTATCAAGGCAAGGAGATATAACGCTTTATACCGATAATGGTGATATTTCTGTACTGGATACGGTTCATGCTATCCAGGGGGATGTCAGCATCGTGTCGCAACAGGGCAATCTTACGATGGGGGTCAACGACCGCGATGGTTTGGGGATTATCGCAAATGATAATATTGTGTTGGATGCTATGGCAGGTCACATCAATATACTGGGGACGGTCCAGGCTAAAGAAGGGGTACTAAACCTTCATGCTGCTTTGCCAGCAGGAGAATATCAGGAAGGCGAAGATAGCTCCAGCTTGCTTGTCGCTGGTTTCGGTAAGATCATTTCTGGCGATGATATGCTACTGCATTTGGAAAATGGTGATATGTTTGTCACGGACAGTATTCAGGTAGGAAAGAATTTGACCATAGATGTCGATAAATCTGGCGGTTTGTATTTCTGTGATAATGTAGTGGTTAATGGCAATTTGCTGGCAACGACAGAAGTGGGCGATATTGATGTGGTAGAACATGTCAGTGCCAAGGGAAATGTTGACCTGCAAACGGAAAATGGCTATATAAGAGTAGGCAAGACGTTGGGTTCGGTAACAGGAGATGTATCGCTTGTTGCTGGGACGGGGAATATCATAATCGGTATATCCGATAAATTGCGGCAAAATCTCTATGCCACCACCGGAAGTGTGGAGGTTCATACGGGCAAAGGCGATATCATTATCGGCGATAATGGTTCTACGGTTGATACGATTTTTGCCAAACAGAACATCGGCCTTCGGTCTGATAGTGGTGCTGTGAAGGTATATGGACGCACGGTAACCGATGAAGGCGATATCTCGATGGCAGCTGCGTCTGATACGTATACGGCTGGTATTTCTGGTATGAATATTATTATTGCGCAGAATGGAGCCCTGGAATCAGGCAGGGATTTGGATATTGAAGCGACGAATGGCGATATCCATATTACCGACAAGATTCATGCAGAACGGGATTTGAATGTAACCATTAAAAAACAGGGAAGTATTTATTTTGACACAGATGTAGAGTCTAACGGTGGTTTTGCCCTGACCGTGGACAATGGTGGTATCGATGTAGGCCGGAATATCAAGGCTGTGGAAGATGTAAAGCTACATTCTGGTAGTGGCTCGATTCGAGTCGGAAGTACCATTGAATCGTCAGCCGGGGATGTTTTGATCCGTGCAGGTGTGGGCGATATTGATATCGGTGATAATGGCCCGGATGTAAATACGATATATGCGAAAGGAAATGTAGAAGTCACTACGGGGCTGGGGGCGATTGATGTACATGGCCGGACAATGGCAGATGCGGGCAATGTCGAAATGGCGACAGCAGCTGCTGAATATACGGAAGGCAGTACGTCTTTCCATATCGATCAGAACGGACAGCTTATTGCCGGAAAAGATATCGATTTGACGATGACCAATGGGGACCTGCATGTTTCGGATCTCTTGCATTCCGGACAGGATATCAAGGCTGAGGTCAAGCAGCAGGGCAATATGTATTTTGATACCGATGTTGTGGCAAATCGCGATATTGATTTAACGGTTGATAAAGGAATTCTCAATGTTGGCAGGAATCTGACGTCTGGTAATGATATCAATATGAGCGTTCAAGAGGGAACCCTTAGTGTTGGTGCAGTGGTTGCTGCCAACAAGCAGGCCAAACTGCAGGTAGAAGATGGCGTGATAGATATCGGTGAGGCGGTAAGGTCGACAGATGGTGATATCTGGTTGACGACGACGACTGGTGATATCCGTGTGGGCTCCCATGCGGATGCGAAGGAAAATTTAAAGACCGATACCGGTTCAATCTATGTTCATGCCGGCAGCGGCAACATCGATATCGGTAACAGTGGCCCGAAGGTGGCAACGATATCGTCGGCAAAAGATGTTGACTTGCAAACACTGGCTGGTACCATTACCGTCCATGGCAAGACAAGTGCAGGCAATGACGTACGGGTAGATGTCAAATCGGAAACCTATACAGCAGGTGAAGATGGCCGGAATTTGTTGTTCGATCAAAATGGGCAGCTGCTTTCCGGGCAGGCGATGATCATTACCACGAACAATGGCGATATACATGTAACAGATCGGCTCCAGGCCGGGACGGACCTGTTGGCAGCAGCCAAGGAGCAGGGAAGTATCTACTTTGATACCGATGTTGCGGTCAATCGTCAATTGACAATTACGGCTGATCAAGGGAATATCGAAATCGGTCGCGATGTCACAGCTGGCAGTGATGTGAACATGCTTGTTAAAGATGGGAATATTATAGTAGGCAGAACGATTACGTCAGATGCTGGTGATGTCTTGCTTACGGTGAAGAAAGGAGATGTGCAGGTAGGCACGGGTGTGCAAGCTAAGGAAAATATCAAGGCAACGATGGGAAATGCTGTGATTCGTGCGGAAAATGGCAATATCGATGTTGGCAACAATGGCGCAGGTGTCAATACTATTGTGGCCGGAACCGATGTCGATATGAAGGCTTACGGCAATATTTTGGTACATGGCAAGACGCTGGCCGGAGGCGATGTCGATATGAAAGCCGTATCGGAAGCTTATCAAGCTGGCGAAGACGGCAGGAATTTCATCATTGATCAAAATGGCGAGATTGAAAGCGGCAAGAACCTTACGGTAATAACGCAAAATGGCGATATGCATGTGTCGGATAGACTGCACGCAGGTGAGACGCTTACCGCCAAGACTGAAGCACAGGGAGATATCTTCTTTGACAGTGATGTGGAAGCAGATAAAGACCTTAGGTTGTATACGGAAAATGGCTCCATTGAAATCGGCAAGACCGTTTCGTCGAAAGACGGTAATATCCATGTAGAGACCCAGGTCGGCGATATCCGTATCGGCAAAAATGAGAA
This sequence comes from Pseudoselenomonas ruminis, assembly GCF_008271295.1. Classification (GTDB taxonomy): domain Bacteria; phylum Bacillota; class Negativicutes; order Selenomonadales; family Selenomonadaceae; genus Selenomonas_A; species Selenomonas_A ruminis. The sequence continues at coordinate 2,096 of NZ_VTOY01000002.1, read as the reverse complement.
AACGGAGCATACCGTCTACGCTGCAAATGGCAGTATTTATGCTGCGACTGGTGTTGGCAGTATCGATATTGGCAATAACGGCGTTGATGTCGATACCATCACGGCGGCCAAAGATATCGAAATGTCTGCCGATATTGGCGCAATAAAAGTGCATGGCAAGACTTCGGCTAATGGCAATATTACCTTGGCTGCAGCGTCGGAATCTTATACGATGGGGGAGGATGGTAAGAACTTTATCATCGATCAAAATGGTAAGTTGATTTCTGGTTTGGCAACGTCAATTACGACGCAAAATGGCGATATGCATGTATCGGATCGGGTGCAGGCTGGTACGGATCTTACGGCGAATGCTCTCGGACAGGGTGGTGTGTATTTCGACACCGATGTGGCTGCTAACCGTCATTTGAATCTCTATGCAGAAAATGGTGATATCGTTATCGGTAAGACTGTTTCCTCTGCTATCGGTGATATCAATATGGAAACGCTTAATGGTGATATCCGTATTGGTAAGAATGAGAAGACCATGCAGACACTTTATGCAAAATCCGGTAATATTACAGGTGTGACCGGTGTAGGCAGCATCTTGATCGGCGATAATGGTCCGGATGTCGATACGATAACGGCGAATAAGGATATTGCACTTACGGCAGGTATCGGAAATGCCTATATTTACGGCAAGACACATGCGGTTACGGGAAATGCTGTTATCCGGGCAGCTTCATCCAGCTATGATGAAAAAGCCCAAAATATCATTCTGGATCAGCATGGCAGGCTCATTGCCGGTCAGGATGTGGATTTGCAAACCGTAAACGGTGATTTGCGGGTTACGGATCGATTGGAGGCAGGTTCTGGTCTGATCGTAGCAACAGAAAACCAGGGCAACATCAGTTTCGATATTGCGGCTGATGTTGCGGGAGATATCGTTGCGCATACCGATACGGGCAATATCACGATTGAGAAGGGGACGGCTGGTGGCAATATTGTATTGTCCAGTGCTGTTGAAGGCGAGATTCATGCTGGTGACTTAAAGGCTGACGAGATTGTTTATGTGCAGCTCAAGAAAGGTGATTTGTATCTGGATATGGCACAAGGGCAAGGAGTCCTGTTGCTGCAGGGCGATAATACGGAAGCCTCGCATATCGGTACGATTGAAGCTGCGGCTAATTCTGGTGTAGAGCCGGATGTAATGCTGAGTGGTAATTATATCGATGTCGATTCGGTGGCAAAAAGTGCTGGCAACGGAGCATTGCATATGAACTTTGCTGGCAGCGAAGATAAGCTCATTGCGGGCAATGTCCGCGTGGGTGATGTGCGTTCGGATACTGGTACCTATACAGATAATCTTTGGGTAGCAGGAACTGGTGAGATCCATGTCGGCCAGGGGGATTACTCCGTTCGGGATGCCTTGGTATATGATAAGCTCCATATTGATAATCCGCGTACGAGCATGGCAATTTACGGCCGTACGCCGACGCACGATGGAGAACGGGTCGTTTATTGGAACAACTCTGGCTGGGCAAACAGCAAAACGCGTACTTACGGATTGTCCGCTGATGGCACAATCCGTACGAAGGGTGCAATACTCATTCGGAAGGCACAAGGCTCGCGGCTCCATGGCGATACGTTGAGTGTAGTCGATATGATGGAAGAGCGTTTGACACTTCCAGGCTTCTATCAGGAGCCAATGCCGGATATCGATCGATTCATGCAGGCAAAACAGATAGGAAAACTGATTTATCAGTATGGGATTTCAGGCTATGATGCCCAGGAGAGAAAGCCGTTGATTACCGTTGATACGGAAACAAACGACTTAGCAGAAGGAGGGGAAAACACATAAAAGATATTCCGAAGCGGAACGATGCTGTATCAAGAACAGAAGATAGCAAAGAGTAGAATGGTGAGGCGCTGAAAAGCGTCTCACTATTTTTTTACAAAAAGTGTTGACAAATAACAAAAGAGCGTGTATCATAATACAAGTCGCTGAGAGATACGGCGGAAACAAAAACGACACCAAGCCTTGACTGGCAAGTGGTTGTGGCTGTTTTCACCAAAATGCTTCAAAAAAGAATTTAAAAAAGTTCTTGACAGAAACAAAT
>NZ_VTOY01000019.1 GCF_008271295.1 Pseudoselenomonas ruminis | reverse complement strand
TTTTGAAAAAAATAAAATTTTCTCTTGCCAAGAAATATCTATGTGTGCTATAATACATTATGTCGTTGTGACATGGGGTTATAGCTCAGTTGGTTAGAGTGTCTCGTTGACATCGAGGAGGTCACAGGTTCGAATCCTGTTAACCCCACCATTTAGAAATTTTGCTCTCGCTGTTGGCGGGAGCTTTTTTGTGTTTTGTTATAAAAATCCGATAACTATGGATTTTTTTAGAATAGAAGCGTATAATGGGATATGTTGAAACGCTCGCTTAGCTCAGTTGGCTAGAGCATCTCCGTCACATGGAGGGGGTCGGGGGTTCGAATCCCTCAGCGAGCACCATAGGATAGTTGGCCGTACGGAAGCGTACGGCTTTTTTTGTGGCTGCAAAGGGGTGAATCCATCAAATAAGGACTATTGTATTTTTAAAGATAGTTTTCGTTGACAGTGGCAGGGGAGTTTGCTATTATAGTCAAGGGAAATAAGGGATTCTCCAGACTCAAAATGAGGCCTGCACCCCAAGGGGAGAGGTCAATTTGAGTTTTTTCGTCGTGTTTTCACTTCCGCGGTGCAGTGACGCCGCCAGGAATTGATGAGGAGGAAATCACAAAAATGATCGAACGTTACACCAACCCGGAGATGGGCCAGCTTTGGTCCATCGAAAACGAATGGCAGCAGATTTTGAATGTTGAGATGGCTGCCTGCGACGCCATGGCTGAGCTCGGAGAGATTCCGAAGGAAGCGGCTAAAAACATTCGCGCTAAAGCGAAGTTTGATGTTAAGCGTATCAAGGAAATTGAATCCGTTACGCATCATGACATCATCGCTTTCCTGACCAACGTCGCCGAAAATGTTGGTGATGATTCCAAGTACGTCCATAAGGGACTGACTTCGAGCGATGTCAAAGATACGGCATACTGCATGATGATGCGCGATGCTGCAGACATCATCCTCGATGATTTGAAGAAGTTCCGCGAGGTCCTGCGCCGCCGTGCGGTTGAGTTCAAACACACGCCGTGCATTGGCCGCACCCATGGTATCCATGCGGAGCCGATGACGTTCGGTCTGAAACTTTTGCTCTGGAGTGCTGAGATTGAGCGCGATATCGAGCGCGTTGAGCATGCCAAGAAAATCGTTTCGGTCTGCAAGCTTTCGGGTGCTGTTGGTACCTATTCCAATATCGATCCGCGCATTGAGGAAATGGTGGGCAAGACGCTGGAACTTCAGCCGGTCCGTCTGGCTACGCAGGTCATTCAGCGTGACCGCCATGCTGAGTTCGTGACGACGATGGCTATCGTATCGAGTACGCTCGAGAAAATCGCGACGGAAGTCCGCAACCTGCAGCGTACGGATATCCGTGAGGCTGAGGAGTATTTCTCCCCAGGTCAGAAGGGGTCTTCGGCTATGCCGCATAAGCGCAATCCAATCAACTGCGAGCGCATCTCGGGCATGGCCCGCCTGAACCGCGGCAATGCCGTAGCGGCTATGGAAGACATCACGCTTTGGCATGAGCGCGATATTTCCCATTCCTCCGTTGAGCGCGTTATCCTGCCGGATACGACCATCAACCTCGACTATTGCACGAGAAAGCTTACGAATATCATCGATAAGCTGCTCGTATATCCGGAGAAGATGATGCACGACATGAACCGCACGGGCGGTCTCATGTACAGCTCCCGTCTGCTGCTGGCTGTTGTCAGCAAAGGCGTACTGCGTGAGGAGGCCTACAAGTGGGTACAGCGCAATGCGATGAAACGCTGGATGGAAGGCAAGGACTTCAAGGAGAGCGTCGAAAACGACCCGGATATCACGAAGTACCTGACGAAGGAAGAAATCGATGATTGCTTCGATTACAAATTCTTCATCCGCCGCGTCGATATGATTTTCGAGCGTTTCGGACTTTAATCTGAATATGTTATGATGAGCCGTGGGCTCAAATATTGAGCCCTTACGGCGTTATTATACCCGTAAGGGCTTTTTTGTGCCCGGCGGGAGGATTTACTGCCGCAGTTGGTCTGCCAGCTGGCGGACAGTAGTTATTAAGGAGAGAAATCTTATGTCAACAGTAGTAGTTACCGGTACCCAGTGGGGCGACGAAGGCAAGGGCAAGATCGTAGACTATCTGGCTCAGCAGGCTGAAACGGTCGTCCGTTTCCAGGGCGGCAGCAATGCCGGCCATACGGTTGTGGTTGATGGCGAGGCTTACAAGCTGCGTCTGATGCCGTCGGGCATCCTGTTCAAAGGCACGCATTGCGTTGTCGGCAACGGCGTTGCTTTCAGCCCGAAAGTCATGCTCGAGGAAATGGATGCACTGGCTGCCCGTGGAATTGACCTTTCGGGTATCCGCATCTCGAATCGTGCTCATGTCGTTCTGCCGTATCATTGCCTGATGGATGGCATCGGCGATGAAGCCCGCGGCAAAAACAAAATCGGCACGACCAAGAACGGTATCGGCCCCTGCTACATCGACCGTGACAACCGTATCGGTATCCGTGTCTGCGACCTCATCGACCGCGAGGAGTTTGCCAAACGCCTCAAGGAGAACCTCGAAATCAAGAACCGTGAATTAAAGCTGCTCTACGACCATGAGCCGCTCAATTACGAGGAGATTCTCGAGGAATACAACGGCTATGCTGACCGTCTGCGTCCGTATGTCTGCGATACGATTGCCCTGCTCAATGACGAAGTCAAAGAGGGCCGCAAGATTTTGTTCGAGGGTGCACAGGCTACGATGCTCGACATCGACTATGGTACCTATCCGTATGTTACGGCTTCCCATCCGATTTCGGGCGGTGTTGGCGTTGGCTGCGGTGTTGCTCCGCGCGCTATCGACAAAGTTGTCGGTATCGTAAAGGCATACTGCACGCGTGTTGGCGAAGGCCCATTCCCGACGGAGCAGCTCAACGAAATCGGCGACAGAATCCGTGAGGAAGGCCATGAGTACGGCGTTGTCACGGGCCGTCCGCGCCGTACGGGCTGGCTCGATGCCTGCGTAGTCCGCTATGCTGGTCAGCTTTCCGGCATCGATTACATGGCAGTAACGCGCCTTGATATTCTCGACAGCTTCGATGAAATCAAGATGTGCGTTGCCTATAAGTACAAAGGCGAAATCCTCAACGAGATTCCGGCAAGCCTCAAGGTACTCGCTGAAGTAGAGCCGGTATATGAGACGTTCCCAGGTTGGAAAACGGATATCAGCAAAATCCGCAAGTACGAAGACCTGCCGGAAAATGCCCGCAAATACCTCGAGCGCATGGCTGAGGTAACGGGTATCGGCCTTGGCATCGTTTCCGTTGGCCCGAACCGCGATGAGACTATCGTTCTGGCTAACGATATTTTCTGATTTTAGTGCAATAGAAACGCCCATCTGCTGGATTGTCAGCAGATGGGCGTTTATGCTATAATGTCGGCGGTGCTACTATTGCGGCAGGCGGTAAGTCTTAGCCCCAGAGAAGGGCGATGCGGATGACGAAATATGATTTTTTCGCGTTGATGCTTTTGACGCTTCTCATGATCGTTGCCATAAAGGCATAAGAAAACCGCCCTGCAGTCTCACAAACTAGGGCGGCTTCTTCAAGCTGAAACTATATGCGGGGCTGACCGTCTAACGGTAGCACCTTCTATACAATCATTATATCGATATTTAAGTTTTCAGTCAAGAAAGGACAGAAATATGGCTTATAAGATGTTAGCATTTGACCTCGATGGTACGCTCAATAACGATGATAAAGTAATCACGCCGAAGACGAAAGAGGCTATCATGAGCCTGCAGAAACAGGGCGTTGTGGTGGCATTGGTATCGGGCCGTCAGGCACCGGGACTCAAGCGCGAGGCCGATGCACTGGAACTTGAGAAATATCATGGTTTGCGCATTTCCTATAATGGCGGCCGCATCGAAGATGCGACGACGAAGGAAATCCTTTTTGACAGCAGCATCGATAACGAGACAGCTGTCAAATTCCTGCACCATCTGGAGCCGTGGCCGGAACTGTCGCCAATTGTCGATGATGGGGTATCCATCCTGACTACGGACGCCAGCCGTCATAAAGTCATGGATGAGAGCCGCAACAACAACCTTGGCATAGAAATCGTAGAAAATATCGCCGATGCCGTAGAACAGCGCGGCTTCAATCCCGTAAAAATCCTGACGGCAGCACCAAATGAAATCCTCGTGCCGCATCTGGCGGATATCCGCCGCGGCTTTGAGGATAAGATGTCCTTTGTGCAGTCGGCACCGTGGTTTTACGAAGGCACCATCAAAGGCGTAAGCAAACTCAGCGCGCTCGGTCATGCTTGCGACTGCCTGGGGATTGACCAGAGTGAGGTCATGGCTTTTGGTGATGCGCAGAACGATATGAGCATGCTCGAGTTTGCGGGCTATGGTGTCGCTATGGGCAACGCCTGTGAGGAACTCAAGGAAATTGCCGACGAAATCACGCTGTCTAACAACGAGGACGGCATTGCCGTGACGCTGGCGAAACACTTTGATATGTGAGGCGGCCTGATGGAACAGCAGCATAAACGGCGCATCCATTACAGCGGCAAATATCCGCGGCGCTTTGAGGAAAAATATAAGGAACTGAATCCCGAAAAATACGGCGATGAGATTGCCCATGTCATCGCCAAGGGCAATACGCCAGCCGGCATGCATATTCCCATCATGGTCAATGAGATTTTGGAAGTGCTTGCGATAAAGCCCGGTGAACGTGGTTTTGATGCGACGCTGGGCTATGGCGGGCATACCACGGCGATGCTTGAAAAGCTCGCGGGCAAGGGGCACCTTATCAGCGGGGATATTGACCCGATTGAATCGAAAAAGACCGAGGCGCGCATCCGGGCCAAGGGCTTCGGCGAAGATATTTGGGAGCTTCGCAATATGAATTTCTGCCAGATAGACGAGCTGGCACGCGAGGCCGGGCCGTTTGATTTCATTCTTGCGGACCTCGGCGTGTCCTCGATGCAGATTGACAATCCGGAACGCGGTTTTACCTATAAGAGCGAAGGTCCGCTCGATTTGCGGCTCAATCCTGAGGCAGGCATCACGGCCGCCGAGCGGCTCCGCGATATCGACGAATATGAGATGGAGGGACTTTTGCAGGAAAATGCCGATGAGCCCTATGCCGCCGAAATCGCGCGTTATATCGTAAAGACGCGCCGCCGCCATCCGATAAAGACGACGAAGGAGCTGCATGAAGCCATCGGGCAGGCACTGGCGAAGGTAAAACTGCCTAGGGAAATGGCCGAGCGTGCCGGTTACAGTACGAAAAAACAGGCACTAGCGCGGGCGGAACTCATAAAGAAAAGCAGTGCCCGGGTATTTCAGGCATTGCGCATTGACATCAATCGTGAGTATGAAGTCCTCTACGAGTTTATGGAGAAACTACCCGATGCCCTCGCACCGGGCGGCCGTGCCGCTATCCTGACCTTCCACTCGGGGGAAGACCGGATTGTCAAAAAAGCCTTCAAGGCCTTCCATCAACAGGGCCTATACGCTGACATCGCCCCAGAGGTCATCCGGCCAACGAAAGAAGAATGCTACCGCAATAGCCGCGCCCACTCGACGAAACTGCGCTGGGCGGTAAAAAGTGCGGAATAAACTCGTTTTTGCCGCAAAAAAGCCACTGACGAAAAAAGTCAGTGGCTTTTCGCATAAATTGCAGTTTATAGGTTAGTGAGTCTTGGTTCGAAGCAGCTCGTCGCCGCCGCTAGGGACAGTGCCAACACTACGCCAAGATGTTTTCCTAAACGAAATTTTTATCCTAAATTAAGCATCGGAAAAATCCAAAACGCGCTTCGCTTGGACGGTAGAATTTTTCCGACGAAGGGGGAGGATAAAAATTTCGTTCTTAACGGAAAACATCAAAGCTTCGTTTATGGCACTGTCCCTAGCGGCGGCTGAGGATGGAACAGACACGAACTTTTGCCTTCCCCCTTGGGGCAGGTGCCCCGTTAGGGGCGGATGAGGTAGCAGCTTTAGGTATTAATTTAATCGTAAGTTATACAGAATGACCTCATCCGAGCGCTTCGCGCCCACCTCTCGGGGATGCCACTGACGCCCTCAGAGGGGAAGGCATAGTAGTGTCGATTCCAACCCAGGCGGCGAGGGACACAGTTCCATAAGCGGAGCCTTGACGTTCCGCGTTAAGCAAGAAATTTTTGCCTGCGTTCTCGTTGGAAAAGCAGTTTCGTTCAAGCGAAGCGCGTTTAACTGTTTTCCAACTCTTAATTAAAAGGCAAAAATTTCTTGTAGCGGGTTGTCACCGGTGAAGCGTTGGTACTGTGTCCCTCGCCGCCGAAGAGCTTTATCGAACTCCCCCTCTCTAACCCACAAACTGCAATTTAAAGAGGAGACAGGAAAAGATATGCCGAAAAAGGCGATGCCCCGTTGATTCTTTTGGAATCAACGGGGCGCTTTTAATGCTGATAAAGTTCGTAATTGTCGCGGCAGGTTTCTTTGACGTTGTAGAGGGCGCGGTCGGCTTGGCGGAAAATGGTGGCCAGGTCGCGTTTGCCGCCGGCAGGGATGATGGCGATGCCGATGCTGGCAGTGACGTTGCCGGGAGCCCCACAGACAATGAGCCCGCGGGTCTGTTCAAGGATGATTTCGGCAATCCGGCGGGCATAGGCCTCGCTGGTGCCGGTATCCTCCTCGATCAGGAGCAGGGTAAATTCATCGCCGCCGAATCGGCCGATATGGGTGCGTGGTGGCAAGAGGCCCCGCAGCATGGCGGCAAATTCAATGAGGATATCATCGCCATGCTGGTGGCCATAGGTATCGTTGGCCTCTTTGAAGTGGTCGAGGTCGATGATAAAGAAGGCGGCCGTCCAGTTTTCGGGCAGGCTGTCGAGAATCTGCTGGCATTGCATTGTCATAGCGGCCTTGTTGAGACAGCCTGTCAGATGGTCCGTTTCGGCATTGCGCTTGTAGTTGTCGCGGTCTTCCTGCAGGATTTCCACGGCGTCAAGTGCTTGCTGCAGCTCTAATTCGCGCAAGGTCAGCGCGTGGTTCTTTTCCTGCTCGAGCCGGTGGCGGTAAATCAAAAATACGGCAGTGACCAGAATGATGAAGCTGAGCAGCAGGCCAACAGTAAGTGCCAACGGATGCTGGCTGAGTAAATAGACAAAGGAGACATCCGGGGTACTGTTGTGCTGGATAATCTGGGTCAGCTGATTCTGTGGCAAGCCCAGTAGGGCCGTGTTGACCGTATGGCAGAGCATCTCGGGCGCATCGGCGCGGAACATCAGGCAGAGCGGGACGGATACCGTAGCCGGATCGGCTATTTTCAGCTGGAAGTGCAACAGGACATTTTTGTTCTTGGACAAATAAGGCTGGGGCAGATACGTGCAGTCATAGAGCCCCTGTTCAACGGCATAGAGGCATTCTTCAGGATTGTTGATTTCGACGACTTTGGCCTGCGGATTGAGGCGCTGGAAGAATTCCCGCAGCCCCGCATAGCAGGTCGGTACGACGATGCTTTCCGGGCGGGCCGATTCGGCCTGCGTGCGCCGGAAGATTGGCGTAAATGACATCCAGAAGATGTTATTGGAAAACTGCATCATCTGGAGTTTTGGGTCGTTGACGTAAACGGCAAAAGCCGCTTCGGCTCGTCCATCGCGAAGCATTTGGCCAGCGCTTTCCACCGAATCAGTAATCACGGGCTGGAACGTGATGCCCGTGGTGTTTATCAGCAGAGTCAGAATATCCGGCGAGATGCCGTAGATATTGCCGAATTCCTTGCTTTGCTGAATGAGGGAGCTGAAGGTCCCTGGAAAGACGACGCGAACGGTGGGCGATGTGCGGATGAAGGCTTGCTGATGTTCCGAGTAGCGGGCCATCTTATAGATACTGGGGTCGAGGTATTCGCGCTTGAGGCGCGTCTCGAATGACGGATTGGTCATTTCGATGCTTAGGATGGCCTGGTTAAGCTGCTCCATCAAGCTCGCATGCGCCGCATCAGTCATATATTGCTGCGGGATGGTATCGACAAAAGTAATCCAGCGTTCGTGACCGGTCAGATTGAAAACCGTGCAGGCGATGAGCTGTACTTCGCCGCGATGAAGTCCGGCCGTCAGCTCCTGACTGCTTGGATACGTGCGGATGCTGACATTCCAGCCGTTGGCCTTGGCGAAGAAGTGCAGACGGTTTTTGAGGTCGTTGTCGTTGAGCACGCCAATGGTGGCGCCATCAAGTGTCGCACCGCGGTCAGCAGTAATCTGACTGTCGTTTTCATCGGTATACAGGCCCAGAATGGCTGCACAGGAATGCCCGTTGGAAAACAGATATTTTCCCGGTGGGAAGGCAGCGCCACTGACTGGCGCGATGAGGTCAAGCTGGCCGTCGCGCAGGCGCTGCAGGCAGTCGGCTGCACTGCCACGGTAGTATTCGTATTGCCAGTGCGTAATCTTGGCGATTTCTGCCAGATAGCTGCTGTTGTAGCTGGCCATCAGCCGGATGGCGTCATTGGCCGGTCCTGGGCGCATATCGTTGGCAACGCCGATGCGGATGGTTTGATAGGCTGGTGGTTCTGCTGTACTATGCGCAGGCAGCAGCAGGAGCACGGCAAAGCATAGCAATATATGGTAAAACTTTTGTACAAAGTGCATGGTAAAACCTCTTTTAAGATTTTTTGGCGTGTTGCTCGAGGAAGCCAGCAAATTTTTCGAGCGGCATCGGTTCGGCGAACAGGAATCCCTGTCCGAAGCGGCAGCCCAGGGAGAGCAGCAGCTCTTCCTGCTGTTTTGTCTCAATGCCTTCGGTCAGCACCTTCATGTCAAGACTTTTGCCAAGCTCGATAATATGGTGCAGGATTGTCCGTGCGCGTGGCGATTCTTCGGCATTTAGCAGCATTTGCCGGTCGATTTTCATGACGTCCATCGGCAGGTTTTGCAGCATGGCAATGGAGGAATACCCCGTGCAGAAATCGTCCATCGACAGGCAGAAGCCTATCTGATGGAGCTGGTTTACAATCGTTGACGCGTCATCGCGGGCGTCATGGGTTTGATAGTCGATGAGCGCGGTCTCCGTGATTTCAAGTTCCAGGCAGCCAGGTGGCAGCTGGTAGTCATCGGCAATAGCCTGCATGCGCTGGAGGTAATTTTCTTCGGAAAAATGCAGGCCGGATTGGTTGACCGAAATCGGGATGACGGGCTGCCCGTTTTCCAGGCGTGTTTTCTGGTATTGGCAAATGGATTTGAGCATGTAGTAGTCAAGCTGGATGGCAAAACCATTGTGCTCGAACAGGTCCATGAAATCGCCCGGTGTCAAAAAGCCAAGCTCGGGGCTTTGCCAGCGAACGAGCGCTTCAGCCGCGAGGGCTTCCTGGGTTTGCAGGTCGTATTTTGGCTGCAGGTAGACTTGGAACTCGCCATTTTGCAGTGCTTTTGCCATGAGGTTTTCCATCTTTTTTTGCTTGAGCAGCTCGTGGCGCAGCGCTTCGTTGTAGGTCGTGGTTTTATGACTGGCGACACTTTCCATATGGGCGAGCATCACGCAGTCAAAGAGGTGCTCGGGGGTGGACTCTCCGGCTTTTGGAATCGCGCAAAGTCCAATATGGTAGTGGACCGTCGTCAGCATATCGTTGATGACATAGGTACCGGCTTCGTTGGCAATTTTCTGGGCAGCCTGTTCCATCGTGAATCCTTCGGGCAGGCGGCAGAGGACAATTAGCTTGAAAAAGTCGCCAGAGATTGCATCCATCAGCAGCCAGGGGTTATTCCGGCGGATGCGGGCACCCAGCTCTTGCAGGGCTTTGTTAAAGGCCTGACGGCTGTAGAGCTCGTGCATGAAGGCAATGCGCTGGGCCGACATGACCATCAGGAACAGTTTACCCTGTCTTCGCAGGGCATCATACGCGGCGAGGTTCTTCGGCAGGTTCTGGATGAACCAGCGGGTATTATACATATTGACTTCTTTTAGATAATGCGCCTCGCGATAGAGTTCTTCACTGTGCTTGCGGCGCAGCTGCATGACGAGCAGCAAGGTGAGGATGATGCCGAGCAGCAGGCTGCTGATAAGGACTAGTGAGCCGATAGGATTGCGATAAATCAAGGATTGTAGCGTGTCTTTGCTTTGCACCGCATATATCTGGCGATTGATTATGCTGGATATTTGCTGCTGCGAAAGGTGCGCGATTTCCTTATTGAGGATGCGGATGAGCATCGGGTTGGCCAGATTGCTTACCGCGATAGCCACCTCATGGGAAAAGACGACGTTGCCCGTGATATAAAGGTTGTAATAATTGCCCTGATAAATATCGCTCTGGGCGGTTATGGCATTGACGAAAGTCATATCGGCCTGGCGGTTGTTGACAGCCGACATGCATTCGGCAACGGTGTCGTAATACTGCAGCTGAGACGCGGGATACATCTTCTCCATGTAATCATGGGTATAGAAATGACTGCGCGGGCAGGCGATAATCGGCTTTTCGGGTAGACTCTGATCTTTGCGCAGGACCGCTACGTAGTTTAAGGTAAGATAGGGAATCGTCAAATCGGCATTATGCTGACGGGCCCAGTTGTAGTCGGAATAGATATCCGTTACCAGGTCGATTTCACCGCGAGTGAGATGAGCCATCATGCTGGACTGGTCGGTTTCCGGGCTGATTTCGATAGTGATTCCGAGGTCGGAAGCGATGATGTTCATGATGTCGGCAATGACACCCTGATGCGTGCCGTCCTCCGTGAAGAACGTATAGGGAGGCTGACCAGGAGAGGCCATCGCCCGGATAATGGGATGGGCCTTTAGATAGGCTTTCTCTTCAGCGGTAAGTTCGAGCGCAGCACCGCCTTGGTCCTGGTATTTTTCCAACAGATGAAGTCCGAATAGTGGACTGATGCTGTTGAGAGACTGCTGGCTGGCCTGAATATTAGCCTTTAAATCCGGGCGCTGGTCGCTCAGAAGCAGCCAGCCAATTCCGTAGCCAAGTGGAATCGAAGCAGTGCCAGCTGGCGGTGCGGTTAATTCCGTAGGGGGAAGCAAGTTCTGGGAGACTTCTTCGCAGGTGACAAGATCGATGGCGCCGCTGTGGAGACGCAGGAGATTTTCTGCTGGTGTGCCCGGGACGTATTCCAGTGTCACGCCCATATAGGTGGCGATGTTTTCCAGCGTTTCATAGGTCATGCCATGGTAAAAGCCGTATTCATCGCGGCTTAAATAATTGATTGTATTGGTGTAGCCAACGCGCAGAACGGGACGTTCATAGGCGGAGGCTGTCGGGGGGATAAGCGTTATAAGGCCAAATACGAGCAGTACTGTGGCAAGATGGCGGTACCATCTCTGGACGCGGCCCATAATATCACTCCTAGTTCTTTTTTCCTGGTTGGTTCAATACGGTAAGAAAACCTATCTAATCATACTATAAGATATATTCTTGTCAATGGTGGTATTTCCTTCCAGCGCCGAAAATTAGGCCGGTTTGCCTATGGAAGATAATCAATGAAAAACATTATCAATTATACCATTTATTTATAGTATGTGCTGCTTGCTATTGACTTTTCGCATGAAACAACCTACAATGAAAACATCAATCCCGAGTAAAACACTAAGGATTAACCTGAATCGAATTTGCTTCATTAAAAGGAGAGTTTATATAATGGCAGAGAAGCTTTTGGAAATCAAAGATCTCCACGCTGGCGTGGAAGACAAAGAAATCCTCAAAGGACTGAACCTTTCGGTAAACAAGGGAGAAGTACATGTCATTCTCGGACCGAATGGTTCCGGTAAATCCACCCTCATGAACATCATCATGGGGCATCCGAAGTATCAGGTAACGAGTGGTACGATGGAATTTGAAGGCGAGGATATGAGCGGCCTCAAGACCTTTGAGCGTGCCCGCAAGGGCCTGTTCCTGTCCTTCCAGACGCCGGAGGAGATTCCTGGCATCACGGTGGAGAATATGATTCGCACGGCCAAACAGACCATCACGGGCGACAAAGTAAAACTCGTTCCGTTCCGCAAGGAGCTCAAAGCGCAGATGCAGGAGCTCAAGATGAAACCGGAATACGCGCAGCGTTATATGAACGTCGGTTTCTCCGGCGGTGAGAAAAAGCGCAATGAAATCCTGCAGCTCTTGATGCTGCAGCCGAAACTTGCCCTGCTCGACGAGACGGATTCCGGCCTCGATGTCGATGCCGTTCAGATTGTATCCGAGGGCGTAGCCAAATTCCACAATGAGAACAACAGCTGCCTGATTATCACGCACAACACGCGTATCCTCGAAAAACTCAAAGTCGACAAGGTCCATGTCCTGATGAACGGCCAGATTGTCGAAGAGGGTGGCGCGGAACTCATCGAAGATATCAACAGCCGCGGTTTCACGCATATTCTCGACGCACAGAACGAGGCAAAGTGAGGCGTTTTTGATGACAGAAAAGAAGAAAACTTATATAGAAGATATTGAGCGCACGCTCTATGACATCAAAGATGAAGACCGTTCGGTCTACAAAGCCCACAGCGGCCTGACGGAAGACGTTGTCCGCGACATCTCTACGCGCAAGCACGAGCCGCAGTGGATGCTGGATTTCCGTCTGAAATCTTTGGATGTATACAACTCCCTCGAGCTGCCGACCTGGGGGCCGAGCCTTGACGAACTGCACATGGACGACATTGTCACCTACGTCCAGCCGGATGCCAAGATGACCGGCAGCTGGGAAGAGGTGCCGGAAGACATCAAGGATACCTTTGATCGTCTGGGCATTCCCGAGGCGGAAAAGACCTCACTGGGCGGTGTCGGTGCACAGTACGACTCGGAGGTCGTCTACCATTCCATTCAGGAAGACATGGTCAAACAGGGTGTCATCTACACCGACATGGAAACGGCAGTCCGCGAACATGAGGACATCGTCAAGGAGTACTTCATGACGCTGGTACCGCCGAAGGACCATAAATTTGCGGCTCTGCACGGCGCGGTCTGGTCGGGCGGTTCGTTCGTCTATGTCCCGGCTGGCGTTCATGTTGAGATGCCGCTTCAGAGTTATTTCCGCCTTAACGCCGCTGGTGCCGGCCAGTTCGAGCACACATTGATTATCGTGGAGCCGGGGGCCAGCCTGCACTTTATCGAGGGCTGCTCGGCACCAAAGCACAACGTCACAAACCTCCATGCCGGCTGCGTGGAACTGTTCGTCAAGGATGGAGCGAGACTTCGTTATTCGACGATTGAGAACTGGTCCCGCAACATGATGAACCTCAATACGAAGCGCGCTCTGGTCGAAAAAGACGGCATCATTGAGTGGGTATCGGGTTCGTTTGGTTCCCATATTTCGTGCCTCTATCCGTGCAGCGTGCTGCATGGCGAGAATGCCCGCTGTGAGTTTACTGGTGTCACCTTCGCTTCGAAGGGGCAGAATCTCGACACCGGTGCCAGCGTCATCCATGCCGCACCGCATACGTCGGCCAATATCAATACGCGCACGATTTCGAAGGCAGGCGGCATGGCAACGTACCGCAGTGCCGTCAAAGTCACGAAGAACGCACCGTTTGCCAAGTGCTCGGTCAACTGTGAATCGCTGATGCTCGACAACCTTTCCCGCAGTGATACGCTGCCGGTCATGGATATCGAGGGCGATGAGGCCGATATCGGTCATGAGGCAAAAATCGGCCGCATCAGCGATGAGGCGATTTTCTACCTCACGAGCCGCGGTATCGATGAAGAGGAAGCACGGGCTATGATTGTCCGCGGGTTCGTTGAACCGATCGCCAAGGAGCTGCCGCTCGAGTACGCTCTGGAGATGAATAACCTCGTAAATATTGAGTTGGAAGGGACTATCGGCTAATGGATGATAAAATTTTTTCTGAGATTCCGATGCGCACCTGGCGCTGGCTGGGCGTAAATGAAGCCCGGGTTCCGGAAAACCTCAGTGATAACGTAAAGAAACAACAGATTCTCGTGGAAGCCGGGCAGAAGGATGAAGTTGTCCTGGTTAACCGCGAGGGCAGCCAGCTGGAAGTACAGGTGCATATCGCCGATGGCGGTGAACTGCATCTGGTCAATGCGCAGCTGGTTCCGGCAGATACGGCTGTCACCAGCCGCGTAAAAGTATACGTGGGCAAGGGGGCGAAATTCAGCTATACCACGGTCGAGGCCGGGGCCCGTCATACGGCGGCCGAGCTCACGGTGGATATGGCTGGCGACGACAGCGTCAGTGATATCTGGGGCCTTTACTTTGGCGATGGCGAGAGCAAGATTGACCTCAACTACGTCATCCGCCAGAAAGGCCGCCGCACGGATGCCAACATGCAGGTTCGTGGTGCCCTGCTCGGAAAGAGTGAGAAAATCTTCCGCGGAACGCTGGATTTCCTCGAAGGTTCCAAGGGCTCGGTGGGCCGCGAGAATGAGGAAGTGGTTCTGCTTTCGCCGCAGGTCCGCAACCGCAGTGTCCCGGTCATGCTCTCCCATGAGGATGACGTAGATGGCCACCATGCCGTAAGTGTTGGCAAGATTGACGAAGGCAAACTGTTCTACCTCATGAGCCGCGGCCTTGATATGGCAGATGCACAGCGCTTGATTGTCGAGGCATCTTTCAATCCGGTTATCGACCGCATTAACGACGAGGCGCTCAAAGAGGAGATTGACAAAGTATTGATGGGGAGGCTTGTAAATGGCTGATGTACAGGAATTTCTCAAAGATTTCCCCCTGCTGAACGGAGAAATTGACGGCAAGCATATTGCTTATCTCGATAATGGTGCAACGACCCAGAAGCCGCATCAGGTGATTCAGTCGATTTGCGGCTATTATGGCGGCTGCAATGCCAATCCGCATCGCGGCGCCTATGCCCTGTCGGTTAAGGCTACGGATATTTACGAGTCGGCCCGCAAGCGCACGGCTCAGTTTATCAAGGCCAAACGTCCGGCAGAAATTATCTTCACGAAAAATGCCACCGAGGCATTGAACCTGGTGGCATACAGCTATGGCCTTCAGAATGTCGGGGCTGGTGATGAAATTGTCATCAGCATTTCGGAGCATCACAGCAATTTGGTTCCCTGGCAGTTCGTGGCCAAGGCCAAGGGCGCAACGCTCAAATACATCTATCTGGAGGAAGATGGCAACCTTTCGCAGGAAGACATCGAGACTAAGATTACTGAGCGCACGAAGATTGTCGCCGTGACGCAGGTCTCCAATGTGCTGGGACTCAAAAATGATGTGAAATCCATTGTCAAAAAGGCGCACAGCGTTGGCGCTGTCTGCGTGGTAGACGGTTCCCAGAGCGTTGCGCACATGGCCGTAGATGTTCAGGACCTCGACTGCGATTTCTTCGCGTTCTCGGGGCATAAGATGCTCTCGCCGATGGGCATTGGCGTTCTCTATGGCAAATACGAGATTCTCGATGCGATGGAGCCGTTCCTGCGCGGTGGCGATATGATAGAATACGTTCAGGAGCAGGAATCGACCTGGGCGGAACTGCCGTCCAAGTTCGAGGCTGGCACGCAGAACGTCGGTGGTGCCGCCGGCCTTACGGCAGCTATTGACTACCTGGAGGGCATCACCTTCGACCGCATTGAGGCCATCGAAAAGGACCTCGTGGATTATGCCCTGCCGCAGCTTCGGGAGCTTCCGTATATCGAGCTCTATGGCTGTGACAGCAAACAGGACAACAAGACGGGTATCATTGCCTTCAACATCAAGGATGTTCATCCCCACGATGTGGCGACGATTCTCGACAACGACGGGGTAGCTGTTCGCGCCGGGCACCATTGTGCTCAGCCGCTCCACCGCTATCTCCAGCAGAATGCAAGCTGCCGCGCCAGCTTCTATCTGTACAATACGCGCGAAGATATCGACCGTTGGATTGCCGCATTGAAGAAAGTAAGAGGTGTTCTTGGCTATGGCGCTTGATGATGTATATACGGAGGTCCTGGGTGAGCACAGCCGCAATCCGGACCACAAACACCACCTGGCTTGTGCGACCTGCACGATGAAGGGACACAACCCGAGCTGCGGCGATGAAATCACGCTGGAGCTCAACGTCGAAGACGGCATGGTCAAAGAGGCTGCCTTCACGGGCGTCGGCTGCGCGATTTCCCAGGCCAGCACGGATATCATGGCTGAACTGATTCGCGGCAAATCCGTGGAAGAAGCCCGCGGTCTGGCGCAGAAATTCATCAGCATGATTAAGGGGGAAATAACCGACGAGGAAGAGCTCGAGGAACTCGATGAGGCGCTGGCGCTCAAAAACGTAGCGCATATGCCGGCCCGCGTTAAATGTGCGGTACTCGCATGGCATACCCTTGACGATGCCCTGAAATCGGATAAATAATACCGAATAAGAATAACTTATCCACAAAATGTTGAGGATATCCACGGCAGAACTGTGGATAACTACAATGCTTTGTGGATTTCTTGTATAAAAATGTGGATGACAGCTTTGACGAGGAAAGGAAGAAGAACAAATGGCAGTAAAAGAAATCAAACCCGAAGAGTTTAACGAAAATGTATTTCAGGTTATCGGCAAAGAATGGATGCTGGTCACTGGCGAAGCCGAGGGCAAATCCAATGCCATGACGGCCTCCTGGGGCGGTATGGGCATTCTCTGGGGCAAACCGGTAGCATTCGTATTTATCCGTCCGAGCCGTTACACGAAGCAGTTTGTCGATAAAGCCGATGGCCTGACGCTGTCCGTATTCAAAGAAGACCGCCGCAAGATGATGAGCTACTTCGGCACGGTATCGGGCCGCGATGAGGATAAGATTGCCAAAGCCGGCCTGACGGTCAAGCATGAGAACGGCATGACCTATTTCGAGGAAGCGCGGGTGACGATGTTCTGCCGCAAGCTTTACGCGCAGGAGATGGAGCAGCAGTGCTTTATCGATAAAGCCAGCGATGAGAAGTGGAACAACAACGACTACCACACGATGTATGTCGTCGAGATTGAAAAGATTCTCGTTGAGGAATAAGCATGGGCTGTGATAAGGAAAAATTAACGGCGGTGATGCAAAGCTGTACGCTTTGTGCCGGTATGGACGAGGCGGAGATCGGCGAGTTGCTGGACTCGTCCCAGGTGCGCATCAAAGAATACAGCAAGGGCGATATCGTCTTTCGCGACGGGGAGATGCCGCGCTGTATCTACATCCTGCTCTCAGGGGAAGTCCATATTTTGAAGGATACCTTTTCGGGGCGTCAGATTTTCCTGTCGGAAATCAATGAGGCCGGCGACATGTTTGGCGAGGTCTACGATGTTTTAGGCCAGCCTTATGATATGTATGTGGAGGCGGCAGTCCCGTCGAAGGTTTTGGAGATTTCCAGCCATTTGCTGAGCTTTGGTGCCGGGGGCACGATGACGAAAAGTGCCCTGATGGTCCAGCAGAATCTCATGCGCATCTTTGCCCGCAAGGCGTATTTTATGCAGGGCAAGATTAAAGTACTGGCCAGTGGCAGCCTGCGGGAGAAAATCGTCCGCTTCCTGTTCCAGAACCTGGGGCAGGACGGGAGTGTGAAGCTTGCCATCAGCCGTGAATACATGGCCGCCTATCTGGCGGCTACGCGGCCCTCACTGTCGCGGGAACTCTCGGCTATGGACCGGGAGGGAATCCTCGCTGTGGACGGAAAGCATATCCGCGTGCTCGATATGGAGCGCTTCGAGGAATATTTATAAACAGAAAAAAGCGACATGCTGTGGGGGCATGTCGCTTTTTTCGAGAGAATTAGAGATTTAGGAATCGAATGTATGTAAATCCTTCTGGGGAAGAAGAATTACCATAAGGTAGTTGCATCAGGTATCTCCTGACTACAAGTAATAGTATACTGAGGCATTTTTAGAAAACAATAGGAATAAGATTAAAAGTTGATTAAGTAAACTAATTAGGTCGTAAGTCCCACGAGAGCCGTTTATGGCATGACGAAAAGACCGCTGTCAGCGGGGAAAGCGGACAGCGGTCTTTTGCACATTTTTGTTCTATTTTTTGGGAAAGTGAGAAATTTAGGGAAAAAAATAGGGAAAAATAGGGAAGTTGGGGAAACTATAATCAGGTGTTCTTCGCGATGAAATAACCGGCTACTGCACCTGCAATGGCAGCGGTATTGCGGTCACCCTCGGAGTACTTCTTGGGGTGATAGCTGTGATGCTTGTGCGCCAGCTGGGTGATTTCATAGTCATGACCACTGTGGAAGGGGCTGGCTTCGGATGCCGTAGCACCAAAGATGCCAAGGCTTACGAAACTGGCCAGGGCCACAGCCATGACTTTTAGACTTTTTTTCTTGAACATGACACTCATCTCCTTTTTTTATGGGGCCGGTTCATGGATTACCGGCTAGCGTTGCTTATGAGCGCCTCCATCCTTAGAGACTTGTGTTTGTGTCCTTCCTGACTACAGTTAACAGTATAGCGGGCAAGTTTTAGAAAACAAGAAGCTGGCTGTTAAAAGTTGATTAAGTAAACTATTATTTTCCGATTAAAGGGCCGCAGGAATGCGATAAATAACTGCAAATGCTACGGATAGATGCTATAATTAGAAGATATGAATTGTACATTTTGGAGGGAATGTAGTGTTAGCAGCGGAAAACTACCAGGATATTGAAGAGAAAATCCTAAAGGGTGAGCGGCTGAGCCGGGAAGATGGTATCCGGCTTTTCCATTGCCCGGATATTGCCTGGCTCGGAGCTATGGCCGATTATGTCCGCAAGAAGAAATGCGGCGATATTGTCTACTATAACGTCAATTGTCACGTAAATCTCACCAATGTCTGCACGGCCCAATGCAAGTTCTGTGCCTTTGGCCGCGAGGAGGGTGAGAAAGGTGCTTACGCCATGAGCAAGGAGCAGGCGCTGAACCTTGTCCGCGATGCGATGAAAGACCCGGATTTGGCGGGGCTTCATGTCGTAAGCGGCCTCCATCCGACCTGGACCTTCGAGCATTATCTCGGGATTGTCAAAGCACTCCACGAAACATTCCCGAATCTTTATATGAAGGGATTTACCGGTGTCGAGATTACGCATTTTGCGCAGATTTCGGGGCTGTCCATCGAAGAGGTATTGATCCGCCTGCGGGATGAAGGCGGTCTTCAGGCTATCGCCGGCGGCGGTGCCGAAATCCTCTCGGACCGCGTACGCGGGGAGCTTTGCCCGGATAAGGCAACGGCTGACCAGTGGCTTGAGGTGGCCCGCACGGCCCACAAACTCGGCATCAAGTCGAATGCCAGCATGCTCTATGGCCATATTGAGACGCTGGAAGAGCGCGTAGACCATCTGCTCCGCCTTCGTGAGCTGCAGGATGAGACGGGCGGTTTCCAGACGTTTATCTGTTTCCCGTTCCTGCCGAAGAACACGGAGCTCGGCAAGCGCGTCAAGCAGACCAGCATGTGGGATGATTTGCGCACCATGGCGATTTCCCGCCTGATGCTCGACAATTTCACCAACATCAAGGCGTACTGGGTCATGCTGACGGTTCCGGTGGCCCAGGTGGCACTGGGCTTTGGTGCCAACGATATCGATGGCACGGTCCATAAGGAAACCATTCTGCATGATGCGGGGGCGACGAGCCCGACGGCCCTTTCGGAGAATCAGATTATCCGCATCGTTAAAGAGGCAGGCAGAATCCCGGCCTCCTGTGACTGCAACTTCAACATCATCAAGAAATATGAGTAACAGGCTTTCTCCTGTCCGGGGAGAAAGAGAAGAGGAAAAGGCATGAACGATAAAATAGCAACGGCCCGTGCCAAAGCGGCGTCTGGCGAGCGTTTGACGCTTGAGGATGCGCTGGCATTATATGAAGACAACGATATCCTGTTCCTGGCGGAGTGCGCGCGCAAGGCCAAGGAGAAAAAGAGCGGCAAAAAGGTATATTATACGGTCAATCGTCATATCAACCTCACGAATATTTGCAGTGCGAACTGTCCGCTTTGTGCGTTTCAGGTAGAGGCCGGGGATAAACGCGGCTTTACGCTGGAGCATGAGGATATCGACCGGATTTTGGCCGAAGCCCAAAAGGTCCGCAATCTGTCCGAGATTCATATTGTATCGGCACTTCATCCGGATAAACCGTTTGAATACTATGTTGAGGTAGTGCGCCGGGTCAAAGCCGCGCTGCCAGCTGTTGACGTGAAGGCCTTCACGCCGGTAGAAATCGTAAATTTCGCCAAGATGACGGGCAAGTCCATTCGCGAGGTGCTGGTAATTTTGCAGGAAGCCGGGCTCGACAGCCTGCCGGGTGGTGGGGCCGAGATTCTTTCCGACCGCGTGCGTCAGATTATCTGTCCGAAAAAGGCCACGACGGCGGAATGGATAGAGACGATGAAGACAGCGCACAGCCTTGGTATCCGCACGAATGCCTCCATCATGTACGGCCATGTCGAGACCATCCGCGAGCGATTGCAGCACCTCTTCACCCTGCGGGACATACAGGATGAGACCAAGGGCTTTCAGGCGTTTATGCTGTTCCCGTTCCATCCGGGAAATACGAAGCTCGGGGAGGAACAGAACCTGAAGCGCGTCGGTTCGTGGGAAGATATGAAGATGATGGCGCTTTCCCGCCTGATTCTTGACAATATCGACCATATCAAGGCCTTTTGGATTATGCTGACCATGCCGATTGCCCAGTTGGCGCTGGGCTTTGGTGCGGATGATCTGGATGGAACCATCGGCGAGGAAAAGATTATCCACGCGGCTGGGGCCAAGACGAATACGGGCATCACGCGTCCGGTACTCGAAAAGATGATAAGGGAAACGGGCTACGAGCCGGTAGAACGCGATACCTTCTATCATGAGATAGCGGAGGGACAACTATGAGATTGACGCCAGAGCAGGGCGAGAAGCTTTTGCTGCACGGCGACCCGATTGAACTCGGGCAGCAGGCCGATGCCGCTCGCCGCAAGCTGTTTGACGATACGGTTACGTTCATCGTGGACCGCAATATAAACTATACCAACGTCTGCAAGAACGAGTGCAAGTTTTGTGCCTTTTTCCGGCGCAAGGAACACAAAGATGCCTATCTGCTGACCTATGATGAGATTTTGGCAAAAGTCCGTGAGACGGTAGAATGTGGCGGCACGCAGGTCATGATACAGGGCGGTCTTTATCCTGATTTGGGCCTGGACTACTATGAAAAGATGCTGCGGCTTATCAAGCAGAACTTTCCGTCGATTACGATTCACTCGTTCACGGCGACGGAAATCCAGTATTTTGCCCAGCAGGCGGGCCTCTCAATCCTGGACACGCTGAAGCGTTTGCAGGAGGCAGGCCTCGACAGCCTGCCGGGCGGCGGTGCGGAAATCCTGGTGGATGAAGTGCGCCGCCGCGTCAGCCCGAAGAAAATCATGACGGATGACTGGCTGCATGTCATGGAGTGCGCGCATTCCATCGGCATGGAGAGCACGGCGACGATGGTCATTGGCTTCGGTGAGACCATGGCCCAGCGCATTGAGCACATGGAAAAAATCCGCCGCTTGCAGGACAAGACCGGCGGGTTCCGTGCATTCATCACCTGGACGTTCCAGCCGGGCAATACGGAACTCGGCGGCGAGAAGACCAGCGGCTGGGACTATATGAAGACGCTTTCGATGACGCGCCTTTATATGGATAATATCAAGCATATCCAGGGCTCGTGGGTAACGCAGGGCGAGCGCATCGGCCAGCTGACCCTTGGCTTTGGTGCCGATGACCTCGGCAGCATCATGCTGGAGGAAAATGTCGTGCGCGCGGCTGGCACGAATTACGAGATGAGTATCAACAAGATGGCGGACATCATTCGCGGCGCTGGCAAACAGCCAGCCCAGCGCGATACGGAATACAATGTCATCCGCCGGTTTTGAGGAGATAAATTATGAGTGAAAGTAAGATTCCAAAAGCGGATTATGCCGTCGTGGGCGGCTCGGGTACGCTGTCGAGCAACTTTCCGGCCAACCTGCCGGATGAAGATGTCGAAATTTTGGCCGACAACCTGCACTTTGAGACGCCCTATGGCATGAGTCCGGCTATCCGCCTGTTCCGCGTGGGGCAGAAGCGGGTATTGACCGTCAAGATGCATGGCTGGCGCTCGGGCGTCACGCGCGCCGATGCGAGCCGTCAGGTGTTCTGGACCTTCCGCGAGGCCGGCGTCAAGCGCATCATTTCCGAGGGCGGCGTTGGCACGGTCAACAAATTGCTGGACCTGCGGGATTTCATCATTCCTGATGATTATCTCGACCTTTCGGTTCGCAAGGACGTCATGCTCGATGGCCGCTACCTCTTGATTATGCGCGACGCGCTCTGCCCGGAGATGCGGCAGGCGCTGATTGAGTCGACGAAGAAGCGCTTTGACGGCCGCGTGTTCATCCGCGGCACTTATGCCGTTACCGATGGCCGTCATTTCGAGAGCCCGGCGGAGGTTGCGATGATGAACGGCCATGCGGATATCGTCGGCCAGAGCATTGCGCCGGAGGTATATCTGGCCCGCGAAATCGGTGCCTGCTATGCGGGGCTTTACTTCACGGTAAACTACGGCGAAGGAATCCGCGAGAAATGGTCGCATAAGGACATGTCGGACATCTTCTACGACGATGCGCCGATGATCGGCGAAATCATCCTCGAGACGATTCGCAATGTCGATGCCAATGACCGCCACTGCGAATGTCTGGACCTCCGCAAAGAAACATTGCTCAAGGATGTTTATAACGAGGTTTCGGCCAAGGGATAACAGAATAAAAATCCGCGAAAGGCTGTGCAGGATAATGCACAGCCTTTCTTGAATATTAGGGTAATATTTATCGGTCAGACTATGAGGGAGGGGAAGGTATGAAGTGGCACATCAAGGGAGGTTTGTTTGTTCTTTGGGTCTGCTGGCTGGCCTTGGCTTCGGCGGCATTCGCGGCATCGCGGAATTATGTCGTACAGGGCGATATCGTTTATACGCCGGCCTGCGGGGAGGCCAAAATCCTGCCGCAGGGCTACCTGGTGGTAAAAGAAGGAAAGGTCCAAGGTGCTTATGATAAGCTGCCGAAAGACTACGAGGGGTGGAAAAAACAGGATTGCCGGGGAAAGCTTATCCTGCCAGGTTTCTGCGATTTGCATGTCCATGCGGCCCAATACCGGCAGATTGGCTTGGGGATGGATGAGGCCCTTTTGGAATGGCTTGAGAAGTATACGTTCCCTGAGGAACGTAAATTTTCGGATACTGCCTATGCGGAACGGGTATATGGCGATTTTGCGGCAGAGCTCGCAAAGTGTGGCACAACGCGGTCGGCAGTATATGGAACCATCCATCGCCAGGGCGCAGAAATACTCGCCAGGAAACTTACGGAGCGCGGTCTCGGGGCCTATGTGGGCAAAGTAAATATGGACCGCAATGCACCGGATTATCTATGCGAGACAAGTGCCGGTTCGTTGGCGGAAACGGAGCGGTTTGTTAAGGCGCCGGTCTGGACGGATTTGGTGCGGCCAATCCTCACGCCCCGGTTTGCGCCATCGGTGACGCCGGAGCTTTTGCAGGACCTTGGAGCGTTGGCAAAACGGGAAAACCTTCCGGTGCAGACGCATTTATCTGAGAATAAGGCAGAAATCCAATGGGTAGCAGAGCTCTTTCCTAAAATCCGCGAGTACCCGAAGGTATATGAACATTTTGGCCTCTATGGAGACACGCCGACGCTGATGGCGCACTGCATTCATATGAGCGAGGCACAAATCAAAGAGATGGTAAGCCGTGGCGTATATCCTGTTTTTTGCCCTGAATCCAATCTGAATCTTACCAGCGGCATCATGCCAGTCCGTAAGTTCCTGCAGGCAGGCGCCAAGGTGGCTCTGGGCAGTGATGTGGGGGCTGGGCATGACCTCTTTATGCCCCATGTCATCGTGCGGGCCATACAGGTTTCCAAGGTGCGGGCGATGGACTATCCCGAGGAAAAAGCCCTGACGCTGCCAGAGGCCTTCTATCTGGCCACCAAGGGCGGGGGCTCCTTCTTCGGCAAGGTAGGTAGCTTTGAACCGGATTATGACGCCGATTTCCTGGTGGTAAAGACTCCCAAAGCCTTGGCGGAGCGTTCCGTTCAGGAGCGTTGGCAGCATTTTATCTATCATGGTACTCCGGAAGATATTACGGCCCGCTATGTAGCGGGAAAGCAGCTTCGCCTGCCGTGAAGCTTCAATGAAAAACCTGCCGCCAGCTTCAAGCTGGCGGCAGGTTTTTCATTACTTTTATTATTAAGAGATTTTGGCAATGGCTGCCAGAAGGACTAAGATGCCGATGGCATAAAGGGCTCCGTACACGATGGAAAGTGCGTGGCCGTGACCGGTCAATTTTTCGCGGTTGTAGAGGTAGAGGGGCGGGCAGAAGAAAATCGCCACATAGTACCAGGAGGACATGGGGATGGCCACGCGGCTCAGATAGCTTTTGTCAATGCAGAGCAGGATGGCGGCAACCAGCGACAGAACCCGGGTGATGTCGGGCAGGTTAAAAAAGCCGTGCAGGAAGCCGTAGCCAATTGGCAGCAGGGCGGCTATCTTGCAGAACGTCCAGCCCTTGTTAATCAGCGAGATTTCTTCGGGCGTGAAGTCAGGCCCCATACCCATATAGGCAGGTGCCATTCCGCTGGCTGCCGGACCGTAGGGCATGGAGAAATTCTGGTTGGGGGCAGCGGCCGCAAACTGGACCGGCTGTGGCTGTGGTGCCGTTATGGCAGGCTGCTGCATTGCTGCTGGCTGCATAACGGGCTGTGGTTCCGGGGCAGCCGGCTGCACGGGCGACGGTTCGTCCGGTGCCGATTGGCTGACGGCTGGCTGGCTCGGCGCGCCTGCAGCTTGGGGCGGCGTGACCGGTTCTGATGCTTCAACTGGTGCGCCGCAGTTTATACAGAATTTGGAATCACTGGGTAGTTCTTTTCCGCATTTCATACAAAACATAAAATCCCTCATTTCTCATTTAGGTATCTTTAATCCAGATACCAGAAATTACGAAGTGTACATACGTCCTCTTTGTACATATTACGCATGAATTGTTTGATGACTGTTAATCTTCAATTAGAGGTCCGTTAAATCGGTTTGGTTTGGATTGAACTTGTTATTTTTCCATGATATGGTATCTATCAGAATATGGAAATTAGGGAGGGATAAGCCATGTTCTGTGTGAATTGTGGGGCACAGCTAACGGGGGATGAGCGCTTCTGTACGAAGTGCGGCCAGCCGGTTTTGGCTCCGCCACCGATGGGGATGCAGGGGGCGCCAGCTGGTTACCAGGGGCGGCCGATGTTTCAGCGGCCCTATTATGGGCGGCGCCTGCCGCCGCAGAAGGGGACACTTGATTCCCTCATCGATAACGTCAACCGTATGACCGGTGGAACGGAACACGTTGAGTTAAAGATGAAAGACTTGGTGGAGAATGTATTCCGCAAGCATACAAAGCAGGAAGCGGAACAAATCTTCATCTACGGAACGGCGGCAACGACGCCGCCGGAAGAACAGATTTCGACCGATTGGCCGCATCCGTGGCTCTATTCGCGGGTGTTTTTGGTGCTGGCGGTGACCATGCTGGGCCTGTTGTTTATGAACCAGATGCTAGGCAACAAGCTGGCGGCGCCCGGTGTTATCTTCATCGGGGCGCTGGCCGTACCGTTTTCGGCGCTGATATTCTTTTTTGAAGTCAATGCGCCGCGGAACATCAGCATATTTGAGACAACGCAGGTTTTCTTTATCGGCGGCGTCATGTCACTGATTATGACGATGTTTGTTTATGGCTTTATCGGTTTTGACAAGCTGAATAATATGAGCACTTTCCTCGTCGGATTGGCCGAGGAAGTGGGCAAGGTCATGGTCATTGCCTATTTCCTGCGCGGGCAGGAGAAAAAGTACATCTTAAACGGCCTTTTGATTGGCGCGGCCGTTGGTGCTGGCTTTGCCGTATTCGAAACGGCGGGCTATATCGCCAAGAGCAACAGTTTGACGGTGCTCTACTTGCGCGGCGCCCTGGCGCTGGGCGGTCATGTGGCCTGGGCCGGACTTACGGGGGCGGCGCTGGCGATGGTCAAAGGGGAAAAGCCGCTATGTGCAGACCATCTGATGGATATGCGCTTTTTGAAGTTCCTGGCCGTCAGTATTGTGCTTCATGGACTTTGGGATATGCCGCTTCTATCGCATATCATGCCACTTATCACTCAGGTCGGTTTGATGGCTGTCGTGTGGATTTTTCTGCTGGTCATGCTCCATGCCGGGCTGCGGCAGATTTCGACGATACAACAGCAGGCTAAAGCGGCTGGCGGCGTGCAGCCATTGCCGTGATGGCGGTGGCTTAATCAGAAATGCTTTTTGAGAATTATGGATGGGAATCGCGTTAGAGGACGAAGGGAACTATTGGACGATATGGATTGAGGGAGGAACTATTATGTTTTGCAAGAATTGTAATACCCAATTGCCGGATAACGCGACGTTCTGCAAGAATTGTGGTGCCCGGGTAACGCCGGAGCCTGCCGCTCAGACACCCGCACAGCAAGCGGCTCAGCCGGCGGTACAGCCAACTCAGACGATGGGCGCATCGCAGCAGCCCAATGGGATGACGATGCCGCCGAATGCGCAGCTGGGCATGCAGGGGGGCTATTATCAGCAGCCGCAGAGCCGTTCTTCGACGGCCAAGATTGTGGCAATTACGCTCGGCGTAGTAGCGGTTCTCGGCCTTGGCTTTATGGCCGTACATAACTCGTCGAGTGCCAACGACGTGCCGCAGCCGGCGCAGACGGAACCTGCGGAAAAGGGCAAGGATAAACCGGCGGTCGAAACGCCGCAGGCAGGGGTGCTTTCGCTCAAGCACAAGGACCGCAAGCTCATCAACAATGAGACGAATGAACTCATCCTGATGCTCAAGGATGCGCAGATTACGATGGATGCGGCTGGTCATCCGCAGCTTTGCCTGCTCTATACGAATAAGATGGCCAAGGGTTTTTCGAGCATTGAACTTTCCGTCCGCGCCCTTGACCAGGCAGGCGAGCCGATGAAGAGCCCGGTAACGGGGCGTGATTTCCAGAGCGTCGAGGCAAAACAGCTCGTAGCGCCGGGCGGATCGACTACGGCGAGCGACATCATTCCGCTGGCCGAGCTGCCGAAGGCTGAAAAATACAAGGTAACCTTCCGCTGCATTAACTTCCAGGATTATGACTTCCTGATGTTCAAGGGCAGTAGCAAGCCGACGGTATTGGTCGAATAAAATGGCGGCGCAAACTGTGAAGCGTGAGTTATAACGATAGGAAAAGAGGACCATAGGGCAGAGCCCGGTGGTCCTCTTTTTATCACCAGCACCAGGCATAGCGGATGCCGAGCGAACAGCTCTCGTGACGGCGATGGCTGTCTGCTGGCTGGTGAAGATAGCGTTTATAGGTGCTGTCAATCGTGAGGTTTTGATGGTGCCGGAAATCGCGGCGGTATTCAAGGTGCACGGCTGGTGTGAAGGAAGGCCGTTCCTCGTTGTCGCGCTGTCTGCCAAGCAACGTCTGCCAGGTGAAGCGGGCGCTTTTTCTGGCGCTATTCCATTGGCGGCTGAAGCCGGCGGCATATTCGAGCCGCCGGCGGGGCGCATCGTAGCTTATCTGCTCGTGATCATAGTGGCGGCGGCTGCCGGTCAGTTGCAGGGCGTCCTGATAGTTGTGGCGTTTCTGCAAGCGTTGGATGAGTTTTGCCCGATATTCGCGATAGGCATTCTGGTCGGTGAGCTCAGCGCTTTCGGCACCGAGGACGAAGGTGGTTTTAGCGGTTAAATCGTGTTTGAACGTCAGGCCCTGATAGGTTTCCCGGATGCCAGAGCGCACGGTACCGGCATGTTCGTGCAGGCGCCGTCCGGCTTCGAGCAGTAACTCGGAGCTGTCGGCAGGCTCATAGGTCAGGGCCAGGCGGCCGCCGCTTTTGGCATTGGCTTTAAAATAGCTGCTTATGGCACCGCTGATAGAACCCCAGGCAAATTGGCGTTTTAATTCCGAAACCGAGGCCAGGTAAGAGGCCGAGTGACCATTAGCTGTCAGATGGTGCTGGCTGTAGTCGCGGCTTAAATAGAAATTATGTCCCCAATAACTGTCGTAGGTAATGCCAGCAGCTTGCTTGTTGTTCCGTTTTTCATCGCTTTGGCTGTGGTAGTAGGAGGAGAGACAATGGAGCGGCAGGCGTTCGTACTCAGCCTGCAGGGCAAGCGCATCAGCATCCATGGGATTTTGAGCCAGCAGGTCTAAATACGTTTGGCGGGTATTGGCCAGCAGGCCGTGGCGCAGATTATTGGCGGCCTGGCACACGGCGGCATCGTGGCGGATTTTGGCATCCTGGCTGCCGCTGAGCCGGCGCAGTATTCTGGCGGCTTGGTGGTAGGTTTTCTGGTCTTGGCTGGCGGCGATAAGCTCCTGCGCATAACGCAATTGGCTGAGCTCGCCATCTGCCGTTTGGGCCAAAGCGGCCTCACAAGGGGTACTGAGAATTCCGATAAACCATAGGCTGACGAATAGGCTTCCTGTCTGAAAACGCATAAGGGTCCCTCCTCGCTGCAATAATACTTTAATTATAACGCAATTTAGCTTTTCACAGAACCCTGCGGCAACGGCCCGTTTTCTTTTGATTGCGGGATGGCATGGGATGCGTTAAGATAAGGATAAACACGAAAACTATGAGGTGATTGGATTGGTAAAACTGACGGGCTATTACCAGCTGCCGGGGAGCATGCCGCAGCCGGTGGATTTTGCGGATTTATTTGACAAGTCATTTATGCGCAAGTATACGAATTACCGCACCTTTGAAAAATTCCTGCAGGGTGGGAAATTCCGTATCGAATCCCAGCAGGATTTTGAGGACCTGCCCGAAGAGCAGATGGATAAACATGTTGAAAAGACCACCCGCTTTGGCAGCTGGAAGGAAATGATTGATTTCGCGACGGATATCTATGCGCGGAAACAGCTGGAACGCTGAGGATTGCGGGGCAGCGTACGATGGTGTAGAATTACTAAAAAAGCGGCGTGAGATTGTTTCGCCAGAAGAGGTGGACGAATGAAACGGATAATAATGGTTTTGGGGATGCTCGTGTGGGGGCTGTTTTGCGTGTGGCCCGGGCAAAACGTTGAAGCGGCCAAGGGAAAACTGGTGTTTATCCCGCAGGATAACCGCCCTATTTCCGGCGAGGAAACGGCGGAGGTGGTTCGCAGTCTCGGCTACGAGGTGGTAATGCCGCCAGAGGATTATTTAAATCGCGGGACCAACCAGCCGGGCGATCCCGATAAGCTCTGGCAGTGGACGCATGAGAATATCCGCGGGGCCAAGGCGGCGATGGTTTCCGCCGATGCTTTGCTGTACGGCGGCCTCATTAATTCGCGCAAACATGAGATTCCGGAAACAACGCTGGATACGCGGGTGCAGGAGTTCGCGCGGCTCCGTCAGGAAAATCCGGGGCTCAAGCTCTACGTGTTCAGCTCACTGATGCGCACGCCGATAGATGGCGCGCATGCCGGGGATGAGGAACCGGCCTACTATCAGCAGTATGGCGGCGATATTTTCCAGGCAACCTCGCTGCAGGATAAAGCCGAGATGCAGGGGCTGAGCAGTGAGGAAACGGCCGCTATGCAGCAGCATAAGGAAGCTGTCCCTCAGGCGGTATGGCAGGATTGGAAAGCCCGCCGCCAGAAAAATCTGGCCACGACGAAGAAGCTACTGGATTTGACCCGTCAGGGAACTTTTAGTTATCTGGTCATCGGCAAGGACGACAATGCGCCGCTGTCGCAGACGCATCGCGAAAGCCGCCAGCTGGCGGCCTATGCCAAGGATATTCCCGAGACGAAGTTTCAGATGCTCTCCGGTATTGACGAATTTGGCATGCTGCTTTTAAGCCGGGCAGTCAATGATTTGGAGCATCAGATTCCGTTTATCTATGTCAGATACAACAAAGGGGCTGGTGCGAACACGGTGCCGAGTTATTCCGATAACCGCATCGGGGATACCATTCGCGCATCGGTGCTGGTGGCGGGCGGCATGATGGTGACCCAGCCGGAGAAAGCGGACTTCGTCCTGCTCGTGAACACCAACAAGAACGGCCACACTGGCGAAGCCAATGACGTCGCCCCAGGCGTGCCGCTGCGCAACGACGGTGCTCCCCGCAATACGACCAAGGGATTTGTCAATCTGGTGACGAATTATGTCGATAAGGGCTATGCCGTCGGCATTGCCGATATTGCTTTTGCCAACGGCGCGGACAATGCGCTGATGAATCAGCTGCGGGACAAGGACCTGCTGTATAAGATCCGGGCTTATTCCGGGTGGAACACGCCGACCAACAGCACGGGCTTTGTCATCGGAACAGGGCTTTTGGCCAACCGTATGGAAAACGACGCCTGCGACCGCCTGCTGACCCGCCGTTATCTGGAGGATTGGGGCTATCAGGCTAACGTGCGTACTGCTGTAGCTGACAGTGTGGCCTTGTTCCGCCGAAACGATGTCTACGAAAATCTCGGTGACCATGAGCAGGGCGTAAGCCGTCGCATCACGAGCCTCATGCGTCAGTTCGTTTACCGGAATCTGCCGCCTTATCCGGGCTTGGACCAAGTGCAGGTTACGCTGCCATGGCATCGTATGTTTGAAGCGGACTTCCATTACTAATTTTTATGGTGACATAACGTAAGAAGTGTGTTACAATACCATAAAGTTATCTTGAACTTATCTTATATTTATCGCAAAGGAGAGACTATCATGAAAAAGACCCGTACTAGCATCAACTGGAACAAAGAGTGCGTCTTTTTTGAGCGCACGGTACAGATTCGCCGCGCAGCTGCGCTGCTGCGGAATGCTGGCGTTGTAGTTGAACCGAAGGCCGATAAGAAACCAGCGGTTGCTTGATTTTTGTGAGCCGCTGAAGCACCACTGCCGGGGGACCGGCGGTGGTGTTTTTTTGTTGACAGAAGAGCCAGGTATCGGATAAAATAAATACAAATGGATAATCATTATTTGTTATCATGTCATGGAGAAAGGATTTTGTCATGAAGACAATGTTGAAACCCAAAGAAGTGACGGCTCTTTTGCGGGAACGCGGTTTTAAGGTCACCCCGCAGCGGTTGGCGGTTTATGACGTGCTCGCTCATACGACAGCTCATCCCAATGCGGAGACGATTTATCAGGAGCTTCAGCCGTATTATCCGACGATGAGTCTGGCAACGGTTTACAAGGCGTTGGCGATTCTTTGCGAAGTGGGTCTGGCTCAGGAACTCAATTTGGGGGAAGAGGCCTTCCGCTACGATGCCAACACGTCGCATCATCCACATATCCGCTGCACGTGCTGCGGGCGTGTGGATGACATCATGGAGGATTTGTCCTCGGAGGCGATGGAGAAGCAGGCTGCTGACGAGACTGGTTATGCGATTACGGATCATCAATACTATTTCTTTGGCGTTTGCCCCGATTGCCAGAAGGCAGCTGGGCGCGGAAAACATTGAAATTCCCTTGCACAGTATACGGCACCGTGATATAATAATCCAGTAATGGACGTAATGACGTCTGTTTCCAAGTCAAAGATTGACTGGCTTTACCCCGACGGGGAGCTAGGTCTAAACCAAGCTTGCGCATAGTGAGCTTGTATCAATTCCCAGTTTCTTGGGGTGAAAGCGAGGTGTAATAATGAAACAGGGTATCCATCCGGAATTCCACGAGGCTACGGTAACCTGCGGCTGCGGCAACACGTTCAAAACGGGTTCTACGGTTGCAGATCTTCGTATCGATGTTTGCTCCAAATGCCATCCGTTCTTCACGGGTCGTCAGCGTGACGTTCAGGCAGGTGGTCGTATCGAGAAGTTCAACAAGCGTCTCGCCAAGAAATAATCGAACGACAAATAAGCAGAGCAGAGCAATCTGTTCTGCTTATTTTATTATGTGAGCCGATTAAGGCAATTCATAAGATTAGTGAAATAATCGGTACTTCCGAAAATGATAGGAGGAATTACCTTTGCAGAATAGATTGATGGTTGGCGGCCAGGCCGTCATTGAAGGCGTCATGATGCGCGGACCGAAACTGACGGCTACGGCTGTCCGCGACCCGCAGGGGGAGATACAGGTCGAGGCAAATCCGGTGAACTCCATCACCGAGCGCTTCCCGATACTCAAAAAGCCAATGCTGCGCGGTTCGGTGTCGCTGGTTGAGTCGTTGATAATCGGCATGAAATCCCTCTCCTATTCGGCCCAGATGGCTGGCGAAGAGGATGAGAAGCTGACCGATAAAGAATTGGCAGGGACTATTGTGTTCGCGCTGGTATTGGCCAGCATTCTCTTTATCGCCATTCCCACGGGGGCGGCGAAGTTATTCCATGACATCACAGAGGATCCGTTCTTTTTGAATCTCATGGAAGGATTTCTGCGCTTGGCGATTTTCCTGCTGTATATCTGGGGAATTTCGCGCATGAAGGATATCCGCCGGGTGTTCCAATATCATGGCGCTGAGCACAAGACAATCCATTGCTATGAGGCCGGCTTGCCGCTGACGGTGGAGAATGTGCAGAAGTTCTCGCGGCTGCATCCGCGCTGTGGCACCAACTTCCTGCTTATTGTCATGTTGGTTTCGATTTTTGTTTTTGCCTTTTTAGGCTGGCCTTCCCTGTGGGAACGCATTGCCAGCCGCATCCTGCTGCTGCCAGTGGTAGCGGGAATTTCCTACGAGATTATCCGCCTGGCAGGACGCAGTCAAAATGCCATCATCCAGACGGCAATCAAGCCGGGATTGTGGCTCCAGTACCTCACCACGCGTCCGCCGGAGGATGAGATGGTAGAGGTGGCAATCGAGTCGTTAAAGGCCGTACTGCCCGCTGAGGAAATCACAGCCGGTTCCGGGGAATACCGGAAAACCGAAGAAGTATTAGTACCCTGAAGAAGAGGTGAATTTCGTGCTGGAAAAACTCCAGGCCGTTGAAGATAAATATTTGGAATTGGAGTCGCTGATAAGCGACCCTGCCACTATTGCAGATATTGACCGTTGGCAGCGCTACAACAAGGAGCATGCCTCCCTTACGCCCATCGTGGAAAAGTTCCGCGAGTACAAGCAGGTGGTAAAGGGCATCGAAGAAGACAAGGCGATGTTTGAAGAAGCGCTGGACGATGAAATGCGCAAGCTTGTCGAAGAGGAATTGGCAGCACTTTCGGTCAGGAAGGAAGCCCTCGACCAGGAACTGCCGATTTTGCTTCTTCCCAAAGACCCCAACGACGATAAGAATGTCATCGTCG
Organism: Pseudoselenomonas ruminis; assembly: GCF_008271295.1. Lineage (GTDB taxonomy): Bacteria > Bacillota > Negativicutes > Selenomonadales > Selenomonadaceae > Selenomonas_A > Selenomonas_A ruminis. Next base: position 4,304 of record NZ_VTOY01000019.1, on the reverse strand, counting down.
AGATTCGCGGCGGCGTTGGTGGTGAGGAAGCAGCACTGTTTGCCGGCGACTTGTTCCGCATGTATTCGCGTTATGCCGAAAAACAGGGCTGGCGCACGGAACTCCTCGATGCCAATGCGACAGAAATCGGCGGCTTCAAAGAAGTATCGTTTATGGTTAAGGGATTTGGTGCTTACAGCCGTCTCAAATACGAGAGCGGCACGCACCGCGTCCAGCGCGTGCCGGCTACGGAGTCCGGCGGGCGCATCCATACCTCAGCGGTAACGGTGGCCGTACTGCCAGAGGTCGAGGATGTCGAGGTGGACATCAACCCGAATGAGCTTCGCATCGATACGTATTGTGCCTCCGGTGCCGGCGGTCAGTACGTAAACCGTACGGAAACGGCCATTCGCATCACCCATCTGCCGACGGGTATCGTCGTGCAGTGCCAGGATGAAAAATCCCAGCTCAAGAACAAGGAAAAAGCCATGAAGGTCTTGCGGGCGCGAATCCTCGACAAGGCGCGCCAGGAGCAGGAGGATGCTGTGGCTGCTGACCGCCGGAGCCAGGTCGGTTCCGGTGACCGCAGTGAGCGCATCCGCACGTATAACTTCCCCCAGGGGCGTGTCACGGACCATCGCATCGGCTTGACCCTGCACAAAATCGATGCCGTGCTGAATGGGGAACTCGAGGAGATTTTAAACGCACTTATCACGGCAGATCAGGCAGAACGGCTGAAACAGGTGAAATAAGATATGGCAAATAACGAAATATGGACGATTGGCAGGATACTCAAGTGGACCGAGCAGTACTTTGAGCAGAAAGGCGTGGAATCCCCGCGCCTTGACGCAGAGGTACTGCTTTCCCATCTGCTCAAGAAACAGCGAATCTATCTCTATGTTCATTTTGATGAACCTTTGCAGGCGGAGGAGCTGGCTGCCTATCGCGAAATGATAAAAAAACGCGTGGCGCATGTTCCGGTGGCCTATATCTTGGGCGAAAAGGAATTCATGGGATTGACCTTCCAGGTCACTTCGGATACGCTGGTGCCAAGACCGGATACAGAGATACTGGTTCAGACCGCCGTCGACGCCCTGAAGGGGATGCCGCCGGAGGCTCATCGCTTTGCGGATATTGGCACAGGCAGTGGGGCGATTTGCCTGTCGGTCCTGCACTTTACGGAGAACACCGAGGCGGATACCGTTGATATCAGCCCAGGGGCGCGAGCGGTGGCCGAACAGAATGCGGCGGCCTTGGGCTTGACGGAGCGCATCACCTTCCATACGGGAGATTTGCTGGAGCCGATCAAGGATAAGACCTACACGGCGATTCTTTCCAATCCGCCGTATATCCCGCAGGCAGATATTGAGACGCTGGCACCAGAGGTGCGCTGCAAAGAGCCAATGACAGCCCTTTGCGGCGGGGCGGATGGCTTAGATTTTTACCGCCGCCTCTGTGCCGAGGCCCCGGATATGCTGCTGGCAGGCGGCTTTATGGCCTTTGAGGTGGGGATTCATCAGGCCGAAGCGGTAGCCAATCTTGCCCAAGAACATCCACTGATTGAGCGGACGGAAATCATCAAAGACTATGCCGGTATTGACCGCGTGGTCGTAGCGTGGAGAAAGAAGTGAGTGATTTGCAGACGGAGATCGTAAAGATTGAACGGATAAAAGAACAGAAAGAGGACCTGCAAAGAGCCGGGGAAATCCTTCGGCAGGGGGGACTGGTGGCCTTCCCGACGGAAACGGTCTATGGGCTGGGGGCCAACGGGCTTGATGGCGATGCCTGTGCCAAGATTTATGATGCCAAGGGGCGCCCGTCGGACAATCCGCTGATTCTCCATGTGGCGAATCGTTCGATGGTGGATCAGATTGCCGCCGTCATCCCGCCGATGGCAGAAAAGCTTATGGCGGCCTTCTGCCCCGGGCCAATCACGCTCATCCTGAAACGGCGCAGCATTGTGCCGGACCGCATTACGGGCGGCCTCGACACCGTCGGTATCCGCATGCCCGAAAACGATGTGGCCCGGGCGATGATAAAAGAGGCTGGCGTACCGGTGGCGGCGCCTTCGGCGAATATCTCGGGGCGTCCGAGTCCGACTACCGCTGAATCGGTTGCCCGTGATATGGATGGACGCATCCCGCTGATCCTCGATGGTGGCGCCTGCCGGTTTGGCGTGGAATCGACGATTGTCGATTGCACGGGAGGAAAAGCGGTTATCCTGAGGCCCGGTGCGGTGACACGGGAAATGCTCGCCGAACTTCTCGGTGAGGAAAATGTTACCCTTGACCCGGCGCTGGTCGGAGAAAAAGTGGTACCGAAGGCGCCCGGTATGAAATACACCCATTATGCCCCCAAGGCGCCGATGACGCTGATTGAAGGCATGCCCACCCGCATGGCGAGGGCGTTCCAGCGGGAAATCGAACGGTTGCAGGCCCAGGGGCATACCGTGGGGGTAGTGGCCAGCCATGAAGTCCTGCAGGACTTAAAAGGTGTGGTGGCCGAGGACTTAATGGCCGATTACGGCCATCAGCAGGATTTGCCGGCCATTGCCGCCAATATCTATGAAGCCCTCCGAAGCTTTGATGACAAACCAGCGGATGTCCTTTTGGGAGAAGGGACGGCAAGCGATGGCCTGGGGCTGGCTATCATGAACCGCCTCCACAAGGCCAGCGGCTTCCGCACGATTAAAGCGTAAGCTAAATCTACCGAATGAGCAGGAAAAAATTTCTGGTTGTCGTATATGAGAATTAGGAAGAGTATGGGAAAGTAGTTTCTTCGCAAGAAGATTTCGATGTAAAGGTAAGGGGGAGGCATCATGGGCAAGATATCCTATGCAGTAGCGGGATTACTGGTCATAGCTGTGGCCGGTGGTGCAGGCGCTGTCGCAGCGATTCATTACAATGAAACCCGGGCCGTCGTGCAGGCCGAAAAAGACAAGCAGGAAGCTGCCAAACTGGCGGCGATACAGGAGCGGGAAGCCAAGGAAGCGGCGGCTCGGGAAAAGGCCCGCCGCAAACAGGAGCTTCTCGATATGCGCATGGGCCGCAGTGAGGAACCGGATCAGGTTATCCGCGGGCTCATTGCCGATATGAAAGTCACACAGGAAGCGGATGGCTCCACAACATACCGCTATGAAGACCCGGAGGAAGACGGGATTTTCTTCCAGCCCTATCTGATTCGCGGGGCTGACGGCGTGGCCGTCATGCACGTAATCCTGCGCCATCGCGGCGGCCGGCCGATGGGGTTCCAGGGGGTAGACTTGCAGCCCACCGATGACCAGCTGTTCCATATCCGGGCCCAGGGGGCGGTGACAACGACCCAGACGGATACGGGTATCATGGAATGGTGTGACCAGCCCGTCGACGCGGAGACTGGCAAGGCCATGCGCGAAGTCGCGGCCGTTTTGGCGGCCAAAATCAGCATGCTCGGCGTCAATGGTTCGAACGATGACCGCATGTTGACGGCCACCGAGGCCATGCGTATCCGCAATATTCTCGAGTTGGCGGATCGTTTGAATGGCAAGACAAAATAAAATCAGAAAGGATGCGAATGTCATGGAGTTATTCCCGCCGTTAGTGGCGCAGGTGATGTTGGTATTGGTGGGCGTCATTGGAATTGTGAGCTTAGTGGTAGGTGCTTATAACAGTTCGATACTTATCAGTGGCCGCAGGCAGTTCTTGAAGATTGAAGTCTTGGAGCAGGATATCGCAAAACTCCAGCAGGAAATCAAGGAACTAAAGAGCAAGCAGCTGCCGGTTGAGGAATCGCAGCCGGTGGCGATTGTGCCGCCGGAGCCCGACCCGTTGGAGTCGACAGGAGCTGAGGAAGTCTGGGCGGAGTTTTTGAAGGATTATAACAATCTGGCGGCTAGCATGGATGTGCCAAAGGCTTTGGAGGCCTGCGAAACCTTTGCCGGCACCCACCAGCTTACGTTTTTGATTTGCCTTGACCATGCCGCACAGGAAAATGGCATGATATCGCCAAAGTTTGGCGAGGTCAAGCAGTTGGCTGAAAGCAACTACTGGGCGTGGGCGGTCCCCGAAACGGGGGGAGCCTTCGTTGTTGTGCCGAATCCACTCCATGACTACGATGAAAAGCTCCATACGGAAGGCGGTATGAAAGAGACCTTTGCCTCAAATTATGAATCAGGCATCTGTAAGGAAATCAAAGTCCGCCTGCCGGCAAAATTTCAAAATCGCAAGGGAACCTGGAAAATCATCCAGCCCGGCGTGATAAAAGTCAAATAAAAGCAGTTTGCGATAGAAAAGACCTGTTGTCGAAAAGACAGCGGGTCTTTTTGTATAAGAAAATTACAGTTTGCA
>NZ_VTOY01000018.1 GCF_008271295.1 Pseudoselenomonas ruminis | reverse complement strand
TGAAGCATCTTCGCAAAAACTCGCACAACCGCTTGCCAGTCAAGGCTTTGAGCTGTTTTTGTCTTTGCTGTATCTCTCAGCGACTTGTACTATGATACACGCTCTTCTTTTATTTGTCAACACTTTTTTCTAAAAAATCAGGCCTATTGACTCTCTAGCAAATCAACAGGCCTTTTCGTACGTTATTTATTGAACGGGCACCATAATGATACTTACAGGCAGGTTGGATGCCCCTGGCGGGGAATATTCAATCCATACCGATTTATCGGCACGGTATACTCCCAAATCAGCCAATTCAGCGGATTTGGTTAAAACCACAATTCCCTTTTCGCGCAATTCTTCCTGCTCTTGTGTTTCCGTTGGTGTATTATCACCAAAATAAATCTGCCCCTGCGGCGTTGGCAGCATATCCGGGCCGATTTCGCCATACTTCATGCGCACCGCGCCAGCATATACCCCGCCCAACGGGCACAAATAATACTGCACTTTGCAATCGCCAGCCGTCGGAACCTGAATACGGTAGACGATTCCATAGTTCCCTTCATCTTTGACGGCACTTCCATCGGTAGCATCGATTCCTTCCCGGTATTTATCCCGCTTGTCATCGGCCAGCGGAAAATACATTATGCCATCCGTCTCTGGATGATATTCTCTAGCCGAGGTCATAACCCGATTCATTCCGGTATACGTCCCCCGCAAGCGCATCGCATCTTTTGGCAGTATCGGCAAATTCCTCGATTCCGTAACCGGGTCTCCATAAGCATCGAGCATCAATACACTCACTTTTACCGGATGGTCGGCATAGAAGTCATACATGCCCGACACCAATTGCCCCGGCTGCAAAAGAATGGTATTCATATCCTCTTGCAATAATTTTGCCACACCCTCTCCCAGAACAATCTTCTGGTCCATCGGCTGGCCAAAGTACTGCATTTGTACTGCTTTTCCCACTTTCATATAGTTGGCACTTGGAGCCCCGCTGCCACCACGGGTAATATGAATGACATTTGTGCCCTCGTATTTATTCTCCAATACGACTGCTATCTTTTTCGGCTCACTCGTATTGTTTAAATGATAATAGAGTACCCGGACATCGCCACTCACGGTGTCCTGATACAAAATGCCATTTTGCTCAACATACTCCGGACTGTCTGAAAAGAGCAGAGTACCGCCCTCATCTTTTGACACCATCGGCAGCTCATGCATAACATTGGATGGTTTTACCCATGGTTTCTTCGCCGGTTTATTTTGGCTGTTTAATATCGCCTTGATTCGCTCTTTGATGTTCACGTTTTTTGTCGTCCCACTGTTTTCTTTTACGGACTCTGTATGTACTACTGTCGTTCCCTTGTGACCCACCACGCGCTCTGATGCCATTGCCGTCATAGGAACAGCGCATAACAAGGCCACGGCGGCCGCTCCTAGCATTATTTTTCTTGCCTGCTTAATTTTCTTCACGCCCCCTCAATCAATGCTGACGTATCCCGAGCTTTGTCATAACCGCCGCCTTCAGCAGGCGCAGCTTGAATTCAGCCAAGCCAAAGCGCGGGTGCGGAATATTGGTCCGCTGCAACAGATACGGATTCGTTTCAAAGGTGTTCAGGCCGGCATCGCCTGTCACAGCCGTAAGGTATTCGTTCTCCTTGAGCATCTCGGGCATCTCGGGCGAAAATTCACCATTCGGATACGAGAAAGAAAATACCGTCCGTATACCATTCCACTCCATCAGCAATTTGGAAAGTTTCATCTCTTCCAATTGTTTTTCGTGGTCCAAATGCGTCAGCGGCTGATGATTCGCCGTATGGCTGCCGATTTCTACCCCATGGTCCTGCAATTCCCGCAGTTCATCCCAGGTAAGATAATTGGGACGGCCGATGCTGTTGGTCGCCATGTAGACAACGGCTTTCATATTATGCGCTTCAAGTATCGGCAGCATCGTCGTGTAGTTATTTTCATAACCGTCATCAAAAGACAGGATAATCGGCTTCTCCGGTAAATCCAGCTTTCCTTTTTTCGCTTTCATGAATTCCAGCGGCGTAATCGTCGTATACCCCTGCTGCTGGAGATAATCCAGCTGCTGGCGAAAATCTTCCGGCGGTACATTATACGTCCAGCCTTCTTCGGGGTCTACTTCCGACACCATGTGATATTCCAGAATCGGCACGCCAGCTGGCATCGGCCCCAGCAGCAGCCAGCCCAGGAAAACCAGCAGCAAGACTGCAGCTGCCAGTATGATTCGTTTGATTGAACGCAACAAAAATCCTTCTTCCTAAAAAATATTACTCCTGCGAAAGCTCCTCGGCTAATTCGCGCAGTTTTCGCATGCGGTGATTCATTCCAGATTTGCTGACACCAAGCATATCTGCCAGCTCTGTCAAACTCGCATCCGGATGCTTCAAGCGCAGCTCTGCCGTCGCCCGCAATTTGGCCGGCAGCTTGACGGCCGCTTCCTGCAGCCGCTTTATATACTCCAGCTGACGCCCGGCGGCATCCACAGTTTTCTGCAGATTAGCCGTCTCACAATTTACCAGCCGGTTGACCTGCTCGCGAACTTCCTTGACATTCCGGGCCACTTCAAATGCTTCTACCGCTTCATCGGCCTGAATCATCGCCAAAAAATCCATGACGGCATCGCCTTCTTTTAAATAGACGACGTAATCCTCTTTCCGATCGGTAAAGCCAACGGGAAAGCCCATCCGCTTCAGCAGGGTGTTCAAAAGGTTTCCCAGCCCATAACTGCCTGTCACAAGTTCCAGATGATAACTGGCCTCGGGCCGGTTCACGCTGCCGCCGCCCTGAAAAGCGCCGCGCAAATACGCCACCCGGCAGCAGGCTTTTCGCAAAAGCGCCATATCGGTTGTCATGTTGAGACTGTCATCCTGCAGAAAGCCCAATTTTTCCAGCAACTCGGCCACGTTGGGTGACGGTACGACGCGCACCGTATAATTGTTGTTTTTATTCAGCTGGCGCGAACGGCGCACGGTTATCTCCGTCCGGATATCGCCGCCCTCACTTTTCAGCAGCTGCAGCGTCTTACGCGCCACGGCTGCGTTCTTCGTGGTGAAGTTCATCCCAAACGTGCGGCGCAAGCCAAACGTAATCGTTGCTCCCATGCGCAGCAAGGCTGCTAGTTCCGCCGTGCGGCAGCAGCTCTGCTCATAGTTCAAGCGGGCCAGCTCATTTTTTACCTCCGTCGCAAATGACGGCATAGCAGCTCACTCCTATATCCTTATCGTTACCTGGTTCAATGATTTTTGACATCGAACCCTTTGAGTGCACTGGGCTGCAAGCGATAAACCATCTGCATGACACTGCGGGACAATTTGTCCGGGTCATGACGGATTACATCCGTCTCGTTGATGATATCCGCTTTGACAAATCCTACGCCCAGCGCATTGATGGCTTCCTCATCCACTTCGACCGGATAAGCGCCCTTCTTGGCATAAAATGCCTGCATATCGGAGGAAATCGGGGTGCTGTTGACCAGCATATAATCGATAACGCCCCGGCCGCCATGTTCAATAATGGCCTTGGCATGCATCGACGCCGTATAGCCATCCGTCTCGCCCGGCTGGGTCATGACATTGCAGATATAGATTTTCACGGCCTTGCTTTTGCGCAGTGCCTCGGCCACGCCATCTACCAGCAGATTCGGCATAATACTCGTGTAGAGGCTGCCTGGGCCAAGGATAATGGCATCTGCTGAGGTCAGTGCATCAAGGGCCGACTGTACCGGCTGGACGTGCTCCGGGAACAGCCGGACACGATGAATCCGCTTATGGACTTCTGGGATATTCGACTCACCCTCGACGACCGTGCCGTCTTCCATTATGGCATCGAGCCGCACATGGTCCTTGGATGCCGGCAATACCTGCCCCTTGACCGCCAATACCTTGGACGACTCCTTCAAGGCCTGCTCCACATCCCCCGTGACTTCATTCATCGCGGCAATAAACAGGTTGCCAAAACTATGTCCTGCCAATTCGCTTTCCCCGCGGAAGCGGTACTGGAACAGTTTTTCCATCAAAGGCTCGGTATCCGCCAAAGCGACCAGGCAGTTGCGCAAATCCCCCGGCGGAATGATTCCGAGTTCCTCACGCAAACGCCCCGAAGAACCGCCATCATCGGCTACGGTAACCACCGCCGTCACATTGCTGGTGGCGGATTTTATGCCCCGAAGCAATACGGACAGGCCATGGCCGCCACCCACAACGGTAACCGACGGCCCTTTACCCAGGCGGCGTTTTTCGTAGATGATATCCACCAAACGCTCCGAGTTGTCCGGCAGCAGTACCGTGATGACCGAACGGATGACAAAACGGGTTGCCACCAGCATCAGCACGGCGCCCAATACTACTACAGCAATGCCGATAAGCGTGGAAAACATGTAGTTATAACTGCCCTTCCACAGATATACGGCCCGGAAAATCGCCTCTTCGATATAATCCAGATATTTATAGTTAAAAATAAGTGCCAACCCCAGGCTGACCAGCATAACACCAGCGGAAAAGAGCAACAGCCATCGCTTGAATTTCATGCCGGGGTAAAGCCATTTCAATAAATGCATAGCTCTTTAACACTCCTCACGCACATGCTCGCGGACATCATTTTTCATGAGGTCGCGATGCTCTATCTTCACGGGATACCCTTTTGCCGCCAGCCGGTCATAGATGTGTTTGGCCGTAAAGACACTGCGGTGCATGCCGCCAGTGCAGCCCACGGCAATAACCAGCTGACTCTTTCCCTCTTTGACATACTGCGGCACCAAAAAGTCGAGCATCCCATCCAAGTGTTTCAAAAACTCCTGCGTTACCGGCCATTTGGCAATGTATTCGGCAACCTCGGGAACCGCGCCACTCTTGTGGCGCATGGATTCAATATAGAAGGGATTCGGCAGGAACCGCACATCCAGGACCAAATCCGCATCGAGCGGCATGCCGAACTTGAACCCAAACGACAGCACATTGATGCTCATCTGCTCGCCTTCATTCGTTCCGAACAGGCGGTGAATCTTATCCCGCAGCTCAACTTTCTTGAGCTCTGAGGTATCGATGATATAAGTCGCCTTGGCTCTTGCCGGTGCCAGCCGTTCGCGCTCCTTGGCAATGCCATCGGAAATGCGGGAAGACGGCGCCATGGGATGACGGCGGCGCGTTTCCTTATAGCGGCGGATAATCACCGGGTCGGAGGCATCCATAAACAGCATCTCATAAGGGACATCATCCCGGTCCATGTCATCCAGCGTATGGATAAAGGTGTCAAAAAACTCGCGGCTCCGCGTATCCACCACCAATACCACCTTGCCGACATGACCGCCGGCATGTTTGCAAAGTTCTACGAATTTCGGAATAAACACGGCCGGCAGATTATCCACTACAAAATAGCCGAGGTCTTCCATATACCGGCAAGCCTGCGTTTTACCGCCGCCCGACATACCAGTAACAATAACCAGCCGGAATTTATCTTCTTTTTTCAGCTGTTCATTGACAGCCTCTAATTCTTTATCCATCATTTCACCTTCTAGCCCAAAGATTGAATCACGCGTTTACTGCTGTTCCAAAACAAAGCGTTGTACGGCTTCGGCCCAGCCATTTTCTGCACAGGTCCCGGTCTCGTAGTCGCAGACCTTCTTGACAGCCTCCACGGCATTTCCCATCGCCACCGAATGACCAGCGGCCTTTAGCATCGGCAAGTCATTTTCCGCATCACCGATTGCCATGGTGTCAGCAATGGAAATTCCCAGGCGCTCGGCCAGATTGCGGATTCCCGCGGCCTTGCTGACACCCGGATTGATGATTTCCGCATACTGCGCCTTGGAACGCACCGGCGAAAGCACCTCGCCAAAAACCGACCGGAGCTCGGCTATGCGCGCATCGGTCTCGGCCGCGCCATCGGTAATCGAAAGCAGCTTGCATACTGCCGCGGTGTGCTCCTTTAAGCCGTCCCAGCCAACGGCATGGCCTTTTATCTGCTGGTCTGCCTCGTATGCTTTGGCATACTTGTTGCGTTCTGCATAATACAACTCATCCTGACTGTAAATCTGCAGATACCAGTCCTTCTCCCGGCAGTAATCAATCACCCGGCACACAAGGTCTGGTGCCAGATAGTTGCTATAGAGCACTTCGCCGGCCACGGTCTTTATCAAAGCACCATTATAGGTAATGATGGGAACATCGACGCCCAACGCCTTTGCCACCGGCAAAGCAGCCTTGTACATGCGGCCCGTGGCAATCGTCACCGTCACTCCGGCACTCACAGCCGACTGCGCGGCTTTTATATTTTCATCCGATACCTGCTGGCCGCTCGGCAGCAGCGTACCATCCAAATCGGTCACAAAAAGCTTGATTGACATTTCTTTTCCTCCTCAATACTGGGGATAAAATCTCAACCCTATTGTCTCACATCAGCAGAAAATTGCAAGTGGCTGACGCTTCTCCTTGAAAAAAGCTCTTTTATATAAGATAATAAGACTACCAATAGAAATCAATGAGCCGGAAAGGACGTTTTCCATGGAAAAGAAAGTAATTACCCATCAGTGCAGCTTCTGTAAGCGCACCATTAAAGTCCGTGACCAATACGATATGCCGATATACGACCCGAGCACCGGTTTTGCCATCTGCAAAAACTGCGTACGCGAAATCAACCACTTCCTGGACGAACACGAAGAGGCTGCTCAGCAGGAAGAAACCAAGGCTTTTGCTGGCCAGCTTGACGATATACTGGCTCAGAACAAGCCGCATATCATCAAACAGTACCTTGATGAATACATCATCAATCAGGACCGCGCCAAGAAAATCCTTTCGGTCGCCGTCTACAACCACTATAAGCGCATGAAATACGGCTATCTCAATGACGATGGCACGGAAATCGAAAAGTCCAACGTCATCATGCTCGGCCCATCGGGCTGCGGCAAAACGGCCCTGCTCTCGCACCTGTCGAAACTGCTCGACATCCCCTTCGCGGTGACAGATGCGTCGAGTCTCACTGAGGCCGGTTTCGTCGGTGCCGACGTAGAAGTCGCAGTCCGCAACCTTTACTATGCCGCTGACAAAGACATCGAAAAGGCTGAGCACGGCATCATCTACCTCGATGAATTCGATAAGATTGCCCGCAAATCCGGTGCCAACAACTCGATTACCGCTGACCCGGGACACGAAGGCGTTCAGCAGGCACTCCTCAAGATGCTCGAAGGCAGCGTCGTCGAATTCACCTCCCGCGGCCAGCGCAAACACCCGGAAGCACCGACCATCAAGGTCGACACCCGCAACATCCTGTTCATCGTCGGCGGCGCTTTTGTCGGCATCGATGACGTTATCGCCAAGCGCCTTTCCAAGACCAGCTCCATCGGCTTTGGTGCTGACGTACAGGGCAAGGACGACAAACCGAAGTTTGACGAACTCATCCACAAAGTCCGCCCGGAAGACCTCATGCAGTATGGTATCATTCCGGAAATCATCGGCCGTCTCCCAGTCATCTGCACCCTCGAAACCCTCGACGAAGATGCCCTGCTGCGCATCCTGACCGAGCCTAAGAACGCTCCGGTCAAGCAGTATGAGAAACTGCTGGCCATGGACCATGTCCAGCTCGAATTCGAAGAAGACGCCCTGCGCGCCGTAGCCAAGAAAGCGATCGAGCGCAAGACCGGCGCCCGTTCGCTCAAGGGCATCATCGAAGATGTCATGCTCGACATCATGTTTGATATCCCGAAATCCGATGAGCCGCGCAAGGTCATCATCACCAAAGACTGCATCGAAAACGGTGCCAAACCGACGGTAGAAAAACTCGATAAGTAAAGACTACCAAAAGAGCCGTTGACTCCCTCCGGGGTCAACGGCTCTTTCGTTATCTGTCAGACTGTCTGCCTTAGATATCCATCGGCACAATATTTTCCTGTTTCATAAACTGCGACAATTTCTGGATGCCTGCCATGACCTCCTGATAATTTTCCGGCGTCAGCGACTGCGGGCCATCGGAAAGGGCTTTGGCCGGATTCGGATGAACCTCCATCATGAGCCCGTCGGCACCAGCGGCAACAGCAGCAAAAGCCATCGGTTTTACCATGCGCCATTTGCCCGTACCATGGCTCGGGTCGACGATGATAGGCAGATGGGAAAGGTGCTTGACCGCCGCCACAGCACTGAGGTCAAGCGTGTTGCGCGTATACGTCTCATAGGTGCGGATGCCGCGCTCACATAAGACGACATTCGGATTGCCTTCATTCATGATATACTCAGCCGCATTGAGCCATTCATCAATCGTAGCGGCCAGACCGCGCTTCAGCAAAACCGGTTTGCCACAGCGGCCCACTTCCTTGAGCAGGCCAAAATTCTGCATATTGCGCGCACCGACCTGAAGCATATCCGCGTATTCTGCTACGCCATCAATAGCTTCGACCGTCGTAACCTCGGTAACGACGCGCAGTCCGGTGCGCTCACGCGCCTCGGCCAGATACTTGAGTCCCTGTTCCTCCAAGCCCTGGAAGGAATACGGCGAAGTACGCGGCTTATAAGCACCGCCGCGCAAAAACTGTGCGCCTGCTGCCTTGACGATTTCCGCCGCCTCAAAGAGCTGCTCCTTCGACTCTACGGCGCAGGGTCCTGCCATAACTACCGGAGTTCCGTCACCAATCTTCACACCAGCAACATCGATAACACTGCTCTGCGGATGAAACTCACGGCTGGCCAATTTATAACTCTTGGAAATGGACACCGTCTTTTCTACCCCTGGCAGGGCATCAATCGGCACACTGGCCAGTCTTGTCTTATCGCCGATAACCCCGACGATTTTCTGCTGACTGCCTTCCATGACCTTGGCCTCAAGCCCAGCTCCATTGACCGCCTCGATAACCCCTTTTATTTCTGCTGCCGTCGCATCGACATTCATGATGATAACCATAGCTATACCCCTTCTCGTCTTTATTCTACTGTATATACTGGAAACGTCCCCAAATTCTTGAGCCAGATACTCTTCTTCGCCACAGCTTCAATCGACTCCTGCAAAGCCTGTTCGTCCGGCGTATACTCCAAATCAAAAAAGAAAATATACGCCCCGAGTTCCGTGCGCGCCGGTCTCGACTCAATACGGGTCATATTGATGCCCCTCTCCGCAAATTCCTTGAGCACATCGTAAAGCGCACCGGCCTTCTGGCCATCAATCTGGCAAATAATCAAGACCTTTTCCTTCGGCAAAACCGGATTGCCCGTGCCACGGCGGCGGACCTGAAAGAATCTGGTGCAGTTTGCCATGTTGTCTTGAATCTCGGCCGCAACGGTGTGCAGGCCATTGAGCTCACCAGCCCGGGCCGTACAGATAGCCGCCCAGCCTGACGACGCCGATTCGGCGGCCACCAGCTCTGCCGCCCGGGCCGTGCTGGAAACCTTGACAATCTCTGCCTGCGGGTAATGCTGCTGCAAATACGCCCGGCACTGAGAAATCGGCTGAGGATGCGAATACACGCGCCGGATTGTTTCCGCCCCGCACTTGGCCATCAGCTGATTGTGCACCGGCCAGATAAGTTCCCGGGCAACCTCTAACGTCTCACTGCGGGCCAGCGTATCCAGTGTTATATTGATGGCTCCCTCCAGCGAATTTTCCACGGGAACCAGCGCCGTATCCAGGCGTCCCTCATCTACTTCCTGAAGGCATTCAAAGAGGTCCGGAACCGTCACCAGCTCATACGGCGTATCGAGCCTCTCATTCAAATAACTGGCGGCCGCCTCGCTATGGGTTCCCTTCGGACCAAGCACCCCCATCTTTATGCTCATTCCATCCTCCTCCTGAACGGTCAACGTATCAAAAAAGCCCCATCCTCTAAAGGACGGAGCTTGATGTATCGTCAATTCCTTTAAAATTGATAATATCATAACATAATACGCATTAATCAGCAAGAGAAAAATAAACAGTTACAAAAAATGTTTTTCAGTAAAACACAAGTGTATTAAAGATTATCTTTCAACTTCATGAGGTCAGGACACAAATCCCCGATGGAACTGGCCAAATCCTCTTTGGGCTGGAGAATATCCAATACTGGCTGCATCGTAGCCCGGAATTTCTCATCATCCTGCATGAGCACCAGAATCGCGCTGGTGTTGATTGCATCCGCCAGTGCCGTATGCTGCGTGCCCTCAAACTGATGATCCATTGCCCCCAAAGCATGCTTAAGGGCCAGGCTGTTGTGGAGCCCCAGCCGGTTGTCAAACTCCTGCTGCAAGTCTACCCAGCGCTCATCGAGCCACTTCACATCAAAATCCGGCATCTTGAACCGGCACTCTTTTTTGAGCTGTTTGATATCGGACATACTCCAGGAATAGATTTTAGTTTCCGTTTCCCCAATCCAGTCCACGAAATTCTGGAAGCAGACCTCATAGGCCTCCTTGCCCTCCACCATCGCCTGGGTAATGCCGGTAAGATTGGTGATGTGTTTTTTTATCGGGCCATAGGCCGGAGCTACATAGCACTGAAATTCCGCTTCCTGCTCAAAATTTTCATCGAGGCGCACCGCACCAAACTCAATGACTTCCTCATTCATTTTGCGGCGCACGTCGCGGAATTCCCGGCTCACTGGATTCATTTCCAAGTCTACGACCACGTATTTCATCTGTATCCCCCGTACTTTCTGTCGATTACTTCTATCTCCTTTTATTCTACGTGATTCCCGCGTTTTCTTCAATAGGATTCTATGCTATCATAAAAGAGATTTCCCTTTGACAGAAAGGACACATGATGAAAAATTACCGCCTGTATTTATTCGATTTCGACTATACGCTCGTCAACTCCGAATCAGCCATTTTAAAATGCTTTCATATCACCTTGGACAAAACCGGCTGGCCGCAGCGCGCCGATGAAGATATCCGCCGCACGATTGGGCTTCCCATGATGGATGCCATCAAGGAAGTCATCCAATCCCAGGATGAAGACGCCGCCCGCGCCTTCCTGGAAATCTACAAACACGAAGCCGACCAGTATATGACCGCTGGCACGCACTTCTTCCCCCACACCATCGCTGTCCTGCGGGCACTGCGTGAAGCAGGGGCCAAAATTGGCATTATCTCCAGCAAGACCCGCCACCGCATTCAGGAAAAATTTGATGCGGACGGCGTCCCGGAACTCATCGACCGCATCATCGGCAGCGATGATGTCACGGCGCACAAGCCATCCCCCGAAGGGATATTTAAAGCCCTGGACTACTTCCAGATTTCCAAGAACCAGGTGCTCTACACCGGTGACAGCTACGTCGATGCCGGTGCCGCCCAAAACGCCGGCGTCGACTTCGCCGCCGTAACCACCGGAACCACTACAGCCAAAGAATTTGAAGCCTATCCCCATGTCAAAATCATGCAGGATATTGGCGAATTGGTTGACTAAAAGAAAAAGAGGCCTTAACGGCCTCTCCTTTTATCTGGATTACATTAACATACTTGCCGCTGCACTCCGGCTGTGGTTATTGATACCGCCCAAAGCGCCAACCGTCTGCTGGCTAAGGCTCTGCAAACCCTGCTTGATAGCGAAAAGTGCCATCTGCTCCTGAGTGTTGGAGCTGGCAAGGTTTACCGATTCTTTTGCAATATCCGTACCATCCATCGTCGTTGCCGTAGCTTCGAGATTTTCCTGCGTCGTCGTATAATTCGAAGACTGATAGGTAAGTCCCTGCTGTGCAGCACCAATGCTGGTAGCCTGATCCGTAGCGGCATTGAGTGCACTGTCGACTTTATCGAGGGCATCGCTGATAGACGATGCATCGGTCAAATCAATGGTGCTCTTTCCCTCACTGTCCGTAAGGCCAAGGCCATGGGACGTCATGTCGCCAAGATTCACCGTGTTGTAGCCGTTTTCACCAGCTACCGTCAACGACTGCGTGCCATCAAGCAAGCGCTTGCCGTTGTACGTTACCGAGGCATTGTCATCAATAGAAGCAATGGTCTGCTCCACCGATTTCTGCAGTGCAGCGCGGTCGCTGTTCGCGTTGGTGCCATTAGCTGCTTCCAGCAGTGTGGAGCGAAGAGAAGTCAGGTTGCTGACCGTCTCATTGACTGCCCCTGCAGCCGTAGACAACATGGAATTTGCCGTCTGCGAATTGCTATTGGACTGAGATACTGCCCCGATGTTGGAGTACGTGCGCTGAATAATCGCATAGTCAGATGGACCGTACGACGCACTAGGATGCGAAGAACCCGTAGCAATCTTTTGGACGCTGCTGCTCTGCGCACCATGAACCTTATTCAGCGAGTTGAGTGAGCTGTTAAGCCCATTCATAATGCCGGTAATGCTCATAAGCATTCTCCTTTCTCTTCATTTTCCCAAAACCTTATCCGGGAGCTGCCGATTTTGGCGTAATCTCTCCCACTTACATTATATAGGAAAAGACTCCCCCTCTGCAATATGATTTCGCATCTTTTATCCGCTACCAACGCTAGACCATAATCTTGACTAAATCTCCAAAATTGCTATAATCTAAGTATGAAGAGTAATTAGACAACACAAAAGAGCAAGCCACAATGACGGCTGCCCAGTGTTGTAGCTATATAAGAACTACAGCTTTTGCAGAAGCTGATAGCTCGTTTGAAGAAATGTGCTTATTTTTGTGAAGGACCGCCTGGTGGGGCGGTTTTTTCATGCCCAAAAACATATTTCAACCCACGACCAACCAACGTGATACCTGCCAGATACAGCACATTGTTAGCTATATGCACATTAAATATGCCTAGCCCCGCAAAGGTCAGTATCAGCAAACACCAAACGATTATTATCGTTGCCATTATTTGCCGCCAAGTCGGGTTGGGGAAGACTGTCTTTATCAGCTGAATCAGATAGCCTTGCTTGTGCATGAACCATGCACCTCCTTCCGTTCTGGAGTTTCCTCCTTTCCGGATAGTGTCTCTATATAAAAACACCGGAGTCCCAACAGCCGTCATTGCTCCGTACCAATCATGGTTACTTGCTCTGCGTACATTATACCGATACGCCTATATAAAGTCAAAAGCTCCATCATTTAACTACTAGCTGTACTGATGGAGCTTTTTCTCATGGTAGTTTATCGAAAATCGAATTTATCTTTATGGGTTCCCCACTCAATTCCACCTGACAGCGAGCCTGTATACATCACAATCACCACATCCGGTTTATGTGTAGCAATATAAGTTTTAACACTGCCAGTGAAATGACGCACATCAAGAGTCATTAAATTACGGATTCCCAAAGCCAAAAAGGGTGCCATCGTATCACAGAATGAGTCTCTAATTAACAAAACCTTTTTATCGGTTACCGGAAGCAGCAAATTTTCAATATTCATGACCTGTCTATCACCATAACCATACATGCCATACGGATTCAGATGATAATAATCACACCGCTCCACACGCGTCTTATCATAAGCAAGTTCAAAATCTCCAGTATCGTGAATGTTTTTTTCTGGAATGTCTAATGTGATTTTCGTAGCGAATTTCGGATGTAATATTGCAAAATTATCCGGCAATGCCCTAGACAAGGTAACTCTTTTCCCCTCACTCCCTAAAAAGAACTCCGGCAACACCTCCACATCAAAATCATGTAAATCATAGTGCTGACCATCTACCGGAATACCATACTCACATAATCTTTCTCCCACTACTTTCGCCGCCCGCAAGGCAGTCTCCGGCTTCCAGTGATGATCCGTACGAAAGAAGTATTCATGATAACTTAATTGCTCCGCCTGTGCCCAACTATGCAAGTCCTGTCGCAAATCCATAGTTGCTATACTACGTGCCTGCAACTGTCCCAACAAATCATCACAATTCTGATTAGAAAAATCAAACATGCCATTAATACCACAATCCCCATAGGGATCTACCTTAAAAGGTGCCTGAATATATATAAACCGCCCTCCATTTGCCTCCACATTTTGCGCTAACTCAATTAAGGAATCTGCTTTTTCTCGGATAGCGCTGCTATCTTTCGGATAAACGAATGACCAATAGCCATTTCCTAACGATATCACTTCCTGCTGGGGGCTAATTAACCCCCAGCCGATTTTTTCTGTATATCCACGCCCAGCCTCTGCCAGTTTATAATAGCCAAGCAAGTATTTGCTCGTCCAATCGCCGATTTTCTTTTCGACTTGTTCGGCTTTATCCTCTATTTTCCTTGTAGTCAACCATTCCTTCTTTTTCACACGATCAATATCAGAAAACGGATATGCTTTCTCCCAATCAATTTTTCTATCAACTTCTTTCTTCTCCATTTGCAAATCGGCATTATCATAGAGAATTGTCTGCGTAACCACATTATCCATATGCGCCCGCTTAACCATGATATGAGTTGTCCCCAATCGCATAAACACAGTCAACATTACCATCACCAGCAAGCCAGATGCACAAAGCATCAGCCCCTGCCGAATATTAAACTTTCGCATCCCTGCTCCTCCTTAGAAATTGAAGTAAATAAATGGATTATAGCTGGCACTTACCGTAACCACTAAGGTCAACAAGAATAATCCCAACGTCGCCACTGGCTCGATATTTTCCACAAACCTGCCACCATGTTTTTTCAACCATGGCACCACCGGCAAGGAAAAGATAATGCCTGTCAACAGTACACTGGCAGTCTGACTGAAATAAAGCCAGAAATATTCATCCGCAAGACCAATACTCCCTATACCAAACAACATACCGATGTAATGCAAGCCTGCACCAAGGTTTGCCGAACGGAACATTACCCAACCCACCATAACCGCCACCAAGGCATATACATGCGCAAAAATCCCCAGTTTTTCTGGCAAATGGGTAAATTTTTCCAACAGCAAAAGGACAAAATAAAACAAGCCCCAAACCAAGAATGTATAGTTGGCTCCATGCCAAATACCAGTCAATGCCCACACAGCAAAAAGGTTCAGCACCCAGTGCCACTTGGGACAACGATTGCCTCCCAAGGGAATATAGACATAATCGCGGAACCATGAGCCCAGAGAAATATGCCAACGCCGCCAAAATTCCGTAGCACTTCGGGCAATATATGGATAATTGAAGTTCTCGGCAAAATGGAAACCAAACATTCGCCCTAATCCAATAGCCATATCCGAGTAACCGGAAAAGTCAAAGTATATCTGCAAAGTATAGGCAATCGCACCTAGCCATGCCGTCCCCACAGAAAGGCTTCCCTCCATGGCAAAAACGGTATCTGCCAGCTGCCCCATATAATTGGCAATCAACACTTTTTTCGCCAAGCCATAGATAAAACGCATCATGCCTTCACTAAAGTCTGTAAGGTTTTCCCGACGTCCCATGATTTCTGCAGCAATGGCATCATAGCGCACGATTGGCCCCGCAATGAGCTGCGGGAACAGCGCCACGTAAAGCCCCAGGTTCAGGATATTCCTCTGAGCCACAGCCTTGCCATAGTAAACGTCAAAAAGATACGACAAAAGTTGAAACGTGAAAAAGGAAATACCAATGGGCAGAGCAATAGCAAAGCCCTCCAAACGCCCCACCAATAGCCCCAACTGTCCCAACACAAAAGTCAGATACTTAAAGACAAAGAGCAAACCCACATGAAAAGTCACACCTGCTCCTAGCCACCACTTGCGCCTTGTCCCTTGCAAATGCCGTCCCACCAGATACCCAACGCCAATGGACAAAAGCATCAGGAACACAAACACTGGCTCTCCCCATGCGTAGAACAATAAACTAACCAACAGCAGGAAAACATTGCGACATCGTCTTCCCTTTATCCAAGGATTGTAATATATACACAAAGTCAACGGCAGAAACAGGAATAAAAACACTGTGGATGAAAAAACCAAACAGAACGCCTCCCATAGCACTTAGTGGTAAATTTTTCTATCATTCCCTTAACTTAGTATATCTATATTTTAGGATTTTTCAATGTATAAATTCCTGTTTCATCACTTTTTGAAGTAGAAATCTCCTTCTTTGCTAGACTTAAAGGCAAAAGGAGATTTACCGATGTTTACAAAGCGACTACGGGCACTACGCGAAGATTCTGACATAAAACAAAAAGAAATCGCTGAAGCCCTGCAAATAAAGCCCAATACCTACAATCGATATGAGTGTGGCGTCAATGAACCAGATATTGACATGCTGATAAAGTTAGCCGATTACTTTGAAGTGTCCTTAGACTTTCTACTGGACCATCACCCAAAAGATCCCAACACTTTGCCCGATTTAACTAATTTCCTGCGTAATGGAGACTATCAAATTTTCGGACGTCCCCCTACCGATGAAGAGCGGCAAAAGTTATCAGCCGTAGTAGAACTGTTTTTCAAAACACCATAATGCAAGAATTTTTACGCATACCACCGTGTGCAAAATTCTTGCATTTTCTTCCCAAAGATGCTAAACTATAAAAGTCGATGCGGGTATAGTTCATCGGTAGAATGCCAGCTTCCCAAGCTAGAGAGGTGGGTTCGATTCCCATTACCCGCTCCAATTGAAATTTTAACTCCATGGCGTTCGTCATGGAGTTTTTTTGTTACCATTTTTCTGGAGGTACTATTATGCGTTTCCGTCGTTCTCTTTTGGCTGCGTCGCTCAGCTGCAGCCTGCTGGCCGTAAGTTTCCAGCCATCTGTCACCGAAGCCGCTTCCGCGTCTCCTCAGGTGGCCAGCACGCCGGTTGCCAACCGCACGCTGCCGGACCGTCCGGACTTTTCGAAAGAAATGCCCGGAGATGTCAATAAAAAAGCGATTTCCCAGGTGCATTGGAAAATCGCACCGGCTTTTAATTCACCGATGATGACCGTCGATGCAGCTCCCGACACGATTTCCATTATGGGGCCTGCCGAGGCCACGCAGGAACAGATGATAAGCTTCATCAAAAAGCACAATGCCAAACCGAAGCTTACCTGCAGTGTTGAAGATATCGTAAACTACTACTATCAGGAAGCCGGCCGCGAAGGCATCCGCCCGGACGTTGCTTTATGCCAGGCCATCAAGGAAACGGGTTTCTTTGGCTACGGCGGCGACGTTTCGCCTAAGCAGAATAACTTCTGTGGTCTCGGCGCCACGGGCAATCACGAACCCGGCCACAGCTTTGCCACGGCACAGCTTGGCGTCCGCGCGCATATCCAGCACCTGCTGGCCTACACCCGCGTAGAAAAACCGTCCATCGCCATTGTCGACCCCCGCTACTGGCATGTAGTCCGCAACCGCCCGGACCTTCACGGCAAAGTCCTCAAATGGACTGGCCTCAACGGTGCCTGGGCCGTTCCGGGCAAAAACTACGGTCAGGAAATCTTGAGCCTCTGGCGTCAGGCACAGGCACCAGACGCATCGGATGCCGCGCTCGATGCCGGCAACCGCAAAGTCAAGAGCGCCCCCGATGAGGCTTCCTCCTACATTTACCGCGGCATTGTCTGGTATAACCGCGGCGATTATACCGCTGCCCTCAAGGATTTCTCCCAAGCCATGGTCTTTGAACCGCAGTCTGGCGAAGCCCTTTATAACCATGCCCTCACCGCCGGCAAACTCGGCAATAAAAAACTCGCCCGCAAGGACTACGATACTCTGCTGACGATTACGCCAAACCTCAATCAGGGATGGTTCAACCGCGGCCTGATGCGTTTCGAAGCCAAAGATTACACGGGAGCCATCGCCGATATGGAACAGCTCCTGCAAATCGAAGACCGTTCGGCCGACGCCCGCAATCTGATTGGCGTCGCCCACATCCAGCAGAAGAAATACAGCAACGCCTGGAAGGACTTTTACGAGGCTGCTGCCATCAACTCAGCCAATATGAATGTCCTTGCTAACCAGTTCATCATGGAAGCTTGTCTCAAAAAATAATTGTTTTTTCTTGTTTCTTCTGAAGCATTCGTCCAAGCTTTCCCCAAGCTATTGAACCAGTACATCTCCTATGATAGGCTGAACTCAGCAATAATTAAAGGAGATGGCCATGATGTATTTTCTCGGTTTTGATGTCGGCGGCAGCAGCGTAAAATTTGCCGTCCTTGATGAATGCGGCAAATTTTACGACCGCGGTTCCTTCCGGACTCCGGAAACACTGGATGACTTCTATACCCAGCTGGCGATTGCCAAGAACAAGCTGGCCGAGCGGTATACCCTCACCGGCATTGGCTTTTCCATGCCTGGTGCGGTAAATGGAACGACCGGCATTATCGGTGGCAGCAGCGCGCTCCCCTATATCCATGACTTTCCCATCCTGCCCGAGCTTGAAAAGAAGCTCGGCCTGCCAGCTGCGATGGAAAATGATGCCAACTGCGCAGCCCTGGGCGAAGTCTGGACCGGCGCAGGCAAGGACTATCAGGATGTTGCCTTTTTCGTCCTTGGCACCGGTGTTGGCGGTGCCCTCGTCCACAATAAGGAAATCATTCATGGCGCCCATCTTCACGGCGGTGAATTCGGTTATATTTATGTAAGCGAACGTAAAAACATCCTGAGTGAAAGCGGCTGTTCCGGGGCGCTGGTCCGCCAGCTGTCCGCCCAACGTCAAATTTTCCCCGACGAACTGGACGGACAAAAAATCTACGCCATGGCCGAAGCCGGCGACAAAGATGCCCAGCAATACATCGAAAATATGTATGAATATCTGGCCCGCGCCATCTACAATATCCAGTACATCTTTGACCCGGAAGCCTTCCTGCTTGGTGGTGCAATCAGCTCCCGCGCGGATTTGATTCCAAACATCGAGAAACATCTCGACCACATCATCCGCGATGCCGAAGTAGCCCGCATCCGCCCGCACATCATCGCCTGCCAGCACGGAAACGACGCCAACCTGCTCGGTGCCATTTCCAACCTCATGGCAAAACACAATTTCTGACAGAAAACGACCCTGCCGCAAGATTTTGCGGCAGGGTCGTTTTGTCACTCCTGCGATACAGAAACCAGCCCCAACTGCTGCATGACTTCCTGTACTTTCTCCATATTGATTGGCTTAGACGCATAGGCATCACAGCCACAGGTAAACGCCTGATCGACATAGTCCACATCGGCAATCGCCGTCATCATGATGATTTTCATGCGCTGTTCCGGCGGAACTTTATACTGCTGTTCAAGCCCGCGGATAACCTTTAGCACCTTAAAGCCATCGACCTTCGGCATCATGATATCCAAACAGAGCAAATCATATGGCTCCTTCTGCTTTATCGCCTCGAGGATCAAATCCAGCGTTTCCATGCCATCCGAAGCCGAATCACAGCTCCCATAATCCTTCATGAATTCCTCGAGGAAAGTCCGGCTGAGCCGGTCATCTTCCGCAATCAGTATCTTCATGGCTACCCCTCCACCTCGGGTTTGTCTCCCCATTCGCTCTGCTCCAGCTTATGCAGGCAATACTTCATAAGTGCTTCTACTTCTGCCTCATCTTCATCCCTAAGGACCTCCGGCCGTTCCGGTACCGCCGTTGGCTTCCGGAACGCAAACAATTCTCCGATCAAGCGGACCAATTCATCTGCACTCTTCTTCGCATTCTGCCAATACCGCTGCTGCTTCTCCGTCAAGGTTTCTCTGCCCATCAGTTCCAGCATACCGGTAATCCCGTTTATCGCGGTGCGGATTTCGTGATTCTTGTGCGACAAGAACTGCTGCTTCATCTCTTCCGCCTCATCGGCCCTGGCTTGCGCCTGTCCGAGCCGGCGTTCATCGTCCTTACGGTCCGTATCATCCGTCAGCACGATGAGAATCCGTTTCCCCGCCGGGCTTTTTATCTGCGAAACGCTAAGCCGCAGCCAAACGCCCCGGCTGCGGCGTGCGCTATACATTCTAACGGTAAACTCGCTGCTAAACGAATCCTCCATGATTGCCGCTTCAAGATTCTTGCGTACCGGGCAGTGGCGGCAAACACCCCCATGACCACAGCCACGCTCCAAACTGTTCTCACAATGAAAAGCATCCCCAAACTGTAGGTTCAAACATGCATCACGGGTGTTTTCCATAATAGCAAGACCAGCACGATTGATATCAAGAATCTCCCCTGACTCATTGAGAAGGCAAATCCCCTCACTGATATGCCCCATGATTTCCTGAAGTATATCCGCCCCGAAAGCTTCATCGCCCATCTCGCTTGACCTCCTTCATCAGTTGACTTTGATGGTATTTCCTCTTATCATCCAAGCACAGCTGACTGGAATCAAACCTGTTATCCAGCCACATTATCTATTTTTATCATACTACAAAAAAAATGACCTGTATAGAAAAATAAAATCTCCGCTGGCCCTCATGGGCCAACGGAGATTTTCCTTCGCAGACAGCTGCCAAAGCACCTGCTTCTCACAGCGTAAATTTGCTGATTTCTGTTTGCATATCGGTCGCCATCTTTGCCAGTGCCTGGGAGGCGGCTGCTATCTCTTCATTCGAGGCCGACTGTTCTTCAGTAGCTGCCGAAATCACCTGGGTACTATTAGCCGTCTTGCGGCTGATAGTATCGATATTGTCCACCGCTTCAACAATATGCTCCGCACCACCGGTTACCGTCTTGACCGAGTTGTTTATCTCTGCCATCTGGTCGTTGATGCCATTGACCATCCCAAGAATATCGGAGAAATGAGCACCGACTTCACGAATGGCCGCCGTACCGGTTTTCACTTCATCGGTTCCAGCCTGCATGGATTCCACGGCTTCGGCGGTATCCTTTTGAATCGAGGCAATGCGTGCCTTAATCTCTTCGGCCGACTCCTGCGACTCCGCCGCCAGCTTGCGGACTTCTTCCGCTACGACGGCAAAGCCGCGCCCATGCTCACCGGCACGGGCTGCCTCAATAGCCGCATTGAGCGACAAGAGATTCGTCTGCTGCGAAATGGAGGAAATCGCCTCGACAATCTGGCCAATCTGCTGGCTGTTCTCGCCAAGCTTGCGCACTACATCGGCCGAGGCGATGACACTCGACTCGATGTTGCCCATGCGCGAAACAGCCTGTTCCATAAGCGCGGCGCCCTTTTGTGCCGCCTCAGCCGTCTGGTTCGAGGTATCCGATACCAGGCGGGCCTTATCCGCCATAGCCGTAATATCGCGGAAGACCACATCGACGTTTTCCTTGGCTCCATTGATATCCTCAAGCTGCTGATTCATACCTGCCGAGACTTCGCCCACCGTCTCAGCTACATGTACTGACGCATCGGCTGACTGCTGCGCATTGGCCGTAAGTTCCTCCGCCGATGCCGCCACCTGTTCCGACGTCGTAGCCATGCGTGAGATGAGCGCGCGCAAACTGCCGCTCATCTTGTTGAACGCATTGGTCAGCGACCCGATTTCATCGGAGGAAGTAACAGCCAGGTCTTCCAGCTGAAGGTTGCCGTCAGCCAGCTGGGTTGCGTGATGCTCCAGCCCGGAAATCGGCGTCGTGATTTTATTGGCAAATGCCAGGCAGACAAAAATCGTCAGGAACAAGCCGGCAATCGTCAAAATGCCATAGACCATTTTCAAATGGTTGAGTGCCGCAAAGACGAAATCACTTGGTACGGCCAGGCCAATATACCAGCCGGTACTCGGGAGTTTCTGATAGGCGTAAACATAGTCCGTTCCCTTGCTCGTCACCTCAAAGAATCCCTTGTCATTTTTCATAATCTCATCAAAATGAGCGCCAAAGCCATCGACGTTCTTAAAGCTGTCCATAGCCTTTTCGTCGCCGGCACTGGCAAGGATGTTGCCATCTTTATCAAACAAATAGCCGATTCCCTCGCCATGATACTTCATATCACCGATCTGCTCTTCTAAGGTATCAAGCGATATATCCGTGCAGACTGCACCGATGAAATTCCCATCAGCCTTAATCGGCGCCGCTGCTGAGACAATCAATTTCCCCGTGACATTGTCGACATAAACCTCCGTAAAGATCGGCTTATCCGCAGCTTTGGCATCTTTATACCAGGGACGCTGCCGCGGGTCCTTTTTGCCGGTAAAATCACCGCCATTATAGGTATAGAAATAGCCATCCTCCAGGCCTGCCGCCTGGTCCAAGAGCTCCTTATCCGATACCGTCGTGCCCAGCGTTGCCTTAGCTTTCAGCTGTTCAGTATCGCCATTGAGACTTGTCATGTGATTGGCCGTTGCAATCGCAAAGGATTCCTTGGATACCAGCCAGCCGTCAATCCGGTTTACCTTTGCAATAACCGACGACCGGAGTCCGCTGTCAACGCTTTCGCGCAGCGAGGTGCTGGCCATGTAATAACCGCTTACGGACACAATTGCCAGCAGCACACCCACCAGTCCGGCCAGTATCAAAAATTTCTGTTTCAATCCCATAGTTTTCCCCCTTTTCTCTTTGCCTAGTCGTTAACATCCCTCTATTTAGTATTTTAATAAGTTCTTGTTATTTTTTTTATTTCCTGCCTACAGACACAAAAAAGCCTGCCCGGAAACAATCTGCTTCCGGGCAGGCTTATCTTATCTAATTCTCTCATTGGCCCATGCCGGTTATTCATCTTTTAGTGCTGCCAGCTTAGCAAACAGCTCCTCAAACCGCTTGTTGATTTCCGCATGCGTATCTTTCGTAATCTGCGGCATATCATCCTGACCAATCTCGTCTTTCCAGACTATGCCGGCCTGCTTGAAGCCCTCCTCAACCGCAGCCTGCATTGCCTTGAGTTTCTCCGGGTCACCACCGGCAATCGTCGAAGCCATGTCGAAAATGCGCGAGGCAACTGCATCAACCGAATAATCACCGCCATCACTGATGGCTGCCTGTGCCTCTTCCGGCGTCGTCCCGACCGGCGGCAGCGCAAACTTATCGGTACCGAAAAGAATACCATCAAAGTTCAGCTGGCCGATGCCCTGATCAAGCCATCCCTGCAGTTTCGCATTCTGCTCGGTCATTGTCTTAATCATGAGCTGATAACTCTTCTGGATACCGTCTTTAAGCACATCGACCTGCTCGGTCGTCATGCCCTTAATTGCCCCCGATGCCTTCTGCGCTGTTGCCGAAAAATCCAGCGTAAACGCTTCGGTTGTCGAAGTCGTTGTCGTCAGGTTCTTCGCTTCATCCGTAGTCGTCGAGGTTGTTGTTTTCTTGTAGCTTGCACTCAGTGCAGCCGTTTGCTGCGAGAGCGAAGCAATTCCTTTGACATCCATGTTCGCTTCCTCCTTATGTTATCCACTTGCACTTACATATCAGAGTAAAGTATTCCTATCTATATTATCACGAAAAACGCGCAAAAAATCAAGCAGATTTTTGCGCGTTTGGATTAAAAATTTTAATCAAATTTAACGGAATGAACTACTTTATAGCCTTTCTCCTCAATGAGTGTCTTAATCTTCTCGGTATCGGGGATTATCCCGCGAATGACAATCTCATAACTGCCGTCTTCCTGCTTGCAGGTCACGAGGCTGTCAATCGACAAGCCCGCTGCCGCGAAGATGCCAGAAATCTCATTGACCACGCCGACCTTGTTATCCACCAAAACCGTAAGACGCGTCTTCCCCTCCGAAAGGGCCATGACATCGACAAAGGTCTTGAAAATATCTGTCTCCGTGATGACGCCAACCACCGCACCGACCGCTGAGATGACCGGCAGCCCGCCGATTTTCTTATCGTACATGATAAGGGCTGCTTCCTCTATCGTCGCATCCTCGCCAACGGAAATGACATCTTTGTTCATGATTTCCGCTACTTTAAGCTTATCGAGCAGGGACTTTTCCTCATAACGGGAAAGCGTTGTCGCCGGAGACGGTGCCACCCGCATGAGGTCCTTATCGCTGAAAAAACCGACGAGCTTGCCATCTTCCACGACCGGCAGCCGGCGGAAATGTCCTTTTTTCATCGCCATAAACGCATCATCAAGCGATGCATCCGGCGCAATAGTCACGGGATTCTTCGTCATACGATTTGCCACAAACATATTGATACCCTCCGTTTCTGTACCTGAGACCTGACGGCTCAGGATTTTGATATATACAAAAGGATTCGCCAAAATCCGGCGAATCCCTTCTGGTCCCCAACAATCAGCCGCCCAAATACGCCTTGCGCACCTCTTCACTGGCCGCCAGTTCTTTGGCATCACCAGCGAGCGTTATGCGGCCCGTTTCCAGGACATAGGCGCGGTTGGCTATCGACAGAGCCATATTGGCATTCTGCTCGACAAGCAGCACCGTCGTTCCTGCTTTGTTGATATCGACGATGATATTGAAGATTTCTTTGATGAGCAGCGGCGCGAGGCCCATTGACGGCTCATCGAGCAGCAACAGCCGCGGACGGCTCATCAATGCCCGCCCCATCGCGAGCATCTGCTGCTCGCCGCCCGAGAGCGTGCCCGCTATCTGATTTTTGCGTTCCTCGAGGCGCGGGAACAATTCAAAGACATGCTTGACATCTGCCTTGATCCCGTCTTTATCCTTGCGCGTAAAGGCACCCAGGTCAAGATTCTCCATAACCGACATCTCCGCAAAGATGCGGCGCCCCTCCGGCACCTGGCTGATGCCGTTGCGAACGATTTCATGGGCCTTGCTGCCCGCGATATCTTTTCCTTCAAACGTTATCGTACCGGACTTCGGCTTCAAAAGTCCCGAAATCGTGCGCAGTGTCGTCGATTTTCCAGCGCCGTTGGCTCCGATAAGGGTGACAATTTCTCCCTGATTGACTTCCAGGCTGATTCCCTTAATCGCATGGATGGCATCATAATAGACATTCAAATCTTTTAATTCCAACATTTTGCCCATTATGCTTCGCCTCCCAAATATGCCCGGATAACTTCCGGGTCGTTCTTGATGACATCCGGCGTTCCCTGTGCAATAATCATGCCATACTCCAATACATAAATGCGCTCACAAATCCCCATGACGAGACTCATGTCATGCTCAATCAGAAGAATCGTCAGGCCAAACTCCTTGCGAATCCAGGAAATCATCTCCATGAGCTCTTTCGTCTCCTGCGGATTCATGCCGGCAGCCGGCTCATCGAGCAGCAACAGCTTCGGCTTGGCGGCAAGAGCGCGCGCAATCTCCAAACGCCGCTGGGCACCATACGGCAGATTCTTCGCCAGCTCATCGGCCTTATCTTCGAGATGGAAGATTTTCAAAAGCTTCAAGGCTTCTTCTTCAATCTTTTCCTCTTCCGAAAAATACCGTCCCATGCGGAAGACCGATTCGAGCAGGCCGTATTTGACGTGAAAATGGAACGCAATCTTGACATTTTCGAGAACCGTCAACTCCGAAAACAGCCGGATATTCTGGAACGTGCGCGCAATGCCGCGCTGGGTAATCTGATACGGCTTCAAGCCAACAATGCTCTTGCCATCGAAATGAATCTCGCCAGTCGTCGGCTGATAAACGCCAGTAATCAGATTGAAGGCCGTCGTCTTGCCGGCACCATTCGGGCCGATAAGGCCGACCAATTCGCCTTTATCAATGTGGAAATTAAAATCCGAAACTGCCTTGAGGCCGCCAAACACCTCAGACACGTCAGTTGCCTTGAGTAATTCCTTAGCCATCAGCCGCGGCCCCCTTTCTTGAAAATTTTACGGAAGATACGCATATTGGTAACTTCCATGTAACCAAACAAGCCCTGCGGACGATAGAACATCATCAGGATAAGCGCCAGCGCATAAATAATCATGCGGAACTCCGGCCAGCTGGCGAGAGCTGCCGAGATAAAGGTAACGACAAAAGCACCGGCAATCGAACCCGTAATCGAGCCAAGACCACCCATAACTACCATGATGAGATAGTTAAACGACTGCATGAACGTAAACGAATTCGGACTGATGAGATAAAAGCTGTGCGCAAACAGAACGCCAGCCACGCCGGCAAACGAAGCGCCAATCGTAAACGCCATAATCTTATACTTCGTCGTATTGACTCCCATCGATTCCGCGGCAATCTCATTCTCGCGGATAGCCAGGCAGGCGCGCCCCTGATTGGAATTTACGAAATTCTTGATAAAGAACAGCGCAAACAACATGATGAAAAACACCCAGGCAAACGTCGTATGATGCGGAATGCCCTTGAAGCCTGCCGCACCGCCTACATAATCGATATTCATGATGACGATGCGGATAATCTCACCGAGCCCCAGTGTGGCGATAGCCAGATAATCCCCGCGCAGCCGCAGCGTCGGAATACCGATAAGGAACCCGAGGATACCAGCAGCAACGGCACCAGCTGCCAAAGCCGCCAAAAACGGCAAGTGGAAATTTGTCGTAAGCACAACGCCCACATAAGCGCCGACAGCCATAAAGCCTGCATGGCCCAGCGAGAACTGTCCCGTATAACCATTGATGAGGTTGAGGCTGACCGCCATAATGATATTGATGCCGACAATCAGCAGATTCAGCTGCCAAAACGAACTCAGGATACGGCCCGCGATAAGCCCCTGAAGCACCGCAAACAGGACAACGGCGAAGCCTATCATGATAAAATCATTTTTGCGTAAATATTTCATGAAGCTCCCCCCTTAGACCTTTTCTTTCGTATTTTTGCCAAACAGTCCCGTCGGTTTGAACAGCAGCACGAGAATCAGGATGGCAAATGCCGCCGCATCGCGGAACGTCGAAGATACAAAACCCGAGACAAACGCTTCAACAATGCCGAGAATCAAACCGCCTACTACTGCGCCCGGCAAAATGCCGATACCGCCGAGGACAGCGGCCACGAAAGCCTTGAGGCCTGGCATGATTCCCATCAGCGGGTCGATGGAGTTATAGTAGACACCAACCAGCACACCAGCTACCGCCGCCAGTGCCGAACCGATGCCAAACGTGATGGAAATGATGCGGTCCGAATCAATCCCCATGAGCTGTGCCGTCTCCGTATCAAACGAAGCCGCCCGCATAGCCTTGCCTGTTTTGGTCCGATGGACAATATAGGTCAAAACAATCATCAGGATAGTCGTAATGCCGAGAATCAGCATCTGCTGGCCATTGATGACAATGCCGCCAATCTCGATGGCCACATCGCCGAAAATGGCCGGAAACGTACGCGGCGTCGGCGATACGAAGTACATGCTCGTGTACTCCAGGAAAAACGAAACACCAATTGCCGTGATGAGCACCGAAATGCGCGGTGCATGACGAAGCGGCTTATACGCGAGCTTCTCGACCACCATGCCGAGAATCCCCGTAACAACAAACGAGATAATCAGTGCGGGTACTATTGATAAATGTGCCTGCGTAATCGCAAAAAAACCGATATAAGCGCCCACCATATAAATATCGCCATGGGCGAAGTTGATGAGCTTGATAATACCGTAAATCATCGTGTAGCCTAACGCAATCAGCGCATAAATGCTGCCCAGCGAAATGCCATTGACGAGCTGCTGCAGGACCTGGTGCGTAACTTCCATAATTTTCCTCCTCCTTATCGCATCGTCCATCCTTGACGGACACTATACGATAGTACAAAGGGCCGCATCACTGCGGCCCCCTGGTTCTGCCCTATTCGCTCAATCATTCAGCATCCGGCATGATTTTAGCAACCATGACGCGGTCGCCATTTTTGTTCTCCAGGATAACTGCCTGCTTGATTGGGTTGTGGTGTTTATCCATCGTGATGGTGCCCGTACCTACTTTGAGGTCCTTGGTCTGCTCCAGTGCCTCGCGAATCTTCTCCGGGTCATCGCTGCCTGCACGTTTGATTGCATCTGCCAGCATCTTACCGGCATCATAGCCGAGTGCTGCAAATACGTTTGGTGCATGGCCATACTCTTTCGTGAACGCATCGACAAAGCCTTTTACTTCGGCATCTTTATCCGAATAGTGGGTGCTGAAGAAGGTGTTGTTCAGCGCATCAGCACCGGCGATATCGGCTACTTTCGAATCATCCCAGCCATCCGTGCCGAGGAACGGCTGTTTAAAGCCAAGCTCACGAGCCTGTTTTACGATTTTGCCGACTTCTTCATAATAAGCCGGAACGAATACGACATCGGCATTGGCCGTTTTGAGTTTCGTCAAAGCAGCTTTGAAATCCTGATCTTTGGCGAGGAAGGCTTCTTCCATCAGAACCTTGCCGCCAGCAGCCTCGAATTTCTCCTTGAACACTTTGCCAAGGCTCTTAGAATAATCGGAGCTGTTGTCCACATAGATTACTGCCGTTTTGGCTTTGAGTTTCTCAGCCGCAAATTTGGCCATAACGGAACCCTGCTGCGGGTCGATAAAGCAGCTGCGGAATACAAACGGTTTTACCTGTCCATTTTCCACCGTTACATCCGGGCTCGTCGCATCCGGAGCAATGATAGGAATCTTGTTGTCCGTTGCCACCTGCGACTCAGCAATGACATTTGCCGTTACTGCCGGTCCGACGATAACCTTTACCTTGTCATCGGAAATCAGCTTCGTAGCGGCATTGACAGCCTCGGACGCCTCGGATTTATTGTCAGCGGCCACGACTTTGATTTTCTTGCCGTTGACGCCGCCGGCATCATTGATTTCCTTGATTGCCAGATTGAAGCCATCGAGCGTTGCCTGGCCATAGTTGGCAACATTGCCCGTGCTCTCGAAGTTTGCACCGACTTTGATTTCATCGGCACTGCCTTCATCACCACAACCGGCAAATACACTGCCCATGAGCATCGTACCAGCGATAACACTCATGAGTTTCAAGCTTTTCTTGCTGAAATTCATATGAATTCCTCCCTTGTCTCTCATTCGTTGCCCGTAAAACAATCAACGATGGAACTAATTATAGTTTACATGTTTACAAAAGTCAATGTATACATGTAAAATCCAGCCACAAATATTAATCATTTGTCCTCCGCAAAGAAACCAGTCAGGAAATTTTTACCGTTATGTATCGTTTATACGGTATACATGGATTAAAAGTACAATATCGTCATGATGATGCAATTATGATTTTGTATATCTATATTAGACATTTGACAATCAAAGTCCTGCCTGACAAGAAAAAATCCGCTGACTCATCCGTTTGAGTCAGCGGAATTTTTTACTTTCTCGCAAAAATGGCAAATAACGGCACGGAATCATAATGCATCGACGGGTCGTTGTGAACCCTGCCAGCGATATCCGGCTCAATATCCACCGTCATATCGAGTTCCTGCAGATACGCGGCATCCCACGCCGGACGGCGATGGGTGCTGATGCGTACGGCATCCTTAATCGCATTGCAGGTATCTACTAATTTCTGCTCGATATTGGCATGAACATTGGCCTGATCC
This sequence comes from Pseudoselenomonas ruminis, assembly GCF_008271295.1. Classification (GTDB taxonomy): domain Bacteria; phylum Bacillota; class Negativicutes; order Selenomonadales; family Selenomonadaceae; genus Selenomonas_A; species Selenomonas_A ruminis. Next base: position 8,525 of record NZ_VTOY01000018.1, on the reverse strand, counting down.
TCCTTGCGGGAAAACGTCTCCAGACCATAATCAGAATCAAAATTGAGTAGCAGGCCGCCGGGCTTTAACACCCGCCGCCACTCGCGATAAGCGGCCATTGCATCAGGCAGCGTCCAAGTCAGGTTGCGGCTGATTACCACGTCAAACGATTCATCGGCAAAGGTCAGCGCCTGGGCATCCATCTTCTGGAATTTTGCCGAAACGCCGCTGGCGATAACATTCTGCTTCGCCTCATGGAGCATATCCCCTGACATATCAATGCCTACCACTTCATGCCCCATACCTGCCAACAAAATAGCGAAGAATCCTGCTCCTGTTCCGATATCAAGAACCCGAAGTATTCTGCCCTGCGGCAGCTTTTCTTCCAATAAGCTCTTCCATGCCTTTCCACTCGGACCAGCTAACTCCCTTAACCTCACCTTACTGAACGCCTTACTACGCACATCCCAATACGACTCGATTTCCCGATGCAACGCCGTATAATCCTCCTGTTCCCTGTTACGCCAAACATTCTTCGAATCCATACGCTTACCTCCAGTAATTCTTATCTTCCTTTATTGTAAAGGATTAGCAGGCGCTGGATAAGCCCCCCCAGGGGGTTTATTATGGCGAAAAAGCCTAACAGCACCTATTCTGGTTGCCATTAGGCTTTTTTTCTATGGGAAGGTTACGTTATTCGACATCGAGGTCGGCAGTAATCTGATAGTAGTCGCAGGCATGCGAAGTATAGTTCTTGACATCGGCCTTGGAAATCATGCTCATCTTGAGGAAGGAGCAGAATACAAAGGCATGGTCATCGAGAACTACCTGCTGCATTTGCAAGGCCAATTCGGCCCGCTTGGCCGGGTCAAACGTCTGGCTGAGCTCTGCTTCGAGCGCATCGAGTTTCGCGCTTTGATATTTGCCCTGATTCTTGGTAGCATTACCGGTCGCAAATACCGTAAACCAATATTCAGGGTCGCCAGTTGGCGCCTGGACGTTGGCCATTGCATAAACATCCCAGTTCTTCGGATTTTTTACCACCTGATTGTTGTCGGCCGTATTGTTGATATCAACGGCAATGCCGATATCCTTGAGCGTAGCCTGGGCCGACTCGGCCAGCAGGGGCAGTTCCTGACGGCTCGGATAGGTCAGCCATTTGACGACGAGCTTCTTGCCATTTTTCTCGCGAATGCCATCGCCATCGGTGTCAATCCAACCAGCCTGCTCCAAAACCGCCTTGGCACCTTCCGGGTCGTACTTCTCGGCTTTAACCTTATCGCCGCCAAAGGCCGAACCTGCCGGGAATACGCCATTAGCCGTGAAGCCATTGCCCTCCAGCAGTTTATCGACAAAGTTCTCCTTATCGATTCCCATGGAAATCGCCTTGCGGACAGCAGGGTCAGCGCAGACCGAATCCGGGTCAAAATTCATCTTGCCAAAGAAGCAGCGCGATGTGGGTATCTGCGAGATGGTGTATTTGTCATTCTTGAACAACGGATAGCTTTCATACGCCATGCCATAAGCAGCCTGCACCTCACCGGACTGCAGGGCATTGGCCAGCGTATTGCCATCCGTTATCGTGCGGATGATAATCTTATCAAGTTTCGGCGTGCCGCCCCAATAGTTCTCATTTTTCTTGAGCGTCAAATGGTCATCAGTCTTCATATCCGTCGCAATGTACGGGCCGGTACCGGCCACCATGCCATTCTCAAAGCCAGCATTGACATCAATGATGCAGCCATACGGGTCACCGAGATAATTCAGCAGCGCCGGTTTAGGCTCCGTCGTTTTAATCGTGATTTCCTGTCCATTGGCTTCAATCGAAGCAATCTTCAAATCCTGTTTCGCCCGTTTGTTGTTGGCAATCAAATGCTCCAAACATTGCTTTACCGACTCGCCATCCATATTGCGGCCGGACGAATACGTGACATCATCGCGCAGCGTAATCTTCCAGGTCAGCGGATCGGTATTTTCCCATTTGGTTGCCAGCCACGGCTGGATTTCCATGGTATCGGAATATTTTACCAGCGTCTCGCCAACACCATAACGGATGCAAGCCCAGCCAGCATAAGCATTATGCGGATTGATATCGGGTTCCTCGTTGGAACTGTTAAACGTCGTGTCGCCAATAGTAAGCACCTTGCCAGCATCAGACTTCCCCGTCTGACTGCCGCCACAGCCGGTTAACGCACCGATACAAAGGCCGGCACTTACGGCCAGCGCCAAAAGTTTTTTCCACTTCATACAATTTACGCCTTTCCTTCCGCCTTCCCAAAAGAAAGCCTTACAAAACACTGTCAATAAGCATTTGGGTATATTTTTTCTGCGGATGACGGATTACCTCATCCGCAGTCCCCTCCTCTACTATCCTGCCATTATGCATGACCAGCACGCGGTCACAAAAATCCTGCACGAGGGCAATATCATGACAGATAAAAAGATACGACATCGAGAGTTCACGCTGCAAGCGGTTTAACAGTGACATAATCTCTGCCTGCACCGTCACGTCCAGCGCGGATGTCGCCTCATCAAGAATCAGCAGCTTCGGCCGAATCGCCAGCGCCCGCGCAATGGCCGCCCGCTGGCACTGGCCGCCGCTGACCTCGTAGGGATAGCAATCCGAAAGTTCCGGCCTGAGCCCGCAAAGTTCCATCAGCCGGGCCGTTTCCGCTCCAGCCTCAGCCTTCGCATAACCATGATTCCGCAGGCTTTCCGCAATGCCATCCCCCAGCGTACAGCGCGGGTCAAAACTGTCAACGGGGGATTGAAATACCATCTGCATTTTCCGGTATGCCTGTTTGAGCTTCATTCCCCGTGCCCTGGTGATCTCCTCGCCATCAAGAAAAATCTGGCCATCAGTCACCGCCAGCAGCCGGGTTATAAGCTTGGCCACGGTACTCTTGCCACTGCCGCTTTCCCCAATCAAAGCTACTTTTTCGCCAGCTCCGACAGCAAAGCTCACATCATCTACCGCCAGCAGCGGTTCGCGGCTGCCAGCCTGAAAAACCTTCCGCAGGTGCCTTGCTTCCAGTATTTTTTCCATTCAATCACCTCCGCAGACACGGCACCGCCGCCAGTAATTTCTTGGTATAGGCCGACTGCGGCCGCTCCATGACCTCATGGGTATTTCCGTATTCCACACAGGCACCATCTTTCATGATTAGTACCTCATCAGCCATTTTCCGGATTACACCGATGTTATGCGTAACGAGCAGAATACTCGTACCAAACAGCTTGCGCGCCAGCAGCATTTCCTCTATGACCTGTTTTTGCACGGTCACGTCGAGGGCTGACGTCGGCTCATCTGCCAGCAGCAGTTTCGGCTGAAGCAGCATGGCCGCCGCCACCCCAACCCGCTGCTGCATGCCCCCCGACAATTCAAAGGGATAGCTGTCTAAAATCCTGCCAGGACTTGCAAAGCCAAACTTTGCCAGAATATCCCGCGCCTGTTCTGCAAACGCCACTTTATCCTTTTTCCCATGCGCCTGCATCATTTCCCAGAGCTGGGCTCCCACAGTACGGATGGCACAAAAGGAATTGCCTGCCGACTGGAAAATCATCGCCATTTCCGAGCCGCAGAGCGCCCGCAGTTCCTTCACCGGTAAATCCGGCAAATCCTTATCCCCATACCAGATATCACCCCGCGTCACGACACCGCCGCGGCCCAGCAGTCCCATAGCCGCCCGCAAAAGGGTTGACTTGCCACTGCCGCTTTCTCCGGCAATGCCGAGGATTTCTCCCGGCTGCACGGCAAAACTGATATCCTGAACTACCCGTTTCTCGTAATAGCTGATATCCACGTGTTCATATCGAATGATTTCGCTCATGATTACCTCCGGTTCTTAGGGTCCAGCCAGTCACGCACGGTATCCCCTAGCAGATTAAAAATCATAACCGAGAGAAAAATCGCAAAACCCGGCGCCAGTGTCACCCAAGGCTGCGTTGCCAGCAGATTGCGCGTATCGCTCATCATGCTGCCCCACTCAGGAATCGGCGGCTTTGCCCCCAATCCCAGGAACGACAGCCCTGCCAGCTCAATCATCATCGTACCAATGTCAAGCATGGCCGTCACCAGAATTGGTCCGGCAATATTGGGAAGCACATGCTTGCGGATTATTTTCAGCGGACTGCTGCCCGCCATCCGGACGGCCTGCATATAGGGCAGTTCCTGCTGCGCCAGCGTCTGGCTGCGCGCAAGCCGCGCATATTTCGGCCAGCTGATAGCCGCCAGGGCAAAAATAGCGTTGTGGACACCGCCGCCCAAGACAGCGGCCACCGCCAAGGCAAATACCAGACCGGGAAATGCCAAAAACATATCCGCCAGCCGCATGAGCACAGTATCTATCCATTTGCCCGCCCAGGCACAAAAAACTCCGATAATCGTACCCAAAACGGTAATAAATCCCACCAACGCCAGCGTGGAAAAAATACTGGTGAAACTGCCAGCAATAACCCGGGAAAGCATATCCCGCCCATACCGGTCCGTCCCCAAAAGATGCTGAGCCGATGGCGCGGCCTTAGCCAGCGACATATCCTGTGCATAAGGGTCATACGGACACAAATATTCACTGAAGAATGCCGCCAAAATCAACAGCGCGGCTACCAGTGAAAAAAAATACAATTTCTTCTTCAGCCTGTCCCGGGAAATCTTGGGAGCCCGTACACTTACCTCATTCAATTCTGCTTCCCTCCCAAACGGATACGCGGGTCAAACTGATGATACAAGAGGTCCGCAGCCAGATTGACGACCACATAAATAACTGCCATCCACATGACATAGGCCTGAATCAACGGATAATCGCGCATATTGATGGCATCAACCGCCAGCTTTCCTACACCGTCCCACATAAAAATGCTCTCAACAATAGCCGTGCCGCCAAGCAGGCTGCCAATCGACAAGGCCAAGAGCGTCATAATCGTCAGCATCGAAGCCTTCATGACATTTTTCCAAAGGATGACCCGGTTGCTTATCCCTCGTGCCATAGCCCCTTGCACATACTCCTTGTTGAGTTCCTCAAGCACCGCCGAACGCACCTGCCGCATATATTTGGCTGACATCGCAATCGCCAGCGTCAGTGTCGGCATGATCGCACTTTTCAGCCCGACCCCGCTGGAAATAACCGGCAATAACTCCAGCTGTATCCCCAAAAACTGCATCAGCAGCATGCCGACGAAAAAATTCGGCATGGCATTGCCGATAAAACTGCAAAACCGCAGGATAAAATCGGCGGCCCTGTCCTGGCGTACCGCCGCGAGTATCCCCGCAGGAATGGCAATGGCCACCGTCAGCAGGATGGACAGCGCCGTGAGCAACAGCGTCGCCGGAAGCTTGCGCAAAAAAGCTGCGAGTACCGGCTCTCCCGTGACATAGCTGATGCCCATATCCCCATGAAGCATCCCCCAAAGCCAGTTCACATACTGGGTAAAAAACGGCAGATTCAGCCCGAGTTCCGCCCGCCGCTCATCGAGGATTTCCTGAGCCACCTCGACGCCGCGGTTCGTATACAACTCCGTCACCGCATCACTTCCGGCCATATATATCAGCAAAAAAGATAGGAACGTAATGCCAAAAAGAATTGGTATTAACTGCCCAAACCGTTTCAAGGCATAATTCATTTTGCCTATCCTCCTCATAAATTTAATACACAACAATATTATAGTAGCGGAAAATAAACGGTATTAGTAAGCCCCCCGGGGGGATATTTTCATATTTATGCGAAATTTCCGGTCATTTTATCCCCCTGGGGAGCTTGCACATCGCCATTAATACTTTTTATAATAATAATGATAGTTCGATATATTCCAATCGCTACTTCAGAGGCTCAACTGACTTAGCGGGAATGTATTTGCAGAGAATAACATCCCGTTTGTCTACTGCAATATATAGTCGCCGTGCATCAGTATAATTATTATTAATCTATACGATGCACGGCGTCTTATTTACATGGTATAATAAAAGCTATGACATGCTCATTACTATGACAATAAACAAAAGCAGAGGCTATCCTATGAACCTAAAACACTTGATTGACCGATTGCATCAATCCCATAACCTCTCCCTTGATGAATTCACCGAACTGCTTGCCCGGCGCGATGAGGAACTGCAGGCATACGCAGCCAGTCTGGCGGCCGAAACAGCCGAAAAACACTATGGCAAAAAAGTTTTCATCCGCGGACTCATCGAATTCACCAACATCTGCAAAAACGACTGCTATTATTGCGGCATCCGGGCCAGCAATCGCAGCGCGCAGCGCTACCGGCTCAGCGAAGAACAGATTCTCGCCTGTGCCCAAAACGGCTATGCACTTGGCTTCCGTACCTTTGTCCTGCAAGGCGGCGAAGACCCGTACTACACCGATGACAAAATCTGCCAGCTGGTGCGGCAGCTAAAACACAATCATCCCGATTGTGCCGTCACGCTTTCCATCGGCGAAAAAACACGGGAAAGCTACGCAATGTACCGCAAGGCCGGTGCCGACCGGTATCTTCTTCGCCACGAAACAGCCACGCCGGCGCATTACCGGCACCTCCACCCGCCTTCCATGAGCGCCGAAAACCGCTATGAATGCCTTCGCACCCTAAAGGAGCTCGGCTACCAGACCGGCGCAGGGTTCATGGTTGGTTCCCCCGGGCAGCGGCCGGAGGATTTGGCCCGCGACCTGCTGTTCCTCGGCAAGCTCCAGCCGGAAATGGTAGGCATCGGCCCGTTTATCCCAGCCGCCGGGACGCCTTTTGCCCAGGAGCCCGCCGGCACGCTGGACGAGACGCTGTTCCTGCTGAGTCTCATCCGCCTGATGATGCCGGAAGTGCTGCTGCCGGCCACCACGGCGCTGGGAACCATCGACCCCCGCGGACGGGAGAAAGGTCTTCTTGCCGGTGCCAACGTAGTCATGCCCAATCTTTCCCCCAAGAGCGTCCGCGAGAAATATCAGCTCTACGACAACAAAATCTGCACGGGGGAAGAAGCAGCCGAATGCATTGTCTGCCTTACCAAACGAATTGAATCCGTCGGCCGTGAGCTGGCCGTCAGCCGTGGCGACAATATCCGCTATCTAAACACGAAGGAGGAACTTCACTGTGTATAACCCAAAATCTAACAAAGCCTCAGAATTCATCGATCACGAGGAAATCCTCGCCTCCCTTGAATACGCTGACCAGAACAAAAACAACGCTGAACTCATCGATTCCATCATCGCGAAAGCCAAAGAATGCAAAGGGCTTAACCACCGCGAAGCATCGGTACTGCTGGCCTGCGAGATTCCCGAAAAGAACGAGGAAATCTTTAAACTCGCTGAAGACATCAAAAAGCAATTCTATGGCAACCGCATCGTGCTGTTTGCCCCGCTCTATCTTTCCAACTACTGCATCAACGGCTGTATCTACTGCCCGTATCACGGCGTAAACAAGACCATCCCGCGCGTAAAACTCACGCAAGAACAGATTCGCGACGAGGTCATCGCCCTGCAGGATATGGGCCACAAACGCCTGGCCATCGAAGCCGGCGAAGACCCGGTCAACAACCCGATTGAGTATATCCTCGAATCCATCCATACGATTTACTCCGTCAAGCACAAGAACGGCGCTATCCGCCGCGTCAACGTCAACATTGCCGCCACGACGGTCGAAAACTACCGCAAACTCCACGAGGCCGGCATTGGCACCTATATCCTGTTCCAGGAAACCTATCACAAGGATTCCTATGAAAAACTCCATCCGACGGGTCCAAAACACGACTACGCCTACCACACGGAGGCTATGGACCGTGCAATGGAAGGCGGCATCGACGACGTCGGTCTTGGCGTACTCTTCGGCCTCGACAAATACCGCTACGAATACGCTGGCCTTTTGATGCACGCAGAGCACCTTGAGGCAAAATTCGGCGTCGGCCCGCATACGATTTCCGTACCGCGCATCTGCCCGGCTGATGACATTGACGTCAACACGTTCAGCAATGCCATCAACGACGATACCTTCGCCAAGATTGTCGCCTGCATCCGAATCGCCGTTCCTTACACGGGCATGATTGTCTCGACCCGCGAATCCCAGAAATCCCGTGAGCGCGTTCTGCACCTCGGTATCTCTCAGATTTCCGGCGGTTCCCGGACGTCTGTCGGCGGCTACACCCAGGAAGAACGCCCGGACGAAACGGCCCAGTTCGATGTCTCGGATACCCGCAGTCTCGACGATGTCATGAAATGGCTCATCGATATGGACTACGTACCCTCCTTCTGCACGGCCTGCTATCGGGAAGGCCGCACCGGCGACCGCTTCATGGCCCTCTGCAAGGCAAAGCAGATTCAGAACTGCTGCCTGCCCAATGCCCTGATGACCCTGAAGGAATATCTCGAGGATTATGCCTCCCCGGAAACGAAAGCTGCCGGCGAGAAACTGATTGCGAAAAACATCCCCGATGTAACCAATCCGGCCGCCCGCAAAACGCTGGCCGAACGCCTGCAAAAAATCGAACAGGGCGAACGCGACTTCCGCTTCTGATCCTGTATTTACGACATAAAAATCCCCCGCTAATGGAGCAGCAGCTCCAT
>NZ_VTOY01000017.1 GCF_008271295.1 Pseudoselenomonas ruminis | reverse complement strand
TGGATTGAAAAGATTAAGTTCAGGTTCATTTCGCGCAGGTTTGGTAGTTTTGTCGCCAATATTTTTAAGTGCCACCTTGAAATTTTCCACGCCGCCGATCTCCTGCAAAATTAAATTTGCCGCCGTGTTGTCACTCCACCTGAGCGATGCCGAACAAATTTCCGCCAGCGTCATGCCATCAGCAACATGGTCTTTGGTGATTGGCGCGTAGGACAAAATATCTTCCGCCGAAAACTTACGAATTTCATTCAAATCGGAGGTATTTTTTTGTCTTAGCAATTCTGCAGCCGTAAAAACTTTGTGTGTCGAGCAGTAGGAAAAACGCGTATCAGGTTTGTAGCAAATTTTTTTTCCATTCTCCATGTCAACGGCGTAAACACCAATCACGGCGTTATATTTATTTTCCAGATCAGCAAGATTTAATTTCTGCCGCGCTTGACAATCCTGAAGGCAGAAAACCATCAAGCCACAGATTATCAAAAACAAAAAACAAAATTTCTTCATAATAACCTCCTACTATCTGTTGAACGACCCGCCAAATTCAACGGGTCGTATTGGCTCAATAGAGCGTGATCATCAGCAATTAGCACTCTTATTGCCATTACTAATACATCACTTCATACAATCAAAGATGCAGTCACTTCACCACAAACCAAACACGAGAGGTGCTACGTGATGTCTCAATTATACACCAGTCAGCCGACAGTTAACAGACTCCTGACGACTTTTTCTTCCTTGTTCCCATCTGCGACGAGACGGACGCGCCATCTGCTGGCGTGGTTACTCATTGCTCAACTGGCTCTGGAGTCGGCGCCGTCGGTGCGCTGCCTGTTCCGGCAGTTCCTATCGAAGCAGACGGACGCATCGCTCAACAGCTATTACCGCGCCCTTGGCAACGGCCTCGTCACGGATGCATCCATTCGCCAGGCCTTGGCGCTGCAGGCGCTTGCCATAGTGCCAGAGGCACTGCGGCAGGAGCCTATCCTGCTCAGCGTGGACGACACGTCCATTGCCAAGTGGGGCAAGCACTTCGACGGTGTAGGCATCCTGTACGACCACGCCAAACACGATGGCAAGTCCTATTTCAATGGGCATGCCTTCGTCAGCCTGACGATGAGCGTGCCGGTCCTCCATGAGACCGCAGGCAAGCAGCAGATCCGTTATATCGCGGTGCCGATTGGCTACGTCATGAGCAACGGCGAAGCCTCGAAGCTGACACTTGCCTGCCAGCTTCTCGATGAAGTCATGCCAATCCTTGAAAAACGCCAGGTCATCCTGCTCTTCGATAGCTGGTACGCCAAGCGCGAGTTGCTCGCACATGCTCTCAGCTATCCGAATCTCAATGTGACCTGCAATGCACGCCACGATACGGCCATGTTCGAGTTGCCGGATTCGACGGCAGGCCGTCGCGGCCGTCCACCAAAGTACGGTAAACGCTTGATGCTGGACGAGATTGCCAATGATCTCACGAATTACCTTTGCCGGATGGACAACTATTTTGTTGCTCACCGTCTGGTGAAAACGCGCATCTTTGGCGACCATACCGTCCATGCCTATGTGACGCTGAGCAAGAGTGGCTCGTACCGTCTCTTTTTCAGCACCATAGATCCGATGGCGCTGCACATGAGCATTGCTTGGCAGGAGAACAAAGGGCTCCGCAACACCAGCTCCAAGCATATGGCGATTTACCCGCTCAAGCTCTACAAGCTCCGCTGGGGCATTGAGACGAACTACTACGAGCAGAAGATGTTCTGGGAGCTCGGCAGCTACAAAGTTCGCACAAAGACTGCGATTGAGCATCTGCTGAACCTAACGAATTCCGGGCACGCTCTCATGAAGATCCTGCCGTATGAGGACGAGCGGCTGAACACCTACCGGGACAAGAGCCCGCAAGAGTTGCGGCACGCGCTAAGCCAGCAGATCCACAAGGAAGTATTTTTCGCCACTTTGGTGTCCAAAGCCCAAAGTAGCATAAATTCAAGCACATTGCTCAAGGCTTTGCAAGCATTGGCTTGGGGCGATGAGCAAGCGGCTTAAAAGCTGTAAACTGTTGTACTGTGGTTATGCTACAAGGAAAGGAATTTGCTACATGAATGAGCTGCAATTAAAAGAACTCTCTACTCTGCTGGAGACATTCTCCCGCAGGTACCCCGACCGCTCCCCGGATAATATCAAAAAGACTTTAGAAGAAGCCCTGACGGCCTTATCTGAAGTCAAGCCATTAACCGCGCAGGATGCAGCTGAAAAAAATAGCTGTATGCTATTCGATACAGGCAGATTCAAGGATATTGTGCTTGCTTATCTTATTATTTCTATGCGAGCGGCCCACTCTCCGCAGGAGGAGGCCATGAACCTGCTTGATACCTTGAATCAGGCTTTTGATAAATTCACTGCTGAAGAAGCCCTAGAGCGATATAGGGGAAGCATCCAGCAATAATGAAGGAGGAGCGTTTACACGCTCCTCCTCTTTTTTATCTGATTTTGCTGAGGACATCGCCAGCAGACAGATTATTATTCTTCATGTAATCCAAAAGCTCTTGGTAGTCATTTTGAGCCTTTTTGCTTTGGAGTGCTGCTAACTCATCTTTAAGAGACTTGATTTCCTCTTTCTTCTTTTCGATTTTTGCTTCAATCGTTGCGATTTTTTCCTCATAATTTGCTTTTCTTGCCATACTAAAAACCTCCATATTGTATTTCAAATTTTAATACTGCTATTATTCTATAATGTTACCATTTTTCCTGCTACTTTTCGACATAAATTGATGATTTTTATTCGTTTTTTTGCCATACCTCTTTATTCGCATTTAGATGGCGTTGGAGCTATATTTATTCATGAGGTATATATTTATATGTACTACTCAAAATACGAGCCTTACAGGGCATTCTGAAAGGCCGTTTTGAGATAAACTGATTTTTTTAGTATACGGCTGCTTCTTTGTACGTTGGAATTTGCTCAATTCGTCCCTTTACCTCAATATTTTCCATTTTTTCAAAGAAGCAAGCAGATAAGGCATTATAATAGGCCAGCATACTGTCCTTGGGAGGTTGATAACAGTTGGCCATAAGTGGAGCCATATCCAAGGCTGTTTCAAGTTCTGATAGCAAGCAAGGTTCCTCTTTTCCATTGAATAGGATTTTGATTTCCTGCCCTTTTCTTTCCCTTGAAACCTCCACCGTTGTTCTGTGTCCCCATTTTTGACCAATCGCTGTTATTTTCGTCATTCTCTGACCTCCTAGAAAAATACTCACCATGATAAATTCGCTATTATAACGGGGCATTCCTTTTATTTTTTTCGGGGGGGAGGGCGTTCCCCTTCGGGTCGGGCTTTCGTGAATGGAGCCAGCAGAGCCGTCTCCACCCTTCCGGGCTTCAATCCCTAACGCATGGAAGCTTTCCCTTCAGGAAAGCCAAAAGCATTTAATCTATTCTTTTTTTTGCCGGGACAAGCCTATCACCCCCTCCTTCCTTCCGCAAGGCCAAGCCGCTGCGCGGTACTATGTAGCCTTGCGGATTCCTCCCGGGCGCGATACCTTTCGGCCATCAAAAAAAAGAAAAATTCATCATGGGGGTAACGAAAAACACCCCTAAGGGAGGAAATCAACATGAAGAAGGATATTAAAGCAGAACTCATCAAGATGGTCACTGAAAAGATGGCAACGAGCCAGCGTTTGCCGTGGGACAGCGGGCTTCTCAATAACGTGTTAATGCCAGTCAATGCCAAGACGATGAAAGAGTATCGAGGCATCAATATGTTAATCCTGTCTTTCTTGGGAACTGGAGAAACGAGCGAATATGTCACTTTTAACCAGTGCCAAGAGTTGGGGGGCAAAATCAAGAAGGGAGCAAAATCCCTGCCTATCATCTACTGGAACCGCTGGAACAAGGCCGAGAAACGCCCTGCAGAAGAAGGGGACAATCCTGATGATTGCTATGCTTTCTTGAAATTCTACAATGTATTCGAGGTCATGGCACAGACCGAGGGGCTGGAGCGTAAACGGCAGGTTATTACCCGCGATAATCAACCGCTGGAGGAGGCCGAGGCCTTTATAAAAGCCTTTGCAGAAAAGACAGGGGTCACGATGGAGCATGAAAGCACCACCAAGCCGGGGAAAGGTAGTGCCTACTATATTCCCAGCCGGCACCTTGTTCAGGTACCACCCCGCGAGGAGTTCAAAAACACAGAGGCTTATGTGGCTACTTGCTTCCATGAATTGGTGCATAGCACGGCCAAGGAAATGGGCAGAAAGGCCAGCGAGGAGGACACCGCGCGGGTCAGCTACTCAAAAGAGGAAATTGTGGCCGAGTTCGGCGCGGCTCTCCTCTGCCGTCAGTTTGGCATTACTTCCGAGGATGACAACACAGCGGCCTACCTGCAAGGCTGGAGCGCAGCCATCAAGGAAAATCCCGACTGGCTCATAAATGGAGCGAATGCAGCACAGAAAGCCATAGATTATATGAATGAGATTGTAGCAGGATAAAGGAAAGGCGATGCCCTACGGCATCGCCTTTTGAAATATGTAAGACACAAATCAAATACAATAAAGTTTTCAAAATTCGCCCCGCTTACGCGGGGCTGATGTTACCAATCATTTTGCTTCCGCTCCAGCTCCCTGACCTTCTCCCGTTCAGTATTCAATTCCCGGTACATTTTGGCCAGCCTCAAATTTTCTTCTTGGTAATCCAGCCCGTCCGGCTCCTGCCATGCTTTTATCTCTATATCTTTATCTATGTCGGGGATTTTGGATGCACTTATGTAGGCTTTTCCCTTGGGAGAGCAAGCCAGCTTCACATCATAATCAAAATTGAAGTGGTTCAGATGTGGCAACAAGGCCACAATCTGCAAACGGATCAATTCACGTTGCAGATTGATTTCATCCAAGGTGTGTTTATCATAGTAGTCACTTTTTAGGTATTTCTTGTATTCCTGTAGCCAACCATATTCCTGACTATATAGTTCTTCAAGGTGTGCCAGCAGACCAGCACCGCTATATCCTTGATATACGATGGTAGTGGCTTCATGCCGTGGCGATTCAGACACATTAGGAGCTGGAGCTGGCTTTGGTTGCATTGCTTCACATTTGCGGTATTTGGCCAAGGCATCCTTCATAAAAGCCCGTTCGTCTTCTGTAAGGCGAAACGTACACATTTTCTTTTCTATCGCAGATTTTTTCCTTCCTGCGCCTTTCCGTGCTCCACCTCTGCTCATTGTCCTTACCTCCAATTTTATGATTTATGTAATACTGTTTTCAATCTATGAATTAAGTATAACATAAATCAAAACAAAATACAATATGATTTATGTTATACATTTTTCAATACTTGTTTATTGACGTTTTTTTAATTTTACTCTAATATAAAAGAAATATGCTTTTTTATGGAGGATTTTGAGAATGTGGACGGCACTTCCTATCGAAGAAAAACAAGAATATAAAAAAATGATACTTGCATTTGCAAGTTTAACAGAGGTTTTTGCCCAAAAATCTGATGCTGATGAAACAACAGAAAAACCTAATCCCATTATAAACTCAAAATATCAGGAAACAATATTTCAAAAAGTGTTTAATGCATCAGCAGAAGATATTGGAAACACCTCTTATGATGCAGCTATAAAAAAAGAAAATCAAGATGGTACTATTTCTAAATATCTTATTGGAATCAAAACATTTGGTATAAATTCTGGCCATCAAAAAATAGCTCAATTCAAGGCATTTCATAATACTTGGTCAGAATTATTCAATACAATGTTTAATAATTCGGTTAAAGAAGATGGTACCAAAAGAAGTAAAGAGGAAATTGATAAACTAAACAACCAGTTATATAAAGATTTAGCAGTAGAAATATCTAACTTACGCAACACAAGAATTAAATCATCTAAAGAAAATCTAAAAGGTTTTACAGTAACAGAAGAAGAAAATGTTGAATCTATATACCATGTTTTGATGCCATCTGCTAAAGGACAGGTACCACAAATATTCGTAGGAGAGACATCGTATAATGAAATAGATGTGGACAATATTGAAATATTGGGATGCACTTCTGTAAAAACACCTGCCAATTTCGATTTTACTGATAAAAAACATATTTATAGATTCACCGTTGCAGATACACAATTACTCATGAACTTTGATAATCATAATATTATTAAAGAGAAATGGGATGTAAAATATGCAGAAGATGCTTATGAAATTTTCTCTAACATTGCAAATTTAGTATATGGCAATGAAGACGCACCCCAAAAAAATATAACTGATAAGCAAAAAGAGCCTGCATTAGATAAAGTAACAGAATCATATACTTGGAAAATAGATGTAGAACCATATTCCGGGTTTAATGGTTTCTATGGTGTTGGTTCAAAGATGCAGACTAAAAACAATTATAGAGAAAAAAGGATTCAAAAATTAAAAGATATATATCAAGGTGAAATTGAGCACACAAAACTTAATGAAATAATATCTGGTCTAACAGTATTTTTACTGGAAAAGGCATCTAAAAATGCTGAAAAGTATCAAAAGGAATTATTAAGAAAAGATTTACATGAAAAGCTAAAGGTAATTGGTAATATTGAATTTCAAAAAGATGTATTAAAAATGTTATATCGTCCTATTACAGAAGTATATATTCCAATTCCAAATGCTAAAGAATTTCATAAAAGTCATCCTAATTTCTTTGCACCAAATGCAGGTTTATTAAGAGAGGGAACTCATAAATTAGCATTAGAACCAGAGCAAAGAAAATTTAATTTGGTCTTTGAACCGTCTAACACTAAAATTGAGGCGTTTATTACGCAAGATGACGGAAAAGGTATTGAGTCCACAATAAACCAAGCAATACTTGGACAATGGTTGTTAAGAGGTGTATTTCAATTAAAAGAATACGAACCATTAACAATGAATGCCTTAGAGAGAGTTCACATAAACGGAATTAGAATGTATAAAAAAATAGGTTCATCTGATGTTTTTATAAAATTTGTTTATATAGAAGACGATGAACAATAAATTACAAGGGGCGACTTGTTTACAGTTGCCCCTTGTAATTTATTGTAAGTAAAATATTATGTAAACATTGCGGCGCGCCGCAATGTTTGATATAATAAGAGAACAAAAATTCTTATATGGAGTGATGAAATGTATACAATAGCTTCTTTTTTCGCTGGTGTAGGAGGAATCGACCTAGGTTTTGAGCAAACTGGCAAATGCAAGACCGTTTATGCAAATGAGTTTGATCCATATGCAGCAGAAACTTTTGAATTGAATTTTCCGCTGAAAGTCGATGTGCGAGACATAAACGAAGTTAGTGACAAAGATGTACCTAACACGGACATTATTATTGGCGGTTTTCCATGTCAGGCTTTTTCTGTTGCTGGCTTACGACAAGGGTTTGATGATGAAAAAGGCCGTGGAGAGCTTTTTTTTCAATTAGCAAGAATGTTAAAACATAAAAAGCCTGTGGCTGCCCTGTTTGAGAATGTAAAAAACTTAGTTGGTCATGATAATGGAAATACATTTAGAGTTATATCCGATAAATTAAAACAATTAGGTTATCATGCTGATTCTCGGGTGTTAAATGCAATGCACTATGGTAATATGGCTCAAAATAGAGAGCGCATATATATAGTTGCTTTTCGTGATGAAAAAGCCTTGCATAATTTCGAGTGGCCTGAACCTATCAAACTCGAAAAAAGTGTAAAAGATGTTATTGACTTTGACAATAAAGTTCCTGATAAATACTATTACACTGAGGGAAAATATAAAGGGGATATTTACCAACAGTTGAAAGAAGCCATGAAAGATGAAGACTTAGAACATCCAGCTATCTATCAGTGGCGAAGAAAGTATGTTAGACAAAATAAAAGTGGCGTTGTTCCAACCTTAACGGCTAATCAAGGTGAAGGTGGCCATAATGTCTGCATTGTAAAAACAGCTCAAGGTATTCGTAAAATGACCCCAAGAGAATGTTTTAACACACAGGGTTTTGACTCCAAAACTTTCAAATTACCAAACCAAAGCGATACTAGATTGTATAAACAAGCTGGTAACTCTGTATGTGTCCCAGTAATTCATAGAATTGCAGAGGCAATGGTAAAAGCGTTAGATTCTCAAAAGAATAACGGCTAATATAAAAAGGCTCCCGCTAATAGCAGGAGCCTTTTTATATTAGTCGTATTTTGCTTTCATATATTTTTTATGATATAATATATATTTATACTCTAATATATATTATCTATAAGGTGGCTGATGGTATGCCAGGATTCAAATATGGTCAAGTATGGAAATGTTATATGTTTGCAAGGGATATGATTGGAAACCACAATGAAAATATGATCATGAAAAGAGAAACATGGGAAATATTTCGTGATGATTTTCGTGGAAAACTAGGTGAAGTTGGATTGTGGAATGAGCTAAAGGAAATGTATCCAAATGCGGACATACCTGAACCGGATTTTAGTGTATCTCCTAAAGGGCAATGGGATATATTAGATTTACGGGTTGATGATATAATCATCAGTGTAAAGTCAATAAAATCTAATGCAGATTTCTTTATGATTGAAACAAAAAGATTTGATGAAAATGGTAATTTTAGGTATCGCAATAATGATGGTAGCCCTATAAAAATAGATTTACATGTGCTAGTAAAGGTGGGTATATCACCTGAAATGGATGAAAATGACATGGGATATTCTTCAACAAAGGAAATTTGGGACAATAAGAGAATATTCTATAAGGTTATGGGGGGAATTACCCATGATAATTTTTGGAGATTAAAGCATATTGCACATAGAGGAATAAAATGTAACAAGGACAATCTCAATAAGGCTTGTCTAAACTTAGAAGTTGAAACTGGCAATATCAAAACTGACCCCAAAACAGAAGTACTTCAACAGGATAACTATATAATGAGCGATAAATCACTCCCCAATGTAGGATATGTCTTAGAATCAATAAAACAAGACAAAATATTTAAGAATTTGTTTGCAGATATATTTAATAGTATATAATTTATCTTTTCAAAAATTCAGGTTTCTCCTTTATAAAAACGCCTGAACTTTTTAACCATTTATATATAGTTGGCCTAGAACAACCGCATATTCTAACAAGTTCACTGACGGAAGCAATTTCCCTGCATTGATACTTTGCAACCAATTCCTGCCAATTTGCTGGCTTCTTGGCTTCTCTGCGTCCCCTGTACTTTCCCTGTGCCTTGGCCAATGCTATCCCTTCCCGTTGCCGTTCAAGCATGATCTTACGCTCAAAGGTAGCAATAGCAGCAAACATGGTCATTGCCAACTCTCCGGCAGGTGTTGATGTATCGAAGCTCTCCTTTAATGATATGACCTGCACCTGCTTTTCCTTCAGCTGTTGCACAATGTCCAGTAAATCCTTTGTACTACGCGCCAGCCGAGAGAACTCTGATACATATACAGTATCGCCCTCACGGGCAAACTCCAGCATTGCCTGAAGCTGGGGACGGTCAGTATCTTTGCCGGATAGCTTATCAAGGAAGATTTTTTCAACGTGTGCTTTTTCTGTCAGCTCCACCTTTTGCCGTTCCTCATGTTGCTCCAAGGTCGAAACACGAACATATCCTATTTTCATCATATCCCCCCTTTTTGTAAAATATCATCTTAGATTTTATTTATATTATATCAAATAATGATTTTTTTATAAAGGACTTGCTTTATTCTATGACCATACGCTAATGTAAATTTAGAGCATGGTCTATTTTTATATATAATTATATACTGTTTGTATTAAAACATAAA
This sequence comes from Pseudoselenomonas ruminis, assembly GCF_008271295.1. Classification (GTDB taxonomy): domain Bacteria; phylum Bacillota; class Negativicutes; order Selenomonadales; family Selenomonadaceae; genus Selenomonas_A; species Selenomonas_A ruminis. The sequence continues at coordinate 32,365 of NZ_VTOY01000017.1, read as the reverse complement.
ACATGGTATACTAACATAAACAGTCCACCAAGAAGGGAATGATAGCATGGAACGAACAAAGGACGTAATCGCTTTGCGTGTAGGCGAAGAATTAAAAGCCGCCTTTTTAGAAATGACGGAAAAAAACCACATGACCCGCGCTGATATGTTCAGAACCCTTATTGATAAATACAGAGGAAGCAAGCAAGCAAAGAAATTCATTGATCTGCAGAAAGCCAGTGAACGCCTTGCCACTACTTGCGATGAGCTACATCACCAGCTTTTGGATGTATTCACCACTTACAGCGATGCTCTTGACTCCGTTCAGACGGATGTAGGGAATATTGAGCAGCTAAAGACTGAAAACCAAAAACTGGTTAGCATGATATTGGAACAGCAGCAGACCATAAAAAGCAAGGACAAGGAAATAGCAGAATTACAGGATATGCTGGATTATCTGACGGTTGAACTGGAGAAAGCGCAGAATGGAGAAAAAGCATAATGGAAATTACCAGCATCCAAGATGTTAGCAAATTGCTATCCACTGCTGAAGTATCAGAGCAATTTGAGATAGCCACCACCAACGTATTTACCGCCTGTATAAACCACCGCCTCACTGAAGATGAAGCGGTAGAAACCGCCGTGGGCTGGTTTATTACACGCGAAGGAGCCGAACGCCTTTGGAAGCCCCGGCAACGCATAGAGGATTTTCTACAAGATAAGTTCATGGGGCAAACATGGCCACGGGATAATCTCCTGAAGCTGGCCACCAAGGAAGTCCGCTCCGTCTTAACAGTGGAAAGAAAGCGAAAGTGTCGCTTCGAGCTGCTGGATGCAGACCGTCTGCAGGTGGAGTTTAAGGATAAGCGGGTTATTTTCTACAATGATTCCACCGATGGCCATAACTTCCATGTTTGCAGTGTTTCCCCAGTACAAGAAACCACCATCTACACATCCCCCCGTGGCAGGGAGGATGAAGTATTCCGGGAATCTTATTCCACCCCTTACGAAGCACAACAGCGCATTGATTCCTTCCAAGATTCAGAAGGATGGGCGAAGTTGGCCGATGAAAGCCAGCAATATTCCACCATAGGTGAAAAGATATAAAAATAGGCTTGGGATTGTTGCCCAAGCCTATTTTTATATCTTTTCAAAACAACGCCAACGGATCAGCGTACTGATAGCCCCCTTCGCCGGGGACTATGTATTCTAAATGCAGGTGTGGCCCGGTCGCGTTTCCCGTGCTGCCTACGGCTGCGATCATTTGACCTGCCTGTACTGCTTCCCCTGCAGAAACGTAAACTTCACTGCAATGGGCGTAACGGGTAAAGGTATCATCCGCTTGCTCATAGATAAGCACTTGATTTCCATATCCGTCACCGAAATTTCCGGCATCCACCACCACGCCATCAAATAAGGCAAGAATCCCGGTGCCGTAGGGATAGCCCAGGTCTACCCCTGAATGAAATTTATACTCTCCGCTTATGGGATGCACTCGCCATCCAAAGTTGGAGGTAACAGGCAAATCCTCTGCCAGCGCAGCGGAAGCCCCAAAATTCAAAAGGAAAGCAAGCAAGCAAAAAATTCTCAGGCCGCGCATCTTACCGCCTCCTATGGCTTAGATGGTAAGCAAGATATACCATAAAGGCAAACTGAACGCCCTGCCATCCCTTATAAAACCATGTATAGGTGACTGTCGGCGCATATATCGCCGTAGCCACCAGCATAATAGAATTTAGCACAAATAACAGTATCAGCAACTTATCGCCCTCCCCTAAACGGTGATAGGCTGCTTTTGCTTCTTCCCTATGCTCCAAGTGTTCCCCTATCTCCGAAAAAGGCATCACACTTTGCCGAATCTTCTTAGCCGTCTCCGGCGTGCAAGTCTGATATGGTGTAAGCCAGCGTTTCAAAAAACTCATTTTCCTGCCCCCTATTTTTCAAAGGTCATTTCATAATTGACCCATTTTCCTGTGTCCACCATCGAAATATAGGCATCATAGGTACCATCACCGCTTTTCTTCTTCAAGCCCTTGACCTTCACCTTGACACCCTGAAGCATCTTTATGGCCATAGCCTTGGTGAGTTTCTTCCCCCGACTTTCCCAAAACTTATCCTTCTTCCACATGGTAAAGTTGCATTTTGGTTCAGCCTTGAAGCCTGAACAGTAAAAAGCCTTGGTACTCTCATAGATATTCTTCCCGCAGCGCGGGCATTTGCCAATGACCTCTTTTTCTGCTGGCGCAATCTGCTCCAGCGTGACGGCTGCCCCGCCGTCCACGATGGAGCGCAGTTCCTTGGCCGTAAAGTCCACACACTCCTGAACCTCCGTATCGCCATGGAAAACCTGCTTCAGTAGCTTGGAAAATTCCACGGTCTTTTCCTTGTAGAGGTTAATATGCAGCTTATCAAGGGATTCTATCAGCTTTTCTCCCATTGGTTCAATGGACAGCTTTGTGTTCTTCTCTGATATATAGCTGGCGTGTTTCGCATTCTCAATGATGCCGGTTCTTGTGGCCTCCGTGCCGATTTCCACACCTGCAAGCATAGCTCGATATTCGGCAGCATCGTCTTCGGCCTCCCCGGCCTCACCGTCTGCCTCCTTTAGCTCATCACGGAAAGGATTTTTTAGATAGTTCGATAGCATGGATATATCAAACTTTGCAGGTGGCGTTGTCTCCTTCTCTACGGGCCGGAAGTCCACCGCCACCTCATCCCCCTCATTGAGATTAGGCAGAATGCTTTCTTTCTTGGTCAATGGTTCATACGTCAGGAATCCGGGCTGCTTCACAGCATCCCCTTTTAATTCAAAGTTTTCCTTCCCCACAGCAATCTCCATGCCAGTCCGGGACATTACCGTGTCCTCTATAAGGAAATTGCAGATAAATCTATTCTTGATGGTGTCATAGACAAGCTGCTCATCCGCGCCAAGCTCATCCGCTTTTGGGAATTTATTGGTAATGATAAGGGCACTATGGCTCTCTATCTTGGAATCATCAAAAATTCCCTTGCTGTCCTTCATGGCCAAATAGGGCTGCTCCCCGTTCAACTTGGCAATAATGGCTTCTACCTTGCCCTTCTCCGCTTCACTTAGATACTCTGAGTTGGTGCGGGGATAGGTAACAAAGCCCTTCTCATAAAGCCCCTGAATGATTTTCAGACTGTCAGCCAATGTCATCTTATGCAGCTTACTTAGACGGCTTTGCAAGGTACTTAGGGAAAATAACTTGCTTGCTCTTTTTATGATGTCTTTTTGCTCTACCTTTATAACGGTAGCCTTTTGACCATTCAGATATTCCTGCATAGACTGGCAATCTGCCTTGCTTGCATACTTTTCTTTGAAGGTCAGCTTTACCGCTTCACCGTTGGTTTCTGCGTTACTCTCTAAGACAAAGTATTTCTCTGGCTTGAAGTTTCTTATCTCCATGTCCCGGTCATAGATAATCTTCACAATGGGAATAAGCACCCTGCCCACGGGCATAAAGTGATTCAGCTTCACCGAAAGGAACCGTGTCAGATTGATCCCCAAGAGCCAGTCCATGTATGTTCTAGCCAAGCCCTCATGGAAAAGATTCTGATATTCCTCATCCAGTTTCATGGTCTTGACGGCATGGCGTATCGTGTCTTCTGTCTGCTCCGGCAGCCAAAGACGATAAACCGCCTTTTTCTGTTTCAGCTGGCCAAGGGCATTATGAATAATCAAATCCCCTATAACCTGCCCCTCACGGTCACTATCCCCGCAGTTCACCACCGCATCCACATCATCCCGGCCAATAAGCTCCCGAATAGTTTCATACTGCTGCTTCACACTGTCATCCTTGGCCTTATCCTTTGATGTTTTGAGCCGGAACTTGAATTTTTCCGGGATAAACGGCAGCCCTTCCAGCTTCCAAGCCGTTTCCCCTGTATATTCGCCCATGTCGCGCAGCTGGAACAAATGGCCATAAGCATAAGTGACAATCGTCTCCTGACCTTCAAAATACCCTTGTTTGCGGTCAAATTTCTCTTTGCCCGACAATGCCTGTACCACAGTTCGAGCCAAGCTGGGCTTTTCTGCTATGATTACCTTCAATTTATCACCCCGATAACGATTATTTTAATACTTAGTATAATAAAAATGCTCTTACCTCGTATTATAATACTATTAGCGGTTATTATCAAGAAAATTTACCTATTTTGCGGAACCGCCGGTTCCTTCTCATGACTGAAAATCTATAATATAATAAAAAGAGGAGGAAGAATTATGAACAATAAATATAAATTTGACTGCGTTTCTTTTGGAAAGAGATTATCCGAATTACGCAAATTTCATGATAAAACACAAGAACAAATTGCTGAATATGTTGGTGTGTCAACAAAAGCAGTTCAGAACTGGGAACACGGTTCAAAAATGCCCGGAATTGATAATATAGTTTCCTTGGCAGAGTATTTTGATATGTCCATTGGTGAAATTCTCGAAGATGAAGCATATAGAATATTTGAAAAGAAATCACATAATAGAAAACGAAGTATTGAAATAATATCAGTGGATGATAAAATTGAATTTTTTATGGAATTTTGTGAAGATAGATATATGGATAGGTATGAACTTTGGGTATGGGATGAAGCAGCTAAATACAAATATCTTTATGTGTCGGTAGAAAAGTTAATTCCCTACGCAGATTTCAAAAATTCTTTAATTGAACAATCTGATATTATCGTAGATACATATAGGAATTGGTTATTTAGCGTTTTAACCAACACTAAGGAAGATTTATCTATAAAAAAAGTTATTGAAGATAAAATCCGAGGTGAAAAAATGGGTATGGCCTCCAAAGGAGCTGTATGGGGTGGTTTTGGCCATATAATATATTTTGATGACGATGAATACGATGATGAATGCGAATACTAAAAAAAGGGGAGGCTGTCGCCTCCCCTTTTTTGGTAATATCATAAGAAAGCCATCCCTGAACTGCTATTAGGGACGGCATTTAGATAAAAACAGGGGTAGGCCAACAGCCTACCCCTGTTTTTATTACTTGCTTTATCTATGTACTATCTGATATTCAAATTGTGTAACCCCCTTACCTTTAAGGCAGGGTCTATATTACATATATTCGCTATACTCATCAAGATTATTCTACAATATCAGCTAAGGTATCATAACGATAACCACAATGCTTACATACAATAGCTTCTTCTTTTATTACTTCTGCACATTGAGGGCAAGTCTTATATTTACCTGATTTCAATTTTGCATCATCGTTCGGTTTTAACAATATAGCATGAATAATAGCTATAAGGAAAAACGCCCATCCATAAATCCACCATATGTTAAAATTCCTACCTTTTTTATGGGCAATTACTGCTGGAATAAGAGAAACAAACATCAAGCCAATAAATAAATTTTCCATTAGATTTGGTAAAAAGAACGGTTCAGGACTAAACGGAAAATATGTAAAACGAAATATGTCAAACATTTTTTCAGCTACCAAAAACATAAAAATTGCTTCTACAAATCCTACAAATATTTTCATTAAATACCATCCTCAATAACAAAACACAAATCTTAGAGAAGAAACTATACAGTTTCTCCACTAAGATTTCTAAAAGCTAATTACATATACTCGCTATAATCATCAAGATTAACATCCGAAGACTTCTTTTTATCCTTCTTGGATGTTTTCTTCTTTTGTGGTGCTGGAGCAGCTTCGGTCTTTTCCTCTGCTTTTGCCTCCGGCTGGGCTTCCTGTGCGGAATCTGTCTGTGTCATCGCACGCATACGGTCAAGAACCGCTGCATCCGATACCACCTGATATTTAACCGCCAAGTCCTCAATCTCAGGATGCTTGCTACAATAGTCAAATACCAAATACTTCATAGCCTTGCTGAAGTTGGACTGCTTGGCCACGAAATCCTTCAGTACAGGGTGCGAATCGTCAAAGCGAAACGACTTTGTTATAAATGCCATATTTTAGGGCGTGGAGGCAGCTCCACGCCGTCCCTCCTTTAGTTATTTGCTGCCGATGCTTCTTTGAGAGCGGCAAAGACCTTGCTATTAAGGAACACGTTCAGGCCGCTTACTTCCAATGTAACTGCGTACTTCTTCGGCATATACAGGAGCTTAATCATGGCACGGTCACAGAAGTCCTTCAGTTTCTTCTCCAGTGCTTCGCGCATCATAATGGAGCCACCACCATACACGCAAACCACATCAATCTCGTTGTTTGCTTGCTGGATCACCTGCTTGGCCTTATGCAGGATTTCTTCGGCCTGATTCTCCAAGGCGGGCATAATGAACTCCACAGCCGTAGCATGGTACTTGTGGCCTTCATCCTGAAGAATATCAGAGTATTCCTGACGGGTGAGCTTCATCAGGCCGAACTGCTCTTTGAAATCATCAATCACGGCATCAATGGCATGGCCATTGCCGTTATTGGTACCACTGATGAAGTCCGGCTTGAAATGAACATCCGTAGTTACAGGGAACTCCGTGGTACCTTCGCCCACAGCGATATGCAGAACCTTGTTCTCTGCAAAATCAGCCTTGTCCAGCGGGGCATCCTTATGTTGCTTGTTATATTCCTCAAACAGTTCATTGTTCTCTTTCAGCGCAAAGGAAGCCGTTACACCTTCAGGAATGACCTTCACAAAGTCATAAATCAGTTCAACCATTACTTCCTTATCGCCAATGTATACACATACATGGTGCTTTTTGCCAGTGAACTTCTCGCTGAACGTCTGACAGTTCTTCTTGTTGAAGTAGGACACCGGGAGAGCCGTGGCCATGTCCACATGGGCAGTAATCGTCTCATCCAGTGCGCTCAAGTCATAATCCTTGCCAGCAGCCTCCTCAATGGCGGCAGCTGCCGAATGTGCCAGCGTGTTGATGTAAACAATATCACTCGTTACCTTGTTATTGTCCACACCGACCTCAATAGCGCGGCAGGGCTGGCCGGATTCCAAAGCCCGCTGGCCGATGTAATACAAACCACCTTCAATGGAAACCAGCAGATTGTCATGAAGATTCTTCAGGACATACTCTTTGTTGACATCATCCAAGTTCGGCACCCGCATGATTTTTGCAAATACATTCGGCTGCTGCACCAGCTTCCCATCAATGATGAGGTCATGCTCGCTGTTTCCGTTGTCGTTGGCAATTTTAAGATTCATAAACAAATCCCTCCAAATAATATGATAATAATCTTTACAAAAAGCATTATAGCAAAATTTATTAACCATTTCAAGATTTTTTATTAAAATATGTATTAAAAAATGTATAAAAATAGCAGGAGATTTATTCCCCTGCTATCTTGCTATTCATATACCAGCAATTCATTCAAATTACAAGCCAGCCCGTCACAAACCTTTATATATGTCCCCAGCTGAACCTTGTCCAGTCTCCGGCCATGATACAGTTTACTGATGGTGTTTCGATTGACTCCCGTCAATCGGATCACTTCAGCAAATGTCTCTATCTCATGCTCATACATGAGCTTTCGCAGATTACATTTTAGTGTCATATCATCCACCCCCTTAATCTCTTATCGGGGCAGACATACCACCTTGCGGGCTTGCTTCCTGCGGAATCGCATTTCTCGCCATAGCCATCTTGCCCATTGCCTCTGAAAAAGTAGGCGATTTGCTTTGTTCGCTGGAAGCAGAACTACTTTGTGAACCTGCCGGACTACTTCCCGATGAACCGCCGGATGAGCCACTGGACGAACCTCCTGCGGCTGTACTGGCATCACCTGTATTTCCACCTGATGACATTTCAGAAGAATTAGCGGTATTGCTGGCTGCGGAACCTCCCGCAGCAGTTCCAGCATATCCTTCGGCACCTGCTGGAGCAGTCTTGCTTGTGTTGCCATTTGGCGCACTACCTCCAGCAGAATTACCGCCACTAGCTGCAGCTCCTCCACCTGAAGACGAACCGTCATTAGATGCGCCACCACCTCCAGCAGCGGAACTACCCGAAGATGAACTACCGCCTCCATAGCTTGAAGTACCACCATTACTAAATGTTGGTGAAGACTGACCACCGCCTCCTGTCGTTGAAGACGATGAAGAAGTATTATTTGATGTTGATGTGTTGGTGCTGCTACTATTCACCTGACTAGCTGCCGTTGCCGCGCCGGACTTACCAGCCGAACTACCGCCAGCTCCAGCCATTCCTGCTACCGCTGATACGCCTTTAGCTGCTGCCATTGTTGCACCGGCAGCCACTAAAGCTACACCAGCACCAAAGCCAGCTGCACTACCTGCCGTGAGTGACGGGCCACCTGTCATAACTGAAGCGGCCAGGGCTGGAGCCTGCCAAGCTAGGAACGCTAATAATACAGATACCGCCACCAATGCCACCATAACAGTCAAGGCATTATCAGGATTCATGGCCATAAGTGGTGCATAAGAATTTAGCACATCCGGCATAATGGCCACTAAGCAGGACATGACCATCAATTTTACACCGTAGGCAATCACACCGCCAATGGCCTTTTCTGCAAGAAATGATGTCCACTTGGTAACACCGAAGGGAACAAACACCGTCAACAGAGCACATACTAAGTAAAATTCTACATAGGTCAGCACCACCTGAACCCCTAATATCACATAAGATATGCACCCAAACACATAAGCTATAACCCCTGCCAATAGCATAGGCAAATTAGAGAGCACATCCGACATTCCAGTAAAATTCTTCTCAAATTTTAAGATTGGCTCCAGTGTTGTGATTCCCTGCGCCACAATAACAGAAGGATGCTGCATAAGCCCCATACCACCGCCGGAACCAATGACACTCCCCGCCATAATGAAGCTGTTTTTTATGAGGCTGCAGAACATTCCCCAGTTATTGAGCAGAAACATCCAAAAACCTATCTTCAAGCACTTCTGAATTAGGATCTTGAAATGGTCACCATCATCCAAGTTAGTCAGAAAAGCCATACAAGCATCAATCGTGGCCAACATCCAAAAAGTTGCCATAACCAAGGCTTTTATCTGCGGCACCCCGCCTGTTGCTATTGTCTCAAACTGATAACATATTTGGTCAAATACCGCTAAATCCATAGTCTCACCTTAGTCCTTGAAATCAGCCTGTCTTGTCTTCAGGTCTTTCGGAGCACTAAATTTAGGCGGTGCCATCTTCACAGTGCCATTCTCCACTGTGCCATTAGTATTGTCTTCCTCTATCTCCTTTTTGTGCTCATCCAGCTGCTTGGCCATCTTCTCAATATCAGCTTCCGTTTTGGCATTTGCTTTTGCTGCTGCCTCATCCGAAGATTTATCAGCCTTATTATCTGCCTGATTCTTACTGATATGTTCTTCCTGTTGCACCTTCGGAGAACCTTCATCCTCTACTGGACTAGCCGATGACTGCCCCAAGTAGAACGCCACGCCACCAATAATCAAAAGAAACATCAGCACCATAATAGCCTTGTATCTCATAAACAACTCCAAAAGTCGCGTCATTGTAGTTCCCCCTTAATCCTGAAAATCTGCCGTATGGCTTTCAACACTGGCATTTGCCGTCTGATGGAAATCGTCCGTCTGATAGAACTCCTCTGCCACCCGTGCGCTGGCCTCATCCGACTGTATCATTTTTTCCAAGTACAGATTCTGCCCTTTCATGGAATCGGCCACAATAGCCTCCAGCCGTTGCATTTCCTTGACCTGAAGCCCCGCAATCTGTGAGGCTGCCTGTGTCACGCCTACAATACCTTCCGCATTCTGTGAAGCCTCCAAGAGGGTACTGAGGGAATCCGTGGTTTTCTGCATTTCTTCCGGGGAGGCCAGTCCTTGGCTCAAAATACTCTGCTTAATCCCCTTCTCTACGGTTTTATTTACCCGGTCTGCTTGGTCAGCATAGGCCTGAGCAGAAGCCCCGTTCCACTTGGTATAATCCGTAAAGTTATTATCAAACTCCGTCATAGCCGTGCGGAAATCCGTGCCAATAGCGTTTACGCTGGTACGAATCTTGTTCATTTCCGTAACCATCTCCTGCACCTGCCGAACACTGGAGGAAAGCTGTGATGGATCAAGTTTTGCCAGCTGCTTCAGCTGGGCATCGAACTGCTGCAGCTGCTTTTCATAAGATTTTATGAGTTGCAGCTTATTTGCCAAGTTCTCTGAATGGTTCGTTGGGTCATAGACTACCATTGCTGAAGCTGGTGCTGGCACATAGGCCGCACTTCCCCAAAAGAACGCCGTAGCTGCGGCAACTGCCCCTGCACTTTTTTTCCACTTACTCATGAAAATCATCCTCCTCATGCTGATTCATGTTTTACATTTTTCAAATTCTCAATATAAGCAATGACTTCCGGCATCCCCTTGTATTCCATCCAGTGTTCATTGAACTCATCCTGCGGATAGGTGGCCAAAAGTTCCTTCACCTTCTTTTGATCTTCCTTGCTTGCGCTGGCCACATAAGACAGTGTGAAGGGCATTTGCTCCAAGCCAAGCTCAAACAGGCGGCTATTGCGGTCTGACTTGTAGTAATACTGGCGTTGCTGTGTTGCCGTAGCAATAAGCCATCTTTCCTTGGTATTCAAGCTGAACATCTTATAAATCTCGTCATTACTGGGATTTGTTGCGCTGGGATTCGGCAGGAAAATCTTTGTCCGGCAGCTTTCAATGATGGCCGGGGCAATCTTGCTATGGGCAATATCTTCAAGATTCTGTGTCGCGAATACCACCGACACATTATTTTTACGCATGACCTTCAGCCATTCTTTGATTTTCTGCTCAAACATAGGATTGTCTAGGAACACCCAACATTCATCCAGCACCAAAATGGTGGGCTTGCCTGTGCAATTCTGCTCCAGCCGATGGAAAATATATTGTAGTGTCGGCATAACGGCCGACTTCTTTTCCATTAGCTCCTCCATTTCAAAGACCTGCCAATTCCCATAGGTCAGGGAATCATGTTCACTATCGAACAGCCGGCCATAAGCACCACCTTCAGGATTTGATGCCGAAGCCGTGGTAAAGGTCTTTAAGGCATCCCGCAAGCGTTCATCCTGAAGCATCAAACAGAGTCCTGTCATGGTGCGCTCGTCCTCCGGCGCGGTGGCCAGCTTGTTGAGTGCCGTCCAAACCTCAGCCTTGTCCGTAGGGGTAATCTTATCCATACCTTCCTGCGCCAAAATCTGCAAAATCCATTCCATAGCCCAGTTTCGCTCATTTTCACTGTCAATGTGCGCCAATGGCTGGAAGGAAAGGCTATCTTCGTCCTCATTGGCCAAGTCATAGAAGGAGCCTCCTACGCCAGCCGTCAAGGCTCTTGATGAACCACCTTTATCAAAGACATAGACCTGGGCATCCGGCACCCCGCGAAACTGCGCTTCAATCGTGTTCAAAAGAACCGATTTACCTGCACCCGTCAGGCCGACCACCATTGTATGGCCAACATCCTTCACATGAAGATTGAAACGGAAAGGAGTGCTCCCGGAGGTCTTACACCGCATAAGAGGTGGTGTATTCAGGTGCTTGTTCCATGCTTCCCCTGCCCATACGGCAGACAATGGAAACATATGGGCAAGGTTCAGGCTGCTCATAAGATACTTGCGGATATTGTTCCGGGGCATACAGGGAACCGAACTCATCCACGCATTAACGGCGTTCGTTGTTTCATGTACTGTCGTGAAACCTCTGCCGTTGATGGTCTTTTCAATCATACGCACTCGCGTATCAACCTTTTCCTTGCTCTTATCCATTACAATGATGACCTGTGTGAACTTGCCGAAGCTGACCACATCTGCGCCCAGCTCCTGCAAGGCCATTTGAGCATCATCATATTTTTCCAGCGCATCCGTGTCCACCATCGCGCTTTCGCTCTTGGTAATGGCCTCTTTCAGCTGTGTCCAAATGGATTTACGGCTGGCGAACCACTGCCGCCTGTAATTTTCTATCTCGTTTTGGGCATCCACCTTATCCAGCGGCAGATACCGTGTAACCCAACGATATTCAAAATCCAAGCGGTTCAAAGCATCTAATATTCCCGGCGTGGATTCCTGCGGGAATCCCTTGACCGATACAATGCCTAAATGGTAATCTCCCAATTTCGGATGAAGCCCGCCATGTAATGGCGTGTCTGTAAGATATTGATTCAGGTACTCACAGAACATCTTGGATTTTCTGACCTTGTGCTTCTTAGGCGATATGCAGGAATGCAAATAGGTCAAGGTTTCTTCGGCATCCAAGGCGTGGCACTCCGGCATGACCTCACAGAATAACTGGTAGACCCGCTGCACTTCCGTCTTGAAGTTTTTGAGATTCATTTCAATGCGGTCATGCTCGGCATCCGTTACTTCCTTCTCATCAATAAAAATCTTATTGAACTTGTCATACTTATCCTTGGGAGGCAAGTAGAGCAGCGTGAAATAATAGGTGCTTTCATAGTACCTGCCGGAATCGGCAAAGGCTGCCATACGCTCCGAATCAATCAAGGCTGTGCATACATCCGGGAACTGCCGCGCTGCATATTGCTTGCTTTGCTCCCGTCTTGCCTCTACTTGGAGGCACCAGTTGCCACCAATACGCCGTAAACAGTTATTCAGGCGGGCTACCGATACCACCAGCTCATCCTCCGTAGAGGAATCCAAATCTGCCCCCCGATAACGGAAAGACTGCTGGAGTGATCCATCATGATTGAGGATAATACCATCCTCAATCATGACACACCAGCCAATGTAATCTTCTAGGCCGGAGGCATCCTTTCTATACTCTCGTAAATTTATCATCTATCGAACCTCATAATACTTTCTGTCATTGATATGTCGCTTCAACGCCTCGAAGAATTGCTCGTCCTTCTTGGCAAAGGACAGGGCAACCACATGAAGGAACACATTTATCAGAATCAAGGGATAGCACTTCATCATCACAAAGGATGCTGCAAATGTGCCATTAAGCAAAAATAAGTCTCTCGGAATACCACACATCAAAACTGGCTTCGTGAGGGACTGATGAATAGGGACAACAAAGCCCTTGGCGCGTTCAGCCATATTGCACCTCCTAAAAAAAGCAAGCAAGCAAATTAAGCAAGTTTCCTCGTCACATATTCCCCGCCTCGGCAGCCGTCCACTGCCAAGACATCCCTTATCACACGGCTTTTAGCCGTTCTCTCAATATAAACAATTACATCCACCGCCTCACCGATGAGCGCACGGGGAGGATTCGGCAGCACCTCTTGAATAAGCTGTTCCAAGCGGATAAGGCCAGCCCCCGCACTATCGGCATGAATTGTCGATATACCGCCGGGATGACCAGTATTCCACGCTTTCAGCAAATCTAAGGCTGCCCCATCCGTAACCTCACCTACAATGATACGGTCAGGGCGAAGTCTCATACAGGAACGAACCATTTGCCGCATGGAGAACCCTTCACGCTGGCGCAGGAATATCGTATTTGAGTAATCACACTGCAACTCTGCCGTGTCTTCCAGTATCAGAAGCCGGGATTTTGTCTTGGCTATCTCCTGCAAAATCGCATTAGTGAGAGTAGTCTTACCTGTGCCCGTACCTCCGACCACTAAGATATTTTTCCTCTGCCAAACCGTATCTAAAATGACATTATGCTGTTTCTCGGTCATGATACCCTTGGCCACATAATCCGATAAGGGGAAAATGACCTTCGCCTTTTGGCGAATGGAGAAAACTGGATTCACCGACCCCGGCGGGATAACCGCCTGAATACGGCTCCCCCATATTGGAAGTTCGCCGGACAAGTACGGCTTTTGCTTGTTGATTTTATCCTGTGTAACCGTGGAGACTATGGAAATAAAGCGTTCAGCATCCACCGGCTCAATTCTTCGCCCGGTGTCAATCATGCCCTCTCCGACACGCTCAATCCACAAAGACTTATCGCCGTTCAGCATGATTTCCACCACTCGCGGGTCATCGAAATAATCAATGAATCCTCGCATAGCTGTCCGCAGCATTTTCAGCGTTTTGTCCCGCTGTGCTTGTTGTTGCCGGATTTCCAGCAGATTCTGCTCTTGCGCCTCCATCCTTCTTGTGAGCCTCCTTTCCACGCTCCCGCTCCGCTATCAACTTATCGCCACGGGCTTTTAATTCCCGTGCCTGTCCACTTTCGGGATTTTGTATAAGCTCCTTCCGTGAATCCAAAAGCCCCACCAGCAAGCCAGCATCCACAGAATCGCCCCAAACCATTTCGACCAAACCACCCTTTTTGATCAGGCGGTGGGTTCGCTCTTTGCGAACCTTGGCCGATTCCTTCTTTTTCTCCTTGGCAATCTGCATTCGCAGCTTGGCCATACGAGCCTCCAGCTTTTCTAAATGGCTCAGTTCCTTGTCAGTATCGCTCATAGTTTCCACCTTTCTAATATTATTATAACACTAGGTCGAATCAAAATAATCTCTATAAGTATTATAATAGTTATCACAACAATTATCAACCTAATTCAAAAATCTACTTCAAAATCATCCTGACCTTCCATGAACGTTTCTGATGTTATATCCATGAAACCGTCCGGCTGCGCCGTTTCATCCAACGGAGAATCATCTACTGGCTCCTCCTTTGCCTCATCATCTTCATTTTCAGAGGCATCCTTGGCCACCTCCTCATTGGTACCATCCCCGGCCAACTGCATTCCCAAGGCAGCATCAATTTCTGCATTCATAGCCTCCTGCTGTTTGTCCTTGAATTTTGCTATGGCTGCCTCACTCTTGGCAATATATTCAGCTTCAGCAATTTCCTCCATCTTTTCCTTTAACTGCCGCAGATACCTTGCTTTTTCTGTCTTGTCCGCATCCAGTTCGGCCAAGGCAGCGCAAATTTCCATTTTCCGCGCCTTGCGCTCCTCCAACTCATAAAGGGAATCCGTGGAAACCTCTGCCTGTAATCGTTTCATAAAATTGCTATCTTGAAAGTAGCGGATTTTCCGGCACTTAATCGGTGCCCTTCCGGCCACAAAGATAATCTCCGCTTCGCCGTCCAGCTCAGAAATCTGAGCTGCCGTCATTAAATCCTTGCCCTTCTCCTGCACATTGTAGCTATTCTCACCTAAAAACTGGAGAAGGTCATTATGGAAGGTGCGATTCCTAACCTCAATCGTCTCCTTGCCCATCATCTTGGACATATACTCTGGCGTTTGGTCATCATTCGGCGTATGGAATACGCGAATGTGACAGTTATCAATAATGCTGGTATTACGGCCATACATATGCTGGGCAAAGAGCTGGTTAAGTCCCTGAATAATGATGAATGCCCTTAGACCATAACCTGCAATATAGCCCAGCGACTTTTCAAATTCCACAATACGCCCCAAGGCGGGGAACTCATCTAAGAGCAGAAGCAGCTTGTGATTGTAGTCCGGGGCAGGTCTGCCATCTTCAAATGCCATATGCTCCGTGAGCCGTTGGTATATCAACACAACTATGAGCCTGAAGAACTTGGCCATACGCTCCAAATCTGACGGCGGGACAATGAGATACAAAGATATTGGCTGCTGAGCATACATCAGGTCGCGAATATGGAAAGAGGAAAAACTGGTGTTTTTGGCAAGAATCGGATCAGAAAAATCCTTCAGCAGTTCTTCCACCGTTGACATGATGCCAGCAAATTCCTTGTCCTCCTTCTGTAAGAAGGTATAGGCTTTCTGCTTAACAAACGGATGCACCCCATCCTCAGCACCATACGCCTCCTGCAGGAATTTCCTCTGCTCATCATTTTTCCCGTGAACGGTTACGGCCATATCCTGCAACCGCTGGCGAATCGGTATCTCACCAAATACATATCCCAGCACATCCCCAAAGGAAGCATCCCCATTTTGGATATACTTTAGATGCAGAACTACGCCCTCAATCATAGAAGCAGCCAAATCCCGCCAGTGATCGGGCTTGTCGCTTCCATCCGGCCTAGCTATGGCATGAACAATATTTATAGTGTCCTTGATTTCATCATTGGTATAGAGCCGGATTTCATCCAAGGGATTAAACCCGGCGCTCCCCTCGTCACTTGTCGGGTCAAACTTAATAACCGTCTGATGAAGCGTATTTTTCCGATAGCCGGAAGTGATGCTATATATTTCCCCCTTTATGTCTATAAAGACTATGGATTCTGTCCATGACAAGCCTGTGGGCACCACAAGGCCAACGCCCTTACCGCTTCGCGTTGGTGCTACCACTAAGGCATGACGATTATCGTTGTCGCGTAAATAATAACCGTCCTCCGTTTTCCCAAGGAAAACGCCCTTACCATCTAATAGCTTGGCCTCCTCAATATCTTTCCGACTTGCCCAATGAGCCGTCCCGCAGCTGGTAAGCGGCTTTTTTATCAATACACGCCTAAGCATGGCCACAATCACAATGCCAGCACCGAAGCATATCCCAATGATGGAAAATCCCATAGCAAAGACCTTAGGCGCATCCTCATAGAACTTTATGAACCACACCCAAAAATCCCACGGAAGGTATATCGGCCTTTCTCCCAGCGAAAAAATAGGGCTACCAAGAAGTGGTTGGTAGCCCAGCTTTGCCGCAAAATATTCAGTAGCAGCCCAATTCCCGACAAGCAGGAATCCAAGCAGCACCGCCAAAAAGAGACGCTTTATGTTTTTTTTCTCCATCACAGTCAACCCTCATAAGGCTCCAGCACCAAATCCTTGTCCACTATGATATTGAACTGGTAGCCGGGGCGAATAATAATCGTGGGCTGGATATTGAGATTCTTTTGGGTGATGGAATTTGTTGCCTGAGCAATGTTATTGGCAGCACCTTTCCCCGCTTCGGCTCCCCAGCTGTTATCATTGCTCCCTGATGAAGTAGCTGCAGCCACGCCCCCAGTAGCTATACCGCCAATCACAGCCGACCACAAAGCACGGCCATAATGGGACTGTACTTTATCCTTGAAGCCTGAATAACCTTCCCTGTCACCGCCTACCATGTTTCCCAAGAGGATGGACTTGCCATTAGGGAAAATCAGACGATTCCACACCACCAGCGCCCTGTTCTGTCCAAAAGTGGTCTGTGAATCATATTTACCAATGATTTTCGTCCCTTGCGGAATAAGCAGATATTGCCCCGTGGTGGTATCATAGACATTTTCCGATACCTGCCCGATGATGTTTCCCGGCAGGTCAGAGTTAAGCCCTGTTATCATGATGCCCGGAATGATTGTCCCGGCAAACACCTGATAATCAGACAACTTATCCTGCATGAAGTACCCGGAAAAAGTCTCCGTGTCCACCTTCTGCCTTGCAAAGGCCTGTTTGGAAAGCTGCTTATTTTGATCTGTGTCCATTTGCGCTACATTCTGCTGGTCAGCCAGTATCTTGGCATCGTAAGCCTCATTAGCCGATACTGTCCCCCCCATCAGCACCATAGAAGCCATGCCAGCAATCACGGCACATTTCAGCTTCCTACTGGAAAAACCTGTCATTTCTTATCCTCCTCGTTGAGTTTGAATCCAATGGGGCTTTGATTAGCTGCCATCTTCTCCTTCTGCTTCTCGGCTGCAATCTTCTGTTCCGGCGTTAGCCCACCTCTTTGTGTCCCTGTTCCTGCATTCGGTGCAGCTACTCTTGGCATAGGTGTTGTGCGCGGTGTATAGTTGCTGGCAGGAATCCTCGTATAGGCTGGAGCTGGCCGCCGTTCCGGCTCAATGTATTCCACATCATCCTCCGGCTTTTTCAGTTTCTTTTGCTTGGATTTTTTTTCGCCGTCCGGCTTTTGATCATACTTCTTGGTTTTGCTGTCCCCGTAGCTGTCCGGCGCATTTTTCAAATGCTCCGGGCTTGTATCTACGGTTTCCACCTGTGACTTCTCCTGCTGCTTGTTCTTTTGCGCCGTAGATGCCGTAGATATGCCATAAACAAAGGCCACTGTGAAAATCAGAGCCACAACGCCCAAGCCAATCATCACATTTTTACGGTTGAAAGAGGTAGTCCCCTCAGGCTTGGCCGTCAGTTCCAAATTCTCCCGCAGTTCCTCCTGCGGGATTTCCTCTTTTTCCTCTTTCCCTTTGCTGGATGCTGGAATGTAGTCTTTCCATTTATCAAGAATTGACATTCTCTTACACGCTCCCCCGCTTAATCATCACCTTATTGGTGCCTACCAAGAGCTTGCCCGTCTTGAAAATGCGGTCAATCACATAATAGCCACCAACTACACGATAATTAACCAAGATGGTCTTACCATGCTCCTCAATCATAAAAACAGGCGCAACGCTACTCTTAATCTCCGGCTTCATCTTCAGATAGGTCTTCTGCCCATCATCAAAGGCCATTTCCGGCGACCAAGAGTGTGATTTTTCCGAAATTCTATATCCAAAATGCAGGTTCATAGCATTCACCGTCATCATATTTTCAATATCCCTCTCCCTAATCTGCCGGTTCAGCTGTTCCCTACTTGTCTCTACCACCCATGAAACCATTGGATTGTACCTCTGCCCGGATATAGCATGAATCTGATATGTTCTCATGTTGGTGTTTATGATGATATTGGTGGAAAGGCCACGCTTTACGGGCTTTACATAAACGTGCTCCGTTTTGAGTGCTCCTGAACCTGCCGAACTTCTATCAATCACCCAGCGTGTTGTATCACCAGCCCCGACATAGGTCACTTTCTCTCCCGGCTGAAATTTTATGTCTGTGATAAAGCCATCCTGACAATAGACCTGATAGGTTTCATGTGGCTCATACTTAAATTCAACCTCCAGCCCAAAAGAAGCGGCATCATAAGGATTTTGGATATAATCAGAGGTTCCATCCTCCCCAGCCACAGGAGTTCCCAGTGATTCCAAGGAGGCTGCCTGTGCTGGTGCGCCTCCTGCTAAGAACATCGAACCTGCCACCAAGGCAGCCACAGCCAAGTATTTATTCTTATTCATCATTACCTCTCCTTGCTCCACGAAATATCATCCAAATAGATTCCGAAGGGATTATGCTGGATAGCATCTTCCGTTGTCGGGCGTGACAGTTTCACCGTAACAAAGGCCGTCATTGTATATTCGGATTCTAAATCCACCTTATCAAACACCTTTTCTTTCCAGCGCACCTGATAGGTAAGATTCTTTCCTGTCTGTTTTGTGATCCCAATGATTTCCACATCCGTAGCCTTGCCGTCCTTGATGTCCTGCAAGGGATGCTCGTCCTTCATGAGTTCGCCCAGCTTTTTCTCTCCGCTCTTTGTCAAGAAGAACTTCACATCATCACCATTATGACGATACTGAACAACATCTTTGGGTACCATACGCAACTTCATGATGGTCTGACCAAGGAAATACTCTATTGAGGATTCCTGCACCACATAATCCTGACTGGCCTTTGTAACATTGCCAGCAGCACCAGTCTTATCTACATCTACATAATAGGGAACTGCCGCCGGGCGAGAGCTGGCATAGATTAAACCGCCACCTAAGAATACCGACAGGGTTATGGATGCAAATGCCATAAGTCTCCAGTTGGCTGCTCTTACCACAGCAGCCCCCATTGTTCCCTCATATCTTCTACGGGCATCATTGAACCGATTTTCCGGCTCCTTCATTGCTGCCGTATGAGGTAACGGTCTATCATCAAATTCTGTTTTATGTTTCATACTTACCTCCCATGAATAGCCAAACAGCGACAGATTTACTGCCGCTGCTTATGTTCTGATGGACTATTAGCCGTTGAAAGAAGCTATGAAGGAAGCAACACCCAACGCCAGCGCAAGACCACAAATACCCTGCAAGAGCCGTCTACCTGCACCGCCACCCTCACCGCAAGCAATCGCAATACCAGTGATAACTACGATGATGGTACAAACGCCAGTAGCCACAGGCCCCGTTACAGATTCCTGAATAGTTTCCAGTGGCCCTTCCCACGGCATACCTGCATAGCAACGGGAAGCCGCAGCCATAAAGCCAGTAGTCATGCTGGGAATTAACACATTGGTTAAGTTGTTCTTTCTTTTTACAACGCGCTGTATGATGTTCATAATCTTCTCCTTTCGTAACTAGAATCATCATTACAGGCTATATTATAATACGAGGTCGAATCATTTTCAATAGAGAAAGTATAATTTTTATACTAGCTATAATAAAAATGATTTCATGTATTATTATATTAAGATTTGATTATTGAAAAACATATTCTATAAGTATTAAAATTTTATTGAAAGACATCATAAAAAAATAGACATGGATTCAAGAATAACTTATAATAAGTATTGCAGAGGAGCTAGATACTCTGTATCACAGGAGGAGAGTACAATGGAAGCAAAAAAAGGTATTCCCAAATCACACCTGTCCGAAATAATGGGCGATAGAAAGATAAAGATAGCAGATGTATTAAGATGTACCAATATTGGACGCAACACTTGCGCCAGAGTCTACCAAGAAAAAGACATGGAGAAGATGACGTTAGGTACCTTTATAAATTTATGTGATGGTTTGGGCGTTAGTTTGAATGAGTTGCTGGAATATCATCCTGAGAAAAGATATAATCCTGAAACTCATGAATGTGAAGAATATTGACTAAGAAAGAGGATGCTTACCTTGCATTCTCTTTTATTATATAAATATTAAGTTGTGTAATATAAGATTATTAAATTATGTATTATATATATTGTGTAGTATATAATACTTTAATTAAAGCATTACGGCTTAATAGGTGTATTATATACTATATATGCGCTTTGTGTATTATATTTTATTAAGAAAATGCTAAGTTATTTAATAAAAAGAGAAGAAAAAAATAATAAAAGCAAGCAAGCAAAAAAGCAAAATGGTATTATGCTCTTTCTGAGAAGAAATCTGCAAAAGTAAATTTTTTCAAGAAAAGTAAAATTTATGCTTGACAAGAACTGTCACCTGATGTATTTTATGCTCTTTTATATAACAAGCAAAAACCTTTAATATGCTTTCTGAGGCTCGCAGCCCTTGCCTGGCGCGGGTTCCGAGTTTTAACTATCACAAATTGGCTTCGAACTATCACAAATTGGCCATGAACTATCACAAATTGGCTTCGAGAAACGGTTAATTTGTGACAGGAAAAATTAACTATCACAAATTGGCTTCGTTTATCCACAAACAATTCACAGGTTTATCCACAGATTTATACACAAGTAAATACTAGAATATGAATTTTTTAATCAGAGGTTGAACTATTTTATTTACACCTTGAAGCACCTGAGCCTAGACTGGACTTGCTGCCAAGCAGAAAAATCCAATTTGTGATATATCACATTTTGGATTTGATTTATGGTTTACCACTTTGGTAAACCATACCGAGGCCAATTTGTGATAGTTGTGTAATTTACTGGTCATCAGCTTATAGAATCCCGGTGAATATAACTCCACCAGTTTGAGGGTGAGAGCAGTTTATATAAGTTTGAAAAAAGATATACATAATTCAAAATACAGCCCCTTTGAATTATGATATACAACAATCAAACAAGATGTACCTTGAAAAGTGATATACATAAATCAAAATTTAACTACACGCTGACAGATAATAATACTGCCAGCTTTTTTAATACGTTTTTTAATACATATACATTGCATTAAGACATAAAACATGGTATACTAAGTATAGAAAATGATGAGCAGAGGTGTGTCCTACACTCCTGAAATAGCCTTTATGCTGCGTGTGAAGCGTTTAGGGCGATTTTAGGCTCAGAAGGTATAGACAAGTATAGGCGAATACTAAAAAAGCCCTCTGTGAGCCTGTGAGAGCTTCAGAGGGCTTTGAAATGTCAATCAAAGGTGATTATCATAAAGGCAGATTGCATAATGCTTATCGGTCGGGAAGGATTGGAATATGGAGTTTAGATGCTTGCAAGACTTTTCCAAGCTGGTGTCATGTTCTGATATAGCGGCAGCTTATAAGACTTCAAGAGCTACTGTGTATCTTTACTGCAAGAAGGGGAAAATCAAGGAGTGTGTGAAGACAAGGCACGGCTATTTGATTGATCCAACGGCAGTTGATGGCATTTGGGAGAAACGCGAAAAATAAAAAAGGTGCCCTCATGGGATGGGCACCCTTTTCTGTAAAGATTATTATCCCAGTAGGGACTTTACGAAAAGTATATCAAGACACAGAACTTTTTTCAAGTGCAATAAGAAATTATTAAAACAGGTATTATGAAATTAAAACCTAGAAGTAAATCAGTGTAATAATACATAGATTATTAAAATGTGTATTATTTATGTATTAAATACTAATGTATTAAATATTTAATACATTAGTCAGAGTATATTTATTAAAATGGGGATTTTTTATGTTAGATAACAACGATAAATCGCTTATGAACGTACATCCGCTTAATCCAACAAATCAAATCACAAAGGCCAATTCACTCATTGAGGGAAATTATAGCATGAGCCTTCCTGAATCAAAAATCATGGAAGCAGTTCTTTCAATGCTGGATGAAAATGAGAACAAGATGAACTATATAGAGATTGATACGAAGGAACTATGTAGTTTTGTAAAAGTAAATTTAAGAGAACTAAAAGAGTTCACTTTGGAAATGGTAAAAAAGGATATTGTGTTCACTGGCCGTGAACCTGATGGAACAGAAAAGCTGGTACAAACTACATGGCTTGATTCAGCGGTTTATTATCCATCCAAGGGGATTGTTAGATTAAGAGTAAGTGAGGAATTAGCACCATATTTGCTTGGCTTAAAGCATAGAAGAATGCCTTATACGCAGTTCAGTGTGAACGAACTTGTTTCAGTAACCTATTACACAAAAAGAATTTATGAACTGGCCGTACAGTATAAAAAAATAGGTAAAAGACCTGAAATGAGTATAGAAGATTTTAGGCAGAAACTTGGAATTGATGAAGGTAAATATGCACTATTTGCACACTTGAAATCAAGAGTTATAGACCCATCAATAAAGGCCATTGCTGAGAATGATCAGATGCCATATTTAGTGACTTACGAGCTTGTAAAAAGTGGCAGAGCGTATAAAGGTATTATCCTGTATACGAAAAAGAAAAGTGTTTGTATGGATAGCATAGAATCCCATAGTACAGAAAATGTTTCCAGTGAGGTTGATGTCAAAAACCTGCCTTTAGATAAGTTGAGAGAATATCTTCATGGATTTGGCTATGAAGATAATTGGCAGCAGTCATATGACGAAGACCAGCTAAGATTTATTGCAGACCTTCTTTACAAGAAAATCAATCCGATAGTTTTGAAAAACTTCCTGAACAACAAGGGCTTTGAATATGTCAAGAAAAACAATGACATTGCCCTCCAGCGCATGGCTAACGGTGGCAAAAACTATGGTGCAATTCTGTTCTCAGCTTTGAAGGGAAATTATGCTGGTGAAGCTGAGGAACAAAAAGCCCGTCAGCCAAAACTGAATATCAACGGCAAGACAAGAACTGCTGAAGAAGTAAAGGCGTGGATAAAAAAGAACGAAGAAGCCTTTGCACAGGAAGAAAAAGAAAAGTTTAATGATGTACCTCAAATAATTACAGATATTGAAATTACATTCTTGAATAAGAGTATTTCAAGAAAAGGTGATTGTTCTGAGCCAGCAGCGCATAGAATTTATTTACGGCACAAAGATAGCACTGTTCCCAAAATTAGAGAGGCTATTAAATTACTGGATGAAGGAAAGGAAATACCTCCGAATTTCTTCAAATGATTTTGTGCTGATATGTAGGTGATGATTTTGAAGGAGAAGACTTTCTACAAAGAAGAACCACATCATAAAATATGGTGGGTGGATAATGATGATGAAGTGGGCGTAAGAGAATTTAGCTTTGATAAAAAGACCATATTCAATTTATTTCAAGATTATCCATACAAGCTGACAAAAGAACAGAAAGAAATCTTTGACCGTGAAAATCCTTATTGGAAAGAGTTCTTTTCTGATAGACGATGAAGTGTGATAAACATCCCTAACAATTTTGAGTTTTGTTAGGGATGTTTATTTATATCAAAATCTTATTCTGCTATAATGTGATTAGTAGGGTGAGTTATGCAATTTTTGAGGTGGTACTATGTGGTTAGCAATCAGTTTATTTATGACAGGTTTGTTTTTGATAGTTGCCATAGCTGCCTGTCTTGGTTTTATTTGGGGGCTTATAAAGGCATTTCGCGGGAAATGATGGTTAATATATGCTGGTCGATGAGGTATATCTGTCGTTTTTGTGGTAATGGCCGGGATAACATTGTGATGCCCAGGCATGGAGGCTGCTACTGCTCAATGGCTTTTGATCATGATGAAAGTACGGAGAGTATCTTCCAAGATTGGGGGAGCCGTGGTATAATATCAGGGGGAGGAAAAAGAAACGTGGTGTCCCACCTCTTTGAGGAGGGCGCACTTATGAGTGTCTAAAACAGATGGTTTCAGACACTCGTGCTTAAAGGCCGTGCTTCGCACGGTAAATGATTTACTGATGAAGGAGGTGAACTCATGGCAACGTATCACTGTTCTGTCAAACATGGCACTGTCGGCATTGCCCGTCCCCACGCAAATTATATCTGCCGAGAAGGGAAATATGGCACCGCCAAAATGAAGGAGCAGCTGGTCTACAAAGAATCGGGCAATATGCCATCTTTTGTAGGTGAAGACCAGCTTGACTACTGGGATGCAGCTGATGAGTTCACCCGCATCAATGGGCGCACCTACGAAGAATTTGAGCTTGCCTTGCCTCAGGAACTTTCCGATGAAGATAACTTGAATTTGGTCAAGGCGTTCATTGATGAGGAAGTAGGCGAAAATCATGCCTACACGTTTGCTATTCATAGCAAGCCAGCCGCCAATGACCGAGAGCAACGTCAAATCCATGCCCACATTATGTATTCGCCTAAAGTACAAGATGGAATTGAGCGTAGCCGTGAAAAATTCTTCAAGCAATACTACGCAAAAGAACCTGAACGGCAGGGCGCAAAGAATGATACACGCTTTAGCAAGCTGACTGGGAAAATGGAAATTTCCAATGTCCGGCTTCGCTGGGAGCAGATGGTAAACCGTGCCTATGAGGAGCACGGTTTAGAACATCGTGTATCTTCAAAATCGTTGGCTGTTCAGTATGCAGAAGCCTTGATAAATGGCGATAAGGATAAGGCTTTTGTACTGGATCGGATGCCACAGGTTCATCTTGGCCCGAAACTCACATATACTTCTCTGCGTGAAGCAGCGAAGTATATTGATCCCAAGAAATATTATCTTGAAGAAGCACCCAAGAAAGTGCGTCACAACTTCCTTGCTCGCCAGCAAAAACAGCTGGCCGAAGACATTATAATCCATCGTAGAGAGCGTATTTTGACCTTGAAGGAAAATCTCGAAATCAAGGCACAAGAACGCTCTATTCGTGCTGAAGTAGCTGAAAAAGTTCTGTCCGAACCTGTCATTGAACGGCACGAAGAAAACGCCAAGGATATTGAAAAAGAACTGTCTGCACGGCTTACGGTGTCACAGGCAGAACTTTCTGCTGCTACGAAGGAACTTCAGCAGTTCCGCCAGCAGAAAGAGAACTATCTTCTTTCCGAGCAGAAGATTAAGGAATTGGCCAATGACATTTACACTAAGCAGGAAAGCAAGCGTATCAGAACGCAGGTGGCAAAGTGTAAGGCAGATATGGCAGCCCTCAATGAATTGAAAGCGGAATGGAACGAAAAGGCCAAGACTGGAACGCTTACGCCGGAGGAAGAAAAACAATATATGCAGCAAGCAAAATCCTTGCAGGATGCTTATACAAAACGTAGTGTCGGCCTGAAGGAACGTATCGAAAAGATGAAACAGAGCCTTGCTACCGAAAAAGCCCAAAAGGCTACCAAGGAGATTGCAGATTCTATCCGTCAGCGTGTTGAAGTTGCCCGTCAGCGTATTGAGGATAGAAAGGAAAGAATCAACAATCTTAGAGCGCAGAGTTTCATTCTAAATTCTTCACGCACGAATTTGATTGAAATGGAAAAATTTGTGCATGAGAAAAATAAACTTTGGAACCGTATGGAACGAAACGGCCTTGATATTGAAAAAATCAAGACCGTTAAGAATCCGAATGAGCGGATGAAGCTGATTCGTTCCAAGATAGTAGAAATTAACTATCAGGAGCGTGGTTTGGAATATCGTAGTCAAAAGCTCAATCGCTTTATGATGAAAGAAGAATTTGCCCGTAATGCAGCCAAGAGCGTTTACACGCATGGCCAGTATAAAAAGTATGTCAAACTTGGGCAAGAAATCGAGAAATTGCGTAAGGAAATTCTTCTTGCGCCCAGCAATGCCAGTCTGACGGCAAAGCTGGATGAGCAGCTACAACAACATCAGGCGTTGAAGGAAAAATTAACACAAACCCTCTCCACTCCTCATGCCCAAGCAAGCATCCAACGTATGGTGGATGCCCGCATGGATAAAAACTATGTGCTGGAAGCCCGGAAGACCGTTATGGAAGAAAATCTGCATGAGATTCGCCTGATGAAGGATGAGCTGGCCGGGATGCGTGAACACGCTGCACAGGACATCGTACTGGAGCAGCAGCGCAGCGGGCTGGAACAGGCAGCATCCTCCTTGGTGGACAATATCAAAGAGATTGCCAGCCTGAAGGAGGCTCATTCCCTTGGCAGCCTCACGGCTCGTATTGGAAATT
The DNA here is from genome assembly GCF_008271295.1 of Pseudoselenomonas ruminis. Classification (GTDB taxonomy): domain Bacteria; phylum Bacillota; class Negativicutes; order Selenomonadales; family Selenomonadaceae; genus Selenomonas_A; species Selenomonas_A ruminis. The sequence continues at coordinate 5,863 of NZ_VTOY01000017.1, read as the reverse complement.
CGTCTGACCATCTGTATAAGGATAGGTCTTTAAGTCATGGAGGATATGAGCGATAGTCACCTATATAGGGTATAAAGTCCCTATATAAATGACATTTTGGTAAAAATATGCTTAAAATCATATAAAAAATATAAGTAATGGTAGTATTTAATGGTTTTCTAATGAATAAATGGTATGATAAGGAGCGTTATGATGAGACTAGGAATCATAATAGTATGTCTGATGGTCAATTTGCTAGGTGGAGCTATTGCCTATGCAAATGAGCTTCCTGATGACACTCAATTTGACAACATGTATTATTCGTTGTCTGTTGATGATGAGCAAGGTCAGAACTTCCCCCAGAACTTGACGGATGCCGAAACTGGGGAGGTTAATTCCATTGAGGGAAATGCCCCAGCCGTATCTACTGATGACTTTACCCTTAGATTAGGGCAGTATATTGGCAGTGAAAGCGGTATGGGTAGTGAATATGGCAATTATGTGGCCAGCCTAATACAGGAAAATGCTTCCCTGTATGGTGTTGATCCAATACTGGCCGCCAGCCTGTTTGAACAGGAAAGCCATTTTCGTATGGATGCAGTTTCGGGAGCCGGTGCTATTGGCATAGCGCAGCTTATGCCACAAACCGCACAACAGATGGGTTATAACCCGTATATCTTGGAAGAAAACATCAAAGGCGGCATTGAATATCTCAGCTACCAGCTAAGAAGGTTTCAGCAGTCAGGCGATTTGCAAAACAGTTTTGCAATAGCAGCCTACAATGCCGGGCCTCGTTCCATCCAAGATTACGGTGATGTTCCTCCCTATGCAGAGACAAGAAATCATGTAACAGCAGTAGCGAATAACTATGTTGATATAATAAACATTACTGGAGGATTGTATCAATGATTGATATGTCTGTGCATGAAGCGCTTCAAGGTATGGTTATGCAGCGTGTAGACACTGTTGACCGGATGGCTATGCAGTGCAAGGAATATGTGGAGTGGCAACGTATTATGAACGAAATAGAGAAACTTTGCCGCGAACATGGAAAAGAGGAATGTTTTGAACAGCTGAGGATGGCCGTTCAAGACTTTGAATACCTGATGGCTTCAAACTGCTATGTTCTTGGCATCAAAGACAGAATGCAGATTGAGAGCATGGAACTCATTTAAGACTATTGATACAATATTATGGAGAGAGCGCAAATGCGCTCTTTTATTTTTATGTATAATATTTGTATTAAGACATAAAACATGGTATACTGAGTATAGATTTTGATTCGTGGGAGGTTTCATCGTGGAAATGGATCTATATAATCTCCTGCAGACTGGTAATATTGTCGTTGACCGCAACGGAGAAAAAGGCATTGTGGTTGTAGATGATAGCAAGCTGGATGCAGAAGGTCAGGCAACGATTTATATTGCCCATGAGGACTACAAAGTAGATGTGCGCCGGAATTATGACCTTGACCTGCGCGGTCAATGGTTCGGTGAAGACATCATGAAAATAGTGGAATCGAACCTGACGGCGATTCGTGAGCATGGTTTGGATGCAGCCAAATATGGTAAGGTTCTTTGGCAACGCCCGGAGGAATGTTATGAATGTACCCATTGAAGAATGTGAGGAAATCATTGGCTATCGCCAGTATTGGCTGCTGAATGATATTGAGCATAAAGAAATTTTTAAGTACCTTTGGGATGATTGTGATACCTTGGAGGAGTTTAAGGAGCTTTTGTATAGTGACCCGAATATCTGCAATACTAAGGCTGCCGGATGGTTTCTCCATTATGATAGCGAGGCTGCGGAGTGCTTTCTTTCTCAGTGGTTTGGTAGGCAGAAGCGCAGATTTTGTTTGGACAGTAAGCAGAAGTTTATTATCTTGGAAAACGCTGGCACCAAGAGCATGATACCCACGGCTATGCTTTCAATGCAGTCCTGTAATGAGCATAGGGAAGAAGACTATTATGTGGCCATCGTTGATGATGATGACTTCAATCCTCTGCTGTTCAGGTTCCATTCTCTTATATGTAGTGATGATTTTAAGGTTAATGGGCATCCAGTAAAGGGCAATTATGCTGTTTACTATGGTAATGGCTATTTGGCGCTTTGGCGGCAATCTGATACTGCGTTGGAGGCTTTGCTGGAAACTGGCATTTATGAGGATGAATTTGAGATTGGAGCAGCGCATAATTTATGACTGGAGGCCATTATGATATATACTGTATATGCTAAACATGATGATATGACTTTTATCATGGAGGAAAAGACTGGTGGAGGCAAGCGTACTTTAAGTGTTGTTGGTTTTTATTTTGGTGAACCTGATGATTCAGCTACTAAAGAATACACCAACTCTTTGACTGCTGAATTTGATGAAGATTAAAGATATTACTGAAAAACGTATTACATAAATCAAGATAAAGATAGATTCATTGAGAGTCTGTCTTTTTTTTTGCCTTTTTTGGGCGTTCCCCTTCGGGTCGGGCTTTCGTGAATGGAGCCAGCAGGGCTGTCTCCACCCTTCGGGCTTCAATCCCTAACGTGGGGTTCGGGGTTCGTGGCCTGTGGCAGCGCAGGGCAGGCGGCAGACCCTGCGCTTTACGTTAGCAGCCGGACGGAGCCGGGGGAAGGTTACGTTATCGCCCATCCAGCCCGTAGACCAGGGGCTGAATAGGCTCAGTTACTTTTGTTTACGCCTCGTAGAGCAGGAGGCGTAAACATGGAGGCTTTCAGCTTTCCTTGCAGGAAAGCAAAAAGCAATTTAATCTATTCTTTTTTTTTGCCGGGGCAAAGCCTATCACACCCTCCTTCCACCCGCAAGGCCAAGCCGCTTCGCGGTGCTGCGCAGCCTTGCGGGTTCCCTCCGGGCGCGATACCTTCCGGCCATCAAAAAAAAAGAAAAACGCAGCAGGGGGTTCGGAAAGAACTCTCAAGCTAAAAAGGAGTGCTCACGATGAAAAATTACGACATGACCACAAAGACGGATGCAGAAATGCTTGCTAGGCTCTTAAACCTTCCTGAAAAGGCTCTGCAATCTCACACGTTGCAGGAGGTGATGACCTCCCCAATGGCCATCAAGGGCGTAGGCGAAAAAAGCACGGAAAAACTGATGATGCTTAATGAACTTTCCCGCCGTTGGAGCAAGGAAAAGAATCCCATTGACACCATTCACGGCCCCGAAGATGTAGCCCATCACCTTTGGCCTAGATACAGGGATGAAACACGAGAACATTTTGTATTGGTGCTATTGAATACGAAAAATCACATTATAGCAACGCCAGTCGTATCCATTGGAAGCCTTTCTGCTTCCGTGGTACATCCTAGAGAGGTATTCAAGGAAGCTATTTTATATTCTGCGGCTTGTATGATTCTTGTGCATAATCACCCATCGGGCGACCCAACGCCGAGCCGTGAAGATAAAGCGGTGACGGAAAGACTGGTCAAGTGTGGAAAAATTATGGATATACCTGTTTTAGACCATGTGATTTTAGGCAGATACCACTTTTTCAGCTTCAAGGAAAAAGGGTTGATGAATAACTAAACAAACAAAATGGAAAGCCCCGCCGTCAAGGGACGGCGGGGGAAGAAAAGGAGAACTGACACCATGAAAAAAATGATTGTACTTACTTTCGAAATTGACCACGAAAATTTTAAGATTTCCCCGCAAATCAGAAACATCGACAAAGAAAATTCCCTGCATGAAAAATATAAATATATCGGGTGCGATTTGGTAGACTGCAAAGACTTTGATATTGATGGTAAAACCTTTACAGTATGGTTTGACGATGAGTTTTTATTAGGCTATGTCACAACAAACAGTTGATAAATAGCCATTTTTATAGGGGAGTATCAGAACTCCCCTACAAACTGTTATTTGCAGTTATCTATACTCATTTGGAATTTCGATATGAAGTGTCTCACACAATAACTTCACATCATGTGCATCATTTTCATCAAACTCGTATCCCAGATGGAACATTACTTGACTATATGGTTCAATACAGGAAACCTCTATTTCCTCAATTCTTCCTTTACCCGAAAAAGTTTCTACCGGAAAACAATCCCCATCATAAAGAATTTCACCTTCGTCCGTATATTCAAAACAATGCAAATCAATAATTCTGTTTTTCAAATCTTCCCATACAGTATGGTTCAATGTTGTATATTCCATCTTAATCTCATAAAAGCCATTAGCTTTCATTATTTCTATAAAGTTCTGATAATCGTTCTTTTCTACAAAAATGTCAATATCATTATGGGCTCTTGACTGATATCCAAGAAGAGCATCTACACCCCAGCCACCATCAAGAAAGACTTTAATCTCCGCATCTATTGCAAATTGAAGAATCTGTTTTACATCTGTTATATTGACCATCTTATCATCTCCACAAATTCTAATTAGGCGACCAGAGGAACTGCTGGTCTGTTTGATAAATCTCTGCATTTAGCAGTTTTCAATGTTGCCAAAACGAAAGTTAAGAAGATGTTCCTTTTCTCCATGTCGCTTTCTTTGGCGTAATTTACAAGGTTATTCCACACAAGATAGTTGTTCAGATACTTGGTAGAAACACCGTTAAAGCCACGCATAAACCTCTTTAGCTGGCTATGGTAGCTATTGATATGTTGGATATTATAAATGCCTTTCTTGGCTTTGCCAGTCTTTAACTGCACAAGGTCAATGCCATTGGCATTTGTAAATCTCACATAGGAGTTCATCTTGTCCGTAACAAGAGTGGAATTGGTCTTAATCCTACCATCATAAATATGATGTAAATCTCTTGTAGAAACTCTACCAGTATTCGTAATCTTGGAGATAGACAAGCCATTCCTATTAACCGCACAAGGAACACATACCTTTTCTTGGGACAAGCCTCTGATATGTGTAGAATGACCACGCTTATGAGCCTTGCGTGGCATAGCAAATGTCTTACTCTTGCTATGATTGCCCTTGTACGAGATGGCGAAAAAAGTTTCGTCAGCCTCAATAATGCCGTCAAGGGTAACATCGTCTGCCATATTCTGAAGTGCATCCAAAATCTTGTGTCTCCAAAGGAATGCGGTGTTTCTGTGAATCCCACAAGCAACAGCAGTCTTACGAATGGATAAGCCATTCATCATACAATCAATGTACTGCTCCCACACGGACAAGTCTTTTCTTGTACCAGACACAATGGAGTTCGTAGCAATCACGAAGGACTTGCCACAATCCTTACATACATATCGCTGTGTGCCATCTTTACGATGACCATTGCGAACCACATGGATACAGCCACAAAGAGGGCATACACGACCATTTGCAAAGCGTTCCTTTGCTACGAAATCTTCAATATTCAAAGACTTTACAAAGGCAGGACTTAAAAGCATTGTTTTAAGGCTTTCCTGCTCTGCGACAGTCAACTTACCGATAATATCTAATGCGTCTTTGATAGTAGGCATATCCAATTACCTCCTTCGGTGGTACTGTTTCTTACTATTATTATACGCTATTTCTCGTCAAAAATCAACCATTTGTTGTGACAGAGCCTTTTATTAAAAGGGCGAGCCGTTCCCACCATGCTATTAAATGAGGACGGATATAAAACCATACTTTGCAACAACCTCCTTTTTACTGGCTTCACGGATGACGGCGAGGAAAGAGGCTTGAAGCTGGACGAAGTGCATAAAATCATAGATTACATATACAATACACGGCAGGAACTTATGAACGAAGTTCACGCCATGATGAAGCAATAAGGAAAGCCACCAGCCACCGCGCCAAGCGCGGCAGCTGGTGGCCTTTTCCAAAATCGCCCCGCTTACGCGGGGATCATTGGGGTTCCGTGATATAATAATACTGTGGTAAGGGTTTCAGGTGTGCGAAGTTTGAGTGAGATATAAATGTTTG
>NZ_VTOY01000016.1 GCF_008271295.1 Pseudoselenomonas ruminis | reverse complement strand
CCGCGTTATGTCCGACGGTTCCGTTCTGGTCACGGTCTACGAAAAGGACAAGATTATTTCCCAGACCAAAACGCACTCCCCCCACCCCGACAAAATCCCCACCATTCTCAGCACGCAAGTCGAACACTCACTCCCCGATAATACATCGGAACAGGCTGACCTTACAGACGCACAAATGCTTAACCTACTCATGCAAAAATAAAATGTAATACAATGTGGGTTGGTGCAAAAGTATTTTTACTTTGCGCCAGCCCACTCATTATGATTACAATTTTGTCTTATGGAATCAGTAATTCTGATGGGTCATCTTCCAAGGAATCCAACAGTTCTTTTACTACTAATGCCTCTGCTTGCTTTGCAGCATTTTCACGAGCTTTAAGGATTGCATGTCGCTTATGTTTACGAGTTTCCTTAGGTATCCTAGCCTTTTCTTTCTCATAGAAGCGGATAAACTCCTGCATAACGGGTGGCAATTCTTCAAATGGTACATGTTCCCTCAGAATACATATCCTATGCAGGTAAATATAGCACAACGTATAGAGAAATGAAACAAAGAACATTTCCTGCAAATGATAACCTTCGATTTTTTCGTAATATGTTTTCTGATACTGCGGAACTTCCTTCGTATTCTTGTGATACAACAAAACAGTCCCGTCTATCAATGACTGTCGGATAATCCAGTTTTCAGGTTGATTGCTAATCTCCAATGTCTCATTCTCCCATGAGCATATTATTCCTGTCTCTTTGCAAAACGATTCTATTGCCTCTTTTTCTGTCTCATACATAGACTCTATTGAAGGGAATGGTTCATTGTATTTGGGGCGAAATATCATACCACATAACCTCCTTGGAATTGTCATCAATTATTGCTATATCTAATTGCTATATCAAATACCCAGATAAATAAGAGGGCCTACGCAGCGCAGCAGGCCCTCTTAAACTATTACTTTTTGATTTTACCCAGGACTTCGCCTGCAGACAGATTATTGGCCTTCATATATTCCACAAGTTCCTGATAATCTTCTTTGCCCTTTTTACTCTTGAGCGCGTCGAGCTGTTCCTTCAGAGACTTGATTTCATTTCTCTTCTTCTCGATTTTTGCCTCGATAGTAGAAATCTTTTCATCATAATTTGCTTTTCTTGCCATTATACATAACCTCCATAAAATATAATAAATCCTTTCATGCCGATACTATTCTACAGAGATTATTTAATTCCTTCTTTTGATATATATTTTCTCCATTTTTACTTTCCCATATTATTCGCAGATGATATAATAGTATTATCAACAGGAGGCTTACACCCCCCGTTATCCTTTTAGGACTTCAAGCTATTGATTAAATCTGCTATCCCTTTTTACCACGGTGCCCAAACCAACTAAAAGAGATGCAATGGCTGCAATTAAAGCCGTCAATAGCTTGATTTTTTTTATCTCTTCTTGATATTCTATTATTGACAAATATCTTTAATGATTTATAATTAAATATAAATCAGCGTAAATAGAAGGGATATATTATGGTTATTCAGGAGCTTTTTGAACAGATAAATCAAAACAAGCGAAAAAAATTAGTAAAATTCCTGCAGGAAAGAACCTTTCCTGATACGAAAATAGAACTGATTGCAGGAGACTTACAAGGAGCCAGCCGAAAAGACCAGGGCACTATATCCTTAGCCTTATGCTGCCCACGCCTATATAACAACAGCGGTAGAAGATGGGATTTTATCGTTATCACTGATAAAATGGCCTCCAAGGATGCAGAAGAAGAATTTACACGTCTTCGTATGGACGCTGAGCTAGTACGTTGTATGCTCCCACAATCAGAAGCCGAAATTAAATTTGAATCAGACAAAGATGATAAAATACGCCAAATCGGCACCTTATCCGTCAAGGTTGAGATGTTGCAGGAACAATACAATAGCGTAAAGGAAGGCTACGAGCTGGTTAGTGGTTATCTGGACGAATCAAACAAAGAGGTATTGGAATTATCGGCATGGAAATCGGCTCATAGTGGAAATTACCGCAACGCTGGTCGTCCCAGAAAGTTCGACAAATTCGAGAAAGGTCGCAGCATTTACATCATGCACGATAAGGAAAATATGCCTTTCCGAAAAATTGCTGACCTCATGAACATGTCGTACTCCAGCGCCCGGCGCATTTATCTGGAATACCGTGCCCACATTGATAAATATGGTGAAATTGAATAATCACCAACATAAGGTTGTCTGTGATTCATAATTAAAAATAGCTCATATTATTATATAAATCAAGCCTCCGCAACTTGGAGGCTTTTTTTATATAAAATCTTTGACCATAATCCCAATCGTTACTATGGCATAGGACACGATGCAGACCAATATGAACGTATCCCAGTAACGAGCCTTATTTCCAGCAGCATCTACAATCTTTTGTGACAGCTGCTCCAGGCGGCTATAAGTTATGCTGGACAAATAGGCCGTGAATCCCGGCAAATGGCCCTCATTGCGAGCTTGAATAGCTTGTCTGGCCAGTTCCTGTATGTTCTGATTATCAAAGTAGGCCGGTGTAGACATGTATCGTTCCAGACGATGTGTCATATTATAAAACACCATGAGATAAATGCGTTTATGCCTGATGTAGTACCGCCTGATGGTTCCCATGGTAATAACTATAAGAAATACCTCAATCCATGAGTATGTTAGGCCATTATGTCTGACAGATTCCACAATAATGGATGTTATCAGATACAGAAGGAAAATACCTTCTGTTGACTGTGCCAGTGCATTTTTCCATAATTTTATAACTGGAATAGGCGGATTTCCCAAAAATAATCTTATATTCCTCAATATTACGCTCCTGATGATTCCTCACTAAATACTCGTGTCATACCTATTATTGGAAATCAAACTTCTCAAATCTATCTTCCTTCTCCTGGGTCTCCCCTGCCCTTTTTACATATTCCTCCATGAAGGATTTAATAACCCGAGAAGCCGTTTGATTTTTTTTCTCGCACACTTTGGCAAAAGAATCCCTTAACTCCTTGGGTAAACGTATCGACATCATAACATCACTGGATTTTGCAGCCATGATATTCCCTCCGTATTTACATGTATATACAAATACAGTATACCATAAAATAAACTGATACAGTTAAAAATTTTGTATATACATGTATTGACATGTATATACATTTCTTATATACTATCCTTGTAAGCAAACATATCATAAAACCGGGAGGAATACTATATGACTACCAATGAACAACACCTTAACCTTGTAATTGCTGCTTGTCAGGCCAAACGTGCCGCGGATATGCAAAAATTTTTCAGCCTTATAGTAGCGGCCTTCTCCTTCGGTACCGGCTGCGCCTTTATCTGGTTTATCATATGCTCATTGATGGCCATCATACTATGAGCAAAAAAAGCCTCCTTTGGAGGCTTTTTTTTGCAGGGTCATTCAACAGATGTTATTAATCATCATCATCTTCTATCTCAATTTTAGACAACTCGCTTAACAACGGATGTTCTGCGACATATTTATCATTCTCACTGACTTTAACGTAAAATTCTGTTGCCTCCATACCGGCCAGGAAGATGCAATCGTCAGATTCTACATCGTACTGTTTGTTTTTCAGCTGTGATTTGATTTTCTGCCATTTGTCAGGCTGTTCTGTGTAAAGGGCATAAAGCTCGTCTTCATAGGCCGTCATGAATTCTACATACTTTACATAGCTATTAAGGTCCTTAATCATTCGTATGCCTCCCCGTTATCCATAAAATCATTTCTCTCTGAGCGGCCGAATCTTTTCCACCAGCTCCACCACGGCGTCTTTAGCCCTACGGTTGTACTTGAGCTTGCTGACGCCTTCATGGGTCTTGCTGTAGGATTCGTAGTCGGTGACCATTGAGATGCTGTCGCCCTTCTTAAAGGTATTCAGGATGGCGATGACATCCTTCTTCTGGGTACACCACTCCTTGGCGAAGTTATCAATCTGGTTCTTGATAATCTCCTCGATGCGCGTCTCAATGATGGACATGGCATCCAGGCCCCTGTATTTCATGGGGTCTTTTTTCATGTCTTCCCAGAAGCCGCTGATAACATTGGCCAGGGCAGGGTTGGTCTCCCGGAGCTTATCAATGTGCTTGTCAATGCCTTCGTCTTCAATGGGTTCAACAACCAGCTCGTCTTCACTGGGCATGTAATGCTGGATGAGCGAGACGATGTACCGGTAGTCGATGGTTACGCTGCTGATATTCTCCAGTTCGTAACCCACATCCACCGTAACAGGCGGCTGGTCCGGCTTTGGCTTTCTAAGCTCCTCGATGACATTCTGGTATTTGCCGCCGTAATCCGTCAGCTCTTCCCGTACCAGGCCATAGTCGGAGAGGTCTTTATCCTCCCACTCCTGATAAACCTGGAGCTCCCCGCTGAGGCGGTCTACTTTCTGGAAAGCCTTGGCAAATTTCTGCATGGAGCTTACGTCATCGTGGAAGCTGTCTGCGGCCTCCGGTGTGGGGGCAATGCTTCTAAGCTCAGCCAGAGCTTCCTTGAATTCAGCCTCTATCTCCTCAAAGGTTGGGGCACTGACTTCCTTGGTGCCGCCGTTGCTGTAGAGCAGCAAGGCGCCGTCCACGGCAGTCTGGAACTGGGCGGACCGCTGGAAGATGACAATCATGCCATAGCGCTTGGCTTTATCAAAGATACGGTTGGTACGGCTGAATGCCTGGATAAGGTTCTGCGGTGCCATTGGCGGCCGGTCTACAAAGAGAATCGCACAAGGCGGAGCATCGAAGCCCGTCAGCAGTCTGTCCACTACGATGACGATATCAAGCTGTTCCTTCCGCTGCTGGTAGCGTCCCTTCTTGCGTGCCAGGCGGTCATTGAGGTTTGTGTTATAGGCCGGCAGGCTGTCCAGGGCAAAGTTGGTGCCAAACATCTGGTTGTAATCTGCCAGGGATTCCTTCATGGCCTGCTGGTTGCCAATGGAGTTCTCATCGTTTTCCGTAACGGTGTAGGTTATGGCAATCTTCGGGAAGTCCATGCACTTTGCCTTAATAGCCGCAGATACCTTGCCTTCAGCGATAAATTCCTTGAAAAGCTGGTAGTATTTCTGGGCAATCTCGATGGAAGGCACCGTGAGGATGGCTTCATAGGCCTCGCCCTGGGGGGCATTCAGGCGGAATTTGCCTGCAGCCTTGTTGACGATGTACTCCACGACACCCTTGCGGTGCTCGTCATTGTCATAGATATCCCGGCCATTGCTCTTGTAGTAGGCAGACAGAACTTTTTCTTCCAGCTTGTCTGCTTCCATGTTGGCCATGTCATCTTCACTGGCCACCTGCAGGGCTGTGCCTATTTCTATCAGCTTATCCTTGCTGATGGAATCCTTGTAGTCTATCTGGAAGCCCAGAACGGCCTTATTGTTCAGAGCTTCCTTGATGGTGTAGTTATGGAGGCAAGGGCCGTATAGCCCTTCTGTGGTTCTGGCCAGGTCACCCTTGCGCTGGCGTTGGTTCTCCTCAAAGATGGGTGTCCCGGTAAAGCCATACCAGAGGGAGTTCATAAAGAACTTCTGCAGTTCCCGTTGGGTATCCGGCGTAACAGTGCGGTGGCACTCATCCACTACGAAGGCAATGCAGAGACCATGCAGCCGCTTGGTGGTAGGCGAATCCTTTTTGTCCTCGCGGTTGTAGGTCTTCATGATTTTCTGCAGCTTCTGGATGGTGGTAACGATGACTACCCGGTCTTTGCTTTTGAGCTTCGTCAGCAGATCATGGGTGTTGTCGGTCTCATCCACGTCGATAATATCGTTCTCGGCGTAGGCCTTGAAGGATATGGAAGTCTGCTGGTCCAGGTCCTTGCGGTCGATGAGGAAGATGGTCTTATCGACATTTGGAATCAGGATAAGGTTCTTGGCTACCGTATAGGAAGTCAGCGTCTTGCCGGAGCCGGTAGTATGCCAGACAAAGCCTGACTCCTGGTTGGCAGAGGCACGCTTGACGGCTTCTATGGCATGAACCTGATAAGGCCGCAGCAGGATGAGCTTATGACGCTCGGAGTCCACCACGCTGTAATGGCCTATCATCTCATGGGCTTCCGGGATGCGCAGGACTTCCTTGGCAAATTCCAGATAATTTTCCACGGGCTCATTCTTCTTGTTTACCCAGGTGGTCAGGAACTTCTCATTGAGACTGGAGCCAGTATCGGCGGCAATATAGCGGGTATTGCTGCCGTTGGAGACCACGAACATCTGCACCATGCCAAAGAGCCCCCGGAACTTGCCTTCCAGGCTGTACTTCTTGATTTGCCGGAAGGCATCCATAAAGGGATGGTCCTGGTTCTTCAGCTCGATATGAATCATGGGCAGGCCGTTTATAAGCAGGGTCACGTCAAAGCGGCGTTCCCGGTCATCCTCGTCCAGCTTGCTGGATACAAACTGATTGATGATTTCGTAGGAGGAGCGACCACCGGCAATTTCCCGGTTGCTTATGGCCATCAGGTGGATGGTGCCTTTGGCGGCATCCTCCCGGGTAAGGGGAATAATAGCTTCGCCGTTCTCCCCCGCCAGCCACAGGGCTGCCTTGTAGGGGGACTTGGCCACGTCCAGCATGTACTGCTGAATCTGGCTGAATTCCACGTCCGTGATAGGCGTGCCGTCCAGGACGGCCAGATTGTTTTGGTTTAGCTTCTTGCGGAAATTGGCCCACAGGCTGTCCTCATCGACAATATCCTTGCGGTAAGTCCACTGGGATATGTCCTGGGTGAGCTGCTTTATGAGCGCATTTTCCATCGCTGCTTCGCTTTGTGCCATAATCTATTCCTCAAATAAACATCTTCTGAAGGAGGCCCTTCTTTATCTTCTTGAGCTCGTCACACTTGCTCTGGTGAAGGGTGATAAGGTTGTCCAAATTAGAGAAATACGAGCCTATACGCTTCTGTTCTTCATATTCAGGAAATGAGGCAGGTATTTCAGACAATGTTGGAAATTGAACACGTTGTTTTTCTACCAATGAACCTGTTGCATATGTTCTGTACAGTAGAATTGCTTGTGGGCTCTTCAACCATGTGTTGATATAATAAGCATCGTTATCTGACTTTGCAATCATAGTTGTATAATAGCCGGAAACAGCAACGCTTTTGTCCGTTCCGTTATATCCAACAGCCCCCAGTGTCATGTTCATTGGGTTATATACTATATCTCCAGGACGTACTTCCTTAAAATTACCTTCCTTCTTTACAAGAAATTCTCGATTATATCTTTCAGTTTTTGGCGTTAGTCCATCTTCAACTGTAAGGCTCCATAATTCAATATCATCATTTGGCGTTACAAAGTTTGAAGTTTGTTCAAACACTTCCCCCAACTTCCGCTGCTCCCAATCGCCAGTGAAGCCATTGAACCTAAACTCAGGAACCTTAGCTCCTTCCTTGGGGAACATTTTTTGCAGCATACCCTTCTTCAATTCTTTGAGGGCGTCGCACTTACGCTGATGAAGAGTGACGAGGTTGTCCATTTCTGAAAGGAACCTGCCTATTTTACGTTGTTCATCAATGTGTGGCGTAGGTATGGGCATATCGAAGAAGACAGCGTCCTTGATGGCAAATCTATCAGAACGTGCTCCGGTGTCCCCATTGAAGTACATGAACTGGTGCCAGTAGCTACTTTTGAAGAACCATTCCAGGTAGGAGTTATTGACATCATGCGGCTTAAAAACCGTATAGAGAGGTGACATCACACCAGTTCTCCCCAACTTGTTTCGATTCACGGGGCCGACTGGTGCAGTGGTCGAAATTCGTGGGTTGTAGACGAAGTCATTATCCTCAACAATGTAATATCCGTCTATGTTTTCCTTGCTGGAAATCTCGCGATCGAAGTAATCACTTTGGCTTATAATTCCCTGCTCAGCCGAATTGGTCAATGTCTCAACATATTGTCTACTTGTATTTTTTTGCGTTACTTTGCAGGCAATGTCTCCTAGCTTCTTCTTTTCCCAATCGTCAGTGTAACCATTGAATCTAAATGTCGGTTCCTTCATTGGTTACACCTCCTGGAGCATCTGGATAATATCTGCCAACATTTTCTTAGATTTCTCGTCATCAACTGTGACATCAATATCCTGAGCCAGCGGCAGCAGTTCATCCATCCCCTGCTTGATTTCGTAGTCAATACTGCTGATAGTGGCACATACGTCACTTAAATCCACTTCCGGCTCTGGCTCGCTAGTATCAACATATCTGGGAATGTTAAGGTTGTAGTCATTGTCTTTAATCTCATCGAATGTGGCAAGATGGGCGAATTTGTCTATATCCTTGCGTTCTGCATAGGCAGATACAATTTTGTCGATATGCTCAGAATCCAGGTAATTGCGGGCTCTGTCTTTGCGGAACTCATTGCTGGCGTCAATGAAGAACACACTGCGGTCAGTATTGTTTTTCTTGAGGATGATGACGCAGGTGGGAATGCCAGTATTGAAGAAGATACCTGCCGGCAGGCCGATTACAGCATAGATACTGCCGTTTTCCAGCAGGTGCTTGCGGATAGTTCCTTCACCAGCCCCACGGAAGAGGACACCATGAGGAAGAACGATGCCCATGGTGCCATCTTCCTTCAGATGATAGAAACCATGGAGCAGGAAGGCAAAATCAGCTTTGGCCTTGGGAGCCAGCTTTTCATAGCTCTGGAAGCGCGGGTCAGTCAAGAAGCCAGCCGCTGCACTCCAATGCTGGCTGTAGGGAGGATTCATGACTGTGGCATCGTAGTTCGTAGGCTCCTCCGTGGGCCAGTCAGCCCCAAGGGTATCACCATTGCGGAAGTGCTGGTATGTGAAGGGCACATTGTGAAGAATCATGTTCATGCGTGCCAGGTTGTAGGTGGTATGAGATATTTCCTGGCCGAAATACTGTACGTTGTTTCGGCAGTCCTCATTCATATAGTTCCGGGCATGGAGGAGCAGTGAGCCTGAACCCATGCATGGGTCGTAAATGGAGAAGCCAGGCTTTCCTTCCTTTCCACTGGTGACAATGCGAGTGATAAGCTCAGATACTGCCTGGGGGGTGTAGAATTCGCCGGCCTTTTTCCCGGAGCCAGCTGCAAATTCGCCAATCAGGTATTCGTAGGCATCACCCAGGGCATCCGCACCATACTGGGTGAAGTCTATATGGGCCAGTTCCTTCATTACATCGGCCAGCATGGCATTTCGCTTGGCAGGCGTGGAGCCCAGGCTCTTGGAATCGATATCGAAGTCCTCGAACAGGTCTTCATAAGGTTTCTGTCCTCGAATGGGCTCGCCGCCTTGCTCCACATCACGCATGGCCTGACGCAGATGGTCCGTGGCGAAGGTCTTGTCATTTATCTCGTTGTAGAGAGCCGTAAAGGTGTACTTGGGCTCAATGGCGAAGCCGTACTTTTCCGTCAGCTCTGCCTGCAGGTCTTCCCAGTCCTCGCCGCCGATAGCATCTTCGTAAATCTTCTGGGCTTCCTCCAAGGATTCAGGCTGCTTATCCTCCAGCAGGTCAACTACCGCATACAGCTGCCGGTCAGACAGATACTTGTAGAATACCAGACCCAGCAGGTAGTTCTTATATTCGTCGGCGCTCATTGTGCTCCTCATAACATTGGCAGCATTCCAGAGCGCCTGGTTTAATTCCTGTGATGACATTATTTTTCAGCCTCCATTTATCATAGAAAAACGGCTGCCCAGTTCTTTTGGGACTTGGGCAGCCGTTCTATGGTCGCTATTTATATTATAGTAATATTAATTTTAGTAGTCAATAAATAAGCCTTCTCTTACCTCTCGCTAAAGTTCCTCCTACTTATTCTTATCTTTACCAGTATCAATCTTTTGAGACCTTTCCATGCCAGTCATTTATGCCACCAAATTCAACAATATTTTTATACCCCATATTGTAAAGCTTTTGTGCAGCTTCTTTACTACGTCTTCCGCTTCTGCAATAAACATAAATAGTTTGTTCCTTATTAGGAAGAAGCATCGGAGGCTCTCGGTCGATAGTTTCGTTAGGGATACATATTGCCATTGGAATATGTCCTTCTTCATATTCATGCTGAGTGCGAACATCAAGAATGATATATCCTGAAGATGATTCCATTTCCTTTTGCGCCTCTTCGGAAGAGATTTGGCGATAAGTTGTTTGTGACTGGTTAACATACTTTTTATTTCCCATTGCACAACCAGTGTATATTACTAATAAGGAAACGGCCAATGCAGCTATCAACATTTTTGCCATATTTCAGTTCCTTCTTTCTATACAATAAGGCGGATGATACTTGCAATAACATCCGCCTTACATCTATATGTACGAAAAAGTCCAACGTTGGACTTTTTCGTGTCGTCATCTTTTTATATTTTCAAATCTCCGTTTTTCAGCATACTCATCAGGACATCACGGGCTGCACGCACTTCATTGTAGCGCCAATCCGGATTACCGTCCTCCTTGCGATGGAGATACTTATCAATCTGGAATTCTTTCTTGTGCCCAAAGACATTGAGAATAAAGTTTCTTTTCTTGATGAAAAAGTCTTTTTTCTCCTCTGAGGTCATTCCAGTGAAGTAGGCCGCTGCTTTACGTTTGTAGTTGGCATCCAGCTCCACATCTTGGGTTATCCCTAATTCAAGCTCAGTCTGCGTAGCACGAGCCCTTTGAGCCAGCTTCTTTTGCTTAAGATATTCCTTATTGCTGTCTTTATTAACCCAGTTCTTCGTAACAGCTGACAAAATCATCTTGCCAGTGTCTTCAGGTGATAAATGATTGCGTTCGGATTGCATTATCGCAAGGCTTATATTCGCCCCAAAAACAACATCGTCCTGATTGATGGCCACCAGCTTGTTAACATAGCTCGGATCGAATCCTGCTTGAAGTGCTCTCATAACAGCATCCTGTTTTTCTTTGCTGAGCGAGCGCACTTTTTCTGCCACATCCGGCTCCAAAGAGGCAAGAGTCAATCTCTTCTCCCTATTATCCTCAATGCTGGTAACAACAAATTGCCAATATAGATACTTAGGCGAACGGCCTCTGGTACCATCATTTGAAATACTAAAGTCCTTATAAGGAGTGGACTGGCGGATTTCTCTCTCCGCGGGCTTCAAGATTCGATTGTTGAGTATCTTGAAATCCATGTATGACTTCGTATTTAATCCCAGGTCAACCATAAACTGGAGCAGAGGAATAGAGTTTGTTCCCTTTGCTTCCAATGTCTTTAAGTACATAAAGACCTGCATTGCCTTGATGGAAGACATCTGATTAAGCTCATCAAACGAGAACGGTATGAGGCTTTTACTCTCGTACAAAAACTGGTTGAGCTCAGCAGGAAGTGAAAGCGTCAATGGTTTGTTCTTTTTTCGACCCTGGAAGTCTACTACAGAGAAAAGAGTGAACGATTTGCGATTAGCATCCTCTTCATCCTCATAAGCTTCATCAGAAAACTCTATGGTCTTACTCTGCAAGGACTTAAAGGTGTCATATACTTGACGAGGGCGTTTTGTCTTCAAATCCTCTTGGAGACGAGACGCCATTTCGTTTGTGTAGAAAGTGTACTCGTGATAGTTCTTTTTTTCATCCTCAGGTGTATTTGCCTGCGTTAAGCCGATAAAGAAGAGAAATGCCTTTAGTTCATTTATCGTCATGGAATGATGCGCCGAAGCAAATATGGCCGGAAGTGTAGCTGTATAGTCTATTTGTGGGTCTACATGGATAACACTTTTCTTCTGTTCCATCCGTCACACAATCCTTTCTACATACTCATGTAAAATTATACTCTTAAATAATAAAGTGTATCAAGTAAAACAATTTTGCGGAAAGCGTTCACTTGCACTTTAAGAAAAGATAGTGAACGAAAAACGCAAAATAGCTATGAGAGTAATAAGTTATTGAATCCAAAGAGAAAAATAGCACATCATTTATGCGAAATCCATTCACTTGTACCATAAAAAGCTATATAATTTGGTATATTTCTATAACAATATTGCGGAATCCATTCACTTGTTAGAATAGATTTCATATAGTTTTATGAATGTGCATACAGTTTTTACTCATAGTGAAAGATAAATGCGGAAAGCATTCACTTGTTCTTTGGAAAAGATAGTGAATGTTTTCCGCAAAATACAGTTCATGCCAGTAGAGAACTGAAAAGTGAGCTTAATAAGAGAGGAATATATTGCGGAAAGCGTTCACTTGTGGTTGATAAAAGGGGAAAAAGGCCAAAAAACTTAAAACAATAATGCGAAATCCATTCACTAGAGGACATATATTATGAAATACTACCAGGAAAATGCTATTTGGGTTCACTTGATGATATAGTTAATTGCGGAAGTCATTCACTTGTAGTTATGAGATATATGCGAAATTCATTCACTTGGAAAAGCGTAGATGAGGTATATATTTGCGTTTTCCATTCACTAGTGAAGAAAACAGCAATAATATAAGAAGAATGATGAAAGTGGTTCATCGAAAGGTAAGAGAAGATAATTGCGTTTCGTGTTCACTTGTAGAAAGTGATGTTTACAAAACACTTAATAATCAAAGTGTCCTGTTGTAAAATATATTCTTTATAAGAATATGGAATATAAATATATAGGGCAGGTGAAGTACAAAAGAGGGGAAAAGTGGCATGAGTCCTTATAATTAAAGGGCTCGTGATAAAAACTATTATCAAGATAGTGAACGAGAAACGCAATGGCAAGTGAACATATTACGCAACTGGGAATATGAGGTAAGTATAAGGAAAAAGCTCCGTAACCCCTTATACTGTAAGGGATGAGCGTGTATAACAGTAAAGTGTAAGTGAATGGAAAACGCAATTTTTTCGAGAAACAAGACTGCGAAATGTATTCACTAAGTGGTGCTGAACCCTTGTACCATAAGGGCTCAGGGAGTTTTGAAAAAGAAGGGAGAATAGGTAACAAGTGAATGAGAAGCGCAATTTGTATTTGACTGGTGAACGCCTTCCGCATATACCTAATGATGGATGCTTAATAATCCACAGGGTTATCCACAAACTTATCCACATTTTAGAAAGAATCTGTGTCACTTAAAAAATCGACGATATTGACCTGCTTAATGCCATTGTAGTCTGTAATATAGCTTCTATCCATTGTTAGCAATATCTTGTCATAATGGTCAGGGATTTTCTGCAATGGAGTTAACTCTCTCTTCAAAGTATTCTCATCCAACACCGAGGCCGAAACTTGAAAGTATTTTGTCTCGGCCGGCTTGGTGGCCACAAAGTCTACTTCGAGCGACCCTATCTTTCCAACTCCAACTTTATATCCACGGCGTATTAACTCGAAATATACGATATTTTCCAGTACGTGGCCATAGTCGCGGGCACTAAATCCAAGCAGCATGTTGCGGATACCTGAATCAACGATATAGAACTTTTCCTGCGTCTTCAGGTACATTTTGCCTTTTATGTCATAGCGGCTGGCACGATAGAAGATAAAAGCCTTTTCCAGCATGTTCAGGTAGCTATCAACTGTTGCAGCAGTAGTTTTCCGGTTTTGACTGGTCAAGTATCCGCTGATTTTACTGGTTGAAATGGGATTTCCTATGTTGTCGGCCAGGAAGCGCACAATCCTTTCCAATAGGTCAGCGTCCCTAACATTGTTACGCTGAATGACATCCTTCACTAATACGGTATTATATATACCACCCAGAACGCTGCTGATAAGTTCTTCATCCGCAGGAAGTGAGGGGGTTATAGGCATGCCACCATATTTTAAGTACTGCTGGAAGGCAACATCGAGGTTCCCTTTTATTTCAGGCCTAAAGGATATATATTCGCTGAAGGATAAGGGGAGCAAAGGGATCTCCACATATCGGCCGGAGAGAAGGGTAGATAACTCGGAGGAAAGCATTCCGGCGTTGGACCCCGTTAGATAGATGTCAGATTTGCCTTCTGCAAAGAGGGAGTTAATGGTTTTTTCCCAGTGCTCGATAATCTGGATTTCATCCAAGAGCAGGTAGACATGGTCTTTTCCTGACATTCTTTCTTGTATGTAGGAGTGGAGATGTTGGAAATCTCCAAGGGAAGCAAATTCCAGCAGTTCAAAATTCATGTATATTATATTGTCTGCTTCAACGCCTTCATCGAGAAGGTGTCTATGGAATTGCCGCAGTAAAGTAGATTTTCCTGCACGGCGCATGCCCACAAGCACTTTGATAATAGGAGTGTTTTGATATTTGATTATCTTTTCGAGATAAGAATTGCGATTTATCATATTTCCATCCTGTAAACTAAAAAACATTAATCTCTCTGATTCTTTATATTATAGCATAAAAAACAAGAAAGTTTAACAAAGTTTTTATATTATACTATAAAAACTTTGTTAAACTGCTAGGTTTTATCATTATAACACAAATATTTACATATTTTTTCAAAACGTATATACATTCGTATTTGAAAGTGGTATAATCATGTCATAAGTTTTGTACTTTGATTTTTATAAAGGTACAAAACAAGTGACAAAATTATGGTGCAGTAAAGGAGAGGGTGTTCTTGGCTAGGAACAATCCTCGAGTTAGATTTGTGACGTCTATATCCAGTTCTCTAAAGGATAAGCTCAATGTAATATCAGATGTTACAGGACTTCCTGGGAGCCAGTTGATAGATGAGTCAATATTGCTTCTAACTCAAAAGTACAGAAACCGTATTCTGGAAAGCGGTAAAGAAGGAGTGTCTGTGTTCATGGCAAAAACAATCGCTATTTGTTCAAACAAAGGAGGAGTAGGCAAAACTACTTCTACCGCAGCATTTGCTGACCTTTTGGGAAAACGTGATTATCGTGTTCTTATTATAGATGCTGACCCGCAGGGGAATTTATCAAAGAGATTTGGTTATGACCCTAAAACTTATCGTGGTGATATACAGTTAGGGTCTGCTGTAATGAATATCCTTGGTGATAATCCTCGTCCGGCAAGAGATTTTGTCATGAAGACTCAAAATAAGAATGTTGATATTATACCAAACGATGACCGCTATGCAGCTGCGACAAAGGCTCTTCTTGATGCAGTCATCCTTGGTGTAAACGCATATAAGATATTGATTCAGGAACTGAGCACTGACTATGATTATATTTTAATTGACTGCCGTCCGGCTGTAGATGCAGATATTGCTCAGATTATGCAGGCAGTACAATACTTGTTAATCCCTGTCAACGCTGCTGATGATTCGGTAGATGGCGTCAATACAACTTTAGGATATGCTAACCAGTGTCGTAGAGCTAATCCTGACCTTAAGGTAGCAGGAATTTTCTTTGAGGCTGTTAATATGCGTACTGCGGTTGCGCATGATTATGTGCCGCAGATACGTGAAGCGTTTGGTGATTTCATGCTGGAAGCTATTGTTCCTCATTCTGAGGATGCCAGAAAGGCAGAGAGTGCGCATGAACCTGTCAGCCAGACATATCCTTCTGGTAAAGCTACTAGAGCTTATACCAAACTTTTGGAGGAGGTATTGACCAGAGTTGGCTAAGAGAAAACAATTTAAGATTTCGGTAGACCGAACTCAAACCTTCAATGATATTGGAGCTATGGCTCCTGTTCCTGCACCAAATGCAACAGGGGATATTTCTCCTGAGCGACTGGCCCATCTGAAAGAACTGATGGCAAAACCGGTAGCAGCACAATCCAAAAAGGATGAAGTTGAGGATAGAGTAGAAAGCCTCATCCCTGCTGATGCAGAACGACTTATCCCCATGGATAAGTTGAAGGCTGCTCCTGATGAATGGAACTTCTTTGGAAGACCAAGCCCGGAGCAGTACGGTCTTATCTATATGTCTGTCTTCAAATATGGCCTCTGGCATCCCTGTACAGTATGGGAACAGGAAGATGGTTCATATATGATTCTTGGTGGTCATACCAGACATTTGGTATACCATGAACTTCATGAAGTAACCGGGGATGATAAATATTTATCTATTCCTTGCAAAGTTTATAAACACGATAGCATTAGCGAGGCAACGGCCAGACGAATTGTAATTCTCTCGAATGTGGCACAACGTGCGCAGGAAGATACAAATGCCCGGATTCGTTGCTATGCAGAAATGGCAAGACTGGAAAAAGAAGAAGCTTTTTATGGTGCTGGCGTAGATGTTGCTACGGCTGTATCTAAAATATTTGGAGTTTCCCGATCCACTGTGTTTTTCTATCGCCGACTTGGCAAACTTATAGAACCGCTGCTTTCTGCTTTCGACCAGCGGTTAATAACAGTTCGAATTGCTGACATTCTTGCTGATTTAACTGAGGATTTGCAGAAGTATGTGTATGATAAGGAATACCATCTGAAGATTACCTCTTCCATGGGAAAAGCGCTAAAGAACGCTAAGACAGTCGAAGATATTGAAGCTGTTGTCAATACACCTACAAAGAAAAAAGAGAAATATCAGTATGTGTTCTCTACAAAAATAGAGAAGCCCGAAAACTTTGATTTTGTTCCCATAGCTGTAAAAAGTGATGAAGTTAAGGTCTTCAAGAAATTCCTTATGAAGTCGTTAGACCAAGCAGAGGGACTTAGTGAACAAACAAAAGATATTTTGTTAAAAATGATAAAGGGTTAATGAAAAAGGTGAGGAATACTTTTAGTAGAAAAGTATTCCTCACCTTTTTTGAATGAGCGGTAATAAATATTATCCGTAACTATCCCCAAAAAAAAGTCCAACGTTGGACTTTTTGGGGGGATAGGGGAAAACTAATTATATTTATTGTTATCTGTGTTTTCCTAGTTATTGAGTATAATCAATGGGAGGAAACATTATGGATGATTTACAGGAAAACCTCTTTGCACTGCTGAGAGAAAAAGGAGCTAAACTTATTGGCGTTGCGGATATGGAAGGTTATACCGAAAATGGGCTGAACCGTGGTGTTGCAGTGGCCATCCCCGTTCCCGCTCATATCGTCGAGGAGATAAAAACAAACCCGACCATTGAATATTATCAAATGTACCACACGCTGAATGCCCAACTGGATGAAATGGTCGAGGCAGGTGCGGCATTTTTGCAGAAGTATGGATTTCGAGCTCGTGCCAACACTAAAAAAAACCTTTCCGTAAACGATGACCTTCGTACACCGTATCCCTACAAGACTGTGGCAACTAAAGCGGGATTAGGGTGGATTGGAAAGAGTTGCCTTTTGGTTACAGAGGAATATGGTAGTGCGGTACGCCTATCGAGTTTGTTGACAGATGCACCTCTTGAGCCAGCAATCCCCATTACAGAAAGCCGCTGTGGAAATTGTCGGCGATGTGTGGACGCATGCCCTGGCCAGGCCATTATTGGCACTGCGTGGACTGCTGGAATGCCTAGAGAAGACATAATTCACGCACATGTTTGTAAGGAAACACAGATTACAAGGATGCGAGAATTCCTTGGTTTTTACGAGGGTGAACGAGTCTGCGGACGTTGCTTTGCGGTTTGTACCTATACACAGAAATATTTGCGTAGGACCTTATCAAGCAAAGCACATTCTTAAATCATTACAGAAATACTTATGAATCGCTGGAATCCTTATAGGTAATGGCACTCATATTCTTGAGGCTAGATGGAGGCAATTATGGTAAATCTTGAGAGAACGGCAGTGGCACTGCGGAAAAGAGGATACGAAGTGGTCTGCTTTGAAACTGGTGAGGAGGGTGCTGGCTACCTTGACAGTAAGATTGACGGTTTTACTGTAGGCTTTGGCGATTCGGAAACAATGCTGACCATGGGACTCTACGAACGTCTCTCCAGGCATAATGAGGTTTACGACCCCAAACATCCCCAAGAGGGAAAAGGATTTTACGATACAGCGAGAATTTGCCTGACCACCGATATTTTCCTGACATCGGTAAATGGCATTGCCGAAACCGGCGAGATGGTTAATATCGATGGGACAGGGAATCGAGTGGCTGGTTCACTATATGGTCATCGTAAGGTATATTTTGTGGCTGGCAGGAATAAGATTGCACCTACCCTTGAGGAAGCTGCTAACCGGGCAAGGAATGTTGCCGCGCCGAAAAATGCAGCTCGCCATCAATATAAGACGCCATGTGCCTTTCATGAAGACCGTTGCTACGATTGCAGCAGTCCCAACCGTATATGCAATGCACAGGTCATATATTGGCGGAAGATGAATCATATGGAGATGGAAGTGGTGCTGATTAACGAGGATTTAGGGTTTTAGGGGGAGCCACGATGGAAATACATGAATGGAGTGGAACAAGGGCA
Source organism: Pseudoselenomonas ruminis (assembly GCF_008271295.1). Classification (GTDB taxonomy): domain Bacteria; phylum Bacillota; class Negativicutes; order Selenomonadales; family Selenomonadaceae; genus Selenomonas_A; species Selenomonas_A ruminis. Next base: position 26,231 of record NZ_VTOY01000016.1, on the reverse strand, counting down.
TCAATTTACTTGTTTCTGTTATTTTCAAGACATATAATTAAAAAACAGAAAGAATGACTGACTTGGAGGAGGTAAAAACATGAGTGTAGAATTTTTGGGCAAGAAAGCCTGCATCGCCCCGGAGGGAGTATTCATTATCGGTACCTATGACGAAAATGGAGTCCCAAACGCCATGAACGCAGCATGGGGGGCACAATCGGATTTTGATGAAATTACCCTGTTTCTGGCCAAACACAAAACCACGGAGAACATCAAATATACCAAGGCGTTCACGGTGGCCTTTGCAACCAAGGAGACGGTGGAAATAGCTGACTACTTTGGAGTGGAAACCGGCAGTAAGGTCAATAAGATAGAGAAGGCAGGCTGCCATGTTCATAAGAGTGCTCATGTCAATGCCCCCATAATCGAGGAATTTCCTGTGACGTTGGAGTGCGAGTGCGTAAGCTACAGTGACGAGACTGGAATTTTGGTGGGGAAAATTGTCGCTCAGCAGGCCGATGAAGCGGTGCTTACTGACGGAGTAGTGGATTATGACAAGCTCCAACCGATTATCTTTGACATCGCCACCAAGACCTACCGTCTGGTAGGGCCGGTAGTGGGGAAGGCTTTTCATGATGGGTTGAAGCTCAAGAATTGAGCCAGGCAAAAGACATAATTAAGGCTATTTTTTTTTCGCTTGCTTTCTTTCTCGTTCTTTTTTACAATGAAAATGAGAACGAAAGCGAAAGGAGCGAAAAAATGGCCAATAGGATACAAAAGCAATATGGTCGGGAGATTCCGCAGGCCGGTGAGATATGGCACCATTTCAAGCACAAGGAATATAAAATTATCGCCTGTCCGGTAACGCATACAGAAACTGAGGAGCTGTACTGCGTGTATCAGGCTCTTTACGGGGATTATGGCACTTTTTGCCGTCCATTGGATATGTTTATGAGCGAGGTTGACAATGGAAAATACCCACAGGCAGAGCAAAAATACCGATTTGAACGTCAGCCATGTAAATAAATGTAATGGCAGCAGATTCATGTGATGGAGGCCGGAAATCATGGAGAGCAAAATTGCCAAGCAACTTTGTTTGACCAATCACCCTGTGGCTGTATTGCGTGCGGAGTCAATGCCAGCTAATGCCATAAGCTTCAAGGAAGGAAAATGGGGCTGTGTGGTGGCTCTAATTAAGGCTGCTTCACAGGGGAAGACCGCCGCAGCTACATGTGCAACAACTATGTGTATGGGAGGCAGAGCTGGCTTGGGATTCCAGGGGTATGAGCATGGCTGGATTGAATTTTTCCTGTCAAATGGGAACGAAAAGATACCTCGCAGTGAGTATTACAAAAAGACACCAGAGCTGGCAAAGGCCTTTACGGAAACCATCCCTAAGGTAAAGGCACCGGACTGCCTGGTGTTTAAGCCGTTGGAGCTGGTTGATGAAGCTGAAACGCCTGAATGTATCATCTTTTTGGTGAATGCTGACCAGTTGTCTGGTCTTGTGACATTGGCTAATTATGATATGGAAACGCAAAATAACGTGCAGGTCAGCTTTGCTTCTGGCTGTGGGCAAGCGGTACTATATCCTCTATCCGCCGAGGAAAAAAGAGAGAAGACCTGTTTTATTGGATTAACAGATCCATCTGCCCGCAAGGTCATCGGCAAGGAGCAGTTGGCTTTTAGCATTCCCTATAGTCGGTTTATCGAAATGGAATACGAAGCAGATGGATGCTTTTTTGCCACGGACACGTGGGAAATTATCAAGAAGAGAATATAGCCAATCGACGCCGTAACCTGCAATAGCAAAGCCCCCGATATTAAAGAGAAGAGTCGAACCATCATTTGATATGGTTCGACTCTTTTTCAGCTATGAGCTTAGCTTCTAAGCTTTGCATCTTTTTAAGTATATCTTCTCTGTCGGATTCTTTTAGGCCAGGGGCACGACAAGAGAGATATAGTCGTGGTAGGTCGTTATTTTTTAATTCTTTGGCTATGGAAAGTAGAATTTTTTGAGAAGTAGCCTCCATGGAAAGGTAGTAATCAATCAGAGTTTGACAGTCATTAGGAAGCGTCGAAATAGCCATAATTTCATCTAAGCAGTTATTCTCGTTATGAACATGCATATCTCCAATGCCATACAATAACCAGTCTTCACTAATTTGAAATTCTTTACATACGAGCTTCAAAAAGACTTCTTTAGGGGTAATTACACCTCTTTCATAGTTAGTTATAACAGGTCGGGTGGTTCCCATCATTTGAGCGAACTGTTTTTGTGTTATATTGCCCGGAAGACTGGTGCGAACGAGCTTTAGCCTGTCTTTTAACATAGTCTATTTCCTTTCTTTTGTTGCGGGCTTAGTATATCAGGGCAACATTAAAATTTGATTAGATATGTATTTTGTGAAAAATAACGGCAATTTTTTAAAATAATTTTAATAAATAGGTGTTATACTCCAGTCAATGAGTATCAAATAATACGTTTACATGTGTATTGTTTCATACACTAATGGGAGGTGAAGTAATGGCACAGCCAATGGCGATTCTTGCGGAGATGTTTAATGAAGATTGTATGAAGCGTATGAAGACTTAATCCTCACTATGTAGTTTTATGAAACCGATACGACAATATGGTCGCTGTTTATAAAACATATAGGGGGATTCTTATGACCGTTAACGGGATGGCAGATTTTGGCCTTGGAGAAAATGCCCTACTGGGCGAACTCTCCTACGAAGAAATGCAGCAACAATATATGAAGATGGCGCAGCGCTGCAAGAGCCTCGAACAGATTATCGAGGTTAATGACATATCACGCCTTGGGCAACTGGTCGGCAAGTACCAGAACAATTCCAAGGAACTCCTGAAACAAATCGCTATGATACTTCCGGCTGTGGAGTATGCACCAGAGGAAACAAAAGAGCTCATCAAGCTTTTGGATTATCTGGAAGGGCTGCATGAGAAGCTGGAAGCCTATGTGGTAAAGGGAGCTTTACCAGAAACGACACTGGACAAAACTGAATGCTTCGGCGAACATCGTACAATGCGAACCGTAAGTTTTATAAACTTTAAGGGTGGCGTGGGCAAGACAACGGTATCTACCAATTTTGCCTACGCCATTTTTTGTATGTTAAGGGACAGCGGCATCCGCATCCTGTTCATTGACAACGACAAACAGGGAAATGCTTCTGACTGGTTTGAAGCAGACCGGCAGCACGGTACCATTGCCAATGTCCTGATGGGCGATGTACCGGTGCGAAAGGTGATCCAGCATACCCGCTATGAGAGCATAGACCTTATCGCCGCAGATACGGGACTTATAGAAGCAAACGCGCTTCTGATGCAAGGCAGTAAAGGCAATGAAGCAGTAATCCTTCGGGAGGCCTTGCAGGAAGTGGCCGGGGATTATGACCTCTGCATCATCGACAATCCTCCCGACATCAATATGTCCGTTATCAATGCGTTATCCTTCACCGATGATGTAATCATCGTGACGTTCCCGGAAAAGGACAGCCTGGCTGGGGCCAAAGAGATTATGGAGCATATCAAGCAGGTGAAAAAGTTTAACAAGGAACTGAAGCTTTCCGGGATTTTGGTAAACGCTTTCAGCGCCCATAAGACTGCGTACCAGTGCATTGACGAGATGAAGAACAAGCATCTACCGGTGTATCGAACCAAAATTCACTACGCCACCCAAGGGGCAAAGAATTACCTCAATGTAGCGCGGCAGGGAAAGAAGAGCATCTTTGAAGTATCGCCCAGCTGCCTGATTGCCAGGGATATTTATGATTTCTCAAGGGAATATTTAGGGATAGCGTAGTGTCGGAGGTATGAACAGGTGAAAAGATATTCAGGGAATATACTGTCGATATTGGAAAAGCAGAGAAGCGTTAATGCTCCTGCAAAGGATGAAGCCTATGAAGTACAGATGATAGATGCTCATGATATTGTGCCAAACAGCAAGAACTTCTACGGGATTCGAGACGTTGAAGAACTGGCAACGAGGATGAAGATTTCCGGCCACATTACACCGCTGGAGGTTGTGGCGAATGTTGATGAACCAGGAAAATACACCCTGATTTCCGGGGAAAGACGGCGGGCAGCCATGCTTTACCGATTGGAACAGGGAGAAATTGAGAAGGCGGTTATGCCCTGTATCGTGCGAGTGGATTTGAACGGTACGGAAGAGCTGACCGCTGAGGAAATAGAGACAATCAATATTATATCTGCCAATGACTACCGGGATAAAACTCCCTTCGAAAAATTGGACGAGGTACAAAAACTGGAGCCGATTGCCAAAAAACTTTGGGAAAAGGAGACAGGGAGCCAGGGGCAGTTCCGTGAATACCTTTGCAACAAATTTCTCGGTATATCAACCAGCTCACTGCAGCGCATAAAGATGATGGAGCATGTGGTGCCGGAGGCAAGAAAAGCCTATGAAGAAAATCTTTTGGGCAAAACGGCCTTATCGGAGCTGGCCTATAAGTCGGAAGACGAGCAGAGAGCCTATATCCGTGATTTGGAATCAGGAAATCGGTCCGGCACCATAGCAGATGTACAGGAAAAAGAAATGCCGCAGGAGGAAGCCTCAGACATGGCGTGTGATGAGGCAGCTCAAGACCCTATGACGGCAGGCCAAGAGGATATGGAAGAAGCACTCCTGCAAGAAATACAGGCTGAAAAGCCCGGAGAAGCCCCCAGAAGCCTTGATATGGCCGAAGCTGAGGCAAAGGCTAGGCAGTGGGTCAGAGAGGGGCTGCTGCGGCTTGTAGAGGAAGCCACGGGCAAAATGGAAGCAGCAAAGGCAAGAGTAGATAACGCCGATGCAGCGCTTTGGGATTTGCGTAGGGCTGCAGCAAACCTGGCTATCGAGGCAATGTCATGAGCCTAAAACGAAAAATTGCTGTCCTGTTTGTTGCCATTACGGCAGGAATGTCCAGCCTTGCCATGGCAGCAGACCTGCCGGTTACTTCGCCTTTTGGCTGGCGTGTTCACCCCATTACCGGCACATGGAAATTTCATGCTGGAGTAGACCTGGGCTATGAAAGTGGCTCTGGCGTTCCGGCTCTTTGGGATGGGCAGGTTGTGCAGTGTGGCAACTTTGATGATGGCTATGGCAATCAGGTCATGCTCTATCATGCTGCTGTGGATGCCTATACAAGATATGCCCACCTGTCGGCCATCTATGTAAATGGCGGCGATATGGTCAGCCAGGGGCAGGTAATTGGCGCGGTGGGAGCTACCGGCAACGTAACGGGGCCTCATCTGCATTTAGAGTATATTGCCAGAGGGGAAGATGGTTCGTATCAGTACATGAACCCCATGGACTTATGGAGATAATTTCTATCGCTTTTATGAAGGGATATGATGGTTTGAGATTCAGGGCACAAGACATAGACAATGAAGTGTATTACCAGCTGCCCAAAGGGCTGTTCAGCTACCGATTCTACGATGGCCTGGATGTAAAGGCAAAGGTTCTTTATGCGGTTCTCAAAGACCGCATGAATTTGTCCAGAAGAAACGGCTGGGTCGAGGAAAATGGCGATATTTTTCTCATGTTCAGCTATGGTGACCTGGCCACGCTGCTCGGGATGAGCAAGACGGCTATATGTAGGGCATTCAAGAAACTTGTGGAATACAGCCTCATAGAGACGGTACCCATAAGCCGGAACGGCGCACAGAAAATCTATGTAAACCGCATAGAGCCGCCGGAAAGCATGGCAGATGTACATGACTATGAAGACCGGCTGGGCAGGGCAGAAGTTGAAGCTGTTGAGGATGAGGCCAAAAACATGGTGGCCGATGCCCACACTGCAGGTATTACCATGACGCTGACCGAGGCGCGGGAAAAAGTGGTTTCAACGTTGAAAGAAACCCGTTCCGTTAGCGGAACACCCTGTTCCGTACTTGAAACAGCCCGTTCCGCTGGTGAAACACCCCGTTCCGAAAATGGAACGCCCTGTTCCGTATATGAAACGGCCCCCGTTCCGCCAGCGGAACTAAATAAGACTGACTTATATAATAAAACTAACTTAGAGAGAATAAAAAAAGAAAATATTACTACTACCACTACGACAAGGAATAACCCGGGGGATGAAACGGACGAGCTTCTTCAGCAGCTCATTCAGAAGTATCGGGATAATATCTCGTCTAATATTGGCCCACTTGTCAAAGATGGCCTGAAGCATCTTTGCAAAACATACGGCTTTGAAAAGGTGGAATCTGCCATCACAGAAGCAGCTCTTTCATCTAAGGGAGGCGTGAGCTTCAAGTACATCCAGTCCATTCTCGAAAGATGGCACAAGATTGGGGAACGCAAGGTGATCCCCATAAAAGCAGATGCTCCTGTCACGAACGAGCAGACCCAAAAGTTTGACCCGGAAGTAGATTTGGACCCGAATGGAAATCCGCTGCCGGAAATTCTGCCCGGGGAAAAGACGGATGAATTCTTGGCAAGGCTTGGTTTAATCTAAGGGGGGCAACAAGATGGGAGCATTGGAACCGGTCAGAAATATTGATTTTGTGAGGACACTTAGCCGGATGTCAGGCAGAAGTGAATTGGTCAAAAAAAACATGGCCAGAGGCAATAAAGCTCTGTGCATTGTTCATAGTCTCAAGGAGAAGTATGAACTGCCCCAGGAACAGTTGGCCCGGTATAGCGGCGAACTGGCTGAAATTGAAGCAGCAAATGAACAGTGCAGGTCATGTACTGGCATGGATTGCAGCCATAAGCCGGAGTGGAAGCGGCTTATGGTACAGGCTGATTGTACAGGCGGTCAATTTTCACTTCGGGTATGTCCTTGCAGGCTTCAACAGGAAAAGCTGCGGCAGCAGAGGCTGGAAAAGCTGATGGACACAGCGCATATCCCAGTAAATTACAGACAGGATACATGGACAAATTTTACGCTCATGCCGGGGAACAAAAGAGGTTTGCTGCTGGCCACTATGGCAGCCAAGGAGAATATCAGCCTGTATCTTCATGGCGATTGTGGCACCGGGAAGACGAAAATGGCCTCGATACTGGCAAATGAGCGGTTGAAAAAAGGACTTTCTGTTTTGTTTGTGTCTGTAACGGAGCTTTTCAGGACATTGCAGGATAGCTTTGATAAGTCCGGCAATAAGCAGAAAGATAAAATCCTGCCCCTGATAAAAAAAACAAATTGCCTGATTTTAGACGATATGGGTACAACCCAGCGGACGGAGTGGAAGGTGGCCATACTGCAGGAAATTATTGATTACCGCTATGCCAATGTACTGCAGACCATAGTAACATCCAATTATTCGCTGCCGGAGCTAAAAGACCACTTGATTATACGGGACCGGTCAGGCAAGGTACAGGAAGATAAACAGGCCAGCCGTATCACGTCACGGCTGGAAGAAATGTGCCAGGTGGCAAAATTGGATACGCCGAGTTTCCGGCACAAACGGGAGGATATACTTTCATGAATGCTCTAAACCCAGACCTTGGCATGTATGTAGCCGAGCAGACCCTCATAAAACGATTCAAGATAAGCGACAAGGAACGCAGTAAGCTATGGGAGTTGGCGGATTTCTGCAAGCTGGAGCCGGAGGACAGCAAGCGATACCAGACCTTCCTGAGCCTTCAGCGGTACAAGATAAATATGGCAGTGGTGGATATTGTCATGATGGGACTGACACAGGAAATGAAGGATTTTGTGATAGCCAAATACCGGGATGAAAAGAGTTTCCACCGCATTTCCATGGAGCTGTTTGTTTGTGAAGCCACCCTGCACAAGTGGAACAAGTTCATTTTGCAGTCCATTGCCACCATGAGCAGCTATAACCTTACCGAGGAAGATATTTACCGGCCAAATGTGGTGAGGAACATGATTCACTTGCTGGATATGCGTATCAACACCTTCTGCAAGGCGGAAAAACTGAAGTATAACCAGATGTGGCTGGATTCCTTGGTGGATAAGCGCCGCAGGTACAGAAGACTGCTGGAAACGCTTATGGAGGTACAGGGAGCCTTCAAGACGGCAGCTGCAGAGGACAAGGATTATGTACGGTATCAGGTGATAAACGAGAAAATCCGTCACCACAACGAAAATGTCAGCCAGATAGCTGGAAGATGTGGCGTTTCACTGGCAACCGTGCATAAGCACCTCAAGAGCTATTTTGATGTGGTACAGAAGTATATCGCGTGATTCAAAATTAAAAATAAATCAAGGGGCTTTGTTATCCTTGTAACAAGATGGTATAATGGTATCTGCCGCGAACCTCTAACCACGGTTTAGTCCTGGCCCAGAGGGAGGTGTCATCACATGCTTTCTTCTTTCTTCGTGGGTATTGCGAGTAGTTTAGTTGCAGCTTGTATCTACGACTGGCTTCGCAAACGCGGCAAATAATTCCTATTGGCTGACGGCTAGACTGACCATCTGTGCTTGAGGCCCCTAAGCCCCGGTGTATGCCGGGGCTTTTGAGTATATGAAAAAAGACGCCTCGGGTGACCAAACCCAAGGCGTCTTTTTCGGTGTTGCGCCGAAGCGCCACATACTTTCTTCTTGTAGCCCCATTATACCAAATATAAATGTTATAAGCAACCTAAAAGAATGTAGCCTTCATAGGGCACTTTTTTTTAGGTTGCTTATAACATTTTTAGGGCTTGAGTAAAATATCGAAGAGTTTGCGGAGCAAATTTTCCCTTAGACTTAAAAGCGTAGTCGGGAGGGGAAAGAAATTGAAGTGGATAGATACAACAAAGAAGTCCCACCGCTTTATGGTGGTTATCTTAATTTTCGCGGTGGTGCTGGGATTCTGGCGGTGCTTATCGTATGTGCCCAGGCTTCCGGCAGAGTACCGGGTATTTTACTACAATCACACGGACAGCCTGCCCCGTGGGCTTTATATGAGGGTACCACAGCGAGACATAAAGGATGGCGATTATGTGGTCTTTGAGCCAACAGAGGCTATTACGAACGTGGCGTATGAGCGTGGCTGGTTAAAGCCGGGAGTGAGGTTCTTAAAGCAGGTTGGAGCTGTGGCCGGAGAACGCTATGAGATAGAGCCGGACACCTTGCAGTTCAAGGCAAATGGGAGCTATATCGGGCAGGCATACACGGAAGACCGAGAAGAAAGGCCGATGCCGGTGCTTCGAGGCAGCTTTGTGGTGCCGGAGGGAGAGTTTCTGCCCATAGGCACCAACCCGAGAAGCTTTGATGGCAGATATACCGGCACAGTACCGCTTAAAAATATCACGGCAAGGGTGATCCCCTTAATCACGGGAACATGGATGCCGTAGGAGGATGAAGTTTTGCAGGACAGAGAGATTCAGCATTATCACATACAGGGCTATGATGCGTTCTTCCAGGAAGCCCTGCCGCCAATTAAATCCACCTTGGATAAAAAGCTGGGGGACACGGAAGGTCATTTTGCCATGGCCATAGTGGAAGCAGCCCAGAATGCTGCCATGTACGCCAGAAAAAGCCCGGAAGAAATGGCTATGGATATTGAACTTGTGGCCACGGAAACAGATATTACCGTAAAGGTTACGGCAGATACGAAGGATTTTGATGTCTTAGCCTATCGTGAGAATCTGGGCCGGATGGCCAGCGACAAATATTTTGGAGAAATGGAATGGGCAGATTACATCAAAGGTACCCAAAAAAGTCGAGGCTATTTCACCATGCTCATGGCTGTGGAATGCCTTTATGTGGATGTGACCGGCAAAAGCGTCACCCTTTGTGCGGCAAGACCGTATCATCCGAGAGATATATCAAGAAAAATCAAGGATATAGTGCCGAGGTTCATGTTGGAGCAAAACGGCGTAATCATAGATGGGGAGGGTATTCATTGAATTTTGTAAACAAGCAGGAAAATACAGCCGTCATTAAGGTGCCTGGGGCATATATGTTTACGGTCTGCCCCAGGGTGGAGAAAGAGTTAAAATCCTGCCTCAAACGAGGATGCCGGAAGGTACAGGTGGACTTGGAAGCCACGGAAGTTCTGACTTCGGCAGCTGTCCGGCAACTTACAGGATTCTGCCGCTTGGTAGAAGAGGAAAACTTTGGTATATGCAATGCTGCTGGCTGGGTGATGGGCACCATCAAGGCCAACAAGCTGGAAAGATGGCTGAAAGCAGTATAGGAGGAGGGGCAAATGGAAGCAGAAATTGGAATCAAGCGGAACACCAAAATAATCATTGTGGCCGTGATGACCACAATGATTATCGCTGAAATCGTAGCCTGTATTTGTATGAAAAGCGTAAGACCGGCAGAAAGCCTGGTGGTAGATTACGAAGCCGCAAAGGAAAGTATGCCGGAGCTGGAGACGGAACTTCGGGTCATGGATAGAGCCAAGCAGGAGAATACAGATGCGTTCACGGCTCTTAGCTTGTTAATGACAGGAAGACCTGCAGAAGTCGGTTTTGAAACCTTGGCCGTAAAGGCCGGGGCAGAAGATGAAAGCTGGGCCAGTGTGGCTGTTCGGGCCAAAAATGAAGCAGCATTGCAAAGATACATGAGTAATCTCACAGCCAGCAATAATTTTGGCGGTGTTGCCATTGCAAGCTCCCAGGGAAATCCAGATGGCAGCATAAATGCAGTTCTTAGCGTACAGAAGGGGGAGGCAAGATGAGCGTGGCAGCATTCTTGGAAAAAATGCGAGGCCTTACGGCAGTTATAGGTATCTTGGGCGCTATCCTCATGGCCATGACAGGCTACACGGTACATGTATTTCATGACCAGCAGGAAATACAAGGCCGGATTGCCGTAATGACACAGACTGTTAGTGACTGGCAGAAAAAGGCTGACAGGCTCAATGGCGAAAAGTTCAGGCCGGTGACAGAAGAACAGGCCAAGGTAGTAAAAAGCCGGATTATCCTTGCCGCACAGGGAAATCAGCTGAATCTTTTAGGTTCAGCTGACCATGCGGAAGAAAATGGACGGCTCTGTGAATTGGATATTAGCGGTGAGTGGGGCAATATGGTGAATTTCCTCAAAAACTTTGGTTCCAGTGATGCCCTGGTAAGCATTAAAGGGCTGGCCATGAATATGGAGCAGGGCAAGATTCAAGCTCATGTGGTTTACGAGATTTATACAAAGTGAGGCGCTTACAATGCAAACAAAAATCATAAGGTATGGGAAAAGGCATTCCCGAGCAGCTGCGTCCTTGGTGTTGGGCGTATTTGCCATAGGGCTCCTTACAGGTAGTGCATGGCAGGATGAAAAAAGCCAGCAGGAGACAGAGATTCAGGATTTCCAGAATGGAAATAATGAATCTAAGGCAGGTAATATTCAGGATTTCCATTCTGGAAATCCTGACGGAAAAGAAATAGTAAGCGTTGATTTATCCGTCAATCCCTTTGTGGAAACGGCGTCGGAGACTGGAACAAAAGCAAATACTGGAGGAAATAAAGGGGGGAATTTCCGTAATCTGCCAGCCATTCCGGCAGTTTATCCCACATCCCAGCCACGGCCCGTGCTGCCGCTGCCAAGTATTCCCAGGTCAGCTCCGCAGCAGCAAGCGGTAGTTGCAAGTGCTCCGGCTCCGGCAAGTGCCGGACAGGTGGCACCAAAGGAAAATAAAGAAGCCAGAATTGCGTTTCTTGGCGGGGAAGAGATTATGTTTGCGCAAGGCAATGGCAACTGATGGGAGGTCTTTCTTTGAAAGAGGGCAGAAGGGATAACCTGGCCTTTGGAGTTGGTATGCTGCTGGGACTGGCTATCTGCATCACTGGCATAGTCGTAGGGTATAAGGAGCTGGAACTAAGCCAGCGCAACCGGCTTATCCGGCAGTGCGATGAATTAGATGATGCCTTGGCCATCTATGCCAGCTATCACCGGGAGGCAGATAAAAAGGTCTATCCCAAGGAATTATATGACCTTGGTGCTGTTTATGACGAAGAGGCCGGGCTTCTTTGGGATAAAAACGTGGATTTTTCTCAGTTTGAGTACGAGGTAGTGCTGGATGAAACCTCGGGGAACTACATTTACCGACTGGGAGCACACCTTCCCGGCGGTTACTACTACAAAAGCAAGAAAAGCCATGAATAGGCGAAAAATACAGGAGGCAAGAATGTATGTCGATTAATAACATGTTTAGAAGGCCGGAAAAATATAACCAGATGGGAAGCAGCAACCCTGCTACACCGGCAGAGAAGGCTGCGGCTGTCTGGGACAGACGGGTAGGAAGTGCGGTGACACAGGCCTATAACTGGCGCAGGGCTACTATCCTGATGGGCGTGGCCTGTCTGGTGCTGGCTGGCGGCCTAGTGGTGCAGTCTCTAAAAACGCAGGTCATTCCCTATGTGGTAACGGTAGATAAGAGCACCGGGGAAGTGGAAAAGGCCGGAGCGTTTACGGGGGCAGATTATACCCCCGGCGAGGCCGAGAAAAAGTATTTCATCACCAAGTTTATCCTGAATGCCCGGTCCGTAGTGCTTGACCCCGTAGCCCAGACGGGTGCCCAGCGGGAAGCGGTGGCCTACCTTACCACCAATGCGGCCAACAAGTATGAAATGGTCAAGCAAAATGAGAAGTTCGATGAAAAATTCGGCAACTGCACGGTAACGCCCCATATCGTTTCCATCCAGAAGGTGCCGGATTCCGAGACATCCTATCAGGTGCGCTGGACAGAGGAAGAATATGGCATCCGCTCCGGGGACAAGAAGACCCGGAACATGAGCGGCGTGTTCTCCTATACCATGCTGCCGGTGGAAGGGGATGCCCTGCAGGTCAATCCCTTGGGGCTGTTCATTACTGGCTTTGACTTCTCCAACGATGCCAGCCAGGTCAACAGTACAAATGCCAATACAAAGAAGAGCTGATTTCAACTAAGACGGTCACATAAAAAAACAAGTGACTACCAATCCCCCGCCAATAGAGGGCGAGGGGATAGCCACTTGCTTATGTCCTTATTATAACATCAATTATTCTCAGGGGGAAAGAACATGAAAAATAACAAGTTGAAGAAAATTATCTGTGGTGCGCTTTTGTGCAGCACCTTTGCCGTGCCCTATATGGGAAGCGTGGAGGCTGCTAAAGCGCCTGATGTCAAGGCCGAGGCCCAGCAGACGGAAAAGAGCCAGCAGGAAATGCAGGATAAGCTCACGGCCTTGGAGGGAAAGCTTAAAGCCGTGGAGGCCGACAAAACCGGCGAGACGAACACAGCTGCCATCAAGGAGATTACCGAGGAACTGAAGGAACTTCACAAGCAAATGGAAAGTTCTGCAGTAGCCCAAAGCCGCATCATGGAAGCCTTGGACGATGTACAGTACAAGAACAAGGAAATGGAAAAATTCATGGAAGACCCGTCCGATGGCTACTATGGTACGGCTGCTACGGAGAAATACTTGGTTTATCCGGGAGGCAATGGCAGCACTCCCAGCTATACGCAGGATGCCATCAATGCCCAGGGCAATTCCACGATGATTTTTGCCTATGCGCCCAACCAGCTCTATAAAATCTACTGCCGCAGGGGGTATCTTACAGACTTGGCCTTCCACAAGGGCGAGAATATCAAGTTCGTGGGTGGCGGTGACACGGTCGGCTGGACGGTTACAACCTCCAACGTGGACGGTGTTCCTCACCTCTACATCAAGCCGGTGGTAGAAACCAGCACCACCAACCTCATTGTCACCACGGAAAAGCACTCCTACCAGCTTATCCTGAACACTTCCGATTGGTATAACCCCATGGTCACTTGGACTTATGAAGCCGAGAACTTAGCCAATGGCCTTCTTGCCAAGGCAAAGGAAGACCGGCTTACTACGGGCCAGGTAGCAACTACAAATATCGCAAGTCTTGATTTTAGCTACCGTGTATCTGGCGGGGAAAGCTCCAGCCGTCCTTCCATGGTATTCTCCGATGGAGAAAAGACCTTCATCAAGTTCGATAAGATGGTGGCTCGGAAATATCCGCTCTTCATCAAGGAGAAAAGTTCCAAGGACATGAAAATCACCAATTACAAGGTCAAGGACAACTATTTCATCGTGGAAAAGGTCTTTGACCGGGCGCAGATTCGCTTGTCTGACAGCGAAATCATTACCATTAAGCACAGCAAGTAAGGGGGGAGAATATGAACAACCTTTTCAAGAATATCAAGACCTTCATTGACCGTAAGCGGGGCAAGCAGGCCGAGGATGATATGGAAGATGAGGCTGAATTTGACGGGGATGATTCTGACAAAAGCCCCGGAAAGGTCAGCATGAACGGTGGCAGCCATGGTACGGTCTTCGGTATTAACCGTAAAATCATCACGGCGGTGTTGGTAGGCGGCTTTCTGGTGATTGGCATGGCTACGGTCTTTAACCTTACAGGCCATAAGGAAAAAGAGCAGGCAAAGCCGCAGCAGCAGACACAGGAAAAGGCCGCCAATGCTGATGGCGTAATGAGAAACGATAAAAATGCGGTGGCAAGCTATGACCAGCTTTTAGACCCCAAACGGCAGCCAAACGGCAAGCCGGGCAGCCATCCCAATAATTCGGGCAATGTGGAGGCAAATGGGCAGAACGGTCAAAACGGAAATAACCCCAATGCCGCACAGCAGGTGCAGCCTGTAAGGGCAAATATGCCAGTACCGGCTATTCCGCAGGCTCCTTATTCGGCTCCTGTAACGCTTCCTAGTCAGGTGAGCACGAAATCGGCTGCCCAGACTGCAGAAGAACGGGAGGCTGCACAGGCCAAGAAATCCTTGGAAGACCGTTTCAAAAGTGCCATTGACTTTGCTTTGGGCAGAAATAGTGGCAATACTGCGTCCTCCGGGGAGGCTGCAGCAAGTGCTCCGGCAGGTGGGCAGACCATGGCCATGAACGGTGGTCAGGCAAGTTCCGGCCTTGTGCAGGTAGGCTATACTGCGCCCAGTGATACGATTCTGCAAGCGGGTACGGTTATTCCGGCCATGCTTTACTCTGGCATTAACACCGATACGCCGGGACAAATTACGGCAGAGGTTCAGGCTGATGTCTACGACAGTGCCACGGGAACAAGACTTCTGATTCCGGCGGGCAGTACCTTGGTTGGCAGCTATGAAAAAGGCGATGCTGCAGATACCGGCAGGGTAAGCCTGGTATTTACTACTCTTGTCATGGCCGATGGCGGCTCCTTTAACCTTGGGGACAGCTTTGTGGCCATGGATATGGGTGGTTACAACGGCCTCCATGGCAAGGTTAACCACCATACCGGCAGCAAAATCGGCGGTGGTATGTTTGCTTCAGCATTAGCAGCCCTTGGCTCTTATGCTTCCGGCAACGTGTCAACCCAGAATACCTATTCCGGCGGCCAGCTGGCAATGCAGGGAGCACTGGCGAACCTGATGCAGACGGCTTCCACCCTCTTCAAGAAGGGCATGGATAAGCAAAATACCGTCACGATTGCCCCGGGGCAGCAGTTCAATATCTTCGTTACCAAGCCGGTTTCCTTTGGCTATTAAAGGGAGGTTTGAGCGTGGAAGATAAGCAGCAACAAACAAAAGTGATGCTTTGCATCATGGGTATTGTGCTCACAGGAATCGTCCTCGGCTCATGGTACGGCACCCAGCAAGTGGGTGCCGATTGCCATTATGCAGAGTATCTTGGAGGATTGCACATTGGAAGTTTTGCCATCTATCAGCCTTTTGGCATGGTGGTCTGGCGAAGAAGTGCCGAGATTATGGCGCAGATGCCGCCGGGGGTAATGAAGGCTCATTTCTTTGACCTTCATTTTGGTGGTCTGCTTGGCGGCGTAATCGGCTATATGATTAACAAAAAATACCAGCAGCGTACTTCCCATGGTACGGCAGCCTGGGCAACGGAAGCGGACATCAAGAAGGCCAAACTTAACGCCGAGGAAAATGGCGTAGTATGCGGCAGAAATCCCTATAACCATCAGATTATGCTCCATGATGGCCCGGAACATATCCTGCTTCTTGCGCCTACCCGTTCTGGTAAGGGCGTGGGCATTATCACGCCTACCGGGATAATCTGGAAGCACTCGATTTTCTTCTTTGACCCGAAGGCCGAGCTTTGGAATATGACTTCCGGCTGGCGCAAGAAACACCATCACCAGAAGGTCATGAAGTTTGAACCCCTGTGTAAGGACGGCTCTGGCGCACGTTGGAATCCCTTTGCGGAAATTAACTTCCAGACCACGGACGAAATGGACGATGTGACCACCATTGCGGATATGATGTGTAAGACCGGCGAGAAAAGCGGCGGTGATCCCTTTTGGGAAAATTCAGCGGTGGCTTTGGTGAAGGGCGTGATTATGCACCTTCTCTATAAGTACTACCAGGAGGGGAAGGACTTGCCTAATCCGTCCGATGTTATGAGTTTCCTGTCTTCCCCGGACATGGACACTGACCATCTTTTTGCCAACATGAAGATATATCCCCATATCAGCCCCAAGGAATTTATGGAGGTTGAGGAATGGGAAAACGAACTGGACGAAAATGGCAAGCCCAAGCTGGGGAAGGATGGCAAATTACTCCGCAAGCTAAAGAAAAAGTACCACAATCCCCTGAAGGAGATTTACGGGGAGTACATTCCCGATTTGAAGCCTTACAAAAAGGCCTTGGGGCTGCAGCCTGATACAGATGAGTGGTTCAAGGTCAAGACTTTGGAGGATTTGCGGCTGGCCATTCTTGACTATGAGAAGGACTGCAAGCCGGAAGATAAGCTAAGCTGGGAGGCTCCAGACCTATCCGGCTACAGTGACAAAAGCGATATTGATGCGGGGATTTCCATGGCAGATGCCAAGTCCCCGTGGTATCACCTGCTCGTTCATCCCAAAGTCGCAGAAAGTGCCAGCAATATGTATAACGGTGCCAAGGAAACCCGGGCGTCCATCATGCAGACCACCCAGACCGGACTTGACCTGTACCAGAATCCGCTTATCAAGGCCAACACGGCGGTTTCGGATTTTACCGTCCGTGACCTCTTAGACCCCAAACAGGCGGTGTCGCTCTACCTTGTGCTGCAGCCAAATGATGTAGAAAAGCTGCGGCCTCTTACAAGGCTTTTTATCAGCACCATGATGAGCAAGCTCGTCCGGGATATGGATTTCGGGGAAGGCGGGGGCACCACCAACGTGGTCAAGCAGCGGCTCCTCCTGATGCTCGACGAGTTTCCGCAGCTGCGCAAGATGGAGCAGATTGAAAACCAGCTGGCCATCTGCGCAGGCTACGGCGTGAAAATCTGCATCGTTGCCCAGAATATCGGACAGCTCAACCAGCTCTATACCAAGGAAAACGGCATTGCAGCCAACTGCCATGTGCAGATTTACTTTACCCCGGCAGATAATGATTCAGCACGGATGCTCTCGGATAAGCTGGGGGATGCGACCATTGCCACCAGCAGCGTGTCAAGTTCCGGCAGGCTCTTTGAGAAGAATACCTCGGTGTCGGAAAATGCGCGAAAGCTTATGACCCCGGACGAGGCTTCCCGTATGGACGAGGAAAAAGAACTGGTCTTTGTCACCGGCAAGCGGCCTATCTACGCCGATAAAATCCGTTTTTTCAAGGAGCCTTACTTTGTGAAGCGGGTATCGGTAAAGGCACCGCCATTTTCCGATACCTGTACGGAGGTCAAAGACTATGACCAGCTCTTTGCCATCCATGAGCCGGAGCGCAGGGCCCAGGAAGAAAAACGGCGCAAGGTGGAACTTGCCCGGAAAAAAGCAGAAATGGCCCAGCAGCAAGAGGCTGAGGCTTTGGCAGATAGCGGCCAGCAGGAGGAAAAAGCTAAAAATAAAGTACCCGATGCGGAACCTGAAAAGCAGCCTGTAAGTCAGACAGAAGAGAATGGAAAGGCAGCTGCAGCAGAGCCTATGCAGCCCACAGCAGAAGAACGAAAGCAGGAGGCCGAAGCTTTTGCCAAAGAGGCTGTATGTGTAAGCTGTCAGGCACACGGAAAGCCGGTGCCGCAGACAAAGGAGGAAGACTTTGAAAAAGAAGCAGGAAACGCTGAACGTACCGAAGCTCATAGACCTGAAGAACCGCAAAATGCGGACAATAGACGAGCCGAAGGGGCTGGACAGCCAGCAGAACCTTTTGAAGAAAGGGCACGGCCAGAAGGTGCGTATCCGATAGAAGCACTGGCTGATGAAGGAGACGATGAAGATGATGATGAGTTTGCGGACGATGCCGACTGGCAGAAATTCCAGCAAGACCAGAAGCAGGTGGGCTGATGGCTAATACACAGCTTGTTACTGACCGTTATGTGCAGATGTTTGAATCCAACATGGGGCCGCAGCTCATGGCCTATATGCAGGACGAAAAGGTTACCGAAATCATGCTGAACCCGGATGGCCATGTCTGGATAGATACCCAAGACCAAGGTTTGGTGGAAAGTCCCGTCACCATGAGTGCCAATACGGCCAAGCAACTCATATACAATGTGGGTTCCCTGGCTGGCCGGGTGGTCCCGGCAGATTTCCCGGAGCTTGAGGCAGAAATACCAGCCTCTAGGCTCTTTAGCTCCTGTCGTTTTCAAGGGGAACTGCCGCCGATTGTAAAAGCCCCGTCCTTTAATATCCGCAAATTTGGTAAGAAACTTTTTACCTTGGATGATTATGTGGAGCAGGGCACCATGACGGAAGTACAGCGGCAGACCATTATGAAAGCGATTCGGGAGCATAAGAATATCATCGCTGCCGGTGGCACGGCCTCCGGCAAGACCACACTCTTAAATGCTATACTGGCCGAGATTTCCAAGATGAATGAGCGGATTGTGATTATTGAGGACACCTCGGAACTTCGCTGTACGGCTCCCAATCATGTGAAGCTGCAGACGGCACCGCCGAAGATGGATATGGATATGCTGCTGAGGATTACGCTTAGAAAGTCTCCCCACAGAATTGTGGTGGGCGAGGTGCGCTCCAAGGAGGCCATGACACTCTTGGAGGCCTGGTCAACAGGCCATCGGGGTGGGTGCTGTACGGTTCATAGCGAATCGGCCTATGATACCCTTTCCCGCTTAGAGGAACTGACCTCTCGTGTCTCGCTGACACCACAGAAGGAAACAGTGGGCAGAGCTGTGGATGTGGTAGTTTATCTTCGGAAAAAAGCCACCAAGCGTGTGGTGGAGGACATCATTTTGGTGAATGGCTACAACAAAAAGACGGGAGATTACGACACCCGGAAAATCGGCTGATGGTGGTGCTGAGTAAAACATTGTAGAGTTTGCGGGGCAAATTCTCCCGTAAAATGATTCTTGGATAGAAAAAAGGAGGTTATTTCAACATGTACATGGATTCTATCAAAAAAATCAAAGCAAAGAGCGCCAAGGCGGCTGCTGATGCGCTGACCTTTGCCAAGGAAAACAAGGTCTTTATGGTAAGACTGGGGCTTATGGCAGCGGTGGCTGCTGTGCCGGATGTGGGTTTTTGTAATTCTGCATCCAACATTCAGGTAACGCCGCTGCAGAAGCCGGTGCAGATGTTTACGGACCTTATGACGGGGCCGATTCCTGCCTGCTTTACGGTTATTTCCGGGGCAGTAGGCGGTCTTTCCTGGGGCATGGGCATGGAGCAGCAGGTTACCCAGCGGGCTATTAAGTGCGTAGGTGGCGGTGCTGTGGCCACTTCCGTAGGTGCCGGTATGGAATGGATTGGCATTGACGGCGTGTCCAGCTGTCTCTTTATGTGAGGCCGTTATGGATGGTCAGGAAGGGGCTGTTTCTTGGTATAACCTGCCTTTTTATCGCTCACTGACAGAAGAAATTCTCTTTATGGGTGCGCCGAGAAACGTCATTATCCTCAATGGTATCGTGTCCTTTATGTTCGTCATGTATTTCCATTTTGTCTATATACTGCTTTTGTCTGTGGCGGTACACGCCCTGTGCGTGTATCTGGCCAAGGACGATGCCCAGTTCTTTGACTGCCTGAGCCAGTATATGTACAAGGAAAACTATTATTCAACGTGAGCAGAAAAGAGCGGAGCATGGCGTAATGCCGCTCCGCTCTGATTTTATATGAGGTGCATTATGTCGTGGAAAGAATATGATTTAAGCAATAACACGGTGGCCGACTGGCTGCCCTGGGGAGGGCTTACCCTTCCGCATGTTGTGCAGGAAAAGGATGGCAGCTACTTCGGGGTTATCCGCTATAAGGCTTTGCCAGAAGAAAGCGCGGCAGGAATTGAACTTCCTCACTTCAAAGAAGGCTGGAGCCTGTGGCTGGAACGGCAGCACGTTCCCCTGGGCGAAGACGGCCTCTATATTGTCTTATGCTGGAATCCCTTTATAAGTAAAATGGGGTACGCTGTGAACCGCCTAAACAAGGATATGCTCGTAAAGGCCGAAGATGCCGGGATTTATTTTGCCACGGTCCTGGATGACTTTGCAGAAAATCTTGGAAAGGTCACAGAGGCCAGTGTTTTGGAATATCAGGATGTCATTGACTTTATGAGCTTTGCCATTGCCTACAATGAACAGAAAATAATCATGCCGGAGGTTCCCTTATATCTGGATGCCCTGCTTTCCCAGGATTTAGACCTGAACCTCTCCGGCAATAGCATAGAACTGGGAGGGAAGGAAACGGTAGCTGTTTCCCTGGCTGCCCCCTTGCCTCTAAAACAGGAGGAAACGCTGCTTCATGCCGTAGACCGGCTGCCCTTTCGGTTTGTGCAGCGGCTTTTAATCATGGGGCCGGAAAAAGCGGAAAAGAAGCTGATGAGTTATATGAGCAAGTGGTGTGGCGGTAGAAAATCCGTAAAAAAGCTCATAAAAGCACCGCTTCTCGGAGAGCTTACGGGCTTATATGCCAATACCCTTTTCCTTCTGACAGACAAAGGGCAGGGAAAAGAAATGGAACGATATATCCGTGAAGTGCTGAATCGGCTGGAAGCCCTTTACATTGTGGAGGATTATAACCGCAAAGATGTGTGGTGGGGAAGTTTGCCGGGACTATTCCGGGCAAATCTTACACCGCCGCAAATGAGCTTTAGCGGCCTAAATGAACTTATGACTCACTACCGAAAGGAGGCGTAAGGCCTTGTACAGACTGGATTTATTCAAGAGAAATAAAAAGTGCCTGAAAGATGTCATGCCCTTTGCCAGAATTATCGAGTTTTCACCATCTGCTGGGAATCCGAAACTGGCTGTCACCATTGGCAAGGATGGCAGTTTTATGACCACATGGCGCTACCGTGGCCCTGACCTTGATTCGGCAGTGACAGAAGAGATGGCCATTATCACAAGGATTCTACAGGAAGCCATAGGCAGCGTGAAGACCGGCTGGGTTATGCACTTTGAGGCGCAGCGTACGCCATCGACCTCTTACCCGGAGGATAACTACTTTCCTGACCCCATTACCAAGGGTATCGATATGGAGCGTAAATACCTCTTTGCCGGAGGCAATTACTTTGAATCCACCTTTTACAACACGCTTTACTGGATGCCGCCAAAGGACAGCCAGGAGCGCATCCGGGAAATGATGGTGGAAGGCCGGGAGCACCGGGATGTGGATGCAGAAGATTCCCTGAACTTCTTCTACGAAGCGGTTATGAAAATCTATCAGATATTCAAGAGCCTGCGGATTCCTACGGAGTTTTTGGATAAGCATGAAACGCTGACATATCTGCACTCGACAATTTCAGCCGATAACCGAAAGCTTACCATGCCGGAAAAGCCCATGCTTTTAGACCAGATGATGTTTTACGATACACCGCTTTATGGCGGCATTGAGCCAAGACTTGGCCGGAAGCATATCCGGGTGATTACGCCTATCGACTTCGGCACTGACACGGCTTTTGGCTACTTTGATGCCCTCAATCAGATGAACTTTCCTTATCGCTGGACAACCCGGTGCGTTTGTATGTCCAAGTCCGATGTACTGGAAGAGCTGGAAAGCATTAAGCGAAAGTGGAAGGGCAAGCTCCAGTCCATCCTGTCCCTTTTGACCCACCGCCAGAACAACGTGGAGAACAACAACGAGACGGTAGAGGCAAAACTTCAGGACGTAAAGGATGCCATTAACGCCGTGGAGGCTGACACCATTTCCTATGTCTACTACACCACATCGGTGGTGGTGATGGATGAAGACCGGGAGGTAGTGGAAGAACGGGCCAAGACAGTGCGGCAGGTCTTTGTGAATCTTGGTATGAAGCAGACGGTCATTGAAGATGTGAATGCCTTAGATGCCTGGTTCGGCAGCATACCGGGGATGCTTTCTCATAATGTGCGCCGACCGCTTATTTCCACCGGCAACATGGTTCACATGATGCCGCTTTCCGATATTTGGGCAGGTCACGCCAGAAATAAGCATTTAGGTGGCCCGGCGCTCCTTTACACACAGACAACGGGCAACACGCCTTTCCGGCTGAACCTTCATGTGGGAGACGTTGGGCATAGCCTTGTAGTCGGGCCGACTGGTGCCGGTAAATCGGTGCTCCTGAACTGTTTGGAGGCTTCCTTCCGCAAATACAAGGATTCCCAGGTCATTATTTTCGATAAGGGCTCGTCCTCGAAGGTGCTGACTACGGGCGTGGGTGGAAAGTTCTACGACCTTGGCAGCGAAAGCGGAGAGCTTTCCTTTCAGCCCCTTGCCCACATTGACGATGATAACGAACGCCAGTGGGCACAGGAATGGCTGTGCGACTTCCTCCGGCAGGAGAATATGGAAATCACCCCGGAGATAAAGGGCATTATCCGTGATGCCTTGGGGGCGCTTTCCGGCATGGCACAGGAATTCCGCACGATTTCCGGCTTTGTGGGCTACCTGCAGGACTTCAAGCTCAAGGAAGCCTTTTCGCCCCTAGCCTTGGCTGACAGCAAGGGCAATCAGGGCGAATATGGTGCCATCTTTGATTCCGACACGGATAATTTGGAGATTGGCAGCTGGCAGACATTTGAAATGGAAAAGCTCATGGGTTCCAAGATGATTGTCGGTCCGGCCCTCATGTATATCTTCCACCGCATTGAGCAGAGCCTTACAGGGGCACCGACGCTCATCGTGCTCGATGAGTGTTGGGTATTCTTCGACAACCCCATGTTTGCCGAAAAAATCCGGGAATGGCTGAAAGTCCTGCGTAAATACAATGCCAGCGTGGTCTTTGCCACCCAGTCCTTGGTGGATATTACCAAGTCTCCGCTCCTGGACACGATACTCACCAACTGTCATTCTCGAATCTTCCTGCCCAACACTCACGCTTTGGAGGAAGGGCAGAAGAAGACCTATGAAACCTTTGGCCTTAACCAGCGGCAGATTGAAATCATTGCTGCAGCTACGCCGAAGCGCCAGTATTATTACGACAGCCCGGAAGGCTCCCGTCTCTTTGATTTGGCCTTGGAATACTGTCCCTTCACCCTTTCCTATGTGGCAGTAGACAAAAAGGCTCTCAACAGGATGAATGAAATCCTGACCGAGTACGGGAGAGAAGAATTTAATCATCGTTGGCTATTGGAGAACCGGGTAGACTATCCGGAAGAAAAAAGCAGGGAGGATATTATCTATGGTATCGAGTTTTGAAATCTTATTAACGATTATAATCATCTATTTTGCGGCTCGCGTGACCCGGATGGAGGAACGGGTGAACCAGCTGGAGGCAAATTTTAACCGTCATGTGAAAGAAGGTTCCATGGAGGAAAGCAACACTTCCCACATGGGGAAAGCCTTCGGTAATGCGGATGCATCCTTTACGGGAACCGTCACGGACATTGCCAAGGGAATTAAGCAGTCCGTGGATGAAGTAAGAAGGTGACAGCATGGCCGAGATAAACAAGGCATACAGACGGCTGATGAACAGTCTCCTACCCAAGGAAAAGCTTGCTGCCCTTTACGAGGGCATAGACCGGGAGGCTATGGCAGCATTTTCCGAAGCAGGCTACTCATGGGAGGATATAAAGTCCGGCCTCGTAGATAACAGCTTTTATCTTGGTTGGCTGGATGAAGCCGGGGCAGCAAAGGCCTTGGCGCGGATTCTTCCAACCGAAGTAGAAGCCGGGCGAATAAAGGCGTTATCCAGCGATACGTCAAGGGCAATGCACCATATCTACCAGAAAGTGCGTGAGCGGCACGAACAGGAGATAGCAGACCTCTTTGCACCGGCAGATGAGGAGGCTTTGTCCTCGCTGATTGACCAGGGCTTTTCTGAGCGGGCAGCACATGAATTCATGCAGGACGAGGGCTATTTTGTCCAGCAGATAACGGAAAGCCAGTATGCAGACCATTATGCCAACAACCTGTTCCGGGCTGTGGCAGAAGCCAGAGGGAAAAAGGCAAATGAAGACATGGAGGCTTGTGAAAAAGCAGCGGCAGATTTTGCTAAGCTTCCAGATAGCCCTCACAAGGAAGACGGCTGGAACTTTCATGCCGAGGGGCAGGTCGCTATCTACCTGCTGGTACAGGAAAAGTACATGCCGGAGACTGTCTATGATGTCATGGATGGCCGTCTGCATGACTATGGGCGTGAGCATGTAGATGAGCTGGAAAAGCTCATGGAAAAAGCCCAGCAGGTAAAAAATACCTATCTTGCTATTGAGGAAGCCCCGGCTTTTGGACAGGGAAAATCGCCAGTAGCCGTTTATAGGTCTTATCTGAAGCGCTATATGGCGGAAAAAGGCTGCGCTCTTTTGAGCTTTGCCGATGAACGGGCAGTAATCGGGCAGATGAAGGAGGATGGCTTTCCGGAAAAGTTTCTGCCGCAAGTTTTGCAGAAAGGCTCCCCGGTAGCAAAAGAGCCGGGGAGACTCGCGGATAAGTACATAGAAGCGCTTCTCTATGATGGAGAAGTCCAGGAGACTACCACGGCAAAGGCTGATGTCAGCACCTTGGATATGTACAAGAATCGGCTGGAAGCCTATGACAAGGCCTTCCGGCGGTCTGGCCATGATGGGGGCATTACGGGAAATTTCCGCAAATACTTTGATTGCCTCGTCACCATGGCGCTCATCCGCAAGAACTGCACGGATGAAGAGATAGAAAAAGCCATCCTTGAGGGAAATCCACACATCGAAAAAGGCCGGGAACACACCTATGCTCAGGAAATACAGGAGAAAGCACGGAGACTTATCCAAAAGCAGCAGGAATGGCTGGAAAAGGTAGAAGAAAAGCTCCCGGAAGGTAAGACCTTCAAAGAGCTGATGGCCTTGGAATATTCGGTACAGGCGATATGGAAATACCTGCTGCAGGAACGGCTGGAACTGAATCCGAGCTACACAGGACAGCTTTGGAAAAAAGGCTTGGACAGGGATGTGGCAGAAACCTGTCTTTTGCGTTACCCGGATATTGACCGCAAAGCCTTGCATGATGTGATAAATCAAAGCCCGCGGGCAATTCTCCTTGAAAATACGGGACTGGCTGAAGCCCAGGACTATGCAGATGAAATTCTTGATTCCGTGGTAGAACAGATGGCTGAAAATGCTGCCCAGCTGGCGGAAGAAGATGCCTTGGAGGACGAATATAACCGTCAGCTGGAGCTTTCTGCTGAAGGGGTGGAGATAGATGCTGCAAACGAATACCAGTGCGGTCAGGGCGCTCTGCAGCTTATGATGCACGGCTATGATACTTTGGCGATTCGCAATGCCCTGCTCAAAAAGACCAATCAACAGAGAACCAAGGCCAAGACTACGGGGGCAAAGACTGCAGCACCCTATGTCGATGGGATTTTGCAGCGGGTGCGAAATGCATATTCTAGGATTCTCAACATAAAGGCCTACCAGCAGGGCAAGGGCATACAGGAAAACGCTGCCGAGGCTGAATACAAAGCGGAAATGAAGAAGCTCTGGGAGAAGAACAAGGTCATGCGGCCAGCTGACGATGAAAGCATAGCGGCTAGGCTCCTTGCCCATCATAAAAAGGAACTGGTTATAGCGGCACTCCTTGCTTGCTCGCCGTGGACGGTGATGCCCGGGGTAAGCGGCCTCTATGTGGAGCATTACCTTATCCGCAAAGCCCAGCAGGAAATCTTGAACGCCCAGCGGCGTTTGGCCAAAGAAAAGCCAAGAGCCAGGGACAAGAAAACAGACAATATTTCCGAGGAATATCGGGATGAACGGGAGGCCATACAAAAGCGGCATACGTTTTTGCCATACAGCATGAAGATGGATGAGCTGGTGGCCATGTCGCTGCTTATGGCAGGTTTTTCCACTGTGGCAGTGGGGCAGGTTTTGGATGAAGAATCTCCTTGCCGTGACAGCCAGCAAAACTATGGTATAAGCGTTGCCAATCGGGCACATAAAGCCGCATTCAGCAAAATAGCGGTGGAGGAAGAAGTTCGCAACGAAACATGGGCTGGCATTGAAACGCCGGTCAGGCGTAGGACGATAACCGAAACGGTTTATACAGGGGGCGTGAATGGATGAAACGGTTATTCTCTA
>NZ_VTOY01000015.1 GCF_008271295.1 Pseudoselenomonas ruminis | reverse complement strand
TTATATAGCAGAAATTCTAGCCGACAACCCAGCTGACGAAGTAGATAACCAGTGGAATCGTCACGCAGGCGATGCCGACGACGTCGATAATGACGCCGGTGTGAATCATCTTCGTGATGGGGATATAGCCCGATGCGTAGACGATAGCATTTGGCGGTGTCGATACCGGCAGCATGAAGCCAAGCGATGCGGAAAGGGCAATGCCGACGGATACCGGAATCGGGCTAAGACCGGCCGATACTGCCGCCGTGATGGCCAAGGGGCCAATCATATTTGTGGCGGCTGTATGGCTCGTTAGCTCCGAGAGCAGCAGGGCCATGACCGAGAAGATGGCGACCATGCCAATTTGCGATGGCGAGCCGCCCATCGAGCTGACGATAAGGTCACCGACCCACTGGGAAAGACCTGTCTTATACATCATGCCGCCCATGGCGAGACCGCCGCCGAAGAGAATCAGTGTACCCCATTCGATGCCTTCCATAGCTTCCTGCCACTTGAGGGTAAACTGGCGTTTTTCAAAATTGACCGGCAGGATAAAGAGAATCAGTGCGCCAGCCATAGCGGCAACCGCTTCTGGGAACAATTTATTGTAGAGTTTTAGCGTCGGGTCCGTACTGCCGAGGGCAATGGAAAGAATACCCGGCGTAACCCAGAGCGTAACGGCGACGATAAAGCAGAACAGCGTGTTTTTCTGAGCCAGCGTCCAGCCGCCAAGCTCTGCGAGCTTATTCTTGATAAAGGTGTCGGCTCCTTCGATGCGCTCGACATCAGCTGGGAACATGCGCGACAAGACGAAGGCGGCAATGAGGAAGTAGACGACCATGGCGATAAAACCCCAGGTCATCCATTCAAAGAATGATACATGAATGTCACACATCTGGTCGAGGAACCCGAGCATGATGAGGTTTGGCGGGGTTCCAATCGGAGTTAGTACGCCGCCAATCGAACAGGAGTAAGCCGTCATAAGCATGAGTCCGGTGGCGTATTTATATTCGTGCAAATCGATGGTCCGGCCATTGGCGGCAAACATCTCTTTGATGGAAGTCAAAAGGCCGAGACAGATCGGAAACATCATAGCGGCCGTAGCAGTATTGCTGACCCAGCCGGAGCACAGGGCCGCCGCCAGACCGACAGCCAGGAAAATGCGTTTCGGATTCGAACCAACCCAGGAACGTGATAACAGCCAGTAGGCAAACCGCTTATCGAGTCCATGAGTCATCATGGCTTTTGCCAGGATAAAGCCGCCCATAAAGAGGAAAATCATCGGATTGGCAAAGGCGGCAAATGCTGTGCTAACCGGTACAACCCCGGTAACAACGGCCAGCGTTGGCCCAATCAGCGAAGTTACCGGTATCGGTACAGGCTCTGTGATCCACCAGAGAGCAACGAGCACCATGATAGCCAGCAGTTTATGTGCCGCTAAAGTGAGTCCTGCAATCGGGGTAAGGAATACCAGCAGGGCTAGTATTGGGCCGCCGAAGAGACCAATCGTGCGGCGTTTGCGGTCAAAGGCCTGTTCTGCTCGTTTGACCGCTAGCGCTTCTTTACTCATCTTGTCCAAAATAAATACGCCTCCTTTTATTGAAGTAAGCAAAAGAATAATTTCTATAAATTATACCTACAATTCGCTTTATTTCTATCATAAATAATATTCTGTCTTTTTTCAATAGCTAATAGGATAATTTACCATTCTATTTAGGAATGATAGAAAAATTGTCGTAATTGAGTGGAAAAATAATGTTAAACAAAAAAAGAAGTCCGCAGCGTTACGTCCAAGCTGCGGACTTCTAGGGAAGGGATGATAAAAAATTGAGAAATGGGAAGCAAGAAGGGTGGGATTAAATCCTTCTTGTTTAGGGATATCGATAAAAGCCTGCGGCCTGGGGGATTGACCAAGCCCATCTCCTATCGACAGCTTTATTATAGGGGAGATTTATGAAAAGAGTATGTAACTTCAGTTACAAAAGGACAAAAAGTTAAAGAAAATTATCCGCACTCACGAAAATTTCAAGCGAGATATGGTAAAATACATATAGTTTTCTAACTCAAGTAAATGAGGTGATTCCTTTGAAATACAACAATCGATGGAAAAAACGCATGACGGCAATGGCTTTGTCCGGTGTGCTGATGACTGGCGTGATGCAGGCACCGATGCCGCAGGCAGAAGCCGTGGATGCCTGGGCGGCCGCCGCACAGGCACTTGGCGTTTTGGGGGCATATAAATCCAGCCTTTCCAGCATCCTGGCTATGGGAAATAACGTCAGTGCCCAGCTTCAAAGCCAGCAGCAGGATATCAAACAAAATGGCATTGACCCGAATCAGAATGATGTGCAAGTCGTCGATTTTGTTATGAATCAGCTGGTCAATAAGGGGGCGTACGTATTAAAGGTCAACAGCCTGCCCTTTTGCTGGACGGTCAATAACAGTCCGGATTTTAATGCGGCCTGCTATCCGACTAACTATGTGAGCATCAACAGGGCGCTGGTGCGTGGACTCAATCTTGATCCCGATGAATTGGCGGCTGTTCTTGCCCATGAGATGACGCATGGCCTGGAGCAGCACAGTGCGCATAACTATGCCAAAGCCGTAGCACAGTATTATGGAATGAGTTTCCTCAACATGGATACAGGTGTTATGGACTGGAACAAGCTAAATGCGCTGGCCAATTACTCCATCGCTAAGAATGTCACGCTGCCAACTGAGTACGATGCCGATGAAGGCGGTTTTTATTTAATGACCAGTGCGGGGTTCAATCCCGGCGGTGGTGCAGCGGCGATGGCCCGCATGTCGTACTATTTGACCTATCAGACTCAGAACGTCCTCGAATATCAGGATTCCGACCCAAAGAAAAAAGACCAGGAAAATTACAACGATCACCCGGATACGGACCTGCGGGAGCAAAAATTAGCCAAGATGATGTCGGATTACGGCTGTGGGCATGTGACGGTCAAGGATCGCCGGGATGTTTATATCGATGGACAAAAACTATTAAGTGTGGATTGGACCGGGGATGACTACGACAATACGACGGAAAATGCCTATTATGTTGCTGGTGCAATCGCCAAGGCCTTTCATGATTATGATTCCGTTGCGGCGTGGAATTTTCGCACGAATCGGGATGGCGCAGTAACTTGCCTCGAAGATTCGCGGGTAAATGCAGTGCTGCAAGCGTTTTTAGCATCAGAGCAGGCAGGCGCACGCCTGCAGGAACTCGTGACGAATGCTTATGCAGGGGAAGCGTCCAGCGGTGCACGAAGCAAAATGAAAGCGGCAGAGCAAAAGCGTCAAAAGCAATTGCAGCAGGCACGGGAAGCTGTAATTCAAAGCGATGCCAAAGCTGTCAAGAAAATGCGGGAAAATGCCGATGCCTATAGCGATTATGGACAGGCCGTTAAGGCCTTGTTTGAGATCAATCGCGTCTTTGCGGCTAAAAATCCTGAAAACGAAGCGGAGAACTTTGCCGTTCGCGGCCGGGCGAAAGCCGTCAATGGGGATTTTTCTGGAGCATTACAGGACTGTGACAAAGCTGTCGTTATGGATGCGAAGAACGTGTTTAATTTCCTCAATCGCGCCGATACCTATCGGATGATGGGGGAAAATGACAAAGCCCTGGCAGATTTGGATACCGCCAAGAAAATCAAGGCGGACAATCCCTATGGTTGGTTAATCAGCGCCGAAATATACGATGAACTAGGTCAGAGGGATAAAGCGCAGGAAAATTACCAGAAATTATATGCCTTGGATAACAAATACGTTCGTGCAATTCCCGATGATTATTTGCCAGCTATCAGTGATAAGGAATACAAGAAGCGCTTGAAGGATAAAGCCGAAGCCAAGAAACAGTATGAGAAAAAATGGAAAGAAGAGAAGAAAAATGCCGACAAAAAATCCGCAGTCAAAAAGACTGCGGATAAGAAGGGGGAAATGAGATGATAGGATATAGCACTCTGGTTTAGAATTTCCAAAGTGCGCCAATCTGTCCAGTCAGGCCGCGTTGCTTGCCGACCCAGCCGATTAAACCGAAGTCCAGTGTCAACGGCCCGCTGGCTTTTACTTGCCAGCCGAGTTCAGCCATGCCACTGCCGCCTTTGACACTAGGGGCTGGGGTAGCGTTGCCGTTATACGTGGCGCGTGCTTCGCTGTCAAATTCATGCTGATAAGCAAGTCCGCCGTAGAGACTTTCTTTTTCGTTAATTTTGTGGGTAATTCGCATACCGGCGCGGGCACGATGGCTGTTAACGGCAGAAAATGCCATTGGTGCGCCTACGATGGTTACAGTATCCCCCGCTTGGCGGGTGTAGAAATATTTGAGATAGGTATCTAACGCGTTGTTGCCAGCAAGTTTTGTCACTTTGCCGATACCTAGATGGGCTGACCAATAGGTATTCGTATTGTCATAGGCAATATGAGTGGGCACGCCTAGAACCGTTACGTTGGAGGAATAATCGGAACTGCTGCGGCCGCCACGCAGACTCCCTTCATAGTATATGCCATCGTTATTGGTTTGCCGCGCCATCATGCCGATACCCCAATAATGGGATTTGCCATCGCCATGTACGTCATTGTTATAGCTGTCATAGGTGCCACGGCCGTATTCTACTACTGGCCCAAAGAGGAGTTTGCCGTTTTTATTGGCAGTTTCTTTGGCAAAGCCGACGTTAAGGCAATAACCTTTTGTATCAACATGCGACCCGCTGTTGGCGCGCATTTTTTGG
Organism: Pseudoselenomonas ruminis; assembly: GCF_008271295.1. GTDB lineage: Bacteria > Bacillota > Negativicutes > Selenomonadales > Selenomonadaceae > Selenomonas_A > Selenomonas_A ruminis. The sequence goes on along the minus strand of NZ_VTOY01000015.1, from coordinate 48,930 downwards.
CCACCTGTAGCCGCAAATGGTGTAAAGGAATTGGTGCTGATGGCTGCAGCACCTCCTTGTTGTGCTTCGGCTGCGGCAAGGCTTACGGCGTTGGCTGCTTGGCTAAAACCGGATGAAGCCAGAAAGTCTGAGCCTTGGGTGAGTGCCGAAAGCGTAGCGGCTCTAGGCTCTACCGTTGATTTTTTCACATCATTGACGGTAGAACTGCTGCTGCTACTGGATTCGCCACTGCCGCCGGTAGAACTGCTGCTGACATTGTCTACTGTGGCGATGATAGCATCTGTTCCTGATTTGCTGATGGACAGCGTATAGGTGTTTACGGTATCGAGATTGGCCAGGGCCAGGAAGGAAGCAGATCCAAGCGTAGAACTGTCCGCTGTAGACAGCGTAGTATCGGTGGTAATACCAGCTGGTGCTGAAATCAGTGTGACGGTGTTGCCTTTGCTAAGGGTTACGCCGGAAAGTGCTGTTACACCTAGTTTTACACCGGTTAGATTGACGGTGCCGTCAATCTCTGTATTAGCAGCTACTGTAATCATTTTGTCGCCGTTGGCAATATTGGCAGGCAGATAAAAGTTGATGGAATCGAACCCCATGATGCTCCCTGTCGTAATTCCTTTAGCAGCTACATTAAGGGTGTTGCCCGAAGTAGTTCCGTCACCGCCGCTGAGCTCGAGAGCATTGACAGCTGTAAGCAGGTTTAGGGTATTATTGCTCGAGGTGCCACTTGCGCCTTGTGCAGTACCAATGGAAAGCATTACATTGCCTAAAAGCGTTACATCGCCGCTTATGGTCAGAGTATTGCCTGAGGCTGTTCCGCTGTCTTCATCATAGGGAGCTAATCCGGCATTAATCGAGGTCCATCCCGCAGCCGTGCCGATGGTACCGCCACTAATGGTGATGGTATTATTGCTGGCAGTTTTTCCCTGTCCGCCGATGATGCTGCCGGCAAAGGTACCGCCACTTATTGTGACGGTATTGCCGCTGGCGGTTCCGCCTGTTCCCACCTGTCCACCGATGATTTGCCCGTTGATGGTACCAGCCGTGACCTTTACGGTATTTCCACTGGCTGTTGAAGCACCATAGCCGCCAATTACGACGGCACCCCAGGGACTTTCGGCATTGCCAATAGTACCGCCATTTATGATCACACTATTATTTTGGGCGGTGGCTGTTGTTGTTTTGCCGCCGTAGATGAGGTTCATAGTTCCCGAGTTTATCGTCACAGTAAATCCGTCAGCCGCCAGCGTATTATTATCTAACACCGACAGTCCGGTTGCTGATACGATTTGGGAAATGCCTTCGTAGGAGGCATTGCCAAATACCGTATCCGTAGCGCTGATAGCTGCGCCCGTTTCATTGACAGACGTACTGGTAACGGTCAGTTCCTTGGCAGCTGGTGCCACTGCATCGGCAGTTTTCGCCGTGGCCATCGATGGCAACAGTAGTCCGCTGCTGCTTGCCAACAATGCCCCCAGAACCAGCTGGGTGATTTTTCGTTCCTGTAATTTCATAAAATCGACTCCCTTCTGCAAAATCGTGTTACTGGTTTTTTCATTATTCGGTATGCTAGGAAGAAATTTGTTCCGTGGGTGGCTGTTTCCTGCTGTATTTCGGTACAGTTTTTCGCTCCAAGCCTGTACTTTGGCCTGTACTATAAGGAAAATTCGCATTTTTCGTGCTATAATAAAGCTAGTTGGAACGGGGGAGGGGATTTTATGCCGTGGCGGCTTGTCTTTCTATATGCATCTTCGTTTTTTTACAACGTTCTTATATATATGGTAGTGTTGGAATATGTACCGGCCGAAGATATACTGACGGCTAATGCCTATTTTATGGTGCTGGCCAGTTTGGGAATGGTCTCACTTAGCCTGTTATATCGCCGGCTATCGCGTCAGCGGCGGCGAAATGTGCTCACCTTAGTACAGGGAATCAATCTGGTTAGTTTGGTGGCGCTGTTTCTGTCAGCTGACAGCAGTTATGGGTGGTACTTGTCATTAGCAGTGTTCTTGTTGAGCTGGGGATATATAGCTGCCTGTATTTTCTATCTGGCCGCCCGTCAGGTAAAAAGCAATCTCCAAGGGCGCTTTATTGGTATAGCGTTGGCGTTGGCAAATCTTGGTATCGGGCTTTGTATCTATGCTATCCCTAGAGGGCCACTGTATGTTGTACCTGTACTGAGTGGGTTCATTTTGCAGGCCTGTCTGCTTCACCGGATTCCTCGTTATCGTGACCGGGAACGTCCGTTATCGCCACAGCCGGTGCTGTTGCGCAACTTGTATCTGCCGATTCTCATTGCAGTGATGCTGGGATTGATGGTTGGTCTTGATGACAGCCTGTTTATGACCTATTTTTCTGCGTATCAGCCGACCTTTGCTGTCTCGCGTCTGTTTACGATAGCCAGCTTTTTATTGGCAGGGGTGTTGGCTGATTATGCTCCTGTTTATCTGCCGCTGGTAGCGCTGATAGCTAAGGTTGTTCCGCTGTTCTTGCGAACCTCACTGCCAGAAACAGAAATAACAGGTCTTATTCCTTTGCTGGGCTATATGGATGCATTTTTTACCGGCGTGTTGATTGTCTTTGTAATTCGTTTGTTCTTGGAAGTAGCTGTTTATACCAAACATCCTGAATTTTGGGCGGCAATGGGCCGTGGAATCGAGATGCCGGCTTCGGCTATGGGGGCACTTATGGGGGCTTCGTATCTTAACAGCTATTCTTTGACCAGTGTTATTATTCCTTATTTGGCTTTACTGCTGATTGTCGTTGCTCTTTTCTATCGTGGACTGTTGCTTTATTTGTCAGTCAAGAGTCGGACACGTCCTTTGCGGCTGCCACTTCCTCCGTGTATTAGACAGGGACCTTCTACATTGGTGGCAGAAGAGGTAATGGCAGAACCGCGGGCCGTGGATTCTATGCCGAAGGATAGGCCAATTTTTTCAGAATGGCAGGAACGGTTTGGCCTTACCCAGCGAGAATGTGAAGTGTTGCAGGAAATTATTGCTCAGAAAAGCATTGCAGAAATTGCTGAGTGTTTATGCATTACGGAGCGTACGGTAAAATATCACATTGGAAATATGCTCCGGAAAACCAATACCAAAAACCAACGGCAGCTGCGTCGGATTTTGCAGGAAAGCTAAATGGTAATAGAAAAGGCTGTTGACCTGAAAATGTCAACAGCCTTTTGCATATAACCTGCTAGATAAAATTAAGCCGATTCGATGACTTCGATGACCTCCACACCATGGGTGCGGAGGTTTTTTATTTCGTCGGGGCTGGCCCCGGGGCAGGTGATAAGCGTATCAATCTTGTCGATGGTGCCCGAGAGGAAGTTGTGTTCGCGGCCGATTTTTTGGCGGGCGGCCAGTACGTAGCAGCTGCCCTGGCAGCGGCGCATCATCATTTCGTTGATGGCGGTTTCGGGCAGTACCGAAGTGGTAATGCCGCTGGCTACACTGATGCCGCCGACGCCGATGAAGGCCTTGTCGGCATTGATTTTTGTCAGCGTCTGCAAAGCAAACTCGCCAACGAGGGATTTACGGCGCTGATAGATTTCACCGCCGGTCAGGATGATGGTGACCTGCGGGTCATGCGGGTAATAGATGGCGTTGCTGTTGTTGGTGACGAGGATCACGCGCTTATCCTTTATATAGTCGAGCATCATGAGGGTGGTGGAACTTGAATTCATAAAGATGGTATCGCCATCTTCAATCAGTGAGGCCGCGTACTGGGCAATGGCCTTTTTCTGTTCCACATCAACACGGCTCTTGGGGTCAGCGGTTGGTGTATCTTCTTCTTTTAAGGTGCCGTCAATGAGTTTGGCACCGCCGTGGAAGCGCGTGACAAGGTGCTGTTGTTCGAACATCACGAGGTCGCGGCGGATTGTGGTGGCGGATACTGCCAGCTGGGCTGCTGCCGTATCGACATCGATGCTCTTGTTTTCTTTCAATAGTTTGAGTAACGCCTGCTGACGGCGAAAGACAACGCTTTTACTGTTTTTCATAATAGTGGAATCCTTTCGGTATAGATGTTTATGGAATAGGCAAAACAGTTGCGATACGAGTATGTCTATTGTTCATAATAATCATATCCATATGACTTATGTTTATATGGATAGTATAACGGAGTGATAGCGAAAAATCAAGCATTAAATAATCATAAAATGAGCGTTTAAAATATTACAAATGTCATTTTTTGATTATTTTATGAAAAAATGCTTGAAATGAGCATAACGCTGTGATATGATAAGGATGTCGATAGGAAATACGGCAAAACAATCATAAACGAAACATAAATATTTGTTTTAGGGGGATTAACATGAGTAAGATTTCCGAAATGACCCGCGAAAGCTGGATCATGAGCACCTTCCCGGAATGGGGAACCTGGTTGGTAGAGGATATCGAAAGCTACGAAGTACCGGAAGGTCAGGTCGCCATGTGGTGGCTGGGCTGCACGGGAACCTGGTTCAAGACGCCAGGTGGTGCCAATGTAACCGTGGATTTGTGGTGTGGAAACGGCAAACGTACCCACGGGGATGGCAAGATGAAGGTTGGTCATCAGATGGCTAACATGTGCGGCTGCCGCTCGATGCAGCCGAATCTGCGCAACGTACCGTTCGTCATCGACCCATTCGCATTCAAGCAGGTCGATGCGGTACTCGCAACGCATTACCATCAGGACCACATGTCAGCGGAGTGGGCAGCCCATGTACTGCACAGCGGCATGACGACGACGGATGAGAACGGCAAGGAAATTCCGGTTCCGTTCATCGGACCGCAGAAATCCGTTGATACCTGGGTCAAATGGGGCGTGCCGGTTGAGCGCTGCAAGGTCGTAAAACCGGGCGATGTCATCAAGATTAAGGATATCGAAATCGTCTGCCTCGACAGCTTTGACCGCACCTGCATCACGACGACGGACTCGACGGGCCCGGACCGTGAGGAGCTCACCGGCAAATGCCCGACCGACATGGACGAGAAAGCAGTCAACTACCTGCTCAAGACGCCAGGCGGCAACATCTACCACTCCGGTGACAGCCACTTCTCGATTTACTTTGCGAAACATGGCAAGGATTACGACATCGATGTTGCCTTCGGTTCGTTCGGCGAGAACCCGATTGGCATGCAGGACAAGATGACGTCCATCGATATCCTGCGCATGGCTGAGAACCTCCAGTGCAAGGTCGTCGTACCAATCCACTGGGATGTCTGGACGAACTTCCAGGCTGACTGCAACGAAATCGAGCTGCTCTACAACTTCAAAAAAGACCGCAACGAGTACAAATTCCATCCGTTCTTCTGGCAGGTGGGCGGCCGTTATGTCTATCCGATGGATAAGGATAAGATTTACTACCATCACCGCCGTGGGTTTGAGGATTGCTTCGAGCATCCGCAGAACATTCCATTCCGTTCCTGCTTGTAATGTGAAGGGAGAGCCAAGATGTTTAAAGAATTTGTCGAGTCAAAACACTATTCGTTCCATGAAGGCTTTGATGACTGGCGGGATGCCGTGCGGGCAGCTTGTGCACCGCTGCTGGCTGATGGCACCATCGAAAAGGAATATCCGGAAATCATCATTGAAAAGGTGGAGGAGCTTGGTCCCTACATCGTCATCGCTCCGGATATCTGCATTCCGCATGCAGAGCGCGGCCGCGGCGTAAATGGCACGGCCATGTGCTTCATGAAGACGGAAAAACCCGTAAGCTTTGATAAGAGCGATCCGGATAAAGATGCCCGCATCTTCGTGGTATTGGCAGCTACCGATGACGAAGTCCATCTGAACAATCTGATGGCCCTGTCCGAGACGCTTTCCGATGAGGATATCGTAGCCAAGGTCTTGGCAGCCAAGACACCGGAAGACTTGCTGCAGATCGAGGCGTAAAGAGAGCTTTTAGTGAGGGGAGTCTGGGGAGGCTCCCTTAGGGGAAAAGAAACGAAAGTGGGGAAAAAGTAAGTTATGGAAATCTTGTTATCCGTTTGGGAGTTTTTCCAAAACAACATCCTGACGAAACCGGCCTTTTTCATCGGTTTTATCGTCTTTGCTGGTTACGCACTTTTAGGTAAGAAATGGTATGAGTGTCTGGCAGGCTTTATCAAAGGTACTGTCGGCTATATGATCTTGAATGTCGCATCTGGCGGACTCGTCGGCAACTTCCGTCCGGTGCTGGCAGGCCTCAAGGACAGATTCGAGCTGTCGGCTGCCGTTATCGACCCGTACTTCGGTCAGGCAGCAGCCCAGGCCTCGGTAGAGAATATCGGCCGTTCCTTCTCCATGATGATGATGGTACTGCTGATTGCCTTTACCATGAATATCCTCTTGGTACTATTCCGTAAGTATACGAAGATCCGCACCTTGTTCATCACTGGTCATGTCATGGTACAGCAGTCCTCGACGGCATTGTGGCTCGTCCTCTTCTGCTTCCCAGGCCTTATGGACCCGCAGGTTGTGGTAATGCTCGGTATCCTCCTTGGTACCTATTGGGCAGTGGCCTCGAACCTCACCGTTGAGCCGGTGGCAAAGCTCACCGAGGGCGGCGGTTTCGCTACTGGTCATCAGCAGATGTTTGGTATCTTCCTGGTATCCAAGATTGCTAAGAAGATCGGCGATCCGAAAAAATCTTTGGAAACCCTCAAACTGCCGGGCTTCCTTTCCATCTTCAATGAGAACATGGTGGCAACCGGCGTGCTCATGACCATCTTCTTCGGTACGATCATCACGATTCTGGGCCCGGACCTCATGCATCAGATCGATAAGGGCTTTGGCAAGAATCAGAACTTCCTGTTCTATATCCTTGAGAAATCCTTAAACTTCGCTGTTTACCTAACTATCCTGCAGCTTGGTGTCCGTACCTTCGTATCGGAGCTCACGAACTCCTTCCAGGGTATCTCGGAAAAACTCCTGCCGGGTTCTGTTCCGGCCGTCGACTGCGCCGCAACGTATGGCTTTGGTCATCCGAACGCCGTAACCTTCGGCTTCTTGTTCGGTGCTTTTGGCCAGTTCCTGGCCATCATGGGTCTTATCGTTTTCAACAGCCCAATCCTCATCATCTCGGGATTCGTGCCGCTGTTCTTCGATAACGCAACCTTTGCTGTCTTTGCCAACCGTCTCGGCGGTATCCGCGCCGCAGCAATCATCCCGTTCTGCAGTGGTATCATCCAGGTACTCGGCGGCGGCTTTGCTGCTTATCATTTCACGACGGGTAACTTCGGTGGCTGGCATGGCAACTTTGACTGGGATGCTGTCTGGCCCTTTATCGGCGTCATCATGGAGAACTTGCAGTACGTCGGTGTAGCAGCCGTAGTCATCCTGCTGCTGGCTATCCCGCAGATTCTCTACCAGCGCAACAAGGATACTTACTTCGTCATTGCCGAGGACTTTGATAAATACAAGGAAATCCTCGCCAAGAAACAGGGCGTACCTGTGGATGAAGTCGTCATTGATTGATTGTAGAAATTCGCTTTGTGATTATAAAGGAGTGCTTCAAAATGGCTAAATTGAAAGTTATCGCTGCATGTGGTTCGGGTATGGGTTCTTCTCAGATCATCAAGATGAAACTCGAGAAGGTCTTCAAGAAACTGGGCCTTGATGCAGAAATCTATCATACGAATGTTGGTGATGCCAAATCCCAGGCCAACAACTACGATGTGGTGTTCTGCTCCGAGTCGCTGGTGGGCACCTTCACGGGAACCAAGGCTACGGTCATCGGCCTCAAGAATCTGCTGGCCGAAAAGGAAATGGAAGAGAAAATCCAGGCAAATATCGTCAATGGCTAATAGCTGAGAATCAGCAGGGCTGCTGCAAAGTGCAGCAGCCCTTTTTATGCCTTTTTTGTGACTGGGGGAAGGAAAAATGAGTAAATATCAGTTAGGGCTTTACGAAAAATCCATGCCCGGTGACCTGACCTGGGCGGAAAAATTACAGGCGGCTAAGAACGCTGGCTTTGACTATGTGGAAATGAGTATTGATGAGACCGATGCGAAACTGGCACGGCTGGATATGACCGATGGGGAGATTGACGAAGTTCGCGCCGCCATGCGGGCAACAGGGGTGCCCTTCCGTTCCATCTGCCTAAGTGGTCACCGCAAGTTCCCGCTGGGTTGTCCTGACATGCAGAAACAGGACCGCAGCCTCGATATCATGCAGAAGGCGGTGGCCCTGGCGGCAAAGCTGGGCATCCGCACGATCCAGCTGGCTGGCTATGATGTCTACTATGAGGAAGGCACGGACAAGACGCGGGCAGATTTCCTGCAGAATTTGCGCAAGGCTGCCGACATGGCGGCGGCCGAAGGCATCCAGATGGGCTTTGAGACGATGGAAACGCCGTTCATGGACACAGTGGAAAAGGCCATGAACTATGTGCGGCAGGTGGATTCGCCATATCTCGGCGTTTATCCGGATTCGGGCAACATCACCAATGCCGCCCTGCTCTACGATGGCGATGTGGCGGATGACCTGGAGACGGGCCGCGGCCATATTGTGGCCGTGCATCTAAAGGAAACCGTACCGGGCAAATATCGCGAGATTCCCTTTGGCACCGGCCATGTGGACTTCCAGAAAATCGTCAATAAATCCTGGCAGCTAGGGGTCAGACGCTTCGTCGGCGAGTTCTGGTATGACCCGCAGACGGACTGGCGCGAAGAACTGCAGAAAGCCAACGATTTTCTGCGTTCGTATTTGGATAAGGCAGAATGAGAAAGAAGGATAATTATGTTCAATGTCAATAAAAAAGTAATCGGGGAACTGGAAAAATGCTATTCGCTGGCCATGCTCCACTATCAGGGCAAGGACCATTTTCTCTGTGCAGCCGAAAAAGTCAACAACTGCTATCTGATAAGCCTTGAAGGCGAGATTGAGGAAACGGTCTGGGAAGGCCCGGGCGGCGTCATGACGATGGTACAAGTGCCGGGCACTGATGGCCAGTTCCTCGCTACGCGCAAATTCTACTCGCCCAATGACTCCAAAGAGGCCTCGATTGTCGTCGTCACGCCGAAGGGCAAGAATGACTGGGAAGTTCGTACGCTCTGCGACCTGCCGTTTGTCCACCGCTTCGATATCCTACAGGCTGGCGGCAAGAACTATATCCTTGCCTGCGCGTTGAAATCTGACCATGAGTATAAGGAAGACTGGCGCTTCCCTGGCAAGCTCTTTGTCGCTGAGCTGCCCGTTGACCTGTCCGCGTTTAATGATGACAACCAGCTCCAGCTAACGCCAATCAAGGACAATATGCTCAAGAATCACGGCTACTACCGTCACTATGAGGCCGATGGTTCGACGAGCGGCATCGTATCGTTTGATGGCGGCGTATTGCAGGTGTTTCCGCCGCAGGCAGCAGGCGGATCGTGGCGCATCGAGGAGCTCATCACGGATGCGGCCAGCGATGCCGTGCTCATGGATTTAAACGGTGATGGCGAGGAGGAACTCTGCGCGATTGCGCCGTTCCATGGCGACACGGTAAATATCTACGAGAAAAAGAACGGCAAATTCGAGCTTGCCTACACGCATCCCGAGAAACTCGAATTCCTCCATGCAATTTTCGGCGGCGATATCTGTGGCAAGCCGACCTGGATTATCGGCAACCGCAAGGGCGACCGGCTGCTCCTAGCCTTCACCCATGGAGCTGATGGCTATGAGGCACAGGAACTCGATCGTGGCCGTGGTTCGGCGAATGTGCTACACTATGTCTATGAAGGCAAGGACATCATCATCGGCGCGAACCGCGAGACGAATGAGATTGCGCGCTACGAGCTGACGGAATAAGCAAAACCTTGGGAGGAAACATCATGCTGGAAGAACTCAAACAAAAAGTCTATGAAGCCAATATGCTGCTGCCAAAGCATCATCTGATTACCTTTACCTGGGGCAATGTCTCGGGCATCGACCGTGAGAAGGGCCTGTTCGTCATCAAGCCGTCGGGCGTTGAGTACGACGTACTCAAACCCGAGGATATGGTTGTTGTTGACCTTGAGGGCAACAAGGTCGAAGGCGAGCTCAATCCGTCATCGGATACCGAGACGCATCGCATCTTCTATAAAGAATTCCCGCATATCGGCGGTGTCGTGCATACGCATTCGCGCTGGGCGACGATTTTTGCTCAGGCTGGTCAGGGCGTACGTGCCTATGGCACGACGCAGGGGGACTACTTCTACGGCGAGATTCCGTGCACGCGCGATATGACCGAGGAAGAAATCCAAGGGGAATACGAGTACAATACGGGCGTTGTAGCGGTAGAACGCTTCAAGAAATACGGCATCAACCCCGACTATGTGCCGGCTGTCCTCGTCAAGAACCACGGCCCGTTCTGCTGGGGCACGGACTGCATGAATGCTGTCCACAATGCCGTCGTACTTGAAGAAGTAGCCATGATGGCGTTCCATACGCAGATGCTCACCGGCGACCGCGACCCGATGCCGCAGGCGCTTTTAGACAAGCATTTCCTCAGAAAACACGGCCCGAACGCCTACTACGGGCAGACAAAAAAATAAATTAGGTATGACATGCTGACTATATGATATACTGGTATAGCCACAGCCCTCATCAAGCTAATTCGGCAAGGGAGGGAGGTCAGCAATTTGTTCATATCTAAAATACTGCTTGAGCTGCTTGTCAGTATTATCGGGAGTATTCTCGGTACCTTGATCTTGCAGATGCTGGGGCTGTAAGTAAGCGCAGCCACTGTGGCACCAGCGAGGTGCGCCAATCATCACGGCGCACGAAAAAGCCCTTGGGGTCATCACTCCCAAGGGCTTTTTCAATGGCCAACATATGTCCATATCTAAATACTACATCTATTGTAGCATCCTCATATCTATTCGTCAATATAACTATTCCGCGGGCAATCAATAAGACGATTTGTTTATCGTTCCATGATAGCCTCGATAGATTTCACGCAAGCATTGCGGAAGCCGTTTTCCTCCAGTGCCGTGACGCCGCGGATGGTGGTGCCGGCTGGCGAGCAGACGTTATCCTTGAGCACGCCCGGATGTTCGCCTGTTGCGAGCTGCAGTTTGGCCGAGCCGAGAATCATCTGGGAAATCAGCCGGTAGGCATCGGCGCGTTTCATGCCGTATTTTACAGCGGCATCGCCATAGGCCTCAATCATAAGGTCGACGAAAGCCGGGCCGCAGCCAGTGACAGCACCGCCGATACCCATCTGGGAAGTGGGCAGTTCCTGAACAAGGCCGACGGATTCGAAGAGTTTCATGATTTCCGTGCGTTCTTCCGGCTGCAGGGAATTCGTTTCCTCAAAGAGCAGGACGCCTTCGCCGACCATGGCCGGTGTGTTGGGCATGACGAACTGGATGCGGGTATTCGTCTGGAGGTGTTGCTGGTATTTGACATGGTCCCAGCCGGCAGCTACGGAAATCAATGCTTTGCCTTCAAGGCTGTTGCCGAGGTCATTGAGAACCGATTCGATTTGGTAAGGCTTGCAGGCCATGACCAGCGTGTCCGCAGCTTCGGCGAGCTCCTTTACGGATTCGCAGGGAGTAAAGCCGATGCGCTGGCTGTTCTTTTTCAGCTTATCCTGATTGGGGGCAAAGGCGAAAACTTTTGACTTGTCAATGCTGCCGGACTGGATGAAACCAGCCGCAAGCGCCTGGGCCATGTTTCCCATACCGATAAAACCTAATTTATTCATGGTGAAATCCTCCTGATTGTAATGGTAATGTTTTATAGAAATAGACAAATATTCATCAAGCGATTACTATTGTACACTATTTTTCTTCATTGTGCCACTGTTGTTTCCCGGTATCAGGGGGGGATGGGGCAGGAAGCAGGAATATTCTTTCGAAATGTAGAATTAGTGGACAAGGGTAAAGAAGAAAACAGGGAAATGGTGGATACCAGCAGGAAGATAGGAAAATTTCATGATGAGGAGGCAGGCTATATGATTCCATTAGAAGAGAAGATTGGTATTTGGCGTGGGATGCCTACTGAAACAGCCGAGGAAGTCCTTTGGGCGGATAATTACTACCAGGAAGAGCTGCTGCCGCTGGCGTTGAAGCGGTTTGCCAAGCGGTATGATAGTGGCAGCCTCCCGGAATATTACGGTATGATTCTGCTCCTGGGCAGTGCCTGGGAAGATTTGGCGTTCAATGTCGGGCTTTTGAGTCCGCAGAATATCCATGTGATTTGCCGGAAAGAGGATATGCCGGCTTATCGCCATCTGGTGGATAATTTGCAGCTTGAGGAAGACCGCTGCCTGTGTACGACTATTCCTGAAGCCGGTGTTTCATCCCTGTATCATGTGATAAAGAAGCAGCATGACATTTGGGACTCCATGGGGAAAAGTGCCGTGGATATCACGGGGGGCGATATGGCAACGCTTCCAGCGGCCGCAATGGCGGCGGCGGTATTTGATATGGATGTATACCGCCTGTCGTTTGAACGCGAAGCGAAAAGCCGGAAACATAAACCGGGAACCGAGCGGATGATTCGCATTGAATCGGTGCAGCCATTCCTTGAAACGTGAAAAGACAAAGGTTGACACTCATGAATTACGGTGTTACACTTAAGAAGATATGTAAACCGTTGAGGCGAGGATAACGTCAGTAACGCTTCTCCAGAGAGTCCGGGGTGCTGCAATCCGGATGAAAAACGAGCTGGCAAATGGGTCGCTGAGGGCACACTGAAAGGCTGAGGCCAAGTAGGCTGTGACGTCTGGCACGCGTGAGATGCCGGGAGTATGATTGTACTCCGCTAAGCGCATGGCAATGAGGCCATGAATCAGGGTGGCACCGCGAAAGATTTCGTCCCTGGCAGTTTTTACTGCCGGGGACTTTTTTAGTGCTCCGGCACAAAAAGGAGCGTATTTCGATATGGAACAGAAACAGGAAGCAAAAAAAATTATTCTCTCGGGCATTCAGCCGACGGGCGTATTTACGTTGGGCAATTACCTCGGGGCAGTCAAGAACTGGCAGAAGATGCAGGAAGAGTATCAGTGCTATTACTTTATCGCTGACCTCCACTCGTTGACCATTCAGATTGACCCCGTAAAACGCCGCCAGCAGACCTTGCAGGCATTTGCTCTGCTGCTGGCTTGCGGCATCGATCCGGAGAAAAGCCTGGTGTTTGTCCAGAGCCATAACAAATGTCATGCGGAGATGGGTTGGATTATGGACTGTGTATCTCAGTTTGGCGAGCTTTCCCGCATGACGCAGTTCAAGGATAAATCCTCTAAGCATCCGGAAAATATCAATGCAGGCCTCTTTACCTATCCGGCCTTGATGGCTGGCGATATCCTGCTTTATCAGGCAGACTATGTACCTGTTGGTGCTGACCAGACGCAGCATCTTGAATTCACCCGTGATGTAGCCGCTCGGTTCAACCACAATTACGGAGAAATCTTCAAGTTGCCGGAGGGGTATTTCCCGAAAGCTGGTGCCCGTGTCATGAGCCTGCAGGACCCGACCAGCAAGATGAGTAAATCCGATGAGAATCCGAAGGCGACGATTTCGATTCTTGATGATGAGAAAACCATCCTCAAGAAATTCAAGAGCGCGGTAACCGACAGCGAAGCCAAGGTATGCTTCCGTGAGGACAAGCCGGGAGTCAGCAACCTCATGACCATTTACTCGGCCATCACAGGCAAAACAATGGAGGAGATTGAGGCTGAGTTCGAAGGCAAGGGCTATGGTGATTTCAAGGCAGTTGTCGGCCAGACGGTTGCCGATGAATTGAAGCCAATCCGCGAGAAATATGCCGAGCTCATGAATGACCGTCCGTACCTTGAAGAGAAGATGCGCGAAGGGGCTGAGCGTGCAACGTATATCGCCCGCAAGACCCTTACGAAAGTCAAAAAACGCGTCGGTTTGTTGATGGAAAAATAAGGAGAATATTATGTATCGCCTGACCTCAAAGCTTATCATTTACCGCAAGATCGAAAAGGACAGCATCCTGTTCAAGCTGGCAGATATCTGCCGTCAGTTCGAGACCGGGACCTATAATCCGGAAGCATTGTCCGGGGAAGTTTTGACGGAAATCACCCGGCTTTTGGATGTGGCCACCCACTATGGATTTAATGGCAACCTTTGGCATAACTATCTGGCTTTTTTGCTGGCGACAACGGAAACACCGTTTACGCTTGTCTGCGAAAAGCATGGTGCCAGTGAAGGCAGTGTGCAGAAATTTGCCCGCAGTGATTTGGAGATTTTTCGCAAGCTGCTGCATTATGATTTCGGCATGCTGGAGCGGGCTTTGGGGCTCGATTGTTTTAGTATCATCGAGAACTATCAGGCAGTAGAGAAAAAAGAGCAGATTTACAATAAGAGCGTCAGCGAGAAGGTTCGGGAGCTCAGCAGCCAGATTGAGGAAGCCAAAGATGGTGCCGATATGTACCGCATCATCACGGACTTCTATCGGCGCTATGGTGTCGGCATGTTTGGCCTCAATAAGGCGTTCCGCGTATCGCCCAATATTGAAGTTACCGGGGAACTCTTAGAACCCATCACGACGACCGGTGATATGCGGCTCGATGATTTGATTGGCTATGAAAATCAAAAGAAACGTCTCAAGGATAACACCGAAGCCTTTGTGGCTGGCCGCAAGGCCAATAATGTCCTGCTCTATGGTGATGCCGGTACTGGTAAATCTACGAGCATCAAGGCCATTCTCAATCAGTATTATGACCGCGGCCTGCGCATGATAGAAGTTTATAAGCATGAGTTCAAATACCTTCAGCGCATCATCGCTCAGATAAAGAACCGCAATTACAAGTTTATTATCTATATGGATGACCTTTCCTTTGAGGAATTTGAAATCGAGTATAAATATCTCAAAGCCGTTATCGAGGGCGGCCTTGAGGTCAAGCCGGACAACGTGCTGATTTATGCGACGAGCAACCGCCGTCATTTGATTCGCGAGACCTGGAATGACCGTCCGGATGTCGTGGATTCCGATATGCATCAGACGGATACGGTTCAGGAGAAACTGTCGCTGTCGGCACGCTTTGGCCTGTCGATTGGCTATTTCAGCCCGAGCCGTCAGGAATTTTATGACATGGTTATCCAGCTGGCCCATCGTCATCCGGAAATCACGCTTTCGGATGAGGAGCTCCGTGCCGGAGCCGTCAAGTGGGAAATGGCCCATAGTGCTATTTCGGGACGCACCGCCCAGCAGTATATCAATTCACTGCTAAGTGCGGATAAAATAGCAAAATAATAGCAAAGAATCTAAGAGAATATCCATAAGGGTAAATTCATTGGGGAATGTATTTTATTCTAGGGATGGGAGTGGATTTTTGCATGTCGGGATTTAAGGGGTTCAATCGGAAGAAAGTTACGATTGTGGATGTAGCTGAGCGGGCAGGGGTGTCAAAAACAACGGTTTCCCGTTATCTCAATGGCAAGTATGAGTACATGTCCGGGCAGTCCCGGGCGCGGATTGCCGAAGTCATCGAAGAACTGGGTTATCGCCCGAGTCCTTTGGCCCGCAGCTTGAAATCCAAGTACCGGTATGTGCTGGGTGTCGTGATGGCAGATATCACCGACCCGTATTGTGCCAAGCTCATGAAGGGGATTGCGGAAAGGTGTTCGCAGGCCGGTTACCGGATTATGTTTGGCGATTCTGCCGGGGATAGAGGCCGGGAACTTGGTTACATACAGGATATGCTGGACCAGAGTGTGGATGGAATCCTGCTCGACCCGCTCGACCGGGAAACGGAATTGCTCTGGGAACTCGATGACAGTGAAGTAAAACTTATGGTAATGGACCGCACGGAATCGGCAGAATCCGTCGTAGAGATGGGAAGGCTCTACGTGGACGAGCTGCTCAAGTGTTTGGGACAGAAAAAAAGGTGACTCAGTTTTGAGTCACCTTTTTTGTTAGTCAAATTCGTATGGTTTTGATACTTTATGGTAAGTGGTGTGCAAGAGCTCATGGGCCCGCTGGCTGAGCGGTTCGCCTAGGAAATCACGGTAAAGGGTCTGGATTTCCGGGTTTTCATGCGATTTGCGCAGGGGCAGGCCGCGGTCGATTTCGTAGAGGGCGGCCATGCGCTTTTTACGAATCGCGTTGGTCGTACCGATCGGCTGGCCGCCGCCGCCGATGCAGCCGCCGGGGCAGGCCATGATTTCGATGAAATCGTAGGGACTCGTGCCCTTTTTGACTTGTTCCATGATGCGGCGGGCATTTTGGAGGGTATGGGCTACGCAGACGCGGACTTCCCGGCCCTTGACGTTAATGACAGCTTCCTTAATGCCTTCAAAGCCGCGGACTTCGTTGAATTCGATTTTTTCGAGTGTTTCGCCCGTGACTTTTTCGTAGACGGTGCGCAGGGCGGCTTCCATGACGCCGCCAGTGGCACCAAAGATTGCGCCAGCGCCGGTGCCAAGACCGAGTGGATTGTCAAATTCGCTTTCGGGCAGGTTTTTGAAGGAGAGGCCGACGTATTTGATGAGTTTTATGAGCTCGCGTGTCGTAAGCACGATGTCGACATCGGGAATGCCGTTGCGGCTCATTTCCGGACGGGCGGCTTCGAATTTCTTGGCTGTGCAGGGCATGACTGAAACCGTGACGATATCCTTTACATCGATGCCGGCATTTTCCGGATAATAGGTCTTGGCGATTGCCCCGAACATGCTCATGGGGGACTTAGCCGAGGATAGATGCCCGATGCAGTTCGGGAAATGCTTCTCCATGTAGTTGACCCAGCCCGGGCTGCAGGAGGTCATCATCGGCAGGGTGCCGCCGTTTTGCAGGCGGTCAAGGAACTCGGCGCCTTCCTCCATGATGGTGAGGTCAGCACCGAAGTTGGTGTCGAATACTTTGTCAAAGCCTAAGAGCTTTAGCGCAGTGACCATCTGTCCGGTGACGATGGCGCCTTCTTCCATGCCAAAAGCATCGCCGAGGGCTACGCGTACCGATGGCGCAACCTGAACGATAACGTGCTTCTGCGGGTCCTGCAGGGCGTCGAGTACCTTATTTGTATCGTCTTTTTCGACGATAGCGCCTGTCGGGCAGACGAGGCTGCACTGGCCGCAGAGAATGCAGTCGGTGGCTTCCATCGGTTTATTGAAGGCCGTGGTAACGACGATGTCACTGCTGCGGCCGGCATAGGTCAGGGCGGCGATACCCTGAACGTCTTTGCAGGCGCGGATGCAACGGCCGCAGCGGATGCATTTGGACGGGTCCCGGACAATTGAAGGATTCGTTTCAATGCGGGGTTCGTCTTTGAGAACGCTGGGCAGTGGGGAGTGCTGGATGTTGAAGCGGCTGCAGAGACGTTGCAGGTCGCAGTTCTGATTGCGTGGGCAGCTCAGACAGTCTTTGTTGTGATTGGCTAACATGAGCTGCAGGATGGATACCTGCGTATCGCGGACAATCTGGGTATCGGTGTGGACTTCCATCCCCTCCCAGACTTCGGTGGAGCAAGCAGCCAGCAGGCGGCGTTTGCCGACGACTTCCACGGCGCAAAGGCGGCAGTGGGCTTTGATTCGCTGATCCTCATGATAGCAGAGGTGCGGGATATCGATGCCGAGGGTTTGCGCAGCCTGCATGATTTTCGTTCCCTTCGGCACTTCGATGGGGATATTGTTGATGGTCAGATGAACCATCGGAATATCTTTTACTTCGTTTTCTGTGGTCATGATTCAGTACCTCCGACTTCAAATACCTCTGGGAATGTCAGCATGGCAGACTGCAGGGTGTTTTGGGCAGTCTCGCCAAGGCCGCAAAGGGACGACATGCTCATGACGCGGGCAATGGTGGCCATGATGCGGATGTCTTCCTGGGTAGCCGTGTGGCTTGCAATCTTGTCGAGGATAATCTTGATGTGGAGATTGCCCTCACGGCAGGGGGTGCATTGGCCACAGCTTTCCTCGGAGAAAAATTCCTGATTCATGCGTAGAAAGTCGATGACGCTCGTGCGTTCGTCGATGACCAAAATGCCGCCAGAGCCGACCATGACACCTGCGTTGCGAAGATCGTCGTAGGTATAGGGCGTATCGAGAATCGAGGCGTCAGCAATCTTGCCGGAGGCGCCGCCAAACTGAATGAGCTGGATTTCGCGGTCATGCTGGATGCCGCCGGCGAGGTTGTAGATGATTTCGCGGACGGTAGTGCCGAAGGGAATCTCAAAGACGCCGGGATTATTGACATTTCCTGCAACGGAAATCATTTTGGTGCCAATGGATTCGCCGGAACCGCAGGACGCGTAGACCCTGCCCTTATCGACGAGCAGATGCGGGACGATAGACAGGCTTTCGACGTTATTAAGACAGGTTGGACGGGCGAAGAGGCCGCTTACTTTGATGAAAGGTGGTTTCATGCGCGGTCGTCCGGCTTTGCCTTCGATGGAACGGATGAGGGCGGTGCCTTCCCCGCAGACATAAGCGCCGCCACCTGAATAGAGGTGAAGGTTGAAGTCAAAGCCTTTGCCGAGAATGTTTTCACCTAAAAAACCATAATTCTTGGCCTGGCGGATGGCATTGAGCAGCAAGGGGCGCAGGCAGGCGTATTCGGCGCGCATGTAGATATAGCCGTCGGTGGCGCCGCAGACATAGCCGGCTATAATTAAGGCCTCGATGAGGTTAAAAGGGTCCTTTTGGATGAGTTCCCGGTCTTTGAAGGTGGTGGTTTCGCCCTCGTCAGCGTTGCAGACGACGATTTTGTTCTCGCCAACAACGGCACGGGCCTGGGACCATTTGCGCCCCAGCGGATATTCGGCACCACCGCGTCCGCGGACTTTGACCTCAGTAATCATGTCGCAGATTTTTTCGGGGTCCATGGTCACAGCCTTGCGCAGGGCCTCGAAACCACCGATATCCATATAAGATCCGATGGATGATGTATCGTACTGGCCAAAGTTCTTGGTCAGAAACTTAACTTGGTTGCTCATAACATTTCCTCCTCAGCTTACGTCAGGGAACGAAGCAGGGCTTCAATTTTTTCCTGCGAATCCAGATGATCGTAAATCTGACCGTTGATGCGCACCGAGGGAGCGCGGTCGCAGGCACCGTAGCAGGTCGTAGTCTCGAGGGTAAAGCGCCCGTCGTAAGTAGTTTCGCCAATCTTGATGTCGAGCAAACGCTGAAGCGTTTCAAGCAGGCGTTTTGTGTCGATGACGTTGACACGGCAGGCAGGCGAACTGCAGACCTGAATGGGGTATTTTGCTCGTGGCTTGGAAGAGAGTTCGCTATAGAAGTTGAGACAGTCAAAGATATTGGTGACTGGCAGCGAAAGGCGGTCAGCCAAATAGTAGGCAACGGGTTCAGAAATGTAATGACGCTCATGGAGCTCCTGCACTTCGAGCAGGATGCCGACAATCTGGGTCGGGTCGTTATCGTGGGATTCGAGAACAAGGTCTATCTTTGCCTGAAGCTCAGCAGGCAGCGGATATTCTTTCGTTTGTGCAGTCAGCATAGATAAGCCTCCTATATTTTTAATACATATATAACAATATTATTATATAATAAAATATTATAGATTGACAGTGTTTGGATAAAAAAACAAGAAGAATAAAAACGACAAAATTAGATATAATGGGCCAAAATAACTGGTATCCACAAGATATAGTGTACAATGTTACAAATTCATGGTATAATGTAGTTGCCATTAAGGGAGCATGTAAATAGACTCATACATAATACTATGGGGGGATTATTTATGGCTATCAAGAACATCGAAATGGACCGTCGTGACAGTGCGAGTTATCGCAAAATCTTGAAACGAGGAGGTTTCCTTTCTGCAAGTTACTTGTCTGTCAATGGCTTTGACGTCAACCGGCTTCGCAAGCTGGCGCTGGCAGGGGAACTTGACGCAGTACGCTGCGCTATTGGCAACTCAATCCGCTGGTATTACCGGGAACGGCAGGCGGAGAATGCTCACCTTCGTGGACTGGCATGAATATGTTGGTAATGTAATGCTGTTATTTTTGTGAATGTTGGAATCGGCTTTGCCGGTTCTCTTTTTTTTCGTTTTTTCAGGAGACTTATATGATACATTATTTTTGGCTAATTGTAATCAGTTTATTGTTATTGGTTTTTATTGTAATCCCGGCCATCGTAGTCTGGCGGCTTAGTATGAGAATTCCTGAAGATGCGGGCCGGCGCCGTTTTTTGAAGAAGGCGGCAGTCTATCCGCTGGGACTGGCGGCGGCAAGTGGCTATGGCTGTGGTTATGAGCGCTGTCATACCGTGGATAACCGC
The DNA here is from genome assembly GCF_008271295.1 of Pseudoselenomonas ruminis. GTDB lineage: Bacteria > Bacillota > Negativicutes > Selenomonadales > Selenomonadaceae > Selenomonas_A > Selenomonas_A ruminis. Next base: position 28,792 of record NZ_VTOY01000015.1, on the reverse strand, counting down.
TACCGGATTCCGATGGCCGCAGGTTCATTTCCGGACGGGTATCGCGTGGCACAAATCAGCGATGTGCATTTAGGGAAATTCTTTTCGGTGGCTGATTTGCGCCAGCTGCTCGAGCGGATTGCTGCGGATGGGCCGGATATGCTGGCAATCACCGGAGATCTTTTTGATGACGAAGGGCAGAACCCCGCGGCGGCGCAGCTGCTCGATGAATATGTGGACAGGTTCGCCGATGGCATTTGGTATTGTCTGGGAAATCATGAACATTTCCGTGGCGTGAAGGAAATCAAACGCCTGCTGTCGGCAACGCGGGTTCATGCGCTCTATAACCGCGCGGAGCAGGTGCCGGGAAAATCTATCTGGGTAGCGGGAACAGATCATCCGATGATTCGGGAGACGGAGAAATTCCGCCAGTTAAAGGCGGAATACTTTGCCAAAACCATAGAGGATATTCCCGAAAAAGAACGAAAAAGTACAATAGTATTAGCGCATCATCCGGAGTTTATCGATAACGCCGCGGCAGCAGGGATACCGCTTACCCTGACCGGCCATACCCATGGCGGCCAGTTCGGCATCTTTGGCCTGCCGATTTTTCCGGTGTTCAAATATACCCGCGGCATGGTGCGGCTTGGCGATTGTTATGGATATGTGCATACTGGCAACGGCAGCTGGTTCCCTTGCAGAATCGGCTGTCCGCCGGAAATTGCTTATTTTGAATTTCGAGGTTGAAAATGGTGGATTGGCAAGCAAAGCTAGAGGCTATTTGCTCCCTGCTGGCACGGGGAAAAACTGCAGCGGCGCGGCAGGCTCTTGATGAAGTGCGCGGAGACGGGAGTGTTCCCGCTGAGGAAATGTGGCGGGTTCACGAACTTTATGGCGCGATGTTCCATGATTTGGCTGATGCTGAGGGGGCGGCGGCGGCTTACAGCAATGCGGCGCAGTCGGACCGGTTCCTGCGGAGCCAGCGGGAACATTTCTCCAATTATCTGTTTGCGCTTCACTATCTGCCGGGGATTTCGCCGGAGGAACTGTATCAGCAGCATTTGGTATATCAGGGACTTTATCGGGATACGGAGAAACTGCCACCGTGCCCGGAGTATTCGCATAACCGCATACGGATTGGTTTTTTGTCGCGGGATTTTCGCGAGTCGTCTTCGGCCAGATTCTACGAATGCCTGCTGACCCGGCTCGATGTGCGTTCCTTTGAAGTCTATGCCTATGCTTTGGCGTCCGATGAGGATGATTTCACGCGCCACTTGCAGGCGTCGGGGCTGACTTATCGTTGTCTGGCTGGTCAAAATCTTGAACAGATGGCAAAGACAATCCGTTGGGATGAAATTGACGTGCTGATGGATTTGAGCGGTCATGCCGATGGCGGCATGACCTTGATGGTAATGGCGCAGCGTCCGGCAGCAGTCCAGCTTTGCGGGATAGGCTGGTTTGATACCACAGGCCTTGCCGCGATGGATTATTTCCTGACCGATGATGCGATGGACCCTGTAGACGGTCAGGCGGAAAACTATTTCCAGGAAAAACTCTTGCGGCTGCCGCATGGTTTTTGTTTTGAGCCAACGGCGGCGATGAAGCGGCAGTTGCGAAAACCGCGTGCAGGAAGTGGCATCACGTTTGGCTGTTTCCAGAACTTCATGAAGATATCGCGTCCGGTTATGGACTGCTGGCGGGAAATCCTGAATAATCTGCCAGACAGCCGGCTGGTGGTACAGGATACGACGAGACTTTTTGAGCGGCGGTCTGTCATGCAAAAGCGGCTGGAAAATGCCGGCCTGCCGATGGAACGGGTCGAGGTTCGCCTCGGCAGTGATGACTATCTCACGCAGTATCAGCAAATTGACATCATGCTCGATACCTTTCCGTATCCCGGAGGGGCGGCAACGGCAACGGCCCTTTACCTGGGGGTGCCCGTAGTGGCGATGGGGGGTGACCATCACAGTGCACGTCTCAGTACGAGCATTATGAGAGCCGCTGGCCTTTCGGAATGGCTGGCAGATTGTACCGATTCGTACATCAAGCTGGCTTTGCAGCTGGCGGTGGATAAGGAAGGTTTGCTGGGGACGCAGCTTGGGTTGCGAGAGGAATTGGAACGCTCGGCATTGATGGATGATGCAGCGTATGTGAGGGATTTTGAGCAGGCGATAAGAAGCTGCCTGCTTTGAGAAAAGCTGGGGAAGGAGCGGGATTTTGAGACATACCCTGATGGATTTTATTGCGGGCGGGCCGGAGGCTGGCCGCTGGCTGGTTGTTGAGAGCGCGCAATATCTAAAGCCGCTGCGGGCGGCTTATCCGAATGCGGCGATTACTGCGGTTACGCGCTTTGAGGAAATAGCGAAACTGGCTGAATTTCGCGAGCTGGATATAGCATGGCATATCCTCGACTATCGCCGGGAAGAACTGCCATTTGCTGAGGAATCCTTTGATTATGCCGTGGCGGAATCCTGTTTGGAGGAAGCTTTCCAGCCCTATGAGTCCATGATGGATATCAGCCGGAAACTTACCGATGTCGGAGTTCTTTACACGTCGTATGGGAATATCCGTTATCATGGGGTACTGGCTCAGCTGCGCGAGGGAATTTTCCCAGTGCGGCAGCAGCATCTTTATGCGAAAAGTGAAGTCGTCCGCCTGCTGGACGATACGCTTTATAAAGAAATCGATTTTTTGCCAGGGCAGCAGGACGATGATTTTTCGGCCGGGGATGCGTGGGAGGCGCAGGGCTTTGATAACTTCAGCCATGACCTCAGTACGAGCTGCTGGCTGGTAGAGGCCAAGCGCAGTACCGCCGCTGTAGCCAATCTCAAGAGTCTTTATGATAAAGAGACGCGAAAGCAATTGGCACGGCTCATTCATCGCATTGAATACGATGTCGAGGCAGAAAAAAACCTCGCCGAACTCAAACGGTTCTGCGAGGAAAATATGATTTTTGATGAATACTTAGCGGATTTTATCCAAGAGATATGTGTCCGCCCATTAAAATTAACCGAATACCTAGCGCGAACATAGCCAGTGACAGGAGTCCAAGGATAACCTTGGACTTTGTTTTTTGTGAAATCCGTGCGCCAAGCTGTGCGCCAATGGCGGCACCGATTGAGATGCAGATGGCTGGCAGCCAGATGATATGGTCGAGCAGGAAGTGGGAAACAACGCCGAAAATGGCCGAGCAGGCCAGAATAAAGTGCGAGGTTGCCGTGGCGACGTGTACCGGGAAACCGAGCAGGTAAATCATCAGCGGCACATGGATGATGCCGCCGCCGACACCGAAGATGCTAGAGACAAAACCGACACCGAAGCTTGCGGTAATGCCAATCCATTTGTTGAATGTAAATCCTTCGGGCAGGTCTAAGAGGTCAACGGGGGGCTTGTGCATGGTGTTCCAGAACATGATGCAGGCCATGCAGAGCACGAACAGGCCGTAGTAGAAATCAAGCTGAGGAGCGCTGAATTCATTGACGATATAGGAACCGATAAAAGCACCCGGCAGGGTTGCGATAGCAAATGGAACCGCCGCGCGGAAAAAGACGCGCTTCTGGCGGATGTAGGCAATGGTGCCCGATACGGCATTGGACAGTACCACGACCAGCGAGGTGCCGGTAATCTGTGCTGCCGTATGGAAGTAGGGATAGAGTCCACCGTCGGACATAAAGAAAATAAAGACCGGCACACAGATAAGTCCGCCGCCGATACCAACCAAAGTGCCAAAAGTGCCGACAAAAAGGCCGAGCAGTAAAAACAGTAGAATAGCCATAAAAATCCTTTCGTTAACAGATGGGATAAACAAACATTTTTAGTATACCATACCGAATCAAGCAGATAACTTGAGGTTATCAATACGATTCTTATTTGGTATATCATAAGAGTTTGAAATATATAGACAATTCTGTCTGATTATGCTAAGATAATTTACAAGCAATCGTCGCATTTTTCAGTTTTATTATTAAATTTACAAGATGAGGTGAAAAAAATGGTTACATTTCTGGTTGCTTTGATGGCACTTATTGGTGGTTATTTCATCTACGGCAAAATCGTAGACAACCTTTTCGGCCCGACCGACAAGCCTACACCGGCGTTGGTTCATAACGATGGGGTTGACTACATTCCACTGCCGACTTGGAAAGTATTCATGATTCAGCTCTTGAATATCGCTGGCCTTGGCCCGATTTTCGGTGCGCTGGGCGGTGCTCTTTGGGGGCCATCCGTTTACCTCTGGATTGTCTTTGGTACGATTTTCGCCGGTGGTGTTCACGACTATTTGTCCGGTATGATTTCTTTGCGCGAGGATGGCAAGAGTATCTCGGAGGTCGTAGGCCACCATATGGGCAGTACGATGCTGTTCATCATGCGCGTGTTCTCCGTAGTGCTGCTGGTTCTTGTCGGTACGGTTTTCATGACAGGCCCGGCAGGACTGCTGGCAAAACTCACGGGGGTAGCCGTTACAATTGTTCTACCTTGTGTTCTGGCTTATTACTTCCTGGCAACCCTGTTGCCGATTGATGCGATTATTGCCCGTTTCTATCCGCTCTTTGGTGCCTGCCTTATCATCATGGCACTTGGCATTATGGGCGGTATGCTCTTCGGTGTCGGTGGCCACACGATGCCGGAACTTCAGCTCGCCAATCTGCACCCCAAAGGGGATGCCATGCCGATTTGGCCGCTGATGTTCATCACCGTAGCCTGCGGTGCTGTATCGGGCTTCCATTCGACGCAGTCGCCGATTATGGCGCGCTGCCTGCGTGACGAGCGCCTTGGCCGTCCGGTATTCTACGGCGCTATGGTTTCCGAGGGTATCATCGCCCTTATCTGGGCTGCTGCCGGTGTTACGTTCTATGACAGCACGGGTGGTCTCGCCAAGGCTATGGCTGCTGGTGGTGCTGGTACGGTTGTTTATGATATCTGTGTTGGTTTTATGGGCGGTGCTGGCAGCTGGACTGGTTATGTCGGCGCAACGCTGGCTATGCTTGGTGTTATTGCCTGCCCGATTACTTCTGGCGATACGGCGTTCCGCAGTGCCCGCCTGACGCTGGCCGACTGGTTCGGTGTTGACCAGAAAAAAGCTGGCAAACGCCTGCTGTTTGCGGTACCACTGCTGGCTATCGGCGGTATCCTGTCGCAGATGGATTTCAACATCATTTGGCGTTATTTCTCTTGGACGAATCAGACGCTGGCTATGATTGTCCTTTGGACGGGTGCTACCTATCTGTACCGCGTTCATAAGGGAAGCAAAGCCTGGGTTATCCCGGCTGTTCCGGCAACCTTCATGTCGGCTGTAACCTTTACCTATATCCTGCAGGCGCCGGAAGGCTTCAAGCTCGCAACGAGCGTCACCTATCCGGCCGGCATCATTTTCGCTATTGTATGTGTGGCTCTTTACGCCAGCCATACATTGTGGAAAAAGGAATCTTGATATTAGCCGATAAAGGAAGGCTCATTGACAGGAATAGAAGTCAATGAGCCTTTTTGTCATGGTATCTATTTCGTTTGAAGGCGTTTTTTACAGGATTTTATGCAGAAAAGGCGAATAAAGAAAGTAAGTAAAGACAATTTTCGCTGGCAAGAATTCCGGCAAAGGGGGAGATTCGCGTGAAGAAATATATACAGGATGATTTCATGCTCCAGACTGAGGCTGCCAAGCGACTTTATCATGATTATGTGGCCAGCCTGCCCATCATCGACTATCGGACCCATTTGCGGGTTGAGGAGATTGCAGGTGATGAACCTTATCGCAATCTCACCCAGCTGATGCTGAAGAATGCACCGGAGAAGTGGCGGCTGATGCGGGCGAATGGTGTGGCAGAGAAGTATATCACTGGTGATGCTCCCGATCGTGAGAAATTCCAGAAATTTGCCGAAACCCTGCCGAAGGCCGTGGGGAATCCGATTTATTTAAACACGCACATCGAGCTAAAAAGATTTTTTGGTTGTGAGGAAATCCTTTGCGGGGAGACGGCGGAAAAAATTTGGAACGATGCCAATGCGAAATTAAAAGACCTTTCGTCACGAAAAATCCTTGAAAGGGAAAAGGTGGAGAGTCTGGGCATTTTGGCTGACCCGTCCGCAGAGTTGCAACAGTTCGAGCAGCTCCGGCAGGATAAAACTTGCCCAGCGGCTATCATGCCGGTGTTTTGTCCGGACAAGGCCCTGCGCATCGAGGACGAAGAATGGGAAAACTATATGAAATATGAGCTGGGAACCGCAGCGGGTATTGAAATCAGTACGATGCACGATGTTTATGAGGCGTTGTCGGCACGGATGGATTCCTTTGCTTCGCTGGGTTGCTGCACGGCTGACCACACCTTGGCAGCCATCGGTTACTGCCCCGCGGAAAACTTTGAACTCGATGATATCGTTGGCCGTACTATTAACGGCAAGGGGACACCTTCGGAAAAAGCCCGCGAACAATATCAGACGGCGGTGCTGTTGTTCCTGGCCAGGGAATACGCGCGGCGCGGCTGGGTCATGCAGCTGGAATATGCCGTGGTTCGCGACAGCAATACCGTACGGGCACAGCAACTGGGGCCGGATAAAGGCGATGACTGCCTGTCGAGCGGCTGCCGAGGGGACAATCTGGCCAGATTTTTTGACCGACTCAATCGGGAGGATAAAATTCCCAAGACCATCATCAGTTCGCGCAATCCGTCTGACGGTGCGATGATTGCCTCGGTAATCGGCGCATTCCAAGGGAACGGCATAGCCGGAAAACTGCAGCTGGGTGGTTCGTGGACCTTCCAGGGGGATAAAGCGGGCATCAAAGCCCAGCTGGCCAATACGGCAAACTTCTTGCTGCTGGGCAATGCCATCCACATGGCGAGCAATGCACGCAGTTTGCTTTCCTTGAATCGTCACGAATATTATCGCCGTGTTCTATGCAACTTCGTGGGAAGGATTGTAGAAAATGGCGAATATCCGGCAGATTGGGAGAATTTAGGAAATTTAATCGAAAATATATGTTATAATAATGCTAAGTTATATTTTGCGAACGAAAAATAATACAGATAGGTGAGGAAACAGCATGCCAAAGAAATCCAAAGGTGTTGAAAGCAATGAGAAAGCACTGAAATTCCAAGAGTTTCTCATGGAGAACAATATCGACGTATTCAGCACAGAGTCGGTAGAGGATGATTATTCGACGGTAATATTCCGTTCGCGCATTGAGGCCAAGGGACAGATTCTGCCAATGGCTATCCTGATTGACACGAGTATCTTCACGGTTATCCGCACGCAAATCATCACGGGGATAACAGAAGAAAAGCGCAGTTCCCTAAAGGATTATCTCAACGAACTCAACACGCAGTACAAGATTTTCAAATACTACCTGCGCGACGATGGCACGGTCTATCTCGATATCTGCCTGCCATTTGTCGACGAGACCTTCGACAGCAAGATGATTCAGCTGATGCTTAGCGTCCTCGTCCAACACCTTGAGGCTGTCTACGAAGACATCATGGCACATATCTGGCATAAAGAAAAATAAAAAGCAGAAAAAATGGGAGCGCACTTTTGGTGGCTCCTATTTTCATGTATAATGATAAGGGAGGGTTCGGAGAATTAAAATTTCATAAATCCCTTAAGAATATTTTGTTTTTTTCGATATACTAAGTAGAAAAGTTTGGATGTCCGTATATTAAACTAGCGATAGTGTGTGAAATATATGCCAGTGGGGAAGGATACAAGGAGGTTGCCGTTATGGCTATGGTAGTCAAGAATAACATGCCGGCGAGACGTACATTGAATGAAATTGATCGTAATGCAAAAGCGATGGCAAAGGATTTGTCGAAGGTTTCGTCTGGACTCAAGATTCGCAATGCCGCAGATGATGCATCGGGCTATGCGATTTCGGAGCGGATGGATGTGCAGGTCGATTCACTGGAACAGGCCAATCAGAATACGCAGAATGGTGGCGCAATGCTCAAGACGGCCGAAGGTGCCATGCAGAGCACGGTGGATGCACTGCGCGGGCTGAAGGAAAAGGCGCTTAACGCTGCCAATGATACCAATACGGATGCAGATCGGGCTACCATGCAAAAAGAAGTCGATCAGATGATTGACCAGATTGATGATAATGCGGCCGCCAATTACAACGGAAAGATGCTTATTGATGGCAGCCATAACAATGCCATTACAGATGTGGCTACGCATATGACGAATCAGAATTTGGCAGAGGACACAACGGGGGATACAAGTCTGCTGGATTTGAAAGATCGTGCGGGCAATTCTCTGGGGATTCAGGAGACGGATACCATTACGGTATCGTATGTGCTTAATGGTGAGACGCATACGGTTACACAGCCGATGATGCATAAAACGACCAAGCTTAATCCGGATTATGACTCAATGGACCCGTCTTTTGGTCCAGAGTTGTTAGAAGGTAATACAGCATATTCTATCGAAGAGTTGGTTGGACTTGTCGGTGGTTCATGGGAAGAAGACTCCGCTACGCGGGAGACTGTACTTAATGGCAGTTTGGTGGATTTGGTGAAGTCTGGCGATCCTTCCTATATTGGTATCAATGGCTTTGGTGAGGAGATTCATACGGCTGATGAAACAGCGGGAATAACAATTAAGTCGAAAACCGCTGGTATTAAAGGGCAGTTGTCCGGACTGACGATATGCATCAAGGACAGCAATGGCAATCCGCGTCGGGATGCGAATAAGGCGCTGGAGTTCTCAACGTCGATTTTTGCTGAGAATGCCTCGGAGGATAATGCCATCAAGATTCAGATGGGAACGAAGGCCAATCAGACGATAACGGCAGGCTTTTCGGATTTGCGGTCAGAGGCATTGGGGCTTAAGACGCCGCCACCAGTTGAGACCCTTAGCATTGCGACTCAGGAAGATGCTAATGCAGCAGTCAATGTTTTGGATAATGCACTGCAAAAGGTGCTAGATCAGCAAACCAAGGTTGGTGCTATCCAGAATCGGTTGGAATATACTTCGGCTAACTTGATTACGTCCAGTGAGAATACGCTTGCCGCGAAATCTGTGATTACCGATGCGAATATGGCGCAGCAGATGACAAGCTATACGAAAAATAATATTTTACTGCAAGCTTCGCAGACGATGCTGGCTCAGGCCAATCAGAGCAGCAGCAGTGTACTGAGCTTGTTACAGTAAATACGTTTTCAGGAAAAGCCTTCCTCGGTTGAGGGAGGCTTTTGTGAGTATCGGGATAGTAATGAAGTGGGATACTGTTTATAAAGGATGAGGCGACAGCAATGGATACGATAGATAAAAAGGCAAAACTGACAGCGCAGATCAGTATCACTTTGATGGCCGGAATGTTCAGTATGGTTCCGGTCACTTATGGTGCGCCGGTTCTTGATGAGGGGCAGACAAATACAGCTAAAGTCACTTATGACCATAATACGACCAATGTAGTAGACTTAGATCCGAATAATAATGTGGTACATAATAATGTGGTACATTGGCAGGATTTTTCGGTTGCCAAAAATGAAACCGTATCCTTTGATGGAGGAGAAAAGAAAAATAATTACCTGAATATCGTAACGGGGACGAATCAGTCCCAGATTGATGGTGCGATACAGGGCGGCAATAATGTCTATATTGTCAATCAACATGGTGTGATTTTCGGTAAAGACGCAAGTGTTGATGTAGGGAATCTTTATGTTTCGACTACGGTAACCAACAAGCTTGACGTGGATTCGTTTAAAAAGGAAATTCCCGGGGCAAATCCATTGCAAGGAACGGCTGCCAGTGCAGCTGCGGATGTTGTCAATATGGGAAAGGTCCAAGCGGACTCAGTATATATAGAGGGTAATAATATCCGTTTTATGAATACGGATGATATAAAGACGCAGGCAGGTGTGGTCAATACCAATGTTACCTTAAATGCCAATGGGAATATACGCCTAGACCACAAGCAGGATTCCACAACACATGAAAATTATACGATAAATAGCGGTAATCGTACGAATCAGGACTATATTTTGATTTCTTCGGCTGACGACCTAAAGAATATTAATGAAGATCTTAGCGGCCGTTATGCGTTAGCCAATAATATTGATCTGGAAGGCCAGGCGTTTACGCCAATTGGCGGTAATGATAACGCAGATTTTACGGGGAAATTTGATGGTAATTTCTTTGTGATTGATGGGCTTTTTGTTAAGAGTAAAGCATATAACTACGGTGGCCTTTTTGGCAAGACGAACGGTGCTGCAATAGAAAATGTTGGGTTACGCGGTGCAAGAGTATATGGCAATAAAGCTGCTGGCGGATTGATTGGTCAGGCAGATAATACAACAATCAAAAATGTATATAGTGAAAAAACTAGTTTTGGCATAGGAACGGCATCAGTCACGGGAATAACTTTTAGTGGTTTAGGCGGAATTATTGGTGTTGCTACATCTGGAACTACAATAAAAAATGCGTATAACGAAACGCAGTTATTTTATAATAACGACACCTTAGCTGTAACGGGGGGGATTGTTGGTTCGACGGAAGGAAACGTAACAATTAACGATGCCTATTCGCTTTATACGGCTGAGAAACCTTTAAGTACTGGCGTTACAAAAGGGCAGGATGCAGGCATTGTTGGTACAGCTTCGACTAGTACCTCTATTACGAATGCCTATACGACACACAATTCGATAGTTAATACGGGGACAATAGCAAATACAAATGTTTATCGGCTGGAATTAGAAGATAACTCGTATAAGATAGCTGAGGGCGGCTCGGGAACGGAAACAGATGCAACTAAGGCTGCCAGCTATGGCTTTTTAGGCAGTTCTGATCGTACGGATGACTGGGTAATATATAATGGACGTACCCTCCCCATGTTGCGTTCGTTTTTAAAGGCGAATGGTACGGTAAATGTTAACTATGGCTATACGCGTGGGACAAAGACCGATAAGCATACTAGCAGCGGTGATGAACAATGGGAATATAATGCTCAAAATGCCGTGATTGACAGCTATATTGATGCGGATACTCTGAAACTAAAAGCGGGGGATAAAGACAAGCTGCGCAATGCTGGTACGTATAATCTTTACTATACGGATCAGAATGGCTACGATTTGACCGGCAATACGGTTACTATTACGCCGAAAACACTTTCGTTTGGAATTGATGCGGGGGCCAAGATAGAGAAGACGTATGATGGTAAAGCTGATGCCAGCGATGGTGTAAAAAATCTTTTCAGTGACATTTCTGGCGGAATCTTTGCCGAGGATGCGGCAAATGGCATGACGCTGGAGTTCTCATCGGATGAAACGAATAAGCCGAAGTTTGTGGATGATGATGGGAAAGACAGTCCCGATGTTGGCACTGGCAAGCATGTTCATGTTGAAGGGTCCATTAAGCTGACGGGCAACGAGGCTGGAAACTATGTGCTCGTCGATGAGAGCGGCGTAAATCAGGCTAGTACCGATGCATCTGGCAATATGTCGCTGACAATTTCCGGGGATTCGGAAAATGGTGTCATTAAGCAGCGTGAAATTCTGGTTGAGTTGAAAAAGAAGTCTGGAATTAACCGTGATTATAATGGCAAGACCATTGTAACAGGTGATGGCAATACGCCAGCCGAGCAGGTTGCCTTTGTGACAGAGCAGGGGGAGAATCGGGGCAAAGTTGGCGAAGATGATATCACGTTGGTGTATGAGACGGATGAAACGAAACCTGACTATGCCAACTATGGCACGAAAAATGCCGATGGCTCGTTCACTGCGTCCAAAATGGCTGGCGATCATGATGTCCGCTATGGCGGCATTAAATTAACAGGGGGGACGAAGACTAAAAACTATAAACTGGTCGATGCAACCAATACGAATAACGTGCTTTATAGTGAATCCGTTGATGGTCTTACCGACACGGGAATCAATGTGGATGATGGCGGCGCTCTTTATGGGACAGGTACGATCAATCGCCTAGATATTGCCAAGGCGGGTTATTCGTGGTACAAAAAGAATAAAGAAGGCAAGCTGGAAAAGCAGGCTGCAGAGCGTGAGTATACGGCAGGTACATCCTACACGGGTGCTAATGGGGCGGTTGTCCGCCTGGATGAGATGCCAGCTGACGATTTGACCTTTACGGTTACGGGGGCTGATTTCGTTACCGCAAGTGATGGTACGTCACAGACAAAGACAAAGGATGCTGCCGATAATCTTGGCGTGCGGTATGTGGTAACGGTAAGTGGCGATGATGCTGTCAATTACAAATTAGACGGGGTCAATCTTTCTAATGGACTTATCAATCAGCATGTTTATGGTGCCGGAAAGATTACACCGCGCACGATTAATCTGAAGTTTTCCGGAGAGAAAGCCAGCAAAGCTTATGATGGCGATGAGCATGTGAAGGTCAATGATGCGAAAGAGTTTGGCTTGGACGCAGGCTATGTTGTTTATGATAAAAATGATGATACGGATCATCATCTGATTCAGGATGATACGGATAAAATCGTTATCACGGGTGAGTATCTTGATACTGCTGGTGAGGGAGCTAAAAATGTCAATATCCAGGATAAGCAGGTAGCCGACAAGAATATTACGTATACGGCTAAGGTTCTCAAGGGCGATGGTACTGAGTCGAAGAACTATGTTATCGCCGTTGGTGATACGACAGCATCTACGGCTACATATAATGGTACGGGTCTCATCAGGCAGCGTGAGATTACGGCGATTGATTTTTATAATCCGTCCAAGGATTATGATGAATCGGCACTCGTACAAGGGAAACAGGAAAATGATAAGATTGCGCTAGCTGGTGCGACGGGAGTTGTCACTGGGGAAGATTTGTCAGATATCTTCTCGCTAGCTGACATCAAGGCAAAGTATGGCAGCGGTACGACGGATGCGACCTTCCAGGCGGATGCCAATGTTATGAATTATGGGGCAACAAACAGCAAAGATGTTCAGTATACAGGCGTAGCGGGGATTATCAAAAATTCCAATTACGTATTGGCTGGTATCGGCGATACGGTTTATGATAAAGGCACGATTAAACCGTTGACGATAGCAGACCGCAGCAAGCTGGATCTTACCAAACTGCATGACATTACGAAGGTCTATGACGGAAATGAAAATGTCGAAACGGTTAATCATGATAGTCAGTATTATGTAGGTACACTGACCTATGACAACGGAACCTCTAGGGTGGGGTTGGACTATACCATCAATAAAGCCTATTACAATAATAAGAGCAGTAATGACGGCACTTCGCAGGGGGTGACGTATGAGCTGACGCTTGCTGGTTCGTCAAATTATAAGCTTAGTGATGATTTACTCGATGTGGATACGAACAATCTCAAGTGGACGCAGGCGGATGATGCGGATATGGTGGGGACCATCACGCCAAAGAACATCACAGTCGCAGTAAAACCAGATAATGTAACGAAGGTTTATGATGGCTCGAAGAAAGTCTATGATGCTGCTGGCAATGAAATCAAGGATGATGCGGCAGTGGAATTCACGGGCTGGATTGATGGTACGCGGAATGTAGCCGTCGAGTATGAAGATAAAAATGTCAATTCAGATAAGCCGAAGAATGTCTACTATAAGATATCAATGGATACGGACAGTCAGGGCAATTACCGCTTAAAAGATACGGCTAATAAAGATGTAGTTAATAATACGCTGACAGGTACAGGCGATATTACGCCGGCGGCACTTACGATAACGTATGGGCCAGTTTCGAAAACTTATGATGGCAATGCGGAGTATACGGGAACAGTTACGCCCGTCTATGAAGGGATAAAGACTGATGCGGAAACGAATAAGGTAGATGATGTATCGATTGATCCGGCTAAGTATGCTGCGGTATTTAACAGTCCTGATGTAAAGACTGCTGATACGGTTACCTATGTTACGGTGTTGCAGGGGAAAGATAAGGGGAACTATATCATTAATCCTGCTAACAGCCAGACGGTGAATGGGGTAACTAAAATTAATGGTGCGGGAAAGATAACTCCGAAAGATCTTACCGATAATGATGTCGATGTGAAATTTGCCGATAAGATTACCAAGGTGTATGACACGACCAATAGTATTTCTTATGACCATACCGATACCAGCCGTTATTTTGGCGATGAGGTCGGGATTAAGGATCAGGCGGACTATATTCAGAGCATTACGATTGGTGGCGTTACCCTGAAAGCCGGCAAGGACTATAAGATTAATTCGGCTATTTACAATTCGGCAGGGATTGACGCCAATAGCGCTACGTATCAGTTTGGTTTATTGGGCGATGCATTGTCGAATTTCAACTTAAGCGGGCTGTCATCGTCGATTTATGCCAATGGTGTACTGACGCAGTCCAAGAATTCGGGTGTCAGCATAACGCCCAAGGCAATTCGCACTATTTTTGCGGATAAAACTGTGATGGAGAAAGTCTATGATGGTAGAGATAATCTTCCTAGTGGCGTCGATACTAGCGGTAAGATTAAACTCGAGGGTGTCATCAATGCAAACGGCGATACGACAGCACTCGATACCACCAAGCTCAATGGCCGTTATGTGGATAAAAATGTTGCCTATGACGCAGAGGGCAATATTACTACGAAAGACGTACTATACGATGTGGTATTGAAAGGCAATGGTGCGTCAAATTATGTCATCGAGGGGACAAATGCCAATACGGCAACGATTACCGGCAAGGATTTAGGGCGGATTACGCCGAGAGAGCTGACCGCTGACTTTGACTACACGGAGCGCTCCTATAATAATAAAACCGGGGCCGAAGTCAAGGGAATCACCTTAGATGGTTTGCAGAATAATGAATCTATCACATTGGACAAAAATGATGTAACAGGCACTTTTGGCAACAAAAATCAGGCGGGAGAATTCATTGCCGATGGCAATGTTAATTATCAGGAAAATGCGGAAGGCAAGGCTGGGTTCAAGGGTGTTCAGTACTCCGGTTTGCAGAACGCATTAGCGAAGGCGACTGGGACGATTCATGGCAACTATACCATTGCTGATACCGTCTATTTTGCTGAGGCTGCTAAAAAAGGTCGAATCAAACGGCTGGCTTTAACCATGGATGATATTGATATCAATCATTGGAAAGGTGATATCACTAAAGTTTATGATGGCAGTTCGACTGTCCTCGATCCGGAGAAATATTTTTCGGTTCATACGTACGCGAATGATAGGACTGGTGGGGAAGAAGTAGAATTCAAGCTCCGTCATGATAAGGATTGGGCAAACTATGTCGATGCCACAGGAAATAAGCAGGTCAATGTCGTGCAGGGAGACACCCTTAGCTATGACAATGTGGTTTATAAGATAACCGGTCTGGATGCTGATGACGTGGGTCATAATTTTGATATTACGGGGCTTACGTCAACTTCCTTTAGTGGGACCTATACAACCAAAGGCAGTATCACGCCGCGCGTGCTCAAGATCAAGACGGATAACCTCAGTGGTTATACCAAGACGTATGATGGTGAAAAGACAGTCAAGGATGCAGCGGGCAATATAATCAACAACTTTGCTTATACCTTTGAAGATGACCATGGTATTGTGGATAAAGACAAAAACACGGTCAATCTCACGGTAACAGGCGCTTATGCGGATAAGAATGCCAATGTAGTAGATCCAGACAGCAAGGTAAAATCTGGCAAACAGATTGACTATACGCTGAAACTTACGGGCAATACGGCTGGCAACTACACGCTAGACAGCAGCAACACCCTCAAAGGGGCTGCTACTGAGGAGGATAAAGATACCTATAAAGGCGATGGCGAAATCAAGCGTCGTGTGGTTTATGCCGATTTTGCCGATGGTTACGGCAGGGACATCAAAAAAGAATACAATGGCGATGATGCAGCCGATGCCGATAAGAAACAGCGTAATCATATCAATTTGCTCGATGGTACCGATGAGAATACGGGCATCGTTGCGGATGAGAAGAACAACATTACGCTGCTGGCGGATTCCATCAGTGCCGCTTATGCTGGCAAGGATGTAGCCCGCGATGCAAAGGGCAATGTCACGACTAAGGATGTCTATTTCAGCAATTTCCAGCTTGATGGTGCGACGAAGGACAACTATGTGGTCAAGGCCAAAGGTGGCTCGGATACGCTTACGGGAAGCGGCACGATAACGCCGCGTACGGTAAATGTATCGGTCAAAGAAGGGCCAGTCAAGGAATACGACCGCGACACTTCGCTGGCTGACAAATACCTCGACAAGGCTAACATCAATGTCGATAACACGAACGTTATCGGTGGCGATACGGTGGGTGTGTTTATCCAGTCTGGTTCCTACAAGGATTGGAATGCCGATACGGGCAAGGACTACACCTATCAGCTCGGTTGGACCAATGGCAACTATGCGTTAAAAGATACGACGGCAGGTGAAAGCCTGACGACGGACGGCATGACGGCAGAACTCACGGGGCATAATGGTACGATTGAAAAACGCCTGCTCACGGTTACGGATGTAACGCGGGCAGATAAGACGTACGATGGCACCGATGGCGTCCTGAACGCTGCGGGCAATATCGTTCTCGATGACCGCATCATTAAGGGAGACAATATCGGCCTTAAAGCCTCCGGTACTTACGACAATGGGAATGCTGCCGCTGGCGAAGATACCGATGCTTTGCTCGACCACGATGTTTCGTATACGCTGAGTCTGGACAATACCAACTATCAGCTGGATAAGACGTCGGCAGCTGGCAAAGGAACGATTCGCCGCAAAGGGCTGGATATCGTTGCTGAGCCGCAGAAAATCAATGTTGGCGAGACAATTCCACCATTTACGGGTAGTGTACTGGGACTCGAGGAGAAGGATAGCAATCTTGTGGATGCCTTTACGTTTGCCCCGAAGGACGAGAAGGAAATATCCAATTCGATTCCGGGCAAGTATGGCGTCTATGGCTGGTATAAGGGCAAAACGGCTGGCAATGTCGGTCAGAACTACATCTTCAGCCAGAATCCTGCTAATGAGGAAGCCTTTATCGTTAATCTGGTAGACCCAGGCCGTGAGTATCACGATACCGTCAATCCGAAATCGCAATTCCGTCCGGATCAGACGGCATATCAGCAGTCTTCTCTGGATGATGTCAGTGCTTTTGGTGGAATGGCTAAGGCAGCCCTGGAATATCGTGACACAAAGGGGACAGTCCTGGGAATTACGACCATCAGCAGTGGCGATGTCCATGAACTTGAGGATGGTGGCAATATTTCGGAAGGCCTGGATGGTGATCTGAATGAAATCCGCAGCATGGATAACCGCGAGCGCTTGGCTAAGATTGGCATCACGGGAAGCGATGTGGTAAATATGGAAAATGTCGATGCTGGCAGCGTTGCCAATATTCAAGTGGACAGTCAAGGAGAGATTGTAAATCTGGAAATTGTTCCGCTTTCCGGCGAAACGTCCAATCGTGACGCCGATGCAGAGATTCAAAGTGCCGTATGACGATAGGGAAGAAAGAAGGATACAGTGAGATGAAGAAACAGTGGAAGAAACAATTTGCGGCAAGTGTGACAGCCGTTTCAATCCTCGGTGCGCTCAGCGGCAGTGCCATGGCAGCATCTTCCTTGTCGAGACCGGGAGATGATGTCAAGCAGCAAATGCCGGCACCGACGGCCGAAGTGCAGGATAAAACGCAGGGGCAGCCACAGCTGCAGCACGAGGTGGAATTCACGATCGGCAATTTCACGCTTGATGCGCATGAACTCTATCTGGATAAGGCCGAGCTTACACGCATTCTTCAAAATGGCATGGGCAAGAACCGCACGATGAGCCAGCTCAATGTGACGCTCAATTCCATCACGCGGTATTGCCGCCAGCATGGTTATCCGGCTGCTGCCGCCTATGTGCCGGCACAGGAGAGCAGTGACGGCATGATTGTTATCAAGGTTATCCCTGGCCGCTATGGACAGATAAAGCTCGACAATCAGACGCGTATGAAAGATAAGGTAGCCAGAGGTTTTGTAAATGGCCTCAAAGCTGGTGAGATCATCCGTACGAAAAATCTGGAGTCAGCTCTCTATACCCTGTCGGATGTCAGTGGTACGCGTGCTGTTGGCGTGCTGAGCCCCGGCAAGGAATTTGGTACCAGTGATTTGACTGTTCGCATCGAAAAGAGCAAGGGGTCCAATACGATTCTCTATGTGGAGAACTACGGCAGCCGGAATTCCGGCCGCTATCGCTATGGACTGCAGCATAATATCTACGATGTGGGCGGAACAGGCGGCAAGGCCAGTGTCGGTACGATGATTTCCAATGCGGATATGCATAACTATTACGCTAACTATGAAGCGCTTATCGGCCACGGTGGTACGATGCTGGGAGTTGGTTACAGCCGAATGGATTATAAAGTCGGTGGCAGTATGCGAAGCTTAGGAGCTAATGGTGTCGCCAATACGTATAGCGTGTTTGGCAGTCGTCCGCTCTATCATTTCACGCGCAGTGGTTTGACGGCTACTTATGGATATGATTACCGCAAGCTGAGGGATGACATGGATATGTTCAACGACAGCAAGCGGAAACATTCGCATAATATCCATGCCGGCATCAACGGATTTGAGCGCCGCGATGGCTTTACAGCCAACTATGGTGCTACCGTTACGACGGGCACGCTGGGCTTTGACAGTGCCGATGCCCGTCGTACGCTTGCTGATGGGCACACGGAAGGCCGCTTTACCAAAGGAGAAGCAAATGTGACGGCTATTCAGAAGCTGGGACATCGTGCTGACGTGATGGTCAAGGGGAGCGGTCAGATTGCCAGCCGCAATCTGGACGGCTCGGAGGAAATGTACTTAGGTGGCGCCAATGGTGTCCGTGCTTATCCGCAGGGCGAAGGTTCCGGTGATGAAGGCATTCTGGGTACAGTCGAGACGCGGTTCTATACGGATGTTCCGGGACTCGTGTTCAGTACTTATATCGATGGCGGCCACATCTGGTTCAACAACGATAGATCGATGGATCGTCAGGGGAGTGCTGGTTCGCTGGGGCAGTGGTCCAGCGGAGAAACCCTTTGGGGCTGGGGACTGGGCTTTTCCTATACACGGGCCAATGATTGGTTCACGCGTTTGGATTATGCCCGCCGTATTGGCGATGATCCGAACCTCTCCCAAGGGGCAAAGGCTAAAGGACGTACGTGGTTCATGATGGGGAAAATCTGGTAAAAACAAAACAAGAAAAAAGAAATTGTTCGGCAGGGAGGAAATTTATCCTTCCTGCCGAATTATTTTTATATAAAAGAAAAAGTATTTTTCGTCAAAATGGAATAGCGAAATGGTTGAATAGGAGTGGAAGATATGGCAGGTAAAATCAAGAATTGCCCGATGTGTGGCAAATTGTTTGCGGATACAGGGCATCGTGTTTGCATGGATTGTTACGAGAAAATCCTTGAAAAAGAAGCCGAAGTAGTGAACTATGTTCGCGATAATCCGGGGGCTAAGATTCCGGAAATCGTTGAGGCTACTGGTGCACCGGAAGGTATGATCAAGAAGATGATCCGGGAAGGCCGTTTCGAGCAGATTGGGGTCAAGATGAGCTATCCATGTGAGAAGTGCGGCAAGCCTATTATCACGGGAAAAATCTGTCAGAGTTGTCAGGAAGATCTCCATAAAGAACTCCAGAAAAAAGCGTCGGCAATTACTGCTGCCAAACAGGCCGCTAAATCATCCGGCCAGGGGCATGGGATGTATTCGAAAAACAACCTCGGTTAATTACTTAACATGAAATAAGGCGTAAAGCTTAGAAAAATAAAGAAAAGTGAACATAAACACGGATAATAGCCGAAAAGCAGGAGTTAAGTCTCCTGCTTTTTTTTACGATACTTTAATCAGAAGACATAAAAAGAATCCTTATGGGGTCTTATCCAGTCAAAGTTTCATAAATAGGTGGTGAATTTATATGATAATCAACAACAACATCCAGGCAGTGACCGGCGCTTACAATGTCAGTTCGGCAGGCGGTGCGAAACGCAGTGGTGCTGCAGAACGGGCACATAAAGCCGATGAAGTGGTTTTCTCCAATGAGGCGCAGAGCTTCAGCAGCATGCTGCAGAAACTTCGCGGGATGGATGAAAGCCGTGCCCAGAAGATCGCGGAGCTTCGTCAGCAGGTTGCCGATGGAACTTATGAAGTGGATAGCAAGAGCATCGCAGATCGCTTGCTGGACACGCGTTTCTGATGAAGAAATCGATTCCTGAGAACGGAGGCAGCCTATGTGGCAGGAAATTGCAGCAATACTCAATGACTTGAACAAAGTTTATTTGCAGCTCATCGAGCTCGGGACAAAGAAGAAAAAGGCTCTGGTCACGATTGACATGAAGACCCTTGAGGAACTCGTTAAAGAAGAAGATGCCTTGACGAAAAAAATCCGGGAGTTGGAGCAGAAACGCCAGAAGGCGTTGATACACCTGGCGGTAGAGAACCGTTCCATCAAGCAGGATACCAAGATGGAAGATTTGGTACGGATGGCGCCAACCCCACAGCTGCAGCAGATTTTGGTACAGCTTCATACTTCCTTATCCCAAAATACAGCTGAGGCAAAAGAATTAAGCGAGGGCAACAGCCTGCTTATCCGGGGAGCTATGCAGGCCGTTGCCTATCATTTGAATAGGCTGGGCGGAGCCACGGTGGAACCGACCTATGGACAGGGTGGCGGCGAAGTGGTCAGCCACCGGAAAAACTATGAATTTGATGCCTGAAAGGCATAGCGATAAAGCAAGGGTGGGAAGATGATGAATGAAGTCGTTAAACTGTTGCGCACGCAGCTCATGCTTTCGACAGAATGTCTGGAAAAACTCCAGGCAATCAAAACGGCATTAAAGGAAAACAGTGCTGGCAAGGGCGTTACGGAAGCTGTTCAGGCAATCGAGCCCACCCTGGCTAAGTTAGGTCAGCTTGAGAAGCTCACGCGTGAATTTCTCGAGCAGACAGGCAAGAAGAGATTGACTGCCTATGCAGCCGGCATGCCGGACTCTGTGGAAAGAGATGCGGTTATGCGGCTCTTAGCAAGAATCCAGGGATTGGATGAACGCCTGCAGAGGGAACTGGCATCAACGCAGGCACTCCTGAAACGAAGTAAGGAGTTTGTGGATTTTCACATCAATGTGATGACCCAGACCGCGGCTAACGATACCTATGCTCCTCCGGGGGCACCTGAGGTGGAGAATCGCCGTGGCATTAAGATGTTTGATGCAAATGTATGATTCCCTTTGCGGAATATGGAAGATGATAGGGAAATGAAGAAAGATAAGGTGAGATAAATGCGTTCAACATTTTCTGGTCTGAATACGATGGTTCGCGGCGTATTTGCTAACCAGCTGTCGCTTGATACGGTCGGCCATAATATCACAAATGCTTCAACGGAAGGATATTCTCGTCAGAAAGTAAATCTCGCAGCAACGAGAGGCCAGGGAGTATCCTCTCTTTATGGCAATGTTATGGTTGGTACGGGTGTTGATTCGATGTCCATCGAACGTGCCCGTAATATTTATGCGGATAAGCAATTTTGGCAGGAAACCTCGACGCAGGAGTATTACAAGACGACGCAGGTCAACTACGAAAAGATTGAGGCGGTATTTGATGATTCGGATAAGACCGGCATCATGAATGCTATGGATCAGTTCTATGCGGCTTGGCAGAATCTGTCGAAGGATGCTTCAACTGCCAGTACGCGTGTGGCTGTCATCGAGAAGGGCAATACCCTTGCCGATAGAATCAAGACGGCAGGCCAGCAGCTCCAGTCGCAGATTAATTCGCAGTATGATGATATGCGCGTGACAGTCAATAAGGTCAATGAGACGACGGCCAAGATTGTTCAGCTCAACAAGAACATCATGCAACAGGAAGCAATCGGGGCTTCGGCAAATGATTTGCGCGACCAGCGCGATTTGCTGGTAGACGAGCTTTCCCAGTATATGAACCTCAACGTCTATGAGGACGAGAAGGGCATGTACTCGGTGGTATCGAATGGTATCACAATGGTCGGTGGTGTAGAACGGCTGACGCTTGAGATGTCTGACCCCATCAATAATGGCGATTATGGCATCAATGACTATGTCATCAACATCAAGGAATCCGGCATTACCTTTCTGCCGCAGAATGGCAGTTTAAAGGCCCAGCAGGATACCATTGCTGAAGATAAGGAATATATCGATAAACTCGCCGATATGGCAGGCTTTCTGCTCACGACGTTCAACAACATGCACCAGCAGGGTGCTGGTATCAATGGCTCGGATAGTTCGCTGGGATCGTTTACCACCCAGCCGGACGGCACCGTGACTGATGCCAATGGCGAATACAAAGGCCCGCTCTACGGCTTGAATTTCTATGGCGATGACAATACGGTATACGAATGGGATGCGGACAATCACCAGATGAAGGCTACGGCTATGACGGCTGGTACGGTTACGCGCTCCCTCGATGGTTATACGGAGACGACCAACGCGGATGGTACGACAACTAGAATGCCAAAGGTAAAGATTGATGGAACGATCAAATCCGTCGATACAGTTCGAGGCATTAATATCATCACGGCGTTGACTGTTAATGGCCAGCTGTCCAAAACTGGCGGTCAGGATAGCGTAGCTGCTCGTATCTTCTCAGTAGAGCAAGCTACCGATGCAAATGGCAAGCTTTTGGATAGTTATAAGATTGTCACGAATGGTTCCAAAGACGGTACAAATGCGGTCAATCTCAGTGCCCTTATAAATATGAATGGTTCCGAGGCGCAGAAATACAATACGGCTAAGGTATATTTGAAGGACAGTACCGAGGCAGTTTCAACATCGTCTCGTTCTACCGAAGCGGATTCACTCAATGCCTATTACAATGCGGCTATGTCCAGATTGGGCAGTGATGCAGAGTCGTTAAAGGATAAGGAAAGTTCGCAGGAAGACCTGATTACCCAGATTGTCAATTGGCGGTCGTCGACAGCAGGTGTTGACTGGAATGAGGAACTTACGAATATGATTACGTTCCAAAAGGGCTATAGTGCCTGCTCGCGCTGCCTGACGACTATGGATGAGATGCTCGACCGTCTGATCAATAGTACGGGCACGGTAGGCCGGTAATCTTTGATTTAACGAGGTGAAATAAAATGTCTATTCGCGTAAGCAGTAATCAGATGGTCTATGGCTATCAGAAACAGCTCAATGATGCCAATACCCGTCAGACGAAGCTTTTGGAGCAGGGCGATGGCAGCAAGTTACATCGTCCTTCGGATAATTCAGTTGATTATTCGAAATATCTCCGCTACACGGTATCGGAGAATGAAAATGTTCAGTATCAGGATAATGTCAGTACGGCACTTTCCTGGATGAAGACCTCCGATGCGGCACTGGTCAATATGACGAGCATCCAGACGACCTTTAAGGAAAAGACGGTGGCAGCGGCTAACAGCACGAACAACGCCAGTGATATGGCTGCTATTGCCAAGGAAATGATGGCAGAGATTCAGGAGCTCGTTTCGCTCGGCAATACGATGCAGGGCGACAGCTATGTATTCGGCGGCCAGAAGGATTTGACGAAGCCGTTTATCATGTCGACGAAAGAAGTCGAACGTGGCCTTGCTAAGACATTGGAAGAAAATCAGGCAGCGTTTTTCAGTGGGGATGGCGCAGTGGATGGCTCCGGCAGTATGAAGCAGATGCTTACACTCACGGGAGATGATGGAAATACCTATTATCTCAATACCAAGAATGGCAAGATTTATACGCAGGAATTTGTAGAAGAAGGCTATAAGGATAAAATAGCCAGTGAGTCTCGTACCCAGGTTAAAGATGGAGATGAAATAGGAACGATTTCTGGATTTGATCCTGCACAAAGTGGTACGGCAAAGGTAGCCGATTATTTTACTAATACTGGGCAGTTGACAACAGCTGGTGAAGGATTTAGTACTGGCATAACAGTGGACGGTAAGACGGTTACACTAAAATTTGCAACAATCAAGCAGCAAATCGTTACCTACCATGGCGATGACAAAGGTATTTCCATGGTCAAGAAAAATGGTACGACGGAGCCGGTAGCCGATACGGTCAACGTCACGGGCCCTGAAATCTTCGGTACGGATATCTTTGATGACTCGGCTTCTGGTAATAAGGCATCTGGATCGGCAATGCTCAATCAGATGTTGACGGTAAGGGCACAGGTAGAAAGTTCCAATCATAAATGGCTTTCAAAAGATGGACAGACGGTGGCGGATGCGGCTCATTCGACTACAGTCAACACGGAGACAAAACTTGGTGCCCGCCAACAGCTCTACCAGTCCGTACAGACTATGCTGGATAATCAGAATGAAATAATTACGGCTGATATTACCAAGGTAAGTTCAACGGATGTAGCCAAACTAGCCGTACAGCTTATGCAGGAGCAGACAATTTACAACATGAGTTTGTCGCTTGGCGGCAGAATTTTGCCGCAGTCACTGGCGGATTACCTGTGATAAGGATAGCTTAACGGCGAAAAACATAGTATAATAAAGGTAAGATAAAGGATTAGCAGGATTTTCCTAGGGAAAGGGTGAAATAATCTATGCTGCGGTTAAATATGCGGACGACACAGCCCATGATTGGGCTGCACACGCAGCTTGGAAAGCTGGAAGCCCATTCAACACCGGCAAAACTGCATAGTGAAAATCGACAGGCACGGTCCAATGCCCATTGGACGCAGCCCACGGTTGAGATTAACCAGTATCCCAGCCGTCATTCCTATGGCTTTACGAATCATACGGATTTTGCCAAGGAACATGGGCAGCAGGGGTTCAGCGATCTCCAAAAAACGACGTCCCGTTGGACATCGGAGGCTTGGGATAATATTGAAAATGGTGGCAAGAAGGGCAAAAAGCCGGTCGAGCAGCGGTATGACAGCAACCTCCAACAGGAGATAAAAAAACAGCGTCATATCGTAGCCAATCTCATTCCAGCCCCGGAAATCCATTTCCATCCCGTAGAGGCAAAGGGCGATGTAGATCCTGGGGATGTGACGGTCAAGATTGACACGGATGCTTTTGCCACGACGCATTTTACCCCGGGCAAAGTCGAGACTTATCTAAAGCAGAAACCGGATTTGAAACAATGGGTTACGGAAGGCAAATACGATATTTACGCATGATGGCAGATGGTATCATGTGGATTTGGAGGCGTAACGAATGAAAAAGGTCAACACACTACGGTTTGGCGAAATTGAAATCGATGAAGAAAAGATTGTACACTTTGAAGATGGGATTCCAGCCTTTGAAGAGGAACATGACTTTGTCATTATCCCCTATGATGATGAGAGTCCGTATGTTTTCTTACAGTCACTTTCCACGCCAGAGCTGGCATTCCTTATGACGATGCCGTTTGTATTCTTTCCAGATTACGAGTTTGAGCTTGATGACGAGAATCAGGAAAAACTGGGCATCACTTCACAGGAAGACATGCTGATTTATACGCTCCTTACGATTCCTGGCGGTAAAGTCCCTGAAATGACGGCAAATCTCATGGCACCGGTGGTTGTCAATTCTGCGACGATGCAGGCTCGTCAGATTGTACTCGATAAGAGCCGCTATACGACGAAGCATAGATTGTTTCCGGAAAATAAGGAGGACAAATAATGCTCGTACTTACTCGAAAACCCCGCCAGCAGATTATGATCGGTGATAATATTGTCATCAACGTTGTTGAAGTACAGGGGGACAATGTGCGCATCGCCATTGATGCACCACGCGAGGTAAAAATCTATCGCGGTGAAATCTATCGTGCCATTCAGGAAGAAAATCAAAAAGCGGCGGCACCAGCACCAAAGGATTTGGATCTAAGTGCAGTTATGCCGGTAAAATAAAAGTTAGGGAAAGCTTAAGTTTATTCTACGGAGGGATTACGATGATAGGTAAAGTTCAGGATGTGGTGGCTTCCGCTATTGTTGTGGGTGCAGCAGAGAAAGCTAGTGCCGATAAGGCAGCGGTAAGCTCGCAAAAAGCTAATGCCGAGGTGGCAACTGCTAAAGCATCGGATATGGATGCGGTCAAGGAGCAGGTGCAGCAGGGCGAAAATGCTCGGAATGCAGAGAATCAGAAACAGCAAAATGAGGAGCAGAAGATGGATGAGTCCTCTGTCAGCTATATGACAGAGGAACTTAACGATCTGATGCGTCGGATTGATGCAGACCTTGAATTCCAGTATCATAAGGAAGTCAATACGATGTCCGTCAAGATGCTGGATAAAAAGACTGGTGAGGTACTCAAGGAAGTTCCCCCTGAGGAAATGATCAAGCATATGATCAAAGCTAAGGATTGGCTTGGAGCCTTCCTGGACAAAAATGCCTAAGGAGGTGTAGGATATGGCGGTAAATGGTATCTATGGTCTGTCTGGTTCGGGCATCGACGTTGATTCGATGGTCAAGGTTGGTATGATTTCCAAGCAGAATGACTATGATAAGCTCTATAAAAAAGAAGTCAAAAATGAATGGCTCAAAGAGGCTTATGCTAATGTGTACAGCGAGCTAAATACGTTTACCAATTCGACGATGACGACGTATCGGCGTTCGGCGGCAACCAATCCGATGCTGGTGGCTGCATCCGATTCTTCGGTAGTTACAGCCACGGCTAATGCTGATGCGGCAGCTATGAGTCATACGGTAGAAGTAAAACAGCTGGCTTCGAATGCCTATATGCTGACTGGTGATAATGGCATCACGCGTAATGCTGGTGCCGAGGATGAGAAGAGCATCTATCTTAGTGATCTTATTGATACGTCAAACTGGGACAAGGATACCAAGCTATCCTTAGCCGTCAGTGACGGCAAGTCGACAGAGACATTGACGCTGACTTATGAACAGGTTGTAACGAACAAACAGACGCTTAATGATTTGGCAGCTAGCTTTAAGAATCTTGGTCTCAATATCAAGGGGGGCTATGATGCAACGAATGATTCGTTCTCTTTGTATAATAGCTCTGGTGGTGAGGATAATAAGATTTCTATAACCGCTAAGGATACCAACGCGGCTAGTCTGATGAATGCGCTGAATCTTTATCAGGTAGAGACAACTTATGATGATAATGGCAAACCGTCGAGCAGTCTGAAAAAGAATGCTGATGGCAGCAGTACGCTTAATTTTGCTGTTGATGCAGAGCAGTCCGTGGCCGGTAAGGATGCGATTGCGATTATTGATGGTAAGACCTATAAGACAGATACCAATAAGGTGTCGGCATCGAACGTTACGTATTCGTTGTTGTCAACGGGTTCGTCGACGATGACGGTCTCGCAGGATACAGATAAGCTTATCGAAAACGTCAAGAAATTCGTTGAAGATTACAATAAGATGATTGATAGTCTGAACGATAAGTATAATGAGACTAGATATAAAGACTATGGTGTGCTGACAAAATCGCAGGAAAACAGCATGACCAAAGAGCAGATTGAGAAGTGGAATGAAAAGGCCAAATCTGGCCTGCTCTATCATGATCAGACGCTTGGTAAGGCAATCAGTGCCTTGCGTGAGGCCATCTATACGCCGGTAGAGTCGGTAGACAGCAGCTATAACACGATGATGTCTATTGGCATTGAGTCTAAGACGGATCGCGGTCATTTGAAACTTGATGAGGACAAGCTCAAGAAGGCTTTGTCTGAAGACCCGGATTGCGTTTACCAGCTGTTCACAGCGTCAGGTGATGTCACCGATAAAAACGGCAAAACGACGACTGACTATAAGCAGGAGGGCGTAATAGGCCGTATTTATGACAAGATGAATAGCTCGCTGAAGGAAATGAAAACCTATGCCGGTACTTCGACCGAAGCATCGGATGGTAGTACCCTTGGTACACTTATCCTGCAGCTGCAGACAAAGATGTCAAATTTCAAGACGATGATGGATGCTTATGAGAGTAAGCTCTATAAGAAATATGATGCTATGGAAAGCGCCATACAGCAGCTTAGCATGCAGATGGGCTATATTAGCAATCAGTAGGGAATGATGAATGGGGCAATGGTTGCTCCAGAGGGAGGCACAAAATGATAAATAACGCAGCAGAGGCCTATAAACGGCAGCAGATTATGACGGCTACGCCGGAGGCGCTGACGCTGATGCTTTATAATGGCTGCCTGAAATTCATGAATGAGGGCAAGGATGCCATCGAAGCGAAACAGTGGGAGCAGGCCAATACATGCTTGCAGAAGGCGCAAAATATCATCTCTGAGTTTCGCATTACACTGAATATGGAATATGAAATCAGTAAGCAGCTGATGCCCCTCTATAATTATACGTATGACCGCCTGGTCGAGGGAAATATCAAAAGCGATACGAAGATGGTCCAGGAGGCAATCGATATCATCAAGGAGCTTCGCGATGCCTGGGTTCAGGCGATGAAGAAAGCTCGTCAGGAAAATGGCACCAAGAATGTCCAAGGAGACAGCTATGTTGGATGATGATGCGCTGGTTCAGGCAAAGAAAAATTGGCAGCTGTACTATACGATATCGCAGGAGCTCCTGAAATTTATCGATCGGAATGATGTCGACGAGTTTATCGAGCTCGTGAAGCAGCGGGATACGGTTGTCGCAAGGATGAAGGCTATGCCGGCTACGGAGACGTATCGGCAGACCGAAGAGTGCCAGACCCTGATCGCAAAGATCAAACCGCTGGACATGCAGATCATCTATAAGGCAAAGGCGTGGCTCAATAAATCAAAGCGCCAAAATGCAACCGTGCATGCTTACGATCTGCAAGGGATCAACCCGCTCGGGAATATCATGAATCGAAAATATTAAATTTTTTTTGAGTTTAACCTTAAGAAAATCGAAAAATCTTCGATACATAAAGTGTAAGAACAAATCTTTTGGTAATACGTAAGCTGCTAAGGAAGGCGACGGCGGTCAGCTAGCAGCCCCGAAACC
>NZ_VTOY01000014.1 GCF_008271295.1 Pseudoselenomonas ruminis | reverse complement strand
AACGCGGATCACCGTGGTGGTCTCCTCACCAGATTTCTCCCCAGTGTCGGTTATGGCACCGCCGGTTTCCAGTTGGCGCAGCATGGTGCTGAACTTTTCCTTGGCCGCTAGGGTCTTGTCCTTGTTGTTGGATTCCGTTCCCTTGTCAGACCAGGCTGTCATGCCCTGTACTGCTTTGATATTCATTGCGTCACCTCCAGAGCAGATAAGTATCCTTCTATTACTTTATATCGACGAAAGAGGCGTATTGATAAGAGGAAAATCAAAATGGAACTTCTATCCCGAAGTCGCTGGCAGGAATATCCATATCCTGCAAATTGGGAACGCCTACGGAGGCAGCCCCGTCCAAGGAAATGGCAGTATCGTTCATATTAGCGGTAGGGGAGTTGCTGTTTTTGGAAGACCTGGGCAGGTCAACGAATTCTACTTTGTCAGCAGTCACCTCGCTGAATTTTAGATGTTTGCCATCTGCCGTAGTGTAGGTATTATTGGAGAGGTGCCCACGGATATTTAATTGTCGGCCTTTTACGAGATAGTCCCGGCAGTTCTCCGCAATTTTTCCCCAGGCGTTGATACGGTGAAATTCTGCTGGAATCTTACCTTCCTTATTACGCTTGAATCCTGTTGGGGTAGCTATGTTAAAGTGAGAAACCAGTCTGCCGTCCTTGGTGACACGGCTATCAATGTCTGTGGCCACACGGCCACTAAGGATTACAATATTCATAAATTATCCTGCCTTTCGCTTGAAGTTTTTCTTTCCATAACTGTTGGTTTTCTTTTTGGCCGGAGCCGGATTGAAGTCAGGCTTGCCGCACTTATCGCTGAATATGGATTTGCATGCTCTTTCAGGGTCAGTGCAAATCCAATATTTTTTTCCGTTCTTTTTGGATGTGATAAGCTTCAGCGGCCTGCCGCATTGGGGACATTTGGGAATATCCTTGGGTGGTTCAATTTCCTTATGAATGGCATCATCCAAAAGCCGCTCGATGTAGGTTTTCTGCTGGGAGAAGAAATCCTGTACCGACATTTCCCTGTTGCTGATGGCTTCCAGGTTTTTCTCCCAGAGGGCTGTGATATCCGGGTAGGTAATGCTATCCGGCAGCAGGTCGATTATCATCATCCCCTTTTCTGTGGGGACAAGGTTTTTCTTGTCCAGCTTCAGGTAGTTTCGCTCCTGCAATAGCTCAATCTCCCCTGCTCTGGTGGCTTCGGTGCCAATGCCGGAGCAGTCCTTCAGGATGGGTTTCAGGGATTTGTCTTTGACGAAGCTCCCGATATTCTTCATAGCTGCCAGCAGGGTGGAGGTGGTGAAACGCTTGGGAGGCTTGGTGATTTTGGTGATTAACTCTGCTTTTAGGTTGGTCACGTTCTCCCCGTTCTGTACTGTCGGGAGTTGGGATTGTTCTTCATTTTCGCTGTCCTTGTCTGTCGTCTCGCCCTGATAGAGCGTTTTCCAACCTTGCGAGAGAATGACTTTGCCATTTGCCACAAAGGTTTCCCTGGCGGCCTCAATCTCAATACGGGTAGTGAGGAATTTTTGAGCAGGGTAGAACTGGGCAAGGTAGGCTTTGGCTATCATGCCGTAAAGATTTCGCTGCATTTCCGTAAGTTCGTCCATGTTGGCTTTCACCGTAGTCGGCACAATGGCATGATGGGCAGAAATCTTCTTATCGTTCCATGCCTTGCTGCGGAGTGTGGTGTTGGCACCTTTGGTGAACTTTGCAAATTCCCCGGACATAGAGGAAAGATTTTCGATGATTTGCGGTACATCGGCCAGCTGGTTGGTGGGCAGGTAGTCACAATCTGAGCGGGGGTAAGTGGTGAGTTTCTTTTCGTATAGTTCCTGCTGGGTGTCCAAGACCTGCTGGGGAGAGTAACCGTATTTTTTACCTGCCGCAATTTGCAGGGCAGACAAAGAATATGGAAGCAACGGCTCTGACTGTCCCTTTTTTTGCTCCACCTTGCGGATAGTTCCTGTTTGTCCCTGAACTTTGGCTGCGATTGCCTCTGCCTGGGATTTTTCCAAAAGTCTGCCTTCGGCATCCAGTCCTTCCATGTCTTCAGGAATCTGCCAATGGGACTTTATTTCCCCTTGTGGATGCTGCCAAGTGGCGCTGACCTGAAAATAGTTTACTGGGTGGAAATCAGCAATTTCCTTTTCCCGGCGAACAACCAGACCTAAAGTCGGGGTTTGTACCCGGCCAACACTGACCACGCTGCTGTACCCAGCCTTTTCGGCGTGTTTGGTGCAAGCGCGGGTCATATTCATGCCAATAATCCAGTCAGCCCGGGATCGCGCAAGGGCTGAATTGCGGAGGCCGATAAATTCTCGGTTATCCCGTAAATCTGCCAAGGCTTCATGGACGGACTTTTCATCAAGAGCATTGACGAGGATGCGCTGGATAGGCTTTTTCGAGAGAACGCCAATGTAGTTCAGCACCTCATCCACCAGCAGCTGACCTTCTCTGTCCGGGTCCCCGGCGTTGACAATGGTATCTGCCTTCAGGGCTAATTCCTTCACTGCCTTGAACTGATCTTTGGCTCCGGCCTTAACCTTCATCTGCCACTTTTCGGGGATAATGGGCAGCAGCGCAATATCCCAGGATTTGTATTTCTCGTCATATTCCTGTGGCGCATACTGCTCCAAGATATGACCGAAACACCATGTAACAACATCATTTCCACAAACAAAACAAGACCTTTGTTTTGTTGCATTGCCCAGCCCTTTACTGATAGCCTCAGCGAGACTCGGCTTTTCTGCTATGAATAAGCGCATGGGGAGTCCTCCTTAAAAACTTGCCTTGCTGGCAGTTGCAGCATTCTTGACTTCGGTTGTATCGCCGGATGAGGGCACAGTGGATTTCTCCATTTCCGGCTTTTTTTCTTTGCCCATGTTTTCGATAATGAGCCGGAGCGCCTGCTGCATGGTTTCCTTGTCTTCAAGGTCGATGCCGAAATTACTAAGCTCCCCTACCATGTTGGAGTGTTTGTTGGCGTTCAGGCTATACTCCATCGTCTTGATTTCTGCTTTCAGCTTATTGCGGCGGTCACGGAGTTTGTCCAAATCCTTTTCCACCACTTCCAGCTGTTCTTTCTTTTTGGCCAGCTGCTCAACCTTCTTTTCCCCGTCACCGCTGACAATCTGATAAATACTTTCCACTTCCTGATGGCTAATATTCACGATAAGTTTGCCTCCCTTTTGTAATCTTGCAAGATTTGCAGCACCTTGTCATGGTCATAAATGCCCAAGATACCTGCTTCCTTAAAAATCAGACCGGCCTTGTATACCTCCAGTACGTGCTGGTACATTTTCACCGTCTGGCTTTCTTGAGAAAGTTCTCTTTCCAAAGTTCGTTGCTTTACCTCTAAATCTTCAATCTGCCGATTGACGGCGGCAAGGCTTCGGCTCCGTTGTTCCAGCCTTGTTATAGGTAACACCTTCCTTCCTGAGAGATACCCATATTATAAATATGATAGGGGGTTGAAAAACTATACAATATTTTACTCAACGTTAAAATTTCCATAGGGTGAAAAAATATAGGGGGTTCTGAATCCTCGCCAATATTCGAATCTGACCACACTTGAACAGGAATAGGTGTTATAATGCCAACATACGTGAGCAGCACCCCGTTAACTTGGGGCTACATGTGCATCTAGGAGTTTCTCATTTGGAGAAACTCAAATTACTGGTATCGAGGAAAGGGACTTCCCTCAATACTGGGACAGGACAGCTCCTTAAAGCTGCCCTTTTGCCATTCGCTGCTGCTCATTGAACTGCCGTTGGCTGAAGGAGAAGACCATGCCAAATTACTATTTTGACCTAAAGACGGATAAACGCCCCAATGGCAAACAGACAAGTGCGCATACGCACTGTGAGTACATCCAGCGCGAGGGGAGATTTGCCGACTTGGGGCAGGAAGAACTGGAAAGCCTGTCCTATAATAATTTGATTACTGGCAAGTACCCCATAGAGAATCTGCCAGAAAAGGAAATGCTTCTGTATAGCAGCCCCTACGGTAAAATCCTCGTGGATAAATCCGGCGTTCGCTTTATGCGCCAATCTACCCTTAGCGAAGAAACCATAGCTATGGGCATAGAGATAGCCCGGAAAATCTACGGGGATGAACTGGAGCTGAAAGGCAGAAGCACCTTTGTCAACAAAACCATGGCCACGGCGGTCAAGTTGGAAGTGCCGGTGTCATGGCGTGATGAATACCAAAACAAGGTCATGGACATCATGAAGGAGGATTACGAAAATGGAGAACGAGATTTTAGAGCAGCAGGGGGAAAATACATCCGTAGAAGAATTGCTGACCCTAGAAAACGAGCAGGACGAGGCAGAGGTAAAATGCCAATCTCAGAGCCTCACGCTAAACTCGATACCCTCGAAGCTTTGGCCAAAAGAGGATTCAGCTTGCCTAAACTGCCCAAATGCCATATGGTACGCCCAGAAGGAAGAAGCCAGCTGTTACTGTCTCGTGATGAGAATAATCACCTGCTCAACAAATGCCGAGAATCCACTGCGCATCTGCGATGGTATAGCCTACGGGCAAGACGAAGAGCAATAGACAAAACCGTAAATGACATCATGGTGAACTTCCAGAAATGCAATGATGCCGTTTACGCATCCAGCCATGTGCAGTACATCAACCGTGAATCCATTTTCAAGAAAAGAGGTGGCTGCCTCTATACGGCAAATCATCTGCCTCGCTGGGCAGAAGGAAACGCCAAGAAGTTCTTTCAGGCGGCAGACCGTCATGAGCGAGGTAACGGAGAACGGTATAAGGAAATTGTCTTTTCCCTGCCCAATGAGCTGGGGCTGGAGGAAAACAAAAAGATTGTGGAGGCATTTGTGCAGAAGCATTTGCAGGATTTTTACTATGCTTATGCCATCCATGATAAAGTCGGAGCTATGAGCAACGGTGAGCGGCAGCCCCATGTCCACATTATGTTTTCGACACGGGAAATAGATGATGTGGAAAAAAGGCAGGAGCGTCCCCCGGAACTCTTCTTCAGTCGGGCAAATTCCAAGGCACCAGAAAAAGGCGGCTGCAGAAAATCGTGGAAGTGGATTTCTGTTGACCGCCAAAAGTATCTATTGAAGCTTAGGAAGGACTATGCTGTTATACAAAATGAGGCATTGGAGCGAAACGGTGTAAATCTTAGAGTGGATCACAGGACACTGAAGGCACAGCGAGAAGAGGCGTTGGCAAACGGAAATTACTTTTTGGCAGACCTGCTAAAGAAAATGCCGGAAAAGTATGTCGGCCCGGTGGAACTGATGAAAGCCGATAGTGAGGTGGTGAAGAATCAGAAGCGCCTAAGAGCAGTCAATCACCAGCGAGAAAAAGACCTCATAGCTCGGCTGATGATTCAAGATGGCATTGATAAAGATACCATGGAGGAAAAATCCCAAGACCTGAAGCAGCGGCTGGATTCAATCTTTGCCTATGAACCAGACATTGAAGATGCGGATGAACGGGCATACTTCACGGAGGAAAAGCAGAAAATCCAAGCAATGGAGAAAGACATGGTGGCCGTTTACGGCATCACCCTCTGGGCACCAAAGGCGGTAGAAATGGCCTCCCTTGATGCCATGACTACCGAGGAAAAGGAACTCTGGCAGGATTTGAAAAGCTACGGCAGAGAAAAAAAGGAATGGGAAATCCTCAAAAATCGCATGGTTGAGCCGCCGGGGGACGATGTGGAAGCCTTGGAAGCATACCTTAAGATTTGCCCGGAAATCGACAAGGAGCTGGACAAGATTAATCTCAAAATTCATCAAGCAGCTGCCGAAATACGTCCGGTATTCGAGAGGTTGAATCTGCCTCACAACAAGGCCAGCATCTTGAAGCGAGCTGCTTTTTATGTGAATGACAACCGCTTGGCCAAGACGGAAATCAGGAAATTGCAGCGGAATCTGGACAGCAAACTCAAGTCTTTGGACAAGCATATTAAGGACTATTTTGTCGTCCATCAAAAGAACCGGGAGTATTCAGCTGAGGAAGTAGCCAGCATCCTCAATGCGAATATTGTAAGGCAGGAGACGGTTGAAAAACGACTGGCCAAAGAGCTTTACCACATGCGAAAACGGGTAATCAGCTATCCTAGAGCCATCGAAATGGCCAAAAATAACTATGTGCAGGGGGCGTTCAAACAGCTTCGCGCCGATAAGCGTGAACTAAAAAAACGGGAAGACAAACTCTCCCCGGAAGAACGAAAAAGCGCATGGCAGGAAATTGACCGCCGTGAGCAGGAACTGGAAGCTCAGTGCAGCACAGCCGTAGGCCGGTCAAAAATTGAAGCTATTGCTGCTGGCATCCTGCGCAAGAATGCGCCCATAGCCAAAGAGTACAATATGCTAAGTGCCAAGCACAGAACACTCAAAGATTCCATCGTACAGACAAAATATCAATCTCAGCGAGTTGAGGCAAGGGCACCACTAGAACAGGGCAATAAATTCCGTGTTGCGCCATCTGCCCAATCCTCCAGCAGTGGAGGTGGCGGTGGCAGCTTACCCACTCCATCCCGTGATGCAGACCTCATCAGCAAAGCACTTTCCGGCGGAGCTAAAGAAGCCCAGCTTGTGGCAAGGTCAAAACCAGACGAGCCAGACGATTGGAAGTGGCTTAGTGAAGCAGAAAAAGATGATTTGCGAAACGACATGGCTACTATTGACCGCTACTAATGAAAAGTTAATAGACAATCAAACATCTATGTGCTATACTATGAATAGTTAATAAGTATTCATAGGAGATAAATATGGACGAGAAAAAGAGTGGCCGAGGCGGTGCCCGGGAGGGTGCTGGCAGGCCGAGAGAATTTAATGAAAGTTGCAAACCTAGAGCTATATATTGCTCATTTGGTGAGAAGCAGGAAATGGAAAAGTTTCTTGCCTTTAGACGGATTCTCGAGAAATATGATGTTAATCCATTTGCATTGAGTGTGACTTTTGGAGATATGATGTCATTTATGCAAGTTGGAACTGGTATGGGGCTTTTGCAACTCCGTAAAGAAATGCCAGAAGAAGCCGTTAATGAAATGGTTAAAAAGATAGAGTCTATTAATGATAAAGTCCGTAAATATCAGGTTAGGGGTAAGAAGTCGTAACCATAATATGAAAAGTTAATAGTTTATCAAAAGGCGGTGTGCTCCATGGATTATGAAGTAACAGAATACAAAGAAATATTTAGAGAGGTATTTGCTGGCTTGCTGGCAGATATTGACCGGGAAATAGAAAAACGTGGCATCAGCGACCAAGCGCATCCTTTGTATGTGTTCCAGTCAAAAATCAACATGATATGGGGAGAAATCCTGAGCGAGAAGTATTCGACCATGGAAGATATGTTGAAGCTCAAAGGGATTTTCGAGTTTTCTCAGGACTATGTAAGAGGTTTGGCTCAATGACATATAGCATGGAAGAGTTTGAAAAAGCGAAGGGCAAGATTTTATCTAAGCTGCTGCTCCCATATATAAGTCCTGCAGAAGAGCCACAGGCATTTCTTATAGTAGGCCAGCCCGGAGCAGGCAAAACTACCATGGCCAGGATTTTCACAAGCCAACTGGAGAAGAATGTCATATTTATCAGCGGTGACGAATACCGGCGGTTTCACCCAAGGTTTAGTGACTTGATAAAGCAGTATGGTGATGAGGCTGTGCTTCATACTCAAGAATTTGCAGGTAAAATGACAGAGGCTTTGATTGATGAATTAAGCAGCCGTAAGTATAATCTCATCATTGAGGGAACCTTACGTACAGTCGAAGTTCCGGCAAAGACCAAGTTTCAGCTGGAACGCCGGGGCTATGATGTGACTATGGCAGCTATACTTGTGAGGCCGGAAGTTTCCTATCTTAGTACCATAAAGAGATATCAAAGGATGCAGGAATTTGGTTCAGTCCCTCGGAAGACACCTAAAAATCACCACGATTTAGTTGTATCTGCCATTGCCAAGAACATAGGCCTTTTGCACAGGACAAAGGAATTCCCGCATATTCAGGTATACAATCGCCAAGGGGATAGGCTTTGTGATACTATGGAGACGCCGGCTATTAATCCGGGAGACATTTTCAAAAATGAATTTGAGCGGCCATTGTCCCAGCAGGAAAGAGATAGAATCGTCAAGGATTTTGCAGCCTATGTACCAAAAGATAGAATATTGGCTGTAATGGACGAATACAAGGGCGCTTCTACGTTGTCTCATCCGATGGAAAGAGGACGGGGGAAATAGGCTGGTTGACAGCTTGTCAGCAAATGCCCTATAATAGTCAAGCAATTTTAATGATGAAAGGTGGAAAATTCCATGGCAGAAGTAATCAGCAAAAGCACTTTGGTAGACAAGGTGGCAGAGACAGCTGGTGTTTCCAAGAAGGATACCAAGGCAGTAGTAGATGCTCTTATCAGCACCGTAATTGAGGAAGTGAAGAAGGACGCAGAAATCCGTCTTATTAGCTTCGGTACCTTCAAAAAGGCACAGCGTGCAGCTCGTAAAGGCCGCAATCCGCAGACTGGTGAAGTCATTGACATCGCAGCCAGCGAGAGCCTTGCTTTCAAGTCCAGCGTGAAATACTAATTTTGTGGTGAGTGACAAAATGATTCATAATTAATATAAATCATTTTGCGCAGAGAAAAAAGGCCAGCCAGTTCCAATTTAAAGAATACTTGCCGTCTCGAAGTCAGTATAACTACTGATTTGCGACCTTATCTATTTGCTTTGAAGAGCGGCACGTTCACCAACATAGAAGTTAGGGATATTCTTGCTCTGAATACGGTAGCTGCTCTTCGTGTATACATTTTCTGTAAGGACTTAGACCGTATAGGCCAGCATACTACCACTATTGAGGAGATGCGTCGTTACACAGGATTCACACATTCCTCCTACGACCAGTTTAAGGAATTCAAGCGTTGTGTTCTGCAACCTGCCGTCAGGGAGATTCGCAAGCATACGGATTACAAGGACTTCTTCATCGAAGACAACGGAGGCCGTGGCCGAAAGGCTACTCATCTTCACTTTGGCTTCGAGCCAAACTTCGACTCTGAGGACTTGTTCCTGAACACTTCCCAGGATATAGCTAAGACCATAGTCAAGAAGTTCTCACCAGCCGTGCAGATTTCTATTCGTATCGCCATGGACCATGGGTTCAATCCTCGTTATATCAAGGATAAGTTCGATAATATCCCCGATGATGTCATCAAAGCCAACTTCCTTTATGTTGAGAATATCATCACCAGAGAGAAGCGGGAGGGGAATCCAAAGTCCCCGGAGGTTTATGGCAAATATTTCATCAAGGCAGTTACTGAAAACTGGGCACTTAAGAACGAGAAGTTCGACGAGATGAAAGAACGGGCAAAAAAGCAAGAGCAGAACATAGAGATACAGAAAAAAATTAAAGAAGCCCAAGAGCGTGATGATGTTGCTAACTCTAACGAGTTTTACCGTACAAATGCCATAAAATACCTTGATGCCATGGACTTCACGGCTCTGGACAATTTCATTCGTTCCAACATGAATGGTCTTAATGCGATGGCTGGTAAGGCCGTGTTCAACTATGAGCACGCCATAAGCCGAAAGAAGAATTATCGGGAGTACCGCATTTTGGTCAACTTCATCACAGCGAAGATGACTTTACGAGAAATTGATTTGCCACAGCAAGATATATTCAATCATTCTAGTAGATAACAGTCATGTGGAACAAGTTATAAATGTCAACGGCGTGAGAACGCCGTCTTTTTTTGTGTGCCCGGTGGGGATGGCTTTCGGTATCCCGTTGTGCGTCGAAGAAAATGGCATAAGTGGAATTTCATACTGCACGTAAAAATATATAATTATGTGTGTAAAATCACATTTTTATATATAATGGGGTGAGTTAATGTAGAGATTGGCAATTTTTCTCTCTTATTCTCTTTCTTTCTCTTTTACAATGAGAGAGAAAGAGAATAAGAGAGGAACATCGTGATGACCAATAGAGAAAACGTAGATGTTGAGTACAAGCGAGTATCCGTTCAGGAACTTCGTAAGGATATTGTAGCCTTTGCCAATACGGAAGGCGGCACTCTTTATATAGGCATAAATGATGATGGTTCTGTGGCAGGTGTAGAAGATTCGGATGATACCATGCTGCGACTGGCGGGAAGCCTGAAGGATGGCATTGCACCAGATATTATGCCATTTGTGCAGATTCGTGCCATCGAACGGGAAAATAAAACAGTGATTGCAGTGGAAGTGGCCATTGGTTCTGCCAGACCGTATTATTTGAAGGACAAGGGCTTGAAGCCGACTGGAGTGTACGTACGCCGGGGGACATCCTCGCAGCCTCTTAGTGAAGCTGGTATACGGGATATGATTGTGGAGTCATATGGCAAATCCTACGAAACATGTCGCAGCCTTAACCAAGAACTTACCTTCGAGGCTTTTCAGAAAGAAATGGCCGTGAGGGAAATGGAGTGTGGGTCCGTGCAGATGCGGACTCTGAACATGATTGGTGAAGATGGTCTTTTTACCAATCTTGCCCTGCTGCTGTCTGACCAGTGTGAACATACGCTAAAAGTGGCCGTCTTTCAAGGCACAGATGATGTCATCTTCCGCAACCACCAGGAGTTTAGTGGCTCTTTGCTGTCGCAGTTGGAAGCAGGGTATGCTTTTCTGGACAAAAATATAGCTGTCAAATCGACCATTGAAGGCCTGCGACGCAAGGAACAGAGAGATTATCCCATGGCGGCTGTCAGGGAAGCATTGCTCAATGCCATTATTCATCGTGATTACAGTTTCAATGGAAGCACGTTGGTAAACATATATGATGATAGAATAGAGTTTGTGTCTCTTGGCGGATTGGTGCCTGGGCTTTCTATGGAGGCCGTGCTGATGGGAGTTTCCCAGTCACGTAATGCATGTCTGGCAAATGTTTTTTATCGGCTGAAATTGGTTGAAAGCTATGGTACGGGGATAAAGCGTATCAAGGCATTGTACAAGAATAGTGAGAAACAGGCTGTTTTTGAATCAGCACAGGGGGCATTCAAGACTACCTTGTTCAATCTCAACATCGAGGAACAGGCAGAAACAGTGATATCATACCAACCAGATGCAGAAAAGGAAATTGTAATGAATCTTCTAAAAAGACAAGGCAGTATTACTCGCAAGGATGTGGAGTTGGCATTGTCAGTAGGAACGACCAAAGCATATTCCATATTGACGAAGATGTGTGATGAAGGTGCCTTGATTATGCAGAAGGCTGGCAATAGGACGCAGTATAAAATCAGATAGTAAAAAATCAAACAAGCAGCGGAGGCTGAGGGAGGCACAGGTGGGCTTTAAGAAGGCAGATACGGAGGACAGGGATTTTTAAGACAAAATAATACGACCGGCTGTCAGTTTCTTTGCGGAAGTGACAGCCGGTCTTTTGATGCAGAGAAAGGCGATATAAGATAGTTCCTATTCGTTATCGGGGATGTCTTCCAGTAGGTCGGCCAGTGTTATCCGGGAAAAATCGTCCAGCATATGGCTTTTTACCATGGAAAGGCGACTGCCCAGCACCCGGTGGATATTGCGGCCAACGGGGCACTGGGGATTTGGGTTATCTTGGATATGGAACAAGTCCTCGTCTTCTTCTACTGCCTGGAATACATCTTGTAAAGTAATGTCCTGGGGAGCCTTGGTCAGCTTCGCCCCGCCGACAACGGCAGCCACTTCTACGAGGCCAGCAGCTTTAAGTTGGCCCAGAGTCTTGCGGATGATAACCGGGTTTACGTTGACGCTGGAGGCCAAAAAAGTTGAGGTAGTCTTGAACACGCCGTCAAATTTGGCAATGCACAGCATGATATGCACGGCCACGGGCATACGAAACGAAAATTGCATATTCATTCTCCTTATAAATAAACGTTCTCATTGTAATGTATGGTATTACAGTGAGAACGTAATGTCAATTAAGAGTTGAATTTATAAAGGAGAAGGCAGTCAGCGTATGCTTATAGCGGAGAATTCGCTTTTGTCGGCCCGATGATGTGAAATGGAGTATTCAAAGGGATGTCCGTCGCTGAAAAAAGCCACCTGCTCTACCTCTAAAATCGGGTCATTGGGGGCAAGCTGCATTTGTTCCTGCTCCATTTCAGTAGAACGCACAGCCCGGACTATGCGATGAGCTGACTGGATGTTGAGTTTGAGCGTCTTCTCGATATGATGATAGATGGAATGTTCCAGTATCTCATTGCGTATGCCGGGGACTAATTGAATTGGCATCATGGTGTATTCGATAACCATGGGCACATCGTCAAGAATCCGCAGGCGAATAATGTCGTAGACAAAATCCTGGGTGGACATTTGCAGCTTCTTGGCCACTTCCTCGGAAGGATGCACTATCTCAAAACGCAATACTTTTGTGCTGATGTGGCGGCCTTTGTAGGTCTCGGCAAAGCCGGAGAATTGGTTGCCGGTACTGATGCTGAGCTGCTTGGCATAGTTGTCATCCAGAGTCTTGACAAATGTGCCGGAGCCACGTCGCTTGGTTACCAGGC
Organism: Pseudoselenomonas ruminis; assembly: GCF_008271295.1. Lineage (GTDB taxonomy): Bacteria > Bacillota > Negativicutes > Selenomonadales > Selenomonadaceae > Selenomonas_A > Selenomonas_A ruminis. The sequence continues at coordinate 41,458 of NZ_VTOY01000014.1, read as the reverse complement.
CTTGTTTGACCAGCTCGTCCATAGCCCGTTTAATGGTAACCCGGCTTACCTTGTACTTTTCGCACATATCCTTTTCCAATGGCAGCTGGTCGCCTGAGGTGTACTTGCCCTGGCGGATTTCTTGCCGCAAATCTTCTGCAATCTGTTCGTATTTTAGCATATTCATCATTCCTTACAGATATATATTATAATTATACACAAAAAGAATATACATTTCAAACATTTTTATAGTCTATATTTGGATTTATAAGCAAAAGACTTGTTTTATGTGCAACATTTGAATGGCAAAAGGAGCATCAGGCTCTCAGGGGGAGAGGGCTGATGCTCCTTTTTATATATGCAAGCAAAAATGGGGAAGCTTGCTAAATCCCATGGGGATAGGATTTCTAGAAGGAGAAGAGCAGATTGGCAAAGTAAGCTGTGCCATGGGGATGGGTGGCATCGTAGCTTGCATCAATCGCTCTGCCATTGAACAGGTAATAGGTTTGCAGCTGGATGTTTTTCGTGAAGTGATACCACAGGCTGGCTTCCACGCCCTTGCGACCCGGTTTTTCACTGCCGTTGACGATACTGGTCATAATCAGGGCATCGGAGCCGAGATAGCGATAGCCAAGGGAACCGCCGTATCGCTTATCGCCCCAGGGGCTTCCGTTATAGACTAGTTTGATATCATAGGCCTTGTTTTGCCAGCCTCTGTTGCCGTGGGAATAGAACCCCGTCAATTCGAGGTTGCGGGAAAGCCGCTGACGCAGGTTGACTGCCACAATGCCAAGATGGGAATCACCATAAGCTACGGGGGAGTCGAGGTTGTAGTAGCCAAGACCGGCTGTGGTGCGGTCGGTAAAGCTATGCTCCACCGCCACGCCCCAGGCACGCAGCCGCTGGTCGGCAAAGCCGCTATCCGTGGTGCCCACATAGGTGTAGTCATTTCTGCCGCCTGCCCGGCGGAAGGTATCTGACCAATCTGAGGAAAGGTCGGATACCTTCTCATGAAGATTGCCGCCGTAAGCCTTAAAGGTAGTCTTGCCGACATTCCAGTCCAGCTCGCCGCCCTTGGTTCTGGCATTGCCGACCACGCCTTCCTGAAGGCCGGGCGTGAAGAGGCCGAGAGTGAATGTTGCTCCCTTGGCTACCGGGCCTTGGGCGTAAAAGTGGTAAAGCATGCCGGAAACTTCCTTATTGGAAGCTCCGTAGGCATCGGAAAAACTGGTTTCGCTGTTCCAGCCGTCATTGGTGCCCCATTTGGTATCGATGCCAGCGTGGACTTTCCAGGTTTCATTAACCTGGGCATCCATATTGAGGAAAAGTTCTTTTTCCCACCAGGTATGCTGGTCACTGGTGCCTTTCATGGCTTTTTGGGCAAAGACACCGCTCCACTTAATCTTGTCAGCGTTTCTTTCCAGTTCGGCTACCCGGACACCCAAAGATTCCAATTCCGCAGAAAATTCCGCAGATAATTTGTCGATTAGTGCCTTGTCAGCGGAGGGCACACCGCTTTTGGCCATTGCCCTGGCTGTCATTTGGGCCATTTCGTAGCGGGTAATGGAACGCTCTCCACGAAAGGTGCTGTCTCCATACCCTTCAATAATGTTATCAGCTGCCAGCTGCTCTATTGCATCATAGGCCCAATGGTCAGCGGGGACATCAGCAAAGGGATTGGCTGATGCCTGACCGGCAGAAAGGGCACTTATGGCTAAAGTGGCAGCCAGGATGAGCGGTTTATGGCTCATTTTAGTTCCTCCAATTCTCTAAATTTTTTGGACGTCCTAGGTAAAAGGATAAAGTAAAGAGATAGTGTTTGTCAATATAAAAAAATATTTATTTTATTTTTGAATGTTTTTATTGACAAAAAGAATAGTCATATATTAAAATGATGTCATGATAAGTTATGTCAATCTGAGAGAGGAGCAGAATCATGAACATTTATTTGGTGTGCAATGCCGGGATGTCTACATCCATATTGGTAAAGAAGATGCAGGAGGCAGCAGAGAAAAAGGGACTTGCAGATACCAATATAGAAGCATTTTCCGTTGAGGTGCTGGATGAACGGGTGGATACAGCCGATGTAGTGCTGCTTGGCCCCCAGATTCGCCACATGGTGGAGGATGTAAAGAAGGTTGTCGGCGGCAAATGCCCTGTGGATGTCATTGACATGCGGGATTATGGCATGATTCGGGGTGACAAGGTGCTGGAAAAGGCATTGAAGCTTTCCGAGGGCTGAGGATGAAAAGGGAGATGGCACAGTCGTGTGCACATCTCCCTGCTTAAAAATGGTGTGTGTTTCAGGAGGGAGAAATAGTGAGTTCGGTTATTTCCAAATTTGAGCAGGTCATGATGCCTCTGGCGGGCAAAATTTCCAGCAATAAGTATCTTTTGGCCATGCGTGATGCGTTTTCCATGTTGTTGCCTTTTATTATTGTAGGCTCTTTTTTTGGCATTATTGAATGGGTGGTGCTTGACCCTTGGGGCACTATTATGGGTGAGAATGGCATGAATCTTGGCCAGGCCATAACAGGGCTTTCCGGCGATGCCTACAAAGCTTCCCGTTTTGTGGCTGCCATGCAGATTATGCAGGGACTTTGCAATAATGTAGTTACAGTAGGTTTTGGCATCTTTTCGTTTTTGCTGGTGGCAGCCTTCTCCTATCGCTTGGGGGGAATATGGGGCGGTGACAAGTTTGCCACGGCCCTGACGGCCATGGGTGCCTTTATCATCATGACCCCGCAGCAGGTTGTAGGCAAGGCCGGAGATACTATCGGTGCTTTCAGCCTGGATTATTTTGGCAACAAAGGCGTATTGACTTCCATCATCGTGGCAACGGCAGCTTCCTGGCTGTTTGTGAAGCTTTCCCAAAATGAGAAAATCCGCATCAAGATGCCGGATACAGTGCCACCGGCAGTTTCCAAGTCATTTGCCGTTCTGGTACCTGTATTTATCACCCTGTTTTCCTTTACGATATTGGCTACTCTCTTTGCTCATGCGGAATTTTTTGGCAAAACGGCTCTGAATGACATTATCTATGCCATTATTCAGGCACCGCTGATGGGCTTTTCCCAGGGAATCGGCTTTTCTATCCTCTATCAGGCTATTGTCTGGTTCTTCTGGTGGTTTGGCATTCATGGCCATAATGTGACGGCAGCTATTCAGAATATGGTATATATGCCGGCCCAGCTCGCCAATCAGGCCGGGGATGCTTCCTATATTTTCAGCAATGGATTCTTTGAGGCCGGCCTTATGCACATCATGGGCCTTTTGATTGCCATTTTCCTCTTCTCCAAGCGTGACAGTTGGCGGGCCGTGGCCAAGCTGGGCTTCCCTGCTATGCTGTTCAACATTCAGGAGCCGATTGCTTTTGGCCTGCCCATTGTGCTGAATCCCATATTGCTGGTTCCTTATATTCTGGCTCCTCTGGCCAATACGGTTATCGGCTGGCTGGCTATCGCCACGGGGCTGGTGCCTGTCTTTAAGTACGTGGTTCCCTGGACAATGCCCATGTTCTTCGGCGGCATGATAGGGACTGGCTCTGTTATGGGCGGTCTTTTGCAGATTGTCTGGCTTGTAGTGGATATTGTCATCTACGCTCCCTTTGTTATGGCAGCCAACAAGATGAAGGATGAAGATACTGAGGAATGAAAAGTTCCTTCAGCATGTAAAGAAAATTCAGAAAAGGCAAGTGATTACAATGAATGAAAAAACAGTAGAACAGTCCATGCAGCTCATCCTCCATTCCGGTACGGGACGCTCCATGGCCATTGAGGCCGTCCGTGATTTGCTGGGAGGCGGGGATGCAGAGGCAGCCAAGGAGAAGCTTAAGGAGGCTGGCAAGGAAATTGGCGAGGCTCATGACATACAGACGGCTATGATGTCGGCAGAGTGTGACGGTGAGCCGGTGGAAAAGTCCATTTTGCTTATCCATGCACAGGACCATTTTATGACTGCCCTGGCTGTGCGGGATATGGCCCAGCTGATGGTAGAAATGTATGAAACGTTAAGGAAATAGGAGACCGAATATGCAGTATAAATTCCCGGATAATTTCTGGTGGGGAGCGGCTACTTCAGGCCCCCAGTCAGAAGGACGCTTCCATAAAGTACATAAGAGCGTTTTTGACCATTGGTATGATATAGAGCCGGAGGCGTTTTTTGACCGTGTAGGCCCCAATGTTGCCTCGAATTTTTACAATGACTATGTTCAGGATATTGCGTTTATGAAAGAGGTGGGCTTGAACAGTGTCCGCACATCTATTCAGTGGACACGCCTGATGAAGGACTTCGAGGCAGGAACTGTGGAGCCGGAGGCGGCAGAATTTTATCGTAAGGTGATTGAAGAGTTCCTGCGGCAGGGGATACGCCCGGTTATCAACCTGCATCATTTCGATTTGCCCGTTGAGCTTTATGAAAAATATGGCGGCTGGGAATCCAAAGAGGTCGTGGAGCTGTTCGTCATTTTTGCCCAAAAGTGTTTTGAGCTTTTCGGCGGGCAGGTCAAGGACTGGATAACCTTTAATGAGCCCATGGTCGTAGCGGAAGGCGAATATCTCTATCAGTTCCACTATCCAAATGTGGTGGATGGCAAAAAGGCCTGTCAGGTAATATACAATCTGAACCTGGCCTCGGCAAAGGTCATTGAGGCATTTCATCGTTCTTCTTGTGCAAAGCAGGGCGGGCGAATCGGTATTGTGCTGAATTTGACACCGGCCTACCCTCGTTCCCAGGATGAAGCAGATATCAAGGCGGCTGCTTTTGCGGAAGACTTCAAGAACAATGCCTTTCTCTATCCGGCGGTCAAAGGTGTATTCCCCCAGTCGCTGACAGATGTCCTGAAAGAAGATGGCGTGCTTTGGGACTCAACGCCGGAGGAACTGGCCATCATCAAGGAAAACACCGTCGATTTTCTCGGTATCAATTACTACCATCCATTCCGGGCAAAGGCCAGGGAAAATGCCTTTGATGAATCCCGGGGCTGGCTGCCGGAAAAGCATTTTGAGGAATATGAAATGCCCGGGGCAAGGATGAATCCCTATCGTGGCTGGGAAATCTATCCGCAGGCCATTTATGACATCGCCATAGAGGTGCGTGACAAGTGTGGCAATATTCCCTGGTATGTGGCCGAAAATGGCATGGGCGTGGAAGGCGAGGAAAAATTCCGCAACAGGGACGGCTATATCGAGGATGATTACCGTATAGATTTCCTGAAAGAACATCTTGCCTGCCTGCATAAGGCCATTGCGGAAGGGTCAAACTGTTTCGGCTTCCATATGTGGACGCCCATCGACTGCTGGTCATGGAAAAATGCCTATAAGAACAGATACGGATTCATCGCCGTGGACTTGAGCAACCAGCAGAAAACAATCAAGAAATCAGGCTATTGGATGAAGGAAGTCAGCCAGAACAATGGTTTTTGATAACAAGCTTGGGGAGGTAATTGAATGATGAAAAAATCCCGTATACTCATAAGTGCGGTCTGTGGCTTGCTGGCCATGGCACCAGTTGGCGTGCTGGCCAATCCGCTGACCGATGCCAATGATTCTGCCTATATAGAAAAAACTGTCCGACCTGATGCCGAAAAGGCCGCCAAGGAGGCGGCAACTTTGACCAGGCTTGCCCCATATGTCAATCAGGATTTGCATCCCGTAGATGCAAAGGCCACATCGGAAGCAGTTGCCTTGTACCGCTATTTGCATGCTGTGGGCAAGAGCGGCCAGGTTATTTACGGGCACGAAAACGATGTACATCATAAAATGTTTCGCCCTGAAAATGGCTCGGAATCAGATACGAAGGATGTAACCGGTGCTCTGGCCGGTGTGGTGGGCTTTGACAGCCTTTCCTTTACCGGGGATGAATTGCGGCTTGACGATTCCGATTGGAATATGGGAATCCGCTATGTGGAACGCATGGCAGAAAAAACCGCCAAGGCTGCTGAGGAGGGCAGCATCATCACCCTGTCCATGCACCTGCCAAACTTTGACCGGGTAGCCAGGAAAGCTGCTGTGACAGGAGAAGTGGATTACAGCTCCTACTCACCCCATATTCTGGAAGGCAATGTTGCCCACCGCATCCTGCCGGGTGGGAACCTTAACAGCGTTTACAATCAGTATCTTGATTTGGTGGCAGATTATGGCTTGCGTATGCAGGAAAAAGGCATTCCCGTCATTTTCCGGCCTTTGCATGAACATAACGGTTACTGGTTTTGGTGGGGCGTAAAATCCACATCCGCAAAGGATTTCCAAAAGCTGTGGGAGTATACGGTAACTTATTTGCGTGACCAAAAGGGCGTACATAATTTCTTGTATGCCTATTCCCCTAATGGACCCTTCCAGAATGAACAGGAATACTTCACCCATTATCCCGGTGATGCATGGGTTGACATTTACGGCATAGATACCTATGATGATGACCAGACGGGAAGCTATTATTTGAATCTCGACAAGTCCCTGGAGCTCATTCAGGGATTGGCAGAAAAGCATGGAAAAGTCCTCGCTCTTACAGAGGCAGGTGTTCGTCAGGGCGGCAGTCTGGCCATAACAGGCAATAAAGACAAGCAATGGTTCAGCAAAGTGTCCGCTATCTGTGCCAAACATCAGGCCGCTTACTTCATGACCTGGTCAAATTTTGAAAAGCTGCCGCACAATTTCTTTGCTCCCTATATGGTCAGCAAAACTAAGGGGCATGAAATGGTGAATGATTTTGTCAACTTCTACAATGAGGACACAAGCCTGTTCGCCGATGGTCTGGTTGATTACCGTCCGTTGGGCAGGTAAAAATTTTTCTAGGGAAATGGAGTGATTAGGGTGTTTTATCCCTTGAAGCTAAAAGCCCCCCTCAAAGATTATCTTTGGGGAGGGACACGGCTGAAACATGAATATCATAAGGAAACCGATTTGGACAAGGTAGCCGAAAGCTGGGAATTATCCTGTCATCAGGCCGGGCTGAGCATGATTGAAAATGGCGAGGCTAAAGGCAAGACCTTGGCAGAATTTATCCAGGAGCAGGGCAAAGATGTCTTGGGCAGGAATGCGGAAAAGTTTTCCTACTTCCCCCTGCTAATCAAACTTATTGATGCCAGGGACAATCTTTCTGTACAGGTTCATCCTGATAATGACTATGCCCTGCGTGTAGAGGGCGAATACGGCAAGACAGAAATGTGGTACATCGTGGACTGCGAACCGGGGGCAAGCTTGCTGTATGGATTCAAGCAGGAAATTACCCCTGATGAATTTGCCCGCCGCATTGCCGACAATACCTTGCTGGAAGTCTGCAATCAGGTGCCGGTGAAAAAAGGAGATGTCTTCTTTATTGAAGCAGGTACGCTCCATGCCATTGGCAAAGGAATTTTAATTTGTGAAATCCAGCAGAATTCCAACACCACCTATCGCATTTATGATTATGGAAGAGTAGGCAAGGATGGAAAGCCACGGGAACTGCATGTAGAGAAAGCCAAGGAGGTTACGAAGCTGGCTCCTCCCACCAGAGACACAAAGCCGCTGGCTGCATTAAATATCTTTGCGGATGCAAAAGCAAGTCTGCTGGCCTCCTGTGAATATTTCACAGCATATCATTTTGAACTGAATGGATGCTGCCCCCTGCGATGCGGCGAGGAATCCTTTCAGGCGTTGACTGTGATTCGCGGTGAAATGGAAATTGTCGCTGAAGGTGGGAAAACAAAACTGCTGCAAGGCGAAACGGCCTTTTTACCGGCAAAAACAGGGAAGTATCAAGTGAGTGGCAAAGGAGCGTTTATCTTAAGCTCGGTTTAATACGATGACAGGAGCAAGTTTTTCCTCATAATTTTTTTTCAACCACCGTCTAGGTAAAGGTAAAGGAAAATTTAGCAAAACCAAGGGTTTGAAACACCTAGATAGAAAAGATTAGGTACATAATCAACTAGAAATACCTAAAGTTTTCTAGTTGAAAGCCTTCATATCTGCAGTATTGCTACGAAAAAGGGGAGCTGGAAGACTATTACATGTGATTGCCACGAGGAGAAAGGGGCAATCGTAGTTTCTTTCTTGGACTACGTAAAGATAAAAGCTGGCCAATGGTAGCCAGCTTTTATCTTTAGTCATGCGGAACCAGCTTTGATGTGTACCTCTTTGATAGCTTGTCAGCCACATGGGCATACCTGGCCGTAACCTTTGGGTCACGGTGCCGAAGAATGTCCTGGACAAGTCGCAGGTCCTTGGTTTCCTGGTACAGATTGGTGCCGCAGCTGTGCCTGAACACGTGGCAGGAGTAGCCTGGGTGTTTCAGGTTGCAGGCCTCCAGAGCTTTATTCATAATGGCCCGGATGCCATTCCGGGAGATACGGCCCAAAAAGTTCCTATTAGAAGAAGACAGAATCAACGGCGTGAGAACGCCGTCCTTTTTTACCTTGTGGTTGGTGGGGATAGCCTTCAGGTATTCCTCGATAAGCTCGAAGGTTTCCTCGCAGGGGTAGATAGGCTCCATCCGGCCCTTGGTTCCCTTACCTCGTACCATAATGGCACTGGCTTCCCAGTTGATGTCCTCCACGCAAGCCCGATGAACCTCGATGTTTCGCAGACCCTCGACGCCCATCAGATAAAGGATGAGCTTGTTTCTGGTTCTGGTGAATGCATCCGCATCTGCATCGAAGACACGGACAACTTCATTCATCTGCTGCGGTGAGTAGAAGTGCAGCAGGGCGTCAGTGCTGTTGCCGATGGACGGAGCTTCTACATCGGCAGCTGGGTTGACCTTTATCAGGTCAATTTTCTTCGCTGCCGTGTAAAAGGCACGAATGGAGGCCAACATGACTTGGATGCTGTCGGGCTTATACTGCCGGTTCAGCAGGAACTCCCGATACATCATAATTTGATATTCGTTCAAAGCAAGCGGATGCCTTTCATGGGCAATGCACCAACGGATGAAGAAGTCAATCTGATTGCAGTAGTGCCGCATGGTATCCGAGGATGGATTCCCTTTGGCGATGACACGGGGAATGAATTCGGCATAATGGGCTAAAAAATAGTCTGGGGTAATCTGCTGAACATCCAAAGTCGAGGACAGTTGATTAGTTGTTACTATCAAATTGTTGTCAGGCATGGCTGGCCTCCTTCTTAGTTATCAGATAATTATGATATTCGAGGTAGGACTGATGAAAAAATTCTTTATTAACATTTTACTGTGGATAATCGGCATTAGCAACACTAAATTGTGGGGAAATTTTCAGACTGACAAAACGGACATAAAATACCGATTTATGCTTATTTATCAGTCTGAAATAGTAAAATTCAAATCATAGCCCCTATAATTGCCTGTAAGCGTTTTTAGATGTACACGCTATACTTTATATGCAAAATCTTCCAGATGGGGCTTATAAGCAATTCTGTGAGGTCGTTTTTCCGTAAAGGCTAATATATTTTTGAACGTCCAGTAAATTCAAAAATCGAAAATTTACGAACGCGATGACAATTAGATTGTAAATGTACACCTTTACGGCTGGATTTTTAACGAAAAAAGGGCCATAGCGATTTATAGCCCTTCTGAGCGCCGATATTTGATTTTGCGATACTTTATATGCTTGAGTGCGGTATCGTGTCTTATAGGCAATTCTGTGAGGTCGATTTTTAGATAACTTAATCTTAACCTGACCACAAAATATATGAAGACTTACAGTCATGTACCTTTACTCATCTACTAAAAAGGAGTGACCACACCGTAAACACCGGTATGAATGATGCCAAGCCGCTTTAGCTTTTCTATATTTTTCCATATTCTGCCTAGCGTTTTCTCGTTGTTCTTCAGCATGTATTTTTTTGTTCTTATAATCATATATACAATGTAAAACGATAAGAACAGATACAGCTTCGGCCACTATTTTCATAAATTCAAATGCACCATGCCAGCTTGTATCCCAAAAATCTGCTACGTTGATAAAACCAAATGTGTTTGCAAATGATACTATTAGCCATACAAGAAAAGCAATAATAGGAGCGAGGCAGCCTATTCCCCCTATTAATTCGCCTATGGTTTCTGAACCGGCACCACTCACTTTATCTGGCGTTATTGTTGGAGGGGATGGTGGGGCTACAGATTGTGCTAAATCAGATGTATATGAATTTGTATGTGAAACATTCCCATAAACGGGAGTACTTCCGACGACTTTTGATTCTTTGTGACCATCAGCGTATGTGGTAACTTTTGATTGGACGTTATGTCCCACAATTTCTCTGTGTATTTCTACTCCGGTTCCATGACCTTCACTATATATGATTGAAAAAGAGCGCGTGTTATCACTTCCGCAATGTGGACATCTATATTTGCTATTTTCCATTTTATTTCTCATCATTAAAAATCAACAAGGCGCAATGCTTCTCCTGACTGCTCTCACTCTGCCACTCCTGCTTGGCCTGACCAGTGTGGCTGTTGACTGCGGGAGCCTGTATCTTGAAAAATCCCGGCTTCAAAATGCCGCTGATGCCGCCAGCAACACGTACAAACACATGCGGCTTGTTCCGGACGAACAAGCCTACCTGTTTGATCAAAACATGCAGGATCATATCAACCGCCTTCGCGCCCGCCGAAGCATCTATATCCCAGATCAATCTCTTGATGGAAACCTAAGCAAGACCAATCATGGGCAGATTCCCAGACAGGTATCCCAGTTCGATCCGGAAATCGATCTCTCCCAATGGGACGGACAGATCGTAGAACTTCGCTACTATAGTAATAAATTCAAGCTCACCCGTCCCCTCAGTCATTTAACCTATGTTATCGTGGACGGAGGAGACTCTATTGTTTTTGATGTGTCCAATGATTATACGAACAACAATCTTGTCCTGATCTATTCTCCAACCGATACGGAATATTCCACCACCGATGCCGAAACCTATAATTCCGATGGAAAAGACGGAAATCGTGCCGACCCGGTCTATAAGACCAAAAAGGCAAAAATTTCTCATCTGGCCAAAAGCAGTATAAAATTCATTAACAGCGATCCATCTGGCCAATCTCATACATTCAGCGGTGCTATCTACGCACCGTTCGGCGAGGTGGACTTTGCTATGCTTCGCTCTTTCCGAATAAAACCGACAAAGGGAAAACCCGGGTCATTGCAACGCTTCTTGAAGAGTGAGCGTTCTCATGGTTTCATTCTCTGCCGTGAAATTCGCAGCCGCCGCTGGTACAGTACTCCACCGGCAACAAAAAACAGCAGTGCCAGCAGAAGAAGTTTCCCGACACATTCTCCATAATGAGGGGAACTTCCTATCAGAAAAAGCTCCCTCACCGTATTGGAAAAATGGGTAAGCGGAAAACATTGTGACAGCAGCTGCATGCCTTTTCCCATGGATTCAGCAGGCCAGGTATATCCGGAAAGAATAAACGCCGGAACCGGATATAGAATGGCCGCACGAACAAAGGACAGTTCTGCGGAAAAGAATGCGGAAAAGAAGATGCAAAAGCCAATGACCGCCAACAAGAAAACACCTGCCAGTAAAGCCAGTCTTCCCGGCGATGCATGCAAAACAATGCCAAGCCCCTGTGTGACAAAAACAGCTACCAACGCATACGAAACCATTCCCAGCAGCCAGTAGATCACTGTTTTACTCAGAATCATTGCCCATACCGGAGCATCCTGCATGTTTTCAGGATGCTCCGCTTCGTATAGCGAGGAAGCCCCAACTGCAAAAAGGACGCCCTGCTGATAAGCGACCATAGCCAGACCAAGAAGGAAAAAAAGCATATATCCCTGCGTCGCATTGTACAGAACACGCAGATGTACGGCAACCGGGGCAATATAGCTCAATGCCGTTTCCTCACTCATTCCATAGCGTAAAGCAGTCTGGTGGACTGCCAGATGATTGGAAAAATCCGTCAGAATATCCTGCGCAGCAGAGCTGGTGATATTGGTCAGAATAATGTTTGAACCATTGACCAGATATAATACGGTTGCATACCCTCCGGTTCCCGCTTTTTTCGCAAAATCGTGCGGAATATCGATCGCAGCAATCGCTGTTTTTTCATGCAGGGTTTGCCGCATCTCTTCCTGCGTATTGACATAGGCAACAATCCGATAACTGTCACTCGCCTCAAAATCTTGAACCAGATGACGGCTTAGCGAAGAATTATCCTCATCCAGAATGACACAGGGAACCGCTGTCACGATATTGGGCAAATAGAGCATGCCAAAAACAATAAGGTAAGCCAGCGCCGCGCCAAACAAGAAAGTCAGACGCCGAAGGTCGCCACGGATTTCCTGAATCTCCAAACAAAACAACGAGATCAGCTGTTTCACGTTTCTGCCCCTTCCTTTCTCCAGCTGCGCAGACGACGCCAATGGAACACCATTCCGGCCAGCAAAGCGCAAAGCAAACCGCCGCCGGTCATTATGATAATATTGCCAGCCAGTTCCGGTGCATAACCGGAAAGCATAATATCGCGCAACGCATCACCGGCATACGTCATCGGCAGCATTCTGCCAAAAGCAGCCGCCACGCTATTCATATCAAAGACAGGCCAGGAAAGCCCACTGTAAAGGAGCCCCGGCATAATGTAAACCATTGGCGCCTGAAGGGAAAGTTCCCGGGAAGGCACGCAGGCAGAAAAAAGCAGTAAGACACCACAGACAAAAAATAGAAAGGATCCGCCAAGAATCATGGCATCCAGCCAGCTCCCACGCATTGGCACCGCAAAAAGTCCGATAACGACGAAAAGAGACAGCAGGTATCCCGCCATGGCGGTCAGCCAATAAGGGAGCGTCCCGGCCATAATCAGAAGCCAGGAAAGATATTTTTTCCCATAGCGCCGTCTCAGAAGCTCCGTGATGAGCAACGGTGCCAGAGTGACCATGACGCCGATCTGCAGACCGTTAAGCATCAGGCCGGACAGCATAAACGAAGTATAGCCATTCGCCGGATTCCCGGTAATACGAACTCCTAATCGGACAGGATAAGCATTGTTCCAGGCAGCTGCCGGCAGCAGGCCGCCTGCTTCCAACAAATTGGCAGAAACCGCCAGAGAAAAACTCCGCGCAATTTCCTGTGATGCGCTCAAAGCGGCGTTGCCAAACATGTTGTTGGCAGAATTCACCATAAGCATAGCATCGGAGCCGCGTCCCAGATGAATATCCCGGGAGAAATCCCTCGGTATCTCCAGCACGGCCAAAGCCCGCCCCTCCAGCAAGGTCTGTCTCATCTCCTCCTCGGTGCTTACATAATCCGTCACGGTAAAGCGGTCAGAATCACGGTAAGACTGGATAAACTGACGGCTCAAACTGCTCTGATCTTCATCATAAACAGCCAAAGGAATGTAATTGACTACATTTTCTTTATAAATCGTACCGAACAGTAGCGTAAAACCTAAAGGCGCGCCGATAAGCAGCGCAGCGAGCGGCACCCGCCCGCTGAACAAACTGCGGAAAGAGTCCAGAAACACCTCCTGGAATGTTCCACCCATCATTTCTCACCCCCCGCCAGACGGAATCTCATTCCGGGGCGCAGGGCCGGATCATTGACCTGTATCTTCACATTAAAGCTTATGATATCCGACGCATCACCCCGTTCGCTGGTTGCACGCTGTGTAGCAAATTCCGCTTTCTTGCTTATGTCGGTAATGGTTCCCGCCACTTTTGTCTTTCCGTCACGAGCAATCAAGCTAACATCCTGACCGACAAAATAATCGGACAGCTGCGTTTCCGGTACCTTAAGGTCCACCCAGTTATCCGATGTATCCTGGACGGCAATGAGTGGTGTGCCAGTAGAAATCATCGACCCCTCTTCCACATATTTTTCCGTAACAACTCCATCGAATGGAGCACGAATTTCTGTCTCATCGAGGGAAACCTCTACCTCCTGCAGAGCGGCCTGCGCCTGTTGTAATTTGCCCGCCATGACTGCTTCATTCGCCTCATCCGCTGCCGTCTGCCCAAGACCAGCCTGTGCCTGCCGCACAGATGCGACGGCCTGCTGATAAGCAGCCTGCGCCACCTCATATTTCGTCCGGAATTGCTCATACGTCTGCCGGGATACCGCGCCACTGGCAACCAGCTCGGCATAACGCTGATAATCGGCCTCTGCCTGAGATAAATCGGCACCTGCTCTGTCTTGTGCCGACCGGGCCGCAGCCAACGCCGACTGTGCCGTTCCAGACTGCATGACCGTCACAGCAGCAGACTGGCGTTGCTGTGATCGAATCGCCTCGATATTGGCTTCGCACTGTCTTTTCTTCGTCTCAAGATCCCTTTTGTCGATCCGGGCGATCACCTGTCCGGCTTTTACCTCATCGCCTTCTTTTACGAAAAGCTCTACAACACGCCCGGCAATTTTCGAATTCACATCGATCTCCTTTGCATCCGCACGTCCCCATTCCACACGTCGTTCTGAATTTTGCCTGCCACAGCCAAAATTCAGAACGATAAGCCATAAAACGATAGCCACAGCAAAAATCCGTTTCATCAATCCATTCCTCCATTAATTAAATATGTTCAAATAAAGAATAAAAAGAATGTCTGCCGATTTCGGCAGAGCCTTTACTCGCCGATAGGGCGCATCGCCAGATCATTGGCGATAGCCAGCCACAATTCCTCTTTTTCCTCAATGCGTGCGATAATCTGATGAACAGCCAGAGACGGCACATGAAACAAATTCAGTGCCAGTGCCATCAGCTCGGCCCGGCTTCTGACATGGTCATGCGTCTGCTCAAAATAAAGCTCGGCAATACAGGCCCGCATGGCTCCTTTTATCAGGAGCATCCGTTCATAATATTCCGCTTCCGTTGCCTCCAGCTCAGTCCCATCAAAAATATGGTGAGCCAGCAGAACAAACTGACTGACCATATGCTCAAAAACGATATTGGAATCATATCCTTCTTTGTAAACATCCCGGATAATGGGCGCCGCTTCCATTTCTTTCAGTTCCAGCTCACAAATCGCCGCCAAACGGAAGGCCGGCGTTTCATCCGGACAGCGTTCCTCAATCTTGGCAATGCCATGCTGTACCATTTCCAAAATTAACGACTGGAAAATATCCTCTTTATTCTTAAAAATATAATAAATACTGCCGATAAGGACACCGGATTTCTCTACGATCATACGAATCGTAGTGCGCTTGTAACCATACTGAACCAGCAATGTTTTCGTACTGTTGAGTACGCGCCGCCTCACATCTTTAAGATGATCTTCGGACAGCTCCGTTTTCTTCCGCATCCTGCCGCCTCCTTTAACATGTTCAACTCAATAATAAAATAACCCCCCCTGATTGTCAATACACAACTTCCCTTGCTTTCTTCATTGGATCAGGGTAAATTGTGGCTTGGATGTCTTTCGTTCTGTGGTACTGCTCGTTTTAGAAGCATGTTTTCCTTTTACCATCTTCAGCGGGCAGGATGGCTGCTTTTTTGATTTCACCGCGGCACTGCTGCCGCGCGGAGAGTCTGGATGTCTGACTAAAAGCTCCTGCATATTCAACGTTTTCATCCATTCCTTCAAATATCCCTTGCTGCGCGCCTGCCGAATCTTTGCCGCCATGATGATTGCCGCTCCGGATCAATCTCACCAGCCAGCCCGATCCGCTCCAGATAGCCGGTCAGATTTCCCCGGAAATAGGCCAGCCGCATCCTTTCCTGCAGGCGCATAGCCGCCCGGACCATAATCTCATCCAGACGTTCATCAAAACGGCCCTGCTTCATCCTCGCACCCTCTTCCATCCATTGCGAAAAAATTTTCTTATTCTTTACTCATATTTCTATCTTGGTAAATAGTGCTAACCTTATCATTATTTAATTTTCCATATTATTTCGTTCTCCTGCTTAGTTTACTTATATATGAAAAAAAGTCGTCCTGTGGACGACTTCATCTTAGCTAAATTTTATATTAAGCATTAAACTATTTTATTGATAAATAATCCAGAAATACTTGTATAGCAATGAATTAGCGGCTCTCCATCGGGGCTGTATTCATCAGGCCTGTGGTATTCTACACTGTCACGTAAGGCAGGAATATTATGGCAATCCGCTTCTAGGCTGGTCAATACATCATCAAAGGTGCAAATACTACTGTCTGTCTCATGTAATTCAGCCACAAGGATTTCTATTTCTTCGCTGTCATTTTCAACGAATACCATGCCTGACTTACTTGCCAGCGACCTATCGACCAGATATCGTGTAACAGTTCCAACGGCTTTGATATCCAGAAGTTCCGCCAGTATGGGTATATCTTCTTCATGCTTGTCTATATAATCCTGTGCGGCTTCATTGATTTTTTTCCCTTTGTCTGCTATGGCTTCCTGCAGCAATAGCATATTACCGGCCAGCTTACCCTGTTTGATGTAAATGGTGAAATACTGACCACCGCAGGAGCGTTCTACGTCTACATCTGTAACTATGGTTCTCATTGGCGATACCTATTATCTGACCGCTGCCGCTGTCTTGGTGGTCGTATGTTCCTTACAGAATTCGGATGCCAGAACGTTATCTTTGAGCTTTTTGGTATATTCCTGTTTGTCCCCTTCCAGCACAGCCATTCTGGGGCTTAACTTGAAGAGGGTTATGGTGGCCCGGTCAATGTCGGTCTTATCTACATATCCGTTTTTCTCGCAGCTCTTATGGGCAACTTCTTCTAAAAAAGCCTCGTCTGCTTTTTCCCATCCAGCCTGATCCGCAGAGCGGAGGCTGGAAAGACTGTATTTCTGGGCATTATTGAAGATAAAATTGTTATAATCGTCCTCCACCGTACCGGAATTCGAGAAATTTACCGGGGAACCGGCAAAATAAGCCTCGTTGAAGCTCTTTTGGTAAGCATCGTGCTTGTCTGCGCCTATGGCCTCTCGGTCTGCAGCAATGGTCTTTTCGATTTTTTCATTGGAAACCGGGGTCATAAGCTCCATATCCTTGAAAGGCTTGACGTTAAGTTCCTGAAAACCTACGCTGTCTACATAAAAGTAACGCTCATTGACCTGTACTACATCACTCATAGACAGGGAAGACATCACCTGTCCGGACGGTCTGTTGTCTGCGTTGTGCTCGGTGTAAATGTGTTCGAGAATGGACGATATATTCTCTCCCTTGGCTTCATAGGCTTCCTGCCATTTCTGTTCGTAGGCCTTGAAGTTCAAGGGATTCTTGGCATTATGGGTCTTGCTGGCTTCTTCCCAGCTGTCAAAGTGCCAATCATGGCCTTCTCCTAGCTGATGGATGGCCACATAGAGCTTAGTGGCAGGTTTGCTGACTTCCTCGGTGGTTCCTTTGGTTTGCGCTTCTGCCGTGACAGCCTTTTCTTCAGGCTTACTGGGATTGGTGGCAGTCTTTTCTTTGGGAGCCTGAGACTTGGCTGGTTCCACGGCTGCACCTTTCTCCGTGACTTCCTCTGCGCTTTTTGACTGAAGCTTTTCCTTCATCAAATCCCGTACATAGTTCTCAAGGTATTTGGCTATCTTGGAGGCATCGTTGGCAGCTTTGAAGATTTCGGTCTTATCTTCCTTCAAGGCTTTCAGCCAGCTGCCAATGTAGGCGGCGTGGTTCTGGGTATTCATGGGAATGCCAAGGTCTGCTGACAAGAAGGTGGAGGCCAGTTCTGCCCGGAGTTCTTCTTTGGCATAGGTGGGAGAGCCAAAGTCCACGCTCCCCATGCCAAAGCGATTTAAGCGACTGCTATGCCCTGTCCAATGACCAAGTTCATGCAAGGCCGTGGCATAGTAATCTGCAATTTCCGGGAAAGCTTCTGGAGCTGGCAGGTGGATTTCATCTGCACTGGGACGGTAGTAGGATTGGTTGGCTTGGTCATTGAAGATTTTGGCTCCCGACCTTTTCAGCATGGCTTCGGCAAGCTCAATCTGGTCATCATGGGTGTAACCTTCTGCCTTGGGCACATACTCCGGAATAGGTTCATACTTAATCACCGGCTCCATCTTAGGAACCATAACAGTCTTTCCGTCTTTGCCCTTGCTCTCTACTAAGACCGGTTTACCTGCACTGTCATAGGCTGGGGCATAGACTTGTTTGCCATTCTCGTCCTTAACGTAGGTCATGCCTTGGCAGCAGTCTGTGGCGTGGAAAACACGGTAGTATCTATTTGTCCAATGCTTTTCATCCTCTGGTAGCTCATTTCCTTCAAGGTCTTTCTCGGCATAAAAACCCATGCGGATAAGGGTGGACTTGGCTCCCTTCTTGATAGAGTACCCCATATCCTTGGCCTGTTTGAAGGTAAAGAACCGTGGGTCTTTGCTATTGCCGTGACGGCGCATTACGATGGAAAGGCGAATGAGATTATCCTTGTAGTAGGGTCTGCCGGTCTTGCCGTTGATGGGAACGGCGGCGATAGCCGCTCCCACTTTGCTGTCCCAGCCCTGCTGCCAAGGTGTAGTTCCCTCTTCAATAGCCTTGATGATTTCATTGGTGACTTCCTGATAATAGTCTTTTTTCATATCTGCCATGATTTACTTGCCTCCTTTCTGTGCTTCAAAAGCTGCCATAATATCCCGGTTATACTGTTCCTCTGTCACCCATTTTTCGCCGTCCCAAACATTCTTCTCGGCAGCTTCGGCAAAGTTTTCATCCGTGATGGTTTCTTCAGCATCCTCTGCCTCCATTACGCCCTGTGCCTTGATTTCTTCCTCGGTCATGGTGCAGTTTGTTTCATTCATGGTACGTTCTCCCTTCGCTTATCTTGTAGTAGATGCCTCTGCCTGAACGGCTTTGTATTCCGGTTTCTGCATTTCAGCCATAGCTTTGACTTTGACTTCGGAAAGCAGGTTGGTAATACCATCTTGCTTTTTCCCTGCCTTTACCAGAAAATCTACCAGCTGGCTTACGGCTTTATCCCGGTTTTCATCCTTTAGAAGGCTGTTCAGGTTAAGCATGTGGTTGTCTGCTTTTTCTTCTGCAGGCGTTTCCGGCTGAATTGGGGCTGCTTTTCTGCCATAAATGGCATCTCTCTTTTCATTGATGGCTGCTGATTTTTCCATGAGCTTATCTTTTTTCTCCTGCAAGCTCTGGAGGCCTTTGTCAAAGACACGGGCAATCTTGCGGATGCCGCTGTCTACTACGCTATATGCCTTGTCTTTGACCGCATTTCTGATGCGCTTTGGAGTATCAATCACATCTCGGTATACTTTGTGAACGGTACGCCGTGTATGCTTGTAGAGTTTTCCATAGTTCCGTCCGGGCTGCTGGGCATGTTTATAGATACCATTGGCTTCCTCCAAGAATTTGATGGCCACCGCCATGCTCTGGGCAAATTTCTCCGGTGAGTACCCTTGTACGGAAGCACGCATATCTGCCAGCTCCTGCCGGAGTTCCTGCATTTCTCGCAGCATGTCCTGATTACGCCGCTCCACCGCAGTAAGCTGCTCCACAAGGTAATTATTGGCATTTTTCAAGGCAGCTGTGCTGTGGTCTAAGGCTACGGCCTTGGCTTCCGTAGAGGTGTTTTCAGACTGGTAGGTTTTGGAAAGATTATCTAAGCTGTCGCATACTTCCTCATGCTTGGGCTGATACCCCTCCCAGATTGCAGGCTCAGGCCCAAAGCATTCTTCTGCAGTTCGGCAATCTTCAATGTGCTGTTTAAGTTCCTCTGCCGGTGCAGCAACTTGTTCATAAGCCTCTGCCGGGGCCGCTTCCTTGACATCTTCCATATAACCTTCCATAGAAGCAATCATGCTGGCGATGTTTGCTTCATCCATCTCTGGTTCTTCATTCATGTACTGATTCATAATGGGTTTCTCCTTTTCTGCTGTCTCATGGTAATCTTGGCCATACATTTCTTTAAATGCAGTGTCAATGTCTCGCCCTTCCAGCATGGGGGCAGCATTGGAATATATGGTGTTTATCCTATACTCACTTACTAAGGCACCGTTTAACTCTTCGGTTAGTTCGTTGGCCATGTGGCCATCATCCAGCCAAATCTGAATAGCCGCCATGGCTTCATCCTGCGGCAGGCCGTAAAACTGACTGTCTTTCTTGAACTCGATGCCCGGTGTGGAAGTGATGAAATCCACTACCTCCGCTTCGTTGGTGGCAATATGCTGGGAACCAGCCTTGCCGTTAATGGTAAAAACATAATCCTCTGCTGCTCCGGCAGTTGGCACTTCCTCGATACTATCGTCAATGAGTGCCCGTAGATTTTCGGCGGTGGTCGGGTTATTACAGATAGCCGTAATGTCCCCGGCACCGTCCCTTGCAACATATAGCATTTACAATCGCCTCCTATGGGGTAATTGTAAATCTGATTAGGGGCTGAAAAACTATACAATATTTTACTCAACGCAAAAAAAGAAGCCGTCAAAGACAGCTTCTTGGAAGGTTCGTATTATCAAAGTGGCCCTCTTTTACAGAGAGCCACTTTGATTTATGCCATGAATATCATGCGTTCAATATCGCCATACTGAATCTTGCTGCTGGCTTCAGTGGGGTCACCCTTGAGAATATCATGCTCCACTGCATCTTTGTCCGCAATATTTACGCGACCAGCAACTACTTCTGCTTCAACCTTTGCCAACAATGCTTTTCTGCCGGAAGTCGTATCTGCGAAAACCTCATTGTTGTAACGGGCATTCATGGAATGCGCATCCTTATTGTCATTGCAGTTGAAGAAGATAAATACATGCTGTTTCTTCCCAGCAACTTTCTTAGTAGTGGCCTTAGCCTTTGTAACAGCAGTAGTCACTGCC
This sequence comes from Pseudoselenomonas ruminis, assembly GCF_008271295.1. Lineage (GTDB taxonomy): Bacteria > Bacillota > Negativicutes > Selenomonadales > Selenomonadaceae > Selenomonas_A > Selenomonas_A ruminis. The sequence goes on along the minus strand of NZ_VTOY01000014.1, from coordinate 20,840 downwards.
GCATCGGCAACCTTGGCAGCAACCGTCTTTACTGCCTTTTTTGCGGCAGCAGTTGCAGTCTTCTTTACCGTTGTCGTTTTCTTAGTCGTAGCCAAATAGAATTCCTCCCCTAAAAATTCATAGTTGTTTATAATCCCTGAAAAATTCTACCACAAAAGGACTTTTGTTGCAAATACGCCAAGTGTATCATTGTAAACCCAAAATATAAAACGACCACTAAGATACATAAATATATTTACATGTATCTTAGTGGTCGAAACTGTATTAGCAACTAATTGATAGATAACACTGGTAGATACCCTTACTTTTTATGTGACCTATCGTCCCTAAAGTACTCATATTGGGGCTGACTTAATTTATCTATGGCCATCTTCTTTATCTGTGACAGTAAATGGGTTATTTCTTCATTAGTTTTGCCTGATTTAACCAGAAAGTTTACCATTTTACTCACTGCCATTTCTCGATTTTCTATTTTTATCAAGTGGTTAAGGTCAAGCATCTCTTGGTCTTTATCTGGCATACTTTCTATAGCTTTGTAAAGCAGTTCTAAGTCTATAGTTGAATTATCTACATTCGAATTATATTTTTCAGCTGTAATCCAACCTTTCCGCGTCCAAAAATCAGAAAAATGTTCCCCCTTCTCGATTGCCAATTGTACTGGCATAATAAATTTTTTTATTTCTCGAAGTGTTTCTTCAAAAGTTAGCTCCAATCTACTGTTAATACGATTCTTAAAGCCCTGCCACAAACGCTCCTTATTTGCTGCAAAATCGTTTGTATAGATATGATGAGAAAATTGCGTATTTCTTCCTGTGAATGTACTTGTCATAGCCTCCTGTAAAACTCTGCCATCAAAGTCATAGTTTCTACTAAGCATCACAATGTCGTAGAAATCCTTGAACCTGCTATTTTTGTCTCCCAACGATGTCATTGCCTCATACTTCTCTGCTATAACGGCCTCTATTGGATAGGCATACATATAAGGTTTGTCCATCTTTAAGAGCGAGGGAAACTCTATTTTCTTTGGCTCCGGATAAACTGCATCAGAAAATCCTATGTCCATTTGCAGATGAATTTTCGCTTTGCCCAGGTAAGCTGTGATAACAAAACGAACTCCATGATACTCTGCATCTTCCGCTATATCCTCTACACAAATAGAATCCTTATCAAATGTTAGTGTGTCATCTGAACTTATTGAGCAGATAGATTCCATTACCGACTTTATATTTTCCCTTGAATTCTGTAGTTTTCTGGCCAGTACATCAATATCACGTGTCATTCTGGCATCATTGTCCAACAGTGTGTAGAGTAACGCCCCACCTTTCAAAATGAATTGGTCGCTGTGTTCTGATACGGAAATACGATAAAGCAACCGCTCGATTCCGTATAAAACCAGCAATTCATCAAAGTTTTTTCCTGTTTCTTTACGTTTATTTTTTAACCGCTCTTTAACGCTAACATCATTCATCCAATCGTAACCTCCACATATTGGCTGATATATTTATATACCCTAAGTTGTTTCGCATAATCCAACAGAAGATTTATATCTCTATTTCGTATATCTCCCATGTAATTCTTAAATACTTCTATTGCGGTATCTATTCCAGTTTTGTTCAGGTATCGGAACATATCACATACAGTACGTTCTCGATTGTAGATATTCACTGTATGAGCATCCACTTCAACCTGCTCCATTCCCAGTGAAATGCTTTTTTCGCTAGAAAAGAATATTTCAATGCTGGGATAATCCGGCATTGATAGTTTTCTCGTCCCGCTACTTGGCAGCGTCATCTGAACTGTTCGCGGAATAACTGTGGTGAGATTATGGAAATTTGCCGCCGTGAAGACGCTTATTATAGCATTAGGAAAGAATTGCTGTGCCAGTACCATGTCATTATCAGGTTCCTCGCTGTCACGATAGCTGTAGATACCTTTTCTTATGCGTTGCAATTCTCCGCTTGCTACCATCTGTTTGAATTTGTAAGTTGTCATATGACGAAGTAGCTCCTGTCTATGCCAGATAACCTGTCTTGTCTGCGGCATATATATCACCCCCATGCTCATTATAGCACAATAGACCAATAAAATACATATAGATATTTTCATGTATTTTATTGGTCTATACTTTCTTATCTAGCCATTGCCAACTGGGCAGTTTCTGTCTTCTCTCCCACCAGCCGTTTCACATCAACGGCTTTTATCATGCTAGGAGACAACTCCTCAATGGTCTTATAGATATTTTCGAGGTCGTAACCCTTGGCAATCATGCAATCGGCTATGCCCTTGTCTGTGCTCATGGCATTATCAGGGGAATAGGCATTGTCGTTTTTGGTCAGGGCTTCGGCTGCCCGGAAAAGGTAAGTCCTTTCTATATCGTTTTTTCCTTCCAGCTTGGTGAAGTCCATATGGCCATCCTTATCCACCAGCTTCAGAATGCGGCTCCGGCGCACATCCCCTTCGATTTCCTTCGCGCTCGTGAGGCCTTTTTCCTTAGCAGCCAGTATCATGTCGATTTCCTCTGAACGCGCCTTCAATTTTTGAAACTCATCTTCCCTTGGATAGGGGGCTTCCATGGTCTTCTTGGCCACTTCGAGGTTATGCTTCAAGGTTGCCAGATTTTCTTTTTCCTCCGTGATTTGTTTATCAATCTGCTTGTCAATCCCCTTGATAGCCGTCATAATACGCTTCTTGCTGCCGTAGATATCGATACGGAAGTCGGTGGCGTTTACGGCCTGAATGTAAGGGCAGTTATTCATCCAGTCAAATTGGGTTGAGAGCTTGAAGCCCTTGTATTCCCCGGTAAATTTCTTGGTAGCCATGGGGTCAAGTGCTTTTTCCAATGCCTCCACAGCCTTTTTCTCATCCAGATACTTCACGCCGTTTATAGTCATGGCAAAGGCTTCCTGTGCCTCTCCATCCAGCCTCGTGGTCTTATGGGTGTTATTCTGCCACGTTTCCTTATTCTTGAGCTGGGCCTCCAAATGGCTTTCACTCTGGGCAATGCGGTTCGGCAGGTCTACTTTTACCTGTTTGGACATAATTTCCCTGTTTTTCAGGTAGCTCCCCTTGTCCATCTTCAAGCGGTTATAGGCGTTATCCACGTCCATTTTTTCCTTAATCAGGGGATCACCTGCCGCCAGCGCTTTGATTTCAGCAGCACTCAAAACCACTTCATCACAGTCCTCGGCCTCCCTTGTGGGAATCTTGGAGGACATAATCTGTGAGATAAAGCGCTGCTTATTCTCAATGAGCTGCCACATGTAGGCATCGAAGGTTCCTTTGGTAACATAGCGGAAGACCTTTACATTCTTGTTCTCATTGCCCCGGCGAACGATACGCCCCATGCGCTGCTCTAGGTCAGCTGGCCGCCAAGGCACATCAAGGTCATGGGTGGCAATAAGCTTGTCCTGGACATTGGTGCCCACGCCGAGATTATCCGTGCCGCCTAAGAGTACACGCACCTTCCCGGCTCTTACCTTGGCAAAGAGCTGTTCCTTGGCTTCATCATCCTTGGCCTCCTGCACGAAGGCGATTTCTTCCCTTGGCACACCTGCCTCCACCAGTTTCCTGCGAATATCATCATAGACATTGAACTTGTTCGGCTCCTTCTTATTGGGCACCGACTTGTCGCAGAAAATCAGCTGGGTGGATTTTTTGTCCTCGGTGGCTTTGTAGATTTCGAGGACATTCTTGATGCACTTATTGACCTTGCTACCCGGATTATCCGGCAGCGTGGGGTCGATAATGCGCTCATCCAAGGCCAGCATACGGCCTTCATTGGTGATTTTCAGCATATTGTCTTCGCTGGGGTCAACGCCGCCTTCCCGGATGGATTCAGCCCGGACAGCCAAATGATTTACGAGGTCAGACTGGGTTTCTGTTGGCTCTATCTGGTCAACAACCATTTCACAGTCAGGCACATCCAGGTCAAGCATATCAGCGGTCTTGATGTCAGCAGTCATTTTGACTATGGCCATCAGCTCCGGCAGGTTGAAGAACCGGGAGAAACGGGTCTTTTCCATAAAGCCCTTGCCCTCCGGCTTCAATTCAAAGCCAGTTACGGCCTCCCCAAAGGTGGCTGCCCAATCGTCAAAGCTGTTGATACCGGCTTCCTTCAGCACTTGCGGCTGGAGGTATTTCTGCATGATATAAAGTTCCGTCATGGAATTGGAAACCGGGGTGCCGGTGGCAAAGACGAGACCTTTGTAATTGGTCTTCTCGTTGATGTACTGGCACTTATCCATCAGGTCATTTGCTCGAACGGAATCGGATGTGCCTATGCCTGCTACATTGTTCATCTTGGTAGCCACATAGATATTCTTGAAGTTATGGGCTTCATCCACATAGAGCCTATCAATGCCAAGCTCTTCAAAATAGATAGGCATATCATCCTTGTTCTTTTCCACTTCATCCTGGGCTTTTTCCAGACGTTCCTTGGCCTTTTTCAGCATCAGCTCCACCTGCTTGATGGAATACCTGGAATCCTCATTGGCTCTAAGTTCATCCAGCATATCCTCGTACTCTCCGATACGCTGCTCCTGCAGGGCAATTCGGCGTTCCGGGGTGATGGGGATGCGCTCAAACTGGGTATAGCCCATAATGACAGCATCCCAATTCTGGGTGGCAACCTTGGCCACAAAGGCCTTACGGTTCTTCTTTTCAAAATCGCTGGGCTGGGCCACAAGAATTTTGGCCTTGGGGTAGAGCTTCATAAAGGCAGCCCCAGTCTGCTCGGTGAGATGTTTGGGCACCACCATCAAAGCTTTCTGAGATAGCCCTAACCTTTTGGCTTCCATGGCCGAAGCTATCATTTCATAGGTCTTTCCGGCACCCACAGAATGCGCGAAAAGGGTATTACCGCCATAGAGTGTATGGGCGATGGCCGCTTTCTGATGGTCTTTTAGCTCAATCGCCGGGTTCATGCCGGGAAAACGAAGGTATTCGCCGTTATACTCCCGAGGAACGACCGCATTGAAGTTCTCGTTGTAGAAAGCTGTCACTCTGGCAGCCCTCTTCTCGTCCTTCATTATCCAATCAGCAAAAGCCCGCTTCAGGTCTTCCTGTTTCATCTGTGCTGCCGAAGTAGCTTCGGGGTTTATCACCCGCTTGCCATCTTCTGTATTCTTATAGACATGGGGCTGCTTGAGGTTCAAGGCCAGCTCGGCAAGATTCAGGGCATTGATGTCGCTGGTGCCGTAAATCTGGTCTATCTTGGTGTTGAAGAAGCCTCCCTTATTGTCAATATGCCATTTGCCAGAGGCCTTGGAATACTCAATTTTGAGCTTTCTGGCTTCACTATAAGACAGGTCAAGCTCCTCTGTGAGGAAGTCCTTCACATAATTTATAGGCAGCCATGTAGCTCCCAGTGTCACCCGGATGTCCTCGGAAGGAATGTCCGTGGGCTTCACTTCCTCTAGCGCCTCGATATTGGCCTCAATGTCCCGGAGCTTATCTTCGTAGATACTAAGCTGCTCGTCCTGACGGCTGGCAACGATGTCTTCCACCTGCTTGTCATAGGCCGTCTTATAGGCAGGCCATGCAGCTATAATTTCCTTTTTGTATTCTTCCTTCTTCTGCTTTTCTAAATGAGCATAGTCAACAGCGGTGAGTTTTTCGTGCAGGAATTTGTAGTAAGGCACGAAATCCGGCTGGAAATAGGAATTCACATTGGCTTTCGGCTCCATGTGCTCCAACATATCCCGAATATCGGCTCCAGCTTCATCCTGATTGGAAATGCTCTTAACGCCATATCGAAAGGCATCCAGCAAGAATACTGGGTCATTCCGATATTCCTCGGGAAAGTGGTAGCTGATTTGCCGCATGGCTCCAGCCATATGGAGCATGAACTCCCGGTCTGCAACGTGGTTCTCATAAAATGTGCGCTCATTCCCGTTTAACTGATACAATCCATAGATTGTCCCCTGATGCAAATCTCCTTCCCGGATGCGGCCATTGCCAGAGCGCACATACTGCTGGGTGTCCTTCAGAATATCATGGATTCTTTTCTCCAGGTCATGTTCCGGGGCAAAATCCGGCTGCCAATCGGGCATCGTGATATTTGCCACAGCAAGCTCCTTATCCAGAAGCAGCTTTTTCCGCTCTTCCTGCAGGTAGCGGATTTTTGCACGGACATTGCCGGAGAGATATTCATCGGCTATCTTGTATTCACCATCCTGATAATCTTGGAAGATGAGCTTTTTATCCGTCAACTCTTTGAGGATGTCGGTCACATTCGTCTCCGGCATAAGGCTGGCCATATACCCCACGTCCACTTTGCCCTTTTCCTGCATGGAAAATGCCAGGGCATCCATGGCCGTTTCCGCCTTTTCCGGCGTAAAGGATGGCATAACGGTACGGGCTGTGAAAATATCTGCTTTGCCTAAGAACACACCCGTTTCTGCATCCACATTTTCCAGCACTTCCATTAGGGGACATGCTGGGTCATGCCGGAAAGAAGACAAGAGCTCCGTGTCCCTGAAGATATGCCCGTAGTTCTTCACATGCTGGTCGTAGATGGAATTCAAAGTGTCCTGCAAGGCAGACAATTCTTCATTGGAGCAACCATTGGTCTGGGCATCGAAGACATCCTTGACTGCATCCCGAATATGGATAAGAGAAAGCACCTTCTTTTCCAGTTCCGGGGCTTTGGCCATGACAGCATTGATTTTCTTGCGCCGTCCTTCGGTCAAATCTTCCTCTCCCAGCACTTCCCCTTTGGCCTTCTTATCCCCTTGCTGGCTGATAATGGCATCCCTCACCATTTGCTGATGGATAAAGCTCTGGAAATCCTGCGTCTCCCCATAGACATTATGGTAGACCACCTTGCCATTTTCATAGGCATAGCCAAAACTGCTGCCGGACTGTGTGTTTTCCTGCACCGGTGGCTCTAGGGGTTCAGTGGCTTTTTCGTAGCTTCCTTCAAAGTTTGCTACGGCTTCGGCAATCTGCTTCCCCAAATCCATGCCCTCTTCCGGCTCACAAGTCAGCGTATCCCCGTAGGGGCCGGAAACAACAGCAAGACTTCCCAGCACGTTTTCCGGGTGCTGGCTGAAATAATGGTTGAGGTTCTGATACCCCAATTCACTTTCCGGCATTGAATATACCCAGCTCATGAAGTTGGCATCTTCTCCCTGAACTTCCCCGTTCTTATCATGGGTAATGTTAAGAGGTGTTTCCCGCTTCCTCAAGATGAGAATATCCGAAGTAACGCTGGTGCCAGAGGAATTAAAAGCCGTGTTTGGCAGACGAATAGCGCCTACCAGTTCGGCCTTGGCAGCAATATCCTCCCTTGCCTTGGATGACTTCTTATCCATGGTGCCGGAGCTGGTCATAGCTACTACATAGCCGCCGGGGCGTACTTCATCCACCATCTTGCTGATGAAATAGTCATGAATATAAGGGCGCTGCTTCTTGTAACGCACATCACTGGTTATGCGATATTCCCCGAAGGGCACATTACTGATAGCCAGGTCAAAAGAACCATCCGCATAGGTAGTACGCTCAAACGGCTGATTGGAAATGGTCGCATCCGTATAGATATGAGCTGCAATCCGGGCTGTGATGGGGTCAAGCTCCACGCCATGAATAATGCTGGCCTCCCGAATGCCCTCCGGCATATTTTCCAAAAATCTGCCATTGCCACAGGACGGCTCCAAGACATTCCCCCCAGTAAAGCCACGTTTTTCCAGCCCTTCATAAATCCCCTTGATAAGCTCCGGGGGCGTGAAGTGAGCGTTGAGCGTAGAAGCCCGGGCAGAGCTGTACTCGGAATCTGTGAGATTGTTCCGCAGCTCGTTATATTCCTTCTGCCAAGCGGTATTATATCGGTCAAAGGCTTCCGGCAGGCCGCCGAAGCCAGAAAAGCTTTTGAGTACTTTCAGTTCTTCCGGCGTGGCCTCCCGTTCTTCGTCCTCCAACCGTTTTACCGTGCGAATAGCTGCCATGTTGCGCTCAAAGACCTTGCGCTTACCGGAAGTGGTAGACATATCTGCCGTAAAATCTAAATGGCTGAAATCCTCCGTAGTAAAGAGCTTTTCCGGCTCCTGCTCGTTCTCCTGGTCAGGCGTTTTTTCTTCTTCCTCTATGGGAGCAGGTTCATCCAGTGATCCCCCTTCTTCCGAAAGTGTCTCTTTTTCTTCTTCAAGAAAGTCAGCGGGAAGTTCGTGAATCAGATTATCTATCGTACTCTTGGTGAAGAACTTCAAACGATGTTCATAGTCCTTGGTTCCAAGCTTCATGTAGTTATCGGGGTATTCCGGGGGGAGCGGTGTGTTTTCCGTCTCTGGCAGCGTCAATCCCTGCTTTTCCAAATTCAATAGCGTAGCTATGATGTGATTGCGGACAAGGTTCATTGCCTGCCCATCCGTCTCATACATCCCACCGCCATATTCCTTTATCTGGTGCCAGCGATAGAATTCCACATGAAGCGCCGCAATGGAATATTCCAGGTATTTCCCCTTGGGTACACGCCCAGCCCAAAGTTTACTGGACATGTCCCTTTCGGCCTGTGTAGGTTTGGGATAGCCAATATCAACCTCTTCATCAGCTGGAGCTTTATCTTCTTTTTCCTGCTTATCTTCAGGTACGGCTGCCGGTTCGCTTTCCTCAGTGACTTTTCCGGCAGCATCTACGGTAACTTCTTTTTCCGTTACGTCCTCCGGCACCCAGGCTACACCGCCATTTGGTGTTCTAACCGGGTGAAGGGATGCCTTGGTAACGGTAATATGGGTAGAAGGTTCTTCTGTTACGCCTGATTCGTCAGCTGCTGGGCCAGCAGAGACACTATCTCGTCCTCCATCGCCATTATTGCCCTCGTGTACCCCATGAAGTCCCTCTGCTGGAATATGTGGTTCAGGCCCCGTTTCTTCTTCATTTCCGCCTTCATCTGCTCGTACTTCTGGTTGTACTCCATGTCCACCTGTCCCAGCATCAGCTGCACTCTCCCGCTCTGGAGAATTTCTATCCACTGGGCTGGTTTCTCTTCCTCCATGTACTTCGCCCAAATCCCCGACCACCGTCCGGGCATCAGGTTCATCTGCTGCCTCATTTCCTTGGCCTTCGCCGTCAGCCGGTCTAACTCGTCCAGCTCCTTCATCCGCTCTTCCCTCGCCTTGTCCTCCATGTCCCAACGGGTGAGCATTTCCTGATATTCCTGCTCTGTTGCCATCAGTTCGTCCATTGTCATTTTGTCTCTCCGCCTTTCTGATATAATCTCCAATCTGACTTAAAACCATCTTGCTGGCATCATTTACCGTGGCAAGGGTCTTTTCAACATTGACATCCTCCCAATCATGAAGCATAAGCTCAAGGCCAATCTCATCTTCGGCATCATAGCCCAGACGCTCCATGATTACATAGGCGGTACTAAGGGCTGTAAGTTCCTTGTCCTCTACCCAGGGCAAAGCCTCAGTATAGCTTTTGGCGAAATTAAGGATTCGCTGGGGCATGGACAGGTCACTGGGGCCGGGAAAATGCTCATCCATATAGGCTTTACATTTCTGCTCGTCATATTCCCATGTGAGCTTTTCCCCTTGATAGCCCTCGGTGGCCGAGACATCAAAAACTTCCTCAACGTGTTCCTGATACTCGCTGCCTGTGATGATGGGGATAGGCTTGGCATTATCTGCCACCTTCCTCCCCAACTTTTCCCAGATGGCCTTGGTAGCCACTGCACCGCTGGCACCCGCCGGGGCGTGGAAAAAAAGATTGATTTGCTGAGTAAGACCGTACTTGTGGTACTTGCCCATGGTAGACAGGAAGTCGATATAGCGTTGCTGGTTCGACTGCATGTCTAGGATGAAGCGGTCTGCTTCAGTCATTAGAGCATTTTTGCTTATCATGGATATGCCTCCTATATAAGGTAATTTCATATCCATGGTAAATCTGCTTTGGGGTTGGAAAACTATGCAATATTTTACTCTATTGCTTTTCCACTAAAATACTAACATATATTTATATATGTTACAAGAATATTCTGTTAGTAATATTATACATAGTTATCCTGGCAAAATTCTCTCCACAATTATTTTGACAATACACATTAAAGCGTGGTATTATTTACATAGAGAACTGGCAACGGAGTGTGTCAGTAAAGGTGTTGATACCGAGAAGCGTGTCAGGATGCGGGACTCGGAGTAGCCATATGTAGGGTTTTTGCTATAAAAACCTCAACCTGACTATATGCACAACCGTGTGCAGACAGAAAAAATAGCAAATTACAAGGCGGATGCCATCTTCTCAATGGCATCCGCCTTGCTTAGTATTTAGAAGGTAACCTATGGACAAAGACATTTTGCAAGCGGCTGCTAAAGCTTACGAACAACTTATCAAGGTAGAATATCTTATTGTTTTGGGGCGTAAAGGAAAAACCTCAACAATGCATATAACCTTTCAACCAGAAAATTTCTATCATTTAGCAGGACTACACAAGTTGAAGCTACGCTACAAATTTCAGCAAAAAACCAGTGCTAAGATTTTAGCTAATATCGTAAAAGGTCAACTAACAGTTAGCCAAATAGAGAATGACGATAATTTCAGAAAAATAGTCCCCCGATTGATAGCATTGCAGAACTTATCAACTATTCTTGAGAATAATGATACAAAATTCTTTGCATATGACAATAGAAAAGTATCTTTTGCAACTAAGATAACGGCAGATTACCTAGCCAAGGGAAGCTATGATAGTGAAACAATAACATTTTCTTTCTTCGTAAAAGACGAGGCAGGCACAATTTGTATGAACTCCATCTTCCCTATGGAAAAATTTGATTACAGCTCCAGACAGACGCAATATACAGTTCTTTTCAAAAAACGAATCGAACACCATGCTAATAACGTAACCGAAGAAGAATTATATCGTCACAAGAATTTCATAAGCGATGAAGGGTGCCTAACATCCCTAGAACAAAAGCCTGATTGCGTTGATTAAACGCATTCAGGCTTTTGTTTATTTAGAATCTCACAAAACCCTTCGGCTCCGATTTCTCATAGAGCTTTTTTGACCGCTCGTTACGATGATAAGGGTCTTCGATGCTTATCTGCGCATCCTGTACCTGCCGCCGAAAGGCTAAATCCTCATTTTGCTTGATTTTGCCCTCCACGGCCTTGATGCTGGCTAAATTCCCCAGCAGAGTATTCCGCCTTGCAGTTTCTGCATCCAACATGGCCATAGCATCGGCCTTGGCTTGGTCTGCTTGCATTTCTCCTTCAGCATTGTTGCTGGCTTCCATGATAGCAGTGATATTTGCCTGTTCGCTCTTTGCTGTATCAATAAAGCCTTTGGCATTATCACCGTAATACTTGTAGATTGAAGCGGCAGCCTGATATTGTTCCTGCGGCTTATAGGTGCTTTCATCCACATAGCCGTCTTCCGTGCTACGGAAAATCTTGCTTTTCCAGAAATCCAAGGTCTTTTCTCCCAGTCCGCTACTTTCCGTGTCGCTGTTCAAGCTGGCAATGTTTCTTTGCACGGTGGTCAAGATGCTGTTATCCAAGGGGTTCATATTCTTGACCTTGATGCCAAACCGCTCCAAGGCTGTGGCCAACCAATTCTCCGTATTCTGAGTAGCAAGGATGGCTTTCATGTGCCTGGCGTAGTCATAAACATTGCCTCCCTGCCTTGCCAAATCCTTCAGGGCAAAGGGTGACGGAGCACTATCCGCATAGGAAACGCTGGTCATGCTGTAATAATTGGCCGGGTCAAAGGGCTTATCCACACCGGGGACAGCGTGAGCGGAGCCTATGCCGTAGGCTCCAATGCCGCCTATAAAGCAAGCCCCAAGCACTCCAAGGCAATATGATATTTTACCTTTTCTCATGTTCTCACCTCCTTCCTAGTGTTCGTTGGTGAGCTTAAAGCCCATACCGCCAAACTGCTTGTTAATCAGTTTTTCCATGTGGTCAGCTATCAGAATAAAGAGCAGTACCAGCAGAAGGAGCTGGAAGAGCAGCGCCATATTGGCCACACGGCTGGTTTTGTTCGCTCCATGATGGCCTAGAATAGCCGCCTGGTATTCATAGGCAGCCGCATTTTCCATACCTCCTTCACCTTGGTTCCAAGCACGGCAAGCGGCTTCCCATGAGCCATATTTGTTGTAGTAGCCCTCTATGATGAACCTCGCTACTTTATCCTGATTTTGTGGTGCCCACGGATACTCTGTACTGGGCTCCGGGGCTGTATCCTTGTCTCCATAGGAATTCCACCGGGTGTAGTTCTCTCCGTCATGAATTAGTGTGCCGTTACTGTTTTCATAATCCCTGCACCATCTATCCCAGTTGTTATAGTGGCCATAATCTATCTGATAGGCTCCATAGTAGCCTTGCCCATTGTCGCAGTGATAGTTGCCACCATAGGATTCCACAGCCCGGATGCGAGCCATACAATCATCTTCACTGATGATTTTTGCCGTGCTGCCAACTTCTGACACAGTGGTTTTTGTTTCGACAAAATCACCCACCACAAGATTCTGCATAGTAAACTGGAGCATCACCGTAAATATGATGAAGAACATAAGATTTAGGGAAACAGCGAAAATGCCATTAATTCCGTTGGAAGCCCACTTCCGTGTCTGTTTCAGTCCGGCGAACATGAAATTGACAAAGGAGAACAGAATGGTGAAATAGAAGAACAGGTATGCCTTGGCCACCTGTATGCCAATAATCATAAAGAGAATAAGGAAAATGCAGCCAAACACCGCACAGATGAGGAACGTGAACCCTTCTGTGAACAGGTCAAGAAATCCATGTACCTTCAACGCCTCATTGATAAGTGGGACAATTATCTCCACTCCCTTCTGTACAATCTTGGTCGGGTCTGAGACGGTCTGACCTGCTGTGTCCAAAGATTCCCCTACTGCCAGGGCTCCAATTTGCGGAAAACTTTCCAAGGCAAGGTTACCGATAAAATCGCCCCAGTTCATCAGCATGAAAATCAATACGCCATAGGTGATGATTTTGTAGAAGAACCAGCTGGTAAAGGTATGCTCATCATTATCTCCCCATGCGCCCAGGCCTTTATACATAGCCGACATGGCAAGGTCTATGGCCATCAGGCAAGCAAAAATCTGCCAGATGTAGTTTTTGATTATTCCCAAGGCCTTGGTCATTAAATCCACGAAAGTATCTATGACATCTTTCAGCGGCTTGGCAAAATCAGCAGAAATCTCCAGAGAAACATTGCTGTCATCAAAGTCTGTTGCTGCTGTTGGATCACCGCCGTTTATAAGGCTGCCAAACTGTTCAACTTCCATTTGCGCCATACCTGCTACAAATAGCCCTGGGTCTACAAATACGTTATTAAGTTGTGTCCCAAAATGACAATGCGGGCCGGTAGATGCACCAGTAGACCCCATGGTAGCGATAATCTGGCCAGCATGTACCTGCTGGCCGGGGTAAACATCCACGGTGCTATTGTGAGCATAGTACGTTTTAAGGCCGTTCCCATGGTCAATTATGACCAGGTTTCCATAACCATCGTTATAGCCTACCGAGGCATCTTCTACAACACCATCACCAGCTGCATATATCGGGTCACCAAAATCTCCCGCTAAGTCAACACCGCCATGATTGCGAAGATTTCCTGTAATCGGATGAATACGGGGGCCAAAAGCCGAAGTCATAACAGCAGGTGGCGTTGGCACCGGCCAATTTAGTTTCCCTCCCCCGCTATTTATCTCGCTTTCGATAGCTCCTATATCTTCTGAATAGGCCAATGCTGTACTGGCTATGGATAAGTTCAAAAGCATCAATAACAAAACTGCGATACGCTTTAGCATTTACAAACCTCCTCCTGGGAATATCTATATAAAGTTTACTGACGAATTTGCTCCGCAAACTATCCAATATTTTACTGACAGCCTTGAAACATATATAAATATATGTTATTGTATTTACAGAGAATTTTGAGAATGAGAGGATATTACATATGTCGGAACGATATTTTTATCCTATGCTCATAGAGCACACACCTGACGGCCAAGGATATACAGGCAGGCTGCTAGACCTGAGGATTAACGTAGAGGGAAAATCACTTGCGGAGCTTATGGACAACAGCCACAAGGCATTGGATAAGTTCTTTGACGATGGTCTGACGCCTAAAATAAAAGGAACCGACCCAGCAGAGATAACTCCCCCCAAAGGACAAAGCATAATAGTCGTTGAGTTTGACCGCATTGCCTATAAAATGAAACATGATAAGGCAACCGTTACCAAAGCGGTTACTATGCCAGCATGGATGTCTAATATCGCAAAAGAAAAGAGAATAAACTGTTCTCAACTGCTACAACGAGCATTACTAGATGTTTTCGAAAAAGATTAACGCCACAACTTAGTTAAATAGCAATATTGAGGTTTTTATTATGGAAACAATAGCTTCATATACACTTCGTTCAAAAGATAAAGCACTGGTTCACTTTCATTTACAAAGCGAGGCAGAGCATGAATTTGGTGAAACACAATATAAATATCAGGTAGAGATAGCGGATATAGTGGAAGAAAACAAACACCTTCTTCCATACCCACTAAAGAATGGCTTAAATAACCAAAAACTTCTTGCTTGGATAAATCAACGCAAAGCTCCTAAAAATAGGCAATTCGTAAATCAACTTATGAATGCCATAGAGGATTCTAATAATCCATTGAAATATGTTGACATATCTCATGCATTGTCGCTTAACGATGCATATTGGATTACCAATGATAATGTCCCCGCAAAATGGCAAGAATTCAATCTTTATGACCATCCTTTTGATGATGTTCTTGCCTATGTAGCATTTACCGGCTATCATGAGAAAGTAAACGGTGTTATTACATCACCGGAACTAACTTCTTCCGGGATGTTAAAAAAATGTTGGACAAACAGGAAAGAGGGGATTTTCCTGCTAAAGGGTGATGACCTTATTCCTCGTCCTGACCGACGCAATCAGGCTACCATGGAGTTCTATGCAGCACAGATAGCGGAGAAAATGGAATTTGAACACGTTGACTATGACTTAGAGGAATTCCATCACCGCAATGGGGATAAAGAAATAGTATGCAAATGCAAACTATTCACCTCCGAAAACGAAGGCTTCATTAACGCCTATGAATTCTTCCTAGCCAAAGGTTTTGACACTAAAGATGCAAACCTTAGTGATTTGTCCAGTCAGGCAAAAATGGCAAGATTATATGGCGAAAGTGCTTACCAAGACCTTATGGTATTTGATTCTTTAATATGTAACCAAGATAGGCACTTAGGAAACTTCGGCTACATTGTAGACAACAATACAGGGGAATTCCTACGCCCTGCCCCCATCTTTGATAATGGCTTTTCATTACTTTCTGGAGCCTCGCAAAATGGACTGAATAATTTGGAGGAATATATCAATAGCATTAACGCTAGATATCTCAGCTTTGATATGCAAGCCCGCCTGTTTGTTGCCCCACGTCATATTCCCCATATACGGTCACTGTTAAATTTCCAATTTGAAAAACATCCCCTTTATAATGTCAGCGATGAAGCCGTTGATAAATTATCGGAAATGGTACAAATCCGTGCAAAACGTATATTGGCAATCTATCAGGAAAAAAAGAAACAACAAGCGCAGCATGAAAGTTATTCAAGATAATATATTTTAGTTGCACTAGGAGGGTTACTCATGGGACTTTTTGGCAAAAGCAAAAAAGAAATTGAACAAGAAAGATTAGAACTTGAAGAAGCAAAGAATTTTGAGGAAAACTACGGTATATCCAAATTACACTTTGAAAGTCTTACCGATACTTTAAAATCTAAATTATCAACAGATAATTTAGATGCTATTATCCGATTAAAAGCCCCCTGCTTTAACGATACAATCAATGATATTTTTAGAGCCTCAATGCACAATCAAGAGCAGCTCGATAAACTCGAAAAGAAATACGATTTATTGTTAGAAGCCATAAACAAACAAAACGAACTCCTTTCTGCGGTTTTGAGTTGCAAGTCCTCAAATTAACCACCATATACAAGGAATATGTAGAAAATAGCTATCATCGTGGGTGATGATAGCTATTTTCTTATTTGAAGTCTTTATCTAAGTTTTTCCTTGCATACCGTCCTTTACTTAAATTCTTCAACATTGCTTCACCAGTATTTCTCTTCAGATTGTCCATATTTTCAATGGCCTGTCTATATCTAGCCACAGGAGCTGTACTCATAAGTTTCGATTTTCCCAACTCTGCCAATGTACCTTTCACACCACCATGACCAGTAGCACTTGCAATTGCGCTGGCAGCGCGTACTGCGCCACGAGCGCCAGAAGCCGTTGCAGCTGCATTAGCAGCAGACATAGCTGCTCCCTTTGCCATATCCATCATTCCAGAACCAGCAAGGTTTGGCTGGCCATTTAGCAGGCTCGTTACCAGTTCCGGGATTTTCTTCGTGAGCAGATAAATAACCAATGCCGCTAATACTGCCTGAAAGAGTAGCGCAGGCTGTGTCCAGGGGTCTTTGGCTGCTGCCATTTTGGTTTGGAATGTCATCATAAACGGTATTGCCATAGCCGAAATAAATGAGATTACAGACAGTTTAATCGCCAAATTGAACATACCGCCAATCGCTTTTTCTGCCAAAAATGCAAATTTATTAAGCATAATAAAAGGCAACAACGGTATCGTGATGAGAGCCATTGTATAAAATTCAATCCGTGCCATAAACATTTCAATGGATGTCAGAATCATGGCAATTACCACAGTCAACAGGCCAACCAGATTTAGGAGGACAAGACCTATACTTTTGAAAGAAGATTTCTCCCAAAATGTGGTAAATATCTGGAACCCATTCTTGTATATAGAATCTGGCTTCAGGTCTGCTCCATCACTTCCTGCACCACCAGCCAGGAAGCCGATTTGCTGGAATCCTTGCCCGAGTGCCCCCATTAGGTCAATCCAGTTCATCATAAGGAACATGAATATGCCCATCTTGATAATCACGGACATCAGGTATTTCACCTTGTCACCAGAAATGAGCTTGAAGGACATTTCCCAGCCCACTTCCAAAATCGTAAGGATTAGCAAAAGCTTCAAACAAGGGGATAAAATTGCCTGTGAACCGGGTTTTATTACGCCATTTAGGTAACTATCCATGAAGCCGGACAGTATATCCATATCCGCAACTTTTTCTTTAACATCCGGCTCGTAAAAATGGGGTACAGCTGGCCCGTGTCCGGCGCTGCTTGCCATATCAACGATGCCTGTCTCCGTAAGAAAAGCTCCGAAGTTTATCGCAAGGCCAGCTCCCAAAAGCCAGCTCCAGATGGTCTTCTTGCCGTCCTCAATGCCCCAGCCTACCATGATTGCTGCCACCGCTGTCATTATCAGCACCATGACCTTGGCCAAAGTAACAAAGGTGCCCCCAATTACTGCCAGCTGCTTATCAAAGTTACCTCCCAGCCCCGTACCACCTGCCACGATTGAATCGCTGCTGGCAGCAAGCGCCGTGCTGCTTATCCCCAACACAAGCATAAGTGCCAGTATGGCCATAGCCATATCCTTGTTTGTCCTCAACGTGAAATCGCCTCTTCTCTATCTTTGCCACTACCCGTTATATACTCCACAAATCTACGGCTATCCATAAGCCTCTGCTGCTGATCTAAATGCTCAAGACGCGGAGAATTGGCCATAATTCCTGTGATATGGGCATTGCCTATGCCCTTTTCCTTTAAGAGCGGCACCACTTCTTTATCTGCCTCGAATATTCCTGTCCCAGCCTGCTTTCTGCACACCTCTTTAACCGCTGCATAGTAGACAGCCTCAAAATTCTCCGACTCCAGCTTCATCAACACTTCATCCAATGAACCCGCATGTTGCACTTTAGGGAGCGCCAGCAAAGGACTTGCCTTTCTGGCCTCTACGGCCTTTTCTATCAGGTCACGGGTGAAGTCATCCAGCTTGGTCATGATGTCAAAAATTGCATTCCAATCATCAGCCTCCTGCTGGGCGTTCTTCCCCAACTCTTTCAGCACCTCCCGGACAGGAGCCAGTTCTTCCGTCTTGAAGTCAAATTCCTTGGCTGCCTGTCCTATGGCCACTGTCCATAAATCCAGAGCCTCACAGAATTTTTGTGCCTCATGGAGGCGGGTAACGGCATTTCTTATCTCCCCTGTTACACGCTCCCAATATTCGATAAGGTCGCTCTTGGCGTGTTCCGGCTTATGCTCCAGCAGTCTTTCATACAGCTGCTGATAGGTTTCCTTGTCCTCCTGTGCCTCGGTCTTTACTTCTGTGTGGGGCTTTGCAATATCCTGAAGCTTCCGCTCCAAAACCTCCTTGCCCCCAATCTCCAGCCACTCGCCGGGGTCTTTGCATGGTTCCCATGCTTTTGGAACAAGTGTCACCGAGCGTCCCATGTCGGCAAGCTTTTCCGCAAGCTTCTTTCCTGTCGTAAGTCCAGCCTCATCATTATCAAGAGTGATTAAAAATTCGGCAGGGGAATCCTTGGCAAGACTGACCAGTAAATTAGCGTTACTCACGCTGTTTAAGGCTATCGCCTTGCCGCCGGACTGCTCAATAGCCAGGGCATCTAAGGCCCCCTCCACGATAAAGACCTTGCCCTGCTCTTTTATCTTCTCACTGCCGGTAAGCGAAACAGATACGCCCTTCGGATTTTTATAGCGTATGCGTTCATCCGGCTGTGTTGCCCTTGCCACATAAGCGGTATCGGTAGGAATAATAAGGCGTTTTTCCCGCACATCGTAGCCAAGACCATGGGATTTCACAAAATCCTCCGTAAATCCTCGTTTCCGCCAGAAATCCGTCTGCAAGATATTCTGCTGGCAGTTTAGCTTATACTGCAGTATTCGTACCTTGTCCTCTGCCGTAGCCTCCACTCTCACCGTTGGTCTTTGTCTCGGCTGACTGTAAGCTACCGGCCTTGTATCAGCTGACCGCTCCCGGCTGCCGTAAAGCTCCCGTGCCCTTTCCACCTGCTGACTGAAATCCGGCAGATTTTCCCTTGCACCAATGAGCTTGAATAAATCCCATGTGTTGCCACAGCCAAAACAGTACACCACCGGGCAGCTGTTTGGCCCCTTATCGTAGTAATGAGCAGAGGGAGAATCATCACCATGTGCCGGGTCCGGGCAGCAAAAATTATTCCCTCTTCCCAGTGCATCAGCCGTCACGCATCCACTCTCGATAAGATAATCTGCCAGATGCCTTCCCAGCTCCATCTTTTCCTGCTCGTCTAAATATTTCATAGCCAAGGCCTCCTCCATTTTCTCTAGGATAATATGTATTCGACCCTGTAAAACTAGCCAATGTTTTACTCAACGGGGTATTTTTCTGATATAATTTGGATAACGAATGTTTCAGGAGTGATTGTCATGAGTTTTCTAGGCCTTATGGCTTTAGCAATGTTCGCCATTGTCGTTGTTTCATTCTTTGGAGCTATATTCATTGCCGTATTAAAACTCATATTCAAACTACTTGTAAAAATCTTCCAGATTATCTTTAAGTAAAAGGCCGCCAACTCTTAGGCGGCTTTTTACTTTTGCCTTCCCTGGCCTAGTGTCCACAAAATTTGGCCATGCTATCCCGGGAATCCTGCTCCATCTTCTCGGTCATGGCCTTCTCATAGTTCCGGGCATAGGCTTCTTCTGCCACCATGGCCACAAGGTTTGTCAGCGCCTCATTGCCGTTGTGAGTAGCCAGTGCATTTGCTGCCAGGATGGCGGTCTGCGCCTGCAAGACCTGCTTCTGCCCTTCGGCGTTATTGGCCGCATCCACCGCAGTATTCACGCTGGCAGACAGCTTTGCATCTGCCGTCTGAATGTTCTTGGCCGATTCTGCTGCCGCTTTGTAGGTGGCATCCAAGGCTCTGCGATTTTTCTGGGTTCGCTGGTATAAATCCACCACCGTAGCATCCCCATTGAACACGCTTTCAATGGTGCCAATCTCATTTTCCATGATGGCTGTCGGCGTGGAATTCCGATTGAGTATGCTGGGGAGCTTGCCCAGCTTCTCCAGTGTCCCCTTGGGATACATAATATCCCCGGACATCAGGGAAGCCTCCGCTGCCTGCTGATTTTGCACCATGGCAAGCAGCTTCTTGGCATCCAACGACTTGGTATTTAAGATGTCCAGTGCCAGCTGTTTCTGCTCCTCAGTGAGGATTTTTGCCGTCTGCACCGCTTCCTTAATGGCCTCTTCCACGTTTTTCTGGTCATAAACAAGGATTGTAGCCTCGGCGTCCCGGCTGGAAAGGCTCATAGCACCAAAGGGAACGGTCACGCCAAGGAGCACCCCCATGGCAATGGCCGCTTTTCTAAATTTCATCTGCATTCACTTCCTTTACTGGTAGTAGTATCGGTTAAGCAGCTGGGTGTAGATGTCATTCACCTTCACCACATAGTTCTGTGTTTCGGCATAAGGTGGGCAGCCACCATAATTTCTTACTGCATTGCCCCCGGCATTATAAGCTGCTACCGCATTGGTCACGGCGTAATCGCCGGAGCCAGAAAAGCTATCCAGCTGGCTCCGCAGGTAAGACACACCACCTATGACATTTCCCAGCGGGTCATAAGGGTCTACTCCCACAGACGAAGCCGTAGCTGGCATCAGCTGCATAAGGCCAATGGCTCCGGCATTCGAGAAGCTGCCAAAATTAAAGTGGCTTTCGGTTTCCATTACGGAAGTCACCAAGAGCGGGTCTACACCGTACAGGCTGGAAGCATAACAAATAGCGTCTGTGATCCAGACCGCCTCATTGGCGTTGGCATTGTAGGCTGCCACCTCCGAATAAACCACGCTGCGAACATCTGCTGCCTCTGCTGTCTTTTCCACGGGGAGGCCCCCGTAAAGTATGCATAGCGATAAAATCGCTATAGAGA
>NZ_VTOY01000013.1 GCF_008271295.1 Pseudoselenomonas ruminis | reverse complement strand
TTTTTTGAATCAATTGATAACTATCCGGCTCAAACTGATTTCGGTAACACCGCGAGATTTAATTTGAACCTATGGGCGCGGTGACTTTTATCTATCTGGATATATTCTGTTGGTATGTTGTTGATATGTGTTTTTATCGTCCGCTCATTTTTCCTCAAAGTCCCTGCAATTTCAGCTAAAGTTGCTCCATCCTCTGAAAACAGCGCGGCTTGAAGCAACACATAACAAATGCTTTTGTCTGTTTGGTTATCAATCACATCAAGCTGACCTAAAGAACTGCTATATTCATTTAACAACCGCTGTTTTTCCTTTAAATCTTCTTTTACACGCACGATACTCTTTTCTATAATCCATAAAAAGCCTGTAATAAAGGGGGTCAAATCCCCTCTGTTTCCATAGGAATTCGTTTCCTCAAACAGCTTATAGTACATGCGGAGCGATTTTTTTATGGTAATGGATAGCCGAATTGCCACCAGCGGGCTCAATATACGTGCAAGATAAAACGATGTAATAAAACGTGATGTGCGGCCATTACCATCATAAAATGGATGTATGTACCCAAAAAGATAGTGATAGATTGCTACCCGTACCAAATTGGGAATTTTAGGATCATGCAAAATAGACAGAGCCTTGTCCATATTATCAATAATCTTT
Source organism: Pseudoselenomonas ruminis (assembly GCF_008271295.1). GTDB lineage: Bacteria > Bacillota > Negativicutes > Selenomonadales > Selenomonadaceae > Selenomonas_A > Selenomonas_A ruminis. The sequence goes on along the minus strand of NZ_VTOY01000013.1, from coordinate 53,871 downwards.
CCTTCTGGATAAACGCCACGGTGTATCACTTTTGTCTTTGACCATACCTCCACACTGCTTTTCCGAAATATTTCGCCGTCGGGAATATTTTTCGGATCATCTCTGCGAATTTCATCTAAAATGAACTCATCATAGAACTTGCGCAAATCCGAGCTATTGTTAAAAGGAATATCCTGCTTATTCTGTAACTTGATATACTTGTTGACTGTACTCCATAGGCGAGTAGTTTTCGCTACTGATATATTGTCCTGAGCATCAAGCGCCTGACTGATTTCCTTCCGGGTACTGTTTACCCCCTCGATATCATTACTGGATTTTATTTCCTCTATCAGGCAAGCTCGCTGGAATGCCTCAATTGCAATGGCAGGGATGCGATTGGCTATTATCGTCAGCTCGTTCATATGGCTCATCAACGAGATAGTTGTTTGCATAAGTTCTTCCGTATAATAAAAGAATGCCGGATAGTGGCGTTGACTATTCGCAGGATGAATGTTGAAATCAAGCACATGCGTCAAGGGCGAATTGTACAGCGATTGGTAAAGTTCATTCCATTTATGCTCATCGGCATGGAATAACGTATTTAAATGAATACTTTCCATACAAGCACCCTTTCTAACATAATATCTCCCACAAACCAACTAGGAAAAAAATGCAATTTTTTCCTAGTTGCTAATCTATGTAGGAAAAAACGCCGCTTTTTTCCTACATAAAAACAGCTCCACACCTAACAAACCTAAAAATCCACATTCCTTTGTTATATAATAGCTTTCCTGATACAAAAAGGCAAGATAAACAAAGGGGGCCGGTTCACGTAATCGAAACGTATCCCAGCCCCTTGACTGTCATATAATTTTATACGTTAAAGCGGAAGTTTACGACATCGCCATCCTGCATGACGTAATCCTTACCCTCAACACGTACCTGTCCCTTCTCACGAGCAGCGGCGACGCTGCCGTTCGCTACGAGATCGTCGTAGTTGACAATCTCGGCACGGATAAAGCCACGCTCGAAATCCGTATGGATTTTGCCAGCGGCTTTCGGTGCCGTCGTTCCTTTGACGATCGTCCAAGCACGGCATTCATCCGGGCCAGCCGTCAGGAACGTCTGCAGTCCCAAAAGATCAAAGGCCGCCTTGATCAAACGGTCAAGACCACTCTCCGTCTCGCCGAGATCTTCGAGGAATGCTTTCGCCTCTTCTTCGTCGAGTTCAGCAATTTCCGACTCAACTTTCGCCGAGATAGCAACTACCTCTGCGCCCTCCTGAGCCGCGAATTCCTTAACCTTCTGCACATACGCATTTTCCTCGAAAGCCGTTGCCACTTCATCTTCAGCCACATTCGTGACATAAAGCGTCGGTTTCAGCGTGATGAGGTTCATATCCTTGATGACTTCGAGGTCATCGTCGCTGAGGTCGACCTGACGGGCCGGTTTTGCCTCGTCGAGGGCTTCCTTGATGCGGCGCAGGATTTCATCCTCCACGCGGGCTTCCTTGGCACCGGATTTGGCCAGTTTTGCCACTTTCATGATGCGCTTTTCGACCACTTCGAGGTCGGCCAGGCAGAGCTCCGTCTGGATGATGTCGATATCGCGCAGCGGGTCAATGCCGCCCTCAACATGCGTGATATTCGGGTCTTCAAAGCAACGGACAACATGTGCTACGGCATCAACCTGACGGATGTGCTCGAGGAACTTATTGCCGAGGCCCTCGCCCTTCGAAGCGCCTTTTACGAGACCAGCAATATCCACGAAACGGACCGAAGCCGGCGTCGTTTTCTTGGAATCATAGAGCTCATGGAGCACCTTGAGGCGCTCATCCGGAACCGCTACAACGCCGACATTCGGCTCAATCGTGCAGAACGGAAAATTTGCGGCCTCTGCGCCAGCCTTTGTAATCGCATTAAAAAGCGTACTCTTGCCGACATTTGGCAGGCCGACAATACCTACTTCTAAATTACTCAAAATACTTACTCCTTTAAATCAATCAAAGCGTGCCGAAGATACGGTCGCCAGCATCGCCCAGACCCGGTACGATATAGCCCTTTTCGTTGAGCTTCTCGTCGATGGCCGCAACGTAGAGCGGTACATCCGGATGATCTTCGTTGATGACCTTGATGCCTTCCGGTGCAGCTACGAGGCACATGAGAATCAAAGACTTCGCACCTTTTTCCTTGAGCAGGGAAAGCGCTGCCGACGCACTGCCGCCCGTTGCGAGCATCGGGTCAACGACGATAAGCGTACGCTCCTCGACATCATTCGGCAGTTTGCAATAATACTCTACCGGTTTGAGCGTCTTCGGATCGCGATACATGCCGACATGACCGACACGAGCTGCCGGAATCATGTTGACCACACCATTTAACATGCCCAGACCTGCACGCAGGATGGGAACTACGCCCACCTTCTTGCCCTCGAGAACCTTGGCCTTGCATTTTGCGACCGGCGTCTCAATCTCGATTTCCTTCAGCGGGAAATCGCGGGTAATCTCGTACGCCATGAGCATAGCAATCTCTTCCAAAAGCTCACGGAAATCCTTCGTTCCCGTATCCTTCTGGCGCATCAGCGTCAACTTGTGCTGAATCAGCGGGTGATCGATTACGGTAACTTTCATATCTTCAGACATTTTCTTTCTTCTCCTTTTTACTCATAAAGCGGGTACTTTTCGCAGAGAACAGCAACGCGCTTGCGTGCCTCCTCTTTCGTGGCTTCATCCTGTGGATTCGAAAGGACCATTGCTATGATGTTGCCTACTTCTATCATATCATCCTCTTTAAATCCACGGGTCGTAAGGGCCGGCGAGCCCAAACGGATACCACTCGTGACGAACGGGGAGAGCGGCTCAAAAGGTATCGTGTTGCGGTTGGCGGTGATATTGACCTCATCGAGCACAAACTGGGCCTCTTTGCCCGTGATGCCCTTGCTCGTCAGGTCGACGAGCATCAGATGGTTGTCCGTACCGCCCGAGACGATGCGGAAACCATCTGCCGACAGCGTATCAGCAAGTGCCTTGGCATTCTTCTTGAGCTGTTTGGCGTATTCCTTAAACTCCGGACGCAGTGCCTCGCCGAGCGCGACGGCTTTAGCCGCGATGACATGCATCAGCGGGCCGCCCTGGATGCCAGGGAACACAGCCTTGTTGAACTGCTTGCCAAACTCCGCATCGCGGCAGAGAATCATGCCGCCGCGCGGGCCGCGCAACGTCTTATGGGTCGTCGTCGTGACGACATCGGCATACGGAACCGGGCTTGGATGCTCACCAGCAGCGACCAAACCGGCAATATGCGCAATATCAACCATCAGATAGGCGCCGACCTTCCTCGCGATCTCGGCAAGACGCGGGAAATCAATGACACGCGCATAAGCAGACGCGCCTGCCACAATCAGCTTTGGCTTGCATTCCTCGGCCTGCTTCTCGAGCGCATCGTAATCAATCGTCTCGGTTTCCTTCGTGACACCATACGGAACAATGTTGAAATACTTGCCCGACATATTGACCGGACTGCCGTGCGTCAAATGTCCACCATCGGTCAGATTCATCCCCATGACCGTATCGCCCGGCTGGAGCAGGGCAAAGAACACGGCCATATTGGCCTGCGCGCCCGAATGCGGCTGCACATTGGCATACTCCGCCCCAAAGAGCTTCTTGGCACGGTCGATGGCCAGCTGTTCCACTTCATCCACGAACTCACAGCCGCCATAATAGCGTTTGCCGGGATAACCTTCGGCATATTTGTTCGTCAGCACACTGCCCTGCGCTTCGAGGACGGCTTTGCTTACGATATTTTCCGATGCGATAAGCTCCAGCTTCGTGCGCTGGCGGTTCAGCTCATTATCGAGCTGGGCTGCGATTTCGGGGTCAGACTTCTTCAGTGTTTCCATAAGACTCATAGGGAGAACCTCCTAAAACAGATGATGAATGCGGACACTTGCTTAATTTTTAATTGTTAGTATAGCGGCAAATATAGGATTACTTCTGCTCGATTGCCATGATTTTATTTACACGGCGCTCATGACGGCCGCCCTCGAACTCGCCTTCCACCCAGGCGCGAACGATTTCGCCAGCCGGGCCGAAGCCAACAACACGGCCGCCCATAGCCAACACATTGGCATTGTTATGCTGACGGGACATCTTAGCCGAATAAACATCGTTGCAAAGTGCACAACGGATGCCCTTTACCTTGTTGCAGGCAATGGAAATGCCGATACCCGTACCGCAAAGCGCAATACCGCGGTCAGCCTTGCCCGAAACAACATCAGCACAGATTTTCTCTGCGATATCCGGATAGTCAACCGATTCCGTGCCAAACGTGCCGACATCGGTTACTTCGATATCGCCATATTCCTTGAGCACCATTTTGACCTCTTCTTTCAGCTGGACAGCGCCATGATCGCTGCCGATGGTGATTTTCATGCTCTATTCCACCTTTCATACATACTAACCTTTATTGTATCATAAGCCACACGAAAAAAATAGAAGTCCAAGAATTTTTCCGTGGCGAAATAAGCGCCTTTACCCATACAAAAAAGACGCCTATTATTACTTATCGAAAAAATATTTTCTAAAGCACAACGCACAATGTGTATACATTCCCTCATATAGAATTCATGTTCTCTTTATGATATAATATTATGGATTACTTCATCAAAGAAATCGACGATTGCATCACGGAAACCAAAACCAACCACGAAGAAAGGGTGAGTTACATGACATACGAAATGAAAATGCAAGAAGCTCACGACGACGGCCGTGCCGAGGGACGTGCGGAAGGACGTGCGGAGGGCCGTGCGGAAGGCGAACGCAGAAATCAGGAACAAACCGCCCGTGATATGTTGCGCGACAACATGGACATTCAATTAATCATGAAATACACGCATCTTTCTGCCGACCGCATTGCCGAGCTTGCCCAAAAGCTCTAAATAAAATAATTTCATTATAATCTTAGGAGGATTCTCACTATGCGCAAACTACTTTACACGCTCGCTCTAGGCACCGCTTTAACCCTTGCTCCTTGGACAGGCGCCACCAAAACCGCCTGCGCGCAGGACGTCTGGGCTGCCTCTTCCGGCAACTACAACTACTACGTCGTATCCGAAACAGTCCGTGCTACAGGCAACCGCTACAGCGCCCGTGTAAAAGTAGATGAGGGCAACGGCCGCTCCTTCCGCATGGACAAGTTCTACATGTGTGACAGCTACGGCCTCTACACCCAAGGTACCGACGGCGGCTGGATTCCCGTAAAAGGCGGCTTCGACCTCGGCATCTTCCATACCATCCTTACCCTCTCCCAACAGTAAAGCAAAAATACAAAAAAGTTCCGCGCAATCGGCATTTACCGATTGCGCGGAACTTTTTTAATAGGCATCTCTACCCAATACTACATGAATCGTCTTAAATAAAATCACAATATCCTGCCAAAGATTCCAGTTGCGTACATACCAAGAATCCATCCTCAAACGTCCACTAAACTTCACATTACTGCGTCCACTAACCTGCCAAAGTCCCGTCATTCCTGGAACCGTCATACAAATAACCGGTAAATAATCGCCAATCTGCTCCCTTTCGCGTGGCAAATAAGGACGCGGCCCCACGAGACTCATATCTCCCTTGAGCACATTAAAAATCTGTGGCAGTTCATCGATGCTGTACTTGCGAATGATACGGCCGACACGCGTAACACGCGGATCTGCCCCACGAAGCTTCTGGAACTCCGTCCACTCCTGCTGTGCCTCCGGATGATTCAGCAAATATTCCTGCAAAATCCGATCCGAATCTACATACATCGACCGGAACTTATAACAACAGAAATTATGCCCATCCTTTCCAATCCGCTCCGCATTATAAAATATCGAGCCCTTAGAATCCAGCTTGATAAGAATCGCCGTCACCACAAGGATCGGCATAATCAAAAACGCAATCATACCACCGACCAACAAATCAAACGCACGCTTAAGCAGCCGATTCGACAGCCGGTTCAAATTATTATACGTACGCAAAATCAACAGCTGATCATCGAGACTTCGAATCGCCTTCATATTCCCAATCGGGATTCCAAACAAATTCGGTATCAACGAAACATGTTTGACAAACGGCTGTACCCGATAAAACAGAGCAATATTATCCGCCTTCGTAAGTCCTGGCGTTGCCAAAATAACCTCATTCACCGGATTCTCCTGCAGGATAGCTTCCACCTCCGCGAACCCGCCCAGTCGTGGATAATCCTGCAACAACGGCCTAGTCTGTACATCCTCTACAAAGCCCACGATCTCTACCCCAGAGCCAAAGGCACGAACATATTTCTGCGCGGTCTTACCAGCACCAATGATAATAACCCGGGTCTGCCATACCCCCAATTTACTAAAGCCCCATCGGAGCAGGCAACGCTCAAAATACAGGCCCCAAAAGCCAAACAACCACACAAAGAGTAAAAAACCTCGCGAAAGCGGCCCTCCCGTATGCAACACGAAATCAAAAACAATGATGGATAGGATTGCATAAGTAGACGCCTTGAACATCTTGCGCGCATGATCTGTCATCACGCGATGCGTGCGATATAGATCTGCAAATAACAAATTAGACATATAAAGCACAGGCAAAAGAACATACCATGTTTGCGGAGGGTACACACTATGCCCGATAACCCATTCTGCTGCCACCAAAGATAATTGCATCGCACCACAAACGACCAACAAATCTACGATAAACAAAATCACAGGTCGAAGAAAATAATTCCACTCGATATGCTTTTCCTCCAGCTGATTCTGTACTTTTACCAAATCACATTCCCCTATCTACGAGAAAAACATCGAAAAAATAAGACACTACCTACCGTGCCTTATCCTAAAATCAAACCTTATGAAAAACCTAAGTACAGTATATCATCTATGTGTATATTGCACAATAAATAATCCGTGTAAAAAGCACATTGAAATTAACAATATCTATTAAATATATTTCGAACGTATCCAGAGGACATGTATGCATCCCATAAACATTTTTATACATCTTCTTTTAGTCTCAAACATATTTTCGACTAAAATACATCTCCCATCCTATACTAAAGGCAAACGAAAGGAGATGTTCCTATGAACAACCTAAGCAAAACAGACGAAGACAAGCTCATCGCCCAAGTCGCCGAAGGAAACGAAAAAGCCACCGCCATCCTCTATCATCACTACGAAGGCCTCCTCATCAAAGAATCCCGGGAACGCTACCTTGCCGCTATGAATCTCAGCGACGAAGCCCCCGGAATCGCCCGGCTTGCCTTCTACGAAGCCATCAAAAGCTATGACGCCACCCGCGGCATCCACTTCGCCGCCTATCTCCAGCGTCAAGTCCGCGGCACCCTCTATACCGAATTCAAACGCCAGCGACGCTACCTATCCCGCACCACGCACCCAGACCAAACCGCCACCGAAGAGCAAAACTTCTGGGATGTCTACGCAGACACCAGCCGCAGCCAAAACCACGAAGAAAAAATCTGCCACCGCGAACTCCTTCGCCAGGCCATTCATCTACTCACCCCAGCCGAGAAGCGCCTTCTGAGCCTAATATATCTCTACGAACTCCCTCAAAAACAAATCGCCAGCCTCCTGCACATCACCCATCAAAGCATAACCAAAGCCAAAAAACGTCTGCTAACCCACCTGCGACAAACAATATCACAGCCCACCCCCTGCCTTACCTGTGTATACATTCTTTAATATATGGAATATTTGTTCGCAGTGTAGTATAATATCTTTATAGAGAAAATATGTTCTCTATAAATGTTTTTCCTTGCCGGCACAATGCTTTTTTTCTATAATGAAGAAAGAAGGGAATCCATTATGGTGATGGACCAAAACGCCGATTTGTTTGTAGATCTCAGCGAACGTAACTACAATCCCATGAATGATGTCTTGTTCAAATTCATTTTTGGCAAAGAAGAACGCAAACAAATCACGATTGATTTTCTAAACGCCGTCCTACAACATGATTTGCAGCATCCCATTCAGGATATAACATTTACCCAAACGGAGATGTCTCCTATCAACGAAGCGGATAAGCTCACACGTCTCGATGTAACCTGCATCCTCGACACCGCCGAGCAGGTAGATGTCGAAGTCCAGGTTGTCAATCATCAAGATATGGAACGACGGACTCTATACTATTGGGCACAGCTATATCTGATGACTCTGCCAGCGGGTAAACACTACCGTGATCTTAAACCATCTATCACGATTAACATTCTAAAATTTAAATTACTCCCACAAAACAGCCCTTACTCTATGTGGAGCATCTACAACCCAGAAACTGGCGACCGACTCAACAAAGATTTGACCCTTCACTTCCTTGAAATCCCTAAATACGCTAAGAAACCCGTCGCCGAAATGACAAAAATGGAACGCTGGCTAGCATACTTCGCCAACCAACTAGATGATACCGAAAAGGAGGAACTGTCCATGAGTGATACTGCCATCAAAAATGCTATGCAAGCCGCTCGTGTTTTCCTTAACAATACCGAAGAACGCCGCCGCTATATCAACCGCGAAATGGCCATCATGGACTACAACTCCGACCACGAAGCCGCCATAGCTCAAGGCCGTGCTGAGGGACTTGCCGAAGGCGAACGCAAGAATCAAGAACAAACCGCCCTTGATATGCTGCGCGACAACATGGACATGCAACGAATTATGAAATATACCCACCTCTCCGCCGAACGCATCGCGGAACTTGCTAAAACACTATAATATCCCCCAACCCAAAGAGCCTGACCATCGTATCTATGGTCAGGCTCTTTTTCATATTCCCATCAATCAGCCACAATTTTACAGCTTTAACAACTTCCCATATCCATTAGAAAATACTCCTGGATTCTTCCAACGTTTTAAATTCACTCCATAATCCGTGACTACAATACCATCAGAACAAATCTCCACCACTCGCCAAACTGGAGTGCCAAAACCATCATGACGCATAATAATACCATCACGGCCGACATATAGCACTTGGGCATTTGTCCTATCCTTCTTTATGGAAAAGAGACCTCGCTGCCCATCAACCCATTCATTTTGCTCTATGCCAGACATCGGCTGAGGTGTAAAATGCATAGCTGTTCCACGGAATTTATTTCGCATAACTGGATCAGGTGTATAAAGATAACTTCCCGGATCAGCAATAATCGTTTTCCCATCCAAAGTCAATGTCAACGACAACTGATCATTATGTGAATGTCCGCCACTACCATTTTGCCCCACTTCGCCGCAACGAACAATTAAATGCAATCTGTCAGATTTCCATATATAAAGCCCCATGCCCGTATACGCATAAACATGTAAATTTAACAGTAAATTTACATGTTCATCAGCAATGTGATACACATTTTCTCTGCCACTATCCGACCAAGCATCCCGTAAATGCTTCCACACCTCGTGTAAATCACCAGCATTTTTCACTTCCTGCATATCATCTGCAAACGGAAGTAATTCACGATATGATAAAACCTCCTCATGATTCTGCATATCCTCATCATAATACACATCATCTACTAATTGCTGAGGGGCAAGATTCTGATAACGTTCATAAGCCCCGGCTTTTGTCAATTTATGATATCGCGGTGCCAATTTGAAAAAATGACCGCTATCAGCATCACCTATCTGCTGTAACACGCCATCGATTGAACATTTTTCGACAAACCCTACGGCTCTCACCAGTCTGCACCAAAACCATTCGGGCAACTCTACCTGTAATTCCCGAGGCAAACGTTTGATCAATAAAGCACTATGTAGCATCAACTCCGTAGACAAACAATGATAGCTGGTCGAGGCTTCAAAATTACTACCATCGCCATGAAACTCTCGCTTCATCTCGCTGATAATTTCACGTTGAGAAAAAGCTAGCCACTTCGATATCTCAGTGGTATTCTCCAAATGCGCTGTTGCAAACAGCAAGCCAGCAATATCGGACAGATAATGATTCGTGGTAAGTTGCGGTGAATATTCCAAATTGTGAACGATATGATAAGCATGGTCATATACAGAACGTGCCAGGACCTGTTCAAAATCCTCAGAAAACTTTACCCCCTGTCCAACAAATATATCATACGCCAGTAACCAATTGGCAATACGGATTCCCACATCCATGGTGCAACGCCAATTAACGCCAAAACGCGGCGGATTCTGCGCGATAAAATCTAGGATTTCATCGCAATATTCCTGCCAGTATCGATCATTTCGATCATAAGCATATGCTATAGCCAATTGTGGCAAATGCTGCATCCGCGCCAATTCCCAAGGAACCTTCACATCAACGCCCGCCTTGTGACCAATCGGAATATCCATATACCAAGTCCGCTCAGACCACCGGTAGCCAGATTTAAAATCCAACTGCCAGTCAATCGGTCGATAACCTGCCGAAACCATCTGCCAAACAGTCGTGGCATACGGTATACAAGCAAGTGGTAAATGGTCTTTTAGCCATTTTTCTCTATTCTTTGAGGCTAATGACACGGACTGCCAGCCACTCCCCAACAAATCAAAACGATGCTGAAGATAAAGACTACACACTTCCTCCCTCATACAATCTATTACCAAATAACGATTCTCTATCGGTATAGCATTTAACTTGCAATCGTATATATGATAAGTACTACGTCGGCTATCCAAACACTTGACAACGATTCTACATAATCTTCTCCATATTTTCCCGAAAAGTTCTCTATTGATTTTTCGCATAATATCCTCATATTTCATTCTGCAGTAATATATACGATATAGAATAATGACGCCATTAAATTTATCAATATCTATTCAGCAACACAAAACAAATATACTATACAAGTCTATGTATTAATCAATTAGTATTTATCCATTAAGAATTTTTTTCCTTTCACATATCCATATATATTTATTAGGGTATAGCTTAATGACAAACTTAAAGCCATACCTAAGATTCCTAACATTGGATAAAGAAAAAAGACTGATAAGCAATGCAGCAAGACTACTCCAAAAACACATTTGCACAAAGGTTTAAAACATTCAAACTTCAATACCACTGTCATATACGGACTCAACATAACGGAAAAAACAGCTAACAAGCTAAAAACTAGAAACGCAAGAATTGATTCATCATATTTCCCCACGAAATACAGTTTAATAAATTCAACGATAAAAACATCTGTAACAGCAACAAACAAAAGCATGACTTTAAATATCTTTGACTGTAATTCGAACAAGTCTTTCATTTTTTGTTTTGTTTCTGCATTTACTATCCCTGGAAACATAACCGTAGTAATAGCCCCCAGTACTAAAGCATATATATTATAAAACTGAAACGCTACTCCATAGGATGCCAAATCACTTTCAGAAGCAACCATACGCAAAAAAAACACGTTAACATTTGCCAAAAACGTTAACAGTGCCATATATATAAACAAAAATTTGTAATCACTAGTAAATATTATCTTAAAAGTTTTTACTCCATCTCCCAAACATTGATTAAACGAACAAATACTAAAGACTTTTTTATTCATCATGGCTGCTGCCAAAAAGGCCAAACTATTTAACAGGATGACAGATATTGCTAAAATTGAATTTGTGAACAAAAACACATAAACGAATATAAGTATGGCAAAAATTCCAACACGGTACAATTCAACATGATTATACTGACTAAAGTTTTGTATATTCTGATATGCAGTCTTTATAAATTCCGAAAAACATACTGCTACGGTTAATAAAGTGACTGCTAAAAGTCCAGTGCCTTCTATGGCAAAAATATTTCCGAGTAAAACAGTAAAAACTACCACTAACACTGTCTGAACTAAACACAGCGATGTCTTGTCTTTCTCTAGAGATAGCTTATTACAACCAACAATGTATATATTATTTACACTAGCAACAAAAATCCCCGATACTAAGCCGCTAACGGATAATAAAAATGTATATAACGCATACTCCTCATAATCCATATACTTTATGATTAATAGTGTTATCACCCCCATGATTCCTTTAGAAAAAAAACTTGTCATGAATACATAAAGCATATCTTTAACTTTTGAACCAAACTTTAACATATTTTCTATCTTTCAATATACCCTTTCCAGTTAGCTTGCGGTTTAAAATGCAAATTAACACTCCGCCAATCTACGCTTGCACCATTTTTTTCACAATATGCCCTTATATCCTGTTCGTCATAACAAAACCCATCTAATTTCATCGCATTGTAAATCACAGGTATTTTATACGGATCAAATCCTATCAAATGTGCACATACAAAATCAACGAAAAACGGATTATTACCACCAGCTATAAGCCCAGCATGTTTAGGAGTCGGTTCTAACGGGCCATTTTCCTCACCAGCCACTACCCCATCAACCACACAAAAATATTTCCGCTGTGGCTCTTTATGAATAACACCCTTACTATCTGCGAACAATAAAATTCTATTTAAATCTAGACACATTCTCCAAACAGTATCGTTTCCATGCCAATCTCCATTCCCCATGACATAATCTCGCCCCGTTATAGCTCTATATAAACGATGAATAATTCCAAATGGCACATTCATAAGAAAATACTGATACCGACTTGTTTTGGTGTTTTTTATTAAAATATTATCCATTGCAAATCGTCGCCATTTATAATGTAATCTCCCTAACAAACCTACATCATCGGCAAATTCATCGCCTCCATCTGCCGGACTTCCCACACGATAATGCGCTAAAAAATTTTTATCTCCATTAGCACCCACCATATTTTTGCTATTTATCGTAACTCCAGCTTTTCGATGTGTTTTTAACTTAGGTATACTTATAACAACATCCGCATCTAAAACACTTCGCGAAAATAAATATCTATGTCCATTTGTATGCTGTTTGACAATAAAGTTTCTATCATAGTCAGCCCCATATAACCGATCGGGATTAGCAACATCCTGCAACATTGACTTATCTTCTAGATTGCATAATACATACCCACGAGGGTCACCTTTCAAGTCAACTCTTAGTCCTGTATCAAAACCTCCAACATATGCATTTTTCCGCAAATCTATCAACTCAATCATTACGTTTTTACTATTGTAATAATCGACTAACTGTTTCACACCATTTCTTTCAACAATAGTTTCGAAATCAGCATTAGCTTGCGGTGCATCTGCTATTATAATCTTCCCTGTGCCTTGTAGTGCCAATAACACATAATCAATAATTGGCCTTATAACAGCGCCATGCGTTACAAGACTTTGTATATCTGGATCACCTGCATTATCATGATATACAAAATTAGGCTTCAGTAAAACTGTATCGCCCTTATTAATCAATTCACAAAATGGATTCCATTTAGGTGTTCCATAATTTTCCTCATCCAACCCAAGATTTTTCAACATATCTCGAACGGCATGATATACAGGATTATTCTCTGATACAACATCTTCCCGTTTGAATATAAACTCGGGATACTCTTCACTCGGTGAATATGGAGGACAATCAGGATACATCGTTTTGTTATTAATATGAACTGACACATTATTCATTTCAATCTAACTCCGATATTATATATCTATACTTACCACTAGCTGCACGCCTAACCTCATTGACGTATTGAATATCCATCTTTAGATATTCACCTAGTTTACTTTGCACCGCGCTCTTTATAGCCACCTCATCGTCTATTGTGTAATCTTTGCCTTTCACTATTCGCATTGTTACCAAACCGGGGGTGTTTTGATAAAATTGATAATATTTGACACGATCAAAAACGTCAGAATGGAAGTTAATGGCCGTCATCGAAATTTTATTTCCCTGACTTGTAACTAACATCTCTTGAAGCCATCGCCCCTCGATGTCTTTTAAAATACGACCTTTAAAACCACATTTAGTCTTTACACACTCTTCATAACTCGCATAATCAGCAGTACGATAACGAATTAATGGCAAAACGTAGTTGTTAAATCCTGTGGCAGTAATTTCTCCCATTATCCCAGAATCATTAATAACATCACGGTTCTTGTCTAACAATTCAGTATATCCATATAATTCTTCTATATGATAGTGATCTTCCAAAGCACATCCATTTGCTAAACTACACATTTCTGAGTGTCCGTATGACATATACATCCGACAACCAAACGCATTCTCAATAATTTCTCGTTGTCCTTTATATAAATTTTCACTAGTTGCAAAAATCGCCAATGGCTTGTATGTTAGCCTATCTCCTGTTCGGTTCATATATTCCGCTAGCATCAATATTGATGAAGGATACACATGAAAAAAAGGTATTTTTTCCTTATTCAACTTATTAATAAATTTGTGACAAACTTCATCTGTCATGTGAAAAGGATCCAATACTAGTGAGCGATTCTTCTTTTCATAACGCCACAGCTTATTATCCGGCAAAACATTGTTTCTTAATACGACCATTTCTGATTTACCAGGGATATAGCCGACTTCGCCCCAAAGATAATCATACATTGCCTTTTCCCTTGGAATGGTCAATTGCTTTTGCGCGTAAAAAATCAGCTGCCGTCCTGTTGTACCACCTGTTGTAATTTGGAATCTTTGCCTGTTAGAGAATTTATCGGATAGCATATCTGATAAATTATTTCGAATAACTTCTTTATCGATTGTCGGAATCAGGGATAAATCGTCTAAATTGTTAAACTTGTACGGATTAAATCCCGCCTCGTTAAACTGCCGATTGTAAAATCTTGTCGTTTCATGGGCATGTATCAATAAATTCCTTAATTGCTTTATCTGATAATCATGAATTTCATCCTGCGACCAATTTGCTGATTCGTTAAGTAATTTATACATTTTTGCATATTCTGGTCCATATTTGATTTTTTGAGGAAGTGAACCATATAATCCACCAATGATATTTCGAGCAGGATACGGTAACGCATGATATATTTTTCGCAATTTATTCAAAGCCAAATCCCCCTAGTATCAATCACGCATTTACCTTCTAACAAACTGCAATCAATTTTTTTAAATTCCTTATGATCAACCAAAAGTAGTACTATGTTAGCCTTGGCAATAGCCTCTTTATACTCGCAAAACTCTACATTAGGAAAGCCCTCTAGCTTTTGCGGCAATTGAGTTACATTTGGTTCCACCGCATAGATATGGGCAATGTTTTTTTCGGCCAACTCTCTGGTTATCTGCAAAGACGGGCTCTCTCGCAAATCGTCAATATCCGGCTTGAATGCCAAACCTAGACAAGCCACCCTTGGTTCCTTTACATTGCGGATTGCATCAAATACTTTAGCCATTACATATTGTGGCTTATTGTCATTGACCTGACGAGCCGTGCGGATAAGACGTGCTTCCTCTGGTGCCGAATCCACGACAAACCACGGATCAACGGCAATGCAATGACCGCCAACCCCCGGACCAGGTTGCAGGATATTCACGCGCGGGTGGCGATTCGCCAGACGAATCAATTCCCACACATTGATGCCCAATTTATCACAAATCATAGACAGCTCATTAGCAAAAGCGATATTTACATCGCGGAAGCTGTTCTCCGTCAGTTTGGAAAGCTCGGCCGTACGGCTATCTGTTTCCAGAAGGTTACCTGTCACAAAATGGCTATAAAACTCAACCGTTTTCTTGGTAGAGGCCTCATCCACACCGCCGATGATACGGTCATTCCCCGGTAATTCCACTACAATTTTCCCCGGCAGGACACGCTCTGGACAATGCGCGAAATATAACATCTTATCTTTTAATGCTGGACATTCCGAAAGCACCCAATCCCGAACCTTTTCCGTAGTTCCTACCGGACTGGTGGATTCCAAGATTACCAGATTTCCCTCTTCCAAATAAGGCGCAACTTCACGGGCTGCCGACTCGACAAAAGATAAGTCCGGTTTCTTATCGCCCTTGAACGGCGTTGGCACAGCCAGGATAAAAACATCTGCCTTATGCGGTTTTGTATCTGCCTGAAGATGCCCATCGCCCACAGCCTTCTGTACCCACTGCGCCAAACCTGGCTCGACAATATGAATCTTCCCTGCATTGATGGTATCCACCACATGCTGCACAGGATCCATACCATACACCTTAAACCCATGATTGGCAATCAACGTTGCCGTAGGCAAACCTATATACCCTAAGCCAATTACACTAACCGATTTCATTAACAACCGCGCCCCTTTGCTTATTTTTGGTAAAATATTTTTTCGAATTTATCTACCACAGTGCGTATATCGTACTGAGACAAATCAATATGATCCCGTTCCCTGTAATCTCCGCTCAAAAATGACGAAAATACATCCGGCTTAAATGATGCCTGATTAAAACTTAAAATTGGCCGTTTACTCATAGCATAGTCAATCAGCTTGCTGGGCCGTTGATTGCTATTGTCATTGTCAAAGTTAATGACAAACTCCCACGTCGCCATTTCCGGAATCAAGACTTCCCGATCAACCGCTTCACGGATATCAAGTTTGTCCCCTAATTTTTCCTTATATTCCGCTAATAGCCTCGCAGTGAAGCCATCCGCAATTGCATAAACAACGAAACAGAAATCCTGTTGCAACGTCAGCAGATATTCAAAGAAATATCGTGGATTACGAATAGACTCGTAAAACACTCCCGCATAGCCAAAAGTCGGTACTTTATTTTTTTGATAAGTACTCGCTGGGATATCCATCAACTTAAAACCTTGCGGAATAACCTTTATCTTTTCCGGAGGTAAGTATTCCAAATAATTACTCCTAGCCGCCTCAATAGGAATCGTCACATAATCAAACTGGTTCAACACCCATTTCTCAAGATATTTCAAATAAAAAGCCTTCTTGAATGACGGATTTGCATAAAAAGGATCTCCACAATCCGCAATGAGCACCGTCGCAGGATTGATATAACGTTTCAAACAAGCTAAAGCCACATTCACATAGAACGGATAACTGATGGATATTATCACGTTATAATCGTTTTTATTTCGCAGATGTGTCTTTATACTTTTATATAAGAAATAAGCATAATATATAATATTCGGCCCATCGCCAAACAAAAACAAGAACATCTTCCTAAGCCTTTGCAACAATCTCGACTTCATTTTATTATTAGATTTTTTTGCGCGCATTACGCTTCCAGCCATTTTCCCATGCGGAACAAAAACAGTTCTGGCATCCGCCTGCATTTCTGCATCCTCCGGCAGAAATGCTATCACATCATATCCACGTCGTACAAATTCCATCAAAAGTTCATAGGCACGAAAAGCACGCGGATTTTTAATTGGTGCATACCAACGGGAGGCAATAAGTATTTTTTTTCGCATAAACAAATTTAAGCATCTCCACAAACACGTTTATCAACATTTTCACACATTCGCCATGCTAAAGCTAATAATACCCAATTTGCCGGATAACTTAGCATATCCCAATTGTTCGCTGTCAATAAAGATCCTATAATTGCAGCTATTAGAGCTACTACAAACATTTTCTCTTCGTCATTTTTTATATGAGTACATTTCTTTATTAATTTATTTATTACCGTTCCCCATAATAAAAAATATAATAATAACCCAACGATACCTTGCTCAGCTAACAATCTAGGATATACACCGAAGACCACCATATTATCTTGAAACATAAACATATCTGAACTCATCCATGCCCAGTCGGGTATATAATTTAATAAATAAAACTTTGCTTGACCTAAGCCAACCCCAAAGACAACATTATCCATCCATACCCCATAAGCTGCAATCTGAGAGCCATATCTCATGTAGTTAGATGTAATTCTCCCCGAATCATCCGAATCAATCAACGAGGTGAATATGTCAAATAGACTTATATTAGAAAACCATAAGCTATCATTAACCGTAGAAATTATTGCGCTTATTGTGAATAATGCTATTATAAGCATCAGCAAATATTTCCATGTTTTATAGTACATACTTATCAACAACATATCAAAAAATACTACTACATACACTGTACGCGAATACGTCATCAATGCCATAATCATTAAATATATACTCACAAATATATACATCCGTTTGCCATTTATCATTTTCACTAATATAAACGGCGCTACTACTGCTAAATAATTTCCTAACGTCGATGCTTCATAGGATACAGACCGTACTTTAAAACTAACACTCCCACCATCTCCGCCTCTAAAAAAGGCATCTAAACCTAACAGTATAGGTTTCAACGATTCATCGAACATAGATAATATTTCCACCAATGAATATAACCCAGCTATCGCAAAAGAAATTAATAACATTTTGCACACAATGTTACAAACAGCATCTATCTTTAAAGATAAAGTGATATCGTAAACATATATTGCCATAAAAAAATACACTAACATCGCAGCTAACTTAAACAAGAATTGTTCTATTCCATTAGATACTATATTCTCCGAATATGCTATCACTTCAAAATTTAAAACAGAGCTTACTATAGCTTCTATTATCCATAGAGCAAAAAAATATACACCTGTATGAAAAAACGTATTGATACTAACATTTCCTTTTATTACCTTTGAGATTATCCATATAATAACCCCTATCGACAAAGGAATTATACTTCCACTAAAACCAGAACCGCTATTCATTAATATAGAATTTACAAACGGAAACAATATTATTCCTAACCACAACAACTGTATTTGTATTGTATTTAAATTAACCATCATCTAAATCACTCCACATGCTCACTCCTTTATATCCCCAAAAACACAGCCAATACGGTAAACAAAAAAAAGAAATCGCACATTTAATAAATATACTAAAATCTTTATTAAGCACTCCAACTATTACGTTTTTCCGCAATTCAACCTGCAAGCTTTTCACCTTTAATTTCATATTAGGTAAAAGCAATATATCCTTTATGCAACTTCCAATTTCCTTCGCATATAACTCTCTCATACGTAAATATATTTTCATATCACATTTATTTTTCAACATGATATTTCGCATTATCTCTACACTATCTAATCTTAGATCACTCTTTTTTTTGTGTGTAGCACTATCCATTCGATTAACATAATGATATTTGTATAATGGCAAAAATATAACTTTTTTGATACATCTCAAATATCTCCACACGAAATCTAAGTCTTCCCCCATGCGATATCTCACATTAAAAAGTATATCATTTGTGATAAGTTGTTCTCTTAGGTACAATTTATCCCAAGGGGACCAATCAAAATGATTTTTACAAATCATTTCATACATGGCCTCCTTGGGAGTCATAAGCCGTTTTCTTATTCTATGAAATCTACAGCTTGCCATGTCGCCTTCATTATTTACATATCCCGATATAACTAAATCCAAAGAATTACTCTCAGCACAACAAAACATTTTCTCCAAGAAATCTTCTTCTAAATAGTCATCAGAATCTAGAAACGCTACGTACTTTCCTCTAGCGCTTTTGATTCCTAAGTTTCGTGCTGCTGAAACGCCCTTATTTTCTTTCTGTTTTATAATTGTTATTCGGTCATCTTTTCTCGCATATTTTTTTACTATCTCCATTGATGTGTCAGTACCACAATCATCGACAACCAACACTTCAATATTTGTTAACGTCTGTTTTAAAACAGACTCAATACTTTGTTGTATATAACCTTCCACATTATATACAGGCATAATGATTGATACCAAAACATCGGACATTTATTTTTCTATACCTCCTTTACCATACTACCATACCAACATTCCATTTTTTTCGCTTCATTTTGGATAGAAAATCCATTTTCTTCCAGCAAAGTTTTTCTAGCTCTTTTCCGTATCAAATCATTAATTGATTTTACCCATTCTTCTTTAACTAATGGCAGATATCTCACATTTTCATTTATAACTACTTCTTTCGTTATATTACTTGATAGGCAAACGGGCACACCATTCGCCTGTGCTTCTATGCCTACTACTGGTAATCCTTCATATAATGATGGCAGCAAAAAAACATCCATCGCACTATACCATTCATTTACATCTGATCTTAAGCCTTTAAAATATACCTTATCCGAAATTTTTAATTCCTTTGCCTTATGCTCTAGATTTTCTCGTAAAGGTCCATCACCTATCATCACCAATACTGATGCCGGATTTTGTTTAAAATACGACGCGAATACATCTAATAAAAACATATGGTTTTTCTGAGGAACCAACCGCCCTATATGGCCTATTACATTCACTTCCTCTTTAACCCCTAACTCTTCGCGTAACTTTTTTCTCGCCGTTACCGAAAATCTAAACTTCTCTATATCCACAGCATTATTGATAATCTTAACTTTATCCAATTGTATAGCTCTTTTGCCATACATCCATTCTGCTGCATATTTCGAGCACGCCACGTATTGATTTGCAAACAATGGTGAAAATGGTCGCAATATCTTTTTTAAATAATACTTACAACGCTCTTCCATGGCTTTTTCGTTTGTCGAATGATTATGTATTATGCGTATTTTTGCACCTGCTAACCAAGCAGGGAACAACGAAAATAGAGACATTGTATTCATATTATCGTGAATAATGTCGTACTTATTTTTTTTTATAATATGATAGATATCACACATATATTTGATGATATTATCCTTATATGGGGTTACATGATAAACCCGCCCCCCCATTCTCTTAATCTCATCATCTAATAATGATTTTTCTTTTCCATCTATCACAAAATCAAATTGCACTTTATCTCGATTAATATTACGGTAGTAATTCATAATAACTGCTTCTACACCACCGCCGCAAACTATACCAACTATCTGCAATACACGAATAGGATATTGATTATTCATATTTTATACAGACTCCACTTTCCTATATATGATAAAGCTATATATTCCTGCAATAATAAGTCCCAGCACAACCCCAACACTAGCAATAAGTTTCTTCCTCGGTGCTACTGGTTTATCTACATCCGGCAAGTCGGCGTTGTCGATGATCTGGATATCCATGCTTTCCATGGCTTCCTGGATTTTGTCCTGTTCGCACTGCTGGACGAGGCTGGTGTAGATTTGCTGTTTGATTTTCGCGTCGCTTTCGAGTTTGATGTAGTCCATGACGGCTTCTGGGAGCTGCGAGATTTCTGTTTCTTTCTCGGCTTTTTTCGCCTTGATAGCCGCTTCACTAGCGCTGGCGGCGCTGGCCTGTGCCTGGGCTACCGCCTGGTTCTTTAACAGTTCCATCTGGGCGCTGTTGAGGCTGGCGGCGTTGGAGTTCACGACGGCACCGACTTCATCGGATAACGACTGGCTGAGCTGATTCAGCTGACGCTGTGCCGCGATGACAGACGGATGATTGTCGGTATATTTCTGGCGCAGGCCGACGAGTTCTACCTCCTTGGCGACAATCTGCGCACGGATGCTCTGGACGGTGCTGTTATCGTTGATGTTGTAGCTAGCGGCTCCAGCTTTCTGTTCGCCGAGTTTCTGGGTAGCTACATCGTACTGAGCCTGGGCCGATTTCTGTGCTACCTGCATCTCACCGATGGTTTTATCGTAGGCATTGAGCTGCTCGATAGCGAGCTTGGCCTGGTCATTGGGGCTATAGAGTTTGTGCTCTTTCTGGAAAGCAGCCAGTTTTGCTGCCGCATCGTCGGCTTCTTGCTTCGCATTTTCGATGCGCTCGTTGAGGAATCGCACCAATAGGCTTTGCGTCTGCTGGCTGTTTTCGGTCTGCATGGTGAGGAAGTTGTCCACGACTCCCTGCGAGATCATCTGAGCCTCTTCCGGCGTGCGGCCTTTGGCGGTTACTTCGATGAGGTTTGTCTGTTTGGTATTTTTGATGTCAAGTTTCTGCTTGGCGAAATCTTTTGCCTGCGGCTTTTTGCCATCGGGCCATTCCATCTCGTCGATAATCGGTTCGAGGACGCGGCGGCTTTTCATCAGTTCGATATAGTTGGTCGGTGAGGCATTCGAGCTGCTGCCGCCGAGGCTGCCGACGTTTATCCCCATGGCGGCTGCCATGGCTGCGGCGCCACCGATATCCTTGCCGGCACTGCGGGTCTGGACGAGTGTCGTGGACTCGTACTGTTTCGGCAGGATGAAGGCAATGATGATGGCAAGAATGGTGCAGGCGGCGATGATGCTGCCTACTACTTTCTTGCGCTCGAGCATGAGCTGCAGGAGTCTGCCGAGGTCGATGACTTCTTCTTTTTCCATGTGATTGTTCTCCCCTATTTCTTCTTATATTTCAATATGCACTATTATCTGCACGCATCTATTGCAATTATATTATTCGTGTAAGCCTATGTCAATTTTACGCACACAAAAACGCCTAGATAATTCGATTATTTCCAATTATCTAGGCGTGTTGTCTTAGTATTTACTTAAAAATTTAGGACTTATTTCCTAACCAACCTGGTTCTGTACCTTTGCGCAGCATGTTTTTGTCGATGCGCTGCAGTACGAGCCGTGTCTGATGGAGCTGGCGCATATGGATGTACTGAGCCTCGACGAGTTTTTGCCGGACGGTGGCTACGGACCACAGCAAATGCAGTTTCTTGCCGCCGGTCAGCTCGATGTAGCTGTACCGTTTGCTTTCTGGGTCCGCGTAGAGCTTTTCGACATGGCCGAGGTTGATATAGGCCCAGGTCCGGTGATGAGTGCTATAGCCCGTGGTACGGTACTTCAGCCCTACCAGTATCATGTCGAGCGATATCGGCAGCAGAAAGGCATGGCGGGCTCCCAAACTCGGCGCATAGTGATGCCCAATGAGCCGCAGGGTTTTGTCCTCGCTCTCGGCATAGTGCTGGACGATGTAGCTCGCGGTCCGGTTCTCCTGGATGATGCTCGCACCGCTGCTCGTCAGGATTTTGGTTCCTTCTCCACCATCCTCGGTAGTAAAGGGAACGATGGCGTTTACTTCATGTTGGTTTGGATAAATCATGGATGGATTCCTCTTTTCCATTATTTAGTACAGGTGTGAAACATTAGACGCCTTGTTATTATTATAAATTGATTAAATGTAAATTACAATCGGTTTTGTATTGTTTTTTACACGAAAGACTCCCCGCAATCTGCAGGGAGCCTTTCTCTATCTCAAGGGCGACGTTGAAGTTCTTTTACCAGGTTTGCCAGCTGCTCGGTGAAGTTATCCATCGAGCGCTGGAAACGGGTTAGCAGGTAGAAGGTGACTACGATGGGGAAGCCAACGGTGGATATTGCCGTCAGGATGGTGTTTTCCATGGTCATGCGACGATTTCCTGATCGTCCACGTTCTGGATGTAAGCCTTTTTGAGGCCCACGGCCGGATAGCCGGCGACAATCAGTGCTTTCGTGGAGGTGATGGCCTCGACGAAGGCGTCGATATCTGCCTTCGTGATGTCCGCACGGGGATTCGGGACCGTAATCGTTGTCGTTTTGCCGTTGGCCAGATTCATGAGGATTTTGAGTGTGGATTTCATAATGCATTCTCCTTTCGCTATCTACGGTTACGCTACGATGCTGCTGGCATCCTGACGGATGTAGGCGCTGACCGTGCCCGTCTGGAACTCGGCCAGGGCACGGGCTACCGCATAGAACTGATCGTCCGTGAGCTCGGCGTTGATGTTGCTATAGGTGCGCTGGGCCAGCTTTTCTTTGCCATCGGCCGTCTGGCCAATGACGACTTTGAAGATGAGTTTGGTGGTGTTGTCTTTGCGTTTTGCCATTTGGATTACTTCCTTTCTATATGGGATGGTAGTTTCTCGAGGAGTGGTTCCTTGCCCCTCTCACTTTTATACATGACGCGAAAAGAAAAAAAGCAGCCTTTCGGCTGCAAAAAAAAAGAACTGCGGTTGTTCAAGCCACAGTCCTGCGCTCTATGGAAATCTCATCAATTCCTTAGCTTACAATCAGTATAGCATACTATTGCGGGAAATTCAATATTCTGCTAAGATAGAACTCGTTGCGGAATCACCGCCGATTGGAGGTGATTTTCTATGGAACAAAATCTCATCAATTTCTTGCTATCTGTACTGGCTAGCGTAATCGGCTGTTACGTCGTCAGATGGATCGACAGATGGTAATCCGCAACTGTATGAAGATCCTCCGCCTATGGACCGTTCACCCATAGGCAAGCGCCCGTCTAAAACGACGGGCGCTTTTGTATTATTTATGAAACTACTTACAATATCCCACTTATCTATTACGCGTCAACCGTCGCCACTTTGGCTACGGGGTCGGCATCTTCGCGAACCTGTCCGTTGGCTTTATATTTAATAGAAAGAACCAGCAGTCCGGAGAGGAACATGAAGGCACCCATGACGTAATAGCCGAGGTCGAAATTGCCCGTGGTGGTTTTGACCCATGCCATCATGTTCGGGCCTACCCAGCCGCCGATGTTGCCGCAGCTGTTTATGAGGGCTACGGATGCCGCAGCGGCAGGGCCAGTCAGAAAGGTTGTCGGGATCGTCCACCACACGCCCATAGCGGCATGGATACCGATAGCAGAGAGGCAGACGAGGAAGAGGGCCATGCCGAGGCTGCCCGCGTGGGGCGAGCAGGCCAGACCGACAGCGCCGACGAAGAGAGCGCCAGCTACATGCCAGACTTTATCCCCCGTACGCGTGGAGGTATAGCCGATGATGACCTGCACGACCAGAGCTGCCGTCATCGGGATGGCGATAGCACCGCCCAGGAGCGAGGTCGAAAGACCAGAGAGTTCTTTGAGCACCGTCGGCATCCAGAAATAGAAGCCCCAGAAGCCAACGACCCAAAGGAAGTAAATGAGGCAGAGTTTGAGGACTTTCGGATCTTTAAAGGCTTTGAGGACCGTGTATTTCTTGCGGCCCTGCATAGTGGCCTGCTCGGCTTCGTAGTTTTCCGTGAGGTATTTTTTCTCAGCCGCCGTGAGCCAATGAACCTGATCCGGACGGTCTTTGACACAGAAGAAGAAGAATACGGCAAAAGCCAGGGCCGGAACGGCCTCCAGAATGAAGAGTTCCTGCCAGCCATGCATGCCAAAAAACGAAGTCTCTAAGAGGACACCAGCCATTGGCGCACCGATGATGTTCGAGAGCAAAAGGCTCGTGAGCATCAGGCTCGTAGCCCGGGAGCGTTCCGCCGCCGTGAACCAGCGCGGGAACAGGATCGAGTAGATAACCGGATAGAGGCTTGCCTCCGAAGCCCCGAGCAGGAAACGGCAGAGATAGAAATGGAATTGAGTCGTCATAAAGGCCATGGCCACGCAGACTAATCCCCAGGTGAACATGATGCGGGCGATCCACTTCGTCGCAGAGAATTTTGCGGCCACCAGCGATCCAGGAATCTCGAAAATGAGATAACCGACAAAGAAGATGCCGGCACCAGCACCGAATACCTCCGGAGTAATCCAGGGGAGATCCTGGGTCATGGTGAGTTTTGCATAGGCCACGTTGACGCGATCGATGCAGGCAATAATGGATACCAAAAATACCGGCAGGATGATACGCCAATCCCGTTTGCGTTTGAGTCGGTCAAGGTCCAGATTTTCCATAGATGATTCCTCCTAAAATAAAAATTAATTGCTGATAAAATAAAAAAACGCCCGTCCCCGTAAAGGGACGGACGTTATATCCGCGTTACCACCCAGATTCCATAGCTTTTGTCCGCTATGGCGCTCTACTACGTACTCTGGCGGCATCGATATAGTTTCTTCCTGCAATCAACGTACCATCATACGCGGCTCCTATAACGGGGAGCTGCCGTGGCCACTTACTGACAGCGATCTGCTGCCGTTCAGCGCCATGTCTCGGAGATGATTTTCTGCTCCCGCTGTACTGCCGGCTTTCACCATACCCGGCTCGCTATGCGTCTCACCGTGAGCATACTCTTTCTCGTCATCAACTGTGTGTTATATGTGTTTTGTTCTTTACAACTTTACATACAACAATACCACCAACATGTAAAGTTGTCAACTATTTTGTTGTAAATTACCTTTTCCTCCCCTCACAAGTATGCTATCCTATATACAGCCTCCAATGAAAGGAGGTGTATCTTTTGTTTCTCAAAAAATTCGTTGAGCTCATCGTTGCTCCGTTAATCGTCGGTGTGCTGCTCAAGTTATTTGAGTGGTGGTTGACGCACTAGGATTAACCAAAAACGTAGAAAACCCCGTTAATCAGGTCCTAAGCTGATTAACGGGGTTTTCGCATCTTTTGTTTCTCATTCGTTACCTTGATAGTAGCACGTCAACCATTATATGTCAAGGTAAATAAGCCCTCTTCATCACCAAAGAAAAAATCTATGGTGCGCATCGATAAATTATATCGTACAGTTTGTGTATTCCGTGCGTATTTAATGATATAATGTCTATTGTAAGTGTATAGTAGCAGTTTATATTATCTTAACGATTGACAAAGTGTCAACCTCGTGCTATTATTCAAAACATATAATACTACTAGGAAATGGAGGATATGACGCTTATGATTAAGCTCTCTCATATAGAGAAAACTTACGACAGCCCGAGCGGTCCGGTTAAAGCACTCAAGGGAATCGATCTTGAGATTGCGCGCGGTGAGATCTACGGCATTATCGGACTATCCGGTGCCGGCAAATCAACGCTGGTACGCTGCATAAACATGCTGGAACGGCCTACATCCGGACAGGTCTTCGTCGATGGCAAGGAGCTGACGAAAATGTCTGCCAGCGAGCTGCGGGAAGCCCGCAAGGATATCGGTATGATTTTCCAGCATTTCAATCTGCTTTCATCGGCAACGGTCTATGAGAATATTGCTTTTCCGCTGAAACTTGCAGGGGCAGCTGCCGATGAGATTGAAAAGAAGGTCCAGCCACTCTTGAAGCTGGTCGGACTGGAGGCCAAGGCGCATCAGTATCCTTCGCAGCTGTCCGGTGGTCAGAAACAGCGTGTAGGCATCGCCAGAGCGCTTGCCAGTGAACCAAAGGTTCTACTGTGCGACGAGGCCACGAGCGCCCTTGACCCGCAGACGACCAAGGCGATTCTCGAACTCATCCGCGACATCAATCGCAAGCTGCAGCTGACGGTAGTTGTCATCACCCATGAGATGCAGGTCGTCAAGGATATCTGCGATAAGGTCGCCGTCATCGATAAAGGCGTCATCGCTGAGCAAGGTTCAGTCATTGATATCTTTACGAATCCGCAGCAGCCCATCACGAAGGAATTCATCAGTGTACTGCTCTCGAAT
This sequence comes from Pseudoselenomonas ruminis, assembly GCF_008271295.1. Classification (GTDB taxonomy): domain Bacteria; phylum Bacillota; class Negativicutes; order Selenomonadales; family Selenomonadaceae; genus Selenomonas_A; species Selenomonas_A ruminis. Next base: position 26,813 of record NZ_VTOY01000013.1, on the reverse strand, counting down.
GATTTACCGGCGGCCTTCCGCGGCAGCATCGTCTCGCAGGAGCCGGCACCTGATGCTTATCTTTTAGTTCGGTTGACATTTATCGGCGAACGCGCCGATGATCCCGTCATCGCCGGCATGATCCGGAATTTCCCGGAGGTCGAGACCACCATGCTCTTCGGCAACCTCGACCAGATTCGGTCAACGCCATTTGGCCGCATGATTATAGGGCTCACCGGTCCTCATGAACGCGTCCAGGAGGCTCTCGCCTATCTGCAGGCAAAAGATCTCAAAGAGGAGGTGATTGGCTATGTTCACCGACATGATTCCACTGCTCACTAAGGCTTTGGGTGAAACCGTCTATATGGTGGTGGTATCCATGGTCATCGCCTCAATCGTCGGCATCCCGCTCGGCGTACTGCTGCATACCACAGGGAAGGGGCAGATTTTGGAGTCCCCAGGCTTTAACAAATGCCTGGGCACCATTGTCAACGTCATCCGATCCATCCCGTTTATCATCCTGATGGTCGCTATCATTCCGCTGACCCGCATGATTGTCGGTACCGCTATCGGCACCTCAGCCGCTATGGTCCCACTGGTCATCGCCTCGATTCCCTTTATCGGCCGTCAGGTCGAGACCAGCCTCAAGGAGGTTCCCTACGGTCTTATTGAGGCGGCACAGTCCATGGGCGCTACGCCGTTCCAGATTATCTGGAAGGTTCTGCTGCCGGAATCACGGGCCAGCATCACCGCTCAGCTCACTACCGTTATCATCAGTCTGGTCGGCGAATCCGCTATGGCTGGTGCTATCGGCGGCGGCGGACTCGGTGATCTGGCAATCCGCTACGGCTATCAGCGCTTCCGCCCGGAGGTAATGGTTGCCACCGTGGTCATCCTCATAATCTTAGTCCAGCTAGTCCAGCTTGTGGGTAATACCCTGGCGAAAAAACTAGATAAAAAGTAATCCGATTACAATTTAAGGAGGCTTACCTATGAAAAAGATTCTTGCACTTATCGCGGCTCTTGCAGTCGCTACCCTTGCCCTCGCCGGATGCGGCGGCAGTGACTCGAGCAGCTCCGGCACCAGTGCCGTAGCCCAGAATTCCTCGGGTATGAAAACGCTGAAAGTCGGCGCCACGGCTGTTCCCCATGCCGAAATTCTCGAAGTGGTAAAACCGATGCTCGAAAAGGACGGCATCAAACTGGACATCGTCGAGTTCACCGACTACGTCCAGCCGAACCTTGCCTTGAACGACAAGGAGCTCGATGCAAACTTCTTCCAGCATGAACCGTACCTTACGAATTTCATGGAAGAACATAAGGAAGTAAAGCTCGTAAATGCAGCCGGCATCCACATCGAGCCAATGGGCGTCTATTCCAAGAAGGTCAAAGATCTCAAGGACCTCAAAGACGGCGCTACGATTTCTATCCCGAACGACCCGACTAACGGCGGCCGTGCGCTGCTGCTCCTGGAAAAAGCAGGTCTCTTGAAACTTAAAGATGGCGCTGGCGAAAAGGCTACCGTCCAGGACATCGCCGAAAACCCGCACAATTTCAAATTCCAGGAAGTAGAGGCAGCTCAGGTACCGCGTACGCTGGAAGACGTTGATGCCGCTGTCATCAACACCAACTATGCAATGCAGATTAACCTCGTTCCGACGAAAGATGCTCTGTTCATGGAGGACAGCACGTCCCCCTATGTCAACATCCTCGCTGTCCGCGAAGGGGACAAAGACCGCCCGGAAATCCAGGCCCTCATCAAAGCTCTGCAGAGCCCGGAAGTAAAGGCCTTCATCAACGATAAATACAAAGGTGCTGTCGTCGCAGCCTTCTAATCTTATCGCTAAATTTTAAATGCAACAAAAAAGCATGTGGAATCGCCCACATGCTTTTTTGTTGCGTTTTAGAAGTTTCGCCAATACGTCCAATGTACGTTCGTAGAATTTACTTCAAACTCATCAAACTCTGGAATCGACTGACCGTTTGTCGTTACCCAGAGGCTCTGGTTCTGACGTCCTTTCGGACTCAGCGAGCCGAGGTACATGTCGTTGTAAAAATAGAAGTGATCCGAATATACCTGCGCACCGTTATTATAGAGCGTGATATTCAGCGTCATGCTGCTTACTTTCTGAATGGAATTATACGAACCGTTGTAGAAATAGCCGTCGATATCCAGTCGATTTGCGCTGGTGCGGCGAACACTGGTGGCCAGGAATTCTACGCCATTGGAAGCATCGATAATCCGCTGGTTGCGTGCAGCCTGGCGGTCACGGATGGCCTGTTTACGCGCGGCTTCGGCTTCAGCCGCACGGCGTTCGGCCTCGATACGTTTTTGTTCCTCGATGGCCTTTTTCTTGTTAATATAGGCCTTGAGATCATCGGGCAGCGCACTAAGCTGCATCGCCGTGGCAAAATCCGTCTTGGGAATCTGAATCTCGCCTGCACGTTCAGCCAAATCTTTGGTGTTGGCCTGAACGCGTTTTACCACCTCGTCTGTCCCCTTATCGAGAGGCTGATTGACGACTGTTTTGGTGTCATCGATGAGGCTTCGCTCCAGCTGAACGGCCTCAACCAGTTTCTGATTGGCATCCTTGTACTTGCTGCCAGTACGCGAAGACTTGAGGTCGCGGGCCAGTTTATCCAGGTTCTCGCCCGCTTTATCCAAGCGGACAACAAAGTCCTTGGTCGCATCGGCATCGGGGTCACCATTGAGGTCTTTTGTCTCTTTCAGGAGATTCTGCACCTCCGTGACGACTTCCTCGCCCTTGACACATTTGGCTACATAGCGGTCTTCCGCTCCGCGGACATAGGCAAAGGCACCTACGGCAACGATGAGGAGCGCTACTACGATGCCGATAAGAATCTGCGTCGTATGTTTCTTTTTCGGCGGCATTGGTCCATAGCCGTAACCCGGCGGTGGCGGCGGTGCCATGTATGGTGGCTGCTGGGGCTGTACCATCGGCTGCTGCGGCATGCCCTGCTGCCAAGGCTGCTGCTGTGGCATAGGAGCAAGTTCCCGCACAGGCGGCATGCTCTGCGTGGCATCGAGTGGCGGCATTTGCTGTGCCTGCTGCTGCAGCTCCATGGCGGCCTGCGCAGCCTTCTCGGCCTCAGCGGCCTGTTCGGGAGTCACTACCGAATCAGCGGGCTGCGCCGTCGGCTGGGCTTGTGTCTCCATCGCCGTGGTAACTGGCGGCTGGGTATTCTCCATCGCCTCATGATTCGATCCGTCAGCGGGCTGCGCTTCCGGGCGGGGCTTTCCGCACATCTCACAAAAATTGCCGGAATTCTTCTGGCCACAGGCACAGGTCCATTCTTGCTTTTCTTCCATTGGTTACTCCTTCCCTTGGTGCAATAATTTTGCCTTTACAATCCTTTTTACTGATTCATCGATTCGCTGCTGGGATATCTCACCGTTTTCCACGGCCTCCAGGATGCCCAGATAAGCGTCCGCTGCATAGGAATATTCATGACACATCATAATCATATCAACGCCAGCCTTGACCGACTGTATACCGCGCTCACGTGGGCTGCTGTATTTCGCCACAGCCCCCATGTTCAAGTCATCGGTAATGATGATACCATCATAGCCGAGTTCTTTGCGCAAAAGATCTGTCACAATCGCGGGGGATTGGCTGGCCGGCCGCTCAGGGTCAAAGGCCAGATATTTCAGATGCCCCACCAAAATGAAGTAATCTTCCTCCGAGCGGCTGCTGATTATTCCCTTAAATGGCACTACATCGTTCTGCATGAGTTCTTCCCGGCTGGCCATGACCGTGGAAACATCGAGATGCGTGTCCACTGTTCCTCGGCCAATCCCCGGGAAATGTTTGAGCGCATACATCACGCGGTTCTTTTCATACCCTTGGGCCGCAGCCGCTAAGAACTTGGTCACCTGTTCCGGGTCCTGTCCATAGGAACGGCCGCGCGTGCCGCCCAAATCAGCCACGGGGGCAAAATTTACATTAATCCCCAAGTTTTTTAACTGCTGCGCGGTTCTATCCGCCCAGCCCTCAGCCTTGGTGACATCGCCCGATGCACCTATTTCCTGCTGGGACGGTGGTGGCGTGATGAATGCTTTGCCACGAACCACGGCACCGCCCTCTTCATCAATCCCAATGAATAGCGGTACTTTCTGCTCGGCCTGCTCACGAAGATGGTCCGTAAGCGCCTTTGTCTGCTCCGCCGATTCGAGATTGCGGTCAAACAAAATGATATTGCCGATATGATACTGATGCAACATAAATAAACTATCATCATTTACATCCGTACCATAGATACCAATCATGACCATCTGCCCGACTTTTTCCGGAAGCGTCATGGAGTCCACGATGGAATCCACCTGCTCATCCAAGGTCTGCGCGGGTTTGTCCTCCAGCGCCCTGCCCGTATCGGCTGATAGCTGGCAGCCGGTGCAGAGTGCCAACGCCCCCACCATAAGACTCAGGGCCAGCGCCCATTTTTTCTTGCTCATCGTGATTCTCCTGCTTTACTCCGTAGTGCGGCGGATGCTGATGTAGTTGACCGTATCCGTTCCCTGAACGACCGCAAAGCGCAGGATACCCGATTGCCCCTGAAGGTCCGTATAGCGGTACTCGTAAAGGTCTTTGCCACCGTACTCCGACTTCATGTAGTCCGTGCCATAGGTGTCCGTTACATCACTCAACAAAGAGCCCTCATGCAGGCCGCGTTTCGTCAGGGCACTGCCCGTCTCCGACACCAAGGACGTGACGATGTCGCCACGCGTACCGACCTCGACGGTTGGGTATTTGTAGAATACCATACCGTCCTTCTGTCTGGATGAAATCTCCTGTCCGAGCGTCTCATGCATCTGCGCGACCGTCATTCCCAGATCCATCCCGCCGAGTGAGAGGTCTGTCTGCATCTCGCGGCTGCCGTCCTGTTTCTTATCCGCATTCTGTTTGGATGCCGCCTGATCGCCGTTTTTCGATACCGAACTGTAATTGCTCGGTGCCGGCTCATCGCCAAAAGCGCCTTCCTTCATACCAAAGAATACCAGCACCAGTACCAAAACCAGCGCGACAATTCCCAAGCCAATTTTGAGGTTCTTATACTTGTCCTCCTGTGGCTGAGGGGGCTGCTGGTATACAGGCTGGCCGTAAACCGGCTGCTGGTACATCGGCTGGCCGTACGGCGGCTGTTGATAGGCGGGCTGGCCATACGGCTGTTGGTATGGCTGCTGGTATGGCTGCTGGTATGGCTGCTGATTTTGCGGCGGCATCTGCGGACCTTGCTGCTGTGGCTGCTGTGACTGCTGCGGTGCTTGCGGCTGGCTGGCCGGACGCGGCTTTCCGCATTTCACACAGAAATTGCCCTTGTTGCCAGACTGGCCACAGGGGCAGTTCCATTCAGCCGCCGCAGGTTCCTTACTCTCCATGAATAAACCTCCTAACGCCAATGAATTGCATCTAATATATGTCTAATAAATCCAAAAATAATTATACCGCGATTGTCCGAATTTTGCCAAGAACAAAATCACCTTTACGCGGCAAATAACAACGCCCCCGCCGGCTCATTGACGAGCCAGCGGAGGCGTAATTCAAGGCTTTGTGCCCGCTTGTTACTTGCTGAAGAACAACGCATGATACCCGTTGACAAAGATAACGAGTACGATGAGCGGCAGAATCCAGGTCACATAGAAGCGCACGCAGGTTGGGAAGGCTGTGCCTTTACCCGTGTTGGCTTCCTTGATAAAGTTATCCCAGCCCCAGCCGTAGCGGCTCGTGCAGAACGCGAGGTAGACGAGCGAGCCCAGCGGCAGCAGGTTGTTGCTGACGAAGAAGTCCTCGAGGTCGAGCACGCCTGAACCCGGGCCGAGCGGCTGGAAACCACTCCAGACATTGAAGCCGAGCACACAGGGCATCGACAGCAGGATGATGACGGGGATACCCCAACGGATGATGGTCTTGCGCTTTTTGTGCAAAAGCTCAAAGAAGCAGACGATGAGGTTTTCAAATACCGCAATGACCGTCGACATCGAAGCAAAGGTCATAAACAGGAAGAACAGCGTTCCCCAAAGGCGGCCAAACGGCATCGCGTTGAATACATTCGGCAGTGACACAAACAGCAGGTTCGGGCCACTGGCCGGATTGACGCCATAGGCAAAGCAGGCTGGGAAAATGATAAGGCCTGCCATGATGGCTACAAACGTATCGAGCAGAACCACCCAGACTGCCTCACCGGTCAGGCGCTTGGTCTTGCCGATGTAACTGCCGAAAATCGCCAGCGCACCAATGCCGATGGACAGTGTAAAGAATGCCTGTCCCATCGCCGCAAAGATGACTTCCTTGATACCGAATTCCATCAGCCGTCCGAAATCCGGATACAGATAATAGCGCAGACCTTCTTCACCGCCCGGCAGCAGAACACTGTTGACGGCGAGAACCACCATGAGCACGAGCAGGCAGGACATCATGGATTTGGTAATCCGCTCAACGCCAGCCTGTACGCCCAGATAGCAAACGCCGCCACAGAGCAGTACGATGGCTATCATATACCCAGCCATGGTAAGCGGATCCTGCAACAGAGCACCAAAAACAGCCCCAACGCCAGCAGCATCCAGGCCTTCCATGCCGCCCGAAGCCATCTTGTAGAGATAGTAGAGCATCCAGCCCGATACTGTCGTGTAGAACATCATCAAGAGCAAATTGCCCGCAATGGCTCCATACTTATAAAGATGCCACTTTGTCCCTTTCGGTTCGAGCGCATCGAAAGACATGGCCGCACTGCGGATACTCGCACGGCCGACAGCAAATTCCGCTACCATGATGGGGAGTCCCAGGATGGCCAAGAACACCAAATAAATCAGCACGAATGCCGCGCCACCGTATTCTCCCGTAATATAGGGGAAACGCCAGACATTGCCGAGGCCGATTGCACAGCCAGCGGAAACCAGGATAAAGCCCAGACGGGTCGAAAAACTTCCTCTTGATTCCAATAAAGCACCTTCTCTAATTAAAATTCCGTTGCGGCCGGAAATGTATCTTCGCTAGGTTTACAATGATACACCTCTATGCGCAATTACCTATCTATATTACCGCATCGGCTTAATTTTGTCCAGCAGGAATCGACATCCTTTGGCAACGTCTGCATAAGTTACTTCAAAGTTCCCCGTATACCACGGATCGGCCACCTCACGGGATTCCCCGGCATATTCCAGCAGCAAATGGCACTTTCCCTGCGGGTCGCCGCCTGTCAAGCGCGATAAATCGCACATATTTTCATCATCCATAGCGATAATCAAGTCATATTCCTCGTAATCACTGCGCCGAATCTGCCGTGCTTGCCGCGGCGTAAAGGAAATGCCATGAGCCGTCAGCACCCGCTTTGTCCCCGGATGCGTATCACTGCCAATCTCATCGGTCCGGCAAGCCTTCGATTCGACAAGAATCTCCTCCGTAAGCCCAGCCTTTGCCACCATATCCTTCATCACAAACTCCGCCATCGTCGACCGGCAGATATTGCCATGGCAAACAAATAATACTTTTTTCATACTCAAAACTTTTCTTCCTTCCTTGATTTATGAGGCTTCACTGCCTTCCCTTTTCCGTCGCAGCCTAACGAGCGAGGCAATCAGTAATTTTCACTCATATAATTCGCAATTGCTAGGGCGATGTTATTGTTCACCGTACCACCGCTTAAATAGCGGCAATCCACGCCCTTTCCCCAGCGGACGTCTACCACCGTATACGGGTCATAGTTTTTGCGGCCCGGAATCAGATTCTTGCACCGAATTCCAACATGCGCATGATTGGTTCCTACCATGGCGACCGAAGAGTCATCAATTTCTACCAACCACGCACCGTCGTAGGTCTTCACCGTACCAGCTTCTGCTACGGAAACGGCAAAGGGAGCCGGCGCCATCAACGGTGCCGCAGCCAAAACGCCCCCCAACAAGATACATGCTAAAACCTTTTTCATAAGAAATTCCTCCTTTACCAATAACCAAGGGAATAGACTCTTTTCTATTATATCGTATTTTTCCTCTTTTCTATAAAAATAAAACGCAAAATGGCATCACCACTGAAACGGTAATGAGACGAATATCTGTGGTATAATGAAAAACGAAACTGCAAGAAAGATGGTGCATTTTATGCTTATAAAAGATATTGAAACGATTATCGCCAAGGAACTGAACGTCCGCCCGAAACAGGTGGCGGCGGCGATTGAGCTGCTCGACGATGGCAATACGGTTCCGTTCATTGCCCGTTACCGCAAGGAGGCTACGGGCTCCCTTGAAGATGAACAGCTGCGCCAGCTCGAGGAGCGTCTCTCCTACCTGCGCAATCTCGTAAAGCGCCAGGAGGAAATCCTCGGCAAGATTGAGGAGCAGGGCAAACTGACCGATGAACTCCGCACGGCCATCGAGAAAACCACCAAACTGCAGGAGCTCGAGGACCTTTACCTTCCTTATAAACAGAAAAAACGCACGCGCGCGATGATGGCCCGCGAACGCGGATTAGAACCGCTCGCCAATGCCATGATGCTGCAGGCCCAGACAAAGGGCTCGGCACTTGAGGAAGCTGCCAAATTCATCGATGCCAAAAAAGGAGTCGAAACGGCTGAAGATGCCCTGGCCGGTGCCATGGACATCGTTGCCGAAACCATCATGGAGGACGCCGCCCTGCGCAAGAAAATGCGCTCCCGGCTTTGGAACATGGCCGTCCTCACCACGAGCCGTTGCGATGACGCCGCCGAGGAGGACAAGCAGGTTCTCGAAATGTATGCCGAATACCGCGAACCGGTTCATACGCTTCCTTCCCACCGCATTCTGGCCATCAACCGCGGCGAGAAAAAAGGCGCCCTCAAGGTAAAACTCGAAATCGACCACGAGGAGAACTGCCGCCGCATCTATAACGAAATCCACCGCCAGCCATCCATCTTTGACGACTGCCTGCGCGCCGCCATCGAAGACGGCTACAAACGCCTGCTGCTGCCAGCCCTCGAACGCGAAATCCGCTCGCAGCTCACCGAAGACGCCGAAGCGCAGGCCATCAAGGTCTTCGGCGTAAATCTGCGCCAGCTGCTGCTGCAGGCACCGCTGGCCGGCCATACGGTCATGGGCCTCGACCCTGGCTACCGCAACGGCTGCAAGATGGCCGTTGTCGATGCCACGGGACAGGTTCTTGACCACGGCGTCCTGCAAATTACCCAGAGCGACCGCGCCAAGGAAGCGGCCGCCAAGACGGTACTGGCATCCATCCGGAAAAATCACGTCACGCTGATTTCCATCGGCAACGGCACAGCCTCCTATGAGACGGAGCAGTTCACCGCCGAACTCATCCGCGAAAACGACCTTACCGATGTTCATTACATCATCGCCAACGAGGCTGGTGCCTCCGTATACTCGGCATCGGCACTGGCCAAGGAAGAACTGCCGGAATACGACGTTGTCATCCGCGGCGCCGTCTCCATCGCCCGCCGGGTACAGGACCCGCTGGCCGAGCTCGTAAAAATCGACCCGAAAGCTATCGGCGTCGGCCAGTACCAGCACGATGTCAACCAGAAAGAGCTTTCCCAGACCCTTGATGCCACCATCGAAAGTGCCGTCAACCATGTCGGCGTCGACCTCAATACAGCTTCGGCGGCACTGTTGAAACATATCGCAGGCATCAACGGCACCATTGCCAATAACATCGTGGCCTACCGCAACGAAAATGGCACCTTTGCGAGCCGCCGCCAGCTGCTCAAAGTCCCCCGTCTGGGCCCAGCCGCCTTTACCCAGTGTGCAGGCTTCCTGCGCATTGCCGGTGCCAAATCGCCGCTCGATAACACGCCGGTTCATCCGGAATCCTATAAGCTGGCCGAAGCCATTCTCGCTAAACTCGGCTTTGACCTCCAAGACCTGTCTGACAAGAATCAGCTCGCCATGCTGGCCGCCAAGAGCAAACTGGTCGATATCGCGAAGCTGGCCAAAGACCTCGACGCCGGTGAGCCGACGGTCAAGGATATCCTCGATGCGCTGGTAAAACCGGGCCGCGACCCGCGTGAGGACCTGCCCGCACCGCTGACCCGCCAGGCGATTGTCAAGCTCAGCGACATCAAACCGGGCACGATTATGCGCGGCACCGTCCGCAACATCACGGACTTCGGCGCCTTTGTGGACATCGGCCTGCATCAGGACGGCCTCATCCACATCTCCGAACTGTCCAAAAAACGCGTCAAACACCCGCTGGATGTGCTGTCCATCGGCGACGTGCTGAACGTCATGGTCATCAGCATCGACGAAAAACGCAACCGCATCGGTCTGTCACTGAAACAAGTGCCAAAGGAGGCGCAAATCGGATGAGTCTGCTGGAACAAACCATTGCCATCATCGAGCCGCCCAACCGGGAAATCCCTCAGGTGACTGCCAAACGCCTCAATCAGGTCATGGAAGACGATGACATCACCCTCGGCGGTCTCCGCGGCCTGCTCCTGCGCTATCTCGCGATAACCGGTAAGCGTCATCCGGAGTCACCGGAAAAATGCACCGTCATCTGCTGCGGCGACCACGGCGTGGCTGAGGAAGGCGTCAGCGCTTATCCGCCCGAAACCACCCTGCAAATGGTCCGCAACTATCTCATCAGCCAGGGAGCAGCCGCCAACGCCTTTGCCAAATACTGCGACTCTGAGCTGCTCGTCGTCGATATCGGCATCGCCGCCAACGCGCAGGATATTCCGGGACTCATCGACTGCCACATTGCCGACGGCACGTCCAATATAGCCCAGGGCCCCGCCATGACGCGTCAGCAGGCGGTTTTAGCCATTGAGACGGGCATCGAAATTGCCAACCAGCTCATGGATAAGGGATTTGACTGCATCCTGCCGGGCGAAATGGGCATTGCCAACACCACCGTCAGTGCCGCTATCGTTGCCGCCTGCTGCGGCCGAACAGCTGTGGAGACTACCGGCCGCGGAACCAATATCTCCGACGAACGGATGCAAAAAAAGATTCAAATTGTTAAGCAGGCCCTCGAAACCAACCAGCCCGATGGCAATGACGGCCTGGATGTCCTGACCAAGGTTGGCGGCTTTGAATTCGGTACGATTGCGGGCATCATCCTCGGGGCCGCTGCCCGCCATGGCACAGTAATCCTTGACGGCGCCAATACGAGCGCCGCCGCCCTTATCGCCCAAGCCATCGCCCCGGAATCCATCAGCTATGTGATTCCTTCGCACCTCAGCGCGGAGAACTCCCACCAATTCGCACTGGAAAAGCTCGGCCTTATGCCACTGATGAATCTGGATTTAAAACTCGGCGAAGCCTGTGGTTCCAGTCTGCTCGTCACGATGCTGGAGGCAGTATTATCGGCCTGGGATGTCCTCGACAAGCTCCCGCAGGAACCTGTCGAAACGCCCTTCCATCAGGAATTCATGCGCTATACCATCCCCAAGATTACCGATAAAACCTTTGATTTCTACCTGCGCACGATGCAGGACCTCGACTATGAGTCCCTGCACAACTGCCAGCACCGCATTGACAATCTGGCCAAGCCTCTCGACAGCCTCGGCTATCTGGAACAGATTGCCGCCGAAATTGCCGGCGTCATTGGCAACGACCTGCCCGAATGCGGCATGGAACGGGCCCTGCTGGTCTTTACCGGTCGCCAGACCAATTCCCTGCAGGCCCAGCTCACCGCGGCGTTTGCCCAGCACGCCGGTGCCGATGTCACGATGGCTCACCTGCGCGACGGCCTGCCGCCCACCGCGGCTTTCGACTTTGGCCGCGAACAGTCCGAGTACCTGTCGCTTACCTACCCGCTCCTGGGTCTGGCACTGACGGAACTCGACGAAGATGCCCCCTTTGGAACAGCCGCTACGGAATTTGCGACTACGCTATTGAATCCAGACGGCAGTCTGCGCTACGAGGCCGACGAGTTCCTGCAAAAGGCGCCCGAAGCCTATCGGCCTGCCATTGGTGCCATCATCGGTGCGATTATCGCCGCGGCTCACAACAGCAGCTTCATCCTGCTTGACGACGAAGCCACGGAAATCATCGCCCGCTACACCGAGCTCTTATGCCCGGAAGTCCGTCCCTATATTCTCCACGTTCAGCCGGCACTGCTGCAGGCTGACATCACGCTGCCCGGCGGCATTATTGCTTCTATCGGCTTAAACATCACCGAAGCCGCCCTGCACATGTTAAACGACATGCGCACCTTCGCCGATACCAAAGTATCGGTCTCACAGGACGGTCCGGGCGTCAGCAAACAAATTCCATAAATTCACAATGAAAAACCGGCTGGTATAACCAGCCGGTTTTTCACTGTGAATTTATGTTTAGGGAATTATTTAGAAGGCTTATTTTATCTCAATCTCGGTCGAGTGCTGAACCTCCGCGGCCTTCGGCATATTCACATGCAGGACACCGTCCTTGAATTCTGCCGTGACGCGGGCCTCGTCAATATTGTCGATATAGAACGAACGGCTCATCGAACCGGAGCGGCGCTCACGCCGGATATAGTTACCCGCATCGTCCTTTTCTTCCTTCGACTCATCTTTCTGGGCCGAAATGGTCAGATAGCTGTTCTGATAGCTCAGGTGAATATCTTCCTTTGCCATCCCCGGCAAGTCGGCCGTAAGCTCGTAACTGTTCCCGTTATCCTTGACATCGACGCGCATGCTGCCAGCGCCATTCCAATTGTTCATAGCCGGGAAGAAATCATCCTTGAAAAATGGTTCATCGAATACATCCCAAATCGACTGTGGACGCTCACTGCTCTTTGCGAGATTGTTTCTTGCACCAAATGGAACTAAACCAAACATAACTGTCGCCCCTTTCAAAACTGCGCCATAAGTTTCAACAGCTCATGGTATTGATTTATCTCTGGAGGTTTCCCTCTTTTCATCTCTTATTATAAATCAAATAGACAAAAAGTCAATAGGTCAAAGTAAAAATAATAACAAGGCCATGCTCTTTTCGCATGGCCTTGTTGGGGTATATGAACTTTATCAGAACTTGAACTGTCTGAGTGCCTGCTCCTGCTCTGCTGCCATATGTGAAAGCGAATCGCTGGCAGAAGCGATTTCCTCCGAAGAAGCCGACTGCTCTTCGGTTGCTGCCGATACAGATTCCATATGCTCGGAAACTACCTGGCCCTTGCTGCTGATCTCGGAAACCGAGTTAGCGATATTCTGGGCATCCTCATTGACGAGACGGATTGCTTCATCCATCTCTTTGGTCTTCTCAGCACCATCCTGTACCAGGTCATGGATGCGGTTGAATACGGCCTGAAGTTCCTCGACCGATTTCGCACCAGATACAACGGCATCGCAGCCCTGTTTCATGGAATCAACGGCTTCAGACGTATCCTGCTGCATGGCATTGATGAGCTCGGCAATCTTCTGTGCTGCCTCCTCGGACTGTTCCGCCAGTTTGCGGACTTCCTCCGCAACGACGGAGAAGCCGCGGCCCTGCTCACCGGCACGGGCTGCCTCGATGGCCGCATTGAGTGCCAGCAGGTTCGTCTGGCTGGCAATCTCCGAAATCGTATCGACGATAGCGCCGATTTCCTCGGAGCGGTTGCCCAGACGGCTTACCATCTCGGCCGTGCTGCTGACCGTTGCTTCGACATCGCGGATTTCCCGGACGGAGGTCTCCAGTGCCTTGTTGCCCTGTTTGGCCTCATCGGCAGCCGTCATGGAATTCGTCGTTACGTCATTGGCATGAGCACGCATCGTCTGAATCGAATCGTTGACCTTCATCAGGAGGTCCTGGCTTTCCTTAATCTTGCTCTCCTGCTCGATGACCAGGTGAGCAGCCTCGCCGACCGATTCTGCCGACTGTACGGCTGCCTGCGCCGACTGCATGGACGCCTCTTTCAGGTTGCCCGACGATGAGCTGATATCTTTAATGGCATTGCTGATGCCCTTCATATAGTTGCCGAGTTTCTGCTGCATGTCGGAAAGAACCCGGGACAGATGCCCGAACTCATCGCCACGGTTAAGGGAAAGTGCCGTACCACGGAAATCGCCATCGCGGAGTTTTTCGCAAACAGCCCGCATAGCGTCGAGGGCATTAGTGATGTTGCGTGCCGTCATGAGGCTGGCACCAGCCTGTACCAAGAGAGCCACCAGCGTAACCACCATAATCATCATGGCCGCCGCACTGTTGGCATCACGGCTGGCCTGTTCATTGGCCTCAGCCTGTTCGTTGACTTTCTTCTGCTGGTTATGGAACGCATCGCGCAAGCCACGGGTTGCCGGCGAACCTTCTTTTTCGTAGTAGGTCAATGCCTCGGCATGTTTCCCCTGGTTGGCAAGATCTACGGTATGATCCATGATCTTTTTATAGTTGGCCCACTGCGCATCGATGTCGGAGGTGTCTTCAATCGGCATCCCCTTGACCGCCGCTTTGTATTCGGCGATCGACTTCTCGACGTTTTCCTCAGCTTCCTTTTTCTGGCCCACGACTTTTTTAAGGCGCTCCGGATTATCCTGCAGCGTTACGGCCTGCAGGGTCTTTACCATCATGACACGGCTGAATTCCACGGCCGTTCCTAGCTTCTGTACGCCCTGCATCTCATGGTCATACATGCTCTTCATTTCATTATCGGCATTGCTGAGCGACCGGTATCCGGTAACACTAATGCCAATCATCGCAATTGCGGCTATGGCTACAATCAGCAATAACTTATAGGCTACTTTAAGTTGATCAAAACCCATAATCGATTCCTCCTATTTTTAAATCCCTAACATTACATCTACACACCTTCTAGATTCTACCATCAACCAAGAATGTATACTAATTATTTTTTCCTATATAGGTCATAGATTTTTCTTATAAAAATCAGGTCATGTGTCCTATTCTTTTGTCGAGCTTATTATTTTTTTAACATTTACCTATTGACATATCGCAATTTGCCCGATATAATGTAAACATATTAAACATGTATGCTTTGTTAAAAAAGTTTTTCATGTAAGTTAACCGCAAGAAAGAAGGTATCTTTTATGACCGATTCGAAACATGACCGCGTCCAAGCGGCGCGTGATGAAGCTTTGCGCCAGCATAACCCCGGCGCCAGCCGCCAGCAGATGATTCTCTGGTTCAGCGCCCTTATCCTCGGCGGTATCCTCGGCTCGCTCGGCATCGCCGCCCTCAACGAGTTATTCAACTTCATCGCGACCGTATTTACGCGGCTTTTCCAGTTTATTGCCGTACCGACCATCGCCCTGGCTGTCATCACGACCCTTTCGTCCCTGGGCGGGAAAAAGGAGACCAAGACGATTTTCGCCCACGCCGTGACCTACACGCTGCTCACGACGATTTCGGCCGCCGCCGTCGGCCTGGTGCTCTATCTGCTGATTGCGCCAGGCAATCTCCCGGCTGAAGTAGTGGGAGCCGGTACCGCATCCGTTCCACTGGATAAAGTCGGTTCCCTCTCCTATTATGACCATATCATTTCGGTTATCCCGAACAATCTGCTGCAGCCGTTCCTGGCGGGCAATGTTCTGTCGGTTATGCTGATTGCCGCCTCTGTCGGTCTGGCACTTGCCTTTATGCCGAAAACGGAAAACCGCGAAGTTCTCATCAAAGGACTTTATGGCGTCCAGGAATTGCTGTTCACGCTTATCAAAGCCATCCTCTGGGCACTGCCGCTGGGCATCCTGGCTTTTGCCGGCCAGCTCGCAGCTCAGATTCAGGCTGGTGTCATCGTCGGCGCCCTCGGCAAATACGTTGCCGTTGTCATCGGCGGAAATGCCATCCAGTTCTTCGTAATCCTGCCGCTGTTCCTGCTCGTGCGCGGTCTCAATCCGCTTGACGTGTTCAAGAAGATGAGCCCTGCGGTCGCCGTTGCGCTCTTTACCAAGAGCTCTGCTGGCACTCTGCCAGTCACGCTGGCCTCGGCCGAACAGAATCTCAAGGCGGATACGCGTGTTTCCCGCTTTGTCCTGCCAATCTGCACGACTATCAACATGAACGGCTGCGCCGCTTTCATTCTCGTCACGTCGCTGTTTGTCATGCAGAATGCAGGCTTTGAGCTGACGCTGGGCACGATGATTTCCTGGTTGTTTATCGCGGTCCTCGCTGCAGTCGGCAATGCCGGTGTCCCGATGGGCTGCTACTTCCTGACGCTGTCGCTGATGAGTTCCATCGGCGCCCCAATCGGCCTCATGGGCATTATCCTGCCGATTTATACGATTATCGATATGATTGAAACGGCCGAAAATGTCTGGTCCGACGCATCGGTATGCGCGATGACCGACCACGACCTCAAAGGCAGACTCGAAGGAAAGCCTGCCGCTGCTTCCTCGCTCTCCTAAACAATTTACATACCAAGAAGGACCTGGATTATTCCAGGTCCTTTCTATTTCGCCTCCTAAGCAGCTCATTCCTGCTTGGGAGGCATTCTATTTTTTTATACTTTATTGGATAAATGTATCTTGTATTTATCGGTTCAAAGATGGCGTTCGACTTCAAACCGCCAAAGCTTACAGGCTTCGCGTTCGCCGATATTTCCCTTGCGGCGCGCTATTGCAAGCTGCTCGCTGACACTGTCCACGCCGGGCAAATCCGGCAGCAGCAGGCCGCGGCGGTCACCGCTTTGAACGATGACTCCATAGCGCTTGGTGTCAAGCTGCGCGGGAGAATCGATTGGCTCCGGCTCCGTCAGCACATCGACATCATAGACCAGCCGATCCAGCTCTTCAGGCGCTACTGGCGAAAAGCGCGGGTCCCGTGTTCCTGCCGAAACGGCATTGTAGAGGATTTCTTCGGCCAGATTCTGGCGGACAGGCTGGATGGTGCCAATGCAGCCGCGCAGACTGCCATCCTTTTTGATGGAAACAAAAGCGCCCCGCCGCATTTCCTGCAGCGCCGCGGGCAAATCCGGCGGAAGCTTGGCCAATTGATGGGTGCGCACAAAAGTCTCAAGGCTTAGCCGCGCCAGCTTCACCAAAGCATCCTCCCGTTGCCGAATCGCCTGCATCGCCTCCTGCTCGCATTGTGCCAGCTGCTGGCCGATGTGCCGCGCCGCGTCGGGCGCGCCCGGCAGGAACCAGCCCACGCCATAGCCGACGCCAAAGGTCCCCTGATACGAAAGCAGTTCGGATTTTACCGCGCGGCCATCTAGCGCGCCCGCCATAATCCAAAACGACCGCAGGCCGCATTCGGCTGCCCCGTTGGCAAGGTCTGCCGGAGTCAAAAGCAAGCGCAGGAAATCGCCGCTTTGGAAAACTTCCTGCATCTGCGCATCAAAGACCGGACCTTCAGCCGCAAAGCCATAGGGGCCGTCTTCCTTTAATTTATGAGACAAGTCCCCACTGGCGACGATGAGCACGCGGCGGCCAAGTTCCTCCGCAACGGCGGCAATATGCTGGCCGAGGCGGTAATGCTCCCGCGCAGGCAGGCCCGACAGGCCAATCCGCACGATGGGAACACCTCGCAAATGCTGGTGCAGGAAGTACAGCGGTATCATCGTGCCATGGTCAAGCTCCGGATTCTTTTCGCCCAGCGTTCCCGCTGGGAAGTCTTCTGCCTGACAGCGCCTGGCCAAAGCTTCCGTAAACTCAGTATCGTAGGCCGTTTCGACCCTGACCTGCGGCGCGCGGAAGGCGGCAAAGGAACCAGCTGCGCCAGTTCCCGGCGACAGATGGAAATAGTCCGCATACATAACTGTATGCGGGCTCAGCACAACCACCGTATCGGGCCGCAGGGCCGCCGCCCGCTCCATGACCCGCTGATAAGCCGCAATCGTCGGCGCTATCTGCTGCTCTTCGCCATGACCAACTTCGGGGATGATAAGCGGCGGATGCGGCACCGCCATCGCTGCCAAAACTGCCATCAGAATCTCCTCCTATCCAAGCTCCTGCCAAAATAAGATTCCCTCTGCCCTTATTTTACTCCGCCCGATGCTCCGGAGCAATCATCGTATAGAAACAAATAACGCCCAAGGCATAGCCGCCAACCATAATCACTGCCATCGGGATGGCCGTATGGTCACCCATGATGCCGACTACCGGCATCATGCATGCCCCGAGTATCATCGAAAAGAAGCCGATAAGTGCACTGGCACTGCCAGCATTTTTCCCCTGCCGCGAAAGGGCCAGCGAAAAGCTCGCGGCGCCCATGACCGACAGCGGAACTACCGTAACGAAGAGCACCGCCACCGTATAGGCCATCGGTGCCTCAAGGCAGAAGCCTGCCAGCAGGAAGACCGCGCCGATAAGCGGAATCAGAATCGACCATTTTAACAAAAGCACATCCGACACCCGTCCGGCCAGCCGCGCTGGCAGCATGCCTGCAAGCATCAAGCCAGTTCCAATGAAGCCGAAAATCAGGCTGAACATCTGTGGCGATACCTGATAGATATTCTGGAAGACAAACGAGGAACCTGCCAGATAGGCAAAGAACGCGCCGAAAATGAAACACTGAAGCAGGCAGTGTCCCAGAAAATAACGGTCTTTCAAAAGCTGCGGATATTTCCGGAAGGATTCCCCCAGATTTTGCAGCCGCTGGTCCTGCGGCAAAGTTTCCTTATAAATGAGCGTCGCGAGGGCCTGCAGGATGCCGACAATTACCAGCACGACAAAGACGCCGCGCCAGCTCGTAAAGAGCAGAATCTGGCCGCCGAGCACCGGCGCGAGAATCGGCGCCAGGCCGTTGACCATCATCAGCAGGGCGAAAAAGCGCGTAAGCTCCGCGCCCTCACAGACATCACGCGCAATGGCCCGCGCGATGACGATTCCACTGGCCCCGGCAAAACCGGCCAAAAAGCGGAAGGCCAGGAACAGCCCGATATCCTGCGCAAACACACAGCCCGCCGTCGATACGATAAACAACAGCATGCCGATGAACAGCGGTCCTTTGCGCCCATAGCGGTCACTGAGCGGTCCCGTAAAAATCTGGCCAAGAGCCATACCGATAATCGTCATGGTGAGTGTCAGCTGTGCCAGCGAAGCCGAAATCCCCAAGTCCAGCTGTACCGTCGGCAATGCCGGCAGGTACATATCCGTCGACAGCGGTGCCATCGCTGACATGATGCCTAAAAATACCGTCAGCCACAATCGTGTTTTCTTTGTCATTTGCATAATTTTTCCCTTTCCAATAAGCGTAATGGAGCTATTTTAACAGGATTTTCTTAAAACTTTTATTAAAATTTCATTAATTATTCAGCCGCTGCTTTCGGCACGGCAATTCGCGTGATAAAGCCACGCGAATCACTCATACTCATGTTTTCCAGAATGCTTTCCTCATAGGAAAACGCCCCAACCTTACAGCCCTGTTCCTTGATGTACTGCCGCAGCAGTGCATAGGCCTTGGCCGTATCATCGTAATCCCCTTGAAAATACGTGACGAGATAGGTGCCTGCAGGACGCGTGTGCCGGTACGCCCGCTCCACGGTGCGGTACGGACCATTGATGATGGTAAAGAAGTGGCTGATGATGCCCTCCTGCCCGGGCTGGCAAAAATCCCGTGCCGCCACCATGGCACCGACGCCAAGGCCAGCACTTATTTGAAGCTCGGTCACCTGCCGCTCATGCTCCGTTGCGATTTGTTCGACCATAGGCCAATCGTCAGCGGCCGCCTGCCGCCTTGTATTGCGCGAGAGAACCAGCCGCGCGGCGGGCAGTTCCAATTCCTCCACCCGTCCGCAGATTACGGTCCGGGCCAGTTCGAGCAGATGGCGCTGATTTTCCACAATGCGCAGCTGCCGGCGGATTTTGGCCTGCTCCTGTTTCAGCCACGCCTGCTGCTCCCCCAGCAGTTCATCCAAGCGCTCGGGACTGCGGTGCTCCATGTACTCCTTGATTTCCGATAGCTCAAGCCCCATGCCGCGCAGCATGCGCAGGAGATAAAAGGGATAAAACTGGCGGAATGAGTAGCTGCGGTAGCCATTTTCCGCCACATGGTCGGGCTTGAAGATTCCCTGTTCATCGTAATAATGAAGCGTGCGCTTGTTGACCCCGACAATCCTGGCAAATTCCCCCGTGTGAAATGTCAGCCGCCGTTTCATGCTGTCCCCTCCCTTGACATTACAGTTACTGTATACTTTAAGATAACTATACAAGGAAAACACAAGAAAGGAAAGATATTTATGGAAAATAGTAACTCCACACCGCTGGCGCAGCGGTTCACTATTTTTTCGCTGCTGCGCTTCGCCGCGCCCTCGATAGGCATGATGCTCGTCATCTCGCTTTACACGGTGACGGATGGCATCTTCATCGGCCGCTATGCTGGCTCGCTGGCACTTGCGGCCTCCAACATCGTCTATCCGGTTATCAATCTGGTCTTTGGTCTTGCCATTATGCTGGCTTCGGGAGGGTCGGCCATCGTTGCCAAAAATCTCGGAGAAGGCCAGCTGGGCGCCGCCAACAATCGCTTTGCCTGGCTGACGGCAGTTGGTGCCGTAATTGCGCTGGCACTTGCCCTTACCGCCGGACTTTTTCTCGCACCCATCCTGACTTTTCTCGGTGCCAGTCCGGCCATGCTTGACGACTGCCGCCTCTATCTCGGGGTATTGCTTCCCTTCTTCCCGGCGGCCGCGCTGATGGTTATCTTTAATGCCTTCTATATTGCCGACGGCCGCCCCATCCAGGGCTTTCTCGTTTCTGTAGCCAGCGGTATTACCAATGCCGTCCTCGACTACCTCTTTCTGGCCGTCTGTGGTCTTGGCATCGGCGGCGCTGCCCTTGCTACAGGTATTGCCGACCTGCTGGCCGCCATCATCGGCCTTGTCTATTTCGCGCGCTTTAGCCGCACGCTCCGGCTTCGCCCCTTTAAGGCTGAACTTCCCGTTCTTCGTGCCGCCTGCAACAATGGCGCCTCGGAACTTGTCACCCAGCTTTCCGTGGGCGTGGTGACTTTCCTGTTTAACATCATCACGTTCCGCTGGGCCGGTGAAAACGGCGTTGCCGCTATCTCGGTTATCCTTTATGCGGAAATGCTGCTGACGTCTATCCTCATGGGCTTTACCAACGGCGTGGCCCCAGTATTCTCTTATCATTATGGCGCCCGCCACCACGGCGAACTGACCCGCCTGCTGAAAATCAGCCTGGGAATTATCACGACCTTTGGCCTGCTGGCGTTTGCCACCTCCCGCCTGCTCGCCACTCCGCTTATCGCGCTGTTCCTGCCCGATGGCGGACCTGCATTCACGCTGACCTTATCGGGCTTCCTGCTGTTCTCGCTGAGTTTCCTGCTCGTCGGCTTTAATCTCTTCGCCTCCGGCTTTTTCACGGCCCTATCCAACGGCAGGACCTCGGCCCTGTTATCCTTTGTGCGCAATCTCGCAGGAATCGTGATTTTCCTCATGCTCCTGCCCCGCGAGCTGGGCATCGCCGGCGTCTGGCTGGCCGTCCCCGCCGCCGATGCCGCCGCCCTGCTGCTCACCCTCTTCTGTCTCTATAACGAAAACAGAACCCTGCAGGAGCGGCAAAAAGCAACCACCACCAAATACAAAACCATCTTCTCAACCAAGGTTCTATAAATAAAAGTTTAACGGAGAAATCTTCTTCGAGCCTGTCCTCCGCCGAGGAGCAGGAACGTACCAACGCTTCACTGAGATGGTTTGCTAAAAAAATTTTTTGTCTTAAATTAAGCATCGAAAATTCGCTAAACGCGCTTCGCTTGAACGGTACCGAATTTTCGACGGAGAGTGAGGACAAAAAATTTTTTCTTCACGCAAACCATCAAACGTTACGCTTATGGTATGTTCCTGCTCCTCGGCTTTGTTATAGGCATGAGCGGAGGGGGGAAATTCCAAAAAGGGGCGCGCGATGCGGCACCTGCGTTTGAGCTGGCACATTCCTTCAATGCGTTCGAGGGAATATCCTGTGATTATCGTCTCAATATCAGCAGCCGCCAGGGGAAGTGCCATAAACGAAGCGTTTGATATTTTCCGTTAAGAACGAAATTTTTATCTTCGCTACTCGTCGAAAAAATGTAACCGTCCAAGCGAAGCGCGTTTTGAATTTTTTCGATGCTTAATTACAGATAAAAATTTCGTTTAGGAAAATATCTCAGCGTAGTGTTGGCACTTCCCCTGGCGGCTGCGGAGAGTGGCTTCAAACCAAAAGCTCCACGAACGTAATCCCTTGCGCCCGTGGAGCTTGCTTTTAGTTGGTCTGCCCGTGGTATTCCACGCGGCGGACCTCTTTTATTTTATTCTTTTCATCTACCATAACGACCTTAGGCTTATGTGCCCTGGCCTCGTCTTCCTCAAAGAGCGCATAGGCCATGATGATGACCACATCGCCTACCTGCGCACAGCGTGCCGCCGCTCCATTGAGGCAGACAACGCCTGAGCCGCGCGGGCCGGGAATCGTATAGGTCTCCAGCCGTGCCCCATTGTTGTTGTCGACAACCTGCACGCGCTCATTCGGAATGATACCGGCTTTTTCCATGAGCTCTTCATCAATCGTGATACTGCCCATGTACTGGAGATTCGCCTCCGTCACCGTCGCACAGTGGATTTTGCCCTTTAACAGATTCAGCATCATATCACGCTCTCTCCTTTCCCAGAATGGTGTTGTCAATCAGACGGGTCTTGCCAATCTTCACGGCAATAGCCAGCAAGGCCGGTTCTGCCACCGTATGCATCGGCGTAAGGCCTGGGAACGAATAGAGGTCTACATAATCGACTGCCGCCATCGGTTCGCCGCTCAGTGTGTTCTTTACGACCATCTTCAATTTTTCCACATCGCGCTCGCCGCGGTCATAAGCCTCCTTGGCCCGCTTCAAACTGCGGGAGAGCACCAGCGCCGCTTCCTTTTCCTCAGCCGACAGATACTGGTTGCGCGAACTGCGGGCCAGGCCGCTTTCCTCGCGGACAATCGGAACCATATTGATGTGGACATTGAGATTGAGATCCTCCACAAAGCGGCGGATAACGACAACCTGCTGGGCATCCTTCTGGCCAAAGAAAGCCTCGTCTGCCCGCGAAAGATTTATGAGCTTCGTCACTACGGTTGCCACCCCGCGGAAATGACCGGGACGGCGCGCACCGCAAAGTTTATCGGTAATATCGCCATCCACCGTCACATAGGTAGAAAAGCCCTCAGGATACATCTCCGACGGCTCCGGATGGAAAACTGCATCCACGGGAACAGACTCGAGCTTTTCACAATCCGCCTCAAACTGGCGCGGATACGCATCGTAGTCCTCATTGGGGCCGAACTGTACCGGATTGACGAAAACCGAGGCGATGACAATATCGCAGGCTTCCCGTGCCTGCCGCATCAGCGTCAAATGCCCCTCGTGCAAGGCGCCCATCGTCGGCACCAAACCGATTTTCTTACCTGCTGCTTTCATTTCTTTGGCATAAGCTTGAATTTCCTTGATAGTCCGTAAGATTTTCATAACTGTTTCCCCTCTTTGTACGATTACGCATTAACTGCTTTTAATTCTTCCTTCTCCTCCTTGCGGGCAAAATAATTTGCCACCAGGGAGCCCGACACATTATGCCAGACGCTGAAAATTGCGCCCGGGATAGCGGCCGCCGGATTGAAGTACATAATGGCCAGGCTGGCGGCCATGCCCGAATTCTGCATGCCCACCTCGATAGCCACCGTCCGTGCCTTGCGTGAATCCAAGTGGCAGGCATTGGCCATAACATAGCCGAGCAGCAGGCCAAAACCGTTATGCAGGATGACAAGGCCGAACATCAGCAAACCGACTTCTACCAGTTTCGCTGCCGACAAGGCTACGACACAGCCTACCAGCAGCACGATGCAAACCACCGATACGAGCGGCATGACCGGCATGATGCGTTCAACCTGCCGCTCGGCAAAGTGATGGATGGCAAGCCCTAAAAGCACCGGCGCCAGAACCATCTCGGCAATGGAAATCATCATTGCCATAAACGAAACATTTACCCAGGCATCGGCCAAGAACCAGGTCAGTGCCGGCGTGACAATCGGTGCCAGCAGCGTCGTCGTCATCGTCATGGATACCGACAACGCTACATCCCCCTTCGCCAGATAGGCGATGACATTTGACGCGGTTCCCCCCGGACAGGTGCCGACGAGAATGACGCCCACAGCCAATTCTGGCGGCAGATTGAAGGCTTTGACAAGACCATAGGCAACGAATGGCATGATGAGAAACTGGGCCGCTACACCGAGCCCCA
Source organism: Pseudoselenomonas ruminis (assembly GCF_008271295.1). GTDB lineage: Bacteria > Bacillota > Negativicutes > Selenomonadales > Selenomonadaceae > Selenomonas_A > Selenomonas_A ruminis. The sequence continues at coordinate 2,763 of NZ_VTOY01000013.1, read as the reverse complement.
CCTGCCAGGGATGCCTTAGCACATTGCGGAAATCCTCTACCCTAAGCGTCATGCCCATGCCAAACATGACCACGCCCAGCATCCAGGAAACGTACGGCCCGACCCAGGTAAGCGTGCCTGGCGCCACTGCTCCGAGCACACCGACACCGATAACGAGCAGTGCCAGGTTATCCACCAACGCTTTGATGATTTTCTTCAAAAGAAAAACCTCCTTAAAAATATAAAATTTTCCGAGGCAAAAGAACGCATAAAATGGTCCGGAAAATCAAAAACGCGCCTCTCAGTGAGACCTGAAAGGCGCGCAAAAAAGCCCATAATCAAAACAAAATTATCGGGAAGTCGCACGGGTGTCCTCTCTGTCTCAGTCCTCAGGATCTAAGCAGTTCACAACCGAAGCGTATTTAATTTATTCCGGAAAAGTATAACTCACCATCGTGATGTCATCTTTTGCCACCAACCCCTATGCTAGCACAAACCAGCCAAAAACTCAAATCACCGCTATCGTTATTTATCCACATATTGTTTCCAACATCCTGTGGATATTGTGGATAAATCCCCCTTTCCCACCTCTAATGGCTAGTTTATGCACATAAACAGGGATTTATCCGCTGATTTTCTGTGGATAACCTGGCTAAAGGTTAATTTTCGTTTAATAAATGACACACACAGGTTTAATTCCTTTCTTTTATAATTAGCTCAGAATAAAACGCATGGATAGCACCGAAGGAGTGATATTATGAAATGGACTTATGACAAAAAATACCACAAACTAGCGGCAATACTAGCGCTGGCAATAACAACCAGCGTGGGAAGCGCCGCTAACTGCTCCGCGCAGGATATCGTAAACCAGCCCTTGTCTGTCAATCTCGATGGTGCTATCCCAGCCCCGCCGGATGGACAATTGCCACCAGGCGCACCGCCACAGGGTCAGGGCTTGCCGCCAGCTCCTGGCATGGAGCAGAAAGATGCCTCGGCACTCACGGCAAAGCTCATCAGTGACCATGAGACAGGCACCTTTGACAACCAAAATCTTGCCGCCAATGCTGCAGATGAGAACGCCTTCCTGGCCCGCAACGGAGCCACTGTCACGCTGACGAACTCAACCCTCAGCAAAACCGGCGATTCGAGCGACGTCGACGCCAGCAATTTTTCCGGCCAAAATGCCGTCTTCCTGTCGAGCAACAGCATCGCCACCCTGTCAAATCTCAAACTTGATTCCAATGCTGACGGTGCCAATGCCATCTTTGCCACCGGCGAGAAAAGTGTCGTCAACGTAAACCATGTTGTTATCCACACCAAAAACAATTCCTCGCGCGGACTTGATGCTACCTATGGCGGAACCATTCATGCCAAGGATGTGGAAATCACCACCGAGGGCGCCCATTGCGGCGCGCTGGCCACGGACCGCGGCGAGGGCAATGTCATCGTTGAAAACGCAAAAATCGTCACCTCAGGTGAAGGCAGTCCTTGCATTTACTCAACTGGCAATATCCAGCTCACCAACAGCACAGGCGAAGCCATGGGCAGTGAAATCGCCGTTGTCGAGGGCAAGAACTCTATCACCCTCAACAATGCCCGCCTCACCGGCCACATCAAGCATGGCATTATGCTCTACCAGAGTTTTTCGGGGGATGCGGGAATAGGCGAGGCAAAGTTCACCGCCAAGAACTCGCTTCTGACCAACAAATCAGACGGCCCCATGTTCTACATCACCAACACCACAGCAACGGCCAACCTCGAGAGCACACAGCTGATCCAGGACGGTGATGTACTGATACAGGCTGCCAGCGACCGCTGGGGCAACGAAGGCAAAAACGGCGGCACCTTTACCATGAATGCCATCAATCAGGAGTTGAAGGGCAAAATCCTCGGCAACAACATCAGCCAGATAACGCTGAACCTGCAAGGCGGCAGTCATTGGACGGGTTCCTTCAATGAAGATTATGCCGCCGACAAAGCAGCCCTGAACCTGGCTAAAGACGCCGTCTGGGATGTCACTGCCAACTCCTATCTGACCACCTTCAGTGATGCAGACAGCACCTTCAGCAACATCAACAGCAACGGCCATAAAATCTACTACGATAAAAAAGAAAATCCCGCGCTCGGTGGCAAAACCTATAAACTGCCTGGCGGCGGAAAATTGATTGCCAAATAAAAAAAGCGTTGACTCGTCGTTGAGTCAACGCTTTTTTATCCCCACATAATGCCGCTTATAAATCAGAGGTGCAATGCGGGCATTTGGTAGCATCCTCGGGAATCTCTGTCTTGCAATAGGGGCAGAGATGCGGTTCCTTTTCCGGTTCTTCTTTCTGCGGTACCAGGCGGTTGACCTGCTTAATCATCAAAAAGATAGCAAAGGCCACAATCAGGAAATCAATGACCGCATTGAGGAATGAACCATAGGCGATGACAGGCAGGCCTGCTGCCTTTGCCTCGGCTAAAGTCGCCACTGGCTTGCCAGACAGATTGATAAACAGATTGGAGAAATCCACTTGCCCCAAAATGAGACCAATCGGCGGCATCAAGACATCATTAACGAAAGAAGTGACAATCTTGCCGAAGGCGGCGCCAATGATGATACCGACAGCCATATCCAGCACATTGCCTCGCATGATAAACTTCTTGAATTCTTCTATCATAAAATATGCTCCTTTCCTGAAGAGAACATCCACATTCTCCTCCACGTTAAACATATTCAACAAGGAATAGAAAATCCCTTTAATTTAACACACAAAAAAGGCATCCTTAACGGATGCCCTTCGC
>NZ_VTOY01000012.1 GCF_008271295.1 Pseudoselenomonas ruminis | reverse complement strand
TCTGTCTCTCATAAGGGGAGCATATCAGTCTATGGGGATTTGCGTTTTTATTGCTATTATTGGAGTTCCAGCTGAATCAGCAGTGGGTCGTGGTCGCTGACGCGGCCGTGTGCTTCCATGAAGGACGAGTTGACATGGACGATGTCGAATTTGTAGTGGTTCTTGAGGTTGTTGCTGACGATGATGTTGTCGAGAATCTGGTCGTTGCCCTGATAGTAGTAGGCGTAACGGTCGCCAAGGTCATAGTCTTTGATGACGCTCGTCATGTTGCCGCCTTCGAGGGTCTTGATGACCGGCGAGAACTCGAAATCGTTGAAGTCACCCGTCAGCAGGACGTTCATGTTCGGATTCTGGGCCATGCCTTCGTTGACGAAGTCTTTGATGACTGCGGCAAGTTTAAGGCGTTTGGCCTCACTCTTTAATTGCACCGGCTGATGTTTGCCGTAGAGGCTGTCGTCGCCGCGCTTGGAATTCAGATGGTTGGCGACGATGACGATGTCTTTGCCCTTGAAGGTGAACTGAGCGGCCAGCGATTTGCGCGTGTGGTCAAACAGCGGGTCTTTCGGGGCGATGCGGCCCGGGTTCAGCGTGAGCTGGCCGTCTTTCCAGCCCTGCGGGTCGTTGGCTTTGCCGATTTTGCCCGGTTTCAGCTGGACGCGGTCTGGACGGTAGAAATAGGCAACGCGGATATTGGCGCCCGGCTGGCCGCCGTCCTCGTTGTAGTTCGGGTTGATGTTGACGCAGTCATAGGAGACGCCCGAGACTTCCTTGATGGCGTCCGTCAGGCGTTTGGCGCTCTTGGTGGCGTCGCTGTTGCCGCTGTCAACCGGGCCGTCGTTGTCCTGCAGTTCGAGGACCGTGATGATGTCGGGCAGCTTGAGGTCATTGGTGATGGACTGAGCCAGCCGTTTGACTTTGCTGTCCGGCGTTTTGGCCGGATTGGCCGAGAAGTTTTCGATATTGTAGGAAGCGACGAGCAGTTTGTTTTCATCTGGGACAATCGTCGTTTTTTCCGGCTGCAGGCCGCCGTCGATGAGACGCGGCATTTGGTTCATGCGCGTGTTCACTTTGTAGACGCCGAAGCCGTAGGTGACTACACCGGTTACATCGCCGTCAAGTTTGTCACCGGCTTTGGTGACGTAGCCCTTGGCATTGCCGCCCTGCATAGCCAGGCAGATTTTCTCGGGGTGCATGTCTTCGGCCGTAATCGAAAGGCCGCCAGAGTTGTTAAAGGGGCCTTCGTGAGTGCTCGGAACGACATAGATTTCGCCATAGCGCTGAGGTCCTAAGATGCGCGGTTTCTCGACGGTCACGCGCATACCTTCGAGGGACTCCCAAAAGTCGAGCGCATCGTGGTCGGGGTTAAAGACCTTCATGCCGTCGCTGTCGATCACCTTGCGCGGAATCTTGCGGTCCTTGTCAAGAATGACCGCAGCAGGCAGTTCCTTGTGGCCGAGCTGGCGGACTTTGCTGGCTTTTATCTCGGTGATGGTCAGGTCGGTTTCCTCTTTGCCGCGGTAGCCGGGGCCGTAGAACTCCGTGACCTCGCCATCGATGGAGACATAGTCGCCGATGCCTGCGCTGGTGTTGGGCGCATAGACCATGATGCCGTCGGAAGTCTTGTCGTTGCCATCGCCTTCATCCTGAATGAAAAAGACGCTTTCGCTCTGACGGAACGTGATGACGCCGCGGACATCCTTCACCGTTTTGCCATTATAGGGAGAGATATGTCCCTCACCCTGAATGTCGCCGATATGGGCAATCTGCACCTGCTGGGCAGCCGACACGTAGCTGGGGCTCCAGGGAAAATCACTTGGTGTCCATAAGCCGGCACCGGTCAACATCATCGCGGCTAAACCCGCGCGCAAACAATTTTTTTTCGAAAACATTGCCTAAAACCACCTTCCGATTGTTCCTTCTCATTTACTATCATTGTAAAGGTCACATGTCCCCAAAGACAAGGACATGTGACCTTTTTGTCTTGATTAAAATCACTGTAAAAATTATTTATTATTCTTGAGTCGAGAAAAACGCGCCTCATTATTGGTAGAAAACGACAAAATCGGAATGTTTGCTGAAAGAAAAATGAAAAAACGGTAAAGCAATATGAACTATAAGGGACACGTGACCTTTTTTAGCGATAAGAAACAAGATATACTTTGACTTGTAAACGATAATTCGTCTGAAAACTCCAAACAAAATCAACAATATGAATTGCATGAGGCAGATGAAAAAAACTCTCATTTACAAAGTTACAGTTTGGTGGTTGCCAGGAAACATGGAAACTGTTGACCAGTCAAATTGGTGTGATGTGGTGTTAAGGGGCTGCGGCTATCGGGCATTCGTACTGGCGAGGTTGGGATGAGTGTTTCAGGGATGTTTAGGGGGAATAGGTAATGAAATTCTTGAGCAAGAAGAAGAGCCTGCTGATTGCTGCGGCAATGGGCGTGTCCTTCTTGGCTGCACCGCTCACGCCGAGCTATGCTGCTGAGACACCGCAAAGCTACACACAGCAGGACCTCAACGATGAGATGATCATGGCGGTTGCGTGGATGCAGAATTCGGCTGAGTATCGTGAACTTTGCTATCAGGCATACAACGTCGCACTCGATCGGGTTATCAAAGCCGTCGCTCATCACAAAAAAGGGGACAAACCGCTGGCTATCGTCCTTGATGCGGATGAAACAGTCCTCGACAACAGCGCGTTTGAGGCTGGCCTCATCGGTACGGGTAACAGCTACAGCAATGCAACCTGGAAAGAATGGTGCGATGCTGGGGTAGCAAGAGCAATGCCGGGTGCCGCTGAATATCTGCAGGCCGTTGACAAACTTGGCGTCGATATCTTTTACGCTTCGAACCGCAGCCTCAAAGACCATTACGAGAGCTCGGTTCGCAACTTCAAGAAAATTGGCTTCCCGCAGGCTGACCGCAAGCATATGATTTTCAAAACGGATGCCAGCGACAAACAGGCTCGTTTTGATCAGGTCATGAAAGACTATGATGTTGTTGTATTCATGGGCGACAACGCCGGCGATCTGCCAATCGGTACCTATCATAAGAGCCAGGAAGAGCGCAACGCTCTGGTTGACAAATACAAAGATGAATTCGGCAAACGCTTCATCGCCTTCCCGAATCCGACCTACGGCGATTGGGAATCGGCTCTGAAGAAGGATAAGGGTTCCTATTGGGCACTGAACAATAAAGAGAAGAGCGATGTCCGCCGTGATTCGTTGCGCACGTGGCGTCCGGTCAAGACTGCCCAGGACAAAGAAAACACGAAACCAGGCAACGAGCAGAAGTAATTGATACTTGAGAAGAAGGAGAATTTATCATGAAAAAATCCGCAAAACTTTCCCTCGCCCTCGCACTGATGATGGGCACCACGGCCGGCGTCAACATGGTAGCACCGAGCTCTGCCAGCGCAGAGATTTCCGATAAGTTCCGTATGGAACTCAATGGCGTTATCGCCAATTACTCGGATAAAGATAATGCTGGCGGTTACACGGTTAAGGATAATTATGGTAATAATAAATATAAGCACAATCATTGGAATAATTATGGTCGTCTGCAGCTGAATTATTTCGTTGATAAAGATACGAAATTCCAGGCTCGTTTGCACAGTGATTTTGATGGTGTTGCTGAGTATGGTAAAAATACGAATACGAAACATGCATATTTTGACCAGTTGTTTATCCAGCAGAATTTCCGTAAAGCTAATATCACGGGTATCCTTGGTAAGAAGGGTGCATATTTGGGGCAAGGCATGGCGTTTAATTCCTCGGGCAATTTGACGGGCGCACAGGTTTCCTTTGGTAATTGGTATGACCCGCAGTGCCTCCAGATTATTTATGGTGATCGTGATGGCGGTGACCGTGTCCTCGCGTTCAATGCAACGAAGGATATTGTTAAGAATTGGCAGGTATCTGTGCTGAATCTTAATGTTAATAATGAGTATGCAGAAAATAAATACAATAAGTTTAGAATTTGGTCCTTTGGGTCCAAAATCAAAACTCCAGGTGTAACGTTTGTGGGTGAGTATGCACACAATACTTCGGATAAGATGCGTAAAGAAGACTCTTCTTCGGCAGCACGTAAAGGTTGGTATGTCGAAGCATATACGGGGCCGACCAGCGATATGACGTCTGGTTTGCCACTTCAGAAACCGGGTACCCAGGTCTGGTCTCTGAAATATCAGGACCTTGGTAAAGGTGCTCAGTATGTACATAACCCGACCTTCATTGATGATGCTCGCGGATTCAAACTTACTTATGGTTATGCAATCAAGAAAGGTGTATCCACGGATATCTCGGTTGCTCGCGTAAAGGATAAAGGTTTGAGCGCTAAGAATGATCCGGCAAACGGGAAATGGAAGACGCAGGTTATTGCAGAGCTTGCATTCAAACTTCGCTAATTTGTAAATATTAGATTCCGGTGGGCGGGAGCAGGATGTTTCTGCCCTGCCGGTACGATTCTTCTCTTTAGGAGGAAATAGAATGAAATTCGGTAAGAAATCAAAACTTTTGATTATCCCGGCTATGCTGGCTTCGTTTGGCACGCTGTCACTGGCGCCGCTGACGGCAGAGGCTTGGACGGACCAGACCCACATGGCCATCGAGCGTGCGGCAGGTCTTTCGAGCTATCAGAATGCCTGCGCACCGGATGTTTCCAAGACGGTATCGGCTATCAACAAGCTCAAGAAAAACGACGGTCAGGGGCATTTCTTTGATGCCAGCAAACCGCCAACGCGCAAAGATGTAGAAGAGCAGCTCGAGATGATTGGACAGGGCCGCGACGATTCGCCGGACGGCTGGATTCTCGGCGCCATCATCAACGCTACGCGCAAATCCAAGGCTTGGACGGAGATGGGCCGTTTCGACGACTACAACTATGCGATCCTTGGACACTACTGCGGCGACCTCTCGATGCCGCTGCATATGTCGGTCTATGATGATTTCAACAAGAAACATCATCTGAACATCGACCAGACGCTCAATCGCAGTGATGTAAAATACGATGTCGACGGTGTTCCTTTGATTACGAAGGAAATGACGGTAGATGACAGCGTCCGCTTCAATAGCGAGGATGAAATCATCGACTACATGTTGAAGATTGCCAATGAGTCCTTTGAGCTTGCCCAGAAACTGCGCGCTGAGGACCGCGAGCTGACGCACGAGGAAGCTATCCAGCGCGTTAACCGCTCGGCTACGTTCTTCCGTGCCATCATGCGCTACTGCGGCAAGAACATCACCGATGATGAATTGGTAAAATACGTCAAATAATAGCGTTATCGCTACTATTTAATAATCAGATCTCTGACTCCTTTTTTTACCCCTGAAATCTACAATGTGCCAGAAAAGCTCGCCGGTATTTACTGGCGAGCTTTTCGGTGTAAAATAAGGAATGGAGTTCTACGGAAAAGAGGGTTATTATGTTTGGCAAAAAATCGTTAAAGGTTATGGCATTGGCCGCACTTACGGCGGCCGTTACAACGGGCACGGCGTTTGCGGGCGATCTTACCGTCTACTCGACGTCGGATATCCATGGCAGTGTCATTGGCTGGGATTATTTCCGCGCCAAAGAGGCGGACTTGGGCCTTGCCAAGGTCAGTACGATTATTAACGAAGGGCGCAAGGCCAAGACGAAGGATGATGCCGTCCTTGTCATCGATGGTGGCGATATCATCCAGGGCACGCCGCTGGATACGTATATGGTCCAGCATCCGCAGGAGTGGAAGGCTGGCCAGCATCCGATGTTTACGGCCTTCAACAAGATTGGCTACGATGCCATCGAGCTGGGCAATCATGAGTTTAATTTTGGCCTAGGCTATCTCCAGAAGGTTATCGGCAAGAACAAGAATGTCCTTGGTGCCAACGTCATCGACGATAAGACGGGCAAGACCTGGGCCGGCGTGCGTCCGTACCTCATCAAGACGGTCAAGGTCGACGGCGAGAAGGTAAAGGTCGGCATCATCGGTACCGATACCCCGGCGATTCCGAATTTCGAGGACCCGTCCCATTTCGCTGGGGTTCATTTTGTCAGCCAGGTGCCGGTCATGCAGCAGTGCATCAAGGAACTCAAGGCGCAGGGCGTGGATATTCTCATCGGCGTGTCTCATTCCGGCGTGCCGCGTGGGGACCGCAACAGCGAGGAAAACCAAGTCGTAGCGATTGCGGAGGCCTGCCCCGAGCTCGACCTTTTGATTTGCGCGCATAATCATGTCGTCATCGACAATGCCAACGGGGTGACAGGCCCGGATGGTACGGCCTATAAAGATGCGGTGATAAATGGTGTACCCGTGGTCGAGAGCGGCAAAGATGGCAAATTCGTGGGCAAGAGCCAGTTGACCCTCAAAAAAGTTGCGGGGAAATGGCAGGTCGAAAAAGTCACGACGCAGGCGATTCCTACGAAGGGCGTAGCCGATGATCCAGCCATCGTCAAATTGGCCAAGCCCTGGCATGAAAAGACGCTCAAGCATCTGCAGACCGTAGTCGGCGAGGCAACGGATGTCTTCCCCGGTGCCGAGTCGAACCATCAGGATTCGGCCATCGTCGACCTCGTCAATGAAGTCCAGCGTCACTATGCGGGCACTCAGCTTTCGGCGGCGGCCTCGTTCAACACGATCCAGAACATCGACAAGGGACCGATTACCCTGCAGGAGATGTCGGGTCTCTACATCTATGAGAACTATCTCTACGGCATTGAGATAACTGGCGCCGAGCTCAAAAAATACATGGAGCACGCCGCCAGCTTCTATGGGACGAGCCCGGACTACAACTACGATATGCTGCAGGGCGCAGACTATACCATCGACCTGACGAAACCCGTCGGCAGCCGTATCACCAAGCTTCAGTATCAGGGCAAGGATGTAAAGGACACGGATAAATACACCTTGGCGATCAACGACTACCGTATGAACGGCGGCAGCGGCTACATGGCCGCCATGGGCTACACCAACGGCAAAAAGCCCAAAGTTGTCTTCGACTCCATGCGCAAATACGGCGACGACGGCCAGATGCGTTCCCTGATGATCCGCTATGTCAAAGAAAAAGGCACTATCACGCCAAACTGTGATCATAACTGGACGGTAATCAAGTGAGTACAGGGAAACAGAAGGTACTATCCGCAACATGACCATTCGCTATATCCGCGAGGTCAAAAAAGGAAAGATAGACGTCAAACCCGTATGTGATTGGAAAATTACAGGATTCGGCAAAAATAAAAGGATTCGCCATGCTGCATTGACAGGCTCCCAGTCCCTAGGGGGCCTGTCATTTTTGTGTTTGGCGTAGTGATATTTCTTCACTTTCTTGAGGGTGTTAACTATTAGCTATGTCATGTTCGTTTTTGATTGTTAAATTTGTTATTTCGTGATGTAATTCTATTGCGATGTGAAGAAACTTCACTTATAATAGAGTTAAGGAGTGATGATTATGGATGCAGGCGCAAAGCTAAAGGCTTTACGTGAAAAAAAAGGGCTGTCGCAGGCTGACTGTGCTAAGGCGATGAATATAGACAGAACGACTTATGCAAAATATGAAGCGGGCGGCAGTATAAGGAGAAATGTTGAAAAACTCGCCGCCTTTTTTAACGTTTCAGCTGACTATTTGTTAGGTTGTACGGAGGAGTTAGCGGGGGAAGAGTCTCAAACTCTGTTGGCAGGCGTTGCCAATCCTACCGCGGACCCTCGTCTCTGTGAGCTGATTAAGCAGTATCCGAATCTTAGCGAAACAGCGAAAGCTGTGATTGACGGGGTGGTGGCGATGTCTAAGGCTCAGCCAAAATCAGAACCTACCGTTGCAGAATTAATTGGGAATAAAATACTGGATGCCAGCGTGCAGGCTCAGCAGAAAGTCAATATGATTATCCAGGAGGACAATCGATAAAAGCAAAAAGTCAAATCCCGTCGAATTCGACGGGTTTAAAAGAAAGGATATTGTAAAATACAGCAACCCTGAGGCACCGGCGGACATTATCAATGTTGCACTGTTTGGCATGACTGCCAAAGAGTGGCGTGACAAGCATCCAGATGAAAAGGGGAATATCCGCGATGCTGCAGACCTTGGTCAGCTCATAGTTCTTGCTAACTTGGAAATGCTCAATGCTGAATATATCAAGGAGGGATTTCCTCAAAGCGAACGCCTGCAAAGACTTCGTTCCACAGCCGTTGCGCAGCTGAAATCTGTTACAAATGCCGCTAGCACCAAGCGGTTGGGCCAGCGTTTGGGGAAGTAATGTAAAATCGTCTTGAAAGCGAGCGTTTTATGTGCTAGCCTGATAGAAAAGCTGGGGCAATTATCAAAGGAATAATAAAAGGATTCGCCATGCGCTGCCTTGACAGGCGCAGCATGGCGAATCCTTTTTTGGCATCTTAGGGGGAATAGAAGCTTTAATTGACATTTATGGCTATATTGTAGAATATCTAATAAAAAGTTTGGCTATACTGTAGGATTTGTGTATAATAAGTTTGGCTATACTGTAAAATGGAGGTGGGGACATGTTTAAGAGAAAGGTTTATGAGAAGCTGAAGGAATGGAAAAGGGATCGTTGCGGAAAAACGGCACTTTTGATAGAAGGACAGCGTCGTGTGGGAAAATCAACCGTTGTGGAGGAGTTTGCGAAGCGAGAATATGACAGTTATATTTTGATTGATTTTTCTACGTGTTCAAAAGAGATTCGAAGACTATTTGAAGATATCTCTGATTTGGATTTCTTTTTTTTGCGACTTCAGATTTTGACTGGCACGAATTTGGTGGAGCGAAAGTCGCTTATCATTTTTGATGAGGTTCAGATGTGTCCTTTGGCAAGGCAGTCAATAAAATCATTGGTGAAGGATCATCGATTTGATTATATTGAGACAGGCTCGCTTATTTCAATTAAAAAGAAAGTCAAAGATATTTTGATTCCCAGTGAAGAACAACGTATTTATATGTATCCAATGGATTTTGAGGAGTTCCTATGGGCGTTAGGGGATTCTGTTACTATGCCGTTGATACAGAAGGCGTTTCAAGCAAATCTTTCTTTGGGAGATGGTGTGCATCGAGAGGTTATGAAAAAAATGCGGCTGTATATGCTGGTAGGCGGGATGCCGCAGGCAGTTGCGACTTATTTGGAGGAATATAACTTCGAACCTGTTGACAGGATTAAGCGCGATATTTTACAGCTTTATGAAGATGATTTCTATAAAATTGATTCGACAGGTCGTTTGACGCAGCTTTTTGATGCAATTCCTGCCCAGCTGAATAAAAATGCGTCTCGTTATACGGTTTCTAGTGTTGTTCCGCAATTGCGCCCCAGCACTTCGCTGGAGTTGATTGCTGAATTGATGGACTCCAGAACGGTGTTGGTTTCCTATCATACGAGCCAGCCATCTTCAGAGATGGCCTCGTATAAAAACTTGACACAGTTTAAGCTGTTTCTTTCTGACACGGGATTATTTACGACATTGATGTTCAAGAATAAAGCGTTTACCGATAATGATTTATATCGAAAACTACTGGGAGATAAATTGCCGGCTAATCTTGGGTACCTTTATGAAAATCTTATTGCGCAGTGCCTTGCCGCTGCAGGCTATGAGTTGTATTATCATACATTCCCCAATAAGGAGAAAACGAAGAATTACGAGATCGATTTTCTCATAGCAAAAGGGAACAAGATTTGTCCTATTGAAGTTAAATCGGCTTCAATTAAGCGACATGCTTCGATAGATGCATTCGGCAAGAAATATACCGCACAGATTGCCGAGAAATACCTGCTGGGGACAAAAGAGCAGCAAAAAGAGCAAGATCTTCGGATTTTGCCGGTATATATGACTTCGTTTTTATAACCCCGAATAAGATGTCCACTTGTGCGATAAAAAGAATCGCCATGCTTTGCCTGGGAGGCGTTGAAGCATGGCGATTTTTTATCGTTTTACATCAGCCAGTTTGATTTCTGGGATGTGTTCAATCAGGTTCATTTGATGGGCGAGGCTGTAGAAGGTTCTTAGGCCTTCGAGGTATTCAGCGGTCAAATCCCAATGGATGGTGGGGCCGAGGTAGTCGTCGAGCTGCTCGTAGGTGAATGGTTTATGCGGCAGGGCGGATTCGATGACTTCTTTCTTGTGGTCCATTCCGGTCTGGAAGGCGCGGTGGATGCGGTCGTAGACGAGCTGCAGCAGCTCGGGGTTCTGCTCGGCAAAATTCTTGTTGGCAACCCAGAGCGCATAGACCATTTTTTGACCGGTCATTTTTTTCCATTCGTAACCGAGGTCGTAGTAGTAGAGGTCTGGCTGTTTATGATGATAGAGCCAGAGCGCATCGTCGCCGATGAGCAGTGATGCCGTTGCATCCTCGGGAATCGGGTCCTCTGGCGTGATGTGGCGCACGAAGTAGTTGGGAATCGCGCCATAGGCACCGCGCAGGATGATTTTGAGCAGGCAGTGCGAAGTCGCAGATTTTGCCGTCAGGATGATTTTGTCGTCTTTGATGTCATCGATGGGCTTGCGGGAGACCAGCAGGATGCTTTGTACCGCTCCATCCGTGCTGATGCAGACGTCCGGCAGGACGACGAGTTCTTCACTGTCGCGGGCGTAAACAATCGACGATACATTGCTGACGTCGAGACGGTGGTTGACGATGTCGTTGTTGAGAACGGCTGGCACGCCGCGCGTGATAGCAAGCCCTTGGTCAGCGCCGTGGGCATAGCTCCAGGTGAGTGGCAGCACGTTCAGAAAATTGATATGTCCAACTCTGGGACAGCTCATATAGGAGTTCCTCCTTTTCGTTTCAATTGGTAGTTCTATTATACATGATTCTTCTCAAAGCGCGCAGAAAAATATATTGGCTGGCTGCTGCACTGGTTTTGTATTATATATAGGTTAGAAAATATCTGAAAATAGCGAGCAATATTGACTTTTCGCTAGGGGTTCGCTAAAATTATTTGATAGAGTCAACAAGATTGACAGGGATTTTGGAAGGGAAGTTTTTAGGGAGGAATCGTTATGGATGATTATGTAAATGTTGGTCGTTGGTTCTCGATTCTGCATCGCCGTTCGCAGCTTTTTATCGTCGAGGCCTGCCAGAACTTACATCTTACATTCTCGGAATACATCATGCTCATCCGCATCTTTGATAACGAAGGGGCAAAACAGGATGAGTTGGCGAATATGCTTTATCTGGATAAGGCGGTGGTCACGCGTACGGTGAATCTGCTCCAAGAGAAGGGCTTTATCTATCGGGAAGTCGATCCTGCAGACCGACGCGTCAAGCATATTTTCCTCACGGAATACGGCCGTGAGCAGCATCAGTTCCTGCGCAATATCATTCAGGGGTGGATTGATTATCTGGTCCGCGATATGAAGCAGGACGATATCCAGCATTTGTTCAACGGGTTTAACGAGCTGGTTACGAAGGCCTGTGAGGCTGACCTCGTGAAGCTCGCACGCAATTTGCCTTCAGGAGGCGACGTTCATGAAAAAATCTAAGCTGAGTTTTTTGGCTTGCTTTTTGGTGGTTGTGTGTCTTTTGGCCGTTGGCTGCGGCAGTAAGGATACTAAGACCGATAAAGCACCGCTGGTCAAAACACAGCAGGTTGGCAGTGGCTCACTCAATGACAGCAGTTCCTATTCGGGAACCGTGCGCGGACGCTATGAGACGAATATGTCGTTTCAGGTCGGCGGTCAGATTTTGAGCCGCAACGTGCAGGTCGGTTCGCCGGTCCGCGCCGGGGATGTGCTGATGGTTATCGACAGTCGTGATGTGGTACAAAAGGCCAATCAGGGCGATGCGCAGGTGGCTTCGGCCCGGGCAAACCTCGACCTGGCTCAGCGCAATCTTGCCCGCTATAGCCAGCTTTATCAGGAAAATGCGGTGGCGGCGGCTACGCTTGACCAGTATCAGGCCAGCTATGATTCGGCGTTTGCGTCGTACCAAAATGCGCTGGCCCAGGCAGCCCAGGGGCATAATGCCATGGGGTATACCAATCTCACGGCGGGGGCTAATGGTGTCGTATCGGCAATCAATGCCGAGGAAGGGCAGGTGGTTGGTGCTGGTCAGACGGTGCTGACGCTCGTCCAGACGAATGAGCTGGAAATCGAAATCAATGTGCCGGAGAACCGCGTGGCGGATGTAGCTGTGGGCGCACCGGTGACCGTGAATTTCTGGGCGCTGCATGACCGGGCGGACGGTGTTGTCCGCGAGGTGGCACCGATGGCCGATAATGCGGCCCGCACGTATCGCGTCCGCATTTCGGTTCCGAATCCGCCGACGGGCATGCAGCTTGGCATGACGGCCAGTGTGTCGTTTGCGCCGCAAATAAGCGGCGGCGAGGGGGATTCCGGTTCGGCAGTCCTGCCATTGGCGGCTATTTATCAGAACGGAGATACGCCGCAGGTTTGGGTCGTTGGTGACGATAATACGGTCAGCCTCAAATCGGTTTCGGTTGAGGACTTTGGCGATAATCAGGTATTGGTTCATGGTCTCGATGCTGCCGATGTGGTGGTTACAGCTGGCGTCCATAAGCTTCATGAGGGGCAATCCGTTCGGACGGAGGCAGACTCATGACGAATCTTACGGAACTATCGTTGAAGCATCGGGCGTTGGTCTGGTACTTCATTATTATGACGGCTATTGGCGGTCTGGTGGCCTATTTTCAGCTCGGCCGCATGGAGGACCCGCAGTTTACTATTCGGCAGATGGTCATTACGGCTGCCTGGCCGGGGGCTACGGCCGAAGAAATGCAGGAGCAGGTTACGGACAAACTGGAGAAACGGCTCCAGGATACGCCGGGGCTTGATTCCATTAATAGTGAGACCCGCGAGGGCCAGACGGTTATTTACGTCAAATTGAAAGATACCGTTGCCAAAGACCAGATTCGTCCGACCTGGCGTGATGTCCGCAATTTCTGCGAGGATGTCAAAAAGGATTTGCCAGAGGGCGTTTATGGTCCGTACTACAATGACCGCTTCGATGATGTCTATGGCTCTATCTATGCGGTTACGGGCGATGGCTACAATTATGAGGAAATGCGCGAGTATGCGGAAAAGACGCGCCGCATGCTGCTCAATGTACCAAGCGTTCAAAAAGTAGAGCTTATCGGCGTCCAGCCCGAGAAGGTCTATGTGGAAATCCAGAAGGACAAGCTGGCCGAACTCGGCATCAGTCCGCAGGTCATCATGAATGCGCTCAAGACGCAGAATGAGATGACGGCATCTGGCAAGGTGGAGACGGAGTCTAATAACGTCTATTTGCGCGTCAGCGGCATGTTCGAGGATGTCGAGGCGATTCGCGAGATGCCAATCAATGCGAATGGCAAGGTGTTCCGCCTGGGCGACATTGCCACCGTTGAGCGCCGGTTCGTAGAGCCGGCCAAGCCGAAGATGTTCTACAACGGCGAGCCGGCTATCGGCATTGCGGTGTCGATGGAAAATGGCGGCAATATCCTGCAGCTGGGCGAGGATCTCAAGGCGAAAATCGGGGAAATCCAGCAGGAAGTTCCTATCGGCATTGAAGTCCATCAGGTTTCGGACCAGCCGAAGGTGGTTGACCAGTCAATTCATGATTTCGTCAAGACGCTGGTGGAAGCCATCATCATCGTTTTGGGGGTCAGCTTCCTGTCGCTGGGCGTGCGGACGGGCATGGTGGTTGCCGGCTGTATCCCGCTCGTACTCTGTGCGGTGTTCCTCATCATGTATGCGCTGAACATCGATTTGCACAAGGTCTCCTTGGGTGCACTTATCATCGCTTTGGGCCTTTTGGTCGACGATGCGATTATCGCGGTGGAGATGATGAGCGTCAAGCTCGAGCTGGGCTTGAATCGCTTTGAGGCGGCCTGCTATGCCTTCCGGGCAACGGCGAAGCCGATGCTGACAGGAACGCTCATTACCTGCTCGGGCTTTATCCCGGTTGCCTTCTCCAAAGGCATGGCCAGTGAGTTCTGTCAGGCGCTTTTCCCGGTTATCGGGGCTGCGCTTTTGATTTCCTGGCTGGTGTCGGTCATGGTCGCACCGCTTTTTGGCTACCATTTGATTCGCGTAGAGGTCAAGAAGGATGAAGACGGCAAGATCGACCCCTATCAGAGCAAGTTCTATACGATGTTCCGCAAGGTGCTCGTCTGGTTCCTCGAACATCGGAAACTCGTGCTCGTGGCAACGGCGGTCTTGTTCGTCATTTCGGTCGGCATGATGAAATTCATCATGCAGGAATTCTTCCCAACGTCGACGCGACCGGAAATCCTGATTGAGATGAAATTGCCGGAAGGCTCCTCGATGGCGGCCAGCCAGGAGGTTTGCGACCGCATGTCCGAATGGCTGCAGGATCGGCAGGAGTTGCTGTCCAATTATTCGTATTACGTGGGCCGCTATGCCCCGCGTTTCGTGCTGACGGTCAATCCGAAGGCCGAGACAGATAATGCCGCGCAGTTCGTTATTGTCGCTAAAGATACGAAGGCGCGGGAGAAACTCACCGAGCAGCTTAATCAGGCCTTCAATGAGGAATTCGCCGATGTGCGCGCGAAGATTCAGTTCATCCAGACGGGGCCGCCAGCTGACTATCCGGTGATGCTGCGCGTGACGGGTTATACGACGGAGCAGGCAAAGGAACTTGCCGAGCAGGTGGCCGATATCGTGGCCAAGGACCCGAATAACTATAACGTCAATATGTCCTGGGGCGATAAGAGCAAGGTCATGCATCTGGAACTCGACCAGGATAAGCTGCGCTCGCTCGGCGTATCGAGCCAGTCGGTTTCGCAGCAGATTTATACGGCGGTGACGGGCGCGAAGGCCGCGGAGTTCTATAAAGGCGACCGCACGATTGACATCGACCTGCGCCTTTCCGATGAAGACCGCAAGGATTTGGCGAAGATGAAGAGCCTGCCGATTTATCTGGGGCAGGCCGGTTATGTGCCGCTGGAGCAGATTGCCAAGATTTCCTATGATGCCGAAGACGGCTTTATCGAGCGCCGCAATCTGATGCCGACTATCACGGTTCAGGCCGACGTCCATGACGGTACGGCGAACGATGCGACGAAGAAGGCCTATGAGGCAACTAAGCAACTGCGCAAGGATTTGCCCTTTGGCTGCAGCATTGAGCCGGCGGGAGCACTTGAGGATAGCAACAAAAGCGTTGGCTTCCTGTTACAGCCGGTTCCCGTGATGATTTTCATCATCATGACATTGCTGATGTTCCAGCTCGGCAGTGCCAAGCAGATGATACTTACCGTGCTGACGGCACCGCTCGGACTCATCGGTGTGTCCTGGGGCATGTTGCTGACAGGGTCGGCTATGGGCTTCGTGGCCGAGCTTGGCATACTGGCGCTTTTCGGCATGATAATCCGCAACTCGGTTATCCTCATCGACCAGATACAGAAACATCTGGCGGATGGCGAGACGCCGTGGGATGCCGTAGTTGATTCGGCGATTTTGCGTTTCCGTCCGATTATGCTGACGGCCGCCGCCGCTATCCTCGGCATGCTGCCGCTGATGGCAAGCTCTTTCTGGGGCCCGATGGCCGTGGCGATTGCCAGCGGCTTGCTCGTCGCGACGGTATTGACCCTGCTGGTTCTGCCAGCGATGTACGCCGTGGCGTATCACGTACCCAAAAGGTAAATAAGGCGTTGGAGACGCCATAAATAAAAAGTCTCATTGACTCTGCATTTTTGGAGTCAATGAGACTTTTTTATGTTTTCTTTTAGCCGCGGGAGAGTTTGAAGCTGTCACAGGTGGAAGGTTTAGAAGGCGGCTGGCCATCGAGCGGGAAGCTGGACGCTCCCTGGAACTTTGGCAGCAGTTCTAAGGCCTGCTGGGGGCAGTTGCCCGTGCAGAGCCCGCAGGCGGTGCATTTTATGGGAGAAAATTGCAGGCAGGCGGGAGCATTGTCCGAAGGCTTTGTCAGCGCCAGGGCTTTTTCGGGGCAGAGCATGGTGCAGAGCCCGCAGCTGTTGCAGGGCGATTTTAGGGCGAGCCCGGGGAAAAGCGCGGCTGGTTTGACGGGCGGTGTTTGTTTAGCCAGCCAGATGACCGGGTCAAAGGCGTAGCGGTGCTCGACTTGCGCGGCGGCAATCTCGGTGGCGCCTTCCTTGGCTGCCGTAAAGAGCGACCGGAAGAAGGAGCGCCGGGGGACGGAGGGAGCCGGCGCAGGCGCGGCTTTTACTCGGACTAATTTTAACGGTGCTTTGCCCGCTTCCTGCAGGGCTTCGTTACAGGCGGCAATCTCCTGTTCGAGCCACTTGGCAACCGCCGGATTGCAGCTGGCACAATGGGAAGTATCGATGGCCAAGGGCTTTTGGTCGGCCAACGCCCAGAGCAGGCGGCGGTTAAGGGCGCCGAGACAGGGCAGGCTGTCCGGGGCAGTTTTTTGGCACATGAGCACCTGAGGCTCCAGATTTTGTACTGCCGTCAGAGCGCTGTCGTAGTCCGTGTCGCTATGAATGGCGCCCGTGGGGCAAATGGCCGTACACAAGCCGCAGTTATCGCATTTTCCGGCGTCAATTTCCCGGTTCTTTATCGCCTGTTTGGGGCAGATGGTTTCGCAGTGGCTGCAGGTCACGTTGGTATAGTGAAACAGGCAGCGGTTCAGGTCGATTTCACGCTTGGCCATGGTTTTAGCCACCTTTCCTCAATTCGTATAGATGCCATGTGAAAAGCCGTGGGTAACCACTCCCACGGCCTGCACTATTACTATACTCGATTAAACTATCTAAATTATAGCTTATTTACAAACAAAGTCAATATTTATGATATAATGATTCCATGAATGGGGGAATCGGCGATGCGATTGGAAGAAATCATCAACCGGCACATGAAAGATTTAAATGAGACGGATATGGCGGTCTGGAAGTATATTCTCCAGCACCGCCGGGAGGCGCGCCATATTTCGATTCATGAACTGGCAAGAGCCTGCGCGGTGTCGAGTACGACGATTGTCCGTTTTGCGCAAAAGCTGGGGTTTGATGGCTTTGGTGAACTGAAGGCGGTTATGAAGATGGAGGAACCGGCCAAATCTTTTTACCATGAAGATGTGTTACAGGATATGCAGGGGTTCTACAATCAGACCGGGGAAAAAATCTTTGCCCGCAATTTTGATAGTGCCAGCCGGCTGATCCGTGAGGCAAACCGCGTCTATGCCTTTGCTTCTGGCTATGTGCAGAGCAATGTGGTACAGGAATTGAAGCGCCTTTTTTTCTACGACAATGTGCTGATTTACGAGATTCGGGGGGGTGAGGAGTTCCGTTCGGTAATACGCAATGCCACGAAGGATGATTTGTTTATTTTTGTCTCTTTATCGGGAGAGACTCCGGCTGTGGTGGATTTTGCCCGTCAGCTGCAGATTCGTGAACTGCCGTTGATATCGATTACGAAACTTCATGACAACACCTTGGCCAGCCTTTCTACGGTCAATCTTTACGTTTCGCCAGCCCGGTTTCAGATTTACGATAACGATGATGAGCATACGGCGTTCCAGTCGATGATGCCGTATTTCATGCTGGTGGAAATCTGGTACGTCAAGTACCGGATTTACTGTGAAAGTTTGGAACGGCGCTCGCTGGACACCCCGTGATTCCAGTGTGGATAAGGGCGTGTACCAAAGTACAGGAAATGTACCAAGGTACGGCGTGGGGGTAAAATGCCGAAAGGCCGCGAACCTATTGCGTTCGCGGCCTTTTTTTTGTATTCTTGGGTTACAAGATATCTTACAGGGTGTACAGGGCAGGACGCCAATACATCCGAATGTTTGGTAGCAATCCTTTTATTGATTCAAGACAGATAAATGGGAGGGTATAAGAAATGTCCTTGAGTAAAGACCGCATCATGCAAGGGATGCAGCGGTTTGGCGGCGCGATGTATACGCCGGTCATTCTGTTCGCATTCTTCGGTATCATGGTAGCCGTATCGATCGTTTGTAAGAACGAAGGCTTGCTTGGCAGCCTGGCTGCTAAAGGAACACTCTGGTATGACTTCTGGTTCGTGGTGGAACAGGGCGCCTGGACGGTGTTTTCCCAGATGCCAATCCTCTTTGCCATCGCGGTGCCGATTGGTTTTGCGAAGAAAGAACCAGCACGTTTTGCGATGGAATCCTTCGTGATCTACATGATTTTCAACTACTTCATTTCCGGTATCCTAACGCTAAACGGTGCGTTCTTCGGGGTGGATTACAGTCAGAACGCTGGCGCTGGTACAGGGCTGGCTATGATTGCCAACATCAAGACGCTCGATATGGGCATGCTCGGAGCTATCTTTATCGCCTGTGTGACGGCTTGGCTCCATAACCGTTTCTATGATACGGACATCCCCGACTGGCTCGGAATCTTCAAGGGGCCGGCCTTCGTTGTAGCCGTTGGCTTTGCGGTGATGCTGCCGCTGTCCCTGCTCTTCTGTGTCGTTTGGCCGGCTATCCAGCACGGTATCATGAACTTCCAGGACTTCCTGAAGTCGAGCGGGATCGTCGGAGTTTGGGCCTACACCTTCTCGGAGCGAATTTTGCTGCCGGCTGGTTTGCACCACTTTATTTATCTGCCGTTTATCTTTGGACCGGCTGTCTGCGATGGCGGTATCCAGCAGTATTGGCTCCAGCACCTCAATGATTTTGCGACGAGTGCCAAGAGCCTGAAAGAATTGTTCCCAGAGGGCGGCTTTGCCCTGCATGGCAGTGCCAAGGTCTTCGGTTTGCCGGGCGCTGCACTGGCTATGTATATGTGTGCGAAACCGGAAAAGAAAAAGAAGACAGCTGCGCTGTTGATTCCGGCGACGATTACGGCTGTTCTTTGCGGTATCACGGAACCGCTGGAATTCACATTCCTGTTTGTAGCACCGCTTCTCTATCTCGTTCATTCGCTGTTGGCCGCAACCCTTTCGGCTACGCTGTACTTCTTTGGCCTGGCCGGTAACTTTGGCGGCGGTCTCATCGACTGCTTCGTGCAGAACTGGATTCCGCTGTTCCCGTATCATTCGGGTACGTACATCATGCAGATTGGCATTGGCCTCTGCTTCACCGCAATTTATTTTGTGGTATTCCGCTTCATGATTTTGAAGTTCGATTATGCAACGCCGGGCCGTACGGCTGATGATGTGGAAGATAAACTCTTTTCCAAGGACGAGTACAAGGCCAAGAAGGAAATGGAAGATATGGGCCTGGCTGGTAATGCTCTGGCGATTAAAGCCAAGGTATTCCTGGATTGCCTGGGCGGACCGGAAAATATCAAGGAAGTCACCAACTGTGCAACGCGCCTGCGCGTGACCGTTGCCGATCCGGATAAAGTAAAACCAGTATCCAAGTTCACGAAGGCTGGTGCGTTTGGCCTGGTCAAGAACGGCCATGCCATTCAGGTCATCGTTGGCCTTTCGGTTCCTCAGGTCCGCGGTTATTTCGATGCATTGCTCAAAGGCGAGGCAATCAGCGAGCAGCCGGAAGAAAAGACTATCAAAACGCCGACGATGGCGAATCTGGCGATGAAACTCAATGCCTGCATTTCGGGCAATCTCATCGACATGAGTGAGGTCAACGACGATATGTTTTCCCAGAAGATGATGGGCGATGGCGTGGCAATCGAACCAACTGGGGATACGGTTGTTGCGCCGGCTGATGCGGAAGTCACGATGGTCATGGAAGAAAGCCTCCATGCAATCGGCCTTCGCCTGGACAACGGTGCTGAGCTTTTGATTCATATCGGCATTGATACGGTAAAACTCAACGGCCGTGGCTTCCAGCTGCTCACGAAGCAGGGCGTGAAAGTCAAAGCCGGCGAACCGCTCATCAAGTTCGACCCGCAGGTAATCAAGGAGGCTGGCTACCAGACGACGGTTATCATGGCGGTCACGAATTCCAGCGATTACCCGCAGATGAAGAAACAGCCGGATCAGCCGGTTACCGCTGATGAAACGCCGATTCTGACGTTCTAAAATCCCAGGAAGGTAAGATTTATCATGAAAGACATGAAATGGTGGCAGAAAACGGTAGTATACCAAATCTATCCCAAAAGTTTTTTGGATACTACCGGCAGCGGCCAGGGCGATATCCCCGGCGTCACCAAGCGGCTGGATTATTTAAAGACATTGGGGGTCGGAGCCGTTTGGCTCACCCCCGTGTACCCGTCGCCGATGGTAGATAATGGTTACGATATTGCCGATTACACCGCGATTGACCCATCCTATGGCACGATGGAGGATATGGAAGAGCTCATTGCTGAAGCCAAAAAGCGCAATATCCGCATTGTCATGGATTTGGTCTATAACCACACATCCGATAAACACAAATGGTTTGAAGAATCAAAGTCCAGCCGGGATAATGCCAAGGCGGACTGGTATATCTGGCGCGATGCTAGGCCGGATGGCTCGGCACCGACCAACTGGCGCTCGATTTTTGGCGGCAGTGCCTGGACTTGGTGCGAGGAGCGGCAGCAGTATTACCTGCATACCTTTGCCGAAGCACAGCCAGATCTAAACTGGGAAAATCCCGCGGTACGGCAGGCACTTTACGAAGCGGCAAACTTTTGGCTCGACAAGGGCGTAGGTGGTTTCCGCATCGATGCGATTGTCTACATCAAAAAGCCGCAGGAATTTCTCGATGGAGAACCGGACGGTGCCGACGGTATGGTCAGCATTCACTCGATGATTGCCGATACGCCGGGCATCCTGGACTTCCTGCATGAGTTCCGCCGTGAGGTCTTTGATGGGCACGATATCTTTACCGTGGCGGAGGCCAATGGCGTTGAGCCGGAGGAACTCAAGGACTGGGTGGGGGAAAAGGGCGCTTTTGATATGCTCTTTGAGTTCAGCCATACGAATCTGGAGTTTCCCGATGGTGAGCTTTGGTGCCATGCTACGGGCTGGAAGCCGGAACTCGTGAAAAAGCTCAAGGAGGTCCTTTCGGCCAGCCAGCAGGCTACGGCTGAAAACGGCTGGTATCCGATTTTCTTCGAGAATCACGACCAGATGCGCAGCGTTCGCCATTTCTTCCCCGACGATTCGGACCCGAAGATTACATCCAAGATGCTCGCAACGGTTCTGTTTACGCTCCGGGGAACGCCGTTCCTCTATGAAGGTCAGGAACTGGGCATGGATAATGTCGCTTGGGATACGATTGAAGCCTATAACGATATTTCCTCCCACGGGCAGTATGAATTGGCCTTGGAGGAGGGGATGACTCCTCATGAGGCACTGAAAGTCATCCATCGGTACAGCCGCGACAATGCCCGGACACCGATGCAGTGGACCAAAGGGCGTCAGGCTGGCTTCACCAAAGGAAAGCCTTGGCTGCCGGTGCATGACGATTATCGGAACTGTTGCGTGGAAAGTGAAGCACTGGATGAAACTTCGCCGCTGCTGTACTACCGCAAATTGGCTCGTATCCGAGAGGCTGGCGATGCAGCCGGGGTTCTGCAGCAGGGCGACTATACGGAGCTTTTGCCGGAGAATCCTGACGTCTACGCTTTCCGCCGCCGCTTTGGCTGCCGGCAGGTGGTGACACTGGCAAATTTCAGCCGCTACGAAGTCATCTATGATGCGAAGAAAATAGAGGGCGCAGAGCTTTTGGTATCCTCGCAGGAGGGCAGTGCCAAGGGCGTTCTAAGACCTTATGAAGCCGTTTGTTATCTAATGGAAAATGCGAAAGGAGGAGAGGAGAAATGAAGATTGCCGCCAGTGATTACGATGGAACGCTGTTCCGCAATGAAGTGATTGCTAAGGCTGATGTGGAAGGAATCCGCCGCTGGCGGGCGGCTGGCAACAAGTTTGGCGTAGTCACCGGTCGTGACTATGGCATGCTTGCTCCGCAGCTGAAGTTTTATGGTATCGAATCGGACTACGCGGTCTGCAACAATGGTGGCCTTATCTGCCGGGCGGATGGTACGCCGCTCTGGCAGGGAGAAATCCCGCATCGGACGCTTGCGGAAATGGTCAAGGAACCCGGCGTACGCCGCTCCTTCCACTTCGCTTTTTCTGCGGCGGATACAACCTATCTTTACCATGAGCGCGAAGGCTCGTGGATTTCGCGGGAAGCGAAGCAGTGGGATTTCACGATAAAAACGATTACGGAGCAGGACATCATGAGCCTGCCACAGATCCATCAATTTTCCCTGGGTTATCCGGAGGCCAGTGAAGCCGCAGAGGTGGGAGAAATCCTCAACGCCCGTTATGGCGATGTGATTCATGCCTATCCGAACCGCTGCAGCCTTGACGTTACTCCCAAGGGAATCAGCAAGGAACAGGGAATTCGCAAGATGTTAGAGCTCATGGGTTGGGACTGCGCGGAGATTTGCACCATCGGTGATGAAATCAACGACCTGCCCATGATAGAAGCTTTCCATGGCTTTACCGTCGACACGGCCCGCGATGCCATCAAAGCACGCGCCCAAAAAGCGTATGCTGGTGTCGGCGCCATGCTGGAAGCAAATATTTAATTTCCCCCAGGAACATAACCCCTATTTCCTCAATGATGTTGCGTGGCAATCCCCTTGCCGCGTGACATTCCCCGATGACAACAGAATACGCCTGACGGCAGTATTCTGTAATCATATATAAATGTATGAATATGTGTAGAGGTTTTCATATCGAAACATGGATAGATACGGAAATCTCTTCTCATATAAGGTAAATTGTGAGAATGTTTAGCGGAAACAGATAATACTGATAAAGCTAAACAAAGGGAAAGGAAGTTTTTGGAAAATGCGACTAAACAAAAAAGCTTTGGCAATCCTCACGGGACTCACCCTCAGCGCAGGACTCGGCAGTACGGCTTTCGCAGCATCGGCGGACAGCTTCACCGATGTGCCGAAAGACCACTGGGCCTATCAGGCCCTCGACTACCTCGCCAAGGAAGGCGTAATCGATGGCATGGGCGACAGCACCTTCCAGGGGGGCCGCTCGATGACCCGTTATGAAATGGCCAGCGTCGTAGCCAAAGCCATGCAGAAGAAAGACATCAGCTTCGGGGACAAAGCTGTACTGGACAAACTCTCCGCGGAATACGCCGGCGAACTCGACACCCTGAACAAAAAAGTCGACGCCAACACGAAAGCCATCAAAGACCTCAACGAGAAGACCGATAAATTCAAGGTCTGGGGTACGGCACGCGTGCAGGTAGGCGATGATAATGGGCTGCAGTCGGATTATGGTTCCAAGCATCCAGGCTGGGGCGAGTGGAATAATGGCTCTCCTAATGGAAACTACAATAACCGCTTCTATATGGATCTTGAAGGTCAGATGAAGGTCAATGATCATGCAGTTGCTAGGTTTACCATTGAGAAGAATGCCCACTATCGCGATAGCGAATACCGCAGGTCAAAGATTGCTAATATCGCTTCGGCTCCATCGCAAATACAAGAAAAAGATGGCACTACGACTAAGGTAACCAATGGCGGACAGAAGTTCACGACAGGTTCTTATATTTCGGGAAATGACCGCGACAGCCTGCTGGGCGATGATAACCATAATGGTTCGATATCGAATATTTGGGTTGAATTACAACTTGGCCCGAAGCATGACTGGTACACGAACATTGGCCGTAAATGGAATGGCATCGGCATGCAGAATCTGATGCTTGGAGGTCAGGTTGATGGTATTCAGACCTATCATCCGATTGAGCATGGCCATGGCTGGTGGATGAGTGCCCAGTATTGGAAGTCTGCATCGGATTGGACGAACACCGACGTTAAGTGGAAATCAGAGGATTCCACATCCAAGGTGACTATAGATGGAGAAGAAAAAACCATTACGCAGAAGGTTGCTGTTGTTGATAGCGTGAATGTCTATTCGCGTCGTGCTCCGATTGTTGGTACGTTGAATTTCTGGGGACCGATTGGCAAATATGCCGATTTGAATCTGGCTTATTCACGTATTGTGCAACATCAGGCAAACAATTCAACTGAGGCAAATACGAATACGTATTATACAGGGGCACATAATTTCTATGGTGTTGATTTAAAGATTCGCCCGATTAAAGATTTCTCCATTACGGGATCTTATCTGAAATCTGATGAGCGGATTAATGATTGGAATCCTACTAACAATTGGGCAAGTGGTGGTAAGGCTGATACGGCTTGGGCTGTTCGCTTTGATTATCGTGGTACTGATCTTAACAAGGTCGGTAGTTGGGGAGTGTACGCTAAGTGGGTTAACATTGGTGCATTGGCTGATATTGCTCACGATGACGAATGGGCTACGCGTGAACCGACCTATGTAAATGGCGTTCGCGGTTGGTATTTCGGTTTCAAGTGCATACCGGCTCACAATGTCGAGTGGGAGACGATGTGGGCTCCGCGTTTGGCAGAAAATATTCAGGCTACTTATGATGGAGGACAGTATCGTCGCCACATTCTCCGCAGCTGGCTCGACTTCCACTTCTAATCTGCTGACAGCAGCTTGAAGCACTCTCCCAAGCGCCCACCCCCTCATCCGGGTTCGCTCCGCTCACCCACCTTCCCCCCAAGGGGAAGGCATGAGGAGCACGGCTTTTGGGAGAAGTATTGGTCATATAGGTAATAAGGAAGCTGTGAAAATCCGTTTTCACAGCTTCTAATCTATCACATAAAATTCCTTGTTGAAAGGAGATTTACAATGAATCGCAAGCAACTTTTAGGACGTGCCGTGGGCATGTCCCTGACTCTGAGCCTTCTGGCGGCGCCGTATGTGGCTCCGGCGGATGTTATGCCTGCGGCAGTCAGCTGGTCGGTCGCGGAGGCGGCTGAGTCGGTCGGTGCCGAGGATGTCGTGCTCGTCGGTACGGTGCAGACGAAGTTCGGCGCCGGTACGGACTGGGCGCCGGCGGACGGCAAGACGAAGATGAAGTCGGTCGGCAAAGGCATGTACGAGTACAAAGGCAAGCTGCCGAAGGGCAACTACGAGTACAAGATCGCCATCGGCGGCAGCTGGGGCGAGAACTACGGTGCGGACGGCGCGCGTGACGGCGCCAATATGAAGCTGAAACTCACGGCTCCGGCCGAGGTCACCTTTACTTATGACAGCATCACGCACAAGACGACGGCGACCGTCGCCGGTGCGGCTGCAGCTCCGGCGGCAGCGAAGGAAGCCGAGGCTCCGCGCCCGGCCGGTGCGGTCCAGAAGGATGATGTTGTGCTCGTCGGCACGGTGCAGACTCCGCTCGGCGCCGCCAAGGACTGGGATCCAGCGGATGCCAAGACGATCATGAAGCCGGACGGCAAGGGCCATCGCGTGATCACGGGCCTTATCAAGAAGGGCAACTATGACTTCAAGGTCGCCGTCGGCGGCTCGTGGGATCTGAACTACGGCAAGGACGGCCAGCCGAACGGCGGCAATATCGCTCTGCGGCTCGCGGCCGATCACAAGGTCACCTTCACCTACGATGAAAAGACGCATCAGATCTCGTACGACTACGAGGGCAAGGCGGCTGAGCAGGCCAAGTTTGCCAATGAGCGCGATGTCGTGCTCTGCGGCGATCTGCAGACCTTCGGCGGCGCCAGCGCGAAGTGGGCTCCGTCCGATATGGCGACCAAGATGACGGCGGGCGACCATGGTTTCTACACGTTTACGATTAAGAATATGCCAGCGGGTACTTATAACTATAAGATTGCCATCAATGGCAGCTGGGCCGAAAACTATGGCCTAAACGGCATTGCCGATGGCGCTAATGTTTCGTTGACGCTCGATAAACCCGAGACGGTTACGTTCTATTATAATGATAAGACGCATCGCATTGCCGACAGCCATAATTACAAGATGCTGACAGGCAGTGAACTGCCGAGAATTTCGGGCATTGCAGGTATTGCCGATGGTACGATGTACGACCTGATGCTTTCGGGACTTTACCAGACGGAGGCCAAGGTGGCAGCTGGCAATTATACCGCCAAAGTCACCCAGGCCGGACAGGCACCGGTTACGCAGGTTATCCATATCGCCAAGACGACGAACGTCACGTTCTACTATGATGCGGCCAAGAAGCGCATCATTGCCGATGATGGCAGTATCCGTGCCGATAAAGTCGTCCATGACAGCTGGAATAAGGACGAGCGCAGTCCTTGGGGCGCCGTGGAAGAAGGCACGCCAATAACGCTTAAAATCCGCACGGGCGCTGGCGATGTCGAAACGGCCAAGATCATGGTCACCAAGGCCGCAATGACGGCCAAAGGCGGCGACGAGTACAATCCGGATTATGACGCCGGTGTGACCACGTATTACCCGATGAAGAAAGTCGGCACGAAAGATGGCCAGGACATCTGGCAGGGCAGTTTCACGCCGAAAGATTACGGTATCTATGGCTACAAATTCGTGCTCAATGACACGAAAGAGTATGGCGACGATACCAAGACGGGCGGCACGGGTGAGCTCAAGCTTGCCGGGACGAAATACTTCCAGGTGACGGCATACAAGAAGGGCTATGAGACGCCGGACTGGGCTAAGGAAGCCGTCTGCTACCAGATTTTCCCGGACCGTTTCTTTAATGGCGATCCGTCTAACGACAATGCCCGCGATACGGCGCGCGGTACGCAGCCGGTTCAGCACCGCAGTTGGAATACGCCGCCGGCTAACGCTGGCGCCGGTGCCCTTGATGGCGATAAGTGGGATTGCAACGATTTCTATGGCGGCGACCTTGCCGGTATCACGAAGAAACTCGACTATCTCAAAGGCATGGGCGTAACGGCTATCTACCTCAATCCGATTTATGCCGCTTCGTCCAATCATCACTACGATGCGCGTGATTATGATGCCGTTGACCCGTTCCTTGGCAATTTTACGGATTTGCAGAAACTCGCCGATGAGATGAAGAAACGCGGCATGCACCTCATCATGGATGGCGTCTACAATCATGTTGGCGATGATTCCATCTATTTCGACCGCTATGGCAAGTACAAGACGGTCGGTGCCTATGAATACTGGAGCCGCATCTATGACTTGCAGAACAGCAAGGGACTCTCCCTTGACGCCGCTAAGGCTGAGGCTAAGAAACAGCTTGAGGCCGAAGGCCAGGTGTTTAGCCCGTATCATTGGGAGAATTGGTTCGACATCAAGAATACGAAAGCGCATGATGAGATGGGCGATAAGTACGCCTACCATGATTGGCAGAGCTTCTCGAGCCTCGCGCCGTTCCGCGACAAAGACTATCCGGGGTATGATAAGACGACACCTGACCATACGGATCTCGGCGATTACCTGCTCTATGGCCGCAATGGCGATAAGGGCGTAATCATGAAGTGGTTTGACTATGGCTTGTCGGGCTGGCGCCTTGATGTAGCCAAGGAAGTTCCGCCGGGATTCTGGGCTAAGACGCGTGATGCCGTCAAGTCTGTGAAGACGCAGAATGGCGATACGCCGCTGCTCTTAGGGGAAATTTGGCAGGATGGCTCCCAGTTCTTTATGGGCGATTCGATGGATTCGGTCATGAACTACAAGCTTTCCGATACGCTCATGCATTTCGTCATGGGCGGCAAGGCAGAGGATACGGACGACGTACTCACGCAGCTGCGCCAGAACTACCCGAAGCAGGCGCTCTATAACCTCATGAACATCGTCGATTCCCATGACACGGCGCGGGCTATCTACACTTATGGTGGTGGCAAGGATGGCGTGACCCAGGCCCAGAAAGCCGACTTTGACTATAATCTTGGCAAGAACCGCCTCAAGATGGCCGTGGCCTTCGAGATGGGCTATCCGGGCATGCCGACTGTTTACTATGGCGATGAAGCTGGCCAGTTCGGTTCGAAGGACCCGGATTGCCGCCGTACCTTCCCGTGGGGCAAAGAGGATAAGGACTTGCAGAACTTCTACAAGAAGGCAATTGCAGCCCGCAACAGCAACAAGAATGTCTTTGCACTCGGCGACCTTGCAACCATTGCGGCTAAGGATAATATCTACGCTTATCAGCGTACTGCCGTTGACGGTTCGGGCAAGGTCGGTGTCGTAGCCCTCAACAATGGCAAAGCCCAGCAGGTAACGCTCAAAGTAACAGCCAAGGATGGCACGGTGCTGAAAGACCAGCTGACGGGCCTCAAGGCAACCGTAAAAAATGGGGAAATTTCCTTTAAGCTTGGTGCTAACCAGGCGGTTATGATGGTCGGCTGAACAATCGGTTGACAAAAAGCTGCCGGAAACAGAAGCAATGTTTCCGGCAGCTTTTTATGTTGAATATTGTTACATGTATACATATAAACATTCTTTAATAATGAGCAATAATGTGCTATAATGTTCATTACTGATGTACTTTACAGGTGTACATGCAGTAGTAACTATACGTTGTAGAAGGAGCATTCTATATGAAACAAGAAGACAATGAGTTTATGCAGCATGAGTTGCGTCTGCCTGAGCTTACGGTCCGTGGTATGCTGCTTGGTGCTGTTTTGACAGTTATTTTCACGGCATCAAATGTGTATCTCGGCTTGAAGGTCGGTTTGACGTTTTCGTCAGCTATCCCGGCGGCAGTCATTTCGATGGCGGTCCTCAAGATGGCAAAGGATTCGAATATCCTGGAAAATAATATGGTACAGACGCAGGCTTCGGCGGCTGGTACGCTTTCGGCTATCATCTTTATCATTCCAGGCATGCTGATGATTGGCTATTGGCAGGGCTTCCAGTTCTGGCAGACCTTATTGGTATCGGCCTGCGGCGGCTGCCTGGGGGTACTGTTCACGATTCCGCTTCGCCGTGCGATGGTAGTGCATAGTGATTTGGCCTATCCGGAGGGCGTGGCAGCTGCGGAGATTTTGAAGATCGGCAGCAATTCGGCCAAGGATTCCAAGCAGGGCAATGGCCTGAAAGAAATCATGTCCGGCGGTGTTGTCGCTGGTATTGTGGCTCTCCTTTCGAATGGTTTCCAGGTCCTTTCGGGAGGTCTTTCCCTCTGGTTCCATGTCGGTAGAGGTATGACCCAGTTCCCCATTGGTTACTCGACGGCTCTCGTTGGTGCCGGTTACCTTATCGGTATTGCCTCTGGCCTGGCTATGCTCGTCGGCATTCTGATTGCCTGGGCTGGTTTTGTGCCGTTCTACACGATTACGGGCGCGGTGCCGGATGGCATGACGCTGCAGAAATTCGCCGGTGCAGTCTATCAGGAGCGCGTTCGTCTGATTGGTGCTGGTGCCATGGGCGTGGCTGCCGTCTGGACGCTGCTGACGCTGGCAAAACCAGTTATCGACGGCGTGAAAGAGTCGATTGCGGCCCTCAATATGCCGGCTGATGAACAGGGCAAGCACCGCATGGATATCGATATGTCGATTAAGAGCATCGGCATGGTCTTTGCAGTGACGGTTATTGGTCTGCTCGGTATCTTCTATGCTTTTGTCATCCCCGAGGGCTTGACGCTGGCACAGAACCTCACGTTCGTCGTTGTCGGCGTCGGTGTCGCGGTGCTCATGGGATTCTTTGTAGCGGCCGCCTGCGCTTATATGGCAGGTCTTGTCGGTACGTCCTCCAGCCCGATTTCGGGTATCGGTATTCTGGGTATTATCGTGGCATCGCTTGTCATGTATGCCCTTTGCTCGAGCTTTGGTATTTTCAGCCTGCCGGGCGGTGAGAAATTTGCTACGGCAACAGCTATTTTCACGACGTCGATTATTATGGCGATTGCCTGCATTTCCAATGATAACATGCAGGACCTCAAGACGGGCTATCTCGTCGGAGCTACGCCGTGGCGTCAGCAGGTTGCCCTGCTGCTGGGCTGTGTTGTCGGTGCACTCGTTATCGCGCCAGTCCTGAACCTTCTCTATGAGGCTTATGGCTTCCCAGGTGCACTGCCGCGTCCGGATATGGACCCAGGCCAGGCGTTGGCCGCTCCGCAGGCTGCCCTGATGACGACGATTGCGCAGGGCATTTTCTCCAGCCAGCTGGCATGGGAATACATCTATCTTGGCATGGGCCTTGGCGTCGTTCTCGTAATTATCGACCTGGTACTTAAACGCCGCACGAGACATTTGTGCCTGCCGCCGCTCGCCGTTGGCATGGGCATCTATCTGCCGCCTTCGGTTCAGACGCCGCTGGTTATCGGTGCGGTTATGGGCTATTTCCTCAATGAAAAGCTCCGGAAGGAAAAAGGCGAAGAAGGCCGCAAGAATGGCATGCGCCGTGGCACGCTTTTTGCCTCTGGCTTGATTGTCGGTGAATCCATCATCGGTGTGCTTCTCGCCGGCATTATCGTCGTATCGGTATCGAGCGGCGGCAGCGACAGCCCGCTGGCCCTCGTCGGCAAGGATTTTGCCGATACAGCTGAATGGCTGGGCTTGTTGGTATTCCTGATCACGCTGGGAATCTTTGGCAAGGTAGTTCTCGGCAACAAGAATAATTAAACCTTATAAATGACACTTTGGTGATGCAAAAAGGCCGCTGACTCGGTTGAGTCAGCGGCCTTTGGTTTTTGTTGTTTAGCGGACGTTCATGGAGAGCTCAATGAATTTGTTGGCGAGCTTGGCTTTCTGGAGGACTTCTTCGGTGATGTCCTGGCCAGCCTGTACGATTACAATGCCGTTGTCCATTTTGATGTCGCGCGTAGCTTTTTTGCCGAGCAGGAAGCGGCGATGACGCTCTTCCGTTGCTTTGTCAGCAGCGGCCTGTTTGGCAGCATCAGCAGCCGGAGCAGCAGGTGCTGCCGGAGTCGGAGCTGGGGCCGGTGCCGGAGCGGCTTTTGGAGCCTCTTTTTTCGGTTCAGCTTTTGCAGCCGGTGCCGGAGCAGCTTTCGGAGCCTCTTTCTTTGGCTCGGCTTTGGCTGCTGGAGCGGCCTTCGGAGCTTCAGCTTCCGGTGCTTTGGCCGGAGCAGCTTTTTCTGCTGGAGCCTCAGCTTTTGGAGCTTCTGGAGCCTTCGGTGCTTCGGCTTTTGGAGCTGGAGCTGCTGCCGGAGTTACTGGCTTATTTTTTTTTTCACCGTTCGGATCGATGACGGTTACCTGTTTACCAAAGATAGAAATCTGGTCACTGGTAACTTCCGTAGTCGTTCCGTCCGGTGCAGTGATTTCGCATTTTTCGATTTTGCCGTCGTCCCCGATGAAAAGCTCGGAAATGTTGCCCTGAATGGTACCGGATTTCGTGATGGCTTTGGTGCCGATGACACGAATGTTTTCATCGAGCAGTGCTTCGAAGTCGCCAGCATCGGCGAGGCTGAGGATGTTCTCGCTGTTGGTAACGGTTACGGCATCATCACCGATGGCGATAACGGATTCATACGGAATCAGTTTAACACCGCGGTACCAATCGTCATCTTCGATGGTAACAGCTGCGACAGTACCATTTTTGGCATCGATGAGCAGGGTTTTGCTCATTCCCAGCTCACGGCCTTCGGTGATGCTGATAACGGGAAGGCCAAGGATTTCTACGCTTTTCTTCATGAATATTCCTCCATTGTATTAGCTGCTCTATTCTGTTGGCTGCTGGAATTCAGCTTCGATTTCCTGCAGGATGTTCGCCGGGATATCCGGGAACGGAGTTGAGAGCGCGTGATGTTTGGATAATATATCCTGGACGATGGTCAGATAGCGGGTGTTCTTGATGAATTCCTGCTTCATGTCATCGTTCGATGCAATGATGGGAAGGGACAGGGCTTTTTTATAGGCTTTGATGGCCTCGGTGTAGTTTGCCTGTTCCTTGTAAAGATTGACGAGCTCGATGATGAGGAACGGCATGTAACTGTCCTCGGGGTAGCTCTTGATTGCCTGCTGGTAGGCGCAGATGGCAGCATCCGGCAGGTCTTTTGCTTTGTCGTAGGCATAGTCGAGAATGCTGTCCAGGGTACCCAGTGCAGCGATTTCCTGTTCGTATACCTTTCGTTTTGCTTCGGCTTGCTGTTTGGCTTTGAGCTCGGCAGCAGCTTTTTTGCGGGCCTCGTCCTTTTCGGCTTGAAGGGCCTTGGCGTGAGCCAGGGCTTTTTCTTTTGCTTCGGCTCGGGCTTTGGCCGCCTGGACAGCAGCGTCTTCCTCGGCTGATGCTGTTCCTTCTGGCTCCGGTGCCGGCTCCTCTTTGGCAGGTTCAGAAGTTTCGCCTGCGGGAGCTGCTTCAGTGGCAATTACGGCAGATACTGCTGCTTCGGCCTTTTCTTCGGCTTCGGCAATTGTCTCGGTACTGAGAACCTCAGCAACCGGTACGGGTTCTTCCTTGATGGGCTCTGGGATGGCGTTCGGACACTCGACGGTGGCGTCGGTTCCTTTTGCTCCACGGCGAAGCAGCTGCTCGTTGACAAAAGTGACACTGGCGGCTGCAACGATTACGA
Organism: Pseudoselenomonas ruminis; assembly: GCF_008271295.1. Taxonomy (GTDB): domain Bacteria; phylum Bacillota; class Negativicutes; order Selenomonadales; family Selenomonadaceae; genus Selenomonas_A; species Selenomonas_A ruminis. The sequence goes on along the minus strand of NZ_VTOY01000012.1, from coordinate 28,133 downwards.
GTATTCCCAACCGCATATAATGGGATGGGTCAAGGAAGGGACTCATGGAGATGGCCACGGCATTTACCAGGAAGGCCATGATGGCACAAAGCACTAACGAAATCCATTTCATCTCGATGCCGATGAAACGGCACAGATGATAGATTAGGAAAATGCTGACGGCCATAATGGAGCCCGTTACCAGGATAAATGTCATGTTACTCACCTCTTCCTGTGCTTGGGCATAATGCCACTAAGTTTCTAGATTCGACATAGTGGAGAAAAATCCTGCTGCCGTTTGCAGATTTTCCCTACTATTATACCATGTTGAGGTGCGTGGAAACAATAGCAAATTGCCGCTGGCAAAACGAAGGAAAAAGCTGACGGGAAAAGAGTATTTTTTCGCGTTTGTGGCAGATTTTGACGAAGTTTTATAGTATAATAGAAAGAACAGAAAGGAACGATTCACTATGATGTTTGAGCAAGAAGCTGTGATTCATCACGACAGCGGCATCCATGCCCGAATTGCGGCGATGATTGTCCAACGGGCAAAGGAACTCGGAAAGAAATACGGTACGCCGCTTTATCTTCGCAGTGAGCGCAGTGAGCGGTTTGAGATGCACAGCCTGATGAAATTGGTCGCGCTCAAAATCAGTTGTGGTGATTCGCTTTTTGTGGCAGCCGAAGGCGATGAAGGGCGGCAGGCTGTTTACGAGATGGTCCGCTTCCTGGAAGGCGACTTCGAAATGAATTCTCCCGGGGAGATTCATGAGATGGACTTGCTGCTCCACGAGAATGCGCTGATGCAGGAACGCTTGCAGATGATTCTCGAGGCGGTACAGGATGGTATCTGCGTCGTCGACCGCACGGGCGAAATCACCTATGTAAATCCATCGTACCTGCGCATCGTGCACAAAACACCAGAGATGGTAGTCGGGCAGAATGTCTTTAAGACAGCACCCGATGGCAACCGCTGCGGCGTCTTGCGCTCGGGGGTAGCCCGCATCGGCAGCATCAGCCATAAGAAAGATGGCACGACTGTCGTGGCGAATGTCAATCCGATTTTTGTCGATGGCGAGATTGCCGGTGTCGTCTCAGTCATCAAGGATATCACGGAGCTGCAGAACCTCATGGCCCGTCTTTCCCAGGTTTCGGCTCGGGCTGAGTATCTCGAGCAGGAACTCCTGCGTACCAAGAAGACGGCGCAGGCATTCAAGAATTATATCGGCAAAAGCGGCAAGGTTGTCGACGTACTGGCACTGGCTTCCAAGGCCGCGGGGTCATCGGCTACGGTACTGATCCGCGGTGAGAGCGGTACGGGTAAAGAAGTAATTGCCGAAGGCATTCACTATGCCAGTGAACGCCGCCGCGGGCCGTTTATCCGCGTGAACTGCGGGGCGATTCCGGGAACGCTTTTGGAGTCAGAGCTCTTTGGCCATGAAAAGGGCGCTTTTACCGGGGCGGTCCGCCGCAAACTCGGCAAGTTCGAGCTGGCGGATAAGGGTACGATTTTCCTCGATGAAATCGGCGAAATGGACAAAAACATGCAGGTAAAACTGCTGCGCGTGCTGCAGCAGAAAGAATTTGACCGCATTGGCGGCGAAGAGACCGTACATGTTGATGTGCGCATTATTGCGGCCACCAACCGCAATTTGGAACAGATGGTAAAAGACGGCACGTTTCGCGATGACCTATACTATCGTCTCAATGTCATTCCTATCAGCCTGCCGCCGCTTCGCGACCGCGTCGATGATATCCCGCTTTTGGTGGAGCATTTCATTGAAAAGGTTAGTGCGGAGAGCGGCAAGAATGTCCGTGGGATTTCGCCGGAAGCGATGGAGGTCCTGATGGCCTACAAATGGCCGGGAAATGTCCGGGAGCTCGAAAACGTCATCGAGCGCGTGATAACGCTGATGGACAGCGACCGGATCATTATCGCTTCGCTTCCTTCCTATATAAAAGGTGAGATGGCCGTGCGGGAAGTACAGCATTTTGCTGCGGATACCGCCGTACTGCCTTGGGAGGAGTATGAAAAGCAGATTATCGCCAATGCCTTGAAACAGTGTGGTAGTTTCAATGCGGCGGCCAAGATGCTAAAGATTACCCACAAGACCGTGGCGGCAAAAGCACGAAAATACGGTTTGGTGGAATAGAGCTGGTAAATTTTACCGACGAGTAGTAAAATTTACCAACATATTGAATTATTTTGGTATTTTTTACCAAAATAATTAACGCCATTTATTTGAGAAAATGGATATATAATTTTAGGCTTTTGCTGAACCCTTATTTTACGGGGATTCAGAGAAAAGATATAGAAATTTTTTCCAATCTGCAAAAGTTGGCACGCATCTTGCATATTATTATGGCAGTTAGTCAAAACGTGCTGACCTCCTGCAGGGGCAGGAAAAAGAGAGTTTTTTACATTTTAGATGGGAGAGGTATAATAATGACTCAGGAAATTATCACGATCGAGAACAAAACTGGTATTCATGCTCGTCCGGCATCCATTTTCGTTCAGACGGCTACGAAATTCAAATCCAAAGTTCAGATCCAGGCTAAAGGCAAGACGGTTGATGCTAAGAGCATCCTCATGATCATGAGCATGGGCCTTGTCAAAGGCACGGAGATGACGATCGTTGCTGATGGTCCGGATGAGGCTGAGGCAGTTAAGGCTCTGAAAGATCTCGTTGCTTCCAAGTTCGGTGAGGAATAATTCACGGCGCTGAGCAATGTTGCACAATAGAATAGCCTTCTCCCGGGAGGACTCCTGGGGGGAGGCTTTTCGTGCAGTTTTAGTAATATTTCGATAGTATAAGAAAAGGCTTTCATTTATCACTGGCACATTGATTGATAGAGAGTTTTTTTTCAGGGGGAATAAAGAAAATGGCAGAGACGATTCGCGGTAAAGGCGTAATTTCTGGTATTGCAGTTGGTAAAATCATGTTGGCTGGACAGAATCTGGACGGTTATCTCGTGAACTACCAGCCGGAGAGCAAAGAGACGGAGCAGGAAAAAGCTACGGCAGCCCTGACGGCTGTTGCTGAGGTTCTGCGCGAGAGCATTGAGCGTCTGCAGAAACAGGAGATGGTTGAGCAGGCTGCTATCATGGAAGCACATCGCATGATGGTTCAGGACCCGATGATGGCGCAGAAAATCGAGGAAAAACTCGATGAGAACCCGAGTGCACCACATGCAGTCCTCAAGGCTGCTGAGGAGCAGGCTCAGATGTTCGAGGCTATGGACGATGAGTATTTTGCTGCTCGCGCTGTTGACCTTCGCGACGTTGGTAAACGCGTAGCAAAATACATCCTCGGCGTTAAAGAGCCAGAAATCGGCGATGAGAAAGTAATTCTCTGCGGCCGTGAAATCGAGCCGTCCGTTATCGCTGGCATGCCGACGGATAAGATTGCCGGTGTCCTCTTGGGCTCGGGCAGCACGACGGCTCATGCCGTTATCATTGCTAAGGCTCGCGCTATCCCGACGATTGTCGGCCTCAACAAAGAGGACCGCATCGACAAGATTGCTGATGGCGACCATGTTGTCATCGATGGCGAAGTCGGCCAGATTGTCATCAATCCGAGCGAAGCTGAGATGGCTGAGTACAATGAGAAAATCAAGAAGCAGCAGGAAATGGCTGCTCACTATGCTCAGCTCAAAGACCTGCCGGCGGTTACGACTGATGGCGTAAAAGTTGACCTCATGGCTAACATTGGTACGCACATGGACGTTGACAACGCGCTGACCTACGGTGCTGAGGGCGTTGGCCTGTTCCGTTCTGAGTTCGTATTCATGGGCCGTCAGGACATCCCGAACGAGGAAGACCAGTTCAAGGCTTATAAGGAAGCTGTCGAGAAATGCGGCGGCAACCTCTGCGTTATCCGCACGATGGATATCGGTGGTGACAAACCGCTGCCGTACCTCAACATTCCGGCAGAGGAGAACCCGTTCCTCGGCTACCGTGCTGTCCGCATCAGCCTGCAGCGCCGCGACCTCTTCATGCCGCAGCTCAAGGCTATCCTGCGCGCTGGTAAGTTCGGTAAAGTTGGCATCATGGTTCCGATGGTCATCAATGTTGCTGAGTTCAAGAAGGTTAAAGAGCTCATCGAAGAGGCTAAAGTTGAACTTACCCATGAGGGCAAGGCTTTCGCTGATGATGTTCAGGTTGGTATCATGGTTGAGACGCCGGCAGCTGCTGTTATGACGCCGGTACTCGCGAAGTACGTTGACTTCTTCTCCATTGGTACGAACGACCTCGTTCAGTACACGCTCGCCTGCGACCGTGGTAATGCAAGCATTTCTTACCTCTACAACCACTTCAACCCGGCTGTCCTCCAGCTCATCCAGCGCACGATTACGAGCGCTCGTGAGAACGGCATCTGGGCTGGTATGTGCGGTGAGATGGCCAGCGACCCGAATGCAGCAGTTCTGCTGATGGCTATGGGCATCAGCGAGCTCTCCATGAGTGCACCGTCCATCCCGCGCGTCAAAGAGAAGATTCGCAACATCAGCTCCATCAAGGCTAAGGAAATCCTGGCTGACGTCATGAAGATGGAAGATGGCGACGAAATCAAAGCATATCTGGCAAAAGTTCTGTAAGAACAAACTTTATATCGCTTGAAATAAAAGCCCTTGGGAAAAGGAAGCATAGCCTTTTTTCAAGGGCTTTTTCGCAGGGATTTGCCTGCTGATGAAGAATTACTACTAGGGAATCAAATCGCAATAGGGGAGGAAATGATTTTGAAAAAAGTATTTTTAGCAATGATGATGCTGGCCGGATTTCTGCTTTTTCCGCAGGCGGGAGATGCTGCAATGTGCGGGATTAATACCGAGGGTGGCATGTATGTGACCAACTGCGAAAGCTGGGTCAGCCTGCGGTCGTATGCGTCGACGGAAGCGCCGGTGCTCGAGCGGATTCCGCTGGGGGCGAAGGTAACGATTATCGATGACAATGACCCGTGTTACAATGAGATGGTATTTGCGCATGTGCGGTATCAGGGACGGCGCGGGTATGTTCTCTATAGCTATCTGACGCCGAAATGGACGTTGTATCGCGTGGTCAACTGCAATGAGTGGATCAGCTTGCGCACGGAACCGTCGACGGAGGCACCAGTGGCAGCCCGCATTCCGCGAGGGGCACAGGTACGCTTTGTCAAACAGGCGGAAAATGGCTTTTATTATGTGGAATATAATGGCAGATTAGGGTATGCCCTGTCGTATTATCTGGACTGAGGGATGAAAAGAAGGCTGCAAAATTGCAGTTTGTAGGTTACACGAATCTCATTCGAAGCAACTCTTCGCCGCCGCTAGGGGCAGTGCCAACACTACGCGGGAGATGTTTTTCTAAACGAAATTTTTATCTTTAATTAAGCATCGAAAAAGTTGCAAAACGCGCTTCGCTTGAACGGTAGCAATTTTTCGACGAACGGTGAGGATAAAAATTTCGTTCTTCACGAAAAACATCAAACGCTTCGTTTATGGCACTGCCCCTAGCGGCGGCTGAGTCTGTGGCAAGTTTCGTAGGGCTGCACCCTCCGAGGGCGCAGCAATTCGTGCCGACTCTAACCGAGGCGGCGGGGGCCCCAGTACCATAAGCGTAGCCTTGACGTTCCGCGTGAAGCAAGAAATTTTTGCCTGCGTTCTCGTTGGAAAAGCAGTTTCGTCCAAGCGAAGCGCGTTTAACTGTTTTCCAACTCTTAATTAAAAGGCAAAAATTTCTTGTAGCGAGTTGTCACCGGTGGAGCGTTGGTACTGGGGCCCCCGCCGCCGGCGACTTACCTCGAATACGAACTGGGTACTACTCCCCTGCAAACTGTAATTTGTAAAATGTATATGGATAATTTCACAGGAAGCCCCCATAAGTTAGACGAATCAATCTAACTTATGGGGGCTTCTGTATTTTATGTCACCGTAAAGGGATTTTTCACCGTCTCTTTTTGATTATTTGATTTCGCCGATATCCATGCTGATATCGAGGGCTTTGACGCTGTGGGTGAGTGCTCCGACAGAGATGATGTCGACGCCGCTTTGGGCGGCTGCGGCAAGGGTGGTTTCGTCGATGCCGCCAGAGGCTTCGACAATGGCGCGGTGGTCGATGAGTTTTACAGCTTCGGCCATCTTGGCCGGGGCCATATTATCCAGCATGATGACATCGGCGCCGCCTTCGAGGGCTTCCTTGACGCCTGCGATATCTTCCACTTCGATTTCGATTTTGGTCATATGGGAGGCATAGGCATGGGCACGGTCAAGGGCTTCTTTGATGCCGCCGGCTACCTGGATGTGGTTGTCCTTGATGAGGATGGCATCGTAGAGGCCGAGACGGTGGTTGGCACCGCCGCCGACTTTGACGGCGTATTTATCCAGCAGGCGCAGGCCCGGCGTGGTCTTGCGCGTGTCGACGAGTTTGGCGCCAAAGGGTGCGGCGATGGCGGCGAGTTTATGGGTGCGGGTGGCAACCCCCGACAGGTGCTGCAAAAGGTTTAGGGCCAGCCGCTCACCGGACAGCAGGGTGCGAGCCTTGCCATCGATGGTGGCAATGACAGAGGCGGGGGTGAGTTCGGCACCGTCTTCGAGCTGGGCGGCGAATTTTATCGTGGGGTCAAGCAGCGTAAAGACGCGCTGGGCGATTTCGATACCAGCGAGGATGCCGGTATCCTTGGCGTGGATGATGGCATGGGCGGTGGCAGTTTCGGGAACGGTGGCAAGGCTGGTAATGTCACCGCTGCCAATATCTTCCTGGAGCCAAGCGATGATTTTGGAATCGAGGTCTAACATGGTCATAGTTGAATTTTCCTTTCGTTATAGGGCAAAGCCGATGGCGGCGGCTGCTGTTTTTTCTTCCTTTATGTTTTGGGCATCGTCGTATACAGGCCGCGTATCACTGAAGTGCTTCCGGTAGGCGTCGTCTTTTTGGGGAAAATCGCTGCGGTAATGTGCGCCGCGGCTCTCTTGGCGGCGCATGGCTGCATGGACAACCAGCAGGTCGCAGGTCAGGCGGGCGCGCAGGTCAAGTTCCTCTGGCGTGTGGGCGGCACAGCCTTCGTAACGTTTCGTAAGATCTAGTATTTTTTCCTTCCCACGGGTAAGATCGGCGGCATTGCGCGTGATTCCGAGATAGCGGCTCATGATTTCCTGACTGCGGCGGCAATCCTCCGTGACCGATTCTAAGGGGGCTTCGGAGAGATTTTCTTCCTGCCAATAGAGGCCGCGGTCGGCCTGTGGCAATCGTGTCTTGCCGATAATGGTGGCAGCGCGGCGGCCGAATACCAAGCCTTCGAGCAGGCTGTTGCTGGCCAGGCGGTTGGCTCCCTGCAGGCCCGTGCAGGCGGCTTCGCCGCAGGCGTAGAGGCCCTTTAGATTCGTGCGTCCCCAGGTGTCCGTTTTGATCCCACCCATCATATAGTGAGCGGCTGGAGCGATGGGGATTAAATCGTTTTCGATATCGACGCCGTATTCACGGCAGGTGGCGGCAATCATGGGAAAGAGTTTGGCGGCATTTTTGATATGGCGGGCATCAAGCCAGATATGGGTAGCATTGGCTTTGGTCATCTCTTGGAAGATGCAGCGCGCTACTACGTCGCGCGGGGCGAGTTCGGCCATGGGGTGAAGGGCTGGCATGAAGCGCTTTCCGTCAAGATTGACGAGATGCGCACCAGCACCGCGGACGGCTTCAGAAATCAGGAAATTCGGGCAGCCGGGAAGTGCCAGTGCCGTAGGATGGAATTGTACGAATTCCATATCGGCAACCGTGGCGCCTGCCCGAACGGCAAGGGCTGTGCCGCTGCCTGTGGCCCCTTCCGGATTGGTGGTGTGCAGAAATAGGCGGCCAAGTCCGCCGGTAGCCAGTACCGTATGCTGGGCGCGCAGACAGATTTTCCGTCCGTGCCAGAGGGAAATGGCCCCATAGCAGCGGCCTTCATGAGTGAGCAGGTCAACGATATAACAGCCTTCCAGAGTGCGGATGTTTGGTTCGGTGGCGGCTAGTACCGTTAAGGCGCGGGCAACTTCGGCACCGGTAGCGTCACCATGACTGTGGACGATGCGGTTGCGGCTGTGACAGCCCTCGCGCCCTAGTGCGAGGGAGCCATCCTCGGTACGGTCGAATTCGGCGCCGTTATTTGCCAGCCAGCGGATGTCGTCAGGACCTTCGGTCACGACCAGTTGGGATACCGATTCGTCGCTTAGTCCGGCGCCAGCGGTGAGGGTATCCTGCAGATGAAGGGCGGGATTGTCATCTTTGCCGAAGGAGGCGGCAATTCCGCCTTGTGCCTTGGCGGTGTTGCTGTCCGCAAGGGTATCGCGGACGGCGAGCAGTACATGGTGGCCGTGACGTGCCAGCTGGATGGCTGCCGTAAGGCCCGCGACGCCAGAGCCAACGACCAGGCATTCGGTGTTGCGGGTTTCCATATTGCGGGTGTTAAAATTCATCAAATAGCGCTGCATTGTTCATTACCCCTTTATTGCAAGCATTTTTTCCAGCGCGGCGGCGGAGCGTTCCCGGATCTCGTCGGGAACGATAACGCGTGGTTCCAGCGTTTTTAGGGCGTCGCGTACTTTTTCCAAGGTGGTTTTCTTCATGTTGGTGCAAAGCAGGCGGCGGGAGGCCAGGTGGAATTGTTTGTTTGGGCAGCGCTCAGACAGTTCATACAGGACACCTTCCTCGGTGGCGATGATGAATTCTGTGGCTTCGCTTTTTTCTGCGTACTTTATGATGCCACTGGTACTGCCGACGTAGTCGGCCAGTTCGCGGACCTCGGCGCGGCATTCGGGGTGCATGAGAACTAAGGCATTTGGATATTTGATTTTGGCCATGCGGATATCGGTTACGGTGAGCATTCCGTGAATCGGACAGCCACCCTGCCATTTGAGCAGGGTGCGGTTGCACTGCTCCTCGGCCCAGGAAGCGAGGTTGCGGTCCGGGACGAAGATGACTTCTTTGTCTTTCGGAAGTGAATCGACTACTGCGGCGGCATTGGAGGAGGTGCAGCAGATGTCGCTCATGGCTTTGACCGAAGCCGGCGTATTCACATAGGAGACGATGAGGGCATGAGGATTGTCAATTTTGGCCTGACGAACCTGTCCCTCGATGGCGTCAGTGAACATCTGGCAGCCTGCATCAGCGGCTGGCAGCAGGGTGATTTTGTCTGGCGACAGGATGTTGGCGGTTTCGGCCATGAAGCGGACGCCGGCGAATACGATAACGTCAGCATCCGTTTCGGCCGCCTGACGGGAAAGCCCGTAGGAGTCGCCAGTGAAATCGGCAATTTCCTGGATTTCTTCTGGCTGGTAGACATGGGCAAGGATAATTGCATTGCGCTCTTTTTTCAGCCGCATGATTTCGTCGATGATATCTTCCATAGTAACGCTCCATTTTTGTAAAGTAAATAATATTGTCTACTGTCATGACAGCAGACAATATTATTATAAACACAAATGTTGCTGGTGGCAAGAAAAAGGTAGGACTGTAAATTACGCTAATGCATGGATAATCTGATAAAGTTGTTCTTTCAATTTATCAACCTCTTCGCTGGCGAATAGTTCGCCCTTTTGGTTGACAAGACATCCCATTTGGTAGGGTACTTTCTCCGCATCGTTCCGGAGGGCCGTTCCCTTATCGGTGATGGAAACCATGAGGATGCGTTCATCTTCTGGATTGCGATATCTTTTGAGGTAGCCCATGGCTTCCAATTTTTTCAGCAGCGGAGTCAGCGTTCCGGAATCGAGATAAAGAAGTTTGCCGAGGTCGCGCATGGAAATTTTATTATATTGCCAAAGCACCATCATGGTGATGTATTGGGGATAGGTAAGACCAAGTTCCTTCAGGAAAGGGGTATAGGCCGCGACGATTTTCCTGGCACAGGCATATAGTGGAAAACATAACTGGTTTTCCAGCAGCAGTGGGTCGCAAGTCGGTTTGTTACTCATAGTTTACTCCTTAATGTTACAAGTGAATTTTTCTAGCATCTATTCTACCATCCTATTGATATCAAATCAAATGAGATTTAAAAAATTCCATTTGACAAAATGGAATTTGGCTGTATAATAAAGCGTGTAAGATGAAATTAAGGACTTGAAGCGTCCTGTGCAGAATTGCCCGCTTGGTGCATGGCATTTAAGGAGGAAAACATTATGAGCATTTACGGACTGACGAAGGGGACGGATCTTGAGAACACGATGAAGGCTATCATGCAGGCTGAGGCCAATGGCACCATGATGTATTACGCGCTGGCCCGTTTAGCTAAGGAACAGGGCTATGACGATGTTGCGGCTGAGCTCATTGAATCTGCCAACCAGGAAGCTGTTCATGCCGGATTCTACGCTGTGATGAATGGCAAGTATCCGCAGGATTTCTGGAACCTCCTGCGTACGGTGCAGAAAGCAGAAACAAATGGCGAGGCACAGGTCAAGGCCGTGGCCGATAAAGTAAGGGCGGCAGGTTTTGCCGAGGCTGCCGATGAGATGGAAATCTTTGCCAAGCAGGAAGGCCATCATGGCGTAGTTATCGGCAGGATTCTGGAAAAATATCAGCCGGAGAAAAAAGCTCCCGCGGGGAAAGTCTATATCTGCCCTGTCTGCGGCTTCGAGCATGAAGGGGATATCAATGATGAGCCGGACGATTACGTCTGCCCCCTCTGCGGCCAGCTCAAGAGTGTTTTCCAGGAAGCTAAATAATATTTCTATTCGATGATTGGCATGTAGAGACAAGGAGCTGATGGTATGGAGAAAAAACGTATCCACAAGGATATAGTCATTATTGGTGCAGGCATGGCAGGGCTGACCGCAGCACTCTATGCCGGACGCATGAATCTGGATGTGCTGGTGCTGGAAAATGGCATTGTAGGCGGACAGATTGCCAATGCTGCAGGCATTGAGAATTATCCTGGCTTTGCCAAAGTTTCCGGCAAGGAGCTCATGGGCACCCTGCAGCAGCAAGCAGAGAGCTTTGGGGCGGTCATCGATGAGTTTGACTCTATCGTGAAGGTCACCTTGAAGGGGCAGCCCAAACTGGTGGAGACGGAGGAGCATATCTATGAGGCCGATGCCGTTATCATCGCCTCGGGTATGAATCGCCGCAAGCTGCCCCTGCCGGAGGAGAAAAGGTTTGCTGGCAAAGGCGTGCATTATTGTGAACTCTGTGATGGACACATGTATCAGGATAAGGTCATCGCCGTTATGGGTGGTGGCAATGCGGCTGTGGATGCCGCCAATTTCCTCAGTAAGTATGCCAGCAAGCTCTATCTGATACACCGTTCGGATTTCCGGGCCGATGAAGTCTCCCAAAAACGGTTAAAGGAAAATCCCAAGGCAGAAATCTTCCTGCAGACGGAAATCAAGAGTCTGCAGGGCGAGGGCCGTCTGGAGAGCATTGAGGTGCTGGATAAGGTTTCGGGAAAGCTCCGCAGCCTGCCGGTGGACGGCATTTTCGTCAATATCGGTGTGGTGCCCAATACAGAGCTATATAAGGAAGAACTGCCACTGACTCCCGCTGGCCGTGTCGAGGCAGGGGAGGATTGCCGCACAGCTATCCCCGGCGTTTTTGCCGCCGGCGATGTGCGGGAAAAGGAAATACGCCAGCTGACTACCGCCGCTGCCGATGGCACGGCAGCAGCCTTGCTGGCTGAGAAATATCTGGTGAAAATAAAGGAGGGTAATCCCGTATGGTAAAAGTATATTCAATCAACGATTGTCCCTGGTGCGAAAAGGTAAAGAAGTACCTGAAGAGCAAGAATGTGGAATTTGAAGAGCACAATATCGAGGAAAATGATGTTGACCGTGATGCCTGCTATGAGCTGACGGGAGACACCATGGTTCCGATCACTACGGTCAATGACAAAGACTATGTGCTGAGTTTTGACAAGGCCAGGCTGGACGAAATGCTGGGCCTTTGATGAAAGCAAGTTTGCTGTAAGAGAGGAGAATTATTATGGGCATTTATGATTTTGTGGTAAAGACCAATAAAGGCGTGGAAAAATCTTTAGCGGACTATAAGGGCAAGGTATTGGTAATCGTCAATACGGCCTCCAAGTGTGGTTTTACGCCCCAGTTCAAGGAATTGCAGGACCTCTATATGAAGTACAAGGGACAGGGGCTGGAAATCCTGGGCTTCCCCTGCAACCAGTTTGCTGAACAGGAGCCGGGCAGCAATAGCGAAGTGCAGGAGTTCTGCCGTTTGAACTATGGTGTAACCTTTCAGATTTTCGAAAAGGGCGACGTCCGGGGCGAAACGGCCCAGCCGCTTTTCAAGTATCTGATTGAGCAGCAGGGCTTCAAGGGCTTTGATGCGTCGCACCCCATTGCGGCGAAACTTACGGAAGCCCTCCAGCAGAATTTCCCTGAGTATCTGGAAGGGGATTCCATCAAGTGGAACTTTACCAAGTTCCTGGTAGACCGTGATGGCAAGGTGGTTGCCCGTTTCGAGCCTACCTTTGCTCCGGCAGAGATGGCTGCAGAGATTGAGAAACTGCTTTGAGGAAATAAACCGCCCTCGCGGACTTTCGAAAGTCCGCGAGGGCGGTTTATATATGGCTATTATGTCCATTGTTGCGGTCAGCGTTATTGCTTGTTTTTGTAGAAGGCCAGCGTCCAGTTGTCGCGGCCGTTTTCTTTGGTTTGGTAGAGTGCCTGGTCGGCATTGTGCAGGAGGTCGGCATAGGTGGTTCCGTGGGCGGGGGAGAGCGCGATACCGATGCTGGCGGACAGGGCCGGTTTGCCTTCTTCGTTAAGTTCGAGGTTGCGGGCCGCTGTGTTGATACGGGTGGCAATGGCGATGGCCGCTGGCCGCGGCAGATTTTCAAGTATCAGGATAAATTCATCGCCGCCAAAGCGTCCAATCGCATCGTTGGCTCGGACGATATGCATGAGACAGAGGGCGAAGCGGCGCAGGATGTCGTCGCCTTTTTGATGGCCCATGGTGTCATTGGCTTCTTTGAAATGGTCCAAATCGATGATGAACAGTGCATGACAGCGTTCTGGTGCTGGCGGTTTGGCGAGAATTTCCTGGCCGGTTTTTTCGATAGCGGCCTTGTTCAGCAGCCCGGTGAGGGCATCGGTCTCAGCCAGGGTTTTGTAATTGTCGCGGCTGCGGTTTACCTCAGCCAGCGTATTGATCGTTGTTTGGAGCGCTTGATTTTTCTCTTCCAGCAGTGTCCGTTGATGTTTCAGCTTCCGGCCATAGTGCCAGAGGAACGCACCGCCGGCCAGCAGCAGCAGGAACAGTCCGATGGCAAGGCCAATCTGGATGGGATAGAAGGCCAGCAAATGACTGATGGAAAGATTCGGTTTGGTGGCAACCGTATGCTGCTGCATAATGCGGACTAAGTCCTGCGGGTCAATCTGGATAATTGCCTTGTTGAGGATGGTTTTCAGGATGCGCGGTTTGCCATCCGCTATGGCCAGTGCCATGGGCACCTGGACGTTTATGCCCGGAACAATGGTCAAATCCGGATGCAGAATCAGATTCCGTTCCGTTTCCAGATTGATGTTGTTAATCAGTGCGAAGTCGGCATCGCCGCGTGCAACCATATTCAGGCTGTCATTAGAGGACTTAGCCGTGGTATTGATTTCCCAATCCGGATATTCCTGTTGCAGGAAATAAACCAGGGAGGGCATGGGCTGGGACATGATGACGCGGGATTTTCCTGTTGTGGTTGGCGATTTTGCCTCAAAGGCGCCAATCAGCGTATAGGGGACGGTAAAGAACGAATTGGTATAGGTGAAGGGAATTTCGTCCGGACGGTTGGTGTAGATGTCCATCATGATGTCGGCATCACCATTTTCCAGTGCGGCAATCGCCTCGTCGTAGGTTTTGACGTGAACATACGAAAAGCGCAGTCCGGAGTTGCGGCTGATGAGATTGAGCAAATCTGCGTAGATGCCGGAGGCAATCCCTGTGCTGTCATCCAATTCGATGTATGGGGCGCTGCCCCCGAAGATGACGATGCGCAGTGGTTCGGCCGCTTCAATAAAGCGGCTCTCAGCTGGCGTGTAATGTGTCAGCTGGTGGTCAATGCGCTGGGTGAGCTGTTTTTTCAAGTTGGGTTCAAAGGACGGATTTTCAACGCGCAGATTGTTCATAGCCGTTTCAAATTCCCGCAGGTGTGCGGAATCTTCCAGTCGGCTGGCAACGCGTACCGGAATCCGGGCAAATGCCAGCAGGAACTGTTCGCCGGGTTTGCAGTTGGTGGCCGTATCGACGGCTAAATCGATTTCCTGGTCGACCAGCGCCTGGATGAGTTCATCCTGATTGTCAAAATAGCGCAAATCAAAGGAGAGTTCGTTATCGTGCTGGAAGGTCATGAACTGTGTATTGGCATGACGGTTTTTGATTAATCCGACCTTAGCGCCCATTATGGTACTGAGGTCATGAGCGTTGAAGCGCTTGTCGCCAGCACGGGTGTAGAGGCTTTCGATGTCAAAACCAAAGAATTCCTTACTGAAGGCAAACTTGCCAGAGGGAGTATCGGTGTAGGGATTTTCGACCGAAAGCAGCAAATCGATGGTGCCGTTAGTGAGCATCGTTTGGCTGTCGTTAATGGAGACATCGATGAGATCGTAATTCCAGCCGGCATGTTTGGCCAGCTCGTCCAGATAGGAGGCATAATAGTTGCGCATGTAAATGGACGACAGGATACTCTGGTCCGGCTCGATGTAGCCAATCCGCAATTTGGGAGCGGTGGCCGTGGCGGTAGTACTCAATAAAAGGCAGAATAAAAGCAGTATAGAAATGATTCGTTTTATCATGATATGTTTCCCTTCGAATAGGCGGTTTGCAATAAACTGTACCTTTTTATTCGGTGCGGGAGCAGTGTTCTCCTCCTTTAGTCAAATAGTCACAGAAAAACTGGGGATAACTTGCGAGTAATACACAAGTTATCCCCAGTTTGCGGTCAGTATGTGGATATTTCTGTGGATAAAACTGCTTTGCCGGCGGGAAGCCGGCTGATGACTTTGGCACCCGCCGTAGCGGCTGCCTTTTCGGCCAAAATCTGGGTCGCGTCCAGAAAATTCCCTTCGAGCTGGTACTGCGAAATGGCTAGTGGCATTTCCGTGCAGCCGAGGATAAAGGCCTCGGCACCGGCGGCCGTCATGTCCGCAAGCACCTTTCGTACCTGCGTGGTATCGTAATAGTCTCTGCCGGCTTTTACTCCGGTGTAAATCATGTCGTGGATGGCAGTTTCCTGCGCTTCATCCGGCTGGATGGTTTCAATTCCCGCATAGTGAAGGGCGCGTTGATAGATGCCGGAATGACAGGTACCGGCAGAGGCCAGCAGGCCGACTTTTTTGAGGCCCTGCTGCTGGCAGAATTCAGCCGTGGCTTCAATCATGCTGATAAAGGGGATTTTGAGGAATGGCATCATGAGCGGCAGGAAGAAGTGGGCTGTATTGCAGCCCATGATGAGAAAGTCGGCGCCCTGCGCTGTGAGCCGGTCCGCCGACTTCAAAAGCTCTGGCACCGGACTGGTTCCCTGACCGAGAATCGCCGCCGTACGGTCGGGAATATCGGTGTTGTTGTCGATGAGAAGGTGGATGTGTTCCTGGTCTTCCCGGGCGTCGGTGGCCAGGATTATCTTTTGCATGAGGTCAACAGTGGCCATGGGGCCCATGCCGCCAATAATACCGATAGTCTTCATGATCGTTCCCTCCTTTGCTTCTTGCCTATAGGATAGCATTGGCGTATTATATAAGCAAATACATATAACTTTAACAATTATATAAAAATAATCTATGAGATATGGAGGGGATATTCATGTTAACTGGCATGGATTACGTTTATGCGGTCTGGCAGGAGCGAAGTTTTTCGGCGGCGGCACGGCGCTTGTTTGTATCTCAGCCAGCGCTTTCCGCAGCGGTCAAAAAAGTAGAGCGGGAACTAGGACTGCCGATTTTTGACCGCAGCCGCAGCCCACTGCAGCTGACCGATGCAGGAAAGGCCTATATTGAAGCAGCGGAGCGGATTTATCGGATACAGCATGACCTTACCCGTTATTGCAGTGATTTGGCAGGGCTCCAGAGCGGTTCCCTGCATTTGGGCGGAACTAATTTTTTTGCGTCCTGCTTTTTGCCGCCGATGATAGAGGCATTCAGTCAAAAATATCCGCAAATCCGGCTTTCTGTGACGGAGTCGGATTCGGCGGACCTTTACGATAAACTTTCGACGGAGGAGCTGGATATCATTGTGGACAGCGGTGTCTATGATGCTTCGCTGTACGAGATTATGCCCTTTTATACCGACCATCTGCTGCTGGCTGTGCCGAGCCGGCTGGTGGTCAATGAGCGCCGCGAAGTGGCGGCAGGGAAAATGATGCGGGCCGATATTTTGGCAGGCCGTCATTTGTCGGGGGATGTTCCTGTGGTACCGCTTGAGGAATTTGCCGGGGAAGATTTTCTGCTGCTGGGCAAGGGAAACGATATGTACCGCCGCGCCAAAGGATTGTTTCAGTCGGCGGGAGTGGTGCCAAACGTACGGCTCTATCTCAATCAGCTGATGACAGCTTTCCACATGGCAAGACAGGGGCTGGGCGTTACGATTTTGACCGATACGCTGGTCAGTCTGGCCGCACCGACGGACGCGCTGGTCTACTACCAGCTGTCAGGCGAGCTGGCGACGCGGGAGACGTTTCTGGCCGTAAAAAAAAGAGGCTACCGGACGAAAGCAATGGAGGGCTTTATCCAGTCGAGTCTGGGACTCTACCAGCAAGACTCCTCCGTTGCCGGAAAATCCGGTAGCTAGATTATCTGGTCACGGCATCGTGCAAGGCAAAAATGAATTTTTTCATGTTGATATGTACCTGTGACAGGCTGGGCTTTTGCTCGTCTTCAATCAGGCGCATGGTGTTGCGGAGGTCGGCATAGTCAAAGTAAAGCGGCGCATATTGTTCAAACCGCGGGTCCGTGTAATCGACGGCGCCAAGGGTGGCGATGTGGAGATGGGCCTGGTAAATCGTGCGGCGCAGGCGCTGTTCCATTGCTTTGGCTTCGCGGGCGGCATCCGTCGTGTCCGGACGCATGCCGGCGACAGAAGTGAAGAGCATTTTGAGGCTCGGGACTTGTCCGTGATGCTGGTTCAGCCATTTTAAGATGTCGAGCAGGTCCTGGGCGCCGGGGGCCGTGGCAATGCCGAGTTCCTGCAGGATGGCAGGTCCCTTGGCGGCGGGCTTGGAAGCTAGTGGCGCCGTATTTGCCTGTGGCGTAAGGTTGGCCAGCGAATGCTGGAGATTTTGTGCGAACGCCTCAAGCCGCAGGTGTTCGCTGATGTTTTTGAGGACGCTGACAATTTCATTCCGGTTGAGGGGCTTGGTGATGTAGTAATCGACTCCCTCGCCATAGGCTTTGCCTACAAGGTCTTTGCTCTCTACTTGTGAGAGCATGATGACTTTGCCGGTAAAGCCGTTTTTTATTTTGGTCACGGCTTCGATGCCGTCGATGCCGGGCATCAGCATATCGATGATGAGAATGTCGATATGGTGGAGGGCGAGCAGGCCGTTGTCGAGCGTGGCGGCCGAGTCGAGACTTACGGCAACCTCACCGAGGTCGTAGTCTTCGATGATATCCTGAAGCATCATGCGGATGGCTTCATCATCGTCAATTAACATTATGTTCATCGTCTGATTTCCTTTCCAGCTGTTTTTGCAGTTTGGCGCAGGGCAGTTTGATTTCACAGGTGACCATGTTTTTGCCATCGGAGTCAATGGCAATCGTGCCACCGAGCATTTCCGTCTGGTGGCGGACGTAGGTCAGTCCTACGCCGCTGGAGGCTTTGCCGGTACTGTCGAATTTGGTGGTATAGCCTGGGCGGAATACTTTGTCCAGCCGGCGCGGCGGGATAAAACTGCCCGTGTTGCTGATGCTGATGTGTAAAAGGCCGTCGCCTTTTTTGCCGCTGATGGCAATGGATATGAGGCCGGAATACTTTATGGCCTCAACGGCGTTGGCCGCCAGATTGCCGAGAATTGACAGCAGCATGAAAACGTGGAGTGGTGGCAGTCCTTTTTGAATGTCGGTGTGAAACCCTACCTGCTTCTCCAGCGAGCGGGCGTATTTGGATTGGGTGTGAACCAGTAGTTTTACAATCTGGTTTGGGGGCAGGTAGTCTTCGACATGGCGGTTGCTGGTAAGCTCCTGCAGGCCTGCATAGATGCGCTGGTGATTCTTTTTGATTTCATGGCACTCTCCGGCAATGCGCAGGACTTCCCGGGCGATTGCCTGTTCTTCGGGGGTTTTCGCCCAGTTTTTTATCTTGTCGTAGACCTTGTAGCAGTCATGCGTGACATCTTCGGCGTTCTTCAGGGAGCAGCGTAGTTCGAAAGCTTCCTCATAGAGGTTGGAGATCAATAGTGCCAATCGGTTTTGCTCCTTGATTTTACGCGCGAGGCGGATTTCTGTGTTGTAAAGCTGGAACAGGAAGAAGAACGACAGGATAAAGAAGCAACGCAAAATGGCAATGAATAATAGCCGCAGCAGCATCTCAAGGGTAAAGCGGTAGCCGTGCTGATAGGCGATGGCATTCATGACGGCAAGCTCGGCAATGCCGGCAAATACCTCGGCAAAGATAGCCCAGAAGGCGATTTCCAGGGCTTGTGCGTAGATGGATTTGCGGGTGAGCTGGGGCAGGGCAAAAAATAGTGCATAAGTAAAATAGTAGAAAAAGTTTGGAACGTGAATCAAAAAGGAATGTCCTACAGGTTGTCCGTACAGGGCAATATCGAGACAAGCTCGGAATATCATCACGGCGATACCGACGGAGATGCCGAGAAAAATCCGTGAAAAAGATTGAAGCCAAAGGAGGAAAAGCAGGAAAACCGGCGAGCCGAAACTCACGCGAAAGTTTTCGAAATCGCCGGTAAAGGGATGGATTTTTGGCTCGCCGGCAATTGGCACGAGAATGAGCATGAAAACGAACAAGAACCAGTCTTGACGCAGTGGCTTTTGATTGAACATGTTAGCATCTCCGTTAAAGAATTTATGGAAAAACATATTTGTCATAAATAAAAGATATAGCAATATATTTATAGTTAATACATAGAATTTTGTAGTTTCTCGTAGTCAGATAGTTATATTAATATCATCAAATAACTCAGTCGTCAATTGAAAACAATAAAATTGACCACTGAAACGGAATTATAGGGAGGAACAATCATGGCAGATTCAAAGGGAAATCAGGGGATGAGCCCGCTGGTT
The DNA here is from genome assembly GCF_008271295.1 of Pseudoselenomonas ruminis. Taxonomy (GTDB): domain Bacteria; phylum Bacillota; class Negativicutes; order Selenomonadales; family Selenomonadaceae; genus Selenomonas_A; species Selenomonas_A ruminis. The sequence continues at coordinate 8,981 of NZ_VTOY01000012.1, read as the reverse complement.
CGTGGCCTCATCTGTGTGGCCATCGGTGCAATTATCTGGTTTATCCCGGCACCAGCCGGGGTGGGCCCACAGGCATGGGGCCTCTTGGCGGTATTTATCGCAACGATTGCAGGTTTCATCCTGCAGCCGATGCCAATCGGTGCAATCGCGATCATCGCTTGCGCGTTGCTGCCGGTCCTCGGCATCATGAAAGCCGGTGAAGCACTGGCAGGTTTTTCCAATACGACGATTTGGCTGATCGTATCGGCATTTATGTTTGCTGAGGGATTTATCAAAACAGGTTTGGGAAAACGTATTTCGTATATGCTTCTTTCGAAGTTCGGTAGCAGCACGCTGCGCGTCGCTTATGTTATGAGCGCGGCTGACTTCATTATCGCTCCGTTTACGCCGTCCAATACGGCCCGCGGCGGCGGTATCATCTATCCGATTGTCCGCAGTGTCACGGCAGCAGTAGGTGCTGATGCGGAGACGGGCAAAAACAAGAAGACGGGTGCTTTCCTGATGTTCAGTGCCTATGCCGCTGTCATCACGTCGGCTTGCATCTTCCTGACGGGTGCATCGAACAACGTCCTTTGCAACACGCTGGCACAGGAGATGTTTGGCACCTCCATCGGCTGGGGTGAGTGGTTTATGGCCTGCATCATTCCGGGTCTTATCCTGACGATTGCTACGCCGTATATTCTGTACAAACTCATCAACCCAGAGATTCAGGATTCTCCGGAGACCATGGCGCTGGCTAAGAAAGAGCTCGGCGAGATGGGCGCTATGAGCATCAAAGAGAAAATCCTCTGCGTGATTTTCATCGCGGCACTCATCATGTGGGCAACGGGTTCGATCCACCATATTGACTCCGCTTTCGTTGCTTTGCTGGGCCTTTCCGCTATGCTGCTGACGAAAATCCTCGATTGGTCGGATATCACGAAACAGCATGGTGCTTGGGATGTTCTCGTATGGATGGGCGTCCTCGTTAATATGGCGGCTTATCTTTCCAAATTCGGCCTGATGAAGTGGTTCGCAGGTGTGATGGCGGCTCAGTTTGCTGGCATGCCTTGGATGACGATGCTGATTATCCTCTGCCTTGTCTACACCTTCGCACACTATGTACTGGCCAGCAACAGTGCGCATATCATGGCACTCTTTGCTGCCTTTGCAACGATTCTCGTAGCTGCCGGCGCACCGGTTCTCGGTGTACTGATTCTTTTGGGCGCACTCTGCAACAGTGCCTCTTTCCTCACGCACTATGGCTGCGGTGTAACCCCGATTTTCTTCGGTGCTAACTTCATGGGCCAGGGCCAGTGGTGGAAGATTGGTTTCATCATCACGATGCTTCATATCGTAGTCTGGATGGGCGTAGGCCTGCCGGTCATGAAGATCATCGGCATGTTGTAATTGGTGTAACGGGCGGGGCCTTGGCGGGCCCTGTCCGTGTTAGCAATAATTGTCGAAATTGTTTATGAAAAATGTGCAGTGAATAAGGACAAAATTTTAAAATTGTTCTTGCATGTATTTTGTATACATGATACAATAAACGTAAATCAAGCGATTGTTTAATCGAATGATTAATATCATTTATATCTACTAAAGACTATGATGTGAGGTTTTTGGTGCTGCCGCGGGGATATTTAGCGACAGGCAAAAGAAAGGAACGTGGAAAAAATGAGAACAGAGCATGATTTCATCGGCGAGCTTCAGGTACCAGACGAGGTTTACTACGGTGTTCAGACGATGCGTGCCATTGATAACTTCAAAATCACGGGTCAGACGATTGATCCGGATTTCGTTCAGGCCTTTGCTAAAGTAAAGAAAGCCGCTGCTATGGCTAACATGGCAACGGGCCGTCTGCCAAAAGAGATTGGCGAACCGCTCGTACAGGCAGCAGACGAGATTATCGAGGGCAAATGGCTTGACCAGTTCCCGGTTGACCCGATTCAGGGTGGTGCTGGTACTTCGGTCAACATGAATGTCAACGAAGTCCTCTGCAACCGCGCCCTGGAGATTATCGGCAAACCGAAAGGGAGCTACGATATCATTTCCCCGAATAACCATGCGAACATGGCTCAGTCCACGAACGACAGCTTCCCGACGAGCATTAAAGTCTGCCTTTCCCACAAGGCAAAGAAACTCACGGCTTCGCTCGATCGTCTGGCAACGGAACTTGAGAAAAAATCGGTTGAGTACAAGGATATCCTCAAGATGGGCCGCACGCATCTGCAGGATGCTGTTCCTATCACGCTGGGTCAGGAGATGGGCTCCTACGCTTCCTCCATCCGCCGGGGCATCGCCCGCATCAACCATGCTATCGATGGCATTCATGTCATGAACATGGGCGGCACGGCAGTAGGTACGGGCCTCAACGCTGAGCCGGAGTACATCAAGAAAGTCGCTGAGACGCTCTCCGAAGTTACGGGTGAGAAATATGTTACGGCTGACAACATCATCGATGCAACGAACAACACCGATGGCTTCTCCGATGTATCGAGCGCTATGAAGACGACGGCTCTCGTACTCATCAAGATGGCTAACGATTTCCGCATGATGGCATCTGGCCCACGCTGCGGTTTCAATGAGCTCAAGCTGCCGAAACGTCAGCCGGGTTCCTCCATCATGCCGGGCAAAGTCAATCCGGTTATCGCTGAGGTCCTCGACCAGGCTTGCTATCAGGTCATTGCTAACGATATCGCCGTTTCCCTCGGCGTTGAGAACGGTCAGTTCGAACTCAATGTCATGGAGCCGGTTATCAGCTTCAATATGTTCAACTCCATGAAGTACATGGCTAATGCTGTGGATACTTTCGTGGATAAGCTCCTCATCGATTTGGAGCCGAACAAAGAGCAGTGCCAGGAATGGCTCGACAAGAGCGTTGGTGTCGTCACGGCTATGCTGCCGCACATCGGCTATGAGAACTCTGCTATGATTGCGAAGGAAGCTTACAACACGGGCAAACCGGTCCGTCAGGTCATCCTCGAAAAGGGACTCATCTCCCAGGAGAAGATGGAGAAAATCCTTTCCCCGAAACAGATGACGACTCCGGGTATTGCTGGTTAATCGCCTAACCAAGAAAATTTCTATAGATTCCCAGAAAACACCCCAGGGCATAGGTCCTGGGGTGTTTTTGTGTTACCATGGTTACGGAAATGTGTGATGGAGTTTGTTACAATCAGATTCGAATCTGTAAGCTGTATATTATATAGGAGGTTTTATTGTGAAAGGCTATGTGGATAAAGATTTATGTGTAGGTTGTGGAATGTGCACGGGCGCGTGCCCGGAAGGGTTTCGCATGGGGGATGATGGTTTGGCGGAAGGCTGGCAGGAACTGCCGGACAGCAGCATCGATGATGCCAGACAGGCGGCTGAAGACTGCCCGGTGGGGGCGATAACCGTAAAGTAACGGTTGCGCTGTATGGGCGTTGTTTCGCTTGCGGTGTAATTCGTTCTAGTATATTATATAAGAAGTATTGATATTTTAGAGGGGACGGATACCATGAGCAAGATGAATGAGAAGGCAATCCGGGCGATGCGCGATTTCCTTGATGCTGTCGGTGTGGATATCGAAGCGCGGGGCATGGAGAAGACTCCGGAGCGCGTGGCACAGATGTATCAGTTCTTATTCGATGGCATGGGAAAAGATACGTCGGACATCTGGGGAGAGACCTTTGATGCCGGTTCGGATGGTATTGTGGCTGTCCGCAATATCCCGTTTTATTCGATGTGTGAACATCATCTGGTACCGTTCTTTGGCGAGGTAAGCATTGCGTACCTGCCGAAGGATGGCCGGGTAGCTGGTTTTTCGAAATTCTCGAAGCTGGTGGAAGTCCTCTCTCATCAGCCGCAGCTGCAAGAGCGGCTGACGGCTCAGATTGCCGCCGCAGTCCAGCGTGACCTCGGAGCACGAGGCGTGCTGGTTGTGGTCGAGGCCAAACAGCTCTGCATGACCATGCGTGGCGACCTCGCGCATGGCACGCGGACCGTCACGTCGGAGAAAAACGGGGTGTTTCAAACGGATTCCGCGCTCTATCAGCAGGCATGGATGATTCTAGGAGGAGAAAAATCATAATGACTGCCAATCGCACTTACAACTTCGCCGATGGAAAATCACTGGTACTTGGCGAGCGCACGCTTGTCATGGGCATTCTCAACGTTACGCCGGATTCCTTTTCGGATGGTGGCAAATGGAATACCCGGGACAAAATGCTCTATCACATGGAGCAGATGGTAAAAGACGGTGCCGATATCATTGATATTGGCGCGGAGTCAAGCCGTCCGGGCTTTACCGTGATGCCGGCGGAGGAAGAGATTGAGCGATTACTGCCGTTCCTTGATGCACTTATTCCGGAATGCCCGGTGCCGGTATCGGTGGATACCTTTAAGGCTGAGACGGCCCGTGTGGCGGCTGAGCATGGGGTTCACATGCTCAATGACATCTGGGGCATGCAGTATGAAAAAGAGCCGGGGAAGATGGCCGCAGTAGCAGCGGAATGCGGGCTGCCCATTGTCGTCATGCACAATCAGGACGGCAAGGAATACGAAGGGGACATCATCGATTCGATGAAGGACTTTTTCCGCCGGTCGATTGCCTTGGCCGATGCTGCCGGGATGAAGCGGGAAAATATCATTTTGGACCCGGGCATTGGCTTTGGCAAGACGCCCGAGGGGAATGTAGAAGTCCTTCGCCGCCAGCAGGAGCTTTTGACAATTGATGGCGAGGAGTATCCGCTTCTTTTGGGTACTAGCCGTAAGAGCTTTATCGGGGCGACGCTGGATTTGCCCGTAGAGGAGCGCATGGAGGCTACCGGGGCAACCTGCGTCATCGGCATTATGAAAGGGGCCGGCATCGTCAGGGTACATGACGTTAAGCCGATTGCCAGGATGTGCCGTATGACAGATGTTATATTAGGCTAAGGTGAAAGAAACGATGGATAAAATAAAACTTACGGGACTCGATTTTTATGGCTATCATGGCTGCCTGCCCGAGGAACGTGAAAAGGGCCAGCATTTCCTGCTGGATATCACGATGTATGCGGATTTGAAGATGGCTGGCGAAACGGATGATTTGTCGGCGACGATTAATTATGCGGAAGTCTATGAGACGGCAAAGAAGATTGTGGAGGGCGAGCCCTGCCAGCTTATCGAGGCCGTTGGCGAGCGGACCGCAGCAGCAATCCTCAGGGATTTCGGCAAGGTGCAGAAAGTCCGCGTGACGGTTCATAAGCCGCAGGCGCCGATTCCCGGAATTTTCGAGGATGCAGCAATCAGTGTAGTAAGGACGCGCTCATGAATAGAGACGATACAGCGTATACGATTTGGCTGAGCCTTGGTGCCAATCTGGGCAATCGCGGAGAAACGATCCGCGAGGCCTTGCGGAAAATTGCCGCTATTCCGGCCACCTGTCTTTGGCAGGTGGCTTCTTTCTATGAGACGGCCCCGTGGGGGAAACTTGACCAGCCGGGCTTTATCAATACGGCGGCTGCAGTACGGACGAGCTTGCCCGTGCTGGCCTTTTTGCACGAGTGCCAGCGCATTGAACGGGATCTTGGCCGCGTCCGCCATGAGCACTGGGGGGCGCGGACTATTGACATAGACCTGCTGGCCGCGGAGGGGCAGCGCTTTGATACCGAGGAACTGCGCCTGCCGCATCCGTATCTTACCGAGCGGGCCTTTGTGCTTTATCCATTGCGTGATATTGCGGGGCGTCTCATCGTGAAGGGCAAAACTGTCGCGGCATGGTGCGAAGAGCCAGCGATTAAAAGCCAGGCAATCGAACTAGCGGCAGAACTGGATACGCCCTGGCCGCTCCGGCTGATAGCGGCAATTGATGAAAACCGGGGACTCGGAATTGAGGGCCGTTTGCTCGCACATGTCCCGGATGATATGGCACATTTTAAGTCGCTGACGGCGGGCAATGTGGTCATTATGGGACGAAAGACCGCCGAGAGCCTGCCCAAGGAAGCTCCGCTGAACGACCGCATCAATATTGTGCTGTCCCGCAGCCTGCCGGCTCTTCCAGGCTTTATCGTTTCCAATGGGCTGGCGGACTTGTGGCAAATACTAGGCGAGATTCATAAGGCTCATCCGGATAAAACGTTTTGGTGTATCGGCGGCGGGGAGGTTTATCGTGAGCTGCTGCCGTATGTGCGGGTGGCTGAGATTACCAGACTGCGGGGCTGTTATAAAGCTGACACCTGGCTGCCGGAACTTTCGGGGTTCCAGCTTGATCATGAGCAAGAAATGGAGCAGGGCAGTTTTCAACGCTGGCTGCGCATAGACAGGGAGAGAAATGACAATGGAGATATTTCATAATGACTGGGCAGAGCTGCTGGCTGATGAATTGCAGCAGCCGTATTATCGTGAGCTTCGGCAGTTTTTGATACAGGAATACCGCACGCACCGCATTTATCCCGATATGTTTGCGATATTCAATGCGCTCCATTATACGGCTTACCATGATACGAAAGTAGTGATTTTGGGGCAGGACCCCTATCATGGCCCGGGTCAGGCTCACGGTCTTTCCTTTTCCGTGTTGCCGGGCGTACAGCCGCCGCCGTCGCTGTTAAATATCTTCAAGGAACTCCAGACAGACCTTGGCTGTACCATTCCGAATAACGGCTGCCTGAAGCCATGGGCGGAGCAGGGGGTGCTGCTGCTTAACACGGTATTGACGGTCCGTGAGCATCAAGCCGGTTCCCATCAGCATCATGGCTGGGAGACTTTTACGGATAAAATCATCAGTCTGCTCAATGCACGCGAAAAGCCCATGGCCTTTATTCTTTGGGGGGCGCCGGCACGCCGCAAGAAGCAGATGATTACGAATCCGAAACACTATATTGTCGAATCGCCACATCCCAGCCCGCTTTCGGCACATCGTGGATTTTTTGGCAGCCGGCCGTTTTCGAAGGTCAACGACTTTTTGCGGGCGACGGGGCAGGACCCCATCGATTGGCAGTTGCCGAATGTGTAGCTTTTTTGCGTTTATATAAGTAAGAGCACCTCTTTATGGGAGGTGTTCTTACTTGTGGAATCGGTTCTGCTTTATTCTTGCCTTTTCGCGATAAATGCCCTAAAATAATAGTAGACTATAGCAAGAAATGAATCCATGGAGGGACGCAGAGGAAATGGATCAAAAGGTTACGATAAAAGAAGTGGCAGAACTGGCGGGAGTTTCCAAGAGTACGGTATCCCGTTATTTGAATCATGGATATATCAGCACCGAAAAACAGGAACGCGTCCGGGCCGCAATTGAACAAACTGGTTTTCAGTCGAATTTCTTCGCCAAGCGGCTCAAGACAAAAGAGAGCAAATTGATTGGCATTGTGCTGCCGCGGATGGACTCGGTAACGGTTGGCAAGCTTTTGGCAGGCATCAGCCGGGTATTGGAACCGGCTGGGTATCAGGGAATTTTACTGGTCAGCCAGCTTTCGGGCCGGAAGGAACTGGAAAATATCCGCAATTTGCAGCAGCAGGGTGTGGATGGAATCCTGGTGGATTCGGTCGGCATTACCGAGGAACATGTGAAAATTTCGCAGGAGGGAAATATTCCCATCCTCTATACGGGCCAGAAAAACGATAAAGTGCCCTTTGTCAAAATTGATGACGAGGCAGCTGGCCGAATGATGGGAGCTTACCTGCGCGAGATGGGACACAAGCATGCGGTTTTTGCCGGGGTTACCGAACAGGATACGGCGGTGGGCGTTGACCGCAAGCGCGGCTTTATCGATGCCTTCAAGGCGGGAAGATTCGGAGCCAAGGTTGATTTTGTCGAGACGGGGTTTGACTTTTTGTCGGCCTATAACCAGGCAGAAGATGTGCTGCGTTGCAAGGCCAGTGTGGTAGTCGGTGCGACGGACAATATCAGCCTGGGTATCTTGCGATATATTCACGAACGCGGCATCCGCGTGCCGGAGGAGATTTCGGTGGCCGGATTTGGCGGCTATGAAGTGGGGGCTGTCGTGTATCCGGCGCTTACGACGGTCGCGTTTGACTATGAGCTCGTGGGGATGAAGGCCGCGCAGTATATGCTCAACCTGCTTCGTGACGAGCCGGTGCAGGAAAATATGGAAATGCCGCTTTTCTTTGTCGAGCGCGAGAGCGTCCGCAATCTGAAACGTGATTATGAAAAAGAAAAGCCAGGCTCGATGAACGGCCTGGCCTGAATGGTATTTGATTCGAGGATTATTTCTTGGTGAAGGTGATGTGAGCACCGTTGGAAAGAACCGGAAGGCTTGGGCCCTTCACGATAATCTGTCCCGGCATAGAACCGGTAGCGTTGAACACGAGCGTGCAATGACCTTCCTCGCGGAGGTTGTCATTGACTGCGTCGCCAACCTTTTCGACCGTGTACTTAACACCGCCCATCAACAGTTTATCGCCTTTCTTGATGTCTTCCTTGAGTTCGCCAGGAGTGTGTTCGATGACCATATCGGACAGGTTCGGACGGATGCCTTCGTCAAGCAGGATAGCACTGCTGTTATCCGAAAGGAAGGTTTTAGCCAAATTGCCGATAGCGGTAATTGATACATCATACTTAATATCCATACGATACATTCCTCCAATAAAATACACATGAATCGTCACTTACATTTTTAGGTATCTTTTATTATATCATACTTTTCTTAAAGAAAAGGGGACAATTGCCCTTTTCTGGTTCGTTTTCAGACATTTTTTTGAATTTTTGGCTGGGTGTAAAAAAATATAAAAAATGTGTTGACAAGTGAAATATCCTTGAGTATAATATTTTATGTTGATGGCGCAGAGCGCTAGTGACACAGGGGTATCGCCAAGTTGGTAAGGCACGGGTCTCTGAATCCCGCATGCGTTGGTTCGAGTCCAGCTACCCCTGCCATATGAAAGCATAGCACCGCGAGAGCGGTGCTTTTTTGTGTATAGATTATAGGTGCACGAAGTTATAGAAGCCTCCATAAGCTTGATTCATCTACCTTATGGAGGTTCCTATAACTTCGTGCACTTTTTACAAATTACAGTTTATC
>NZ_VTOY01000011.1 GCF_008271295.1 Pseudoselenomonas ruminis | reverse complement strand
ATTGCTGGTTTCGGTGTTGGCAGGAATTTGACGAAATCGTGTAGAACGTGTATTATGAGAACTTAGAAAAGGATTAGAAAAAATGGAAGGAATCGTGGTATCTTACAAGGGGAATTACTATGAAAGAGGAAAAGAATCGGCGGCGTTGTACGAGAAAAGAGAGCTTCTTTATCTTGGTGGTGGCCTTCATGTTCCTTATGACGGCAGTGGTTGTGGGGATATCGCAGTTTTCCGTGGGAAGAGAACTGATGGTATCACAGCATGTAACGGCAGCATCATCGTATGATGGCCCTCGGATTGTAGGGGGCGTGGTGCCGGGGGAAACGGGACGGCCCGGAGAAAAGCTTGAAGAAGATAAGGAAAGCGACCCGATTTTTTTGAGTTGGGATTTTATCAATGGCTTATTTGCCGCCATCATTGTGCTGGAGTTTGTCATTTTTCCCATCCTGTTCTGGATATGGTTCAGTCCGGGATGCTCAGAATTGGATGAAAAAGAGGATGAGGATTCGGCGGGCGAATCATTAGCGGAAAAAAAATAGACCTTGTGGATTTTACTATCCACAAGGTCTTTTTTTCAGGCTTATTTTTCTTCCGTGCCGTTAGGGTCTTCGAGCAATGGATGCTGTCCGAGCATCGTTGTCAGATTGCTGCGGTGGAAGCTGTAAGAGAAGCTGGCAAAATCCTGCTCCGGGTTGTAGCGGGCGGAAGGTGCATTCAGCAGGCCGCAAATCATGTCGTAGAGCATGTCGTTGGTAAAGTAGCGGCTCTGGTGCATGCGAAGCGCATTGGTATGGCCCGGCATAACCTGCTGGTAAGATGGTGAGAGGTATGTCCACATGGGGATGCGCACCATGTCAAAGCTGAATACGTCCGGGTTATGGGAAATCTCGATGTTTTCGCCATGGTCGGAGAAGTAAACCATCGCCTGCAGGTTCAGGTTTTTCTGCGCGTAGTCGAAAATCTGCGAGAGAATATAATCGGTATAGAGAATGCTGTTGGCATAAGATTGAACCGAAGAAACGGTAGAATCGCCCTCAGCGGTTTCGAACTTATTGAACTCGCTGGGATAGCGGTTGTTGTAATAAATATGGCTGCCCATGATATGAAGCACAATGAAATTGTTCTTGGACGGGTCAACCTGTGACAAATACTGGAGCAGGGCTTCGTCGTATTTGTCCGAGAAATTATACGAGTCATCGGTCCATTCGGCATGGTCGGCGGTTTTCGCCACCAGCGTGATGGCACTGTCGTATTGTCCGTAGCGGCCCTGATTACTGAACCACCAGGTTTCATAACCGGCCTTTTTGGCTACGTCGACGATCGACGCGGAATCAAAGAATTCCTTGCCGTTATACTGGCTCTGCTCGGTCAATGCCCGTTGCAGGACCGGGACCGTCTGCGACCAGGACGAGTAGACATTGTCAAACTTCAGGAAGTTTGCAGAATCGCTGGCGAATTTGCCGCTGAGCCAGGGCGTGTCGTCATACGGGAAAGAAGGCGTGAAGGCTTTCATATAGTTGCGGGAGGCAGACTCGCCGATAACGACGATGACGGTGCCCGGAAGTTTGGTGGGCAGGGTCATATTCTTGTCAATCATCAGGCTTTCCAAGCGTTCATCGTGACCGATACTGTATTCCTGGGTCTGATTGACATAGGAAATGACATCGTTCCAGAGGTCGGCTACGGAAGTCTGTGGCAGATACCAGCCCTCGGCGGCAATCATGGCAACCGTCAGCAAGGAGAGTGCTCCCATGCGTCCGGCTGTGGTATCTTCCGCCAGCGTACGGCGGAAGAATTCCCGATGACAGTGATAGCAGCCATAGAGGAACAGGGCAAAGCCTGCAAAGATGAGAAGCGTCGGCAACAGGCCGAGGTTGGACTGGATGAAGTCAATGCTTTCGCGGTAGTTGGTCAGATACAGGGCCATAAGCGAAGCAGGGGAAAGGCAATGCCAAAAGAGGCAATAGTAAGTCACCTGGATAAAGGGAATGACAAGACCGAGAAAATTCAGGACGGACATAAACGCCGCTGTGAGTTTCTCGTGACCGAGGCGGAACAAGGCGCCCTCCAAGGCCATGAGCAGGATGAAGCCTGCGGTACCAACAACGAAGTCAAAACAGATTTTTGACTGGTACCATACCGAATGGTAGGTCCACTGATACAGCAGGGGGAAGGTGATACACCAGGCTGTGCCGGTCACGAGGTTTGGCAGGGCAGCCTTGCTGAAGATGCTGACTCGCGTGCCATACTGGATGAGGACGAGCGCGGCGATAATCGGAATCAGGATGGGCATGAAATATTTCGCGCCCATATCCTGGCCGAAGTCAATATAGGCTGCAATCAAGCAGACAAAATAGGCGGCAGCAGCCGCAAACCAACGGATAAATCTGTCCTGGTTTATCGTAGTATGTTTCATAGCTTGGTCTTCTTCTTTCTACTATATTAATGTTTGCGTAAAAACTAATGATAATTCTACATGAAATAGGGTGTTTCGTCAATTTGGCGTTTCCTTGACTTTTAAAGGGGGAGTAAGTAAAATTGACGATAGAAAGAATGAAGTGAGGATTTATCATGGAAAAGCTAGGTTCGTTACGGTTGGAAGACCAGATATGTTTCCCGCTCTATGCCTGTTCCCGTGAAATAATCAAAGCATACCGGCCACATCTGGACCGGTTGGGATTGACGTATACGCAATATATTACGATGGCAGTTCTTTGGGAAGCAAAACAAGTCAGTGTCAAGGAACTCGGGAAGAAGCTGCATCTTGATTCTGGTACGCTTACGCCCCTGTTGAAAAAGCTGGAACGCAAAGGCTATTTGAAACGGGAGCGGTCACGGCAGGACGAACGCGTCGTGATTGTCTGTATCACCGAGGACGGTCAGAAGTTAAAACAGCAGGCAGAAGGCGTTCCGCAGGCGATGCTGGCGCAGATGTCAGCGTTTAGCCAAAGTGATGCCAAGGAACTCTACCGACTGCTCTATCAGCTGATGGATTTTTTGGAGAAACTAAACGGCGACGAAAGTCAAAAATAATGAAAATATCCGTTTGAGCAGGAATGGCAAGGATTCCTGCTCTTTTTATGCCGTGGAGTGCGGGATTTGGTCATTGCCATCTGAGCGGTTCTTTGGTACAATATATTCCGTTATGACAATTATCAACCACAATATATAGGGGGAGGCGTCAAGGAATACCGCATATATGGGAGTGGTATCCGAGTAGTCTATGAACTTAAAAACAGTTACGAAACGTTCTGGCCATACGGTGGCCTATAATCGTGAAAAGATTTTTAATGCCATCGCTGGTGCAAATGTAGATGGCGGCAATAAAATGACCGACAAGGATATCGATGAGGTAACCAGTCAGGTCGAATGGGATATTCAGGACCGCGAAAATGTCAGCGTGGAAGAAATCCAGGATATCGTTGAGCAGGAGCTCATGAAATACGATTTCTATGACGTGGCGAAAAAATATATCACCTATCGGCAGAAACACGCGGAGCGCCGCGCGGCTCAGAAGCATCTGATGAATTCCTATCGGGATATTTTCTTTGCGGATTCGGTCGATGTTGATCTCAAACGCGATAATGCGAATATTAATACCGATGCGTCGATGGGAATTATGCTCAAACTCGGTGCCGAAGGTTCGAAGCACTTTGTTGACAACTATGTGCTGACCGATGAATTCCGTGAGGCCGATAAAGAGAACTGGATTCATATCCATGACAAAGATTTTTCGCTCATCACCTTTAACTGCTGCCAGATTGACCTGTTGAAGTTATTCCATGGCGGTTTCTCGACGGGGCACGGCTTCCTGCGCGAGCCGAACTCCATCCGCGCCTATGCAAGCCTGGCCTGCATCGCGATTCAGAGCAATCAGAATGACATGTTCGGCGGCCAGTCGATCAATGCGTTTGATTATGCTATGGCAGAGGGTATCCGCAAATCCTTCCGCAAAGCCGTTATCGATGAGGCTTACAAGGCTCTGCGGTATCAGTTGGCGCAGTCTGTCGGCAGTGAGGACGAGTTCAAACAGGAATTCAAAAAGGTTATGGATTTTGATTCCTGCCGCTATACGGAAAGCATGGAAGATGAAGGCGCACAGCGTTCGATTGACGCTGTCAAGAAGGCTGTGGCAAGCCTGTTGACGGATGTCTATCATCAGGAACTTACTGACCTTGAGCGAATCGTGACGGTAATCTACCAGCTGGCCTGTGAGGATGTTGTCGAAGAGACGCATCAGGCCATGGAGGCGCTCATTCACAACTTCAATACCCTGCACAGCCGTGCCGGTGCTCAGGTTCCGTTCAGCTCCATCAACTATGGTATGGATACGTCGCCCGAAGGCCGTCTGGCTGTCCGCGAAGTGTTAAATGCCATCTGGTCGGGACTTGGCAACGGCGAGACGCCGATATTCCCGATTTCGGTATTCCAGCTCAAGGCGGGTGTCAACTACAATCCGGAAGACCCGAACTATGACCTGTTCCTGCAGGCCTGCAAGACGAGCGCGAAGCGCCTGTTCCCGAACTTCGTCAACATCGATGCGCCGTACAATCTCCAGTATTACAAACCGGGGGATTACAACAGTGTCGTGGCAACGATGGGGTGCCGCACCCGCGTTATGAGCAACATCAATGGCCCGGAGGAGTCCGGCAGTCGCGGCAATTTTGCTTTTACGACGATCAACCTGCCGAAACTGGCGCTGGAGTCTAAAGGCGATATGGACAAATTCTGGCAGCTGTTTGACAAATATATCCAGATCAGTCATGATTATCTGCTGGAGCGCCTGCATGTCATCGAGCAGAAACACGTCTATAACTACCCGTTCCTCATGGGGCAGGGCGTATGGATGGACAGCGACAAATTGTCCAATGATGACAGCATCAAGGATGTTCTTAAGCATGCGTCCTATTCCATTGGTTTCTGCGGCCTGGCGGAGTGCCTGAAAGCACTTACGGGCAAGCATCACGGCGAAAGTGCTGAGGCGCAGGAACTGGGCCTTAAGATTGTCGGGCACCTGCGGGCGGCAACCGATAAATATACGGAAGATGAGCACATGAATTGGTCGACGTTCGGCACGCCGGCAGAATCAACGGCAGGCCAGTTCCAGCGCAGCAACCGCAAGAAATACGGCGTCATCGAGGGCGTTACGGACCGCGACTACATGACGAACTCCAGTCATGTCCCGGTATACTATCCGATAAAAGCCATCGATAAAATCCGCATTGAGGCACCGTACCACGCCCTTGAAAATGCTGGTCACATTGCCTACATCGAGATGGATGGCGACCCGACCAAAAACGTCAAAGCATTCGAGAATGTAGTCCGTGCGATGCACGACGCCGATATGGGTTACTTCTCCATCAACCATCCGGTTGACCGTGACCCGGTCTGTGGCTACACCGGCATTATCGAAAACGAATGCCCACATTGCCATCGTAAAGAAGTCGGCACCGGCCGCTTCACGATAAAACGTATGAAGTAAAAGAAAAAGTTCTTTATGAAAAAAACCTCCTCCTAAGACGACTGTAAAAATTGTCGTCTTAGGAGGAGGTTTTTACGTTTGCTTGCTCAGCTAGGGAGTAGTGGCTATTTTATCAAAAAAGGAATATATACAAGTGCACATAATAATAACAATGAACCACCTGTGAAAGAAATGATTAGTTTGAGTAACTTTTTATCTGCTCCATTGCATTCGCTCATTTTGTTTACCACTATGGATGCAAGCGCCCCAAAAGCCGACCAAAGGATCAATGCACCTTTGGTTACGCCATCATAAGGTGTGTTAGTATGCCAAAAAAGTCCAATCAAACACGTTATGCCAAATAAGCCAAACGACAGAATGATTATTTTTTGATGAAATTTTTTCCAGTAATATATAGCTAAGCTTATAAACAATATTAGAAGAAATCCCCAAAGCAATTTCTCGTTTATATATTTATCCATTCCTTTGGCCAATATCGTCACCGAAATGGATAGAAACAAGATAGGTTTGTTTATTTTTAAATTAGTCATTTTCTAATACCGCCTCCTTTTCCCGTGAAGTAATCGTATCGATTCCTATTCCAAATACAATCGCTCCTCCTACTGCCAGGGCAATTGCGGGGGCGCCTGTTAATCAGCGGCACCTGTAAGTACGCTGCTGCCTACAGCAAAGGCAACTCCTGTTGCATCGATACTAGCTGCTGCAAATTTTTCTCTTGTCGTATAATTGGGGTTAGTGAAATCATCATAGATATCCATAGCCCCTACACATATAGCAACAACGGAATTTTTGGCCATTGCCTTTGAGGATGTTACAGCATATTTAGCTAATCCGGCGAGATCTTTTATACCGGCTTCTTTGATTGGTGTCACGGAAGAGTTGGTAAATACATGTTTCTCGGATAGTGCAGTATCTGCTGCTGTGGTTGTCGTATTCTTAGCCAGCGAATTGCCTTGTCGTAATCTGGAGGAACAGCGTGGCTGTATTTCTGAATGGGACAATGGGGCAGTTAGAATTACTTTACAGGGAGGAGCAGTCCTTTTTGCAGGTAACTTCGTTGCAACTCAAAAATGCATTGAATGAGTTTGTCTTGCTGGCGCAGGTCAAGGTTGTCTTCGAAGGAGGCGCCGATGTGGAAGACCGTTCCCGAAAACACTTCGATTTTGGTGCATCGTTCTATCCGGGCTTCGGTATGAAGCGTCCCATAGAGCGGGAGATCGGGAATGGTGATAATAATTTTTTCGTGCAGGAGCACTTCGTTCGTATGGGCAAAGCAGATGCCGCCGCCGCTGATGTCGACCAGCGTAGCCTCGATGGTATCCTGCATACTGCCATGGGCACCGGGCAGTTTTACTTGAATAGGAAGCGGCATGGGCACGCGGACAAAGCGGCGCATTTGGATACGCTCCACAGTAGCAGGCTTTTCGATGAACCAGTTCTTTTCCGCAACGGTGGAACTGCTGCGGAAATTGGCAGCAAAGCGGTAAACGCAGCCATTGCCCGTAACCGTACACTGGAGTTCATCACTGTTAAGGGGCGTGGCTAAGAAGGTTTGGGGCGAAACATCAAGGCTAATGGACAAAAAGCGGTGGGCAATTTCATTTATCGTTCCGTGGATATCGATGGCATTGTCAGTAATATGTATAGCCTGGCCCTCGCGCAGGACTGCTTCGGCAGGTTTGCTCTCCGTCGTCATAGGCGGTATCCTTTCTGTTTTGTCGTTATTGCAATTGATTATATGGTAGCAAAGTCCTATTCTGGTGTCAATCAAAAAAGCCTGTCTCATTTTTCGAGACAGGCTTTTCCGTTGATGGGCAGTTTTTACCACGCCATATTCAGCAGATTCCCAATCATGTTGTACTGCACGTTGGCAGTCAGGACTTTCGGGTTGGTGTAGGCTGAGGCAAGGTTCAGCTCACTTCCGAGCATGGTCTTCATCGATGGGAAGGCCTTGTCCTGCTGGGCAAGGGCAAATTCGGCATGATGGCTGGCTTTGCCGGCCAGGCCGTTTTTGCCCAAGGCGTTTTCAACGCGGCTGCCATTTTCGGTAAGAGCTTTGGCAAGTTTGTCTTCATCGACAGATAGTTCGCCCGTTTTGCTATCCACAGTTATTCCGACCTGTTTGTAGATATCGGAACGATAGGTGGTATCCGCAAAAGTGTTGGCGATGGATTTCATGCGTTTGCTCACACTGCTGTAGTCGTTCGTCGTTCCCAGGGCATCGTTGTAGTCAGATACGAGCTGTTTGATGTCTTTGATGGCACTTTTCAGTGCATCGCTGTACGTTTTCGTACCATCTTCAGCCGTTTTGATGTCGTCCTGGCTGAACTTCGAAGTGTCCAGTTTAGCAACATTGCCAGCGGAATTTTTCAGGTCACCCATCGTGGCCGAAAATTCCGTCTGGTAGACTTTCCGGGCTTCGTTGTACGAGTTGACGAGTTCCGTTGCACTGGAGCTGATGCCATAAATCGTACTGAGACCCGAAAGACTTGACGAGGAACTGGCCGAAGCGGTGTAGTTCGACCAGAGATTCGTCAGGGAATCCTGTGCGGCATTGGTTTTTTTCTGCGTGCTATAGGCAGAGGAAAATGCAGACACGAGATTGCTGTTGGCCGATGTGGTGCTGGCAGTGTTACCTGAAGCCATTTTATACATGGTATAGGTGTTGTTCGCCAGCGAAGAAATCGTGGTCATGGTAAAACCTCCTTTCATCAAAAATGTGGGAAGAAAATACTATCCCTATTGGTATATCGATGGATTGGAATGAAAAGATAAGCCGTTTTTACAAAGTGAAAAAATTTTCTGTCTTTATGATTCGCTCGTGAATTATACGGATAAGCTATGTTTATTAAGGGGAATAAAACCAATAAATTTTAAACAAGGATTGTGTTTTCAGAAAATATTTATTTTGAAAAAATATGGCGGAAATTGTTTTACTTATAGGGACAAAACGTGTAGAATAATAACTGTCAGAGGGATTGTTCCCTCAATTAGTTCAGGCCGTGAACAGGCTGCCACAGCGACACCGGGAAACCGGTGGCAGCCTGTTTGATAGTAATATGGAGTAAAAAGAATAGGTGGGGATTTACAACATGTTAAAGAAGACGAAAATCATCTGCACGCAGGGACCATCCACGGAGAAACCGGGCGTTATCGATGCGCTGATTGAGAATGGTATGAACCTGGCTCGTTTCAACTTCTCTCATGGTGATCATGAGGAGCATCTGAACCGTATCAACATGGTACGCGAGGCTGCTAAGAAGGCTGGCAAGGTCATCTCCCTCGTACTGGACACGAAAGGTCCGGAGATGCGTCTTGGCGAGTTCAAAGATGGCAAGGTTATGCTCGAGAAGGGCAACAAGTTCACGCTTACCTATGAGGATATTCCGGGTGATGAGACGCACGTTTCGGTCAACCACAAAGGTCTCTATACGGAAGTAAAACCGGGCGACACGCTGCTGCTGTCCGATGGCCTTGTAGCTCTCAAAGTTGATGAGATTAAAGGCAAAGATATCGTTACGACGATTCAGAACAGCGGTAAAATGAGCACGCGCAAACGCGTTGCTGCACCGGGCGTATCCCTGGGCCTGCCGCCGATTTCCGAGCAGGATGAGAAAGATATCATCTTTGGCTGCGAGCAGGACATGGACTTTGTCGCTGCTTCCTTCATCCAGCGCCCGGCTGACGTTCTGGCTATTCGCAAGCTCATCGAAGAGCATAACGGCCACATGGAAATCATCCCGAAAATCGAGAACCTCGAAGGTGTCAAGAACTTCGACGAGATTCTGGCAGTTTCCGATGGTATCATGGTTGCCCGCGGTGACCTGGGCGTTGAGGTTCCGGCTGAGGATGTTCCGCTGATTCAGAAAGAAATCATCCGCAAGTGCAACAAGGCTGGCAAACCGGTTATCGTTGCTACGCAGATGCTCGATTCCATGGAGCGCAACCCGCGTCCGACCCGTGCAGAGGTTTCCGATGTTGGTAACGCTATCCTCGATGGTACGGATGCCATCATGCTGTCCGGTGAGACGGCTTCCGGTGACTACCCGGTTGAGGCAGTCGCTACGATGAACCGCATCGCTTGCCGTATCGAGTCCGCTCTGGAGTACAAAGACCTCTTCATGGAGCGCGGCTTCGAGCATCTCCAGTCCCGTACGCGTGCAGTCGCTCATGCTACGGTACAGATGGCTTATGAGCTCGATGCTCCGGCAATCATCACGCCGACTGAGAGCGGTTATACGACGAAAGTCGTTTCGAAGTATCGTCCGAAAGCAGCTATCGTTGCTTACACGCCGAGCGAGAAGGTTGTCCGTCAGCTGAACCTGCGTTGGGGTGTATATCCGATCCTCGGCACGGAGTGGAACGATGTTGACGAGATGCTCAGCAATGCTACGTCGGCCGCTGTTAAGAATGAGTACGTAAAACGCGGCGATACGACGATTGTTACCTCTGGTATCAAAGTTGACAGCAGCGCTGCTGTTGGCAAGAACACGAACTCCATCCGTGTTTACGCTATCTGATAATTTCATCAGGTTTTTCAAGGAGCTTCCCTGCGGGGAAGCTCTTTTGTTTTTGTCTGCTTTTCCTTGCGGAGGAGCGCTACTCTATGGTAGAATAATATGGAAACTGTAATTAAAGGGAGGCTTACATACATGTTGCTTACCGTTTTGATGATATTAGATGCATTGGTAGCAATTATCCTCATCGCGTCGGTGCTTGGACAGGAGGCAAAATCCTCGGGCATGGGCGGCATGGGCGGCGGTGCGGATACCGTATTTTCGAGCAAGGCTCGTGGTATGGATGCATTGCTGGCACGCGTGACCGTGGTCTTTGCGATTCTGTTCGCGGTTATCACGATTGTGATTGCTCGCATGAGCAACTAATACGAGAAAGCGTTCCCTGTTCTGCAATCAGAGCGGGGTTTTTTCTTTATGGATACGAGGGGGCGAGAGGATGATTTTGCCAGGAGCGGAACCTTTTTTCCTGCCGGGAGGGCCGAAAGGGGTTCTGCTGATTCATGGCTTTACGGGACTTCCGGCAGAGCTTTTACTCATGGGGCAGTATCTGCATAAACTTGGTTTTACCGTGCTTGGGGTTCGGTTGGCTGGGCACGGAACCACGGTGGAGGACATGAGCCACATGACCTGGGAAGATTGGATGGATTCCGTGCGGGACGGCTATGCGGTCCTGTCCGGTTTTTGTGATTCTATCGATGTTATCGGTCATTCGATGGGCGGGCTGTTTTCGCTGCTGCTGTCAACAGAGGAAAAGGTCCGCAAAGTGGTGACGTTAGCAGCCCCCATCCAGATCGCCGAAGAGCGCGGCATTGAATTTTTGCCGCCGCGGGAGGTCTGTAACAATCAATTCATCCCGAAGGCCAGAAGAAGGCTCAAGGGCGTCCCCGAAGCAGTCAATAAGACGTATCGCAAGATGCCGCTCATCGGAGTGCATGAGCTTGTCGATGTGATTGAGGCGACCAAGGGCTGCATTGATAAGGTTTCCGTACCTGTGCTTATCATGCATAGCCATGATGACCATACGGCTGCACCAGCTAGTGCCGGATATATTTATGACCATGTCAAAAGCGAAGACCGCCGTATCGTTTGGCTGGAAAAGTCCGGCCACCTTCTGCCGGTGGCGGCAGAGCGCGAGAAAGTATTTGCCGAGGCAGCGGCTTTCCTGCAGTCATCCGACGCGTAAGGGATGACGCGGGAATCGAGAGCGAAGTGCCACGCGGGCGCTTTAGGAAAAGGGAGAAAAAGAAAGTATATGGATTTAAAAGAACGAATTGTTGCGTATATGCGTGAAGATGCCTATAAACCATTGCTGGCAGAGGATTTGGCCGAGGAAATGGAACTTACCGAAGAGGAACTCGTGCAGTTTGAGCAGGCGCTGGAGGAACTGGAACAGGAAGGCGCTATCATCAAGAACCGCAGTGATCTCTATGGTGTGCCAAGCCGCATGCATCTGGTCGTGGGGCACATTTCCATGACGGCCAAAGGCTTTGGTTTTATCATTCCGGATGTACGCGAATCGGAAGAGGAAACAGATGTATTCGTACCGGGACCGGGCATTGGCTCGGCGATGCATGGCGACCGGGTGGTGGCTCGTGTTACCCCGTCAGAGCAGCCGGGACGTTCGCGCGAGGGCGAAATTATTCGCATTTTGGAACGCGCCAATGAAAAAATCGTCGGCACTTTTGAGAGCAGTAAGACCTTTGGGTTTGTAACGCCAGATAATACGAAACTCACCCAGGATATTTTCGTGCCGAAGAAGTTCTTCCATGGTGCGAAAACCGGCAGCAAGGTCGTTGTCAAGATTACGAAGTGGCCGGATGGACGGCGCAGTGCCGAAGGTGATGTAATTGAGGTGTTGGGCAAAGTCGGCGAACCTGGTGTCGATGTCCTTTCGGTTATGCGTCAGTATGAGCTTTCGGAGACCTTCCCGGAGGACGTACAGGCGGCAGCCGATGCCGTAGAGCAGGAACCGTCGCCAGAGGAATACCGCGGCCGGGCTGACCGCCGTGATTTGCCAATTGTGACGGTCGATGGCGAAGATTCCAAGGACCTTGACGACGGCGTTTATGCCCGCAAGAATGAGGATGGCTCGTTCTTCCTGGGGGTCTATATTGCCGATGTCAGCTGGTATGTCCGTGAGAATCAGCCGCTTGACCGCGAGGCTTATGCGCGCGGAACGAGTGTCTATCTCGTCGACCGCGTTATCCCGATGCTCCCGAAGGAGCTTTCCAATGGCATTTGCAGCCTCAACGCCGGTGTTGACCGCCTGTCGATGGCCTGTGAAATGCAGATTTCCCCGGAGGGTGAAATCGTAAGTTATGAAATCCTGCCGACGGTTATCCATGTATACCGCCGCCTGACCTATAACATTGTCAATAAAGTGCTGGTCAATAAGGAAGAACCGTTCCTGTCCGACAACCATGACATTTATTCGATGCTTACGACGTTGGCGGAATTGCGCAATGTCTTAAAAGCCAAGCGCCATCGCCGCGGTTCGATTGATTTTGACCTGCCAGAGGTCAAAGTAAAGCTCGATGAGAAGGGACACCCGGTTGCCCTGATTAAGCGCGAGGGTTCGCTGGCAGAGTCGATTATCGAGGAATGCATGCTGGCTGCCAACGAGACGGTAGCCCGTCACATGGACACGAAAAACCTGCCGTTTATGTACCGCGTTCATGAGCAGCCGACGACGGAAAAAATCGAGCGTCTCAATAATCTGCTCGGCGCCTTTGGCCTGTTCGTCCGTCAGGATGAGGCTGGCCAGATTCAGCCGATGGACGTGCAGAAGGTGCTCGAAAAGGTCGAAGGCCGTCCGGAGGAGCGCATCATCAGTACGGTAGCCCTGCGGTCGATGCAGCAGGCGCGTTACTCAGAACTCAGCCTGGGACATTTCGGTTTGGCTGCCCGCTATTATACGCATTTCACGTCACCAATCCGCCGTTACCCGGACCTCATCGTTCATCGTCTGCTGCGCGAGACGTTTGCGACCGGTACACTGCCGGCTGCGCGTCAGGCAAAACTAAAGGCAGTCCTGCCAGAGACCGCTGACCATGCATCCCAGCGTGAGCGCATTGCCATCGAGGCCGAGCGCGAAACGACGGACATGAAGAAAATCGAGTATATGGCGCAGTTCGTCGGCGAGGAATTTTCCGGTGTTATCAGCGGCGTAACGGCATTTGGCATCTTTGTGGAGCTCGACAACGGCGTTGAGGGTCTGGTTCACGTTTCGACGATGGTCAACGATTATTATGAGTACGTTGAAGAACAGTTTGCCATGGTCGGCGAACGCACCCAGGCGAAATACCGCCTCGGTGATGAGGTCGAAGTACTGCTGGTGCGTGCCAATGTCGAAGAGCGCAATCTCGACTTTGTGCTAAAAGACAATGGTGCCTATGACCCCGAGGCAATGAAAAATGCCGTCCGCGGTGGCCGCAATGCCGGCAAAGGCAAGGAAAAGAGCGGCAAGAACAGCAAGAAAAATAAAAAAGACAAGAATCGCGGCAAAAAAGAGACCAACAACACTGATAAACGCGGTGGCCGCAAGGAAAACGATAAGAAGAACGATAAGAAAAAAGCAGCTGCCGAGGATATCATTGCTGAGGCTATGGTAACAGACTTCGAGGCCGAAAAGCCCAAGAAGAAATCCCGAGGCGCCCGTGGCAAGAAGCGCGGCGCATCTGGCGAAAAATTGCCAAAGCAGGAAAACCAGCAGCCGAAGAAAAAGGAGCGCAAGCGTCCCGAAAAGGATGCCCGTCCTCAGGAAAAAGGCGGCGACCGCAGCCGCAACCGCGAAGAGCGGCGCAGCGGCAAAGAGGGCGACTATCATCGCGTTTACGTGACGGGACTCAATAGTGCCGTTTGGCCGGACCCGCCGGGGTATCATGAACGTAAAATGCGTGAAGAGGCCCGTTTGGAGAAGGAAAAGGCGAAAAAGGCACCCAAACGCCGTCCGCGTCCGCACCGCAAGACCGAAGGCGGTACGGCTAACAGTAAATAATCAATTCCCATGGGGAAGTAAGGTGATAATCATTGGGTAAGCAGAACATCCCTATCAAGATTGCCTGTGAGAACCGCAAGGCCCGTCATGATTATTTCATTCATGAGACCTTTGAAACAGGACTGGCATTGCAGGGAACCGAGGTAAAGTCCCTGCGGGCTGGCAAGGCAAATCTCAAGGACAGCTATGCTGTTATCAAGAATAACGAGATTTTTGTTGAACACATGCATATTAGTCCGTATGAGCAGGGAAATATCTTCAATCATGATCCGCTGCGCACCAGAAAACTTTTGATGCACAAGGCGGAAATCATCAAACTTTTCAGCAAAACCCGGGAGAAGGGGTATACGCTGGTACCGCTTAAAGTCTATTTCAAACACGGCAAGGCCAAATTGGAATTAGCACTGGCAAGCGGTAAACATAATTACGATAAGCGTCAGGACTTGCAGGCCAAAGCGGCCAAACGCGATGTAGAACGCGCACTGAAAGAACGCCAGCGGTTCTGACAAAAGAGAGGAGCAGCGCTCCTCTCTTTTTATTTCTGTAATGTTGTAAAGCGATAAGGGAAAATGCTATAATGGGAAGGTATTCTTTTTATTTGGAGATGAATGTATGAGTGAACCGACGAAAATGAAGCGTGGGCTCAAAAATCGTCACTTGCAGATGATCGCGCTGGGCGGCGCTATCGGCACGGGACTTTTTTATGGGTCGACTTCGACGATTGCCCTGGCGGGGCCTGCTGTTATGCTGGCTTATCTGCTGGGCGGTATCGTTATCTTTTTTATCATGCGCATGCTGGGTGAGATGGCAGTCGATGAACCGGTATCGGGGTCGTTTAGCCATTATGCCACGAAATATTGGGGCAAGTTCCCGGGATTTTTGTCCGGCTGGAATTATTGGTTCAATTATGTGCTGGTTTCGATGGCCGAGCTTACCGCTGTGGGCATCTATATGCAGTTCTGGTATCCCGATTTGCCGCAGTGGATTGCGGCGCTTATCTGCCTGGTCGTCATAACGGCAATCAACCTCATAAATGTCAAACTCTACGGCGAGTTTGAGTTTTGGATGGCGCTCATCAAGATTGCCGCTATCGTATTGATGATCGTGTTGGGGCTCTATCTGCTGCTTAGCGGCCCGCTGAGCTTCCCCGATAATTTCCGCAATATCTGGGTGAACGGCGGTTTCCTGCCGAATGGCTGGTGGGGCCTTGCGATGGCTACGGCTGTTGTCATGTTCTCGTTTGGCGGCATTGAGCTCATCGGTATCACGGCTGGTGAGGCGGAGAATCCCGATAAGACGATTCCGCGGGCTATCAATCAGGTCATTTGGCGCATTTTGCTGTTCTATGTTGGCACGATGGCTGTTCTTATGGCTCTCTGGCCGTGGAATAAGGTCGGTGTTGACGCCAGCCCGTTTGTGCAGATTTTCTCCAATGTAGGTGTGGTAGCGGCGGCGCATATCCTGAATTTTGTCGTTTTGACGGCGGCCGTATCGGTCTACAATTCTGCCATCTACAGCAACAGCCGCATGCTTTACGGCCTGGCGTCAAAGGATGAGGCACCGGAGTTTTTGGGACATCTTTCCGGGCGCGGCGTGCCGGTCAAGGGAATTTTCGTATCTTCGGGAATCACGCTTATCTGTGTGGCACTCAATTACTTTTTCCCAGGAAAGATTTTTATGTATCTGATGTCGATTGCGACAATTGCCGCGACGATTAGTTGGATGACGATTACGATTACCCATCTCAAGTTCCGCAAGTACTGCAAGGAACATGGGAAGGAAACGAAATTTAAATCGCCGCTATATCCGTTCATCAATTATGTATGCATTGCGTTCCTCGTGGGGGTCTGGTATTTTATGCTGCAGATTCCTGATATGGAACTGGCGGTATATCTCTTGCCGGTCTGGCTGCTGGTTTTGTGGCTGGGCTATTGTTACCGTGAACGGAATCACCAAAAAGGATAAAAAAAATTGCCAGCGAAAAGCTGGCATTTTTTATGGTCAATATTGGTCAGCGGGCGGAAAGCGTGATGGCCCTTGGCATATCGGTCAGAGAGACCTGATGCTCGACGGCACCGCAGTCAAAGGCCGCCTTAGGCATGCCGTAGACAATGGAGCTCTGCTGGTCCTGTCCTAGGGTTGGAGACCCTTTTTGCCGCATATGCAGCAGTCCTTCGGCACCGTCTTTTCCCATGCCGGTGAGAATGACGCCGAGGGCTCCGGCGCCGATTTCCTGCGCAACGGAGTCAAAGAGGACATCGACCGATGGGCAGCAGCTATGGACGGGTTCTCCCGGCGTGCAGTCCAGCATGATTTGCCCGCCACAGCGATGCACGGTCATATGTTTATTGCCCGGTGCGATATAGACGTGACCCGGGCGGACGATGTCACCGGTAGCTCCTTCCTTGACGGTGAGGACGCATTCATCGTTGAGGCGTTGCGCCAAAAGCCGTGAGAACATGGGCGGGATATGCTGTACGATGACGATGCCGGGGAGCGGCGGACGAAGGCGGGTTAAAATGGAAGAAAGCGCTTCGGTTCCGCCGGTGGAGGAGCCGATGGCTATGAGCTGGATTTCCTTTTTGCTGGCAGCTGGCAGGATTACCGCGGGCTTTTCGGCTGGCTCCTGAACAGCCGATGCTGGCTGCATTGGCTGCGCTGGTTTGGCAGGCGGTATTTCCGGCGTTGGTGCTGCCGGTGCCATTGGGGCCGGTGGTGCTGTTTGTGCCGGTTGTGCCGATGGAGCGAGGGGGAGCCAGCCCTTTTTGGGCATGGCTGCCGTCCAGACTTCCTTAGTGACCATAGCGCCCGGGCCGACATTGGTCTGCGGTGTGCTAGTGACTGATGCGGCGGCAGCAGCTGCCAGGCGGACGAGTTCGTCATAGAAGCCGTCGAGGGATTGCTCTGGTCCCGGTTTTTTCAGGTAGGCATATGCGCCGGAATTCATGGCCGTTTTTTTGCTGGTATCCATCAAACCGTAAG
The DNA here is from genome assembly GCF_008271295.1 of Pseudoselenomonas ruminis. Classification (GTDB taxonomy): domain Bacteria; phylum Bacillota; class Negativicutes; order Selenomonadales; family Selenomonadaceae; genus Selenomonas_A; species Selenomonas_A ruminis. The sequence continues at coordinate 50,479 of NZ_VTOY01000011.1, read as the reverse complement.
TGATGACGGGAATCTGCGGATACTGGCTGGCGAAGACTGGCAGCAGTGGATTGCCATCCATGGTAATCACGGACATGGCAAAATTCATGACGATAACGGCTGGCTGGAAGAGCTGAATCTTTGTCTTGGCGTCTACCGGGTCAGCCGTTTTTTCGACCAGACTGCCAGCCGGAAGCCGTGTGAGCAGTTCCTGCGCGCAGGTGTCCTGAAAATATATGGAGTTTTCGATAAGCAATAAACGAAGCCCCTGCATATCGTACCTCTCAATGTTTTTCCAATGGTTTATTTGAATTCATTGTAGCATAAGAATATTGGCACTGAAAAGAAGGAATATGAAGACTGATGTTGAATTATGTATTGTGGATGATAAAATAGATTCCAGAATATCCAACAGGGAATCATGATAGGAGTGTTAGCATTATGAATCGGATCAGTAAATTATTGGCGGCAGCCGGCATTGCGGCTACGATGGTGTTTTCTCAGGGCCAGGCAGATGCAATGGTAGTAACCGGCATAAGCCAGAGCATGACCATTGCGGATAAAACCGTAACGGCGACAGACCAGGATGGCCAGAAGATAAAATTCGTTTCGGATGGCCGTGTCATGCGCCTGATGAGTGCTGATGGTGAGAAAGACTATCTGTCCTTTAACAGTTTTGATGGCCGGTACGCGGGAGTGGATTTCAATGTCCGTGCAATCGAGACGACTGATCCGGGAATGCGCTTGTTTGAAATTACGGCAACCCATGGTTCGAACGACAAGAACTGCGGCTATTGGCTCGTTGGCAAGCATAACGGTCTTTGGACGACGTATATTTCTTGGAACAGCCTGGCAAACATCGGCTTCCGCGTAGACCGTTGGCACAAACTTTCTTCGCGCATTGTCGACCAGCAGCTGGTAATCACCAGCACGAACAGCTATGGCCGTACGGATTTCCAGACGCAGGCATTCTGGGATGACAGCTGTGAATGGTTCGGCGTTCGCCGCTTGTAAGAAAAATATGATTTAAGTGTTGACAGGATGACTTTCATCCCTTATAATAAATCCTGTCAGTTATGGAGTACCTGACAAATTGCTGATTTAGCTCAGTTGGTAGAGCAGCTCATTCGTAATGAGCAGGTCGTAGGTTCAAGTCCTATAATCAGCTCCATATCTTTGCTGATTTAGCTCAGTTGGTAGAGCAGCTCATTCGTAATGAGCAGGTCGTAGGTTCAAGTCCTATAATCAGCTCCATTGAAAGCATAGGCTTCCGAGTAATCGGAGGCCTTTTTTGTATGTCTGGCCGCAGGGGCAGGATTTCGGTGAGGAATGGAGAAAATCTAATAGAAATATAAAAACAGATTAATGACTTTGTCAACTAATTTTTATATTATGAGAGAAACGAAAGATATATTTTGTAAGGCAGATGGAGAAGGTGTTTGCAATGGGAAAATATTTAATGGGATTTTTCATGTCCTGCCTGCTCCTCTTGGGGGTGGCCGTGGGCGAAGCGGCGCCGCAAATCATCACGGCAAATGGTGTTTATATCATGGGTGAAAATGACTCGCCAAAGATTGCCAAGGATGCTGCCCGACAGGAAGCTATGCGGGCGGCAGTGGAGAAGGCCGGCGTCTATGTGGAGAGCTATTCGAAGACCCAGAACATGCAGCTGACGGAAGATGATGTGAAGGTTATCTCGGGCGCAGTTCTGAAAGTAACCGATGAAAAAGTCAAACCGGAGCTCGATGGCGATGTCTGGCGGTATACGGTGGTGATTACCGCTGAAATTGATACCGACAATCTCGATTTGAAGGCGATGATGGAGAAACGTACCGAACTGGAAAAATTGCAAAAGGAGCGCGACGAACTCAAGCGGCAGAATGAAGAGCTGCTGGAAAAATACCGGCAGGCCAGCGGCAAAGAAAAAGATACGCTCGGGACAAAACTGGAAAACCAGTATGGCTTAGGGCTTATTTTTGACCGCTGTGTGGCGATGATTCAGCGCGGGGAGCAGCATCGGGCCATCAATGAGCTCGGCCGTGTGATCCGCGATGCGTCGGTAACGGACAGTCCGCTGGCTTATGCTTATTATTTGCGCGGCCGGGCTTATTATGAACTCAATTATGATTCGCGGGCCTTGGAGGATTTTGGGCTGGCGCAGAGTACGCCGCATGATGACAGCATCTATCCGGTTTGGCGGGCGCATTATTATCGTGGGCTGATCTATTATGACCGCCGTCAGTGGCAGGATGCTTATGCGGAAATAAAGACGGCCTGGGAGGCGTCGGACAAGACGGATGCAGAGATGGAAGCGGCATTATACCGGGCCAAGGAAAAAGCATATCCATCGCGGCGCAAAGGGTCGCTGGAGCAGGTTCTCCGGGATGTGTTGATTGGAGCCATCAGAGGGGATTATGAAAGACCATGAGAGAATTTTGGCAAGAGCAGGGATTGAGTGAGTCGCTGCTGGCGGAAGTGGACCGCTATCGGCAGCAGTATCCATGGCAGGGAGAGCGGCCGGTGACCGAGCCAAGGTTTCGCTACTACGGGCGCGAGGTGCTGGAACAGGCGGTGACTGCTATAGCAGCTGGGAAAAATCTGCTGCTGGCAGGCCCGAAAGCAACGGGAAAAAACGTGCTGGCTGAAAATTTGGCGGCGGCTTTTGGCCGCCCCGATTGGAATATTTCGTTTCATATTAATATGGATTCCACCTATCTTTTGGGAACCGATACCTTCCGGAATGGTGCGGTGGAATTCCGTCCCGGTCCTGTATATGAGTGCGCCAAGGCCGGTGGCTTTGGGGTGCTTGATGAAATCAATATGGCCCGGAATGAGGCCTTGGCGGTCCTGCATTCGCTGCTGGATTTCCGCCGGATTTTGGATGTTCCGGGCTATGGGCGGCTGCGGCTTCATCCGGCAACGCGGTTTATTGCCACGATGAACTATGGTTATGCGGGGACGCGGGAACTCAATGAAGCACTGGCGTCCCGGTTTGTGGTGCTGCAGCTTCCGGCGATTGGTGCTGAGGATTTGGAACGCCTTATCGGGGCTGAATTTCCGCGGCTCACAGCTAAGGGCAGACGGCTGATGGTGGAGCTTTTTGCTGACCTGCAAAAGAAGTGCGAGAATGGGGAAATCAGCAGTAAGGCCGTGGATATTCGCGGGCTTCTTGATGCAATCCGCCTGATGGAGTTTGGCTTAGGTGTGTATCCGGCGCTTTCAATGGGGATTATCCATAAGTGTTTTGACGAAGACGAACAAGAATTGGTGCGGGATACCGTGGCACTGCGGATTTCGGAGACGATGAAGGCGGCAGAACTGTTCGATTGACGGGGGCACAGGATGAAGGTAATGAGGCAGGCGTCCAATCGTGAGGCCCGGCGGCGCCGGGCGATGAATATCGTATGGACAGCAGCAGGCTCGTATGGTTTTCAGCCTGCTTTTTTGGCGTTCCATGAAGATGGAACGCCAGACCTTTATTTGAATTCTATTATCGGCTTTGCCCATCGTTTCTATGATGAGGAGAAACTGGCGGCATACGTTGGGCAGCTTGACCAGTCGGTGTTGTCGAGTGTGTTTGAAGATATTTTATGGCTCGGAATAGAACAGGCCGTTTATAAACGGGAGCTTCCGAACCGTCCGGTTCTTGCCGGGCTGCGCCGGGAACATGCCCGGCATTTTTTACAGGATTCGGTTGATGTGAGCATGCAGCAGCTCATGATGCGAAGTGAAATCATTCAGACGCTGAAGGCTGGCCGCTGCCGTGAAATCCTTGGGGAGCCGCATGGCATACGCAATCCCTGGGACAAAAAACTATATGAAGCGCTCGACTACCCAGCAGACCTTACCACTGAGAAAATCATCGGGCGGACCGACCAAATCCTGCGGCGTTTTTTTGTCTTCCGCTTTATGGCAGGCAGACGGCGGAGTTGGCTTATTATCCTGGGCAGCCGTTTGCAGCAATGGCTCCGGCGCTGGCTGCGGCTGGAAGGGCAGGCGGAATTTTCTATCCGCCGCTTGCCGCCAGCTGCCGGTGATGGCGAGCAGGGAAATGCAGGCGGGAATCTTCCGGGATGGGGCCATGAAAAACAGGCGGCGCGGCTGGCGGAGCTTGCGGCAAGGTATGGTAAACCGCTTTTGACAGAGTCCGTGCGTGCGCAGTTCGAGGCGGAATTATGCTGTGGGAAGCACCGGCAGGCACATTTGTATTTTGCTTATGGCCGGGAAACGGATGCCTGCCAGCCGAATCGAGCCTTCTGGCGGGAAAATCAACGGAACTATCAATTTTGCCGGCGGCGGCTTCGCGATTCCCTGCGGAATTGTCTGCTGATTTATCGTCAGCCGTTAAAAATCGCGGGACGGCAGGGAGTCTTTGCGCCCGAGAAGGCCTGGCGGGGAATTTTTCTGCATGACCCTTGTGTTTTCGGTCAGTATCAGGAGGAAGATCGGGCAGATTTTGCCGTTACGCTGCTGCTGGATGCTTCGGAATCGCGGCGGGCACAGCAGGGCGTGGTGGCGGCACAGACTTACGCGATCGCCACGGCTTTGGCAGACTGCCGGATTCCGGTTCAGGTGTATTCGTTTTGCAGTGTGCAGGGCGTGACTGTATTTTGCCAGTTGAAATCTTTTGGGCAAAGCGATGGCAAGGGAATCTTTTCGTATCGTGCAGGCGGCTGGAACCGGGACGGGCTGGCGCTTCTGGGGGTGGAAAAGCTCATCCCAAAGGATGGAAGCAGGCAGCAGCTGCTGATGGTGCTGACCGATGCTAATCCCAGTGATATACTGGACATTTCATTAGGCTGGGGGAGAAGCCAGCGTTATATGGATAAGGCCGCCATCGAAGATACGGCGGAAGCGGTGAAAAAATTGCGGCAACGTGGCGTGAAACTCGTGGCGTTGGTGAATAGTGTGCTGGCAAGTGATGGTGCCGAATTAGCGGCGCGGGCAATATACGGCCAGCAGGCGGTGATGGTCCGCTCGATTGACCGCCTGGCCGATGCTGTGGCCAAACTGGTGATGCAGCAGATAAGCATGGAGTAACGACAATTGTTGGTCATTTCGCTACAGAACTTGCTTTTTTTTAGGAAAAAGGGCAAAATAGAAAGGTGGTTTATAATTTCTTTAAAGTGTAGGGATTTTTAACGGGTGAAAAGGATATATGCAAATTGAACAGATGCGGCAGTCGCTGGTGCTGGCAGTTGATGGCAGGACGGAGGACCGCACAAAGTTGGAACATGTTTTAGCCTCCCGTGTTAATTTCTTTGGTGTGGCGGCTGGCAGTGCGGCACTGGCGTATGTTGAGCAGAAGCGGCCGGACCTGGTGCTATTGTCGGATGACTTGCCGGATATGGATGGCTTTGAAGTGCTGCGGCGCATTCGGGAGGATGAACGCTTCAAGGATATTCCGGTTATCATGATGACCATGGACCAGACCCAAAAGGCAGAGGCTGCCAGTATTATGGCGGGGGCGTTTGAGATTGTGCGCAAGCCGTTTGTGCCAATCATTGTGGTGAAAAAGGTAGAGCAGGTCTTGGAACTTGAATATCTGCACCGCCATTTGCGCAGTGAAGTCAGACGCCAGACGCATTTGGCTGAGGAACGGCTGGCCTCGAGCCAGCGGTTGTTCGAGGAGACGGTCATGGCGCTGGCGAAAACCATCGATGCCAAGGACGCGTATACCCGCGGTCATTCCCAGCGGGTAGGGCGTTATTCCCGTCATATTGCCTATAAACTGGGCTGGACGGAAGAAGAGCAGCAAAAGCTTTATTTTATGGGCTTGCTTCACGATATTGGCAAAATTGGCGTGCCGGAGGCAATCATCAACAAACCGGACCGGCTTACCGATGAGGAGTATAACCGGATAAAGGAGCATACGGTTATCGGCTCGGAAATCCTCGAGCTGGTGGCTGAGTTCCCGGAACTTACTATTGGCGCGCGTTCCCATCATGAACGATTTGATGGTACGGGGTATCCGGATGGGAAAAAGGGCAGTGAGATTCCCATTTATGCGCGCATCATTGCCGTGGCAGATGCTTATGATGCGATGACGTCTAAGCGCAGTTACCGTGATATTTTGCCGCAGAATGTGGTGCGGGCAGAAATTGCCAAAGGGCGCAATTCGCAGTTCGACCCGGAGTTTGCCGATGTGATGCTCCAGATTATCGATGAAGATGAAGACTATATGCTGCATGAGCGGTGAATATGAAAAGACTGGTGGTTCGTAGGAATTATCGGTCTTTTTTTAGTAAATTGCAGTTTGTGGGTTAGAGAGGCTTGGTTCGAAGCAGCTCTTCGCCGCCGCTAGGGACAGTGCCAACACTACGCCAAGATGTTTTCCTAAACGAAATTTTTATCCTAAATTAAGCATCGGAAAAATCCAAAACGTGCTTCGCTTGGACGGTAGAATTTTTCCGACGAAGGGGGAGGATAAAAATTTCGTTCTTAACGGAAAACATCAAAGCTTCGTTTATGGCACTGTCCCTAGCGGCGGCTGAGGTTAGAACAAACACGAACTTTTGCCTTCCCCTCTGGGGAAGGTGCCCCGTTAGGGGCAGATGAGGTAGCAGCTTTAGGTATTAATTAAATCGTAAGTTATACAGAATGACCTCATCCGAGCGCTTCGCGCCCACCTCTCGGAGATGCCACTGGCATCCCGCTGACGTCCCCAGAGGGGAAGGCATAGTAGTGTCGATTCCACCCCAGGCGGCGGGGGACACAGTACCATAAGCGCAGCCTTGACGTTCCGCGTTAAGCAAGAAATTTTTGCCGGCGTTCTCGTTGGAAAAGCAGTTTCGTTCAAGCGAAGCGCGTTTAACTGTTTTCCAACTCTTAATTAAAAGGCAAAAATTTCTTGTAGCGGGTTGTCACCGGCGGAGCGTTGGTACTGTGTTCCTCGCCGCCGAAGAGCTGTATCGCCCCTCTCTCCTATAAACTGCAATTGTATAACCTGTGTTAAGTAGTTTATGTTTTGGGGAAAATATTGGGTGGGGGGGTAATTGCGAATTATTATTGACATATACCTACAGGAGGTATAATATACCTATATAGGGTATATTGTATTAGAGGAGAGTTGGCGATGAGCGAGATGGAGCAGAAGGTTTGCGGCTGTTGTGCGGGGGCGGTTAAGCATAAATTCCGTGATAAGAATGGTGAGGAGTATAAATCGTTGGTGCGCCGGCTGAATCGGATCGAAGGTCAGATTCGCGGCATTCATAAAATGGTGGATGACGACCGCTACTGTGTGGATATCCTGACACAGGTCAGTGCAGTGCAGTCGGCACTTAATGCGTTTACAAAGGAGCTCTTGAACCAGCACATTCATAGCTGTGTGGTGGCCGATATCCGCGCGGGCCATGACGAGGTGGTCGATGAGCTCTGCGGGCTTTTGCAAAAGGTCATGAAGTAAACATGCTCCTACAGGAAAGGAGAATCGAGTGAAGAAGGAAAAGTTCAATGTGACAGGAATGACCTGTTCGGCTTGTTCGGCACGGGTGCAAAAAGCTGTAGAAAAACTGGCGGGAATCCAGGAGGTATCGGTCAATCTGCTGACAAACAGCATGCAGCTCCAATACGATGAGCAGGTCGTGGATGCAGCGGCAGTAATCGCAGCGGTGGAAAAGGCCGGGTATGGAGCGTCGGCCCAAGGGGCAGGGAATCATTCGGAAAAGAAAATGGAACGGATGGCGGAACGGCAGATAGAGAAACTGCGTCAGCGGCTCCTTTGGTCACTGGTGTTCCTATTGCCGTTGATGGTGGTGGCGATGCAAAGTCATCTGAGCGCATGGGTGCCGGCTATGGTTCACGATGTTTTAGCCGGACCTGAAAATGCTGTGGCATTTGCCTTTGTCCAGTTTTTGCTATTGCTGCCGATTATGCTGCTGAACCGCCAGTTTTATATCGGCGGGTTCCGCGCACTCATACAGGGAGCGCCGAATATGGACACCCTGGTGGGGATGGGCTCGATGGCCTCGGCTTTGTTTGGTGTCGTGGGGATATTCCGCATCGGCTGGGGAATGGGCCATGGCGATTGGATGTTGGTGTCATCGTATAGCCAGAATCTGTATTTCGAATCGGCGGGCATGATTGTCACGTTGATTACAGTGGGAAAATATCTGGAAAGCCGGGCCAAGGGCAAGACCAGCAGTGCGCTCGAGCAACTGATGGAACTGGCGCCCAAACAGGCAACCGTTCTGCGGGATGGGCAGGAGATTGTCGTCGATAGTGCTGAGCTGCTGGCAGGGGACACCGTGGTCGTCCGCCCTGGCGAACGCATTCCAGCTGATGGTGTCGTTATCTGGGGAACGACCAGTGTCGACGAATCGGCAATATCTGGTGAGAGCATTCCCGTAGAAAAGAATATCGGTGATGCGGTGATTTCGGCTACCATCAATAAGAATGGCTTTATCCGATTTAAAGCCGAACGCGTAGGGGAAGATTCCACGATTAGCCGGATTATCCGGCTGGTGGATGAGGCCAGCGCGAGCAAAGCACCGATTGCCCGTTTAGCCGATAAGATTGCCGGTATCTTTGTTCCTGCGGTCATGGCGGTTGCAGCAATTGCCGGAGGGGCATGGCTGTTGGCGGGGGCCGATGCCGAATTTGCCTTTTCCATTGCGATTTCGATTCTCGTCATTTCCTGCCCCTGTGCGCTGGGGCTCGCTACGCCGGTGGCGGTTATGGTGGGCATTGGCAAAGGAGCAGAAAACGGAATCCTCATTAAGTCCGGCGAAGCGTTGGAGACCGCCCATCGCGTGGATACGGTTGTTTTGGATAAGACGGGAACGGTTACGGAAGGCCGCCCTGAGGTGACGGCGGTGCAGGCTTTCGGCATTTCGGAGGAGGCGCTTATCGCTGCGGCGGCTGGCCTCGAAGCAGGCAGTGAGCATCCGCTGGCCGAAGCAATCCTGACGTATGCGAAGGAACGCCAAATCGCGCCGGAACCGATGACGGATTTTGCGGCCGTGTTTGGCCGCGGCGTCAATGCGCAAAAGGACGGGCATAAATGGCTGGCAGGAAATCAGCGCTTCCTGGAAGAACAGGGGATTGATACGCAAGCGTATCAAGAGCAGCTGCTGGCGCTTGCCGATAAAGGTGCTACCCCGCTGCTGATGGCGCGCGATACGGCTGTTGTGGGAATCTTTGGTGTGGCTGACCGGGAGAAAGTTACCAGCGGTCTGGCCGTCCGCCAGTTTCGCGCTATGGGACTGGATGTGGTGCTGCTGACTGGCGATAATGAACGCACGGCCAAAGCAATCGGCCGCCGGCTGGATATTTCGCAGGTCATTGCTGGTGTCCTGCCAGAGGATAAGGCCGCGCATATTGCGGCTTTGCAGAAAGCAGGTCACCGGGTGGCCATGATTGGCGATGGAATCAACGATGCCCCCGCGCTTTCGCAGGCGGATATGGGAATCGCGATTGGTGCGGGAACCGATATTGCCCTGGAAAGTGCCGATGCAGTGCTGGTGAAAAATGACCTGCTGGATGCCGTAGGAGTGATACGCCTGTCAAAGGCGGTTATGCGCAACATCAAGGAAAATCTGTTTTGGGCATTTTTCTACAATGTGCTCTGCATTCCACTGGCTGCGGGGGTGCTGTTCCCGTCGCTGGGAATCAAGCTGTCGCCGATGATTGGAGCAGCTGCTATGAGTATGTCAAGTGTCTGTGTCTGCCTCAATGCCCTGCGGCTGCGCTTCGTTACGCTGCGCCAGCCGCAGCCCGTTGATGGCGGCTCGATGATAAATGAGGAGGTTTTGGTTATGGAGAAGACCCTTAAAATTGAAGGCATGATGTGCAAACACTGCCAGAAACATGTGACGGATGCACTGGCTAAGATGGACGGTGTGACCGGGGTGGAAGTCAATCTGGAAAACGGAACGGCAGCCGTCAAGATGAGCCGCGAGATTCCGGAGGCGGAATTTCAGCAGGTCATCGAGGAAGCTGGCTATGAATTGATTCTTTGATGCTGGTAGAGGGAGCAGTTTTGATAACTGCTTCTTTTTTTATGAATTTTTAGGATGGATATGATACAATGGACAGAAATAAGTGAATCTTTTATTTTTGGGAAGGTGGTTGCCATTATGAAAAAATATATTTTAGCGCTTTGCCTTGCCTGCCTCGTAGCAATGTCGGCCAATGTGTTTGCCGCTACGCCGGAAGCAGAGACGATGTCGGTGGAACAGCAGGGAGCGCAGAAGTGGATGGAGACGATGCTGGTCAAGGCGGACTATAAGACGGCTTATTCCCAGTTGGACGCAGAACGGCAAAAGGCTTTGACCGAAAAAACGGTGAAGGAAAAGCAGGAGGCCATTCTCAAGAATTTGGGCAAACTGCAGAAGTATCAGTTTAATGCCTGGATTCGCCTGGGTAAATATGACCGTTTTGTCTATGTGACCCAGTTCGAGAAGCATCCGCTGGTTCAGTGCGATGTCATTACCAATCAGAAGGGGCAGATTGTTGACTTTAGCTTGTCACCGATTGAGCAGCAGAAGCAGGATGCTGCCAATGACAAGGACAAAAAGAAAAACAAGAAATAACCCGTAAGGTACGAGCCGGCAGCCTAGCTGCTGGCTTTTCTGTTTTTGATACACTGTTATAACTCGGAATAAGATTTGTCTTCGACAAATCTGGAACAATGGCGTTATAATAAGAATTAGAGTATCAGAATGGAGGAATATGGATGAAACGCAGCGAGCGGATTTATCACTATATTCAGGAGAAATCGGCAGCCTATACGAAAGAGCAGTTAAAGGGCCAGGTGGGGATGGACGCTCAGGAGATTGCCGGTGCCTTGGATATTTTGCGCAATAATGTGTCAAAAGAATTAAATGAACTGCATCGCCAGGGGAAAATCGTTAAATTTTCCGGGCGGCCGGTTCGTTATTTCGACAGGGAAACGCTGGAGGGACTGTTGGAAACGGATTTTGGAACTGGCAGCTGCCAGTTCCAGGATATTGAGGAGTGCCGGAAACTCAGTGGCGTGGAAGAGGAGGAGATAAATCCGTTTGAACATCTGATTGGTGCGGAGCGGAGCCTCAAGCGGCAGGTCGAACAGGCAAAGGCCGCTATTCTCTACCCGCCCGATGGCCTGCACACGCTGATTGTAGGCCAGACTGGTGTCGGCAAGACCTTGTTTGCGCACATGATGTTTGCCTATGGCAAGGCCATGCACCGCTTTGCCGACGATGCACCGTTTGTGACGTTTAACTGTGCCGATTATTACAACAATCCGCAGCTTTTGATTTCGCATGTCTTTGGTCATATCAAAGGGGCATTTACCGGGGCGGATACGGCCAAGGCTGGTCTTGTGGAAGAGGCCGATGGCGGCGTATTGTTCCTGGATGAAATTCATCGCCTGCCACCAGAAGGGCAGGAAATGATATTCTATTTTATGGATACGGGCACGTTTAACCGTTTGGGCGAGACGACCCGCAGCCGCCGGGCGAAGGTGCTTATCATTGGCGCGACGACCGAGGACCCGAACTCGGCGCTCACGCGTACCTTCGTGCGCCGCATTCCGAATATCATTACGATCCGGCCGCTGGCGGAGCGCACCTTGGAAGAAAAATTGGATATTTTGAAGCTGCTGTTTATGGATGAAGCCCAGCGCGTCAAAAAACCGGTCCGCATCAGTGTCGAATCGGTAAAGGCGCTGATTGGAAGCATTGGCAGCGGCAACGTGGGGCAGCTGAAGTCGAATATCAAACTGCTCTGTGCGCAGGCTTTTCTGAATGGCATTGACAATCCGAATTATATCGAAGTCGATTTCAAGATGCTGCCGCCGAATGTCAAGGATGGTTTGCTGACGCTTTCGGCCAACCGGCAGGCGCTGACGGAACTGACGAAATATGTCAGCGAACCGCTGGTTGTATCGCCGCCGGGCGGTAATTTCCAGATGGAAGGCGCTGGCGGAAATGAAGGCGGCTTCAATTTGTATCAGGTTGTGGAAGACAAAGTAGCGCTGTTAAAAGGCGAAGGCATCAGCGATGAGCTCATCAAGCAAATCGTTGCTACGGATGTCAATGTGTATGTCAAAGACCTCTATAATAAGAAGCATTCGGTCAATATGACGACGCGTGAGCGCCTGCTGAAAATTGTCGATGAAGCCCTGGTGGATTTTTCGGAGCAGGTATCGCTCTACGTGCAAAAACGCATGAACCGCAGCTACCGCGACCGCTTTTTGTACGCGTTTAGCCTGCACCTGTCGGCGTTCCTCAAGCGGGTAAAGTCGAAGGAATCGATTCCCTATACGGAAATTGAGGGGGCAGTTCCGCAGGACTCGCAGTGCGTGCAGGTGGCTGGCGAAATCGGTGAGATGATTGAAAAGCATTACCATCTCAAGGTGCCGCGCAATGAAATCGAGTATATTGCCCTGCTGCTGGAATCGTCCGATGATGACGGTCTCGATGAGAAGGTAACGATACTCGTGGCAACCCATGGCAAGAGCACGGCCAGCTCGATGGTCGATGTCGCGCAGAAATTGTTCAGTTCTACCGATATCAATATCATTGCGGTGGATATGCCGCTGGAAATCAAGCCGCAGGAGATATTCGACAAGACGGCGGCAATGCTGCGGACCATGAACTGTGCCAAAGGCGTACTGATTCTCGCGGATATGGGGTCGCTTTGCAACATCGGCTCCATGCTTTCGGAAAAGCTGAAAATTCCTATCCGCACGCTGGATATGGTATCCACGCCATTGATTCTTGAGGCGATGCGCAAGGTGGATATCGCGGGAATGGATTTGGACAGCATCTATGAATCCCTGCGGAATTTCAAGGGTTATGAAGCGGTGGATTCGGCAGATGCTTCCCAGCATAACGAAAACAGCCAGGAAGCTATTGTGACCATTTGCTCTACGGGCCAGGGGGCAGCCTTGAAACTCAAGGCATTGGTGGAAGATATCCTGCGCCATGCGGGACGGGCCGTTGAGGTTATCCCCATCGGGCTGGTACACATGGAAGAGCGCATCGAGGAAATCAGCCAGGCGTATCGCATCGTAGCGGCGGTGGGGATGAAGAAGCCTCAGGCGAAGATTCCGTTTATCCCGTTGGAACAGCTTATTGACGGCACGGGCGAGCAGCTGCTTTCGGAATTGGTTTTGGACCGGAAAATCGATATGGTGCCGAAAAAACGAGGGAGCATGGTCGTGCAGAAACTTTGCGAGGAATCCCTGCAGAAGTTTTTGACCTACCTGAATCCTGCCAAAGTCATGGGCGGGCTGCTCGAGTTTGACCGGCTGCTGGAAAAAGAATTGGGGAAAAAGCTCTCAAATCCCGTACGAATCCGGCTGCTGGTTCATTGTGGCTGTGCGCTGGAGCGTATTGTTACCCGCAGTGCCTTGGTTTACAAGGGCGATAAGGATGAAGTCGATACACAAAAATTGCAGGCGCTGAAAAAAGCAGCCAGAGTATTCGATGAGACACTAAAACTCCGGTTTGATGAAGATGAGTTTTATTTCATGGCAAATATGATATAAGTCAATAGAAAATAAGCCGATACGATACACTATAATGACGTTTGTCATCATAGTGTATTTTATTTGTCGATATTTTATTTTCTGACAGTATTAAAGTGTATCGAAAAAAGCCTGAAAGTGTATCAATAGTGTATTAAAAGTATCAGACTGAAAAAAAGTTTTATGAAAAACCCCTGTAAAATAAGGCGTAAAAAGATTTTTTCGTTTTAATACACAAAGTTGGCACGCAGCTTGCAATATATAGGGGCGTAAGGCAAAAAAAGCCAAAAACATTCAGAGACAGCCGGATGGTTATAAGGGAATGTAGTATAAGGAGGATGTTTCCATGTTTGGTATTATTGTTGGAACACATGGTATTTTTGCACAGGAACTTTTGAAGTCCTGCGAGATGATCTGCGGCGAACAGAAAAATGTTCGTGCCGTAACGCTGATTCCGGGCGAGGGTCCGGATGACGTCGTCAAGAAATACGAGGCTGCTATTGCAGAGCTCGATTGCGATGGCGGTGTCCTGTTCCTGAACGACCTGTTCGGCGGCAGCCCGTACAACGCAGCCTGCCGTCTGGTTATCGGCAATGAGAACTACGGCATTGTAACGGGCGTCAATCTGCCGATGCTTATCGAGATGTGCAGCGCTCAGATGATGGATGATGGTTCGGATATCAAGGCATTGATGGAGAAAGCTGTTGAAGCCGGCAAGAACGGCACGCAGACGTTCCACGCAAGCCAGATTTCCGATGATGAAGAGGAGGATTTATAATGAATATCGTTTTAGCAAGAATTGATGACCGTCTGATTCATGGCCAGGTTGCCACGGTTTGGTCGAAGGTAACGGGCTGCCAGCGCATCATCGTCTGCGATGATGAGGTCGCAAAAGACACGATTCGCGCAACGCTTTTGAAACAGGTTGCTCCGGCTGGTATCAAATCCCATGTCGTTGACCTCGACAAAGCTATCCGCGTTTATGAAAATCCGAAATATGAGAACGAAAAATGCCTGCTGCTGTTCACGAACCCGACCAGCGTTCTGTACCTGGTTGAACATGGCGTTGACATCAAGAGCGTCAACATTGGCGGCATGAGCTTCAAGGAAGGCAAACACCAGATTACCGGTGCTGTTTCCGTTGATGACAAGGATATCGAGTCCTTCAAGAAACTCAACGAGAAAGGCATCGAGCTGGAAATCCGTAAAGTTGATACGGATAAGAAAGTTATGCTGATGGATGTCCTGAAATAAGGATATTCTTCATAGAAGGGAGGAAGCTGTATGGGGCGGCTTCTTCCCTGGGGAATTTCATATTACATAATGGAGGGAATAAACAATGAGCTCTATTCAAATCCTGCTTATCTTTATCTTCGCGACAATCGCAGGCATGGGGTCCTGCCTGGACGAGATGCAGACGCACCGTCCGCTGATTGCCTGCACGGTCACTGGCCTTATTCTTGGTGATATGACGACTGGTATTATCATCGGTGGTACCCTCGAAATGATGGCACTGGGCTGGATGAACATCGGTGCTGCAATCGCACCGGATGCTGCACTGGCTTCGGTTATTTCGACGATTCTGGTTATTGCCAGCCATCAGGACGTGGCAACTGGTATCGCAATTGCCATGCCGCTGGCTGCTGCTGGTCAGGTACTGGCAATCATTTGTAAGACGGTTTCCGTCGTGTTCCAGCACAAAGCAGACGATTACGCAGAAGAGGGGAATCTTTTTGGTATCGATCTGTGCAACTACGGCGCTTTGATTCTGCAGGGTCTCCGCGTTGGTATACCGGCTCTGCTCGTCGCTATGACGGTTGGTACGGGTGCTGTTGAGAACATGCTGAGTGCTATTCCGCCGGTCATTTCCGGTGGTCTTCAGGTCGCTGGCGGCTTCATCGTTGTCGTAGGTTATGCAATGGTCATCAACATGATGGGCGCTCAGTACCTCATGCCGTTCTTCTTCCTCGGTTTCGTTGTAGCAGCTTTCACGAACTTCAACCTCGTTGCTCTCGGTGTTATCGGCCTGGTAGCCGCTGTTGTCTACATCCAGCTGAACCCGAAATATCAGGCAGTAGCCGCAGCTCCAGCAGCCGCAGCAGCATCCAGCTCTGACGACGATCTTGACGACGAACTTGACTAAGCGCGAGTAGAGGAGGATATACATAATGGAAAAGAAAATTACTTCCAGCGATTTTTTCTGGACATTCGTCCGTTCTAACTTCCTGCAGGCATCCTGGAACATGGAGCGTATGCAGGGTTTGGGTTACTGCTTCGGCATGGTACCAATCCTTCGCCGTCTCTATGAGGGCGAGGAGCTCAAAAAAGCGATCAAACGTCACCTCGAGTTCTATAACACGCAGCCATTCGTAACGGCACCGATCATCGGTATCACGGCTGCTCTTGAGGAGAAAAAAGCTAACGGTGCACCGATCGAAGACGGTGTTATCAACGGTATCAAAGTCGGTATGATGGGCCCGCTGGCTGGTGTCGGTGACCCGATTTTCTGGGGCACGCTCCGTCCGATCACGGCAGCTCTTGGTGCATCCTTCGCACTGACGGGCAGCATCATCGGCCCGATCCTGTTCTTCGTTCTGTTCAATGCCATTCGTCTGGCAGTTCGCTGGTACGGCATCAAATACGGCTATGCCAAAGGTACGGATATCGTCAAAGATATCGCTGGCAACAAGCTCCAGAAGATTACGGAAGGTGCTTCCATCCTCGGTCTGTTTGTCATGGGTGCGCTCGTTAACAAATGGACGTCGGTCAACATCCCGGTTGTCGTTTCGGAAATCACGAACGCCAAAGGCGAGCATGTTGTTACGACGGTTCAGGGGATCCTCGACCAGCTCATGCCGGGTCTTGTTCCACTGCTCATGACGTTTGCCTGCATGGCACTCCTCAAACGCAAAGTCAGTGCTATCACGATTATTTTCGGTCTGTTCGCAGTTGGTATCATCTGCTATGCCCTCGGCATCATGAACGTAAAATAAAACATCGTTACAAAATTGAGAAAGGAGCTGATTTTCGGCTCCTTTTTCTTATGAAATACTTTACTTTTATGGCTGAGTTTCGTAAAATAAAGTAGTATGGTTTGATAATAAATATTTATTAGTTTTTCATAGTTTTATAGGAGAGATGTTTCCATGATTAAAAAAGCAATTGCGGTAATGACGTCCGGTGGCGACAGCCCGGGAATGAACGCAGCTGCCCGTGCTGTTGTCCGTACGGCACTTTACGAAGGTATTGAGGTTTATGGCATTAACAACGGCTATCAGGGGATGGTTGATGATGATATCGTCCAGCTCACGAGCCGCAGCGTAAGTGACCTCATCCAGCGTGGCGGCACGTTCCTCGGAACGGCTCGCTGCATGGAATTCAAGACGCCGGAAGGCCGTAAGAAGGGCTTTGATAACCTGGTGAAACGCGGTATCGAGGGTCTTGTAATCATCGGTGGCGATGGCAGCCTCACGGGCGGCAGCCTGCTCTCTAAGGAAACGGGCCTGCCGATTGTCGGCCTGCCGGGCACAATTGATAACGATGTCTGGGGTATGGACTACACGATTGGCTGCGATACGGCCGCCAATACGATTGTCGATGCCATCAACAAGCTGCGCGATACGGCTTCGGCTCATCGCCGCATCATGCTCGTTGAGGTCATGGGCCGCAATTCTGGCTGGCTGGCTATGATGGCTGGTATCGCCGGCGGTGCTGAGTACGTTCTCGTACCGGAAGTTAAATACGACCTGGATGAGATGTGCCATGAACTCAAGGCAATGTATGATGCCGGCAAGCGCTACAGCATTATCGTTGTTGCCGAAGGCGCTGGTTCTGCAGTTGGCCTTGGCAAAGTCGTTGAGGAGAAGACGGGCATTGATACCCGTGTATCGGTTCTCGGTCATATCCAGCGTGGGGGCTCGCCGACGGTTGAAGACCGCATGAAGGCTTCGATGCTGGGGGAAAAAGCTGCTCTTGCCATCATTTCTGGTGCAACGAATATTGTATTCGGTTTCAATGAGGGCAAAGTCGTCGGTGTAAACCTGTTTGATGCCGTCAACAACAAAAAGACGCTGGATCCGGAGCTGGTTCGCCTGGCCCGCGTCCTTGCATAATCAGAACTATTCAAAAGCCTCACTGGAAACAGTGGGGCTTTTTTACAGAAGGGGATCGAATTGGTTAAGGCGGATATATGTGGGAAAAGACGATGGCAAAACTGGTGGAGCATGATGGGCTTTTGGTGGGCGCTCATCCTTTGCCTGCTGGCTATGATGCCGTGTTGCCAGGCGATGAAATTGGATGGGCAGTGGTATTGGCAGGATGACCCGGAATGTGCAGGGGCGTGGAGGCCCTTCCAACCTCCGGGGCAGCCGCCATTTGCGAAGGGGACGCAATATTTATGGCTGCGGACAACGCTTCCGGAGGAAGCGGTCCATGATGCGACTCTCTTATTCAATGTAACCGGTCAAAATTTTGAGATTTGGCTGGATGACCAGAAAATCTACAGCTACGGCGATATGGAGCAGGGGCCGATGTCGTATGGACAGCGCTGGCATATGGTGACGCTGCCGCCGGATTATGAAGGCAGGACGCTATTGATACGTACGCGTTCTGACAATCCGTTTTGCTTGGGCAATTTTGGCACCATCCAGCTGGAATCCAGTGTGACGCAGATGGCGACAATCCTGCGGCGGGATATTCCGTATATCGCCAATATCCCGCTGGGCATCTTTATGATTTTTATCATGATGATGTATTACATGAGTCCGACTGCACCAAAATCGCTTTATACGCAGATTATTTTGTTTATCGGCTGTTTTGTCAGCTGGATGATGTGCGTATTGAATACGAAGCAGTTGTTTTTGGATGCGCCGGTGTTCTGGTGGTTTCTGCTGCGCATCAATGCCTATATGTTGCCGATTTTGGCCAATCTGATTATCTATCGGGTCATTGACCGGCAGTACCGGCGGCGGACGTGGCTGACGGTATTGGCCTTTGCCGCACTGTTTCTGACTGCGCTGCTGGCAGAACTGGTCGGGCTGAATGGTTTGGATGCCTGTGCTTCGGTTTTTTATATCCTGCTGCCGGTTTTGGAGGGGCTGGTTGCTTATTGGACGATCCGCTCGGCAATCCGGGGCAATTATTACTGCCGGGCCCTGCTGCCGTCGTTGGTGGCAATGCTTGTTATGGGTACGCTGGATGGTGCTTTTGGCCATTTTTTCTGGCTGCCGGAAAGCGGGTCGCTGCTTCCTTATGGTACGTTCACGATTGGCATTTTTGTGCTTTATATTGTGCGGCAGCAGATTCGGCGGGAACGGTCGCTGGCGATACGGGCGGCGGGGCTTGCCGATGCGATGGCAGAGGCGGTGGAACGGTCGGAAACCGACCGGCTGACCCATTGTTATAACCGGAATCGCCTGGATGCGGTACTCGAGACGGAAATCAGCCGTCATCGTGAGGAGAAGGAGACCTTCTCACTCATCATGCTGGATATTGATTTTTTCAAGCGAATCAATGACAGCTATGGTCATGATGCAGGCGATGAAGTCCTGGCATCCTTTGCCGGGCTTATCCGTGATAATATCAAAAAATCGGATGTGTTTGTGCGCTGGGGCGGCGAAGAATTCATTCTGGTATGCCGCGGCTGCTCGAAAGACGAAGCGCAGCTGGTAGCAGAGCGATTGCGGCGGCAGGTGGCTTATTCGGATATTTTTCCGCGGCAGCGGATTACCTGCAGTATTGGTGTGGCGTCCTGGCAGGGAAGTGGTGACACTGCCACAGCGTTGTTAAAACGGGTGGATACAGCACTTTATACGGCCAAACGGAATGGCCGGAATATGGTCTGTTGTGCTGTGGAAGCGTAGGACTTTAGTCTTGATAAATAAGGAAATTCCTTGACAAAATGTTGCTTATCAGCTAATGTAGTGAAAGTGATTTTAATACGTTTAGCAGATGGGAACAGGAGGTTTTGATATGAAGCGCGCAGTTACGCTGGCAATCAGGCTCCTGTTCTTTTTTTTATCTGCCGTCAGTCAGCCGGCTACAGGAGAACTGGCAGCAATACAGGACGATTGGCACTATCGCAGCTTTGAGAATGGCGTGGGGTTCTCGGTCATGCTGTCACCGGATGAGCCGGGGAAAGATACGTTGTTCTTCCAGACCAGCGGCCAGAATGTCCGCATAAGCGTGGGAAATCAGCTGATTTATGCGCAGGAACAACAGGAGGACAGGCTGTTGACGTCGTATGGACGGCGCTGGCATCTGGTGAAGCTTCCGAAAATCACCCAGCCGGAACAGCTGCAGGTGGAGCTTTGGGGAGAGCGGAGTTTTGACTGGGGCTGTTTTTCCGAGTTTAGCCTGGATACGGCCAAAGTGCAGGCCGGCAAGGTTTTTCTGTACGACCTTCCCTATGTGTTGTCCCTGCCGGGGGCTTTGCTGCTGACGCTGATTATCCTCATGTATTATTTCCAGCAGGCGGCGTGGAAACAGCTCGATATCAGTCTGCTGGGGCTTTTGCTGCTGATGAGTGTACTTAGCATCAGTCTTTCGCATACGGTGCAGCTCTTTTTTGACTGGCCGGCTTGGTGGTGGCTGATATCGCAGGTGGTTATTTATCTTTTGCCGGTTATGGGGAATTTTGTGCTGTATCAAATCGTGGAGCCGGAATTCAAACGGAAAATTTGTCCTGTAATCGGGATATACGCAATCCTGGCCTTATCGGCATTCGTCCTGGAGCTTTTCGGTTGGCCGGGCTTTAGTTATGGTTTGTATCTGTATTATCTGTTGATAGTCCCTTGCCAGTTTTATGTGCTGGGGTGTTTACTGCTGTCGGCACGCAAATATCAAAATCATTATTCGCGGTATGCGATGGGGCCGATGCTTAGCTTTTGCCTGGTAGGCGCGCTGGATGGCGTAAACCAGTTTTTGCCGCTTATGCCTTGGAAGACGTATCTCGTGCCCGTTTGTGTGTACTTCTTAGCGGCTTTTGTGGTTTGCATGCTGCGGGAGCAATTGCTGCGGGAACGAAAGATGCAGGAACATGCGAACAAATTGGAATATGAAATTGCGCTGGCAATCGAGAAATCCGAGCTGGATACGTTGACGGGCTGCCGCAATCGCACGGCCTTTGACCGGTTTATGCAGCAGCGGCACGAAGAAAAATTTTCGATGATCATGCTGGATATCGATTATTTTAAGGAGGTCAATGATAGGCTCGGACATGACAGCGGCGATAAGGTCTTAAGGAAATTTTCGCTTTTGGTGCGGGAGAAATTGGATAAAAATCATTGCTTCTTCCGATGGGGCGGTGAGGAGTTCGTTGTCTACTGCCCGGACGATGAGGAAGCGGCTGTCCTGGCACTAGCCGAAAATATCCGCCAGTCGGTGGAGCAAGCAGAGATTTTGCCTGAACGGCAGATTACTGTCAGCATTGGGGTGGCTCATTGGCATGGTGATGCGGACAGCGATATTGATTTATTCCGCCGCATGGATGATGCCCTGTACCGGGCCAAGCATGAAGGCAGGAATTGTGTGATGCAGGAATAAGATGAAGTGAGTGCTATGATGCGCAGGATAAAATTTCGGGAGCCGCTCGCGGAGAAAATAAAAAGATGCTGCCTGCTGCTGTTGTTGCTTTGGAGCAGTCTTTCGCCAGTTCATGCTGCCGCTTTGGCTGATGATTGGCAGTATCAGCTGGAAAGCGGGGAAGACTGCCGGCTGTCGACGATGCTTCAGGCTGACTGCCCGGAACGGGATACGCTGATGTTCATGACTACGAATCAGGCGGTAAGGATTTGGTTCAAGGGCGAACTGCTTTATGAAAGGGGCTCGTTTGCACCGGTCCGGTTTGACGAAGGGGCGGTTCTGCATGTGGTGAAATTGCCGGAATTCCAGGGGCCGGAACCGTTATTGGTGGAGCTGTATGGCAATTCGCAGCATAATCCGGGTTTCTTCAATATGTTTTTCCTGGATAGTGAGCTGGAACAGATTAAGCGGCTCTACTATTTTGATATACCGGTAATACTGGCGCTGCCAGTGGCGTTTATTATCCTCGTCATTATGGCGGTTTATCAGTATTTTTATTTTCATGGAGTGAAACGCCTTTATGGATTTATCAGCTTGTTTATGCTGGCGTTTTTCGGCTGGCTGATCAGCGTGTCTTATTTCAAATATATCCTGCTGGATAATCCGGCCTTTTGGTGGTATTGTGCTGGCATTTTGGCCTATCTGCTCCCAGTGTCATCGTATCTTATCCTCGCTGAATTGCTGCGGAACAAACCCTATGCGCATATGAAATGGATTGTGAGGGCAGCGCTGCTGCTGTTTTTGGCCGCTATGACGGGGGAATTGGCTGGGTTTCATACCATGAATGGATTGATGGCGCTTTACTATCCGTTGATGGGAATCGGCGGTTTGGCGGCTATGGTCTGGGTACTGAAAGCGGCCAGACAGGGAGATTATCTTTGCCGGGCCGTGCTGCTGCCTACGTGTATGTTCACAGTATTTGGCGTCTTTGATGGCTTGACCGGTCATTTTCATTTGCTGCCATGGCGGACGTTTATCACGCCACTGGCCGTTTATGGATTCGCATTTTTTGTCATTGAAATCATGCGGGGGCAGCTGCGGCAAAGGCAAATGCTCGAACGGCGGACTGCGGGGCTGGAGCAAAAGGCAGCTTTGGCCCGGCGGCGGTCGGATATCGATGCTTTGACGGGGTGTTTTAACCGGAATCGGTTGAAATCGCTGTTAGCGGCGGGCATTGCCAGGGTACAGCTGTCAGGGGGCGTGCTGGCTCTGTTGATGCTGGATATTGACCACTTCAAGCAAGTGAATGATACCTATGGCCATAAAACTGGTGATGCTGTGCTGATGGCCTTTTCCAAGGTGGTTCAATCGGAGTTGGGGCAGTACAGTCACTGCATCCGTTGGGGCGGCGAAGAATTCATGGTCGTTGTCAATGCGACGGATAGGGATGAGGTCCTGGCGCTGGCGGAAAAAATACGCCGGCGAATTGGACAAACGGAAATAGCAGGCAAATGGATTACCTGCAGTATTGGCATTGCGGTCTGGCAGGAAGCAGGCGACAGGCCGGAGGCACTTTTCAAGCGTGCCGATACGGCACTGTATCAGGCTAAAAACAGCGGCCGCAATCGCGTATGCCTGACAGATGGCGAATCTGTAAACTAAAAACGGCTATTGCCCGGAACGGGGCAATAGCCGTTTTTTATGGCATCATGGCAGTATCAGCCGTACATTGTGCTTTTCAAAGTAGTCGACATATTCCTTGGCGGGTTCTTTTTCCGTGATGAGGGCATTGAGGTCTGAGAGCTGGCAATACGTCATGAGGGAGGCTTTGCCGAATTTGCTGCTGTCCACCAGCAGGAAGGTTTCGGCATTCTTTTGGGACAGGCTGCGCTTGATTTCACATTCCAGCGGCGAAGCATTGGTGGCGCCATGGGCGATGGATATGCCCGTGCTGGCTAAGAAGATTTTTGACAAGTTGTAGTTCTGCAGGGCGGCGAGAACACTGGGGCCGACAAAGGCGTTGGAGGGCATGTAGAGGGTGCCGCCAGTGGCGATGATGTTAAGGCCGGGATAACTGCCGGCAGCATTTATGACATGGACGCTGGCGGTTACAATCGTAAGATACCGCCGTTTTACCAGATAGGGAATCATGTGCATGGTGGTGGTACCGGAGTCGATGTAGATGACATCGCCGTCCTGTACCTGGGCGGCGGCGGCTTCGGCTACCAATTTCTTGGCATCGACATTTCGTCCTTCGCGGTAGGCGAAGGGTTCCGGTGCGCCGGTTTCTTCGTCGGCCAGCACGATGCCCCCGTAGACTTTCTTGACGATGCCACTGGCTTCCAGTTCGGCAACATCCCGGCGGATGGTGTTTTTGGAGACTCCGAAGTTGTCGCAGAGGTCATTGAGGGAGACGCTGTGATTGCGCTTCAAGAGCTCATGGATTTGTTGAATACGGTCAATTTTCATAATATCCACCTCTTGTATTTATGTTAATGTGTTTGTGAAGTTTTGGGTATATTTTATGGATATATTATACTTCCAATCTTAGCATAAGGCAAGAGATATTAGAATTAATCTTGTTTTGACGCCGTTTTTATAATAATGAGTTGAAAAATGACAAAAAATGATGATTTTTGCCGAAATAATATTGACAAAGTGATTGTACAGGTGTAAATTATAACCATAAAGTTACCAAGAAGTTACCAAATGTTTACAAATAGCAAACGAAGGAGATGCGTTGTCATGGGTTACACGTTTATGGTTCCTGCCAAGATTATTTCTGGTGAAAATGTTATTGCTGAATTGGGAAAACATATTGAAGGTAAAGGGCAGAAGGCTCTGATTGTAACGGACCAATTTATGGTTAAGTTTGGCAATGTGGCCAAAGTGGAAGATGCACTGAAGAAAGCGGGTCTTTCTTATGTAATCTTTGATGGAGCCAACAGTGAACCCACGGACAAAATTGTGGAGGCTGGCCTTAGCGTATATCAGCAGGAAGGCTGCGATTTCATCATTGCGCTGGGCGGTGGCAGCCCGATGGATACGGCCAAAGCCATCGGCTTTATGTCGACGGTGCCGGCAGGAACGAAAATTAGTGAATTCATGCATAAAAATATCGATATGGAAGTTCCGTACCTGGTGGCCATTCCGACTACGGCTGGTACGGGAAGTGAGGTAACGAAGAACACCATCATTTCCGATACGGAGAACAATGTAAAAATGCTGCTGGGCGGGCCATCCATCATTCCGGCACTGGCGGTTGTCGATCCGACGTTTACGATGACGGCACCGCCGAAAGTCACGGCGGCAACGGGAATTGATGCGTTGTGTCATGCTATTGAGGCGTACACGTCGCGCAAGGCACAGCCGCTGACAGACACCTTTGCCCTTTCGGCTATTGCTAAGATTCACCAGAATCTTCCGCTCTGTTATGCAGATGGGAATAATGTAAAGGCCCGTTTCGCCATGAGCTTAGCCGCATTGGAAGCAGGCATTGCTTTCAATAATGCATCGGTCACGATTGTTCATGGGATGAGCCGTCCAATTGGTGCCCTGTTCCATATCGCGCATGGTGTATCCAATGCGATTTTGCTGCCGGCCTGCATGGAGTTTGCCATTGAGGAAAATACGGAGCGCTTTGCTGACATTGCCCGGATTATGGGAGTAGCTGGTGAGGATACGCCGGCCATGGACGCTGCTAAGGCGTTTGTCAAAGAAGTTACGCGTTTCTGCGAAGCCGTTGGTATTCCAAAATTGGCGGATTTGGGCGTGAAAAAGGAAGACTTCTTCGCTCAGCTCGATAAGATGGCTGATGATGCATTGGAGAGCGGCAGTCCACAGAATACGATGCGGGTGCCTGCCAAAGCAGAGTTGATTGAAATCTACAAGAAGTTATTTTGAAATATTGAGGGGAGGCAGACACTATGCCGCTGGTAAATATGAAGGAGCTGCTGGCTAAATCGGATGCCGGTTTTGCGGTGGGGGCTTTCAATGTTTCAGATATGGAGATGGCAATGGGGGCTATCAAAGCTGCAGAGGAACTCAAGGCCCCGCTGATTTTACAGATTGCCGAGGGACGCTTGCGTTATTCGCCGTTAGAGCTTTTGGGGCCGGTGATGATAGCTGCTGCGAGAAAATGCAGCATGCCTACGGCGGTTCATCTGGACCATGGGCGCACGTTGGAAACGGTTCGCCTGGCCCTGAGCCTTGGCTTTACGTCCGTCATGTTTGACGGTTCGCATTTCCCGCTGGCGGAAAATATTGAAAAGACCCGGGAAGTCGTGACGATAGCGGAAAAGTTCGGCGCGTCCGTAGAAGGCGAAATCGGCAGTATTGGCGGTGCTGAGGGGGATATGGCGTCGGCGGATATCAAGGTGACCTCAGTGGCAGAAGCCAAGCGTTTTGCGGAGGAAACGAAGGTGGATGCGCTGGCAGTAGCCATTGGTACGGCTCACGGCAATTATAAGGAAACGCCCCATTTGCGGATTGACCGGCTAAAAGAGATTCATGAAGCGCTGGCTGTCCCGCTGGTGCTCCATGGCGGAACGGGCCTGACACGCGAGGATTTCAGGCATTGTCTGGAAAATGGCATTACCAAGATAAATATTGCGACGGCATCCTATGATAATTCCGCGGCTGAGATAAAAGCCGTGCACAAGGCAAAGCCTGACGCAAGCTATTTTGACTTCAGTGATGCCATTTGTGTGGGGACTTACGAAAATGTTAAGAAACACATGGAAATTTTTGGACTTGAGGGCAAGGCTGCGTTATATAATTGAAGAAGCAGCATGTTTCATCGTTGGTATTTGCGGATTGCTCGCAGCCGTGTTCTTGGGGCTGTTGGTAAAGGCCGCAGGAAGAGATTGAAAAGAATTCCTTGGAGGGTGTATCGATATGGCACTGATAGAATTTGACCAGAAAAAAGAACGGGATATTGTTTTGATTGGACGCGTGACACTGGATTTTAATCCCAATGAGATAAACCGTACACTGGATAAGGTGGAGACCTTTTCCATGTATCTGGGCGGGTCGCCGGGAAATATTGCCGTAGGTGTGAACCGTCTGGGGAAAAAGGTCGGTTTCATCGGCTGTGTATCCGATGACCAGTTTGGCGATTTCGTGCTGAATTATTTCGAAAGCCGGGGGATTGATACGTCGCAGATGGTGCGGGCAAAAAATGGCGAACGCATCGGGCTGACCTTTACGGAAATCAAGAGCCCGACGGAAAGCAGTATTCTCATGTACCGTGACCGGGTCGCTGATTTGGAGATTGCGCCAGAGGATATCGACGAGGAGTATATCGCTGGTTCTAAGATTCTCTTGATTTCCGGGGTGGCGCTTTCCAAGAGCCCGTCCCGTGAGGCCTGCCTGCTGGCTTTGCAGTATGCAAAAAAACATGGCACCAAGGTTATATTTGATGCGGATTATCGTCCTTACAGCTGGCGGTCGGATAAGGACATCTGCGTGTACTACTCGCTGGTGGCCCGCTTTGCGGATGTCATCATCGGTTCCCGGGATGAGATTGACCTCATTGAAGGCCTGCCGGTGCTGGCAAATGATGTGCCGGACCATGAGATTGCCGAAAAGTATATCGAAAACGGTGCAAAGATTGTCATCATCAAGCATGGCAAGAAGGGGTCGATTGGCTATACGGCTGATAAGCATGCCTACAAAGTGGAATCGTATCACATTAAGCTTCTGAAGTCCTTTGGCGGCGGGGATGCCTATGCTAGTGCCTTCATCTATGGACTGTTGGAAGGCTGGAGCGTTCCGGATTCCCTGCAGCATGCGACGGCCCATGCCGCGATGGTAGTAGCCAGCCACAGCTGCTCCAATGCGATGCAGACAGCAGAACAGATCGAAGCCTTTATGCAGGAGCATAAAGAGGAAAAAGTTATTACGGAACTTGACTGGGAGGCTAAATTATGAGATTCGGCAGATTGGGAACGGAACTTAAATCTGGCTATAATGCCATGACTACCCGTGGCAGTGACATGATGATGGATATTGGCTATCAGGTAATGACGGAAGGGGAATGCGTGAATTTCCTGGACAGGGTTCAGGAGACGGCGTTTGTCATCCTCACGGGCAAGGTAGAAGTGGCCTGGCAGGGCAAGCAGGAAATTATGGAGCGTCATTCCCTGTTTGACGAAAATCCCTACTGTCTCCATGTGCCTTGTGGTGTGGAAGTGACAATCAATGCACTGGAAGCTTCGGAAGTCTTAGTGCAGCAGACCTTAAACGACCGTAACTTTGCGCCGGTATTTTACCGGCCGGAAGATGTGCAGGCCGATGTATTTGGCAAGGGCATGTGGAAGGGCACGGCCGAGCGCACGGTGCGCACCATCTTTGACTATGACAATGCGCCGTATTCCAATATGGTAAATGGTGAGGTAATCAACAGCCCCGGCCGCTGGTCGGGTTACATCCCGCACAATCATCCCCAGCCGGAAGTTTATACGTATAAATTCGACAAACCGCAGGGATTTGGAGCTTGCTTTATTGGCGATGATGCGTTCAAGATTACCCATAACAGCTGGTCGGAGCTTTCCGGCGGCCTCATGCATCCGCAGGTTACGGCACCGGGGTATGCCATGTGGTACAGCTGGATGATTCGC
The DNA here is from genome assembly GCF_008271295.1 of Pseudoselenomonas ruminis. Lineage (GTDB taxonomy): Bacteria > Bacillota > Negativicutes > Selenomonadales > Selenomonadaceae > Selenomonas_A > Selenomonas_A ruminis. The sequence goes on along the minus strand of NZ_VTOY01000011.1, from coordinate 22,906 downwards.
CATCTGCCGGATAATCCGTGGAAGAAGACGCGGACGGATTTGCCAGAGCACACCTGGCTGCTGGACCCTGAGGCCCAGATTTGGGAACCCAATCGATAACTTCTAAGGAGGGCTTGGATATGGCTAAGACAATCAGACTCACTGTGGCACAGGCTTTGGTGAAGTTCCTTAATAATCAGTATGTTGAATTTGATGGAAAAGAAAATCCGATGTTTGCCGGCATCTTTGGCATCTTCGGCCATGGCAATGTAGTTGGTCTGGGGCAGGCTTTGGAGCAGGACCCGGGACATCTGGTCATGCACATGGGCCGCAATGAGCAGGGCATGGCGCATGCCGCTATGGGGTACGCCAAACAGAAGCGCCGGAAACAGATTTATGCCTGCACGTCTTCAGTAGGCCCTGGCGCAGCCAATATGGTGACGGCAGCAGCAACCGCTACAGCTAACTGCATTCCGGTGTTGTTCCTGCCCGGTGATACCTATGCTGACCGCCAGCCGGACCCGGTGCTGCAGCAGATGGAGCAGCCGAACAGCCTGAGCGTCACGACCAATGATGCGTTTAAGGCGGTCTGCAAATATTGGGACCGCGTAACCCGTCCGGAAATTCTCATGACGGCCTGCATCAATGCCATGAGAGTTTTGACTGACCCGGCAGATACCGGTGCGGTCTGCATTGCCTTGCCGCAGGATGTAGAGGGCGAGGCCTGGGATTATCCGGAGTATTTCTTCCAGAAGAGAGTACACCATATTGATAGAGTAAAGCCTTCGGAGCGGGCAATTCGCGAGGCGGTGGAACTCATTCGCCGCAAGAAAAAACCGATTATGATTTTTGGCGGCGGCGTGAAGTATTCCGAGGCGGAAGATACCTTCCGCAAATTTGCCGAGAAATACGGCATTGCCTTTGGCGAGACGCAGGCCGGCAAGGGAACGATCACTTGGGAACATCCGCTGAATCTGGGCGGCCTGGGCGAAACGGGCGGCCTGGGCGCTAATACGATTGCGGCAGATGCGGACCTCGTTATCGGCATTGGTACCCGTTATACGGATTTTACGACTTCCTCGAAGTGGATTTATCAGAATCCCGAGGTGGAGTATTTGAACATCAACGTCAGCAAATTCCACGCGTACAAGATGGATGGCCTGCAGGTCGTTGGTGATGCTGGGGCGGCTTTGGAGATGCTCGATGAAGCACTTTCGGCTACGGGCTATCATGTGTCCAAGGAATACGAGGCTGAGGTAAAGGCTGCCAAGGAAGCCTATGACAAAGAGGTAGACCGTCTTTACCATATCGAATATACCGGCGAGGATTTTGTACCGGAAGTCAACGATGATTTTGATTTCAAGGCTGCTGCCAAAGAGTTTATCGAATTGACGGGATGCAGCCTGCCGCAGACCACGGTGCTGGGCACGGTAAACGAGTGCATCGACAAAGATGCCATCATCGTAGGTGCATCCGGAAGCCTGCCGGGGGATTTGCAGCGGGCATGGCGGGCTAAGTCCGTGGGCAGCTATCATGTAGAATACGGTTTTTCCTGCATGGGCTATGAGGTAAATGCTGCTCTGGGCGTCAAGATGGCTGAACCGGAACGCGAAGTATATGCTCTGGTCGGTGACTATGCGTATATGATGCTTCATTCGGAGCTCCCGGCCTCGATTGCCGAAGGCAAGAAAATCAACGTGATTCTCTTCGATAACATGAGCGGCGGCTGCATCAACAATCTGGAAGTAGGACATGGCCAGGGCAGTTATGGCACGGAATTCCGTCGCCGCAATGCCAAGACCGGTCAGCTGGATGGCAGCTTTGTGCCGGTGGACTTTGCGATGAATGCCCGTTCCTATGGCTGCGTGGCGTATACTGTTCACACCATCGAAGAATTGAAAGCTGCCATTGAGGACGCCAAGAAACAGACCGTTTCAACCCTTATCGATGTAAAAGTCCTGCCCAAGACCATGGTCCATGGTTATGGCGATTGGTGGCGCGTAGGGGTGGCCCAGGTTTCGGAAAACGAGAAAGTCAACGAGTGTTACGAAAAAGTCATGAAACCGCATTACGATGCAGCAAGGAAATATTGATCGAGTAGTTGAACAGGCAGTTCTGTAGGGAGCTGCCTGTTTTTGTTTGTTCAGAGGAGGTTAGGAACGGAATGAAAATCCATGAATTTGTGTAAGCGCAATATTTTATAGTATAACGGGGATAATTGGTAATTTTGTCCGAATTACTTCGCTTTTTTCGTGGTCTAGATATTTATTTTATATGGGTTATTCGCGAAAAAAACAATTTTCTATAGAAATAATAGCAAAGAAATAGATATAATATAATCAACAGATGTACAAAAGGCGCCAAAACATCACAAGATTCAAACAGTTCCTGAGGATTTCTTGAATGAACATGAGGAGTGATAACGATGAGTACAGAAAACGCACAGCTTTCCTGGAAAACCAGGATTGCTTACGGATTAGGCGATACAGCCCAGAATGTTGTCTGGGGTGCCATGGGTATCTTAACATTCTTCTATACGGATTATGCGGGTATTGATCCGGCTATTGTTGGTCTGGTCATGCTGCTGTCACGCTGCTTTGATGGTTTCTCCGATGTTGTTATGGGATTCCTGGTGGAAAAGACTCATTCCAAATGGGGCAAATCCCGTCCTTGGATTCTTTGGATGAGTATACCGTTTGCGGTGTCAATCATTCTGATTTATACGGTACCGCAAACTACGTCAGCTTTGCAATTTGCGTATATCTTTGTAACGTATAATTTCTGCACTACTTTCTGTTATACGGCATTGAATCTTCCTTATGGCAGCCTGTCGGCGATGATGACCAGACTTTCCAAGGAGCGTGATATGCTTTCCATCACGCGTATGTGCCTCTCTCCCTGGGGCCGCATCCTTTCGGTTTCGGCTACGCTTCCGCTGGTAAAGGTCTTTGGTGACAGCCAGATGGCCTGGGTTGAGGTAATGAGCCTTTGGGCTGTGGTTGGTTTGGCACTTCTTATTTTCTGCTTCCGCAACTGTGAGGAAACTGTTGTTATCGAAGCCCGTGAGAAGGCTGATGAAAAGGTTCCGGTAAAACGGGCTTTGAAAGGTCTGGCTGTGAACAAGTATTTCTGGGCCGGCATGACCATCTGGATGATGCAGAACGTCATCTTTACGGTCACGGGTACTATCCTGCCATATTATTGCAAGTATATCTTCAATAACGATTCCCTCTACAGTGGGTTGTATCTCTTGGAGACGCTGGTGACTATTGGCGTCATGGCTCTGTTCAGCCCGAAGCTTTTGCAGCGTTTCGGCAAGCGTAACATGAGCCTTGGCGGCGTTCTGATTTGCCTGGTCGGCCATCTGATTTTCCTGCTCAATCCGGAAGATTTCAACATGCTGGTGTTCAGCTGTGTCATCCGCGGCATTGGTTTTGCACCGATTCAGTCGGTTATCTTTGGCTTCCTTGGTGATGCCGTTGAGTATGGCCAGTGGAAGAGCCATCTTCGCCAGGAGGGGCTGGTGTTCTCGGGCGGCTCGGTTGGTACCAAGGTTGGTACGGGTCTTACCAGCGCTATCCTGACGGGACTGCTCTCGTATGCTGGTTATGTGGCAACGGCTACGGGTTCCGTCGCGCAGACGCCGGCTGTTATCAGCATGATTATGAGTATCTATATGTATGCACCATTGGTTGTCTGGGGCGTTCTGATTGTCGTACTGGTGAACTACAAACTGGATAAGGAATATCCGGCTATCATGCAGGAACTGGTACATCGTGAAGCTTTAGGCCAGATGTAAAAAGGAGTCTATGATGAAAGAGAATACACTTATAACGATTACCCGCCAATATGGCAGCGGTGGCCGGGAGGTGTCGGAAATCCTAGCTAAGCGCATGGGCGTGCGCCGCTATGACCGAAAGATTGTCAGCATGGCGGCGGAGGAAATGGGGCATGGTGCCGACATCGAGAGCATTGTAGCGTCCTCGTATGCTTCCCCGGAAACCAGCAAGCCGTATTTCCAGCAGGGAGGATTTGGCCGGGTGGCGGATTACAACCGCCGTTACCTCGAGCAGGCCAAGGCCATCCTGGCGATTGCCAAGCGCGGCGAGGGGGCGGTTTTCCTGGGGCGCTGTGCGGATTTCGTCCTGAAGGACTGCCCGGAACATTACTCTTTCTTCATCTATGCTGATGATGCGTTCCGCGCGGAACGGGCAAAGAGCGAGTATGATGAGAAGACGGTAAAAGAGCTCGATGCGGTGGATGAACAGCGCCGCAATTACTACGCGTATTATACTGGCCGCAAGTGGGGCGACCCGCAAAATTATGACATGATGATCAACACGAGCAGGATTTCGCTGGAAGAGGCAGCAGACCTCATCCAGAGTTATGTGGAAATGCGTCAGGCCAAGAAATGACCGCAATAGCAAAGGCCCTGCCGGGGATTCCCGGCAGGGCCTTTGCTATTGCGGTTACTTGGTCCAGGTGGACCGGTAATCGCCAGGTGTTATTCCAGTAGCTGTTTTGAAAGCGTTTTGGAAGTAGTTTGAGTTGTTATAGCCGACGCGGGTGGCGATTTCCGTAATGGTCAGCTGTGTGTTAATCAGCAGGTTCTGGGCTTCCCCCATGCGGCGCAGGATGACATATTTCATCGGTGAGAGCCCGATTTCGGAACGGAATAGATGGGAGATGTAATACGTGTTGGCATGGACGGATTTGGCGATGTCGGCGAGTTTGATATTTTCCTTGTAGTGCCTGTCAATGTACTCCCGGGCCAGGGTGGCTGGGGAGGTTTTTGGCTCTTCCTTGGGAGAACTATGCGTTTGGATGAGCTGGCAAATCTTGGTGAGCAGGGCGTAGGAGAGGAAGGCCGCGGTTTCTGCACCCTGCGGCAGGCGGCTTTCCCGCTCGATGCTTTGGAATAAATCAAGTATGATTGGGTAATCATCGCCGCAGGATAAAACCGGCGAAAGGTCTGGGGCAATGATTTTTCCTGGCGGCAGTTTATCGAGGCGCAGATTGCTGAGCCCGATGCAGTAGGTATAGAGCTCACTGCCGTTGCCGCCAAATTCATCGTGGATGGATTTGCTGTTGTAGAAAATGAGGTCGCCGGTTTTGGCGGTATAGCGGTTGCCGTCAATCATGAAAATACCTGCGCCATCATAGACCAGCACGATTTCGGTGATGTGCTGGTGTTCGTGCATGCTGCGCGGCATGCGGGAAGATTCGGCATCTACGTTGCAGATATATTCCAATTGGGGCCAGTGTCCCCGTTGGAAGGCGGAGTGGAAGTGATTGTCCATGAAGTATTGCAGCATATATCTTCAACCCCCTTGTTATGTTGGATAACTGTTACTATTTTATACTGAAAAAAGGGCAGTTGTCAGCACTTTTTTCTGTTTGGCGGTCTGATAACAAGATTTTATAGTGTATGATGGTAAAATTGGGGATAAAACGGATAAATAAGCGTGCAAATGATGCAAATATGCCAAAATACCGCAGAATCAATTGATAAACCGGTGCTATAATAAAGATAAAGTTAATCAAGAAGAACAAACAAGGTAACCATAAGTTCTTCAAATATTTGAGCGAAAGGCGGAGAGAGTAATGATTAAAGTAGGTATTATTGGTGCAGGCCGTATCGGACATGTTCATGGGGAAAGCATTTCGAAATTTGTGAAACATGCAGAAATCAAAACGATTGCTGACCCGTTTATGAATGAAAAGACGGAAGCATGGGCGAAATCTTTGGGCGTCGAAAAAACGACTAAGGATTATCATGAAATCCTCAATGACCCGGAAATTGAAGCTGTGCTGATTTGCGCCTCTACGGACCAGCATTCGCCGCTCTCCATCGAGGCTTTGCGCGCTGGCAAGCATGTATTCTGCGAAAAACCGATTGACCATGATGTAGAGAAAATCAAGGAAGTCCTGGCAGTCGTAAAAGAAACTGGCAAAAAATATCAGGTTGGATTTAATCGCCGCTTTGACCACAATTTCCAGGCAGTACGCCAGGCTGTCAAGGATGGCCGCGTAGGCAAACAGCAGATTATCAAAATTACGTCGCGTGACCCGGAGCCGCCTTCGATTGATTATGTAAAAGTATCCGGTGGAATTTTCCTCGATATGACGATTCATGATTTTGATATGGTTCGTTATTTGTCCGGCGCTGAGGTAGAAGAGGTTTATGCAGCTGGCTCGGTTACGGTAGACCCGGAAATCGGCAAAGCCGGAGACATTGATACCGCTGTTATCACGTTAAAACTCGACAATGGTGCAACGGCTGTCATCGATAACTGCCGTGCAGCCTGCTATGGCTATGACCAGCGAGCTGAGGTCTTTGGCGACCAGGGCTGCATTGCTATCAGCAACGATTCGGATTCCAATGCGGTATTCAGCGGCAAAGATGGCGTAGTAGCAGAAAAACCGATGTTCTTCTTCCTGGAACGTTATATGATGGCCTATGCAAAAGAAGTGGACAGCTTCGTTGAAGCCATTGTCAATGACACCGAGACGGAAGTCAATGCCAAAGATGGTTTGGAACCCGTGCTGATTGGTTTGGCTGCCAAGAAGTCTGTGGCTGAACACCGCCCGGTACGCATTGAAGAAATCCGTAGCCAGTATGGCCTTTGATTCGTGAGGAAAGGAAGTATGCAGCATGGCAACGATTAAACTTGGTATTGCGCCTATTGCTTGGACGAATGATGATATGCCGGATTTAGGGAAGGAAAATACCTTCGAGCAGTGCGTCAGTGAAATGGCGCTGGCAGGGTTCACAGGCTGCGAGGTGGGCGGCCGTTACCCAAGGGATACGGCTGTACTGAAAAAGGCTTTAGCACTGCGCGGCATGGAGATTGCCAGTGCCTGGTTCAGCTCCTTCCTGCTGACGCAGCCGTATGAGCAGGTCGAAAAAGATTTTATTGCGCATTGCTCGTTCTTGAAAAGCATGGGTGCGAAGTTCTGCAATGTAGCGGAGCAGGGTAACAGTGTTCAGGGCAAACTGGATGTGCCGGTCTTTGCTGGCAAGCCGGAAAATACGGCCGAGCAGTGGAAACTTTTGACGGAAGGCCTGGATAAACTGGGAAAAGTAGCCAAGGATATGGGGATGACGATGACTTATCATCACCACATGGGCACTGGAGTTCAGACCGAGGCCGAAATTGACCGCCTGATGGAAAATACCAACCCGGATTATGTCTGGCTGCTCTATGATACGGGCCATCTGGTCTGCTCGGGGGAGGACTACCTGGGGATTTTGAAAAAGTATATGTCCCGTATCCGTCACATTCATCTGAAGGATGTTCGCATGGATGTACGCCAGCGGGTAATTGACGAGAAGATGAGTTTCCTCGATGGTGTACGTGCCGGTATGTTTACCGTTCCCGGGGATGGGGATGTGGATTTTGAACCCATATTCGATTACGTGAATAAGAGCGATTTTGATGGCTGGTATATTGTCGAAGCCGAGCAGGACCCTGCCAAGGCCAACCCGTTGGAATATGCGCAGAAGGCGCGTAAATATATCCGCGAGAAAGCCGGATTATAAAAACTGATTGCTGGTAATATGGAACTACCCCCAAAAAATAAATAGCAAAACAGCCTCAAGGCATTAGACCTTGAGGCTGTTTTTGCGTGCGGTTGTTTTCCTGGCGTATTTATTTTACCAGCGAGCCCGGATATTTGAGCGTGGCAAAATAATCATCGATGGTTTGTGCGCGGCGGATGAGTTCGATGCTGCCGTCCTCGCGGAGCAGCAGCTCGGCACACCAAAGTTTGCCGTTGTAGTTGAAGCCCATGGCACTGCCGTGGGCGCCGGTGTCGTGAATGATGACCAGATCGCCGATATCGATTTTCGGCAGTTTGCGGTCGATGGCGAATTTGTCGTTGTTTTCGCAGAGGGAACCCGTGATATCGTAGAGATGGTCACAGGGATCATTTTCTTTACCGGCAATCGTGATGTGGTGATAGGCACCGTAGAGTGCCGGGCGCATGAGGTTAGCCATGCAGGAATCAAGGCCAATGTAGTCCTTGTAGGTTTTCTTTTCGTGAAGAACTGTGGAGACAAGCCAGCCGGCAGGACCGGTCATGGCGCGGCCGCTCTCGGTCATGATGCCGGTTTTATTGAGGCCGGCGGGAACCATCATCTCGTCGTAGAGCTTATGGATGCCTTCGCCGATTTCCATAAGATTCAGCGGTTCCTGCTCCGGCAGGTAAGGGATTCCGAAGCCGCCGCCAAGATTGACGAATTCGACTTCGATCCCGAGTTTTTCCTTGAGTTCGACGGCCAGTGTAAACATCAGTTTCGCCGTGAACAGGAAGGCTTCGGTGCGGCGTTCGTTGGAAGCAACCATGGTGTGAAGGCCAAAGCGCTTGATGCCTTTTTCTTTGGCAATCTTATAGGCTTCAAAGAGCTGCTCACGGGTCAGGCCGTATTTGGCCTCGGTCGGCTTGCCGATGATGTCGTTGCCTTCGATAAGGTCGCCTGGGTTGTAGCGGAAGCAGATGATATTTGGAAGTCCGGCGTTTTTCTCTAGGTATTCGATATGGGAGATGTCATCGAGGTTGATGATGGCACCGAGTTCGATAGCCTTTTGGAATTCATCGGCCGGGGTGTCGTTCGAGGTTAAGAGTATTTCCTCCCCCTTGACGCCGGCAATATCGGAGAGCAAAAGCTCCGCGAGGCTGCTGCAGTCGGTGCCGGCTCCTTCTTCGTGGAGAAGTTGCACGATGCGCGGATTTGGCAGTGCCTTGACGGCAAACTGCTCGCGGAAGGAGGGAGCCCAGGCAAACGCCTTTTGCAGTGCGCGGATATTTTCACGGATGGCGTGTTCGTCATAGATATGAAATGGCGTTGGATATTTTTTGACAATTTCCTGGAGTTGTTCTTTATTCAGTGGGAAAGATTTTTTTGCCATATCGGTATTCCTCCTGCCGTTTATAGAGAATAATTATTAACTGTAAAATTGTAAATAAATTATAACAAGGCAGCATAATAAAGTCAACATATATAAAAAAATAGTATAGTCATGTAACGGTGGAGGGGAATATCAGCAGATTTTCATCTCGATGTAATTGTCCTGTAACAAGCAGCTATTACAATAAATTTGCTTTGCTGTGGCAAAGAGCAGCGATAGGGAGGGACGATATAGTATGAGAAAGAAAAGCAGTATAGTTTTATTGGCCATGTTATGTTTGTGCGTTATATTATCGGGATGTGCCGGTGTGGTGACCTTAGATGGAATGGGAAAAACATCCTTGGAAGATACCACTTTGACCGGTCAGTATGCGACGGTGCACGTTAAGTTTCCTAAGGGATCAGAAAATGAACATACGAGTATACTGGCATCCAATGGTATGGAAACAAAATCTTGGACAGGCAAGGCCGGAGATACGAATATCACGATAGAAACTGGGTATTATGATCCGGATAAGAATTACTGGATAAATTTCGATAGTGAAGTAAAAGAATCTGAGTCGATGCTCAAGGGGATGCATTTCGATGTAGCGAACTGGACTACTGAACAGACAACATTAGATGGCAAAGCTGCCAGAAAAATTGACTTTGACTACAACGAGTGTTCGGAAAAGTATCATTGCACGGTTTATATTACCCTGGTCGAAAACAAGGAGCTTTGGGCGATTGCGTTTAGCACCAAACAGGGAAAAGAACAGCCGCAGGAAGTGTTGGACAGTCTGAAATTTGAGGCTTTGCCAAAGACAGGAGTCGATCCGCAGAAAATAGCGGAAAATGCGCCGCAGGCAGCCATTGAGGGGCTCACCTTTGAAGAAGATGATTTACGTTTTAAGTATCTTTGCTTGAAACTGAAGAACACTGACCCACAGCGGACTATTGCCAACTACCGGGTAAATGTCTACAAGTATGATAAAAGAGGACAGCTCATACCGGAAAACAGAAAGCGTTCGAGTGCGGCCAGTGAGTTATATGAATACAATCAGAATATCCTGCCAGGGCAGTATACCGATTCGCGGAAAGGCTGGCGGGTTAATCCTCAATCTGATATTGGCAAATATGAAGTGGAACTTGTGTCCATCACGTATACCGATGGTTCCGAATGGAAGGCTGTGGAGGGCCAGCAAATCCGGACGTCTGTATCCATATAAAATACGTTGGAAAAACGCCGTCGGGCGGTCTTTTAGCAGACTGCTCAACGGCGTTTTTGTCTGCGGAGCCATTGGTTCTTTTCATCAGCAGGCATAAATGATACAATGGGGCTATATTATATAGGGAAGAAATGACCGCTGCGAGGAGGATGAAGATGCGCAGATTCTTAAGTTTTTTGAAATTGTTCCGCTATGATTTGATTGTATTGCTGACCGCACTGCGTCATCGGGATACGCCACGGCGCATCAAGGCCATGCTGGGGCTCGCGGTTGTTTATCTGGTGAGTCCGATAGATATTATTCCCGATACCGTTCCTTTGGCGGGGATATTGGATGATATGGTTATCGTTCCGGCGGCGGTATGCGGTCTTACGAATATGCTGCCCTCGCATGTGCGGCGGGAGGCCGAGATGAAGGCAGAGCGCATTGCCCGCTATATGCCGCTGCTGATGATTGGCGCTTCGCTGTTTATCTTATTGTGGGTAGGCTTGTTCGTCTATGGAGCCTACTGCCTGCTTGCTTATATCGTGGGATAGTGTTAGAAGAGGAGACTGTTACATTGCGTTTATATATTGCCGAGAAACCGAGTGTTGGGCGTGAACTGGCAAAGTGTCTGGCCGGCCCGGTGATTCGTCATGATGGTTATCTGGAGACGGGGGAAGGGATTGTTACCTGGTTGTTTGGCCATATCCTGCGCCAGGCGGAACCGGATGAATACGATCCGCGTTTCAAACGGTGGCGGGCAGAAGATTTGCCGATAATTCCGGATAAGTGGAAATTATTCGTGGCCAATGATTGTGAGAAGCAGTTTGCCATCGTCAAATCGCTGATTGAAAAAGCGGATGAAATCGTTCATGGCGGTGACCCGGACCGTGAGGGCCAGCTGCTGGTGGATGAGGTGCTCGACTATATCGGCATGACCAAACCGGTAAAGCGAATTTTGCTAAATGCGCTCGATGAGAAGAGCATCAAAAAGGCCAATAGCAGTCTGCGCGAAAATAAGGATTTCGTCAATCTGAAAAAATCGGCCTTGGCCAGAGCACGGGCTGACTGGCTGATTGGCATGAATCTTTCTCGGGCGTATACGTTAGCTGCCCGGCGGGCTGGCCACGATAAGCTGGTACTTCCCATCGGACGGGTCAAGACCCCGACACTGTCGCTGGTGGTGCGCCGGGAACGAGAGATTGAAAATTTTAAGCCGGTGGACTACTATACCATCAAGGGTACCTTTACCCATGAGAATGGGAGCTTTCAGGCCCAGTGGAAACCCAAGGATACCATGGCGGGGCTGGACAGCGAAAACCGGCTGGTGGATAAGCAGATCGCGGAAGAGAAACTGGCCGCATTTGGCAAGGCTCCCCTCGATGGTGTGATATCGGCCTATCAGAAAACCAAGAAGCAGGAACCGCAGCCCCTGCCGTTTTCTTTGTCGACACTGCAGGTGCTGGCCGGCAGGATGTATGGCTATGCGCCGCAGCTGGTACTGGATACGGCCCAGAAGCTTTACGAGAAAAAACTCACGACGTATCCGCGTTCGGATTGTGAGTATCTGCCGACTAACCAGTTCGGCGACGCCGGAGTAATCCTGCGCAATCTGGCGGAGGCTGGCGACGCTGAGGTGGCAGAGTGGGCACCAAAGGCTGATGTCAAGACAAAGAGCCGCGCGTGGAACGATAAAAAGATTTCCGCGCATCATGCCATCATACCGACAACGGTGAAGGCCAATGTCCTGACGATGACAGAAGAAGAGCGAAATCTCTACCATCTGATTGCGCGCGGGTATATCGCGCAGTTCTATCCGGTTCATGTCTATGACCAGACGAAGGTAGAGGTCACCTATAAGGAAGAGCTCTTCACGGCCAGCGGCCGCACGGAGCGCGATTTAGGCTGGAAAATCATGTATCAGTCCAAGCGGAAAAAGGTGGAAGAAGAGGACGACAGCAAAGAAGAGGAAGATGAGAGCAGGACGCTGCCGGCGATGAAGAAAAAGGATGGCGTGAATTGGTCCGCCGGGGACATTACCCAGCGGGCAACGAAGCCGCCGGTGCGGTTCACGCCATCGACGCTGCTGGCCGGCATGAAGGAAATCCATAAATACGTCAAAAATCCGGAAGCCAAGAAGCAATTGAAAGATGTTTATGGCATTGGCACCGAGGCTACGCGGGCGACGATTATCGATGACCTCATCAAGCGCAAGTTCATGACGGCCAAGGGCAAGAAGAAATATTTGAGCCCGACTCCGGCGGCCTATTTGCTGGTGGATGCCTTGCCCGATGAAATGACTTATCCGGATTCTACGGCAATTTGGGAGGATAAGCTTCATTCCATGTCGGAGGGCGATGGTTCACTCGAGGAGTTCCTCAAGGGGCAGATTGACTTTACAACCCGCCTTTGTGAGAAAGCGGGCGCCGTGAAGATGGAAGTCACGGGCGAAAATATCTGTCCGTCCTGTCATCAGGGTGTCCTCTTGCAGCGCAAGGGGAAAAATGGCATTTTCTGGGGCTGTTCCAACTACCCCAAGTGCCGCATGACCTGTAATGACAAAGAGGGCAAGCCCGATATGGAAGATGCCAGGATGCGTCTTACCCGCAGCCCGCGTCACATGGCGCCAACGACGATTTCGGCGTCGGCACTGGCCCGGCAGGAAAGTGCGTCCGGGAATCATCCGGCAGTGCGCCCGGGACGGGCGTATTCCCCGCAGCCGGTGGTGTCTTATGCGGCGCAGGAATACAGTGCTCCGTCCAGCCAGGATATGGATGAACTCAACAGCCTGTTTTCGCCGGCTGATTACGAAGCGCAGATGGCGGCGGATATGCAAAGTTATCAGGCCGCAAAGCCTCGGAAAAGCGACTGGCAGGATTGGAATAATAAGCCGAAGTACTCGGCAAGTCCGCTGGAACACATGAAAGAAAATGAAAGCGCGGCAAGCAAAAAGGCGGATAAGGACAAATACCTCTGTCCGCGCTGCCGGGAGGGACATCTCAGGCAGATTCGCGGCAAGAACGGAGTCTTTTGGGGGTGCAGCAACTATCCCCGTTGTACGGCAACATTTGATGACAGCCATGATAAACCGCTGCTGTCATAACAAGTAAGGAGAGACTATGACAACTTTTGCAGATTTAGGAATAACGGAATCACTTTGTGAAGTGCTGGCTAAACAGGGCCTCAATAAGCCGACGGAGATACAGGAAAAGACCATCGGCAAAGTGCTGGCCGGCCAGAATCTGGTGGGGCAGGCACCGACTGGCACGGGAAAGACGCTGGCATATCTGCTGCCCGCATTGCAGCAGATTGACCCGGAAATTCGTCAGGCACAGGTGCTCATTCTGGCACCGACTTACGAGCTGGCCATGCAGATTGCCAATGTGGCCAGGGAACTTAGCCAGCAGGCAGGTCTTGGTATTAAGGTGCAGGGGATTATCGGCGGGGCGAATATCGCGCGTCAAATCGATAAACTCAAAGAGAAGCCGCAGCTCATTGTCGGTTCGGCTGGACGTATTATCGAGCTTTCCCGCAAAGGCAAGCTCAAACTGCAGCAGGTAAAACTGCTGGTGCTCGATGAATTTGACCGCTTGCTCGATGACCAGAACCTTGACAATACGGTGGAGACTGTAAAACTTTTGCCTAAGGACCGTCAGGTTATCTTATTCTCGGCGACAGCTCCGAAAAAGGCGATGGACCGGGCTGAGTTCCTGGAGAGTCCGGAGCACATCGTCGTTAAGGAAGATATGGCCGCCAGGGAGGCCAGGGAAAATTACTATCTCATGACTCCGTTTCGTGATAAAATAGAAAATGTCCGCAAACTTACGCGGAATCTTGGCGTAAAGCGCGGTCTGGTATTCATCAACCGCGTATTTGATGCGGAAAAGACGCTGGCCCATTTGCAGTATGATGGCATTCGGGCAGCTTCGCTTTTGGGCCATCAGAATAAGCAGGCCCGTCAGAAGGCAATTGCCGACCTCAAAAAGGGAAAAGTCCAGCTGCTTCTGTCTACGGACCTGGCGGCACGCGGCCTCGACATTGAAGGTGTTGACTATGTGTTCAATCTGGATTTGCCGGATGATGCCCAGACCTATCAGCATCGTGCGGGCCGCACGGCGCGTGCCGGGGCAAAGGGAACGGTCGTTACGCTGGCCGATATCAAAGAGGCATATAAACTCGAGCAGCTGGAAAAACGGCTGGGAATTACGTTTAAGCCAATCAAGAAGGCTAAGGGGCAGGCAAAGCCTCAGGCTGAGAAGAAAAAGAAGAACCGCCCGTATAAGGCGTATGATAAAAAGGCCTCGCACAAGAAGCCTGGTGCGAACTAATCAGGAGGGAACGATACCTTGGATATTGTGCCGATACTATTGCAATTAGTACTGGTTGCTTTTCTCATCTTTATGAATGGATTTTTTGTGGCGGCGGAGTTTGCCTGTGTAAAAATCCGCCCGTCCAGACTCGAGACACTGATTCAGGAAGGGAGCAAGCGGGCGGTTTATGCCAAGCGGCTCACAGACCATTTGGATGCATCGCTTTCGGTTACCCAGCTCGGAATCACGCTGGCATCGCTGGGGCTGGGCTGGGTCGGTGAGCCGGCCGTGGCCACGATAATCCTGCCGGTTACGCGGCTTTTCGGGATGGATGAGAGCATTGGCCATACGATTTCCCTGGTGCTGGCATTTTCTATCATCACGGCCGGGCATATCATCATGGGTGAGCTCACGCCAAAGACAATGGCTATACAGAGCGTGGAGAAAATAATGCTCGCGGTAGCGCTTCCAATGCTGATTTTCCATAAAATCATGTATCCGTTTGTCTGGCTGCTGAATCATGTAGCCAACTGGGTGACGAAACAGATGGGCTTTGAAGCTGCTTCGGAGGGCGAAAATGCCCATACCGAAGAAGAAATACGCCTGCTGATGGAGGAAAGCCATCGGCAGGGGCTTATTGATGACACCGAAGCCGATTTTGTGGACAACGTCTTTGACTTTACGGAACTTAACGTGCGGGAAATCATGACGCCGCGCACGGATATGGTGGTTCTTTATCTCGAAGACAGTTTTGAAGATAATCTGGACATTATCATGGAAGAACAGCTTACCCGTTATCCGGTATGCCGGGAAGATAAGGATCATATTATCGGCTTCCTTCATGTCAAAGACCTTATGCGGGTGATGGTCGAAGGGCGCAAGCCGAACCTGCGGAAGCTTTCGCGCAAGGCCTTGGTGGTTCCGGAGAGCATGGATGTCAACGTATTGCTCAAAACAATGCAGAGCAGCCATTCGCAGCTGGCAATTGTGGTGGATGAGTTCGGCGGCACTGCCGGCATGGTGACGATTGAGGATATCGTTGAGGAAATCGTAGGCGATATCCAGGACGAGTTCGATGAGGAGCGGCCTACGGCCGAGAGCCGCGGCGACCGCGTCTATTCGGTAGATGCCAAGATGCTGCTTGAAGAACTCGAAGACATTCTCGAAGTCCGGATTGAGGATGAAGATGTGGACAGCGTGGGCGGCTGGCTTTATGACCAGATTGGCGGCGAACCGCAGGTCGGCCAGATGGCAGCCGCGGGCGGCAATCTGCTCTTTGTCGAGGAGGTTGATGGCGCGCGCATTACCCGCGTGCTGGTCAAGCTGGCCAACGAGCTGACAGAAGAACATGAAGAAATCGTATAAATAGGTCTCTCTCCGCTAGGAGAGAGGTATATTTATGTATTGAATCTGACGATTTTGGCGTATTTTGGTTCGTTGTAACAAGTTACATTTCTTGTACTAGGTTTTTACTTTTTGAACGATTATAATAAAAGGGCATGTTGTAAGTTAGGATGTATATAGCATGATAATCACGATAGAAAATTTCACGAAGAGTTATGGCGAAAAGCAGCTCTTTGCAGGAGTTAATTTCAGCATGGATGATGGCGACAAAGTCGGAATCGTCGGTGTGAACGGCACGGGAAAATCGACTTTTCTCAAGGCCGTTGCCGGACTCACTCCGGTCGATGAAGGCTCTGTGGTCACGATGCGCGGCCTGCGGGTGGAATATCTGGCTCAGGATAAGGTCTTTGAGCCGGAAAATACCGTTCTAATGGAAGTATTTCGTGGAATGACGCCGTTGATGCAGGCCTTACGCGGCTACGAGCTCGCCTTGGCGCAGTCCGCGCGGAATCCCGAGGACAAAGACGTGCAGCGGCAAATCATGCAGTATACGGAAAAGATTGATGAGCTGGATGGCTGGCAGCTGGAAAGCACGGCTAAAATGGTACTGAATAAACTCGGTATCACGGATTATACGGCTAAGGCCGGAACCTTATCCGGTGGACAGCAAAAGCGCCTGGCTTTAGCGACGGCGCTGATTCAGCCTTGTGATCTTTTGCTTTTGGACGAGCCGACAAACCATCTGGACAGTGAAACGATTGACTGGCTGGAGGAATACCTCAAGGGGCGCAAAGGCGCCTTGTTGATGGTTACGCATGACCGCTATTTCCTTGACCACACTTCGACGAAAATTCTGGAGCTGGACAAGGGCAAGGCCTATACTTACAGCGGCAATTATTCCGATTTTCTGGAACAGAAAGCAGCCCGCATTGAGCAGGAACAGGCTAGCGAACAGAAGCGCCAGAATTTCCTGCGCAATGAGCTCAAGTGGCTTCGCCGTGGCGCCCAGGCGCGTTCGACCAAGCAAAAAGCGCGCATTGAACGCTACGAAGAAGTAAAGAATCAAACGGTCGACCTGGACCGGGGCACGGTCGAAATCGGTTTGGCCGGCAGCCGGCTGGGGCGGACGGTTATCGAGCTGGAGAATGTTCATTATGAAGTGGATGGACGTACCATCCTGAAGGATTTTTCCTATACGCTGCTGCGCAATGACAGGGTGGGAATCCTGGGGCGCAATGGCACGGGCAAGACAACCCTGCTGAATATTCTTTCGGGACGGCTGCAGCCCACCAGTGGTACGGTTACCATTGGCCAGACGGTTAAGATTGGCTATTTTGCACAGCGGAATGACGAGATGGATGAACGGCTGCGGGCGATTGAGTATATCCAGGAAGCGGCCCATCATATCACGCTGGCGGATGGCACGCGCGTATCGGCTTCTCAGCTGATGGAACGGTTTATGTTCCCCGGCAATTTGCAGTGGACGCCGATTTCCCGCCTTTCCGGTGGGGAAAAACGGCGGCTCTACCTTCTGCGGATTTTGATGGAGGAGCCGAATGTGTTGCTGCTCGATGAGCCGACCAATGATTTGGATCTTGAGACGATGGCGGTGCTGGAGAACTTTATCGACGATTTCCGTGGCGCTATTGTCTTTGTATCGCATGACCGTTTCTTTGTTGACCGCTTGGTCGATAAAGTCTTTGTCTATGAAGACGATGGCGGACTGACTATGTATTCCGGCGGTTATTCCTACTACAAGGAAAAGGTGGCAGAGCGGGAAGCACAGGCAGAGGAAAAGCCGGCAGCGAAGAAACTCGCCACCGAGGCAAAGCCATCATCCCGTGCGCCGCGTACGGAATCAAAACAGAAACTTTCCTTTAAAGAACAGAAAGAATATGCAGAAATTGAAGGCATTATAGCCAGCAAGGAGGGCGAGCTTAAGGTTGTACAGCTTCAGATGGAGCAGAATGCAGCCAATTATGGCAAGCTCAATGAACTCAGCAAAGAGGAGAGCCGCTTGCAGGCGGAACTGGAACACCTCATGGACCGCTGGGCATATTTGGAGGAAATTGCTGAAAATCAGCAATGACTTATAAATTTAAGAGGTAAAGGAGACAGTAATCATGGCATTCGACAAGAATCAGTTTGACGACATCATCCGGGAGTTTACGGTAAGCGGGGAGCAGCTGCATGAAATTGCAGCGGACTTCCGGTATGACTTGGTCAAGGGACTTGATGACCCTGACGAATCTTCGCTGCGCATGCTCAAATCCTATGTCGGACTTCCGACAGGCGAGGAGACTGGCGAGTATCTGGCCCTGGATTTTGGTGGCACTAATGTACGTGTCCTGCGCATCCGCCTGGAGGGCAAAGGCAAGTTCGAGATAGTCAAAAAAGTGGCAAAACCGCTGCGCGTAGAAGGTGTCTATGACTTTGTCGGTGCTGGTTCTACGGCTGAGCAGATGTTTGACTTCATTGCAGAACTCGTGGATGAGGCTGTGGAAGGCGACCATGAGAAAAAATACCTGCTTGGTCATACGTTCTCGTTCCCGTCTGAGCAGACGGACCTTTATAATGCTAAACTCATTATCTGGACGAAGGAGTTTGCTACGGCCGGTGTTGAGGGGAAGGTAGTCAATGACCTCCTGAAGGAAGCGCTGCATCGTCAGGGAATCGACAATGTCCAGCCGACGGCTGTTATCAACGATACCGTTGCGGTTCTGCTGGCTGCTGCTTACAAGCAGCCGGGCGTTTACATCGGTTCTATCTATGCGACGGGCCACAATACCTGCTATCTGGAGCCGTATGCGGACAGTGCAGAGGCGCCGATGATTCTGAATCTGGAATCCGGTGGCTTCATGAAGCTGATTCCGAACCGCTTCGATATCGCCTTTGATAAGGCTTCGGAAAAACCGGGTGAACAGCGCCTGGAAAAGATGGTTTCGGGCCGTTATATGGGCGAACTGTTTGGCATGGCGTTGGCAGAGCTGCTGGAGGAGCCGGGCAAAGGTTATGGCTTTACGAGCATCGATATGAGCAATATCATTGTGGACGAAAGCCCTGCCCGTGAAAAGGTTGCTGAAATCGTAGCCAAGAAGGCTGGCAAAACGCTGGATACGGCGGATTGCAAAATGGTTCAGGAGCTGGCCTCGGCGCTGGTTATCCGCTCGGCGCGCCTGGTTACGGCCTCTTATGTAGGCATTATCTGGCAGCTGGCTGGCAAGGACAAGCCGCAGAAGCAGCATATTGCTATTGACGGTTCCGTCTATGAAAAAATGCCACTGGCTAAAGAAAATATCATGCGGGCACTCTCGGAGCTGCTCGGCGAGGATGCTGCCGAAATCGATACGGTTCTTGAAAACGGCGGCTCAGGCCTCGGTGCTGCTATTGCGGCAGCAATGTCCCAGAAATAAGGCAAGGATTTTCGGGGACGGAAATTTTACCATCGAAGGAGCTTTCCATGCAAGCAGAACAATCACTTAATCTCAATCTTTCGCAGCATTTGGCAATGACGGTCAAATTGCAGCAGGCTATCCGGATTTTGCAGCTTTCAGCGCAGGATCTTCGGTCCGAGATTGAAAAAGAATATTTGGAAAACCCTGCTTTGGAAATAGACTACGGCGATGGTGCGCCTGCAGAGGAGAATCTTTTACAGGCAGAACATATGTCGCGGCTGGTTGACTACCTGGGGGAAGGCGGCAGAGCCTCGGGTTACTACGGGGAAGATTCCGAGCAGTCGTTAGAGGTGGCAGAGCCTGTTGCCATGACGCTGGAAGAGGAACTCATAGACCAGGTGAATTTTGCGTTCCCGGATTCGTTTGAACGGGCAATTGCTGTCTTTATCGTCGGTTCTTTGGATCACAATGGCTATTTGACACTTCCTTTGGCAGAAATCGCGCGGGCAACAGCGGCGGAACTTCCGGCGGTGGAAGCCGTGTTGCGGCAGCTGCAGGAGTTTGAACCGGCTGGTGTCGCAGCCCGTGACTTGCCGGAATGCCTGCGGATTCAGGCCAAACGGCAGGGAATTTATCAGGGGCTGGTGGCGTCGGTTATTGACCATCATTTGGATGAAGTGGCGGACGCACAAATCAAGAAGATTGCGGCGGCAGAGCAATGCCGGGCACAGGATGTACAGGCGGCAGTGGATATCGTCCGTCGGTTGGACCCCAAACCGGGGGCGGCTTATGGCGGGGAGAAGGCATCTTTTATCACACCGGACGTAGTGGTTCAGGAGGTGGACGGCGCCTATCGTATCACGCTTAATGATAACTATATACCGCAGCTTAGAATTTCTGCCGCTTATCAGCATGCCGAATCCTTCGATGCTGAGACCAGGAAATACATCACCCAGCGGCTTAATGCGGCTGCCTGGCTGATTAACAGCATTGAACAACGCCGCACGACGATTCGTCAGGTGGTGGAAGAAATTCTGAACCGTCAGCCGGATTTTCTGGTGCAGGGAATCAAGGGACTGCATCCGATGACGATGAAGGATGTGGCGGATGCAATTGGTGTCCATGAATCTACGGTAAGCCGTGCCGTAGCCAATAAATATGCACAGTTCCCCCATGGCGTTATGGCGTTGCGGAAGTTTTTTACTGCCAATTTGGCTAAGGACAGCGGCGAGGCGGATTTTGCCGCGGCACAGGCCAAAGAAGCGATTACCGAGCTGATAAAGGGCGAGGACCCGCACAAACCGCTCAGTGACCAGAAGCTCTGCGAACTGCTAAAAGCACGCAAGATGGATATTTCCCGTCGTACGGTTATGAAATACCGCGAGCAGCTGGGATATCCATCTTCGGTGAAACGAAAAAGATACTAAAAAATATTTTACAACTATGAATTCCTGCTGACTCTGATGAGTCAGCAGGAATTTTTGCAAATTACAATTTGTAGGTTAGCAGGTTTGGTTCGAAACAGCTCTTCGCCGCCGCTAGGGACAGTGCCAACACTACGCGGGAGATGTTTTCCTAAACGAAATTTTTATCTTTAATTAAGCATCGAAAAAATTCAAAACGCGCTTCGCTTGAACGGTTACATTTTTTCGACGAATGGGGAAGATAAAAATTTCGTTCTTAACGGAAAACATCAAACGCTTCGTTTATGGCACTGTCCTAAGCGGCGGCTGAGGTTGGAACGGACACGAACTTTCACCGCCCCCCAGAGGGGAAGACAGCTTAGTGTCGGCACTATCCCAGGCGGCGGGGGACACACTACCATAAGCGCAGCCTTGACGTTCCGCGTTAAGCAAGAAATTTTTGCCTGCGTTCTCGTTGGAAAAGCAGTTTCGTTCAAGTGAAGCGCGTTTAACTGTTTTCCAACTCTTAATTAAAAGGCAAAAATTTCTTGTAGCGGGTTGTCACCGGCGGAGCGTTGGTACTGTGTCCCTCGCCGCCGACGAGTTATCTCGAACTGGCCCCTCTTTACCCCACAAACTGCAATATATTGAATTTCTTATTTTATCCAAGTGATTGTTTTCACGAATAAAAACATGGAAGAAAGATAAAATAAGGTGCAGATTTACAGTTAAATAGGACATAATAATAAATTTACAGAAAAATGTAAATCTATACTTGCATTTGTACGATATCATGTTATGATAGTACCCATAGGTGTTAAAGTGATTTTTTTCACTTTCACGACAATGGTGAAAATTTGAGGGAAATTTGATAATTCTGGGAGGGCTTTATCATGGCAGACAAAAAACCTCGTATCGTAATTGTTGGTGCAGGATTTGGCGGTGTAAAACTGGCAAAGCTGTTCGCGAAGGATGATGTGGAAGTCACCTTAGTGGACCGCCATAACTTTCATCTGTTTCAGCCGCTCTTGTATCAGGTATCTACAGCAGTCCTTTCCACGGATGAAATCGCATATCCGATTCGTACCTTCTTCCGCAAGAACAAGAATGTGGAATTCTTTATGGCAAAAGCACAGGGCGTTGACCAGGAGCGCAAAGTGCTGCTGACCAATCATGGGGAAATTGCCTACGATTATCTTATCCTGGCTGCTGGTGCAACCACCAATTTCTTTGGCATGGAAAATGTTGAAAAAAATTCCTTTGGCATGAAGACCCTGCAGGAGGCTATTCATATCCGCAACCATGTCCTTCACATGTTTGAGCGCGCGAATAAGCATGAAGACAACGAGGAAGAGCGCCGCCGCATGCTGAGTTTTGTCGTCGTCGGCGGCGGTCCGACGGGGATAGAGGAAGCCGGCGCAATCTCGGAGCTCATTGGCATTCAGAAAAAAGAATATCATCACCTCGACTTTAATGAGGTAAGTGTCAGCCTGATTGAGGCTACCGATAACGTGCTTCCGATGATGGCACCGAACCTTCGCGACCACACGGTAAAAGTGTTGGAGCGCAAAGGAGTAAATGTCATGCTCAATACCCAGGTAGTAGATTATGATGGGAACACGTTGAAATTAAAAGACGGCCGTGAGATTCCTACACGGACTGTCATTTGGGCTGCCGGAGTAAAGGCTGTGCCGTTTATCGCCAATTGCGGTGGTGAAGTTGACCGCGCAGGCCGGGTGGTGGTCAATGAAAAACTGCAGGTCAAAGGCAGTGAAAATGTATTTGCAATTGGCGACTGTGCGAATTTCCATCATGGCACGGAGCGTCCGCTGCCGACGGTAGCACCGGTAGCTACCCAGCAGGCACAGGTAGCCCATGACAATATCATGAAGCTCATTCATGGGCAGTCGGATCTGGCTGATTTCCATTATAAGGATTTGGGGGCAATGGCAACGATTGGCCGTGGCGAGGCAGTAGTCAACAAGACCAGCATGAATCCGCAGCTGACCGGTTTCATTGCTTGGTGTGCATGGATGTTCGTACATCTTATCCGTCTGGCTGGTGCGCATACGAACTTGACGGTTGCCATCAAGTGGATGTGGAATCTGCTTTCGGGTACGCGCTTAGGACGTATTATTACCAATATCCAGCTCTAATTTAAGAAGAAAGATGCGGGCGAATCTCATGGCGGGATTCGCCCGCGTTGCTATTCAAAAAGTAATTTAAGGATTTTTAAATTTTTTAGCAAAAAGGTGTTGACAATTCATTCAAAGACGTGTATCATAATACAAGTCGCTGAGAGATACAGCAAAGACAAAAACAGCTCAAAGCCTTGACTGGCAAGCGGTTGTGCGAGTTTTTGCGAAGATGCTTC
>NZ_VTOY01000010.1 GCF_008271295.1 Pseudoselenomonas ruminis | reverse complement strand
CTTTTTAAGAAATTGCCGATTGCTATGTTGTTCATACCAATCGATGTTTATTTATGAAACCGAAGTTTCATCTTTACATCTGGCTTAAATCATGTTGCATGATTTCATTTTACATTGTTTAGTTTTCAGAGAACAATCTGCATCATCGGCACATCTCAAAAGTGCTGTGCGCTGATGACTTGTATTATATTACACGTCATCAGCGCACTTGTCAACACTTTTTTCTATTTTTTTTATGAAATTACCAAATTTCTTTCATAATCGGACGATAGGACTCGTTGAGGAAATTTATAAGCACATCAAACATCCCATAGATTTCGTCGCCCAACTCACTGAAATCCTCACCAGGAGTAAGCAGACAAACATCCAAAATCAAAGACCCTGCTGCATCGAAATATAGTTTAAACGGCTTGTATTTAAGATTAAACTCATTGGCCATTTTCAACACCTTGAGTTCATTCTCTTCCGTCTTTGCCTGTGGAGATACCTGGATGCGAATCATGGAAAATACACTGTCATCCAGAATAACCACTGTAGGAAGCTGCTGCCCTTCCACTACGATATGGGATCGAAATACCACGGTCTTTTGTGTATCTTCTTTCACTTCTTCCCGCTGGAACGCAGTTTTTTTGTTTTCGTCCGCATCAAGATAATTCTGAAATGCCTCTGCTTTTTTGTTCATAACTCCGTCTCCTTTAACTTTTTTACCATGGACTTTTTACTACATGTCTTTATTCTAGCTATATATAAAGAATCCTCTTTTTCAGCAGGAAATTTTATTTTCTTCACGAATATCTACGACAGACCTATTCTAAAATCCATACCATGAGAGGCAGATGATTTTATGATCAGCGTTCAAGACCGGACGTTATCCCGTGCCGCTTATCTTTGCCTCATTTGTTTATTTTCCTTATTTCTTATTCAAGCGGCAGGGACATACGCCCTCTATCAGAATGCACTTGACTTCCAAAAAAATTATATTCAGCATACCGTCGATAACCTTCTTCTATCTATCGATGCAACCCGCAATACAATTATTGCCAGCCATGAAAAGCGGGGCCAACCCATTTCCGAGCAGGAAGTGCATGATGTCGTTGAAAATCTCTTACGAAAGACCCTTTACTCTGCTACCAATACCGATGGCACTTATCTTTGGATCAACGAAGTAATTGACTATGATGGCGGCAATGGCTATGCCAGACGTCTTATCCATCCGAATCTTCGCAACACCGAGGGAATCCTTTTATCCACAGAAACACCGGATGCCAAAGGGAACTATCCCTACCGTACCGAACTTGATGGCGTTTGCACACAAACTTCGTTATTTTACAGCTATTACTTCAAAGATCTAAATTCTAATGAGCTGTCCCGAAAGCTCACCTACGCTCGTCTCTATCCGGATTACAATTGGATTATTTGCATGGGCATCCCCTATCATTCCATTTGGGAATATATTTTTGCAGGAAAGCCCTGGCTCAAATGGCTGATTCTTTTTAGCTATCTTTTTTCCATAAGCGGAATCATCTTTACATCTTTTTATCTCTATCGGCTCTACCGCCGCCAACGCCAATCTCAAAACGAGGAAATAAAGGATTTGCAACTAGTCATTGACCACGACGCTCTTACCAATGCCCACAGCCGTCGCTATGGAACCCAGCAATTGAAACAGGCTTTGCAGACCTATCAGGAAACAAATCAAAATATCACCCTCGTGATGTTTGACATCGATTACTTCAAAAAGGTTAATGACACCATGGGCCACGATTTTGGCGACAAAGTCCTAACCGATACCGTAAAAATCATCAGCCAAAATATCCGGCAACACGATTCGCTTATCCGTTGGGGCGGGGATGAATTCATTCTGCTGCTGCCTTCTTTAAGCCAGAAAGCGTTGCCCTCTTATCTGCACCGACTTAACGCCTGTATCCAAGAGCATGCTTTTGTGTCCACAGATAAGCAATCGATGACCGTCTCAATTTCCATCGGTGCTTCCCAATTCCTGCCTGACGACGCTTCCATTGACACTTTGATAAAACGAGCAGATAAAGCCCTTTACAAGGCAAAAGAAATCCGCAACACCTATCATATTGATGAAGAATCCTTCCACTAATTTCTCATGACAAAAGGCCCTGCCAGGGTATCACCCTGGCAGGGCCTTTTGCTATGAAGGAAAGATTTTAAAATTTAAACTTGCCAATTGCCGTTTGCATATCAGCAGCCATCTTCGACAGCGACTGGGAGGCCGCTGCAATTTCTTCGTTGGACGCAGACTGCTCTTCTGTAGCCGCGGAAATCGACCCCGTATTTTCCGCCGTCTTGCGGCTAATGGAGTCGATGGAATCCACCGCCTTGACAATATTATCGGCACCATCGGCAACCTTTTTCACTGAACCCGTGATTTCTTCCATCTGCTCATTGATGCCATTGACCATGGACAGGATATCCGCAAATCTTGCTCCAACTTCGCGAATGGCCGCTGTTCCCGATTTCACCTCTTCGGTTCCGGCATTCATGGATTCCACAGCTTCTGCCGTATCTTTCTGAATCGAGCCGATGCGCTCTTTAATTTGCTCAGCCGATTCCTGAGATTCTGCTGCAAGTTTGCGAACCTCTTCGGCGACTACAGCAAAGCCACGGCCATATTCACCGGCCCGTGCTGCCTCAATGGCTGCATTGAGTGCCAACAGATTTGTCTGCTCAGCAATCGAGGAAATCGCTTCGACAATCTGACCGATTTGCTGGCTGTTCTCGCCTAATTTGGCCACCACGTCTGCTGATGCCATAACACTTTTTTCAATATGTCCCATGCGGGCAATGGCATTCTCCATCAGTTCCGAGCCTTGCTGTGCCGCCTTAGCGGTATCGGTGGAAGTATTCGAAACCTTGCGCGCTTTGTCTGACATAGCCGTAATGTCGGTAAACACCACATCAACATTCTGCTTAGCGCCATTGATATCCTTTAACTGATTTTCCATCGCCAAAGATACTCCGCCCACCGTTTCTGCCACATGGACCGAAGCTTCTGCTGACTGTTGCGCATTAGCCGTAAGTTCTTCCGACGAAGCAGCCACCTGCTCCGAGGTTGTAGCCATCTGCGTGATCAAATTGCGCAGATTATTGCTCATCGTATTAAAGGCCCGCGTCAACTGGCCGATTTCATCATCAGACAACACCGGAATCTGTTCCATTTTAAGGTTACCATCAGCCAGCTGTGTTGCATGATTTTCCAAGCTGACAATCGAATTGGTAATCTTCCGGGAGAAGAACAGGAATGCGACCATGGTAACAAGCAATCCCAGAATCGTCAAAACTCCATAAATAATCTTTAAGTGATTCAAGGAAGCGAATACAAAGGATTTCGGAACAGCAATTCCCAAGATCCAACCAGTTGTCGGAACCGTCGTATAAGAGAAGAGCTGCGTTTCCCCATCGAGCTCAATCTCAAAATAACCGCTTCCCTTCTGGGACATCTCAGCAAAGTGCTCGCCAACGCCCTTTACCTCTTTGACGTTCTTCATGGCTTCGCCAATGCCATTGGTTGCCAGGATGTTGCCAGATTTTTCCATGATGATGCCTTTGCCTTCATCATGGTATTTCATATTTTGAGCCTGCTGGTCCAAAACATCAAGCGCGATATCGGTGCAGGTTGCGCCGATAAACTGTCCCTCATTTTTGATTGGGGTTGCTACCGACACCACCAGCTTACCCGTGCTGGCGGCTACATAAG
This sequence comes from Pseudoselenomonas ruminis, assembly GCF_008271295.1. Classification (GTDB taxonomy): domain Bacteria; phylum Bacillota; class Negativicutes; order Selenomonadales; family Selenomonadaceae; genus Selenomonas_A; species Selenomonas_A ruminis. Next base: position 77,025 of record NZ_VTOY01000010.1, on the reverse strand, counting down.
CCTCGGTAAAGACGGTTTGTCCCGCAGCTTTGGCTTCTTTATACCAAGGGCGCTGAGTCGGGTCCTTCTTGCCCGTCTCATCCGGGGAATAGAACACGCCAAAGTATCCATCCTCTAAGCCGATGGACATCTCCAGAATTTCTTTGTCCGATGCGATGGTTCCCATCGACGCCTTGGCTTTGATGCGGCTCATATCCCCCTTGGCTTCCGTTGCCGCATTCGCCGTGCTGACATCAACGGCTTTCTTTTCGCGCAGCCAGCCATCGAGGTTCGAAGCCTCTTTGGATACCGTCGCCGAAAGCTCGGTATCCACGCTCGCCTGCAAGTCCGAACTTGCCACATAATAACCGACCACAGACATAATGGCCATTAACAGGCCCACTACACCGGCCAGCACCAAAAATTTTTGTTTTAGTCCCATACTACATCTCTCCTTATCAAAGCTTGTAGTGTAATTCCCTCCTCACTACAAAAACAACTCACAATTCTTTATATTCCACATGAAAGCTAAAAAACCCTTTAACATAACTAAAATACAGCCATATTACCGCCCGCTGCAGCAATAAAAAATCCGCTGACTCTTCGAAAAGAGCCAGCGGAAGTTCGCGGATGCCATCGGCTGTCCTTACAGCCTTATTGCTTTATTCTACTTTTACCTGCAGCCATAACCGCGTATATAGCTTATCGAATACCTCGCCAAGGTAGCTGTAGGTCTCCTGACCATGGTAGACCTCTGCCGGCGGGAAGGCAATGTCAAGATAGCCTTCCATCTCTTCATCATCCTCTTCCTGCTCACGCACCGACACATTCGGCGTCGAATAGCCCAAAGCCTCAAAATTCTTGGCCGCAATATCCGGACGGCAGATGAAATCAATAAATTTATGCGCATTTTCTACATGACGGGCATTTTTCGGAATAACCCAAGAATCAATCCAGAGGTTCGTTCCTTCCTTCGGCGCCGGACAGAAGCGCAAATCCGGATTTGCTTTCATCAGATTGATAGCTTCGCCCGAGAAAATAACGCCCAGCGCCGCCTCGCCCGAACTCAGTTTATCGCGGATATCATCTACGCCATAGGACTGTACCAAAGGCTTCTGCTGGATAAGCAGATTGCGGGCCTCCTCGAGTTCCTGGGGATTTTTCGTATTCATCGAATACCCCAGCATCCGGAGCGGAATCATAAACGCATCCCGTGCCGAATCCTGCATGAGAATCTCGCCCTTGTACTTGGGATCCCAGAGAATCGACCAGCTGTCGACCGGTTCCTTTACCATCCTGGTATTGTACATGATGCCAACGGTTCCCCAGCAATAAGGAACGTTGTACTTATGCCCCTTATCAAAGGCTTCCGACTGGCGGAAGAAATCCTCCCCAATGTATTTTTGCGCATTGGGAAGCTTGGTAAAATCAAGCGGCTGCAGCAAATCGTGCTCAATGAGCTTTTGTATCATGTAATCCGAAGGACAGAGCACATCATAATTTTCGGCACCTTCAGCGATTCTTGGATACATGCTCTCATTCGTATCGTATTCGTCCAGGACAACATGGATGCCAGTTTCTTCCTCGAACTGCTCCAAGACTTTCGGCGATAAATAATCGCCCCAGCTGTAAACGTAGAGAAGGTTGTCGCCCTCTTCCTGCTCTTCGGCAAACATGTCACAACCAGTGAAAAAGAGGCTGCCGACAAACAGTAGCAGGACCAGCCAGCTGCGATAATACATCTTCATTCGTCCGCCCCCCTTTTCTCTGCCTTGCGATAGCGCCGGATAACGCGGTAGTTAAACAGCAGCAGGGATACCAGCACAACCACTGCCCCGAAAAACAAGGTAGAAAGCGCATACATCTCGGGATGAATGCCGAGTTTCAACTCGGCGTAGATTTCCGTTGTCAGCGTCTCGATTCCCGCGCCTTTCGTAAAGTACGTCACGATAAAATCGTCGGCCGACATGGCAAAGGATAAGAGAAACGCTGCCATGATGCCCGGTTTTAACTCGGGCAGGATTACCCGGTAAAACGCCTGGGCAGGAGTTGCCCCGAGGTCGAGGGCCGCTTCATAGCAGACCCGGTCCATCAGCAGAACCTGTGGCAAAATGCAAAGCATCGCATAGGGCAGATTGATGACGACATGCGCCATGAGAATCGTGTCGTACCCCAACCGCAAACCGAAACCCAAAAACAAGAGCATCAGCGATATTCCCGTAACGATATCCGCATTGAGCAGCGGAACGTTGGCAAGGCCACGGAAAAAGATGCGGCCCTGGCTGCCCATGCGCCGCATGCCCAGCGCCGTCACTAACGCCAGCATCGTGGCCACCGCCGCCGACAAAACGCCAATGGAAAGCGTATTGAGAAATGCGTTCATGATATCTTCGTTCTCAATCAGCGCAGTATACCATTGAAACGTAAAGCCCGTCCACTGGCCGCGATAACGGCTGGCATTGAAGGATTGCGCAATCAGTACGGCAATTGGCGCATACATGAACAATACGACCAGCCCTAAATAGAACTTTTTGATTTGTTCTCTCATGCTTTCACCTTCTTTCGGGAATCCGTGTTTTCCGTAAAGGCTTCCAGCAGGATATTCAAAATGATAAATACCATGAGAACCATCGACAACGCACTGCCGAGCTGCCAATCGTAGGCAGCCGTAAATTCCTGTTCGATGATGTTGCCGATTAACAGGATTTTATTGCCACCGAGCAGCGCACTGATGACAAAGGTCGTGAGCGCCGGAATGAATACCATCGTGCAGCCACTGACAATGCCTGGCATGGACAGCGGAACCATAACATGGCGGAACGTCTGCCAGCGGTTAGCCCCTAAATCCCAAGCCGCCTCGATGATGCTGTGGTCAATGCGCGATATGGACACATAAAGCGGCAAAGCCATGTAGGGCAGGAAATTATAGACCATGCCGATGATGATAGCCGCCGGCGTATTGATAAGTGCCATATCCGGCAGACCGCAGAAGCGGAGAATTTCATTTAATATGCCATTCTTCTCCAAAATCGTCTGCCAGGCCATCGTCGTCAGCAGAGAATTCATCCAAAGCGGCAGCAGGAACAAAAGGAAAATCATGATTCCCTTCGCCTTCCGCAGCCCCTGAAGGATAAGACAAAGCGGATAAGCCAGCACCAGGCAGATAATCGTGCTGACGAGTGCCAGCTCCACGGATAATCCCAACGCCTTCAAATACTCCCATTGAAGCACCGTCGTAAGATTTTCCAGCGTAAATGCGCCGTTCCCATCCGTAAAGCCATGCCAGAGGACAAAAAAGAGCGGCAATACAATGAAAAGCGCCGACCAGAGGCCAAAGGGCACGGCAAAGAATCGCTGCAAAGATTTTGAATTACTCATCCGATACGGCCTCCTCATCTTCCGAGGCCGGTTTTGCCATAATCTGAATATTGGACGCCGCGAGGCGGATTCCCACCTCAGCTCCCTGTTCGTGACCGGTAATCGTCTGTATCAGCCAGGAGAAGCCGCCGGCCTCCACGGTAATATCATAGACCGTTCCCTTGAAGATGACCTGGCGGATTATGCCCCGATACTGCCCTTCCTCCGGCGCACAAATCTGGATGTCCTCCGGACGAATCTGCACATCGACGGGGACGTTTTCCCCGAAGCCCGTATTGATGCAGGGAATATCCTTGCCCAGCAGATGTACGAGCTTATCACGGACCATAATGCCATCAATGATATTACTGTCACCGATAAAGTCAGCAACAAAGGCGTTCTCGGGTTCGTTGTAAACGCTCTCCGGTGTGCCAATCTGCTGAATCCAGCCCTGATTCATGACGACGACCGTATCGGACATCGACAGCGCCTCCTGCTGGTCGTGCGTGACGAAAATAAAGGTAATGCCAAGTTCCTTTTTGAGTTTGACGATTTCCCGCTGCATGCTTTGGCGCAGCTTAAGGTCGAGTGCCGAAAACGGCTCGTCGAGCAAAAGGACTTTTGGCTCATTGACGACAGCCCGCGCAATGGCAATCCGCTGCTGCTGGCCGCCTGACATCTGCGTAACCTGTGCATGCTCATAGCCATCCAGATTGACGAGCTTCAAGGCATATTTTATCTTATCCCGGATATAGCTCTGGCTCTTGCCCTTGAGCTTCAGGCCAAAGGCGATATTTTCGGCCACATCCATATGCGAGAACAGCGAATATTTCTGGAATACCGTATTGACCTGACGTTTCTCCGGACGCAGGCTGGTGATATCCTTGCCATCAAACAGGATACGGCCGCTGTCCGGCGTCTCAAACCCGCCGATCATGCGCAAAATAGTCGTCTTGCCGCAGCCCGATGGTCCTAAAAGGGTCAAAAACTCATTCTCATGAATCGTGAGATTGAGGTCTTCCAAAATCTGCCGATCTTCGTAGGATTTATTGATATGTTCAAGCTTCAGTAATTCTCTTGCCAATTCTTCTCATTTACCCTCCTATATGCCCAAAATGAACGCTTTCTATTTTATCACGAAACCGTTTAATACAAAAGAATCTTTTTTAACCAAAAATCCCGCCCGTATCAATGATACGAACGGGATTTTCTACTGTCAGTCTGACAATTGACTGGTCAAATTACTCAACCGTAACGGATTTTGCCAGGTTACGCGGTTTATCGACATCACAGCCACGCGTGATAGCGGCAAAATATGCCAAGAGCTGCAACGGAACTACCGTAAGAATCGGAATCAGCAGCTCATCCGTCTCCGGAACCTTGATAACATGGTCAACATATTTCTCCAGTTCCTCATCGCCTTCCGCTGCAATGCCGATTACAACAGCATCGCGCGCCTTGACCTCTTTGATGTTGGACAGCGTCTTTTCATAGACACTCTTCTGAGTTGCCAGGGCAATGACCGGAACACCTTCAACAATCAGCGCCAGCGTACCGTGTTTGAGCTCACCAGCTGCATATGCCTCAGCGTGAATGTACGAAATCTCCTTAAGCTTCAGGGAACCCTCGAGCGCTACGGCATAGTCAAGGGAGCGGCCAATGTAGAATACATCTTCATTGAAGCCATACTGCTTGGCAAACGTCTTGATCGGATTTACATCTTCCAGCGTTTCGCTAATCTGTGCCGGAATCTTCTGGAGCTGGCTGATAAGTTCTGCCAAACGCTCAGCCGGCTGGCTCTTCTTGATCTGTGCCATGTAAAGTGCCAGCATGAAGAACAACACAATCTGCGTCGTGTAAGCCTTCGTCGAAGCGACTGCGATTTCCGGGCCAGCCCAGGTATAGATAACCTGATCGGCTTCACGAGCAATCGAGGAACCGACAACGTTCGTAAGTGCCAATGTCTTGGCGCCCAGGCGTTTTGCTTCCTTCATGGCAGCCAGCGTATCACTGGTCTCACCCGACTGGGAAACGACAATGAACAGCGTGTTCTCATCGATAATCGGGTCACGATAACGGAACTCCGAAGCAACATCAACTTCGACCGGCGTGCGGACGAGTTTTTCGATATAGTATTTGCCTACGAGGCCGGCATGATAAGCCGTGCCGCAAGCAACGATATAAATCTTGTTAAAGGAATTGAGATAATCTGCATCCCATTTGAGCTCGTCCATGACGATGCTCTTGCCGTCTTTGGCAATACGCGGACTCGTCGTGTCACGAACGGCCTTCGGCTGCTCATGAATCTCCTTGAGCATGAAGTGCTCATAGCCGCCCTTCTCAGCAGCTTCCGCATTCCAGTTGACCTCGAATACCTTCTTGGTCACCGGCTCACCCTGACGGTTGGAAATTTTGATGGAATCCTTCGTGAGTACAGCCATCTCGCCATCGTTCAGGATATACGTACGGCGCGTGTACTGGATAATAGCCGGAATATCCGAAGCGATGAAGTTTTCCCCCTCGCCGAGACCGATAACCAGCGGGTTATCCTGTTTTGCACAAATCAGCATACCCGGATGCTTGCTGCACATAAATACCAGCGAGTAGGAACCCTCAACACGGCGCAAAACTTCGCGTACTGATGCCACAAAGTCACCGTTGTAGACTTCTTCGATAAGATGAGCTACAACTTCCGTATCCGTCTCCGACTTGAATACATGACCTTTCTCAATGAGGTCTTCCTTGAGGGTCAGGTAGTTCTCAATGATGCCGTTATGAACAACAACGAAATCACCGGAGCAATCGGTATGCGGATGCGAGTTGCGGTCCGACGGACGGCCATGCGTAGCCCAGCGGGTATGACCGATACCCATAACGCCCTGCGGCATATCATCCTTGATTTTATCCTTCAAGGATGCCAGACGGCCAACGCTCTTCTCCACGCGGATGCTTTCGCCATTGAATACAGCGATGCCAGCCGAGTCATAACCACGATACTCGAGCTTAGCAAGACCATCGAGCAAGAAACTTGCTGCCTGCTTGTCACCGACATAACCTACGATACCACACATAATAGTACCTCCTATGAAATTGTACTATTCCTGTTGTGTCCTCCATCCGCTCTTCCCCCAGACTCACGCCTGAGCTTTAACAGATCTCTATCGACCGGACCGGCCGGAAGGCATCCGCTGACTATTCGACAACCTTCTCCTCGTCTTCTCATGAGGCAAACGTCCGCTCACGAGAACTTGCGCTAGGATTTGCATCCTTTTACTACACCAGAACAACAGGATATTCTTCTCTGGATTTTCTTCTATTTTCGCGCATCGATGAATTTATCAATGCTCGCTTATTATAACTAATCCGTCCCTATAAGTCAATACTCCCCACCGTCCAGCCTCTAAAACTGCCTCACCAGCGCTGCCGACTGCATAGTAAAAAAACGCCGCTGCGCAGGCAAGCCTGCACAGCAGCGTTTTATATTCATAACCTTATGATGTTTGGCTTACATCATGCCCGGCATACCCATGCCCGGTGCAGCTGCCGGAGCAGCCGGTTTCTCTTCCGGTTTGTCAGCGACGAGCGTCTCCGTCGTGAGAACCATGGAAGCAATCGAAGCAGCATTCTGCAGAGCGGAACGCGTAACCTTAGCCGGGTCAACGATACCAGCTTTGATCATGTCAACATACTCGTTCTTGAGTGCGTTGAAGCCGATGCCGTCGCCAGCTTTCTTGACGTTCTCGACAACAACCGAGCCCTCGAGACCAGCATTGTTGGCAATCTGGCGGACCGGCTCTTCGATAGCGCGGCGAACGATGTTTACGCCGACTTTCTCATCGCCCTCAGCCTGGATTTTATCCAGTGCCGGCAGGATGTCGATGAAGGTCGTGCCGCCACCTGCGACGATACCTTCCTCAACAGCTGCACGCGTAGCGTTGAGAGCATCCTCAATGCGGTACTTCTGGTCTTTCATCTCAACTTCCGTTGCAGCGCCGATTTCGATGACAGCTACGCCGCCAGCGAGTTTAGCCAGACGCTCCTGGAGTTTCTCTTTGTCGAAGTCAGACGTCGTCTCAGCAATCTGTTTCTTGATCTGAGCAACACGAGCTGCGATAGCGTCCTTGTCGCCTACGCCATCGACAATCGTCGTCTCCTCTTTCGTGGAACGGATCTGACGAGCACGGCCGAGGTCTTCGAGCGTTACGCTGTCGAGTTTGCGGCCGAGTTCCTCGCTGATGACATTACCACCCGTCAGGATAGCAATATCCTCGAGCATAGCCTTGCGGCGGTCACCAAAGCCCGGAGCTTTGACAGCCAGTGCTTTGAACGTGCCGCGGAGCTTGTTGACAACAATCGTCGTCAGAGCTTCACCGTCAACATCCTCAGCGATGATAGCAAGCTGTTTGCCCTGTTTTACAACCTGCTCGAGAATCGGCAGGATGTCAGCGATAGCGGAAATCTTGCGGTCCGTGATGAGGATATACGGATCGTCAAGGATTGCTTCCATCTTGTCCGTATCCGTTACGAGGTACGGGGAGATGTAGCCGCGGTCGAACTGCATACCTTCAACAACGGAGAGGTTCGTAGTCATGGACTTGGACTCCTCAACCGTGATGACACCGTCTTTGCCGACCTTCTCCATAGCCTCAGCAATCAGCTCGCCCGTCTCTTCGTTAGCGGAAGAAATGGAAGCAACCTGTGCGATATCAGCCTTGCCATCAACCTTCTTAGCCTTCGTCTTGATTTCCTCAACGAGAGCCTTGACAGCCGTATCGATACCCTTCTTGATGATCATCGGGTTAGCACCAGCAACAACATTGCGCATGCCTTCCTGAATCATAGCCTGAGCCAGGAGCGTTGCCGTCGTCGTACCGTCACCAGCGATATCGTTGGTCTTCGTAGCAACTTCTTTAACGAGCTGTGCCCCCATGTTCTCGAACGGATCCTCGAGCTCAATGTCGCGGGCAATCGTGACACCATCGTTCGTAATCGTCGGTGCGCCGAATTTCTTCTGCAGAACAACGTTGCGGCCTTTCGGTCCAAGCGTTACTTTTACAGCGTTAGCCAGTGCATCAACACCGCGGCCAAGAGCGCGGCGTGCGTCTTCATCAAACAGAATCTGTTTAGCCATTTATATTACCTCCAAGGAAACACTTACCTGCAATTACATAACAGCCAGAATGTCGCTCTCGCGGACAATCAGATACTCTTTATCATCCACTTTGACTTCCGAGCCAGAATATTTCGAGAAGACAACGACATCGCCTTCTTTTACTTCCATAGCTGCGCGCTCGCCGTTATCCAGCAGTTTGCCTGCACCAACAGCAACGACAGTGCCCTTCTGCGGTTTCTCTTTGGCCGTATCCGGCAGAACGATACCGCTGGCAGTCTTTACATCGCCCTCAGCAACTTCAATAACAACTCTTTCGCCTAATGGTTTAATCATAGGTATTCCTCCTATAAAATAAAATAACAAGGTTGGCTTGTTAGCACTCGTCACACCTGAGTGCTAACTGCAATTCTTATAATAATGTTTCTTAGTCAAAATGTCAAGTTACAAAGCTAAAAAAGTCAAAAAAACAAAGAGTTCATTTTGACTGGTCAACCTGACTTGTCAAAACGAACTCATGAGTTTATACCTTGCCGCCAGCCGCCCGCACAATGGCTTCGGCTACTTCCTTAATACTGAGGCGCTTCGTCATAGCATAGCGCTGAATCCGACGATAGGCCTCCTGTTCGCTGAGCTTATGCGCTGCCATCAGAATCCCCTTGGCCCGGTCCACAGTTTTCCGCGTTTCCAGCGAATCCTTGAGCTTGCCGAGCTCCTCTTCCATCCCCTGCATCTCTTCCCAACGGGAAAGGGCAATCTCAATAGCAGGAAAGAGATTGCTTTCCCTTACCGGCTTCACCAAATATCCCAGCACACCAGAGTCTTTTGCCTTCTCCACAATATCCGACTGGCTGAAAGCCGTCAGCAAAAGCACCGGTGCCAGTTTCTCCTCCGAAATCTTGCGAGCAGCCGTGATGCCATCCATCTCCGGCATCTTGATATCCATAATGACCAGGTCCGGCCGATGCATCCGCGTAAGCTCCACGGCTTTTCGCCCATTGATGGCTTCTCCCACCACCTCATGACCAGCATCCTCCAGCATTTCCCGGAGGTCCAGGCGGATAATCGATTCGTTGTCGGCAATCACCAAACGCAGGCATTTCTTTTTCATAAATGTCATTCCTCCAGACTCTGAATTACTTCCGAAGATATTTCCCGTTCCGGCTTGGGTATGCTGATGCGCGCATGGGTACCATAGCCCTGTCCCCGTGCATCATTTTCAAGCGTAAAGCTTCCTTCCAAATCGCCCTCGATCAAGGTGCGGACAATAGAAAGTCCCAACGAACGCGTCTTGCGGGGATTAAATCCCGCAGGCAGGCCGCAGCCATCATCATACAAATCGAGACGCCAGCAATCCCCATCTTCCTGAACTGCCAAACCAATTTTACCGGAAGGCCGCCCAGCAAAGGCATGCTCCATAGCATTTAAGACCAATTCATTGAGCACCAGCGCCAATGAGCTGGCATATTTCGACGGAAGCACCACATCGGGGCCGCTATACTCCGTGCGGATGGTGAATTGGCTGTCTGCCATATTGCGCCCCACCAAATCAAATATCTGCTGCATGACCTGCTGTACATGAATGGCTTCTTCGCCTTGCTGGGAAAGAAATTCGTGTACTACCGAAATCGATAAAACGCGGTTTACGCTCTCCTGCAACGCCTGCCGTACCTCTTCCGACTGGCTGCGGCGAGCCTGCAGCCGCAGGAGACTTGCAATCGTCTGCAGATTGTTTTTGACCCGATGATGGATTTCCTGGATTACGGCCGACTTGATTCGTATTTCCTTGTCCTTGGCCCTCACCTCAGTCACATCGGACAAAATGACAATGCGGCGCACCAACTGCCCGCCTTCCTGCAAGTCAATCTGGCGCCGGATTAAAGTCAGGTTTCCAGCCGTCAGCTCCTTCTGCCAGGGCCGTTCCCGTTCCATAATCTCCCGGCAGATATGACGCGTGAGCTGTCGGTCAAACAGATGACATCCCCGCAGGCTGCCAACCCCGAGCACCCGATAAATCCGCTGGGCGGCTGCATTAGCAAAAACGATACGGCTGAACTGGTCGGTGATAAGAATTCCATCACTCGCCGAAACAGCCCGATACTGTTCAGGTTCTACCCCCTTGCGCGCATGGCTGAGCACATCCACTGCCGTAGCCAAAATACAAGGATACCCATCTATCTGCAGTCTTTCTCCATCTACCTCAAAACTCACGACTCCAATGACCTGATTGCCATCGCGTATCGCGTAAGTATACATATCGATTAATGAGCCATACGTCCACTCCCGTTTCCCCTTGCCGGGTATTCCGGTTGACAGCGTATCCTGAACCAATGGCTCTTCAATGGCAGGCTGTAATTTCCCGTAATCAGACTCGCGTTTTGACATATAGATAGTCCTTGGACGCTCTTGCGCGATAATTACCAAACTCCCCGTTTTTCTTGCCGGCACATAAACCTTCAACTGGCCATGGACCAGATCAGCCAAAAACGGAAACACAATCTGCATCCGTTCCAGCAAACCAATCTGCTTTACGGTCAAATTCGTCTGCTGGCGGCACAGCTCTGCCATATCCATCCGCAATCATCTCCCATCCAAAAGTCGCACTGTCTATAGTATACCAAATTCCTAAAAAAAAGAGACTGCTCCCACGCATATCTCATCGTTGAGCAGTCTCTTTTATTATTATACACTTAATCGTCGCAATCGGCTAGTCCCAATCCAGGAATTGCATTGAGATACAAATCGCTGAAACGCCCGGAGAGCGACTGATAATAACCGCGGCAGCCAATCATCGCCGCATTATCCGTGCAAAGGATCTTGCTTGGATACAAGAATCTTACGCCGCGCTTTTCTGCTTCTTCCCGCAGGCGTCCTTCAAGGCCACTGTTGGCAGCTACACCACCGGCCAGCACCAAGGTATCTCGGCCAGCTTCCTCGACAGCCTGGAAAGCCTTTCCGACAAGCACTTCAATAACCGAATGCTGGAACGAAGCCGCAATGTCCGGTTTATTGAGTTCGTGGCCCTTCATCTTCTCACTGTTGATATAGTTGAGAACAGCCGATTTCAAGCCGCTGAAGCTGAATTCATAATTTCCCTTCTCCGTCAAGGCCTGCGGGAAATCAATCGCGAGCGGGTTGCCCTCTTTTGCCAGCGCATCAATGCGCGGCCCGCCCGGATAAGGAAGTCCCATGACGCGAGCGATTTTATCAAACGCCTCGCCAGCCGCATCATCACGCGTCTGTCCCATCATATGGAAGTTATTGTAGCCACGCACATCAACCAGCGCCGTATGACCGCCAGATACCACTAAAGCCATAAAGGGCGGCTCAAGTTCCGGGGCCGAAAGGAAATTGGCAAAGATATGGCCTTCGAGATGATTTACCCCGATAAGCGGTACGCCCAGGGAAAACGCCAGCGACTTAGCCGCCGATACGCCCACCAGCAGAGCACCAACCAAGCCTGGTCCATACGTGACCGCCACCTGGTCAATCTCCGAAAGCTTTACCTGCGCTTCCCGCAGGCACTCGTCGATAACCGGCATGATATTTACAATATGCTTTCGGGAAGCAATCTCCGGCACCACACCACCAAACTTCTGATGAACGGGAATCTGCGTCGATATGATATTGGAAAGTATCGTACGCCCGCCACGAAGTACAGCCGCCGATGTTTCATCGCAGCTTGACTCAATCGCCAGCGTCAACAGTTCTTCTTTATTTTCCTTCGCCATAAATATCTCCATCCATCAAAGTTTCGTATTCCACATGATGATTGCATCCTCACCATCGTCCTGATAATAATGCGGACGGCGGCCAGCATCCTTAAACCCATAACGCGCGTAAAGCGCACGCGCCGGAGCATTGGACGGACGCACCTCAAGGGTCATTGCCGTCACGCCTTTGGCCTTTACGGCCTCAATAATTGCACCGAAGAGCTTCGTGCCAATACCCTGACCACGGTATTCCGGCAAAATTGCCACATTCGTAATCTGGCATTCCTCAAACGAAATCCAACAGCCAGCATAACCAATAACCCGCTCACCATCCAGTGCCAGCAGGTAAACAGTATTTTCGTTGGCTGCTTCTTTCCAAAAGGACTCCCGTGACCAGGGAATCGCAAAACAGGCTTTTTCTACAATCTCTACTGCATCAGCATCTTCCGGCGCCATTTCACGGAAGCTCAGCGATTCTAACCCCATCACATTTCCTCCGTGGGAAGAGTTTTCTTTGCTTCTTCCGGATGCCGTTTCTCCCAAAGGACCTCGGCTTCACTGCGGCGGATGTAAACCGGCTCAAGTGCCATGATATTATCGTTCCGGCCAGCAGCCAGCTCTTCGAGGCCCAGCATAGCGACACACGCCGCCCGCGGCATCATGAGATGCGCCGGAGCCGCGGTAACATTTTGTGGAAGATCTATCTTGCCAACGACTTTTTTCTGCACGGCATCCCCCAGCAATACTACCGGTTCTTCCATGCGGGCACACCAGTCAACCACATCCGCAATCTTAGCGACCTGGACATCATCAACGACTTTCAGCTGGCCGTGTTCCCAACGATATGTCTCGACATAGGCATTGCCCTTCTGGGCATCCAAAAGGCATACCAGGCGCACACCCTGAACCGGATAATGATACGCCAATGCTTTCAACGTCGATACGCCTACTAACGGCAAATCCAACGCGTAGGCCATTGCCTTGGCTGCCGCCAAGCCAATCCGCAGCCCAGTAAAAGAACCCGGGCCTATGCTGACAGCAATTCCTTCTAATTTGTCTTTCGCAACCGATGCCATTTTGAGCACCTGTTCAATATGGGGCATCAAAGTTTCCGAGTGAGTGAGTTTCGCCTGCATGGTAAGCTCAGCCGACAACCGTTCCTTTGAAGCAACCGCCACACTCGATACTTGTGTCGAGGTATCAATGGCTAGTATGGACAAATGTTTCCAACTCCTTTATGAATTCCTGATATTTCTCGCCTGCACAAGAGAACATAAAGCGGCGGCTGTTCTCAGTCTCCCCCGTCCGCTCAATCGAGATTTTCACATAATCCTCCGGCAGTGATTCTGGAAATTTGTCCGGCCACTCGATTACAACAATTCCCTCTGGTTCCTCCGTGTATTCATAGAAACCAATATCCTCTAACTCTTCTTCCGTTTCCAGCCGGTAAAGGTCAAAATGGTAGATGCGGCAAATCCCTTCATATACATTCATCAGATTGAACGTCGGACTTGTCACTTCTCCCTCGACGCCCAAGGTATGCGCAAGACTCTGGACAAACAGCGTCTTCCCAGCTCCCAGGTCGCCCTCCAGGCAAAGCACGGTTCCCTCCCGGATTTTTTGCCCCACCAGCTCGGCTAGGTGTACAGTTTCTTCGGGAGAACTTGTCATACAGGTAAACATTCGTTATTTACTCTCCTATATACATAGTGTTTAAAAAACATCATTCAATCTCCTATTATAGCACGAAGCTGCATTGCTGCCAAATCACATAATGGATAATAATTATTAATTGATATTTCATTTTAAAAACTGTGTTATATAGAGCATCGTTGAGAATTTTTAAGTTTTATCCATATAAACTCAAATTTTGACGATATTTGACTATTTCTATTTTATAGCAGATAGCCTATAATAAAAGCGTACCAATCAAATAGCACCAAGAATAAATAATTATTGGTTCATGTGTTTATACAGGAGGGTTATCATTATGAAAAAATTTGTATGCACGGTCTGTGGTTATGTTTACGAGGGCGAGCAGGCTCCGGCAGTATGCCCAATCTGCAAAGCTCCAGCTGACAAATTCGTCGAGCAGAGCGGTGAAATGACCTACGCGGATGAGCACCACGTCGGAACGGCCAAAGACGTTGACCCGCGCATTATCGAAGGTCTTCGCCAGAACTTCACAGGCGAGTGCTCCGAAGTCGGCATGTATCTCGCCATGGCACGTCAGGCTGATCGCGAAGGTTATCCGGAAGTTGCCGAGGCTTACAAACGCTATGCTTGGGAAGAAGCTGAGCATGCAGCCAAATTTGCCGAACTTCTCGGTGAAGTACTGACCAACAGCACCAAGAAAAACCTTGCTATGCGTATTGATGCCGAGCATGGTGCTTGCGCAGGCAAGAAAGAACTTGCTACGCTCGCAAAACAGCTGAATCTTGATGCTGTTCATGATACGGTTCATGAAATGGCCAAAGACGAAGCTCGGCACGGCCGCGGCTTCAAAGGCTTGTTTGACCGTTACTTTGGCGAATAACCCCCATCTATCTTACGCTTCCAATTCAACATAATATAAAAGAGGTGCGGCAAAATACTTTCGTATTTTGCCGCACCTTTTTATGCCCCTTTTAGGGAAGATCCCTAAAAAGAGTGCACAGCACTTTTAGGACAATTAATATACCACGATCAGATATCCTCATGTTCCCGCAACCACTGTGACCACTTTAAGGAAAAACCATCGTTATGGGCAGCCTGCACATAACGATAGAATTTCTCAATCATTCTGGCCTTTTGGTGATAATAATCAGCTTTCCATTGGCCCGGCACAGCCTTGGCTGATTCATAAGCCACATAAGCGCCTCCCAGCAGATACTGCCGGGAAAGAATATCACGCAAGGGTACCTCAGGATTTTTCATCATATCATACATAGCCATATAAGCCGTGGTCCTGCCTTTCCCCGCCTGGCAATGAAAATGCAGCCAAGCATCCTGGGGCAGTGACTGAGTAAACGCAATAAACTTCTCAATTTTTGCAGCCGCCGGCCATACATGATCCGTATCCGTGAGACGCAAATAATGCCAGCCAGCACCTTCCACCAGCTGCTGCTCACTCATGACTTTGTCTATTTTCTCCTTATGCGGATTAGCCGGCAGCTTTTTCTTATCCAATTTTGCCAGCAAAAGGCTCTTCCCCTTAGCTTGGTGAATCCGTTTGCTCTCATCGCGTAAAACTTCCTGCCGTGTCTTGCCCACATTTCCCCAATCGCGGTCGCCATACCAACTGACCGCTTGGCCATTGAACAATCCATGGGATTCTTGCCGCAAATCCACCACATAAACAGGACCTTGTGTTTTTGTCTTTAACGCTTGCTGCAATGCCTTAAATTCCCCAGCAGAAAATTCTGCACTACCGGACATAGCTAAACGGTCAAGGCCCTGGCGGGAAGGATTCTGGGTAAATCCTTTCCCCGCTTTATCTGCGGGCATATCCTGCTTGAACGGACCATCCGCAGTACGGAAATTTCTGGGCAGGCTTTCCCTGTTTTCCGCATCGATTCGCCAGATATACCCACTGTAATCCGGCTCCCACAGATTGACCTTATGTTTTTTCGCCCAGACACTATACGGAACTTCTAATTTCGGGTTTTCCTTAACATAATCATAGAAATGCGCCACAAACTGATACCGCTCAATATATGCCTTGCGGCCATAATTGCGTTTTTTTTCAGGTATCTCACTCAGGTCAACGATGCCAATAAGTTTCTGCCGTTGAATGATATCATCAAAGCTCACCGATCCGGCATTTTTCAAAATGTCATGCATGACGAAGAAAATCGTTGTACGCCCCATACCGGCATAGCAATGATAGTGCAGCCAGGCATCCTTGGGCAGCTGCTTGTAAAACTCCACAAAGTGGTCAACATCCGAATCCTCCGGACGGAAATGGTCTTGAAGGGTCAAGCGAAAATACTTTGCTCCATGCTGGCGTACCATTTCTTCCTCGGTACGCACTTGATGATAGGACTGCAAAACCGAGTCTAAAAGCACATTCTTCTTGTCATCGAAACGATAGACCTGGCAAGCTTTCTGCCCAGCCAAAGCCCCTAACTGTTCCTTTTCCAGCGGCAGAATAATATCTGCCTTGCGGCCATCATTCCCCCAATCATGATCCGCATACCAGCTTACAGCCGTGCCATCCAAATAACCATGGGACTCTCCACGCAGATCAATATCGTAAAACTTATCTGCACTTACAGGCACAGTCGCCAGTATGGCCTCCAATTCTTTCTCCGAAAAACAACTGGACGCTGAAGCGTGCAACTTTTCCAGACCTGTCCTGGTGGGCATGGCTCCCGATTTGGTCATCCCCTTGTATCCGTCAGTGGCCATACGGAAATTTCTAGGCAACTGATACACATCCGCCCGATCTATCTTCAACTCCAGCGCAGATGGTTTCTTTACGGCTGCCGGGGCCTGTTTCATCACCTGAATTACTTTTGGTTGCTGCTCCTGCGTGCCAGCAAATGCCGTCCACGGTATTCCTGCCGCCAGCAACGCCACAAAAAATGACACACCTGTTTTTCTGTTAAAAATCATTGCCATACCATAACATCTCCTTACGTTTCCTCTATAGTTATACTCGCATCAAAAATTTTGTCAACTTCAATACAATTTTCTATCCCCTAAAATTTCGCCGTAAATTTGAGGTAGGTAAAGCCACGTCCTTCTTTTGTTAAAGAAGGGCCTTTCCCCCCTTTGCGAGCTACGCCCTCCGTATCGACCGCTGCAGCCACTTGCCCTGGCGGCCACCACAAACTACCAGCTGCCAATACTTGTTTGCTTATTTTTTCCACACGCATCACCATCCTAAGTTACTATATTAAAGCAGCATTTCCTTGATTTAGACGCATTATATAGGATTGTTGCTTATTGATTCCTCTTGTATTTTGCTATTCTTAACGCAAAAGTACATATTATTGCTTTTACGCTCATTCCTAAAAAACACGCCTCCGCATTATAAACTGCGAAGGCGTGTTACTTCTTCCTTACCCGTGGATAACATCCGTGTATTCAGGAAAATCCCGCAACCTATCTGCCGGTGCAAAGCCAGCCGCACCAGTAAAGATTCCTTTTTCCCACTGAGGACGGGTTGACCAAAACATATCGGCAAAATCGTTCCCATTCGTGGCAATGACCTGATACTCCTGCAGCTCCGGTACAAAGGTGCCCTCCGCCCCCACTTCAGCAAACATTTCCGTACGAATGCGCAAGTATTGCGCTTCCGGCAAGGATGACAAATCCATATAATGCGTACCATCCTGAACTGCTATCTGCAAAGCTCCCTTTACCGTAACACCATCATCAGACACCTCCACTACAGCCTTTATCCCCGCCTGCAACGGTACATTCGCACTAGCCTTCAATTGCTTGAATTGCCAATATTTCTTCTCAGTCTTGAAGGCCGGAGCGTAAATGGCAGGGTGACGCCACTCCGTAGTATGGGTTCCCACCTTGAGAATATTACGAAAATCCAGCCACAAAGCTAACTGCTTATCCTGAGGACCAGCTTCTAAAGGAGCATCCAGTACCCCTTTGTTTTCCTCTGCCGAAAAGCCTCTTCGATAAAAGCGCACCTGACTGATCCGTCCAGGCAAGTGGGTGAAATATTTCGGCCGATTGATTTCCTTAATCACATGTCCAATATAGGAGTAGCCAATAAAGATTGGCTCGTCTCCCCATTGACGCAGCTCCGCCTCAACAGGAATAGCTGCCACATGAGCTACATGATTCCCATCACAATAGGAATCACCGCCGCAGGATTTGTCAAAAGTCATGGTATATTGCGCCCATTGCCCCACCTTGGCCTCGCCTCCTTGCCAGGAGTATTCCGTAATCCCATGGCAGGTGCCCCATTTAAGACCTCCGGCACGCTCTACTACCATACGCATAAAGTAGGTGGCGCCCCAGCCCACTGATTTACCTCGTACCATCAGCGGATTATGTCCCATTTCATTTTCATGAGCCAATCTCTCGACCTTAGCCCATACCATCCCGGTAAACCCCTGCTCTGCCAACAGATCCGGAGCTGGCAACACCTCGATATAATCCCCATAATGCTCCAGACAAACCTCCATATGCCCTCCCCGCTCCAGCACTTTCGGGGTACCATGCATGAGCGCTATATGACCACAGCCAGATTTATCCAGCACGCGGGGAATAATGCGGATTCCCTTTTCGATACGCACTTCCTTAGGCAGTCTGTCAGCCAGGCTGATTTGATAACATCCCCCTTGATCAAACTTATATCTGAACTCAATATATTTTTTTTCGTGGCCTCTGAAAAAAATATTCTTAGATTCCATCAAACGCTGATTTATATAAAAGGGGATCGAGGTATATATTTCATGATCAAGGTTATTGGTTGCCTCCACCCCCGCTGTCACACAATCCGCCATCCTGCCGTGCCCTGCCTGCAGCCGCATGTGAGCAAAGGACAACTGGCTGGGTTCATAGACCAGCAACTTTAACTTCTGTCCACCAGACTCCAAGATATGCTCCCCTGGCTGCCGAGCTTGATATATAGCCGTTAACCGCCGTTTTTCCCCAGGTTCTAGCAATACCGACTGACTACTTTCCTCACTGCCAAAAAGATTCAGTACATGTTCCACGCCGTTGTCTGACAAAATCACCCGGGCATCTGCCACACCAGCCCCTTGATTATAGGCCTGGACACGCACCTCCACATGCCCGTTGTTATCCAAGCGGCGCAATTCTGCAGCCGTATATTCCACCTGTGGATGTGCCTGCTCAAGGCGCACGCAGTCTACTAACGCACTGCCACCATCTGGTGTATACCCATAGAGATTATAAACGATAGCATCAGCCGTAACATCCAGGACCCCATAGTTATTCCTGCCCATCGCTGTCACTTCGGGAAAATCTTCCAACAGCCTTCTTTCCCCATCACTGCGCGTCAACTGAACTTCTGGGTCCTGAGCACTCCCCTGGCAAACATAGACTGTCTTGGCGCCAATTGCAGGATCACTGGAAATGGCTTTCACATAATAATGCAAATGGCCGCCGATTACCAATTCGACCCCACACCTCTCTGCTAAAGGCACCAAATATTTATTATTAAAGGCATCGGTATAGGGATGATGCGCCACCAATATCCGCCACTTAGCATTACGCGCCTGGCTGCTTTGCAACTCATCCTCTATCCAGGCAAGTATTTCCGCTATATGCCGATGCTCCTTCTCCGGCAGCTGCACACCGGAATTAACCGCATTCATCTCCAACAACCCCCAGGGATTGCTATCGGCAAACAGGAAGAACGCCGGCCCTACCGCAAAGGAAAAAACACGTCCATCTGGCATCGCATGCAGTATTTTAGACTGGGGCCTAGCGAAGAAACTATCGAAAAAAGGACCATCGTCGTGATTGCCAGGAATATAACAAACGGGCACTTCCCGAAGGATATCGGGAATTTTCTGGAACCAGTGACGAGCATAGTGCTCATGCTGATAGCCAGTTCCCGGAGGAATATCTCCTCCATGGATGATAAAGTCCGGTTTTTCCCGTCTGACAGCATCTGCAAACTGCGATGCCGCATTAAACAAATGCGAATCCGATAAGGTAATGATATGCAGTGCCTGGGGGGAATCAGCTAACGAGCAGAAACTCCCCTGGGAAAGAATCTGCTCCTGATAACAAATCCGATAACTGACTTTAGTTTCCGGAGATAGGTCTGTGAGCTTCGCCGTATATAGACACCCCCCATCGGCATTTTCCCGATATGACGGTTCCCGTTCAAATACTGCCGAGACCTTTCTCTCCCCAATTTTGCTGTCATAATATACCGTGTAATTCCCCGGTCTTTCTGTTTCCCAAGCCAGCAAAACATGCGTTGCGGCCAGCCCCAATAGATAGGGGCCATTGCTTATCTTCATCTGCTGCTCCATAATTATCTGCCTCCATTACTTTGGCCTTGGCATAGCTGCCTTGTGCATAAATCTTCTTAATCCTTCTCGGCCGCTGTCCAAAATCCTGCCTTAAGCTGCCGCGTGATGCGTTTCATGTGCCTCCTCACTCCTGTTCTTTTTGGCCCACAAGGTAGGTACGATGAGTAATGTCATCAACACTACCGAACCAATCCAAAAAGTGGTGATCGTACCGAACTGATAAGTGGTAACACCATCTACCACTACCTTAGCAGAATCCATCAACATGCCGTTTACAATATCCTGCAAAGCAGCACCACCATAAGCCAATAGGCCAATAACTCCCATAGCTGCACCTGTTGCTTTACGCGGGCAAAGGTCAACAGCCAGCAGTCCACCGACAAAGCAAAGAATGACCCCCAAACCAAAACCAAATACAGCGATACAAACTGCGGCTAACGTAGTATTTCCGGCAGGTACAAAGCAAACACCAATAATCCCTGCCAGCATAACCAAGCCAAACACTATCGTAGTGACAGAATGGCGCGATTTAAAAATCTTATCCGATATGATTCCCGAAAAGAAAGAACCTACCCCACCCAAAATCGGCGACAAGGACATAATACTCCCCGCTGTAACCAGGTCCAATCCCTTAGCTTCCTGCAAGAAAATGACGCCCCAGCTGCTGATGGAATACCGCGAAATCCCCAGACAGATTGCCGCCGCTGCCAAAAGCCAAACATAAGGGTTTTTGATAACCATCATCTGGGCTTCTTTCGTTGAAACTTCCTGTTCCTTCTGTTCCTGAACAATCTCACCTTCGAATTCGTTGGCAGAGGGCAAACCATAAGACTCTGGCCGATCACGCATAAAGCGGTACATGATGAAAGCCAACACGATGCAGGCTACCCCGGGAAGAAAGAATGCTGCATGCCATCCAAAAGCTACGATTATCATGGCCGTTCCCAAATAAGTAGCACCTTCGCCTACATAATGGGCAATACTGAACACCCCATAATAGGTTGCCAGCTGACTCTTGGAAAACCATTGAGCCAAAGATACAATACAGGGCGCTGAACCCATGGACTGGAAGACACCATTGACAATCCACAGCGCCAAGAATACCCAATAGGCATTGCTAAAGCCCAAAATAGCATTGACGATAGCCGCCCCCAGCAGTCCTAAAGGAACGATTTTCTTGATATTACAATGGTCCGCAATAAAGCCGTTGGCACATTTACCAATGGCGATGGCTACCATCATACCTGCTCCCATGGCACCTAATTCCGTAGGGGTAAATCCCTCTTCAATCATCGGTTTTTTAGCCACGCCCAGTGTCATCCTCATCACATAGTACATGCCATAACCCAGAATCATCGCTGTGACAGCTTGAAGCCTGGCCGAATGATACATTTTCTTAACCAGTTCCTCATCATGAATCCTTGGCTTATCCGGATTGGTCAGAAACCATTTAAACATAAGCACACTCTCCTTTTTTAATAAATGATTCCGCCAGTAATTCTTATTCTTTTCTGAAAATACTGGCTTTTATGGTGTTTTTTTAGTATAATGATTAGGTAAGTTTTGAGTAAATGATGTCCTACTCAACCATAACATAACCATCAACCATCCTTTGATGATTATTATATTACAATTATTTCTGCTTATTCTCCATTATTTTGCTTTGTTTTTATTCATATTACATATTCTTGCTATCATTAGAAAAGGGCGATTTTATGTCAATACTTACTTTTAATCCTGCGACGAATCCAATATTTCCCTCAGAACAAAAGGTACAACTGTCTTATCTCCGCTTCCTATCCTCCGATACGCTGCCACTGCCTGCAGATTGTTGTGGCCAGGCAGAAATTCTCTTTATTATGAAGGGCAGCGGCACTTGCACCATCCACAACACTTCCCATCCGGTAAGCAGGGGCGATATTGTCCTCATCAGTCAGGGCTGCCTGCATTCCTTTTCGCCCCAAAATGGCACCGCCACACAGACCTCATCGCTGGGTTTTAAGCACCTGCAGCTTAAAGGTTTGCCTCAGGGACATTTTCTTCCCTCAGAAGCCATCCCCATCATCCACGCAGGGCACGCTTATCCATTGATCGCCCAGCTCCTTCAGCAGATAAAGAAAGTAATTATCAGTCTCCCTTCTCAACTTCATCAAGAAGCATGCAATCATCTAGCCCAGGCGCTTATACTGCTGATATTAGAACAATATAATCACACTGTCGTTGCTAATCACGATTCTGCCTATACCTTAGGACAGCATATCAAGACCTATCTGGACAGTCACTATCTAGAAGAACTTTCCCTGTCTCAAATTGCGCAGAACTTACACATCAGCCCTTACTATCTGTCACATATTTTCAAGGAATGCACGGGATGTTCTCCCATGCAATACATTACCCAATTGCGTATCTCTGAAGCCCAGAATCTGTTGCTCTCCACGAAACAAAGCATTACCACGATAGCCATGCAATGCGGCTATAATAATTCCAACTACTTTCAATCTGTCTTCAACAAATTGGTTGGTATGCCACCTGGAAAATACCGCAATACTTGGAAGCAGACATAAAAAAGAAGGTGGACAAAATGCGTTTGCATTTTGTCCACCTTCTTTTTGGCTCATTTTTTCTCTGCGGTTAAATAATCTTGGTTGACCAGTTTTCAATATTCCAAACCGAATCCACGATATCCTCATAAAAATCCGGTTCATGGGAAACCAGCAGAACTGTTCCCTTATACTCTTTGATTGCCCGCTTGAGTTCTTTTTTGGCCTCTACATCCAAATGATTCGTAGGCTCGTCGAGTACCAGCAGATTGACTGGCTTCTGCATGATTTTACAGAGACGTACTTTCGCCGCTTCACCACCCGATAGTGCCATCATCTTCGTGGTGATATGCTCATTGGTCAGGCCGCATGAAGCCAACGCCGCCCGGACCTCAAAATTGCTCATACCCGGATATTCCTGCCATAGCTCTTCCAAAGCCGTGTTCGGATTCCCCGAAGCGCTTTCCTGCTCAAAATAGCCAACCGAAACGAACTCGCCCAGTTCCACATTGCCAGAAATAGCGGGAATCATCCCCAACATGGTTTTGAGCAACGTGGATTTACCTAAGCCGTTTGTCCCCCGAATCGCAATTTTCTTGTTGCGCTCCACGCGGATGTCAACGGGATTGGTGAGCGGCGTATCATACCCCAGAACCAGCCGCTTGCCCTCGATGACAAACCGCGACGGCGTACGATCTGATTGAAAGTGAAAATGCGGTTTCGGTTTCTCCTGACGTTTTGTCAAGACTTCCATTTTGTCGAGGCGCTTTTGACGGCTGTTTGCCATACCGCGGGTAGCGACCCGCGCCTTGTTGCGCTGGATAAAATCCTGCTCTTTTTTGATTTCTGCCTGCTGGCGCTCATACGCAGCTTCTTCCTGACGGCGTTTCAGCGCAGCCATTTCCTCAAATTTTTCATAGCTTCCCGTATAGCGGTCCAGACTTAAATTATCCACATGATAGATTACATTGGTAACTGCATTGAGGAACGGCACATCATGCGAGACGAGAATGAAGGCATTCTCGTAATTCTGCAGATAGTTCGTCAGCCAGTTGATATGTTCCACATCCAGATAATTCGTCGGCTCATCGAGAATCAAGATTTCTGGATTCTGCAGCAAAAGCTTGGTGAGCAATACCTTGGTACGCTGGCCACCCGAGAGCTCATCAACGGTACGGTCAAGGCCAATGTCGCGAAGGCCGAGGCCTGCAGCAACTTCCTCGATCCGCGCATCAAGCGTGTAGTAACTGCCAGCTTCCAACATGTCCTGGATATCGCCAACATCCTTCATGAGCTTATCGACCTCTTCCGGCGTCGCGTCCCCCATCTTGTCATAAGCAGCCAGCATTTCCTGCTCCGCCTGTACCATATCTTCAAAAGCCGTCCGGAGGGTATCGCGAATCGTCATCCCAGCTTTCAGTACCGCGTGCTGGTCCAGATAACCTACCTTAACGCGCTTTGCCCATTCAATCGTACCGGCATCCGGCGTAAGCTGGCCGGTGATGATGGACAAAAACGTTGATTTTCCCTCACCATTGGCACCAACCAAGGCAACATGTTCGCCCTTCAGCAGACGAAAACTAACGTCCTCAAAAATCTCACGGCCTCCATAGCTATGGGATAAATGGGATACGTTTAATATGCTCATATATTACTTCCTTTCAAAGTTGTTCTAACCCCGGAACTGTTCCACCACCGCCGACCGAGTCATTTCGCTCTGTCTTTGGTTTCTCTGTATCTTCCGCTTTCGCGTTCTGATCTGTGCCACCAGCGGGAACTGTTCCTTTTCCATCGACCTCGACCGTTCCACCAGACACATTACCATTCCGGTTCGGATTTCCCGGATGAAGTTTCTCCTCATTGGAATCATACGATGGGGCTGGGGCAGGTCTGCTATTTTCCCGCGGGCGCTCCTCTACCGATGGATTTCCCTTTAAGCTCTTATAATGGACTTCGCCATCTTCATCACCGGCAAAGAGGAACCATATCATCCCCCCCAGCAGGAGAACGATTACGGCGATAAGAATAAGCTTCAGCTTACGGCCCGCTAAGTCATGAACCTTCGCCGTTTCCTGTTTGTGACTATGGTGACGGCGGGCAGACCGTGGCGGAATTTTATCTTGATGAACCGCCTGTTGTTCCCGTGGCAGTTCCCGCACCTGGTGTTGTTCCTGCCGTCTTGCCTCATCATACGCTCTGCGGGCTGACGGATCCGACAAAATCCGGTAAGCCTCATTTAACTCACTCATATGACGGCTGGCCTCTTCAGGCGGCAGCTTCGATAAATCCGGATGATATTTTTTCGCCAAAGTCTGATAGGCTTTCTTTATAATATCCGCTGACGCTTTCGGATGAACCTGCAACAGCTCATAGTAATCCTTAATCACCGGTATCACCTCATCCTGCGTTAATCATCACTTTTAATATCATATAATGGTCGGAACAACGGGACTTCCCCCACAACCTCTTTCTTCCCAAAGTTGCTTTAAGCCTTGAGCCCCATTATTTATGATTAAAAAGTGGTAGTCTTCAATCCGATTCTAAATATCATTGTTGTATAACGTCTCCATTGTATCATAAATCTAAGCGACAATGAAGGTATTATAGAGCGCAATACGGTCAGAAAGAACTCCCTTTACCAATCATTCTGATACAATCTAACGATACATCCCTAGTACTGATCCGCATAGGACAGGGATTCGGCAAAAAGAGAAGGGGGCACATTTGCCCCCTTCGGTAAGTCATCAGCACCTATTTCACATAATGAATGAGCGATTCGTCATAGCGACCCTGTTGCAGATTTTTCTTTGACGGCCTAGCGAAATATTTTTGCGTGATGGCCCTCTCTGCCCATCGGCAATACCGATGCTATCAAGCCCCTTTAAAATACTAAATTATCAAAAATTCGTTTTGCCGCCTCCGCAATCATAGCGTCGTCAAATTTTGCATTTTTTTCCGTGCGGCGCGACATTATCGCCATGACAATGGGGTTGCGATTGGGCGGATAAATCACGGCAATATCATTCCGCGCCCCATAATCGCCTGAACCGCTCTTGTCGATAACTTTCCAACCTTGCGGAGTTTCTGCCTTGATAAGCGTGTCGGTTATGGAATTGTCGCTCATCCAATCAATCAGCAGTTTTTTCTTGTCGTCGCTCAAAATATCGCCGAATATATAGACTTGCAAATTTTTTACCATCTGTCTCGGCGTGCTAGTATCACGATTATCTTTTGGATCGAAAAGATTAAGTTCAGGTTCATTTCGCGCAGGTTTGGTAGTTTTGTCGCCAATATTTTTTAGTGCCACCTTGAAATTTTCCACGCCGCCGATCTCCTGCAAAATTAAATTTGCCGCCGTGTTGTCACTCCACCTGATCGATGCCGAACAAATTTCCGCCAGCGTCATGCCATCAGCAACATGGTCTTTGGTGATTGGCGCGTAGGACAAAATATCTTCCGCCGAAAACTTACGAATTTCATTCAAATCGGAGGTATTTTTTTGTCTTAGCAATTCTGCAGCCGTAAAAACTTTGTGCGTCGAGCAGTAGGAAAAACGCGTATCAGGTTTGTAGCAAATTTTTTTTCCATTCTCCATGTCAACGGCGTAAACACCAATCACGGCGTTATATTTATTTTCCAGATCAGCAAGATTTAATTTCTGCCGCGCTTGACAATCCTGAAGACAGAAAACCATCAAGCCACAGATTATCAAAAACAAAAAACAAAATTTCTTCATAATAACCTCCTACTATCTGTTGAACGACCCGCCAAATTCAGCGGGTCGTATTGGCAGAAAGGTAGAGGTGGTTTTGAAGACACCATCAAATTTGGCGATACACAACAATATTTGTACTGCCACTGGCATGCGAAATGAAAACTGCATAATAATTCTCCTTAAAACAAAAGACTCATTGTAAATCATGTTATTACAATGAATCTTATTATCAATTGAGCTTATTTTTCAATGGCACCATCATCAAGGGTATATTCCTCCAAGGAATTCTCCCTAACCTGAATGCAAACATAGCTGATACCTTCATCAGCAGCCGCAAAAAACTGACGGCGGCCAGCAGGGGAGATACGAAGCCAGTCACCGGCTGTCAGTTCAACAGCTTCACCGTCTATTACGGCCTTACCCTTGCCGTTGGTGATAAAGTAGATTTCTTCATTCTTTTTGTGATAGTGAACAAAAGGATTGCTGGCCCCGGCTGGAAGGTTATTTACGCTGATTTCAGCACCGGTAAGCTGTAAAGTGTCGTGTAATTCGGTTCTTGCATCATTTACTACATTAGTTTTGTTGAAATTTTTCATTTTGTTTTCCTCCTAAAATGCTTTTTCGTTGTAACTAACTTGATTGCAATGAGATAGTAACATTAATTTGTTGTAATGTTAAGTTGAACGACCCGCCAAATTCAGCGGGTCGTATTGGCTCAATAGAGCGTGATCATCAGCAATCAGTACTCTTATTGCCATTACTAATACCTCACTTCATACAATCAAAGATGCAGTCACTCTACACCCCAAAATTATATCACATTTAATGTCCTTGTTGAAGTTTTTTCCCATAGCCCATTTTTGTTGAACGGCGCGACATTATCGCCATGACAATGGGGTTGCGATTGGGCGGATAAATCACGGCAATATCATTCCGCGCCCCATAATCGCCTGAACCGCTCTTGTCGATAACTTTCCAACCTTGCGGAGTTTCTGCCTTGATAAGCGTGTCGGTTATAGAATTGTCGCTCATCCAATCAATCAGCAGTTTTTTCTTGTCGTCGCTCAAAATATCGCCGAATATATAGACTTGCAAATTTTTTACCATCTGTCTCGGCGTGCTAGTATCACGATTATCTTTCGGATTGAAAAGATTAAGTTCAGGTTCATTTCGCGCAGGTTTGGTAGTTTTGTCGCCAATATTTTTTAGTGCCACCTTGAAATTTTCCACGCCGCCGATCTCCTGCAAAATTAAATTTGCCGCCGTGTTGTCACTCCACCTGATCGATGCCGAACAAATTTCCGCCAGCGTCATGCCATCAGCAACATAGTCTTTGGTGATTGGCGCGTAGGACAAAATATCTTCCGCCGAAAACTTACGAATTTCATTCAAATCGGAGGTATTTTTTAGTCTTAGCAATTCTGCAGCCGTAAAAACTTTGTGCGTCGAGCAGTAGGAAATGAGCTAAACACTAAGGATCCCCCAAAGAAGTCCTTAACGCCATGCCCCCCTTAGCCTTGCCTGTTGGAAATATTATTTCAAGACATAAAAAAAGAGAGTCATTCATTTACTACATGAACGACTCTCAAGCCTTATTATTAAAGAAATGGTCGGAACGACGGGATTTGAACCCACGACCTCTTCCACCCCAAGGAAGCGCGCTACCAAACTGCGCTACGTCCCGAACAAAATATATTATACGGTATTTTGTTTTATTTGTAAAGGCTTATCCTCGCATTGCCTTGACAAGCGAGCTCTCTTTCTTATTCAAACTCAATCGTTGCTGGCGGTTTGCCCGTGCAGTCGTACATGACGCGATTGACGCCTTTTACCTCATTGACGATACGGGTCGTGGTCTTCTGCAGGACATCCCATGGCAGCTGCGCGCTTTCTGCCGTCATGAAATCACTCGTCATGACCGCACGCAGGGCAATGGCATAATCATAAGTGCGGCCATCGCCCATGACGCCAACACTGCGCATGTTCGTGAGTGCGGCAAAGTACTGGCCAAGGTTCTTGTCTGCCCCTGCTTTTGCCACTTCTTCACGATAGATGGCATCGGCCTCCTGGACAATCTTGACCTTTTCTTCCGTTACCTCGCCGATAATGCGGATACCAAGACCCGGACCTGGGAACGGCTGACGGTTGACAAGATACTCGGGGATGCCGAGTTCGCGGCCAGCTGCTCGGACTTCATCCTTGAACAGCAGACGCAGCGGCTCGACGATTTCCTTGAAATCGACATAATCTGGCAGACCGCCGACGTTGTGATGCGATTTGATGACAGCCGATTTGCCAAGGCCGCTTTCGATGACATCGGGGTAAATCGTACCCTGTACGAGGTAATCGACAGCGCCGATTTTCTTCGCCTCTTCCTCGAATACGCGAATGAACTCCTCGCCGATGATCTTGCGTTTCTGCTCCGGCTCCGTAACACCAGCTAGTTTAGCATAGAAACGGTCTTTGGCATTAACGCGGATGAAGTTGACATCATACGAACCATTCGGGCCAAATACCGCCTCAACCTGGTCGCCTTCATCTTTGCGCAACAGGCCATGATCGACAAATACGCAGGTCAGCTGCTTGCCGATTGCCTTAGACAGCAGGACAGCTGCTACCGAGGAATCAACACCGCCCGACAGAGCGCAGAGTGCACGACCATTGCCGATTTTTGCCTTGAGCTCTTCGACCGTCGTCTTGACAAAGGAATCCATCTTCCACTCGCCAGCACATCCGCAGACTTCATAGACGAAGTTCTTGAGCATCGTCTTGCCCTGAACCGTATGCATGACTTCCGGATGGAACTGCGTGGCATAGAGATTCTTAGCCGCATTTTCCATGGCAGCCACTGGGCACACCGGCGTCGAAGCCGTCACCGTGAAGCCTGCCGGGGCCTCGGCGATATAGTCGGTGTGGCTCATCCAGCAAATCGTCTTCTTGTCTACGCCCTGGAAGAGTTTTGAGCCCTGCTCATCAATCGTGACTTCGGTCTTGCCGTATTCACTCGTCGGTGCCGTGGCGACCTTGCCGCCGAGCAGATGCGACATGAGCTGCGAACCATAGCAGATGCCCATGACCGGAATGCCAAGTTCAAAGAGCTCCGGACTGCAGCTGGCCGAATCCGCTTTGTAGACGCTGTTCGGGCCACCAGTCAGAATGATACCTTTCGGTGCCATCTCACGAATCTTGTCCAGGCTCAGCGTATGCGGATGAACCTCACAATAGACATGGTTCTCACGAACGCGGCGTGCAATCAGCTGATTGTACTGACCACCAAAATCCAAAACCAGAATCATTTCATTGGCAGGCTTGCTCAAAATTTGTTCCTCCTCTAAGTACAAAACGTGTAAAGCTTTTTAACGATTATATCACAAGCGCTTGTATTTTAAAAGCCTTGCGCGGTTGCAAAACGCACAAGGCCTTTCTTTCAATCGTTGTTTTCTTCTTCCTGGCAAAATGTCTCAACAGCCGCCCGGATTGCCGATGAATCAAATCCCTTGCGGTAGAGATTTGCCATCATCTTCTGCCGGTCAGCCGCGGGCTTGAACTTCAGCGACAGGACCCGCAAGGCAGCCGCCTTCTCACGTTCAAAGGTATCGGCAGGAATACACGCCTTCACGAGCGACGAGTCAAAGCCCCGCTGCATCAGCTTGACGCAAATCTGCCGCACAGAGCTGCGACTTTCTTCATAAAGGAACGCAAACTGCCGCGCACAGGCATCCTCATCATTTAAGTAATGCATTTCTTCCAAACGATGGATTGCCTGCTGAATTTCTTCTTCGGCATAGCCCTTTCGTGCCAGCTTTTCCCGCAGCTTGTTTTCACTCTGCTCCTGACGGGCCAGCAAATCTACCGCCACCATCAAAGCTGTCTTCTTCGGCTTGCGGGGACGCTGCTCTTCCTCGGCAGCATCCGCCTCACTGCCATACCACCTATAACGCCACACGATACCTTACGCCTCGGTTTCCGGAGTTTCCGGCTGTTCGTCTGCTTCGAGTATCTCCTGCGTTGCCAAAAGCTTTGCGCGTATCTTTGCCTCAATCTCAGCACAAAGCTCCGGCTGTTCCCGCAATGCCTGCTTGGCGTTCTCTTTGCCCTGGCCAAGGCGCGTGCCTTCATACGAGAACCAGGCACCGCTCTTATCGACAATATCCATCTCAACGCCCATGTCAATGATGCTGGACATCTTGGAAACGCCCTCGCCATACATGATATCAAACTCGGCCATCTTGAACGGCGGCGCGACTTTGTTCTTGACGACTTTGATGCGCGTGCGGCTTCCGACTACATCCTGCCCCTGCGTAATCTTATCGATTTTGCGTACATCCAGACGGACAGAAGAATAGAACTTCAGTGCACGGCCGCCCGTCGTAGTCTCCGGATTGCCAAACATAACGCCAACCTTCTCGCGAATCTGGTTAATGAAGATAGCTACCGTCTGGCTCTTGCTGATAATACCGGTGAGCTTACGCATTGCCTGGCTCATGAGACGGGCATGAAGGCCGACATGGCTGTCGCCCATCTCGCCCTCAATCTCTGCCTTCGGCACGAGCGCTGCTACAGAATCGACAACGATAATGTCGATGGCACCGCTGCGAACCAGTGCATCGACAATGTCTAAGGCCTGCTCGCCAGTATCCGGCTGGGAAATCAGCAAATCATCGATGTTTACCCCAAGCTTTTGTGCATATACCGGGTCCAAAGCATGCTCGGCATCGATAAAGGCAGCAATGCCGCCAGCCTTCTGAGCCTCAGCAATCATGTGCAGCGTGACCGTCGTCTTACCAGACGACTCCGGCCCATATACCTCAATGATACGGCCACGGGGAACACCGCCTACCCCCAATGCAACATCCAATGGCAAAATACCTGTGGAAATAACCTCCACATTCATATTTGCCTTCGCATCACCAAGGCGCATAATGGATCCCTTGCCGAAATCTTTCTCAATCTGTTTCAGCGCATTGGCCAATGCTTCCTTTTTATCTGTTGCCATCCGTATATCCGCTCCTTTCACGTTCACGTTTTATCTCTTTAGCTATTATATAAAACAACCGTTCTTTTTGCAAGGAATATTTTCGAACCGATAACGAAAAAACTCCCCCTCTCCAAGGAGAGGGGAAGTAACAATTCCTGGCTGGATTACATGTAATCGGCCGTTGTTTTCTTTTTCTGTTGTTTGAACATTCCCAGTTTTGCTGCGATCCATTCCATAGCGACAAAGAATACCGGAATCAGGAAAATTCCCAATACCGTCGCAAAGAGCATACCGCCTACAACGGCTACGCCCATACCATTACGCGCTGCCGCACCAGCACCGCTGGCAACAGCCAACGGCAAACAACCAATGATGAAGGCAAACGACGTCATAAGAATTGGACGCAAACGCAAGCCTGCAGCTTCAATCGCTGCCTTTACCGGCTCCATACCACGGTCCACACGA
Organism: Pseudoselenomonas ruminis; assembly: GCF_008271295.1. Taxonomy (GTDB): domain Bacteria; phylum Bacillota; class Negativicutes; order Selenomonadales; family Selenomonadaceae; genus Selenomonas_A; species Selenomonas_A ruminis. The sequence continues at coordinate 45,207 of NZ_VTOY01000010.1, read as the reverse complement.
ACCTTCGCAAACTCAACGATCAGGATAGCGTTCTTAGCAGCCAGACCGATAATCATGATGATACCGATCTGCATGTAGACGCTATTCTGAAGGCCAGCATTTACATGGCCAAACATTGCCTCCAGCATGGAAAGACCATACTCGGAAACCAATGCGCCCATGATACCAGTCGGTACCGTAAGCAATACCGCAAACGGTACGCTCCAGCTCTCGTAAAGTGCTGCCAAGCAGAGGAATACGAACACCAAGGCCAAACCTAAGACCTGAAGCGTTGAACTCGATGCCTTCGATTCCTCACGGCTCTGACCGGACCACTCGATATTGAAACCATTATCGGTATTCTGCTTAACGATTTCCTGAATCGCTGCCATAGCCTGACCGGAAGAATATCCCTGGCCAGCGTTACCCTGAATCGTGACCGAACGTGCCCCATTGAAACGGGAAATCGACGTCGGTCCCGAGCTGAGTTTCGGTTTCAATAGCGTATCCAACGGAACCATCGTACCACTGCTGCTCTTGACGAAGATAAACTTCGCAGCATCTGCTTCACTGCGATACTGTGTATCGGCCTGAAGCATTACCTTATACGAACGACCAAACTGGTTAAAGTCATTGACCTGCGTACCACCAAAGTTGACCTGCATCGCAGTGAATACATCCGAAAGCTGTACCCCTAACTGTTTGACGCGTTCGCGGTCAATTTCAAATTCATAACTCGGCGCCGTCATCTTAAACGTCGTACGGACACCTTGAAGTTCCGGCCGTTGATTAGCTGCTGCTACAATCTTGTTCGTGATATCTGAGAGCTCTTTATCCGTATGACCGGACATATCCTGAAGTTCCAGCGACCAACCGCCTACTGAACCAAGGCCTGGCAAAGCCGGCGGATTCATGGCGATGACCGTTGCCTCCGGAGCGACCTTTGCCCCCAGACCAAACATTTTTCCGACAGCGGCATCAACCGAGGTTCCCGGAGCCGTACGCTGACTCCAGTCTTTCATCCCCAGGACGACCATACCTGCACTTGGCTTAGCGCCGCCAGACAAGATATCAAAGCCTGTGATAGCCATGACGTTCTCTACCCCATCGACATTTTCCATAGCTGCTTTCGCTACCTTGTCAATGGATTTCTGGGTTTGGTTCATCGACGTGCCCTCAGGCAATTGGACTACCGTAAAGAGATAGCCCTGGTCTTCGCTGGGAACGAAGGTCGATGGCATAATCTTGTACACGGCACCAGCGGCAATGCAGACGATGACCATGAATAAAATCGCCAACCGCGTACGGCGGATAAACTTGGCAACGATCCCCATATAACCGCGTTTGGTGCGTTCAAACCAGTTATTGAACTTCACAAAGAATCTTCCCAGCGCACCCTCATCGTCTTTTTCTTCATGACGTTTGAGAATCATCGCACAAAGTGCCGGCGTCAGCGTCAAGGCGACGAAAGCCGACAGAGCCATAGAAACAGCAATCGTTAACGCGAACTGTTTGTACAGCACACCAGTCATGCCACCGAGGAAGGCAACCGGTACGAATACGGCGGCCAAGACGAAGGCGATAGCCACAACCGGGCCCTGGACTTCATCCATTGCGCGCTCGGTAGCATCCACCGGCTCAAGGCCTTCTTCCATGTGCTTCTCGACATTCTCGATTACGACGATAGCATCATCGACAACCAAGCCGATCGCCAAAACCATGGCAAAAAGTGTCAGCGTATTGATGGAAAAGTCCAATACGATAAAGGCAGCCAGCGTACCGATAAGCGATACCGGAACGGCCAGCAGCGGAATAATCGTTGCCCGCCAATTCTGCAGAAACAGGAAGATAACGAGAACGACCAGTGCCAATGCCTCCAGGAACGTCTCCAAAACCTCTTTAATCGAGGCCTTGATGTAGTTCGTCGAATCAAAAATCTGCGACATCTTGAGGTTTGGCGGCAAATTCGGCTCCGCCTTCTCCAAGACCTTGCGGACGCCAGCTACCGTCTCCATCGCGTTGGCATCACTGGTCAGGTTAATACCGAAACCTACCGAAGGATAGCCGTTGAATTTCGAAACAATCGAGCTGGATTTTTCGCCCGTTTCAACGCGGGCAACATCCTTCAGACGGACAAACTTGCCATTATCCGAGCGCAGGATAACATTGCCAAATTCCTCTGGCGTTACCAGACGGCCGGAAATCTTGCCCGTATACTGCTTCTCCTGGCCATTGTTGACCGGCATTGCACCGACTGTACCAGCCGGAGCCTGAACATTCTGCTCCTTGATAGCCGACGTGACATCTGCCACCGTCAGGTTAAGCTCGGCGAGCTTATCCGGATTGAGCCATACCCGCATCGCATAGTCTGAACCGAAGATTTGGACATCGCCGACACCGGGAACACGCTTGAGCTCATCCAACAGATAGATATCTGCATAGTTCTTCATAAAAGCACGGTCATAGGAACCGTCTGGCGAATACAGCGAAAGCATATACGCCATATCATTGGAAGACTTGCGCGTCGTGAGGCCAACAGTCTGTACATCCGAGGGCAGGCTGGCCGTTGCCGTCGCCGCATTGTTCTGGACCTTGACGGAGTCCATATCGCCATCAGTGCCCGTTTCAAATACGACCTTGAGGCTGTACCGGCCCGTGTCATCCGAGTTGGAGGACATATAATCCATGCCCTGCGTACCGTTAATCTGTTGCTCGACAATCTGTGCTACCGTCTCATTGACAACCGACGCATTCGCACCGGTATAGGTAGTGCTTACCGATACCGTTGGCGGCGAAATCTGTGGATATTGGGCAATCGGCAGCTGGAACGCTGCCAGGACACCGACAATGACAATGATGACAGAAATGACGATAGCAAATATCGGGCGGTGTATAAAGAATTTTGACAAGATGCCGCCCCCTTACTTGTTCGAATCAGAAGCTGCAATCTCGTTCGCATCAAATTTGCTATTGTCCGTAGTCAGGGAGAATCCCATATCATCTGCCGTGACCATGGTAACAGCAAGGCTGACGCCTTCCTGCAGGTTCGACAAGCCTTCAACGACAACGACATCAGCTGCCGTCAGGCCATCTTTGATGATGTAATAGCTGCCGACCTTATCGCCAAGCGTTACGGTACGCGCTTCCGATTTGCCGTCTTCCCCGACAACCATGACAAAGGATTTGCCCAGAAGCTGCTGTACGGCACGCTGCGGAACGAGAATTGCATTTGGAACAACTTCACCGGACAGGCGGATGCGTGCAAACATCCCCGGCAGCAGCAAACCATCCGGGTTATCAAACAGCGCCTTAACCGTCAGCGTACCAGTATTCGAGGACAGCGCACGGTCCGTCTGGACAATTTTGCCCTCAATCGGATACTGCGTACCATCGGAAAGCGTGATGGAAACCGTCGGCGACATGCCATTGCCATTCTGCGACGCATAATTTGAGAACTTCAAATAATCGCTTTCGGAAATGCTGAACTGGGCAAACACCGGATTGGACGAACCAATCGTGACGAGATTCGTGCTGCCAGCTGCCGCAAACGTTCCTACGGCAACATCATCAACCGAAAGCTGTCCGCTCATCGGCGCATAAATAACCGTATCGGCAAGGTCCTGCTGCGCTTTGCGCAAAAGCGCGTCATTGGCAGCGGCAGCGGCGCTATACGCATTGACATTTGCCTGCTGATTGGCCACCGTCTGCTCGGAAATCGCCTGAGCCGATAACAGCTGCTGATAGCGTCCCAAATCCGTCACCGCATTGCTAAGTGTTGCCTGCGACTGCGACAGATTGGCCTGCGCCTGCAAAACAGCCGATTCATACTGACGCGAGTCAATCTTATAGAGCGGCTGGCCCGCCTCTACGTATTGGCCGCCAGTCACATACTTATCGACGACATTGCCAGATACCTTGGACTGTACCTTTACCTCGTCCTTTCCCACAATCTGACCGGCAAACTCACTGGTCAGCGGCGTATCCTGTTGAATGACCTGCATGGCCTTTACCTGGGTTCCCTGCTGTTGCTGTTGTTTATTCTGCCCGCAGCCCGCCACGATAAAGCTTGAAGAAATGGCCAGCGAAATGCCAATCATCAGTGCCTTCGTCTTCTTGCTTTTCACCAAAAACAAAGTATTAACCTCCTTTTGCTATAGACAACAAAAGAGACAGTCTCCTCCACTGCCTACAAAACATTCCATTCCCATCTCGAAAGAAGCCATGCTTCATTGAAATAGTAAATAAATGTTTACTATTGATGAGATATATAGTATATTATATTTAATGAAAAGTCAAGGAAATGACATCTCCTAAGCCTCCATTCTCCAAGATTTAATGATTATTTAATTAAAGGAGTAATTTTTTGATTATGGAAACTCTATCGACGCCGAATCTATCACAAAAATTCATTGAAACGTTGATGCTCATACATAACAACTTCTATCGACAGACTAAAGTTCCTATTCCATTGAATCAATTTGGTGTTCTAATGATCGTATTAACCGAAGAAGCTGTCTCGATTACTGAAATCAGCCACATCCTCAAGATTTCCAAACAGCAGATGACCACCGTTATCGACAAACTCGTAAAAAACAGGCTCGTTCAAAAACAAGCCGATATCAATGACCGACGCCGCTTTGTCATAACACTGACTCCGGCGGGAAAACAGATCATCGATGACCAAAACGAAATTGTCCGCAAACGCTTTACCGAACGCATCCAACACCTCACCGCAGCCGAAAAAGCCAAGCTCGGTGATGCAATTTCTAATTTCAATTCACTGGTTGAAAAAATGTTTGCGAACTAAAAGAGCTGCAACAAGAGTTCCTCACTCTTGCTGCAGCTCTTTCTTATAAGGGAATTACCTCCAAATCATCAGGAACATAGACATTGCCATGATAATATTTTCCAGCCTCAGCCGAATACTCCTGTTTACGGGTATCTAGATGCTTATCCTCCGTATGGTAGAGCACCAGATTTTTAACCCCCAGTTGTTCTGCCAATTCGCTGGCTTCCTTCACCGTACTGTGATTCTTCTCATACGGTTTGAAAACCTCGCGGTCCTTATACTGGCAAAAGGCTTCAGCCAGCAGCCAATCCGCCTGCTCCGCATAGACGCGGTCATGTTCATTGTAAGGCTCATCCCCCAGGCAGGTGAACTTCATGCCATCAGCGAAATTCAGGCAATATCCAAACTGCTTTGCTTTGGTTGACAGAATGTCAAAGGCCGTCAGTTTTGCGGTCGGAACCTCAACACTCTGGCCATCCTTCATCTCATGAATCACAATATCTGTTCCGACACGGGCAAAGTCCTTTTTCTTCAAAGTCATCTTCGTCATCGTAAGCAGCATTTCCTTGACCACATCGTGGCAATAAATATGAAAAGTGCCTTCATATTTTCCCTTATTCATGAGGTCTGCCACTTTACGCATAATCCAGATAACACCCAGGACATGGTCCGTGTGCCCATGCGTCACAAACATGTGATGACACTTCTGATAGTCAAATCCCGTGACCTCCAGCTGCCGCAGGATGCCGTTGCCGCCACCGGCATCTGTCAAAAACAGGCTGCCATCCTCCAATTCCAAAAAGAAACACGTATTGAAACACTTTGTTGCCATAGCAAACCCGGTTCCAAGGATTGTCAATTTCCGCATCGCAATTCCCCCTTTTGTTTTCTTCATTATAACGCTGCTGACCCGCTTTTGCCATAGGCAAAACGATCGCGTAACCTTTATTCTTCTCACAATAAAAAAGGCGCAAGCTTTTGCCTGCGCTTTTTTTATTTCAGCTTGAGTTTTTCCAATGCTTCACGGGCTGCGTGCTGTTCCGCTTCTTTTTTGCTGTGCCCCGTTCCCTGTCCCATTACTCGTCCAGTAATACGGACCTGAAACGTAAAGCTCTTATCATGATCTGGGCCTTCTTCTGCTACCAGTTCATAAACAACGCTCTGTCCCTCATGCTGATAGACTTCCTCCTGAAGGATAGTCTTGTAATCCTTCAGAATTGCTCCGCGCTTGGCAAGCTCAAATTCCGATTCAAGCTGGCGCAATACATAAGCCTGAGCTGCTTCCCAGCCCTGGTCGAGATAGATTGCCCCGATAACAGATTCGAATGCATCTTCAAGATTCGTCTGACGCGTACGTCCGCCGCCCATCTCTTCGCCATGACCTAAAAGCAGGTAATCCCCAAGATGAAGCCCCGCTGCCAGCTTTGCCAGCGTTGCTGAGCAGACGATGCTGGCTCTGGTCTTTGTCAGCTGGCCTTCCGGCATCTGCGGAAAGTGCTGATAAAGATAAGTGCTGGAGGCAAGCTCCAGCACAGCATCTCCTAAAAATTCGAGACGTTCATTATGGACGATGTTCCCTTTGGATTCATTCGCGTAGGATGTATGAACCAGCGCCTGCTGGAGGAAATTCAGGTTGTGAAATTCCACTCCCAGGACCTTGGCCAGCTCACGAAGCGATTGTTTGCGCTCTTCCGACAGAATGTTTTCCATCGTCAGCCTCCATTACTCTGCGTATTTTTTCAGCAGCAGGCAGGCATTGTGACCGCCAAAACCGAAGTTGTTGGACATAGCCGCACGAACCGTCTTAGCTTTTGCCTTGTTCGGAACGTAGTCGAGGTCGAGGCCCTCATCCTGGGTCTCGTAGTTCATCGTCGGCGGCAGCATGTCGTTTTCGATAGCCAGTGCCGTAGCAATGCACTCAACACCACCGGCAGCACCGAGCAGATGACCCGTCATGGACTTAATGGAAGAAACCGAAACATCTTTGGCAGCTTCGCCCCAAACGGACTTGATAGCCATCGTCTCGCCTTCATCGTTCATGTGCGTGGACGTACCATGTGCATTGACGTAATCAACTTCCGAAGCCTTCATGCCGGCATCATCAAGAGCTGCCTGCATGCATTTTGCCTGGTATTCGCCACCCGGAGCCGGGCTCGTGATATGGTAGGCATCGGAGTTAGCACCATAGCCGACAACCTCAGCATAGATATGAGCGCCACGTGCTTTTGCATGCTCGAGGCTCTCAAGGACGACAAGGCCTGCACCCTCACCCATGACAAAACCGCTGCGGTTCTTGTCGAACGGACGGGAAGCATGTGCCGGGTCATCGTTGTGATCCATGCAAAGGGCCTTCATAGCAGCAAAGCCAGCGACAGCAGCCTCAGAAATAGCAGCTTCCGTACCACCAGCAATCATGACATCTGCGTCGCCGCGCTGGATAACACGGAACGCATCACCGATGCAGTTGGAACCCGTAGCGCAAGCCGTTACGATGCAGCTGGACGGACCATGCAGCTTGTACGTGATGGAAACCTGACCAGCAGCCATGTTCGCAATCATCATCGGGATGAAGAACGGGCTGATGCGGCCTGGGCCCTTGGCAAACAGTTTCTCATACTGGGAATGCATCGTCTCGATACCGCCGATACCTGCACCGACAAACGTACCGATGCGGTCCAGATCCTCTTTCTCGAGGTCGAGTTTCGCATCTTCGATAGCCATACCAGCAGCTGCTACTGCAAACTGCGTGTAACGGTCCATGCGTTTCGATTCTTTTTTATCGATATAAGCAGCCGGGTCAAAGTCCTTAACTTCACCAGCAATCTGTGCACCATATTCCGACGCATCAAAACGGGTAATCTTATCGATACCATTGCGGCCTTCCATCAGACCATTCCAGAATTCTTCCTTACCCATACCAATCGGGGTGATTGCGCCCAGACCAGTGATTACTACACGATTACTCAAAACGAATAGCTCCTCTCAATTATTTAGTCGTTTATAAGACGTCTGCTCAGTTGGCAGCCTCAGCTTCAGCCTTGAGCTGCTCAAAGATCTCGTGGACCGTCATGATTTTATCAATCTTCGGCATATACTCGCCGGTAAATACCAGACCAGTCTCCACATCGCCCTGCTGTGCCCGCGTCAGTGCACGGATAATGCAGAAATTGTGCTTACATGCCTTGAGGCAGGCATCACATTTCGTCGGCGGAACAGGACCTTCCATGACTTTGGCCGAGAATGGCGTGCGCACAGCACGTCCCGGAAGGCCAACAGGACTGTGGATTACCACGATATCCTCTGGTTTTGATTTCAGATAGTATTCCTTGAGTGCGGGAGCCGCATTCGACTCTTCACAAGCCGCAAAACGGGATCCCATCTGGACGCCAGCAGCGCCCGCTTTTATCAAATCAACGATGTCCTGGCCATGCAGTACACCACCGGCCGCAATGACCGGAATATTTACCGCTGCGCTGACATCTGCGATAAGGTCACGTACCGACGTGTCCGTACCGAGATGACCGCCTGCTTCCTTGCCCTCGAGGACAATAGCAGCTGCACCAAGACGCTCTGAAATTTTAGCTAATTTTACGGAAGAAACAATCGGAACAATCGGCGTTCCGGATTCCTTGCCGAGAGCAAACATATCACGGGAAAAACCTGCACCAGCAACCACGAGGTCAATCCCCTCATCGATTGCGGTTCTGACAACCTCAGCAAAATCTGCGGCTGCTACCATGATATTGATGCCGATGATACCAGACGTAAGCGAACGTGCGAGCCGGATTTCATAACGCAGTTCGTCGTGGCTCATACCAGATGCGGCAATGAGGCCGATACCGCCCTCGTTCGCTACAGCTGCCGCCAGACGGGCCGTTGACAAGCGAATCGCCATACCACCCTGCTGGATAGGAACTTTTGCGATTTTATTGCCAATTTTCAGCTCTGGAAGTTTCAATGTTACTCCTCCAATCAATCCTACCTTGAGAAAATCCCGTGAAACAAGCTTCACGGGATTTTCAAACAGGTAAGACGCTCAAACTTATTTGTTCTGGTCTATGTAGGAAACTACGTCCTGAACGCTCTTGATCTTCTCAGCAGCCTCGTCCGGAATCTCAATATTGAATTCCTCCTCGAAAGCCATGATCAGCTCAACGATATCCAGGGAGTCAGCACCTAAATCATCGATGAAGGTAGACTCGAGTGCAACCTCGTCAGCCTCAACACCTAACTGCTCAACAACGATATCTCTAACTTTTTCAAAAGTCGACATGAAGTTTCACCTCCTTAAAATGAAAGTTCCTATATAGTTATATCACATAACCATGCCGCCGTCTACATTGACGATCTGACCTGTGATATAGGATGCATAATCCGATACCAGGAAGAGCACCGCATTGGCGACGTCTTCCGGCTGGCCCATGCGCTTGAGCGGAATACCCGCCAGCGTGGCCTCTTTGGCTTTGTCCGTCATTGCTGCCGTCATATCCGTAGCAATGAATCCCGGTGCCACTACGTTAACGTTAATGCCACGGGCAGCCAGCTCTTTCGCAGCTGACTTCGAGAAACCGATAACGCCTGCCTTCGCTGCCGCATAATTTGCCTGACCGGCATTTCCCATGAGCCCGACAACCGATGCCATATTGACAATACGGCCGCTGCGCTTTTTCATCATGAGCTTGGACACAGCCTTCGTGCAGTAGAACACACCCTTAAGGTTGGTATTGATAACTGCCTCGAAATCCTCATCCTTCATGCGCATGAGAAGCCCATCGCGAGTGATGCCCGCATTGTTTACCAGAATATCAATCTGGCCAAAGGCCTCTGTGACCTTTTCAATCATCGCATCGACAGCCTCAGCGCTCGAAATGTCAGCCTGAACGAGAATTGCCTCGCCACCGTTCTTTTCGATTTCTGCTTTGACCTCTTCAGCCTTAGCCGTATTGCCGGCATAATTGATTGCTACCTTAGCGCCCTCACTTGCCAGGCGGACTGCAATGGCACGGCCAATGCCACGCGAAGCACCAGTAACCAGTGCGACCTTTCCGTCTAAAAGCATATTAGCGGACCTCCTTGAAATAGTCAAGCGTTTTTTGCAAACTTTCCAGATTTTCTACGTTCATGCTCTTGAGAGCCTTGTCGATCCGGCGGTTGAAGCCACAGAGGGTTTTGCCCGGGCCAGCCTCAACAAAGGTCTCTGCCCCGAACTCCTTCATCGTGTTGACGCAGGCAATCCATTTTACTGGATGATCTGCCTGAGCTACGAGGTTTGCTTTGATCTCCTCAGCCTTGGTCTCGAGTTCACCCGTGAAGTTCGAAACCACTGGAATCTTGGCATCGCGAATCGTAACTTTGTCAAGCTCAACAGCCAGTTTCTCAGCGGCCGGTTTCATCAGCGTGGAATGGAACGGTGCCGATACCGGCAGAATTACTGCCTTCTTGGCGCCAGCTTCCTTGAGCGTCTCAACAGCAGCTTCAACGCCTGCCGTCGTACCAGCGATAACCGTCTGGCCCGGGCAGTTGAAGTTTACTGCCTGAACTTCGCCAGCAGTCTTGGTTGCCTTCTCGCAGGCATCAACGATGACTTCGTCGGCAAGACCGATAATAGCAGCCATGCCGCCCTGTCCAACCGGTACAGCTTCCTGCATGAACTGGCCGCGCTTGTGTACGAGAAGAACAGCATCCTGGAAATCCAGGACACCAGCGGCAACCAGTGCCGAATATTCACCGAGACTGTGACCGCCCGTTACCTCCGGCTGAATACCGTGTTCCTTGAGAATCTCACTTGCGATAACGCTCATGGTGAGGATTGCCGGCTGCGTATTTGCCGTCAGCTGAAGGTCCTCAGCCGGTCCTTCAAAGCACATTTCCTTGATGGAGTATCCCAGAGCCTCATCAGCCTGCTGGAACAGTTTTTTTGCTACATCGTACTGCTGGCAGAAATCTTTGCCCATGCCAACAGTCTGAGCTCCCTGGCCAGGGAATACAAATGCAAGTTTACTCACCGTCAATTACCTCCAATTATTTGCAATCCTGCTGAATCGTGTCAATGACTTTTGGCAGACCAGCTACGATTTCTTCAATAATCTGTTTTACCGGTTTGATATCATTAAGCATACCTGAGATTTCGCCAATCATGACGGAACCATTCTGGACATCGCCCTCGTGCGTTGCACGGTGCAGCGAGCCAACACCGAGCTTCTCGAGTTCCTCGTTGGAAGCACCAGCTGCCTCGAGTTCCTCAAACTTACGCGTGAGCTTGTTCGCAAGTACACGCGCTGGATGACCAAGCTTACGGCCCGTAACCACCGTGGAACGATCCTTCGCATGTTTGACCATTTTCTTGTAGTCCGGATGGGCAATGCATTCCTCACTCATGACAAAGCGGGAACCCATCTGAACAGCCTGAGCACCAAGGGCAAAGGCAGCAGCGACACCACGGGAATCGGCAATACCGCCAGCACCAATGACCGGAACATCAACAGCATCAACGACCTGCGGCAGAAGTGCCATCGTCGTGATTTCACCAATATGACCGCCGGACTCCGTGCCCTCAGCAATAACAGCATCAGCACCGCTGCGCACCAGGCGTTTTGCCAGTGCTACCGAAGCAACAACCGGAATGACCTTCGTGCCGATTTCCTTGAGGGCCGGAACATATTCGCCAGGGTTGCCTGCACCAGTCGTAACAACTGGAACTTTCTCATCAATGACGACCTGCATGACCTCTTTTACAAACGGGCTCATGAGCATAATATTGACACCGAACGGCTTATCCGTCCAGCCTTTGCATTTCTGAATCTCTGCACGCAGAATATCCGGCGGCATGTGACCAGCACCAATGATGCCAAGGCCACCAGCGTTAGATACAGCCGAAGCCAATTCTGCCGTACCGATCCAGGCCATACCGCCCTGGAAAATCGGGTACTTTATGTTCAGTAGTTTACAGATTGCATTGTTTTCAAACATTAAAATTAGTCCTCCTCAGGCGTTATTTTTTCTCACCCTCGTCTGCCAGTACCTCTTCTTGAGTCAGTGCATCCCGAATATGTTCCAGGACGTTGCCGTTCACATAATCGTTCGCGACTCCGATTGCACTGCAGATTGACTTAGCATTTGACGATCCATGGCTGATGATGCATACTCCATTGACTCCCAAAAGCGGTGCACCACCATATTCTGACGCATCAAGACGTTTCCCCAGCTTCTTCAACGTTGGCATCAGCATAAGCGCACCAAGCTTTGCTAAAACGCCGCCATCTTTGATAGCTTCTTTGATAAGCTTCATGATGGTCTTTGCCAGTCCCTCTGCAAATTTTAGCACAACATTGCCAACAAATCCATCACAAATTACAACATCAAAGTTTCCCTTCGGGATATCACGGCCTTCTGCATTGCCGCCAAAATTGATCGTATGCATCTCCTTTAACAGTGCATACGTCTCTTTCGCCTGTTCATTTCCCTTAGTCTCTTCTTCTCCTATGTTGAGCAGTCCTACCTTCGGATTTTTCGTTCCGAATACGTATTCCGCATAAATCGCGCCCATCATACCGCTCTGCACCAGATGAATCGGTTTGGAGTCCACATTGGCACCGGAATCCAGGAGCAGCGTTGCTCCTTTGGGCGTTGGAATCGGCGTGGCAATCGTCGGACGGCCAATGCCGCGGATTCGTTTCAGAATCAGCTGTGCCGCTGTAACCGCAGCGCCGGTACTTCCTGCCGACAGAACGGCATCACACTCGCCTTCCTTCACCAGCCGGGTTGCTACCACCAGCGAGGAATCCTTTTTGCTGCGAACCGCCTCAGCAGGGTGTTCATCCATTTCAATAACTTCCGTCGTATGATGAATCGTAATTCCCAGATTCTCCCAACCATTTTCATGTTTGAGCACATCCCGGATTTTCTGTTCATCACCGACCAGCACAATATCACAGTGATATTTCTTCGCTGCACGTACCGCACCAAACACAATCTGTTCCGGTGCGTAATCGCCACCCATGGCGTCAACTGCAATTTTCAAGAGTCCTTATCCCCCTTACTTCTCCCCCCACGAAACCATGATGAATTTCGCGCGGAAAACTTCCTGGGTTTCATTATGGGTCTTTACCCATACAAAATACTTATTGCCGCGAACTTTTACGATTTCCGCCTTGGCAATCAACTTCTCCCCGACATGAACTGGTACCTTGTATTTTACGTTAGCCACACCAGTGACGGCCATCGGTGCATCAATCACAGCTAACGCCAAGGAATTTGCCTGGGAAAACATGTAGTGCCCTTTGGCAATCTGAGTCTTAGCAAACACCATATCATCGGTTACCCGCAGCAGGGAAATACCTGAATGACCGAGCTCCAAATCGATGAGCTCACCAACGACCTCACCGCTTTGAATGGATTTTACTTTATTCTGCGCCTTTTCTGCCATATTCCGTATGCGTCCCCGCAGTTCCGGTATGCCGAGTTCCAGGCGGTCCAAACGAATCGTCTGAACACTGACTTCCAAGTATTTTGCCAGCTCTTCATCTGTCAAAAAAGGTTTCGTCTTGACTTGTTCCAAAAGCAGCCGTTGACGCTCCTTTTTTTTGACTCGTGCCATCCAAACACCCCCTTGCATTTTTAGTACCTGCTACTACAATCTCATATAATGGTCTATTATAAATGGTATGTCCTAAAAATGCAAGTGCCTCAGAAATAAAATAAGCAGGACAACATAGTCCTGCTTATACAGCTTCTAATTATTCTGCTGCCTTGACAACCTCTTTGCCATCATAATAGCCGCATTCCGGGCATACATGATGAGGCATCTTCGGCTCGTGGCACTGCGGGCAAGAAACGAAACCCGGAGCCTCCAATTTCCAGTTAGCACGACGCTGGTCGCGGCGAGCTTTAGAAGTTTTACGCTTTGGTACTGCCATGTCGGATACACCTCCTTAAGTCTTTGTGTTCCTATGGGGAACTTAGTCTTTTTTCAATAATTGCTGTAATGCTGCCATGCGCGGGTCTGGAACAAAACGATCACACTCGCAATCGCCTTCGTTCAGATTATGGCCGCACACCGGACAAAGCCCCTTACAATCGGGCTTGCAGATATTACTGAGCGGCTGGGCCGCAAGCAGGGTATCCCGGACCATATCCTGGATATCCAGCATATCTCCCTCAAACACATTGACTAAGTCTTCTGTTTCCGCTGCTTCCCGACTATAATCCTCCGAAAAATCATACGACTGATTCTCGCGGCAATCCGTCAGGCACCGACCACAGACAAAAGTCTTCACGACTTTAATATTCCCCGACACACGCCAACAGGTGCCCGTATAGACCACCGTTCCCGTGACCTCAATCGGCCCTTCGAACGCATAATCATCGCTTACGGCATCCAGTTCTTCGGCAGTCGTCGTAAAGGAAAAGGGAAGCTCCCTGCCTAAATCGGTATTTAATTCAGCAATATTAACATTCATCATTCAGCATCAACCTCAATCCATTATAGCGACCGGCCTATCGTTTGTCAAGAAATTCTCCTTGACTGGCCCCTCAGACCACAGGTCTTATTTTACCGGCACACAGTGCTTGTCATTGATTTCTTTGACCTTCTGAACGCGGCGGACATATTTCTCAGCCGTCAACGGGTCCGTGTGCATCCAGGTCTTTACCGTCTCCATCGCGATGGCACCGCCGATGATTTTGCCACCCAGGCACAAAACGTTGCTGTCATTGTGCTGACGGGCCAGCTGTGCACAGAACGGATCCTGGCAGACTACCGCATAGATGCCGTTTAATTTGTTGGCAATCATCGCACTGCCGTAACCGACACCATCGACAAAAATCCCCCGGTCGCATTCGCCCGTAGCCACTGCCATAGCGGCCGGATAGACAAAATCCGACAAGTCGCAGGACTCTTCGTCATAGGTACCAAAATCCTTTACTTCATGGCCTTCATTCTCCAAATACGCCTTGATTTCCTTTTTAAAATTCGTACCCGCATGGTCATTTGCCATTGCAATTTTCATAAAAATACCTCCCGTTACCATCAGAAATAATACTTTGATTGTAACGAGAGGTTTCTTATTTGTCAACTTGACTAGCAGGCGTGATGTCCGATCATTCGCCGAGACGTTCTTTGAATACCCGCACGGCTTCCTGCTGTACTTCCTTTAACGGGACGGTCTTTTCTTCTGCGAGCCGGCGGCAGTCCTCGTATTCCGGCGACAAGCTGCAAAGTTTCCCCTTCCAGGCACTTACCTTGCAGTTTACCACACCGTATTTCGTTTCGACTTTGGCAATATGGCGGGACGCTTCCAGCCGTTTTGCCACGGGCATGACCCGCACGCCGATACTTGTCGACTCGGTGAAGATGAGATTCACGCAGGCATCTTTTCCGGCTTCGTCGACCAGGACCGACAGCTTCTGGGCCGGACGGTTTTTCTTCATTAATATTGGCGTCGTCCAAACGTCCAGCGCTCCCGCTGCGAATAATTTGTCAAAGAGATAACCATATAGCTGCGGATTCATATCATCGATATTTGCCTCAAGGATTGACAGATTGCCGCTTTCCGTTCCGCGGTATTCCCCAACGTAAAGCCGCAGGACATTGGGAATCGTCAGCTCATGGCTGCCAGCGCCATAGCCAATACATTCTGCTTCAAATCCCTTTGGAAGACCTTCGCTGTAAACGCCTAACGCTTTAACAATTCCCGCGCCAGTTGGCGTCACCAATTCCTTCTTTTCCGTCCCAGGCATTGTCTGCCACCCCAGCAAAAGCTCAGCGACGGCTGGCGCTGGTATAGGCATGAGCCCATGGGCGCAGGAGACGAAGCCACTGCCCAAAGTCAGCGGCGAAACGAAAACGCGCTCGATGCCCAGGTAATCCAGGCAAATGGCTGCGCCAACGATATCCACCACCGAATCAACTGCACCGACTTCATGAAAGGCCACCTCATCAGCTGGCTTTCCATGAACCTTCCCCTCTGCTTTGGCTATTTCCATAAAAATTGCCAAAGCCTGCTGCTTAATCGGCATTGCCAGTGACGACTGCTCCAGCATTTCCCGGATATCCCGCATCGTACGATGCTCATGATGATGATGGTGATGTTCATGCTCGTGATTTATTGCTTTTGTTTCTTTTACCTCGACATACGCAGCATGAATACCATTCCGGACAACATCAGAAACCTTCAAAAAGAATTCATCCCCGATGGGTAATTTCACTAATTCTTTTTCCAGCACAGCGGCTGGCACACCGGCCTGAAGCATAGCTCCCAAAAACATGTTGCCGCTGATTCCGGCAAAGCAATCCAGATATATTGCGCGCATTGTTTCACCTCAATTTGTTTATCTTGCTGGCCAGTGCCCCGGCACCAAAGCCATTATCAATATTAACCACCGATACTCCCATAGCACAACTGTTAAGCATCGACAGCAGTGCCGCCACGCCATGGAAAGACGCTCCATAACCGACACTTGTCGGCACGGCAATTACCGGCTTGTCCGTAAGTCCGCCCACTACGCTGGCCAAGGCTCCCTCCATTCCCGCAATGACCACGAGAACATTTGCCTCCTTTATCGCGGGCAAATGGGCAAAGAGCCGATGGATTCCCGCTACACCGCAATCGTAACAAGCCGTCACATAATTGCCGAAGAGATAAGCCGTCAGCCGTGCCTCCTCGGCTACGGGAATATCGCTGGTACCAGCCGTCAGAATCAGGATTTTATGCGCCTCATCGCGCTGGATTCTCTCGTCGCGGTCCAGATAAATCATGCGGGCCGTTTCATCGTATACCGCCTCAGGCACTTTCTCCCGCACCTTTTCATAATGTTCCCGCTCCGCCCTGGTCGCCAAAAGGTTCCCCTCACTATGCGTATAAAGGGAATAAAAGATATCCCGCACCTGCGCTGGCGTTTTTCCCGCCGCATAAATAACTTCGGGCATTCCCTGCCGCAGCTCACGATGATGGTCCACCTCGGCAAACCGCATTTCCTCAAAGGGAACATCCACAATTTTTTTTACGGCATCGTCTTCGGTAATTGTTCCAGCTTTATATTCTTGCAACAAATGGATTATCTCTGCCTCAGTCATTCGGCCACCTCAATTCTATATCTAACCAATTACATCTATTCGCGCTAAAGATGAAAAATCCTTTCGACAACAAAACCTTCCCCATAGGGAAGGTTTTGTCCATCCAATCAAATCCCAAAGAATCCACGCATAAAAATCGCCGCCGCAGCAGCACCAAAGAACGGAGCAATTCCTGGAACCAGAATACCATATTGCCAATCGTTATCTGCCTTATTCTGAATCGGTAAAACCGCATGAGCCAGGCGCGGTCCCATATCACGAGCAAGGTTCATCGCAAATCCAGTGGTACCACCCATTCCCATACCAATAGCCCAAACTAATAGCCCAATAGCAATCGGCGCCAACATTGCTGCAGTCCCCTGACAAGCCTGCAAAATCCCTAAAATACCGGATATAAAAATAAAAGTTGCAAAAAACTCGCAAAAGAAATTACGTGGTAAATTGCGAATGCCTGGTGTCGTCGAAAAAATATTACGAATGCGTACTGGGTCGATTTTTCCCACCGAAGCTTTAAAATGATCCGCATAACAAAACCACATAATCGCCGCACCAAAAAAGCCACCAGCAAGTTCCACCAAAGAAATCGGCAACACCATCCCCCAAGAAATATTTCCAAGAATTGCCTGTGCCAATACCATTGCCGGATTGATGCAAACATCACCAAACAAATATAGCGAAACCGTAATACCAAATGACCAGGTTGTTATCGCAAAGATATGGCCTGAGCCATTATATTTCGTATGTAACAGCGTGTCATCGCAATGTACGCCAATACCAAAAATAATCATCAGGGCTGTCCCCATAAATTCTGCCAACAATTGATGTTCCATAAATCATTCTCCTATCCTTTTATTCCCCTACAATAACAGCTAGTCCATCCGGAATGACAGCTACCTTTGCTTCGTTTCCTTCATATTTATACGCCATGTTCATTGCTTCATCAAAACTTTTGGCCAATTCCATATGCATGTCCGTAATAAGATGTGCCTGAACCAGATCCGACACAACAATGACGCGATGATGCGAAAGTATTCTCGCCAAAATCTGCGACGTCCACTGGTCGGGAATTGTCTCAAGACGTGGCGTGCTTATCGCTTTCTGCAAAAATTCCTGTGGCGTTTGCACATCCGCCAGATTATGATAGAACCCCTCACCACCATGACCATCAGCGCAGCCAGCTACCATAACAATCGTACCGCCATCCTTGTTAGCCGCTTCGGCAGCTGTCATGCCCTTAACTGCCTGATAAATATTCTGGTCAAGCGGGTAACCGCCATTGGTTGATATCGTAATGTCAGCCTGTACGGGTGGCACATGTGCCAAATCTGCTACAAATGCACACCCCTTTTCATGGGCTCGCTCGAGATCGCCAGCAAACGAACCAATGATTTCTTTATCTTCATTAAGCACAACATTTAAGATAAACGTTAACCCAGCTGTACGTGCTGCATAAACCATATCGCGATGAATCGGATTATCCAGCAAATTGCCCGTACGCGCAAAATTCGAATTAATGAACTCACCACAGTGATTAGCCATAATCGTCTTATACGAAGCAACGCCTGGTAGAACTGACTTACGCCCGCCCGAAAAACCGGCAAAAAAATGCGACTCAATAAAGCCTTCTGCAATTAACAAATCGGCCTCAACAGCTGTGCGATTGACGATGCATTCACCACCACTTGGCAATGTTCCAATTTTTGTCATAGAGGAATCATCCGTTGATACATGCATGACGATGTTTTCGTTACGTACGATTTCTTCCCCGTACTTGGCCACCAGCTCTTCATGTGTTGACGGACGATGGAATCCTGTAGCCACCAGAATACTGATTTGTGCCTCCGGCTCAACCGAACGAATTCGACGCAAGAGAATCGGCATCGTAATATGTGACGGAACTGGACGCGTATGATCCGAGCTAATAATCGTTATTTTTTTCTTCCCTTTTACCAATTCCTCTAACCGTGGAGAACCAATAGGATTATCCAACGACTCTTCCACTAGCTTCTCTTGTCCCTTATCGGCTTTATATCCTGCCGCCTTGGACTCTAATACCGCCAATAAATTTTCATCAGCTATTTCAGCCTTAATTGCTCCTTTGTCATACGGCAACGAAATTTCCATTGTAAAAACCTCTCTTTCCAAATGCTTCCATTTTGAGTACAATAAGATTTAACACAAACTGTCTTCCGCAAGACAAATATAGCGTAACATAAGCCAATTAATTTGTTTCATCAATACTTACAGTATGTTACCGTAAAAACTGCAAACCCTCACGACATTCAGAAAGAAGGATTCTCTTGCTACCCATTCTCGACAAATCCCAGCAAAAAGAATATGCCTTGCTCAGTCTTTTAGATTCGAACGACTGTTACTTTTCCTGTCAAGAACTGGCCCAAAAACTCGGACTTTCCGAGCGAACCATTCACAAACATCTCAAAAACCTTACCGAGCTCTTGCGCGAACACTACGACAAGGACTTCCATATTGAACGCAGTACTGCACTTGGGATACGGCTATATCGTGCCCCTTGGCTTAACATTCACACCATCTACACGAAATTGGCCCAGGAATCGATGACCTATTCCTTTTTCCATACGATATTTTTAGAAACAGCTGATTCGACAACCGCGTTCTGCCTAACCCATTACCTTAGTCCAGCTTCCCTTTATCGTACACTTTCCCCTATGCGCGATGCGATTTCTGCCTTTTCATTATCGCTCGACATCGCTAATATGCGACTTTCCGGCGAAGAAATGCAAATTCGCTACTTCTTCAACAATTTTTATCTGCAAATCTATCGTGGCTACGATTGGCCCTTTCCAGGCATATCACGTCAACGCATCATGAATGCCATCGAGGACATTTTAAATGCTCTTGATTTTCCCATGTCTATCAACGATCGTAAGCATTTTTCCTATTGGCTGGCCATCATCGCGCACCGTTTGACGCTACGCCACCCGCTTTCGTCCCCCATTCCTGTCGAATTAGGACTTAATAATGAAGCCTACAAAACTTGCCTGCCTGCCATCCAACGCTTTTTTCAGCGCTTCCGTCTCCCCATCATTACCGCCGAATGTCAATTTATCTTTTACCTGCTCCATGCATTCCCCTTTGGCGAAAATATCCAACAATGTCTTTTTGCCGCAGCCCGCGATGCCCGCGGTTTTGACTGTCTGCCACTTACAGCCACCGACCATTTCATGGCTGTTTTTGCCCGCAATTTCCCTGACTGGGTTGGTATGGGTGCACCTAGCTTTCGTCAAAAATTACACCGTCTCCATTTTCATGGGGCCTTATTCAGCGGTAGTTCCGATCTTCCCGAACGTTATCCATTTCTCAAGACTTATCAAACCACCTATCCCAATTTCGCTACACATATCCAAAACCTCTATCAAGCACTGGCCCCACACCCCTGCGGCCGTTGTTTCACCGACGCCCGTTACCTGCTCCCGCACTACATCTTATTATGCAGCCAATACTTTGATTTAACAGCTACAGAATCCGTTATATCTTTATCGATGCTGACAGATTACGGCCCCATATACGAAGAAAAAATCAAACAGGAAATATTCTCACGGTTTCAGGATAACTTCCATATAAAATTTGTTCCTACTCACCTAGCTTATGATTTGTTGATTACCAATCTGCCAGCCCCCATTCACCCTCCCGATCATCTCACCATGTCTATCCATAACGCTTTCAATTTACGAGAGTGGAAAATACTCGAAGAATTACTAACCCATATCCGCGCACAAAAAGCATCAAATATAAAATCCCTCTAAAAATACAAATACAACGGGGCTGTGAAAAATAATTACTTATTTTTCACAGCCCCGTTGTATTTGCCACGGCCATACTTATCCTTTTGTTAAAAGCAAAGAATCCTCGCAAAGAGTAAATCCCTGTCATTTGTTCTTTGCAACTTTTTCCACCTGTGCAGCCCCCTCGGGTGCTGCAGCGGCCACTGCCGACTGCTGTGCCTGCCGTGCGGCCTGCTGATTCATCTGTGCTTTCGCCTGCTTGAGCACATTAAGTGCCTGCTGGAGACCCTGCTGAGCCTGCTGAACCCCCTGGAACGTTCCCGTCACATGCGAAATCAATTGGTCAAATACCTGATTGGCATAAGCATCCGCATCGCTCTGCAGCTGCATCGCATTTTTCTGCGTGCGCTCCATGATTTCTTTTTCCTGCTGCTGCGTCTGCTGCAGGATGGTCTTTGCCTTTTCCTTCGCCTGCAGGACGATTTCGCTCTCATCCGTCACGCGGTTGGCATATTCTTTTGCTTCCTTCTTAATCTGCTCAGCCTCTTTTTCAGCATTGCGGATAATCTCATCCCGATTCTTCATGATTTCATCGGCACGATTGAGTTCTTTCGGAAGGTCGTTGCGCAGCTCATCAACGTAATGAATCAGTTCATTATCATTAATCAGCGTTTTTTCCGTAAAAGGAAAATGCGAAGCTCCAACTACCATATTTTCTAATTTATCTAAGGTATCGCGTACTGACATATTCCGCTTACTTCCTTTCTCTATCATCTAAATTCATCATCGCCTGCTCAACGCATTCCGGCACCAGTCCATGGATATCCCCATGAAACCGGAACAACTCCCGGACCCCCGAAGAACTCACAAAGGAGTAATCGGGACGCGTCAAAAGAAAAATCGTATCAATCGAAGGCTCAATATGGCGAATCATATACGCCTCATTTTCCTCATATTCGAGATCTTTGACCGAACGAATGCCACGCACAATAATCCGG
Source organism: Pseudoselenomonas ruminis (assembly GCF_008271295.1). Taxonomy (GTDB): domain Bacteria; phylum Bacillota; class Negativicutes; order Selenomonadales; family Selenomonadaceae; genus Selenomonas_A; species Selenomonas_A ruminis. Next base: position 23,604 of record NZ_VTOY01000010.1, on the reverse strand, counting down.
GCATCATGTTTCTTCATAAAATCCGTAATGAGTCCCTCAAATGACATGACCTTGACGTTTGTCAAATGGCTGACCGATTGCCGAAGCAGTTCCACCCGCTGGTCAATCGGAAAAAATCCCTTTTTCTGTACGTTGTGAAACACACAGATTATCAGCTCATCGAACATCGTACTTGCCCGCTCAAATACGTCTATATGACCATTTGTCACGGGGTCAAAGCTTCCCGAGCACACAGCCCGTCTCATGACTCCACCTCCTCAACATACTCGCGCCACTGATAGAAACTCAGCTGCGTTGTATGCCCATAGCGGCGGTTCATGACCTGAACCAATGAGTTAAGCTTGGGAATCTCATTTTCATCGGCACCATGCTCGATAACTAAAATTCCGTTGCGGGCCATAAGACCTGTTGACTGGTCAATTATCAAAAGCGCCTTTTCCCAAAGCCCAACGTGATACGGCGGGTCGCAAAAAATCAAATTGAACGATTCCCGGCTTGCAGACAAGCGGCCCAGTTCAGCGAATACATCGCCGCCTCGCACCACTGCTCTATCCTGCATACGCGTCAGCCGGACATTCTCCTGCATGATATCCGCCGTAGCCTTGTCGACCATCACACATGCCTTGGCACCACGCGATAAAGCCTCCAAGCCCAAATTACCAGTTCCCGCAAAGATATCCAGTACCTTGCGGTCTATGACTTTTTGTCCCAGGATATTAAAAAGCGATTCCTTTACCCGGTCAGCAGTAGGCCTCGTATTCCAGCCTTTTGGCGTTTTCAGCCGGCAGCCCCGGGCTGATCCCGTGATGATTCTCATAGGTTCCACTCCATCCTGTCCTTATGGTTTCTGTAATGTTCATCCTTGACAAAGACAAACTTACAGCAAACAAATACATTTTAACATATTTTCTCCGAATAGTGAACTATCCGTATGGTATAATATTCAAAGATTCTACTACTATTTTATACAGGAGTATATTGTGAAACAAAGCTATAAATATCTGACACTGCTGGGGCTGCTCATCCTGCTGCTGGCCGCCTGGCATCTGTGCCGCCCGGCACCAGTGGCCATCACAGCCGACCCCGCCCGTCAGGAAACGGCAAAAATCCTGCTGGTTCCGCTTGACGGCAGACCACCCTGCCGTCAGTTCGTAATCGATGCCGGCCGCATCGCCGGTCTTTTGGTTGCCCCGCCCCCGCATGAATTACAGGACTATTATTCCCAGCCAGGTGACACCGAAGGGATGAAGCAGTGGCTTTCCGCGAACATCGGAAACAGCCAGGCTGTCATCCTGTCTATCGACCAGCTGCTCTACGGTGGACTGCTTACCGCCCGGGAAAAAGAAAAGACACCGGAAGAACGGCAGCAGCTGATTGCTTTTCTGCGCCAGCTCCACAACGAACATCCTGACGTTCCCATTTACGCCTTTAGTATCCTCCCGCGCCAAACGCCCCAGGACACCATCGATGGGTATTGGGAGCGGCGTAATCTATTGGCTTATTCGCGCTTGAAGGGACGCCAGGCTGAGGGGCTTCCCGTTTCCACCGAAGAACTGCAAAAGCTGGAAGAATCCATTCCCGCTGAAAGCCTTGCCCGCTATTTAGCTCATTTTGAAGAAAACCGCCTGCTGAACGAAGAACTCATCCAGCTCACCAAAGACGGTGTGCTCACGCAGCTCGTACTTGGACAGGACGATGGAGAACCCTACACGATTCCCAACATCGAAAAGAAGCAGCTGCAACGCTATATTCAGGAGCAAAACCTTCCAGCGGACAAAGTTTTTTTAACCCATGGCGCTGACGAAATCGCCCTCTCGCTGCTGTCGCTTATTCAAAACCGCCGTGCCGGATTCAAGCCACGCGTTTTCATCCAGTATGCCGCGCCTGACATGTCAGCGCGCATCATGCCCTATATGGCGGTTTCCATTGATGAAACCGTCAAGGAAAAAATTGCCCTGCTGGGCGGTGAAGAGACTACCAGTGCGGAAGATGCCGACTTTACGCTCTATCTATCGGCCTGTGACAAGGATACCGGCGATGTCACAGCACGGCAAACGGCCGTACACCAGCTTCTGGCGAATCAGCAGGAAGGTATTCCCACGGCCCTGGTTGATCTCAGCAAACATTTTGAAGCCAATGAAACCGTTCTTCCCCTGCTTATCGAAGCGGACTATCCCTTGAATAGTCTCATCGCTTACGCAGGCTGGAACACGACCAGCAATGCCATTGGAACTGCCCTTGCCCAAGCCAGCCTCTACGAAGCTTCCCGGCAGCAGACCGATGACCGTCAGGAAATGATTGGCCTTACTGCCGCCAACCTCACGTTTCTCCAGAGCCGTATTCTCGAAGATTATTTTTATCTCAAAGATGATATCGAACTGGTCAATCAAAATCTAAAAAAAGCCGGCTACCACAATACAGCCGACCTTGACCTCGAGCATAATTACCGCTGGGCCAATCGCATGGTACAAACCACCATGCAGCAGCACGTTGCCAGCTACAAGCAGACAAAATCCGCCCGCACACCGGTAAAATTCTCCACACCTGCCGGCGATTTCTCGCTGATGATGCAGGACTTAACCGTAGAGCTCAGCTATCCCTGGCCAAGAACTTTTGAAATCTGGCTCCAGGCTGCTCCATCCTTCGCCATTCCCCAGTAAGAATAATTTCTTTTTAGGTGTTGACAATCGCATCATCATCCGATATAATTTATAAATGTTGACGGCACTTGTTGCCGGATATACAGGGGTATCGCCAAGTTGGTAAGGCACGGGTCTCTGAATCCCGCATGCGTTGGTTCGAGTCCAGCTACCCCTGCCATAGAAATTTTACCGCTATCGGCTGATAGCGGTTTTTTTGTACCCAAAACAAACAAAAAGTGGCAAGGATAATCATTTCGAAAATCCTCGCCACATTTTTATTTCACAGAATGGATAGGTGGCAGCTCTACAATCTTTTCCGTGCCTTGCCCATGCGCCTCGGCAACTTTTTCAATTGGCGGCAATTCCACAGCCTTTCCTACGGCCTCCACCGGAGGAAGCGCCTGGACCTCGCCGTGAACCAGCTGAGCAGGCTGAACGGGTTGGACTGGCGGCAGCGGCACGGTCTTACCAGCTGCGGACACATTCCCCGTCTGTTTTTTCGCATGCTGCGCAGCCGCAACTGGCTCCGGTTCTGGCAGTGCTACTACGTTTCCTTCAGATACTTTGCCAATGCTCCCGATTGTGCCATCCCCGCGCAGCGGATAGATGCGCAAATCCGTATCCGAATCATCAATAGCTTGCTGTCCACTTGTTCCCGCTGAATAGGTGCCGCTTCCCCACGCTGCTTCAGCGCCGCTTCCTGAACCATCTGGCTTCAAGCTGCCATTTACGCCAGCATCACTTCCCGCCAGGCCCGCTCCGGCAGAATTTCCTGCGGAAGTACCTGCTCCGCCCGGACTGTCAAAGCCATTGCTGCCGGCATTCCCATTGCCGCTGGTAATATTCCCGCCTGGGGTATTAATGCCTGCCTGCCAGCCGGCTGTACCTGCTCCCGGGTTTTGCGGATGAATGCGCTTTTTCTTGCCTGCATCGACATCTGCCGCCGTAATAATGATAGGAACGGCCTTCTCCGCTGCCACTTCTGCCTGCGGTGTTTCCACCGTCATCTTTTTTGCTTCTTGTTGTACCGCTTCCCAACGAAAATCAGCCTGATTTCCCTGCTGCTGCGCATCTACATCGCTCATATCCACGCCTGCGTAACAGGTCGACGATATCATTGCCATGACCGCCACCATCAGTGCCGCCTTCGTCCGTTTTGTATAATTCATCCGGTTAGCCCCCAATATATCGTAATGATGCGTAAATTCATTTTATCTTTTATTTAATTCGGCAAACACGGAAAAAATCCTTCTTAGCTGACAAAAAGAGACTGCGTGATTTCGCAGTCTCTTTTTGTCTATCGTTTATTTTTCATTGAAGCTCATAGCACCGTTCTGGAATTTGACAATTTCACTGTCGCGAAGCACGGGATTATCAATGAGCTGCAGGGAATAGCAGCCGCCTTTGTTGCCGCGGAAGAACAGCACCGCCATCTGCGTATCAGCTTTTGCCGTTACGTCCGGCTTGCCATCCCCATCCGTATCCAGTTCTACTTCCTTCGCAGTCAGCGCATAGATGGCTTTGTTGTTCTTGGTAAGATTTACTACCATAACACCCTCATAGGGATTGCTCTGCATGATGCCTTCCAGATATTTTTTTGCTTCAGCTTCATTCATTTTATTGAAATCCGGCGTTTTCTTCTTGTCGAAAGCATCCGCCAGCACGATCCAGGCATTTTTGATATTGTAGCCATCGTTATCAAAAATCAATACCTCACCTTTCCGGCCTTCCATCAGCAGGCTGGCAGGAATGACATTGGGCTTTTTCGGGCATACTATCGTATAGCCATAGTTCTTGCTCGTATAAAGATAGCCTTCGGCTGTTGCTGTTTGCGACACAGCGGCTGCTTTATCTTTCTTCGCCTCTGCGGTCTGCACTCCGCCCGCGATCAGCAGCGAAACAGCCAGACAGCCAATCATCATCATGCCTTTTTTCCAATTCATGAATCATGCCTTCTTTCCCCTACGAATCTCAACGCTTGCGCGCTGGTTCAACATTTATTTTGTAGCCCTTAACCGTATTACGGTGCATGACATTCATGACCCGCTCTGCTACATTTTCTGGTACCTCTACGAAAGTAAAACGGTCGTAGATATTGATGACGCCAATGGTATCTCCCGGGATATCCGCCTCGCCGGCAATAGCCCGCACGATATCCGACGGACGAATCTTCTGGCTGCGTCCAATGTTCAAGAACAAGCGCACCATGCCAGGAGCTCCGCCCGTATCCCCAAAGCCGTCTTTATCTTTCGGACTTTCCTCCTTGAATCCCTCCAGCGAAAGTTTCAAGGCCGCTGCAGCAATATCCACCATATCGAAGCCTTCATCTGCTACATCTGAAATGATGGTATGATAATCATCGTAATGATTCTGCTGCAGTGTCTTAATCAGCCGCTCCTGAACCAAATCCTTCTGCCGTTCCAGAATATCCGAAGCGGAAGGAAGTTCCCGGCGCTGAATCTTCGTATGGGCCAGCTTCATAATCAAGCGGAGCTGCCGATACTCCTTCGGTTCAATAAAAGTCATAGCCACACCGGTGCGGCCAGCACGGCCCGTACGCCCGATGCGATGAACATAAGACTCATGGTCCTGCGGAATATCATAGTTGATGACATGGGTGATATCATCGATGTCAATGCCGCGGGCGGCTACATCCGTAGCAATCAGCACGTCGATACGCCCTTCGCGGAACTTCTTCATCACGCGGTCACGCTGAATCTGCGACAGGTCCCCATGAAGACCGCCCGCTGAATAGCCACGAGCATCGAGCGAAGCTGCCAAATCATCCACCGCGCGCTTCGTGCGGCAGAATATGATGAGCTTGCCGGTCTCTTCAACATCGAGGACGCGGCAAAGTCCATCAAATTTCTGGCGGGTCTCATAATACACCTGGTCAATCAATGGCACGGTCAAATTTTCGCGCGTAATCGTCACCTGCTGCGGATTTTTCATATAGCGGCGCGAAAGCTTTTCAATCGGACCTGGCATCGTAGCCGAGAACAGCAGCGTCTGGCGCTCTTCCGGCAGATTGCGGATAATCGTTTCGATATCCTCGATAAAGCCCATATCCAGCATTTCGTCTGCCTCATCCAGCACCAGCGTCTGGACATCGCCTAAACGGATCGTTTCACGGTGCAGATGGTCCAGCAGGCGGCCCGGCGTTCCCACGATAATATGAACGCCCCGTTTCAGCGCGCGAATCTGGCGGTCGATGGACTGTCCACCATAAATAGGAAGCGTGCGGACGCGCTTGAATTTGCCGATTTTGTTCAATTCCTCGGCCGTCTGAATCGCCAGTTCACGGGTTGGTGTCAAAACCAGCGCCTGAATGCGATGATTTTTTTCCATCACCTTTTCGACAGTTGGAATGCCAAACGCCGCTGTTTTGCCAGTTCCTGTCTGTGCCTGACCGATGACATCATGACCTTCCAAAGCCAAGGGAATCGTCTGTGCCTGAATCGGCGATGGCTCCTCAAAGCCCATGGCCTCTACCGCCTGCAGGATTTTGCGGCTAAGGTTTATCTCACCAAATTGTTTTAATTCCTGTTTCAAAAAAATCCTCCTGATAAATACGTTACGATCATTTGCAGAGCCTTCTCTGCACTTTGCTGCTTGATTTCCTTACGTTCCCCATGAAAATGATTTTCGCAGACTCTGGTTCCCCTGCTGCCGGCAACAGCAATATAAACCAGTCCCACAGGCCGCTCGCTCGTGCCTCCCCCCGGTCCGGCAATACCGGTTATGCCAACGCCAAGGTCCGTGCCGATTACGCGGCGGATGCCTTCGGCCATTTCGCCAGCAGTCTCAGCCGACACTTCGGTATAGGCGGCAATCGTCGCCGGATTGACCCCGACCAGCCGCTCTTTTATCGGATTGGTGTACGATACCACTGAGCCCATAACGTAAGCCGAACTTCCCGGAACATCGGTCAGCCTACTCGTAAGCAGCCCGCCGGTACACGACTCTGCACAGGCGATTGTTTGCTGACTGTCCATGAGCAGCCTGCCTGCCGTCTCCTCCATCGTTTCCATGGTTATGCCTCCCATTACTCCGGCAGTTTTTCGCCTACCACATCATAGGTGAAGCCCTGCAGGACTTTCACCTTGATGATATCACCTGGCTTGCTGTCCGTATCATTTTCCACATATACCTGTCCATCGACTTCCGGCGCTTCGCGGTAAGAACGGCCAACACAGATATTCGGCTGTTCCTCGTCACGGCCTTCCACCAAGACCTCGAGTTCTTTGCCCTCGAAAGATTGGTTTACCTCCTCCGAAATCTTGCTCTGCAGACTCATGAGGTCATGATAGCGCTCCTGCATGACTTCTTCGGGCACCTGATTCGGCATGTCATAGGCGGGCGTGTCTTCCTCGCGGGAATAGGTAAAGACGCCCACTTTGTCCAAACGCTGCTCTTCCAGGAAATTGCGCAGGGTCTGGAACTGCTCATCCGTTTCGCCAGGGAAACCAACGATAAACGTCGAGCGGATGGTAACGCCTGGAATTCTCTTGCGGAGTTTCTCGAGCAAGGCGACCATCTCCTCACGCGTATCCGGACGATGCATGGAGCGCAAGAGGTCATTGTCCGCATGCTGGAGCGGCAAATCAACATACTTGCAGATTTTCGGCTCCGAGGCATATACATCGATGAGCTCATCCGTAAAGAATTTCGGATAGAGGTACAGCGTGCGAACCCATTTGAGTTTCGGCACCTTGACCACATTCCGCAAGAGTTCTGCCAACGACGGTTTGCCATAAATATCCTTGCCGTACATTGTGCTGTCCTGGGCAATCAAAACGACTTCCCGCACACCTTTTTCGGTGAGATGCTCAATCTCCTTACAGATATCTTCGATGCGGCGGCTGCGGTAATGGCCGCGAATCTGCGGAATCGCACAAAATGCACAATGATTGTCACAGCCTTCTGCAATCTTGACATAGGCCGTATAGTCTGGCGTTGTCGTAATACGCGGCGTCTTTTCATCGTAGAGTGTATCATCGTTATCAGCAATGACTACGCGGTGTCCCTTAAGCGTTTCCTCGACTGCTTCCATAATACGGCTCCAGGCACCAGTCCCGAGGATGGCATCAGCCTCTGGCAACTCATCGAGGAGTTCCTGCTTATACCGCTGACCCAGACAGCCGGCAACAATCAAACTGCGGCACCGCCCGGTCTCCTTGTAATCGGCCATGTTGAGAACCGTCGTGATGGATTCCTCTTTTGCCGACTGGATAAACGCACACGTATTGACGATGAGAATATCTGCCTCGGCTGGGTCGGACGTCAGCTCAATGCCATGTGCCTTGAGTTCTCCGAGCATGACCTCCGTATCTACCAAATTCTTGGAACAGCCAAGACTAATAAAACCTGCTTTCACTTTTTTGCCTCCTAATTTCTATTTCCCAAAACAAGACACAGAGGATACTGCCCGTATCTACAGGCCGCATCCTCTGTTTTAGCCAATCATTTGAAGCGAATCTCCTTCACCCAGCGGTCAAGAAAATCATGTTTTTGTTCGGTACTGAACAGTCCCGGCTGGTTAAAGAGAATCATATTTTTGCCCGCAAACGACTTGTACGCAAGCGTTCCCGGATTCGTTGGCACAAAATAGAAGCCCTGCTCCTGCAAAGCCAGTTGAGCCTCATCCGTAAGCAGCCAATCCGAAAACTCCTTGGCCGCTGCGGCATCTTTCTCACCCGCCTTGACCGCCATGGCGGTACCAGTCACCATAGCCGCGGTTCCATCCGCAGGGTATACTACCTGTAACGGATAGCCGTCCTGCATATAACGGATAGTCTCACTCTCGACCGCAATCGAAATGTCGACTTCGCCCATTCCGGCCTGACGGACCGGATTGGACAAATAGCGCGCATACTGTACCACCTTGGGGTGAATCTGCCGCCAGATATCATAAGCAGCCGCATCGCCAAATTGGGCAATCATGCTGATGAGCAGATTCGCCGAAGCATCGGCGGCCAAAAAATCCGTCACACCAATGCGAACCTGTTTCTTTCGGGCTAACTCTGCCCAAGTGTCCGGGATTTGCTGCTGCGTTTTCAGATAATCCCTGTTGACACAAAAGACGATTGGGTCATACCAGACCCCCACCCAGTAACCATTCTCCTCGCGGAAATCCGAAGCTACCTGGTCGCCCGCCTGGGACAAATACGGTTTAAGCTCACCAGCTGCAGCGGCCTTCATAAGGGTTTCACGGTCTGCCAATACCATCGCACAGGGGCCAGTATCCCCCTCCGCCTGTTCCTTAAGGCGGCTTAGGATTTTGTCGGACGATAGCGGCACAAAATTAACCCTTACCCCATGCTGTTTCTCATACGCAGCGGTAAGGATTGATACATGCTCAGCCGGCAGTGTTGTATAAACGGTAAACTCCTGCATAGGACGCCGTTCCGTATCATGGCCGGCACCTGCCAAATAGGCAGAACCAGTCACCACAATCAAAAGCAGCAAAAATGACGTCAACAGGAGTGATGTATATCTTCTCATGAAAGAAAACCTCATCCCAAAAGACAAAACTAATTAGTATCATTCTATCATAAGAAAAGGACCACCGCAATACAGCGGCAGTCCCTATTCTCTCTTGAATTAGCAAAAATCATCCATTCGAATGTTCATTTTTGATCGGCGTGCCGAAAATCAGGTTATCGAGCAAACCGATAAGCTGATTGATTTCCGGTTTGGCAATCTGGCCCGACGCGCCAAGCTGATCGCCTTTAAGACGCATCTCATCGCTAATCAGCGATGAGAACAGTACCAAAGGAACCTTGCCTAAGCGCTCATCTTCACGAACCAGTTTCAACAGACGATGGCCATCCATTTTCGGCATCTCAACATCCGATACGATAACGCCGACATGATCTTCGATATTGCCTTCACGCTGCGAAAGCTCCTGCAAGTAGTTCCACGCATCCTGACCATTACCGAAATCGCGAATAAACCGATAACCGGACTCATGAAGCGTCGTAACCAGCAGGTCGCGAAGCATCGGCGAATCTTCCGCCACCACAACATGTACGTTGGAGCGCTTCGTTTTAACGTCTTCCGTAGCCTCTTCATACGTCGTGAGCTTGGCATTGATTTCCGGATTGATTTCCGCAATAATGGTCTCAAAATCCAACAGAAGAACAATACGGTCTTTCATCTTGACCAGGCCAACCACGCGGGACTGGTCGCCAACTTCCGGAGCTGGCTCCATATCCTTCCAGGAAATGCGGTGAATACGCGATACGTTCTCAACCAGGAAGCCAATGTTGTAATTGTTGATTTCCGTTACAATGATATTCTTCGGCTCTGCATTCGACTGCACATTGAGGCAGCGCGGTAAATTGACCAAAGGAATAGCTTTGCCACGCAGCGTAAATAAACCATCAACATACGGATGTGCCTGCGGCATCGTCGTCACCGGTGCACTCGTGATAACTTCTCTGACCTTTGCAACATTGATACCATAATTGACTTGACCAATGCTGAATTCTACAATTTCAAATTCATTGGTACCCGTCTCAAGAAGAATTCCTTTTTTATCTCCACTCGTCTCTGCTGCCATTAAATCGCCCCCATACTCGGATTCGTAATATCCCATTATAATTTCATCTCTTGATGTCATAATTCGCGCTAGAAAGTTAAAATCCTTCTATTCGTATGAAAAAAGTCCAACGAATCAATCATTTTCTTTCAAGTACGTCCATCCATCTTGTTCTACAATACGGCCCTCACGCATGAGATGTCCCAAGGCCCGCTTAAACGCTGCTTTGGAAATCTGGAACTTATCCCGGATGACTTCCGGTGATGTCTCATCACTATACGGCATTTTGCCATTGCGGCTCGCCAACAGTTCCAATATGCGTTCCGAATCGGTAATCAGCGCTTTTTCCTTTACTTCGCGCAGGGACGCATTCAAACGCCCATCCTGCCGCACATAAGTTACCCGGGCAGTAACGATTTCACCGACACGCGGACGGGTCTTTATTTCCTTATTGTCAATGAAGACGATATAGCGCTCATTGCTGAACATAAAGGCGCCGCTGTCCGTGTAGTTATAGATCGCCCCCGTGACCTTATCGCCCACGCGGACACCAACAGCCGGCTGCGAAGCGCGGCGCATTTCATCTTCGACTTCCATCGTCACAGCCAATCGGCCCGACTTATCCGTATAGAGCTTCGCCCATACGACTTCGCCAATCTGCGGACGGCCGCGCATGCCGGCATACGGCATAAAGATACCGCGCTCAGCCCCAACATCCAGGAAAGCACCATCGCGGCTGGTGTTGATTACCTTCAGTCTGGCAATCTGTCCCTCTTTCATCCGCGGGACCCTCATGCTGGCAGTCAAACGGCGTTTGGGGTCAAGATACAGGAACACCGTAACCTCGTCTCCGACTTTAACCGGTGCTGTCTGCTGCGTCTTGTGAAGCAAAATATCATCCGATGTGTTGCCCGTTTCTGCATCGAGAAATGCTCCCATTTCTCCCAAACGGGCAACTTTTAACGTGACCACCGTGCTCGGCCCGTATTTCCGTTTTTTTCTCTCTTCCATAGCATCCTCAATCAGTCTTCATAAGGAGTCAGCTCGGCATCACCCCAAAGGTGCTCCAAGGCGTAGTATTCACGGGCTTCCTGCATAAAGACATGAACGACGACATCGCCATAATCCATGAGAACCCACTCGCCTTCGCGATAGCCTTCCTTATGGTCGAAGGAAATTCCCGCTTTATCCATTTCTTCCTCTACGTTGTCGGCAATTGCCCGGACCTGCGTTGCCGTATTGGCCGAACAAATCACAAAATAATCAGTCGACGACGTCAATCCCTGCATATCCATTACTACAATATCACGTGCCTTTTTGTCGCTGGCTGCTTCACAGATGACTTTCGTCATTTCCTTAATCGTCAAAATAATTCCTCCTCTTAGTCATTATCCTTCGCCTGCTCTAATGTCTCAGCAGGAAATAGCTCCTGCATGCGTTTTTGTATCGCCGCTTCGTCCGGAACCCAAATGGTATCATCACCTTCCGCCACCGCGCCTGGCAGCATGATGCTGACAGGGGGGTCACTGCTCATGCTCCGCAGCACGTTAGCCAGATGCGCCGAATCAAAAATCTCGGCACTGGTCTCCATCTGTTGTTTGAAAATCTCCGCCACGGCTGGCAGCTTCGGTATGGTCTCAAACTGCAATAGCTTTTGGTACATCGCCTTGACAAATTTTTGCTGCCGCTGTACCCGGCCTACATCACCCAGTTCTTCACTGCGGTAACGCAGATACTGCCCTGCATGTTCACCATCCAAATGCTGGTAGCCTTGCCGGATATGAATCGAAAGCCCCGCCTCGGGGTCTTCATATTCCATATTGCCTTCCACATAAAGGTCTATTCCCCCAAGTACATCCACCAGCTTGGCAAACGTGGCCATATCAAGTGCTATATACTGATGAACCGACACCCCCAGTAAACTGCTCACCTGGCGCACCATCATCGACGGTCCGCCCAGGGCATAAACACTTTTAAGTTTCATCTGGCCGCCACGTTCTGGCAGTTCTATCCAAGTATCCCGGGGAATATTGATAAAACGAACTTTGCCCGTATCGTTCTCAAGGCTTATCAACAGAATCGTATCGGCTCGTTTTTCCTGCCCCCCGGTTTCATCGGCACCATCATCCAGCCCCATGACCAGTATATTCGTATACCCGTCAAACCTGGGGTCTATCTCGCCACGCCGTTCCTGCTGGCGTTCCGTATATCCGGCATACATATCCTGGTATTCCTGATAAATCCTGCCGCCCCAGGAAACCACCGTATAACCGACGTACAATATTCCTGCCATAATGGCGCCAAGAAACACCAACAGGAAAAACAAACGCAGCAAAGCCTTACGCCGTCGTCTGGCCTGTATTTTTCGTTTGCGCAGGATGTTTTCCCGCGTACTCGTATACTGTTCCTTTCCCATAGGCTTTCCTTCTTTGCTTATTCTCCAGTCCTTACCGGATTTTTTTCAGCAGCAGCTCGTTTCGTGCCAGCACCGTATCCGGATGAATCAGATGGCCCTTGGCCACTACAAACTGAATCGACTGGCTGAATCCTGCCAGCATCATATCATCTAATGGCGCTTCCGCGGCTAACTGCCGCAGTTTCTCCACGCCCGGATAATCACGGCCTGGCTCAATCATGTCTGCGAACCAAATGATTTTATCCAAATCCGTCATCTTTGAGCCGCCAACTGTATGGCGCCAGATTGCCTGTTCCACTTCTGCATCCTCAACCTGATAGATTTCCCGGACGCGTTTTGCCCCGATATAAGCATGCAGCAGCAGCGGCATCGCCTGTTCGACAGGGCCAATGACGATATTGCGCTTTTGCGCCTCGTCAATCATATCTTCATTGGCAAATTCCCGGGCACAATCATGCAAAAGGCCAGCCACCCGGGCCTGCTGTTTATCCACACCAAACCGCTCCGCCAGAAATACAGCAGTCTCTGACACACCCACCGAATGGGCAAACCGCCCCGGCTTGAGACGCTTTGCCAGCTCTTCCTTCATGGCTTCATAACTCATGCCAAAACTCATCGATATAAACCTTCTTTTATTATATATGCTTCCACTGCCGCCGGCACCAAGTACTTAATGCTTTTGCCGTCACGGACCCGCTCACGGATATCGGTCGAAGAAATCTCAAGTTCCGGCACAGCCAAAAAATGAATCTTTTCTTCTGCAAGCTGGCCAAAGCGCTTCCGCAAATCTTCCTTATCTACAGGAGCCCCCGGTCTCGTTGTCCCGACGAAATGACAACTTGCCAGCAGTTCGTCGATATGATACCAGGTGTGCAGTTCATTGATGGTATCCGAGCCAGTGATGAAATACAATTCCGCATTGGCGCCATACCGTTCCTGCAGTTCCCGTACGGTCAGCAGGGAATAAGACGGCCCTTTCCGCTCCAATTCCTGTTTCGATACATGGAACCCAGGATTCGAACAGACTGCCAGCTGGGTCATCATCAAACGATGATAGGCCGGAACCACTTTGCGCCCCTGTTTATGCGGCGGATTCGCCGCGGGGATAAACAGGACCAGGTCAAGCGCAAAAGCTTCCCGGACCTGTTCGGCAATTGCCAGATGTGCTATATGGATAGGATCGAACGTTCCTCCCATAATGCCGATCCGACGAACCGGCTGCAACGCATCGTCCATGGCATCAAAGCCTCCCTTTCATCCCCATGAGGATTGCCAGCACAACCCCAATGGTCATTACAATCAGAAGGACAGCCCTTCCATAATCTTTGGCATCATGACTCCCTTTCGGCGTAGCCAGATACTGTTTTACCGTACGAATATAGCCGTAGAGGCTGTTCATTCGCGAATCTGCCCCTCTCCATAGATGAGATACTTCATGCTGGTAAGTTCTTCCAGCCCCATCGGCCCTCTGGCATGAAGTTTCTGGGTACTGATGCCGATTTCAGCCCCGAACCCAAATTCAAAACCATCCGTAAACCGCGTCGAAGCATTGACATATACCGCCGAAGCATCCACTTCCCGCTGGAACCGGTGCGCATTGGTAAGATTACGCGTCACAATCGATTCCGAATGGCCCGTATTATACTGATTGATATGGGCGATTGCCTCATCAATATCCCTTACGACTTTGACAGACAAAATCAAATCGCCATATTCCGTAGACCAGTCTTCCTCAGCCGCTGGCAGGAAAGCCTCCGAAATTGCCTGGCAGCTCGCGCAGCCACGCAGCTCGACTTTCTTCGCCTGCATTGCTTCCACGAGCTTCGGCAGGAATTCATCCGCCACCGCCTCATGGACAAGCAGTGTCTCCATCGCATTGCATACCGATGGATGTGACGTTTTGGCATTAACGGCAATGCGGATGGCCATATCCTGATCCGCAGAATCATCCACAAAAGTGTGGCAGACACCAGTTCCCGTCTGAATAACAGGTACCGAGCTGTTTTTCACAATATGGTTAATGAGTCCGGCACCACCGCGCGGAATGATTACATCGAGCAGACCGGATAAATGCGTCATGACGTCTACCGCAGCCCGGTCGGTAATCTCAACGAATTGCAGTGCGCCTTCGGGGATTCCATTTTCATACGCAGCTTGGGCCAGCAGGGAGCTGATTGCCGTATTGGAACGGATTGCCTCAGAACCACCGCGCAGGATAACGGCATTGCCTGATTTCAGGCAAAGGCCGGCTGCATCAGCAGTCACATTTGGCCGCGCCTCGTAGATAATGCCGATGACGCCCAGAGGAACGCGCACGCGGCGAATCTCCAAACCATTGGGACGGATGGTCGAATAGTTGCCCTGGCAAACAGGATCGGGCAGAGCAGCCGTCTGGCGAAGTCCTTCTGCCATTTGACGAATCCTCGTCTCATTGAGCATCAGCCGGTCAAGATAGGAGCGTTTTAACCCTTTTTGACGCGCATCTTCCAGATCCTGCTCGTTGGCAGCCAGGATCATGGCGCTGCGCTTTTCCAACACATCCGCCATGGCCATGAGCGCCTTGTTTTTCACGCTAGTCGACAATACGCCCAATTTACGACTGGCTTTGCGGGCTTCTTCTGCCTTTGTTCTCATCACTGCTTCGATATCCATCCAAAATTCCTCCTCTGGTAATCAGACCATCAAAACCATATTGTCTCGATGAATGACTTCTTCAGGAATATCGCCATCTACCAAGGTGGCAAATTCTTCCGTTTTATGCCCCAACAACTTTCGCAGAATATCTGCTTTATAATTCACGATGCCACGGGCAATCTCCTGCCGCTTTGTATTAAGCACGCGTACGGTATTGCCTTCGCAAAAATCGCCTTCACATTCCAGGACACCGGCAGCCAATAGACTCGAGCCGTTTTCGCACATAGCCTCTGCGCAGCCATCGTCCACCACGATTTCGCCTGCCAGCCGCTTGCCAAAGGCCAGCCAGCTTTTGCGTACCCGCAGATGCGATTCCCGCGCCGGAAATACCGTCCCAATTTGCTCGCCAGCCAAAATACCGCGAATAGCGCCTTCTCTTGACCCGGAAGCAATAACCATCGTAACGCCGGCACTCATGGCAATCTGGGCGGCCTGAATTTTGGTCATCATGCCGCCAGTTCCCAGTCTTGAACCGGCACCACCAGCAATCTGCTCCACTTCCGGCGTGATTTCCGGAATCTCATAAATGAGCTTTGCATCGGGATTCGTCGACGGATTCGCCGTATAAAGTCCCTCAATATCCGAAAGGATAATCAACGCATCGGCATCAATAAGCGTAGCCACCATTGCAGAAAGATTGTCATTGTCGCCAATCTTTATCTCATCAACGGCCACGGCATCATTCTCATTGATTACCGGAATTGCTCCCATTGAGAGCAGCGCTAAAAGCGAATTGCGCGAATGAATATATTGATGATGGCGGACAGAATTCTCCTTGGTCAAAAGGACCTGCCCCATCGTCTGCCCGTATTCGGCAAACAATTTCTCGTAGATATGCATGAGCACACCCTGACCAATTGCAGCAATAGCCTGTTTTTCCGGAATCGAATCCGGCTTTTTGGAAAGTCCCAGTTTCCCCAGGCCAGCGGCAATGGCTCCCGAAGAAACCAACACCATTTCCTTACCTTGGTTGCGTAGATCCGCTAACTCGCGGATCAAATGGTCAATGCGGTAGAGATCCAGCTTGCCAGTCTCATGTGCCAGCGTACTGGTTCCCACCTTGACAACGATGCGCTTTGCTTCGCGCAGCCGCTCTCTTGCGTTCATAGGCTCGCCCCCGTTTTACGGCAGTTCGATTTTCGGATTCTCAAAGTTTTTCTTGTAAAGCAGTCCATTACGTCCAATAATCTGGATGAGATTGACATCTGCGCGCTCAGCCAGCATCGTGATGGCATCTTCCGGTTCTTCCAGGCAATTCTGCAAAACGCGGACCTTGATTAACTCGCGCTTTTTAATGGCCTCGCGGGCAGCCTGAACAACCGATGGCGTAACGCCTTCCTTGCCCATCATGACTACCGGCTCCAGTTTATGACCCATCGAACGCAGAAAACTCTTCTGCTTGCCGGTCAATGAATTTCTAAGCAAAATATATCCTCCTGTATTTTCTCTTACTCGCGGAACTCAAATTCCATAGCACCGATATGAACCGTATCGCCTTCTTTGATTCCCTTGGCCTTCAACTTACTGTCAATACCTTTAATGCGCCAGATATACTGGAAACGGCGAACTGCCTCATCATTGAGGAAGTTCGTCATCGCCACGAGCTTCTCCAGCGATTTGCCCGATACGACGAAATCGCCGCTGATGTCTCGCGAAATCGTCACTTTCTCCGGGTCTTCCGCATTTTCATCATAGACTTTTACGTCATCTTCCGTCTCTGGCTCTTCCACATAATTGTCCAGCCATTCACCAACATAGCTGATGAGTTCGGCAACGCCCTGACGGGTTGCGGCAGAAATCTCAAAGAATTTCAAGCCTTCTTCTTCGGCCAGTTTCTTAAGCCGCGGAATATTTTCGGCAGCTTCAGGAATATCCATCTTATTGGCCACCAGAATCTGCGTACGGCGTGCAATCTTCTCACTGTATTTTTTCAGCTCAGCATTGATTTTATAATAATCCTCTACCGGATCGCGGCCTTCAAGCCCCGATGCATCGACAATGTGCAGGATCAGTTTCGTGCGTTCTACATGGCGCAGGAAATCATGACCGAGGCCAACGCCGTCAGCGGCCCCTTCGATAAGACCCGGAATATCCGCCATGACAAAGCTCTTCTCATAGTCGGTCTTTACAACGCCCAAAACCGGCGTAATCGTCGTAAAGTGATACTCCGCAATTTCCGGTCTGGCAGCGGAACAGCTGGCCACCAAGCTCGACTTACCGACGCTCGGATACCCGACCAAGCCAACATCGGCCAAAAGTTTCAACTCCAAAATCAGATTGCGTGCTTCACCCGGTTCACCAAACTCGGCAAACGTCGGAGCGCGGTTCGCGGAATTGGCAAACTTCGCATTGCCGCGTCCCCCGCGGCCGCCTTTGCAGATAACAGCTTCCTGGCCGATTTCGGTGAGATCCGCCAAAACTTCTCCCGTTTCCTCATCTTTTACGATAGTTCCTGCGGGAACCTTTACATAACATGCTGGCGCATTGGCTCCATACTGATTCTTGATATCGCCATTTTCACCGTTCTTGCCGTTGAATTTACGATGAAACCGGAAATCCAGCAGCGTATTCATATTCGGGTCGACAACAAAAATCACATCTCCGCCGCGGCCGCCATCGCCGCCAGACGGACCTCCATTCGGCACGAATTTCTCGCGGCGAAATGCAGATTTTCCATGTCCGCCATCACCAGCTTTGCAAATGACCTTCGTGCGATCAATAAATTGCATGATTTGCCTCCTTTTCCTTACACTTTCCTGCCTTGTGATGAATAAAAGTAAAAGCCGGCATTGTGTTCAATACCGGCTCTTACCTTTATGCACCACAACGCAACTTAACGCCGTTACTATATGTTCAATATAACAATACCTGCGCAGACCAAAAGAATGCGCAGGTACCTATATATCTTGGCTTACATAGCAGCCTGTTCTTCAGCCGTGTAGACGCTAACCTGACGGTTGTAGCGGCCTTTGCGCTCAAAAGCTACCTTGCCGGCAACCTTTGCGAACAGCGTATCGTCCTTACCGATACCAACATTGTGGCCCGGGTGGAAATGCGTACCACGCTGACGGACGAGGATGCTGCCAGCCGTTACGACCGTGCCGGCATGCTCCTTGACGCCCAGACGTTTGGACTCGCTGTCGCGGCCATTACGCGTGGAGCTAACACCCTTTTTGTGAGCGAATAACTGTAAATCAAAAACGAACATCATATTCACCTCCGTTATTTCAGGATACGAACAGCCTCCGGACTGAGCTTCTGAATCTCTATCAGTCCTAGAAGCATCGACTGCAAAATTGCTTCCGTGAGATCATCGGGATCGCACTTGAGCTCTACCAAGAGCTTTCCACTCGCAACATCATAATCGACTTCGCGATGCAGGTACTCCATTATGCCCAAAAGTGCCGTCTGCGTAAGCGAGGAAACTCCCGCACAGACAATATCCTGGCCATGCTCTGCCGTGCCGCTATGGCCGGATACAGAAAAACCAGTTATCTTCCCATCTGATTTTGAAAAAACACGAATTTCAATCATGCATTAAGCTTCGATTTTCTCGATAACAACCTTCGTGAACGGCTGACGATGCCCCTGACGTTTACGATAGTTGGATTTAGCCTTGTATTTGAAAACAAGAATCTTCTTATCTTTGCCCTGAGCCTCGACTTTACCCGTTACTTTGGCACCTTCAACAACCGGTTTGCCGACTTTGACATCAGCGCCCTCGACAACCGTCAGGACTTCGTCAAAAACAACAGCTTCACCTTCGTTAGCAGCCAGCTTCTCAACCGTGATTACATCACCCTCGGAAACCTTGTACTGCTTGCCACCAGTTTTGATAATAGCGTACATAAAAACACCTCCCTATAGATTACTCGCCAGCTGCGGTACAGCTGAACTCGCCAGCTGATTTTAGGAACCCCGCTGTGCGGTTGGGGATGGGCATAAAGCCCAATAGACGCACAATGCATCTACAGTAGAAAAGTTTATCATAGCCCCTAGGTGATGTCAAGCAAAAACTCGCGGTTACCTGCACATGTTTCCACGAAAAAACAAACAGGCAAATCAAACGATTGCCTGTTTGTGTAATCCTGCTTATAGTTTAAACTTTCCAATAGCCGACTGCATATCCGTAGCCATATTTGCCAGGGCCTGCGATGCTGCCGCAATCTCTTCATTAGAAGCCGATTGTTCTTCGGCAGCTGCCGAAATCACCTGCGTATGGTCCGAAGTCTTGCGGCTGATTGTATCAATCGAATCCACGGCCGCCACAATGTTATTGGCTCCCGTGGAAACCTTTTCTACCGAAGCATTGATTTCTCCCATTTGCGACTTGATTCCATTGACCATGGAAAGAATTCCCTCAAATTGCTCGCCAACCTCACGGATTGCATCCGTACCAATTTTCACTTCGTCTGTGCCAGACTGCATAGCGTTGACGGCCTCAAAGGTATCCTTCTGAATCGAAGCAATCCGCGCCTTAATCTGTTCAGCCGACTCCTGCGATTCAGCTGCGAGTTTGCGCACTTCCTCCGCTACAACGGCAAATCCCCTTCCATGCTCGCCAGCACGGGCAGCCTCAATAGCTGCATTGAGCGACAGGAGATTCGTCTGTTCGGCAATCGACGAAATCGCTTCTACAATCTGGCCAATCTGATTGCTGTTTTCGCCGAGCTTTTGGACCACTTCGGCCGATGCGATAACGCTGCGCTCGATATTGCCCATGCGGTTTACCGCATTTTCCATCAGCTGCGAACCTTTTTGTGCAGCCTCGGCCGTGCGATTGGAGGTCTCCGTAACCGTCTGTGCCTTCTCAGCCATAACCGATACGTCAGCATAAACTTTATCGACATCTTTTTTGGCGCCATCGATATCACTTAGCTGCTGTTCCATGCTGTTTGAAACATCGGCTACCGTTTCAGCTACATGCACCGAAGCTTCCGCTGATTGCTGTGCATTTGCCGTCAGCTCCTCCGAAGAAGCCGCTACCTGCTCACTGGTTGCTGCCATCTTCGTGATGAGTTTGCGCAAATTCTCACTCATTGTATTGAAGGCAGATGTCAAAGCGCCAATCTCGTCAGATGACTCCACAGGCAGTTTTTTCATTGACAAATTGCCATCAGCCAGCTGCGTTGCATGAGATTCCAGCCGGGAAACCGGCGTTACGATACGGCCGGCAAAAGAACGGCAAATTCCCAGTGCCAGCAGGAGTCCAATCACCGTAAGTATTGCAAAGATGATTTTCAAATGACGCAATGGCGCAAACACAAACGAGGTCGGTACAGAAATTCCCATTATCCAGCCAGTAGAAGGTACCGTCTGATAGGCAAACACTTTTTCTTCGCCATTAATCGTCGTCTCGAAATACCCTTCGCCGTTCTTGACCATTTCATCAAAATGATTGCCAAGGCCATCAATATCCTTAAAGCTCTTCATAGGTTCTCCTGCCCCCGAAGTTGCGAGGATATTGCCACTCTTCTCCATGACGATGCCAGCGCCTTCGCCATGATACTTCATCTTATTAACCTGATCCGTAATCGCATCGAGCGTAATATCTACGCAAGTTGCACCGATGAATTTACCATCTGCCTTAACCGGAGCCGCTACGGAGACAACCAGTTTTCCCGTGCTGGCAGCTACATACGCTTCCGTGAACAAGGCTTTATCCTGAGCTTTTGCTTCTTTATACCACGGACGCTGACGCGGGTCACGCTTGCCAGTCTTATCTCCCGTATAGTAGCCAACCCACCAGCCGTCTTCCGTACCACCTGTCATCTCAAGGATTTCCTTATCGGTAATCGTCGTACCGAGTGTCTCCTTGCGGTGCATAATGTCATAATTGCCGTTCAGGCTGGTCATATAGTTTGTCGTAGCCACACCAAAAGCCTTTTTTTCCTTCAGCCAGCCATCAAGCTCCATAGCTTCACGGGAAACGGTAGCTCTAAGCTCACTGTCTACACTCTGTTGCAGCTCCCTGCTGGCCATCCAATAGCCCACAATAGCAACTACTGCCATCAGGAATCCCATTATTCCCGACAACAACATAAATTTTTTCTTCAACCCCATATACACTTTCCCCCTTTAAACATCCTTTGTACAAGAATATATTTTGCTAATTATCTTATTCGCCATATTTATTTAAAATCCTAGCGACTCAAAGGAAGAATAAAAAAACTCCGTCAGGACGAAAAGTCCCAACGGAGTTTTAACTATCATGCCCGCATAAACAAATTGATGAGGAATGCGATGCTGACCAGCCACATAATCAGGCTGACCTCACGCCATTTACCGCCTAAAGTCTTGATGAAGGAAAAGCTGATAAAACCAAAAGCAAAGCCATTGGCAATAGAAGACGTCAACGGCATCATGATGATGGTCAAAAATGCCGGCAGCGCATCCGTGAAATCCTGGAAATTAATCTTGCCAACTTCGCTCATCATCAAAGCACCGACCAGAATTAGCGGCGGAGCAGTTGCAAAGCCTGGAACCAAGCCAATAAGCGGTGCAAACAACAGCGAAATCAAGAAAAGAACGGCAACCGTAACCGCCGTAAGACCAGTCTTGCCGCCAGCGGCGATACCAGCTGCACTTTCAATATAGGAAGTAACCGTCGAAGTACCAAAAATCGAACTGCAAATCGTACCAACTGCATCCGTAGTCAAGGCGCGGTCGATGTTTTCAATCTCACCATTTGGCTTTACCATCTTGGCTTTTGATGTAAGACCAATCAGCGTTCCCATATTATCGAAAAGCTCTACGACCGTGAACGTAAAGATAATTGAAACGATTCCGTAGTTCCAGGCGCCGGCGATATCGAGCTGGCCAAACGTCTCACCCATATGCGGCAGGGACGGGCTGATGACATCAGCAAACGAATGCGGAACCGGCGAATATCCCATAGCCATGGAAAGCAGCGTCGTCAGTACGATACCAATCAGAATCGAACCTTGAACATTACGGGCCATAAGTGCACCCGTGACAACAAGACCAAACATCGACAGGGCCGTAGTCGGATTCGTTACATGGCCAAGCGTGATAAAAGTCGCCGGGTCACTTACAATAAGCCCTGTGCCCTTCAAACCAATGAAGGCAATGAACAGACCAATACCAACGCCAATGGCAACGCGGAGGTTCTGCGGCACCGCATTGATGATAGCCTGACGGATGTGACTGATTGTCAGCAGCAAAAATAAAACACCCGAGAAGAAAACCGCTCCCAATGCTACCGTCCAGTGCAAATGCAAAACACCGCAAACGTAATAAGCAAAGAAGGCATTAAGTCCCATGCCCGGAGCTAAGGCTACCGGGTAATTGGCAAAAACACCCATTACCATCGTCGAGAGCGCAGCAATCCAAATTGTCGAGGCAATCGCAGCATCTTTTGGAATACCTGCATCAGCTAAAATATTCGGATTGACAAACATGATATACGACAGGGCAATAAATGTCGTAAAACCAGCAAGGATTTCTGTCCTAACTGTTGACTGCTTCTCCCGGATTTTAAAGAAACGCTCCAGGAAGGTCGGCTGACCCGTTTGTGCTTGCATAAAAATAAAAGCCTCCTCTTTCTGGGCTTCCATAAATGCTCAGCCCAAAAAGAAAAGACTCCAATGATTAATAATCCCATAAATAATCATGCGCAATTTCCCTTGTAGACTGTGACAGTTTACGGCTGCCTGGTAGAAACGCCCGCACCGTATCAGCGGGCTTATACAAGTAATATGACAGTTAAAAGAATAACAAAGAAAAAGACCTATGTCAATTTGAAAAATAACCGGCAATTTTCTAATAATTACTATAATATATATCCATTTTTGCATAAAAAAAAGCCCTGAAAAATCAGAGCTTTAATTCGCAAGTGGCGGAGTGGAGAGGATTCGAACCTCCGCACCGGTTACCCAGCCTAACGATTTAGCAAACCGTCCTCTTCAGCCTCTTGAGTACCACTCCATATATATGGCAGGGGCAGTAAGAATCGAACTCACAACCTACGGTTTTGGAGACCGTTGCTCTACCAATTGAGCTATACCCCTAATAGTTAAAATGGGGCGACTTATGGGGATCGAACCCATGCATGCTGGAGCCACAATCCAGTGTGTTAACCGCTTCACCAAAGCCGCCATTAAAACCGGCAACTACCTATCCTCCCAGTCCGTCTCCAGACAAGTACTTTCGGCGTTTATGTGCTTAACTACTGTGTTCGGTATGGGAACAGGTGGAACCACATAGCTATCGTTACCGGATATTCAGTTGAATGAACTATGTCCACTCAAAACTATACAGAAGATATTATGTCAAACATTTTAGCTCTT
>NZ_VTOY01000001.1 GCF_008271295.1 Pseudoselenomonas ruminis | reverse complement strand
AGCCGGACCCGCCAGAGCCGGACCCGCCAGAGCCAAACCCTCAATATGAGCGTAGGAGCAAGCGATTTGAGGGCAATCCGCTGATTATCCACTATGGCCCTAAGCAGAATCAGCATTTGCGGGTGTATATCAATGATATGCACACCAAAGCTATGGGGTTGCAGAATGTGGTAATTGACCCCATAGAAGAAGCTAGAAAGGCGCTGGGAAAGTTGGATGAGGCATTGGATTACGCACTGAATGAATTAACCCGTATGGGCGCGTATCAGACAAAACTTAAATATACCATAGATAACAATACCACAGCCGAAGAAAATACCACCAGTGCGGAAAGTGTTATTCGCGATGCTGATATGGCAAAATCTATGATGAATTACGTCACGGATAATATCTTAACGCAAACATCCAAGGCAATGCTGGCGCAAGCTAATCAAAATAGTGGAATCGTGTTGAGACTGCTTCAATAAATTTAGAAGTTACTGGCTAGCTGAAGATGGTTTAAGCAAAAAGAATAGCCATACAGGTCGAGAAGTGTGACAAATCAGTAAGACGAGATCATCTTCAATGATGGTCTCGTTTTAGTTTTTTATAGAATATTGGGAATAAGCTTATATCTTTTAAGAAATATTCGATATATAGGGGAGAGGGGAAGATGCGCCAAGGAGGATGATCGCATGATGATTGGCACCAAAGAGGCGGCCAGTGCTGGCTTTATCGACTACCAGCTAAGTGCCGCCAATAAAGCAGGAAGTATGGCAGAAAATCAGAGCAAGGCGGCAGATACGGCGTCTTTACTGACGGCACCGGCTTACCAGGTGGATATCGCCGCCAATTTGCTGGAAGGCATATCGACACGCGTACAGGGAGGGAAGGTTTGGCTGGAGCCAGCCAATGGTGCTTACGCGCCCTATACGCCCTATGGAAAGGGCTGGACGCGGGAGGATGAGCTGGCAGCGCTGGAGCGTGGCATTGCCTATTATCAGCAGTGCAATGAAAGGTACTATTCACAGGGCAGTCCTTATGACCCCGAGGCGGATAAAAAGCGGCTGGAGCAGATCGTTTCAGAGATTCCGATGGGCGAATTTTCGCTGGTGCCGGCGACTTATAAGGAGTTAGGTTTGCCGGCAATCGAGCAGGATTTTGCCATAGCGGACAAGCCGCCAGCAACGGCTGCGGCTACGTCTGCCGAGGTTCTTGATACATCGGCAAGCCTCTATACGCCAGTAACGGAAATCGCTACGAAGCATTACCGCTGGACCGAGGCGACGGGCATCGAAGAAACCCTGACGCAGGAGCAGGAGATTGCAAACGGGAAGTCCGTAGTCCGTCAGTGGATGCAGGGATATATCACCGATACCGTCGGCGAGATACTAAAACCCCATGCGACTTATGAAGACGCCTATGCGGCGCTTTATGGGGATGCGGTGTCGGCACCCGTAGTGACCTTCAACGAAGAGACGTTTTGCTATGATATGCGCATGAAAAACACCCAGGGCGGCGCCTTTGGCGTACTGGCCACGCAGCTGAACCGGTTCTTGGAGGATTATGGCAAGGATGACTCGTTTTACGATACATTAGCCAGCGCCTTGAATGAACTAGACCCGCAAGGGGAGAATGACATCGTCAATCAAATCCGCAAGATGATAAATCAGGTAAAGGGTGGCAGTCCCATTGACACCGAGAGCGAATCCTTCGAGGAAGAAGTGCAGGAGGCTATCGCCAAGACCTTTGGCGGTTCGGTACAAACTGCCAAGGCCAAGCAGAAGCAAAAGCAGGACCACAAGCAGGAAGAAGCGCAGGGACTTGACTATCTCGCTATGCAGCGCCGCCAGGCTGAGGAGGAAGGACAGCTGTTGGATGCTCTGCTGGGCAAGGAGAACGATAAGCAGGCGGAGTCCGCCGGGGATGTATTGCGCGGCCGCAAGCCAGAGGGCAAGGATATGGAGTTTACCGATAGGCTCCGGCGCGTAGACGAGCGCGAGGCACCGCGCCAGCCCTTTGTGTTTATCGCTGATGAGGAAGATAAGGGGCCAGGCCTGCCGGTTGAAGAAATCCAGCAGCAGGAGCAGCTGCATACTGCCTGGCTTAAGATAGGGAAGCAGTTGGCAGAAAAATTTGTGGTTGAAAAACAGGAACGAATGGGCAACGGTGCGGATTGACGAAGATGGAATATCGTAATAGAATATAAGTGTTGGACGATTCCGTTCAACTGTGTATTGATTATTCGTATTAAGGAGATTGCTGTTTGAAGAACAACACCTTGGAGATTGTAGGCTGACCGGGAGGTTGGCGTAACTACAATTTCACGCAAACCTCCCTGCATTGTAGTCAACAATCATCAGGAGGAAATAAACAATGAGTAAAAATGACTATCGGATCCGTTTGGAAAAACAAGAAGAACATCGCGCCGTTGAAAACTTGGTTCGCGAATCCTTTTGGAACGTCTATCGTCCCGGCTGCCTCGAGCATTATGTGTTGCATTGCCTGCGAAACGATCCCGACTTTGTGCCGGAGCTCGACTGGGTAATGGAGAAGGATGGCCGGTTGATTGGCCAGAATATCTTCATGCGGGCGCAAATCCTAGCGGATGATGGGCGGAAAATCCCCATCATGACCATGGGGCCAATCTGTATCTGTCCAGAGCTTAAAGGCCAGGGCTATGGCAAGAAGCTGTTGGATTTCAGTATCCAGAAAGCTGCCGAGATTGGTTGTGGTGCTCTGTGCTTTGAAGGTAATATTGGCTTTTATGGCAAGAGTGGGTTTGACTATGCCAGCAAATTCGGCATCCGCTATCACGGGTTACCGGCGGGAGAGGACGCATCCTTCTTTTTGTGCCGAGAGCTGATACCTGGATTCCTGGATGGCATCACTGGCGAATACGCTACGCCACAGGGATACTTCGTGGATGAGGGAGAGGCCGAGGCTTTTGACCGGGCATTTCCACATAAAGAAAAACTGGTACTGCCAGGTCAGATTTTCTAAACGAATCCTTTTATTCGGGAAAGTTACATAACGAAAAAGCCGCTATTGCATGAATGGTTTCATACAATAGCGGCTTTTTTTAGGATAAGATTAAATCCTAAAAAAATGTTAATGACAATTATAGAGTTTTTTAGAATTTAGGGATAGGGTAATAGGAGATAAATATAATATATTTTCTATTACGGTGCGTGTGATAATAGGGGTGACAAAGATAATAGTGCAAGTTGGGAGGGCGATAGCAATAAGAATAATAGATATCTAATACATAGACATATAAGGTATTCTCTGATATAGAGAAGGTGGTTTTATAGGAGAGACGGAATGATGAATCTAATTAATCTAATTAATCGGGAAATAATGACTGAATAAAATGGAAAGAGGAATGCTAATGAAGCTGTTTGATAAATGTCATGAAACAATGAAAAGAATATATTCTAGGATAGATAGAGGCGAAATATGGCTGTTTAGCTCGCGTAAGCGAGTTTGTCAAGATAAGTGTGTAAATTTTTTTGAGTTATAAACCATATTTAGAAAACATAAACAGGGCTGGCCGTCAAATTGGGGGGGCAATTGGAAATGTTTTCGGTCGTATACAGACACTATGTGATGCTGTTGAAGATGTGATTACTGGTAATGATAACCACTAATTTGGCTAGGCTTTATTTATGTGCTTATGCTTTTCGTAGTCAAGATGATTTGCCTATGGTAAAACTGGAAGAATAGCGCTATAATCAAGAGACGGAAATTCATCTATGGCGAATGGTGTGGGAATGCCGTTGCGTTGACAGGAGAGGACTGAAGCGGGGAAAATGAAAATATTTGTCGATGCAGATGCTTGCCCGGTGATTAAAGAAACAGAAGAGGTGGCGGCAAAATACGCGGTGCCAGTGGTGTTGCTATGCGATACCAATCACGTTTTGCATTCGGATTACAGTGAGGTGAAAGTAATCGGTGCGGGGGCAGATGCCGTGGATTTTGCATTGGTCAATTGCTGCCAGGCTGGGGATTTGGTAGTCACGCAGGATTATGGAGTAGCGGCTATGGCATTGGAAAGGAAAGCTTATGCCATTCACCCAAATGGATGGCAGTATACCAATGAAAATATCGAGCGCCTCCTGATGGAACGTCACCTTGCCAAGAAGGCCCGCGGGGCATCGGGCAAGCACCACTTGAAAGGGCCGCGGAAACGCTCGGAGGAAGATAATCTGCAATTCAAGGAAAAATTGGAGAGATTGCTTACAAAACTGTTGAAGCAGGCTGGTGTACTTCGCGTAGAGGCCGAAGCAGAGCCGGATAATACAGCGAAGCAGACAGAAGAATGGCATGAACTCACAGCAGGAGAATTACCGAAGCTGATGGCGGATAAACTGGAGCCCTTTGGCTTTGCCTTTGACAGAGATGCATATTTCTACGCAGAGGATTTGCTGGCAGGCAGTTTCAGTCTCCAAGTAAAGGTCAGCAAGGACGGTGTGGTATCAACCCTGCTATTGGATATAGAATCAGAGGAACCCTATGTGCTGCATCTGGTGGAAAATGCCTAGGGAGCCTTTGTGGGAGAGGTTAGAACCGCCTATCAGGCGGTGCTTAACCGCATAGGTGAGGCTTGCGGAGAGCATGGCAGTTTCCATGGGGCTTATGTAGAGGAACTACTGCGTTATGTGCAGAATACCTATGGAGACGAAATCGAATATCCCTGGAAGGATACGGATGCGGCGGTTATCCGCTCCCATCTGACCAGGAAATGGTATGCGGTATTTATGAAGGTGCATCCCAGCAAGATAGGACTTGGCGGCAGCCAGCCTATCCGCATTATGAACCTGCATGGTACGGCGGAACAGGTAGCCGCGCTGGTGGATGGAAAGCGGTATTTCCCCGGCTGGCATATGAACCGAAAATACTGGTATACGATATGTCTGGATGGCAGCATACCGATGATGGAGATACAGCAGAGAATCGACGATAGCTTTGTCCTGTCCCAGCCGAAGAAACGGTGTTGATTGATATTGCAGACGATAAATGGAGAGGAAAAATGCAGATACTATATGATCATGGCAAAGGAGGTACTGCCGGGGAAAGCGAGCATTATAAGCCCTTGTTCCCGACAAAATGGGGATAAATGTTATTGTGGCCAACAAACAAGGCGGGATTAGCTCTTGCGATATTCCCTTTTCTGCTGATTTGGAGCAATTCAATCGGGACTACTTGACATTAACGGAAAAAGCGGCGCAGGAATGTAAAAGCAATTTCCTTGAAGACTGCATGATTATTGGCACATCAGCAATGATACAGACAGAGTTGGATTGTATTGTGAATCAGTATACGGAAAAATTCTCAAATCCAATGGTTATGTGGGGAAAATATCGTAAAGGTTTTTTCAAAACCGTTTTACCGGTGTCCTTTCAGTTTCACCATGTGCAAATGGATGGGGGGCATGCAGCGAAATTTTTAGAACAGTTGCAGGGGGAAATTCAATATTGTGGCAAAGAAAGTTGAGCTGGATTGATGCAATATCATAAGATAAAACAGGCGAAATTTTTGGCCCGGCCCAATCGTTTTGTGGCCAAGGTTGAGATTGACGGCAGTGAGGAAACGGTTCATGTGAAGAATACGGGCCGCTGCCGGGAACTCTTGCTGCCCGGGGCTAGAGTCATCTTGTCGGCGGCGGATAATCCCAACCGCAAAACGCGTTACGATTTGATTGCGGTGGAGAAAGCAGGCCTGGGCCTGGTGAATATCGACAGTCAGGCGCCCAACAAAATCCTGCAGGAATGGCTGGCGGGGCAAGGTTTTGATTACATCAAGCCGGAGTATAAATATGGGGATTCCCGCATAGATTTCTATATGGAGCGGCAGGGACAGAAATATCTGCTGGAGGTCAAGGGCTGTACCTTAGAAATCGATGGTGTGGGCTATTTCCCGGACGCGCCCACCGAGCGGGGCGTAAAGCATATCCATGAATTAATCAAAGCTAGGCAGGAAGGTTATCGGTGCGGCTTGGCTTTTGTCATTCAGATGCCTAGGGTAAAAGAAGTACGGCCAAATATGGAGACTCATCCAGCCTTCGGTGAGGCATTGGAAAAGGCCAAGGCGTCAGGCGTTAAAATCCTTATGCTGGGCTGTGAGGTTCATCCGGATTCGCTGACCATTGATGCTGGGCGCATAAGTGACAAGTGGGGAGCATGATCATGGGTACTGCAAGGAGAATACTCTTGCGGAAGTAGTGATGGATTTGCCAATAAATAGATATATGGAAGGCAAAAATGACAGGTCAAATTTCAATTTTACCTGTCATTTTTTGATTGGTTAAAGATTTTATTGCGCAAGTGCCAGGTGATGCTGCTGCCAACAAAAGCCACGATTATGCCGCCCAACACATCGGTGGGATAATGAACGCCTGCATAGAGCCGGGAAAAGGCCATGACAATAGCGAAAAACATAAACAAGAATCGCTGCCAGCCTGTGCAGGTTCGCCAAAGGATAAAGGCTGCGGCGAAGGCACAGACGGTATGTCCGGATGGGAAGGAAAAGGAATGGGGAGGCAGCCCTAAAGGGAGGATTTCCGGAATTTGCAGAAAGGGACGCGGACGCATGACCAGTTGCTTTAGGCAGGCCGCTATACCGCCACTAAGCAGCAGGGCGATCAGTGACAGTATTCCCTGCTGGCGGGTAGATTGGTGCAGGGAAAAAAGGACTGCGATAAGCAGCCAGATGGCTCCATAATGGCCAATACTGGTGATTAGCATCAATACAGGCGTCAGGAAATCGGTGCGGATATTTTGCTGTAGGAATAGGAGTAGTGATTCGTCCATAAATTACCTCGTATTATGTACTATGTCAGAAAGACATGGTGGTCTATTATAGGGGATATCCTTGTCAATGTGCAGACGATTCTGGGCATCAGTTTGGTAAAACCGCAGGAGGCCTTCAGCATGGAGGTGGAAACGATTTCCAGGGCAATAGCGATGGCGAGCAGAATATAACCTTTTAACATGTGTTTAAAATCCTTTCGTTCTGGTTGAAAAAAATCAGGCCAGATAAGAATGTGATCTTATCTGGCCTGAATAACCCGTTCCGGTGTTTTTTGACACCTTATCTGGCAAGTAGTCGTATACTTGCCGTCCGATACGGATATACATTCTAGCAGATAGGCTGATGGCTGTCAACCGCGGCTTTTGAGGATAGGCCGGATCAGCAGCGGGGGCGTATTTTTTGGCTGCATTCTTGTTGGAAGGAGCAACATGGGTACAGAAATCAGCGATGGATGTATCCATGCTTTTGGACCAGGCGTAAATCAAACCTAGGTTAGGAAAAGGGAAAATATTTTGCCAATGGGGTTTTACTTTAAGGCAATAACTCGTTATAATCAAGGACAAAGAGAAAATTTATTGCGTATAAGGGGGCTGCGTTATTAATAGGAGAAGGCTGAAATTGGAAAATGACGATATTGGTTGATGCAGCTGCTTGCCAATTAGAAACATCCGCAGGTAGAATAGAAATATCGATTTGAGTGCAGGGAATGGATCCTTGGTTAAAATTAGGAGGAGAAAAAATGAAAGAATTGATTTGCAAGCCGATTGGTTACATACAGTCCCCTTATCAGACGCGGGAAACAACACCGAAAAGTGGGGATGAGTATCCTGACCAGGAAGCTGTGATGGAAATCTCGGAGGAATATGCTGAGGCTATGGCTGATATGGAAGCTGGCAAGAAATATGAAGTGTTATTCTGGTTTGATAAAGTCCCTGACGTGAAGCTTAAAGTGCCGTTCCGAGGCGTTGGTCCTATGATGGGGATTTTTTCTACCCATGCGCCATATCGTCCGAATCCCATTGGCGCTTCTGTTGTAACAGTAACGAAAATCGAGGGGCATCGTATATATTTTACTGGTGTTGATATGATGGATGGTACCCCTGTGTTAGATATAAAACCGTTTGATTTTTAAGCGGGGAAGTATATCCTATGGATAATATATTCGTGGCGGGATGGATAATACGCTGTTAATGTCTTTGGCAGAAAATAAGATAGGGATATTCGCCGTATCCACCTACAACACAGATTATATCCTCGTTAAGGAAGGCGATTTTAATGCAGCATTAACGGCATTGGGGGAACACGGCTACAAAATCGTGTAATCGTTGGAGAAGGTTACAGTAGTTTTCCTGATTTAGGATAAACTAGGGCTATGATCATGTTTTTCAACGACTGCCTGATCGATTTCCTGTCCGTCTGGCAGGAAGCACTTGATGATCAGACGGTTTTCCTCTGCCGCAAGGGTCAGGTAATTGTCGGTCTCCGGCTGGGGAGCCACCTTTTCGTCCAGCGCGTGGTCAACCCACAGGCCGGGATAGCGGACATTGCCGGCCACGCCCGTGAGGATATACAGCGGGCCGCTGCTATCCCGCTGGAAGTTGTGGATATGTCCCCGGTTGCGGTAGGTGTGCAGATGGGCCGTGAAGACCACATCGATGCCCAGCTGGTCAAAGAGGGGCATGAAGGCCTCGCCCAAACCGGAAATTCCCTCTTTCCGCTCGGGCCGCTTGGTGATGCGGTATTGCAGCACGTCCTTGTGGATGAGCACGATCTGCCAGCGCTTCGTGCTGGCAGCCGCGCTTTGCTGCAGCCATTGCTTCTGTTCTTCCAGCAGGCCGGGCTTGAAGGCTTCCGTCTCATCCCACTGGCTGTTGAGCACCATGAAATGCACATCGCCATAGTCGAAGTCGTAATAATAGCGGGCAAAATCCCTGCTGCCGTTGTCCGGCAGGGCAAAGTAATGGAGATAGGCCTCGGGCAGGCGCACCTTCCAGTTCTGGTCATAGGTCTCATGGTTGCCCATCAGAGGGGCAAAGGGGATGCGGTCAATGATACCGTCCACACCATGGAACCAGGCCTGCCACTGGGTGTGGTCTTCGCCATTGTCCACGATGTCGCCCATGTTGATGAAAAAGGCCGCATCGGGGTTGCGCCTCGCCGCCGCCTGAGCCAGATTTTCCCAGTCGCTGTAATCGCTGGACTGGGAGTCGGGGAATATCAGGCACTGGAAGGTCTTAGCTCCGGCAGTTTTGAGACTGTGCCAATCGCTGGCATGGCTTTCCGACACCAAACGATATTCGTAGTCCGTTTCCGGGGTAAGGTTTTCCAGCCGGGCCAGATACTGCAGGTTCTCCACGCCATCATCGGTGAAAAAGTCTTCCTGTGCGGCAACTGTCAGCGAATCACGTTGTCCCTTATGCCGGTATTCCACCTGTGGCTGGGAAAGCCTGCTGGCCGCCTGCCACATCAGCACCCGGCTGGTGGCGGCATCCGCTGTCATCAGCTGCCGCAGGAATCTGGCCTGCAGGTCTTCGGTCAGAGCCCGTACGCTGGTGACGGCCTGCCGGTAGAGAGGTCCCTTGGCAAAGTAAGCACCGCCGGCCAGCAGCAGCCCCCCGCGGCAATCCCTTTCA
Organism: Pseudoselenomonas ruminis; assembly: GCF_008271295.1. Taxonomy (GTDB): domain Bacteria; phylum Bacillota; class Negativicutes; order Selenomonadales; family Selenomonadaceae; genus Selenomonas_A; species Selenomonas_A ruminis. The sequence continues at coordinate 789,456 of NZ_VTOY01000001.1, read as the reverse complement.
GAAACCTGCGGCGTGAGAGCAGGTTTTTGTTCTTTGGTTCGTTTTTCATGCGTCTATCCTCAAATATAAATGATTCATCAACTATACTTTACTACTTGGAGCCAGCTTCAAGTCAAGGAAAATATTCGGAGGACTGTTGGCGGAAATTCTCCTAAAGGTGCAATAAAAGGAAAACTGGTGTCAGTTTGCGGCTGGCACCAGTTTTCTGTATTTTGGGTTAATAAGGAAGATGGGGATTATGATTTGAGTTTTTCCGAGCATTTGAGAATCTCATCATAATGGGAAATCTTGTAGTCCAGCCGCTGCATGGTGGTTTGCAGGTTTTCCAGCTGTTCCTGCAGGCGGGCACGCTGCTCCACGAGGATATCCTTGCGGGCAGCCTCGGTGCCTTCCTGGAAGAACAGAGCGACGTAGTCGATAAGGGCTTCTACCTGCACCCCGGCACCGCGCATGCACTTGATGAATTCCACCCAGCCGCAGGAGGCCTCGTCAAAGTCCCGGATGCCGTTCTCCTTGCGGGGGACGTGGGGGATAAGGCCAATCCGTTCATAATAGCGGATGGTGTCAGCAGACAAATCGTATTTCTCACTTACTTCTTTTATGGTCATAATCTCACCTCATTATCGGGAACCGCTTGCTATGCCTTTAGTGTAGCATTTGGAGTCCACTCGAAGTCAATAGGTTTTGGGAAAACTTTTGTTGCTTTCGAGGCATTGAATATCTTGAGGGTTAGCAATCGATAAGGATTACAAAGCGTACTCCGCCAACTGGCAGGTTTTCGGCTTTTATAGTACCGCCGTGAATCTCTATATAATGGCGGGCTAAGGCCAGACCAATTCCCGAGCCGCCGTTTTTTCGGTTGCGGGATTTTTCCCCGCGATAGAATTGTTCAAAGATATGGGGCATATCTTCTGGTGGTATCCCAGGCCCGTTATCCTGTATTTCCATGCACAGGGAATGATCTTTTTGCTGGATTCGAAGCTGCACGGTACTTCCCGGGCCGCTGTAACGGCTGGCATTAGCTAATAAGTTGCCGATGACTTGACGCATGCGGTCCTGGTCTACGGATACGATAGGCAGATTATCCGCCACGTCAAGCAGCAGTTTTTGGCCGGTTTCATCAAATAATGGCTGCATGAACTGGCCAAGCTGCAGGACTAACTGGCCGAAATCGGTGGGCTCTCGGTGAAGTTTCAGTTCCCGGATTTCGGCCAGGGACAGGTCACGCAGGTCCGTCACCAAACGGCTCAGGCGCATGACTTCCTCCTGCATGGAGAAGATGATTTCCGGTTCCGGGGGAGTGATGCCGCTGCTGATGTTTTCCAGATTTCCCTGCAGGATGGCTAGGGGCGTCCGTAGTTCATGGGCAATGCCAGCGAAAAACTCACGCCGTGATTTTTCATTGCGTGATAGGTCCTCAGCCATCTGGTTGAAGACCTGGGTCAGTTGGCCTACTTCATCATGGGCCGAAGCTGGCAGCTGCTGGTTGAAATTTCCCTGACCGATTTCCTTAGCCGCCTCAGTTAGGCGGCGCAGGGGCTTGGTGATGCTGGTGGATAGGAGATAGCTGGCCACCAGACCTAGGGCGATGAAAAACAGCCCCACCCACCAAAGGGATTGATGGACAGAGTGCAGGAACATCATTTCGGCCGTATCCTGCATTGGTGCTGCGGAATGATGAAGTTGCAGGAAATCATGGAAGGCTCGCTCCATTTGACCGTTCATTAGCACAATTAAGCTGCATACGGTGATGAGCAAAAGGAGAAAAGTACCTCCGGCCAATTTTAGGCGGATGCTTTGCCATTTATTCACTAGCGTCACCTCCAAAGCGGTAGCCTACGCCATACACGGTCAAGATATACATGGGCTTGCGGGTGTCCTGTTCAATTTTGCGGCGCAGGTTGCGGATATGGGCGTCAATGGTTCGTTCATAGCCATCAAAGGCAAAGCCATGGCTTTGTTCCATCAACTGCAGGCGGTTCATCACCTGTCCAGGATGACGCATCAATACTTCCAGCAGGGTAAATTCGATAGGGGTAAGCTCCAGCATTTTGCCGTTGAGTTGCACGGTATGCCTCAGGTTGTCTAAGACAAGGCCGCCGGCGGCAATTTGTTGTGTCTGGGGGGATGTATCGGCAAGTGAGCCGGAGGTTCGCCGCAGGACTGCCCGTATCCTGGCAGCTAGTTCCCGCATGCTGAAGGGCTTTGCCATGTAATCGTCTGCGCCTAAATCCAGACTTTCCAGTTTGTCTGCTTCCTCGTCCAGTGCAGTCAGCATAATGATGGGAACTTGGCTGATTTGCCGGATACGGCGGCAGATCTCTTTGCCATCCAGGTGAGGCATCATAATGTCTAGGACGACCAGGTCTGGCTGTTTCATCATCAGCGTCAAGGCTTCCAGCCCATCTTGGGCCCGGATGGTGGCAAAGCCCTCGTTGCGGAGAAATGGTTCCAGAACATCCAGCAATTTTTCATCGTCATCTACCAGCAATATTTTTTTCTGCATTCTGTTTCCCTCGTATACGCAAAAGACGGACTCAATCATCAAGAGTCCATCTTCCTTGACGTATTAGTGGTTCATTCCATGGGCGGCACCATTCGTATGATGCATGCCGCTCATATTGCTATCCATCATATCATATTGGGGGGCTGGCTGCCAACCACCTAATGAAGGGGATACCATGCCGAAAACCATAGCTACATGGCTGACAATCAGGAAGGTGACCAGCAGCAAGATATGACGGTGCATTTTTCTTTTTTCGTCAAAAGCCTTGCTTATGACGCCCATTTCCTGCAAGGCAATGGCTCCCAAGGGGATGACGCCTAGCATATAAAAGCCTACAGCCAGCAGGTCAATCCAGCCACGGAATTCAATCTGCGGTACCACGGCTGTGACCAGGTACAGGAACACCCCGGTAAAATAAACGCCTAAAATCATGCCCAGATAGTGGCTAAGTTTTTTCCAGCTCCTATGTTCCTGGACATCGGACAGGATAAAAAATTCCGCCATGGTGATGAGTTCGGCCATTGCCACCGGCAGCACCATAAAGGCGATGAGATTCCAAGGCTGATTCGTCATCAAAAGTTCCATATAATTTGTCATACACTAATTCCTCCTCAAGGGTTGTTTATATTGACTGTTTACAGTATAGCGGCGAAATATGCAGAACTTTTGCAGAGAATGTGAAGATATTGTGAAGGTTTTTGCTTCCCATAGTATTGACAAATTTTATGTGTCCATATAAACTATTAGCATTGAAAAAGATTATAGGATTAGCGGATTCCCGCAGGTCATTCGATAGCGAAAGCCTATGGAGCCGTACAGCATTTTTGCTGTGCCGCTTCATAGGCTTTTCTTTATAAAAAAACATAGGAGTGATTGGTATGAAGGCAAAGAAATGGTTGGTTCTGGCGGCAGTAGGTGTGATTCTGGCAATGGGAACGTTGACGGGATGTGGCGGCGACGTAGCGGCAGAAAATGAGATAGCGGGCAAGGAATTTCTTAATGTTTCCTATGACCCCACCCGGGAACTCTATGCAGATTTCAATGACGTATTCAAGGAAGAATGGAAAAAGGAAGCCGGTGAAGATGTAACCTTCTCCCAATCTCATGGTGGCTCCGGCAAGCAGGCCCGTTCGGTGCGGGATGGACTGCAGGCTGATGTGGTGACGTTGGCGCTGGCGTATGATGTTGAGGAAATTGCCCAGGCGGGCCTTATTGACAAAAATTGGAGTAAGAAGTTCCCGGATAATTCCTCTCCCTACACCTCGACAATTGTATTTCTGGTGCGCAAGGGAAACCCAAAGAACATCCACGACTGGGATGACCTCATCCGCGATGATGTGAAGAGTGTGACGCCAAATCCCAAAACCGGTGGCGGCTCTCGGTGGAATTATCTGGCAGCCTGGGAATATGCCAAGGAAAAAAATAACGGCGACGAGGCAAAGATCAAGGAATTCATGAAAAAGTTGTTCAACAATGTGGTGGCTCTCGATTCCGGTGCCCGCGGTTCAACGACCTCCTTCGTACAGCGCGGTCAGGGGGATGTGCTGATTGCCTGGGAAAATGAAGCGCTGCTTTGCGTGAAGGATGCTCCAGACTCCTATGAGATTGTGGTACCGTCAATCAGCATTCTGGCAGAGCCCTCCGTGGCTGTGGTTGATGATGTGGTAGACCGTAAAGGAACGCGGAAGTTGGCAGAAGCCTATATCAATTTCCTCTATTCCAAGATGGGACAGGAGATTGCGGCGAAACATTTTTACCGTCCCCGGGATAAGGAAATCGCTGCCAAATACGCCAACATTTTTCTGCCGGTGAAATTGGTAACTATTGACGATGCCTTCGGTGGCTGGGCCAAGGCACAGAAAGAACACTTCTCCGATGGTGGAACCTTTGATCAAATTTATGAAAAGAAGTGATTCGAACAGAGAGGGGGAGAAATTTATTCTGCGAAATTTTTTTGGGAAGAGGTATTGACTTGAAGTTTACTCCAAGGTATAGACTTACAAACATCAGCTGAGATTTTGAAGGTTGTAAGCTAGAGCAAAGGAGCGATTTCATGTATTTGGAGAAAGTCACTGGCCCTGAGGATATCAAAGGGTTCTCGGCGGAGCAGCGCAAGGCGTTGGCTCGTGAAATGCGGGAGGCTATGCTGAAAAGAGCTAGTATCCATGGCGGCCATTTCGGCCCCGATTTCGGTATTGTGGAGGCAACAATTGCTTTGCATACGGTGTTTGATTCGCCGAAGGATAAGTTTGTCTTTGATATTTCCCATCAGGCCTATCCCCATAAGATGCTGACGGGCCGCAAGGATGCCTATCTCTATGAGGAGCATTATGATGATGTGTCGGGCTATACCAACCCCGAGGAAAGCGCGCACGATATGTTCAATGTAGGCCATACGTCTACCTCCATCAGTCTGGCAACGGGACTGGCCAAGGCTCGTGACCTCAAGGGGGACAAGGAAAACATCATCGCCATTATCGGCGATGGTTCCATGAGCGGCGGCGAGGCTTTGGAAGGGCTCGATACTGCGGGAGAGATGAAGTCCAACCTCATTATCCTCTTCAATGACAATGACCAGAGCATTGCCGAGGTGCATGGCGGTATGTATAAGGGCTTCAAGGAGCTGAGGGATACCAATGGCCAGTCGGAACGTAACCTGTTCAAGGCTATGGGGCTTGATTATCGCTTCGTGGCCGATGGCAATGATTCCGAGGCGATGATTGCGGCTCTGGAGGAAGTCAAGGATATCAATCATCCTGTGGTGCTGCATATCGTCACCAAAAAAGGAAAAGGCTATAAGTTTGCCGAAGAGAATAAGGAAGAGTGGCACTGGCATATGCCCTTTGATATCGAGACCGGTGAAGTGACACAGCCGTTGATTGACCCTTATGCGGAGCAGACGGCGGAGACCTTCCTGCGGCTGGCTAAGGAGGATAAGAAATTCATCGCCATCTCGGCCGCTACGCCTGCCAGCATGGGACTTACTCCGGCACGCCGCGAGGAGCTGGGTGAGCATTATATCGATGTGGGTATTGCCGAGGAGCAGGCGGTGGCTATGGCATCCGGTCTGGCGAAAAATGGTGCCCATCCGGTCTTTGGGGATTATTCCTCGTTCTTCCAGCGTACCTATGATCAGCTGGCACAGGATGTATGTGTCAATAACAGTCCCGCAACGTTTTTGGTATTCTGGGCCTCTATGTACGGCATGAATGATGTGACACATCTGGGCTTCTACGATATCCCCATGATGAGCAATATCCCCAATCTGGTTTACTTGGCACCGACCTCGCTGGAGGAATATCAGGCCATGCTGGACTGGTCGGTGGCGCAGGAAAAATACCCGGTAGCCATCCGCGTGCCCCATATGATGGTGGGGAGCTCCAATCGTCCTGTCCGCAAGAGCTATGACGAGCTGAACAAGTACGAGGTGGTCCGCCAGGGCAGCCAGGTGGCTATTCTCGGTCTGGGCAGTTTCTGCAATCTGGCGGAAGAAGCGGCGGCCAAGCTCAAAGAACAGGGCATGGAGGCTACGGTAATCAATCCGCTCTTTATCACGGGGCTGGATGAGGAATTGCTGGAGAGTCTGAAAGACAACCACGATATGGTGGTAACGCTGGAAGATGGTGTGCTGGAAGGCGGCTTCGGCGAAAAGATTGCCCGCTTCTATGGTGCAGACAGGATGAAGGTGTTGAACTTCGGCTTGCCCAAGAAATTCTATGACCGCTATGATTACGGCAAGCTGGCGCAGGAACATCATCTGACTGCTGAACAGATTGCCGAGGATATCATAAAGACTTTATAAGTGTAGAAGGGAGAAGGATCCATTATAAGCAAAGCATTAGTCGCGTATTTTTCTGCCAGCGGTGTAACCGCCAAGGTTGCCAGCAAGCTGGCTGAAGCCGCAGGTGCAGATCTTTTCGAAATCAAGCCGGAGGTGCCCTACACAAAAGAAGACCTGAACTGGCAGGACAAGAACTCCCGCAGCAGCGTGGAGATGCGGGATACGTCCTCCCGTCCGGCGGTGACGGGTAAGGTGGAGAACATGGGAGATTACGATGTGATTTTCCTGGGCTTCCCCATCTGGTGGTATGTGGCTCCTCACATCACCAACAGCTTTCTGGAAGAATATGACATGTCAGGCAAGAAGATTATCCTCTTTGCAACTTCCGGTGGCAGCGGTTTTGGCAAAAGTGTCGCAGGCCTTCAGGATAGCTGCCCGGGGGCGACGGTTATGGAAGGAAAAATTTTGAACGGCAGTCCTTCAATCGATGCGCTGAAAGAATGGGTGGACAGTCTGACGCTCTGATTTATAATGGGGAAAAAGATGAATCGCAGAACATTTATTATGGGAGGTATTGGTGTTGTGGGCATGATGTCCGTCAGTGGCTGGCTATTTACCCAACGGCCGGAGTTTGGTCGTTTGCCCCAGGGGGAACGGCTGGCCCGTATACAGGCCTCGCCTCATTACAAAAACGGCCAGTTCCAGAATCTGGTGCCGGTGCAGGTCATGAATGAGGATAGCGGGGAAAACCTCTTCGTGGCCACGGCAAAATTCCTCTTTGGGGATAAATCCGAGCTATCTCCCAAGGAAACCATGCTATCTCAAAAGACAGATCTGAAGGCTTTGGACAAAGATAAGGATGCTGTGGTGTGGCTGGGGTATTCCAGCTTCTTTTTGCAGCTGGGAGGACGCAGGATACTGATTGACCCGGTGTTCAGCGATTATGCTTCGCCAGTGTTCTTCATCAACAAGTCCTTTCCCGGCAGCAATGTCTATACCGCTGACGATATGCCGGAGATTGATGTGCTGGCCATATCCCACGACCATTGGGACCATTTGGATTATCCTACTGTTATGGCCTTGAAGCCTAAGGTGAAGCATATTGTCTGCCCTTTGGGGGTAGGTGAGCACTTCGAAGCTTGGGGATTTGACATGTCAATTATGCGGGAGGAAGATTGGGATACGGAAATTAGGCTGGCGGAAGATTTCTCCGTCCATATCCTGCCCTCCCAACACTTCTCCGGCCGCTTCCTTGACCGCAATCCAACCTTGTGGTGCGGTTTTGCCTTTGTGACGCCTAAGGGGAAGGTCTATTATACCGGCGACGGGGGCTATGGCGAGCATTTCAAGGCCATCGGCGAAAAGTTTGGCGGTTTTGACCTGATGCTGGGGGAAAACGGCCAGTACAATATGGCCTGGCATGCCATCCATATGCTGCCAGAGGAAACCGCCCAGGCCGCATCGGATGTAGGGGCGAAAATGCTGCTGCCAGCCCATGGCGGCAAGTTCACCCTTTCCCGTCATCCCTGGCAGGAACCTTATCGGGAGCTCTCCCGCTTTAGCCAGGGGCGGGGGTATAAACTGCTGACCCCGGAAATCGGGGAGGCGGCTTATCTTGACAATGCCCAGAACTTTGGGTTCTGGTGGGAGGACATGAAATAACAGCAAAGGAGCGTCATCGATGTTGATGACGCTCTTTTACTGCATTGAGTTTTTTATTCTTGTTTTTCAACCATCGTCTGGTCAATAGCAGAGAAAATGTTTGAGGAATGTTCCTGTTTACAGAAAGCTATTTTTCAGAGCTTCTAAAAACTTCTGAGAGGCTTTGGAAAATACCTGATTCTTTTTCCAGGCGATAAATGGCTGGGCAAAAATCTCCGGCTTCAGGGGGCGATAGCAGATGTCGCTCCCTTTTGTATTGATGATGTTTTCGAAGGCCAGGGCACAGCCCAGACCTTCACGTGCCATAAGGGAGGCGTTATAGAGCAGGGTGTAGGAACCCGCGATATGCAGCTCTTCCAGAGGCTTGCCCAGCCAGTCGAGGAGCTCATCTCCGTGGGTGCTGGGAGAGAGGGTTTGCCGTGAGAGGAGCAAAGGCCGGTTGTGCAGGTCGGCAGAGGCAATGGTTTCTTTTTGGGCCAGCTCGTCCTGATTGTTCATGAGCACTACCCAGCGGTCTCGGGCTGGCAGGGAAAGCTGATGATATTTGGCTGGGTCAAGGTCGCCATAGACATAGCCAAAGTCGATAAGGCCTCTATCAAGGCGATGCAGGGTGGTTTCGCCATCGCCGCTGATGATATGGAAGCGGATGTCTGGATAGGTGTTGCGGATTTCCTTTGCCACCTGCATGACCAGGCGGAAGTTCACCGATTCTCCGGCTCCGATGCGAATGTCACCGGAAATTGACCGGTCATTGCTCAATAGCTCTCCTTCGGTTTTTTCTACCAGGGAGAGGATTTCCTCAGCCCTGCGGCGTAAGAGTTCGCCGTCTTCAGTGAGCAGCACCCGGCGTGGCTCCCGAATAAGCAGCATCTTGCCATATTCATCTTCCATGTCCTTTATCTGACGGGACAGGGTAGGTTGTGAAAGATGCAGCTTCTCCGCTGCCCGGGAAAAGTTGCCCTCCCGGGCTACAGTCAAAAAGTAATGCAATACCCGCAGTTCCATAGCTTAAGGCCTCCTTTGTATGTGCGTCGTTTCTCTTAATTATAACGGGGAAAATCTATTACTGTAAAGCATAGAATGGTATTTGATATAGGTATTGGTATTAGGAGAATCCTTTTGCTATACTCAAATCATCAAGCAAGAGTGAATAGAGCAAGGGGGATTCAACGTGAGAAAGTCTTTGAAAATAATGCTGGCTGGTATGCTGTGTATAGGAGTGATGACTATGGGCATGAGTGCAGAGGCAGCTGTACAGGATAGAAATATGATGCAAAGTGCAGAAAAGCAAGGAGACCGTGCCATCAAGGCAGAAAAGCTGAACCTTACGAACAAATGGGACAAGGTCTTTGCCAAGAGCGACAAGGTTGACCATCGCAAGGTGACCTTTGTGAACCGTTATGGCATTACACTGGCGGCAGATATGTATGTGCCCAAGAATGCCTCAGGCAAGCTTCCGGCCCTGGCGGTAAGCGGCCCCTTCGGTGCTGTGAAGGAGCAGTCCTCCGGCCTGTATGCCCAAGAAATGGCAGAGCGTGGTTTCCTGACCATTGCCTTTGATCCGTCCTTTACCGGCGAAAGCGGCGGCCAGCCCCGCTTTGTGGCATCACCTGATATCAATACGGAAGACTTTTCCGCAGCCGTGGATTTCCTTTCCATCCAGGACAATGTTGACCCGAACCGTATCGGCATTATTGGCATCTGTGGTTGGGGTGGTATGGCCATCAATGCCGCAGCTATGGATACCCGCATCAAAGCCACAGTTGCTTCCACTATGTACGACATGAGCCGTGTTATGGCCAATGGGTATTTTGACAATGACAAGGATGCCGGGGCACTTGCCAAAGAACGTTATGCCAACCGTCAGGCACTGAATAAGCAGCGTACAGAGGATTATAGGAACGGCGCTTATAAAAATGCCGGGGGTGTGCCAGATCAGTTGCCAGAGGATGCTCCTTGGTTTGTAAAGGACTACTATACCTACTACAAGACTGAGCGTGGCTATCATCCTCGTTCTTTGAATTCCAACGGAGGATGGAATCAGACTACGGCACTTTCCTTTATGAACATGCCCATTTTGTCCTACAGCAATGAGATACAGAATGCAGTCATGGTGCTTCATGGTGAAAAGGCTCATTCCCGCTACTTTGGAGAAGATGCCTTCAAGAAGCTTCAGGGAAACAATAAGGAGCTGGTTATCGTGCCCGGAGCTTCCCATATAGACCTTTATGACAACAAGGACAAGATTCCCTTTGACCGTCTCGTGGCCTTCTTTGACAAGAAATTGAAATAAGCTTTGGCTGAGCCTTCCCTGCGGGGAAGGCTTTTGCAAACTGGGGGTAATTTTTTGGAACGCAAGAATGTACTGCTGTTTATCCTGGCAGCTGGGGTGTTTGGTATCTTGAATACGGAAATGGGCTTTATAGGAATTTTGCCTTACATCGCCGAAGACTACGATGTGACCATTGTGCAGGCAGGGTGGCTTATCAGCCTGTTTGCTTTGGGCGTGGCGGTGGCAGGGCCCACCATGCCTCTTGTCATGTCCAGGTTTAATCGTAAGACTGTGATGGTATTTATCTTGGGGCTGTTTACATTATGCAATGTGGTGGCGGTCTTTGCAGAAGATTTCTATGTGCTGCTATTGGCGAGGGTCATACCTGCCTTTTTCCATCCCGTCTACTGTGCCATGGCGTTTTCGGTGGCGGCAGCATTGGCACGACCCGGCGAAGCACCAAAAGCGGTAGCAAAAATCAATGTTGGCGTTTCTGCCGGTATGGTGGCGGGAGTGCCCATCAGTAATTTCTTGGCGGAACAGATATCCCTGTCTGCCTCTATGACTTTTTTCGCCGTGGCAACTCTGTTGGTGCTCCTGGCCACCTTATGGCTGGTACCATCCATGCCTGCTAAGTCACGCATGAGCTATGGCAGCCAGCTGGCTGTGCTGAAAAAGCCACAATTGTGGGCGTCTATTATGGCAGTGGTGTTTTTGAACGGCTCGATTTTTGGCGTATTCAATTATCTGGCTGATTTTCTGTCTGTGGTCTCCGGGGTAACACCCGCTCTGGTCAGTTTATTGCTTCTTGTTTATGGGCTGTGCAATATTCTGGGCAGTTTGTTGGCGGGAAATCTTCTGACCATACGCCCCTTGTCTGTGGTTAAGGCATTTCCTTTAGCTACGGCTATGCTGTATGGGGTTATGCTTGGCGGTGGCAGTGTCTGGCCTTTTATGGGAGTTTTGGTAGTTATGTGGGGCATCTTGGGTGGTATCAATGGCAATATAAACCAGTATTGGATAACCAAGGCAGCTCCCGAGGCCCCGGACTTTGCCAATGGTCTCTTTCTTACTGCGGCCAATATCGGCTGTGTTTTGGGGACAACAGTTGGCGGCTGGTTTATAGAGGGATGGGGAACTGAATATGTAGTGTTGGCTGGCCTTGTGCTTTGCGGTGCAGCAGCTCTGGTTGTATGGGGGCAGTGCCTGATGATGAAAAGTGCGTCTGGTTTGCGTATACAGGCTCAAAAAGTATAATAATTCCTTGACTTGGAGTTTGCTCCAGGTGTTAGAGTGGAAAAGGGGGAGAGACAATGGGCAAGCTTTGGTTTATAGCTGCATTGATGGCAGTGCTTTGTGTATCCGGCTGTAGTGCAGAAAGCAGCGTGGCAGGGCAGAAAAATGCATCGGCTGTGACGGCCAAATCTTTAGAACCAGCAGAGGCTAAGGGGGCGGTCACATTAGCTAACAAAATAAAGCTGAATATTTCTCAGCAGGAGTATACGGCGGTTTTGGAAGATAATCCGGCAACCAGGCAGCTTATGGCAAAATTCCCCATGACTTTGGAGATGGAAGAGCTTAATGGCAACGAAAAGTATTACCAGTTTGCTGAAGGTTTTCCTGCCAATGATGAAGATATAGGCCAGATTCATGCCGGGGACATCATGCTCTTTGCCAGCCATTATGTGGTGATATTCTATAAGGACTTCCCGAGTCAATATCGCTATACCAGGCTGGGGCATATCGATAATCCCAAAGGCTTGGCCGAAGCATTGGGGTCGGGCAAAGCAGTGGTGAGTTTTCGGAAATGATTGTGTATGGAGGAGAGCGTATGAGCAAGAATGTATTAGTGATTTCCACGAGCCTGCGGAAAAACAGCAATTCAGAACAGCTGGCGGCAGCGTTTGCTGATGGAGCCAGAGAGGCGGGGCATGAGGTAGAGGTGCTGTCCCTGCGTGATAAAACCTTGGGCTTTTGCCGTGGCTGTCTTGCCTGCCAGAAAACTTTTCAGTGTGTAATCAAAGATGATGCCAACGATATTGTTGAGAAGATGGGCAAGGCCGATGTACTGGTATTTGCGACACCCATCTATTACTACGAAATGTGCGGTCAGCTGAAGACGCTTTTGGATAGGGCGAATCCTCTGTTTCCGACAGAGTATGCATTCAGGGAGATTTATCTTTTGGCCACTGCTGCTGATGAAGATGCAAGTGCTGTAGATGGTGCCCGTAAGGGGCTGGAAGGCTGGGTAACATGTTTCCAAAAAGCCCGCTTAACGGATGTGCTGTTTTGTGGTGGCGTGACGGATGCGGGAGACATTGCTGGAAACACGGCTTTGACAAAAGCTAAAAAACTGGGAACCAGTTTGTAATTATGAAATGTTTCAGAAAGGTTTAGGTATGAACAAAACCAACCATATATTGACACGCCGCAATTTCTTAAAGGCTCTTATCGGTGGCGGACTGCTCTTAGGTGGCGGAGTCTTTCTTGGGAAAGGGACATGGTATCGGCAAGTGGCCAATGGCATGCGAAATCTGACCAATGACCTAGATTTTCAGTGTCTTCGCCAAGTCATTGCTGCTGACCCTGCATCGGCCAGCACCATTATGTGGCAGTCAGGCAGTACCCTTTCCAGTCCCAAGGTGGAATATCGACTTCAGGGGCAGGAGGAAACAGAGGCCGTCCCTGCCAGTGAGGATTTCTTTACAGATGATGGTGTGACGAACTGCCAATATGTGGCAAAGCTTGCAGGGCTGGCACCAGCTACGGCCTATGAGTACCGCCTGGTTTCCGAAAACTCCGCTAGTCAGTGGCAGCCTTTGCATACGGCAGGGGAGGAAGGTTTTCAGTGCCTAATCTTCCCGGATTCCCAGTCCAGCGATTACAGTGATTGGGAGCATTTGGCCCAGGAGGCGGCATGGCGTAATCCTGAGGCGGCCTTTTTCGTCAATATGGGAGATATCGTGGACAATGGCGAGGACCATACCCAATGGCAGGCCTGGTTTCACGCGGTAGATGGCATTGTAAACCGCATGCCCTTTGTGCCTGTTATGGGCAATCACGAAACTTATAAACAGAATTGGAAGGTACGTCTGCCGGAGGCCTATCTCAAGTACTTTGCTGTACCGGAAAACGGGAGTCGTGATTTTGCCCGCTACTACTATTCCTTTGACTATGGCCCGGTGCATTTCATGGTGCTGAACAGCCAATGGGATGAAACGGAGGATTTCAAGTCCGGGCTCAAGGAGGAGCAGATAGAGTGGCTTAGGAAGGATGCTCAGCAAAGCACTAAGCAGTGGAAAATCGTGCTGATTCACAAGGATGTTCTGCAATACCGCATTCACAACCGCCCCGAGCGGCAGGAAGGAATTTCCGATGTAGGAGAAGCCTTTATGCCTCTCTTTGAGGAATTGGGCATTGACATTGTGTTTTCGGCTCATCTGCACACTTACCGCAATCGCGGTCATATTCGCGGGAACCATCATGACAGCAAGGGGCCCCTCTATATCCTTACAGGGGTGGCAGGGAACGTGCGTTATCCGGGACTTTGGATAGACCATGCATTGGATGAGCGGGTTGCTCCACAGCCGGAGACAGACAATTACCTTACTATGGATGTGACGAAAGAGCGTATTGTCATCAAATGTTTCCTGCCGGACGGGCAGGAAATAGACCAGGTGGAAGTGGCAAAGAAGTAATAAGGGAAAGGTGGCAAGGCTATGGAAAAGCGAATGTCCAGACGAAAATTTGTTAAATTGGCCGGGGCAGCTCTGGCCGTTGTAGCACTGCCATGCTGCCGGTGCCTGGGGGTAAGTGGTTCCAGGAAATGAGCGTGGGTCAGAATATGCTGAACTACGATTCCCTGCTGACACTGACCCATTTCAAGGGGCATGCCATGGGAGGTTTTGGCGGCTCCAACAAGAATTTGGGCATTGGCTGTGCCGATGGTCGCATTGGCAAGAAAATGATTCACAGCGGTGACAGCGGCCAGCAGTGGGGCATCGTGCAGGAAGAGTTTATGGAACGTATGACCGAGTCCACCAAGGCCACGGTAAATCACTTTGCCGGGAAAATCGCCTTTATCAATGTTTTGCGGAATATGAGTGTGGACTGCGATTGTGCAGGTACCGGGGCCAAGCCCGTGGTAACTCCCGATGTGGGCATTGTGGCTTCTCTGGATATTCTGGCTGCCGACCAGGCTAGCGTGGATTTGGTCTATGCCCTGCCAGAAGAAAGCAAGCATGACTTGGTGGAGCGGATGGAATTCCGCCATAGCATGCGTCAGCTTACCTATATGAAAGAAATGGGTATGGGCAATGACCGTTACCAGCTTGTAGATATTGATAATAGCGATAAGATAATCGATGCACAGACAGCAGTCCAGGGGATTAAAGGTACCTGGGCTGGCGAAAAAATCTGATGTGTGTGTTATGAAAGACAGGAAGTTCCTGGCGGCAGGACTGGCCGCTGGCTTATTATGGAGCAGCAGTTTTTTTACATGGGAGGCAACAGTTATGGCAAACAGTGCAGGTAATCAGAAAGCCGTGAAGGTAGTACAGACTGCAGGAAGGCAGCAGTTGGGGGATTTTGCCCCGGACTTTGCCCGTTATAATGATGATATTCTCTTTGGAGAGGTCTGGTCGAAAAATGATGTGCTGTCTCTCCATGACCGCAGCATCGTGACGGTTTCGGCATTGGTGGCCAGCGGCATGACGGACAGCTCTTTGAAATATCATCTGCAGTCAGCGAAGAAGAACGGTGTTACCCGTGAGGAAATGGCTGAGGTTATCACCCAGTTGGGATTTTATGCTGGCTGGCCCAAGGCCTGGGCGGCGTTCAATCTGGCCAAGGAAGTGTATAACGAGCCAGCTGCCCAGAATACAGAGACTAAAGGAAGCGATCCTATGGATTTGGAAACCATCAAAGAAACCAGCCTGTTCCCCGTTGGCGGTGAAAATGTCAACTATGCCCAGTATTTTGACGGCAAGAGTTATCTGAATATGATTTCCCTCGACCAGGTCGTGATTGGCAATGTGACCTTTGAGCCGGGCTGCCGCAACCATTGGCATATCCATCATGCCGACAAAGGCGGCGGGCAGATGCTGCTGGTCACTGCCGGCCGTGGCTGGTATCAGGAATGGGGCAAGCCTGCTCAGGAATTGAAGGTGGGAGATGTCGTGCATATCCCCGCAGGTGTCAAGCACTGGCATGGCGTCGCCAAGGACTCCGCCTTCCAGCATATCGCCATCGAGGTGCCGGGGGAAAATACTTCCAATGAGTGGTGTGAGCCGGTGGAGGAAAAGGAGTATAACAAGTTGCCCTGAAAATATAAGGATTGATGTGTATGAACAGACGGGAGTTTTTGAAAGTCAGCGGCATGGGGGCGGTAACCTTCTTTTTGACAGGCTGCGGTCTGTCGGCCCTGACTGGCGATGAGTCAAAAGCAAATGTTGTCCCGGAAAAGGGCAGCATATCAGGAGGCACGAAAATGAAAATTGTGGTAATCACCAGCAGTCCCCATCCGAAAAATGAATCAACATCTATTTATCTGGCTGACCGGTTTACGGATGGAGCCAGAAGTGCCGGACACGAGGTCTTTACCTTTGATGCGGCCAATGAGGAAACGCACCCTTGCCGTGGCTGCGACAAATGCGGTATGGACGGTCCGTGCATTTTTAAGGATGCCATTGAAAACGCGTTGATGCCCAAGATGCTGGAGGCAGACTTAATTGTGTTGACCACACCGCTTTATTACTTTGGCATGTCGGCTCAGTTAAAGACGATTATCGATAGGTTCTATTCCCGGACCGAAAAGCTCCATGGCAAGAAATCCATCATGATAGCCACAGCTTACAATAGTGCCGATTGGACGATGGAAGCATTGGTCAATCACTATAATACGCTGGTGCGTTACATGGAATGGCAGGATGTGGGGCAGGTGATGGCTACAGGCTGCGGTGCCCGCTCCCTGGTGGAAAAATCCCAGTTTGCCGATATTGCCTACAAAATCGGAGCGAATCTCTAACGAGGCTTGACTTAGAGTTGGCTTTAAGTGATAGAGTTTATCCATAAGTGTTGATGTAAGCTGACTGGAAAGGAGCAAGATGTATGAAGAAATTATGGATTGCCTGTTTGTCTATGCTGATGGTACTGGGGCTGATGGGCTGCGGTGCAGATAATGGCAAGGCTGAGGAAAAGGCTCCGCCAACGAAAACTGTGGCACAGGCGGCTGATAATAATGCAACGGGAGATAAGATCTTAGTCGCGTATTTTTCCGCGACGGGCAACACGAAGCAACTGGCGGAGAACACCGCCAAGGCGCTGGGCGCAGATTTGTATGAAATTCGGCCGGAATCCCCCTATACGGCCGAAGACCTGAATTACAATGACGAAACCACCAGAGCCACGGTGGAGCAGAAGAACGACAGCGCCCGCCCTAAGCTGGCCGATAAGAATGCTCCTATTGCGGGCTACAAGACCATTATCCTGGCCTATCCCATCTGGTGGGCCCAGGCTCCCCGCATCATGGATACCTTCGTGGAAAGCTATGACTTTACAGGCAAGAATATGACGGCTATCTGCACCTCCGGCGGCAGCGATATTGGCAGCAGTGCAGATTACCTGGCCAGGATTACCAAAGGCAAGGCCAACTGGAAACCGGGCAAGTTATTCAGCCCGCAGGCTGGCGCCGATGAAATCAAAGCCTGGTACAATGGCTTAGGCCTATGAATTACCGGAGCATAAATCGGCGCATGGCCGTAACGGCGCTTTTGCCGTTGCTGTTTGTGCTGACCATGAGTTTTCACTATATCCCCAAGCTGCTGCATGAAATCATAGGCGTAGTCTGGTTCCTGCTGGCAGGCGTTCATCTCTATCAGAATCGTCACTGGCTGAAAAGCTTGCGGCAGGGCAAATGGAATTTTCGGCGGGCTTTGGGCACGGTCATTGATATATTGCTGATTGCCGTGGTGCTGGTGACTGTGTTTGCCGGTCTTGGCATATCCAACTTCCTGCTGAAAGATATCATGCCGCTGGAAATCCAGCGCAGCATTGTCATTCATCAGTATCATGTGTCCCTGCCCTATGCCCTGCTGATTTTATGCGGCCTCCATTGGGGGCTGCATTTCAAAGGCTGGCTGGGGCAGTGGCAAAAGGTCTTTGACTGGAAACTATCTGCTGTGGCTAAACGGACAGTTGTGGCAGCTTTGAGTCTGGCGGCGCTCAGTGCAGGGATTTATGCGTCCTTCCTGAACCGCATCGGTGACCGCCTATTGATGAAACATATCTTTGCCACGGCAGCTACCAACGAACCGGCGGTCATCTATGTACTGTTGCTTTGCGGAACCATCGGACTTTATGTTTTGCTCGGAGCCGCATTGCAGCGCTATCTAAAAGCATGAACATTTGATATTGGAGGTAATCACATGAGTAAGAAATTAGTAGCTTATTTTTCCGCCAGCGGTGTGACGGCAAAGGCTGCCAAGAACCTTGCCGAGGCGGCTGGGGCAGATTTGTTTGAAATCAAGCCGGAAGTGCCCTATACCCAGGCTGATTTGGATTGGCATGATAAAAATTCCCGCAGCTCCGTGGAGATGCGGGATAGTAAATCTCGTCCGCAGATTGCGGCAGGTGACGCCAGGATTGCGGACTATGATGTGATATTTGTGGGCTTTCCCATCTGGTGGTATGTGGCGCCCACCATCATTAACACATTCCTGGAAAGCTATGATTTTGCCGGCAAGACCATTATTCTCTTCGCCACCTCCGGCGGCAGCGGCTTTGGCAAGGCCGTGGAAGGACTGAAAGGAAGCGTGGCAGACAGTACCGCTATCCGGGAAGGCAAGCTGCTGAATGGGAATCCTTCGGTTGCTGACCTTAAAAACTGGGTGGAGAGCTTATAAGCGTGACAAGCATCAGGCAATGTGCATGAAATATGTGCATTGCCTTTTGTCGTTGAGGAGGCAGGTAATTGGACGGTGAAAATTGAATTATACAATCGGAAGATGGAGTTCAAAAGCGTATAAGTGGAATAGGAGCGTGGTGGATATGAGGAAATTTTTTCGCATGAGAGCAAAACTGGCTTTATCATTGGCATGTATGCTATGTTTTACGGCCTCCACGACTATGGCAGAAGAGAAGGTGATTCCCTATCCGGCTGGGCTTGATACGGTTACAGAAGGTGCTTCATCTGCTCCAGCCGAAATAAATCATAAGAATTCACCGTATTTTACAAAAATGGATTTCTACAACATGGAAAGTATCCCGGGACGCCGTATTGTACTTTCCCACTATAAGACCTATCAACAGGCAAGAGAGTATACCTGTGGCCCTGCCGTTGCCTTGACCGTGCTTTATTGGTATGGGAACAGGGATTATGATGAAATGAGCTTGACAAAGGCCATGAAAACCCAGGGGTATCCAATCGGTACCGGGCTTAGAAATATGGTTGGATTCTTTAAAGGAATCGGCTGGGAGGTGCGCAGCAGCCTGAACAGCGATAAGCTTAGCCGCTATGAGGATTTCCGTACCTTTATCCTGGAATCGCTGGCTCAGGGGAAACCGGTACTGGTGGAAAATATAGAGTGGGGCGGTCATTGGCGGGCTATTATTGGCTATGACAACATGGGAACGAAGTCAATGCTGGATGATATGCTTATTTTTGCAGATCCTTACGATACTTGTGACCATAAACAGGACGGATATACCGCTGGCAATGCTACAAAATTCTACTCCATGTGGTTTGACCATTCCATGCTGCCCAAGAAGGAGCGCTATCAACCTTGGATTATAGCTTATCCGAAGGACGCTGATACTGTAGGAAAATAAGGGGATTGATTATGAATAAGATGAAAAGAATATGGTTCTATGTATTCCTGGTTTGTCTGTTGATTGTGCCCAATTATACTGTCGCATCTACGGGGGCAACGAATACGGATGGTGGTATGTATGTTGTCAACTGTGAAAGCTGGATAAGCCTTCGGGCATATGCATCTACAGATGCTCCCGTCATCGCGAAGATACCACTTGGAGATATGGTGAATATTATTGATGACAATGATCCCTGCTATCAAAAGATGATATTTGCCCATGTCCGCTATCATGGGAATACGGGTTATGCATTATACAGCTATCTGACTCCTCATTGCACGTTATACCGTGTGGCCAACTGTAACGAGTGGATAAGCCTGCGTTCAGCACCGTCCGCGGATGCAGCGGTGATTACCCGTATTCCGCTAGGGGAATACGTTCGCTTTGTCAAAGCAGGCAGCAACGGGTACTACTATGTTTACTACAAAGGAAATCTGGGTTATGCACTGGCTGAGTATCTTTCATAAGTCGTGAAACTGGTGGTTTCCTTAGCGTGCAATATACAGCTAAAGGCGTAGTGAAATACTAATAGCAAAAGCCATCAATAAGGCAGATATCTCAATCTGTGCTTATTGATGGCTTTTGCTATCTGATAACGGTTAATCTTACTGTTCTACTTCAGCATCGTCTGCAGTATATTCCTCCAGGGAATTTTCTCGCACCTGAATGCAGATGAAGCTGATGCCTTCATTGGCAGCCGCCGAGAATTGACGCCGCGCAGCCGGGGCAATGCGCAGCCAATCGCCAGCTGCGAGTTCTACGGTCTGCCCGTCAATCACAGCTGTGCCCTTACCGGCCGTGACGAAATAAATCTCCTCGTTTTTCTTGTGGTAGTGTACAAAGGGAACACCGGCTCCGGCGGGCAGGTTGTTGACGCTGATCTCTGCCCCCGTCAGATTCAATTTGTCATGCAGCTCAGTTCTTGCATCGCTTGCCACACTGATTTTGTTGAAATTTGCCATTTGATTTTCCTCCAATGAGTTTGTGTTGTAATGATATCGATTACAATAAGATGATAACATCGCTTTGATGTAATGTCAATGGTTACAATGGAAAAATTTGCGGCACATGCTTTCCTAATTGTCATAGGTTGCTGGAGGGTTTTGGTTGACATTTTACAGATGATGTAATATCGTATGGTACAACGACTACATAACGGAGGTTTTTGCATGCAGTTTTCTTTTCGTTTGCCAGTCGCGACACATATATTGCTTTGTATCGAGCGATTCAAGGATGAGTACAAGGCTACTTCCACCTTTTTGGCCAGCAGTGTCAATGTCAACCCGGTCATTATCCGGAAAACATTGGGCCAGCTCAAAGCTGCCGGACTGGTGGATGTGGCAGCAGGTGTCGGTGGGGCAAAGTTGACAAAAAGCCCGGAAGACATCACCTTGTGGGATGTCTTCCAGGCTGTGGAAGAGGACGAGGATCTATTTCACTTTCAGGAGAATCCCAATCCGAAGTGCCCGGTGGGCAGGAATATCCATGGGGTGTTAGGGGACAGACTCGAAGAGGTCAGACAGCATATGCTGGCCGATTTCAAGAAAGTCACCATTGCCGATTTATTGGCGTCTATCGAGGCGAAAGAAGCGGCAGAGTGAGAAATTATGCATGACATCTGGAATCCATGGCATGGCTGCAGGAAAATCAGCCCCGGCTGTGCCAACTGTTATATGTATACGCTGGATAAGCAAAGAGGCAAAGATGGCGCTGTCATTTATCGTACGGAAAATTTTGCCTATCCGCTGCAGAAAGACCGTTACGGCAGTTATAAGATAAAGAGCGGCGAGCTTATCCGCGTGTGCATGACTTCGGATTTTTTTCTGGAAGAGGCGGACAAATGGCGGGACGAGGCATGGGAAATCATGCGGCAGAGGCCGGATGTCATTTTCTATCTGCTGACCAAGCGCCCGGAACGGGTGGCGGACTGTCTGCCCCGGGACTTTGGCAGCGGCTGGGAGAATATCTGGTTCAATGTCACCTGCGAGAATCAAAAAATGACCGATAAAAGATTACCCTTGCTTAGGGATTTGCCCTTCAAGCACAAAGGTGTTATGTGCGCCCCCTTGATTGGTGCCGTAAGTTTGAAGCCCTATCTAGAGGATGGTTTCATAGAGCAGGTTATCTGCGGCGGCGAAAACTATGAAGGGTCACGGCCTTGCAATTATGATTGGGTCCTGGCTTTGCATGAAGAGTGTCAGGCAGCCAATGTCTCCTTTTCCTTCATCGAAATAGGTTCGTATTTTATTAAGGACGGCAAGCATTATCGCTTGAACAGCAAGCAGAAACAGGCGGAGCAGGCATTTAAGGCAGGTTTGAATTTTAAGGGCAAGCCCATGCATTTTGACCTGCGGTATGCCATTGGCATTCCGGTAACGTCAGAGGATTGCTATAGAGCCGCTTATGACGGTCCGCATTGCCATGCCTGCGGCAGCAGGTTGATATGCAATGGATGCAGCCATTGCGGCAAGTGCTGATAATTATTCACAAAATCCCCTTGCTTAATATTGGGCTTTTAGCCGATAAAAGTAGCAGTTTGACGAGTCAATTTGCCCCGTCGAATTGCTGTTCATATATACGTTGATTTTGCCAGTAATCAGTATGTTTTTTGACATGTGAAAAATTCAGTGGTGATCACAGGACATCATCCATAGAGATTACGAACAGAAAACTGGCATTTCATTTAATTTGATGCTGGTTTTCTGTTGTCCGGAGACAGTATGTATGGGGGGCAGAATGATATTGAGTCTATGGAGCGAATAATAATCTTGTAGGTGCAATAATCTGACCGATGGAAAAGACACTTGTACTGTAGAAAATTATGATGTTGTACCATGCAACTCAGGATGACTTATGGGCACTGCCATATCGAAAAAACTTGACACTTACCCTTAATGTAGAAGAGTTGCCAAAAGCATTGCAAGTTTGCTAAGATAATAGTGCTAAAGTTTGGCGGTTTTGAGCTGATGCTTGGCGAAAAAGGCCAGTACAATATGGCCTGGCATGCCATCCATATGCTGCCAGAGGAAACCGCCCAGGCCGCATCGGATGTAGGGGCGAAAATGCTGCTGCCAGCCCATGGTGGCAAGTTCGCCCTTTCCCGTCATCCCTGGCAGGAACCTTACCGGGAACTGACCCGCTTTAGCCAGGGGCGGGGGTATAAACTGCTGACCCCGGAAATCGGGGAGGCGGCTTATCTTGACGGTGGCAAAAAGCAGAACTTTGCGTCCTGGTGGGAGAATATGAAATAAAAGAAGAGGCTATTGCATGTAAGTGATATGCTCACACATGCAATAGCCTCTTTACGTGTGTCTGCTTTAAGGGAACTTAGCACGGGTAGACGAACCCCAGGGAGTTGCTGAAAATTTTCGTGAGGTTATTTCCGGTCAAAGATGGTGCTGCGCAAGTGCCAGGTCAGGCAGCTGCCAACAAAGGCTACGATTATGCCACCTACTACATCGCTGGGGTAGTGGACACCTGCATATAGACGGGAAAAGGCCATGATGACCGCGAAAGCTTCGTCCATAAATTACCTCGCTTGGTGTACTGTGTCCAAAAGACATGTTCGCCCATTATCGTTCATTTATGGGTTTATTGTCAATGAGAAAAGACACCGTGCATTATTCCTTTTTTTCTTTCTTTAAGGGCGAGCCCTCCATGGACAAATTCTCCTTGGCGTAAGCTTGCAGGTCATCATGATTTTCCACAACATCTTCTACATAGGCTTTGATGTCTTTTTTGAGGCCTTCCGTATCAGCCGCAGACATTTCCCCGAGTTTTTGGAATGTCTGTTTGTTTTGGCGGGTAAACTCATAATCGTCGTCGTATTTGCGGAACAGCAGGCGGATCATCTTGCGGCGCAGGAATTTTTCCCGAATGATATTGTCCCTCTCCTGAATCCAGGCAACGGACAGCACCGCCAAAACCAGGAATCCCATATAGCCCAGCAGGGGATACATCCAGGATACCAGCTTGGTGAAACCGCCGAAGCTGCAGATATAGCCCAAGATTACAATGCCAATGATATAACGATGCATTTTGCGTACATCATCACCGGCGAAACGGCGGGCGGTGGCGTAATAAAGACTGAAGGCCGTGTTGAAAATCAAGGCAAAGATGACCAGCGCATAGGCAAAGGCAAACAGAGGATGGATGTGGTTGACAATCATGAGCATGGGGATTTCGGCATCCTTGACCATGTCCAGATTGGCAAAGAGGGCCAGTGCCGCGCAGGTAACGATAACGCCGATGATCACGCCGCCTAAGGCACCGCCTTTTTCTGCATCGCTGATGCGGATGACGGAGCCGCCGAGCACCAATGCCATGGAAACGCCATTCATCACGCAGAGGGCAAAATAATTCATCACCGACAGGTAGATATTCGGCATAACAGGTTCCATGGTGTCTGCCACCGCATTGAGCGCCGTAAAATCATAGGTTTTTCCAGCAAAGGTGTAGGCCGTTACCACCAGGATCATCAAAATGATAAGGGGGGTAAAGATTCCCAGCACCCGTGTGATTTTGTTGAAATCCATAAAGGAGATGACAATGATCAGCAGGGAGCAGAGCAAAGCTCCTGACCAGCTGGGCAGCCCGAACTGCTGCTGTAAATTGGCCCCGGCACCAGCCACCATGACAAAGCCGACAACAAAACAGGAAATGATCAACGTAACGTCAATGATGCGATTGATGACGGGATGGGCGATTTGTTCCAGCACTTCCTGATGGTTGCTGGATTGATAATGCGAACCAAGCGTCACAATAATCCGGCCAAAGATGACATTCAGCAAGCCGAGGGCAATCACACCCCAGATCCCTGCTTGTCCGAAACTCAAAAAGTATTGCAGCATATCCTGGCCGGAAGAAAGCCCTGCTCCCACCAAAACGCCCACATAGGCCATGGCTATGGATAAGGCTTCCTTACTGATACGCAAAAAATTCATGGAATCACCTCGTATAGCAAAAAATGAAAAACATATAAATATAAATTGATTTATACTCAAATGACCTGGGATACTCCATAATGTATTAATCTGTTTCTGGTGTAATTCGCAGGATAAAACTTACGGGAAGTTCAGCTTCAGCATTTAGCCATTTTTGCAAGCGGGCTTGTTCGTCTTCGGTAAGTGGTGATTTGCATGTAATGACGGCCAGGAATCCTGTGGGGATGATTTGGCCATCCTTGTTTTCCGTGGCAACGGTGGCTCCTTCAACGCCGGTGAAGGAGGGGAACAGGATAGGGGCTTTTTCCCGTATGCTGGCCAGCAGCTTTTGGTCGGCCTCGAATCGCTGGTAGGCGGGGCTGTAACGCATGCTCAGTTCCTTGTACTTGCGCAAATCTTCCTGGGTCTTGGCAAGGCTGGCTCCGCCAGCGGCGTTCCACTGGGTGTTGATGAGGTTTTGGACATCCTCAGCGCGGACGGTGCCGGACAGATCGTTCTGAATGATATGCAGGTTCCAGTCTGCAAAATGGGAATAAGTCTGCAGATTTTTTTCCAGTTCGGCCTGTTCTTCATCGGTAACCGTCCGGCCGATAAGAGTCAGATCCAGTTTTTTCTCCTGGGGATTCAGATGAAAGGCGACGACCTGCGGGTTTCCTTGCTGGAAATTGCTTTCGATATAGGCTTTGACCTGAGCATGTTCCAGATTGTTGCGGATGCTCTGGTAGGCCATATACATGCTGGGCAGGATGATGAGCACGCCCAACAGGGAGAGCAGCCAGCGCTGGCGGCGGAAAACTTGCTCGGATACATAGGTCTTGGCAGGAATCTTGATGAATTTCAGCACGATAAAGGTGGTCAGGCAGATGAAGAAACTGTTGATAAAGAAGAGGTAGAGCGCGCCAAAGAAGAACTTGGGCGAATAGGTGGCCAGTCCATAGCCTGCCGTGCACAAGGGCGGCATCAGGGCGGTGGCGATAGCTACGCCGGGAATCACATTGCTCTTTTCGATGCGGGTGCTGCCGATGATGCCGGCCAGGCCGCCAAAGATGGCGATAAGCACGTCCCAGATGGTCGGCTCCGTGCGGGCTAGAAGTTCTGTGGAAGCGGTGTCAATGGGGGAGAGGGTAAAATATACCGCTGAGGTCAGGACGGAGAGACTGACCTGAAACACGAGCTTCAGGAAGGATTCCCGGACATAAGCGCTGTCATAAGTAGCCATGCCATAGCCTAGGGACATGATGACCCCCATCAGGGGCGAGATCAGCATGGCACCGATGATGACGGCGGTGCTGTTCATGTTCAGACCAATCGAGGCAATGAAAATGGCAAGAATCAGGATGCACATGTTTGTGCCTTTGAGGGTGCCGCCGCTATAGATGCGCGCCGCGATTTCTTCCAAGGGAGCGCGGTCCTTTTCCAGGTCAAAGATATTGGCGGCGACGGTTTTGAGGGTATTCATAGATATTCCTCCTTCGATGGCCGTTGCGTGTCTCAAACGCCGTATAGCTCCTTTATGAAATACCTTCTGGGAACGAAAAATGGAACGTTCGCTTCTCCATAACTTCGTGATACAGGCTAGATTTCCTGCTGTCCAATTGATTGCTTTAAAGTAAAATAGAGGACGGGAAGATTGGCCAAAGCTTTGAGCACTTTGTCAATTCGCTGATTGATAACATCTTGGCCGATTGTGAGACATCAGCCCTTTCCCGTGAGAAACGCATCGCCAAGATACGCATCATGGACACACGAGGCATCTTCCAGCTGAAAGGCAGCATTGAGCAGGTGGCAGAGCGCCTGGGGGTAAATAAGGTTACGGTATACAGTTATCTGGATGAGGTTCGCGGTAAACGCTGAGCCTTATTTTATAAAATCCATATATAAATGAGGCTTCTCCCATAACTGTGGGTAAGCCAGCATGAAAAAAGAAATCACTTGCACGCTCTGCTATAGTAGAAGCTGCTAAACAAACTGCCTTCGCAAAGGAGTCCGTGCAAGTGATTTCTACTTCTACTCTAGCCAGGATTTTCTGTGATGTCAACCACTCGGTTGTGGAGGACATCAACCTGCACCAGCATTCGGATGGAACGAAGTGCATCATCATCGATCTACGCCCGTACAAACGGGAGCAGCATCTCTGCCCCGTCTGCGGAAAACGTTGCCCCGGATACGACCATGCGCAACCTCAGCCGCGTCTGTGGCGTGCCCTGGACAACCACGGCATTCTCGTCTACCTTCGCTACCGCCTGCCGCGCGTCTTCTGCCCCGAGCACGGCGTTCATGCCGCCAGCGTGTCGTGGGCCTTCCCGCGCTCTCAATTCACGAAGACGTTCGACATGGTGGTGACGTGGATGACCCTCCAGCTGAGCAAGAGCGCCGTTGCCTCGTACATGCGCATCAAGTGGGACACCGTCGGACGTTGCGTCCATCGCGCGCACCAGTACCTCGAGCCGGACATCAGCAAGCGCCTCGACGGGCTTGTTAGCATCGGCATCGACGAGACCAGCTACCGCAAGGGACACAAGTACATCACCATCGTCGTGAACCACGAGACGAACACCGTCGTGTGGGCTGGCGAGGGCTACGGGAAAGACGTCCTCGCCCGGTTCATGGAGAGCCTGACGGAAGAGCAACGCGCATCCATCAAGACCGTGACGGCGGACGGCGCACAATGGATTACAGCGTGCGTCGAGAAGTACCTGCCGAATGCCACGCGCTGCATCGACTCCTTCCATGTCGTGGAATGGAGCATGGACGCACTCGACAAGGTGCGGCGCGAGGCGTGGCGCACTGCGCAGGCGAGAGTGCGGGAGCTCGGCAAGAACAGCAAGGGACGTCCGAAAAAGGACGACGCCCATGCCGCCGAGCTCGCGGCTGCCCGCAAGGAAGCGAAAGAAATCAAGGGCTCGACCTTTGCTCTCGGCAAAGCGCCGGAGAACCTGACGGAGAGCCAGCAGCGCAAGCTGGAGATGATCCAGAACCACGACAACCGGCTCTACCGCAGCTATCTGCTCAAGGAAGACCTGCGGCTCCTGTTGAAGATGACGGATGTCGAAGAAGCAGAGCACGCGCTCCACAAGTGGGTTCAATGGGCGAGGCATTGCCGCATCCCGGAGTTCGTGGAGCTCCAGCGCAAGATCATGCGCCACAAGGACCACATCCTGAACACCATCCAAGAGCAGGTCAGCAACGCCAGAGTGGAATCGATGAACAACAAAATCAAGCTGATTATCCGGCGTGCGTACGGCTTCCGAAACATCCAGAACATGATTGATTTGGTCATGCTCGGATGTTCCAACATTGTCGTACCATTGCCGAATCGTCCTCGAACCGCAATTCATGCGGCTTGAGACACTGTTGATACTAAATTTTCACCCACACTTACGGGTGAAGAGCCACCAAAAGATAAGCATTGTGGGAAAATCTAAACTTTTGGATTTTCCTACAATGCCAACTACGGCGGAATCCCTCCCACTCCTTATATCTTTCTGTATACATTGAATTTGTATTTAGTAAAATGCAGACAACACCACGGATCGGCTTTTGGTTGGACAATTCCAACCAAACACCACAGCAGACAGCAGAAAACATTCTGAACGCTAGGAAGCCGGTATGATTGTTACATATAAGGGGAAGAAAAATTTCTTTTAGGTACTTGCTTTCCTAAAACTGATGTGATACAATGATTTAATCCAGAAAAGGAGTAAAAAATATGCGGCAAGGTATTCTTAAATAAAACTATAATCAAATAGTGGGAACAAAGGATTATGATAGCTCCTTTTGTAGGGGCTTAGTTTTTTGTACCCAATTTAAGAATACTTTTGCCTTATCAATTTTGACATATCCCCAAAAACAGCAATCACAAACAGGTGTATGCTGTATATGTGTATGTCCGCAACTTATAATCCCCAGTGGTAAAAGTATTTTACTGCTGGGGATTTTTATGCCCTTTGGGGCTGTAAAGGGAGGACAATCACATGAAAATAATCAATATTGGAATTCTTGCCCATGTAGACGCTGGAAAGACGACCTTGACGGAGAGCCTGCTATATGCCAGCGGAGCCATTTCAGAACCGGGGAGCGTCGAAAAAGGGACAACGAGGACGGACACCATGTTTTTGGAGCGGCAGCGTGGGATTACCATTCAAGCGGCAGTCACTTCCTTCCAGTGGCACAGATGTAAAGTTAACATTGTGGATACGCCCGGCCACATGGATTTTTTGGCGGAGGTGTACCGCTCTTTGGCTGTTTTAGATGGGGCCATCTTGGTGATCTCCGCTAAAGATGGCGTGCAGGCCCAGACCCGTATTCTGTTCCATGCCCTGCGGAAAATGAACATTCCCACCGTTATCTTTATCAACAAGATCGACCAGGCTGGCGTTGATTTGCAGAGCGTGATTCAGTCTGTTCGGGATAAGCTCTCCGCCGATATTATCATCAAGCAGACGGTGTCGCTGTCCCCGGAAATAGTCCTGGAGGAAAATACCGACATAGAAGCATGGGATGCGGTCATCGAAAATAACGATGAATTATTGGAAAAGTATATCGCAGGAGAACCAATCAGCCGGGAAAAACTTGCGCGGGAGGAACAGCAGCGGGTTCAAGACGCCTCCCTGTTCCCAGTCTATCATGGCAGCGCCAAAAATGGCCTTGGCATTCAACCGTTGATGGATGCGGTGACAGGGCTGTTCCAACCGATTGGGGAACAGGGGGGCGCCGCCCTATGCGGCAGCGTTTTCAAGGTTGAGTACACCGATTGCGGCCAGCGGCGTGTCTATCTACGGTTATACAGCGGAACGCTGCGCCTGCGGGATACGGTGGCCCTGGCCGGGAGAGAAAAGCTGAAAATCACAGAGATGCGTATTCCATCCAAAGGGGAAATTGTTCGGACAGACACCGCTTATCAGGGTGAAATTGTTATCCTTCCCAGCGACAGCGTGAGGTTAAACGATGTATTAGGGGACCAAACCCGGCTCCCTCGTAAAAGGTGGCGCGAGGACCCCCTCCCCATGCTGCGGACGACGATTGCGCCGAAAACGGCAGCGCAAAGAGAACGGCTGCTGGACGCTCTTACGCAACTTGCGGATACTGACCCGCTTTTGCGTTGCGAAGTGGATTCCATCACCCATGAGATCATTCTTTCTTTTTTGGGCCGGGTGCAGTTGGAGGTTGTTTCCGCTTTGCTGTCGGAAAAATACAAGCTTGAAACAGTGGTAAAGGAACCCTCCGTCATTTATATGGAGCGGCCGCTCAAAGCAGCCAGCCACACCATCCATATCGAGGTGCCGCCCAACCCGTTTTGGGCATCCATAGGACTGTCTGTTACACCACTCTCGCTTGGCTCCGGTGTACAATACGAGAGCCGGGTTTCGCTGGGATACTTGAACCAGAGTTTTCAAAACGCTGTCAGGGATGGTATCCGTTACGGGCTGGAGCAGGGCTTGTTCGGCTGGAACGTAACGGACTGTAAGATTTGCTTTGAATACGGGCTTTATTACAGTCCGGTCAGCACGCCGGCGGACTTCCGCTCATTGGCCCCGATTGTATTGGAACAGGCATTGAAGGAATCGGGGACGCAGCTGCTGGAACCTTATCTCTCCTTCATCCTCTATGCGCCCCAGGAATACCTTTCCAGGGCTTATCATGATGCACCGAAATACTGTGCCACCATCGAAACGGCCCAGGTAAAAAAGGATGAAGTTGTCTTTACTGGCGAGATTCCCGCCCGCTGTATACAGGCATACCGTACTGATCTGGCCTTTTACACCAACGGGCGGAGCGTATGCCTTACAGAGCTGAAAGGATATCAGGCCGCTGTCGGTCAGCCGGTCATCCAGCCCCGCCGTCCAAACAGCCGCCTGGACAAGGTGCGCCATATGTTTCAGAAGGTAATGTAAAGATACATAATCGTCAAGACGGCAACAATCAGAAGTTATGGAGGGTAACAATGGAATATAGTAAGGAAGATTTAATGGAAGCAAAAAAGCAAATTTGGGGAGTGGGAGAGAACATGGGAACAGAGGAAAGTAAAAAAATCTGGGAGGAGAACGCACAATTTTGGGATAATGCAATGGGTGACGAATCTAATGAATTTCACAGAGAGGTAGTGCGTCCCAAAGTAACGGAACTTCTATCTCCTAATCCTGCGGATTACATTTTGGATATTGCGTGTGGCAATGGAAATTATTCTTCGTATCTTGCACAAAGAGGCGCTTCGGTTGTCGCTTTTGATTACAGCAAAAAAATGGAGGCTTCTCCCATAACTGTGGGTAAGCCAGCATGAAAAAAGAAATCACTTGCACGCTCTGCTATAGTAGAAGCTGCTAAACAAACTGCCTTCGCAAAGGAGTCCGTGCAAGTGATTTCTACTTCTACTCTAGCCAGGATTTTCTGTGATGTCAACCACTCGGTTGTGGAGGACATCAACCTGCACCAGCATTCGGATGGAACGAAGTGCATCATCATCGATCTACGCCCGTACAAACGGGAGCAGCATCTCTGCCCCGTCTGCGGAAAACGTTGCCCCGGATACGACCATGCGCAACCTCAGCCGCGTCTGTGGCGTGCCCTGGACAACCACGGCATTCTCGTCTACCTTCGCTACCGCCTGCCGCGCGTCTTCTGCCCCGAGCACGGCGTTCATGCCGCCAGCGTGTCGTGGGCCTTCCCGCGCTCTCAATTCACGAAGACGTTCGACATGGTGGTGACGTGGATGACCCTCCAGCTGAGCAAGAGCGCCGTTGCCTCGTACATGCGCATCAAGTGGGACACCGTCGGACGTTGCGTCCATCGCGCGCACCAGTACCTCGAGCCGGACATCAGCAAGCGCCTCGACGGGCTTGTTAGCATCGGCATCGACGAGACCAGCTACCGCAAGGGACACAAGTACATCACCATCGTCGTGAACCACGAGACGAACACCGTCGTGTGGGCTGGCGAGGGCTACGGGAAAGACGTCCTCGCCCGGTTCATGGAGAGCCTGACGGAAGAGCAACGCGCATCCATCAAGACCGTGACGGCGGACGGCGCACAATGGATTACAGCGTGCGTCGAGAAGTACCTGCCGAATGCCACGCGCTGCATCGACTCCTTCCATGTCGTGGAATGGAGCATGGACGCACTCGACAAGGTGCGGCGCGAGGCGTGGCGCACTGCGCAGGCGAGAGTGCGGGAGCTCGGCAAGAACAGCAAGGGACGTCCGAAAAAGGACGACGCCCATGCCGCCGAGCTCGCGGCTGCCCGCAAGGAAGCGAAAGAAATCAAGGGCTCGACCTTTGCTCTCGGCAAAGCGCCGGAGAACCTGACGGAGAGCCAGCAGCGCAAGCTGGAGATGATCCAGAACCACGACAACCGGCTCTACCGCAGCTATCTGCTCAAGGAAGACCTGCGGCTCCTGTTGAAGATGACGGATGTCGAAGAAGCAGAGCACGCGCTCCACAAGTGGGTTCAATGGGCGAGGCATTGCCGCATCCCGGAGTTCGTGGAGCTCCAGCGCAAGATCATGCGCCACAAGGACCACATCCTGAACACCATCCAAGAGCAGGTCAGCAACGCCAGAGTGGAATCGATGAACAACAAAATCAAGCTGATTATCCGGCGTGCGTACGGCTTCCGAAACATCCAGAACATGATTGATTTGGTCATGCTCGGATGTTCCAACATTGTCGTACCATTGCCGAATCGTCCTCGAACCGCAATTCATGCGGCTTGAGACACTGTTGATACTAAATTTTCACCCACACTTACGGGTGAAGAGCCATATAAATTTTTATATAGATATAAAATATTATTCAACAAGGAGGAAGTATCATACGAAATGCTGAACCAGTAGGGGGAAAGGCTATGGGGCATCAAAATGAAATATGTATGCAGCAAATGCGGTCATGAAGAAGAGATTCAGACCTTGAAGGCAAAATGTGATTGCGGCGGTTTGTGGAAGCTGGACTACTATATGCCCACTCTTTCCTTCAAGGACCGGGGCGCTGCCGTATTGGTGGCCTATATGAAATGGCTGGGGATCAAACATGCCGTTCAGGATAGCAGCGGCAATGCCGGTAATAGTGTGGCGGCTTATGCTGGCCGCGTGGGCATAGATTGCGAAATCTTCGTTCCCGAGGGAACCTCCGACAAAAAGATCCGGATGATTGAAGCACATGGCGCTAAGGCAAACGTGGTTCCCGGTAATCGGGACCATTGTTGCGAGGAGCATGGACGTACCTGCGATGCCCTGATCTCCATGTGCGGGGCTGGGCTGAAGTCTGACCACTAAAGATAGTGAATGAAATCCCCTTAAGTGAGCACTTTTTCAAGGGCTTGCGTAAGGGAATTTTTGACTTATTTGCAGAAAGACTTGCAAAATGCAGGTAGTAGCGGTATGACATAGCAAGTACATATAAAAAAATATCAAAACTCTGGGCCAATGCGGGTCTAGGGAATCCAGCAAACCTTGCACGGATATGTAAAAGTGATTGAATCACGAACGATTATCCGGTAAATTGCTATAATCATAATAACATCGAGAAATTGATATTCGTTTGGAGGTATGATTATGGCAAAATATATCGTAGTTGGCGGCGTGGCAGGCGGTGCTACGGCAGCTGCCCGTCTGCGGCGGCTGGACGAAGGGGCAGAAATCATTCTGGTGGAGCGTGGCGGCGATATTTCCTTTGCCAATTGCGGCCTGCCCTATTATGTAGGGGGCGTTATTCCTCGGCAGGAAGATTTGCTGGTGATGACACCGGCAAAATTCCGCGGGCTTTTTCATGTGGATGTGCGGGTGCAGAGCGAAGTCATAAAGGTGGATACGGCAGCCCGCCAGGTAATCATTCGCCATGGGGAGGAAGAATATCCGGAAAGCTATGATGCCCTGTTGCTGTCTCCAGGTGCCCAGCCCCTGCGGCCGCCGATTCCGGGCATCGACCATGAACGCATTGTAACCCTGCGCAATGTACCAGATGCTGCGGTCTTGAAGAAGCTGGCCGGGGATTATCCTCAGGGGCGTGCCGTGGTGGTCGGCGGCGGTTTCATCGGCGTGGAGGCGGCGGAGAATCTGCAGGCCCAGGGCCTGTCCGTGACATTGGTGGAAGCAGCACCCCATATTCTGGCTCCTTTTGATACGGATATGGCAGCTCTGGCAGAAGCAGAACTGCGTCAGAATGGCGTGAAGCTGCTATTGGAGCAGGGCGTACAGGAATTCCTTCATCATGAGGATGGCACCATTGGCGTTAAAATTCCTCAGGAAGTGCTGACGGCTGATTTTGTGGTGCTGGCCATCGGCGTGCGCCCGGATACGGTATTCCTGCAGGACAGCGGTATCAAGCTGGGAGAGCGAGGGCATATTTTAGTTGATGAATATATGCAGACCAGTGCCCCGGCAGTCTTTGCCGTAGGTGATGCGGTGATGACCTTTGACGGCCTGACGGGAAAGAAGGCGGCGCTGCCTTTGGCTGGTCCCGCCAACCGTCAGGGGCGGCTGGCCGCTGACAATATTGCTGGCAAAAAACGCAAGTATGCCGGTGTGGTGGGTAGTTCAGTGCTCAAGGTCTTTTCTTTGACTGCTGCCGCCACTGGCAAAAACGAGCGGGCCTTGCAGAAGGCGGGGCTGGTTTATGGCAAAGACTATCGTTATACCATCACCTATCCCAATGACCATGCGTCCTATTATCCCCAGGCGGAGCCCTTCGCCCTGAAGGTGCTGTTCAGCCTGCAGGATGGCAAGGTCCTTGGTGCCCAGGCAATTGGTAAAAAGGGTGTGGACAAGCGGATTGATGTATTGGCTGCTGTTTTGCGTTTAGGCGGCACGGTGTATGATTTGGAAGATTTGGAGCTTGCCTATGCGCCACCCTTCTCTTCAGCCAAAGACCCGGTGAATATGGCCGGATACTATGGCGATAACATCCTGCAGGGCCTGACCAATCCCCTGCTGCCGGCGGAACTGGCGGCAGAACAGGAACGGGGGGCATTGATCATCGATGTGCGTCCGCCGGAAATGTTTGCGGCAGGCCATGTAGAGGGAGCAATCAATATCCCGGCGGCAAAAATGCGGGAACAGCTGGATAAGCTGGATAAAAAACGTCCTCTGGTGGTCATCTGCAAAATTGGCATGAACGGATATTTCATGGAACGCATGCTGAAGCAGTCAGGCTTTGAGGTTCGCAATATGATGGGTGGTTTCACCTATCTGCAGGGAATCTTGCCCTAAACGACAACAAAGAGGATTGACATGTCAATGCTTTGCTGTTAATATACTATCCATATATTGGTCACCGGAGGACAGAGTGCCGTAGCACGGGGGATAGCAGGATTTCCTGCAGGCCGCCTGTCGGATAAGGTGTCGGGTGAGCCCGGATTCTGTATTAAATGCAGAACCCGGGCCTTTTTTGTATGCCCGGGCTGCTGAAGGAGATTGTATGCATTCAGAAATCTTTTCGAAAATGCCGCCGATAGCCAGCCTCTTCAGCGGTATCTTGGCCCTGTTTCTCTACCGGAACAGTCAGTCTGATTTGACCAGGAAGCTGCTGATCAGTCATTCCTGAGAAAACGGTGTAGTCCGAGCTAAACTAATGGGAAAAAGCTAGGTAAAACGATGTGTTTGCCGCTTGCTGGCAGCCAATCCAAGATAAACTGACGGAATTTCTTGCTGGCAGTTGTGGGCAGAGTGTATTTATCCGTGATAAGGTAAACACTCTGTCCTTTTTCTGTGCCTTCACCCAAAGGGCGAAGAACGATATCCTCATGGGTATTTAAAACTGCTGCATAATCGTAGCCGATGTTGATGGCGTGATTCTGAGCCACCAGTTCCGTGATGATTGATTCATCTGCTGTTTCGCCAAGAATCTTTACATTCAGCCCTGGCAGGAGAATGTGCCGATCAATGTTATCCCGGAAACATTGATAAGCCCGGCCTTTGCTGATGATGGTTTCTCCATCCAAATCGGCATAGCATAGTTCTTGTTTGGCGGCCAGGGGATGGTTTTTATGGAGGCGGACACAGTATCGAGAAAAGAATAGCTCATCACCCTGGAAACGGCTGTTGTCCAAAGGGCCTGTCACTATGGCGAAATTGCATTTCTTGGCGGCAAGGCCGTCGAGGGCAGCATCATCTGTGGTATCCACAACGCTGAGGATAATATCGGGGTGGGCCGCATGGAAGTCCAGCAGGAAATTGGCACCCAGGTAGGCCAGGATATGGTCAAGGGCATAAATGGTAACGACGCTTTTTGACTGGGAGGCCAGGGGATTCATGCCCTCGATATAGCGATAATCATCCAAAAGACGCTGGGCATGGGGAAGCAGTGTGGTGGCATAATCCGTTGGTTCCAGACCGCGTGGTGTGCGGGTAAAAAGAACTTGACCAAGCTCTTTTTCCAACTGGCGGATGATTTTGCTGATGCCCTGACGGCTGACATATAGTTTATCAGCCGCAGCTTGAATATTGCGGCTGCGATAGGCCTCGATGAAGTATTCCAGCTGTTTTTGATTCATGGAAAACACCTCCTGGTTTTAGTTTACCGCAACAGAATGGTTGCGGCAAGTGCCGAAGCATTTGCTTGTTGACGGATTATTCGATTGTTAGAATAGCAGTAAGAGATAAGTCAGCAATCTATATGTGAGAGGAGTTTTTAACATGAAATTGACACAGATACGTAATGCCACCAACCGTTTGGAATTTGCCGGCAAGACCTTTTTGATTGACCCATGGCTGTCACCCAAACATGTGCTGTCGTTTGTTGACATACCGGGGATGCCCTTCCATGTGCCAGATCCTGTAAAGGAGAACATGGCTATGCCATTTTATGACCTGCCCATGTCCGTGGAAGAAATATTGCAGGGGGTTGATTATTATGTGGTAACGCATATTCATCCGGATCACATTGATATGGCAATGGATGGCACAGTGGGGGCTCCCTTAGACAAAGATGTACCAGTCATCTGTCAAAATGAGGAAGATGCAGCTGTTTTCGAGAAATCTGGCTTTAGGAAGATTATCGTCCTTTCCCGTGAGGGGATGGATTTTGGTGCGGCAAGGCTGACGCAGGTGCCTGCTCGTCATGGAACTGTAGTTCCTTGTGGTGAAGCCATGGGGATCATGTTTACCTCCCCTAAGGAGAAAACGTTCTATCTGGCTGGGGATACAGTTTGGTATCCTGAAGTGCAGGAAAATATTCGCAAATTCAACCCGGAGGTTATTGCCCTTAACTGTTCCGCTGCTGAATTGGTAGAAAATGGCCGTTTGATTATGAATGATGAGGACGTTTGGTCTGTGGCCATGGAAGCACCTCAGGCTAGACTTTATCTTACGCATTTGGATAATGTTGCTCACGCTACCATTACCCGTCATACGATGCGTTCCCTGCTCATGGCCCGTCATGTGGGAAATTATGATATGCCTGGCGATGGCGAAAGCCTTTGCTATTAAGCAATATTGGTTTAGGAAGAAGCGTCTCCATAGAATACCTGCCCTGGGAGGCAATTCGCCTGCGGAGGTCAGCAAGCAAACCTTCTATCACTACTACAAGGATAAGTACGAGCTGGCCAACGAAATATACGCCCAGTTTACCCAGCAGGGGATTATCGAGCCAGAGAAAATACAAACCGAGGATGACTGGCGGGATATGTACCCATATTTTTGATGAAGGTAAAAACTACAGAACACCATATGAGGTCCATTTTGAGAAAGTATTGCACTTAGCTTGACAATCCGCCTGACAATGAAAAATATTACTGTAGTCTTCAGCTGGTTCGTTTTGAGGGAACACCGCCATCAAAAAAATATTTATGCTTATAAGAATCCTGCAGGTGCATGTTGCGGCGTGGAATCCAAAGGAGCGTGCTTTTGGGGGTGTCAAACTTTACAGAAGCCCTGCGATTGTTGACGTATGATAGGTAAGGGTGTAAAATTATCACTTAAAATATTGGGCTCAATTTAGGTCAGCTGGCAGAAGCGTTCGTTTGCGTCAGAGTGGCCGGTGATTGGTGTGAAAATACTATACTTTCCGTAGGTTGGATAAATCCCCAACCCATTATATGATATTGGGCAAGGAGGGATGAACATGGATCAATATGTAACTGGCAGTATCATCAAAAAGCTTCGGGAAAGAAGCACCATGACGCAGTTGCAGTTAGCGGAACTGCTCAATGTAAGCGATAAAACGATATCGAAATGGGAGACGGGGCGTGGGTATCCGGATATAGCCCTGTTAGAACCCTTGGCCAGGGCACTGCAGCTTTCTGTCACGGAGTTATTGGCTGGTGAAAGCATAAGCAATACAAACCGATGCTTTAACATGAAAAGAGTGAAGCTTTATGTATGCCCCATCTGTGGAAATGTCATCCTCTCAACGGGGGAGGCTGCCATCAGCTGCTGTGGCATAATGCTGCCGCCTGTGGAAGCAGAGCCACCTGATTCAGTGCATACCATTCATGTAGAACCTATGGAAGATGAATATTATGTTGCGGTGAATCACAGTATGGATAAGAAACATTACATATCGTTTGTGGCAGCTGTCAAAGAGGATGGATATGAGCTAAAGAAACTCTACCCGGAAGGGGTAGCTGAGGCCAGGTTTAAGCGGAGCAATATTCGTAAGCTGTATTATTACTGCAATCAGCATGGCCTGTTTCAGGTGCCATTGACGGCAGGCAAAGGATTATGAATATTTTAGGGGAGGACTTAGAATGAGCAGGATTGTGGTTTTGGTGGGCAGCAATCGAAAAGGCGGCAATACGGATTTACTGGCAAAGGCCTTTGCAGATGGTGCCAGTGACCGTCATGAGGTAGAGCTGATATCCGTAGCCGATTATAAGGTGGGGCCCTGTATTGGCTGTAACAGTTGTTTCCAAAAGGAAGGGAATCCCTGTTTTCAGCAGGATGATATGCAGCAGATTTATGACAAGCTCAAAGTGGCAGATATCTTGGTCATTGCTTCGCCCGTGTATTTCTATGGGGTTAGCGCTCAGTTGAAGGCGATTATCGACCGGCTGCACAATCCGCGGCGTGATGCGTTCAATATCAGGAAATTGGCGATGATTCTGGTTGGCGCCGCGACCTTGCCGGAACTATTTGATGCAATCCTCATGCAGTATAAGCTGGTCTTGAACTTCTTCAACTTAGAGGATGGCGGTACGGTGCTGGTGCGCGGTGCCAAGGAAAAAGGAGACGTTCGGCAGGGAGACAGCCTGCAGCAGGCTTTTAAGCTGGGACAGACCATTTCTTGAGATGTCAGTGGTACCATGAGGGGGATTATCCCCAGGGCAAGCCCAGGGGGAGCAACAGTAAGGATTTGGAAAAAATGTAGAAACAGGTTCCCATTCCCGCTATGAAAGCAACGCTGGGCATTAGTTTGGTAAAACCGCAGGAGGCTTTCAGCATAGAGGTGGAAACAATTTCCAGGGCGATAGCGATGGCGAGCAGAAGATAACCTTTTAGCATGTGTTTAAAATCCTTTCGAAAAAAAATAAGGCCAGATAAGAATGCGATCTTATCTGGCCTGAATAACCCGTTCTGGTGTCTATGGACACCTTATCTGGCAAGCAGGCGATTGCTTGCCGTCCGATACGAGTATTGATTTTAGCAAATAGGCTGATGGCTGTCAACCGAGATTTGATTTTTTGACATGTCAAATCAGCTGAGGCAGGAATCTTGCCTGGACCCTTGGCAGGATCTGCATAGCGATGTTAGGGAGTGGAATGAAGCGGGAAGAGAAAAGCAAAGATATTCGCGGGTGGCAGAAGTCCTGAGCTGGACAGCTTTGGGCGTATGCTTTATGATGTGTACATATTGATTTACCATTGGAGGCATTTGTCATGGCATATGAAGCAAAATATACGTTAAGGGTCCTGATTGATGATTGGGTGGAGGAAACGCCTTGGGAACTGGAGGGGGAGCATGGCCTTTCCTTTTACGTCGAGACCCCGGAGAGCAAGTTCCTCTTCGACTGCGGGCATACCGGGGCAGCCTGGCTGGCCTGACGCCGGCAAGATTCCGCGGGCTTTTTAATGTGGATGTGCGGGGGCGGCGTGACGTGATATCTGCTCGTGGCAGTTCTCTGTAAGCCGGCAGGTTGACTGGTCAAATTGACTGGTCAACCTGCCGGCTGTTTCTGTGGGCTGGATTTACTTTATACCAGCAACGCGTTATAATCGAGGAACAAAGGAGGAGGGATCTATTGCGTAATCTGCTTATCGGCTCGGTACTGTTGTCACTGGCGGGCAGTATCTGGGGCGCCATGTTCATCGCCGTCCGGCTGACGACAGGGGTTATTACGCCTGTGGCCTTGGTCTGGATGCGGTATGGTGTGGCGCTTATCCCCTTGGTATTTCTCATGTACCAGCAAAAAATCTCGTGGAAGATCGAGCGCAAGGACTGGAAACTGCTCCTGCTTTCGGCCCTTACGGGAAACACTTTGTCGATTGTCACCCAGGAATCCGGCACTATGCTGACTTCTGCGCAAATGGGGTCTGTCATA
Organism: Pseudoselenomonas ruminis; assembly: GCF_008271295.1. Lineage (GTDB taxonomy): Bacteria > Bacillota > Negativicutes > Selenomonadales > Selenomonadaceae > Selenomonas_A > Selenomonas_A ruminis. Next base: position 749,960 of record NZ_VTOY01000001.1, on the reverse strand, counting down.
ACAGCAGCTACCCCGGCGTTCATGGTGGTCTTTGGCTGTCTGCTGCTCCATGAGCGGTTCAATCTCAGCCGCTTGTTGTCGGTGGTTCTGGCCACCGTTGGGGTATTGCTCATCGTGGTTGATCCCGATAATATGCGCAGCGGCAGCCTGCTGGGCGGCAACACCACCGCCGCAGAAAAGCTGGCCCTGGCAAATCCAAGACAAGGAGCTTCGCTATGAAAATATTTGTCGATGCAGATGCCTGCCCGGTGGTCAAGGAAACAGAAGAAGTGGCGGCAAAATATTCGGTGCCAGTGGTTTTGCTATGCGATACCAATCACATCCTGCAGTCTGCTTATAGCGAGGTAAAGATAATCGGCGCAGGAGCCGATGCGGTGGACTTTGCACTGGTCAATTGCTGCCGGTCTGGCGATTTGGTGGTTACGCAGGATTATGGAGTGGCAGCCATGGCTTTGGGCAAGAAGGCGTATGCTATTCACCAGAATGGCTGGCAGTATACCAATGAAAATATCGAGCGGCTGCTGATGGAACGCCATCTGGGGAAGAAGGCACGTCGTGCCTCGAGTAAAAGCCATTGGAAAGGGCCACGGAAGCGCTCCGTGGAAGATAATATACAGTACCAGGCAAAACTGGAAGGATTGCTGAAAAAGATTATGGAGGAAACCGATGGATAAACAATATGGGCGGCCAATCCCGCAGGCGGGCGAGATATGGCAGCATTTCAAACACAACGATTACAAGATCATCGCCTGCCCGGTGATCCATACCGAAACGGAGGAGCTGTACTGCGTGTATCAGGCGCTTTATGGGGACTATGGCATATTCTGCCGGCCGCTAGCCATGTTCATGAGCGAGGTGGATCATGCGAAATATCCCCAGGCAGAGCAGAAATACCGGTTTGAATGCAAATGATGCCAAGAGGTGGTGCCGATGAAGGTTTTAGCAGTAGACGATGAACAGCGCATACGGGCGCTGCTGGCGTTCCAGCTGCAAAAGCATGGCTATGAATGACTTCAGACTTCGTCCTCATCCATAATTCCCAGTTTCCGCTTCCAGTAGCGGGAATAAATGGCACCCAGAGGATTGTGGGCCAGCAGCCGGTCTTTTACCACTAAGGTGGTGACAGGGCCGGGGCAGCTGGCATTAAATATGGTATCATGTCCCACGCAGAGGCCGCAGGAGATGAAAAATTCTGTGCCTTTTTCCGCTAGAATCCTGGCTTGGAATTTTGGATTGCACATGGCTTCATGCGTAAGTTCGGGCTTGACCTGTTTTAGGCCAAGCTCTTTTTTGTTGAAACTGCAATTTTTGCAGCAGACGCTGTAAAAGGTAAAACCTTGTTGCTCGTAGTAGCGGGCAATATAGCGGGCTTCGGCGTTGAGACCGATGCAAAAGGCCATGCCGAGCTTCTTATAGCCCATGGCTTTAGCAAATTCCGCTGTTTCCTGCAGACGGGTGATGTTGCTGTAGAAGGTTCCCTCGACATAGGCAGCAGCTTTCATAATGCGGCGCTCTTCCTCATCGTAGGCGGCAAGAATCGTTTCCCGGTCGATGCCGGTGCAGTTTGTTCCTTTTGTGTAGCAGGCATGGGAGTGACAATTGGCACAATCCGCTTTCATAGTAAAACCTCCTAAAACTATTCGCTTGGCAAAAAAGGTGCCCAAACAAAATCGTCGGGCACCTTTGGGTCTTATCGTTGGTATTAGTGGCAACTGTGGCTGCCGCAGCCATGACTGCCACAGCTATGGCTTTCGCCGTGGCTGTGATGGTCGCAGTGAACGGCCGGGTCGTAAGCCAGTTTTCCCGCTAAGAAATCCTGTACCGCTGCATCAGCGTCACCCTGAACACCGCCATACAGGGTAATGCCTGCCTGAGCCAGTGCGTTCTGAGCACCGCCGCCAATACCACCGCAAATCAGGGTGTTGATGTTTTCTTCCTGCAGCAGGGTAGCCAAAGCACCGTGGCCGGCACCGTTGCTGGAAATTACATGGGATTCCTGAATCGCATTGTTTTCAATGGTATAAACTTTGAAGGTCTCCGTGTGGCCAAAATGCTGGAAAATCTGGCCGTTGTCATAGGTAACTGCAAGTTTCATAGGTTGGTTACTTCCTTTCTGCATAGCTGCTCGGACTGGATGGGGGCTGTGCTGACAAGCCGGGCAGAGTTCAAAATTTCCGCCGCGAATGACCAATGGGCGGCCTTCCACCAGACAGCCGGCGATGCGTCTGCGGGCTGCTAGATAAAGAGCCTGTACCGTTGTGCGGGCTACTCCCATTTGTTTGGCGCATTCTTCCTGGGTCATGCCCAGGTAATCAAGTAGACGGATGCACTCATATTCTTCTAGTGAGATGGTAACTTCGGGTGCTTCCGTTGCTTCCTGCGGAACAAAATGTGTGCAGGGGGGGAGCCCGCCGATACGGCGTTTTTTTAATGGTCTGCTCATCGTTAGCCTCCGTTTTTTGACATATGTCTTAATGAAATTATAGCATGACTTTTTGACATATGTCAATTTATTGGGACGCAGTGATGAAAAAACTATCGATTGCGCCATTGGTGAGGTGTTACGCCATAATGCCGCTTGAAAAGCCGGGTGAAATAGCCGCCATCGTTAAAGCCGGTCTCGTAGGCGATTGTTTGGATGGATGAATTGCTGGTTATGAGAAGCTGAGCGGCTTTTTCCAGTCGCAGCTGCTGGATAATCTGCCCCGGTGTTTTCTGATAGCGTTTTTTCAGGAGGCGGATCACATATGATGGATGGAAAGAGAAGTGTTCGGCTATATCGGTAAGGCAAAGGTTTTCTTTGTAGTGATCGTTCAGAAAGGCAAAGATTTCGGCTGCTGCATCGTGGGATTGTATTTCCGCACTTGATTCGCCAATGTAGGCAAGAAGGGTGAAGAAAAGCTGCTGGAGTTTTAATTGGGGAATGGTGTTATCCGAAAAGCGTTTGCTGTTTTCCTTGCGGTCGATGCGAACCTGGGTGATTTGCTCCATGATGTCCAGCATGTTGGGCTGAAGTTCTTTCAGGATGGCTCCGTACTGGGGCAGTGAGATGTGGAAGGGCTTCTTTTCAAACTGCTGGGAGCTTTTCTGGATGACATTGGAATCGCGGACTGGGGTCTCAGAGCAGGAAAAACTTCCGGTAGTATAAAAGTGCAGCCAGTGGAAGATGGTTTCGGTACGGCAGGCTTTAGTGCCCCGATGAAGCCTGTTGGGCGGCAAAATGAGGAACTGTCCTGTGGTAACCGTAAACTGCTGGCCGTCTTCTTCCATGAAGAGTTCTCCCTGGTGAACGTAAATGAGGTCAAAGGTATGGGGAAGCGTTCGGCGGAGATGGCGGTCGCCACTGCGAAAAGTGGACATGCCGCCGACAATCAGGTAGGGAAGGGGCGGACACGAGAAGATTAGATACCTTTCGGACTACCTCCTGTGGTCAATTTTCTCCTATAAGTCGCAAACGGACTGACTATCTCGGAAGGGGATGGGAACTTATAATAAAAGCATGAAGAAGACGCGTCAAAATTTTTATTTTGGAGAATCGGAAGGAGGAGTTTTAATGTCTGAGGATAAGGTCACGGGGAAAACAGAACTGCGGGGCCGTTTAAGTTATGCGCTTACGGATGGATGTGGGAACCTGCTATATTGTATAATCGGGTCTTTTTTGCTCTATTTCTATACGGATGTATTTGGCTTGTCCGTAGCTGTTACCGGTACGCTGCTGTTGGCAACCCGATTGCTGGATGCCATTGATGCGCCGTTATGGGGCTTTATCGTAGATCATACGAAAACCAAGTACGGCCAGAGCAGACCATACTTTCTATGGCTGTGCGTGCCCTTTGCCGTGTTTATGTGGCTGACCTTTACCACGCCAGATTTAAGCGGTACGGCAAAGGTGGCTTATGCAGCGGTTACTTATATTGCGGCGGGTGTTATCTACACAGGGATACAGACGGCGATTACCTCCATATTGCCGAATCTGTCCCATAACTCGGAGGAACGAGTGGTTCTCAACACCTTTCGCATGGTGGGGGGCAATGTTGGGGCGTTTATCTGCATGACCTTCACCCTGCCTTTGGTGGCTTACTTTGGTGGTGGCAATGACCAGCTGGGCTTTTCCATGACACTGGCATTTTTCGGCGTGATTGCCGCGGTGCTCTTATTTGTAGCTTTCCGAAATCTGCGAGAAGTGAATGTGGAGAAGATCAAACGGATTCCCATCAAGGATAGCATCCGGGCGATTAAGGGAAAACCTGGCCCGCCTGATCAGTTCGCTCAATGAGTATATCTATACAGTCGGTGATGATACCGTCTATGTGGATTTGTATGTTGGTTCTGAAGCAGAGATTTCCCTGGGCGATAAAACGGTGGAACTATCCATGAGAAGCCAGTTTCCCTGGGAAGGCAACGTGGAGCTGGCCACCAAAGCGGATGGCCGATACGGGATAGCCCTGAGGATTCCCTCCTGGGCAAAGACTTATAAGATTGCCGTAAATGGCAGTGCAATAAAGGAAGAAAAGCAAAATGGCTATGTAACAGTGCGCAGGAACTGGCATAAGGATGACAAGATTACTTTGGAAGTTCCCATGGAGGCCACCCTTTATCAGGCAGCACCGGAAGTGCGGGAAGACATTGGACGGCTGGCTGTACAAAGAGGGCCGCTGGTATACTGCGCCGAATCCATTGACAATGGAGAAGGGCTGGAACGCATCCGGCTTATGGATGGCATGGAGTTTATCTATGAATACAGCGACAAGCTCTTCAAGGGGGCAGGTATACTTCGTACGGATGCGGTGAGGGAAGCAAAGGGCAACCAGCTTTATAGCCTTTATGGCAAATTTTACCGGAAAACTTCAATTGTTGACGCAGGGGGGGAAGGTGTAAAATCCTTATTTAAATATCAGGTTTGCTATTTGGTATAGCTTGCGGATGATGGGAGGGCTTAGAATGAGCAGGATAGTGATTTTGGTGGGCAGCAACCGAAAGGGAGGCAATACGGATTTACTAGCAAAGGCATTTGCCGATGGTGCCAGTGACCGTCATGAATGTCGGGGATTTCAGGCAAGGTAGAAAGAAATAACGGGCAGAGGTATAATATCCGTAGGTATAAATGAATCGGTAAAATGAGGTGAGAGAAATTCGTACGGTAATTTACTATTATTCGGCAACCGGCAACTCCTTGTATGTAGCCCGGGAATTACAGCAGGCTATTAATGGTGTTGAGATACGTTCCATCGTCCAAGCCATACAGGAGGATAAGCCGGAGGCCAAGGCAGATTGTGTAGGTTTTGTATTTCCGATGCATTACTTCGGTCTGCCATTGCAGGTGGAGGAGTTTTTGCATAAGCTTACGATTCTAGAATCTCCGTATATTTTTGCCATCGCTACCTGTGGTGTGCCTTATTGGGGCAGGCCTTTTGTGGATGCGGCAAAGATATTGCAGGAAAAGAATCAGCAGCTGCAGGCTGCCTGGTATGTGCGGTTGGTGTCCAACTATATTCCCTGGCGTGATATTGCAGCCGATTGGCAGATAGCGGTGAGAGCGTGGCTGGCAGAGCGGAAGCTGAAGAAAATCGCCAGTGCCATCGGAACCCGGGAACAGCATGAGACCTGGCAGCTGCTCAGGAAATTCTGTGCAGGTTATCATGATAAGTGGAAGGCAAGACAGCAGGAAATTGCAGAAAATTTTCAGTGCGATAAGGAAGTGTGTACGTCCTGCGGGCTTTGCGAGCGGATTTGCCCCAAGGGAAATATCCTGCGCCCTCAGGGACAGCCTATTTGGCAGCAGGATTGTGTGGAGTGCTTGGGCTGTTTGCATATCTGTCCTACTGAGGCTATCAATTATGGTGAGCAGACAAAGGGCCGCAAGCGGTACAGGCATCAGCTGGTGAAACCGGCGGATTTGCTTCAACGATGATAGGGGAGATGGCAGGATTACAGTTGTATCAAATCCATATCCGCTTTATAATTAAAGTAGTTCGAGATAAGGAGGTTTTCTATTATGTCAAATGTAGAAAAGGTAAAGGAATTTTTGGATAAGGCTAAGACCTTCTATTTTCTGACTACGGATGGAACGCAGCCGAAGGGCCGGCCGTTTGGCTTCCATATGCTGGTGGATGACAAGCTATACTTTGGTTGTGGCACTTTCAAGAATGTCTATAAGCAGTTGGTTGCCAATCCGAAGGTAGAGGTATTGGCGCTGGCTGGCGATGAGTTCCTGCGTTACGATGGCCAGGCCAAGGTGGTTAAGGATGATGCCCTGCTGGCCAAGGTGCGGGAGATTATGCCGCAGATCATGGATATATATGATAAGAATGGTTGGGAGATGGGGCTCTTTTACCTGGAAAACGGCCATGCCGAGATTCGCGGGATGTTAGACCTGATAGAGGAATTTCCTGTTTGATTTTGTAAAAGAAACCGCTATGACACAGCACAAAACGTGTGGGTCATGGCGGTTTCTTTTTTTTATTGCAATTGAGAATAGTTCGCGTTATAATAAAACTGTAGTTGAGAATGTGTATCAACAAAATAAAAGAGGTGGTAGTGTTTGGCCAAAGAAGATTTTGAACAGGTGATGGGGATGCATGCGGCGCCGATGCTTTGGGGCGTTAAGGCGGCGAATATGGTTTCGTTCCGCAAGAGCAGTTTTGATGACTTTGATGCGCTGCTCGAGTCGTATGCGCCCTGTTTCCGCTGCAAGGGAATTTCGGTATTCCGGGTATCGGAAGGAGAAGAATACGTACTGCTGCTGTTCTACCGTGAGGAGGCAATGTGGCGTACGCTTCATCAGCCAAAGGCTATGAAGCTGTTGGAGCGTTTCGGGTATCGGCGTGAGGATACGCTCGATGAATTGCTCGAACGTTTGAAAATCCGGATGCAGGTACGGAAGACCTTTCCTCATGAGGTCGGCCTTTTTCTTGGGTATCCGCCGGATGATGTGGCCGGGTTTATTGAAAACAAGGGCCAGAACTACGCCTTTAGCGGCTATTGGAAAGTTTATGCAAATGCGCAGCGGACAAAAGCGCTGTTTGACCTCTACACGGATTGTTCCCAGAATTTCTGTTTGGAACTTGAAAAGGGCCGCCGGTTTGAAGAACTTGTTCGCGCAGTATGAGCAGCAAAGAGATAGAAAGAAGGATAACAATGAAAAAAATGGCAATTATCTATTGGTCGGGAACGGGCAATACACAGGCAATGGCTGAGGCAATCGCCGAAGGGGCAAAATCCGGCGGCGATTCGGTGGAACTGTTTGAGGTGGAGCAGTTTGATAACGGAACGCTGGCGCAGTACGATGGATTGCTCTTTGGCTGCCCCGCGATGGGCGATGAGGTATTGGAAGAAGGGACCTATGAGCCGTTCTTTGCAGAGGTGGAGGGAAGTCTCAAAGATAAACCCGTGGCGCTGTTTGGCTCGTATGGCTGGGGCGGCGGTGCCTGGATGCGGGAATGGGAAGACCGTGTCAAAAACGATGGCGCCAAACTCTTTGGCGATGGTCTGGCGATTGAAAATGCGCCGGACAGCGATGGCGTAGCTGCCTGCCAGAAGCTTGGCAAGGATTTTGCCGCTTCGCTTTAACAGAAAAGAAAAAATAGGCTTAGCACCAGTATATTAATCACTGGCGCTAAGCCTATTTTGCTTTTATAAGTATTTTAACAGCCACGAAATCGTGAAGAAAATGATCAGGATAGAGGTGAACATCTCAATGGACTGGCGGCTGCGGTCCTGTTCGTAATGCTTTTCAAAATCGTCGACGGCTTTTAAGTAGCAGTTCATCGTTATAACGGACAGTTCGTTAACGGTTTTGCGCGGCGTATCCTTGGTTTGCCACTGCTGGATATCGTTTTGCTCGACCAGACGGAACAGGCCGATAAAGCGGTGTTTTTCCCGGCGGTAGGAACTGCGAAGCTCAAAGGCATTTATCGCAACGAGCACGAGATTTATCCAGGTTCCGGCCGTCAAGCCCACCTGAAGCAGGTCGATAAAAGTCACGGACAGGATAAAGAGATGCAAAAGCCAGATATGGCGAAGCGCAACGCGCAAAAAGAGCAGTTTTGGCATATGGCAAGGGTCGCCCGGCCATAAGATATAAACGGAACGAAACATAGCAACACTCCTTTATGTACTGCCTTTATTATAACGCGATAGCACAAAGTTTGCCAAGGAAAAATCTGTTAAAGCTGTGTTTGCGGTTCGTGCTGCATCTCTTCGGAATGGCCGTCGTCAGCACTGTTTTCGGACTGGCCCTGTTCTTCTTTGAGCATGGCGTTGTCCTGCATGCGGACAAACGGGTAATAGACAATCGTTGACATGACAATCGTCGCCAGCTGTACGACAGCACCCTGCCAGCCGTTCAGGAGGAAGCCGGCGATAATCGGCGGGGCCGTCCAGGGAACCTGTACGGCACTGAATGGTGCCATGAAGCCAATGACAATCGAGGCATAAGTCATGACGAGCGCAATCAGCGGCACAAGTACAAATGGAATCAACAGGTACGGGTTAAAGACAATCGGCAGGCCGAAGATAATCGGCTCGTTGATGTTGAAGAATCCCGGGACCGTGGCAAGTTTCGTCAGTGATTTGAGTTGCGAGGATTTTGCCGAGAGCCAGCTGGCAATCAGCAGGCCAAACGTCAGGCCGCAGCCGCCGGTCTTGACCATGAAGTCGACCTGGCAGGTGATGATTTTCGCATCGGGATTGCCCGCGAGCTGCATGCCCATGTCGAGCAGGTGCTGGTTGTCGAGGGAGTTGGCAATGAGGATTGGGCTTACGACGCCGCCGACGACGTTCGGGCCGTGAATGCCAGCCCAGAACAGGATGCTCTCGAGCGCCTCGATAATCGAGCCGCCGACCAGCGTATCGGAAAGGCCCTGCAGCGGGGTCTGGATAATCTTGAAGATGAGCTCGGGCAGTGTCGTAGCTCCGAGATAATGGCAGATGCCGTAGAGGACGGAGGCACCCGTGAAGAGCACCATGCCCGGTGTCAGCGCTTCAAATGCTTTGGCAACGCCGCCGGGAACGGCATCCGGCATCTTGATGCCGATGTGGTGCTTTTCGCAATAGCAGAACACCCAGGAGGCGGCAAAGCTTACGAGAATAGCGGTGATGACGCCGTTGCTGCCAGCCCAGGCCTTCGGGATAATGTCGCCAACGGTTTCCCCGGCTTTGGTGGTAAGCGACGGTGGCAGCAAAATCAGGAAAGTGGACAGCGAGAGAATGGAGGCCATGATGGCATCGCAGCCCTCAGATTCTACATATTTGTAGGTGACGGCAAGAACAACAATCAGCGCGAGCACGCTGAAGGTGCCACCGGCTACGGCGTTAAGTGGTGCCGTCCAGTCGGGGCCGAACAGGCTCGCCATAAATTCCGGGTAGCCTGGAATCGGCAGATTGGCAAGCAGCAGGAATACCGAGCCGCAGACCGTAAACGGAGTCGTCATGATAAAGCCATCGCGCAGGGCTGCTACCGCACGGATTTCGGCGAAGCGTCCCATGAAATCGACGAACTTGTCAAAGAGTTCTTGTTTTGTCATGTTAATCCTCTCTTTCCAGTTGATGGGATGAATAATTCCTTGATGTGTCTTACTATAGCATGGCGATTGCTATTGATTCAACGGATTGGCGATAGGTTGAGACGATGCTTTAAGAATAATAATAAAAAAGGCGAAACAATTGTAACGTTGTTTCGCCTTTTTTCTGCAACCAGGAATGAAGCGGTTGGGTTAATCGTTGCTGAGGTCCTCGCCATTCGTAGCGATTACCTTTTTGTACCAGTTGAACGATTTCTTGCGGAAGCGTTTGAGTGTGCCGCGGCCTTCGTTATCTTTATCCACGTAGATGAAGCCATAGCGCTTTTCCATTTCGCCCGTTCCGGCGGAGACGAGGTCGATAGGGCCCCAGGGGCAGTAGCCCCAGAGGTCAACGCCGTCTTCATCGATGGCTTTTTTCATTTCCTCGATATGGGCTTTGAAATAAGCGATGCGGGCATCGTCGTTGATTTGCCCGTTTTCGTCCGGTTCCTCGTGCAGGCCAATGCCGTTTTCGACAATCATCATCGGCAGTTCGTAGCGCTCCTGCAGCGTGTTGAGCATAATGCGGAGACCAAGCGGGTCAATCGGCCAGCCCCAGTCGGATTTCTTGAGATAGGGGTTGTCGATACCCGTGGAGAAGCCGCCCTGCAATTCTTTAAAGCGGCTGCGGTCGCCGGAGGTGGCCGAGCTCATGTAATAGCTGAAGGCAAAGTAGTCGACCGTTCCCTGCTGGAGCGTTTCGAGGTCGCCCTCTTCAATGTCGATGTTGTAGCCCTTGTTTTCCCAGAGCTTGAGGATATAGGACGGATAATGGCCGCGGGCCTGGACATCGCCGAAGAAATAGCTCTTGTCCATTTCCTTGATAGCGGCCAGCTGGTCGGCCGGGTTGCAGGTCTCCGGATAGCAGGGGCCCATAGCCAGCATGCAGCCAATCTGGAAATCCGGGTTGATGATATGGCCTTCGATGACTGCTTTGGCGGAGGCCACAAACTGATGATGCGCAACCTGATAGAGAACGGCGTATTTATCCTCATCGTCCTGATAGAGAACGCCCGAGTTCGTAAACGCCATGAACGGAACGTTGACTTCACGCTGGTTGTTGATTTCGTTGAAGGTCATCCAGAATTTGACTTTGTCCTTATAGCGTTTGAAGCAGGTCACTGCAAAGCGGACAAAGAAATCGACAAGCTTGCGGTTGCGCCAGCCGCCGTATTCTTTGACCAGATGATACGGCATTTCAAAGTGGGAGAGGGTGACGACCGGCTCCATGCCGTTTTTATGCATTTCATCAAAGAGGTCATCGTAGAATTTGAGGCCCTCTTCGTTCGGCTCCAATTCGTCGCCGTTAGGGAAAATGCGTGTCCAGGCAATGCTGGTGCGGAAGCATTTGAACCCCATCTCGCCGAGCATGGCCAAATCTTCTTTATAGGTATGGTAGAAGTCGATGCCTTCATGGTTCGGGTAGTTTTTGCCCGGAATGACACCGTCGGTGATTTCACGCGGGACACCATGACGGCCTGCCGTCATAACATCGGCAACGCTGACGCCTTTGCCGCCTTCCTGCCAGCCGCCTTCGAGCTGATGGGCCGCAACGGCACCACCCCATAAAAATCCTTTTGGGAAACCCATAGTAGTACCTCACTTATCTGTTGTTGATTTTTTCTTCGAGCGTTTCGATGCGCTTATAGGCATCCATAAATTCTAAGGCGATGGTCTTAAAGCCTTCGGCACTCATGAGCTGGTCCTCAGCGTGGAGAATCAGCAGGGAAAGCGTGCTGCCAGGACCATCCTGTGCTTCTTTGGTCAGCAGGTTGGCATGGGCGTCATGTCCCTCCACGAACATGTCGTCACCTTCGGCAATCAATGATTCGGCCTTATCAAAATTCCCCTGTTTGGCCTCTTGGATTGCCTCGATGTAGCAGCTGCGCGCCGAGCCTACCGAGGAGATAATCTGAAATGCTGTAAGTTCGAGTCCTTCCATGGTGGTCACCTCACGCCATGAGACTCTTGGCATATTTCAGCACGCCGGCGCCGTCCATACGGCCGTACATGCGCATGTCGATGGCATCGACGGGAATGCCCGGGCAGAGTTCAGCAATCTTGTTTTTCTGGAAGCGGACCTGTGGCCCGAGCAGGATGACATCAGCATCGGAGGCTTTGGCATTTGCCTCGGAAGTCGGATAGGCAGCAATTGAGCATTCATAGGATTCGGCTGCAGCCGCTTCCTGCATTTTCTTTACCAGCATGCTCGTAGACATTCCAGCAGCACAAAGCAAAACAATCTTTTTCATAATAATCTTCCTTTCCAATTTTGATTCCTGTTCAAGACAAATCCACTATAACATAGCGTTTGTTATCGTTTCAATACGTTTGGGGTATCTTGGTAGTTTGTTTTGAATTATTGCAATAAAAAAGTGAAACACTTGAAACAGCGTTTCACTTTCGGCAATTTAACGGAAATAGGTGTTGGCGGCCGTGCTGATGCCAAGCAGCAGGCAAAAGACCATAATACCGCCAGCAAAGTAAGCCGCACAGATTTTGAAATTGCGCTCGGCATAGTAGCCTTTGATGTTGGTCCAGACCACATCAGCGGTGACCATGAGCACGATAAAGCAAATGATGTGAACAATGTTGCGAAGAATATTCATGAATGAAAACTCCTAATCAATAGAGATGATAGACTTTCCAGGGAATCTGGTCGACGCGGATTGTCTTTAGAAAGTCTACGATATCTTTTCGTCCGTAATAATGTGGGGTGCCGTTATTATCCTGACTCATGAGGATGATGGGCATGTTGGGAAAGAACTGTGAAAGTTCCTGGCGTGTCTTAATGAGACGGGTGGTGTACATGGTCACCGATTGTTTGACGGCAATGACGGCAAACGTGACGCCTTGCTCAATGATGACAGCACCATGAATATTCATAGGACGCTCCTTTCTGTGGGAAAATTGACAAGTCAAATTGACAAGTCAACCTTGACTTGTCGTTGACTTGTCAAGCTCACTTTTATTTTAACAAAGGGGAAAAACAGCTTCAAGAGAAAAAATGTTCGCCAAAACTATTGCAGGAATAAATGTTCTGTGCTAAGATAAGAACATGAATTTGACAAAAACACGTTCGCAGAAAGAATGTTTTAATGTGTTGTGGCTTAGGAGGTTTTCTGTGATGAAGAAAAAAATTTTGTGGATTGCCGTTGCTTTTTTGCTGTTCGCCGTTGTATCGCCGTTTCAGCTGACGAATGAATACCTTCGTTCCAGTGACTTCGATACGGTGACGGTCAAACAGAACGACAGTGTTTGGAACCTGGCCCGCCGCTACACGGAAAATGAGAGCCGGGCCGAGGAATTGCAGCAGGCGATTATCGAAGTGAATGGGTTAAATCCCGATGGCAGCAATCTGCGGGTAGGGCAGCAGCTTCAGGTTCCCGTTATACGAAATACCGAGGGAACACAATTAGCCGAAAAATAATCGGCAAATCCCTTGACAGTGGCGGAGCGGACTTCTATAATAAAGAACATCAAAGCAAAGACGAAGACACGACGGCAGACAAGCGTCTCTAAGAGAAGGATGCATTTGGTGCGAGCATCCCGGGATAGCAGCTGCGGCCACCACTTCGGAGCTGCCCCGCAGAAGCCTATGGGTGTGTAAGCCGGGCCGGAGACTTTTCCGTTATCAAAGACTGAGTGGCTTTCCTTTAGCAGGAGAGCAATTTGGGTGGAACCACGATGCGTTAGCTTCGTCCCTATTTCGGGACGGAGCTTTTTTATTTTAAGGAGGGTTTTTCATGTTAAAGATTACGCTCAAAGACGGCGCAGTCCGCGAAGTCGAGGAAGGCAAGAGCATCCTTGAGTTCGTCAAAGAAGTAAGCAACAGCCTGGCCAAGAAAGTCCTGGCTGCTAAAGTAGATGGTGAGACGAAAGACCTCACGACGGTCCTGACGAAGGACTGCCAGGTCGATTTCCTGACGTTTGAAGACGCTGACGGCCGCTGGGCACTTCGCCACACGGCATCCCATATCCTCGCGCAGGCCGTAAAACGCCTCTATAAAGACCAGAACGTCAAGCTGGCTATCGGCCCGGCTATCGACAATGGTTTCTACTACGATATCGATATGGACAAACAGCTTGGCGAAGCTGACCTCAAGGATATCGAAAAAGAAATGAAGAAAATCGTCAAAGAGAACCTCAAGCTCGAGCGCAAGGAAGTCAGCCGTGCTGATGCCCTCAAGATGTTCGAGGAGATGGGCGAGAGCTACAAAGTCGAGCTCATCAATGACCTGCCGGAAGATGCGCTGATTACGCTCTACACGCAGGGCGAGTTCACGGATCTCTGCGCTGGCCCGCACGTCGTATCGACGGGCAAGGTCAAGGCTCTGAAGCTCCAGAGCGTTGCTGGTGCTTACTGGCGCGGCAGCGAGAAGAACAAGATGCTCCAGCGCATCTATGGTACGGCTTTCGAGAAACAGACTGACCTCGATGAATACCTGCACATGCTCGAAGAAGCAGCCAAACGCGACCATCGCAAGCTGGGCAAGGAGCTCGACCTCTTCAGCCTGCATGAGGAAGGCCCGGGGTTCCCGTTCTTCCATCCGAACGGCATGGTTGTCCGCAATGAGCTCATCAACTACTGGCGTGAAGTTCATCGCCGTTATGGCTACCAGGAAATCAAGACGCCGATGATCATGAACCGCAAGCTCTGGGAGACTTCCGGTCACTGGGATCATTACAAAGAGAACATGTACTTCACGAAAATCGACGATGAAGACTATGCAGTAAAACCGATGAACTGCCCGGGCGGTATGCTGGTCTACAAATCCCATCAGCACAGCTACCGTGACCTGCCGCTGCGTCTCGGCGAGCTCGGTATCGTCCATCGCCATGAGCTTTCGGGTGCACTGCACGGCCTGTTCCGCGTCCGCAACTTCACGCAGGACGATGCGCATCTTTTCATCACGCCGAACCAGATTGAAGAGGAAATCCAGCATACGATTGACCTGTTCGATGAAGTTTACAGCACGTTCGGCCTCACGTATACGGCTGAGCTCTCCACGCGTCCGGAAGACTCCATGGGCTCCGACGAAATCTGGGAGAGCGCAACGGAAGCTCTGCGCAACGCGCTCGAGCACCGCGGCCTCAAATACGTTATCAACGAAGGCGACGGCGCTTTCTACGGCCCGAAAATCGACTTCCATCTGCGCGATTCCATCGGCCGTACGTGGCAGTGCGGCACGATTCAGCTCGACATGCTGATGCCGGAGAAATTCGACCTCACGTATGTCGGCGAAGACGGCGAAAAACATCGTCCGGTCATGCTGCATCGCGTCGTTTACGGTTCGATTGAGCGCTTCATCGGCATCCTCATCGAGAACTATGCCGGTGCCTTCCCGACGTGGCTCGCGCCGGTACAGGTCCGCATCCTGCCGATTACGGAGAAACATGCTGACTATGCTTATGAGCTCAAGAAGAAAATGTTTGACCTCGGCCTGCGCGTAGAAGTCGACGACCGCAACGAAAAAGTCGGCTACAAGATCCGTGAGAGCCAGGTCAAGAAGACGCCGTATACGCTCGTTGTCGGCGACCAGGAAGTTGCTGATAAGACGGCAGCTGTCCGCAAACGCGGTGTACAGGAAAGCACGACGATGAAGATTGATGACTTCATCGCCTACGTCCAGGAAAAAATCGCCAGCAAAAGCGAAGAGTTTTAATTAACCCTGCGGTTAACTATCTGACCGGTCAGGTTGACATGTCATTGACATGTCAATTTGACCGGTCATTTTTGTGCGATGACAGCCAAGCGCAGAGCGATAAATGGTGGTAAAACTATCGACTTTCGTGCTTATTTTATATATAATATAAGCACGAAAGTTGGTGGTGATATGAAAGCAATTGCACAATTTATCGATGAATCGGGGCTCCTGTTGACCCAAAAAGCCATTCGTGGTGGTATAAAAAAGGACCGCTTTTATCGCTTTGTTGCGGATAACCACTTTGAGAAAGTCGCACAGGGAGTATATCTTTCCCCTGAAGCCTGGGGAGACAGTGCCTTTGTTTTGCACCAGCGGTGTCCACAAGCCGTTTTTTCTCATGATGAGGCACTTTTCTACCATGAGCTCATCGACCGTGAACCTATGGAACAGACTATAACTATCTATTCTGGCTACAATACCCAAAAACTCAAAGCGTCTGGAATAAAGGTCTTTACTGTAAAAAAGGAATTACTTAACATTGGTCGGACAGAATATAAAAACTCCTTTGGACACATGATTCCCGTCTACGACTTGGAGAGAACCATCTGCGACCTTGTACGCAATCGGAGCAGTTTTGAAATCCAGGACTTCCAGACTGCCATAAAAAACTACACCCGCCGTTCTGATCGGGACTTAAACAAGCTGATGTTTTATGCTTCGTTTTTTCGCGTGGAAAAACTGATACGTCAGTATATGGAGGTGCTTTTGTAACGAAAATCACTTCAGCCCAGTTAAAAGGACGACTAAAAAATCTTGCCAGCCAGCATCACGCCGATGCTCGCACGCCCATGCGCTTGTTCATGATGGAGCGATTCTTGGAAAGAATCGCTGCTTCAGATTATCGGGACAACTTCATCATCAAAGGCGGCATACTCGTAACATCACTTATTGGCGTGGCTTTGCGTTCTACCATGGACTATGCCTGTTCCATTGAAAATTGACATTTCCACCGGTGATGTAATCACTCCTCGCGAAATACACCATCAGTATAAGTTGCTTCTAGAAGACCGTTCCATTATGCTGTGGTCGTATAACCTGGAAACACTGTTATCCGAAAAAATCCAGACAGTTCTAGCCCGTGGCCTGCTGAATACACGGATGAGAGACTTTTACGACTTGTATGAACTTTCCAGGATTTACTATAATAAAATAGACATCGCTACACTCAAAGCTGCATTCATAGCCACCTGTGCGAAACGAAACCCCAAAAATCTTCGTCAAGATGCTCCGCAAGTAATTATGAAGATACAACAGGACAATACTCTGATGGCATTATGGAAATCATATCAGAAAAAATATACCTATGCCGTCAAAATATCCTATGAAGATATTATGCTTAGTTTGATACAGCTGTGGAAACTTATAAATGGCTAATGAGACAAAAATGATGTTATGATAGATTCTTAGCGTATCTATGGCGCTTACGATGCTGTGGATTAAATGCCATTAGAATTTTTATAAATCAGGAGGTGGTGGTATGAAGAAGGTACTCATAACTGTTGTGCGTAAGGCTTGTTATCTGGATTTGATGGAAAAGTACGAAAATCCCATCGAGCACGCCTGCGATATGGAGAAAGGTGCCGTGTTCATCGCCAACGGCTGGCAGCGGCCAGAAGGATTGTGTGAAAGCGCCTGGGAAACCATGTCGCCGTTTGTTATGGCTCTCGCGCATGGTGCCAAGGACTTTTACGATGGTTGGATGAAGAATCCTCGGTCAGCTATGATTTCCTGCAACGACGGCTTCCGCCCCGTGAGTTTCCTGCTCGAGACCATGGATGAAGAGGCTGAGCTATGATATCATCGGTCAAGAGGTTCGGAGAAAGTTCGGAGAAGTTCGGTGTTTAGTTGTGTGAAAATATGATAAAATAATAGATGCTGGGAAACCAGCCGAAAGACTTACAGTCGGCCATACCCATGTGGCCGACTCTTTATATGCTTGGGTTACTTAAAGAATGACGCTCAAGGTGACGTCCAAGATGACGCTCAAGAAAAATGGACGCGGGAGGGTATTATATATGGCATCACAGGAACTTAACCAGGCACTTTGGAATGCGGCTAATGTTATGCGCAGTACGATGAGTGCGGATGAATATAAAAACTATTTGCTCGGGATGATTTTCTACAAGTATCTGTCTGACCGTCAGCTTTATGCGGTGGTGGATTTGCTGGAGGATCGCAAGCCTGAGAGTCTTGACGAGGCGCAGCGTCTTTATGAGGAAGCGCGGCAGAGCGAGGACTGGGAGGATTTGAAGGCGGAGCTGGAGGAGAATTACAGCTTTGCCATTGAGCCGCAGTATACTTTTACGGCGCTATATAATGAAATCAACAACAAGACCTTTACTACCGACCATCTGCGTCAGGCCATGCGGGATATTGAGCAGGGCGGCGAGGCCATCCGTGGGCAGAAGCTTTATGAGGATTTATTCGAGGACTTTGATATTGACTCCAAGAGTCTGGGCACTACGCCAGCCAAGCGCAATGCCATGCTTTCCGATGTGATGAAGGAGCTGGCTCATATCGATTTCACCCAGTATGGCGCGGATGCCTTGGGGGATGCTTACGAATATCTGATCGGCCAGTTTGCCGCTGGCTCGGGCAAGAAGGCGGGGGAGTTCTATACGCCACAGGCGGTTTCGGAGCTTATCACGCGTATTGTAACCAAAGGCAAGGAGGGGGAACCTGCTTTTTCCATTTATGATCCGTGCATGGGGTCTGGTTCTTTGCTGTTGCATGCCCGCAGTTATATCAACGAGGACTGCCGCAATGGCATCCAGTTCTTTGGGCAGGAAATCTCTCATACCACCTACAACTTGGCCCGCATGAATATGATTCTGCATAATGTGCCCTTCCAGTATCAGCATTTCCGCAATGGCGATACCCTGGGGGCTGACTGGCCGACGGAGGAGCCGACGAACTATGACGGTGTGTGTATGAATCCTCCGTATAGCCAGCATTGGAGTGCGGCGGCAGGCTTTTTGACTGACCCGCGGTTCCAGCGGTATGAGAAGCTCGCGCCGAAGTCCAAGGCGGATTTTGCCTTCTTGCTTCATGGCTTTTATCATCTGAAGGAAAACGGTACCATGGGCATTATCCTGCCTCATGGCGTATTGTTCCGCGGGGCGGCGGAGGGCACAATCCGCAAGCACCTGCTGGAAGATGGCAATATTTACGCCGTTATCGGCCTGCCTGCGGGGATTTTCTTCAGCACGGGCATACCGACCTGCATTATCGTGCTGAAAAAAGACCATGTGAGCCGTGATGTGCTCTTTATTGATGCGTCAAAAGAGTTCCGCAAGGAAAAGGCCCAGAACTTTATGGATGCGGAGCACATTGACAAAATTATGGCGGCTTATGATGAGCGCAAGGATGTGGACAAGTTTGCCCATCTGGCCACCTTTGAAGAAATCAAGGAAAATGACTACAACCTCAATATTCCCCGTTATGTGGATACCAGCGAGCCGGAGCCGGAAGTTGACCTTAAAGCTGTATGTGCAGAGATGCAGTCGATTGACGCTGACATTCAGCAGACGGCCAAGGAACTTTTTGACATGTCAACAAATTTGACTTGTCAAGATAGAGAGACGGAAGAATCTTTGGCAGAGCTTCTCAAGGTATTGCAGGAGGGCTGAAATTTAGTGGCGTTTCGGGGCCTTGTGGCGATGTGTAACTTACTGTTGGGTGCGTCCAATGTGCTGAAAAATCGCTATTTGCATGTGGATTGGCAGGCAGAAACAGCACATTCATTGAAAAAACAGCACATTGAACAGCACATTGAGTCGAATAACAGCCTATTGGTGTTGCTGAAAACAGTCAAAGGAACTGAGAGGACGAAAAATAATATTGTTGCCTTGTATGAAGCTTTTGGCAGGGAAAAGATTTTTAGCCGTAGCGATGTGCTGTCAGTTTTGTCAATCACAGAACGTCCCGCCACAACATTATTTAAAAAGATGTTGGAAGCAAAGTTGATTGAGAGCGTGCATGGTTTGGGAAAAGGAAAATATCGCTTTGTGGTTAAGGAGAGATGAGAATGGAGAAAGTACCGAATATACGGTTTCAAGGATATACGGACGATTGGGAACAGCAGAAGATTGGTGATATAACATCAGTCCTGTCGGCTTCTCGTGTCCATAAAGATGAATGGACAGATGAGGGCGTTCCATTTTATAGGTCAAGTGATGTTGTGTCAGCCTATAAAGGCATAACAAATGAAAAAGCATTTATTTCCCAAGAGTTGTATGAAACATTGGCCGTTTCATCAGGCAAGTTGGAAAAAGACGATATTTTGGTTACTGGAGGCGGAAGCATAGGTATTCCTTATGTGGTGCCGGATGACCAGCCATTATACACCAAAGATGCAGACTTGATATGGGTAAAAAAATCAGCAGTTCATGACAGCAAATATCTGTTTACATATTTTGAAAGTCCACTATTCAGGAATTATCTAATCAGCATTTCACATACGGGGACAATCTCTCATTACACCATAGAGCAGGTCAAAGCTACGCCTGTAGCCTTGTCAGGTATTGAAGAACAGAAGCAGATCGGCGCATACTTTGCTCGCCTTGACAATCTCATCGCCCTTCATCAGCGTAAGTGTGATGAACTGCAAAAAGTAAAGAAGTATATGCTTCAAAAAATGTTTCCGAAAAAAGGAGAAAAAGTTCCAGAGATTCGCTTTGCAGGATTTACTAGCGATTGGGAACAGCGGAAGTTGGGGGATATTACAAAGGAAAAATTATCAAATGGTGTAATTAACAATCAGTCTGATGAGCCTACTCAAATAAGACATATCAATGTTATCAATATGTATGCACCAGACAGAATACATATTGAGGACTTAACGTACAGTAACTACGGAGATTCCGAATTGAAAAAATGTAACGTGGAGTATGGTGACATATTCATGACAAGAAGTTCGTTGAAGCCCGAAGGCATTGCAGAAGCCAATGTGTTGCTAGATAGTGGGGAGTTTGTCTATGATGATCACCTTATACGATTGAAGGTAGATAAGACCTTTTATGATCCCATGTTTGTTAAAATTAACCTTGGCAATCAGATGATAAAATCGCAATTCATACAGAAATCTAAGACTACGGCGTTCACAACTATAGGACAGGATGATATAGCAAGTTGCGAGGGAATGTTCCCAAGCATTGAGGAGCAACAACGGATTGGCTCATATTTTATGCGCTTCGACAACCTTATCGCCGTTCATGAGCATAAGCATGATAACCTTAAAGAAATTAAGAAATATATGTTGCAGAATATGTTTCCTAAGAAATAAATTAATTGATGGTGAATGGCTACGAATGAAATCAATAAGGTGTTAAAAGATATTTACGGTGAAGATAGAGCTGATTGCGAACACATTGTGTTCGCAAATGAATTGTTGCGTATATGCTACAAGTAAAAAATGTTAATGCGGATATTTGATTAATGTTTATAAAAGTTAGGGATGATGGTATGAAGAAATTAGATTTACATATCCACACTGTCAAAACTGTAAGTGACCATGATTTTAATTTTTCCATTACATCTTTAATTAAGTATATAGAAAAATGTCACATTGATGGAATAGCTATAACTAATCATAATATGTTTGATATTAGCCAATTTAGAGAGATAAGTGATGCTCTTAAAGGGGTAGCAACGGTACTTCCTGGAATAGAGATTAATCTTGGTGATAGTAGTTTTGGCCATATGATATGTATTACAGAGCGTGATGAGGTTGAGGATTTTTTTACTCGTTGTGAGGAGGTTAGGAAAAGAATCCAAAATAAGGATGACAAAATTACATATGATGAGTTAAGTGGAATATTTAATGATATGAGTAAATATCTCTGGATTCCACATAGTGATAAAAAACCACATGTTGATAAAAATATCATTCAAAAAATGAAAGAATATATCTTGTGTGGTGAGGTAGGGAGCGTTAAAAAGTTTATATATAGCTATAAGGATGATAATTCATTGATTCCTGTGTACTTTAGTGATTTGCGCCCTACAGATGAATTAGTAGAGTATCCGGCGAGACAAACTTATTTTAATATTGACGATGTTTCAGTAAACGCAATAAAAAAATCATTATTGAACAGAAGTAGTGTATCGTTAACAGAGGATGAGGGGGTCGGGGAGTTTTATGCCTTACCTAATCTTCCTCTTTCTACAGGACTTAATGTTGTTATTGGTTCTAGGTCATCAGGAAAAACGCATACATTAAATAAAATTTGTTCGCAAAATGATAATATTAAGTATATTAAACAATTCGCACTTATTGAGACAGACCCTTCTAAAGAAGCGAGGAAGTTTTCAGATAATATTGCGAGTAAGAAAAGTAGTTTTACAGACGAGTATCTTGAACCATTTAAGAATGCTGTCGAAATGGTAAAGAATATTTCACTTGAAAGTGATGAACAAGCAATTGATGATTATATTGTTTCACTAGTAAAATATGCAAAAGAAACTGACCGTGCAGATATGTTTTCAAGATGTGGATTATATAACGAAAGAGAGTTTCCTGTGCGAAAAATGGATAATATTATAAACTTGATAAATTCTGTAGAAATTTTACTTGATACACGTGAATTAAAAGACGTAATTGAAACATATATAGATAGAAGTTCGCTGGTAAAATTACATAGTGCTTTGATTTATAAACATAATAAAGATAAAGAAAAGTCATTGAAGGAGAAATATGTTAATAATATCGTTGCAAAAATTAAGTCGGCACTTAAATGTCGTAGCGCTGCGACAAATATAACTGATGTTGATTTTTATAAATGCCAGCTAAATAGAGTGAAGGTTGAAAAGTTTAATGAACTTGTATCTTTGATGAAAAAGGAAAAAATAATTAATAGTTATGATGTGGAAGATTTTTCTGTGCAAATTGAGCGTAAACCGTTTGAAAGTGCGGGGGCGCTTAAAGCTTATAGTGGACGTCAAAATGTCCATTTTCGAGAAATAATGCCAATTTACAAGGAAAATCCATTTGATTATTTGCAGAGATTGAAAGATATGGGGGCGATCTTAGATTCGGATTATTATAAATATTTTATATCTATAGAATGTAGAGTATTAAATAAATATGGTTTTGATGTTTCGGGAGGAGAAAGAGCAGAGTTTAATTTACTGCAAGAAATAGCTGATGCAAATAATTATGATATGCTTTTGATTGATGAGATTGAATCGTCGTTTGATAATATTTTCTTAAAAGAGAATGTAAATCATATAATAAAAGAAATATCGAAAAATATGCCTGTGGTGTTGGTAACTCATAATAACACAGTTGGCGCTTCTATTAAACCGGATTTTATAGTTTATACTCAACGAAATATAAAGAATAATGAAGTTTCATATGAATTGTATTATGGTCGTCCAAGTAATAAGTTCCTTAAGACATTTAAGGGTAAAGAAATATGCAATATTAAGGCTATGTTGAATTGCCTTGAGGCTGGGGAAATTGCATATAATGAGAGGAAGAGGGATTATGAATTACTTAAAAATTGAAAGTGGTAAAGGATACTTTCTGGGGGAAGATGGAGAGTATAAATTGATAGATAGTATTCGTAAAGAAGATATATTACGATTGTTAGAGGCTGCGGTATCAGCAGATGTAGATTTTGAAATGGATGAAATGAATAAGGATAATATACAAAATCAAGCACATATAATTATTTATTCTAATATATATGAAAAGTTTTTGGAACTACAAAGTAATAAAAACTGTTTTTGGGATGAATGTAAAGATTTATATAGAGAGGCATTAAATAAATATAAAAGTGATTCATAATGTTATTTAGTTCGTTGTAATAGTGTGGTTTCCAATTCGCTACGCACTGCGTAGCGGATTCTAAAGCTAGGGCGTTTTGATGCAGAAGACTTATAAAAAATAGAAGAGCGTTTCGATGTTGTAGTTATCGTGACATCGAAACGCTCTTTGTGTTATAATATCCGTGGTGCTATCACACAGGAAGCGGTTAGCCCTCTGCGGAGGGACTGTGACCCTCCGATTACATAGAAATCCCTTTCGGGAAATATGTATGGGGAGGGATGTCTGATGACAATGGAGTCTTTGTTGGTCGTAATCGGCTTTGCAATAGCCATCTTTAGCTTAGGCTATATGATTGGAAAAGGCTTGAATATAAGAAAATGACCGCCCCTAGCCTGCAAAACTAGACGGTCATTTTTCTTGTGACTATCAAAACGGGCTAATACCCTTGTGTGAAGCACCCTTTGCTATATACAAATTATAGCAATAAAATAAATCCTCGTCAATGATGAGGTGATAATCGAGGTGCATGAACATGGCGCAGAGCGAGGCTGTGATGGAAAGGGATTTGATACGGCAGTTGACGCAGGATGTGTCGCAGTGGACGTATCGCAAGGATATTCGGGATGAAGCGTCGCTTTGGGCGAATTTCCGCGACAAGCTCAATCAGAACAATCTGGCGGCGCTTGATGGCGAGCCGATAACTGATGTTGAGTTTCATCAGATTCGGGAGTATATGCTCGATGTCGCCAAGAGTCCTTATAAGGCGGCGCTGTGGCTGGCGGGGGAGAATGGAGAGGCCGTTATCCCACTCACGCGTGAGGACGCTGGCAAGGGTTCGATTCATCTGATGGCGATCAGCAACCGCGAGATTGCGGGCGGCCGTTCGTCCTATGAGGTCATCAACCAGTTCGTTTCCGATAAGCAGGATGCGGATGACCGCGAGCGCCGTTTTGATGTGACGCTGCTGATTAACGGCCTGCCGATGATTCATATTGAGCTCAAGAATCAGGATCATCCGTTTATGGATGCGTTCCGTCAAATCAAGAAGTACAGTCTCGAGGGCAAGTTCCGTGGGCTCTTTGGTATGATGCAGATGTTTGTGGTGTCCAATGGCAGTAATACGCGCTATATCGCGGCGGATACGGGCTCAAATCTCAATGAGAAGTTTTTGACCTCTTGGGTCAATAAGCAAAATGAGCCGATAGAGAATTATCTGGCCTTTGCCGAGGAGGTTTTGCGCATTCCGGCGGCGCATGAGATGATTGGCCATTACAGCGTCGTCGATGCCGAGCGGCATAAGCTCATTCTTTTGCGGCCGTATCAGGTACATGCGATTGAGGCCGTAAAGCGGGCCTCATCCAGGCAGGAGTCGGGCTTTATCTGGCATACGACCGGCTCGGGCAAGACGCTGACCTCCTATACGGTGGCGAAGAATCTGTCGCTTATCCCTGGCATTGACAAGACGATTTTCCTCATTGACCGCAAGGATCTTGACCAGCAGACGTCGCTTTCGTTCAAGGCCTATGCGGAAAATGACATCATCGATGTCGACGATACCGATAATGTCCACGAGCTGTTAAAGAAGCTCAAGAATAAAGACCGTATCGTTATTGTCACGACCATCCAGAAGCTGCAGATTATCATGAAGCGCTATAATACCGAAGCGAAGAAGGATTCGCAGACAGCCAAAAGGCTGCATGGGCTCTGCATCGCTTTTGTCGTCGATGAATGCCATCGCACGGTTACGCCGGAGACGCAGCGGGAACTGCAGAAGTTCTTCTATCATTCGCTTTGGTATGGCTTTACGGGTACACCGATTTTTGACGAGAACAAACGTCAGCGCAAAGGCGATTTGGCGCGCACGACGGAGGCGCTTTACGGGCCCTGCCTGCATAACTACACCATCAAGGAGGCCTTGCAGAATAAAGCGGTGCTGGGCTTCCAGATTGACTATAAGGATTCGCTGTCAGAGGAAGCAATCCTCACCGTGGGCGAACAGCTTGCGGTGGGAAGTTACGACAAACTGGCGGCGCAGGATGCTGTGGTACGCGAGCGGTCGGTCATGCAGGCCTACTATAAAAATGAAGGCGATGATATCTACGATAGTGAGGCGCACCGTGCGGAAGTCGTAGATTATATCCTCAACAAAGCCGCGGGCAAGTTCCGTTTGCAGGCGCCGCAGGGCGAGGCCTATGAGGCTATTCTTACGGTGCCGTCGATTGAAATCGCGCAGAAATATTATCGGCTGTTTCGGCAGTCTATTGCCGAAGGGAAGGTCGCCGCATCCATTCGTGAGAAGTCCGTGGACTTCCCGAAGATTGCCATTACCTATACGGTTACGGAAAATGAGCAGGACTCCATTGCCAACCAGCAGGCGATGAAGGAATCGCTGGCAGATTATAATGAAATGTTTGGCACGAATTTCGGGCTGGACAGCTTGCAGGCCTATAATACGAATCTCAACGACCGCTTGGCTCGCAAGAAGGGACGTTATAAACAGCGCAAGGAGCAGCTTGACCTCGTCATAGTGGTGGACCGTCTGCTCACGGGCTTTGATGCCCCGCCTTGTGCGATACTCTTCGTTGACCGTCCGCCCATGGCGCCGCAGAATATCATTCAGGCGTTCAGCCGCACGAACCGCATCTATGACAAGAGCAAGCGTTATGGCATGATTGTCATCTTCCAGCGCTCGGCGGAGTACAAGGAAGCGGTGGATGGTGCGCTGTTGCTTTACAGCCATGGCGGCACCAACGAGGTCAGTGCGCCAGCTTTTGCGGAGCTCGAAAAAGAGTTCCGCGAAGCGCTCAATGAGCTTAAGAGTCTTGCGCCAGCACCTGAAAATGTCGATGCGCTGACAGACCGCAGTGCGATGCAGAAATTTGCCAAGGCCTTCCAGAAGGTTGACCGCCTCAGCGGTGAGCTGCAGGTCTATCAGGAGTGGGAAGACCATGACCTTTCGGAGTATCATGTCGATAGGGAGGAGCTCAACGATTACAGCGGCAAGTATCGCAACGTCATCGAGGAGCTGCGCAAGCCCAAGGAGGATGGGGATGAGCCTATCCATATCGATATCGGCTATGAGCTCGAGAACATCACCAGCGTGACCATCGACTATCGCTATATCCTCTCGCTGATCCAGAACTACATGCCTGAGGAGGATGTCATCATCGCTGCGCCAATCGAGGATGAAGCCATCGATAACCACATCGCTAAACTTCGTGAGACGAATCCGGCGCTGGCCGATGTCATTGGCGGATTCTGGGAGGATATGAAGCAAGACCCGATAAAATACAAGGGCCTTGATGCGGGGACGGTGATCGAGACGCGCATCGAGGAAATCATCGCCAACCAGATCAACGATTTCACGAAGGAATGGTGCGCCCAGAAAAAAGACGTACTGGCCATCTTGAATACCTTCAAGAAAGGCGACAAGATTTCTCTCGTCACCGACTACGATGCCTATAAGCAAAATCACGAGGGCGTCAGCAAACTCAAATATAACCGCAATGCCAAGGATGCCGTTATCGAGCTGATAGAGAAAATCCGGCCGCTACGGGAAAAGTAAGGGTTGTTTGACATTTGACCGGTCAATTTGACCGGTCATTTTTGTGTGAATTTGGCAGTCAAAGTGCAAATGGTCAGTTAAATAGAAAAAAATTACTTACGAATCGATAACTTTGTAACAACGTTCCATTTTTAGCTTCGAAAGTCTTTTTTTGCGGTATGTGTCTTGAAGTATTTTAGGCGACTATGTTATAATAACCGCGGTAAATATTTTAAGGTGTGTCCGGTAATAAGCATTTATCTGCTATGGTACTCGGGTTAAATAGCAGGTAAATGCTTTTTTAATTGGACGAGAGAGGATGTGTCTAATGAAAGACGAAATTTTCAGCGTGCTGCAGCGCGTTGGCCGCAGTTTCATGCTGCCCGTTGCAGTTCTGCCGATTGCCGGTCTGCTGTTAGGCCTTGGTTCGTCGTTTACAAATCCGACGACGATCAAGACTTACGGTTTGGAATCGCTGCTGGGGGATGGAACAGTGCTTCACTCCCTGCTTACGGTTATGAGCGCTGCTGGCGGTACGATTTTTGGCAACTTGCCGATTATCTTTGCCGTTGGTGTTGCTATTGGTATGGCGAAAGCCGAGAAGGAAGTTGCGGCACTGGCTGCAATGATTTCCTTCTTCGTCATGCATGTTTCCTGTAATGCCATGCTCCAGCTGACGGGCAAAATCCTGGCAGATGGTTCTATTGCACCGGGCGTGCTCGAAGGTACGATTGCTTCGAGCTGCGGCATCATGTCGCTGCAGATGGGCGTTTTCGGCGGTATCATCGTCGGTATCGGCGTTTCGATTCTGCACAACCGCTATCATCAGATTGTACTGCCGGATGCGCTGTCCTTCTTCGGTGGTTCGCGTTTCATTCCTATCGTATCGACGGTGGTCTTCCTGTTCGTCGGTATTGCCATGACGTTTGTCTGGCCGGTTGTTCAGGACCTCATCTTTGGTCTTGGCAACGTCGTTACGGGCACGGGCTATATCGGTACGCTGATTTTCGGTATCGTAAAACGTGCACTGATTCCGTTTGGTCTGCACCATGTATTCTATCTGCCGTTCTGGCAGACGGGTGTTGGCGGCAGCATGATGATCGATGGCCAGCTCGTACAGGGCGGTCAGAACATCTTCTTCGCGCAGCTCGCTTCGCCGAATGTCGCACATTTCAGTGCTGACGCTACGCGTTATTTCTCCGGTGAGTTCATTTTCATGATCTTCGGTCTGCCGGGTGCAGCTCTTGCTATGTACCGTTGCGCTCGTCCGGAGAAGAAAAAGGTTGCTGGCGGCCTGCTGCTTTCCGCAGCGCTTACCTCGATGCTCACGGGTATCACGGAGCCGATCGAGTTCTCCTTCCTGTTCGTTGCACCGATGCTCTTCGGTGTTCAGGTTCTTCTGGCTGGTGCCGCATACATGATTGCGCACATGCTCAATATCGCCGTTGGTCTTACGTTCTCCGGCGGTCTTCTGGACCTCTTTATCTTCGGTATCCTGCAGGGCAATGACAAGACGAGCTGGATGCTCATCATCCCGGTTGGTATCGTTTATTTCTTCCTGTACTACTTTGCATTTTCGTTCCTCATCAAGAAGTTCAACTTCAAGACGCCGGGCCGCGAGGAGGATGATGAAGAGACGAAGCTTTACACGAAAGCTGACGTCAAGGCTCGCAAAGAGGGCGCCACTGGTGCTGCTGGCGATGAGCTCAGCCCGGTTATCGCACGCGCTCTTGGCAGCAAGCGCAACATCACGTCGGTTGACTGCTGCGCAACGCGCCTGCGCTGCTCGGTAGCAGATTCTGCGCTCGTTGACCAGAAACTACTGAAGGCTACGGGTGCTTCGGGCGTTATCGTCAAAGGCACGGGCGTACAGGTCATTTATGGACCGAAGGTTGCTGTCATCAAGTCAAACCTCGAAGAGTATCTGGCTACGGCTCCGGAAGTTGAGCCTGAGGCTGACGCTCCGGCTGTTGAGGAGCCGGCAGAAACGACGGCTGAGGCTCCGGCAGCTGCTCATGGTGAGCATGAGTTCTTTGCTCCGGTAGCTGGTACGGCTCATGCCATCACGGAAGCTCCGGACGCTGCCTTCGCTGGCAAGATGATGGGCGATGGTTTCTTCATCGCACCGGCTGACGGCAATGTCGTTGCTCCGTGCGACGCTGAGGTCATGTTCGTATTCGATACGAAGCATGCCATCGGCATGAAGGCCGCTGACGGCACGGAATTCCTCATTCACTTCGGCGTTGACACCGTTAAACTCGGCGGTCAGGGCTTTGAGGTATTCGTTGAGCAGGGCCAGCAGGTCAAAAAGGGCGACAAGCTCATGCAGGTTGACCTCGACTATGTCAAGGCTAACGCTCCGTCGGATGTCTGCCTCGTAATCTTTACGGGCGGTCAGGCTGTCCATGTAGAAAAATCTTATGGCGTTAAAGCATTGGACGCTGTTGCTTCCTATTGATTTAATGACCACCATATTGTGCTGATTGAGAAAAAGTGTAAAACGTGTTCTTGACAGCAGCTATGTTGTATGATATATTTACTACATCATCAAGATAGCAACGACGCTTGATTGGAGGCTGGGCCCAGCCTCCGGTCAGGCGTCTTTTTATTTGATGATGAGAATGGAATACTTCAGGCAGAGGAGCCAGTCTGTTTTGCTGATGCCCAAAGGCATCGGCAGAGCAGGCTGGCTTTTGTGCGATAGGAGGAATATGTATGAGCATGGAACATGGAAGCACAATGGTGGTATCTGAGGCGATGGCAGGGAAGCGTGAGGAAAACCTTACACGGGTGCTAAAGCCGATTCATCTTTGGTCGTTGGCAGTAGGTCTTGTCATCTCCGGCAATTATTTTGGCTGGAGCTATGGATTTGCGGCTGGTGGTGTCATGGGACTCGCACTGGCGCTGATTCCGGTAACGATTTTTTATGTGACGTTTATCCTTTCGTATTCGGAGCTGGCGACGGCTATCCCGCATGCAGGTGGTCCGTCAGCTTATGCGCGGCGGGCTATGGGGAAATTTGGCGGCTACCTCAATGGCATCAGCTGCCTTATCGAGTTTGTCTTTGCGCCGCCGGCTATTGCGTTAGCCGTTGGTGGTTATGTCCACGCACTGCTGCCAGTCATTGACCCGATGGTAGCGACCGTAGCGGCGTTTTTCTTCTTTATCTTTTTGAACTACCTGGGCATGAAGACGTCGGCGACGTTTGAATTGGCTGTGACGGTTATCGCATTGATCGGCCTTGTGATTTATTGGGGCCTGGCGGCACCGCATTTTGATATGGCCCGCGTTGTCACCACGCCGCTGCTGCCGCATGGCTTTGATGGCTTGATGGCAGCCGTACCGTTTGCCATTTGGTTCTATCTGGCTATCGAAGGTGGTGCGATGAGTGCCGAGGAGATGGTAGACCCGCAGCACGATATTCCCAAAGGCTTTTTGAGCGGTATGGCAACGCTTTTGGTCATGGCGATTTTGACGCTTTTTTTGACGGCTGGCGTAGCCGATGTGGATGCGGTGGCTGCTGTCGATTTCCCGTTGCCACTGGCGCTTAGTGCGGCTTATGGGGAAGGTTCGCTGCCGGTACTTCTTATGAGCGGCATTGGTCTTTTCGGTCTTGTGGCATCGCTGCATGGCATTATCGTTGGCTATTCGCGCCAGACTTATGCGATGGCCCGTACGGGGTATCTGCCAAAGTTCCTCGCGCATCTTGACGAGAAGCATCATACGCCGGTCTGGGCGCTTATCCTGCCGGGCATTGTCTGCTTGTTTACGGCGCTTACGGGACTTACGGATTTGGTCATAACAATTGCCTGCTATGGTTCTGTTGTCATGTATCTGACGAGTTTGGTTTCGTTCTTCATTTTGCGCCATAAGGAACCGGCGCTTCATCGTCCGTTCAAGGTGCCGAGCCTGTTGATTCCAATTGTCAGTGCTGTTATGGCAGTGTTCTGTCTCGTGAGCCTGGTCATGGCATCGGGCGAAGTCCTGCCGTATGTGGTGGGGATTTATGCACTGGCTATCGCATATTATTTCCTGCATGGCAACAAGCATATCCGTCCGTTTGATGAGGAGTTTGGCGTGCTCGATGCCCTCGATGAGGAAGCTTGACTATGGCGCAGGAAATCTTAAGTGCTGGTATCGATATTGGCACGACTACTTCGCAGGTGATTTTTAGTCGGCTGCGGTTGGAAAACAATTCCTATACGGCAATTCCCGATGTGAAAATCACCCAAAAGGAAGTCCTGTATAAAAGCCCCGTGCATTTTACGCCGCTTCGTGACGATGGCAATATCGATGCCAAGGCTTTGGATCGGCTGCTGCTCGCTGAGTACGCGCAGGCCGGGGTGAAACGCGAAGACATAGTCACGGGGGCTGTTATCATTACGGGCGAGAGTTCGCGTAAACAAAATGCCAGACTGGCGGTGGATAAATTATCCGCCGCCGCTGGCGATTTTGTCGTGGCGGCGGCTGGGCCGGATTTGGAATCAGTGCTGGCTGGCTATGGCGCCGGGGCGGCTGACTATTCGGAAAGAGTCCCGATTGCCGTAGCCAATTTTGATATTGGCGGCGGGACGACTAATGTGGCCGTTTTTCTGGGCGGTGAACTGCAGGACGCCTTTGCATTGGATATTGGCGGGCGCTTGGTGCGCGTGGCACCGGACCACCGCGTGACGTATATTTCCCCGCGCATCCAGCCGCTGGTGGCATTGCTGGGATTGTCGCTCCGTCTTGGCGAAGTGGCAAGGCTCGCTGAGTTAAAAGAGCTGGCGGACAGGTTTGCTGGTATTTGCCGGCGGATTTGCCTGGATGAACCGCTAAGTCCCGCAGAACAGCGGCTTTTCATTGGTCACAGCAAACGGCAGGGGAGACTTTCGGCCGTGATGTTTTCGGGTGGTGTGGCAGAATACATCCGTGAGGAAGCAGAACCGGGCTGGGACGATGTCCTGCGCTATGGCGACATCGGCCCCTTAGTGGGGGCGGCCTTTTGGCAGGTTTTTTCGGCCCAGCCGGAAGTGAAGCTGCTAAATCCTCGGGAACGCATCCGGGCTACTGTCATCGGTGCGGGAAGTTATGCCGTGCGGCTAAGTGGCAGTACGGTCATGATGAATGATGAACTGGTACCGCTTACGAATATTCCCGTTATCCGCCTGGAGCATTTGGCGTGCCCAGAAGCGCTTCGCGAGGAGTATCGCGTAAAGCGGGCCGTCTATCCCGCGGGACAGCAGGTGGCTATTGCCTTGACTGGCCCTACGGGCGGCTCGTATGAGGAGTTGGCAAAGCTTGCCGATGGACTGCTGGCAGCAACGGCGAAGGAAGCGCAGATTTTACTCGTCGTCATGGAGCAGGACTATGCCAAGGCGTTGGGGCTTATGCTAAAGCACCGCGGGGCCGCACGGCAGGTTATAAGCCTGGACCGCATTCATGCGCAGCCCGGTGATTATATCGATATTGGCAAGTCGGTCGCCGGAACGGTGCCGGTGGTCGTCAAGACGCTGATTTTTAAAAGCTGAAAGTAGGCAATCGCGATGAAACTAAAGACGAATCTTTTTGGCCAGACGTATTCTTTTAACGATGTCAAAGAAGTGCTGGCCAAGGCAAATGAAGAAAAATCCGGCGACATGCTGGCTGGCATTGCGGCCAGCGGCAATGTGGAACGGGTGGCGGCCAAAGTCGTTCTGGCCGATATGACGCTGAAGGATTTGCGGGAAAATCCCGTTGTTTCCTATGAAGAAGATGATATCACGCGGGCTGACCAGGATGCTGTGTCCGATACGGTTTACCAGCAGATAAAGGGCTATACGGTAGGAGAGTTCCGCGAATTTTTGCTGCGCGAGCCGCCGGAGAAGCTCCGCGCTGTCCGCCCGGGACTTACAGCTGAGATGGTGGCAGGCGTGACGAAGCTCATGTCCAATATGGATTTGGTATATGCAGCCCGCAAGCTGCCGGTTGAGGCGACCTGCAACACGACGATTGGCCGGCCTGGAACGCTATCTTCGCGCCTGCAGCCCAATCATGCCACGGACAATCCGGCGGGCATTATGGCCTCGGTCATGGAAGGCATCAGCTACGGCGTCGGGGATGCGGTCATCGGCCTCAATCCAGCCGTCGATACCATCGACAGTGTCGCCAGCATCCTGCGGGAGTTTGATGCGTTCATGCAGAAATGGCAGATTCCCACGCAGAATTGTGTGCTGGCACACGTCACGACGCAGATGAAGGTGCTCGAAAAGAATCTGGCGCCGATGGATTTGATGTTCCAAAGCCTTGCAGGGTCAGAAACGGCCAGCCGCGCCTTTGGTATCAATGTGTCCCTGATGGATGAAGCGTATGCCATCATGCGGGAGAAGAAAAATTCTGCGGGCGAGAATTTCATGTATTTTGAGACGGGGCAGGGCTCAGAACTTTCTTCTGATGGACATCATGGCGCGGATCAGCTCGTCATGGAAGCCCGCTGTTATGCGTTTGCCAAGCGGTATCATCCGTTTCTCGTCAATACAGTCGTTGGCTTTATCGGGCCCGAGTATCTCTACGATGGCCGGCAGATGATACGGGCAGGGTTAGAGGACCATTTTATGGGCAAACTCACGGGCATTCCGATGGGCTGCGATGTCTGCTATACCAATCACATGCGGGCGGACCAGAACGATTTGGAAAATCTGGCGATGATGCTGGCGATGGCGGACTGCAACTACATCATGGGCATTCCGGGCGGCGACGATGTGATGCTGATGTATCAGACGACGAGTTACCACGATGTTGCCTCGCTGCGGCGCCTGACGGGCAAAAAGCCGATTGACGAATTTGCCCGCCGCATGCAGGAATTAGAGATTTTGGATGAAGCGGGGAATCTTACGGCCAAGGCCGGCGACCCGTCACTGTTTTTCACCGGGAATGAAACGCTTTCAGGAGGTATGGCAGTATGAATGCGACAGACGGATTTGTAAGGGATATATCGTTGCCGGAAGTGAAAGAGCGGGTTCTCATTGAACATCCGCAGAGTCTCGCGATGATAAAGCGATTGAAGAAGACGACCAATGCCCGGTTGGGCGTCGGCCGCGCAGGGGACCGGTATAAGACCGAAACACTGCTGAAGTTCCGGGCGGATCACGCGATTGCCCAGGATGCCGTCTGGACGGACATCGATGAGACCTTGATTGATGAAATGGGCTTTTATAAAGTCCAGACGTTGGTTCAGAATAAGGAAGAATACGTGCGGCGGCCCGACCGGGGCCGGATATTTTCGGATGAGACCATGGAAGCCATCAAGCGGGACTGCATTCATAATCCCGATGTACAGCTGGTGATTGCCGATGGGCTCAGCGGCTTTGCCATTAATGCGAACCTCAAGGATATTTATGTCATTATGATGGATGGATTCAAAGAGAAGGGCTATCGCGTGGGGACTCCGATTTTTGTGCGCTACAGCCGCGTGGCAACAATGGATAAGATAAGTGAGGCCTTAGGGGCCAAGGTTACGATACAGTTGATTGGCGAGCGCCCGGGACTGGCCACCGGTGAAAGCATGAGCGTTTATATGGCTTATGAAGCCAGCAGCAAAAAGCCTGAATCCCAGCGGACCGTGGTATCGAATATCTATCGGCAGGGCATTCCGCCGCTGGAGGCGGGGGCGCAGGTCGTTTATTTGACCGAAGTGCTTATGCGGGAAAAGAAAAGCGGGGTGGAATTAAAGATATGATGGATAAAGCAGCGCGTATGACGGCGCGAATGGCGATTCCGCCGGGGAGCCTTGGGCTTTTGGAAAAGCAGGTGCAAAAGCTGTTCCGCGCCTGGCCGGAACTTTATGAAACGATAAAACCGTATCATTATATTTTTGCGGCCGACAACGGTGTGGTTACCGCAGGTGTCGTCCGTCAGGAACAGGCCATCACCTATCTGCAGGCCAGGAATATGACCGAAGGGCGGGCGGCTATCAGCTGCTTTTGTAAGGCACAGGACGTTCCGTATGCCGTGGTAGATGTTGGCATAAACTGTGATGAAGCGGTTGGCCTTGACCGCAAGGTGGCGCCTGGTACCAAAAACTTTTTGGAAAGCCCGGCGATGACTGAGCGGGAATTTTGGCAGGCGTATGATGCGGGGGCTGAAATGGTACAGCGGGCTAAGCTTGCTGGCTGCAATCTCTTGTCCTTTGGCGAAATGGGCATCGGCAATACGACCACGTCAACGGCCGTGCTGCACGTGCTTACCGGGGCAAACCTTTTAGAAATTACGGGCTATGGTGCCAATCCCGGTCATCCAGAAGTCGTTTTGCGCAAGCGGGAGGTTATTGCGGCGGCCGTTAAGCGCTATGAACCACTGATGAAGGCACCGCAGGGGATAATCCGCTGTGTGGGCGGTTTTGACATTGCGGCCTTATGTGGTGCGATGATGGCTTGCCATGAGCGGAAGATTCCGTTCATGCTCGATGGTTTTATTACGGCCGTAGCGTTGGCCTGCGCGGCGCGTATTGAACCGGCGGTCAGTGCGATGGCGATTCCTTCCCACATGTCGCAGGAGCCTGGCATGCTATACGCCCTGCAGGCGGCGGGAATCCATCCCGATGAGGTGCCGATACAGGCTGGTTTGCGCCTCGGCGAAGGAACCGGGGCAATCCTTGGACTATCTATGTTGCGGACGATGTTGTATACTGTTTATAACATGAAAACAATGGAAGAATTACTATCAGAAAGTTGTGGTGCCGCAAAATGAGTAGTCTGCGTTCGTTCGTCTTACTGTTACAATTTTTTACGCGCTTGCCTTTGCCCTGGCAGATCCCCTTTCAAGAGGGGATGCTGTCCAGGGCCATTATTTGGCTGCCACTGGTGGGGCTGGTTATTGGCGGTATCAATGCCTTGGCGTATATGCTCGGCAGTGTTATGGCCGGGCCGGTGGCAGGCGTGTTTTTTGCCATGGGGGCTAATCTTTTTTTGACCGGGGCGTTTCATCTCGATGGATTAGCCGATACTTGTGATGGCATTTATTCAAGCCGTAAGCGGGAACGCATGCTGGAAATCATGAAGGACAGTCGCCTGGGAACTAATGGGGCCTGTGCCCTGCTATTGGTGTTCCTGGCACGGTATCATGGACTGTTGCTGCTGCCGGAGAATTTATTGCCGTTAGTCATCGTATTGATGCCACTTTCGGCGCGCGCCTGCAATCCGCTATTGATGCTCGCTTCGTATGCGCGCAAGGAAGGTCTTGGCAATCTCTTTATTGGCAAGATTACCTGGGGGCGCGCGCTGGTATCGGTAGGAATTGGCGCCTTACTGGTCTTTGCACTTACGGCCAATCTTTGGCTGCTGGCGGCCTATTTGCTTTTGGCCGTTTGGCAGCGGCTGTTTACCCACTACATTACCGGCATATTGGGCGGCATGACGGGCGATACGCTTGGTGCTGGGGATGAATTAAGCGAGATAATCTTTTTGGGGCTCTGTTGTCTGGGGGCATATCATGGCTGGCTTTGAGAAGCGAAAATGCACGGTGTATTTATTGCGCCATGGCGAAGCCACTGGCAATGTGTGTGGCGGTTACTATGGGCGCACCGATTGTCCTTTGACAGAAATGGGGCACTGGCAGGCGGCGAGCGCGGGCAGGCGGCTCCAGGAACTGCGGGCGGCAGAACCGGAACGGGAATTGCTAATGCTTACAAGCCCCTTGCAGCGGGCCGTTGATACGGCAGCAGCCGTTTGTGAAACGGCCGGGCTTGACGGAGAATTTATGGTTGAACCGGACTTTCAGGAAATTGACTTTGGCCGTTGGGAAAAGTGCCGGTATGAGGAGCTGGCGCATGAGGACCCCGCAGCCTGCCAGCGCCTTTGCGACGATTGGCAGAACTTTTGCTATCCGCAGGGCGAAAGTTTCCGCATGTTTTCGGAGCGTGTCATAGCCGCCTGGCAAAAGTGGCAGCAGCTGGCAATCGAGCAGCAAAAAGATATGCTGATAGTAAGTCACGGTGGCGTTTTAAAAGTCATCCGGATATTTGCCGAGGGGCGTTCCTTGGAGGATTTTTGGCGCATCAGGATTGAGTTAGGGGAAGTGCAGGAATTGGTATTGTCATGATGAGAAATCGTAAGGCCTTTTATTTGCACATACTGTTTTGGGGGCGTAAAATATGATATAGAAGAAAAGGTGTCAGGCAGGAAAATGGGTCTGGCTTATACGGAGCGGAGTGGTAATATGCGGATAATTATTACGGATTCTTATGAAAAGATGGGGCTGGAAGCGGCAAACATTGTTGCTGGGCAGGTTTATTTAAAACCGGATAGTGTTTTGGGATTGGCTACGGGTAGTACGCCGGTTTCTATGTACCAGCGTCTGGCGGCAGTCCATAAGACGGTGGGGCTGGATTTTTCCGAAGTTACGACATTCAACCTGGATGAATATATCGGCATGAGCCCCGATAATCCACAAAGCTATCATTATTTTATGCAGGAGAATTTTTTCAAGCATATCAACATTCGTCCGGAAAATGTATATTTGCCGAATGGGATGGCGGAAGATATGATAGCCGAAGGGGAACGCTATGAAAAACTTATCGCGGCCAAAGGCGGTATTGATTTGCAGGTGCTCGGAATTGGGCAAAATGCTCATATTGGCTTCAACGAGCCAGATGTGAAATTTGCTGCGACCACGCATAAGGTAGAACTCGATGAGGAAACCATTCAGGCAAATTCCCGTTTCTTTGCCAGCGCCAGTGAGGTGCCACGCTATGCTATCAGTATGGGAATTAAAACAATCATGATGGCGGAGCATGTTATCCTGCTGGCTAATGGCAAAAATAAAGCCAAGGCTGTTTATAAAGCAGTTTGCGGTGATGTGACGCCGGAAGCACCGGCATCCATCCTGCAGCTGCACCGTGATGTGGCAGTTATTGTGGATGAGGCGGCGGCATCTTTGCTGCCGGCGTCTATCCGCGGGGTAAGCGTAACCAGAAAATAATATAATGCGGAAGATACAATCCGATTTCGTTTCTCTGATAGAGGCGGAATCGGATTTTTAGTTTACAATGTTACAAATAAAATATTGACAAATATATAATGGTTGTTATATTATATACAAAACGACATAGAAGCTATAAAGAAAAGAGTATAGCAAAGGTACAAAGGGGTACGTCATGCAGGGAAAGAAATTTCCCGGGCATGGTGTGCCCTTTTTTGAAAGGAAGGATGTAATTTGCGGAAAAAGATAGGATTGCCTTTGGGACTGTTGACGTTGTTGTTTATTTT
Source organism: Pseudoselenomonas ruminis (assembly GCF_008271295.1). Lineage (GTDB taxonomy): Bacteria > Bacillota > Negativicutes > Selenomonadales > Selenomonadaceae > Selenomonas_A > Selenomonas_A ruminis. Next base: position 712,155 of record NZ_VTOY01000001.1, on the reverse strand, counting down.
ACTGTTGCCAACACCGCCGGATTTGTCGACGGCAGGGCATCGGATGCTCGCAGTGCTGGTGTTTTCGGTTGTCATTTGGATGTTTGAGACGGTTTCGTATCCGGTATCCGCAGCTATTATTATTTCGCTTATGGCCTTTTTGCTCGGTACGGCACCGAATATGATGAATCCCGATAAAGTGCTCGGCACATCGGGGGCGCTGAAGATGGCGATGTCGGGCTTTTCGAGCCCCGCACTGGCGCTGGTAGGTGCGGCGTTATTTATTTCGGCGGCCATGATGAAGACGGGGCTTGATAAACGGCTGGCGCTGTTTATCCTGTCGAAGATTGGTGCCAAGACGAAAAATGTTTTGGCGGGCGTTATCCTCGTTGGTTTTATTCTGAGCTTCTTTGTGCCGAGTACCACTGCGCGCGTTTCGTGCATGGTGCCGATTGTCATGGGTATCATTTCGGCCTTCGGTGTGCCACTCAAAAGCCGGTTCTCAGCCGTGATGATGATTGCGATTGCACAGGCCGACAGCATTTGGAATGTCGGCATCAAGACGGCTGCGGCGCAGAATATGATTGCGCTGGATTTTATCGAAAAGCAGCTTGGGACAACGGTGAGCTGGATGGATTGGTTTATTACCGCGGCCCCTTTTGCGGCAATCATGAGCGTGGTGCTTTACTTCCTGCTGTTGAAATTGGTGCCGCCAGAGATGGATGAAATCGAAGGCGGTCAGGCAACGGTTGTCCGCGAATTAAAAGAACTTGGCCCAATGTCGTTAAGTGAGAAGAAGCTGTTAGGCGTATCGCTGGTCCTGCTCCTGTTATGGTCTACCGAAAAGATATTGCATAACTTTGATACGTCGTCGACGACGATGGCGGCCATTACCATCATGATGCTTCCGGGGATTGGAATCATGACGTGGAAAGAGGCGCAGGCAAAAATCGGCTGGGGGACACTTATCTTGTTTGGTGTTGGCATAAGCCTCGGGTCGGCGGTGCTTTCAACGAAGGCGGCGGCCTGGATTGCGCATGTGATTGTCGATGTGTTTGGCCTCTACCATACGTCAGCCTTTATGATTGTAGCGATACTGGCGATGTTTTTGATTGTCATTCATCTTGGCTTTGCCAGTGCTACGGCACTGGCGGCGGCCATGATTCCGATTGTCATATCGGTGCTGCAGGGAGCGGCGGAGCATAGCCAGCTCAATGTGGTAGGCATGACGCTTATCCTGCAGTATGTGATCTGCTTTGGCTTTATTCTGCCCGTCAATGCGCCACAGAATATGGTAGCCTTTGGCACAGAAACCTTTGAGGCCAAGACGTTTATCAAGACGGGAATACCGCTGACGCTCATTGCGTATAGTCTCATCCTGCTCATGGCGTCGACGTATTGGAAATGGTTGGGAATTATCCTTTAAGATTGCCGCGCCATCATTCCTTGACGGGAGAGTGTGCCTGTGCTATATTGAGGGCATACAGATAAATATCTGTAACAGAGTAAGCGAATGTGCGTTAAGTGCCAGATGGACGGGGAGTTGCCATCCGGACGAAAAGTTTTTACTTGCGGTACATTGGCTGCATCCCGCTGTTGCATCTGAGATTAAGACCTCTCAATCGTGCAACAACGTTTGTTTTTGCATGAAGGAGGTCTTTTTATGTCCCATGACAGAGTGCGGGCAATGATTTACGGTGCGCTTTGCATCAGTTTTATCATTTTGCTCACCTATGTGTTTTCCATCCAGACGGTGTTTATCCATATCACCTTTGGCTTCTTGCCGCTGGCGATGTACGGTGCCTGGTTCGGTCCCTGGCGGGCGGGGGCGGTTGGTGCCTTGGCAAATTTTTTAGGCACGGCAGTGCTGGGGCTGGGCGTTTTTTTTCCAGGCTTTATGCTGTCGGATTTTCTGACGGGCTGGATTTATGGCTTTTTCTTCCATAATAAAGAGTCAGTTGGCTGGAAGAATGCCTGGCTGCCGTTTTTGCTGGTCATGGTCATCGTTCATCTGGGCATGAACACTCTCTGGCTTACGCTGTTTTACGATAAGGCCGCGTCGGCTATCTTTATGGGGCGGCTCGTCAAGAATATCTTTTGCTACCCGCTGGAGGTCAGCCTGTTTTTGATGGTTTATCGTCCGGCCGCCGCCTGGCGCTTGCAGAAATCCTAAAAGACCGGGCGGCGAAAAAAGATTTGACAGCCATGCGCAGGTATGGTAAACTAACAGAGTCGTGAACAAGAAGGAGCCACCGCTTCTCACCTGCTGGCATAGGTCAGACGGGTTTATAGCATGAGTTTTTTAGAGGTGGCTTTGTGCCGCCTCTTTCTTGTTTATAAATGAAACATCAGGAGGTGTTCTACTATTAGCAGAGATTCGTTACGCATCAATGAAGAAATTCATATCCGCGAAGTACGCGTGACCAGTGCAACTGGTGAGCAGCTCGGCATCATGCCGACGCGTGAGGCGCTTCGCATGGCGGAGGAGCAGCATCTTGACCTCGTCGAGGTAGCTCCGAAGGCAAAACCGCCGGTCTGCCGTATCATGGATTTTGGAAAGTATAGATACGAACAGCAGAAACGGGAGAAAGAGGCTAAGAAGAAACAGAAAGTCATTAGCATCAAGGAAGTTAAACTTCGCCCGAACATTGAACAACACGATTTTGACGTCAAGTTGAAGAATGCTCTTCGCTTTGTCGAAGAAGGAAATAAAGTCAAGGTGACTATCATGTTCCGCGGACGAGAGCTTTCTCATCCGGAACTCGGCAAAGAGGTATTGGGCCGCGTAGCTGAAAGGCTGGGCGACAGCGTCTCGATTGAGCGCAATGCCAAACTTGAAGGAAAAAATATGACGATGATCGTTGCACCGAAAGTGCAGAAGGCATCGAAACCAAAGAAGTCGAAAGAGACTCAGTCTAAGGAGGAAAACAGTAATGCCAAAGATTAAAACTCGCAGAGCTGCTGCAAAACGCTTTACCGTAACGGGTAGTGGTGAATTCAAACGTAACAAGGCTTTCAAGAGCCATATCCTGGAGAAAAAATCTCCGAAACGTAAACGCAACCTGCGTAAAGCTTCCCTTATCACGGCTGCTGATTATGGCCGCGTTAAGAGAATGATGCCGTACGCTTAATCGCGATATTTGACTGGAATACGAAACCGATTATTAGGAGGATGAAAACATGCCAAGAGTAAAAGTAGGCGTGACTGCACATAGACGTCATAAGAAAATCCTGAAGCTCGCTAAGGGTTACAAAGGTACGAAGAGCAAACAGTTCAAAAAAGCTAACGAGACCGTAATGAAGGCTCTCTACTACGCACGCGCTGACCGTCGTGCGAAGAAGGGCGATTTCCGTCGTCTCTGGATTGCTCGTATCAACGCTGCTGCACGCGTTAACGGCCTTTCCTACAGCCGTCTGATCTGCGGCCTGACGAAAGCTGGCGTTGAGGTTAACCGCAAGATGCTGGCTGACCTGGCTGTATCCGATGCACAGGCATTCGCTCAGCTCGTTGCTGTTGCTAAAGAGAACCTGTAATTAATAGGTTTGCATGAAAGATGCAGGGTTGATGGAACCGTTGGTTCTGTCAGCCCTTTTCTTGTATTCGGAGGATAGTATGGTAGAGAGAATCGACAGTTCTGCCAATAAGAAGGTAAAACTTGCCGCCAGCCTGCACAGCCGCAAACACCGCGACAAAGAAGGCTTGTTTATCGCCGAGGGCATCCGGCTGGTGGAAATGGTGGCTGCATCCGGCTGGGCTGTCCGCTATGGCTTTTACACGCCGGAACTCTTGGCACAGGCCCGCGGAAAAGAACTCTGTGCAAAGCTTGCCGAGCAAGGCGTAACGCTATATGAGGTGCCGGCTCCGGTTTATCAGAAGGCCAGTGCAACGGATACGCCCCAGGGGATTCTGGTCGTTGCAGAGCAAAAGAAAAGCCGCTTTGCAGAGCTTGCGGCGGCAGAAAATCCAATCTATGTAGTTCTCGATGGTGTGCAGGACCCGGGCAATGCGGGCACGATTATCCGCACGGCCGATGCTGTTGGTGCCAATGGCGTAATCCTGCTCAAGGGCTCGGTGGATGTATTTAGCGACAAGACCGTGCGCTCGACGATGGGGAGCCTGTTTCATTTGCCGGTTTGCCCCGATGTTTCGGCCGAGGACCTGCAGGCGTTTTTGACAAGTCAAAATTTGACCATTTATGCCACAGCGCTTGACGCGTCGGCCAAGCCGCATTTTGAACAGGATTTCCGGCAGGGTTGTGCGATTGTCTTTGGCAACGAGGGCAATGGCGTATCCGCAGAACTTCTCCAAGCGGCGGTAAAAACCTATATTCCGATGTATGGGGAAGCGGAATCCCTCAATGTAGGCGTTTCCGCGGCGGTCGTTTTGTATGAAGCCGTAAGACAGCGGAAGTTTTAAGGTGTCTCCCAATAGCAGTATACGCCGAGTATGCCGGATTTTACGCAGATTGACAAGTCAGTTTGACCAGTCAACAACTCGTTGCTCACTGCGTTGGGAGATTTTTGCGTTAAGGTGGCGCCGGTCAAAGGCCAGCGGACGTTGTTGATGGTTACGCCCGAGCAGTTTTCGGTGAATGGCAGCAGGGAGATGGCCTTGGGGACGGATTGACAAGTCAAATTTATGGACTGGTCCGCCTGGGCGTAAAAGAGCGCCTCGGTTTCATCAATCAGCGCGCAGGGGACGCTGAGGCTGGCGCAGCTGAACATGGTGCTGTAGGCGTGGTCGAAGCGGCCGCCAAAGGCACCCGTGAGGATGATGGCCGGAGCGCCGGCTTCCTCCATCAGTTGCAGGGCCAGCTGCGTGTCGGTGTAGTCTTTGGCGACGGGATATTTTTGGATGGTTATGCCATTTTGTTCGGCCCAGCTCCAGGCCTTGGTGCTGGCGCTGTCACCGTCGCCGAGCAGTACATCCGGGCGGATGCCTGCCTGCTGGCAGGCGTCGATGCCGTGGTCGGCGGCCCAGCAGGCGTCATAGCCTTGAAGCGCATTTAGCCATGACGTCTTTGGCGGACGGCCGCCGGTGATAAGCAGCCACGGGTTCGCTTTTTCTGTATACGAAGAGTAGGATAGCGATAGTTGTGGAAATTCCATGAGAATACCTCGATAATAGTTTGGATTGGATAAGTATGTTATAATAGGTTTATCGTGTATAGCATAGCACGTAAAATTTTAAGGAGCAACCAAAAGGGGACTGATACATTATGGTAAAGTTCAAGTATTATGGACATTCCTGTTTCTTGTTAGATGATGGACAGTACAAAGTGCTGGTTGATCCGTTCTTGACGGGAAATCCGAAGGCCACCATCAAAATGGAAGAGGTGGAGTGCGATTTTATTTTGATTTCTCACGCCCATGGCGACCATTTGGGCGATGCGCCGGAGATTGCCGGCCGCACCGGGGCAGAACTTGTCAGCACGCCGGAGGTGCTGGGCGTATGCGAGGCGCGGGTGCCGGGACTTAAACAGCATCCGATGAATTTGGGCGGTTCGATTCATCTGCCCTTTGGCAAGGTCCGCATGACGATGGCCAAGCATAGTTCGGGCGTGCCGGGCGGCATTGCCTGCGGCTTTGTCATCTATATGGGCGGTTTGCAGATTTATTTTGCCGGCGATACGGCACTCTTTGGCGATATGCAGATTATCGGCCGCAAAGATGAGCTCGATTATGCAATCCTGCCGATTGGCGACAACTACACGATGGGGCTTGAAGATGCGGCGCTGGCGGCGCAGTGGCTCAATGCCCGCCATGTGATTCCGGTTCATTACAACACCTGGCCGATTATCAACCAGGATGTCAAACATTATGCAGAGATTACCGAGGCGATGTCACGGGCACAGGTTCATGTGGTCGACCCCGGCAGTGAGATTGAGCTTTAATGGCAAAAGAAAAGTTACTGGTTATTCTAGGGCCCACGGCTGTGGGCAAGACGGCGCTTTCGATTGAGCTAGCCAAACAACTGGATACGGAAATCATCTCGGGGGACTCGATGCTCGTCTACCGCGGCTTCGATATCGGGGCGGCCAAGCCGAGCCTGGCGGAACGTCAGGGCATTGTGCATCATCTGGTGGATATTCTGCCGCCTGATGAGAAATTTAATGTCACGGATTTTGTCGAACAGGCGCGGCCGATTATTCATGAACTGAATGTACGCGGGAAAATTCCCATCCTTGCCGGTGGTACAGGACTCTATGTCAAGGCCCTGCTCGAAGGCTATGCGTTTAACGAAACGACCGGGCATGACGACTATCGGCAGGAACTGCAAAAGCTTGGCGAAGAGAAGGGGCATGAATACGTTCATAAGATGCTCGAAGCCGTGAACCCCGAGGCGGCGGCACGGCTTCATCCCAATGACTTCCGCCGCATCGTCCGTGCGCTCGAAGTGGCGCATTTTGGCAACGAAATGATTTCGCAGCGCAAGGACGCCGCGGATGGACAGCTTTGTTATGATGTGCAGGTAATCGGTCTTACGCGTGACCGGCAGGCGCTCTATGACCGCATCAACCGTCGCGTGGAGCTGATGTTTGAAGCTGGCCTCGAGGCGGAAGTCAAGGGGCTTCTGGCGGCGGGCATAACCCGCGAGGAGCAGGCGATGAAGGGCATCGGCTACAAGGAGACCGCCGCGTATCTGGCGGGTGAGATGTCCCGGGAGGAGGCCGTGGAACTCATTCAAAAATCCACGCGTCATTTCGCTAAGCGCCAGCTGACCTGGTACCGGAAGATGCCCTATATCCATTGGTATGAGGCGGATAAGCGGACGGAGGCAGAACTGCTTAACGATGTTTTGCAGGATATAGCAGGATTTTTGGCAAAGGCGTAGAACTTTATTTAGAGAGAACCATAATGGAGGGATTAATATGCCAGCAAAACCAACAATCAATCTGCAAGATAGTTTTTTGAATCAGGTACGCAAGGAAAACGTTGCGGTAACGATTCACCTCGTCAATGGCTTTCAGATCAAGGGAAATGTCAAGGGGTTTGATAATTTCACGGTGGTGCTTGACGTATCGGGGAAACAGCAGATGGTTTATAAACATGCGATTTCCACCATTACGCCGGCGCGCCCGGTAAGTGGCGTGTTTGGCGTTGAAAAACGCGAAGGCGAAGAATAAGGAAGATAATAGGAGGGCCTTCCTTGCGGGAGGTCCTTTTTCGTGTCTGAAAAGCATACAGAAGAAAGGATAAAAAATGAAGGTAAGAGGGTTTGAATGTGTATCGGATTGGCAGGATAAAGGCATCCATCTGCCAGAGCGCAAGACCGCGTCGAGTGCTGGCTATGATATCGAGGCGGGCGAAGATGCCATCGTAAAGCCAGGGGAGCTCACGATGGTGCCGACCGGCGTCAAGGCGTATATGCAGTCCGATGAAGTGCTGATGATTCACATTCGTTCGAGCATGGCCATCAAACAGCAGCTGGTGCTTATGAATAGTGTGGGTGTCGTGGATTCGGACTACTACAACAACGAAGACAACGAAGGTCATATCTTTATCGCCTTTTGGAATCGCGGCACGAAGCCCGTGGCTATCCAAAAGGGCGAGCGCATTGCGCAGGGAATCTTCCAGAAGTATTTGACGGCCGATGACGATGTGGCGGGGGAAGGTGCCCGCCGTCAGGGTGGTTTTGGTTCGACAGGAAAGGCGTGAGGATGATGGCAGACGAAGGCATGGATTTGTTTGCGATGCCGGTTGACCAGTCAAAAAATGACATGTCAAATGACCGGTCAAATATTGACTTGTCAGCAGGCGGAGCGGCACGGGCTTTTGAACCGCTAGCGCAGCGCATGCGGCCGCGCAACTTCCAGGAGTTCATCGGCCAGCAGGAAGCAGTCGGTTCAGGAAGGTTTCTGCGGCAGATGATTGAACGCGACCAGATTTCGTCGATGATTTTCTACGGGCCGCCGGGCACGGGCAAGACGACGCTCGCGCAGATGATTGCGGGTATGACGGGCAGTGTGTTTCGCAAGTTAAATGCCGTTGCCTCGGGCATTCAGGATATCCGTGCCATCGTCAAGGAAGCCGATGAGCAGCGGAAGTATTATCAAAAGCGAACCATCGTATTCATCGACGAGATTCATCGCTTCAACAAAAGCCAGCAGGATGTCTTGCTGCCTTATGTCGAAGATGGCCGTTTGATTTTAATCGGTGCGACGACGGAAAATCCGTTTTTTGAAGTCAATCATGCCCTGCTCTCGCGTGTGCGCATCGTGCGGCTCTATCAGTTAAGCGATGGTCAGCTCGTGAAGATTTTGCGGCAGGCGCTGTCCGATGTTGAGCGCGGCCTTGGCGGACAGTCGCTTGCGGTGGCTGATGATGTTCTGCTCGGCATTGCCCAGCTCGCCGGCGGCGATGCGCGCATGGCGCTCAACATTCTCGAAGGCGCAGCATCGATGCTGCCGCCAAACGGTGGCACGATTACCATCGAGATGGTACAGGAAATTCTCGGCCAGCGCGTGCAGCGTTACGACAAAAAAGGCGACAACCATTACGATACGGTGTCGGCGTTTATCAAGAGCATGCGCGGCAGTGACCCCGATGCGGCGCTTCACTATCTCGCGCGCATGTTGGCCGCAGGTGAAGATGTCAAGTTCATCGCCCGGCGCGTCGTCATCTGTGCCGCTGAGGACGTCGGCAACGCCGACCCGATGGCGCTCGTCGTCGCGATGAACGCGGCGCAGGCTGTGCAGTTTATCGGCATGCCGGAGGCGCGGATTGTCCTCGGTCAGGCGGTTACCTATATCGCGTCGGCACCGAAAAGCAACGCGGCGTATATGGGTATCGATGCGGCCCTGCAGGATGTGCGCAGCAAAAACTGTGGCGCGGTGCCGATGCATTTGCGCGATGCCCATTACAAAGGCGCGGCCAAACTCGGACACGGCACGGAGTATGTTTATCCGCACAGCTATCCGGACCATTTCACCAAGCAGCAGTATTTGCCCAAGGAATTGGCCGGGGCGCATTACTATGAACCGACGGCCAATGGGGCGGAAAAACGCCTCGGCGAATATCTGCATCGCTGCTGGCCCGAACGTTTTTGACAGACGCAGGGCTTTCTGTTATATTGGTTTCATATAAATCTGACAAAACTGCTCGGGATTCCAAGAATCCCTTGGGAGCAGATGAGGTGAACCATGAAGATTTCAACTAAGGGACGATATAGTGTGACGGCTCTTTATGAGCTGGCACTTCATTATGGCACGGGACCGCTGCCGCTAAAAAATATTGCGCAGGGGCAGGGCTTATCGGAGAATTATCTCGAGCAGCTGATGCTGCCGCTTCGGCGGGCTGGCCTTGTCAAGAGCATTCGTGGGGCGCAGGGCGGCTATATGCTTGCGCGTGAGCCAAAGGAAATAACGATTGGCGAAATCATCACGACAGTTGAAGGGCCGATTGCCGTTGTCGACTGCCTGCTCGCCGAAGCTGGCGCCAAGGACCAGCCTTGTGAACGCGCCTGCGCCTGTGTGACGCGCGGTATCTGGGAGAAGGTCTGCGACAGCATCAGCGAGGTACTCGGCGGCATCACGCTCCAGACGCTTATGGATAACGACAAGGGCAGCGAGCATGTGGGGTGTGCACGATGAGACCGGTCTATTTGGATTATGCTGCGACTACGCCCGTTGACGAACGCGTCCTTAAAGTCATGCTGCCGTATTTTTCCGCACAGTTTGGCAATCCGTCGAGTGTGTATTCCTTTGGCCGCCTTGCCAGAGCGGCGGTGGCCAAAGCAAGAAGCCAGGTCGCGTCGCTTTTGCATGCGGAGCCAGCGGAAATATTTTTCACGAGTGGCGGCAGTGAAAGCGATAACTGGGTGATCAAGGGCATGGCGCTGGCGCTTCGCCGCGCTGGCAAGGGCAGTCACATCATCACGAGCCAGGTGGAACACCATGCGGTGCTCAATACCTGTTCCTGGCTCGAGCAGCAGGGCTTTGCCGTTACCTATCTGCCCGTTGATGAACTCGGCCGCGTCAAGCCGGAAACGGTTGAGGCGGCTTTGCGCGACGATACGATTCTCGTCAGCATCATGACGGCCAATAATGAGGTCGGCACCATCGAACCGATTGCGGAAATCGGCTCGATGCTTCGGGCGCGGCAGATTTTTTTTCATACCGATGCGGTGCAGGCTGCGGGGCATATTCCCCTTTCAGTCGAGGAGCTTCACGTCGATGCGCTGTCGCTGTCGGGACATAAGCTATATGGCCCGAAGGGGATTGGCGCGTTGTACCTTCGCCGCGGCTTTTTGCCCGATGCGCTGATTCATGGCGGCGGACAGGAGCGCGAGATGCGGGCTGGTACGGAAAATACGGCCGGGATCGTCGGTCTCGGGGAAGCGGCGGCAATTGCCCAGGCGGAACTTACCGCCGAATGGGAGCGCCTGTCTGAACTGCGTGACTGGCTGATGACAGAAATCAAAACGATTCCGGGCTGCTGGATCAATGGCGATGAAGAGTACCGCCTGCCCGGCAATGTCAATTTTGGTGTGACGGGAATCGCGCAGGATACGCTTTTGATCCGCCTTGACATGGCGGGCTTTGCCGTCTCGGCTGGCAGTGCCTGCAGTGCAGGGTCACTTTCGCCTTCACATGTGCTCACGGCCATGGGGCAGGATGCGGATAAGGCTGGCTCGGCTATTCGCGTGACGCTTGGCCGCTTTACTACCGAAGACATGCTGCAGCGCTTTGTCGAAGCGTTAAAGACGGCAGTAGCGGCAATACGGAAACAGGCTGCGGAATAAACAAAATACGAAGCACGGTTGACTCCCCCGGAAATGGGGGAGTTTTTACATTGTGACAAAATAACAGGCGAATTTTAAAAAAATTTGTATTGCATGATTGAATTATGTATAATGTAGAAAGGTAGTGTTTGTTTTAAGCATTATTCGGAAAATCAAGACCATATGGGAGGTTTACGATTTAATATGTTAGGAGATTTGCTTCGTTCAGAACGTGAGAGACAGGGTCTTTCGATTAATGATATCGAGAAGGGCACGAGTATCCGTGCGTTATATATAGAGTCGATTGAGGCGGGGGATTATTCACAGCTTCCGGGGGAAGTTTATACGAAGGGCTTCATCCGCAACTATGCCAACTTCCTCAAGATGGATGCCGATGCCATGGTAAAGCGCTATATGGAAGAGAATCATCCGGAAAAGGTGGCCGCTCAAGAAGAAGCAGAAGCTGCTGCTGCACAAAAAGCTGCGCAGGAGCCAGTCAAGACAGCCGCGAAAGCACAGTCGTTTTCGACGGGCGATGATTTCCGCGAGCGCGTTGAAAAATCGCATAAGAACCAGAATATGCTGCTGATTGTTGCGGTTGTTCTGATTGTGGCAGTTGCCGGCTTCTTCCTGTTAGGTTCGGATAGCAAACCGGCGGCTAAGAGCCCGGCACCGGCACAGACATCGTCGCAGCAGGCCAAGGCACCGGCGGCAGAGCAGCCGGAAAAGAAAGCGGAGGCACCGAAAAAGACCGGAGGCGTCGAAGTGGTTGCCAAGTTTAACGATGCCTGCTGGACGCAGGTAAAAGCAGATGGCAAGACCATCTATGAAGGAACGCTGCAGAAGGGCAAGACCGAAACCTGGAAAGCCAAGGAGAAACTCGTTGTCACAGCTGGCAACGCCGGTGCGGTAGAACTCAAAATCAACGGCAAAGACAGTGGCAAGATGGGCGAAAAGGGCCAGGTGGCAGAAAAAATCTACACGCCGGATGGCGAGACTTCTGCGGCAAAACAGAGCAAGAAGGATAGCAAGAAATAATGAATGGATTTTTGCCAATCAGCAAAAAAGATATGGAAGCGCGTGGCTGGGAGCAGCTGGATTTCATATTCGTATCGGGTGATGCGTATGTGGACCATCCAAGCTTCGGACCGGCCATTCTTTGCCGGCTTTTGGAAAAGCACGGCTATAAAGTAGGAATCATACCCCAGCCGGACTGGCATTCTACCAGGGATTTTAACCGCCTGGGAAAACCCCGGCTGGGTTTTCTTGTCTCAGCGGGCAATATGGATTCGCTGCTCAACAAGTTCACTGCGTCGCGCAAGGTACGCCATCAGGATGCGTATTCCCCCGGCGGCAAGGCTGGCTTTCGGCCTGAGCGGGCGACAATCGTTTACTGCAACCGCCTGCGCGAGCTCTATCATGATGTGCCGATTATCATCGGAGGCATAGAGGCAAGTCTTCGCCGTCTCGCGCATTACGATTACTGGAGCAATTCGGTGCGGCGCTCGATTCTCGTCGACAGTCAGGCGGATTTGCTCATCTTTGGCATGGGCGAGCGGGCTTTGCTGGAAATTGCCGCGGACCTTCAGCAGGGTGTGGCGGTCGAGAACATCCAGGACGTCCAGGGCACCTGCTATCGTGTGCCGAATATGGACTATGTATGGGATCATCTGCCGTTGCCGTCCTTTGATGAGGTCGCGCATTCCAAGAAGAAGTTTGCCGAGGCCTTTAAACTCGAATATCTTGAGCAGGACCCGATTCGCGGGCGCAAACTCGCCCAGCAGAACGATGAATGGTGCGTCGTGCAGAATCCTCCTGCCAGGCCCCTTACCGAAGCGCAGATGGATGAGATTTACGACCTGCCGTACATGCGGACCTGGCATCCTATCTACGATAAGGATGGCGGCGTTCCAGCGATCCAGGAGGTTCAGTTCAGCCTCGTGAGCCAGCGCGGCTGCTTTGGCGGCTGCAACTTCTGCGCGATTATCTCCCATGAGGGACGCATAATCCAGCGGCGCAGTCACGAATCGCTAATCCGTGAGGCAAAAATCCTCACGCAGCAAAAGGGATTCAAAGGCTATATTCACGATGTCGGCGGCCCGACGGCCAACTTCCGCCGCACGAGCTGCGACGGCCAGTTAGCGCGCGGCACCTGCCGCGGCAAGCCTTGCCTGTCGCCAATTCCGTGCAAAAACCTCGTCGTTGACCACAGCGACTACATCAAGCTCTTGCGGGAGCTTCGCCAGCTGCCGGGCGTCAAGAAGGTCTTTATTCGTTCGGGCGTGCGCTTTGACTACCTGATGCTGGCCAAGGACGATTTCTTGGAAGAACTCTGCAAGTATCACATCAGCGGGCAGTTAAAGATTGCGCCGGAACATGTCTCCGACCGCGTGACGCGCATGATGGGAAAATCCAACCGCAAGGTTTATCAGGCCTTTGCCGAGCACTTCCGCAAGATGAACGAACGATTGGGTCTCAAGCAGTATCTCGTGCCGTATTTCATGTCGAGCCATCCGGGTTCCGAGCTTTCGGATGCCATAGAGCTTGCGGAATTTATCCGCGATATGGGGTATCATCCGCAGCAGGTGCAGGACTTCATCCCCACGCCCGGAACGCTTTCCACGGCGATGTGGTATACGGGCATTGACCCGCTTACTGGCGAGAAGGTTTATACGGCTAAGTCGTATGAAGAAAAGCTCATGCAGCGCTCGCTCATGCAGTATTGGCTGCCGAAGAATCAGGCAATCGTGCGCAAGGCACTGCGCCTGGCGCATCGCGAAGATCTCATCGGCTTTGACCGGAAATGCCTGGTGCGGCCGGAGGGCGCAGAGAACAAGAAAAAAGCGGGAGAGGCTAAGGGCTTCCCGCACAAGCAGAAACGAAATGGCGGCCGGAAACCGGCCGGTACGAATAAACAGAAACCGAGAGAAAAGAGGGTGCGGCGATGAAATGTCCATATTGCAAACAGGCAGACAGCCGGGTTATTGATTCGCGGGCGGCTGAGGATGGAGCAACCATCCGCCGCCGCCGCGAGTGCAATGGCTGTGGCAAGCGCTTCACGACCTATGAGGTCGTTGAGAAACTGCCATTGATGGTCGTCAAGAATGACGGCCGCCGGGAAGTATTTAAACGCGATAAAATCCTGAACGGCGTAATCCGCTCGTGTGATAAGCGGGATATATCCATGGAGCGCATTGTGGCATTGGTCAACGATGTTGAGCGCGATGTGCGCAATACCATGGAGCAGGAGGTAGAATCCGCCAAGATTGGCGAACTGGTTATGGAACGGCTAAAAGATTTTGATGAAGTCGCCTATATCCGCTTTGCCTCGGTATACCGCAAGTTTGCCGATATCACGAGCTTTGTCGAGGAGTTAAACAAGCTCCAGGCCCACAAGACGGAAGAACAGAAATAAGACTGGGAGGATAGGCGTAGTTGGATTTTGAACTCAAGCGGGAATTAAAGGAACTGTTGGCAGGAGAACGCGGTTATTATCGGTATCCGATGGGAACGCGGACTCCGTTCGCGCTGGTGTATCCCAATTCGTATTTTGTGGGGATGTCCAATCTTGGCTTACACATCATTTATGAGCTGTTAAATATGCGCGATGATGTGGCCTGCGAGCGCGTGTTTTTGCCCGAGCGCAAGGAAATCAAGCGTTACGAGAACACGCGGACCCCGCTGATGAGCATTGAAAATCAGACGCCGCTCTACGAGTTTTCCGTGATTGGCTTTGTCCTGTCGTTTGAGATGGATTATTTTAACGTCCTGCAAATGCTTGAACTGGGCAAAGTCAAAGTCAAGGCGGCAGACCGCGGGGAGCGGGACCCGCTCGTCATAGCGGGCGGCCCCTGTGCGACGTTTAATCCCGAGCCGCTAGCTGGCGTTATCGATGCCTTTATCATCGGCGAGGGTGAAGTCGTCATGCCGGCGCTGATGGATGCCTGGAATGAGGCAAAGCGGCAGGGCATGTCCCGGGCGGATATGCTGCGCTTTATTGCTAATGTCCCAGGCGTTTATGTCCCAGCGCTCTACGAGCACCGCTACGATGACAAGGGGAGGCTTGCCGCCATTGAGCCGCTGGATGGGGCGCCTGCGAAAGTCACGCGCCAATGGGTGCAGGATTTGGATGCACATCCAGCTCATACGGTAGTCATCACGGATAATACGGAGTTTAACTTCTACCTCATCGAGACGGCGCGCGGCTGCGGGCGTCACTGCCGGTTTTGCATGGCGGGGTATTGTTTCCGCCGGCCGCGCAACCGCTCGTTGGGCGTCATCACGCGTGAGGTAAAGGAAGCCTTGCAATACAATAAGCGCATTGGTCTCATGGGCGCGGCAATTTCCGATTATCCGGAAATCAATGATCTCTGCAAGGAAATCCTCGGCGAAGGCCTTTCGATGTCGGTGGCGTCGTTCCGTGCCGATTCGGTTACGCAGGACCTCGTGGATTCGCTGGCGCAAAGCGGGCTCAAAACGCTCACGATGGCGCCGGAAGCCGGAAGCCGCCGCATGCGGGCAGTTATCAACAAGGGCATCGAGGAAGAACATCTCTTCAACGCGATGGAGATGGGAATTGATGCCGGCATCCGCAATTTCCGCCTCTACATCATGATCGGTCTGCCGTTTGAGCAGGAAGAGGATATTGAGGCGATTATCGATTTGGCCAACCGGCTCAAGGATTACATGGAGGAAAAGGGGGCCAAGGGAACGCTGACGCTTTCGGTCAATCCGTTTATTCCCAAGCCCTTTACGCCGTTCCAGTGGAAGCCGATGGCTGACCGCAAATACGTCGAGCAGGCGTTTAAACACATGATGCAGAGCCTGCGCAAGCGTAAAAATATCATCGTCAACGTCGAGTCGCCCAAAGAGGCCTATGTGCAGGGCGTACTGGCCCGCGGCGACCGTCGTGTTGCCGATGCGTTGCTGCTCGCGCATGAGCTCGGCGGGAGCAAGGCGTTTAAGCGCGCGTTAAAGGAATGCGGCCTGTCCATGGACGAGTACCTGTACCGGGAACGGGACGAAGCGGAGCTCTTTCCGTGGGAGCAGCTTGACATGGGCTTTACGCGGGAATATCTCTATGAAGAATTGGAAAAAGCCGATGCGCAGAAGCCGACGATACCGTGTTTTGACGGTTGCCATCGCTGCGGTGTCTGCGGCTAATTAGCAAAAAACGATAAGAAGGTGCAATACGATGAGTTTTGTTCTTGAGCATATGCGAAACAACCTCTGGCGCGGAAAATTTTCGTCCTTTCCCGAGGACCTTTGTGTTCATGGGCTTACGGGAAGGCTTGGCGGTGTGAGCCAAAAGCCGTATGATTCGCTCAACATGGCCCTTCATGTGGGGGACAATCCCGCTGACGTTTGGGAAAACCGCCGCCGCTTCCTGCATGCACTGGGGCTTAAAGCTGAAGATATGGTTACGCCTGAGCAGGTTCATGGACAGCACATTGTCCGCGTGGGCCGTGCTGAGGCCGGGCGTGGAGCTAAAGAATACGAAGATTCCATTCCCGAAACCGATGCGCTGATAACCGATGAACTGGGACTGCCGCTCGTGCTCTGTTTTGCCGACTGCACGCCAGTGCTGTTTTTGGATCCGGAGCATCTGGCCGTAGGTATTGCGCATGGCGGCTGGAAGGGCACGGTGAAGAAAATTGCCCAGAAGACGGTCATGGCGATGACGAAGGAATTTGGCACGAAGCCAAGTGATGTGCTGGCGGCCATTGGTCCGGCCATTGGCCCCTGTTGCTATGAGGTGGGCGATGAGGTTGCCGGACAATTCCGCGAGGCGTTTCCCTACCATGTCGAGGACATCATCAGCCAGATGGGCGATAAGGTTCATCTCAATCTATGGCAGGCAAACCGCTTGCAGCTCATGGATATCGGCGTCAAGAGCGAAAATATCGATATGGCCGATACCTGCACCGCCTGCAAGCACCAATGGTTCTATTCCTACCGCGCCGATGGCGGCACGACCGGCCGCATGGCCGCGGTTATTGCACTGAATAAATACTGACGGGGGTAATTGCATGATAGCAGATAAGTTTCATGAAGTTGAAGCCAAAATCAAGGAAAGCATGCAGCGGCGTACCCGTGTACCAAAGGATGCGCCCGTTACACTGATAGCCGTGACGAAGAATCACGATGTGGCGGCGATGCGCGAGGCCATTGATGCCGGCGCAGTGGAAGTGGGCGAAAACCGCATCCAAGAGGCCAAGGAAAAATACGAGACGTTAGACCGTCCGGTCACCTGGCATCTTATCGGTCATTTACAGACCAATAAGGCCAAGGTAGCAGTAAAGCTCTTTGACCTCATTCATTCCGTCGATACGGTGCATTTGGCCAAGGCGATTGACAAAGAGGCGGGCAAAATCGGCAAGGTGCAGGACATTCTCGTGCAGGTCAACCTGGCTAAAGAGGAAAGCAAGTCTGGCGTCTACAAAGAAGATTTGCAGGAGATGCTCGATTTGGTCGATACGCTCCCGAATATCCGTCTTTGCGGGCTGATGTGCATTGCGCCAAACTATGAAAATGTAGAAGATTGCCGTCCACTTTTCCGGGAAATGTATGGAATTTACCAAAAGGTAAAGGAAATTCCCTATAAGACGGCGAATATTAAATATCTATCCATGGGTATGACCCACGATTATCCAATCGCGGTGGAAGAAGGCGCGAATATGGTTCGTGTGGGTACAGCCATATTTGGACCGCGACAATACTAAAGAGGTGGCACTATGAGTATTATTGACAAAGTATGTGGAAAAATGGGTCTGATGGATCCTGAAGATAATTTGGATTTTGAAGAAGAAGAACTCTCGCGCAAGGCAGAACCGAAACACGATGCCTTTGAGGAAGAGCGGGAGCTTGGCCGCGAGAAAGGCGAGTCGTCCCGCAATGTCGTTGACTTCCAGTCGGCAGCATCGGCTCGCGAGAATACAGCTAATATCAAGATGAAGGTCATTGTCATCGAGCCGCAGACCTTTGATGACGCTCAGCAGGTTGCCAACAATTTGCGCGAGAAAAAACCGGTGGTCATCAATTTTGAAAAGACCGAGGCCGAAGATGCCAAGCGCATCATCGACTTTATCAGCGGCACGACCTATGCCCTGAACGGTGAAATCAAGAAGGTGGGGCATAACGTGTTCCTCTGTGCACCGAGCAATGTCAACGTCAGCTATACCGAAGAAGAGCGCCGCGTCTCCACCGAGATGCCGTGGCTCAAGAAATAAGAGGCTGATAGAAGAATGGCAAGTGAACAGAAAGAAAAACTAATCCGTTTCTACAAAGGCACTGAGGGCGAAGAAACGGTTATTAAGCTCGTCGATTTGGCGGAGGCCGTTTCGCGCAGCCAGAAATTCCGCATGAGTGAATTCCTCGATCCGTTTGGGCAGGAAATCGCCGAGACCGTAGCGGCAAACTACGGCAGTTTGCACGTTGATTTTAATGGCGGTTATCAGGGCGCCGAGCGCAACCGCGCCATGTATATCCATGAGGATTTCATGGGCACGCCGGGCGGCTTTGACATCGATTGTATTGAGGCGCGCTGGAATGGCCAGTTCGCACGGCTCTCGCACCGTGATGTGCTCGGCGCCCTCATGGGGCTTGGCATCGAGCGCGACCGCATCGGTGACCTTTTGGTGACCAATGACAGCGTCAAGATTCTTTGCGACAAGAAGATGGCCGAGTATTTGCTCGCAAACCTCACGCAAATCGGGGCAGTCGGTGTTTCCTGTGAGCGCGCTGAGCTTTCCTCGATCGCTCCAAAGGAAGAGCGCTGCAAGGAAATCCGTGCAACGGTAGCATCGCTGCGCGTCGATTCGATTGCCGCCTCGGGCTTTGGCTCGTCGCGCAGCCGTGCCGCAGCTGATATTGCTGCCGACAAGCTGAAACTCAATTGGCAGCCAGTCAAGAGCGCCTCGCAGACGGTAAAAGAAGGAGATATCCTTTCGATGCGCGGGCGCGGACGGCTCGAAGTGGCAGAAGTTCGTGGCACCACGAAAAAAGGCCGCACGGTTGTGGTCTTAAAACGTTACCTGTAATTTCGTATTTATTATCAGATGGGAGATAATTGTTTTGCTTACACCAATGGACATTCACAATAAGGATTTCAAGCGTAGCTTCCGCGGCTACAACGAGGATGAGATTGACGATTTCCTCGACCAGGTCGTCAATGACTATGAAAAGCTGTTCCGCGAAAATGACCGCCTCAAGGAGGAACTTGAGCGGGCACATAAGGACAACGAGCAGTACAAGCAGCTGGAAAAGAACCTCAAGGATACGCTTCTGGTAGCGCAGAAGACGGCAGAGGAAGTTACCTCAAGCTCGCGCAAGAACGCCGAAGAGATGCGCGAGAATACGGTCAAAGAGTGCGAGAACATGCGTCATGAGACGGAAATGGCTGTCAAGAAGCAGATGGAAGACGCGACGGCCAAGGTTCGCAGCATCGTAGCGGAATACGACCGCCTGGTCCGCGAGAAAAACCAGTTCCTGCGCAAAGTCAAAGTGACGATGGAGTCTGAGCTCGCTGTCATCAACGAGACGCTTGGCCAGCTGCCAAATCCGGAGGCTGAGGAACAGGCTGCCAAGGCAAAGCAGGAAGAAATTGTGAAGGTTCAGGAAGATAAGGCTGCGGAAAAAGACGGTAAGCAGGCTGAAGAAACGAAAGAGTAAGAAACTATGGCATTTTGTTTGTTTGTTGTCCTGCTGGTGCTGGACCAGGCAGTCAAAAGCTATGTCAGTGCAACCATGGTATTGGGGGAGAGCATCCCGGTGATTCCGGGAGTTTTCCATTTCACGTATATCCTGAATCCCGGAGCGGCTTTTGGAATGCTTGAAAACCAGCGCTGGTTTTTTATCTTGGCGGGGATGGCAATTATTGCCGCATTCCTGTATTATTATCCGCGGCTCCGCCGACAGGTAGCTTGGTTCCATTATGGCTGCGTGGCACTGCTGGCCGGTGCAGTAGGCAATCTCATAGACCGCATTAAAGATGGGCTCGTGGTGGACTATCTCGATTTCCGTATCTGGCCGGTCTTTAATATTGCGGATATTGCAATTGTGCTCGGTGTTGCCAGCATGATTTATGCACTGATGTATAAAATGAAAGATATGGATGATTGATATGGCAGAACCAATAGTATATAAGGCAGAAGCTGCCGGCGAACGGCTCGATGTGTTTTTGACCAAAAAGCAGCCGGAGCTTTCGCGGTCGCATGTGCAAAAGCTCGTTGCTGACGGCAAGGCACTCGTAAATGGTACCGTGCGCAAGGCAAACTTCAAGCTGCGTGAAGGCGACGAGGTAAGCCTCGTCGTACCGGAACCGGAAGCAGTGGAAATAAAGGCCGAGGACATCCCGCTCGACGTGCTCTACGAAGATGAGGACATTATCGTCGTCAATAAGGCGCGTGGCATGGTCGTTCATCCGGCTTCGGGGGTAAACAGCGGAACGCTCGTCAATGCTCTGCTGTTCCATTGTCACGACCTTTCGGGCATCAATGGTGAGATTCGTCCGGGCATTGTCCATCGCCTCGATAAGGATACGTCCGGCGTTATGGTCTGTGCCAAAAATGACAAAGCGCATATTGATTTGGCTGAGCAGATTCGCACGAAGTCGGCGCACCGCGTCTACTGGGCTATTGTCCATGGCAATATCAAGGAAGAGGCCGGTATCATCAAGGGCGATATCGGCCGTCATCCGACGGACCGCAAGAAGATGGCCATCGTGCGCGAAAATGGCAAGCCAGCCGTCACGCATTTTAAAGTGCTTGAGCGGTTTGGCGACTACACGCTGATTGAATGCCGCCTTGAGACTGGCCGCACGCATCAGATTCGCGTGCACATGACGAGCATCGGCCATCCGCTCGTCAACGACCCGAAGTACGGCCCGAAGAAGCAGTCGCCGTTTGCCATTGAGGGACAGGCGCTTCATTCGCTGAGCTTGGTGCTTCGCCATCCGAGTACCGGTGAGGAAATGACCTTTACGGCCCCGGTACCGGAGGACATGAACCGCATTTTGACGGGGCTTCGGGATAAACTAGCCAAAGACCGCAAAAAGGCCGCGGCAATGAAGCCGTGAGGCAAAAATGGATTGACGGGAGTGACAGATTATGCCAGTATTGACCGATAAAACCGTACTGATGGATTCCGAGGGAATCCGCCGCGCGCTGACGCGTATATCTCATGAAATTGTCGAGAAGAATAAGGGCGTGGATAACATCATCCTCGTCGGAATCCGCACGCGCGGCGTGCCAATTGCCGAACGGCTGGCTGACAGCATCGAGCGCATTGAGGGCAAAAAGCCGCCGGTTGGCGTCCTCGACATTACGCTGTACCGCGATGACCTCTCAACGCTGTCGTATCAGCCGATCGTTCATCCGACGGAGTTGCCGGTGGACATCACGGGCATGACCGTTGTCCTCGTCGATGACGTGCTTTATACAGGCCGCACGATTCGCGCCGCTCTCGATGCCGTCATTGATATGGGACGTCCCAAGACGATTCAGCTGGCGGTACTCATCGACCGCGGCCATCGCGAGCTGCCAATCCGCGCTGATTTCGTCGGCAAAAACGTACCGACCTCGTCGCATGAGGTCGTAAGCGTTCAGCTTAATGCAACCGACGGCGCCGAAAAAGTCGTGATTCGCGAATTTAAAGAAGATTGATAGACGTAAAAGACCGCTAAATCAGCAGAAGTGCTGATTTAGCGGTCTTTTTGACTTGTCAAATTAGCTCTGCAAGAGGCTCAGGAACCAGGCGGCGTTGTGGTTGTTTTGCGCCAGCATGGCCTGAGCGGCTTGCAGGAGGATGTTTTCTTTGGTGAATTCGGTCATTTCCTTGGCCATGTTGGCATCGAGGATGGTGGACATGGCCGAGGTCAGGTTTTCGCTTTCGGTTGTGAGGTTCTTTATCGTGTATTCAAGGCGCATGGACTGGGCGCCGATGGTGGTCTGTTGGTCAAGGGCCTGCTCAAGCGCACGGTCGATGGCACTGATGGCGGCATTGGCGCCTTTTTGCGTGGTCACATCGATGGCCTGGCCGTAGATGTCGCTCATGCCGAGGGCGTAGGAGCTCATATCGCCGATGGAACTGCGCGTGCCGCGGCTGGCATCAGGACTGCTGGCCGTGTAGAAACTCGTGTTGTCCTGCTTATCGCGCGCGGCAATGCTTTCGTTGAAATCATTTAGGGACGTAGTGGCCGTTTTTTTGATTTGCCCTTTTGTATCGGTGATGCTGATGGTCAGCCCCGAAATGGCGCCGCTAAGCCCGGTGCTTGCAGTGGTGAATGAGACGGCATTTTTGTCGTCGGGAGTATGGACGGTTTCGCCCTGGGCATCCACACCAAGGGTGGAATCAGTTTGTAATTTTGACGGGTCAAAAATTGACTGGTCAATATTGTTGAATTCGGTCAGCATATCCGCAAGGGTCGTGGTACTGGCCTGATAGCTGGCCGAATAAGTCTTGCCGTCTTTGACATACGAAAGATTCACGGTGTCACTTGATTGGATGTTCAGCGATGAGCCGTCACGCCGTTTCAGGTCGGTGAGTTTGGTGTCTGCCGTAGTTGACTCGTCAAGGCTTTGATTGGTCAGCACCTGCGCTGTCGGCTGGGCCTCGGAGTTCAGCGAGCCATCGAGCAGATATTTGCCGTTGTAGGTGATGCTCGCATTATCGTTTATCTGGTCGCTGTATTGGTCGAAAAGTTTCTGGATGGCGCGGCGGTCGCTGTCGCTGCAGGTATCACTGGCAGCCTCAATGGCTTTTTCTTTGAGCGTGCGCAGGATATCAATGGTCGAGCTGATGCCGCCTTCGGCAACTTTCAGCATGCTAAGCGAGAACTGCGCGTTGCGGCACGAGGCATCGAGTCCGCGGATGCGCATATCCATGCGCTGGCCAATCGCCCAGCCAGACGGATCGTCAGCAACACTAGCAACGCGCTGGCCGGTCGAGAGACGCTGCATGCGCTTGGAAAGCTGCAGTTGATGCTTGTCCATGATGTTCAAGATATTTGTCGACATGGCCCAGCTGCTAATCATCATAGTTGTCACCTTCCTTGTGAGCAAAAAGAAATCCGTATCCAATATTATTATACTACTCTAAATGTTATTATACGAATGTATACATAAATTGCAGTTTGTGGGTTGGAGGAATGGGGTCGAGGCAGCTCTTCGCCGCCGCTAGGGACAGTGCCAACACTACGCCAAGATATTTTCCTAAACGAAATTTTTATCCTAAATTAAGCATCGGAAAAATCCAAAACGCGCTTCGCTTGAACGGTAGAATTTTTCCGACGAAGGGGGAGGATAAAAATTTCGTTCTTAACGGAAAACATCAAAGCTTCGTTTATGGCACTGTCCCTAGCGGCGGCTGAGGATGGAACAGACACGAACTTTTGCCTTTCCCCTTGGGGAAGGTGCCCCGTTAGGGGCGGATGAGGTAGCAGCTTTAGGGATTAATTTAATCGTAAGTTATACAGAATGACCTCATCCGAGCGCTTCGCGCCCACCTCTCGGGGATGCCACTGGCATCCCGCTGACGCCCCCAGAGGGGAAGGCATAGTAGTGTCGATTCCACCCCAGGCGGCGGGGGACACAGTACCATAAGCGCAGCTTTGACGTTCCGCGTTAAGCAAGAAATTTTTGCCGGCGTTCTCGTTGGAAAAGCAGTTTCGTTCAAGCGAAGCGCGTTTAACTGTTTTCCAACTCTTAATTAAAAGGCAAAAATTTCTTGTAGCGGGTTGTCACCGGCGGAGCGTTGGTACTGTGTCCCTCGACGCCGGAGTAACGCTTCGAACCCAGCCACTCTAACCTACAAACGGCAATTTATAGTGTAAGGGGACTGTTGTCTTAGTATCAAATATGGATAGTAAGACAACAGTCCCCTTAATGTTATTTCCCGTTCATAAGGAATGGGCGGAGTTCTTCTTCGTCTGGCGTTATATATAGTGTTTTTTGATTGGTAAATATGACAAAGCCTGGCTTGCTGCCCGATGGCTTTTTGACGTAGCGGATTTCGGTGTAGTCGACGGGGACTTTGGAAGAGCCTTGGGCTTTGCTGAAGTGGGCGGCAAGGCTGGCGCAGAGCAGGAGGTTGTCCTCGCTGACGGGCTCGCCGCCGTTGCGCAGGATGACGTGAGAGCCTGGGATGTTCTGCGTGTGGAACCAGGTGTCGTTGAAGCTTGCCGTCTTGCAGGTCAGCTTGTCGTTTTGGTAGTTGTTCTTGCCGATGAAGATGTCAATGCCGTCGGGCGTCTGGAAGTGGAACGGATGCGACGGCTTGTCGTTGTTCTTGCGTTTCAGTTTTTCGCGCAGGTAGCCGCTTTCGACGAGCTCGTTGTGGATTTCGGCGATTTCGCCAAGGCTTTCCGAGGCGAGCAGGGAGGCCTCGATGCTCTCAAGATAGGTGATGTTGTCTTCGCATTCACGGCGCTGGACGCGCAGGAGTTCCTGGGCGCGCTTTAGCTTGTCGTATTTCTTGTAGCAGGCCTGCATGTTCTGGATAATCGTATAGCGCTGGTCGAGCGGAATCGTAATCGTCTCGCCGGTTTCGCTATAGATGTTGGCCACGGTGATTTCGCTATCGACGTGGTCTTGGAATTGGTACTGATAGGTCATGAGATTGTCGCCGCGAATCTTGTATTCCTCGGCGTTTTCAGCGGCGGCGATTTCTTCGTCGAGTTTTACGAGCTTGTTCTCGGCGCGATTCAGTTCGTTCTTGACGAGTTTTTTGAAGCGGTCCTTGTCGGGCAGGACATAGCTGCCCGCAAGCTGGTCGGCTTTTTCGAGCATGGCGCTGATGGTCGGAAACGACAGGCTCGTGCCGCTCGTGAGATAGTGGAGCGGGAACGAGCTCATCGCAAGGATTTTCTTGTTGTCATCAACTACGAGCACCGGGGAGGCCGTTTCGGCGCTGGCGGTCTCCCGGATTTCCGACAGCGCATCGCGCACGGCGGCAAAGTCAACGTCTTCGAGCGCTGCGATGCGCGTGCTCGGGGCAAGGCCGGCTGAAAAGCAAGTTTCCTTGGCCGAGACGGGGCCAAAGCCCATGCAGGTACTAAGCAGTGCTTTATCAAGACGCTGCTCGCCGTCCTGTTTGAGGCTAGCCATGATGGCATCCATATCGGCCGTGAAGAGGTCGAGCTTATCCTGCCCCGGCGGCAGTTCGTAGGCGTCGCCGGGCAGGACGGTGCGCACGCGGCTGCTGTTCGTGCCAATCTTGCGCAGCGCGTCGATAATCGTGCCGTCCTGCGTGAGGATGATGTTGCTGTATTTGCCCATGAGCTCCATGACGAGCGTCTTGGTGACAATTTTGCCGCCGGCGGCCAGCGAGTCAACATCCATGAGCAGCAGGCGGTCGAGCCCGTGCTGGCGGATGGCGGCGATGCGGCCGGTTTCGAGCTGCTTGCGAAGGACCATGCAGAATACGGGCGGTTCGGGCGGATTTTCAAGGTTGCGTTCCAGCAGATGCGCCGAGGGATTCTGCGAGTTTATGGAGACGTGCAGCAGGTAGTTTTGGCCTGGCTGGCGAATGGATAAGATAATCGATTGTTTGTTAGGCTGCGTGATTTTATCGATGCGCCCGCCGGCAAGCGTCGCGTTGAGCTCGCGGGCGAGGGCATGCATGGAAAAGCCGTCAAGACTCATGATGATGCTCCTTTGCGATTCGTAGGGTATAACTTCTAAATTATATCATTAAAGCGATGGTGCGGCAATTCGCGGCGGCGCCTTGCGGCCAATTTAGCCCGCATGCTTGCATAAGCTAGCGAAAAACAATATAATAGGATAATGAGTAACTAGAACTAGGGGGCTTTATTTGATGGAATTTACGAAATGGCAGGGCTGCGGCAACGATTTTGTACTTTTTGACTGCCGCGCACAGGAGCCGGAGGATTATGCGGAGCTTTCGCGGAAAGTTTGCGACCGTCATTATGGCATTGGTGCGGACGGAATTCTGGTCGTATTGCCATCGGATAAAGCGGACTTCCGCATGCGCATCTTCAATACGGATGGCAGTGAGGCGGAAATGTGCGGCAACGGCATCCGCTGCTTTGCGCGTTTCCTCTACGACTACAAGCTGACGGATAAACTCGAGTTCACGGTTGAGACCGGAGCGGGTATCCTCGTGCCGAAAATCATCCTGGCCGATGGTAAAGTGACTGGCGTTCAGGTCGATATGGGCGAGCCGCATCTTCTCGGCGAAGAGATTCCGGTCGCAGGCTTTGATGGCAAGAAGGTCATCGCCGAGCCAATTACGGTTGCTGGCACGACCTATGCGATGACGGGCGTTTCGATGGGCAATCCGCATTGCGTCGTCTTTGTTGACGATGCCGAAAAATTCCCGATTGAGGAGCTCGGTTCCCAATTTGAACATCATGCGATGTTCCCGCGCAAGACGAATACGGAATTCGTCGAGGTCAAAGACCGCAGCCATGTGCGCATGCGCGTTTGGGAGCGCGGCGCTGCCATTACGCTGGCCTGCGGCACGGGTTCGTGCGCCACGGTCGTTGCAGGTGTCCTCAATGATAAGACTGACCGCAAGGCCGAGGTTCAGCTCGACGGCGGCAAGTTGATTGTCGAGTGGGCCGAGAACAATCACGTCTTTATGACTGGCCCCGCTGAACTGGTATTTACGGGTGAGATTGCCGAATAAGGTTTTGAGGAAAGAGGCGGCTTTATGCTTAAGAGCATGACGGGATTTGGGGCAGCCATTGCGGAGACGGAGGACTATAAGGTATCTGTTGAAGTAAAGGCGGTCAATCAGCGTTTTCTGGAATTGAATTTTCATATGGGGCGTCAGCTGGGCCAGTGGGAAGACGAACTGCGCAAGGGCATTAAGAAAGTGGCTGCGCGCGGCAAGCTGGACGTATTCATCAATTTTGACGATAAACGGGAAAATAAGGCCGATATCCGTGTCGATAAAGGCTTAGTGCTGGCCTATCAGCGCGCGCTGAACGAAATGAGTGACCTGCTTCATGTGGCGCGGCCCGATGACGTGCAGACCTTTGCCAGTTTCCCGGAGGTACTCAAAGTGGAATCAGCAGGCGATGTGGAGCCGATGAAGCCGGTTTTGCTTCAGGCTTTGCAGGAGGCCCTGGCTGGTTTTGACAGCATGAGGATGACTGAAGGCGAAGCAATCCGGGAGGATTTTTTGGCACGGCTGGCGAAATTAGAGTCGATGCGGGAAAAGATTCAGGAAATCGCCCCGGGAATTGTCGCGTCCTATCGCGAGCATTTGCGCCAGACAATAGCTGAGGCGCTCGATTCTCAGACCTTTGATGAGACGCGGCTGATTCAGGAAACGGCGATTTATGCCGACAAGGTGGATATCACCGAAGAATTGGTCCGGCTCGGCAGTCATTTCAGCCAGTTCCGGCAGATTGTCGGCACGGCCGCTGAACCGGTTGGCCGCAAACTCGATTTCCTCATTCAGGAAATCAACCGCGAGACCAATACCATTGGTTCAAAAGCGAACAGCACGGAAGCTGCGCAGCTCGTTGTGGACATGAAGAGCGAGATTGAAAAACTTCGCGAGCAGGTCCAGAATATCGAATAATAGAGGAGGATACCCCGTGGATATCAAACTCATAAACATTGGCTTTGGCAATATCGTATCAGCCAACCGCATCGTGGCGATTGTAAGTCCCGAGTCGGCACCAATCAAGCGCATCATTCAGGAAGCCCGCGATGGCGAGCGCCTTATCGATGCGACGTATGGCCGCCGCACCCGCGCGGTCATCATCATGGACAGCGACCATGTTATCCTGTCGGCCGTCCAGCCGGAGACCGTAGCCCATCGCGTCGATGTCGACGATGATACGGAAGCAAAAGCTGAAATAAAAGAGAAAGAAGACGAAGCGTAAGAATGAGCAGAGGATTATTGATGGTAGTTTCCGGCCCGTCGGGGACGGGGAAGGGAACGGTCTGCGGAGAACTTCTCGCGCAGACTCCTGAGCTTGCCTATTCCATTTCCGCTACGACGCGCAAACCGCGTGAGGGCGAGGTCGATGGCAAGAATTATTATTTCATGGACAAGGCACAGTTCGAGAAGATGATCGAGGAGGGTGGTTTCCTCGAGTATGCCAATGTCTATGGCAATTACTATGGAACGCCGCTGGGCAAAATTGAGGAGCGTCTTGCCGCTGGGGAAGACATCCTGCTCGAGATTGATACCCAAGGGGCGCTCAACGTCATGAAGAAATGCCCGGACGGGCTCTTCATCTTCCTGCTGCCACCGTCCATCGGCGAACTCGAACGCCGCATCCGCGGCCGCGGTTCCGAGACGGCTGAGTCGCTGGCAAAGCGTTTAGGCGCAGCCAAAGAGGAAATCGCTATCGGCCGCAAGTACGGCTATGTGGTAGTAAATGACACGGTAAAACGCGCTGTGGAGCGGATTAAGAGCATCATGGTGGCGGAGCACTGCCGTGTCGACAAGAATTACGATATATTTGAGGAGTTGGAACAGTAATGAAAGCAAATAACAATCCAGAGATGAGCATGGTAAATCCGTCTACGGATACTTTGATGAGCCAGGTCGACAGCCGTTACGGTCTCGTTGTCTGCGCCTCCAAACGCGCCCGTCAGCTGCTTGACGGCGAGGAGCTCAAAGAGCTCAAATCCAAATCGACGAAAAATGTTACCAATGCGCTCGAAGAGATTGCCGAAGGCAAAATCAACTACCGCATTTCGAAAGCGGACCTCTAAGCTATGGAGCTCGCAGGTAAAAAGATTGTCCTGGGCGTAACGGGCGGGATTGCCGCTTACAAGGCCGTAGAGATTGTCAGCCGCCTGCGCAAGGCAGGGGCCGAGGTTCATGTCATCATGACCAAAGAGTCCACGCAGTTCGTGACGGAACTGACCTTCCGAGAGATTAGCGGACAGCCCGTGGTGTCTGACATGTGGGAAAAAGTCACGCATTTCAATGTGGAACATATCGCCCTGGCGCAGCTGGCAGACCTTATGCTTATTGCGCCGGCAACGGCCAACATCATCGCCAAAGCGGCAGTTGGCATCGCTGACGATATGCTCTCGACGACGATTCTGGCGACGAAGGCACCTGTTTATATGGCGCCCGCGATGAATACAAATATGTATGAAAATCCCATCACGCAGCGAAATATCGCAGAGCTCAAGTCACGCGGCTTTCATATCATCGAGCCGGCCGCAGGGCATCTTGCCTGCGGCACGAGCGGCAAGGGCCGTCTGCCAGAGCCCGTGGACATCGTGGGCATCGTAAGGGAAGCGTTGACAAGTCAGAAATTGACAAGTCAAACTTTGACCGGTCAAAAAATCCTGGTCACAGCTGGCGGCACGATTGAGCCACTTGACCCCGTGCGCTATATCGGCAACCGATCGACGGGACGCATGGGGTATGCCGTGGCAGCAGAAGCTGCGCGTCGTGGTGCGGACGTCGTGCTGGTTTCGGGACCATCGGCGCTGGCAGATCCCGTGGGAGTTCGTGTCATTCGCATCGAGACGGCTCGGCAAATGCGTGAGGCTGTTTTGCGGGAATTCCCGACGGCAGCGGCTGTCATCAAGTCGGCGGCGGTGGCGGACTATCGCCCAGCTGTGGTGGCGGACCAGAAAATCAAAAAGAGCGATGAGGATTTGACGCTGAAGTTTGTGCGCAATCCCGACATTTTACTGGAGCTCGGTCAGAAAAAGGAGCATCAAGTGCTTGTTGGCTTTGCGGCTGAGACTTGTCAGGTCGAGGAATATGCGCGCAGGAAACTTTCCAAAAAGAATCTTGACTTTATCGTAGCGAATGACGTATCGGAGGCAGATGCAGGCTTTGGCGTTGATACCAACCGCATCAAACTCATTGACCGGTCAGGAAAGATGACGGCATATCCGCTCATGAGCAAAAAAGAGTTGGCTGGGATTATTCTCGATCATGTTGCGACTGTCTTGAATAACTCACAACAGATGTCTGCTCAACGAAAACAAAACTAGACTTTATTTATGTAACACTGTATAATAATATTTGTTATTGTACAGTGTTACATTTTTTTTTGAGGGTGGGGATTATATGAAATTGTCAAGAAAAGCAAAAGTGTTGGCCCTGGGGATTGCGACGATGCTGGCAGCTGGTGCTATGGCTGGCTGTGGTTCGGAGCAGTCGGCGGGCAATAAGACCTATAAGATTGGCGTGGTCCAGCTCGTAGAGCATAGTGCTTTGGATGCCGCCAATAAGGGCTTTGTCGACGGGTTAAAGGAGCGTGGATTCGAGGAAGGAAAGAACGTGACCTTTGATCAGCAGAATGCGCAGGCAGATCAGTCCAATCTGCAGAATATCGCGCAGCGGTTTGTCAGTGGCAAGATGGATTTGATTTGTGCGATTGCCACGCCGGCTGCACAGACCATTGCCAATGCCACGAAGGATATTCCCATCCTGGGCACAGCCATCACGGACTATGTGGGAGCAAAACTGGTGTCGAACAATGACCGTCCGGGGACTAATGTGTCGGGAACTAGTGACATGAACCCCATCAAGGAACAGATTGATTTGCTCATGAAGATTTGCCCGAATGCTAAAACGATTGGAACCATCTATTGTTCCAGTGAGGTAAATTCGGAAGTTCAGGTAAAGGCCATGAAAGATTATGCCGAGTCGAAGGGACTCACGGTGAAAATCGCTACGATTTCCACGGTCAACGATATTCAGCAAGCGGCTCAGAGCCTGGCCGGTGAGGTCGACGCTTTCTACGTGCCGACGGATAATATTCTCGCATCGGCAATGCCGAATCTCGTAGCAATCACGGATGCGGCCAAGAAACCGGTATTCTGCGGCGAGCCGAATATGGTCAAGGCAGGCGGCTTGGCTACGTATGGTATCGATTATTACAAATTAGGCGTACAGACGGGACACATGGCTGCCGATGTATTGGAGGGCAAGGCGAAACCAGCCGAGATGCCAATCCAGACCGCGCAGGACCTCAAAGTCGTCATCAACAAAAAGAATGCGGCCGCACTTGGCATCACGATTCCTGCGGATGTGTTGAACGGCGCTGAAGTTGTAGAATAAGCAGGGATTGACGCAAAGGGGCGTTCCGGATGCTGCCGCATTCGCTGCGCTCCTTTGTCATATAATAGGAGATGCAACTATGGATTTAGTAATCGCTACAGTCTCACAAGGCCTGCTCTGGGCATTGCTGGCAATTGGTGTTTATCTGACCTTTCGCGTGCTCGACATCGCCGATTTGACGGTTGAGGGCAGTTTTCCGCTCGGGGCGGCAACGGCTGCCACGCTTATTGTCGCGGGCAGTCATCCGCTCGTGGCTATTGTTGCCGCCTGTGTGGCCGGAATGCTCGCGGGCGTTGTCACGGGCATTCTTTGCACGAAGTTTAAGATTCCGGCACTGCTCGCCGGAATCCTGACGATGATTGCGCTTTATTCGGTAAACCTGCGCATTATGGGCAAGGCCAATCTGCCGCTATTGCAGCAGGATACGATTTTTACGATTTGGAATCTGGGCATGGACAAAATGATGACGACGCTCGTCATCGGTGCGGTCATCGTCTTGGTCGTTGCCCTGCTGAACTACTGGTTCTTTGGCACGGAACTAGGTACAGCGGTCCGGGCTACGGGTTTTAATCCGCATATGATTCGCGCTAACGGTATCAACACGGACAACATGGTAGTGCTCGGCCTGCTGCTTTCCAATGGCCTCGTGGCAATTTCGGGGGCGCTTGTGGCCCAGAGCAATGGGTTTGCCGATGTCGGCATGGGCGTTGGCACCATCGTTATCGGTCTGGCGTCGGTTATCATCGGTGAGGTCCTCTTTGGTACGCGCAGTTTCAAGAACTGCCTAATTTCCGTTATTCTGGGATCGATAGTCTATCGTGCCGTCATTGCCATCGTGCTACAGATGGGAATGCCACCCAATGATTTGAAACTCTTCACGGCAATTCTAGTGGCGCTGGCACTTTCAATGCCACTTTTGCAGGCGCGTTGGAATAAAATCAGGAAAGGAGGCCGCTGAGATGCTTCATATCGAAAACATATCGAAGACATTCAATCCTGGAACAATCACCGAAAAGCTGGCACTGCATAACGTGAGTCTCCATCTTGCACCAGGAGATTTTGTTACCGTTATCGGCGGCAATGGCGCCGGTAAATCGACGCTGATGAATTCCATTGCGGGGACCTATCCCGTAGATGAGGGTCGTATCACTATCGACGGAACGGATATCACCAAATGGCCGGAGCACAAACGGGCAAAATACATTGGCCGGGTATTCCAGGACCCGATGATGGGAACGGCTGCTGGCATGATGATTGAAGAGAATCTGGCAATTGCTGCCAGACGCGGCAAATCGCCGACGCTTAAATGGAGTTCTTCGGCAGACAGCCGGCAGCATTTCCGGGAATTGTTAATGGGCTTGAACCTGGGATTGGAAGACCGGCTGGAATCAAAAGTAGGCTTGCTTTCCGGGGGACAGCGGCAGGCGCTCACGCTGCTCATGGCGACGATGGCACAGCCAAAACTATTGCTGCTCGATGAACATACGGCAGCGCTCGACCCGAAAACAGCCGAAAAAGTTTTGTTGCTTACGGATAAAATCATCAAACAGCAAAAACTCACGACATTGATGATTACGCATAACATGCGCGATGCGCTTAAGTATGGCAACCGGCTCATCATGATGTATGAGGGGCATATTCTTTTTGATATTGATAGCGAGAAGAAAAAGAATCTTGGTATTAAGGATTTGCTGGCAATGTTTGAAAAGGCAGCTGGCAGTGAATTGAATAGCGATAGTTTGCTGCTCAGCTAAGAAGGTTAAGAAAACGAGTCTTGAGATATTCCAAGGCTCGTTTTTGCTATATGTACCGGTTACCGGATTTTGTACCAGTATCCGTATCTTGTACCAGCGTTCACAGGAAGTCATCACAGTTAAGAGGAATAGTAAAAGAGATAGAAAAGAATCGATTGGTGGGAGGTAGGTTCTATGAGCCCTGAGAAGCATGCATGGTGGAAAGAAGCCGTTATTTATCAGATTTATCCGCGGTCCTTTGCCGATAGTAATGGTGATGGCATTGGCGATTTGAACGGGATTACGGAGCATTTGGATTATCTGGCAAAGCTTGGCATCGATGTAATCTGGCTCTCGCCGGTTTATGAGTCACCGAACGACGACAACGGATATGATATTTCCGATTACCGGAACATCATGGCCGAATTTGGCACCATGGAAGATTTTGACCGGCTGCTGGCCGAAGCCCATCGGCGAAACATCCGCATTGTGATGGATTTGGTGGTCAATCACACGTCCGATGAACATCCGTGGTTTATCGAAAGCCGCAAGGGCAAAGACAATCCATTCCGCGACTATTATATCTGGAAAGACCCAGGAGTAAATGGCGAGGCGCCCAATCACTGGGAATCCTGTTTTAGCGGTTCTGCCTGGCAGTATGATGATTTGACTGGTCAGTATTACCTTCACTGCTTCAGTCGTAAGCAGCCAGATTTAAATTGGGAAAATCCAAAAGTCCGTGAGGAAGTCTTCGACCTCATGGACTGGTGGTGCCAGAAGGGCATCGATGGCTTCCGCATGGATGTCATTTCGATGATCAGCAAAGACCAGTCGTTTCCCGAGGGACCTTTAAATGCCGATGGGTATAGCGATATGTTTTCCTATGTCTGCAATGGGCCGCGGGTCCATGAATACCTGCAGGAAATGAATCGGCGTGTCCTTTCCCGATACGATTTGCTGACGGTGGGAGAGACGGCTGGTGTTACCGTAGAGGAAGCAAAGAAATATGCCAACAGCGAAGGAACGGAGCTCGGGATGGTCTTTCACTTTGAACATACCGATGGGGCAGCCAACTCAGACGCTGTCTTTGGCAAATGGACGTATACACCACCCAAGCTCGCCTATGTT
The DNA here is from genome assembly GCF_008271295.1 of Pseudoselenomonas ruminis. Lineage (GTDB taxonomy): Bacteria > Bacillota > Negativicutes > Selenomonadales > Selenomonadaceae > Selenomonas_A > Selenomonas_A ruminis. The sequence continues at coordinate 678,576 of NZ_VTOY01000001.1, read as the reverse complement.
CGCAAAATCCTGAATAAATGGCAGCTTGAACTGGAGGGAAAAGCATGGGGGAGTCTTTACTGGGATAATCACGACCAGCCGCGGGTGGTATCGAGATTTGGCAACGATTCGGAGAAATGGCGCGTGAAGTCGGCAAAAATGCTGGCCACCGTCCTTCATCTGCAAAAGGGAACGCCCTATATCTATCAGGGAGAGGAAATCGGTATGACCAATCGTCATTTTTCCTCTGTCGACGATTGTGCGGATATCGAGGAGAAGAATGCTTGGCAACAGCTGGTGGTTGAGCAAAAACTCATCGATGGGAAAACCTTGCTGAAATGTTTTGACTGTGTGGCCCGAGACAATGCACGCACACCGATGCAATGGGATGATACGCCGAATGCAGGCTTTACGACCGGGAAGCCATGGCTGGCGGTGAATCCCAATTATACGGGCATCAACGTCGAGCAGGCGCTGGCAGATAAAGAGTCGGTCTTTTATTATTATCAGCGTTTGATTGAACTTCGGCATACCTTGCCCATCATCGTTTATGGCAGGTTTAAGCCACTGCTGGAGGATAGTGAGGAGATTTATGCCTACCAGCGGCTTATGGATGGCCAGGTTTTGACGGTAGCGGCAAACTGGACCGACAGGGAGGCAGCATGCCCGCTGTTTGCAGCCGATTCCTGTGAGGAGTTGATTTCCAATTATGACGTACATAAGGAAGGATTCTTGCAGCCCTATGAAGCACGCGTTGTGTGGGAGGCACGTCGTTAATCCGTTACAGCGAAACTTTTTTCGGTTATAGGCAGGAATATGTCGCAATTAGACGAATCTTTCAATTTATAAGGGAGTGAGTTTCGGAAGCGTAAGGGAGGGAAAACTATGTTTTTTATGAAATCCGTTCGGGGTAAATTGACGGCACTGTTCGTGCTGGTCAGTGTAACGGCTACTCTGGCGGTAGGCGGCTATTTCATTTACACGACGATTTCGGATAATGAAAAACTCGTAAATCAATATCGGCAGGAACTATCGGAACATTACGACCGCGAGTTAAAGTTACAGACGGAAGGCATTGTTTCGTCACTCAACGGCATCTACGCCCGCCAGCAGTCGGGGGAATTGACGGAAGAACAGGCAAAAAATTTGGCGAAGGACGTGATTCGTTCGGTTCGTTACGATGAGGGGAAAGGCTATTTCTTTGCCGATGAAAAGAACACGGGAATTTGCGTGGTGCATGCAGGCAACCGCAACGCCGAGGGCAAGATGCGCCGCGGTGAAAAGGACCCCAATGGCGTGCCGTATATGGAAAACATGCTCAAGGAAGGCCAGAAGGACGGCGGCGGTTTCGTAGATTTTTCCTATCCGAAACCGGGCGAGTCCCAGTCGCTTCCCAAACGCAATTATGTATTGGAATTTAAACCGTATCAGTGGATTATCGGTACGGGTTCCTGGGTCGATTACATCGACGCTGAGGTAAATAAGTACATCGAGGAAAATACCAAGGCACTCTATCATAAAATTCTCATGTCCTCGCTTATCATTTTGGTCGTATCGGTTATCATGGCGCTGCTTGGCGCCAAGCTGGCCCGGAATTTTGGCGACCCCATCAGTTTCGTGACGGGACGTCTGCAGAAATTTGCCAAGGGGGATTATCGCCAGGAATCGGTAAAGGCCGAATATGCCCAGCGGGAAGATGAAATCGGGCAGATGATTGAAATTCTCAAGGTCTTAGGTGGTAATATGCGAACCCTTATGGGGGCCATCCGCACGTCATCGGAACATGTTGCTTCTGATGCGGCAAACCTCAATGAGATGACGGCCCAGTCAGCGGCTGCCAGTCAGCAGGTGGCAGAGTCCATTACCGATGTAGCCACTGCCTCCAATAAGCAGCTTTTGGCCGTTGATGATGCATCCAAATCCATGGATGTGCTGATGGAAAAGATTGGCGGTATGGCCCACAACGCCCGCCGGGCGGCCGTTGAGACCAAGCAGGCTACCGAAAAAGCCCAGAATGGTAATGCCGTAGTCACGCGTACGGTCAAAGAGATGGCTCGCCTCAGTGAAGTCGTGGGCGAGTCGGCCCGTATGGTCAACAATCTCGGCGAGCGTTCGGATACGATTGGACGCATTACCGATACGATTTCGGGCATTGCCGAACAGACGAATCTGTTGGCCCTCAACGCGGCCATCGAGGCAGCCCGCGCTGGCGATGCCGGCCGCGGCTTCGCCGTAGTCGCTGAGGAAATCCGCAAACTTGCCGCCCAATCGGAAGAAGCAGCCAGCCAGATTGCCGAGCTCATTGGCCAGATTCAGCGGGATACCCAGCAGGCTGTTGACAGCATGCACGAGGGTACCGATAATCTCGTCACGGCTAAAGACAGTGTGGAGGAGACTGGCCGCGAGTTTAACGATATCGTGACCTTGGTCGAAAAAATCGCCAGCCGTTCCCAGCAGATTGCCGATGCTTCGAAGGAGGCTACCGATAATGCGGACAGCTGCCAGACGGCTATCCACGACATCGAGGATATGAGCCGCAGTGTCGTAGCAAACTGCGAGACGGTATCGGCCGCAACCGAAGAGCAGACGGCATCGGTGCATGAAATGAATACCAACAGTGAGCAGCTTGCCGAAATGGCCAAGACGCTGCAAACGGAAGTGGAGAAATTCAAAGTCTAAGGCACGGTTAATGGTTGCGATAGATGAGAATTATGAATGCAGTTCATAAAATTACCTTGACATTATGGCCTGGGTATCGTATGATGAAGATAATAAAGCTGAATAGGAACTCATCCAGAGCAGTGGAGGGAATGGCCCGATGAAACTGCGGCAACCATTGATGCAAGTCAAAACGGTGCCAATTCCTTTAGGTTTAACCTATAAGATGAGAGTTAAGAAATATAAGCTCTCGTTTTAACGAGGGCTTTTTCTTATGAATCGGGACGTGTGAGGATATTCAGCATAGATTTAAGAAACTACTAGGGAGGTAGATTTAATGAGTAAGAAACGTATGCTTTTTACTTCGGAGTCGGTTACCGAAGGTCATCCGGATAAGATGGCGGACCAGATTTCCGACAGCATCCTCGATGCCATTCTGGCCGAGGATCCGATGGGACGCGTTGCCTGCGAGACGATGGTAACGACGGGACAGGTTCATGTCGTCGGTGAGATTTCGACGAAGTGCTATGTCGACATTCCGAAAATCATCCGCGATACGGTAAAGGAAATCGGCTATACGCGCGCTAAATACGGCTTTGATGCTGCTACCTGCGGCATTCTCGTATCGCTTGATGAGCAGTCGCCGGATATCGCCCAGGGCGTCAACGAGGCCATTGAGTCCCGCGAGGGTGAGATGGCTGCTGAAGATGCTATCGGTGCTGGCGACCAGGGCATGATGTTCGGCTATGCGACGAACGAAACGCCGGAATTCATGCCGCTGCCGATTGCGCTGGCACATCGTCTGGCCCGCCGCCTGACCGAGGTCCGCAAGAACGGCACGCTGCCGTATCTGCGTCCGGACGGCAAGACGCAGGTCACGATTGCCTATGAAGACGGCAAAGCTGTTGCCGTTGAGACTATCGTTATCTCGACGCAGCATGATGAGGAAGTAACGCTCGAGCAGATTCGCAAGGACCTCATCGAGCACGTCATCAAACCGGTCGTTCCGGCTGAGCTCCTTAAAGACGATACGAAAATCTTCATCAACCCGACGGGCAAATTCGTCATCGGCGGCCCGCAGGGTGACTCGGGCCTCACGGGCCGTAAGATTATCGTCGACACCTATGGTGGCTGGGCTCGCCATGGCGGCGGCGCTTTCTCGGGCAAAGACCCCACGAAGGTTGACCGCAGTGCGGCTTATGCAGCCCGCTATGTTGCCAAGAACATCGTTGCCGCTGGCCTTGCCGACAAGTGCGAAGTTCAGCTCGCCTATGCTATCGGCGTAGCTTATCCGGTTTCGATTATGATTGACACGTTTGGCACGAATAAGGTGGACGAGGAGAAGATTGAAGAAATCGTAAGCCACAACTTCGACCTGCGTCCGGCTGGCATCATCAAGATGCTCGACCTGCGCCGCCCGATTTACAAGCAGACGGCTGCTTATGGCCACTTTGGCCGCACGGATGTCGACCTGCCGTGGGAACACACGGACAAGGCCGATGCGCTGAAAAAAGAAGCAGGAATCTAACGGATTCGCTATTGATAGAAACGCCTTTTCTCTCAGTTGATGGGGGAAAAGGCGTTTCCTTAAAAAAAGATTGACAAGCCAACAGGTCTATACTAGAATTTATATGGTTACTTTATATATAAGTAGTGTATATCTTGAGTTTTATGGATACCAACGCGTATCCATTTTGTTTATTAGGAGGCAGATTACACAGAATGAGTATGATGACTAACGAGAAGCTGAGAAACATTGCAATTATTGCCCACGTCGACCATGGTAAGACGACGCTGGTCGATGCAATGCTCAAGCAGAGTCACGTTTTCCGTTCCAACGAGCAGGTCGCTGAGCGCGTTATGGACTCCGGCGATATCGAGCGTGAGCGCGGTATCACGATTCTGTCCAAGAACACGGCAATCATGTACAACGACATCAAAATCAACATCGTCGACACCCCGGGCCATGCGGACTTCGGCGGCGAGGTTGAGCGTGTCCTCAACATGGTCGATGGCGTTGTTCTGCTCGTCGATGCTTTCGAGGGCCCGATGCCGCAGACGAAATACGTTCTGCGCAAGGCACTGGAGCAGGGACTTAAACCGATTGTTGTCATCAACAAGATTGATAAGCCGAACCAGCGCGTAGACGATGTCTATGACGAAGTTCTCGAGCTCTTCATGGAACTTGATGCTGACGATGATCAGCTCGACTTCCCGGTTATCTACGCTACGGCTCGTGATGGTGTAGCAAAGTACAAGATGGAAGACGACAACGCTGACCTCAAACCGCTGATGGAGACGATTGTCAAAGAGATTCCGGCACCGAAAGGCGACCCGGAGGCTCCGCTCCAGATGATGGTTACGACGCTCGAGTCTGACTCCTTCGTTGGCCGCGTTGCTATCGGCCGCATCATCCGCGGTACGGCTAAGACGAACCAGAACGTCGTCCTCATCAATGGCGACCAGACGGTCAAAGCTAAAATCGGTAAAGTATTCGTTTATCAGGGCCTCAAACGCGTTGAGACTGGGTCGGCCAGCATGGGCGACATCGTCGCTCTGACGGGCCTTGGCGATGTTTCCATCGGCTACACGGTTGCCGATGCAGAAAATCCGGAGGCTCTGCCGACGATCAACATCGATGAGCCGACGCTGTCCATGACGTTCGGTGTCAACACGAGCCCGTTCGCTGGCCGTGAAGGTGAGTTCGTTACGTCCCGTCACCTGCGTGACCGTCTGTTCAAGGAAATCGAGACAAACGTTGCCATGAAGGTTGAGGAAACGGATTCGGCCGATGTATTCAAGGTTTCCGGCCGTGGTGAGCTGCACCTGTCCATTCTCATCGAGACGATGCGCCGCGAGGGCTATGAGTTGCAGGTCGGTAAACCGGAAGTTGTTTACAAGACCATCAACGGCCAGCTCTGCGAGCCGATCGAGAACCTGACGGTCGAGGTACCGCAGGAGTTCATGGGCGCTGTTATGGAAGGCCTTGGCACGCGTAAGGCTGAGCTCGTCAACATGACGGAGACGGCTGGTTACATGCGTCTCGAGTTCACGATTCCGGCCCGCGGCCTGATTGGTTTCCGTTCCGAGCTCCTCACGAGCACGAAGGGCAACGGTATCATGAACCATGTCTTCCATGGCTATGCACCGTACAAAGGCGATATCCCGGGCCGTACGCGCGGTTCCCTCGTTGCTTTCGAGCAGGGCGAGACGACTGGTTATGGTATCTTCACGCTGCAGGATCGCGGTACGATGTTTGTCGGACCGGGCGAGGCAGTATATGAGGGCATGATTGTCGGTGAGAACTCCCGCGAGAACGATATCGACATCAACCCGTGCAAGAAGAAGAACGTTTCCAATATGCGTACGTCTTCCTCGGATGAAGCTATCCGCATCACGCCGCCGCGCATCCTGTCGCTCGAGCAGGCTATCGAGTACATCAACAGCGATGAGCTCGTTGAGGTTACGCCGGAGCACGTTCGTCTGCGCAAGTCCATCCTGGACCGCACGATTCGTGGCCGCAACGCCAAGAACGCTCGTAAAGGCTAATTCTTAAAATAAAATAGTTACAATTTATAAGTCCTGCTGGAAAAATATAATTTTTTTCAGCAGGACTTTTGCATTTGCTCGCGAAGTATGTTATCATGTTGATAGTTGAATTGTGAATTATGTTGATAACATGGATAAGTCCCCGCAAGGACGCGTCTAATTCGTGTGAATTAATGAAAGCTTTTTATTGGAAGGACGAGATGATATGGGCGTAGGCGCTATTTTTGAAGAGAAATTCTCTAAACTTAGAGATATTCTGATGCCGATTGAGGACTTCGGCGAAATTGAGGAAGATTACGCTGAGGTAAAGAAAACTTCATCCGTGAAGGAAGCACCGGCAGCTCAGAGCTACAGTGAGGAACTGAAGGTATCCAATGGTGGCACGGTTCAGTTTGACCGTTCGGGCTATCAGACTGGATCTTACCAGCATCGTGAGTCGAGTCGTCCGCAGTTGACGGTTCATACGACGAAAACGCCGGCTTTGAAAGTGCAGATTTATGCACCGAGCACCTTTGATCAGGTTGCTGCTATTTCGGATGATTTGAAAGCAGGCAAGGCTTGTGTCGTAAACTACGAGAAGGTAGAAGATGCTGAGCAGCGCCGTATTTGTGATTTCGTCAATGGTACCTGCTACGTTCTGGACGGCTGTGCGAAACGCATCTCCGGCAAAATTGTTCTTTATGTGCCGCAGGGGGTAGATGTAACGGAGGCCATGACGGTCGCGTTGACGGATTGATTTGCCCGTATTGCATTGTTGATGATGAGACCAGGCAGACATTTTGACTGCCTGGTTTTATTTTTATGTTTACTATTACATATGATATATGAATGAGTGAGGGATTCCTATGGAACAGAACAATGAGATTTTGGAAGGCGTACTGAGTGAATTTGAGAAATTGGCTGCGATTCCGCGCAAATCCGGCCATGAGCAGGCTGTCAGCGACTTCCTCAAGAAGTATCTGACCGACGCTGGCTTTACGGTAGTGCAGGACGAGAAGAACAACATCATTGCCGATAAACCGGCCAGCAAAGGCTATGAAAATGCCCCGCTGACGATTCTGCAGGGCCACATGGACATGGTCTGCGTTGCCGAGGAAGGCTATGCCTATGACCCGCTCAAAGACCCGATTAAGCTCGTACGCGGCGAGAAATACCTTGAGGCTGAGGGCACGAGCCTGGGCGCCGATGACGGCATCGGCGTGGCTGAGGCTATGTATATCATGAAAAACGCCAAAGACCATGGTCCGCTGCGCATGATTGTCACGGTGGACGAGGAGCAGGGCATGACGGGCGCCATTAACCTCGGTGCCGAGCATCTAAAAGATGCCAGCTACCTCATCAACTGCGATTCGGAAAACTATGATGAGTTGACCGTTGGCAGTGCCGGAAGTGTCAATCTTGACTTTTCGCGTAAATTGACTTGTCAAAAAGCAACGCAGCCGAATGGCTGGCAGATTGAGGTTAAAGGACTTCTCGGCGGCCACTCGGGCGAGCGCATCGGCGATGGCCGCGGCAATGCCATTCGCACGCTGGCTTTCGCGCTGGCAGCCCTGCAGGAAAAAGGCAGCGTTGAGCTCGCGTCCTTTACGGGCGGCAAGGCACGCAACGCCATCCCGAACGATGCCAAGATGGTAATCGCGTCTGACCTTGACAAGTCAGCTATCGAGGCCGTCCTTGAAGAGCAGAAGGAAAACTATCTCAAGATGTACGGCGCTGTTGACCCGAATGTCTCGTTCGTTCTGACGAGCGTTGAGACGCCGCAGCAGGTACTGACGGCTGACTTTACGACTGACTTTATCCGCCTGCTGACGATTCTCCACACGGGCGTATTTGCGATGTCGACGGTCATCCCAGGCCTTGTCGAGACGTCGGCAAACCTCGGCGTTGTTTCGATGGACGGGGATGAAGTGAACATCGCGTACTTCCCGCGTTCGGCTGTCGACCAGAAACTTAACGAATTCCGCTTCATGACCGAAGAATGGGCCGCTCTTACGGGCTTTACGGCCCACATCGGCACGCAGTCGCCGGGCTGGAAGGAAAACAAGGACAGCAAGCTCGCTAAAATCATGGCCGAGACCTTTAAAGCACAGAATGGCAAAGACATGAAAGTCGAAACGATTCATGCAGGCCTCGAGTGCGGCTGGCACTTCCTCAAGAACCCGAACCTCGACATGGTATCGATTGGTGTCACCACCATCGATATCCACAGCCCGAACGAGCGCCTGCTGCTTGAAACGGTAAAACCACAGGTAGACCTTATCATCGAGACCTTGCATAAGATTGCGAAAATGTAATACAATAGAATTAGAATAAAACGGCCTTCCCTTAGGGAAGGCTGTTGCTTTATGGGGAGATTTTTAGAGAGAAGGGGATTTGATGAAAAAAGGATTGATGGCAGGTTTGACGATGGGGACAATTATGATTACAAGTGTTTGCAGTGCGATGACGATGCAGGCACCGCAAAAAATAGGAAAGATATCTTTACCTCCTATGGGATGGTATGAAGTCAAGGGGGCGACAACGCATGAAGGTGTCCCGTTCAAGAATGTGAGATACCTGATGTCTTATCCGTCATTGCGAACTGGTAATGGCAGTAAAATATTTGATAAAGGCGTGGCCTGTTTTGGCAATGGAGAGGATTGCATTTACGTTCATTATGATGCGCGGGACGGAAGAGCATCCTATCTGCCTAATCGAAACAATAGCTTTGTGTCGAAGATTGGCGGTAAGGATGTTAATAATACCATCGATATAACAGTAACTTGCGCAACAAATATTAATTGCATAAAAACGGATACTGATGAGAAAATGTACTTGCTGGTTAATGAAGATGCAGGAGATGTTACAGGCATAACCTATACTCTGATTGGCAAGCGCAGTGATGGAAGTTATGTAAAATATTTCGACACCTACGACATAATCGGCAGATATTATGCGAACAAACGCGAGGTTCGCATGCAAAATATAAAAGTCGAAGGCGATGAAATTATTTGCAATTATTGCGTAACACGCTATGGATATGTAGGTCAAAATTATCAAAAAACCTATGAAGGTTATGGAAAGCTTTGTTTTAAATGGGATGATGAGGCAAAATGGTTCGGCGTTGAAAATAATACATTGTGAGTAAATATTTCGTAGTAGCGATATATTTTTAGCAGAGGAAGCGATACTATGTTAAACCGGCGTTCGTTTATCCGTGGTTTATTTATTGGACTTGGTGCCTTGGCTGTGGGCGGCTGGCAAAAATTGTTGGGGGCAACCGGGAAGGATTATTATCGGATTGTGGTGCTCGGGGACCCACATCTGCCGGTGCGGGTGGCCAAACATCCCGATAGTAATGTCCGGCAGGCGATTCTGGCGGCAAAGAATGACGTGATTGCCGACATCAACAGCTGGGACGATGTGACGGCCGTTGCCGTAGTCGGCGACATTGTCGAACAGCGGGGCGTAAAGTCAGAATACGAGTACATCCAGTCGTTCTTCGGTAAATTGAAAAAAGAACTTTGGGTGATTAACGGCAACCATGAATTTCTTTATGAAGATGAACTCTCGGCTAATGGCAGGATTAAACCAGCCAGCCCCGAAGTTCGCCAGCAGAAACTGGCTGCTTTTGCCAGCTTTTGGCAGCTGCCGGAGCGCTGGTATGCCAAAGACCTCGGCGGGTATCATCTGATTTTCCTGTCGACCGAAGGCCCGTTGCCAACACAGCTCGGAGAAATGCAGCTTGCCTGGTTCGAGCAGGAACTGGCGGCACATCGCGACAAGACGACGTTGGTCTTTTTCCATGGGCCGCTGAATCATACGCTGCTGACGTACCATAAGTCTGTCAATACTGAGCGGTCGATTGCGATGCCAGCGGATAAAATCGACGCCATTCTCGCGGAAAATCCCCAAGTCAAGTTATGGGTATCGGGTCATACGCATACGTCCTGCCATAATTCCAGCTTTGCCAATAACGAAATCAATTACTATAACGAGCATACCTGCAACATTCACAATGACTGCATGGACAAAAAGAAGATAACGACAAATTCGATATATCTCTATCCAGACCATATCGAAGTGCGGACCTTTGACCATTATAAAAAGTGTTGGCTAGACGAAATTGACCGGTCGTTTTGACCGGTCAATTTTTTATGTCAAATGAAGTTATTTTTTTGCCAGCACAAAAACGGTGCTGAGGATTAAGGCGGTGCCGAGATAGTCCATGGGGGCAAAGCTGGCGTGGAGAAAGAGGATAGAGAAGACGATGGCCGACAGTGGTTCAATGGAGCCCAGGAGACTCGTTTCGGTAGGGGAAATGTATTTGATGCTGCCGAGGTAACAGCCAAAGGCGATGACGGTGCCGAAGATAATGATATACGCGTAGGTGATGGCGGCGGCACTGCTCCAGGTGCCACTGAACTGCCAGGGAGGGCAGACGGGCATCAGTGCCAGTCCGCCCAGCAGCATGCCCCAGCCGGTAATCAGCGTGGCGCGCCATTTGCGGATGAGCCGCTTGGGCTGAGTGGTATAAAAGGCGGCCGCAAAAGCAGACCCGAGGCCCCATAGCAGGGCGGCAAGCGGAATGGAAAGCGTGTCGAGCCGTCCATGGGTGACCAGCAGGAACGTACCGCCAATCGCCATAACGACACAGAGCAGTTCGCGGCCAGGCGGGAACTTATGGGTGGCCAGCGAGGTATAGCCAATGATAATTACCGGCATAAGGTATTGCAGGATGGTGGCGGCGGCGGCATTGCCATGCTGGATGCAGGCAAAATACGTATATTGCACGGCTAGCATGCCGAAGATGGCAAACAGCAGCACATCGCGGGCATCTTGTTTGTTTTTCCAGATAGAAAAAACATTTTGCCGATACAGGGCAAAATCGATAAGCAGAAACAGGCAGCCGGCCAAGAGCATGCGGGAAACGACGAGCCAGACCGTAGAAAAGCCGCAATCCTGCAGCAGATATTGTCCGGCTACGCCACTGCCGCCCCACATGGATGCCCCGAGGCATACCATGATGAGTCCTTTTTTTCGTTTTGTCAAAGCAGGTCATCTCCTTCGGGCAGTTTCTGACTTGTCAGATTCCGCTGAGTTCTTGGCAGATTTGCTGATATTGGGCGGTGTAGATGCTGCCCTTTTCCCAGATAAAGGTAAAGTCGTGCTGCATGGCAAAGCCTTTTAGCGGAATTGGCCGCAAGACGCCGCTGGCCAGTTCCGCTTCCACTGCGCGGCGATACAGGAAGGAAATTCCGCAGTCGTGCGTAAGCAGGCCGATGATGGTATGCATGTTTTCGACTTCCATATTGTGGATGAAGTCTTCGGAACGCAGGCCGTGCAAAGCCAGATTGCGTTCGAGAATTTCGCGGGTGCCGGACCCTTTTTCGCGCAGCAGCAGCCGTTCGCCAAGCAAATCGTGAAAAGTTGTTGGCTGGCCGCAAGCAAATTTGTGGGAGCTCGCACAGACGCCAATATAGTCTTCGGTGCTGTAGGGCTGGCAGAAATAATCCTGGGGCGGGAAATAGCCTTCGACGAGTGCCAGCTGGATGCGGCCCTCGGTCAGCTGTTGCAACAGTTCTTTGGTGTTGCCAAAGCGAAGCCGGATGTTGATGCCCGGATGGGCCAGTTGATAGGCGGCCAGCGGGGCGACGATGGCATATTCGCCAACGGTCATCGTAACGCCGAGCGACAATGTGCGGATGCCGGACTGCTGGCTTAAGAGCTCGGCACTAAGCGCGACTTCGTCGTTTTCCATGGTTTTACAGCGTTCATAGAGAAGCTTTCCTGCAGGGGTAAGCTCGAGTTTTTTATTGGCGTAGCGAAAGGCTTTTATCTGATAATAATCTTCGAGATAACGGATGTGCTGCGAAACTGCCGGCTGGGTGATGTTTAGGACTTTGGCAGCCTTGGTATAGTTCATCGTCTGACAGACGCAGAGAAATGTTTTGATGCGAAAATCGAGCATGGGAATACCTCATTGTTGATAAGAATATCTTATAGCAATATCATAACATATAATTTTACATTTTCGAATAATCCTTTTATAATTCATTCTATCAGCTGAAATAAAGGGCCTGTTTTGAGAGGTATAGTAATGTTATTTTTACGCAATAATTCATTTGGTATTTTTGTATGTTTTCTTATTGCATTGCCAGCATGGCTGCTCGGAAAGCTTTTTCCTGTGGTTGGCGGTGCGGTGCTGGCCATTTTGTTTGGCATGGTCATCACGTTCTTTTGGCATGAACATGGCAAGGCGCAGGCTGGTATCAATTGGACGTCGAAAATCATTTTGCAGTCGGCCGTCGTGTTGCTCGGCTTTGGCATGAATCTTGGCGTTATCGTCCAGACGGGAATCGTTTCGCTGCCAATTATCGTGAGCACGATTACGACGTCGCTGGTGGTGGCCTTGGTACTCCATCGTGGCTTAGATATTTCGCGCAACACGTCGGCACTCATTGGTGTTGGCTCGTCCATCTGCGGTGGTTCGGCGATTGCCGCCGCGGCGCCGGTCGTTAAAGCCGACAGCAATGAGATTGCGCAGTCGATATCGGTTATTTTCTTGTTTAATGCGATGGCGGCGCTGCTGTTTCCGATTTTAGGGCACATGATTGGCTTTGATACGACGTCCGGTGAGGCTTTCGGTATCTTTGCGGGCACGGCGATTAACGATACGTCTTCGGTTACGGCGGCTGCTGCCACCTGGGACAGCATGTGGGGGCTTGGCACCCAGACGCTCGATGAAGCTGTTACCGTAAAACTCACGCGCGCGCTGGCGATTATCCCGGTGACACTTCTCTTGGCTATGCTCGTTGCCAAGAAGGAAGCCGCGCAGAATGAGGGAAGTTCCCTTGAAACGTTCAGCCTTAAGCGCGCTTTTCCCATGTTTATTTTATACTTCGTCCTGGCAGCCGTTGTTACTACGGTTTGTCTGAACCTTGGCGTAAGCGCAGACGTATTCCAGCCGCTTAAAGAATTGGCGAAGTTCTTTATCGTCATGGCGATGGCGGCAATTGGGCTTAACAGCAACGTCGTAAAACTCATAAAAACTGGTGGCAAGCCAATTCTTCTCGGCGCCTGCTGCTGGGCTGGCATTACGGTGGTCAGCCTTCTGGTACAGCGCATCTTGGGAATATGGTGATTGTTTGACAGGCAAAAGTCTGTGGCACGTTAGGTGTTCACAGACTTTTTTCTTGCTTGGGGGTTACTTGGCCGTGATAACAGCAGGTTTATCGAGGGGGAGAAGCGAATAAAGAGATAAGAAAGCAAGGAGAAGAGAGGGACGCGTATGCTCAAATGGCTTCGGATGCATTGGCGCAGGACTCTGGTGATAGCCGTTGTGACGATTTCCCTGGCGGTGTTTATTGTGCTGGAAATATTTAGCCGTGGGGCGGCAGCGATTTTTAATCAAGCCATGGCAGAGCAAAATATGCTGCGGGGAACAATCACGGCGGAGAAAATCATCGCACATGTTACCGGCGATGTGGATTTTACGGGACTTGAGTGGCACGATGTGGAGGGAAGGCTGATTCTGCGGGTGCCGGAAGGTCATTTTTATGTGCGTCTATGGGATGTAGTGACGGGAAATATCAAATCGACTACACTTCAGGAATTGACGCTTAAAGACGCGGAAGTGTCGATTCATCTGGCGGATGATATGACGGTGGATTTTGTCCGCAATTCCAAGGATATGCAAAAGGTACAAACTGCGGATGAAGACTGGCAGCAAAAGGTCAGTCTGGTGGGGAAAAGTGAGGAGGAGCGTAAACGGATTGGCGAATTTCATCGCCGCAAACGAGCCGAAAAAATGGCGAAGCAATGGAAAAATTTTGACCGCTCGGGCAAGAAAATCCGTATGGAGTTAAAGCTTGAAGATTGCCGTTTGGAGGTCTTTTACAAAGACCGTCACTATTTGCTGTCCGGGGTAAACGTAAAGACTGCGATTAATACGGCTAAGCGCATGGAGGTCGAGGTTAATACGGGGCGGTTCGGCGGCACGATGATTGGCAGCAATGTGAATTTGAAGGGAACGGTGGATTTTCAGGACAGTGAAGTGCCCATAGGAGATTTGCAGCTGAGCTTTGTGGAGGTAGACCCTTCGTCGCTGGGAGTCGGGGTAAAGGTACATGATAAAATGACACTGGATAGTCATTTAACCGGTCCGCTCAATGCGATTCATGGAGAAGGAAAACTGAAGATGGCAGAACTCCATATTCCAGGGCTTTATTTCCAAGAGGTTAACGGGAATATAAGCTATGATGGCGAGAAAATTGATTTTAAGGATGTTACGGGCAAGGTGTATGGCGGTAAGCTGGAGGCGGAAGGCAGCTATGACCTTGATACCCGTTATTATACGATTCATGCCGTCGGCAGGGAGTTGCAAGCCTCGCAGGCTTTGCCCCACAGCCATTTGTACTGCAATGTTATGGTGGATATGCAATTTGCGTCAAAAGGAAGTGCCAAGGAAGCAACTGCATCGGGGATTTTTACTTCTGGGGACGGGCGGTATCGGAGGATTCCCATCAAGCGCATAAAGGGGGCTTTTCGCCAGTCCTATCACGAGTTGCAGTTCTATGATGTTCGGATAGACTTCGCAGGATTTAGTGTAGCGACCGATGCATTGCAGATTAAGGACAAGAAGCTAAGGCTGGGCCCGATTTTTGTAAAGGACAGCAGTGGCAAGGACATCAGCACATTAGACCTTGGGCGAAAATAGAAAAATGCCGCTGGGCAATACGAGCCAGCGGCATTTTTATTATTTTTTCTTAGGATATACGCCAATGGTCAATTCGTTGAGGATTGGCAGCTGCTCACCGATTTTGCGGCAGATTATTGCGCCGAGCATGGCCAGCGCCAGCGTGGCAAAGTAGAAGGCGATGGCGATTGGTGCGGTCATAATACGTCCGCTGTGCTGAAGCATCATTGCCAGATACGTAATCGCAATCGGATGTGCCAGGTAGGCAAAATAGGAATGTTTGCCGAGCTGGTGAAGCAGCGGATTGAGGAAGGCTGGATACTTCTGATAGGTGAATATCGTAAAGAAGAATAGCGATGCTGTGATGGTGTAGAAGATACCGGCCGGACAAAGCTGATGGGCGGTATTGATGGCCTCGAGCGGCGTATAGCCATCAACGGCAATTAACTGATAGTAGTAAGCAAGAAGCGATGCCAGGCTGGCCCAGAAAAAGGCCGTGATGCCAAGGCGTTGTTTCTTCATAAAATCCATGAATGCATCGATATGCACGGCCAGATAGCCGCCGAGTACAAAGATAAATACATAGTGCATAACCCAGTAGTTCAGGCGGTACATAAGGAACGGTTTTAGGATTGACGTGTCAGGCAGTCCGTAGACGAAGAGATTGAAACTCGTGGAAAAACTTGACCAATAGTCAAAACCAATCTGCGCCAGCAGTAAAAGCGTGAGGCTTACGAGTCCGGCACGCCGTACCATCCAAATCCAAAGCGGCATCAACAGATAGAACCAGAGCAAAATGACGAGAAAGTAAAGCTGATACTTCGCATTGCCAAAGAACAGCAGCACGAGGAGGTGCAGCGGGTCGGGAAAGCCGACGCCGTAGAGCCAGCCATCATGCAAAAGATAACAGATGGACCAGACGAGGTAAGGAACGAGTACCGTCTTGAACCGGCGTTTCATAAAGTAGCGGAAGTCAAACGGGGCATGAAGGTCCAGATTGTAGAACAGGCCAAACGCGGAAATGAAGAAGAAAATCGGTACGCTAAAGCGCGTGGCGACCTCAAAGAGGGCGACGAGGTCGACGTTGGCGGCAGTATTGCTTAGATACTGGGACCCGACATGGATGCCGATGACTCCCATCATCGAGATTCCGCGGATATATTCGATAGCGGCCAGCCGCGGTTTGCGCGGGCGGGCTGCTGTGGCTGCTTGTTCTTGCATGAGATAAAAAACTCCTTACTGTAAAGAAATGTTGCGATTAATTTTCGAGAATATAGTCGATATGGACGCGGGCCGTGAGCGACAAAATGCCCGGCTCAATTGTCGTGGCAGCGGCAGTCTTGGAGGCGGCGAGCATGGCGTTGTCATAGCGGCGCGATTCGAGATAGCCGGTGCTTTCGGACACGTTCTTGATGCCGATGATGCGTTTGCCAAGGCCTTGGGCCAAGATGTCAGCCTTATCGCGCGCATCCTGCACGGCCTTTGTCAGCGCTTCCTTGCGGATTGCCTGCGTATTGCTGGCGGCAAAGTCCAGCGAATGGATTTCGTTGGCACCGGCATTTAAGGCGGCATCGATGACCTTACCGGTCTTGTTGATATCGCGGACGATGACAATGATGGAATTGTTTACCGTATAGCCGCTGATTTCGTGGCGGCGGTTATCCGACGTGCGGTAATTGGGGCGGAACGAATAATTGTTGGTTTGGATATCTTTGGCCTCAATACCGAGTGCTTTGATTGCCTTATTGACCTGCTCGGTGGTCAAAGCATTGCTGCTTTGCGCCTTGCCGGCATCGGCAGCTTGTGATGTCACGCCGATGGTGACCGTAGCGCGGTCCGGCGCCGCGATGCCCGTTCCCTCGCCATCAACGGATAACGTTGGCGCGTTATTTGCCGCGGGGGCAGCGGCGGCAATACTCGTTACGAAAAGCGTAAGAGCCATAAAAACAAAAGCGATGCGCTTGCAGTTCATAATAAAACCTCCTTAAAGACGCATAACGAAATTCTCGTTCTATTCTATCATATTTCCCGTATAAAGAACATGTTCCCTTGGTATATGAGCCGATAGAACAGGGATGTTTACAAAGTTACAGAAAAAGTTTTCTTTCTGGCAGGAGATTTGCTATAATTAAAAGAACATATAATAATATTCATAGATTATATGTAATAAGTGACAACTAGGAACAAGGGTAGATTGGAGTGCTTAAGTATGATGGCATTGAACTTCCAGGCAGCAAAACACAAGAAAATGCTCATGGAACGCACGAAAAACTGTACGGTACGTCTTGGCGATGTATCCAAACTTTATCCGGAAGGCTCTGTCGTATGGATTACCACGGGCAAAAAAGGCGAGCCCAAACATAAACTTTATTCCGCCTATCTCGACAAGGTGCGGGTAAAGACGATGGGAACCCTGACTTCTAATGACCTCGGTCACCAGAATCCGGAAATCAATTCGAAAGAAGAACTCGTGGCAGATTTCGAAAAAATCTACAAACGCCGCATCCTTATGGAAGATACCGTGACGGTAATCTACTTCACTGAGGTACATGAGGATTTGTAATTTGTTATCGCGATAAAAATATAGAAGCGCCGCAGATTGACAACTCAATCTGCGGCACTTGTTTTGAATGATTCGCCTGTTGAAAAAAATAGCGATTTTCCCTGTACGGGGGTATTATGAGGAGGTTCTTATGGATTTTTCGACATACTTGAAACAATATCCGAATGCGGAGGGGCGTTTTGGCAAGTTCGGTGGAGCGTATTTGCCGGAAAAGCTCGTTCCGGCGTTTGAAGAAATCACCCAGGCGTATATGACCATCTGTCATTCTTCGCAGTTTGTCAATGAGCTGCGAAGAATCCGCAAGGAGTTTCAGGGGCGGCCGACGCCGGTTTATCATTGTGAACGGCTTTCGCGAAAACTGGGCAACTGCCAGATTTATTTAAAACGCGAGGACCTCAATCATACGGGGGCGCATAAACTCAATCATTGCATGGGCGAAGGACTGCTCGCTAAGTTCATGGGCAAGAAGCGCATTATCGCCGAAACGGGTGCTGGTCAGCATGGCGTAGCCTTAGCAACGGCGGCGGCGTTTTTCGGGCTGGACTGCACCATCTACATGGGTGAGGTGGATATAAAAAAACAGGCCCCCAATGTGGCCCGTATGAAAATCCTTGGAGCAAACGTCGTGCCAGTAACCCATGGGTTAAAGACCTTGAAAGAGGCCGTTGATGCTGCCTTTGAAGATTATCTGGAGAATTACAAGGATACCATCTACTGCATCGGGTCAGCCGTTGGCCCGCATCCGTTCCCACTTATGGTGAGGGATTTTCAGACCATCGTAGGCATTGAGGCCAGAGAGCAGTTCCAGGAAATGATGGGCTTTTTGCCGGATGTTGTAACCGCCTGCGTGGGCGGCGGCAGCAACTCCATTGGCATGTTTGTCCCGTTTTTAAATGACCCGGTGGAAATCGTGGGCGTTGAACCGTTGGGCCGCGGCAGCAAAATGGGCGACCATGCGGCGTCGATGACTTATGGTTCCGAGGGCGTTATGCATGGTTTTGACAGCATTATGTTAAAAGATGAAAATGGCGACCCGGCACCAGTTTATTCGGTGGCCAGCGGCCTTGACTATCCTTCGGTCGGCCCCGAGCATGCGCTCCTCCGTGAGGAAGGCCGCGTGAAATATGATTCGGTTACCGATGAGGAGGCAATCGACGCGTTCTTCAAACTTTCCCGCTACGAAGGCATCATTCCGGCGCTCGAAAGTGCGCATGCGGTCGCCTATGCGATGCGGCGTGCCAAGGAGATGAAGACGGGGTCTATCCTGGTCAACCTCAGCGGCCGCGGCGATAAGGACCTCGATTACGTTATCGAGCATTATGGCTTTGGGGAAAAATACCGTGACTTTAAATGATAAGTCAAATTATCCGTTGCCGCCATCCATAATGACGGGCGGTAATGGACTTTTGGCTACAACGAAATGATGATTCGTTTATAGCGGCTTGACGTGTTTATGCCAATCATGTTGAGCCGCTATTTTGTTTGGGCTGGACAGTTCAGGCGATATGCTTTATCCTGTGAGTAGATGATTGTCGTATTGGTGCCTGAGGTTTTAGCGTTAGCATGGGAAAGGCTGGGATGCGTATGAAGGTTTTAGTGGTAGACGATGAACAGAGCATACGGGAGCTCTTGGCCTTTCAGCTGGAAAAACACGGCTATGAAGTATTGACGGCAGGCAATGGCCGGGAGGCATTGGCAAAAGCTCATGAAATGGATCTTATTTTGCTTGATTTGATGCTCCCGGAGATTGATGGGCTGGAAGTGTGCCGGATGCTCAAAGCGGATAAGAAGACAGCAAGGATTCCCATCATCATGCTGACGGCAAAGGCAGAGGAAATTGATAAGGTATTAGGGCTGGAATTAGGCGCCGATGATTATGTGGTCAAGCCTTTTTCGCTGCGTGAGCTCATGGCGCGCGTGAAAGCCGTTTTGCGGCGTTCTGCTCAGATGGGGCCGCAGGATGAGACGTTAGCCATCGACGGCCTGCGGATGGATTTTTCCTCCTATCAGGCTTGGCTGGAGGGCGAGGAGCTCGTCCTGACGCTAAAGGAATTTGAATTATTGAAGCTGCTCGTGACGAATCCTGGCAGGGCTTTTTCGCGGGATGAACTGCTGGAGCGAATCTGGGGCTATGAATACTATGGCGATACCCGGACGGTTGATGTCCATATCCGCCATTTGCGGGTAAAACTTGGAGCAAGCAATGAACTGCCGGAGCGAATCGAGACCATCCGCGGCGTAGGCTATCGCTTTGCGCGGCCGGTGCATAATTAACATAAAGATAACAAAAGCGCAACATGTTACGGTTGCGCTTTTGTTATGCTTGCATTAGCCGAAGCATAGAGGAGGAGCCAAGGATGAAAATGACAATAAGCAATCTGAATCTTTATTATGGGGAACAGCAGGCACTAGCTGGCGTCTCGTTGGAGATTCCCCGGAATCGTGTCATGGCCTTGATTGGCCCATCGGGGTGTGGCAAGTCGACGTTCCTGCGGACGCTGAACCGCATGAATGATTTGATTGACTGCGTCCGTATCGATGGCAGGATTGAACTCGATGGGGCAAATGTCTACGCAGACGATATGGACCTTGTCAGGCTGCGCAAACGCGTGGGCATGGTGTTTCAGCGGCCCAATCTATTCCCGATGTCTATCTATGAAAATGTCATCTATGGCTGCCGGGTTCATGGGCTGAGCGATAAGAAACGGTTGGATGAGATTGTGGAGAAAAGCCTGCGGCGGGCCGCATTGTGGGAGGAGGTCAAAGACCGGCTGGATGATTCGGCCATGGGCATGTCGGGCGGCCAGCAGCAGCGTCTCTGCATTGCCCGCGTGCTGGCTGTAGAGCCCGAGGTGCTTTTAATGGATGAGCCGTGTTCGGCACTAGATCCTATCTCGACCATGAAGATTGAGGAGCTGGTTCAGGAGCTTAAGCAGGAGTACACCATCGTGATGGTTACGCACAATATGCAGCAGGCGGCCCGCGTCTCGGACTATACGGCCTTTTTTCTGAATGGAAAACTCATCGAGCATGATGTGACCGATACGATCTTTACCAATCCCCATGACAAGAAGACGGAAGATTATATTACCGGGAGGTTTGGCTGATATGGAACAGACGCGAAAAGAATATATCCATGAACTTGCCATCGTGCAGGAAAAAGTGGCTGCGATGGGCGATAAGGCCTGCACAGGCGTGCAGCTGGCCATGGAGGCCCTGCTGGCTGGGGATACGGAACTTGCCCGCGAGGTAATGCTGGCCGATGATGTCCTGGATGAGATGATTGTTGACATCGAGGATAGCTGCATCCTGCTTATTGCCAAGCAGCAGCCGATTGCGCATGATTTGCGTGTCATTGCAGCGGGCTTTAAGATATCGACTGACATCGAGCGCATTGGAGACCATGCCTATGATATCGCCAAGACGGTCCAGGATGTTGGTGTGCTGCTTGATAACGAGCGGCTGAAATGGGTGCAGCTGCTGGGCGCTTGTGCTGTTGATATGGCAGCCAAGGCAATGCGGGCGTATCGGGAGCATGATGTTCGTTTAGCCGATGAGGTCCGCCAGCTGGACAAAAAGATGGATGCGATTTTTGCGCACACGTTTTATGCGTTGTCAGAATTCGTGACGACAGAGGCACCGCATCAAAAACGCATTACCCAGCTGCTCTTTATCGCGCGCTTTCTGGAGCGGATTGGCGACCATGCCGTAAACATTGCCGAATGGGTTATCTATCTGGAAACGGCAGAGCGCATCCATAAAAAGGACAAGGCTTGATAGAAAGGCTTTAAGACTTGGAATTAAGACAAGGAAAGTGCAGGATGAAGACCGTGCCCTGGCCTAAGGTGCTCTCAACCTCGATGGAGCCGTGGAAGAGCTCGGTCAGGTAGCGGACGAGCGACAGGCCAATGCCGTTGCCGCCGGTGCTGCGGGAGCGGGCTTTATCAATCCGGTAGAAGCGGTCAAAAATCCGTGGCAGATGCTCTGGAGCAATGCCGATGCCATTGTCGGTGATGCGGATGGTTATACTCTGCGGCTCGGCGTCGAGGGTAATGCTGATTGTGCCCCCTGCCGGTGTGTATTTGCTGGCATTTTCGAGCAGATTGCGGATGATTTGCGTGAAGAGTTCGGGGACAGCGGCAATTTGCATATCGTTTAGCGTTACATCTTCAGCAGACGGGAACTGGACCGTCTGCTGTTTTTCATGGAAGACGGGCTGCAGCTCGGAAAGGGCAGAGCGAAGTGCAGGCAGGACAGGAACTGGCGTCAGGGCAAGTTCCCGATTGTGGCTGAGCGTTTCGAGTCTGGCAAGCTGCAGCAGGTCTTGAATCAGGTGATTCATGCGCTGCGACTGGTCATAAATGACTTGGGCAAAATGGTGCGTCCTTGCTGGCTGCTGGAAGTCATCGTCTAAAAGCGTTTCGGCAAAGCCGGAAATCGCGGTCAGCGGTGTGCCGAGCTCATGGGCCGCGTTGCTGATAAATTCTGCCTGGCGCTCGTTGATTTCCTGCAATAACGAAATATCGTGGAAGACGGCTAAAATCTGTGCGGCATCCTTATTGGGAAATGGCGTCAGGAAAATCGTGAAGGTGTGACTGGTGCCGGCTGCCGTCTTGTCCGCGCGCTGATAGGTGATCGTTTCAGGCTGCTGCGTATGGCTTACGCGCTGGGCAGCTTCAGAGATTTCGGCACTGCCGAGCAGGTGGATGCTATGGCGGTTGAGTGCCTGCTGTTTCAGCTGGAATAATTCTTGGGCCTGGCGGTTGGTCTCGATGATACGGCCCTGACTGTCGATGAGCATGACGGCATTGTCCATCTGCGCTAAGACTAAGGCGAGTTTTTCGGCCTCGGCTTTTGTTTCGCCAAGCGTGCGGCTGAGGTTTTCCGTCAGCAGATTGATGGTTTGTATGAGCTGGTCGAATTCATCACCCGAGCGCCAGTTGATGCGATGGCTGTAATTTCCATGGGCAATGATGGCCGCATCAGCTCGTAGACGCTCGAGGGTAGTTACCTGCCGTTTGGCCAGCCAGACGGCCAGCAGAAAAGCGACGGCAGCAGCTAAAAGGATGGCCGTGATAAGCGCATGTTCAAGGGTCTGATAGGACGCTTCGGCAGCAGCCAGGGAATTTGAGGTGCGGATGATACGGATAAGCTTGCCATCCTCATAGACGGGGATGGCTACATACATGCGGTTTTCCAAAAGCGTGTCACTATAGCGGACGGCTGTGCCATATTCGTGGGCTAAAGCCTGCTGGACTTCCTGCCGCTCGAAATGGTTGTCGAGTTTTGCCGCCGGTTCTGAGGTATCCATGAGCACGGTGCCGTCGACGCTTAGGATGGTAATGCGAAGGCCCGTGTTGTCGCTAAGCTGCTGCAGGAGACTGGCAAACTGGCGTGAGTCCTGCTGTTTTTGAGCTGCGAGCGTCTGCTCGATAATCTGCGCATTGAGCACGAGAGCCTCCTGCTCCTTTTGCATGGTGTAAGAATGGAAATACTGCAACAGGAATAAGCCTGTGATCGTAAGTGCGGTAAGCGAGGCTAATAGGAAAGACGCGAGGAAACGGCGTGTGATGCGGGATTGAAACAGCAAAAGTCATCATCCTTTCCAATAATTTATGTCCATTCTAGCACAAAGCGCAGCGGCAGAGCGCGTTTTTACAAAGAATTAACAAAGGCACAACAATCAATGCCTTTGTGCTTGATAGGATAGAGGAGAACGAAGACGGATGTTTTCGGCTATTGATATCAGGTTGGAGGGAGAAAAATGTTTAATAAGACGAAAAAGATGATTTCGATGGGAATGGTGGCTATGGGGATGGCGATGCTGCTGGCAGGCTGTGGTGGCGTGCAGTCAGATGGCAGTGGGGAAGGAACCGCTGCGGTAACGGGCAAAGTCTCAGTCTCGGGCTCTACGGCGCTGTTGCCGCTCTTAAAGCCCGCGCAGGAGGTATTTCAGGAGAAACATGAAAACGTGACCGTAAGTATTGCTGGCGGTGGTTCTTTTACCGGAATGAATCAGGTGGCTGAAGGCGCCGTACAGATTGGCAGCTCTGATGTCAACCTGCCCGATGCGTACAAGGATAAAGGTCTGGTCGACCACAAAGTCGTTGTCGAGCCTTTTGTCTTTATCGTTGACAAGGCGAATACCGTCGACAATCTCACCAAACAGCAGGTGGTGGATATCTTGACGGGAAAAATCACCAACTGGAAAATGGTGGGCGGCGCGGACCAAGAGATTACGCTGATTCATCGTGCGAAATCCTCCGGGTCGCGCGCGACCATCAGCGAGGTAGTGCTTGCAGGCCAGTCCTTTACGGATAACGCAATCATCCAGGATTCCAATGGGGCCGTAAGGGCAGTTGTCAGCAATACACCGGGGGCTGTCGGCTATGTGGATGCGCCTTATGCCGATGGCAGCGTCAAGGTCTTGAAGTTTGATGGTGTGGAATACTCGGCACAGAATGTCATCGCTGGGAAATATCCAATCGTTGGCTATGGTCACCTGTATACGAAGGGAGAGGCGGAAGGTCCGGTCAAAGCCTTTATTGACTATATCCTCAGCGAGGAATTCCAGAACACGCAGGTGGAAAAGCTGGGCTTTATTCCCATCAGCAAGCTCAAACACTGATTACAGGAGGCAGGCATGAAACAGGCAGCAGCCGTCAGTAAAGTGGCGGCAAAGGAAGTGGATAATGGCCATCGGCGCAGGCTGTTTTACGATAGGTGTGGGCGCTGTTTCTTTATCGCAGCGGCCGCATTGATGACCATCGTGATTTTTGCGATTATCTTTTTCGTGGGCAAGCAGGGCCTACAAACATTTGCCGTGGTCAGCCCGCTGGAATTCTTCTTTTCGGGGCAGTGGGATCCACTTGCAGGAAAGTATGGCGCGTTGTTTTTTATCCTGGGGTCGTTCTGGTCAACGCTGCTGGCAATCCTTATCGGAGCGCCTGTGGGGCTTATGGGAGCAATCTTCATGGCAAAGGTGGCGCCCAAAGGGCTGCAGGCTGTTATGCGGCCGGCAATCGATATCTATGCAGCGATTCCTTCGGTCGTATATGGCTACACTGGCCTGGTGGTGCTGGTGCCATTCTTGCGTGAAACCTTTGGCAGTGCGACAGGCTTTGGCGTACTGGCGGCTGCGCTCGTACTTTCCCTCATGGTCTTGCCGACGATAATAGCAATCAGCATGGATGCGATACAGGCAGTAGAGCCGTCGATGGAGGAGGCAAGCCTGGCCTTGGGGGCAACCTGGTGGCAGACAGTATGGCACGTCGTCTTGCCCGCCGCCGCGCCAGGAATATTGACCGCAGTGGTGCTGGCTATGGCAAGAGCCATAGGCGAAACGATGGCCGTGCAGATGCTTATTGGCAATACGCCGCAGCTTATAACATCGCTGTTTACGCCCACGGCGACGCTTACGAGTAATATTGTCGTGGAAATGGGCAATACGCCGTTTGGCTCTGTCTGGGGGAATGCGCTATTCTTGATGGCGTTTGTCCTGCTGCTGCTTTCGCTGGCGATGATGCTTTTGGTACGCCGCATTGGAAAAAGGAGGGTTACCTGATGGATACGAAAGTGCAGAATCAAGCAGCCATAGGTGTTTTGTGGCTGGCTGGCCTGTCTATCCTGGGACTGTTGGTCGTGTTCCTTGGTTATATCCTTTACAAGGGGCTGCCAATCTTGTCCTTAGCGTTTGTTTTGGGCAAATCGAGTGACATGATGGCTGGGGGCGGCGTTGGCGCGCAATGGTTCAATTCATTCTATATGCTGGCAATTTCCCTGGGCATTTCACTTCCCGTGGCTTTAGGGGCCGGGATTTATTTGGCAGAATATGCCAAGGAAACAAAACTGACAAAGTGCATCCGCCTTTCCGTGGAAAGTTTGGCTACGGTGCCATCGATTGTGCTCGGTTTGTTTGGCATGATACTATTCGTCCATGTGATGGATTTAGGCTTTAGTATCATAGGTGGTGCCTTGACGTTGGTTTTGCTTAATTTGCCGCTGCTGGTCCGGGTGACTGAGGAAGCCATCCGAACGGTGCCAAAGTCTTATAAAGAGGCCAGTCTGGCGCTGGGGGCTACGAAACTTCAGACGGTTTTGCGGGTAATACTTCCCGAGGCTCTGCCGGGAATCATCACGGGCATCACGCTTACAGCTGGCCGGGCGTTAGGCGAGACGGCTATCTTGATATTCACTGCGGGGACGACGGTATCCCGTCATATGTTTGATTTCGATGTGATGGCTGGTGGAGAAACACTGGCTGTGCATCTGTGGTATCTCATGAGCACAGGACTTGTTCCCGACCGCGAGCTCATTGCTGATGGGATTGGCGCCCTGCTGATACTGACCATACTTATTGGCAATATCCTGCTGATGCTGCCGGTCAAGCTTTGGCTGAAACAACGGGGCAGGTAAGCGGATTGGCTTTGCGATGATGGCATCAATCCTTGCAGGAATGCCTGTACTGGACAGCACAAAGCGTATGTTTTATGATAGGTACATACCTGTTTTAAAATATACAGCGGGAGGTATTTGGCATGGCGTATGAAGCGAAGTACACGCTAAGAGTCTTAGTTAATGATTGGGTGCGAGAAAAACCTTGGGAACTCGAGGGGGAGCATGGGCTTTCGTTTTTCATCGAGACACCACAGAGTAAATTCCTCTTTGATTGCGGGCACACTGGGGCAGCTTGGCTGGCTTGATTTGTGGTTGGAAAGGGAAAATGCAGGAACGTGAAAATATTTGTAGATGCCGATGCCTGTCCGGTGGTCAAAGAGACGGAAACGGTGGCGGAAAAATATTCGGTGCTGGTGGTTTTGCTATGCGATACGAATCATATTTTGCAATCGGCGTATAGCGAGGTCAAAGTAATCGGCGCTGGTGCCGATGCGGTGGACTTTGTGCTGGTCAATCTCTGCCGGGCTGGTGATCTGGTGGTCACCCAGGACTATGGCGTGGCGGCCATGGCACTAGGCAAGAAGGCGTATGCCATACATCAGAATGGCTGGCAGTATACCAATGAAAACATTGAGCGGCTGCTGATGGAGCGCCATCTGGTGAAAAAAGCCCGCCGTGCCTCGAGCAAGAGCCACTTGAAGGGGCCGCGAAAGCGTACGGCCGAAGACAATTGGCAGTATGCGGCAAAGCTGGAACGGCTGCTGCGGAAGATTTTGGAAGAACGCGCAGAATAAGCTGTTTGGCTTAGGAAAATCAGACTTCGTCCTCATCCATGATGCCGAGTTTTCGTTTATAAGGGAATCCTCCTAAATCACATGGTTTAATTACAGGCTTTGCTCTGCGCCAGTTTTTCGGCCGCGGTGGTGTTTCCGCCACGCATGGCCAGTACTACGCCGATGGCGATGAGAGCAAAGCCGGGGATGAAATAGCTCGTGATGGTTTCATCTAACAGGAAATATCCGAGCAGCGTTCCCACCACGGGCTGAAAGAACATGAAAAGCCCGCCGATGGAAGCATCCATATAGGTAAGGCCTTTGCTCCAGAGAACGAATCCGGCAGTAGTGGAAATCACGCCCACGTAGAGTACCGAGCCCCATATCTGCGGCGCGCAAAATGCCGTGAAATCCGCCTCGGCAGCTACCCACCAAAGGCCATAGGGACTCAGCGTGATAAAAGCGATAAGCACGCTGTAAAACGTGAGGGCAAAGACAGAATAGCGGCTAAGTAGCTTTAGCAGGATAGACATCAGCGCCCAGGTAATGGCGGCAATTGTGAGATAGATTCCTCCGAGCATATTGCCAGTTTTTATATTATCCGGGTCAACGACGATGAGCAGAACGCCGATGGTAGCCAGAACGACCGAAAGCAGACGGCTGAAACTGAATCGTTCGTGCAGCAGCAGGCAGCCAAAGACAACCATGAAGGCTGGTGTCGCTGCCGTTATGACCGACCCCATTTGCGCTGAGGTCAGCATCGTGCCCGACTCCTGCGTGACAATGGACAGTGTGTTTCCGGTAAGGGCCGAAAGCAAGAGCAGTTTCCAGTCTTTTCGCTCGATTTTCCAAGCGATTTTTTGCTGGTACATCAAAAATACAAGCGGAATAAGCGCCACCCCGTACCGCATCCATACCAAAGCGATAGGATCGATTACGCCGGTGGTCAGGCGGACGGCGATGAACATAGCGCCCCAGATGCTGCCAGCTAACGATAGTAATAATGAACCGATAAGTAGATTACGCAATAGATTGTTTCTCCTGTATTTGACATGTCAAGTATTATGAGTCAAGTATAATGCGGGTAACAGCATCCGTCAAACTGCGCTAGGAACAGGATTTTTTTATTTCGAAAACGAATAAAAAATAGTAAGATGACAATGTGTATAAAAGTTTTCGAGTCGTTGGGAGGACGATGCAGATGACAATGGAAAAAGCCTATATTGATCATGCGGCGGTTACCGTAGCGGATATTCACTGGAGCTTGGCATTTTTTGAAGATGTGCTGGGCATGACCGAAACAAGGCGGCGGGAAAGCGATGGCAAATTGCAGCAGGTCTGGCTCGATGGCGGCATTCAGCTTATCAATGCGCCGGATAAAGCGAAAAGTGGCCAGGCCCATCACTTGGGCATAAGGGTGCGTGACTTTAAGGGCACGCTGGCAAAGATGCTGGTCTATGAGGGCGTACATTCCGTGGAAGGAAAACCGGAAAAGTGGGTGCAGCTGCCCGATGGCTTGTTGCTCGAGCTATTTCCCATTGAGACATGATCCATAAAATCCTGACTGCTTACCTGGCAGTCAGGATTTTATATGAATAATTGACAAGTCAAAGGCGGTGACTGATATGGATATAGAAAGCATGGCCAGATATTGGACGCAGGATGCGGAAAATTACGGCAACATTACGGGCAGGTGGCCGGTTATTGCTCTTTGATGCCAATTGGAATATGCCTTTGTATGATGAAGACATGACTAAGCGGGCGGAAGAACGGCGGCAG
Source organism: Pseudoselenomonas ruminis (assembly GCF_008271295.1). GTDB lineage: Bacteria > Bacillota > Negativicutes > Selenomonadales > Selenomonadaceae > Selenomonas_A > Selenomonas_A ruminis. The sequence goes on along the minus strand of NZ_VTOY01000001.1, from coordinate 650,201 downwards.
GAATGCCTGCGGCAGTACGGCGATGCCTTGGAGACTGCTGATGATATTACAGAGCCCTTCGACCCCTTGCAGCTGCCCTTGAGTGGTACAAAACGCCCCTATTGGGATGTAGAGCTGCTGCGTAAAATGGGTTTTGGAGGAGTCTGTTTAAAAGACATTGACAGTAGTAGTTTTCTGTTTGTATAATAGGTTTATCAAATGACTATATAAACCTATTGGAGTTTGTTATGAACAGGAAAGATGTGCGAAATCATAATCTGCAAAAGATACGCAGTGCCCTGCGGTCAATGCGGCAGGCTACCAAGCCGCAGCTGGCTGAGCATACGGGCCTAAGCGTTATGACGGTAAATACCTTGGTGAAAATTCTACAGGAGCATGGTGAAGTTGCGCTCATGGAGGATTTCCTGCCCTCTGCCTCTGAGGAAGGAGGACGACCTGCCAGGCAGTATCGGTATCTGGCTGACAGATTGCAGGCTCTGGTCTTGTGTTTCTATGAGGAAGCTGGTGAAATCAGAATGGAATCGATGGTGGAAAATCTTTTTGGGGATGTTATTTTTTTTGAAAAGATTTCCTGCCCGGAGGTTTCCGGTGAATTTCTGAAGGACACTATCCAAACGTATCAGGAAAAATACCCGCAGTTGTCGCTAGTAATGATGGGGCTGCCTGGGGTGGAAGTAGACGAAGTGATGGCGGTCATCGACTACCCGGCTCTGAAGGGGCTGCGGCTTCGGGAAGTGCTGGGAAAGGCTGTGGGGCTGCCCATTTATCTGGTCAACGATATCAATGCTGCTGTGTCTGGCTATGGCATGAGTTTGGGGAGTTCAGTCAAGCAGGAAATAGTTGTTGGCATCTATTGGCCAAGGAATTACCCGCCAGGAGCAGGCATCCTGCTAAATGGTGTCCTTTATAAAGGCCGGGATGGTCTGGCAGGTGAAATATCCTGTGCCTTTGATTGTAGTTCATACAGCCCTCAGGGGGATATTGTGGAACAGATGACGGAAAAAATAGTTGATTTTGTCCGTTTCTGGAATCCTCATCGCATCGTGCTGTATCATGAGGAAATAACACCTGTTGTGGAGACGGCAATTCGGTGTCTATGTGCTGAAGCAATTCCAGAGCGGTTCCTGCCGGAGCTTATTTTTGACAGAAAGCTGCGGGAAGATTATCGGAGAGGCGTTCGTGCTATGGCAGGAACTTATTTAGAAATGTTGGGACAGACGAGGAACAAGGTATGAATCAGGATATGGACAGGTCAAAAGTCCAGGAAAGATATGCGGCGGGAAAAATGCGGCAACATTCCACCAGAGCCTTGTTTTTTATTGGTGGCTTTGGGGCAGCTTCCTGGGCTCCCTTGGTACCTCTGCTTAGGGAGCGGTTGGCTATTGGTGAGGAAGTACTGGGGATGCTACTTCTATGCATCGGTATTGGTTCGCTTTTGACCATGCCGCTATCTGGAGCGGCGGCAGTGCGTTTTGGCTGTCGGAAGACGCTGACTTTTGCAGCTGCTTTCTTTGCGCTGCTTTTGCTGGTTTTGTGTTTGGTAGATAGCATGGCGTTGGCGGTGATTTCCTTGCTTATTTTTGGAGCTATGATGGGGTGTATTGATGTAGTGGTAAATATTCAGGCTGTATTGGTCGAAAAGGCGGCTAAACGCCGTTTGATGTCCGGTATGCATGCTCTTTGGAGTGTAGGAGGTTTTGCCGGGGCTGGGCTCTTTGGCATATGGGTTGGCACTTTAGGATTGACGCCATTTGTCTCCACCTGTATTGCTGCCGGAATAATGCTGGCAACGTTGGCCTTTTTTGCCCGGCACTTATTGCCTTTTGGGGGTGAAGGTGGCGGTGCAATGGTAGCTGTACCAAAGGGCATTGTAACCTTCGTGGGCATTGTGGCCTGCATTGCTTTCCTGGTGGAAGGTGCTGTAATGGACTGGAGCGGCGTATTCCTTACCACCGTCAGGGGCTTTGATGTGGCTTTAGCTGGCACAGGTTTTACGGCCTTTTCAGCCGCCATGCTTATGATGCGACTTCTAGGGGATGCCACAGTGCGGAAGCTGGGGCAGAAGCTTGTGGTAATGGGAGGAAGCTTGCTGGCTTTCCTTGGGTTTCTGCTGGTAATCTTTGCTCCTAATCAGCTGCTTTTATATGCAGGTTTCTTTGCCATCGGTATTGGCAGTGCCAATATCGTGCCAGTGTTTTTTTCATTGCTGGGCAAACAGAAGGATATGCCTGTCAGCATGGCTGTGCCTGCGGTAAGTACTTTGGGGTATCTGGGAATCCTGATGGGGCCTGCGGCCATCGGCTTCCTGGCTCATCAGAGCAGTCTTTATGCAGCTTTTGGTTTGTTGGCGGCTTTGGTAGCAGTTCAGGCCCTTATAGCGGCTTATGTTTATAAGAAAGTTTTGTAGAGGGGGATTTTCTTATGTTGGCAGATTATCATGTGCATACAGAATTCAGTGACGATTCCCGAGAGGCGATGGAGGCGCAGGCGAAAAAGGCTGTTTCTTTGGGCCTTCAGGAAATGTGTTTTACCGATCATGTGGACTATGGCATCAAGAAGGATTGGGATGAGGGCGCTATCGAGTACCGCGGTGGCGATGGCATCGGAACACCAGCAGATGCGCTGGAGCCGATGGCCAATGTGGACTATCCCAAATACTTTGAGAAGTTCGGTCACGTCAAGGCAGCGTTTGCCAAAAACATAGCTTTGCGCTGCGGTTTGGAATTTGGCGTGCAGGTTGGCACTATCCCCAAGTATGAGGCGCTGTTTGCGAAATACGCAGATAAGCTGGACTTTGTGCTGCTGTCTATTCATCAGGTGGAGAACAAGGAATTTTGGAATCAGGAATTCCAGCAGGAGCGCAGCCAGCAGGAGTATAACGAGCGGTATTATCAGGAAATGTATGATGTGATGAAGGCGTTCAAGAATTATTCGGTGCTAGCGCATCTGAACCTTATCAGCCGTTATGACAAGCAGGGGAAATATCCTTTTGCTGCGGTTAAGGATATGGTGGCAGAAATTTTGAAACTAGCCATTTCCAATGGCAAGGGCATTGAGCTTAACACTTCTTCCTGGCATTATGGCCTTGATGATACCATGCCTGCGCGGGATATCCTGCGGCTCTATAAAGATTTGGGAGGCAGAATTATTACGATTGGTTCTGACGCTCATTCCACGAATTATCTGGCTGACCATCTGGAGGATGCCAGAGCTATCTTGCGTGATGAGATTGGCATGCAGGAAATCTATACGTTCAAGGATATGGAGCCCATTGGGCATAAGTTGTTATGAAAATGGAGTTGATGGCATGAGTAAGATTATCTTTATTGATGTAGATGGCACGTTGGTGGATTACGACAATGTCTTGCCGAAATCGGCAGTGGAGGCAATCCGCAAGGCCAGAGCCAATGGACACAAGGTATATATCAGCACAGGCCGCAGCAAGGCTGAGGTTTATGAGGAACTTTGGGAAATCGGTCTTGACGGCATGATTGGCGGCAACGGTAGCTATGTGGAGGATAACGGGCAGGTGGTCATGCATCAGCTGCTTACGCCAGAGCAGAGCCGCCGTATTGTAGACTGGCTTCATGACCGTAAGCTGGAATTCTACCTGGAAAGCAACAACGGACTCTTTGCCAGTGAGAACTTTGAGACTCGGGGCGAGCCCGTTATGCAGGAGTATTCGGCTCGCAAAGGACAGGACAATGCGGCGAAGATGACGGTGCGGCAGGCTTTCCCAGAAATGATTTTCGGCGGGGAGCTTTATCGGGATGATTTGAACAAAGTCAGCTTTATCCTGGAAAGCTATGATGACTTCCTGGCTGCTAGGGAAGCATTCCCTGATTTGCAGGCAGGTACCTGGGGTGGTGTAGGAGAAAAGGCCCTGTTTGGCGATTTGGGAGTAAAGGGCATCACTAAGGCCCATGCCATTGACGAGTTGCTGAAACATATCGGTGGTAGGATTGAGGATACCATCGCCTTTGGTGACGCCAAGATTGATATTCCGATGTTTGAATATTGTCATGTGGGTGTAGCTATGGGCAACGGCGGTGAGGAAATCAAGGCCATAGCAGATTTTGTGACAGATGCTGTGGCGGAGGATGGACTTGCTAATGCCTTTCAGCGGTTGGGGGTGATTTGATACCGATACTGCCATAAGAACATAACCAGGTACTTACTTTAATCGATATCTAATATTGCTTTGTTAGCATGGGGTTAGAGGTGTTGAAATATTATGGATAATGGTAAGAATTTCATGACTTCAGCCCATTATTGTATCTATCTGGGGCTGGTGTTGCTGGCACTGTTTGTCGTGGAGAATGAATATCGGCTGCCTGTCCTTGTGGTTGCTTCTGCTGTCTGGTTTTATTTTGCGAACCGGCAGGAAGGTTGGCAAAGTCCCCTTATTGAATGGCCAGAGGAATTGTCTTTCCTGGCCACCTGTTATTATGCATCGTTGAAAATACTGAAACTCGGTGCTATCCTGATGTTTCTTACAGCAGCCTATCGGATCTGGGGGGATGATTTCGACAGCCTGTATCTATGGGAAGATGGCCCCACGATAGTCCTGGTGGAGCTCTTCTTGCTGGCTGCCATAGCCAGTGTGCTCTCCCTTTGCTGGTCCTTGCATGATAAATGGGCGGAAGGCTGCGGCAGTACGACTATTGCCTCTTTGAATCCACCTTTTACTTACGGTCACAGAGGCTTCAAGCCCTGGAGCTGGATGCTCATAAATGGTGCCATAATTCTGTTATTGGTAATGTTGGGCCTGCTGTATCTGTTGGAGGACGAACCTATCGACATAAACAATGCCACTACTTTTTTTGTTACCTATCTGGTTTTGGCGCTTCCGCCGCAGTTATGGCTTTATTTCCATTACAAAGAGATTCTTCCTCAGGCAATTTCCCATACTAGGAAAAGTATTGCTGCTTGTGAAAAGATGAGTTGCCGAAATGGTAACTGAGCCCGTTTGAAAATGGAATTTGACCTGGAAGTTTCAAAGTTGCCGTGGCGATGTTCCGTAATATTCCCGAAAGGCTTTGTAATAATTGCTGCTATTGCTGTAACCAAGCATGGCGGTAATTTGCTAAGGACAAAAACAGAAAAGACGCCATATCTTTTTTGCAGGGTCGAGAAAGATATGGCGTTTGTTGTATAATAGTAACCAAAGGTTACGATGCAGTTGTGAAAGAGGAGGCCCAATGAATATACAGATTTTCGGTACGAAGAAGTGTAATGATACGAAGAAAGCCCAGAGGTTCTTCAAAGAGCGGGGGATAAAATTCCAATTCATCGATATGATGGATAAGGGGATGAGCAAAGGAGAGTTCCAGTCGGTAGCCAAGGCGCATGGTGGCATCGATGGGATGATCAATCCAGATTGCAAGGACAAGGACGCGCTGGCTCGTGTGAACTATATGGCAGATAAGCTGGAAACGCTTTTGGAGAACCAGCAAGTCATCAAAACACCAATCGTGAGAAATGGAAAAGAGTCAACCGTCGGTTATGCGCCTGAAGTTTGGAAAAGCTGGCAGAGTTGACCGGTCAATTTGACTAGTCAAAGTTGACAAGTCAAATTCAGTGGAACAATATAACGGATATGATGCGTAACGAAAGGAGCAGGGCTGTATGAAATTAGCAATTCTAGGTACTGGTATGATTGTGAAGGAGGGTGCACTTCCGGCACTTAAAGAGGTGCCGGAGGTAGAAGTGGCGGCTATTTTTGCCCGCCCTTCCAGCAGGGAAAAAGCAGAGAAATTAAGCGTTGCCTATGATATTCCGAAGGTTTATACCGATTATGAGGAACTGCTGGCTGACCCAGACATCGATTTTGTCTACGTGGGGCTTACCAACAGCGTTCATTATGACTACACGAAAAAGGCCTTGCTGGCGGGCAAGCATGTCATTGTGGAAAAGCCCTTTGCTTCGGCGGCAAGAGAAGTGCAAGAGTTGCGCCAGCTGGCTTTGGCTAAAGGTTTGTATGTGTTTGAGGCGGTGACGCTGTTCTATTTGCCAAATTTTGCAGCTATCCGGGAAGCTTTGCCAAAACTTGGCCGGATAAAGGCGGTAGTGGCCAATTACTCCCAGTATTCCAGCCGCTACGACAAATACCTTAACGGTGAGGTTCTGCCGGCCTTTGACCCGCAGCGCAGCGGCGGCGCCTTGTACGATATCAATATCTACAATCTGAATCTTATCATTGGTTTGTTTGGCAAACCTGAGTCTATTGATTATACCGCCAATATTGGCTTTAATGGCATCGATACCAGTGGAATGGTCAAGATGCAGTACCCGGATTTTTTTGCGCTGGCCATTGGCGCAAAAGATTCAGACAGTCCCGGCTATGCGGTTATTCAGGGAGAAAAGGGCTATATTAAGGTAACGGATGCCCCGAATACGCTTCGTTCCTTTGAGATGAAACTTCGCGGCAGTGGTGTCACCTCTCACTACGAGCTTAATAAATACAGCCATCGCATGGTGCATGAGTTCCAGGAGTTTGCCAAGATTTTTGCCGCCAAGGATTACGATAAGGTAAAGCAAGGGCTGGATGTATCGGTGGCAGTGCTGGAAACCGCCGAAGAAGCCCGTAAACAAGTGGGCATTGTGTTCCCTTGTGATCATACATGAATAATTTGGCACTTCATCAGTTTGTGTGGGTAGCTAAATATTCCCAACCATTATAAACATTGAAAAAGCATACATTTTTCATGTACGATTTTTATTATGAAACCATACCTAGTTTACGGATAATTACCTGACAATGGATGTGACCGAAGTGCGGATTGCCATTGAGTGCTTTTGGCCTGATGGCGAGAGAATCGACCGGGCAGAAGTGGTTAAATAAAACAAAAACGAGGTATTGTGCGCGTACGGCACAATACCTCGTTTTTGTTTTATTTTATTTTTTCAGCTGAGCAGCAAAGTAATTGGCTACTGCCTGGCAGGCGCCTTTCGTGTCATGGGTAAAGCCATGGTCTTCACCGGGGACAAGTTTTAACTGACCGTTGAAGTAAATCCGCTGATAACGCTGGCTATACGTATAGGGGACGATAACATCGCCAGTACCGTGAATCATGAAAGCCGGTCCCTGATAACGGATGGCGGTTTCATAAATCGGCAGTGTCTGAGCGGTCAATACATAGTTTCTGCCTAAGGTCAGGCCTTTTTTGATGGGGATGGTTTCGGGGACGTTGTTGGCATTGTAACGAGCGCCCTGGCAGTCGCCACGAATGGCATCTTCACGCAGTACGGCAGCCGGTGCCATGAGCGCCAGGCTCTTGACCTTTTCGGTGCCGAGGATACCGGCAGTCATGCTGGCAACGACGCCGCCCTGGGAATGACCGGCCAGGGAAATGGAAGTTACATGGGGAAGCTTCGTGGCATAATCGTAGACTTTTTTTGCATCTTCAATTTCGTTGAGTACGGTCATATCCTGGAAACGGCCTTCGCTTTTGCCATGACCGTTGAAGTCAAAGCGCAGGGTGGCGATGCCTTTCTTTTCCAAATCGTTTGCCAGCGTCTGCATTAAGTTGGTGTCTTTATTGGAAGTAAAACCATGGCAGACGATGACGAGCGGATACTCTTTGGCTTTGTCTGGCGTCTGGAGTACGGCTGCGAGTTTGCCATGGTCACCGTCAATTGTCAGGTCCTGGCTCTGGGCAAAGCTTACGCCCGTGCCTACGGTCATGAGGCCAAGCGTCAGCAACGAAGCCGTGGCGATTTGTTTGAAGTTAAACATTTTCATATCGATTTCCTCCTTATGGATGTTATTTTTTCAAGCGATGGTAATTCGCATCAAAGTATTTGCCTTCACGGATGTCGTTGGTCATGCCGGCATACGGTGCTTCAGCGATTACGTCTTTGTTATCGAGTCCGGCTTTGCCGATATAGGTAATCTGTGCGAATTCCGGAACCAAATATTTCGGATAAGTCTCGTACTTCTCGCGCGATTCTTTCATGAGGTCGAGGTGTTCGTTCTGGAAGCAGACGGTGATTTCCGGCTTGTCCTGTACCCATTTCGGGAAAAAGATGGTGCCGTGCATTTTGTTTTCGTTGGGCATGAAGTCCAGCGCTACGTCCGTGCCGGTTGGCTCTGTCCAGGTTACCTTGAACACGCCATCGGTGAGCTTGACGATATCGGCCTGCTGGTCTTTTACCCAGCGTCCGGCGACCATGCCGCCGTGAATGCGGTAATCAACGGTATGGTCATTTTTCGCATACCATTCGTATTCCCAGCCGTTGTCATACGTATAGATGAAATGCGTGCCGAGAAAATCACTAAGGTCTTTAAATATCATATTGGTCAACTCCTTTTTGGTCTGTGCGAATATGTAAATAAATACATAATCGCTATAACCACATCTTAGTTCGTGAATGAGGAAATGTCAAGAGAAAAGATGTAAATAATTACATCATCTGCTTTTTCGTGTTATAATCATAGAAAAAGGAAGGATGAACGTCTATGGCACAGAAAAATGTATTGAAATATGTTGTATTGGGATTGTTATCGCATCAGGACCTCACGGGCTATGACATAAAGAAACTCTTTGAAGGCGAATTGGGAGATTTTTGGTACTCCAATCACAGTCAGATTTACCCGGAGTTAAAGAAAATGGTAGAAAGCGGTCTGATTAGCGCGTACGACGATACCGTGGGGCAAAAAATGACGAAGACGTATTATACGATTCAGCCTCAGGGAAAAGCGGAGCTGGCCGACTGGCTCAAGGAACCATTAAACGCGCTGCCGCCTACCCGTGATGAATTTTCGATGAAGTTGTACTTGCTTAACGATGTCAACGATCCCTTGATAAAGAAGCTGTTTGCCGAGGAAATCGCCCGCCACGAGGAGAAATTGCAGTATTTACAGTCGCGGTGGAAACTGCTTTTTACTGCCAAGGCGGAACAAAAGAAACATTATGGTCACGCCATGATTTTGCGCCAGGCAATCCGCCGGGAAGAGTGGCGGCTGCAGTGGCTGCGTGAAGAACAGGCAAAGCTTGAGGAATAAAGGTTTGATTCTTCTTGCTCTTTTCAGATAGGTTCTTTATAATGTGGATAGTAATTTTGAAAATGAGGTGTAACCTATAATGAAGAATAAAAAACATCTATATATGTTGCTGGGCGTTGTGGCCGCTGTGGCAGTGGCTGCTGGCTGCTATCTGTGGACTGGCGGGCAGGCGCCGCAGAATGCGCAGGTGGACGGCGGCAATGTCACTTCGGTGGAAAATGCGAAAGAGCCGCAGCCAGTGGAGGAGCCGAAGGCGAAAACAGAAAAGGCGGCAGCTCCCAAGCAGAATATTCCGGCTGAGGATGTGGTGGCTATGACGTTTGAGGGAACGAAGACGTATATCGTTGCTGGGTCCGTGACCGGAGAGAAGAATGGCACGCAGTGGACGGCGGTGCTTCGCAACGGTACGGCCGGGAAACTGACAAAGGTAGAGTTTAAGCAGGAGGGGAAGAAAATCCTCACGCGCAACGAGGGTGGCTCCTGGCGTCCGCTTGATGAGATGGACCGCTCGATTTTTAACAAGTTGCAGGAAATTGTGGCAAAACAGTAAAAAAATCAAAAAACTTTACTTTTAGGTGTTGACAAGTCATACGCTTATCCGTATAATAATATTTGTCGCTGAGAGATACAGCGGCGAAATAAAAATGGCCCGGTAGTTTAGTTGGTTAGAATGCCGCCCTGTCACGGCGGAGGTCAGGGGTTCAAGTCCCCTTCGGGTCGCCATTATGCGGAAATAGCTCAGTGGTAGAGCACCACCTTGCCAAGGTGGGGGTCGCGAGTTCGAGCCTCGTTTTCCGCTCCATTATTTCGGCGACATAGCCAAGTGGTAAGGCCGAGGACTGCAAATCCTCTATCCTCAGTTCGATTCTGAGTGTCGCCTCCAATTTTATATCTGATGCGGAAATAGCTCAGTGGTAGAGCACCACCTTGCCAAGGTGGGGGTCGCGAGTTCGAGCCTCGTTTTCCGCTCCATTTTTATTTTGGCGACATAGCCAAGTGGTAAGGCCGAGGACTGCAAATCCTTTATCCTCAGTTCGATTCTGAGTGTCGCCTCCAAAATAAAATAGTTAGTCCGGAAGAGTCGTTCTTTCGGATTTTTTTATGTAAAGGATTGGTACTCGCTTGAGCGGGCAAAATTAAGGATGGATGGAATGAAAGGGAATAACCGATGGGGGATGGCTGTCTGCTTTGTCCTGTTGATGCTTTGGGGAACAACGGCGGCCGCACGTCCTGTGCTGCGAGTGGGAATCGAGTATGTTCATCCCGGTTATGTGGTTCAGGACAGCGATGGGTACTATCATGGCATGGATACGGACTACATGCAGGCTTTGGCGGCATACGCTGGCATGGATTGCGAGTTCATACAAGGAAGCCAGGCCGATAATGAGCGCCGCCTGGCCAATGGCGAGATTGATGTAATTCCCGGCTTGGTCATGACGGAAGAGCTTCGTCAGGTAATGGACTTTTCCAAGCTGCCGATGGGGAAAATCAATAGTTCGTTGTTCTTGCATGGTGGAACGCAGCGGTTTGATACTTACGGGCAAATGGGGCGCCCGCTGAAACTTGGCTTTTTGGCGCATGGCTACAAGAGCCCGATTTTTGAAAAAGTTGTGCAGGCTGAGGGCATTTCCTATGAGCCGTTTGTCTTTCACGACACAAAGGAGTTATTAGCTCATTATCATGACCAGCAGCTCGATGGTTTTTTGCTTGGCAACCGGCTGCAGGGCGTCGAGCCAGCCGCGGAATTTGACAATAATTATCTTCATTTTGCGGTGCGCAAGGGCAATGTGGAGCTCTGGCAAAAACTGAATTTGGCAGCAGACCGGCTGTCACTGGCCGAGCCGCAGCTGTTGGAGCGCTTGTATTGGCAGTATCATGTCAACGATGACGAGACGCCGCTTATGCTCATGAAGTCAGAGCGGCAGTATCTGGCAGAAAAGAAGAAGCTTCGCGTCGTATTGACTGCGAAAGAGCGGCCGTATTCGTATAAGGAAAACGGTGAGGTCAAGGGGATTTTGGCCAGCTTAGCGGAGAGAATGGGCGAGGACCTCGGTGTGGAGGTTGAGGTTATCGCGGTTGATTCTTTGCCCGAGGCTTTTGCTGTGATTAAGAATGGCGAGGCGGATTTCCTGCTGGGAATTTATTCCGATTATGGCTGGGCAGCCAAGAATAATATGAACATCACGGTGCCGATGTTTACGGCTCATGCTACTGGCGTAACGCGGCGCCAGCCGCTTTCCAGTCATCCGCGCGTAGCTGTGCAAAAGGATTCGTTTCATGTGGAAGCGCATTTGAAAAAGCGCTACGATGAATCACAGTTCGTTTATTGTGATTCGCCTGAGGGGTGCTTGCAGGCTGTTTCGGAAGGCCGGGCGGACATCACCTACGTGCGGGTGGTTACGGCCCAGTATTACATTTGGAAGGGAACGTATCCGGACCTTATGATGACTGGCGGTGTGGCACTGTCTTATCCTATGTCCGTTGGTGTTTCCAAGGATGCCGACGAACGGCTGCTGCCGATTTTAGACCGCGAACTCGTTCACATTGGGCCGCATAAAATTTGGGAGCTCATTAACGACAGCTCGGTCAATCTTGAGGCAGAACGGTCTATCTGGTCACTATTGTATATGCATCCGCGCAAAACCCTGCTGGCTTTCCTGCTTGTGGTGGCTGTCGTGGGGGCGTTTATGCTCCGCCTTATGTATATGCGTCATCGTCATATCAAATCGATTCAGGAGATGCTTTACCGCGATGCCAGCACGCTGCTGCGCAACCGCGTCTGGCTCGAACAGGAAGCGGTTAAACGGATGTCGCTGGTCTCGGCCGATACGATGGAACAGTGCGCGATTGTGGTGTTTGTACTGCCGCGGATGGAATATCTGGAAGCCGTTTATGGGCAGCACGTCGTCGATGAAGCCCTGCGCAAACTTGCGCTGGATTCGGGCGCGGCGAAAACCTGGGCGCAGGCAGTTGGCGTGCGCTCAAGCGCTGGCCAGGTTATTGTACTGACTACCCCGCAGAAACAGAATCAGCTGCTGCAATGCGTCAACAAAGTGATTTCCCAGCACGAATTGCTGGAAGTCGGCTCGATGCGCGTGGGCATCAGCCTGAGGGCTGGCGGAAGCTTTTTGAAGCAGGCCGCAACGATGGAGGAAAGCATCCGCCAGGCCGTGCTGCAGGCGGAAATCGCCGCCAGCGAAGCGACCGAAAACAATATGCGGTTCTACGATGAAAACCTGTTAGAGCGGCAGCAGCTGGCACTAAAAATCCAGAACTGCATGAAGCAGGCCATCGAGCAGCGGGAATTTGAGGTCTGGTACCAGCCAAAATACGATTTGAAATCGCGTAAATGCATCGGCGCAGAAGCCTTGGTGCGCTGGAACAGCAAGGAGCTTGGCTTTTTGCTGCCAGGCGATTTTATCGATTTGTTTGAGCGGACGGGATTTATCACGAAGCTCGACTTCTACAATCTCGAACGCGTCTTTAGCTTCCAGCGCCGCCGCCTAGAACATGGGCGACCGATTGTGCCGATTTCGGTCAATCAGTCGCGGCTTCATTTAAATGAGCCCGATTATTTGCCGAAGATGCGGGCACTTACCAAACAGTTCCGCTCGGCTGATGGGATTCAGCTCGAGATAACCGAGACGGCGTTTGAACTCGAGGGGGCTAAGCAAAAGAAGGCAGCTCTTACGGCCATGCTGTCGCTTAAAAAGATGGGGTACGAGCTTTCCATCGACGATTTTGGCAGCGGCTATTCGGACATGGCGCTTTTGAATGTCATGCCGTTTGATGTTATGAAGCTTGACCGCAGCCTGCTCGTAGCCGCCGAAGGCTCCCAGCGCATGCGCACCGTGGTAAAACATGCGGTGCAGATGGCGGAAGAACTCGGCATGCGGGTGCTCTGCGAGGGCATTGAGTCGAAGGAGCAGGAAGAAATCCTTATCGCGTGCGGCTGCCGCTATGGCCAGGGATTCCTGTATGGGAAACCGATGCGCGAAGAAGAATTTGACCGGTTCCTCGATGAACATCTCTGATAAGCCGTGCTTAAATAGAGGAGGCTTCCCCATGTGGCAGCAGCTGCTGTGGCATGGGGAAGTTTTTCGTTTGGCAGCTGGGGAAAATATTTTGTCCTTGGCAAAAATTAAACATTAGCGTTATAATAAACTATTGCTGATTATTAAGAATGAGGAGTTGTTCACCATGGCTAATGAACCATCCCGGATTACGGACAATTTATTGAATGTCTTTAATTATTGCTTTGTAGAAACTGTACCTTATGCGTTTTTTAAACCAAATCCGGAACGGGATATCCCGGTGAAGCTTGTCGGCAAGGAATATCATTGTGAATGCTGTGGCAAAGTGTCAACGGTCAAATACAACGAACGTCCGCTGACGTATTATTCCAAGGGCAAACTGGCCCAGGAACGCCGCATCTACGATAAATTGGGCAAGGAGTTCCCCTTTATGGGCGAAATCGAGGACGGAGCGCCGTTTACGAATGCAGCCATCGGCCTTTGCGCCGAGTGTGCGAAAAAAGAGGTATTGACGGCCGATTCGCCGGAACAAATGGCGGTTAATCTGTCGGGACAGCTTCATCGCGCCGATGAACTGCTGGTGGCAAAGGCGCGGGCGGCAATGGAAAAATCGCTGGCAGATTGGCTGGCAAAGGTGGAAAAGCCCGAGGATTTCTTGCCGTATAATCTGACCGACTTTAATGCGCTGCGCGATTTCATCTGCGCGGTTATGCTCGAAGATACTTCGCCGGTTGAAGCGATTTTGCGCGAGTACCGGGAAGAAATCGCCGGCATTGAAACGAAGCTGCGCGGGCTGCTCGAGACCCTTCCTGAGTCATGGAAGGCTTATGCCGCGCGGTCAACGGCGGTGTTCGAGTCGATGAACGATAAGATGTATCATGAATATACGGTCGTATTCCCCGCACCGGGGCAGATGCCGGAAGACTATTATATTTATCGGACCATTGAGAAGAAGCGCGTGTTGATGTTCCTCGAACAGCCGCGAGTCGAAGAACTTGAGGAATTGTTGATGGAAGTCGGGTTCCACGGCGAATGGATTGATATGGTGACGAGCCGTTTGGAGTCACTGGCGCACGAAAAAGAATAAGGAGAATTTTATTTACATGAAAAAGGCTTTTATTGGCGTCTACGGATGCCAGATGAATATCAGTGATGCCGAGCGCATGGAAGGGCAGCTTAAGACCATCGGCTATGAGCGCGTCGAGGAGATGGAGGGGGCAGACCTCATCCTCTTAAATACCTGCTGCGTGCGCGAGACGGCGGAGGATAAGGTTTACGGCAAGATTGGGGAAATCAAGCATTTAAAGCGCGCCAATCCGGACCTCATCTTCGGCATCACGGGCTGCATGGCGCAGAAGGAGAGCGACGGGCTCATCAAGCGCGCGCCGCATATTGATTTCGTGCTGGGCACGAATAAGGTCCATGAACTCACGCATGTCGTGCAGGAAATCGAGCGCGAGCGCGGCCATATCGTTGACACGCAGCTCGGCGAGACCGAACTTCCCGACGATGTGCCGGTGGCGCGTGGGGGCAAGTTCTCGGCCTGGGTGCCCATCATGTACGGCTGCAACAATTTCTGCACCTACTGCATCGTTCCGTATGTGCGCGGCCGCGAGCGCAGCCGTCTGCCCGAGGATGTCGTAAACGAAGTCCGCGAGGCGGTGGCGCAGGGCTATACGGAAGTCACGCTGCTTGGCCAGAATGTCAATTCGTACGGCAAAGACCATAAGCTGGCGGATTTTGCCGACCTCTTGAAAATGGTCGACGAAGTGCCGGGTATCAAGCGCGTGCGCTTTATGACGTCGCATCCGAAGGATTTGAGCGACAAGGTCATCGCCGTGATCCGTGATGGCAAGCATATCTGCGAGCATATCCATCTGCCGGTGCAGTATGGCAGCAATAAGATTTTGAAGGCAATGAACCGCGTCTATACGGTCGAAAGCTATAAGGATTTGGTACGCCGTATCCGCCAGGAGATTCCGAATGCCGCGCTGACCACGGATCTTATCGTGGGATTCCCTGGCGAGACCGACGAGGATTTTGCCGAGATGCTCGCGTTCCTCAAGGAAATCCGCTATGACTCGGCCTATACGTTTATCTATTCGAAGCGCTCGGGCACGCCGGCGGCGACGATGGAAAATCAGGTTGACGACAAGGTCAAGCACGAGCGTCTCGAACAGCTCATGGCCCTGCAGAACGAAATCAGCTTTGAAATCAATCAGGGCCTCAAGGATAAAGTGCTCGAGGTCATGGTCGAAGGGCCGAGCAAGAACGATGCGGCCATCTGGAACGGCCGCACGCGCACGAATAAGATTGTCCTGTTCGAGCATAAGGACGAACAGGAAGGCGACTTTATCAATATCAAGATTACCCATCCGCAGACCTGGGTCCTTAAAGGCGAGCGGGTATAAATAGACCGGAGGTATTTACATGGAACTTACGCCAATGATGCAGCAGTATCTGGCTACGAAGGAGCAGAATCCCGGGAGCATCTTGTTTTTCCGCTTGGGCGATTTCTACGAGATGTTTTTTGACGACGCCCGGATTGTCTCCAAGGAGCTGGGCCTGACCCTTACGAGCCGCAGCGGCAACAAGGACAAAGCGCCGATGTGCGGAGTACCGTATCATGCGGCGGAGACCTATATCAACAAGCTCGTCGGCCGGGGCTACAAGGTGGCGATTGCCGAGCAGATTGGCGACCCGAAGGCAAAGGGACTTACGAAACGTGAAATCATTAAGATTATCACGCCGGGTACCGTGCTGTCCGAGTCGGCACTTAAAGATGCGCAGAACAACTACATCGCGCTGGTCTATGAAAAGAATGAAGATATTGTGCTCGCTGGCGCGGATATCTCCACGGGCGAGTGTTTCTATGGCATCTACACGGGGGGCAACCGCCTGCAGATGCTGTTGGATGAGCTCTACCGCCTTGCGATGCCTGAACTGCTCGTCGTCGGGAAGCCCTCCTTTATGGACGCGCTCAAGGAGTTTACGGACCTGCGTCTGCCAAACTGCTCGTACACGCTGCGCGAGGAGATTTCCCGCGCCGTCGACGACCGCATCATCCAGCATTTCGATGCGGCAACGCGGCCCGACAGCCAGGAGGCAAAAGAGGCTGTGGCAACGCTGCTTGACTACCTGCACGAGACGGTCATGACCGACCTCACGCATTTAAACAAGCTCACGTATCTTGATGCGTCCGAAAACCTCGTCATCGATACCTATACGCTGCGCAATCTTGAAATCACGCGCAACCTGCGTGATGGCGGCAAGAAGGATACGCTCCTTGATGTGCTCGACTTCACTGAGACGGCCATGGGCAGCCGTCTGCTCAAAAAATGGCTGGAGTATCCGCTGCTCAATGTGCTGCCGATAAACCGCCGTCTCGATGCGGTGGAGGAGCTCACCCAGGACTTTTCCCTGCGCGGCGGCCTGCGGGCAGATTGCAAGGAAATCCACGATTTCGAGCGGCTGCTCACGCGCATTGAGGTCGGCACGGCCAATGCCCGCGACCTTATCGCGCTGAAGATTTCACTCATGTGCCTGCCGGGCATCCAGCAGCATATGGCAAATGTCAAGTCGCAGGTGCTTACGGAGTGCAAGGCGGGCATTCAGTCCTTTGATGCCCTCGTGGACCTTTTGCAGCGCTCCATTGTCGAGGAGCCGGGCATTTCGCTGCGCGAGGGTGGCATCATCAAATCCGGCTACAATGCCGAGCTTGACGAATACCGCCGCATTGCCCATGACAGCAAGGCCATGCTGCAGGAAATCGAGGAGCGCGAAAAGGAAGCGACGGGCATCAAGTCGCTGAAGATTGGCTACAACAAGGTCTTCGGCTACTATATCGAGGTGCGCCACAGCGGCACGGATCTGGTGCCGGACCGCTATATCCGCAAGCAGACGCTGGCCAATGCCGAGCGCTATATCACCGAGGAGCTCAAGGAATTTGAGACGAAAATCCTCGGCGCCCAGGAAAAGATCGTGCAGATCGAGTACAATCTGTTCACCGAAGTCCGGGAGACCATCAAGAGCCAGCTGACGGAAATCCAGGCCACGGCCCATGAGATTGCGATTGTCGATGTGCTCACAAGCCTGGCGGAGGCGGCCAGCACCTATAACTACGTGCGTCCCCGCATGACAAATGACGGCGTCATCGACATCAAGGATGGCCGTCATCCGCTGGTGGAGCGCATCTTGACGCGGGATCTCTTCGTGCCGAACGATACGCGGCTCAACCATAACGACTGCGAAATCATGCTGATTACGGGGCCGAATATGGCCGGTAAGTCGACTTATATGCGGCAGGTGGCGCTTTTAACGCTTATGGCGCAGATCGGCAGCTTTATCCCGGCGCGCGAGGCCGCCATCAGCCCGGTTGACCGCATCTTTACGCGCATCGGTGCCAGCGATGACCTCGTGAGCGGCCAGAGTACGTTTATGGTCGAGATGAATGAGGTGGCGCAGATCCTGAAATATGCGACGAAGGACAGCCTCGTGATTCTCGATGAGATTGGCCGCGGCACGAGTACGTTTGACGGCATGAGCATCGCGCGTGCCGTCATCGAGCATATCGAAAGCAAGGTCCATGCTAAGACCCTGTTTGCCACCCATTACCATGAACTTACGGACCTCGAGGACGATAAGGTCAAGAACTTCTGCGTGGCAGTCAAGGAACGCGGTACGCAGGTGGCGTTCCTGCGCCGCATTGTCGCAGGCTCGGCCGATAAGTCATACGGCATCCATGTCGCGCGGCTCGCAGGCCTGCCGAAGGCCGTGACAAAACGGGCAGAAGATATCCTCGCCGCGTTGGAGTCGGAGCAGGGCGCTGAAGCAGCTGCCGCCGTGGCACAGGTCGCAAAACCTGCGCCAAAGGCGGCAGAATCTGACGCTATGATGGGCTCGCTGTTTGCGAGCAGCTTAAGCGACACATTATTAGCGCTTGACGTTATGACAATGACGCCGCTTGAGGCGATGAATGAACTTTACAAACTGCAGGAGCAGGCAAAGAGGGAGGCTGGACAGGCATGAGTCTTATCCATGTTTTGGACGATAACACCATCAACAAGATTGCTGCCGGTGAGGTGGTAGAACGGCCGGCGTCGGTCATCAAAGAGCTGATAGAAAATGCAATGGATGCTGGCGCAAACCGTATCGAAGTCGAGATCATGGCCGGCGGCACCAGCTTCATGCGCGTTACCGATAACGGCAAGGGCATGAGCATGGAGGATGCCAAGCTTGCTATCTTGCGCCATGCGACGAGCAAGATCCGCGAGGTCGGCGACCTTAACACCATCGGCACGCTGGGCTTTCGCGGCGAGGCTTTGCCGACGATTGCCTCGGTTTCGCGCTTTACGATGCTCACGCGGCAAAAGGGCGATGACCTCGGCACGCGCGTCGATATCAGCGGCGGCAAGACGCCCGATATCATCGAGACGGGCTGTGGACTTGGCACGACGATAAAGGTCGAGGACCTCTTTTTCAACACGCCCGCGCGTAAGAAATTCCTCAAGACGAATCATACCGAGGGCTCGAAAATCAACGACTTTATCGTAAAGCTCGCCCTGTCGCGGCCTGATATCGAGTTCCACTTCATCAATAACAATAAGGTGTCGGTCGTGACGCCGGGTAATGACAATCTGTTCGACACGATACAGGCTATCTATGGCGCCAATGTCGCCGATTCGTTGCTCGCTCTGAATTTCGAGAGCGAAGAGGTGAAAATCAGCGGCTATATCACCAAACCGTCGATGCTAAAGAGCAGCCGCGGCTGGCAGACTTATATTGTCAACGGCCGCATCATCCAGAACCGCGCGATTGCCAAAGCGATCGATAATGCCTATAAATCGCTGATTCCCAAGAGCGGTTTCCCGCTGGCCGTACTAAAGATTGAGGTGCCGCAGCGCACGATTGATGTCAACGTTCATCCGCAGAAGAGCGAAATGAAGTTTGAAGACGAAGGGCTTATCTTTAAAGCCGTCTACAAATCAGTGCTCGATGCCATCCGTCCAGCCTCGGACCGGGCGCTCGGTGAAGTTGCTGCTGTCGTCGAAAAGCCGCGGCCAAGCTATACGATGGAGCCGATGCATTTCGTACCGGCAACGGAGCCAATGGGGCAAAGTGCATCGGCATCGCCAGCTAAGCACAGCTTTGACAGCGCGCCGCGCACGATTTATGAGGCCGTTCACCGGCCGGTCAGCCAGCCGTCCATGAGCTTTGCCGACGCGCAGGAAGAGCTCCAGCAGGCGCGGCAGGTGCACTATCCTTCGGCTGAAGCCCATGAGGCTGTGGCAGAGCACACTGGGGATTTTGGCCAAATTGACAAGTCAAAATTGACAAGTCAAGTTGACAAGTCAAATCTGACCGGTCAAACTGACTTGTCAGATTTGGGGCAGGAAGGGGATCTGGCACCGCAGTCCGACTGCGATGGGCAGACTCTGCTCGATGCCGATGGCACGATTATCCCGATTGGTCAGGTTGACCTTACCTATATCATCGCGCAGGACGCCAAGGGACTTTATCTTATCGACCAGCATGCGGCCCATGAGCGCATCTTGTTTGATAAGCTCTCGGCGATGGCCGATGGCATTCCGTCGCAGCAGCTCTTGGTGCATCAGCTTTTGACCTTTGACCGCAAGGAAGCCGCGCTCGTTGAGGAAAATAAAGAGCTGTTTGGAAGGCTCGGTTTCCACATGGAGTCGGCGGGGGATTTGGATTACCGCCTTATGGAAGTGCCGGCCGATGTGCCGGTCAGCGAGGCTGAGGATATCATCCGTGAAATCCTCACGGGCCTTAACGAGATGCATGAGACGACGGCCAAGGAAATCCGCCAGCACTGCCTGGCGACGACGGCCTGCCGCGCAGCCATCAAAGCGGGCGAGGAGCTCAACCTGCGGCAGATGCAGATTCTCTTAGAGGAGCTTTCGCATACGCCGTTCCCGTATACCTGCCCGCATGGACGGCCGACAATCTTGAAATTTTCCAGTGAGGATTTAGCCAAGATGTTCAAGCGGACAGGCTTTGGCTTTTGATAGGGAGGTACTATGACAGAAAACCAGCTTTCGGCGGCTGTTACGACGGCGCGGAAATGGAATGACGAGACGATTGCGCTGGCCAAGGCGACGGCGGAAAAACTCGGCATCGTCTATGCGCCGCGCGAGCGTTTGTCGGTGGATGAGGTGCGCGAGCGCTATCAGGTGGATTTCGTGCTCGTGGCCAAGCAGGACCTGCTCGTGCTCGACACGCCGCAGGGCGAGCTCTTCTTCCATCCGAACATGGCGCATCTGCGGCTCAAGAACATTCGCAAGGGCGATGGCGACCGCATGTCTGAGGCCATGGATTTAAAGCCCGGCATGTCGGTGCTTGACTGCACGTTAGGCTTTGGCGCTGACTCGATCGTCGCCAGCTTTGTCGTTGGCCCTGAGGGCAGTGTCACGGGGCTTGAATCGCAGCCGCTCATCGAGGCGGTCGTGAGCCGCGGGCTGTCGCATTTTGCTGGCGACACCTGGCGCATTATCGAGGCCATGCGCCGCGTCAAGACGGTTTGCACGGATTCGCTTGCTTATCTTAAGAGCCAGCCCGATAAATCGGTCGATGTCGTCTACTTTGACCCGATGTTCCGCCATCCGCTGATGGACAGCGCGAGCCTTACGCCACTGCGCACGGTGGCCAATCATGCGGCGCTTAGCCAAGAGCATATCGAAGAGGCGCGCCGCGTGGCCCGTCATCGCGTCGTGTTCAAGGAAAACGCGCGCAGCGGCGAATTTGCGCGGCTTGGTTTTTCGCGCATCGAGGGCGGCAAATACAGCAAAGTGCATTACGGCGTTATGGCGCTTGACGAAGAATAAATGAGCATAGAAAAACGACCGGCTGCTGGCAGAGATTTGCCGCAGCCGGTCGTTTTTGGCTTTACATGGTGATTATGACGTAACTTTTAGTTTTGCTATACTACAGATTGGGATTTTTTGACTTTGACAATTCAATAAGAGTATAATTAGCCTAACGTTATTGTAAATCTTTTTCGTGTCTTTCGGTATGTGTTGGCGTGGTTTCGCTTGCCAGGAGGATTTTTATGATGCAGTTTAAATCCATACAATCACGATTGACAACAATATTTATAGGGATATCGATTCTGACCATGCTGGCTTTGGGGGGCTGTGGCATTTACGGTGCTGTGCAGGAAAATGACCGCCTGATTACCGAATACCGCAGGGATATGGAGGATAATGCCAAACTTCAGCTTGAATGGCAGACACATTCGGCGCTAAGTGTCGTGGACAGCTGCTATCAGGCGCAGCTGCGCGGCGAGCTCACCCAGGAGGAGGCCATGCAGCGCGCCGCTGACCTTGTCCGCAATATGCGCTATGACAACGGGCAGGGATATTTCACGATCGATACTGACCAGGGCGTCAATGTCGTTTTGCTCGGGACGGCTGCCGAGGGCAAGCTGCGCATTGATGCCAAGGACCCCCAGGGCCGGTATTTCATCCGTGAGATGATTGCGCAGGCTAAGCAGGGCGGCGGTTATTCCGATTTCTTGTTCCCAAAGCCGGGACTTACCGAGCCGCTGCCCAAGCGCTATTATACGATGGAGTTTGCGCCTTACCATTGGGTTATTGGCACGGGCATCTGGCTGGACCAGATTGACCGCCGCGTGGCTATGCGCGAAAAAGCCTTTGTTCAGAATATGAAAGAACAGGTCATTCGCACGCTTACGGGCCTGTTCCTGCTCGAAATCTTATTTGTGCTGATGGCGATTGTTATCGGACGCCGTCTGGCCTATCCGATTCAAGTGGCGACCAAAAGAATGCGCGAGCTTGGCAATGGCAGACTCAAGATGGATGACCAGACCGAAGCCGAGATGCAGGATCTATCCAAGCGCGACGATGAACTCGGTGCCATGAGCCGGGCGATGAATGAAATGAACCAGAAGCTATACGACAACCAGCGCATTATCCTGCGCATGGCGCGGAACGACGCGCTGACCGGGCTGGCCAATCGACGCTATTTTACGGAATATATCCAGAAGTGCTCGGAGGATACGCTGTTCACGCTGATATCGCTTGACCTCGACCACTTTAAGTTGGTTAATGACAACTATGGCCATCAGACGGGCGATGCGGCGCTGTTGATTTTTGCAGAAGTATTGAAAAGCCAGTTTACTGATGCGCTCAATGTCCGCATGGGCGGCGATGAATTTCTCGTGGTGCTCACGGGAAATGTCGACCATGCGGAGACGGAGGCGCGGCTGCAGGCGTTTATGCGCCAGCTGGTCGCCGTTTACCGGCAGGATGAAGGCCTCAAATGCCTGACGGTCAGTGCCGGCATTGCCTATGCAAAGGAACAGCCCGTACCAATCGAAGTGCTTATGAGCCACAGCGATGAGGCGCTCTATGAGGCAAAGGCCTGCGGCCGCTGCTGCTACCGCGTCTATCAGGAGGAAAATGCTTTATAATACGAATCCCCGTTGACAAAACGTCAACGGGGATTTTGGTATCAAATTTGTTTATTTTAATTTGGCACCCTCAACGACAATCTGCAGAGCCCAGCGGGCAGCATCGTAGAGGTCTTTCTCTTCGATGTATTCTTCCTTCGTGTGGCAGTTTTCCATGCCGACGGCAAGGACGACCGTTGGTACCCCATAGGTGTTGAAGTGGTTGGCATCGGAGCCGCCGCCCGATTCTTCAAGCTTTATCGGAAAGCCGAGTTTTTGTGCGGCCTTACTCGCAAGCTTTATGGCCGGGCAGTCTTTGGCAAGTTCGTAGGGGCCGTAATCCGGGCTTACATCGGCCGTAATCTGGCAGCCGGTGGCTTTTGCGCCTTCCGTGAAGTGGTCGACGATAGCCTGCGTAATCTGGTCGAGCTTTGCCTTGTTGCGGCTGCGGCTCTCGTAGTAGATGTCACAGGTATCGGCAACGACGTTGGTGGCACTGCCGCCGATAATCTTGCCGGCGTTGCAGGTCGTTTCCTCGTCGATGCGGCCCTGCGGGGCACTAGCGAGCAGTTTTCCAGCTGCGATGATGGCATTGTTGCCAGTCTCGGGCGCAACGCCTGCATGTGCGGCCTTGCCCTGGATGTGGATGTGCAGCTGATTCTTGCCCGGGGCCATGAACGTCATGCATCCCGGATGGTTATGCGTGTCGAGCGTGTAGCCAAAATCAGCATGCAAAAGGCTCGTGTCAAGATTTTGCGAACCGTGGACGCCGTTTTCCTCGGCAATCGTAAAGACGATTTGCAGCGGGCCATGCGGGAGCTTTTGCTCGCGCAGCTGCCGCAGCGTTTCGAGGATAGCTGTGACACCTGCCTTATCGTCGCCGCCGAGAATCGTCGTGCCGTCGGAGCGGATGATGCCGTTTTCGCGAATCGGCTGCACGTTGCCGCACGGCTCGACGCAGTCCATATGGGCGGTCAGCATGATGGTGGGTAAATCCTTGTGGGCTTCGTCGGACGCAGGGAAATCGGCGATGAGATTGCCGCAGTTGCCGCCGAGCTTTTCGCCGGCCGTGTCCTCGTGGACCGTGCCGCCAAGCTCCGTCAGGCGCATGGTCAGAAGATCGCCTATTTCGCGCTCGTCATGGGTTGAGCAGCGGATTTTAACGAGTTCAAGGAATTCGTCGAGCACGCGCTGCTCGTTGATTATATCAGACATGAAAAGACTTCCTTTCTCGGAACCTGTCTTAGAGCAGGATCATCAAAACGATGGCTGCGGTAAGGCAGGGAAGCGCATTGCGCTTGGATACTTCAATTGGGTTGACCTTGGCAAGACCGGCGCAGATAATGGCCGCACCGGCAACCGGCGACATCGAGCGCCCCATAGCACCGGCAATCTGGGCAAGGGAGCCGAGGTCCATGATGCTCATGCCGAAGTGTTCGGCAAAGGGCGTGACGGCACCGTTAAAGGCAAAGGCTGCCGCGTCGCCCGAACCGGAGATGACGGCGATGAAGAACGGGCCAAAAGTGCCAGCTGCGGCCGCAATCGAAGAGGATCCCTTCATGAGGTCCGTAAGAGCGCCCGTGAGGCCGACGGCCGTCATACCCGTCGTGAATACGCTGGCGCAGACGATAAGACCGATGACGTCGCAGTAGGCATCGCCCATGCCTTTGAAGAAGTTGCGGCAGATTTCCTGGGCATTGCTCCAGGTGACCAGCAGGCCGAGGATGACACCGATGAGCATCGAAAGCGGTACGCTGATTTCCGGCAGGATGCCAATCTGTTTGGAACCCAAAATCAAGAGGAACAGCGGAACCAGGGGAACGAGTGCATAAATCGGATTCACTTTGAAATCTTCAAAACTGAGTTTTTCATCGGCCTGCATCTTAGCCAGATAAATCTGGCTGCGTTTATCCGAAGCGCCTTCGTTGCGCAGGGCGGCATAAATCGTCAGTACGATGACGCAGGCAACCGAGGCGATGATGGATGCCGGCGTTTCGTTGATGATGACGGTCATCATGTCGGTGCCGGCAAGGTCAGCGACAAATGGATTGTGCGCATTGCCCGGGCTGATGGCACTGCCCCAGGTTCCCGCAAGAACGGTGGCGGCAGCCATGGCCGGATGAACGCCAGCGGCAATCAGCGTCGGAATCAGGATACTGCCGACCGCAGCCGAGCAGCCCGAGGCCGAAGGAATCGCCAGACTAATCCACCAGGTCAGCAGAAAGGAGAGCGGCACGAGCAGGGCGCGCCCCTTATGCAGGATACCCGAAATGGATTGAACGAGGTGCTGGTCGCAATGGGTGAGTTTCATGACATACGAGAAACCCATGACCGTACAGATTGTCGGCACCAGCGAGTTGTTTACCATGGCTTTGGTGAAGGCCTTCATAACGTCTCCCGGAAGGCCGCCGATAAGGCACATGATAAGGCCGGCGCTAAACAGCACCAGCCGGGCTTCGTACTTTTTGACGATGAGTACGAAGGTGAGAATTACCAGTATTGCTCCTGCAATTAACATGATAAAACCTCCTATAATGATAGTATTTTGACATGTCAATTATACATTAATAATATTTATCTAACAATACTATATAATAATATAAATGGCGGTTTGTGATGGATATTGCCTTTAGGAAAATTGTAACCTTGTAATAAGGACGGCGCTTTTCCGGTTGCATAATCAAGGACGGAATGCTAAAATAGAAAAGAATGATTTGATCGGATACGTGTTTTCGGACACGAAGTATTTTCATTTTTTACGTTTGTTCGGACTATAATTGCGCTACGCAAATAGATATAAAATAAATATTTTGGAGGTGTAATTTTTGGCTAAAGGAGCACAAAAACTACAGATTATTCCCTTAGGCGGTCTGGGGGAAATTGGTAAAAACATGACCGTTGTCCGCGTGGATGATGAGATTCTCGTGATTGATTCGGGCTTGATGTTCCCGGAAGAAGATATGCTGGGCATTGACCTCGTTATTCCGGATATCAGTTATCTCTTGGAGAATCGCGATAAAATCAAGGCGATTGTCCTGACCCATGGACATGAGGACCATATCGGCGCGCTGCCGTATGTCCTCAAACAAATCAACGTACCGGTTTATGGTACGCGCCTGACGCTGGGCATCCTTGAGGGGCGTCTTAAGGAAAACGGCGTCGATTCAAGCAACCTGCATTCGGTCATGCAGGGCGACATCATTAACGTCGGCTGCTTCAGCGTCGGGTTCATCCGTGTCAATCATTCAATTCCAGATGCTGTCGGCCTGTCCATCAAGACGCCGGTTGGCATGATTGTCCATACGGGTGACTTTAAGCTCGACTATACGCCGATTGATGGCAAGATGACGGATTTCCGCCGTTTCTCGGATCTCGGCAACAAAGGCGTTCTGCTCATGATGGCAGATTCTACGAATGCCGAGCGCGCTGGTCACACGCCGAGTGAGAGCACGGTTGGTGCATCGTTTGACAAGGCATTCCACAATGCCCGCGGCCGCATCATCGTTGCGACGTTCTCCTCGAACGTTCACCGCATCCAGCAGGTCGTTGACACGGCGGTGCGCTATAAGCGCCGTGTTGCCGTCCTGGGCCGCAGCATGGTAAATGTCGTAAACATTTCGCTCGAGCTTGGCTATATCACTTGCCCGGAAGGCACCTTTATCGATATCGATGAAATCAACAACTTCCGTTCGGAGCAGGTGGTCATCGTCACGACGGGCAGTCAGGGCGAGCCGATGTCGGCGCTGACGCGTATGTCGGCTTCGGACCATCGCAAGGTTACGATTGTACCGGATGATACGGTCATCATTTCGGCAACGCCGATTCCAGGCAATGAAAAGCTCGTTTCCAAGACGATTGACAACCTCATGCGCCTTGGCGCCAATGTCGTATATGGACGCGATAAGGGCGTTCACGTATCGGGCCATGCGAGCCAGGAAGAGCTCAAGCTCATGCACAACCTCGTTCGTCCGAAGTTCTTCATTCCGGTTCATGGTGAGTACCATCATTTGGTACAGCATGCCAAACTGGCGCAGAGCCTCGGCATGCCGAAAGACCATATCTTCATGGGCGAGAATGGCACGGTGTTTGAGTTTACCCGCGATAAAGGCACGGTTGCTGGCAAGGTTACGGCTGGCATGGTCATGGTCGATGGTCTCGGCGTCGGTGACGTCGGCAACATCGTCCTGCGCGACCGCCGTCAGCTGTCGCAGGATGGCATCCTGATTGTCGTCGTCACGATGGATAAGGCCAGCAACACAGTCGTTGCCGGCCCGGATATCGTATCGCGCGGCTTCGTTTATGTCCGTGAATCCGAAGCTTTGATGGATGAGGCCAAGGCCCGCGTCGAGCAGGCCCTTGACCGCTGTGAGGATGAAGGCGTCAAGGAATGGGCAGCTATCAAGTCCAATGTCCGCGATGCACTTGGCCGTTATCTCTTCGAGAAGACGCGCCGCCGTCCGATGATTCTGCCAATCATCATGGAAATCTGATTGACGAACAAAATATATTGCATGTTATCCCTCTGGTTTTTCGCCAGAGGGATTTTTCTATGCAGGAAACGAATCGTTCGATGACGAATATTGCAACATAATAGATTGCTCGGAAAATATTGGATGAATTATGCCCGACGGACTGAGACAGGGAGGTATAAGATGGATCTGAAAAAGAAAACAGTATTATTCCTGAACGTATGTATTGCGTTCGCATGCCTCTGCGTTGGTATCCTGGCCTATAAGAATGCCGATGATGCCTTTTCCGCTGTCTATATTGGCAAGGTATCTGATGATGCGAAGCACCTTAGCATGCTGCTGGACAAGCAGTATCCGGGGGATTGGCAGATTAAAGATGGCAGGCTGTACAAGGGCGACAGGCTCATGGAAGACCTGACTGACGGAATTGATGGCATTGCTGGTGATGATGCGATAACCATTTTCCGTGGCAATACGCGGGTTTCGACAACCATAAAACAGGAGGGCCGCCGCGCCGTGGGAACTCAGGCGGGAGAAAAGGTGGTCGAGGCAGTAATCGGCCGCGGCGAATCCTTGTCCGTTGAGACCGATGTGCTTGGGGTGCCGTATTTTACCTGCTATTTGCCCATTGTTTCAACGAGTGGAGAACGACTGGGGATGTTCTTTGTCGGTGCACCGAGCGCGCCGGTAATCGAAGTCCAGCATCGTTTCGTCCGCAATATGATTGTTACGATTCTCCTGCTGGTGCTGATTATGGGGGTATTGGCAACCGGGATCATCACCAAGCAAATGAAGCGGATTCTCGAAGTGCAAAAGACATTAGCAGCTATTGCTGGCGGCGATTTGAGCGGCAAGGATATTGTACTTAGTGGACAGGATGAGATTGCGGAGCTTGGCCATAATACCAACACGATGAAGAAAGCGATGAAGGCCATTATGGAAAAAATTGCATCGTCCGCTGAACAGGTTGCCGGCGGCGCCAAGAATATTTCCGATTCGAGCATGGTCCTGTCGCAAGGCGCGGCGCAGCAGGCATCTTCGGTCGAGGAATTGTCTGCCTCAATTGCGGAGATTTCTTCCCAGACGAAAAGCAATGCCAATAATGCGGAGCGGGCCAATGGTATCACTGTCATTACCCGTGAAAATGCGGAAGCAGGCAATGAGGACATGCTGCGCATGCTGCGGGCAATGGAAGAAATCAATGCTTCTTCGGACGATATTTCAAAGATAATCAAAGTCATTGATGAAATCGCTTTCCAGACAAATATTTTGGCACTCAATGCGGCGGTAGAGGCTGCCCGGGCAGGCCAGCATGGCAAGGGCTTTGCGGTAGTGGCCGAAGAGGTTCGCAATCTGGCGGCACGCAGTGCCAAGGCGGCCAAAGAGACGACGGAGATGATTGAAAATTCGATTGCCAAGGTCGATAATGGACAGGCATCGGCTAAGCAGGCGGCGGAAAAACTTAAGACCATCGTGGAAAATGTATCGGAGGTGGCAGACTTAGTGGAATCCATTGCCAAGGCCTCGAAGGAACAGAGCTTGGCGATTGAACAGATTAATCAGGGCGTGCTGCAGGTATCGCAGGTGGTACAGGCTAACTCGGCTACCAGCGAACAAAGTGCTTCGGCCAGCGAAGAACTAAGCCGCCAGGCGGAACTGCTCAGCAATGAAGTACGGAAATTTAAAATATGAGTGGCGCGTAAAGAGGCATATTGTTAAGAAAGATAACCGTTGGTACAGGCTGAGGCTCGTGCCAACGGTTTTAATTTGTGATACAATGAGGCTGGGTTAACAGTTTTCGTGGAGGGCGTTGTCATGATTCAGGATATAGGACCGCATAAGTTACACAATCAGTATCAGGCAGACAAGGAATGCCAGCCGGAGGATATGATTATTTGCCTCAAGGACAAGGCGATTCTGGTCGGCGGAGAGGAGCATCAGCTGATGTTTCCGAAGCGGCAGGAGTTGGCGGGCGATTTTGACTGTCAGTATCTTTTTTCGCTTGATGAGCAGGATTATTATCTGGTGTTTGCCAAAGAGGATGTGGCGGCTGAGGGCTACCGCTATGAGTCATTGCGCGACATCCGCTATGGGTACAAGGGGCCGCGTCATTTGATGTATGCGGCGTATACGGCCTATCATCTTGCCATGTGGTATCGGGATAACCGCTTTTGCGGCCGCTGTGGTCATGAGACGCAGCACTCGGAGGTCGAGCGGGCACTCGTGTGTCCGGATTGCGGCAACGTGATTTATCCGCGGCTGATTCCGGCTGTGATTGTCGGTGTCATCGACGGCGACCGCATCCTGATGACGAAGTACGCCAACCGCAAGATGTCGTTCTATGCCTTGGTGGCTGGCTTTACCGAAATCGGCGAAACGCTTGAGGAATGTGTGGCCCGTGAAGTCATGGAAGAGGTTGGCCTCAAGGTCAAAAATATCCGCTATTACAAATCCCAGCCATGGGGCAGTGCGCTCGATATTCTCACGGGCTTTTTCTGTGAGGTTGATGGCGATACGACGATCCGGCTCGAAGAAGATGAGCTCAAAGAAGGCATCTGGATGAAGCGTGAAGACATCGAAGGGCAGGCCGATGATTTCAGTCTTACCCATGCGATGATGATGGCATTCAAAGAAGGAAAAATCCACTAAGCGTTGGTGGGTGCATGAAGTTGAGGCTTAAGCCTTCTCCAGGCGGGGAAGGCTTTTTTGCGTGGGGTATCTATGGTATACTAAAAGATACTGATTTGAGATTGTTTATGAGATAGCGTTGAAAGTAGTGATAGAAATGGTCAGCAAGATTCCTTTTTGCCACCTGCATGTACATACTGAATTCAGCCTGCTCGATGGCGCGAGCCGCATTAAGGAGCTTGTGGCCACGACGAAAGAGCTTGGCATGGATTCGCTGGCTATCACCGACCATGGCGTCATGTTCGGTGTTATTGATTTTTATAAAGAGTGCAAAAAACAGGGCATAAAGCCGATTATTGGCTGCGAGGTCTATGTCGCGCCAACCGGCCGCAAGGAGCGGCAGGAAGTCGGCGGCGTCAAATACTATCATCAGATATTGCTGGCGGAAAATCAGACCGGCTATAAAAATCTGGTGAAATTGGTATCGCTGGCAAACATTGAGGGCATGTACTATAAGCCGCGCATTGATAAGGAACTGCTGCGCGAGTACCATGAGGGGATTATCTGCCTGTCGGCCTGCATTGCCGGAGAAATTCCCCGCGCACTTATTCAGGACAATAAGGAGAAGGCTGAGGCACTGGTTCAGGAATATCTGGATATTTTTGGCAAGGACAATTTCTTCCTCGAAATCCAGAATCACGGCCTGCCCGAGGAACGCAAGGCCAATGCTGGCCTGATTGAACTGGCCCAAAAGTACGATGTCGGTCTGGTGGCAACCAATGACTGCCATTACGTCAAACGCGAAGACAGCGAGTTTCACGATGTGCTGCTTTGCATTCAGATGGGCAAGACCATCGATGACCCGGACCGCATGCGGTTTAACAGTGATGACTACTATTTAAAATCGCCGACCGAAATGGCAAATCTTTTTCCCGATTATCCCGAGGCACTTGCCAATACGCAAAAGATTGCCGAGCGCTGTCAGGTGGATTTCGAGTTTGGTCATATCCAGCTGCCGTATTATCCGATTCCGGCTCCGTATGCGGATGACGAAGCCTATCTGCGGGCACTTTGCGAGCAGGCCATGCCGTCGCATTATCCCGATGCATCGCCAGAAGTCAAAGAGCGCCTGGAGTATGAACTGGGCATCATCCATCGGATGGGGTATGACAGTTACTTCCTGATTGTCTGGGATTTTATCAATCATTCGCGCGAAGTCGGCATTTCTGTAGGCCCGGGCCGCGGTTCGGCGGCCGGAAGTATTGTTGCGTATCTGTTGGGAATTACCAATCTCGACCCGCTCAAGTACGATTTGCTGTTTGAGCGCTTCCTGAATCCGGAACGCGTAACCATGCCGGATATTGATATTGACTTTTGTTATATCCGCCGCGAAGAAGTCATCGATTATGTCAAGGAGCGGTATGGCTATGACCACGTGGCCCAGATTGTCACCTTCGGTACGATGGCGGCCAAGGGCGCGGTCCGCGATGTGGGCCGGGTACTCAATATGCCCTATGCGCAGGTGGCTGACATAGCCAAGCTCATTCCGAATGAACTCAAGATGACGCTGGATAAGGCGTTAAAAGAGTCCAAAGAGTTCAAGACGATGTATGAGTCGAGCCCCGAGGTTAAGCGCCTTATCGACCTGGCCCGCAAGGTCGAGGGGCTGCCACGTCATTCGTCGACCCATGCGGCCGGTGTCGTTATCGCGCGGAATCCGCTGACGGATTATCTGCCGGTTTCGGTTTCGGATGGGACGCTCGTAACGGAATTTGACAAGGACCATGTCGAGGAACTGGGCCTTTTAAAAATGGACTTCTTAGGCCTGCGCACGCTGACGGTTATCAGTGATACGCTGGAAAATATCAAAAAGACCCGCGGCGAAGTCGTTGACATCAACAAGATTCCGCTGGAAGACGAGCTTACGGCGAAAATGCTCTGTGAAGGGCGCACGGGCGCGGTGTTCCAGATGGAGTCCTCCGGCATGACGCAGCTCGTGAAGGATTTGGCTCCCCGCGGGTTTACGGACCTAATTCCGACGGTGGCCTTATACCGCCCGGGACCGTTGGGTAGTGGCATGGTTGAGGACTTTATCGGCGGGCGTCATGGCCGCAAGGAAGTCCAGTATATGCACCCGCTGCTCGAGCCGATTTTAAAGGAAACGTTTGGCGTCGTGCTCTATCAGGAGCAGGTCATGCAGATTGTGCAGGTATTGGCAGGTTTCACGCTGGGGCAGGCTGATTTGCTGCGCCGTGCCATGGGTAAGAAAAAACACGAAATCCTGATGGCGCAGAAGACGAACTTCCTGTCGGGCTGTGCCAAGAACAACATTGAACCTGGCCTTGCCAACCGGATTTTTGATTTGCTGACGCATTTTGCCGATTATGGGTTCAACAAATCCCATAGTGCTGCTTATGCGTTGGTGGCGTGGCAGACGGCGTACCTCAAGGCCCATTATCCGTCGGAGTTTATGGCGGCCATGCTTACGAGCATCATGGATACGCAGAAGGTGCCAACGTACATCGAACTTTGCCGCCGGATGGGCATTAAGATCCTGCCACCGGACATCAACGCCAGCTCGGCGAATTTCAGTGTCGATGGTGAGGCCGTCCGCTTTGGCCTGGCCGCCGTGCGCAATGTCGGCGAGGCGGCGATCCAGGATATCACGCAGGCCCGCCGCGAGGATGGCCCGTTTAAGTCGCTCGTAGATTTTTGCAGCCGCGTGGATATGGGTAAGGTAAATAAGCGCGTCATCGAAAGCCTTATAAAATGCGGTGCTTTTGATACCTCCGGGGCGAAGCGCAGCCAGCTCTTAGCCGTGCTCGAAAAGGCCGTGGGCGAGGCGCAGCGCCAGCAAAAAGATGCCATGAATGGCCAGCTGGGACTCTTTAGCGAAGAGACAATGGGGGAAGCCGGCGAACTCAAGCTGCCGGATATTGATGAGGTTTCCGAGGCAGAACGCCTCGAATGGGAGAAGGATACGACGGGGTTCTACATCACCGGTCATCCGCTCGACCAGTTCCGGCGGAAACTCGACAATCTGCCAGAAATTGCCACGCTTTCGACTGGCGTCGTGAAGGATAAGCAGGTCGTCCGCATTGGCGGTATGCTGACGGAACTCAAGCGCATCACGACTAAGAAAGGGGATACCATGTGCTTTGCGACGCTCGAAGATTATACCGAGCGCATCGAAGTTACCGTATTCCCGCGGACGTTTTACGAAAATGTCAATCTGCTTGTGCCCGATATGGCCGTAGTCATTCAGGGCAAGGCCGATATCGCTGACGATGGGGTCAAGATTTTGGCCGATAAAATCTGGTCCCTGCGCGACTATCAGCCCGAATATTATTTACTGCTTCCCGAAGGCGAGA
The DNA here is from genome assembly GCF_008271295.1 of Pseudoselenomonas ruminis. GTDB lineage: Bacteria > Bacillota > Negativicutes > Selenomonadales > Selenomonadaceae > Selenomonas_A > Selenomonas_A ruminis. The sequence goes on along the minus strand of NZ_VTOY01000001.1, from coordinate 617,262 downwards.
CGGCTGAGGATACGAAGGAAAAACTCAAAGCGATTTTGGCCGCGCATCATGGGGAACTGCCCGTCTATATCCATCAGGGACGCTGGCAGAAACTCGGGGATTCGTTCTGGGTGGACGACAGTGAGGAAGTCCAGGCGGAATTGAAAAAGCTTTTAGGCGATAAGGCCGTCAAGAAACGCTGAGGCCTTTGATTTGCCAAGGGATAAGGCAGATGATACAATAGGATGTATGTATATAGGGGAAGAGAGTCCCCTGGGGATAGGAGTGTATTTTTTTGAACAAGGCAATTCAGCGGAGAGTTGCAGCGTGTTTGGTGGGAACCGGGCTGTTTGTGGGAATGCCTGCGCTGGTGGCGATTGCCCAGCCAGCAAATCCGGTGATTCATCCGGCAGCCAAAGCCGTAAAACCTAATGCGGCGGCTGCTGGCATCCGGATAGCACCAAATGATGCCATGCCCAATCTGATGGCCCGCTCGGCCATTTTGATTGAGGCCAAGACCGGCAATATTCTCTACGAGCGCAACAAGGATGAGCGCCGGTATCCGGCCAGCACCACCAAAATCATGACGTTGATTCTGGCCCTCGAAAAGGGCAACCTTGATGATATGGTAACGGTTGGCCCCAATGCCGTGGGGATTGAAGGTTCGTCGCTCTATTTGGAAAAGGGCGATAAGATGCCGCTGCGGGAACTGCTTACGGGTATGATGATGCAGTCGGGAAATGATGCGACGGTGGCGGTAGCGGAGCATATCGCCGGTTCCGTGCCGGCGTTTGCCAAAATGATGACGGATAAAGCCCGGGAGATTGGCGCTGTCGGGACGAATTTTGTCAATGCGCATGGTTTGCCGGATGACAATCACTACACGACGGCCCACGATTTGGCTCGGATTACGGCTTATGGCTATTCGCTGCCGGAATTTGAGTCCATCGTTAGTGTCCAGGATGCCGATTTTAATTGGCTCCATGACGCGTCAAAACACATCACGAGCGAAAATAAACTGCTTTGGCAGTATCGGGGCGGCAATGGCGTCAAGACCGGTTATACTGAGCGGGCTGGGCGCTGCGTGGTCTCGGCGGCAAAACGCGATGGCGTTCAGCTGATTGCTGTCGTCTTAGACGACCCCGTGATGTGGACGGATGCTTATGCGATGCTGGACTACGGCTTTGCGCATACGCGCCCCAGCGCTTTTTGCAAAGCGGGCGAAGAACTGGCAAAGATAAAGGTGGCCGATGCCCGTATCAATGAGATGCCGCTGGTCGCTGCCCGTGAGTCGGTAATTGGAACGCTAAACGATGAAAATCCTAAGCTCGAGAAGAAAATCGAGGTGCCGGATAAAATCAGCGCGCCAGTCAAAAAAGGCGATGTCGTTGGCAAAGCGATTTGCTATGTCGATGGCAATGTGGTCGACCGCGTGGATTTGCTGGCCGCACAGGATGCTGCCTATCATACTTTTTGGTCGGATTTCACGGCATGGATTACGAAGTTGATGAAAGGATTGTTCTGATGCAGGAACGCTTGCAGAAGGTTATCAGCCAGGCCGGCATAGCTTCCCGGCGGGCGGCGGAAAAAATGATACAAGAGGGCAGGGTCAAGGTAAATGGCAAGCTCGTAACGGAACTTGGCGTAAAAGTTGACCCGCAGGCTGACGATATTCGCGTGGATGGCAGGAAAATTTCCGCGCGGCAGCGCCAGGTCTACTTTCTGCTCAACAAGCCCAAAGGTTATATTTCGACGGCTAAGGATGAGCGGGGACGTTCTACGGTCCTTGACCTTTTGCCAGAGGTGAAGGAACGCATTTATCCGGTGGGCCGTCTCGATAACAATACGGAAGGACTGCTTATCCTGACGAATGATGGCGCGCTGATGAACGGTCTGCTGCATCCAAAATATGAAGTGGAAAAGACCTATGTGGCCCGCATTGCCGGTGAGCCGGACGAAATGACGCTGGACCGCCTGCGGCAGGGAATCCGGCTCGAAGACGGCATGACCGCTCCGGCTAAAGTGCACCTGTTAGCGCAGGGCGGCGGGCAGAGCCGCGTGGAAATAACCATCCACGAAGGGCGTAACCGCCAGGTCCGCCGCATGTTTGCCGCCATCGGATCAGATGTCAAGGCGTTAAAGCGTGTCAAGTTTGCCGGCCTTACGCTTGAGGGCGTAGGCCGCGGGAAACATCGGGAGCTTACGGCAAAAGAGCTTTCCGCATTATTTAGATTGGCAGGAATAAAAGAATGAAACAAATCGTGGTAGTAGGTGCCGGCCCGGCCGGGATGATGGCGGCCATCAAGGCGGCCGAAAACGGTGCTGAAGTGACAATCCTCGAAAAAATGAAGAAGCCAGGCCGCAAGATGATGATTACAGGCAAGGGCCGTTGCAACATTACCAATGCTGCCGATGTGCCCGAAATCATCCGCAATATCCACGGCAATGGACGGTTCCTCAACAGCTCGATGCGGGCCTTTGACAATCAGGACGTCATTTATTTCTTCGAGGGCCTCGGCGTGCCGACGAAGGTGGAACGCGGCAACCGCGTTTTCCCTGTCAGCGATAAGGCCCAGGATGTAGTCGATGCCATGGTGGAACGCCTCCACGAATTAGGCGTGGCCATTGAAACGGATACGGCGGTAAAGGATATCCTCACGCAGGAGGGGAAAGCTGCTGGCGTCCGCACGAAGACGGGCGCGATTTACAAAGCCGATGCCGTGATTCTCTGCGTTGGCGGGGCCTCGTATCCGGGGACCGGCTCGACGGGGGACGGCTATGAAATGGCCAAGGCCCTGGGCCATTCCATTGCGGCGGTCCGGCCGTCGCTGGTGCCGCTGGTGGCCGAAGATGAGTGGGTTAAGGACGTCCAGGGGCTTTCCCTGCGCAATGTCCGTGGCACGCTGCGGGTAGATGGCGAAAAAGTCGCCGAGATGTTTGGCGAGATGATGTTTACGCATTACGGTGTGACCGGGCCCATCATCTTATCGATGAGCCGGACGGCTTCGGAATATCTGGCCGAACAGGACCGGTTTGTCGAATTATCCATCAATCTGAAACCGGCGCTCAGTGAGGAAAAACTCGATGCCCGCATTCAGCGCGATTTTGAGAAATATCAGCGCAAGCAGCTCGGCAATGCCCTGGTGGACTTGCTGCCGCATAAGCTCATCGGCCCGGTGCTCGACAGTGCTTTTTTGGCACCGGATAAGCCGGTCCATCAAATCACGGTGGAAGAACGCCATCGGCTGGTGGAGGCACTGCAGGATTTGACGCTGGTGATTACCGGTACCCGTCCGCTGGCTGAGGCGATTGTCACTGTGGGCGGTGTATCGGTAAAGGAAATCAACCCGAAGACGATGGAATCAAAACTCGTTCCTGGTTTGTACTTTGCCGGGGAAGTCGTTGACGTGGATGGCTATACTGGCGGCTACAACCTTCAGGCAGCTTTTTCCATGGGCGCAGCGGCAGGCAACTGGTGCGTATGGAATGATTGATTAATGACAATTAGAGGAGTGGCTTTATGGATACCAAAACGATAGCAAAAGCAGCAGCCGGTCTGAAGGGCGAAGTACAAATCCCAGGCGATAAGTCAATTTCGCATCGCAGTGTCATGTTTTCGGCACTTGGCAGCACGCCAGTCCACATTACGAATTTCCTGCATGCACAGGATTGCCTGTCAACGGCGGCCTGCATGAAGGCGCTGGGGGCAAGCGTGGAATTTAAAAGCGATACGGAGCTCGTCGTTACGGGTAATGGCCTTCGTGGACTGAAGGAACCGCAGACGATTATCGACGCGGGAAATTCCGGGACAACCCTGCGGCTGATGATGGGAATTTTGGCACCACAGCCATTCCTCACGACGTTTACCGGTGATGCGTCGCTTCATAAGCGCCCGATGGGCCGTGTTATTGCCCCGTTATCCCAGATGGGAGCTAAAATCTATGGCCGTCAGGACAATCAGAAACTGCCGATTACGATTGTTCCGCAGGCGCAGAAACTCAAGGGCATGACCTACAACAGCCCAGTGGCCAGTGCCCAGGTCAAATCGGCAATCCTTTTGGCAGGCATGTATGCCGAAGGCGATACGACGGTGGTGGAGCCGTTCACGTCTCGTGACCATACGGAGCGCATGCTCGAAGCATTCGGCGTGCATACGGAGAAAAATGGCACGGCGGTGACGATTCATCCGGTCAAAGAATTTAACGCACCGCAGGAAATCGAAGTTCCCGGCGACATCAGCTCGGCGGCCTACTGGCTCGTAGCTGGCTGCATCATTCCGGGCAGCGATTTGCTGCTTCGCAACGTCGGCGTCAATGTGACGCGCACGGGTATCCTCGATGTGCTCAAGGATATGGGGGCAGATATTACGCTTGTAAACGAGCGCACGAGCGGCGGCGAAGCGGCCGCCGATATCCGCGTCCGTTACAGCAAGCTGCATGGCACGAAATTTGGTGCCGAAATCATGCCGCGCCTCATCGACGAGATTCCCATTATTGCGGTTGCTGCTCTGTTTGCCGAAGGGGATACGGTCATTACGGGAGCTGGCGAGCTTCGCGTCAAGGAAACGGACCGCCTGCAGGCAATCACCGACCAGTTCAACAAACTGGCCCCAGGGGCAGTGGATGGTACGGAAGATGGCCTTGTTATTCATGGCGGAAAGCCGATTCAGCATGCGCAGGCCTTTTCCTATGACGACCATCGCATCGCTATGTCGCTGGCCATTCTCGGTGCGGCTGGTGATGGCGTCACGATTGAGAACCCGGAATGTGTCAACATTTCCTATCCGGCGTTTTATCAGACATTGGACAGCTTACGCTGATCAACATATTATCCATTTAGGAGGAAAAGATTTTGAAGAAATTAGTTGTTGCCATTGATGGACCGGCAGGCGCCGGCAAGAGTACGGTTGCCCAGCTGGCGGCTAAGAAACTCGGCTACACCTATATCGATACCGGGGCTATGTACCGTGCTGTGGCCTGGAAAACGCTTCAGCAGGGCAAGGAGATTACCGATGAACTGATTCTTGAGGTGGTCAAGGATATCGATGTGAATCTTGCGTATGCCGATGGCAAGACGAAGGTTACGGTCGATGGTACGGATGTCAGCACGGCTATCCGCACGCCAGAGGTCAGCGGCATCGTATCGCAGGTAGCAGCACTGGGCCCTGTCCGCACGAAGATGGTTGATCTCCAGCGCAAGATGGCAGAGCGCGGTTCGGTTCTCATGGATGGCCGGGATATTGCCACCAATGTACTGCCAAATGCCGATGTGAAGATTTTCCTGACGGCTTCCATTGAGGAGCGGGCAATGCGCCGCTGGAAGGAAATGAAGGAAAAAGGCTACGACATCACGCTGGAGAAACTGCAGCAGGATATCGCTGCCCGCGACAAGGCCGACAGCGAGCGTGAGATTTCGCCACTCGTTCAGGCTGAGGATGCAACCCTGCTCGATACGACAGGACTTTCCATCGATGAGGTTGTTGCCCGTATCCTTTCCATGTGTCAGTGAGGTGATTCGATGCTTTACGGATTGCTTCAGATTATCTTTGGCCTCTTGTTTAAACTCGTTTTCCGCGCGGAGATTATCGGCCGTGAAAACATGCCGAAAGAGGGGGCGGTCATTCTGGCGGCGAACCATATGAGCAATTGGGACCCGCCGTTTGTCGCAACGTTCCTCTCCCGGCCGGTGAGTTATATGGCCAAGATTGAACTCTTTAAAAATCCGATTTTTGGCCGTGCCATTACTTCCTGCCATGCGTTCCCGGTAAAGCGCGGAGCGGCAGACCGCGGTGCGATTAAGGCCGCCATACAGGTTTTAAAGCAGGGGCGCTGCCTGGGACTCTTCCCGGAAGGCACCCGCAGCCGCACGGGAAAGATGCGCAAGGCAGAAGCCGGCGTGGGCCTTATCGCGTCCATGACTGGGGCGCCGGTGGTGCCGGCTGCGATTATCGGCACCGATAAAATCTTTGCCAATGGCGGGTATTTCCCGAAGCTCAAGGTTATTTACGGAGAGCCGATGGTTTTTTCTGGTGACCACAAGGATAAAGAACAGCTCGAAGCTTTTTCGCAGGCAATTATGGATAAGATTGCCGAAATGAAAGAAAAAAATCGTTGAATTTGTGAAAAATAATTTGCTTGTCATGGTAATCTATGCTAAACTAGATGTTAAATTTTAGCAAAAAAGCCTGTGACACCTTATAAACTAAGGAGTCACAGGCTTATATTTTTACGTTTGACTAACCATTGACCAACTTTTTAAGAGATTCGTCCATCATGTCCGCTATTTGGCTGTCAGAGTCTTTGTAGATGTGGGAATAAACAGATAGAGTGATTGACGGGTTCTTATGGCCAAGGCGTTTGGCTATGGATGTGATGGGGATATGTTTATGGATTAGGTAGGATGCGTGGGAGTGACGCAGATCATGAACGCGGATGGGTGGCAATTGGGCGGCTTTGGCCATTTTCTTTAGTTGGTAGGCTATCGTTCGGCCATCTTGTGGGAAAAGTGGGGATGGTTCATAGGATAACTTGGCCAGATACTGCTGCAGACGGTCCATAATCAAATGTGGCATGGAGATTATACGAACGGAGCTATCTGTCTTTGGCGGTGTGATGGTTCGCGAAATGCTGGAATAAGATTTCGAAATGCTTATTGTATCATGGGTAAAATCGAAGTCGCTTATCTCCAGCGCTTTAAATTCACCAATCCGCATGCCTGAGTAAAAAAGGATAAGGAACTCGAGTCGATAAAAAGGAGAGGAAACATGCTGGAGGGCGCTTAGGAACTGGGATTCTTCCCATATAGACATTTCGGCTGTCCTTTTTTTGATGGCGCCGGTAGACTGGAAAGGATTCTTCTTGAGGCCACAATACCTTACGGCGAAATTAAGCATTGACGAAAATTGGATATTGATATAGGCGGCATAAGACCGGGCAAGCGGTGTGCCGTCTTTTTTTGTGCAGGATAATATCTGATTTTGCCAGTGGCGGACGGTGGCGGGCGTTAGACTGGTAATCGATTTATTCCCAAGATAGGTAGCAACATATTTGTTGAGCGCACGGCTTTTGTTTAAAAATGTTGACTTCCGGATGTGTTGTTTCTCGTCGTTGAGATATTTCTCGATGAGGGTGGATACGGTTATGTCAGTCGATTCCAGGGCGGCCGCCTTAAATTCACGCTCGAATTTCTCCGCAGCACGTTTCCCAGAAAAGCCGCGCTTTGTAGTATAGCGTTTCTTGCCTGTCCAGTCGGTGTAGTTGAATTTGCAGTAGTAGGTTTTGTGGTCTGCGTCGTAATAAACGGCCATGATAAATCACCTCTATTCGTTGATTAATATGTATAGCTTGTGATATACTACTCATGCTGCTGTGCAGACACCTCTTGGAAGGGAGGTGCTTAAATGTCTGATTTAGTCTTCTCATTTGCAGTAAATATAGTCAGTGGCGTTATTGCCGCGTATATTTACGACCGTTACTTCAAGTCACGGCAGTAGCCTGAAGGTGTCCGCGAAACACTAGATGGCAAAGCAAAAGCCCCTTAGCAACGACCGCGAATCGTATGCTAAGGGGCTTTTGCCGGTGATTAAATGCCTAAAAGCGAATTAATCTTCTCATTGCCATAAGTATAGCATACGAATTTATAAATATCAATATTTATCATCGTCCGTATGTCGGACTGGATTAAACATGGCTTATTCATTATCAAGGCATTCGATTGCTGTTCGGACCGCTTGGATGGTGGTTTCTTGCATATAATAAGTTATATCGTGATTAGTCATCACATCATTAACATAAAGGTCATGTAATTCTGGATTAAAGGTTTTGGATTGGTAGTTAGCCCGTTGATACTGGATGGCATTATCGTATATCTTGGAATAACAAACCCAGGTGTCCAGCAATGCGGAAATACGGGTGTAAGCATCGACAACAGCTTGGGCAGTAGCAGGGGACAATAATCCTAATTTATCCGCATTGTTTGCATAAACTGTGGTATAATTACGTGTGATAGAAGCAATGTTTATTTCGCCCCAGTTGAAAACTTCACCAATTCGAAGGGGTTCATAGATTGTAAGAAGTGTTTCTAATTCTGTTCGCAAAGACTGGATTAAACTTTTACGTCTAGAACGTAGCGAAAAATGATTCTCGATTAGCTTAGAGACAACGGCTACAAGCAAAGATATAAGACCTGAAATTAAATAAATATCAAGATTTTCCATAAGCGAGGGAGGTATTATTTTGGAACAAGTGCTAGAAGTATTACCATGGTTGCCAGTGCTTTTCTTGGTTACTATAGCGTTTGGCTTGGCCTGTGCAGCAACATTATGTATTGTGGATTTGTTTATGACGGTATATGATGTACTAAAAGCCCGTGTTCGAAAAAAATTAACCTCTTACTAAGCTCCTTCCCGCCTCCGCGATTGCGCGGGGGCCTTTTTCATATGACACGAGCCGTCCAGATCGGACGGCTTTTTTATTATTCAATACAAACATATCCTTTCTTTGTATCCGTTCATCCTCGGGCGGATTTTTTTATTGTTTAAATCCCACAAAACTCTCAGGAACTCCTTGCTGATTGGCCAGGGCATATATACTGGAAGTGGCGTGATCTTGCAGGTAGCGGTCGTTGAGCAGTAGTTCTGTCGCGAAGTGGTTGGCTATGTATTCCACGCGGCTGCTATTTACGCCCAGCGTGTTCTGATCGAGCCATTGGGTATTTTCGTTTGGCGTGCAGACGGCATGTCCTAGCTCGTGAGCAAACACAAAACGGAATAGGTGTGGTGGGAGAATATCTCTGTCGATGATGATGGTCTTTACCCGTTTGTACTTGATGTAATTGCCGTATTTTCTGCCGCCAAGTGGTGCATACATTACCTTTATGCCTAATTCCTTGGCTATGGCCACAGGATTATCCGTACCGCATCGTTTGATGAGCTGGTTTACCTTTGCCTTTACATCCATGCAATCAGTCCTTCCGGTATTTTCTTGGGGTGTATTTTTTCTTGGCGATACGCTTGGCTTGTATCATGGCGGCTCGTAGTGTGGCTTGTAGCGCCTCGATGTCCTCCTGTTCACCATTGTCCGATTCATAGGCGGCCGAGGCCATGCTATTTATCATATCCTCCAGGTCATACTCTATTTCACGTTCCTCTTTTGGGGTGAGGTCTGTAGAGGGGGTGACCTTTACATTGGTGTGGGGCTCCTCGGTGCGGCCCAGGAGGTAGTCTACTGAGACGTTGAAGAAAGCTCCTATTTTTTGAAGCATGGGTAAACGAGGTACTGTAATTGCTGATTCCCACTTTCCAATGGTTTGTTGACGTACCCCCAGTATATTTGCAAGCTCTTCCTGTGTGATTCCTTTTAGTGAGCGGAGCTCTTTTAGCTTGGTTGAAAACATATCAACACCTCCTATTATTATTTTACACCTTATAGTTGTTAAATAAAAACACGTAAAAAGTTTATTTGGGGACTTTACAACACACTTACTAAGTGTTATTATATAAGTGTCGAAAGAAACACTTAAAAGGTGTTATGAAGGGAGGGACAAAAGTGAAGAGAGAAATTTTAATTTCCTATCGAGGCAAACGCTCGCAAGAGGAGATGGCTCGTAAGTACAATGTGTCACAACAGGTTTGGTCGCGTTGGGAGAATGGGGATGCTAAACCTAAAGTTGAAACCATGAAAAAATTAGAAATGGATATTGGAAAACCTATGGAGTGTATTTTTTTTGATGTTTTTAACACTTTAGAAGTGTTGTAAGGGGCTTAACCATGAAAGTAATGACAGCCAAGAATATCTAGGAGGTGATTACATGGAAGCGACGCCAAAAGCGGCAACCTGGTATAACGTTCGAGACGTTATGGCCATGATGGACGTAAAGGAATCAAAGGCCTATGAAATTATCGTGCAGCTGAATAAGGAACTGCAGGAGAAGGGCTATATGACGATTGGAGGGCGAGTGAGCAGGAAATACTTTAATGAGAGGTTCTATGGTTGACCTACTCAAAGAATAACGGAATACGGAGGTGTACACAATGTTGGATAGTGATTTGTTCCGGGATGTGACAGTAGTTCAGATAGTCACACCATATGCAAGATTACGGAAGCTTCGGGGATGGTCTCAGGAGAAAGCGGCTGAGGTGTTCCATACCAACAAGCATGCAATCGTCGACATTGAGGCAGGCCGCCGGGACCCGGGGAAGCACCTGATCCGAACTATGGATACGGTGTTCGGATGCAAAGGAAGATTGATAGCCTATTGGCTGGCGCGATAAGGAGGAGAACAAAATGCTTAACGACATGAATTATGACGAGCTGGACGACCTCTATATTGGAATGTCTCGATTCTTGCATGAAGAATTGGCACGTCGGAACTTCGGTATCATTGACAGCATGAAGATGGTTCGGAAGTTCGATGAAATCCGCGAGCTTATCAAAGAGCGTCAGCACGATCTGGAGAAAAAGGAGCTGAGAGCATGAAGGAGTCAGAGGCAAAAAAAATAGCAGACGAAATTATTGATGTGCTGATCAAAAATAACGTCTGCCGTTATGAAGGAGCATGGATATTGTCAAATCTTGCGGACGCAGTCAACGCGTACAATTTCCCGATTAGCCGCGAAAATGTGAAGTATGATTTTTCACGGGCAGGATTTGACGAGTCAAACGAGTGATAGAACATTGTCCTTCACTGCCTAGGGATAGTTCGCCATAGGGGATATACCAGGCACATTCAGTTTGAATACATCTGGTATTCCTTCCGTATGCGGCGCTGAATAATGGGCAGAAAGGACCAGTAAGTTTTTCTGGCATATAAACACCTCCTTTTGGGGAGATTATATCACAGAAAGGAAGGAACTGAGAGCATGAAACAGGTGAACATTGAGGAGCTGGAGCGGGTTTGCAAGCCGGTTGTTGAGTATATGAAAAAGAACTGCTCCCCGCATGAGACTATCGTCATTACGGATGAGCAGTTCAAGATTGTAGCCGATACGATTGTTATTCCTGTTAACGGATGCGAGTCTTAATAAAGGAGGAAAAGCGGATGTCGGATTTTGAGAGGCGGTTTCGGGCGGCGCGGGCGGAAAGCTATGCGCGGTGGGAAGGACCAGCAAGGATTGCCGCGACAGTGTTTTTGCTGGCGGTATGCTTCATTCTGCTCGGGCTCCTGGCATGAGACAAAAAAATAGCGCTGCCATGCGGGGCAGCGCCATAAGTAGAGAATTAGTGGTTAGTGTTTGTTCTATTTGTAGAATAGCAGATATCGCCCAACAAATCAATATATCTTCTATATAATATAGAAATTTTTCGCAGGGGGCCGCGCCCCTTTGAAGCTCGATAAAGGGATTAATTTTAGAGGCATTTTTAAATTTTTATGCAGTCCCACAAAGGGCTGAGGCAAGATAACAAGATTTTTTTGAGGAGCAATGCTAATGGCATATACCGAAGAAAAATGGAAGTCCAAAGATGGGCGGTTGATCGTCAGTAAAAAGTATCACAGTGTACATGTGATGCCGAAGGACCCAAAGATAAAACAGAAGAGAGCACCAAGGACGGGGCCGACGACAGAGACGCAGGAGAAGATTAACGAACGGCACCGGCAGGAAAGAAACATGCGACTAATCGCCGATAACTTTCAGGCAGGGGATTTCTTCCTGACGTTCACGACGGAAACACGGATGACCGCCGAAGAACTAAAACATGCGGTCAAGAATATGATGGACAAGCTGCGGCGGCGTTGTGAAAAAATGTCAGGAGAAAAATTAAAGTATTTCCGAGTGCTGGAAAATCTGGTAGGCCGAGGAAGGCCACATGCGCACATGCTGGTTGGAAGATTCTGCACGGATGCAGAAATGCTGGATATACTCCGAAAGATATGGCCACATGGCCATGTTCAACTAAAGGTGTTCGGCGGACAGGCGATAGATTGCTGGCAGGTGGCCAACTACTACAGCAAGCAGTCAAAAAAAGAAAATGGCGCACGGATAGATACCAGTCGAAATCTTGTTCGTCGTGCACCGAAAAAACGAATCATTCACCGGGAAACTTTCCGGGATGAGATAAAACCGCCAAAAGGATATCACGTCGTTAAACCGGTCAGTTACAACAGCGTGACACACGACGGATATCCTTTTCAGATTGCAATTTTTGAAAGGGATGGTAGTTAATGCGGAGACTTTTGAAATTCAAGACGGTTACCACGGACAAGGGCATCGCTCATGACTTTGTCTGGGAAGAGGTTGGGGAAAAGGGACTAGAAAAACAGACCTTGCACAGCACAGACTATGCACGCCCCGAACTGGATGCGAGTTTGGATGAACTGCGGTTCCATCTGGTCAGAATGTGTGAACTGGCTATGGACAGCGATTGGATTTCCATGCATTCTCGTGTTCATGAAATCCAGTTCAAATATCCCAAGGAGGAGGGGGACACCAGCTTTACCATCAAAGGGACTGTATTCCTGAAGAATTCGTATAATGCCTTAAAGCTTAATCTCCCGTGGTGGCCGTTCGACAATGAGGAAGCAGAATGTGAAGGCACAGTAGAACAAGCATTGAATGCCGTTACCGAAGAATGCTGGCGTTTCATCGATGGAGACCGTGCCCAGCAAAAGTTGTTTAGCAATGAGGAGGCTACCAAGCATGCATCGGAAGAATAGACGTGACATAGGGCTGATTGTGGCGGATATGGTAGAACGAGATAACTACAACGCGAAAAAGCAAAAGCGGGCAAGCATACTCCCTTATTCCAAGAAGAAAAGCCGTTGGGTCCCAGGTTATTGCAAACTATGTCGTGAAGCCTACAGTTTCATCACGCATGAACATGCGGCAAAGCATGGATTTACCAGCCCGGACGAAATGGCAAAATCGAATATCGTATGCCCGATAGGACTGCGGCACAAGGAGGCAATAACGCGTGGAAAACTGGAATGAGTATAACGAGTCAGCGAAACGCTCCTATCGGGCGGCAATGAGCAATGGGCGAGGACGCCAGCATGAAATGCTGATTGAGGGAGCCTGCAGATACTATAAATCCAAAGGACGAGCTTACATCGTAAAGGAACCGGAACCATTCCGAGTGATCCGCAAGGACCATGCCAGGAACATGGCCAAAGTGCAATTCATATCGCATGCCCAGCCTGATTTTCATGGAACGCTGCGTGGCGGGCAGTCTATCGTGTTCGAAGCAAAATACACAGATACCGCGCGGATACGGCAGGATGTAATCAGTAAAGCGCAGGCAGAATCTATGGACCATCAATGCGAACTGGGAGCAATTTGCTTTGTGTGTGCAGGGATACAGGATAAGACGTTCATGGTTCCGTGGTCCGTGTTCTCCAACATGAAAGAATGCTATGGCCATAAATACGCCAGCGCCGAAGATTTGGAAGAATGGCGTGTGAAAAATGATTCCGTCGTAAAATTTCTGGACTATATCCATGAACCGGCAGCGTTTGCCCTGCGGGCGGCAGAGAGGAAGGAAAAGCATGAGTAGATTCAGACGCAAGTCGAACCGAAAGAACTTAAAGCATTTCAAGAAAGTCGTAAACTATAGCGCTGGCCTTGGCCAGAAATCGAGGAATGAAGTGCTTCACGAATATTACAAGCAGAACGTGAATGATACGCGGCTATGGCAGGATACGATTATCGATATGCTGATCATATTCTGCTACGCGCTGAATAAAGAATACGGTTTTGGGAAGACAAGGGTTAACCGGTTCTATGAAAAGACCGCCAGCATAAGTCAATGTGTCCGGCTTAATTACGTTACATTCGCGGAGCTGGAGAAAATCCTACAGGAGGAAGCAAAATATACTTATGACCACGTCGACTACAGCAAAGAAAACTATAGCCGTGAAAATCGAATCCGACTAAAGACCATCGAGGAAGTCAGCGTGATTATGTATTTTGCCATGTTCGAGGTCTACAACTTCCAGGCAAAACGCCTGAAAAAAATAGGAGCCTGCATGGCGGCCGAAACCTCAGCTATGGCCAAAGGAAAAATAACGGTAGCAGATCTAGAAAAAGTGCTGGACAAAAAAGCACACATAACATTCGACAAAGATTTCAGTCACAAAGAGGAGGCAACAGCATGATCGTACTAAAAGATAAAGGCGTAGTTCCCTGTTTAGGGTTGGTCGATGATACACAGCCCATTGATTCACAGATAGAAAGAATGATGGAGAAAATCAACGAGGAATACAGCGAGTTATACATAGCTGTTAGAGATTATCAGGATACGCCGGATAATGTCCCACAAAAAGGTAAAACACTTGAGCATCTGCTAGAAGAAGCGGTAGACCTGCAAACAGTGGTCGAAACCCTCATGCAGATTTTAGCGACAGAAAAAGAAATAAAGCTTGAAAAAGCAAAAGTATTTCTAAAAAACGAAATTCGAGGATATCATACAGACGAACAAAAAGAAGCGGAGGAAAAGGCAAATGATTAACATCAAAGGGCTGTTTGAATACGATAAGCTGCTAGATAAATACGAGACATTGGATAAAAAACATGAAATCCTATGTGAGGACTTCAAAAAGCGGGTGTCGGAAATCCAAAAATACTATGCGGAAATAGCAGTGAATCAAAAATTGGAAATCGATAAATTAAATAAAGCCTATCGGAAAATGACAGCAAGAAATAGCGAATTGCTGGAAGAAATTGAAAAGCAGAAGAAAAAAGCGAATGACCATGTCACGCGGGCGGCAGATGCCGAGAGGAATCTGATTGAGAAAGAAAAAACCATTGAAGCATTGCAGAACAAAATTGATGAGCTGGAATCAAAGCAGGCGATCCGTTGGTATTGGAACTCAGATCGTGGGGAATGGTGGCCCGTGGAAGGGTCCATCCAGCAGATTCAAAGCAAAGTCAGTGTTCCCTTGACGTATAAAACAGCAGAGGAGGTAGAATCCGAATGAGCCAATGCAAGACATACACGATGAATAAAGCGGAGCTGGAGCATTATCTCAAGAAAAAATATGGCGACAAAATTGGCCCGGTAAACCATGAACCGAGGAAAAAGAGTACGGTATTCCGGTCAGATGGTTTAATGTGTGACATAAGCCAGAGAAAACATAGAAACGTTCATCGGATGAAAAACGGGACGTTAAAAATCAGAGAAATAACAGGGATAATCCACTATGAATAAAAAAAGCCGTAAGAAAAAATATATGGGGGTGCAGTTCTAATGGTGTATATCGTATTCAAAGATGACGAATTATGTTTAGCTGCAGATAACGAAATGGATGTTGTGAAATATCTAGACATAACGGATGAAATCGGGTTTGATGTGGATACATTTCGCAAAAAAATGGATGTGGGCATAAAAGATTGGCTGGATAAAGGATTCCGCGTAGACGAGCTAAATGACATGTTCCTGAAAAACGGCTATTACATCGATGTGGTTCATTTGAACTATGATTACCGGGAAGGGTCGCCCTATCAGTATCGAGCTATGGATTTGATAACTTGGGAGGGGGAACCGAAATGACAGATTATGAACTGGGAATCTTAGTTGGAGGCCTTATAGGCTGGATATTAGCCTTGCTATCGTTGGTATTAGCGTGGAGCCTATGCAATATCGCAAGACAAAGTGATGATGCAATCAAGATTCAGAATTGGAAGGGGACACGATATGCAGCTGGACGAGGAAGCGAGACGGATATTCGCGTGGATTGACGAAGATCATTTACAGGCGGAACATTACCTGCTGAACTTCAAAGCAGAATGGAACAAATACAAGCTGGCAAGGCATGCCTATGTCAGTTACAATGGGCGGCACAACGAATTGGAATCCCATAATCCAACGGAGCGGATGGCCATACGAGGCGCCGAATTTGACAGACGGTCCGAAAAATTCCGCTGGCTGAGAGCGGTGAAAATCATCGAACGGTCAATGAAGGACGATGAGCGGGCCTTCTTGGAGGCGCGGCGGGCGGCTGCCAATAGCAAAGGACGAAACATCCGAAGCGGGCGTCCCGGCTGGGTGGTCAAAACACAGCAGGAATATTTTTCACGGCTGGAAAAAATGACATTAAAGCCAAATGAATCATGGCTATCCGAACAGCAGGTAAAGCGCTGGTGGAAAAGGATTGTCTCGTGTACGGCAGACATAGCAGTAAGGCTGAAAGAGTGAAAAAATAATTTAGGTCGAACTATATTCCCTGATTACAGTGCTAAGATAATAACATAAGCAAAGCATAAGAGAAGCCTCATGAGACGGCAGAAAAGCTGGACTCGTGAGGCTTTTATCGTGGCGGAAGCGATGTGCAAAAATTCAACAGGTATGGAGCACACATTTTTGACAGCCTCAAAAAAACACGCATTGCCCAGTAAGAACAAGGAAAGGAGGGGCTCCACCATGGCCGAAAAAATCTACAGGTTAATCAACGACAAGAAAAAGAACGACTTTCTAATGACATACATCCGCTGCGGGAGCATATCAAAAGCCGCGCGAAAATGTAAGATTGACCGAACCACGCACTACCAGTGGATGAAGAACGAAAAATATGCTCGGGCGTTTGAAAAAGCTCGACAGCATGCTGGCGACTTGCTGGAAGAGGAAGCATATCGGCGGGCAGTAGAAGGATACAGCCAGCCAATCTACTACAAAGGCGAAAAAGTCGGCAGTAGAAAAGTATATTCGGATTACCTGCTAGCAGAACTGCTGCGTGGTGCAAAACCCGAAGTATATCGGGATAACAAAACCGAAGTCAACGCCAACGTCAACATCAACTTATCGGACGCAGTAGCGGCCGCAAGGGAGCGGGTAGCAAATGCCAAAGAAACAACCGGAGATAAATCTTGAACTGGTAGAATATCTGGCCTCATTCACTCGTGATCCCGTCAGCTGGGTGTGGGCGGCTTTTCCATGGGGAGAAGGAACGCTGAAAAACATGCAGCCGCAAGAATGGCAGCTGGATATCCTAGGTGAAATCCGAGATGGATTAAAAACACCGTATGAAGCCATCCGTGAAGCGGTAGCATCAGGACATGGCATTGGAAAAAGTGCGTGTGTATGCTGGATAATCCTATGGGCCATGAGCACGTTTGAAGATACACGCGGAGTCGTAACGGCAAATACCGACGGACAGTTGAGATCCAAAACGTGGGCGGAATTGGCGACATGGTATGACCGATTCGTGGCCAAGGACATGTTTGTTTATACCGCAACAAGTCTTTTCAGTGCACAGCCTGGCCATGAACGTATGTGGCGAATCGACGCCATCCCTTGGTCAGAACGCAACACCGAAGCATTCGCAGGTCTCCACAATCACGGCAAACGGATACTCGTCATCTTTGACGAGGCCTCGGCTATCATTGACAAAATCTGGGAAGTAACCGACGGCGCCATGACGGATAATGACACGGAGAAGATCTGGATTGCTTTTGGAAACCCTACGCGAACAAGTGGCAGATTCTTCGACTGCTTCCATAAATCGCGTAACATGTGGAAGACACGTCAGATAGACAGCCGTTCGGTTGTCATCAGTGACAAGAAAGAAATCGCTAAGTGGGCGGATGCCTGGGGAGAAGACAGCGACTTCTTCAAAGTGCGCGTCAAAGGGGAATTCCCTTCAGCGTCCGAATCGCAGTTCATCAGCAGTGCAATTGTAGAAGCTGCTGCCGCGCGGGCGGTAAGCCCATTAGCACACAATCCGGCACCAGTGATAATCGGCGTTGATCCAGCGTGGACAGGAAATGACGCGTTGGAAATCGTCATGCGCAAGGGATTTTATTACAAGCACCTGCTGACGGAACCTAAAAACGATGACGATGCACGAATCGCCGGCATTATTGCCAGATTCGAAGACGAATATCACGCGGCGGCAGTATTCATCGACCAAGGATACGGGACAGGAATTTACTCCATGGGAAAAGTCCTGGGGAGAGAATGGCAGCTGGTATCCTTCGCCGAAAAGCCGATAGATTCGTATTACGCGAATAAGCGTGCGGAGATGTGGGGTGACATGAAAAAATGGCTGCAAAAAGAAGGTTGTATCGAAGATGACCAGCAAATGAAAGACGACCTCACGGGACCGGAAGCATACATGAACCATAGCGGGAAATTACAACTGGAATCGAAAGACGACATGAAAAAGCGCGGATTGCAGTCGCCAAATAAAGCTGACGCCTTAGCGCTGACATTCGCCTATCCTGTTGCCGTTATAACGCCGTATGAAAACGAAACGCTATGCAACACAGAATACAGCCCATTTTGAAAGGGGGTGTAAGCATGTGTACAAAAAAATCAGCAAACTATACGGCGCCCAAAGTAGACCCGGCACCGACGGCAGTGCAAGCGGCTGATGTTGGGACAGATACGGGGATGCCCACTCAGAAACGGCGGCGTGGCCATGCCAGCACAGAACTGAGTACGGATCGTCAGACGATTCTCGGAGGTCTCATGGGCGGCAATAGAACAACATTGGGATGATAAGGAGCATATCATGGAAAAAGCACAGCAGGGGGCACGACAGCCGCCGAAATTATCGCTTGTCAGTGCCAGCGACATAGCGGCACGGATAAAAATAGATCGAGCAGAAATCGAACGAAAGGTTAAAGCGCTGGAAAATAAGCGCGAACCTTACCAAAAGCGCTGGAAAGCCATCAGGGACTATCAATTGCCATATATCGGTCAATTCGACAATCTCGATGATGAATCCAATGCAGCGGATAGAAAAGACATAAAGATTTACGAAGGATGTGCCTGGGAATCCAATCAGATATTCGCATCCGGCGTAATGTCCGGACTTACTCCACCAAGCCGCAAATGGTTCCGTCTGAACTTTTCAGACGAGGAACTATCAGATAACAGCGACCTTGGTAAGCTGCTGGACCAGCGTATCGACATTGTCAACGACGTTCTGGAGAAATCGAACTTCTACACGGCCGTGCATAGCTGCTATTTGGAATTGGCATTTGGTCAAGCACCGCTGGGGATATTCCCGGATTCAAGATATGGTGTGCATTTCGTTCCGTACACAGTAGGCTCGTATATGATGGAAAACGGCCCAGACGGAAGCATACAGACCTTTGCACGCCGGTACCGAATGAGTGCACGGCAACTCGTTGACAAGTTCGGCGAGCAAAACGTACCGTTCAATATTCGACAGGAACTTGAAAACGGTCCTGGATTCAAACAGGACCATAAAGTTATCTGGTACGTCGAACCAAACCGTCATGGAATCCCGGGACAGCTGGGAAGCTACAACCTGCCATATCTATCGGTCTACTACGTGGAAGGCTCAGACAAAGAGGAATTCCTCTATGTGGGCGGCTTCTATGAGTGGCCGGTTCCGGTAGCAAGATACCTTGTCTGCGGTTCCGATTCTTATGGCAAGGGCCCGGGATGGTTTGCCGAAGGTGACAGCAAATCCCTGCAACTTATGCAGAAAGACTTGCTGACGATGGTTGAATTATCCGTTAAGCCGCCAATGGGAGCGGCCGCCAACCAAGGCGTCAAAGGGATTAATCTAGTCCCAGGCGGGAAAACATTCATGCAGTCGCCAGATTCGGTCAAACCACTATTCCAGGTGGGAGGCAACCTGCAGCACTTGCAGGAAGCAATCGTGAATATACAGGCAAGAATCAAGCGAAGCTATTCTGCCGATTTATTTATGATGCTTGACCAAATGGAAGACAAAACCATGACGGCACGTGAGGTGCTCGAACGCAATCAAGAAAAGATGACGCAGCTGGGCCCGGTTGTCCAGCGGATGCAGTTTGAATTTCTGGGGCGGATTATCGAGCGAGTCTATAACATTCTGGACCGGTCACGGGTATTCCCCGAACCAGATGATCCAGAACTTATGGAAACACTGGCAAATCAGGAAATCAAAATCGAATACATCAGCCCACTTGCGCAGGCACAAAAAATGTCGGGCCTTGTCAATATTGAGCAGGCGATAGGCTTTATTGCCCAGTCCGCACAATTCAATCCAGGCATATTGGATAAAGTCAATTGGAACGAAGCGGTTAACAGATACTTCGAACTCGTTGGAGCTCCGGCGGCAATCAAACTTTCGGATGACGAATTCAACGAAATTCAGGCACGCAAACAACAGCAAGCGCAAGAACAACAGCAGTTAATGCAGGCACAGCAACTAGCACAGACAGCAGCACCAGCGGCACAAGCCGCTAAAAATGCTACTGAGGCAGCACGTGATGGGAACCCTGCGTTAACGGCAATGATGGGAATGGATGATTTAGGCTATGGAGGATAAAAGCCAATGTACATGACACCGGCAGAAAAAGCTGCGGAACGAGCAGAACGTAAAATGATGCAGAAGGATCGTGAAGGACTGGAATACATCCTGTCTGATGAAAAAGGACGTTGGTTCCTGATGCGGCTATTCGAACGATGTCATCTGTTAGCCAGTACGTGGCCAGATGCAGATCACACCAATCGAATGATACTGCATGAAGGTGAGCGTCGCGTGGCGTTGCAGGTGGAGCAATCCATAATCGATATTGGTGGACTATCACTCAAACAAAAAGCCGAGAAAGAATATTATGAATGGATGAAAAGCCAGCAGAATCTCATTGATGCGGCAGAAACCGAACGAAAGGAATGATGATGATGAAAGAATTGAACTGGAAATTTGACCTGCAGATTTTCGCCGAGGACGTAGCTGGTGCAGAAAACAGCACAGAAACCGAAAATGAGACTGGCAGTGAATCGCCGGAAACTGGTGCAGAAAACAACAATCAGGCGCCGGCGGGAACAACAATCTTGGGTGGTGCTGGGATCCAGCAGAGCAAAGACGGCGAAGAAGGAAAAGAAACGGGTACGCCAAATGCCAATCAGCCAAACGTGCCGGATGCCTATGATTTTAAATCGATTGAAATTCCGGAAGGAATGGAATACGACGAAGAATCGGCTAAAGCCTTTGGCGAAGTAGCCCGTAAAGCGGGACTCTCTCAGGAACAGGCGGCAAGCATCGCCAGCTATGGTATGCAGTATTTACAGCATGGTGTTGATATGGCCATGCAGCAGATTACCGCCACACAGCAGCAGTGGGGCGAAGCGGCAAAAAAAGAACTGGGAGCACAGTTTGACGCAACCGTAGCTAAAGCAGCTATTGGAATTGATGCGCTGGAAACGAAAGTGCCTGGCTTGCGGGCGGTACTGAATGAAACCGGTGCAGGAAACCGCATTGAAATGATTCGAATGATGGCGGCCGTGGGCGAGCTCGTCGGAGAAGATCGCGGCGTATCTGGTGGTACGGCAGCAGGCCATAAGACCGCATATCCGAATACGAATTTTGATTTGTACAAATAAGGAGGAATGAAACATGTCTCTTGTAGGCGCAGATGCATTGACACTTAGTGATTTCAGAAAACGAGTAGGGCCGGATGATCGAATCGATTACATTATCGAGGCGCTCATCAACAGCAATCCGATTATGGATGACATCACCTGGAAGGAAGGTAATTTGCTGACCGGCAACAAAACCACGGTCCGCACGAGCCGTCCGACGCCATCCATCCGTCGAATCAACCGAGGCGTAAAACACAGCAAGAGCACGACGGAGCAGGTAACGGATACCTGCATCATCCTGGAAGACCGCTCCCAGGTAGATATCGAGGCAATCGCCTTGGCGTCGGATAAGGAGGCTTTCCGTCGCAGTGAAGACGCGGCATTTGTGGCAGGCTTCACGGATTCGGTCGCTGACAACATGTTCTACGGCGATACGGCTGCAGATCCGGACACGTTCAACGGACTTGCTGTACGCTATGACAAATATGGCGGTACGGACAAAACGAAACCGTCGTATCAGGTTGTTGCCGGCGGTACAGCCAACGTAGGCGCTCATAACACGTCGTGCTACTTCGTGGGCTGGGGTACGCATGCGACGACAGGCATTTATCCTAAGAACACGGTAGCAGGTCTTAAACAGCGCGATTTAGGCGAAATGACGGTAAAGGATGCAGACGGCCTGGATTATCAGGCACTCGTTACTTTGTTCAACTGGAAAGTTGGTCTGGCCGTGCAGGATATCCGTGCTAACGCAGTCGTCACCAATATCGATACGACGGCATTGCCTTCCACGGCAGCAGCAAAGCTGGCACTCATCGAGAAGTTCGTTAAGGCGAAGAACCGTATCCGCAACTTGCAGGCACGTGACAAGAAGGTCGTTCTTTACGTATCGGATGATATGTATGACTGGTTCGAGTCGTATCTGCTGGACAAGAACAACGTTCATGTCACCCGTCAGGAACTCATGAACGATGTTCCACGCATCTACTTCTCGGGCATTGAAATCAAAAAATGTGATGCAATCTCGAACGCGGAAATGCCACGTTCGCAGGCGTAAAGAAAGGAGGAAGAAAAATGATTTTTGATGGCGAAAACATGTTTTTCAACAAACAGGCATTGTCGGCGGCAGATATTACATCGGACGTCGTTAAAGTTGGCGTAGGGGAATCCTATGAACCCATGAAACTTTTTCTGGGCGTGGATAAAGATGCTGGCGAAGGCACGGCATCCACCGTCCTGCAGACAGCTGCAGATGCCGCCTTCACGACGCCCAAGACGCTGGGAACGTATACGCAGGTGCCACTTTCGACACCTGTTCCGCGTGGAAACCTTGGTTATCTGCGATTGGTGGTTACGTCGACGTATGCAACTGGTAAAATGACGGCCGGTCTCGTACTTGACGACGACATCCCGGTAAGAGGATAAAACCCTATAAATAATCCCCGTACAATAATCTTGGAGAGCAGGACGATAATCCCCCGTCCTGCCCTTCAAAAAAGGCCGAAGTGAATAATGCTTCGGTCTTTTTTGAAGGGAGGAATAACCATGAATGTAACCGATATTTGTAATTTAGCCTTGTCGTATATCTCAAAAGAGCGGATTAACAGCTTGAATGATAATTCTGAGGAAGCGAAGGAATGTAAAATCCACTATGACCATTGCCGCCGGCGGCTCCTGCTGGCCTATTCCTTTGGCTTTGCCAAGAGTATTCACAAGCTGGCAGAACTGGAACCGGAACGCTACAAAATCCCTGGGTGGAGTCACTTATATGCATACCCGGAAAGCACCTTGACAGTTCATTATGTCTATGATGAGGAACATGCAGGAAACAAAGAAGATTGTCGCATGGAATATGAAATCATCATGAATGGTGAATTTGATCGAGTCATTGCAACAAATGTCGAGAATGCCTATGCAGAGTGTATCCATGACGTAAAGGAACCGGATATCTTCTCAGAAGAATTCATAGATGCGCTGGCCCACATGCTGGCAGCTTCCATTGCGTTTCCATTGACAGGCAGCGCGAACATCCAACAGACCCAGCTGCAGCTGGCACAAATGGCACTAGAGGCGGCAGAATATCAGTCAGCAATCGAGCGGGAACGCAGAACGAAGTTCCCACGGAAATATGCAGAGAGCCGTTTTAGATAAGGAGGAGGAAATGGAACCAAATGTATATTATGCCATACAGCCGGCGTTCACGGGCGGCGAAGTGTCGCAGGACGTAGCAAGCCGTGTCGATTTGGATAAGTATCAGCTGTCGCTATTGCAGGCGGAAAATGCAATCATACGACCATATGGTGCTGTTCGGAAACGTCCAGGAAGCATATACTGCGGCACCACGAAAAATAATGGTTATGCAATTCTGCAGCGGTTTGAATTCTCATCCGAACTCGATTACATGCTGGAATTTGGAGCAGGATATCTTCGGATCTGGCGTGATGGCCAGTACATTGGCGTAGATTTGCAAACGCCATATCAGATAGATGATCTAGAAAAATTGCGGTTCGTGCAGTCCGTTGATGTCATGTATATATGCTCCGGTAAATATCCTGTAAAAAAGTTATCGCGATATGCGGAACAGAATTGGACATTTACCGATATTGATTGGACGCGGGCAGCCTATGGCGATATCAATATGAATGAAAATCTCACAATAACCCCATCAGCCACGACGGGAACAATTACCTTGATTGCATCGGATGACGTGTTCACCGACAACAATATTGGTGACAGTATAAAAATCGAGCAATATGTAGCAGGAAAGAGTGTAGCAATTAACGCCAGTCAGACAACGACCAGTACCAGCATTCAAGTTGGGAAAACATGGAAGGTAATTTCACACGGAACCTGGACGGGAACCTTGGAGGTGCAGGTCTCATACGATGGAGGCAGCACATGGAAAATGTTACGCTCCTATACCAGCAATGGAGACTACAATCCAACAGAATCTGGTGATGTAGAAGATTATGCGGATATGCGACTGTCCGTGACAATCACGTCTGGAACGATTAAGGCGGACTTATCGGCATATCCATACAATCATACTGGATATGCCGACATAACGGCTGTATCAGGCGCTAGGGAAGCGACAGCCAATGTTTCGAAAATGCTTGGCGATACATCAGCAACAAGTAACTGGTACTTATCCGCATGGTCGGCGGCAAATGGCTATCCCAATACAGTGACCTTCTTCCAAGATCGTTTAGTTTTTGGGGGCAGCAGAAAATATCCCCAACGCGTATGGATGAGCAAAACAGGTGATTATGAAAACTTTGAAGTGGTCAAGGAAAGCGGAAGCATAACGGATGATTCGGCTGTGACAATAGACCTCTTGAGCCAGAAAGCATGCACAATCAACCACTTGGATGTCGGCAATGATTTGATAGTAATGACGGAAGGGAACCTATGGACCATTGCAGGAAGCGAAACCGTAACTCCCACGAATATAACACCTCGGCAGCAGGAAAATTATGGAACGAATAATGTTATCCCAGTACGTGTGGGAAGCCGCGTCGTATATGTCCAGCGGCGTGGCTCGATTATTCGTGATACTGGATACCATTACGATACTGATTCCTACGTTGGCCAAGATTTAACCATATTGGCAAAGCATTTGATCAAGGGTCGGACGATAAAAGATGCGGCCTATGCGCAGGAACCGGACTCAATGATTTATTTCGTGACCAGCGACGGGCAACTGATATGCTTGACCTATGTGCCGGAGCAGAAAGTATATGGCTGGTCACATTTTGTCACGGATGGGGAATATACCGACGTTTGTGCAATAGCCAGCGGAAATAACGATGTTATCTATGCCGTGGTGAAACGGACTATAGATGGATCAACAAAGTATTACATCGAGCAGTTCGATAAAGATAAAAGCGAAAGCGTCAGCCAGCAGGACTACTGTATGATGGATGCGGCAACCATCATAAATGGAAATACCGCATTGAGTACGGTAACAGGCCTGTCCTATTTGGAAGGAAAAGAAGTATTCGTTATTGGTGATGGATATCTATTTGATACGCTTACGGTACAAAATGGAGCTTTGACGCTGCCACAAGCGGCAAAACGTATTGTCATAGGCTTGCCGTATACCGAAATACTAGAGCAGCCTAATTGGGACGCTGGCAATACACCAAGTGGAACCGTTCAAGGACGCAAAAAGCAGGTCACGACAGCTATCCTCAGATTATCGAATTCGTTTGGCGGGAAGATTGGCCGAGATGCAAATCATCTAAACGAGATAATCTATGACAGCAGCCGATTGGAATTAGGCGAAGACGTCCTTTGTAGCGGAGATATTAAAGCGTCCTTGGGGCGTGGCGGCTTTGATGCAAATGGAAGAACATTCATTGTCCATGACACGCCGTATCCCTTTAGCGTGTCAGCAATTATTAGGGAGGTGACGTTTGGTGGCTAAAAAGTACCTTATCCATAAATTGACCGATTCAGGCGAACAAAAAGCGACAGCAAGAGAGTTATTTGAGCTTATGCGTGCTGAGGACAGGCGAGAAGTTGCGGCCTGCGCGTCGGATATCTACGCAGAGATTGTGGATGACATAGAAACAAGTGACGAATGCTGGGCGGGCTTTGATAAAAAGACACGGGCGCTTATCGCCGTGTGGGGAATATGCAAGATGCCAAATCGGCGTGGGCGGTTGATTTGGTGCCTGGGGACATATCAGATTAAACATTTTTGGGTCGCGTTCGCCAGCGAATCGCGAAAAATCGTTCGACGCTGGGCACGACGTTATGGATGCCTATACAATGCCGTTGGGGCGTTTAATACCGATTCTATCCGGTGGCTGCAATGGTGCGGAGCAGAATTCGATAAGGAAGTTATGATCGGCGGAGAAAAATTTCTACCGTTCAGAATAGAAGGAGGAAGAAAAGATGTGTAGCATAGTAGCAGGCTTGACGGCGCTGGCGGGCGGCATGCAGTATAAGGCACAGCAGGATGCTGCCAGTGCGCAGGCAGCAATGTATAGACAGCAGGCGGCAACTGCGGAACAAAATGCGAAACTCGAGAATCGGCGGCAGGAAGAAATCGCAGATCAGTATGCAGATAGCCAACGTAGATTGCGTGCGCAGCAGCGCCTGGCAGAGGGGGCACAGCGGGCGGCGGCAGGAAGCGCAGGATTGGATTTCACCGGATCCATGTCAGATTTGTTGTCTAGTGCAAATGAACAGGCAATGAATGACCAGATTACACTTCTTACGAACCAGCGAAATGACAACTATAATAGCCGGCTGACACAATCGAACTGGCTAAATCAAGCATCAGCAGCACGAACAGCGGCGTCGAATGTTACCGCTAATGCCAGGTCGCAAGGGTTGGCCACAATCCTTGGTACGGCCGCCAGCGTATATGGAGCCCTGCAACCATGGAAAGCGGCTGGCGGTGCGGCAAAAGCAGGAAGGGCAACAAACAGTTCTGCGGTATTCAATAATTGGTCACAGGCAAATAAACTTGGTTATGGTGTAACACCGAGACAATACGGTTTCAATAGCTTTGCACCACGAGCGACAGGAATAAACACGAAAATCATATTCTAAGGAGGTGCGGCAGTGAAATTTTCAGGATATCAGGAAAGCGTACAACGTAATGCTGGAAACGCTCCAACTATTGGTACGACACGAGACCTCATGGCGTTTGGTGGAAAAGGAGAATCCGCTAACGCGTGGAGTAATGCCTATTCGCAAATGAATAAAGTGGCGACGAAGATTCAGGATGATATGGATGAAATGGATTTGACCGAAGCCAAGAACAAAGTAATGACCAGCCTTACGGATCAGCTTTATGGAGAAAATGGAATCTTTACGACGGGTGTCGGGGCAAATGCCAGAGGGATGACAGCACGAACGACGGATGCCATCAAAAAGACCATGGAAGAAGTAGGAAAAGGCTATAACAATCGTGTGCGGTATGCCTTGCGAATCGGAATGAAAGAGAACATGGACAACTTTCAGCGGACTGCTGCTGGCCGTGAGCAAAAAGAATATCTGCAGTATACCGATACGTTGGAACAGAGCAATTTGAACGGTTATCGAGAACGAATGACCGACGGCTATAAAAGCGATGAGACGGTATCGCTCTATTTGAATAATGCAATGCAGGACTTGGCAAAACGTGGACAGCGCCTGGGATGGAGCCCGGAACAGTTAAATGATGAGCGCAGGGCGTATGTATCCGGCTCGGTCTTGTCAATGGTTAGCACCGCGCTAGTAGATGATAATCCGGACCGTGGATTTTTTCTGCTGAAATCGCTTGGGAAAGATATGACCATGAGTGACTGGAATAAAGCCCGGACGGCAATTCGGAACGACATCGAGAATCGCGATATGGGAGAGTTGGTCAGCACAATCTTGAAAAACTGTACCGATGAGAATGGACATATCGATTGGGCGAAGGTAGACGTAGAGCGGAGAAAATACTTTGGCAGGAATGCAGCCCCGCCGGCATCTGTTTCTCAGGGGAATGGAGAAAATGGTGGAGCGACGACAGATACAGTAGATCCAAATCATTTATTCAATACAGAGGGGAAAGCTGATACTCGGTACATCAATACGGGCCGTGAATTAGACGCAGAAGTTCAAAAAGCCGCGCAAAAGTACAATGTACCAACGGCTTTGATTCATGCCGTGATTGAACAGGAGTCGGGCTATGATGGCAGTGCTGTATCCTCGGCAGGTGCTAAAGGGCTGATGCAACTTATGCCTGATACTGCTGCAGAACTCGGCGTAACGGATCCATTCGATTATCGGCAGAATATCGATGGCGGAGTGAAATATTTGCGTCAGTGCCTTGACAATAACAACGGGGATATCCATCAGGCATTGGCCGCTTATAACGGCGGGGAAGGGTATAAGAACTACTCGGAGCCACAACAGTATGCAAATGAAGTATGGGATCGCGTACAACGCATGGCTGGGACCAATCCAATTCAGAAGAAAGAAACAGGAAAGCCAGCTGAACCGGAGGGACAGCCTGCTCCCAAAATGGGAC
This sequence comes from Pseudoselenomonas ruminis, assembly GCF_008271295.1. Lineage (GTDB taxonomy): Bacteria > Bacillota > Negativicutes > Selenomonadales > Selenomonadaceae > Selenomonas_A > Selenomonas_A ruminis. Next base: position 589,017 of record NZ_VTOY01000001.1, on the reverse strand, counting down.
AAGGAGACATTAAAACAGAACAGAGCAGTCAACAATTGGGACAGTCAGCTTTGGAAACGGGACAACAGAAAACGGGAAATCGTATGGTTGCGGATAAACCGTATAATTTGCAGTCTACGCCAGCACAAACAATCTCCAATGATATCATTCCCGGGAGCATATCACCAACCGTACAGCTGGGGACCGGCGATAGTCGAGAGGATTATCAACGTGGATTCCGTTATGGCAGTAATCCACGCTTGGACAAAATGCTGCAGCAACGGTTGGATGAACGTTATCAGGAACAAATGAAGAACGAACAGATGATGGTGCAGGAACTTGGGGACCAAATGAAAGCAGCAGGTTCACGAAGTGGAGCAGAACAGCTACTGGAAAATATCAAAGGAACGTTATCTGCTCGTGGTTATATATCGGCCCAGGGGATGCTCAACAGCTTGTATCCTATCCGCGTGTCCATGGGGGGCGGCGGTGGCGGCGGCTATCGTGGTGGCGGCGGCTATCGTGGCGGCGGTGGAAGCCGTGGCGGCGGCGAAAATCGCATCGACTACAACAATAAAGCTGTGGTAGGAGCAATGACAGATATCCTCGAAGCGGCTGATGGCGATCAGTACCAGATGCAGCTGGCTATCAATGTACGAATCCCAGAAATGTTAAAACGGGCGTTTCCGGATATTGATGAAGATGGAATCGATTTGTACCGTGAACATATTGACGAATACTATTGGAATGTTGCTCGCGGTATTGAAGACTAAGGAGGTTATTATATGCCAATCGAACGTCCAAACAGAGATGCATTAAAAGATTATACAAGTCAGGCGATAGAAGAAACGGAAAGTCAGCTGGCAGAAGACCGTGCAGAATTAGCTGAGCAGGAAGCACAAGCGAATATGTCGACGCTTGACCGCGTGTGGAATTGGGGAGCAAATACCGTATCCGATATTGCTGGTGCGATTGCTGATAACTGGAGGGCAGGACAGGAATATTTGCGTCAGCAGCAGCAGTATATTCCTGATTCACCAGAAGAGGCAATGGAACAGCAGGACGCAATCGAACAGGGAGATGTGTCGTCGATTACGGCGCAGGATGATGACACGGATTTACAGCAGTCAATCCAAAATTACCAGGAAAGCGACTGGCGGATGGCAGCAAGTCCATTTGGGGAGACGGCACGTGAACTTGTTAATGCCTATGCAGACAGCGATGAAGACGGCTATGTTCGGCGTTGGGCTCGTGGCCTGCAAAATAGCGAAGTAAATTTTAAATACTTTGCTTATGATGAAGATAAATTGAACACCGCGCGAAAAGTACAGGAGATGACGGGGATTTCTGCAGATGCTTTGCTGACAGATTCGAAGACCTGGAAACAAGGTATGGAAGTATACCGCTATGCACAGGACGTCCAGAAAGCGGGCGGCAGTATGGAAAATGTATGGCAGGAATACCCGGAACTTCGCGACGTCGCCAACATGAATACAAATGAAGCGGCAATCGCATTACATAACATCGAATCTGTTCGGTCGACTCACTCCATCGTTGAAGCATTTACTCATTTCCAGCAGATCGGCAATATGCAGACGGAACTGGGAAACCTTCGCTATAAAATCATGAATGGTGAAGCTTCCGAAAATGACGTGGCACGTGCCAAGGATTTGGAACAAATGCTGCAGAAAGAAAAAATCGAACTACCGTCGTTTTGGGATGCGCCGGGACAAGTTATCGCTGGCATGATGGCCCAGACTATGCCATTGCTCTATAAGTCGGCCATGGAGGCAGCCGGAGAATCGGCAGCATTCACAGAAGCGTCCATCGGTGCTGGCGCAGGTGTTGGTTCAGTCGTCCCGGGTGTTGGCACTGCTGGTGGCGCTGCCGTTGGGGGAGCTGTAGGTCTGACCTTTGGCGCTGGCCGATTTGTTGCAAATGTTCTTCGTGCAATTGAATCTGGCGGCAAAGTGGCCAATGTGGCCCGTACCTATGGTGGGCGGCTGATGATTAATGGTTCGTCGGCTATGCACATGGGAGCACTGGGAGCAAAATTCGGTATGTTCGAAGGAATGTATCGTCCAACAACTGGCGACTATTACGATGAATATAGCAACTTGCGCGGCAAGAATGGTATAGCGTTGTTCACAAAAGAGGAAGCCAAGAAAAACGCAATCCTTGCAGGCCTGGCCAACACGACGTTGGAGATGGGAAACTATGGCTTAATCACGAAATCTTTTACTAAAGCACCGCATGCGTCAAAAGTATTCTCGGATATCATTGAGAATACAGGGGCTCGTATGGAAGCGGACGAAGTGGCCAAAGCACTGGCACGGGATAAAGCGAAAGACTTTTTCAAAGTGGCGGCAACAGAATCCGGAGAAGAGGCGTTGCAGTCTATATCAGATGACCTAATCCATAACAAGCTGGCGTTTAAAGCGCAGGATGAAAACTTGAAATATAAAGATGCCTCGACCATTGCGACTAATGCGGCAGGGAACTTTGTTGAATCGTTGCCGGCATCATTAGGATTCGGCCTGCTTTCGGCTGGTGGTGGTTCAATCGTAGGGGGAGCCCGGGCAAACCGTGCCATGCGCAAACGTGCCAAGGTAGAAGCGGAATATGGAACGTCTGCGGTAAAGACAATCAACGGAACTTTGATGTATGAACAGCTGCAAAATGCAGTCAAAGATGGCAAGATGCGTGAGACGGCACCAGACGTTCAGCAGAAAGTGTTGAAAGCTCAGCTGGCAGGAACAGACTTTCAAAACGTTTATATCGATACCGAAATGGCACTGAAAAAAGAAAATGGTTTGGAAGACCTTCGTGCGGCAGCTAAGGCGGGCGGCTATACCGACGAAGAACTGCAGACAGCAATCGACGAAAAAGGCCACATCATGGTTCCTGGTGAAAAATTCGCGCAGGCCGAATCCAGCTCAGAACTTTTGGATGCGGTATCTTTTGATGAACATGCGGACAGTATGGCACGCATGCGCCAGAGTGCAAAAGAAACGCTGGAGACTGTCAAGAAAATCGAAAAAGAAAGCATCGAAAAACAGATGTCGCTGATGGATGCCGTGGTCAATGAATATTTCCCCAAAGGGAAAGCATCGCCAGATCAGATTGATATGGCTAGAGCGGCTATCTTCCGCAATCCAGCAAACCCTGCCCAGGGATGGGCTGCCCTCTACAAAGAAAGTCGTCAGCAGCTCGATGCAATCTTAGCGCCGGCAATGGCAACGCTCAATGAAGGAATGGGCCAGGGCGGAAAGCTTATGGAAGTTGACGACGAGCAAGGCAATAAAAAAACGGTACGTTTCACAGAAAACGCGCCGTGGTATAGAAGTTTCTATGCCGCCTATAAACGTAAACCCAATAAGCAGGAATTAGAAGATATGGCCATAGCTATGACCATTGGTGATGAATCGGCCCCAAAGATCGAGGGCTGGATTCCAACGAGCGAAGAAGAGAAAAAAGCAATGGCCGAAGTGGCGCCGGAGATTCGTCGCCTGCAGAACAATATGGAATCCCTCAATAGCGTAAAGGATAAAATGAAAACCATGACAGGGTCCGAAATGAGCATGATTGAGGGGTTCACCAAAGAGCAGTTCCATGTATATCGGGATTTGGTCGAACGCCTAAAAGCACATGGGGGAATCACGGAAAAGGCCGCGCGGATTGATGCCGTGATTTTTGCGCGCCATGCAGGACTCTATGCCAAGGTAATGTCAGAGAATACTGGAAAGAAATATACGGCCCAGGATTATTATGAACAGCGTTTTGGCTTGGATTTTACAGGAAATCCACAATATACGGGAGAAGCCGCGTCAAGATTCAATGAACTTGCACCAGGTATTGATATTGATAAAACGGTAAAAGTTTTAAATATCAAGGAACTATCCCCAGAGTTATTAGGGAAAAGCAACAAGGAAGTATTGGAATATATCAAGACAGTAGCTGATAAGGCCTCGGTACCAACAGCAGATTTTAAGGCAACGATCGGTATACCCGAAAATAGTGATCCCTACGGTCAGAAACATATCCTCTTTGGAAAGTCTGCAGTGAATAAATCAAACAGGAATGCAGCAAAACTTGTTGTCTCTAACCTGAAAGAAATTGCTGAACATGCAATAGTAATCGAAGTTACAAAAAATAAAAAAGATAAAAAACTAACTGGACTAAAGGGGGCAAAAAGGAAAACTCAAAATAGAAAAAATTCTGTCGATGAATACTATCGCATAATGCTTCCTGTCAAAATAAAGGATCAGATAAAAACGTTGGTATTGGTGGCAGAAAGTAGAAACGGTAAAGTAGCTTTAGATATTCCTGAAACTAAGCTTTATGAAGTATATTATGCAAAAAAAGAACACCGCCCTGCTGCTGTAGCAAACACCCAAGAAGGGGTAGCTATTAGTGCAGTCCAAGACGGTGCTCTATCTAAGCTAAGTATACGCGATATGCTTAGAGGTGTCAAGGATGATAACGGCAAACCGTATATTAACGATGATGGTTCTGGAAACTTTGCTGATGCCGAACGCTATAACCAGATGGCAGGCGTAAATGCCTATGGTGCAGCGAAAGGCTCATTGTTACGTGCAAAAAGCATGGATGCGAAAAAACAGTCTCCAGATAAAATCTTCGATAAGACCGGATGGCTGAAGGGTGCAGACGGTAAATGGCGATTTGAGATTCCAGACAATCTCGACAATATCCATTGGGATAGCTTAAAAACTAAGAAATCAAGTATGCTGTGGGAAGTCTATGATAATACACAGCTGTATGAAGCGTATCCATGGTTGTCGTACTATTCGGTTCAGCTGGTAGAGATGCAGGCTGGCGGGCGTGGACAAATTAGGTCAGGGAAAAACTCAATCATAGAAATCAATAAAAATCTCTCAAATGATGAAAGAGCTAAAACGCTTGTCCATGAAATCCAGCATATTATTCAAGTCCGGGAAGGTTTTGCCCAGGGCGGTTCACCAGAACATGTCCGGGATGAAATTCAAAATGAAATTGATTCAATCAACAAAAAGATAAACGAAATAAAGCGGCTGGAAAAAGAAAACAATTTGACTGGGACCATGAATCGCTATGTCGATGAATTAAAAGGTGCTATTCGAAAACTGGATTATGCATTAAAGAATAATCTTCCTGTCAATGATGTAGTCGAATCTGCAAAAGACAAGACCGAAAAACAGATTGAATCGATTAAACAGGAACTGGCTCAAATTCCATATAGTAGAGAATATGTAAAGGCCAACGACGAATTTTTAAAAGCGCTTGAAAATGGCATGGATGAAGAATTGGAAAAAGCATCCGATAAAGTCAATCACTATTCGGATCAGATGGCACCAGATTCGATAGATAAAATCATGGAACTGTCGACGGATTTGGAAAAACTGGAAAGCGACATGCAGCGGTACTTAGATTATTCTAGGTACTATAATTTAGCTGGCGAACAAGAAGCGAGGAACACTACGGATCGTGCAGTAGATATGACCCGAAAAGCACGCGCTAAAAGAAAAATGTCCCAGTCAGAACAGAATCTGAATAATGAAATCACAAAACTGACGCCGGAACAAAAAACGCAATTTGATGATTTTAAAAAACTAGATGATGGGGCCGATGATGACTTATCGGATGAAGAATTTAGCAGGTATGAAACATTAGGGAACAGTCTGCCAGAACGGTTAATCGATGCATATAACGAACACGAGTGGAACTCTTTGGACTATGAAAGGGAGGCAAGTGCTATTGCTATGCCGCGTCCTCATGATGAAAATGCAATCGTTGTATTCAATGGACAGGAAATGGCTATGGCCATGCCGCCACGACCGGCACAGGAAAATTTAGGTTTTACAAACTTCTACTCGGACGGAATGCGTATCGTATCCATTCTGGAAAATGCCAATGCATCGACGTTTGTCCATGAAATGGGCCATGTGTTCTTGGATGACTTGGAAACCTTAGCACAGTTTGATGAAACCTCTGCAAAAGAATTGGCAATTGTTAATGAGTGGGCGGAGTGGCGCAAGGGTGATGCGGAAAAATATCGGCCGACGAATCCCAAAGGGAAAAGCTGGTATAAAGAATTTAGCCGGCGGGAACAGGCTATCATTGACGCTGAGGCTGCAGGCGACCATGATGCAGCGGATAGGCTGAAACGAGAGTGGAAGCAAGAAAGGTTTGCTCGTGCCTTCGAATTGTATCTGCGTGATGGCCAAGCGCCGGCAAAAGGATTAAAAGCCGTCTTCCGCAAATTCAAATCCTTCCTGAAAGAGGTTTATATGGTATTTACCAGTGACGGCGCCCGCGCATCGGAACCGGTCAAACGCATCATGGACCGTATGATAGCTACGGAGGAAGAAATCAATCAGGCAGCTTTGGATGACCGCTATAAAGATATAACAAAAGCTGGCGGTGAAAAGCTGTTCGATGAAAACGGCAAAAAGACGTATGAGCGTTGGCTCGATGAGGCCGAAGAAACTGCTAAGGATAAACTTAGAAAGGTCGTCATGAAAGACCTGGAGGAAAAACGGCAGAAGGAATTCGAGGATCGTGTAGCAAGAGAAAAAGAAGTGAAACGGTCGGAACTTGAGAACATGCCGGTATATCTGGCAGAACGTGCTGTCATGAAAACTGGTGGAGATGAAGAGATCGTAAAAATCTGGTACAACTCGGTGGATGACTGGAAAAAAGAATTGGAAGCAACCAAGCCACTGGAAGAAGCGTTGGATGAGTACATCAATAACTATAAGGATGCATTGGATGAAGAATTAATCAATGCACATCTAACGGATGAAGAAATAGAAAAGGCTATGGAAGGCTCTGAGTACTATGAAAAGCTGGAAGCGCTGAAAGCAACCGAGATGGCCAAAAAACAAAGCTTGATTCGCCAAATCAACAGCAAATCGGAAAACGCTATGCGGTCAATTGAAGAAAAAATAATGGCGCTGCCGGATGATGTCGATATAAAAATGGACAGAAACAGTGCAGGGGTAAAAGCACTGATGGAGGAAATTAACAAATTACGCTTCTCGAATAAATGGGCCCCGAAAGATTATTACAAAATTGAGGCGATGATTAATGCTGTCAATAAAGATGAAGTAAAAAAAGCGTTAAAGGATTTCCGAGAGCAGGCGAAAGAATATAAGGCTAACGAAAAAGCTGTCATGGAGGCCAACGAAGGCAAGCTAAAAATGTACGCAGCACTTGCCAAAGAAAGCATTCGCAACAAGCCAATCCATGAAGCTTGTGACATTGGACGCTATCGCAGGGAAGCGAAAAAAGCGGCGAAACGCGTTCAACAGATGCTCCGGGCGGAGAACTTTGATATGGCCATGTCGGCCCAGCAACAGAAAGCCATGTTTGCGGCAGAGGCGTATGAAGCACAAAAAATGCGTGATAAGGTGGAAAAAATTGTCAAGAAGGTACAGCAGCAGGCTACGGCGAAAACCGTCAAAATTCCTCAGTCGGAAAGATATTGGCTGAAACATTTGGCGTATGAATTAGGATTCACGCAAAAGGACGCGCCGAAACCAGCCGGCTATGACACTATCACGCCGGAAGAAATAATGAATCCGTCTTATCTGGCTGAAATGCTGATGGATATGCAGGAGCGAAAAGAGATTGGTGATGCGGATGAATATTTGGCAGTCTTGAATATGATTATGCGGCGAGACGAAGAGTCGGGACAGGAAACTTTTAATGGCCGCAAATGGCAGCAATTGACCTATGATCAGCTGCGGGACGTGGCGGATACATTGACCGTACTCTATACCGTTGGCCGTGATAAAGGGAAATTGAAGATGATTCATGGTAAGGATTTCGATGATGTAATTGACGAAATCTTGACCGATAAGACTGGCGATAATACCAATATGCATACGGAACTGCACACGGTTCGTGATGATCGCGGCGGTTTAGCCTATAGCGATTGGCTGGCTAAAGTACCAGGGATTGGAAATAAGCTAGCAGAAACCGGGCAGGAATATATGGCCAGCTTGATTCGGCCGGAAGAAATAACGGTAGCATTGGGAGAGAAGGCACATAAATACATATACGGCTTATACGAACAGGCCGCCAACAAGGAAGGCACCATGAAGGCTAAGGAAGTGGCTGATCTAACTAAGATATTGGAGCCGTTCTCCCATAAAGAGAGGAGAGAGTGGAAAAAAGAAAAGATAAAATTAGTAAGTTCTACGGGAGAAGAACAGTTATTAACAAAAGAAGAAGTCATCTGCATGGGGCTGAACATGGGCAACAAAACCAATTTGCAACGTCTCATGGGCGGAATGAATCTACAGTACACCGATTTGATTGCATTCATGGAAGAAAATATGACAGAGAAAGACTGGACGCTCGTTCAAAATCTTTGGAACCATATCAATTCATTCTGGGATGCAACAGTAGCGGTAGAGGAACAGCTAAACGGTGTGTCGTTGCAGAAAGTTGAAGCTACGCCGTTTTCCATCAAGACTGCGGACGGTAAAACGGTAGAATTGACGGGAGGTGTAGTCGAGATTGAGGGTGGCTACTATCCGATTGCGTATAATACAAAAAAATCAAGCCGCTCACAGGACCAAGAAGCAGATTCAATCGCCAGATCGCAAATGTCTGCGCAGCAGCGTTTGGGCGTAAATCAAAGCTATAAAAAATCAAGGTCTGAAGTAGATATTAATCGGCCGTTATTGTTGAAATTTGATGTCATCAACAAACATATAACGGATGTCATTCACAATATCTGCTTCCGTGTTGCGGCGCGTGATGTCTATCGGCTGGTAACTGATCAGCGACTGGAAGAACACATGAACCAAACGATAGGCCGTGCATATCACAACGTGTTGAAAAATTGGGCGGCTGATGTTTGGGCCCAGGAAATTGGAGGGCAGAATGAAGCGCAGCATGTGGTTGATAAAGTATTCAATTATATGCAGCGAAATTCCGTAATGGCCATCATGGGCTATCGGTTATGGCCGGTAGTGGAAAATGTATCGAATATCGGCCCTGTCATGGATAAGCTTGGGGCAATTGGCGGAACTCAGGCTGTCTTAGAATTCTATGCGAATATGGAGAAGAACAAAGAGTTGGTATATAAGTCAACCTTTATGAAAAACCGTATTAATAATATGGACCGAGACATCAGTCAACAGCCAGGATTATTCCATGCAGACTCTAAAGTATTTGAGACCATCCGCAACCACGCCTATGATATGATGTTATTTTCTGACTTGGCCTTGTCAGCGCCTTTGTGGGTCAAGACCTATAAAGATTGTTTCGGCGACATGGTAAAAGAGGTAAAGGCAGAAAATGAAGCCAATATCAAAGCCATGGAAGATGCGCAGGCGAAAGTGGATTCTATCCGTGCCCAACAGCAGGAAGCAATCACGACAACGGCAGAAATAAACCAGCACATGCAGATTCGCAAGCATGGAACGCCGGAACAGATTGCCTACGAACGGAAAACATCCCCATTCGCAATCCACTCAGACGATGAACTGCGGGCTATGACGGCCGAGAATGCAGAAATTGCAAAGAACAAAGACCGTGAACTCTATGATGCAGAACATGAACTGAATAAGGCCATGGAACTGGATGTACTCACGGAGGACCGCATGCTTGAAGAAGCAGAACGGCGGGCTATTGCAAAGGCTGATGGAGCGGTACGCGATACGTTCGGCAGTGGCGAGACGAAAGACCTGTCATCGGTACAGCGTCAGCGCGGCGTATATCGATTGCTTACGACATTCTATAGTTTCTTTAATACTCAATTCAATGCGATTTGGAGGCAGTATCGTCACGGGAAATACGGAGAAAAAAACCTTAGCGCGTTTCAGCGCTGGGCTCCGTTTGCCAAAAGTATGATGTATCGAATTGTCATAATGTGTGTGATTGGGTCGACGTTAAAGTTCGCCCTCGGACAGGCTGGTAATGATGACAAAGATAAATATCGAACAATTATTGATCCTGTGACAGGGAAGGAAACGAAAATAGAAATTCCGGCAACGGAACGTTTCCTGAAAGTTTTGGGAAGCAATATGGTTGGCACGATGACGGGAGGATTTTTCGTTCTCCGCGATTTGTCCACCTTGATATCGAACCTTGTCTTTGATGGAACAGATTACGGTCGCGGAGTTAATCCGTTTGATGTTGCGTATCGCTCAATGAATGAATTTGTTAAAGCTGGAAAGCTTATGGCCAAGAAAGGCGAAAAGGACCTTGAGATTCAAGCTCAGCAGGAAAAACGCGAGCGTGAGTGGCAGGAGCGCCTGAAAAAACTAAGAGGGAAAAAGAGACAGGATGCGATTAAAAAACACGAAGAAGATGAAAAATATCGGCAGCCTCCTAAGCGGATATTATATAGCGATGTTGCACGTCATGCGGCCAATGGTGCGTCAAGCCTCACTGCTGGTTATACCGGTATAACCTCAACGATGGTTGATTCCATAACGTCTACAATGGAGTATCTCAATGATGAGGATATGCGTTATGATTCCACCTGGGGAAATATTATATGGTCAGCAATTTGGGATAAAAAGCCAGTTGAACGCGAAATCCCTAAACGGCCGCCAGCACCTCCAAAACCGAAGAAATCACAGCAAAGAAAGAGTAGTGAAAAATAATTTAGGTCGAACTATATTAGGGATTGGCAGTGATAAGATAATAGCATAAGCAAATAAAGAAAAGCCTCATGAGACGGCAGAAAAGCTGGACTTGTGAGGCTTTTTGAGTGAAGAAAGGGGGAAAGATATGATAAGTAATAGCGAAACCAAGGTAACGTATAACGGTAATGGTAGTACAACGGTATTTCCGTACACCTTTCCGCTGAATGATGCGGATGATATGCATGTTGCAATCTACGACAAAACAACGGAAGTATCTACAAAATTGACTAAAGATTATTATGTGGATACCAATGCTCATACCGTCCATTATCCAGGTTATGCACCAGGTCAGGCGCCGGCACTATCTCAGCAACCAGAAATATTGCCAAGTACAAAAACTATTACGTTATATCGAGAAACAGATGTGGATCAGTTGACAGACCTCGGCGATAAGTATCCATTACCATCAATTGAGATGGCGCTGGATAAGGTGACGATGATCTTGCAGGAGCTGACAGAACAGTTAAAACGGTCTGTCAAAGTGGCTGTAGGTGATCCGGAAACACCAGAAGAGCGCTATATGCAAATGCAGACGTATGTGTCAGAAACAGCGGCAAATAGCGCAGCATCATCGGCTAGTGCTGGTGCGGCCGCTGCGTCGGCTATAACAGCCTCTACCAAAGCAACAGAGGCCGCTACATCAGCAGCGCAAGCGGAAACATCGAAGAATACAACGGCTGGATATTTAGCGCAGGCAGTATCAGCGGCAAATAATGCAATCACAAAAGCGGCAGCTGCTAGAGAATCGGCAACAGCGGCAGCGTTGTCTGCATCGTCAGCACTATCCAGCCAAAACGCGGCGGCCGCGTCTGAGACGACGGCGGCAAACAGCGCAACATCGGCGGCGTCGAACCAAGTGACGGCGTCAAATGCGGCGGGGATTGCAGAAGCGGCGGCAAGCGCGGCAGAGGCGTCTGTCCAAACTGCCGAAAATGCCATGGCCACGACGGCCGAAAACGTGGCAGAATGCGAACGGATTGTAGGGACATTGGCAGCCTACGACGTGCCAGCCTGGAACGCTGCCACTGTATACAGCTATCCGGATGTAGTGGCGTATACTGACGGGCAGACCTATCGATGCATAGGCGGAAATGTACCGGCAGGAACGGCCCCTAGACATTCCACAGCCTGGGTCCCGCTGACGGTCCGCGGTGGGGACGATTTTTTCGAAATCGATATGGGCGGCAACATTCAGTCGCGCGAATATCCGACAATATCCGCGACGTTCGAACTCGATTCTGATGGCAACATAATGCCGCGTGCAACGGATGATGAATCCGTCGCTATCGCAAATACTGCCGCCGAAACGTACGCCAGCCAAGCCGCAACCTCGGCAACGAATGCCGCGAACAGCGCGATGGCCGCAGGGAACAGCCAGACGGCGGCGGCAAATAGTGCAAGTGCCGCTAACAACTCGGCAATTGCCGCAGCCGCATCAGCCGCAACAGCGACAGCCGCAGTGGAACTTGATGCAGACGGCAACGTCACATCGACAGATAATGGGGGATAAAAGGAGGAATAATCTTGGAACTCAAAGACACTTGCAAAATGATGGAAAGCAAGGACTTTAAAGAAAGATTTCGTGCAGAGTATTTTCAAGTAAAAATCCGTACTAAAAAACTGGAAGCAATGCTTGAAAAGTATAAAGTGGGAGTTTTGCAGTTCTGCCCTAACTGCTCGTATGAAATACTTTTCGAGCAGTTAGTTTACATGAAACAGTATCTTCGTACACTCGAAGAACGTGCAAAAATTGAAAATATCGGATTGGAGGAATAGTCATGGCAACAAGACCATACGTACCGCGCGCTGATGGCGAATCGTCAATTGGCGTAAAAGAAAAAAAATGGGGCAAAATCTTTGCATATGAGATTGACGAGGGAACGAGCCTGGGAAACAACAAAAGCCTTGGTTATCGTCAGCCTAGCACATCGTATACATTGGGCGTAGCATCGCACAACAGTGACCTACCTACAGGTATGTACCTTGAGTGCACCACGGCAGGAATCAGTGGCAGTGGCACGCTGACGATTAGCACACCGACAGTGGGCGGAATAGTGAGTGATGGAACGGTTACATGGACGGTGCGCAAGATGGAAAGCACCGAGTATCACTCACGGGTAATTTACGATAACGCGGCGGCTCATAACGGCATTTATCGCGGCGAAGATTTAACTGCATATTTCAACAGCGGCGAAATGTCGGCGGCAATCGCGGATGGTTCTTTCCGTAATATCTATCCCGGTGACTACATCATTAAATCTATCACGATTGACGGCACAACTTACAGTAACGTGAAATTCATCATCATGGATTTAGACTACCATTTGCATTGCGGTGATACTGAAACTACAGCACACCATGTAGCAATTATGCCAGAAGAACAACTAGGCACGGCGCAGATGAACAGCTCACATACTACGACAGGCGGCTATGTAGGTTCTGCGATGTGGACTACACATATTCCGAAAGTGGTCGCAGGATTTGAAGCGGCGTTTGGTGCGGCTCATATCTTGGAACATAGAGAGCTGCTTAGTAACGCTATAGACGCTAACGTGAAGTCGAATTCTTATGATGGTTGGAGCGGTGCGGCAAGTAACTGGGCATGGACAAGCGTTAAAGCTAATCTTGCGAATGAAAATATGGTCTATGGAGCACCAGTGCTTTCATCTTCGCTCTATGACACGGGGGAGTGCAATAGCCAGCTTGCGGCGTTCCGTCTTAATCACGGGCTTATCTGCTCTAAGCGGTATTGGTGGTGGTTGAGGTCTGTTGCCCGTTCTTCCGACTTCTGCCTTGTGGGCGACAACGGCAATGCGCACGGCACCGGCGCTGCTAACTCTAGCGGCGTTCGCCCGATTGCCCTGCTCCGTTAACCCTAGCCCGCACCCCCTCGTGGGGTGCGAGGCGTACCGAGAAAGGACTTTGAATGTCAGTATTAGCTAGAATGCGAAAACTATCGCAATATGAATTTTATGTAAATGCACTAAAGCTCAGAAAATCCATGCGGTTTTTACTGCTTCGTGATTTAGGCATAAAAGATAAAGTCCGTGAGGTTCACGAGTTCACCAAAGATATGAGCGAAGATGACCGCGTAGAATTTATCATACTTGCCAGCAAGTACAACATGGAGAAATTCAGCACCGAATACCCGCAGTGGGTGATTGAGAAACTCCGTAATGCGATATGGGAGCATTTAGACCAGATGATAGACCACATTACATACGCCTATTCCGTATGGCCGACAAGCAAGGCAGAATACGACCATAGGCGTGTGGAAATGGATAAAGCTATATCATCATGCGAGTGCCTAAAGAAAGACCTCGAAGGAGCTATTGACATTCTTCCTGTTAACGTTGAAAAGTATATCTCTTACGTTGAAAAAATCGACAAGGAGATAGCACTAATCAAGGGCTGGCGAAAAGCCGACAATAAACGATTCAAAGATTTGAAATGATGATAGGGTTGTCACTAAAGTCTGTTGCCAATTCTTCCAACTTCTGCAATGTGAACGACAACGGCAATGCGAACAACAACGACGCTGCGAACTCTAACGGCGTTCGCCCGCTTCTCACAAGACAATAAAAGGCTATACGCCGTTTGTCTTTAGCAGGGAATGAGTGGCAATCCTTCCAAGTGGTAAATGAGAGCCGTGACGAGACTATCTACGGATATTGTTTCTATAAGCGCGGCATTAGGTGAATAATGATTAATGCAGACCAATTGATAAAAGCCTATGGCAGATTACGCAAGGCTTCGGGCTGGAAAGCCAGTACACAACGGTTCGGGATAAATCTTCTGAGTGAGGTGACAGGCTTGTTGCATGATGTGAGGACAGAAGAATACAAACCGGGCAAGGGCAAATCTTTCATCCTCAATGAGCAGGGCAGACTTCGTCTGATACGAGCCTTAGAACCAAGGGATATGATACTGGAACACGCCTTATGTGATAATATCCTTAATCCTACGTTACAGCCTTATATCATCCACGATAACGGGGCAAGCATGGTAGGCAAAGGGATTAGCTTCACAAGGCGGCGGTTCGAACAGCATCTACACAAGTTTTACAGGCAGTACGGGCGAGACGGGTATATTCTCAAAATCGACTTTCGCAAATTCTTCGATAACATCAGACATGATGTGCTGTTGAAAGAATTTGCCGAGCATATACCGCAGGAAACCATAGAACTCTTGAAGCTTATCCTGCAAAACAACGCAGTCGATGTGACAGGCTTTGAAGATAAATACACTATGGATAATATCTACAATGCACTGGAACACTACACGGCAGGCGGCAAATTGGAAGGTAAAACAATCCTTCACAAGTCGCTGGCCATCGGTGCTCCAATCTCACAAATTGCAGGGATATACCTGCCACACAGGATTGATTCATGGTGCAAAACAGTCAAGGGCTGCAAGTTCTATCACGCATACATGGATGATAGGATCATCATTCACCACGATAAACAGTTTTTGCGGCAAATCTTAGCGGATATTATGCAAATCGCAGAAACTGTAGGTATTCATATCAATAGTCGCAAGACACAAATAATCAAGCTGACCCGACCATTTGTATTCCTAAAAACGCGCTATTTTCTAACGGACACAGGAAAACTCATCAAAAAGATTCCTAAAGACGTAGTCAAAAGACAACAGCGCAAAATGCGGAAAATGGCAAGGTTGGCCGCAGAAGGGCAAATAACCCTCAAAGAATTTCAGACACAGTATAAATCATGGCGCGGGGATAAAAAGCGTTACCATGCTTACCGCACGCTGCGCAGATTAGACTCAGAAGAAAGGAAGCTAGAAAAATGGATAAAAAGTACACACTCTACATAGACAACGTAAAGTTTGCAGAGGGCTTAACTATCAACGGCAGTAACTATGTCAGCAAAACCGAAGTTGACGTAAGCAATCTGCCTGCCATATTCAAATTCACGGCAAAGGATAGCGAGGGGAACACCACCGAAGAATTTGAACATGCTAAGCTCTTACAGCAGGTGCAGTACGCATGGGATGATAACAAGTTCTATCTTGCATTTGCACCTGTCAGCAAGCAGGAAATCGAGAACGATGAATTTCAGTCCAATTTGCATTATCTTGCAATGATGGCTGACCTTGAACTATAAAGGAGGGCTAACACCATGGAACACAGCAGACATTACGCAATGGTAAAAGGATTTTACGACATGAAACTGTGGAACATTAAAAAGGTATGGGATGCCGTAGGACGCTGGATTACTGCTGATGAATACAAGGAAATCACGGGTACCGATTATCCTGAGACTAGACCGGAATGAAAAAACTCATAGCAGTGTATGTACCTGAACAGCAAGAGCAGAACGAAGAACAGGAGGTTAACAATGAAAAAGAGCGAGCTAATAAAGTTACTCCAGCAAAGTGATGATAGCGAAATGGTTATTGACATTCCGCGAAATATTAGCTGGGGAACCTTTGCCGTGGAAGGAATTATCACTACTGATGACGGTAAAGGGCAACGGCATACATCGGTGGTTCTTGGCGAAAAGATTTGGCCAGTGGTATGAAGCGCATTATAGCAGTGGTGTCAGGGTTTATGCTGGCACATAAGGGGGAGAGAGGATGCTGCAGATGGAAATAACCGTGATTATAATCACGGCGACATTTCAACTTATCGTTGGACTCTTGACGGGGTATCTGCTTTATAAGATGCAGCGACGAGATTCTAAACGAGATAGAGAAGAAGAAGAATCAAAGAAAAAACATGCAGATCAGGAAAAGGCCCGCCAGGTAGAATACACGTCGATAAAGCGTGGAATGCTGGCGGTGTTGACGGATAGACTTACTCAGTCGTGCCAGTATTTTCTTGGTCAAGGGTGGATACCAGTACATGAATTGGGAAGCATCGGCATGATGTATGATGCATATTCGGACCTTGGCGGAAATGGAATCGTATCGAGACTATATGAAAAAGTCAAATTATTGCCGACAGTGCACGAAGAAGGTGATTGAATGAAAGAAAAGCTGATTAGGTTCAGTCGCTGGGCTCAAAAGAATTGGCTGGCGCTGGTTATCTTCTTGCTCTTCGTCATGATGTCGTTTTTGTGTACCGTTATGTTCTCGTGGCTGTATGGGTTTTGGTCGAACGCATTATGTGGGACAAAGTTCGAACTTAGCTCATGTTGGCAAGGGATAACGGTAGTTGTTACTGGGTTGGGCGGCGTTGCAGCACTAGCACGGGCGGCGTGGAGCAAATATGCAACGGACAGCAAATATAATTCCTTAGCCGGTCAAAAGCCGTATGAAGAAAAAGGTGGTGTACATCGTGAATCTGCAGAATCAAATAAAAATCATTAAGAAATATTTCCCGAAAGTCTGGGAATATTTTGAGACCGAAAGGGAAAAAGCTTTTGATGATGGATATCGATGTGGATTGCGTCCGCCGACGTTGCCTAAATTCGATGATAACGATAATGTGATTTCTTATTGAAAGGATGATACGAATGGAACGAGCAAACATTGTAGAAACCAATCTGAATTTCAAAACACTGAGTGGACGGAGTTACACCGACATGATTGTCATCCATCATACGGGTGGCAACGATATTGACGCCAGCGCAGAACAAATTCATGGATGGCATCTAAATAATGGCTGGGCTGGTATTGGTTACCACTTTGTCATTCGCAAGGACGGGACAATCGAACGTGGTCGCCCAGAATGGGCGATTGGCAGCCATGCGTACGGCGAAAACAACCATACTCTTGGAGTACATTTGTCTGGAGATTTCATGGAAGCAGAACCGACGGATGCACAGATTGAGATGTGCGCCATGCTTCTGGCCAATCTCTGCACGGATTATGATATTCCCATCGATCGTGACCATATTGTGGGCCATTGTGACCTCATGAGCACGGACTGTCCAGGGGACAATCTTTATAATATGCTGGAAACTATTATTGGCAAAGCAAATTTCTATGCTAACCAGTAAGCGGAAGACGGCGGCTGCGGCAAAACTAGCCGTGGCCGTTTTTTATTAAGGAGGTAATTTTATGTTTGAAAAATGGAACGGATATAAATACTATATAGCAGTTGGAATACTCATCGTTTTCTTGGGAGGACTGATATGGTACTTTCTTAGTCAAGGTAAAACGGAAAAAGTAACGCCAGTAAGTCAGATTACAGCGGAAACATCAGGTGGCGTATGGGAAGCTGCCAATAACGCCAAAATCAATATAGATTCATCACAAGCAAAGGAAGCTGCAAAAGATATCCAGCATATTTATAAATATGATAAGAAACCATCATACACAATCACAACAACAGGAGATAAGGCGCCTAGCACGGCAAGGGATGCACAAAAACGTGCTGGAGCGGATTTTTCCATCGTAGCGGATAAAGACAATCCTAATGTAGCGGTAGATATCACAAAATTGGATAAAGACAAGACAGTGAATCTTAATCAATATAATATTCATGCGTATAAAAAAATATTAAGAACGGTTGAGGTTGTGCCGGATATTGAGGCAGGCGGTTGCGGAATCAGTGAAGTGGGAGCCTCGGTTGCCCGTAAAATTACAGACGATGGAAAATATATCGGCGTTGGCGTCAACCATAATGTAGATAATCACAAGACCTATGTCAAAGTAGCCTATACATGGTAAGGAGTGAGTGGCACGGTACTGCTGATAGCGACGACTGATGGGAAATATATAATATGCATCGAGGGGGTGGACAATGCCGGACTATTTTCTTAGGATGTAAAAGGGTGATATAATATAAATAAGGAAAATAGAGGCAGAGCTGCGAAAGATACGGCAGTTGGCGTGACCAACCTTTGACCAACTAATATCGTGGAATAGGTAAAAAAATATGGAATATGTGCCGTAAAAAATGTCAAAAAGGCCTTGCCAAACGGTATGGACGTGTAGTATCATAGATGTTAGATTGCGAAAAAGAATATAAAATATACCTAATTCGCATGACTAATAATTGGTGGTTGATGTATGGAAGTCATTTTAGCAGATTATCTTGGTTTCTGTTATGGCGTCAAGCGCGCGATAACGATTGCCAGAGAAAATGCTTCCGCTGATGGCACCGCTTGTACATTAGGGCCAATCATCCATAATCCACAGATGGTGGAGCGCCTCAGCGATGAGGGCGTAGGTTCGGTAAACAGCCTGGATGAGATGGAGAAGGGCACCGTTATCATCCGTTCCCACGGAGTCGGGCCGCAGATTTATGCGGATGCTGAAAAACGTGGCTTAACGGTGGTGGACGCGACCTGCCCGCATGTCAAGAAAGCACAGCTTTCGGCCAAATCGCTGGTGGATGAAGGATATAGTGTCGTCATCATCGGCGAAAAAGAACATCCGGAGGTACGCAGTATCTTTGAATGGTCAAACGCCGAGGCAAAAATCATCGAGACCGTTGAGGAAGCCGATGCATTGCCGAATTGTGCTAAGCTTGGTATCGTGTGCCAGACGACATTTTCGGGCGCCAAGTTCCGGGAAATCGTCACGCACTTGCTGGAAAAGTCCCGCGAGGTGAAAATCCTGCGGACGATATGTACGGCGACTGATCAGCGACAGGCAGCAGCTATGGAGTTAGCTGCGAAGGTTGATAGGATGCTGGTTATTGGCGGTAAGAACAGTGCCAATACATCACGTCTCGCACAGCTTTGTGCAACAAAATGTGTTACTTACCATATCGAAACGGCAGCTGAGCTGCAGGACGAGTGGTTTGATAAAATTGAAAAAATTGGTATTACAGCGGGCGCTTCTACGCCTGACTGGATTATCAAGGAGGTATATAAAAAGTGTCAGAACAGATGAACATGGAAGAATTATTAGCAGAGGCAGAGAACTCGATGCCGGATATCCAGGAGCGTACGGTTGTTGAAGGTACCGTTATCCAGGTTTCCCGCGATGAGGCCTATGTTGATATCGGCTACAAGCAGGAAATCGCTATTCCGAAGAGAGAGCTCGCTTACCCGGCTCCGGAGTCCGCAGCTGATGTTGTTAAGGTTGGCGACAAAATCGATGTTTATGTTGTTTCCCTCGGTGGCGACAACGGCGGCATGCTCTCCAAGGTAAAAGCTGACCGCATGGTTGCTTGGAAAGACATGGAAGCAATCAAAGAGCGTGGCGAGCATGTTCAGGCTCAGGTCAACCAGGTTGTCAAAGGTGGCCTCGTTGCTTCTGTCAATGGCCTCCGCGGCTTCATTCCGGCTTCCCAGATGGAGCTTCATTTCGTAAAAGACCTGTCTGTCTATGTTGGCCAGACGGTTGAGTGCGAAATCATTGAGATTGACGTTCACAAACAGCGTCTCGTTCTTTCCCGCCGTGCACTTCTCGAAGTTGAGCGCGCTGAGAAAGAGGGCGAGATCTTCTCCACCCTCGAGGCTGGTTCCACTGTTCGCGGTACGGTTAAACGCATCGTTGACTATGGTGCATTCATCGATATCGGTGGCGTAGATGGTCTGGCTCATATCTCCGACCTCGCTTGGCACCGTGTAAAACATCCGTCGGATGTTCTCGAAGTTGGCCAGGAGCTCGATGTATATGTTAAATCCGTTGACACGGAAGCAAAACGTATCTCCCTGTCCGTTAAAGACACGATGCGTGATCCGTGGCTCGACAACGCTGAGAAATACGCTGAGGGCGACATCATCGAAGGTAAAGTCATCAAACTGACGGACTTCGGTGCATTCATGGAAATCGAGCCGGGCTTCGATGGCCTGATCCCGATGGGCGAGCTCGCTGAGAAACGCATCGAGCGCGCTGACGAAGCTGTTCATGTTGGCGATGAGGTTAAAGTTAAAGTCCTCCGCATCGACATGAAACGCAAACGCATTTCCCTGTCCATCACGAAAGCTAAAGACTAATAGCTGCAATTTAATTGGATAATGACTCAGAGGAGTGATGATACAAGCATCACTCCTTTGTTTTTGATGGGAAAAGATGTAAAGAACTGAATCGAAAGAAAGAGAAAGAGAAAGAGACATGAGCAAGCAACATGCCGGTGTAATCCTGCGGGTATATCCGGGCAGTCTGGCCGAAGAACTCGAACTTGTGCCAGGCGACAAAATCATAGCCATCAATGACCAGGAGTTAAACGATATCATTGACTTGAGTTTTGCCATGGCCGATGAGGAAATCGATATGCTCATCGAGCATGCCGACGGCCAGCAGGAAATGATATCCTTTGATAAGGATTTTGACGAAGAATTGGGCGTTGAGTTTGAATCGGCAGTATTTGACGGCATCCGCAATTGTGCGAACAATTGTTATTTCTGCTTTGTGGATATGATTGCACCTGATATGCGGAATAGTCTCTCGATAAAAGATGACGATTACCGCCTGTCGTTCCTTTACGGCAATTTTGTGACCATGACCAATATGGGGCCAAGGGATTTCAAGCGGATTGAGCAATATCATCTGTCGCCGCTCTATGTTTCGGTTCAGTGCATGAATCCGGAGCTTCGGGCGCAGATGCTCCGCTGCAAAGGTGCGGCAAGAATCGCCGAGCAGCTTGACAATCTCGAACAGGCAGGCTGCGACTACCATACCCAGGTGGTGTTATGCGCTGGCTTAAACGATGGGGAAGAGCTTGAGCGCACGATTCGCGATATTGTGGCGCGCCGCCCGCATGCACTGTCGATGGCCATTGTTCCCGTGGGCCTTACCAAATACCGTGATGACCCGTTCCCTTTGAAGCAGTTTGATGCCGAAGGAGCAGCCAGAGTCATCGATGAAGTAGAAAAGTGGCAGGCAAAGATTCGCGAGGAAGAGGGACGCACCTTTATCTATTTGGGCGATGAGTTCTACCTGCTTGCCGGCCGTGAGGTCCCGCCAACCGAGTTCTACGATGGGTTCCCGCAGCTCGACAATGGCATCGGACTTACGCGAAGCTTTATCAACGATTGGGAGAAAACTGAGGCTTCGGCCGGTTCCTATGAGGAGCCGGTCTACCTCGATGTAGTGGCGGGAACTTCGGTGGCACCAATTCTGGCGAAACTGGCCGATTCGGTGCAGCAGGAGAACCTGCACATTCGCATCGTGCCGGTGGCCAATGACCATTTTGGTCATACGGTCAATGTTTCGGGGCTGTTAACCGCTAAGGACATTATGAAGACGCTGGATGGTCTTACCGGCAAGCGCACCGGCATCCTCATCCCCGAGTCGGCACTGCGTTCGGGCGAAGATATTTTCCTCGATGATGTGACGCTCGAAGAACTGCAGGCACATTATCCCGAGGCGCGCATTGAGCCCGTGCAGGGTGGCAAGGATTTCCGCCAGGCGCTCACCGGCTGGCATGGGTATCATAAGAACCGCAATGGGGAGACTGCCTACACCTGGCAGAGCAATGCCGGTTATACGAAAAATATCCAATATTGATAGGAATTTATATAGAAAGAAGGTAATATCATGAGTAAACCAATCGTGGCTATCGTTGGCCGTCCGAATGTGGGAAAATCTACGCTGTTCAATCAGATTGGCAAAAAACGTGTTTCGATTGTCGATGACATGCCGGGCGTTACCCGTGACCGCATCTATCTCGATGCAGAATGGCTGAATCATGAGTTCACCATGATTGATACCGGCGGTATCGAATTCGATGAAAGCAACCATATCTTAAAATCCATGCGCAGCCAGGCACAGCTGGCCATGGAAGAGGCCGATGTGATTTTATTCCTCGTCGACGGCCGCGCCGGCCTGACGACGGCCGATGAGGAAGTGGCCAAGATGCTGCGCAGCACGAAAAAGCCGGTTATTCTCGGCGTCAATAAGATTGACAGCCCGCAGCTCGTCATGAATTCGTATGAGTTCTATAACCTGGGTCTTGGCGACCCGATTGCGCTGTCGGCTTCGAATGCCATGAACCTTGGTGACCTGCTCGATGCGATGGTAGCGGCTTTCCCTGAGCATGAAGCCGAGGACAAGGATGAGGACGAAATCAGCATTGCGGTAATTGGCCGCCCGAATGTCGGTAAATCCTCAATCGTCAATCAGCTTTTAGGCGAGGAGCGCGTCATTGTCAGCGATATGGCTGGCACGACCCGCGACGCCATCGATACCCATTTCGTCAAAGATGGCATGAAGTTCATGCTGATTGATACGGCTGGCATGCGCCGCCGTGGCAAGATTGACGAACCGGTTGAGCGTTATAGTGTCATGCGCTCTCTGCGTGCCATTGACCGTGCCGATGTCGTATTGATGATGATTGACGCATCGGAAGGCATCACGGAGCAGGACAAGAAAATTGCCGGTTATGCCCATGAGTCCGGCCGCGGCGTCATCATTGTCGTCAACAAATGGGATATCTACCCGGGCAAAGATGACAAGTCAACGCTTCGCTTTACCGAGGACTTGCGCGATGAAATCGGCTTCTTGCAGTATGCACCGGTTCTTTACGCTTCGGCTTTGACCGGTCAGCGCGTCGGCCGTGTTACCGATTTGGTCAAATACGTCGCGGAACAGCAGTCCATGCGCATCAAGACCAGCGTATTGAACGAACTCATCCGCGATGCGGTTTCCATTAATCCGCCGCCGATGCACCGCGGCCGTCGCTTGAAGATCCTGTTCATGACGCAGGCAGATGTCAAGCCGCCGAAGTTCATCATTTTCGTCAACGACCCGGAACTCATGCACTTCTCGTACCTGCGCTTTATTGAGAACCGTCTGCGCGAGATGTACGGTTTCGAGGGCACGCCAATCCGCTTGATTGTGCGCGCCCGGGATGAGGAGGATGAGTACTGATGAATATGGTACTGGCTTGTTTGATTGCCTATGTTCTGGGTTCGATTCCAAATGGCCTTGTCTTTGGCAAGCTGCTTTGGCATGTTGACCTTCGCGAACACGGCAGTCACAATATCGGGGCGACGAATGCCTGGCGGACGCTGGGCAAGGGGCCGGGCTTTTTGATCTTCCTGCTGGACTTCCTCAAGGGAGCCATCAGTGTTTATCTTGGCATGCGGCTCGGTGACACGGCACTGGCCTGTGTGTTGGCTGGTGTTTTTGCCATCGTCGGCCATTCCTGCTCGCTTTTCCTGAAGTTCAAAGGCGGGAAGGGCGTAGCAACGGGACTTGGTGTCATTGTCATGATGATGCCGGTTCCCGCGCTCATCGTTTTCCTGGTCTGGCTCGGCGTGGTAAAACTCAGTGGTTATGTATCGCTGGGGTCCATCATTGCCGCCGCCCTGGTGCCGGTTCTTGCCTGGAAGTTCGGCTATCCGGCTGAGTATATCGGCTTTGGCATTTTGGCAGCCGCCTTCATTATTATCCGCCATCATGCCAATATCGGACGTTTGCTCAGCGGAACCGAAAGTAAAATCAAGGCAGGACATCGTTGACAGAAAACATTACAAAGCATACAAAAAATAAATAGATATTACAGGTGAAGTGGACATTTGTAAAAATAAAGTTGCTATCCGTCCACCACTTGTGGTATACTATCTTTTGTCAGTAGAAATTTATCCATTGGAGGCGCTATATATGAATAATCAGAAGAGTGGGTTCTTCCTCGTTCGTGAAGAGATTCTCCCGGAAGCAATCAAGAAGACGATCAAAGTCAAAGAAATGCTGAAGCGTGGCGATGCTCGCACCATCAACGAAGCGGTTGAGAAGATGGAGCTTTCCCGCAGCGCTTACTATAAATATAAAGATTATGTTTTCCCGTTCTATGAGGCAAGCCAGAACAAGATTGTTACGCTTACGTTCCTGCTTGAGCATAAGAAGGGTGTTCTTTCGAGTGTACTCAACACGATTTCGTCGGATTCCGGCAGCATCATGACCATCAATCAGGGGATTCCTCTGCAGGGCGTTGCCAATGCGACGGTTTCGATTGAGACGGCCAATCTCAGTGTTGACCTCGAAGCTTTGCTCGACAAGCTTCGCATGGTTGATGGCGTGAAACGCTTGGAAGTTCTCGGTCAGGCTTAATCAGTGAAAGGAGGTGCGTCGATATGGAAAAAGTGATTCGTGTAGGTTTGTTGGGGTCCGGTACCGTTGGTTCCGGCGTGGTTCAAGTGCTTGAGATGAATCGGGAGCAAATTACCGAGCGCGTCGGCGCGCCTATTCAACTGAAAACCGTTTTGGTCCGTGACCTTGCCAAGAAGCGTCCGCAGCTTGCGGGCTATCAGCTGACCGATAATTACGAGGATATCTTAAACGACGAAGAAATCGATATCGTCGTAGAACTCATGGGCGGGCTTCATCCAGCCCGTGAATACATGCTGCAGGCCATGGAACATGGCAAGAGCGTCGTAACGGCCAATAAGGACGTGGTGGCGCAGTTCGGCAAAGACATGTTTGCGGCAGCGGAAAAACATGGCGTTGACTTTATGTTTGAGGCCAGCGTTGGCGGCGGTATTCCGATTATCACACCGCTCAAACAATGCCTGACGGCCAATAAAGTCACTGAAATCATGGGCATTGTCAACGGAACGACGAACTATATGCTCACGAAGATGACGGACGAGGGCTGCGACTATGATGCCGTACTGAAGGAAGCCCAGGAAAAGGGCTATGCCGAAGCCAATCCGTCGGCCGATGTCGATGGCCTTGATGCGGCCCGCAAGGCGGCAATCCTTTCTTCGCTGGCCTTCAATACGCGGGTAGAGCTCAAGGATGTTTCTGTAGAGGGCATCACGAAGATAACGCCCGACGATATCGATTATGCCAAGAGCCTTGGCTATGTGGTAAAACTCCTGGCGGTCGGCAAGGACTCGCCAGAGCATGGCGTCGATGTACGCGTTCATCCGGTATTTTTGCCGAAGGAGCATCCGCTGGCTGCAGTCAATGGCGTGTTCAATGCGATTTTTGTCCGCGGCAATGCCATTGGCGAGGCCATGTTCTATGGTCAGGGCGCAGGTTCGCTGCCGACGGCTTCCGCGGTGGTATCGGATATTATTGACGTGTCAAGGGATATTGTCAACAAGGCCTTCGGCCGGATTGGCTGCACCTGTTATGAGCAGAAGCCAATGTGCCCGATTGAGGAGACGGAGTCCTCGTACTATGTCCGCCTGCTGGTGGATGATAAGCCGGGCGTTTTGGGACAGATTGCCACAGCTTTTGGCGATGCCGAAGTCAGCTTGAAATCCGTTATCCAGACGAAGCGCAATGTGGTGGACCATGCAGAGATTGTCGCGGTCACGCACATTGTCCGTCATGCCAGCATCCAGAAGGCGCTTGATGCGCTGAAACAGCTGTCGGTAGTCGACGAAATCCGTAATGTTATCCGTGTAGAGAAAGAACGGGGGTAAACACATGACAAACCGTTCTGTCCGCATTCGGGTGCCGGGAACCAGTGCCAATTGCGGCCCTGGCTTTGATGCTATCGGTCTCGCTTGTACCGTCTATAACGATTTGGAACTTACTTTGTTGAAGGAGCCCGAGCTTTCGATTACCATCGAAGGGGAAGGCGCGCAAAATATTCCCTGCGACAATCGCAATATCGTTTGGCGTTCAGTCCAGTATTTACTGCGCAAGGCGAAACTCGACAAAGAGTATCCGGGCGCAATCATTCACATGGAAAACAATGTGCCGCTTTCGCGTGGCTTGGGCAGCAGTGCCACGGCCATCGTCGCTGGCCTGAAAGCTGCCAACGTTTTGATTGGCAACCGCTTCAACCGCCGTGAGCTGCTGCAGTTTGCTACGGATATTGAGGGGCATCCCGACAACGTGGCACCGGCGATTTTTGGCGGCTTTACCATCAGCACCGTGACCCGCGGCAATGTGGAATGCTTCACGTTTATGCCGAAGTTCCGCATGAAGCTGGTCGTAGCTGTGCCGGATTTTCCGCTTTCGACGCGCAAGGCGCGGGCGGTATTGCCGGAGAAGGTTCCGATGAAGGACGCCGTCAACAACATTGGCCGTGCGGCTATGCTCGTAGCGGCACTTTGCAAGGGAAATGACAAGTTCCTGCGCAATGTATTTGAAGATGCGCTTCATCAGCCCTATCGTGCAGAGCTTATCCCGGGCATGTATGACGTGTTCCAGGCAGCCCGTAAAGCTGGCGCTTTAGGCGCTAATCTCAGCGGGGCCGGCCCTTGTCTTATCGCTTACACGCTGGAAAAGCGCGAGTGTGAAGAGGCCGTGGGGGAAGCCATGAAAAAAGCTTTTCAGCAGCACGGCGTAGCGTCTAAAATCCTCATTATGGATTTGGATAACCGCGGCGCGCATATCGTCAATGAAAACAAAGAATAAACGCTTAGCGTTAAAGACCTGCTGGTTCCTATGGGAGCTGGCAGGTCTTTTGGCATCAGTGGGGCTCGTGGATTGTTTTTCGGGCGCGTTTTCTGTTACAATACAGGAATGAGGAGGCATCGTGTATGAGAGAAGAGGATTTTGTGGCTGCACTCCGAAAGTGCGGTGCCCGGGTTTTTATCGTGGGGGGCTGGGTACGCGATCAGATTCGCGGCGTGAAGGCACACGACAAAGATTACATGGTAGCGGGGATTGAGGAAAAAGCCTTTGCCAATTTATTTCCTGAGGCAGAAAAAGTCGGCAAATCGTTTCCCGTTTATCTGGTGGCCATTGATGGCAAAAAATCCGAAGTCGCGTTTGCCCGCAAGGAACGGAAAACGGGCAGCGGGTACTGCGGCTTCGCGGTGGAATATGATCCGTCAGTTACGCTCGAGGAAGATTTGTACCGCCGTGACACGACGATGAACAGTCTGGCCATGGAACTTCCCAGCCGGCAAATTCATGACTTATATGGCGGAATAGCCGATACCCGCCGTGGAATAATCCGGGCCATATCGGAGCATTTTTGTGAAGACCCTGTCCGGGCGCTGCGGGCAGCTCGTCAGGCCGCTGAGTTCGGCTTTGCGATAGAAGACAATACCTATCGCTTGATGGCAGCGTGCCGCGAAGAACTGGCCGGGGAACCGGCCGAGCGGCTGCTGGGCGAACTTCGGCGTGCCCTGCGGGCGCCAAAGCCGTCTGTTTTCTTTCGCTGTCTGAACCGCGCGGGCATATTGGCGATCACCTTTCCCGAGCTGGCGGCACTCATCGGGAAAACGCAGCCGGCAGCGTTTCATCCTGAGGGCGATGCCTTTGAACACACGATGCTGGTCGTCGATAAAGTGGCAGCGCAGACAAGTTCAGTGCTGGCCCGCTTTGCCGGACTCGTTCATGATTTGGGCAAGGGCACGACGCCAAAGGAAATGGAACCACACCATTACGGACACGAAGAACGCGGGCTTGAAGTGCTAACTGCATGGAACCAGCGCATGACCCTGCCGCGGGATTGGCTGCAGGCAGGGGGCTTCGTGATTGCGGAGCACATGCGGGCACCGCTGTTGGGCAAAGAGGCGAAGATTGTCGATTTGCTGCTCAGGATTGACCGGTCAAATCTTTCCTGGGAAGAGTTTTTGGCCGTAATAATGGCCGACCATCAAAGTTTACCGGATTATCTGCAAAACGGAGAAGGTTATGTGAGGAAAATGAAACAGGTCAGTGGGCGCGACTGTCCTGAGGGCTTGACGGGCAAAAAAATTGGCGAGTGGATTCGCAGCGAACAGTTAAAAATTTATCGAAGTCTCGTAGTTCGTTCGGATTCTGCCGATTGACGGTTGCAGAATTGTCGAAAAAAGGCTATAATTAAGAACAAAGATATCAGAATTGGTTCACAAAATAGTTGATGTCTGAATCTTGAGGAGGCGATTTCTCATGAGCACTATTATTCCGTACAAATCTGTTGCCCCGAAAATTGACCCGAGCGTATTTATCGCGCCGACGGCTGCCGTAATCGGCGATGTTGAAATCGGTGAGGGTTCCAGCCTGTGGTTTAGCACGGTAGTCCGCGGCGATTTTCAGCCAATCACGATTGGCCGGAATACCGATATTCAGGATAACGCGACGATTCACGTAATGGCTGATGTGCCAACGGAGATTGGCGACGAGGTTATCATTGGACACAACGCGATCATCCATGCGCGGAAAATCGGGAACAACTGCCTGATTGGCATGGGCTCGATAATCCTTGGCTATACGGAGATTGGCGATAATGTCATCATCGGGGCCGGAACGATTCTGACGCAGCATAAAAAGATTCCGTCCAATTCGCTGGTTTATGGCAATCCGGCGCAAATCATCCGTTCCCTGCGGGAAGATGAATTGCAGGCGCTTCATGAATCGGCCATGAACTATCAGCAGGTGGCAGAAAATTACAAAGCAGAATTGCTTTGATTGATTTTAATCTTGAAACAAGGGGACTTTACAGGAATGGAAAAAACACTCGTACTCATCAAACCAGATGCTTTTACCAAACATTACAGCGGTGATATCATTAAACGCTATGAGGCGGAAGGCTTCCGCATTGTCGCCATGAAACTCTTGAAGATGGATGAGCGGCTGGCTTCGATTCATTATGAGGAGCATATCGGCCGTCCGTACTATAATGATTTGGTTGGCTTTATGACCTCGGCACCAATTATTGCCATGGTTCTCGAAGGCGAAGATGTCATTGCCAAGGTAAGAAAGCTCAACGGCAAAACGAATCCGGCTGAGGCAGAAGAGGGGACAATCCGCAAACAGTTTGCGGCCAATGGCCGCCGCAATGCGGTCCATGCTTCGGATTCGGTGGAGAGTGCGAACCGTGAGATTCATATCTTCTTTAATGAGACTGAGATTTTAGACGGTCAGTATGAGGCCATGGAGTAATTCCTAAGGAGCGCGATAGCATGAGCGTTACGACAAAGACCGGTGATAAGGGAATGACGAGCCTGTATACAGGCGAACGGGTGGACAAGGGCTGCCTGCGGGTGGAAGTTTATGGCACGATTGACGAGGCCGGCTCGGCGCTGTCGATGGCCAGAGCTTTTGCGCAGAAGCCTGAGGTCAAAGACCGTATTTTGGCACTGCAAAAACAGCTTTCGTTGCTGATGGCTGATTTTGCGAGCCTTGGGAAAACGCCATATATTACGGCGGAGACGGTGGCTGATATCGAAGGGGCAATTGCAGCTCTCGAAGAAAAGCTGCCGCCGCTTAATTGTTTTCTGATTCCCGGGGATACAAAGGCTGGGGCGATGCTTGATATGGCGCGCACGATTGCCCGCCGTGCAGAGCGCGCTGCCTGCCGGTTGGCACAGGAAACGCCTGTCGCTGAATCCGACCGCTTGTTTTTAAATCGCGTTTCGGACTATTGCTTTTTGCTGATGCGTTGTGAAGAACATGAATAAAGAGGAGTCATCTCGTAGAGATGACTCCTTTTTTTTGCATAATCTGAAAACTTTAGCAGGAATATGAGAAAAGTCGGAGAATACTGATAATATCATAACAATGGGAGGGAATATCGATGAAGAACTATAAAAGTGCCAATATCCGGAATATTGCTGTGGTAGGCCACGGAAAAACGGGCAAGACCAGTTTGCTTGATGCCTGCCTGTTTGATGCAGAAGCAGTTAAGCGCCTGGGAAATGTCGAGGATGGCACCAGCGCGCTGGACTATGAGCCCGAAGAAACCAAACGCGGCATGACGGTCAATATGAAACTGGCAGCCTGTGAATGGCGTGACTTCAAATTGAACTTCATCGATACGCCGGGGTATCCTGATTTTGTCGGTGATGTCAAGGGCGCGCTGGCGGCAGCCGACAGTGCCTTGATTGTCATATCAGCGTCGTCCGGTATCAAATCCGGCACGGAAAATGCCTGGTGGTATGCTGAAGAAAACGAATTGCCGCGCGCGTTCTTTATCAACAAGATGGACCGCGAGCATGCTGATTTCTATGGCGTAGTCGAAGAGCTTCGCGTACGCTTCGGCGATGGTGTCGTGCCCGTACAGCTGCCAATCGGCAAAGAAGCCGCCTTCCAGGGCGTAGTCGATTTGCTGTCGCTGCACATGAAAATTGTCACCCATGACAAGGAAATCGTCAAAGACGATGTGCCGGAATACATGAAAGACGAAGTCGAGCAGGCACGTCAGAAGATGATTGAATCGATTTCGGAGTTCAACGATGAGCTGCTCGAAAAATACATCGAAGGCACGGAAATCACCGAAGTGGAGACGGCGGCAGCCCTGATTGAAGGCATTCAGGCCGGCAAGATTTTCCCGGTATTCTGCGGCTCGGCCAAACAGAACATCGGCATGCGCAAACTCATGAACGATTTGGTCGAGTATATGCCAACGCCGTACTTTAAGGTATCCATCGGCATGGATCCCGTAAGTGGGGAGCTCAAGGAACGTCATACCGAAGATGCTTTTTCAGCGCAGGTGTTCAAGACGATTGTCGACCCCTTTGTCGGCCGTCAGAGCTATATCCGCATCCTGTCGGGCGAAATGCGCGGCGATGCTTCCTACAGTCATCCGAACAAGGACACCGAGGAGCGAATTGGTACGCTGTTCACGCTGCAGGGCAAACAGCAGCATAATCTGAATACGGCAGCCGCTGGCGATATCGTGGTGACGACAAAACTGCAGCAGGTCAAGACGGGGGATACCCTTTGCGATAAGAGCGATGCCATCCAGTATGAAGCGATTCTGTATCCGACGGCCATGCTGGAAATGGCTGCATCGGCGCATAAGAAGGGCGAAGAAGACAAAGTCTTCGGTGCCTTGGCAAAGCAGCAGGATGAGGATCCGACGCTGCTGGTGGAAAAGAACCAGGAAACTGGTGAGACGATTGTCCGCGGCATTGGTGAGGTTCATCTGGAAATCCTGGCCGAAAAACTCGAACGGAAATTTGGCGCGCAGCTTGATTTGGCAGAGCCAAGGATTCCGTATCGCGAGACCATCCGCAAGACAGTCAAAGTTCAGGGACGTCATAAGAAACAGAGTGGCGGCCATGGCCAGTTCGGCGATGTCTGGCTGGAAATCGGACCGCGTGATGCGGGAACGGGCAACGAATTTTCCGAGACGATTTTCGGCGGCAGTGTGCCCAAGCAGTATATTCCAGCCGTGGAAAAGGGAACGGCCGAGACACTGGCACAGGGGGTGCTGGCAGGGTATCCGGTCGTGGACGTAAAGGTCAACCTTTACGATGGTTCGTATCATCCCGTTGACTCGTCTGAAGCAGCCTTTAAAACGGCGGCCGCCATTGCCATAAAGAAAGGTGTCATGGAGGCATCGCCGATTTTGCTGGAACCAATTGAGACCATCAAGGTGCTGACGCCGGAGTATTACCTCGGTGATGTCATGGGACGGCTTAACAGCAAGCGCGCCCATGTTCTTGGCGTTGACAGCAAGGAACGCGATATGAGTGAGATTCAGGCGTTGATTCCGCAGGCCGAGCT
This sequence comes from Pseudoselenomonas ruminis, assembly GCF_008271295.1. Classification (GTDB taxonomy): domain Bacteria; phylum Bacillota; class Negativicutes; order Selenomonadales; family Selenomonadaceae; genus Selenomonas_A; species Selenomonas_A ruminis. The sequence goes on along the minus strand of NZ_VTOY01000001.1, from coordinate 557,164 downwards.
CTATAAGTTCGCTACGGAACTTCGCTCGCTGACGCAGGGCCGCGGATCCTATGAACTCGAATTTGCCCGTTATGAGCCGGTACCTGAGCGGGCGGCCGAAGCCATTATCGAGGCGGCAAATGCAAGATAGTATTGGTTACAATTAAGAAGGAATAAGGCCTTTCCTAATAAAATCGGAAGGGCCTTTTAACTTGCAAATAGGGACCAAAGATGTTAGGATATTAAAAGTGACTGTTACATACAGTTAATCTTAGAAAGAAAAGAGATTATGAATTATGTGGGAAAAAATTTGCGCAGGTATGTTGGGCGCTATGATGATTACGGGCTCGGCAGCTGGTCTTTCGGCTAATACAGTCAGTGCTGCTCCGGCTGCTGAGACGACTGCACAGCCAGCTCAGGAGCAGAAGGTTGAGCAGCCGCTGAAGATTAGCATTAATCTGGCTGCCCGTTCGCTGGCGCTTTATCAGGGATCGACGAAGATTCGCCTGTATCCGATTGCCCCGGGTACGGCTTACACGCCGACGCCGACCGGTTATTATAAGATTCGCGAGAAAGAAGTAAACCCGACCTGGACGGACCCGGCTACGGGCTATTCCATTCCTTCGGGTCCGGATTGTCCGCTCGGTTACCGCTGGATGACGGTTACGGGCAATATCGGCATTCATGGTACCAATAATCCGGCTTCCATCGGAACCTATGCCTCCCATGGCTGCATGCGCATGTTCGAAAAGGACGTTGAGGCACTTTATGACCTCGTTGAGGTAGGCACGCCGGTTGAGATTACCTATAACCGCGTCGTTGTCGAAAAGGCTCCGGATGATACGGTTGTCTATTACATCTATCCGGATGGTTACGGCTGGCAGAAGCTGTCGGTAGCCGATGTTCACAAATGGCTGGCTGGCTATGGCGTTGGCAATTTTGAATCGGATGAGGATATCCAGGCGAAAATCAACGCTTCGGATGGCAACCCGACGTATATCGGCAAGGTTTATCCGCTCTATGTCAATGGCAAGAAGCTTGCGAATAATGCCGTCAGCAAAGATGGTGTAACGTATCTGCCGGCTATTGATTTGGCCAATGCCACCAACATCAATCTTGGCTGGGATGCCGCTACGAAAAAACTGATCAGCACGCTCGGAAGCGCTGAGGGCGTTGACAAACGCGATGTCCTCTACTGCAAAGCCGACGATACGAAAACGCTGTTCAACCTGACGGGCAGCATCAACGATGCCAAGCAGTTTGTTCTGACGTCGGCGGCTGAGCAGGAAGCACCGAAAGCTGAAGCACCGAAGGCAGAAACGCCGGAAGTAAAGCCAGAGGAGAAAACGGCCGAGGCACCGAAACAGGTAGAAGCTGAGCAGCCGAAAGCTGATGACAAAGCTGTCGATGGCAGCAAGAGCAAAAAATCCCTGAAACAGATTTACAAAGAAGCAACGAAGAAGTAAAATAGTTTCTTGTAAGTTATCGTAACCTATAAACTGAACAATTTGAGGAGGAATCCTGCTTGAACAAGCGTTTTGTGATTTTGGACGGCAGCAGCCTTATGTATCGTGCGTTTTATGCGCTGCCACCATTGACGGATTCCCTGGGCGAACCGACCAATGCGATTTTTGGCTTTTCCAATATGCTTACCAAGCTCTTGGGAGAACTTAATCCGGATGCGTTGGTTATTGCCTTTGATAAGGGAAAGAAGACGTTCCGCACCGAACGTTATCCGGAATACAAGGGAACGCGTGACAAGACCCCGGAAGAGCTCCTCGCCCAAATCCCGCTGCTGCATGAATTTGCAGCAGCTTTTGGCGTTTCTTTTATCGAAAAAGAACGCTATGAGGCTGACGATATCATTGGCACGCTGGCAACCAAGGCTGCGGCGGCTGGTCATGATGTCATGGTGGTCACGGGCGATAAGGATGCACTGCAGCTCGTGCGCCCGAATCTTCGTGTCATGCTGACGAAGAAGGGGATTTCTGAGCTCAAAGCCTACGATGAAGAAGTATTCCGCGAGGAATACGGCTTTGAGCCGATTCGCCTGATTGACCTCAAGGGACTCATGGGCGATACTTCCGACAATATCCCAGGCGTTCCCGGGGTGGGGCCGAAAACGGCAACGAAGCTGCTGCTGGAATATGGCACCCTTGAAAATGTCCTGGAAAATATCGAAGCGATTTCCGGCAAAAAACTCAAGGAGCGCTTGACGGAAAATCGCGACCAGGCAGTTCTGTCGAAGGAGCTTGCTACAATCGAATTACAGGTTCCGGATATGGAACTTACGATGGACGATTATGCCATTATGCCTGATCATGCGGCCATGAAGAAATTCTGTGACCGCTACGAGTTAAAGGGCGTCTGGAAGAACTTTATTAAACTTTATGGCGAGTCAGATGGCGGCCTGTTTGCCGGCATGGAAATCCAGGAGGCGGCACCGGTTGACCTATCCTACGACGAGTGGGAAGAAAAACAGGCAGCAGCTGCCCTGGCTAAAGCCGAGTCGGTGGCTGTCTGCGGTATTTTTACCGGGCGTGTGCCCTTTGAACAGCTCAGCCGTGCGGTCGTGGTGACTTCTCCGGCTGGCGATACGGGGCTAATCGCTTTGGATTCGCCTGCCGGGCAGCAGCTGCTGCGGTTTTTCGAAGCGGATAAACCGGCGACCTTCTACGAGCTCAAGCAGTATTATCATGCGGGCATCAAGGCGCAGTCATCGTTTTTTGACATCAAACTGGCCGATTATCTGCTTCATCCGGAACTGTCAAAATACGAGCTTTCCAATCTTTCCCATCAGTATTTCCCCGGGCAGAGTGTGCCCGAGTCCTTTGCGGATGAGGTTTCCCAGGCCGTCTGGACGGCAAAGCTCATCGCCAAACTCCAGCCAAAGCTTGCCGCGGAGCTTGAGGAACTTGGCATGAAAAAGCTCTATGATGAAATTGAGCTGCCACTCGTAGAAGTTCTGGCAGCTATGGAGCAGAATGGCGTTTATGTAAATCGCAAAAACCTTGAGGAGAAAGCCGCCGAGGTTGGCAAGAAGATTGAGGAAATCCAGCAGGATATCTATACACTGGCGGGCACGGAGTTTAATATCAATTCGCCGAAACAGCTCGGCGAGGTACTCTTTGAGCGGCTGGAACTTCCGCCGACGAAGAAGACCAAGACGGGCTACTCCACGAATGCCGAGGTGTTGGAATCGCTGCGGTATCAGCACCCGATTATCGAACAGATTCTGGCCTACCGCATGTGGACGAAACTCAAGTCCACCTATCTCGATGCGATTGGCGAGCTCATCCATCCGGAATCGGGCCGCGTTCATACGAGTTTCAATCAGACGGTCACGGCGACGGGGAGGCTTTCAAGTTCTGACCCGAACCTGCAGAACATCCCGGTCCGCACGGAAGAGGGCAAGACGATTCGCGCGCTTTTTGAGCCCGGCGAAGGCTATGATTACCTTCTTTCGGCCGATTATTCCCAGATTGAACTGCGCCTGCTCGCACATATGTCGGGCGATGAGAGCTTTATCGATGCGTTCTGCCAGAATCAGGACATTCATGCCCGGACGGCATCTGAAGTGTTCGGGGTGCCCTTGGCAGAAGTCACGCCGACGCTTCGCAGCCGGGCAAAGGCCGTAAACTTTGGTATCGTTTATGGCATCAGCGACTACGGCCTTTCGCGTGATTTGCACATTCCGAAGAAGGAAGCGGCAAGCTATATCGACAGTTATTTTGCGCGCTATCCGGGCATTCGTAAATTTATGGATGATACCGTGGCTGCGGCCCATGAAACGGGCTGTGTCACGACGCTTTACGGCCGCCGCCGCGAGCTACCGGCCATCAAGAGCCGGAATTTCATGCAGCGGTCGCTGGCTGAGCGCATGGCAATGAATACGCCGATTCAGGGAACGGCAGCGGACATTATCAAGCTGGCCATGATTGAGGCCTATCACCGCCTTCAGGACGCGGGCGTCAAGAGCCGCATCCTGCTTCAGGTCCACGATGAATTGGTTTTGGAGACGACGGAGAAAGAACGCGAAACCGTCAGCAAAATCCTCAAGGAATCGATGGAACAGGTGGCGAAGCTTTCGGTGCCACTTTTGATTGATATTCACAGCGGCAAGAACTGGGCGGAGGCGAAGTAATATGCCGGAAATGCCAGAGGTGGAGATTATCCGCCGGTATCTCGATACCGTTTTGACTGGTCAAAAAATCATGCAACTCGATATTCTGCTGCCACGGCAGATCAAATGGCCCGAACCGGAATCGTACCGGGCGATGGCCATTGGCCGGACGATACGTGCGATGAAGCGCCGCGGGAAATATCTCATCATGGCGCTCGATAACGGCAATGAATTGATTTTTCATCTGCGCATGACCGGGCGCCTGGTCTTTGAGCCTGAGGGAGAGCCGCACGATTCCTATGCGCGGCTCTTATTCCATCTCGATGGCGGCGGCCTGCTCGTCTATGGCGATACGCGCACGCTCGGGGCAGTCTATGCGCTGGCCCCAGGCGAGCGCTGGCGCATCCACGGCCTTGCCGAAATGGGCCCGGAGCCGTTGTCTGACGAGTTTACGGCCGAATATCTCTATCAGCTCGTGCAGGGGAAAAAGACCGTCATCAAGTCGCTGCTGCTGAACCAGAAATATATTGGCGGCATTGGCAACATATACGATGATGAGGCGTTGTTCTTAGCTGGCATCCGGCCGGAACGGCCGGCCAGTACCCTTACGCGGGAAGAATGCCAGCGCTTGTATGAGTCCATTAATGCGGTTATCGCGGCGGGAATCCGCGATGGCGGTACGACGTTCCGCGACTATCAGAATGGCGAGGGCGGACAGGGAAGCCATCAGGAACATCTCTATGTCTACAACCGGAAGGGACAGCCCTGCCGCAAGTGTGGTTCGCCTATTGAAAAGATAACCTTAGGCGGGCGGGGAACGCATTATTGCCCGCGCTGCCAAAGCTGACAAAAGGAGTAGCCTATGAAAATCATCGGCCTTACGGGCGGCATTGCCTCGGGCAAGAGCACGGTATCCGCGTATTTGCAGGAAAAAGGTGCCAGTATCATCGACGCCGATGCGATTGCCCATGAGCTATTAGCGCCGGGAAAGCCGTTATACGAGGCTTATCGCCAGCATTTTGGGGACAAAATCCTGCTTTCCGATGGACAGCTTGACCGCCGGGTCATCGGAAAGCTTGTCTTTTCTGACCCGGCCGAGCGGGAATGGATTGATGCGACGGCTCATCCGCTGATACAGCACGAAATCTGCCAGCGGGTCAGGCAGTATCAAGCCGAGAAAAAATCTTTGATTGTACTGGATGTTCCATTGCTCTTTGAGTCGGGATGGGATAAAATGGCAGAGAAGGTCTGCCTCGTATATGCAGAGGAAAAAATCCAGCAGGAGCGCCTTATGAAGCGCAACGGCTATGGAAGGGAAGAAGCGGCGGCCAGAATTGCCGCGCAAATGCCTCTCGAAGAGAAAAAGAAACGGGCAGATTGCCTGATTGATAACAGTGGAAGCTTGCCGTCAACCCTGCGGCAGGTGGATCGTCTATGGAAGGAGTGGACGCATGACGGAGTTTCATGACAGGGTCCGTCAAAGCAGGAAGATGCAGCATCGGCGCATGGTGTCCTGTTTTTGTGTTGCGTTATTCATTATTTTCGCAAGCCTGAGCGCGTTTATTGTTCTGAAGTTTGAACCCGTACAGCGCAGTTATTTTTATGTTTATCCGTATCACGATACGGTGATGAAGTATGCTTCGATGTATAACGTCGACAGCAATCTTACGGCAGCGGTTATCAAGAAAGAGAGCAAATTCAAGCGCGAAGTACATTCGCATCGCGGGGCCATCGGGCTTATGCAGATTATGCCGGATACGGCAAAGTGGATTGCCGGGCAGCTTGGGGATACAAACTACTCGGAGGAAGGACTTCATGAACCGGACCGCAATATCCGGTATGGAACGTGGTATCTTTCGACCCTGCAGAAGGAGTTCCACGGCAATAATGTACTGGCCTTGGCGGCGTATAATGCCGGCCGGGGAAATGTGCAGGAATGGATTAAACAATATGATTGGCCAGAGGACTTTTCGGATATCGACGCGATCCCCTTTGCAGAGACTCGCGATTATGTCCGGCAGGTTCTGGCCGATGAGAAGAAGTATCGGGAGCTTTATCCAGAGTAAGAGGAGCTTGGGGAATGCAGAAGTATCGGATCGTTCCGCAACAGGAGAATATGTTTTGGCAGCTGGTTCAGGGAATGGCGCTTGACGATGAGCAAAAAGAGCTCATGAAGTCTGCGTCTATTCGTCATGTCGAGGTTTGCACCAAGACGAACAGCTGGGAAATCGTACTCATCAGCCAGACGCTTATTCCCGATGCCCTTTTACAGGAAGCGGCGGCGCAGATTCAGCGCAAATGCCAGCTCGACCAGGTCGTGTTCTATCAGGAAGTTATCGATGTGGAAGACGGCATCCAGAAAATCTGGACCAAACTCGTAACGGTGGTTTCGGAAGGCAACCCGACGGTATTTCAGCTCTTGAAGCGCTCGAAGTACCGCGTCGATGGCAGCCGCCTGATTCTCGATGTGCCGGGCGAGCTCGGCGGCGAAATCATGCGCGCTCATTCGGTGGCCCAGCTCATGAGCAAGGCCATCAAGCAAATGCTCGGCTATCGCTGCCCCGTAGAATGCCAGGCAAGCGACGAAGTGTTGCAAAATCTTGAGGTGGACGATTCGTTCAATACGCCCGAATACCGCGCAGCCATTCAGCATGAACGCGTGGCGGAGAAGAAAGCTGCAGCGCCAAAACCAAAAGCGGCTGCCGCCAAAACGGCCGCCGAGGACAAAGCGAAGCTGCCCAAGGTTCCCAAACATCACGACGATTTCGACAAGCCCGTGGTGGTCCATGGGGCCGGCAACCTCATCTTTGGCCGCGGCGTTATGGGGGAGCGCAAACTCATCGATGAGCTCGACGGCGAGATGAAAAATGTCATTCTCGAAGGCTTTATCGGCGAGGGGGCAATTTCAGGTATCAAGACCAATGAGTTCAAAACCGGAACGAAACTGCTGTCCTTCTGCCTTTCCGATGAGAGCAACGGCATTGCCTGCAAGAAGTTCTTTAAGCCAAAACGCGGCAAGAACGGGCCGGAAGAGGATTTTGACGAAATCATCGGCAAGCTCAAAGAGGGCATGGAAGTTCGCATCCGCGGTTCTGTGCGCTTTGATACTTATATGAACGAGTATGTGCTCTTCATGGATTCGCTGGCGAAGAAAGAGACGGAATCCCGCATGGATAATGCGGAGGTCAAGCGCGTGGAACTTCATGCGCATACGACCATGAGTGCCATGGATGCCGTGGTATCGGTCAAGAACCTCGTCAAGACGGCGGCCCGTTGGGGCTGGCCAGCGATTGCCATCACGGACCATGGTGTCGTTCAGGCTTATCCGGATGCGGCCAAAGCCGCCAAGGATGCCGGCATCAAGGTCATCTATGGTATGGAAGGCTATCTTACTGGCGATGATTGGGAGCAGAAGCGGGCCAACCATATTATCTTTTTGGCCAAGAACCCCAATGGATTGCGCAACCTCTATCAGATGGTATCGCTCGCGCATGTCAAATATTTCCATCGTCAGCCGCGCCTGCCGAAGAAAATCATTGAGGAATACCGCGAGGGTATCATCATCGGTTCGGCCTGCGAGGCAGGCGAACTCATCCGCGCGATTGTCGAAGGGCAGTCCGATGAGCAGCTCATCGAGATTGCCAATTTCTACGATTACCTTGAGATTCAGCCAATCCACAACAACGACTTTTTAAAGCGCAGTGATAAATTCCCCGATATCAATACGGACGAAGACCTAATAAATATTAACCTCAAGGTCGCTGAACTCGCGCAGAAACTCGGGAAAATGCTCGTGGCAACCTGCGACGTTCACTTTTTGAATCCTGAGGACCAGATATACCGTGCCATTCTCATGAAGGGCAAGGGCTTTGATGATGCTGAGATGCAACCGCCGCTTTATCTGCGGACCACCGAAGAAATGCTGGCGGAATTTGAATACCTCGGGGAGGAGCTGGCCTATGAGGCCGTCGTCACGAATCCACGCAAAATCAACGATATGATTGAATCGTTTAAGCCGATTCCTGACGACCTGTATTCGCCGATGATTCCGGGTGCCGATGAAGAAATCCGTTCGATGTCCTATAACAAGGCCAAAGAAATGTACGGCGAGAATCTGCCCGAAATCGTCGAAGCCCGCCTCAAGCAGGAGTTAAAGCCGATTATCGGCCACGGCTTCTCGGTGCTTTACCTCATCGCGCAGCGATTGGTTAAGAAATCCAACGACGACGGCTATCTGGTCGGTTCGCGTGGTTCCGTTGGTTCGTCGTTCATCGCGACGATGACGGGCATCACGGAAGTCAATCCGCTGCCGCCGCATTGGCGCTGCCCGCATTGCCAGTACAGCAAGTTCATCACCGATGGTTCCTACGGCTGCGGCTATGACTTGCCGGATAAGAACTGTCCGGTTTGCGGCGAGCCGCTCATAAAAGATGGTCACGATATCCCGTTTGCCGTATTCCTCGGCTTTGATGGCGATAAAGTCCCGGATATCGACTTGAACTTCTCGGGTACGTATCAGCCGGTGGCCCATAAGTATACGGAGATTCTGTTTGGCAAGGACAACGTCTATCGCGCAGGTTCCATCCAGACCGTTGCCGATAAGACGGCCTTTGGCTACGTCAAGAAATTCTTCGAGGAAAAGGGCGTCAAAAAGCACGGTTCCTATATCGACCGTCTGGCCCATGGCTGCATGGGCGTCAAATCGACGACAGGCCAGCATCCGGCCGGCATCATGGTTGTGCCGCGCAACATGGACGTTCATTTCTTCACGCCGATTCAGCATCCGGCCAACGATATGAACTGCGGTACGATAACGACGCATTTCGACTATCACTCCATCAGCAGCCGTCTGGTCAAGCTCGATATTCTCGGCCACGATGACCCGACGGTTATCAAGATGCTTGAAGACCTTACCTGCCGTGACCCGAAGACGATTCCATTTGACGACAAGGCGACGATGTCGATTTTCAACTCGACGGTGGCGCTGGGGCTCACGCCAGAAGAACTCGGCGCTACCTCGGGAACCTTTGGTATCCCGGAGTTCCGCACGCCGTTCACACGGCAGATGATTGATGATACCAATCCGGATGTGTTCTCCGATTTGGTGCGCATATCGGGCTTCTCCCATGGTACCGACGTGTGGCTCGGCAATGCGCAGGACCTCATCCGCGGCGGCCAGTGCACGATCAAAAATGCCATCTCGGCCCGTGACGATATCATGATGTATCTGATCCATAACGGCATCGACCCATTGCTTTCGTTCAAGACGATGGAGAAAGTCCGTAAGGGCAAGGGCATTGCCGAGGATACGGTTGAGATTTTGCGCCAGGGCGGTATCCCTGAGTGGTATATCGAGTCGTGCCAGAAAATCAAGTACCTGTTCCCGCGTGCTCATGCGACGGCTTACGTCATGATGGCGTATCGCATCGCGTTCTGCAAGGTGCATTATCCGTTGGCTTACTATGCGGCATATTTCTCGATTCGCGCCGCCGAGTTCGATGCCAATGTCATCGCGCGTGGCAAGGACTATGTGGGCGACCAGATTCATCAGCTCGAACTTGCCGCCAAGGAGAAGAAGCTCGATGCCAAGCAGAATGCAACGCTTATCGTTTTGCAGCTTGCCTGGGAAATGTATCTGCGCGGCTATAGCTGCGAGTACGTCGACATCTACGAGTCGGACGCTGAGAAATTCATCATCCATGAAAAATCTTTGCTGCCGCCGATTGCCAGCCTCAGCGGCATGGGAACCAAAGCGGCGCAGAGCATTGTCGAAGCCCGCAAAGACGGCGTATTCACGAGCATCGAAGACCTCCGCCGCCGCACGGGTATTTCCAAGACCAACATCGAAATCCTGCGCGGTCATGGCTGCCTCGACGGCATGGGTGAGAGCGACCAGATTGCATTGTTTAGTTAATGGTATAGACGAAAAGGGAAAGAGGCCAGCTTATGAAAAAAATCGGGATGTTGTGTTGCTTATTGTTATTGTTGCTGCCGCTTCGCTTTGCCGAAGCAGGGCATTATCATAACGGCTTGTTCTTTTATGATGATGCGAATAATTACCTGCGCATAACCCATTACTCGGGTTCTGGGGTCGCTGACTTTGCCGATTTGACTTCGGCAACCAAAGTGCAGACAAACGACTCCGATACGATTTTTGTCGCTTGTGCGTATGAGTGGACAAAATCAACTCCGGTTCTTACCCCGCATGGATATTTCTATGTCTGGAAAAAACCGAATGGCACCTTCTTCATCAAGCATGCCGATACCGCGGATTACACAGGCGATTACTATCGTCTGCCGGATGCCTTCGCAAGAGAAGCACAATACATCGAAGCAAGTGCCTATAGAAATATGCGCAACAAAAATTAAGGTTAAAGGTTAAAAGGAAGTCTCATTAGGTTATGGAAAAGAAGTTTGACATCAATGAAGAGGGCTTTAGCATTCGCTGTAAGCTCTTTACCCGTGATAGTGATAAGACGGTGCGTACGTTTGATGATGTGGTTATCGTCACACATGGTTTTGGCAGTCACAAGGATACGGCCGGAACCGCTAATTTTGGCGAGCATATGGTGAACAAGTATAAAGGCTATGCGGTCATTGCCTTTGATTGGCCTTGTCATGGCGAAGATGCGCGCAAGAAACTGGAAATTGAGGAGTGCATGACCTATCTGCGGCTTGTGACGGCTTATGCGAAAACGGAGCTGCAGGCGGAGCGCGTCTACAATTATTCCACGAGTTTTGGGGCTTACTTGACGCTGCGTTATATGATAGAGCAGGAAAATCCCTTCGCCAAGATCGCTTTGCGCAGTCCGGCGGTTAATATGTTTGAATCCATGGACAAGCATCTTACTGAGGAAAATCGGACAAAACTGGCCAAGGGAAAAGAGGTTCAAGTCGGGTTCGAGCGCAAACTCAAAATTGATAACAGCCTGCTCGACTCGCTGAAGTCCTTTGATGTTCGCGAACAGGAATATTTTGATTTTGCGGATGATATGCTGATTTTGCATGGCACAAAGGATGAAATGATTCCGTTTGCGATTTCTCAAGAATTCGCGGAGAACAATGTCATTGAATTTATTTCTGTGGAGGGGGCAAATCATCCCTTCCAGAATCAGAATCATATGGCCTTGGCCATTGCAAAGATTGTAGAATTTTTTGGTCCGGAAACGTAAGAAAAGATAGGGGAATGAGCAAGATAACCTATGAATAGTTTGGATAAAAAGGAAGAAAAGGAACGCATCTTTAGCGAGCCGTTTGCCGAAATAGGTCCCAAAATGCATCTTTTATTGCACACGGGACAGTTGCTGATGGAAAATGGTGCCGATTCGGACCGCACCTTGCGGGATATGATGCGGGCGGCGTCCTTTATGGGAATCCCGAAAGACCGCATCCATCAGCATGTCATGTATACGACGCTGATGCTCAACGTCAACGATGACCGGCATTCCTATACGGAGTTTCGCAAATGCACCAAGCATGGCGTCAATATGACGACGCTTTCGGCAGTCAGCAAGCTGACCTGGCGAGCTATGGCGAAAAATTATTCGCTGCAGGACTTTGAACGCCAGCTCGATAACATCCGCAAGCTGCCACGCAATTATCCTGTGTGGCTGACGGCAATGGGGGCGGGCGCTGCCTGTGGCGGTTTCTGCAAACTCTTTGGCGGCAGTTGGCTGGATTTTTTGCTGACGGCTGTCTGCGCAATGTTGGGCTTTCTCATTCGCCGCGTCTGCTTGGGCTATGGATTTAACACCTACGCGGCAATTGCCATTACCTCTTTTGCGACTACGATGCTGGCCTGGTCCACGCAGTTTTTGACTGGAGGACTCAACTGGTATCCGCTGATTGCCTGCACGCTCTTTTTGGTGCCAGGCATTCCGCTTATCAATGCCGTGGACGATTTGCTTAATAACTTCATTGTTTCGGGTATGACAAGAGCCATGCATACGCTTTTGGTTGTCGGCTCGATGACTTTTGGCATTGTAATGGCCATCCGCTTGGGCGGTGTTACGGACTTTACGGCCGTGGGGCTGTCGGCGGCAGAGACTTCGTATATCTCGCAGGCTTTGGCGGCTGCGATTGCCTCGATTGGTTTTTCCATCATCTTTAACGTTCCGAAACGGCTGCTGCCTGTCGTGGGCATTGGCGGCATCATCACGGTACTGCTTCGCAACGTAACGGTGATGGAGTTGGGCTGGTCCCAGGCAGCTGGTTCATTCTTCGGGGCGGCCGTCGTCGGCGTCATCGCCTTGCGGGCCATTCACTGGTTCCATACGCCGAATATCATCATGACGATTCCGTCGGCGATTCCGATGATTCCGGGGGTTTTGCTTTATCGCCTGCTCTTTGCCTTGCTGAACATCCAGTTCATCACTTCGAGCGGTCTGCTCGATGGCATCCGAAGCGGCGTCGAGGCCATCATCATCATCATCAGTATTGCCGTCGGCGTGGCGATTCCCAATATTTTTATTCATCGCTACATCCAGGAGCGCAAACTCGAAAACGAACGGCGCCTGCTCGCCAAGCGTTATAACGAAGAATAAATTATATTATATGGAAACGAAAAGAATCCCTTTTGACAGGGATTCTTTTTTTGGTGGCGAAGTAATACATAACGCAAGCAGCAGTTTACATTTTCAATGCGAGTAAAGGACGTGATGATTATGGATAGCAGCAAGATACTAGGCAAGGGATTGACGATGGCGGTAATGGTTATGCTATTGGCCCATACGGCGATGGCCGCTGAGGCGGAATCAAAGGAGCAGCAGCCGGATAAGGAGCGCGCCGTGGAAGTCCAGTTGGAATATCTGGAGGGACGTTGGTTTGCCAGGCGCGACATCGACCTATATAATCTTCATGTCTACCGGCAGTATAAAAAGGTAAAGGACGTATCGTTTCACTACGGCCTAAGCGTGACGCGGCCGCTCGGCAAGACAACCGATGATGACATCGCCCGCGACTCCGAAGCCGTGGGGCTCGGGCCATCCTATATGATGCGCTGGGAGAAAAACTTATCGAAGAAATGGTCGGCCTCGATCGATGGGGCAGGTTCCATTCTCGCATATAATCACGCGCACCCGGCTAATGGCAGAGCCTTTGGTTTCTTATGGCGGATTGGGCCGCGGGTAACGTATCACTTCACGGCTAGTGATTCCGTAAGCGCCGCCTATCTCGTCCATCATGCCTCAAACGGCTTCAAAACGCATAACCCCGGCTATAACGGTGGTGGGTTGTCCCTTGGTTATCGTCATGCGTTCTAAGATTGACAAGTCAAAAGTCAAATCTTCGTGCCCTTATCGGATATGATATTCTTGCCCCCATTGGTCAACTTTTTGATAGAGCGGGGTGGGGACGTCATATTTTTTACCCAGGGCGACGATGCGGGAGACGAGACCGGAGAATTCGGAGGGCTTGCCCGCAAGCACGTCGCGCTGCATCGAGGTGCGCAGGCCGGGCTTGAAGGCATCAATCATTTTGAGGCCGGTTTCGACTAAATCGTTTTCCCAGATAATGCCCATAGCGTGGCCAATAGCGACGACTTCGCGGATAAGCCCCGTAAAGAAATCGCGCAGAGGGCCTTCGTGCTGGAAATCATCACTGACGGCCTCGAAATAGAGTCCGGCGGCGCCCATCGGGGAGACGAAGGCGAATTTCTGCAAGGCGTCCCGTTGGATATGTTTGGTAAAATGCGCATGAATGTCTGCGGCCTGCATGATTTGTTCCAGTTCCTTTGCCTTCGTGGACAGCCGGTCATCTTGTCCTGGGCGGAAGCCAAAGAATACGCGCAGGATTTTCTCGGGCTGGACGATAACGCCTGGTTCCTGGATTTTGGCGAAGATATACATACAGCCATCGAGACAAGTAAGGCCAGGCAGAGCCTGCTGCATGACTTCACCAGTGCCGAATACGTTTAGAATTGGCACGATAAGGGTATCGGCATTGGCGGTGCGGCGGGCAAGGGCAATGGCATCGTCGATATTGTAATATTTTACGCAGACGAGCATGACATCCGGCGTGTCGGTATACTCATCCATTGTGCAGGCTTTGGCCGGTTTTATAACGATATCCCCGCGGTGCTCTGTGCGGATGGTCAGGCCGTTTTGGCGGATGGCCGCCAGATGATTGCCGCGGGCGATAAACGTTACATCCTGTCCGTGGCTGGCAAGATAAGCACCTAACGTTCCACCGGTGCCGCCGGTTCCGACAATTGCAAATTTCATGATAAACCCTCCAATCTTTTGCTCATGTTTACATTGTAACAAATGGCTATAATCGGAGCAAGCAGCAGAAAATGTAACAGTTTTTCATTTTTTTCTCAGCAATATTTTGTTATAATTTAATGTATTGTATTTTACAAAGGTGGTTTTGCTATGCTTCGTTTTAACCAGTATTCCAGGCGGCCGGTGGGACGTCTTGGTTTATTGCAGATTTTATTTGGCAGCTGGATGATTTGGGAGAGCTTTATCCGCTTGCTGATCGCGCTGCGCTTTTATTCTGAGCTCTCATGGAGCCCGCTGGATTTATTGCGGACCTTTTTGCTCGGACTTGTCTACGATGCTTCCGCAGGCGTTTTTTTCTGCCTGCCGTTGGCACTTTTTTTGCTGTTGCCAGCAAAATTTCTCTCAGCTGGTTGGGGAAAACGGCTGGGGAAGGGACTGCTGTTCCTGCTGAATGGTTTCATGGTCAGTACAGGCGTGACACTTTTTTTCTACTTTCAGGAATTTCATACCAGCTTTAACTTCATTGCCGTTGATTATCTGATCTATTCCAGTGAAATGCTCGGAACGATTCAGGAATCTTTCCCGCTGGGTATCCTCGTACCTGTAATGCTGGTTACAACGCTTTTGATAACCTGGTGGCAGCTTCGCAAATTGACGTTTTTTCCGAGTCCCCGTGGCTGGCGCCAATTCGCTATGGCAGCCGGGCTGATGGTTTTACTGCTGCTGGTGGCGGCCGTCGTGCCGCAGTCGGCATGGCGTATGCAGGTAGCTGCGGACAAAATCAATCAGGAACTTGCCGGAAATGGCCCCTATGAATTTGTTCGCGCCTATTTTACCAACGAGCTCGACTATGATTCTTTTTATGCCAAAGCGTCGGATACGGATTCGCTTCGCCAGCGGCTGCGCAGTGAGGTAAAGGGGAACAACGAAGTCTTGCAGGGAGATCCCGGGGTAACCCGCCGGGTTGAGAATCAAAATGAACTGACGGGCAAAAAGCCCAATGTCGTGCTGATAACCGTCGAGAGTTTCAGTGCCGATTACGCGGGCTTTCTCGGCTTTGCCAACAGTCTGACGCCGAATCTTGATGAAGTCGCGCAAAACTCCTTGAGCTTTACCCGTCTTTATGCAACGGGAACGCGTACGGTTCGTGGTTTGGAAGCTTTGTCGCTTTCGGTACCGCCGACGCCGGGCCAATCCATCGTCCGCCGTCAGGACAATGGCAATATGGAAAGCCTGGGCGATGCCTTCCGTCAAAATGGGTACCAGACGGACTTCATTTATGGCGGTTATGGCTATTTTGACAATATGAATGACTTCTTTGCGGGCAATGGCTATACCGTAAAGGATCGCAACAATATCCCCGAAGAGGAAATCCATGATGAAACCGTTTGGGGCGTTCCCGATGAAATCCTCTTTGACCAGGTGGTAAAATCCCTGGATGAACATCAGGCAAAGGGCGAGCCGGCATTTGAGATGGTTCTGACTACTTCAAACCATCGGCCGTTCAAATTCCCCAAGGGCCGCATCGATGCACCGCAGGGCGTGCGCAACAGTGTCGTGCGCTATACCGATTGGGCTATCAAGGATTTTTTGGATAAAGCTTCGACGAAACCGTGGTTTGATAACACCGTATTTGTCATCGTGGCGGACCATCAGGCCTTAGCGGCCGGCAAGGCCGATTTGCCGATTAACCGCTATCATATCCCGTGCCTGATTTACGCCCCGAAACTCATCAAGGCCGGGCAGTGCAACCGCTTGATGAGTCAGATTGATGTGGGACCGACGCTTCTGGGGCTGCTCGGTATGTCCTATACGTCGCGGTTCTTCGGTCACGATGTATTCAATGTGCCGGAGTCTGAGGACCGCGCCTTCATCAGCACCTATCAGCTGCTCGGACTCGTGAAGGATGACCAGCTGACGATTCTCTCGCCGAATCAGGGCGTGAAATCGTATCGGATAAATGACTGGTCAACTGCCGATTATTCGCCGATTCCGACGAGTGACGAAATGCGGCAGCAGGCTATTTCCTGGTATCAGGGAGCGAATTTACTCTATCATGATGGCTTGTTGAAAACACCACAGCATAAGTAATAATAGAGGAGGCCGTAAAAGGTCTCCTTTTTACTATTCGGATTTGTTGTAAAATTAAGAATATCCATTGAAAAGGTGGCGGTTCCTGCGTTATAATAAATAACGTAACAAAAATAGTTAGAAAGGGTGGTTTCATGCAGACCATTGCACTTATTGCACACGATAAGAAAAAAGAAGAGATGCTCGATTTCGTCAGTCATCATAAGGACCTCCTCAAACACTTCCATTTGATTGCGACCCGGACGACGGGGACGCTGATTAACGAAAACTATCAGCTCGATGTGGAAACTATGATGTCTGGTCCGTTAGGTGGCGATCAGCAGATTGGTGCCCGCGTGGCCACCGAGCAGGTCGATTATGTCATCTTCCTGCGTGACCCGCTGACGTCCCAGCCGCACGAGCCGGATATCAATGCACTGCTTCGCCTCTGTGATGTTCACAATATCCCGTTGGCAACGAACCGCAAGAGTGCGCATATCCTGCTCCAGTATGCCGATAAAAAACTCAACGCCTAAAAGATAATATTTGTGTCAATTGTCAAGCGCGTTTATTTCAGTTTCTCTTTGACAAAAGTTAGTACCTGGTATAAAATTAGCATCAGGTACTAATTTTTGTGTCCAAAGAGAAAAGAGTGATAAAAATGCTTATTCATGATTTGATTTATCAAGGTGCGCCAGCTGATTTGGCCATTGTTGACCATGAGCGCCGTTTTACCTATAAAGAACTTCAGGATGCCGTAAAAGCCTGCCGCGACCGGCTTTATGCCTGCGGCGTTCATCAAGGTGACCGCGTGGGTATCTTTACGCGCAACAGTGCCGAATTTATCTTTGCCTATATGGGAATTACCTCGCTGGGAGCCATTGCCGTTCCCATCAACTTCCAGCTCAGCAGCCGCGAGATTGCCTATATCATCAAAGATGCGGGAATCCGGGTGATGCTGACGTATCAGCCGCTGAATCTCGTGGATGCGCTGGCGCAGTTGCGCTGCCAGCTCAAAGTGGCACAGTATGACATCCGTTCGATTGGTAAGCCGAAAAAGGGAATCGAGGAGGCACCGGAGCTTTCGGAGTATTTCAGCGCCGAAAATCCCTGCCAGATTATCTATACGTCGGGGACAACGGGCAATCCGAAGGGCGCTGTCATTTCTCATCACAATATCCTCTTCAACACGAAGCAGATTGACTATATGGGATGTAAGCCGGGACATAAAGCGCTTTGCGTACTGCCGATGTATCACTGCTATGGTCTTACCTGTGCGGTGTTTTATACGCTGAGCGTCGGAGCGGCAATCGTGATTCTCGATTCGTTCACACCGCGGACGACTATCAGCACGATTCGCGAGGAGGGCATTACCGAACTTTACATCGTGCCGTCTATTTGCAGCCTGCTGACCAAACTCGGCACGCCGGAGGATATGAAGAGCGTGCGGCTCGTAGTCAGCGCTGGTACGACCCTGCCACTGAAAATCCAGCAGGATTTTACCGCGAAATTCGGCTTGGATATCTGTGAGGCCTATGGTCTTTCTGAAACGGCGCCGATTGTTACGATGACGCCGCTGGGGAAGACCAAAGTCGGGTCCTGTGGTCCTGTGGTCCCAGATTTGCAATGGAAACTTATCGACGATGAAGGCGAGGAAGTTCCGCGCGGTGAAGTCGGTGAGCTCATCGTCAAGGGCGAAAATGTCATGCTTGGCTATTGGAATCTTCCCGATGTGACGCATGATGCCATGCGGGGCGGCTGGTTCCATACCGGTGATGTTGCCAGAGCAGATGAGGATGGCTATATCTACATCGTCGACCGCATCAAGGATATGATTATCAGCATGGGCGAGAACGTCTATCCCCGTGAAGTCGAAGAAGTGATTTATCAGTTCCCCGGCATTCATGAGGCGGCTGTCATCGGCATCGACGATAAACTGCGCGGACAGGCAGGCGCCTGCTTCTATAGCGTTCATGAAGGCGCGACGGTCAATATTCGTGAACTCAAGCAGTTCCTGCAAAATAACCTCGCTCTTTATAAGATTCCCCGGGAATTCCACCTCATGGAAAAATTACCGCGCACGACAACCGGCAAGATTGCCAAGAAAAAGATCCTGGCAGAATTTCAAAAGTAAATAAAAAAATAGTTCAAGCACTGCGACGATTCAGTTGCAGTGCTTGAACTGTTTTTGTGCGGGATTATTTAGTAGTCTGTGGACGAAGAAACGTGTCGTGTTTTATTCGTCGGAAGCCAGAAAGCGCATATAGGCGATGTTTGGCTGTTGTTTGTTCATGCTAAAGATAATCCGGCGGTTGCTTCGTGAACACCAGATACTTGATGTTGCCTCGTTTGAATTTGAAATAAGTTGTTGCGTTTCTGCCTCAGTAAGTCCAACGGCGCGCATGATAACATAACAGGATAGCAGATTGGCTTGAAAGGCATTTTTATCATCATCGAGCGATGCAACCGTTACTTTTGATACATAGCCAGCCCGGTTGGCATAGAGGGTCACCACTGCACCGTAGCGGCCGTTTTTCAGTCCGGTCATGTACGCGATATAATCGGCATCAGCACTCATGGTAATGCCTTTCGAGAGTGGTTCAAAAGAATTTGTATTATTGGAATCGGCAAAGGAGGCACGGAGTGCTTGGTTCATTTGTGAATAAAAGGCAGCAGGCGTTAAATCGGAAATTTGTACGAGTTGAGCATGCGTGACAGGAGTCATAACCGTAAAGAATAGAATGAACATAATAAAAATCCTGGTCATCAAATCATCTCCTTTAGCGTATCATTAAATTCAATTATAATTTTACTTAAAATTTAGTCATCTTGCAAGAAAAAGAAAATGAGAGGGCAGGAGTTTGTCCTTGCCATAGCGAAATGGAGACGCAAGCGATAAAGTCTGTTTGATAAGGATAGTGATGTTATGCAAGACGCGGAGTGCTTGTGGTCTCTTTGGATTGGGCAGGCAATGCGGGAGGTACAGCGAGGAAGCAGTGGGGCGGAATCGGCGGTGGTGCGTCTGGTAAATGGTCTGATTGACCAGTCAATTGCCTGGAGGGTCAGCGACCTGCATCTTGAACCGATGACCGGCGGGATGCGGGTAAGGTACCGGCGGGATGGTATCCTGCAGGAGGATGACCGAAAGCTGCCGAGGGGAGTAGAAGCAGCTGTTGTTTCGCGCATTAAGGTGATGGCGGGGATGGACATTGCTCAGCGGCAACGGCCACAGGATGGACATATTCGTTATGTGCGCGAGGGGCAGAAAACGCTAGATATTCGAGTGGCATCTATGCCGGTTACTGATGGCGAGATGATGGTTTTGCGCTTCATGAATCTTGAGGATGAGATGCTGAAGGTGTCAGAACTTGGCTTTTCGGAGAAGAATCGGCAAAAGTTTGAGAAGCTTATCCATGCGCCGGCAGGACTTCTGGTAATTTGTGGCCCGATGAATTCCGGTAAGACAACTTCGCTTTATGCAGCCATGAATGCTTTGAATGTGCCGGAATGCAGTTTGATTACGTTGGAGGACCCTGTGGAAAGGGAGCTTTCGGGAATTAATCAAGTACAGATGAATCCCAAAGCGGGACTTGACTATGTGACAGGCCTTCGGGCGGTTTTGCGGCAGGATGTCGAAAAGGTACTGCTCGGGGAGATTCGTGACGGCGAGACGGCAGAGATGGCGGTGCGCATCGCTTTGACAGGGCATTTGCTCATGACGACACTTCATACCGAGGATGCGACGGCCGTAATTTATCGTTTGCTTGATATGGGCGTTAAGCCATATTTGCTGGCAGCGACATTGTCGGGGATAGTAGCGCAACGGCTGGTGCGCTGCATTTGCCCGGAATGCCGCAGTTCGTATGTGGTCGAGGAGGGTTCCCGCGAAGCAGCGCTGCTCGGAGACTGTTATGAGCCGGGACTTGTACTCTGGCATGGCACGGGATGCAACGCTTGTGGCGGAACTGGTTATCAAGGGCGGATGGCACTACAAGAGGTGCTGGTCATGGACGATAGTTTGCGGCAGGCATTGCTTCATAAGTGCGAGCGGCAGGAGTTTTCCCGTATTGCCGCTGCTGGTGGAATGGAATCGCTCTGGCAGGATGGTATCCAAAAAGTAAAACAAGGGGTTACTACTTTGACAGAAGTCCGGCGTGTGCTTTACGGTAATTGATGGTCGCTTCGTCTAAAATTAGGAGGATGACAATGGAAATTTATGGGCATAATGTAATAACCTGGTATTTGGTGATTTTGAATGTGGTGGCCATATTGCTTTATGGCTGGGACAAGGTATGTGCTATTCGCAGCTGGTGGCGGGTGCCGGAACTGACACTTTTGCTTTTGGCATTAGCTGGGGGAAGCATTGGTGCGATGATAGCCATTCAGGTATTTCATCATAAGACACTGCATTGGAAATTTAAATATGGTGTGCCGCTGATACTTATCTTGCAGGTTGCAGGTTTGATGTATCTTTTTTGGCAGAATTGATGCGCACAGAAAGACAGCCATGCAGGTCCCTTGATTACCTGCATGGCTGTCGGCATCATAGTTATGGAATTTTTTGCTCGTAGTTATTGTTCGATGCTGGCTGGTTTCTGTGGGAGAAGTCCTTTGTAATGGAAATACATCCATAATTGCATGGGGACCATCAAAAGGAAGTAGACCGTAGCGATGGCTGTGAGCTCAAAGACGTCGAAAAGATGCATCACTAAGTTGTCCCACCACATGACGCCTAACCCTACGATGATAATGCCATCAAAGAGCAGCCAGCTCCAGGTTTTAAAACTCTTAGTTCCTTGCGTGAAGGGTGGATTTAATGAGGCAATGGTGGTACTGCCTGTCCGCTTTGCCCATTGGTCGTGTATTGACCAGCAGATAGAAAGTACGCTGGCAGTAGCAGTCAGCCAGATAAGGGAAACAATATATACAATGGCTACTATATGACTGAAATTGTGAATTTGTATCAGACCGTTATGGAACAGATAGATAAGTACGACCGCCTCAAGGATTATACCGAATTTGATGAATTTTAGCGAGGCATAATAGCAGGTGGCAAGAAAGGATAGTTCATCTGGCCATTCAATCAAAGGACTCTGCCAGCCCTCTTTTCGTGATTCCAAGTAAAATCCCACGGCCCCGGCAAATACAAACACCTCCATCTTATGCTGTTCATCGACGATGAATAAAGCCAGCAATACCAGCCCGATGTATATCAGATAGCGGGCTGAAGTCATAAAATTTTCGTCTTCATTCATTTTATCAACACCTCCAAAGCTATCGTAGCAGTTCATTTTTAAGCAGGGATAAAAATATGAGGAGAATAAAGTTAGAGGATTGATGATGACTATATTGTGCGGACAAGTCAGGAGTGATGATTATGCAGGAAATACAACAGGGAAAAGATGGTACGTATCGTTGGGTTTATGAGTTGAATTTATACACGAATCCAACGATATTTCTTTTGATCAGCAAAATATTCCTTGGCATTGGGCTGGCGATTTTTTTGTTTGTCGGAGGATTGGAGATACTAGAAGATGGTTTTGATTGGGAACGTCTGCTTGATTGTGCGGTTATGTTTGCTGTTTTTACGGTGGGTATGCTGATTTTGGCTGGCGTGGGTTACTTGGTCTATGCGTTTCTTATGGGCGGGAAATATTGTGTGTTATTTGAGATGGATGAGCGGGGCGTGAAACATACCCAGTTGCCGCATCAGGTGAAAAAAGCGCAGGTCATTGGTGTGCTGGCCGTTATGACAGGTGCGGCCGCAGGAAATCTCACTACAATGGGCTCCGGTCTGCTTGCGGCTTCGCATACGTATTTGTACTCTGAGTTTGCCAAGGTAAAAAGCATGGAAATCTTGCGGAAGCGAAATCTCATAAAGCTAAACGAACCGTTTAATTACAATCAGGTTTATGTCGATGCGGATAATTTTGATTTTGTGTTGAATTTTATTCAGGCAAGAGTGGGGAAAAATAATTAGAAAACATTAAAAAATACATTGGAAAAAAATTGACGGTATAGTAAGATAATAGTTGTGAACGATATGGAAGGTGGTATGAGCATGATAGACTTCAAGATTGGCCGCAGTGCAGCACGGCCAATTGATTCTGCTGTAGAAAATGCCTGTCAGGGAATGACAGATCCGAAATTTGTTTGGTTTACGACGACTGTGGAGACGTTCCGGGAGACATCGGAAAAGATGCACCAGCGGTTTCCTCATAGCATCGTCATGGGGACGACATCGATTGCGGCGTTCTCCCATGAAGGTATCTTCCATGATACGTTGGAAGTCCTGGCCATCAAGAGCGGTATCAACTGTGTGGCGGATGTGCTCGAAGAGGCGAATCACTGCCCGCTGAAATATGTCGGGCGCGTACAGGATGCTGTGCGTGCTTTGGGCAGCCACGGTAGCGGCGATACGATTTGCCTTACGGCGACGAATGGGTTGATTGCCTGTGAGGAATCGGTTCTGTCGGTGCTCAACTCCGTATTGCGTAAGGAAAATATCCCGGTCTTTGGCGGAACGGCAGGTGACAAGGGGCTTGCTGAGAAGACGTTCGTATCACTCAATGGCAAAGTCTATGATACGGCCTGCGTATTTGTGTTATTGCGCAATCTTGGCGGACGGATTCATCTCTATCGTGAGAATATCTACAAGCCTATCTGCGAACCGCTTACAGCGACGAAAGTCGATGCTTTCTCGCGCAAGGTCATGGCCTATGATGGCTGTCCGGCCTCGGAGATGGAGGCTAAGATGCATGACCTTACGGCATCGCAGATGGACCGCACGTTCCTCGACAGCAATCCGGTCGGGCGCATCATCGGCAAGGATATGTATATCATCGCCAACGATGACCTCGATAATGATCGGCAGACCATGAAGTATCATGCGCGCATTTATGAGAACGACCAGATTGTCATGCTGCAGCCCGATGATTACCGTCAGGTCAATCAGGCGACTATTGCACGGATTCGCCGCGATGTTCCGCAGCCGTCGCTTTCAATCATGGTCAACTGCCTGGCACGGACGCTGCTCTTCAAGAGCGAAGGGTATGCCGATGAGTTCTTCCGCAGCATGGGAACGGCGCTGGGCAGCTATATCGGCTGGGGCGGCTATGGTGAGCAGATTTACGAACAGCACTTCAACCAGACGATGATTGCGGCTGTATTCGAGTAAGGAGGAACGGGCATGGGATTTTTTAATTTTGGTAAACCAAAAGAGCCGCTGTATAATCAGCGGGCAAAAGAAAAAGCATTGGCAAAAGAAACGGCTAAACCAGTTGCACAGGCCAGAGTTCCTCAGCCTGCTGCATCATCGCATAAGCCAGCAGCGGCGAGCAACGATAAGCAGCTGGCCTATGGTATCGAATATCTGGACACGCGCATGAATGAACTCACTGAGGCTGAGGCTGGCATTGCGGAATACATTCGCAAGATGAGTGAGACGTATGCGGGAATCGGTCAGGTCAATGAAGATTTTTCGTCGCTCAATGAGAACTTCAACAATTTGAATGACTATGCGCAGCATATTTCGACAATCATGCAGGAATCGCATGAAGTAGTCAGTGTTGCTGGCTCGGAAGTTGGCGAGCTGTCGGTCAAGACGCAGGAAATCGAAGAAAAACTCGACAGCATCATGCTGGTATTCAAGCAGCTCGAAGAAAACTTTGATAACATCAATAAAATGTCGGAAGGCATCGAGGGGATTGCCACGCGTACCAACCTGTTGTCGCTCAACGCCTCCATCGAAGCTGCACGGGCTGGTGAGGCGGGCCGCGGTTTCAGTGTCGTAGCAGAAAATATCCGCGAGCTGGCGGCGTCGACGAAAGGCATGGTCGAAGGCATCGATACCAATATCCGCTCGCTGCGTCAGTCGCTTTCGAACCTCAATACGGTCATTGAGGAAACGAAGGAAAAGGCGGCAGAAAATGCAGTATTTGTCGATCGCGTGCAGGCAAGTTTTGCTGATGTAGCGAAAAATACGGAAAGCGTAAACAGCTATAGCAGCAAGATTGCAGCGGGCATCCATAAGACCAGTGATATGATGGGCAGCGTGACCGACGGCACGAATTCCGTCGGTGGACTCGTTACCTCAATGCGCCAGAATATCCAGGGCCTCAAAGAACTCATGAGCGAAAAAAACGTGATAGCCTGTAGTATGATTGACTTCTTGCGGCAGGTCAAGGTACTGCTCAAAGACCGGCATTAAGGATTAACAAAACAACTTCGTATGAGGTCAGGGTATAAAGAAAGCACTTCCGGTTGGAGGTGCTTTTTTTCATGCAGGTATTTGCTTGTGTATGTAGAAGAATGTACAATATCTTAAATATTCTAAGTGATAGCCAGGAGTCAGGGGGATATCTACATCATGACGAATCTATCTTTTCCATATTCGTCTGAGGATGCGCATAATGGCGTGCTGTGTATGGTGACGGATGAAAAACATGTAACTTATGATGGCAAGTCGTATTCCTTGTCTGCTTTGGCGACTATGTTTACTAATAGCAAGTGGTCAGTAGCTGGCCCAAGATATTTTAAGTATAACGGGGAGTGGCTGATGGATGTTCGGACTCGGTTGGGGGTATAAATATGGGCGATGACATAAGGTGGCAGGATTTTATCAATAAAGCAATCGAAAAAGAAGCGTCGGATATTCATTTGACCGTAGGCCAGCGGCCGCATTTGCGCTGTGATGGTGTCTTGGTGCCTATGGATGACCGCCCGCTGACGGAGCAGTTTATGTCAGAGTTCTGTTCGGTCATTATGAGTGAGGAACAGAGGGAGCGGCTAGTAAGGGAAAAGGATATTGACTTGTCATGGAGCTTTGCGGGGCGGCGGTTTCGTGTCAATGCTTATTATCAGCAAGGGCACCTTGCGCTTGCTATCCGCTTGCTGCCGGAGAGGATTCCGAGCCTCGCGGAGATTGGGGCGCCTAAGGCGTGGCAGAAGATGCTGACGCTTGAGCAGGGGCTTATCTTAGTGACGGGCCGGACGGGCTCGGGCAAGACTACGACGCTGGCGGCGTTTATTGAGGAGCTGAACCGTGAGAAATCGTATCATATCATCACATTGGAAGACCCGGTGGAGTTCCTTTATGAACCAAAGCAGTGCTTTATCAGCCAGCGGGAATTGGGCCGCGATTTTTTTTCGTTTTCGCAGGCTCTTCGCAGTGCGCTGCGTGAAATGCCAGACGTCATTTTAGTTGGCGAGATCCGCGACTGTGAAACGATGAAGACGGCGCTTATGGCAGCTGCATCGGGCGCGCTGGTGCTCGGAACGCTGCATACGTTATCAGCGATGGAGGCTGTTACGCGCATAGAGGGCATGTTTCCGTTAGACCAGCAGGATTCGATCCGGGCACAGATCGCTGAGGTGTTGGTTGGCGTTTTCGCCCAGCGGCTGCTGCCCTGTTTGCGTGGTGGCCGCGTGTGCATGGCAGAGGTGCTGCTCACGAATCCAGCGGTGCAGAGTCTTATCCGTCAAGGAAAAAACAGTCAGTTGGAATCGGTGATGATGAGTCATCAGGCACAGGGGATGCAGACAGAAAAGATGGCCCGTGAACAGCTTTACCGGGCGGGACTTATTACGCGGGCGATGGGGACGGAGTATCGGCAGGTCCGGATAGGAGGCTGAGAGGATGGCGGCATACGCATACGAAGCGCGGAATCGCAGCGGCGAATTGTTCACTGGCAAAATAAAAGCCGCCTCACGACGAGAGGCGGCACATCAGATTCGGGCCAAGGGCTTATGGGTGGCCAGTTTACGGGAGCTGGAACAAGCAAAGCCTGTAACGAGCAGGCAGGAGATAATTCGTTGGCATTCGAATCCGTCCCGGCTGGAAGTGGTACTTTTTTGCCGCCAGCTGTCGGTGATGCTTTCTGCCGGGCTGCCAGTTCACGAGGCCTTGCGCTCGTTGTACCAGCCAGCGGGCAAGGGGGCATATCAGCAAATGCTTGGCAGGCTTTTGACGGACGTTAAGCAAGGGAAGTCTCTGCATGGGGCAATGCAGGGATTTCCGCAGGTGTTTTCGCCACGGATTATCCGTATGGTCCAGGCAGGAGAGGTGGCAGGGTCGCTTGAGGTCATGTTCCTGCGGCTGGCGGATTTCCTGGAGAAATCGTTCGCAGCTCGTGAGAAGTTGAAGTCGGTATTGCTTTATCCACTTATCTTGGGGGCAACGGCTTTGTTAGCGATTTTGGGACTGACGGTTTTCGTTCTGCCAACGTTTGCGTCATTGCTGACGGATTTCCGGGCAGAGCTGCCACTGCCGACTAGGTTGCTTTTGCAATTGTCGGCAATAATCCAGCAGGATGGTGTGCTGGTGCTGACGCTAATTGGCCTGCTGGTATTGACGATGGCAGTGGCTTGGCAGCAGCCGTCGATTCGGCTGCACCTTGATGCGTGGCGGCTGCGAATCCCACTTTATGGGCAGTTGATTTGTTATGCGGAGTGGCAGATGCTTTTGGGGACGCTGGCGGTGCTGCTCGAGAATGGAATCTGCCTGCATGAGGCGCTGAAGCTGCTGCCGGAAGTAACTACTAACTACTATTTGCGCCAGGTTGTTTCGTCGGCGGGGGTTGCGGTGGAGCATGGAACGATGCTATGGAAGACTTGGCATTTGTGTGATGCTTTTCCAACTGTTTTAAAGGAAATGGTTATGGCCGGCGAAAATTCCGGCCAGTTGGAAGGTATGCTGGCAAAAGGCGCGGGGCTTTGTGCTGTGATTGCAGAAAATGAATCAAGACGGCTGCAAGCGCTGGCGGAACCCGTGGCGATTTTTATCGTCGGCGGATTGGTATTCTTTTTTGCCCTGTCGGTGCTGCTGCCATTGCTCGGAATGATGGAAGCCCTGTCGTAAGATGGGGCTTTTAGTCTTTTTGCTTGATGTGGTTTCCCATATAGCGGTAATAGGTTTCGCGCATTTCTTTCCGGCTTTGGGCCGCTGGCCAGAGCTGTCCTAATGCTCCCTGACGCATGCCGGCGGCAAGGTGGTCGTAGCAGTCGGGGATTGACTGGTCAAGTTTGGCGATGAGCTCTTTTACCGTTTGACGGCTGGTATTGCCATCGTGGGGGCAGGGATTTTTGACCGGGTCAAAGCCGTGGAATTTTTGCGCGTCAATGATTTCCTGTTCGCGGAAATAGACGAGCGGACGGATGACGGTGATATCGGTGCGGTCAAGGTAGGTAACCGGCGTAAAGGTATGCAGCTGCCCTGAGTATAAGAGTCCCATAAAGAAGGTTTCAACGGCGTCGTCGTTGTGATGGGCATAGGCGATTTTTTTGATGCCGTGCTCGTTAGCATAGCGGTTCATGGCTCCGCGGCGGAAAAAGGCACAGGTAAAGCAGGGGCTTTTGTAGCTGGTCTCAGCCATAGCTCCTTCGATATCGACATCGATGACGTCGTAGGGGATGCCGATTTCCTGCATGAACGCGCGGGCGCGGTCGATATCAAAAAAAGCGGGTTGTCCGTTTTCGTCTTTAAACATCGGATTGATGGTCAAAGCGGACAATTCGAATTTTTTATGTAACCGCTGCTGGAGAATTTTCATGGCATAGGCGAGGAAAATGCTGTCCTTGCCGCCCGAAATCCCGAGCAGGATATGGTCGCCGTCCTGAATCATATCGAATTCGACAACGGCGCGCAATAATTTGCTGAAATAGGACTGGGGAAGATTTATTTTCATAAGATACCTCGATTTTCTTTGCTAAAAAGGAATAATAGGTTTATTATAACGGATAAGGTCTTAGATTACAAAGGAGGAACTTATTGCGGGATGAATAGTCGTAATATATTGGCTGTTATCATGATGGCTTCGTTTCTTACGCCCTTTTCCGGCAGTGCGTTGATTCTTTCCCTGCCAGCGATGGGGCGGGAGTTTCAAGTCGGGGCGGACACGCTTAGCTGGGTGATTGAGATCTATCTAATTACCTCGCTGGTCTTTTTACTGCCAATGGGAAGGGCCGCTGACCGTTGGGGAAAGGTGCGCGTGTTTGAACTCGGCAATTTTCTGTTTATGTTGTTTTCCTTTTTGCCCGTGCTGTATGATTCGTTCGCGCTGCTATTGTTGGCGCGCGGTCTTCAAGGGCTGGGGTCTTCGATGATTTTTGCTACGAGCACCTCGATTCTTGCCGATGCGTATCCGGGGAAGAATCGCGGCAAGGCCATGGGCTGGATGGTTTCGGTCGTCTATGCTGGGCTGTCGTTTGGACCGGTGATTGGCGGTTTTATGAATGATGGCCTTGGCTGGCGGAGTTTGTTTTTCTTCATGGCCTTTTATGCCGGGCTGGTTTTGGCAGTGGCCATGAAGGTGTTAAATCCTTTGGCACATCGAGTAAAGAAACCGGTGGGAAATATGCCAAAGATTTCGTGGAAGCTCTTTGCGGATAACCGGGAGTTTTCGCTCTCGTGCCTTACGGCGATGCTCAATTACAGTGCGACGTTTGCCATCAGCTTTCTGCTGTCGCTATATTTGCAAAGCGTGCTTGATATCAGTGCGAAAATGACCGGGTTTATCCTGCTGACGCAGCCGGTGCTCATGATGGTGTTGTCGCCGTTAACGGGCGCGTTGTCGGACCGTAAACCGGCATCGCTTTTGTGCTCGATTGGCATGGGAATTATTACGATTGGGCTTATGACTTTGGCTGTGCTCGTCTATTGCCGGTCGCTTTGGCTGGTTATTCCGAGCATCATGGGAATCGGCGTTGGCTTTGCCTTTTTTGCCGCGCCCAACAATAACGCGATTATGAGTTCCCTGCCGCGGGAGTATTACAACATGGCGTCATCGCTTTTGAGTACCATGCGCATGAGCGGGCAGGTGCTCAGTATGGCGCTCGTTACGGTGATTCTTTCGCTGGCTTGGCAGGAGCTTTCGCCGGTCGAGATGCTCACCCGCAATATCGTGATTTCGTTCTTATTCTTTTCGGTACTTTGCTTTGCCGGTGTTATTCCGTCCTTGTTGCGTGGGAAAACGTCAAAAGGGCTTTACAGGTGAGTAGTTGCGTAGTATCCTAAAGTGGTCTTTGTGGAAAGGGGATATTTATGCGCTTAATTCACTGGGGATACCAGTTATCACCATTTCAGATTATCATGCTGAGTTTCTTGCTGCTTATAGCTATCGGGACATTCGCGCTGATGCTGCCGGTGGCGACGAAGAGCGGCCAGTCCGCTCCGTTTTTGACGGCGCTATTTACGACGGTGTCGGCTGCCTGTGTGACAGGCCTCACGCTGGAAAATACTGCGCTTTATTGGTCAGGATTCGGTCAGCTTATCATTCTGCTGCTCATACAAATCGGCGGCCTCGGCGTCGTGACAATGGCGGTGGCGATTGTCATGGCGTCGGGGCGCCGCATCGATTTGATGCAGCGCAGTACGATGCAGGAGGCAATCGCTGCGCCGCAGCTCGGCGGTATCGTTCGCATTTTGCGCTTTATTTTGAAGTTTACGCTTTTGGTCGAGGGACTGGGGGCGGCGATACTCTTTCCAGTTTTTGCACGGGATTACGGATGGATAAATGGCCTGTGGATGGCATTTTTTCATTCGATTTCGGCTTTTTGTAATGCGGGCTTTGACCTTATGGGAGAACATGGCGGCGGTTCGCTGATGGGCTATGCCAGTGACCCCTGGGTCAATCTGACGATAATGGGCCTCATTGTGGCGGGCGGTCTTGGCTTTATCACCTGGGCGGATATCCACTGGAATGGGATGCGGTTTTCCCGTTACCGGCTGCAGTCGAAAATTATTTTGCTGATGACGGCGGGGCTTATTTTTGTTCCGGCAACGCTGTTTTTCTTTTTGGAGTTTCAGGATTTCCCCGAAGAGGTTCGCTTGTTTCAGGCGCTGTTCCAATCGGTTACGGCCAGAACGGCCGGGTTTAACACGGTGGACATCAATCTGCTCAGCGAATCGGGGCGGCTGCTATTGGTGGTGTTGATGTTAATTGGCGGCGCCCCCGGATCGACGGCTGGCGGCATCAAGTCGACGACGGCGTTTGTACTGCTGACGTCGGCGTTTGCTTCGCTGCGGCGCAAGCGGGATGTGACGTTCTTTTCCCGCCGCATTGCCGATGAAACAAATGAGCAGGCCTTGACGATTTTTTTGATGTATTTGCTGCTGTTCGTTGGGAGCAGTTGGCTCATCAGTGTAGTGGATGGCTTTTCGCTTGTGGACTGTATGGTCGAGACGTCGTCAGCGCTCGGTACGGTTGGGCTCTCCATTGGTCTGACCGAAAAGTTGTCGGCTTTTTCCCAGCTGATCCTGATTATGCTGATGTATTTTGGCCGCGTCGGAGCGCTGACGATGATTTATGCGCTGAATAAGCGAAGTATTCCCGTTACGGGGCGTCTGCCCCAGGAGAAGATTACCGTCGGATGACGGCAGGAGGTTCTCATGAAAAAATCTGTATTACTGATTGGTCTTGGCCGTTATGGACGGCATGTAGCCCAGGAACTTTACCAAATGAAGCACGATATCCTGGCGGTAGATAAGGATGAAGAGCGCGTCAATATGGTGCTGCCCTATGTGACGAATGCGCTGATGGCCGATAGTACGAATAAAAGTTTCCTGGAGTCGCTCGGAATCCGCGATTTTGATTTGTGCATTGTGGCCATTGGCGATGATTTCCAGAGTTCGTTGGAGACGACCTCTCTTTTAAAGGAACTCGGGGCAAAATACGTCGTTGCCCGTGCCTCGCGGGGCATTCACGAAAAATTCCTGCTGCGCAATGGCGCTGATGAGGCGGTTTATCCCGAAAAGCAGCTGGCCAAGTGGACGGCTATCCGCTTTGGTTATGACCATATTCTGGATTATTTCCGTTTAAGCGACCGCTATGCCGTCTACGAATTGCCGATTCCAGCGGAGTGGGATGGCAAAACGCTCGGAGAGCTTCAGGTTCGCAAGCATTATCATGTCAACGTCCTCGGCATCAAGAAGGCGGGCATACTCGATGTGGAGATAACGGCTGAGACCACGATGAACCAAGAGGATACGGTGCTCGTAATCGGCAAGCGCAACGATTTGGAAAAATATTTTCATATTTAAATGAGATGGGGAACGATGGAAAAGAATCTGACATCTGGCAGTGTGCTTCGTAACATTTTCGTGTTTGCCCTGCCGTTTTTCTGCTCTTATTTTTTGCAGACGCTCTATGGCATGGCCGATCTCTTTATCATCGGTCAATTTGAAGGGGCGGCCAGTATCACGGCGGTTTCCATTGGCAGTCAGGTCATGCACATGATTACGGTCATGCTCGTGGGGCTGGCCATGGGCACGACGGTTATGATTGCCCAGGCTGTCGGGGCGCGGAATAAGCGCAGTGTCCGGGCATCGATTGGCAATACCATCACGCTGTTTTTTCTCGTGTCGCTGGTACTAGCGATGCTGCTGGTATTTGGCACGGAGCCCATCACCCGCCTTATGTCGACTCCGGCGGAAGCGGTTCCGGGAACTTGTGAGTATCTATTCGTTTGTTTCCTCGGGATACCCTTGATAACGGCGTACAACATCATAAGCAGCATCTTCCGCGGTCTTGGCGATTCCCAATCGCCGATGTACTTCGTGGCTATCGCCTGCGTTGGC
This sequence comes from Pseudoselenomonas ruminis, assembly GCF_008271295.1. GTDB lineage: Bacteria > Bacillota > Negativicutes > Selenomonadales > Selenomonadaceae > Selenomonas_A > Selenomonas_A ruminis. The sequence continues at coordinate 525,198 of NZ_VTOY01000001.1, read as the reverse complement.
AATATTCTGCTCGACTATCTGTTTATGGGATACTACCGGCTGGGGCCGGTCGGAGCCGCCTATGGTACCCTGATTGCGCAGGGCATCAGTGTGGCGCTGGCACTGTTATACGTTGGGCGGAAAAAGGTCATTGCGATTGAGTGGCCGGATTTGCGCCCCCAGCGGAAAGTCATGGGAAGGCTCCTGCGCATCGGTATTCCGATTTCGCTGCAGGACGGATTCATCCAGATTGCCTTTCTGGTCATCACCATTATCGCGAATATGCGCGGGCTTACGGATGCCGCCGCGGTCGGCATTGTGGAAAAGTTCATCAGTTTTGTCTTCCTGGTGCCGTCTTCGATGCTGGCTACGGTGTCAGCTCTGGGCGCGCAGAATATCGGGGCAGGCAAGATGATTCGCGCCCGCAGGACGCTTTGGTATGCGCTCGATATTTGCATCGTCTTTGGCCTGCTGGTTTCACTGATCACGCAGTTTACGGCGGATGAAATTGTCGGTTGTTTTACCCAGGAACCGGTTGTTATCGCGGCAGGAGCCCTGTATTTGCAAGGCTATATCTTTGACTGCATCTTTGCCGGAATACATTTTTCCTTCAGTGGTTTTTTCTGCGCGCTGGGCCGATCGGAGTTTTCGTTCCTGCACAATCTGATTGCCATCGTTACGGCGAGGATACCGCTGGTTTGGCTGGCGTCTAACTGGTATCCCGACACACTTTTTCCGATGGGACTGGCAACCTGTGCTGGTTCGGTGGTTTCGGTGGTCATCTGCGTGTTCTTCTTCTGGCGGCTGAAAGGCTGGGGGACAAAACAGCGCGCTTTTTCGTTGTTGAAATAATGATATAGGGGATAGAAAAATGGTAAAAGAAATTGTCCGTGATGAGTTTTTCCTGCAACAAAAATCGGCCAAGGCAACCAAAGACGATATTGCCGTGGCCCAGGATCTCTTGGATACGCTCGCGGCGCATCGCGAGGGCTGTGTCGGCCTGGCAGCTAATATGATTGGTGTTGCCAAATGCGTTATTGCCGTAAATCTTGGCGATACGGATATCGCCATGTTGAATCCAGAGATTGTAAAGCATTCGGCCAAAAGGTACAAGACGACGGAAGGCTGTCTGTCGCTGGTTGGGGAGCGCGAAACGGAACGGTTCGAGACGATAGAGGTCAAATATCGCGATATGAACTTTGCAAAGCAAAAGGCAAAGTTCAGCGGCTTTACGGCACAGATTATCCAGCATGAAATCGACCATTGCCAGGGAATTTTGATTTAACTGGTGACCACCGCTTGCGAACCGGCCGGGGAGCGAGTAGAATCAAGATATTGAATGCAGCATCCGTAAAAGAAGGGAAGTAGACAAATGAAAGCAATGGTACTCAGCAGCGGCGGCGTGGACTCCACGACGGCCCTGGGGCTCGCAATAAAAAAATACGGCAGGGAAAATGTGATTGCCCTGTCGCTTTCGTATGGACAGAAACACGAAAAGGAAATTGAAGCGGCCAAAAAAGTTGCCGCCCACTATGGCATCGAGCAGCTTTTCTTGGACCTCAGCAAGATATTCCAGTACAGCAACTGCTCGCTCTTAAAGCAGTCGGATGAAGAAATCCCTGAGGAAAGCTACGCTGAGCAGATAAAAGAAACGAAGGGCGAGGCACCGGTCAGCACCTACGTGCCGTTCCGCAACGGCCTGTTCCTGTCGACGGCAGCCAGCATTGCGCTCAGCAAAGGCTGCGGCATCATCTATTACGGCGCGCATGCGGACGACGCCGCTGGCTTTGCCTATCCCGACTGTTCGCCAGTCTTTAACGATGCAATGAATAAAGCCATCTGGGAAGGTTCGGGCCATCAGCTCAAGATTGAGGCGCCGTTTGTCAACATCAACAAGGCCGAAGTCGTGAAAATTGGCCTTGAACTCGGCGTGCCCTACGAACTTACTTGGTCGTGCTATGAGGGCGGCGAAAAGCCCTGTGGCAAATGCGGCACCTGCATCGACCGCGCCGCCGCCTTCCGTGCCAACGGCGTCGAAGACCCGGCCAATCGCTGAGGATGCGGTTTGACAAGTCAATCTGACAAGTCAGATTTGACCGGTCAAAATTGACCCGTCAAGTACGAGAAAGCTTGACAGGTCAAATACTACCTGCTAAACTGAGTGTAACAAGTAAATAATGCTTTGCAGGACTGACGGATTCGTGGAATTGACCACATGTACTGCAGAGTTTTTAACGCCGACCGTCTGGGCAGAGAGTTTTTGTCCAGGCGGTTTTTGTTTGGATGAAAGCTCTTTTTCTCGTTGCTGCCTGGCAGCAGAAAGGATGGTTTTCATGCGAAATCGTTGGCTTATTGCGTTAGCAGCTGTTGGTATTCACATATCCATCGGCAGTGTTTATGCTTGGAGTGTCCTGACGCGTCCTATCATGAACGAGATGGGATTTACGCTGGCGGAGACGACGTGGACGTTTTCTCTGGCAATCCTGTTTCTCGGCACATCGGCTGGTTTCCTCGGCCGCTTTGTCGAAAAACACGGACCGAAGAAGAGCGGCCTTCTGGCCATGCTGTTTTTGGGTACGGGCATGTTTGGCACGGCGCTGGCGCTGCAGCTGCACAGCCTTACGCTCTTGTATCTTTTCTACGGTGTCATTGGTGGTATCGGCCTTGGCGTCGGCTATATCACGCCGGTGTCGACGCTCGTCAAGTATTTCCCCAATCATCGCGGCTTTGCAACCGGCCTTGCCATCATGGGCTTTGGCTTTGCTGCGCTCGTGGCAGGGCCCGTCATGCAGTTTTTGGTGGCACGCGTCGGTCTTGTCAATAATTTCCTGATTCTGGGTGCGGTCTACATGATCCTCATGGGGGCGTCGGCCCTTTACTTGAAACCGCCCGTGCAGGAAACGGGCAAGGCACAGGTTACGCGTTTGCAGCATGGGGCTACAGCAGCTGAGGCCGTGAAGACCTGGCAGTTTGGTGCGCTTTGGTGGGTGTTCTTCGTCAACATCACCTGCGGCATCGGCTTGTTGGCCGTGGCCTCGCCGATGGCTCAGCAGGTTGTCGGCATGGATGCGGCGCAGGCCGCGTCGATGGTCGGCATCATTGGCCTTTTGAATGGCGGCGGGCGCATCGTCTGGTCGACGCTTTCCGATTATCTTGGCCGCGGGCTTACCTACATGGTGTTTTTCGCGCTCGAGGTCGGTGCATTTTATCTGCTGGCTGGCACGAGCGATGCGATGCTGTTCCAGCTGCTCGTGTTTTTGATCATCAGCTGTTATGGCGGCGGCTTTTCGTGCATGCCAGCCTATCTTTCTGATATCTTCGGCACGCGTGAGCTGAGCGCCATCCATGGTCGTGTGCTTACGGCCTGGGGCGTTGCCGGTGTCGTCGGTCCGACGATTGTCTCGTGGTTCTGGGAACATACGCACAGCTATACGACGACGCTGACGTTCTTTGCCGGCTGCTTTGTGCTCAACTTCCTGATTGCAACCGTGCTCAAGCTGCATGGCAGCCGTTCGTCTGGCCTCGTCAAGACGGCAAATACTTAAAAAATAACGACAGCCTCCCTTGGCAGGATTTTCCATTCCATACGCGAATACTAGCGTATAGTGAAGAAAATCATACATGCTAAGGGAGGTTTTTCTATGGGAATCCTGGAGTCCATCGGCAAGCGCCGCACGTATTATCAGATCAATAAGGAGCTGCCGGTTGCGGCAGAGAAAATCCGCGAGGTAGTGGAGCAGGCAACAGAGCTTACGCCTGATGCGTTCAACATGAAATCGGCCCGCGTTGTCGTCGCACTCGGTGTGAAACAGGACGCGCTTTGGGATGCTGTCTATGATGCGTTCGGCGGCAAGGTCGCACGCGAGAAGATTGACGGGTTCAAGGCTGGCGCTGGCACCGTGCTCTATTTCTATGATGAGGAAGTCGTCAAGAACCTGCAGGGCCAGTTCCCCATGTATGCGGAAAACTTCCCGATTTGGGCGCAGCAGGCAAATGGCATGCTGCAGTTCGCGATTTGGACGGCACTGCGCGATCTGGATGTCGGTGCCAATATCCAGCACTACAATCCAGTCATCGATAAGGCTGTGCAGAATTTGTTTGACCTGCCCGCATCGTGGAAACTCATCGCACAGATGCCGTTTGGCGGCATCGTCGCCGAGCCGGAGCCAAAGGAGAAGGAAGACATCGCCATTCGCGTCAAAGTACAGGCATGACGTTAAACGCTGATTGAAACAGGCTGAAGCAGGCTGAAGCAGTGCCAAACATAAATAAGGGTTGTCACGCATGTTGCTATCTTATCTGACAGCAAGTGGGTGACAACCCTATTTTAATCTGATATATCTACATCTGGTACGATATGAACGGTGTAATCCGGGTAGGCCTGCGCCAATTCTTCATAGAGAATGTTTAGACCTTCCTGGGGATTGATGTCAAAGCTCATAACTACATCAAACCGCATGTCTTTACTCTCAACTTCAACATAAAAGCCATGGAATTGTAATGCCCAGTCGTGGGCGAGTACCTTTTCCTGCACATCATTCCGTATTTTGGCTGTCTCGTTATCGTTGGTATTGTAGGAATATACCCCAACGCCAGCAAGGATGATGCCTGTCTGCTTATAGACGTTGGTCTCCAACCTGCGCGTGAGCTTGTCGACATCTTTGACGCTCATGGTATCGGGAAGCTCGATATGGACGGAAGCTAAATCCTTGTTGGGGCCGTAGTTGTATAGGACAAGGTCATAGGCACCACGCACCTCTGGCTCGGCGCTCAGGATAGCCTTGATTTGTTTTGCTAGTTCCTTGTCAGCACGTTTTCCCAGGATTTCGTCCAAGGTTTCCCGTATCATATCGATGCCGGATTTTATGATAAAGCCAGAGATGATTGCACCCACATAGGCTTCCAAAGAGATGCCGGTAGTGAGAAAGAGGATGGCCGAAACCAGCACGGAGAAGGAAAGAACCGCATCGAACATGGCGTCCGCCCCAGAGGCAACAAGGGAGCCGGAGTTTACTTTTTCGCCCTGCGCTTTTACATATTTCCCCAGGACAATCTTTACAACCACGGCAGCCGCAATGATGACAAGGGCAATCGTGTCGTAGTCCGGCACCTCGGGGTTAAAGATTTTCTTTACAGATTCTACGGCAGAGGTGATACCCGCATAGAGCACAATCCCCGCCACAGTCAAGGCACTCAAGTATTCAATCCGGCCATAGCCGAGGGGATGTTCCTTGTCCGGCAGTTTTCCTGCTAGTGTTGTTCCCACAATCGTGATGATGGACGAAAGGGCGTCCGACAGATTATTTACCGCATCGAGGATTACGGCAATCGAATTGGACATAAGCCCGATCGCTGCCTTGAACGCTGCCAGAAGCACATTGGTCAGGATGCCAATGATGCTGGTTTTGATAATGATGCTGTCGCGATTGGCTGTGGTTGTTTCGGTGGGCGATGTGATGTCACGCATAGAGTATTCCTCCTTTATGTTTACTGGTGAATCTGCTGTTTGTTTCGACAAAAAAGGGAAAACACCTTCATAATATCCCATGAAGGAATCGGCCGATTTTCCTTGAATACTTATAGTTGTCAAAAGGGGGATGTTTTATGTATAAGAGAAAGAAACGGAAACTAAAAGCGGCGGTATGTCTCGGAAGTCTGCTGGCCATGGGGGCACTCGGCGGTGTCTGTGGTGCTGAGGGGAATGCATCGACTGTCGTGACGATGCCCAAGGTCATGGAAAATGGCAAGACCATCGATGTCTACTACCGCAAGGGACTTTCGCCTGAGGCGGCAAGAGCCCGCGGCAGCGTCTTCAAGACGGAGTCGATGATCTTGAAAGCTGGTACGGTGCGCATGCCAGGGGCAAAACCACTCAGCTGTGACATCCTGTTTGAAAAGGATGTGCCGGTTACGCTGCGCGATGGCACGGTCATCTACACAGATATCTTCCGTCCTGTCGATGAGGCAAAGCATCCGGCCATCATGGCGTGGAGTCCTTATGGCAAGGAAATTGGCGGGCAGTGGCTTGACGATGTGCCGGGGCGCTCGGGGGTGCCCGTAGATGCCGTGTCAGGCCTGCAAAAATTCGAGGGCCCGGACCCTGCGTACTGGGTCGCTCATGGCTATGTCATCATCAATCCCGACAGCCGTGGTGCCTATGAGTCGGGCGGCAATCTCAATTACTGGGGGGCTGAGAACGCCAACGATGGCAAGGATACCATCGAATGGGCGGCTAAACAGCCCTGGTCAAATGGCAAGATTGGCATGTCGGGCAATTCGTGGCTGACGGTTTCGCAGTGGTTCATCGCAGGCGAGCAGCCGGAGCATCTGGCGGCCATTGCGCCTTGGGAGGGCTTTGTCGACCATTTCCGTGAGACAGCCAACCGCGGCGGCATCGCCAACCCCGTCTTTCCGGAACTCATCTTCGGCACGTTTGCAAGCCGCAATCTCATCGAGGATCAGCCGCGCATGGTCGTCACGCATACGCTGATGGATGACTACTGGCAGGATAAGATTGCCAAGCTCCAGAACATTCATATCCCTGCTTATGTCGTGGCCAGCTACACGAACCCTGTGCATACGCATGGCACGTTTGCAGGATTCCGCCAGATTCCGAGCAAGGATAAATGGCTGCGCGTCCATAACACCAACGAGTGGATGGACTACTATCAGCCTGAGCCTGTCGAGGAGTTGCGCAAGTTCTTTGACCATTATCTCGGCGGCGTGGATAACGATTGGGAAAAGACGCCGCGCGTGCGCATCTCGGTCTTAGACCCAGGCCATGAGGATGTCGTTGACCGCGTCGAGAAGGATTTCCCGTTGCCGCAGACGCGTTATGAAAAGCTCTACCTGCAGGCCGATAACTCGCTGAGTGCTAAGCCTGCGGCCAAGGCGGCAAGCGTCGCGTATCCGGTCAGCCAGCCGTTTGGCACGTCGTTTACCATGACGTTTGACAAGGACACGGAGCTTACGGGCTATACGAAACTCCATGCCTATGTTGAGGCGGACGGCTCGGATGATATGGAGCTTGTCGTATTGACCGAAAAGCTCGATAAGGATGGCAAGCAGATTCCCGATAAGATGACCGGTCAGCCGATCCAGTCCATGGGATTCCTGCGCGTATCGCAGCGCGCGCTCGACAAGAAACTCTCGACGGATTACGACCCGGTACTGGCAAGTACCAAAGAGGAACTCTTACAGCCAGGTCAGGTTGTGCCCGTCGATATCGCCATCTGGCCGATGGGCATGAAATACCATAAGGGCGAGAAACTGCGGCTGACGATTGCGCCGTATCAGGCGCCGGATCGCAACACGGTGCCGCCGTTTGGCAAGGCCAAGGTCACGGTTCCGGCTGACGGCTATACGTATGATCCGGCAAAACCAGTAGCGATGAAGACGCTCGGCGGCAATGAAACGGAGGTCGGTGCTCCGCAGGATGTTGTTGCGGTACCGCCTTCGCGCAATAAGGGGAAACATATCCTGCATGTAGGCGGCAAGTACGCCAGCTACTTGCAGGTGCCAGTAATCCGCGAAAAGTGAGACTGACAGGAGGGCAATACCGCTATGAATAAGTCAGGCTTGATACTGCTGGTCCTGGTGGCTTTTGTGGCTGTCTTTGGTATCAGCACCTACAACTCGGTCAAGAGTGCACGGATTGAGATTGACGCGCAGTATGGACAGGCAGAAAATCCTTGCCCTTGGCGAAGACCTTGACCAGCGCTTTGGGGCGCAGCTCGTGGTCGTGACCGTGGACACGCTGGCTGGCGAAGCTATCGAGTCGTATGCCAACCGCCTGTTCCGCACCTGGGGCATTGGCGACGCGCAGAAAAATAACGGTGTGCTGCTGCTGATTGTAAAAGATGACCGCAAGTTCCGTGTCGAAGTCGGCTATGGTCTTGAGGGGGCAATCACTGATGGTTTTGCCGGTGAAGTGCTCGATGATATGAAACCGAAATTCAAGGACGGCGAATATTCAGCGGGCATAAGCAGTGCCTATCAGCGCCTGGCCAAGAAGATTTACACTGAGTATGATACCGCACCGCCCGAGGCGCTGCAGTTAAGCAATGACGAGGATGGGGAGCTGATTGAACTCATCATCACGGCAGCCTTGTTCCTGCTCATAGGGCTCTGCGTGTTGTTCTTCGGTCCCATCACGAGCTTTTTGGCATCGTTCGTCCTCATGGTGCTGTTCTTTGTCGGCAATGCGCTGCTCTACATTATTTCACTCGGCCATTGGGGCAGTTTCTCGTTTGGCAGCGGCTCGCGTAGTTTTTCTGCTGACGACAGCGGCTCGGACTATGACAGCTCCAGCAGCTCGGATTCCGATGACTCCGGCGGCTATGGCGGCGGCAGCTCAGGCGGCGGTGGTGCCTCGGGCGGCTGGTAAGCATGACTTGAAATGTGGACAGCGATAAGGACCTGATACTTTTTGTATCGGGTTCTTTTCTTTTTCGGGACAGTAAACAGCTGTTTTATGATATACTGGTTAAAGATTTTGCGATATAAGAGGGAGTGGTAGATTATCTATGCGTAAGAGAGATTTTGAAAATACGGATGAGTTACTGCACCTGTTGGAACGTATTGCGAAAGAATCACCAACGTTTCAGCGGATTGCTTTGTACATCGAAAAGAATTACCTGAAAGTCGTTTTTTTGACAGCAAGTGAAATGGCTGAACAGATGGGGGTAAGCCAGGGCAGCGTGTCGCGTTTCTTCATGACCTTGGGCTATCATGGCTATAATGATTTTCTGCGCAATTTGCAGCAGGTGGTATCTGAACAGCTGACGGCCCCAAGACGCTTGGCATATAGCCGTGAGCGGGGGCGTCAGCAATGGAATGGTCTTTTGGATAAGGAAATCCAGAATATATTGGCCTTGGATGATATCTTGCAGGAAGCAGCTAGTAAAAAGATAATCCAGATCTTACAATCGCCGGCGCCGCTGTATCTTGTTTCAGCCCGGATGTCGGCGACAATCCTGCCGTATATCGCCTATATCCTGAAGAAAATGCGCGAAAATGTCTTTGTAGCAACGCCGGGGACAATGGAATGGGAACAGCTGGAGTTATGCCAGCCGACAGATATCAATATCCTTGTCGTGTCTTTTCCCCGTTATGCCAATGAGCTCATACGGAAATGCAAGGAACTTCATCAGCGAGGATTCTCGCTGCAGCTTGTGACTGACAGCCGGTTGTCGCCATTGAATCGCTACGCGGATGCAGCGGTTTTTATCAACGTGGTAACCTCGTCTGTGTTTGATTCATATAGTGCGCCGCTTACTTACTTCAATCTGCTATTGCGCGAGACAGCAGCGGGGATACCGGGAATCCAGGAACGCTTGGAGGCAGTGGAAGCGATGGAAGAGCGGTATCATGTATACTTTACAAAAAGAGTATAAACATATTGACATAGCGTGGTATATGTGTTAATTTATACACATGCAAAGGACAAAGTGGTCTGATATGGACATATCAGTCGCTTTGCCTTTTTTATTTCCTTTTGGTGAACAATGGCGTTCGAGGCAACATTTTTGTCTCGACGCTTTTTTATTTAGCCTAAGATAAATGGTTTCATCAACTAAAGGAAATATAAAATGTTTCATCAATGGCAGCCGGTTGCGGTGAGAAAGAGAGGAAATATGGTTTATTTAGATGGGAATTCTTTAACGTTAGAAGAAGTCATACGCGTTGCCTGTGAAGGCGAGGCGGTAGAGCTGAGTCCTGAGGGGAAAGAACAGATCGTTGCAAGCCGCAAGATTGTCGATGGCATCCTGGAGGAGGAAAAGCCTGTTTATGGTGTTTCGACAGGATTCGGCGATTTTAGCAAGGTGTTCATCAAAAAGGAAGAACGCTCGAAGCTGCAGCGGAATCTGATCTTGAGTCACGCAACAGGCGTGGGAACCCCCTTAGACCAGGAAGTCGTCCGGGCTGCCATGGTATTGCGGGCAAATTCCTTGGCGAAAGGGTATTCAGGAATCCGGTTAGATACAGTAAACCTATTGCTGGAGCTTTTGAATCAGAAAATCACACCAGTTATTCCCTGCAAGGGGTCTGTCGGTGCCAGCGGCGATTTAGCACCGCTTTCGCATATGGTCCTGGTGATGCTCGGCGAAGGCGAGGCCTATGTTGACGGCAAGCGGATGTCAGGGCGGGAGGCATTGGAAGCCAAGGGCCTGTCACCGGTCGTATTGAGCGGCAAGGAAGGCCTGGCGCTGATCAACGGCACGCAGATCATGACGGCTGTTGGCTGTATTGCCTGGAAAGAAGCCGTGAATCTCATGAAGGCCGCTGATATAGCCGCAGCGTTGAGTCTGGAAGGACTGAAGGGAACCCGTGCTGCCTTTGATCGGAGAATCAGTCTGGTGCGGCCATATCCTGGCCAGTTGGCGACGACAGAAAATATATTGAAACTGACGGAGGACAGTGCCATCATTGCCTCGCATAAGCATTGCCATAAAGTCCAGGATGCCTATTCCCTTCGTTGCGTACCACAGGTTCATGGAGCATCGAAAGAGGCACTGGCACAGGCCACGCGGACGTTGCATATCGAGATCAATGCGGTTACGGATAATCCGCTGATTATGCCCGATACCGGCGAGGCCATTTCCGGGGGCAATTTTCATGGGCAGCCGATTGCCTTGGTTATGGATTATTTGAAACTGGCGATTGCTGAACTGGGAAACATCTCTGAACGCAGAACCAATCGTCTGCTGGATATGCATCTTAGTGATTTGCCAGCATTCCTTACTGCTTTTCCAGGCGTGGATTCAGGGTTGATGATTACGCAGTATGTAGCCGCATCCTTGGTATCGGAAAACAAGGTCTTGGTCCATCCGGCAAGTGCGGATTCCATTCCGACATCAGCCAATCAGGAAGACCATGTCAGCATGGGAACGATTGCCGCGCGGCAAGTGCGGGAAATCCTTGACAACGTGCTCAATGTGCTGGCCATTGAGGTCATGGCAGCTGCGCAGGGCATTGATTTCCTGAAACCATTGCAGCCGGGCAAGGGTACAGGAGCTGCACATAAAGCGGTGCGGGCTATCCTGCCGCATTTGGAAAAAGACCGGTTCTTGTCACCGGAAATCAAAGCAATCCATGATTTCATTGCCAGTGGTAAGCTCGTCAAAATGGTTGAAACAGAAACAGGTTCATTGAAGGTTTGATATTTCGTTCAGGAGGGACAGAAAATGAAAAGATTATTTATGCTAGCAACGATGGTCGTATTTAGTTTGGTTGCTTTAGCTGGCTGTGGCGGCAATCAGGCAGCAGAGTCTGGCTCGTCGTCAGGCAGTGGTTCGGGAAAGATTGTCGTGGGGCTTGATGACAATTATCCGCCGATGGGCTTTAAGGATGAAAACAATGAAATAACAGGATTTGATGTCGATGTAGCCAAAGAGGCAGCAAAGCGTTTGGGACGCGAAGTAGAATTCAAGGCAATTGATTGGGATAGCAAGGAAGCAGAGCTGAAGAGCAAACGTGTCGATGTGCTTTGGAATGGTCTGGACATTACCGAAAAGCGCAAGGAGAATATGGCATTCTCGGAACCATATATGGAAAATCGTCAGATTGTCTTTGTGCGGAAAGATAAGGCAGACAGCATCAAATCCGTTGAAGATCTGCAGGGCAAAGTTGTAGGCACTCAGAGCGGTGGTACTGCCGAGGAATATATCGATGAACATCAATCGTTCAAACAGGGCATGAAAGATGTCAAGAAATATACGGACTATATTTCGGCGTTCATGGATCTTGAAAATGGCCGTCTTGATGCGATTGTCGCCGATGAGATTACTGGACGTTATTATATGAGCAAACATCCGGAAAATTTAGCAGCACAGGAAATCGTTGTCGGCCCCATCAGTGATTTTGGCATTGGGTTCCGGAAAGAAGATACGGAACTTCGTGCCGAGGTACAGAAAGTCATGGATGAGATGAAGGCCGATGGTACGCTGGCCAAGATTTCGGAAAAGTGGTTTGGCAAGGATATCATGAAGAAATGATTCGCTGGTAGGGGGCATAGCTATATGGACAAGATTCTGCAGTATTTACAGCCTATGTTGGAAGGATCGGAGGTAACACTGGAGATTTTCCTGCTTACCTTTATCATGGTATTGCCAATTGGCTTGCTCGTAGCGTTAGGAAGGACAGCGAAGTGCCGTCCGCTGCAGTGGCTGCTCGAACTATATATTTGGGTCATGCGTGGGACACCGCTTATGCTGCAGCTTTTATTTGTCTATTTCGCTTTGCCGCTGGCAGGAATCAAATTGCCAGATATGGTTGCAGCACTATTGTCCTTTACGCTCAACTATACGGCATATTTTGCGGAGATATTCCGGGCCGGCATCCAATCGATTGGCAAAGGACAATATGAAGCGGCGAAGATGCTCGGGATGAGCTATTCTCAGACGATGTGGCGCATCATTGTTCCACAGATGGTGCGCAGGGTACTGCCGCCAATGAGCAATGAAACCATCAATCTCGTAAAAGATACTTCTTTGATTTACATTTTGGCTATGAATGATTTGTTGCGTGCTGCCCGTACAATTGTCCAGCGGGAGTTCGATATGACGCCATTTGTCGTGGCAGCTGGTTTTTATCTATTGATGACATTTGTGCTGACCTGGATGTTCAAGCGTTTAGAGGCATATTTCAGCCAATATGAATAGGAGGGGACGTAATGAAAAAGAAGATGATAAATGCGCATGGTATCCGTAAACAGTTCCATGGACAAAACGTTTTATCCGGTATCGATGTCGAAGTCGAGCAGGGTGATGTCCTGGCTATCATCGGTCCCAGCGGCTCAGGAAAATCAACCCTTCTTCGCTGCCTGAACCGCCTGGAGGAAGTCGATGGCGGCTGGATCCAGATTGAAGGCGATATGTTTGTTCAGGAAAATGATATTGGCGAGGTCATATATGCGCCAAAGGAGAAATCAAAAGAAATCCAAGGTCGTATGGGGATGGTTTTCCAGCAATTCAATCTATTCCCGCATATGACTGTCATGGGGAATCTGCTCGAAGCGCCGATTCATGTAAAGAAACAGCCGAAAGAAGAAATCCTGCCACTGGCAGAAGACTTGTTGGCGCGCGTGGGGTTGTCGGATAAGAAGGACGCTTATCCGAGCCAGCTTTCCGGCGGGCAGCAGCAACGTGTGGCGATTGCCAGAGCGCTGGCGATGCAGCCAGATATCATGCTTTTCGATGAACCAACATCGGCACTCGATCCGGAGCTTACTGGCGAGGTGCTGCATACGATGCGCGAATTGGCCGAGGAACATATGACGATGGTGGTGGTGACCCATGAGATGAATTTTGCTCGCGAAGTTGCAAATAAGGTCTTGTTCATGGCCGATGGAAATGTCGTGGAAGCCGGGACGCCGGAAGAAATCTTTGACCACCCACAGCGGCAGCGTACACAGGATTTTTTGCGGAATATGCTGTGACAGGCGTGAAAAGGTGATGAAAGCATGGCAGAAGGTATAAAGATAAACCGGCAGCGTTTGTTGGCGCGTCTTGACGCGCTCAGCAGCATAGGCCGGAATGATGAAGGCGGCATTGACCGCCAGTTGGGGAGTTTGCCCGATGAAGAGGCGCGGGCGTGGCTGACACAATGCTGGCAAGAGTCGTTGGGGCTGACGGTTGAAACAGATGGCATTGCCAATCTATGGGGCAAGCAAGCGGGAAAAGACGGCAAGCGTCCGATTGTCCTGGGGTCGCATCATGATACGGTTCCAAATGGCGGCAAGTATGATGGAGCCTTGGGGGTGCTGCTGGGCACAGAAGTCCTGCAGACCTTGCAGGAACAGCAGGTGGAACTAGCGCATCCGCTTTGGCTGCTTTCCTTTACGGGAGAGGAGCCAAATGATTTTTCGGTATCGACGCTAGGGTCAAAGGTTATCGCGGGACGGCTTACCGCAGATGATGTCAGGAAAATGAAGCATCGCAAGACTGGTGAGTCCTTGCCGGATGCCTTGAAACGCTTGGGCGGCGATATCGATAAGGTCGATGCCGCACGCTTAGGAACAGATGCATTGGCCGCATTTTTAGAGTGTCATATCGAACAGGGGCGTGTGCTTTATGATGAGCAGCATGCTGTGGCAGCAGTTTCCTGCATAACGGGCATTTATCGGGAAGTCATTACGGTTTGCGGTGAGGCTAATCATGCTGGTACGACACAGCCAAAGGACAGGCGTGATGCCTTAGCGGCAGCAGCAGAAGTCGTTTTGGCGGCCGAAGCCATCATGAAAGATCCGGCCTTTGCTGGTGTATCGGTTACGATAGGCAGGCTGACACTGACGCCAAATGCGTCAAACATCATTCCCGGAAACGTGGTCATGACGTTTGATATGCGGACTGCTGATGCAGAACTGCGCCAAAAAGCATTGGCGTTATGGCAGGGGAAGCTCCGCGACATCAGCAGCCGCCGCGCGGTAAACATACAGCGGGAGATGAATCTTGACCAGCCGGAGAAAAAGATGGATGATATGGTAATCCAGGCTTTGGAAGATGCTGCATCTGCAAATGGACAGGAGCCGGAAGCCTTGGTGAGTATGGCTGGTCATGATGCGGCGAATATGGCCAGGGTGACGAAAGCTGGCATGCTCTTTGTACAGACTATAAACGGTTACAGTCATTGCCCGCAGGAAGAAGCTGCGGCAGATGCAATCGAAATCGCTGCCAATACCATGTTGGAAGCTGTTCGTATACTGGATAGGAGATTGGATGCGTATGACAGTTAAAATCATTGAGCCATTGTTTTGCTTTTGGGAAGGGAAACTCCAGCCAGATTTAGGGGTCGTAGTTGCAGAGGGAACAATTGTTGCTATCGGGGCGGCCAAAGATATGGAAAGAAAATATCCTCAGCATGAAGTGATTCGTTGGGAAGAGCTCGCACTTGTTCCAGGAACCGTCAATGCGCATAATCACAGCTTTCAGAGTTTATTGCGCGGGATAGCTGCCGATCGTCCTTTCTTGGAATGGCGCGATGAATCCCTCTATAAATATTCGCCCAAGATGCGGCCTGAGGATATTTATACAGGTGCCTTGTTCGCCTTTGCTGAGATGATGAAATGCGGTGTCACTACCGTATGCGATTTCTTTTATTTACACAACAATGGAATCGCTGGGGATGAAGCAGTCATCCGCGCTGCCCAGGATGTTGGCATACGGCTGGTGCTGGCACGTACCATGTATGATTGGCAGGGGGCACCAGCTGGCTATGTGGAAAGTGTGCAGCAAGCTTACGATAATACCGAACAGCTCATGAAAACGTATAACGGGGAGATGACTAAGGTACTTCCGTCACCGCACAGCCTGCATGCGGCAAGTCCCGCGATGATAAAAGCTGGTTGGACTTTGGCCAAGGCGTATAACACGCCATTTCATATCCATGTGTCAGAGGAACGGTTTGAAGTGGAAATGGTGCGCAAGGAGTACGGCACGACACCTTTACGCTATCTGGATCAGTTGGGGGTAGCCGATGCACGCATGTGCATGATACACGGTGTCTGGCTGGAGCCAGACGAAATCGAGCTCATGGGGAAACGCGGCTGCAAGCTCATATATTGTCCCTCCAGCAATATGTTTTTAGCAGATGGCATTACCGATATCCCGGCACTGATGAAACAGCAAGTGACGATTGCCCTAGGCAGTGATGGTGCCTGCGGGAATAATCGCATCAGTGTTTTTGAAGAAATGCGGATGGTAGCATTATTGCAAAAAGCGAGGACTTTGGATGCGCTCTGCGTCAATTATCATGACGCCATGGCGATGGGAACAGAGAATGGCGCAACTGTCCTCGATTTGCCGATTGGTGAAGTCGCCGTTGGTAAAAAAGCCGATTTTGTGGGAGTACGGTTATCCGATTTTTCGTTGCAGCCACTTAGCTCGGCCGGACAGTTCCTGCCCAATCTTGTCTACTCGCTGCAGCCCACGGCCATTGACCGGGTTATGGTCAATGGCATAGAAACCGTACGCGGGGGGCAACTTCAAAAGAAGACGGAAGAATGTATCGTAGAGCAAGTGCAGAAAACAATGAAGTATTTGGAAGCATGAGGAGTTGGAAAAAATGCGTGAAGAAAAAATTTATGCGATAGAGCCGGAAAAAGAATTGCCGGAAAAACCGCGTTTTGAGCCTGGTATCCGCCGGGCGCCATCGCGTGGTTTTCATTTGACCAAGGCGCAGACGGAGGTTGCCTTGAAGAATGCGCTGCGGTATGTCGATCCAAGCCTGCACGAAGCATTGATTCCGGAATTCCTCGAAGAATTGACTACTTATGGGCGGATTTATGCGTATCGGTTCCGGCCGCAGGGGCGTATCTTCGGCAAACCAATCGATGCATATCAGGGAAATTGTATCGAAGGCAAAGCGTTTCAGGTCATGATGGACAATAACCTGGATTTTGAGGTGGCGCTTTATCCGTATGAGTTGGTAACGTATGGCGAAACAGGAAGTGTCTGCCAGAACTGGCTGCAGTATCGTCTGATCAAAAAATACCTGCAGGTCATGACTGCTAAACAGACGCTCGTAATAGAGTCTGGTCATCCGTTGGGGCTTTTCAAGTCGCACCCGAATGCACCGCGCGTTATCATCACAAATGCTCTGATGGTAGGTATGTTTGACAACCAGAAGGATTGGGAAATCGCTGAGGAGATGGGCGTGGCCAATTATGGGCAGATGACAGCCGGCGGCTGGATGTATATTGGCCCGCAGGGCATTGTTCATGGTACCTATAATACTTTGCTCAATGCTGGCCGCTTGCATCTAGGGATTCCGCATGATGGTGATTTGCGCGGCAAGCTGTTTGTAAGTTCCGGTCTTGGCGGGATGAGTGGCGCCCAGCCTAAGGCGGTTGAAATCGCCAATGGCATCGGTGTTATTGCCGAGGTCGATGTATCACGTATCGAAACGCGCAGGAAACAAGGGTGGGTGAAAGAAAGTTATGATGACCTCGATGCTGTTTTCGGTTCGGTAAGGCGGCATCAGCAGGCAGGAACAGCAGTGTCCATTGCCTATCATGGCAATGTGGTTGACTTGCTCGAGTATGTGGTGGCTCACCATATCCATGTGGATTTATTGAGCGATCAGACGTCTTGCCATGCAGCTTATGATGGTGGTTATTGCCCACAGGGGATAAGCTTTGCGCAGCGCACAGCGATGCTGGCCGATGACCGCGAAGGCTTTGTGGACAAAGTCAAGGAAAGCCTTTGCCATCACTATGAGCTCATCAAGGCTTGTGTAGCAGATGGTACGTACTTCTTTGACTACGGGAATGCCTTCCTGAAGGCTGTGTACGATGCCGGAGTAAAAGAACTGTCCAAAAATGGAATCGATGATAAGGATGGTTTTATCTTACCCTCTTATGTAGAAGACATCATGGGGCCGCAGCTGTTTGATTATGGCTATGGCCCGTTCCGCTGGGTCTGCCTCAGCGGTAAACAGGCAGATTTGATTGCTACCGACAAGGCGGCGATGGCTTGCATCAATCCGGCGCGGCGTTATCAGGACCTTGACAATTATAATTGGATCCGTGATGCAGAAAAGAACCAGCTGGTGGTAGGAACGCAGGCGCGCATTTTATATCAGGATGCGGAAGGCCGTATGCGGATTGCGTTGAAATTCAATGAACTTGTCCGTGAAGGCAAGATTGGCCCGGTCATGATTGGCCGTGATCATCACGATGTCAGTGGCACGGATTCGCCGTTCCGTGAAACGGCAAATATCAAGGATGGCAGCAATGTCATGGCCGATATGGCCGTCCAATGTTTTGCCGGAAATGCTGCTCGTGGCATGAGCCTTTGTGCCTTGCATAATGGCGGCGGTGTTGGTATCGGCAAATCCATAAATGGTGGTTTTGGTTTGGTCTTGGATGGCAGTTCGCGCGTGGATGAAATCATTCGCAGTGCCATGCTTTGGGATGTTATGGGCGGTGTGGCTCGTCGCAGCTGGGCACGCAACGAGCATTCGCTGGAAACGGTGCGGAAATATAATGAAGATTATGCGGACGAAAGCCATATCACAGAACCATGTCTGGCTGATGGTGCTGCTGTCGCAGCAGCAGTAGAAAAATATTTCTCCAAGGTGAGGTGAGTGCTGTGGAACAGATTGTTTTGCGCCATATCCAGCAGATTGCGACGCCAGAGGGAAAAACGGAACGCAAGGGAAAGGAAATGAATCAGCTGCATCTGATTGCCGATGGTGCCATTTGGATTGAGCAAGACCGGATACGCATGGTAGGTACCGATAAGGAGGTCATGGCAGCTATTGGGGAAAAAGACGCTATCCAATGGATTGACGGCAGCGGGAAATGTGCCATCCCTGGTTTTGTCGATGCCCATACGCATTTCCTGTTTGCCGGGAGCCGGGCCGAAGAATTTGATGACCGGCTGGCTGGCGTGCCGTATCTTGAGCTGTTAGCTCGTGGCGGTGGCATTTGCAGTACGATGCAGGCAGTCCGCGAAACCTCGGAAGAAGAGTTGTTCCATGCAGGGAAGAAAATCCTTCAGGATATGTTACGGTATGGCATCACGACCGTGGAAGGGAAAAGCGGCTATGGCCTTAATCGTGAGGATGAGCTGAAGCAGCTGCGTGTCATGCGGCGGCTCGATAAGGATCTGCCGCTTGATATCGTAAGCACGTATCTGGGGGGACATGCTGTTCCGCCAGAATACCGGGAAGACAGTGATGGCTATGTAGACTTCATGCTTGAGGAGATGCTGCCGCTGATAAAGAAGGAAGGCTTGGCTGATTTTGTTGATGTATTCTGCGAGCAGGGCGTATTTTCGCTTGAGCAAAGCCGGCGAATCTTGACGCGCGCAAAAGCGTTGGGCTTTGCCGTAAAACTTCATGCCGATGAAATGAGTTCCATGGGCGGAGCAGGTTTAGCCCATGAATTAGGTGCGGTATCGGCCGATCATTTGCTGTCGATACGTAAGGAGGATATCCTGCGGTTGTCAACGGGAAATACGAAAGCAGTCTTATTGCCAGCTACTGCCTTTTGCATGCGCTGCTCTTATGCGCCCGCGAGAGAACTGATTGCGCATGATGTGGCTGTGGCTTTAGCCAGCGATTTCAATCCCGGGAGTTGTTTTACCTATTCAACGGCGTTGCTTTTCGCCTTGGCAGTTATCCAGATGCGATTGACATCAGCAGAAACGCTGACCGCCATGACCCTGAATGGTGCAGCCGCTCTGAACCGAGCCGCTGAGATTGGCAGCATTGAGGCCGGGAAGAAGGCAGATATTCTCTTGCTTGCGGCGCCGGACTATCGTTTCTTGGCGTATCAGACAGGAATGAATTTGGTTCAGCAAGTGATAAAGGACGGCAAGCTCGTATGGAATTTGCAGCAATAGGCGGCAAGTGTTTTGATTTTTGAAAAGGTGTTTCAGTGTAAAGCAAAAAATTGACTGGTTCAATCATAGATGATAAAATCTAAACAGAAGAATAAAAAGTAATAATCGTCAGATTGTTTTGCCCGGGGGGACTAAATTGGATCGAATCAATCAACATACGGCACCGGTTTATGAAGCCATGCTGGAGCTTAGAAAGCGCCGCATGGTTCCTTTTGATGTGCCCGGTCATAAACGCGGACGCGGCAATCCGGAGCTGCTCGATTTCTTGGGTGAGAAATGTGTAGGCGTCGATGTCAACTCGATGAAGATGCTCGACAACCTCAGTCATCCGATATCGGTCATCCGCGAAGCCGAGGAGCTTACCGCGGATGCTTTTGGTGCGCAGCATGCGTTCTTTATGGTCAATGGCACGACGTCGGCCGTGCAGGCGATGGTGCTTGCAACCGTGCGTGCTGGCGACGAAATCCTGCTGCCGCGCAACGTCCACAAGAGCGTCATCAATGCGCTCGTGCTCTGCGGCGGCATTCCGGTCTATGTGCCCGTGCGCGTCAATCATCAGATTGGCATTGCAACGGGCATGGCGCTGAGCGATGTTGAAAAGGCGATTCGCGAGCATCCGCATGCCAAGGCCATCTTTGTCAACAATCCGACGTATTATGGCATTGCCTCGGACCTTGCGGGCATCGTGCGCGTCGCCCATGCAGCTGGCATGAAGGTGCTCGTCGACGAGGCCCATGGCACGCATCTCTACTTCGGCAAGAATCTGCCGATTTCGGGCATGGCAGCTGGCGGCGACCTCGCGGCGGTATCGATGCATAAGTCGGGCGGCAGCCTGACGCAGAGTTCTATTTTGCTCTGCGGCGAGGGCGTCGATGCCGAGTATGTCCAGCAGATTATCAACCTCACGCAGACGACGAGTGCCTCGTATCTTTTGATTTCAAGTCTTGACCTGTCACGCCGCAACTTAGCGCTGCACGGCGCTGAGGCGTTCGAGAAGGTCAGCTCGATGGCCGAGTATGCGCGGGCGGAAATCAATGAGATTGGCGGCTTTTACGCCTATGGCCGCGAGCTTATCGACGGCGACAGCGTCTACGATTTTGATGTGACGAAGCTTTCGGTTTTCACCCAGGGCATTGGCATGACGGGCATTGAGGTTTACGACATGCTGCGCGATGAGTACGACATCCAGATTGAGTTTGGCGATATCGGCAACATCCTGGCCTATATCTCGATTGGCGACCGCATCCGCGACATCGAGCGGCTGGTCGGCGCGCTCGAGGACATTGCGGGCCGTTTTGCCAAGGACAAGCGCGAGCTTTACTGCGGCGAGTTTATCGCGCCTGAGCTCGTCATGAGTCCGAAGGAGGCGTTCTATGCCAAGGGCGAGCGTCTGCCGCTGAAGGATACGGTGGGGCGTATCTCGGGCGAGATGCTCATGTGCTATCCGCCGGGCATTCCTATCTTGACGCCGGGCGAGCGCATTACCGAAGAGATTCTTACCTATATCGAATACGCGCGGGAAAAAGGCTGTTCCCTGCAGGGAACGCAGGACCCGGAGTGCCGGGAACTGCGCATTTTGACGGAAACTTGACAAGTCAGATTGACTTGTCAAAAGGGGAGGAACCGAAGCAATGGAAATATGGTTTTCACAAATGGATACGGAAAACGTCAAGACTTCCGTGCGTGTGGATAAGCAGCTGTTCTCGAAGCAGAGCGAGTATCAGCGGATTGATGTCTTTGCGTCAAATGAATTTGGCCGCATGATTGTGCTCGATGGCGAAATCATCTTCTCGGAGGCTGACGAATTCATCTATAACGAAATGGTCGTGCACGTGCCGATGGCTGTTCATCCCGAGGTAAAGAGCGTTCTGATTATCGGTGGTGGCGATGGCGGTGTGGCGAAAGTACTCACGCAGTATCCCGAGATTGAGTCGATTGATGTCGTCGAGCCCGATGAGATGTTCATCGAGGTCTCGCGGGAGTTCTTCCCCGAGACGGCTAAGGGTTTTGACGATGAACGCGTCAAGATTACGAATATGGATGGCCTGCGTTTCTTGCGCCGCTGTCGCGATAAATATGATCTCATTATAAACGATTCGACTGACCCGTTCGGTCATACCGAGGGCCTGTTTACGCGCGAGTTCTATGGCAACTGCTATCGCGCGCTTCATGACGATGGCATCATGGTCTATCAGCATGGCAGCCCGTTCTACGATGAGGATGAGGCGGCGTTTCGCGCGATGCACCGCAAGGCCTATCAGAGCTTTCCGGTAAGCCGCGTCTACCAGGCGAGCATCCCGACCTGCCCCGCAGGCATCTGGATGTTTGGCTTTGCATCGAAGAAATATCATCCGCTCAGGGATTTTGATGCCAAGCGCTGGAACAAGCGCGAGCTCAAGACCTGGTATTATACCACGCATTTGCACAAGGGCGCCTTTATGCTGCCCAAGTATGTTGAAGATATTCTGTCCGAGGAGGAGACGAGAAAATGAGCAAATTGATGATTATCGGCTGTGGCGGTGTGGCAAGTGTTGCCATCCATAAAGTCTGCCAGAATGATGGTGTATTTGATGAACTCTTGATTGCCAGCCGTACGGTTTCCAAGTGCGATGCGCTGAAAGATAAACTGCAGGGCCAGACGAAGACGAAAATCACGACGGCGCAGATTGATGCCGATGATGTAGAGGCCTTGACGAAGCTCATCAAGGAATATCAGCCCGATGCTGTCTTGAATGTCGCACTTCCGTATCAGGACCTTACGATCATGGATGCGTGCCTGGCTGCTGGCGTTGACTATATCGATACGGCAAACTATGAGCCCGAGGACACCGAAGATCCGGAATGGCGCAAGATTTACGACAAGCGCTGCAAGGAGCTTGGCTTTTCGGCCTACTTTGACTATTCGTGGCAGTGGGCTTATGAGGATAAATTCAAACAGGCTGGCCTTACGGCCCTGTTAGGCACGGGTTTTGACCCGGGCGTTACGTCGGTCTTTGCGGCCTATGCCAAGAAGCATTACTTCGATACGATTGATACGATTGATATCCTCGACTGCAACGGCGGCGACCACGGCTATGCGTTTGCCACGAACTTCAACCCCGAAATCAACCTGCGCGAGGTCTCGGCCCCGGGGTCTTATATGGAAAACGGCAAATGGGTGGAGATTCCGGCCATGAGCATCAAGCGGGAATACGACTTCGAGGGCGTTGGCAAGAAGGATATGTACCTCTTGCATCATGAGGAAATCGAGGCCCTCGGCCGCAACATGCCTGAAGTCAAGCGCATCCGTTTCTTCATGACGTTTGGCCAGAGTTATCTCACGCATATGAATTGCCTCGAAAACGTCGGCATGCTCTCGACGACGCCAATTAACTACAACGGGCAGGAAATCGTGCCAATCCAGTTTCTCAAGGCTCTGCTGCCGGACCCGGCATCGCTCGGCCCGCGTACGAAGGGCAAGACGAATATCGGCTGCATCTTCACGGGCAAGAAGGATGGCAAGGAGCGCTCCATCTACATCTACAACGTCTGCGACCATCAGGAGTGCTATAAGGAAGTCGGCTCGCAGGCCATTTCGTATACGACGGGCGTACCGGCGATGATTGGCGCGATGCTTGTCGTGACCGGGCAGTGGAAGAAGCCGGGCGTCTTCACGACCGATGAGTTCGATCCGGACCCGTATATGGATGCCCTCAACAAATGGGGCCTGCCATGGAAGGTCGTGGAAAATCCGGTACTCGTCGACTGATAGGTAGAAAGCATGTCCATAACAATCAAAGAGGTGCCGACGCCGGCCTATGTGGTCGACGAGGGGGCACTGGAAAAGAACTTACAGATATTAAAAGACGTCAAGGAGCAGGCGGGCTGCAAGATTCTTCTGGCCCAGAAATGCTTTTCGATGTTTGCCGAGTATCCGCTGATTGGACGCTATCTAGACGGCGCAACGGCCAGCGGACTCTATGAGGCAAGACTTGGCCATGAGGAGATGGCCGGCGAGAACCATGTGTTTTCGCCCGCTTACCGTCCTGAAGAAATCGAAAAGATTGCGGCCATCTGCGACCATGTCATCTTCAATTCCTTTAATCAGCTGCGCCGCTTTGGCCCGCTCGTAAAGCGCATTCAGGAAATGCGCGGCGTAAAGCATGGCATCGGCCTGCGCATCAATCCCGAATGCTCGACACAGGATCATGCGATCTATGACCCGTGTGCGCCGGGCTCGCGCCTTGGCGTCACGGCCGAAGCCTTTGCCAAGGCCGTAGAAGAAACGCCCGAGCTTTTTGACCTGCTCAGCGGCCTGCACTTCCATACGCTCTGCGAGCAGGACAGCCAGGCACTAGCCGTGACTTTGGACGCAGTGCGCGAAAAGTTTGGCAGTTGGCTCGTGCGCGATAATATTTGCTGGCTCAATATGGGCGGCGGTCATCATATCACGCGTGATGATTATGACCGAGGATTGCTCATTGACCTTGTCAAGAAGGCGCGGCAGGAATATGCCGTCGAGGTCTATCTGGAACCGGGCGAAGCCGTGGCGCTCAATGCAGGCTATCTTGTGACCGAGGTGCTCGATATCGTCGAAAATCACGGGACACATATCCTGCTGCTTGACGCGTCAGCGGCCTGCCATATGCCCGATGTGCTCGAGATGCCATATCGGCCGCCGCTCAAAGATGCTGGCGAGGCCGGCGAGAAGGCCTATACCTATCGGCTGTCCTCGTGCACTTGTCTTGCGGGCGATATCATTGGCGATTACTCGTTTGACCGATCAATTGTCAGTGGCGACCGGCTCTATTTTGAGGATATGGCCATCTACTCGATGGTCAAGAACAATACGTTTAACGGCATGGCGCTGCCGGCTATCTGGCGCATGGATAAAGACGGTGCCTGCACGCTCGTGAAGAAGTTCGGCTATGAGGATTTCAAGGGAAGGCTGTCGTGATATGTTGATTAAAAATACTACGCCAGTAGATGATGGCTTTTACATGCCCGCGGAATTTGCTCCGCATCTGGGAACGTTTTTGATCTGGCCGGTGCGGCCAGGTTCCTGGACCAATGGCGGCCGTGAGGTGCAGCCGGTCTTTGTGCGTCTCATCGAAGAAATCGCGGCGGTGGAGGAACTCTATCTGCTCGTTGACGAGACACACCGCGTGCAGGCCGAGGCAATGCTTTCCCATTTGCCGCAGGAACATATCCATTATCTGGCGATTCCGACCGACGATGCCTGGGCCCGCGATATGGGGCCGACCTATGTCGTCGATGACAAGGGCAGCCGGTGCGGCGTCAATTGGCGGTTTAACGCCTGGGGCGGCGCTGTCGATGGTCTCTATCCAGACTTTGCGCGCGACGATGCGGCGGCGCCGCTGATGGCAGACGCATTAGGGGATGAATGCTACGATGCTAGTGATTTCGTGCTCGAGGGTGGTTCTATCCACGTCGATGGCGAGGGCACGGCCGTGGTGACGGAGGCCTGCCTGTTAAGCGCCGGCCGCAATCCGCAACTCAGTAAAGCGCAAATTGAGCAGAAACTCAAGGACTATCTGGGCGTCACCAAAGTCATTTGGCTGCCGCGCGGCATTTATAACGACGAAACCAATGAACATGTCGATAACGTCTTTGCGTTTATCCGGCCCGGCGAAGTGGTGCTGGCCTGGACCGATGACGAAAAAGACCCGCAGTATGCGCTTAGTCAGGAAGATTTTGCCGTTCTTGAACGGGAAACGGATGCCAAGGGACGTAAGTTTGTGGTGCATAAGCTGCCGATTCCTGCGCAGCCTGTCTGCATTACCGCCGAAGAGGCGGCTAGCTTTGCCTTTGTGGATGGCGAAGACATGCGCGAGCCCGGCGAACGGCTCGCGGCAAGTTATGTCAATTTTTATATCTGCAACGGCAAGGTCATCGTGCCGCAGTTTGGCGATGCGATGGACGCTGAGGCGTTGCGTATCTTAGGGGAGTGTTTCCCTGCGCGCAAGGTCGTGGGACTTCCCGCGCGGGCCGTTATCGTCGGCGGCGGCAATTTCCATTGCCTGACCCAGCAGATTCCAGCAGTATGATTTTTACGAGGTGATTCGATGCGAAATGTGACCGTAGCTGCCGTGCAGATGCAGATGACGGCTGATGTACAGGAAAATATCCAAAAGGCCGATGCGCTGGTGCGGCAGGCGGCCAAGCAGGGGGCAAATGTCATCCTGCTGCCCGAGCTTTTCGAGCGGCCGTATTTTTGCCAGCAGCGGCAGTATGAGTTCTATGATTTTGCGACAACGGTCGAGGAAAATCCGGCGGTGCAGCATTTTCAGCAGGTGGCGCGTGACCTTGAGGTCGTACTGCCCATCAGTTTCTATGAAAAGGATGGCACGCGGCTCTTTAACAGCATTGCGATGCTCGATGCGGACGGCAAGGTGCTCGGCGTCTATCGCAAGACGCATATTCCTGACGACCATTACTATCAGGAAAAATTCTACTTTACGCCAGGCAATACCGGTTTTAAGGTCTGGGCGACGCGCTATGGCAGGATTGGCGTCGGCATCTGCTGGGACCAGTGGTTCCCTGAGGCCGCGCGCGCGATGGCATTACAAGGCGCCGAGCTCTTGCTCTATCCGACGGCCATCGGCTCCGAGCCAATCCTAGGCGCGGACAGCATGCCGCATTGGCGACGCTGCATGCAGGGCCATGCGGGCTGCAACCTCGTGCCGGTCATTGCCGCCAACCGTGTCGGCGTCGAGACCGTGGAACCGAGCGAAGCAAACGGCGGCCAGTCGTCGTCGCTTAGCTTTTACGGTTCGTCATTTATCACCGACGACACCGGTGCCATCATCGCTGAAGCCAACCGCAGCGACGAGACGATACTCACCGTATCGTTTGACCTCGACAAATGCCAGGAAGACCGCATGAGCTGGGGCATATTCCGCGACCGCCGTCCGGAACTTTATGGCGAGCTTGTCAAATAATCTGTTTTTTCAATCTGCCAGTCTGGTTTTGCCAGCTTATGGCAGATTTTTTATTTCTAATGACTAGACGAGTTTAGACGGAAGGCGTTATAATACTTATTAGACTTTGTAAAAATCGTGGCGCAGGTCACGCTTAGATATTTTGAGGAGGTTTTTCCAAACCATGAAGAATACGAAACCAATTTACACAATCGGACATCGCAATCCGGATACGGACTCGATTTGCTCGGCTATTGGCTATGCTCACTTGAAGCAGGCGCTGGGACAGAATGTTGTTCCGGCTCGTGCTGGCAAAGTAAATGCTGAGACGAAATACGCGCTGGAATATTTCAAGGTTGAGCAGCCGCTGCTGCTGACGGATCTTTACCCGCGCGTAAAAGACATCACGATGGATTGCAAGATTGTGGTAAAACAGCATGATACGCTGCGTCATCTGGGCGAAGTCATGCGCGAGCATGAGCTCAAATCGGTTCCGGTAACGGACAGCAAGGGGCTGCTCGTTGGTATCGTCACGGTTTCGGATCTTGCGAAGCGCTACTTCCAGGAACTTTCGATGCAGAATCTTTCGGAGATGCGCGTGCGCTATCGTGATATCATCGCCGCTACGGACAGTGAAGTGCTCGTTGCCGGAGATGAAGGCGCTTTCATCGAGGGCAGTGTCCGCATTGCAGCTGGCAGCATTGAGACCATCAAGAAAGTTATCGATAAGAAAGACATCGTTCTCGTCGGTGACCGTCATGATGAGACGATGATTGATATCGTAAAACAGGGCGTTTCCTGCATGATTATCACGGGCAGCGGCCGCGTGTGTGCAGAAGTCCTGGAAATGGCTGAGAAACAGAACACCTTCGTCCTGTCGACGCCGTATGACACCTATACGATTGCCCGCCTGATTAACCAGTGCGTACCAATCCGCCGTATCATGCATGCTGACCCGGTTTGCTTCAAGCCGCTCGACATGCTCTCGGATATCAAGGGTGCAATGGAAGAGACGAATTACCGCAACTATCCGGTTATCGAAAATGGCCGTCTTGTCGGCATCATTTCCCGTGACAACATGGTTATGCCGGAGCGTGAGCAGGTCATTCTCGTCGACCATAACGAGCGCGGCCAGGCCGTTGAAGGCATTGAGGAAGCTAAGATTGTCGAGATTATCGACCATCACCGCCTCGGTGGCATCCAGACGAGCGAGCCGATTTACACGCATGCTGAGCCGGTTGGCTGCACGGCGACGATTGTTGCCAACATGCATTGGCAGAACGATGTCGAAATCCCAGCTTCGATTGCCGGCCTCTTGCTTTCGGCTATCCTTTCCGACACGGTTCTGTTCAAGTCCCCGACCTGCACGGAATACGACAAGAAGACGGCGGAGCGCCTGGCTGAAATCGCTGGCGTTGACATTAACGAGTACGGCATGGCTATGCTCAAAGCCGGTTCGGGCATTGGCGATATGACACCGGTCGAAATTGCTAAGAACGACCTCAAGGAATTCCAGATTGGTGACTACCGCATTATTGTCAGCCAGATTTCGGTTATGGACCCGAAAGAAGTTATGGACCTGGAGCCGCAGATGATCGAAGCTATGACGAATATCTGCGAAAAAGAGGGCTTCGACATGAGCCTGGTCATGGTTACGGATATCCTCGAAGAGGCAACGTATCTCTTGTACGCTGGTTCGCCGAAGACGCTTATCGGCGAGGCCTTCAAGAAGGATGCCAGTGGCACCCATGTTTATCTGCCGGGCGTCATGAGCCGCAAGAAGCAGATTATCCCGCCACTTTCCGAGGCAGTAAAACGCATCGCCAACTAAGGCAGGGTACAATACGATAGCAATTAAAGCCTTCCCCGTATGGGGAAGGCTTATTATTCCGTAGGTTTAGGATACAGGAGGACATTTTGGATATTTTTGAAGGTTTGAATCCCGCGCAGACAGAAGCAGTAAAGCATACGGACGGTCCGCTTTTGATTATGGCCGGTGCCGGTTCAGGAAAGACGAAGGTACTTACCTGCAAGATTGCCAATTTGCTGGCGCAGGGGGTACAGCCCTGGAACATTTTGGCCATCACGTTTACCAATAAAGCTGCCACCGAGATGCGTGAGCGTGTCGACCGCATGATTGGCGAGGGAGCAAAAGATGTTTGGCTCAGTACGTTCCATTCCTTTTGTGCCCGTTTCCTGCGCCGCGAGATTGAGGCGACAGACCTTTACAAGAAAAACTTTGTCATCTATGATTCCAGCGACAGTCAGGTAGTTATCAAGGACTGCCTCAAAGAGCTCAATCTCGACCCGAAGCAATATGCGCCGAGCGCTATCCAAAATGCGATTTCCAATGCGAAAAACCAGATGATGGGCCCCAAGGCCATGGAGCGCGATGCCGATAACTTCTACCAGAAAAAGGTCGCGGAAGTTTATAAACTCTATGCGCAGAAACTTCGCACCAACAACGCGCTCGACTTTGATGATCTCTTGATGGTGTCGGTTGTCCTGCTCGAGGAAAATGAGGAAATCCGCACGAAATACCAGCGCCGCTTTAAATACATTCTCGTCGATGAGTATCAGGATACCAACGGCGCCCAGTACCAGCTGACGAAAATTCTCGCCGCGCAGCATCACAATCTCTGTGTCGTCGGTGATGCCGACCAGTCGATTTATGGCTGGCGCGGTGCCGATATCCGCAACATCATGGATTTCGAGCAGGATTATCCGGAAGCGCAGACGATTAAACTCGAGCAGAACTACCGCTCTACCAAAAATATTTTGGCGGCAGCCAATGCGGTCATTGAGCATAATATCAACCGCAAGAAGAAAAACCTCTGGACCGAAAATGCGACGGGCGAGAAGATTACGAGCTACGAGGCCCGTGACGAGCGCGATGAGGCACAGTTTATCGCCACGACGATTTCCAAGCAGAAGACCATCTTCAATGCGTCGTATGGCGATATGGCCATCTTGTACCGCACGAATGCCCAGTCGCGTGTCATCGAGGAAATGTTCATGCGCTCAGGGATTCCCTATACGATGGTCGGCGGCCTCAAGTTCTACGACCGCAAGGAAATCAAGGATATTCTTGCCTATCTGCGCGTGATTTATAACCCGCTCGATACGGTGAGCCTCTTGCGCATCATCAATGTGCCAAAGCGCGGCCTCGGTGCAACTTCGCTGGCAAAACTTACGGCTTATGCCGATGAAAATGGTTTGTCGCTGTTCGATGTTATCTCCAATCCGGAGGTGCTCGATTCGATTCCGGGGATAACGGCCCGCGTCAAGAAACCACTTGAGCTTTTCTCGACGTTTATTTTCCAGTTTATGGGCTATCAGGCCAATATGCATCTTGACGACCTCATCGATAAGGTGCTCGAAGAGTCTGGCTATCTGGCGGAACTCAAGTCGGAAAATAAGCCCGAGAACGAGTCGCGTATTGAAAACTTGCGCGAGTTCATCGGCGTGGCCAAAGACTTTGAAAAGACGGAAGACAACCCGAATCTCGAGACGTTCCTGTCACAGCTCTCACTGGTTTCTGATATTGACAATGCGGACATGGAAGACGACCGCGTCACACTCATGACGCTTCATTCGGCCAAGGGACTCGAATTTCCGATTGTGTTCATGATTGGCATGGAAGAGGGGCTTTTCCCGCATTCGCGCACGCTTATGGATGAAAATGAGATTGAGGAGGAACGCCGCACCTGTTATGTCGGCATTACCCGTGCCGAGCGCAAGCTCTATCTGACCAATGCGCGTCAGCGTACGATTTATGGCAAGTCCAATGCTTTTCCGCCGTCGCGGTTCTTGCAGGAGATTCCTGACGATTATGTGGAACGGCTGGTAGCCAGGGCCAATGCCTATGGCTTTGCCAATGCCAACCATTATGGCGCCCAGCAGCAGAGCGGCTTTATGAGCTTCAAGCCCAGTGCCAACCAGATGGGAAATGGCGTTCATTTCCGTGGCAAACCGCAGTCGGCGCTCGAGGCGATGGCGTCTCTGCAGAAGAAGAACGTCAACGTACAGCCAAGCGGCGGCGTCATTCGTCCGGACACGAGCATCCAGTGGAAAGTCGGCGATAAGGCGCGCCATGGCAAATGGGGCGTCGGCACCGTGGTATCGGTCAAGGGCAGCGGCGAAGAAGTCGAGCTCAAGATTGCCTTCCCAGGGCAGGGCGTTAAAGGTCTCATGCAGAAATATGCGCCAATAACCAAAGCATAAATACAAGGATAAATCACTCTCTAAAGCCACCGGCAGCGGAGAGTGATTTTTTTTACAAAACCTGGCCGATGTATGGGCGGTGTATACATCCTGACCATATTGCGAATATTAAAAAAATACAGTATAATAGGTCTAGAGAACTAGAAGACAGCAACCAATTCAGGTGGAACTGGAATCGATAAGGATTCTGCAGAAGAGCACTAAGAAAGTGAGGGGGTTTTGTGGAAAGGTTTTATCGATGGCTGTTGTCGACCTCTTGGACCGAGCGTATGCGTGCGTACGCATTTATTGAGAAAGACCTGCGGCTGCGTGATGACTGGGTGTTCGATGATGACAAGTGGGAGGAGCTTAAATTATTGACTGGTCAAATCATTTCGATTCACTTCAAGCGCTATCCGGCAAAGGGTCTTCACGATTTTACCGAACGGCTCAAAGTCCTTTACAGCCTGCTGCTTAACAAATTGAGCAGTGACCGGAGTTCGGGGCATCGCGTCAGCATGCGGCTGCTATTGGACATCTACGACGATGACAACATTGCCGCCCGGCAGGAAATCCGCAATATGTTTGGCCGCCGCGAGTACGATGAGAGCCTGACGGTTCTCGAAAATCTCTTTGCCTGCTATGAAAAGATGATGGATGCCGTACAAAGCCGTTATGTTGTGGCCATGGGCTAAAGAAAAAAGAAGGATATTGCCTAAGTCCCGCGAATAACATATATATCAACACTAGGAGGTATATATTATGAAACGTTTTTGTGTAGCGGCAGCAGTGGCAGTATCGGTACTTTCTTTTGGTGCGGTGTCCGATGTGGCACCGGATTGGGGCATGGTTTCTACGGCCAGTGCCGCATCGGCAGAACAGTCCTTCACGGGGAAATGGTATGACAAAGATGGCCATTTCGTCGTAAACATCCAGCCGGGCGTCATTAACAGCTGCCGTATCATCCGTACCTACGGAATCACGAATACGAATCCGGGCTCGGGGCATTATGTCATTCTTGAAGCAAACGGCGAGCATGATATGTTCATTCAGTGGGAAGGCGGTTATTGGGAGAATAACACCTATGTAGAGCCACACATTTCCATTGATGGCGGCGAAAAGCTTTCGCGCAAAGCATAAAAAGCCCTTTACACAAGGCCTGGCGCGTGTTATACTATTAAAAGTTAATTTAAGTTATCTTATGTTAAAGAGTGGGTGCAAACCCACTCTTTAATCGTATGTATGGAAACAGATTTTATTGGGAGGTGGATGTATGGCAGCGAAGAATATCGAAGAGGCAGTAGAGGCTATGGCAGCTGAACTTTTAGCGGGACAGGATGTCGTAGAGCTCGTTGATGTCGAGTACGTCAAAGAGCATACCGACTGGTATCTGCGTGTCTACATCGATAAAGACGGTGGCATTGATATCGAGGATTGTCAGGAGCTCAGCGAAAAGCTGGAAGCAGTGCTGGACGAGAAAAACACGATTCCGGACAGCTATATCCTGGAGGTATCATCACCGGGAATTGACCGCGTACTGCGCAAGCCGCGCGACTATGAGCGCGAGCAGGGCAAGAAGGTTGATGTCTCCCTTTATGCGCCAATGGATGGCAAAAAGGAATTGACTGGAGTCCTGACCGGCTTTGATGGCAAAGCCATTACGCTGGACGATTCTACGGTGGTAGAACTTTCGAAGGCAGCGCAGATTCGCCTGCATATTGATTTTTAAGGCTGTAACCAAAGGCCTTTTATAATTGGGAGGATAAGATTTTGGCAAGAAAAACAACGAAAGCGAAGGATAATGGACAGGAGTTCCTAGAGACACTGCGTGAGCTCGGTAAGGAGAAGGGCATCGATGAAGAGGTGCTGTTTGAAGCTATCGAGGCAGCATTGATTTCTGCGTACAAGCGCAACTTCAGTTCGGCCCAGAATGTCCGTGTTACGCTTTCTCGCGAGACGGGGCATTATCACGTATACGCAATCAAGACGGTTGTCGAGGATACGGAAGACGAGATTACGGAGATTTCGCTGGCTCAGGCTCGCACGATTCGTCCGGATTACGAAGTTGGCGATGTTATCGAAATCGAGGTAACGCCGGCTAACTTCGGCCGCATTGCTGCCCAGACGGCAAAACAGGTTGTTGTACAGCGCATCCGTGAGGCAGAGCGTGGGATTATTTACGAAGAATTCCAGAGCCGCGAGAGCGATATCCTGACGGGCCTTGTTCAGCGCATCGAAAACCGCAATGTCTTCATTGACCTTGGCAAGACGGAAGCGGTACTCACGCCGGCTGAGCAGATTCCGACGGAAAGCTATGAGCATGGCGATCGCATCAAGGCCTATATCGTCGAAGTCAAAAAGACCAACAAGGGCCCGCAGATTGTCGTTTCCCGTACGCATCCAGGCCTTTTGAAGCGCCTCTTTGAGCTCGAGGTTCCGGAGATTCAGGAAGGCATTGTAGAAATCAAGTCGGTTGCCCGCGAAC
This sequence comes from Pseudoselenomonas ruminis, assembly GCF_008271295.1. Lineage (GTDB taxonomy): Bacteria > Bacillota > Negativicutes > Selenomonadales > Selenomonadaceae > Selenomonas_A > Selenomonas_A ruminis. The sequence goes on along the minus strand of NZ_VTOY01000001.1, from coordinate 492,265 downwards.
CGGGCAACCGCTCGAAGATTGCCGTTTGGTCCAAGGATGAGGATGTCGATCCGGTTGGTTCCTGCGTCGGTCACCGCGGCATGCGCGTTCAGGCAATTGTCGATGAACTCGGCAGCGAGAAAATCGACATTGTTAAATGGAGCGAAGACCCGGCCAAGTTCATTGCCAATGCACTGAGCCCGGCTAAGGTTGTATCGGTTGCCGTCAACGAAGAGGAGAAAGTCTCCCGCGTTGTCGTTCCGGATTATCAGCTCTCGCTGGCCATCGGCAAAGAGGGCCAGAATGCACGCCTGGCCGCCAAACTTACCGGCTGGAAAATCGATATCAAGAGTGAGTCTCAGGCTGCTGATGAACAGCTTGATGCCAACATGAACGAAGTCGAGGTCGAGAGCGATGAGTCTTTCACGGCAGAGGGTGAATGATTTTGAAAACGAGGAAAATTCCGCAGCGGATGTGCCTGGGGTGCCAGGAAAGTCATCCGAAAAAGGAACTAATTCGTATTGTACGCAGTCCGGAAGGCGAGTATTCTGTGGATACCACGGGCAAGAAAGCCGGCCGCGGGGCGTATATCTGTCCAAAGCAGGAGTGCTTTGAGGCCGCTCGTAAGAATCACGGCCTCGAGCGTTCCTTCAAGAATGCTATCGATCCTGCCGTTTATGAGGAGCTCGAGCAGCAGCTCAAGAACCTTGCGACGGTTCGGACAGAGGAATAACTATGGCATTTACAAATGAACAGCGCATCACCAATCTTTTGAGCATGGCCCAGCGGGCGCGCCGGATTGTTTCCGGTTCGTTTGCCGTTGAGCAGGCGATGAAGAAAAAACAGGCAGTATATCTTTTGATTGCCGCAGATGCAGCTGATGAATCGAAAAAGACCTACATAGGTTTAGCAAATAGATATGAGGTTCCTTATGCAGAAGGGCTTAACCGCGAAGTGCTCGGAAGCTGCCTCGGGAAAGAATACCGGGCCGCTGCCGCACTTACTGACGCGGGTTTTGCCAAGAAACTGCACCAGCTTATGGAGGAATCGCTATGATATAATCGGGGGTGGATTGATGTCCAAATACAGAGTTTTTGAATTGGCTAAAGAGTTCCATACGGAGAGCAAAGTAGTACTGGATATCCTGAAGAAAGGTAATTATAAAGTGGCAAATCATCTGAGCAGTGTCGGTGACGAAGAACGTAACGCAATCAAAGCACATTTCGAGAAGAAATCGGCACCAGCTGCCAAGAGTCAGCCAAAAGCTGCTCCAGTAAAAAAAGAGCAGCCGAAACAGGCGGCTCATGCGGAGAAGCAGAACAATTCGCATAACAACAACAGCCACAACCACAACCATAACCATAACAATGGCGGCAATGGCGCCCATAACAATGGGGAACGCCGTACGGAAAGCAGCCAGAATCATGGGGGAAATCACAACGGCGGCCGCAACGACCGTAACGACCGTAACGACCGTAATGAGCGCAATGACCGCAACGAACGCGGCAACAAACGTAACGACCGCAACAATCGCAATGAGCGCAATAACCGTGGCGGCAACAATCGAGGCGACCGCAACAATCGCCGCAATGGCCGCAACAACCGCCGTGGCGGCAACCAGCAGCCGGCACCGAAGGTCGAGATCGCTCGTCCGAAGCACATCAAGCTGCCGGAGAGCATCGCAGTAAAAGACCTCGCTTCGAAGATGAGCTACACGGCTGCCGAAGTCGTCAAGAAGCTCTTCATGATGGGCGTAATGGCAACCATCAACCAGGAAATCGACTTCGATACGGCAGCACTCGTTGCTTCGGAGTTCGGCGTTACCTGTGAGGAACTGCCGCCAGATGTAGACCCAACGGAAATCCCGGAGATCGAGGACGATCCGAAATCCCTCAAACTCCGTCCGCCGGTCGTAACGGTCATGGGTCACGTTGACCATGGTAAGACGTCGCTCCTCGACTGCATCCGCAACACGCATGTGCAGACGCACGAGGCTGGCGGTATCACGCAGCACATCGGTGCTTATCAGGTCAACTGCTCGGGCAAGAAGATTGTCTTCCTCGATACCCCGGGTCATGAGGCCTTCACGGCTATGCGTGCGCGCGGTGCCCAGATTACGGATATCGCAATCCTCGTCGTCGCTGCTGACGACGGTGTCATGCCGCAGACCATCGAGGCTATCAACCATGCCAAATCCGCTGAGGTTCCTATCATCGTGGCTATCAATAAGATTGATAAACCGGGCGCTAATCCGGACCACGTCAAACAGGAACTCATGGAGCATGGTCTCGTGCCGGAGGAATACGGCGGGGATACCATCATGGTTCCGGTTTCGGCCAAGAAACAGATGGGTATCGATGACCTTCTCGAAAACGTCCTGCTCGTCGCTGAGGTCGAGGAGCTCAAAGCTAACCCGAACCGTGAGGCTCGCGGCGTAATCATCGAGGCAAAACTCGATAAAGGCCGTGGTACGGTGGCTACGGTTCTCGTTCAGAGCGGTACGCTGCGCATCGGTGATTCCATCGTTTGCGGCACGACTTACGGTAAGGTCCGTGCAATGACCGACGACCGCGGCAACAACGTCAAGAAGGCTGGCCCGTCCGTTCCGGTTGAGATCCTTGGTCTCAACGATGTACCGGCTGCCGGCGATATCCTGGCTGTCCTCGACGAGAAACAGGCCCGCAGCATTGCGGAAGCCCGCGTAGAGCGCGAGCGCAACCAGCTCATGAAGAGCAAGAAGGTTTCCCTCGATGCGCTGTTCCAGCAGATTCAGGAAGGCGAAATCAAGGACCTCAACATCGTCGTCAAAGCCGACGTTCAGGGTTCGGTCGAGGCACTTTGCGGTTCGCTCCTCAAACTCAACAAGAACGACGAGGTTCGCGTTTCCATCGTTCACTCTGGTGTCGGTGCCGTCAACGAGTCCGATGTCATGCTCGCTTCGGCTGCTAATGCTATCATCATCGCGTTCAACGTCCGTCCGGATGCCAATGCGCGCAAGGTAGCTGACACTGAGGATGTCGACATCCGCACCTACCGCGTCATCTACGATGCACTCAACGATGTCAAAGACGCTATGAGCGGCATGCTCAAGCCGAAATACAAAGAGGTCGTTCAGGGCCGCGTCGAAATCCGTCAGGTCATGAAGTTCTCGAAGGCTCTCGTTGCTGGTTCTTATGTCCTCGAAGGCAAGATTTGCAACAACTCGAAAATCCGTATCATCCGCGACAACATCGAAGTGTTCGATGGCGAAATCGATTCGCTGCGCCGCTTCAAGGATGAGGTCAAGGAAGTCCGCGAGGGCTATGAGTGCGGTATCTCGATTGTCGATTTCCGCGACTTCAAGGAAGGCGACATCATCGAGGCTTACACGATGGAAGAGATTGCTACGTCTATCGCCGAGGCCAACAAGGCAGCTGCTGAGAAACGCAAGGCACAGGCAGAAGCCAAGAAAGAGATGGAAGATTGATAATTACGACGAACGATAAAGGGGGCGTGTGCCGATGAGTCAGCTTCGAGTAGAAAAAGTACAGGAGCTCATGAAGCAGGAAATCAGCCAGATTATCCTGCAGGAGTTGAAAGACCCGCGCATTGGGTTTGTGACGGTTACTTCCGTCGAGTGTACGGGGGACCTCCGGGAAGCAAAAATCTACGTGAGCCTCATGGGCAGCGAGCAGCAGGTTAAGGATTGTTGGGCTGGACTTACGAGCAGTCTCGGGTTCATCCGCCGCGAAATCGGCAAACGCATCCGCCTGCGCTTCACGCCGGAGCTTTCTTTCGCGCTGGATAAGTCGCTTGATTACAGTGCGCATATCCAGGAACTGCTGATTAAAATCAAAGCAGACGAGGAAGAAAAAGCGAATCCGACTGAGGAGCAATAAAAATACATGAAAATTTCATTGAGGGAAACTGCGGCTAAATTGTCAGCGGCGCAGAAAATTATCATCACGGCGCATACGAATCCCGATGGCGATGCTATCGGCTCGTCGCTCGGATTGATGCATTTTTTGCAGGAGCTTGGCAAAGAGGCGCAGGTTCTCATCGATGATGATATCCCGGCAATATTTGATGTATTGCCGGGATATGAGCATATAGGGAAACCGGAAGAGGGACAGAGCATCGAAGCCGACCTGCTGGTCGCGCTCGATGTGAGTCTTGACCGCATCGGCAAAGTCAGCGAAGTGGTCAAAGCGCCGGTCCTTAACATCGACCATCACATCACCAATGATGATACGGCCGATATGCTCTATCTCGATGGAACTTGTGCAGCTGCCGCAGAAATAATCTATCAACTGGTAAAAGAAATGGAGGGAACCTTCACGAAGGAATGCGCCATGTGCCTCTATACGGGGCTAGCAACGGATTCCGGCTGGTTCCGTTACTCCAATACGACGCCGGCGACCATGCGGGCCGGGGCGGAATTGATAGAAGCTGGTGTCGAGCCGAATATCATTTCCGAGGCGCTTGAGCGCAAGCCGTATGAAAGCGTCAAGGGGCTGGCCGATGCTATGCAGCATATCGAACTGTTCCATGAGGGCAGGGCGGTTGGCGTCTTCCTTGATTTTGCAACGATTGAGGCACTCGAATCCACTGAGGGACTTATCGATATGATTCGCGTCATCGATGGCACGGAGCTTGCCGTCGTGCTAAAGGAAAAGGAAAAGGACAGCTGCCGCGTCAGCATGCGCTCAAAGGGCCTGGACGTCACGAAGATTGCCACGAAGTTTGGCGGCGGTGGTCATGTCCGCGCGGCTGGCTGTGCCATTAAAAAGCCGTTTGCCGAGGCAAAGGCCGAACTTTTGGCGGCAATCAATGACGCTCTGGAGCAGCAAGCATGAGGGAGAGACGACCGGAATTTCCGGTGAATCCCGAAATCGGCGGTTTTTTAAATATCTTAAAACCACCAGGCATGAGCTCCCATGATGTCATCGGCTTCGTGCGGCGCGTACTGCACATCAAACGCGTTGGTCATGCGGGAACTCTTGATCCTGCCGCCGCAGGTGTCCTGCCAATTGCCGTCGGCCAGTCAGCCCGCCTGATTGAATACCTCGAATTGGCTGATAAAACCTATCGGGCCGAGGTAAAGCTGGGCATTGCCACGGATAGTGGCGATGACACCGGGGAAATCATCGAATCCATGACGGATTTTGTACCGCCAACGGCAGCACAAATTGAGGCTGTGCTGAAAAAGTTTACGGGCCGCATCACGCAGGTGCCGCCCGCGCACTCAGCAATCAAGATTAACGGCCGCCGGGCTTGTGACTTGATTCGCGAAGGCAAAAGCGTCGAGATACCGTCGCGGGAAATCATGATTCATCGGTTAGAGCTGCTCGCTCAGCGAGCCGATACAATCCTTATCGATACGGATTGCTCCAAGGGCACCTATATCCGCAGCCTTTGTGCCGATATTGGCGCCGCGCTTGGCATTCCTGCGACAATGGCCTTTCTCGTGCGCCGCCGCGTGGGGGATTTTCGCCTGGAAGATGCACTGACCTTGGAAGAATTCCAGGAGCAGGGGATAAACGCTTTGCTTGACCCGTCAAATTTTTTGAGTCATCTGGAGCGCTATGATTTGAATCCGCTGCGCGAAAAGGCTTTTTGTAATGGCCTTTCGACCGGCGAGCGGAAGCATATTCCGGAGCATGACACATTAAAAGTCTATGCCAGCGGCAAATTCATCGGCATTGGCCGTTTTGACCGGTCAACGATGGAAGTCGTTCCCGTCAAGGTGTTAAAGCAATAACATAACGATAGACCCGATTTCTCATGGGAGTCGGGTCTTTTTTGCGCCATAAAAAGGAATTTCGCTAGTTTTGTCTAATTTTTTACCTAAGAAAACGAAAGATGTCCGTAAGAGTTCTATCGCGATGGGATGGGCTGAATCATGGATAAATTTAACGACAAAATCGAAAAGACCAGTGATAGCTTTTTAAATATGCTAGCCAATGAAAATCCTTTTGAGGTGCTTTATTCGGCGCGCAATACCGGAAAATGGAAGATTGGGTATGATGAGCAGGGCAATATCATCAAAATGTCCTGGAGTGATTCTTTCAAAGTCATGCTGGGCTATGAAGATGATGCGGAATTTACCAAGGTTATGATGCATTGGCTCGATTATGTTTTGCCCGAAGACCGGGGACGCATTTTTAAACATATCGAGGAAGTCGATCATTGCCGGCAGAATGGCGCTGTTTTTCATATCGAATTTCGCATGTGGCGCAAGGATAATATTGCCCGCTGGTTTCATATTGCTGTGCGCAAACTTCGGAATCAGGACGGTTATCCGTGGCTGGCCGCTGGAATTATCACGGATGTTACCGAGCAGAAACAGCTCGAATTACAGCGGCAAATGTATAAAGTGCTCGCGCAGGAATTTTTGACGACTTATATTATTGACGCCTTGAATCATAGCATACGAGTCGTCCGCAATGACGGTAAAGCGGAAAATGCCAACGAGGAACTCGCCGCATTCGATGGCGGCTCGTATGAGGAGTTCATTGAAAATCTTTGTGAAAAGTATATTATCCCCGAGGACCGTGCCCGGATAAAACGCGATGTCGCCATCGATTCCTTGATGGAAAAAACGAAAAACGGCAATTTGTATCATATCAATTTTATGCTCGTAGATGAATGCGAACGACGGCGTTATTATCAGGGGACGTATTCGCGCATTATTGACGAGAACGACAACGTTGCCTTTTTCTATGGCTGCCGTGATGTCAGTGATATTGTCGAGAAGGAAAAGAAAAAGCAGGATGAGATTCAGGAGCGGCGCCGCCAGCTGGCCGAAGCTTACGAGACACAGGAAGCCCAGCTCGAAGAAATCCGCGTGCTCAATGACGAACTCGAAATTGCCAGAGATGCGGCGAATGCGGCCAACAAAGCCAAGACAGCGTTCCTTTTTAACATGTCGCACGATATCCGTACCCCGATGAATGCCATTATCGGTTTCACGAATCTCATCGAAAAAAATCTTGACGACAAGGAACAGGTACGGGAGTATCTGAAAAAAATCCAGGCATCCAATGAGTTTTTGCTGTCGCTTATCAACAATGTTCTCGAAATGGCCCGCATTGAAAGCGGTAAGACGACGATTGACGAATCCTATGGCAATGCCCGCGAGATTTATCATGCGATTTGCTCGGTTTTTGAAACGCAGATGCGCGAAAAGAATCTGACGTTTTCGCATACGCTCGACGTCAAGCATGAAGACTTGCTCGTGGATTTTACCAAGTTCCGCGAAATCATGCTGAATCTTTTAAGCAATGCTTATAAATACACCACGGCTGGCGGCAGCGTCTCGATGGATATCCGCGAGATTCCGTCCGTTAAGGAGGGCGTGGCCTTCTATCAGATTACGATAGCCGATACCGGCATGGGCATGCCGGAAGAATTTCTGCCGCATCTTTACGAAGCCTTTTCCCGCGAGAAGACGACGACACAGAGCGGCATTATGGGCACGGGCCTTGGCATGATGATCGTCAAGGAACTCGTCGATTTGCTCGGCGGGACCATTGAAGTGTCCAGCAAGCTTGGCAAAGGAACGACCTTTGTTGTAACTTTCCCGTTCCGCATTACCGAGCGCGTTGTGTACGCTGGCAAACAGGAAAACGTCGTCCGGGATTACACGAAATTCCGTGGCATGCGAATCCTGCTGGCCGAGGATAACGAGCTCAATGCCGAAATCGCTATGGCGATTCTAAGCGAGAAAGGCTTTGACGTTGAACATGCAGCCGATGGCGAGATTGCCGTGCAGATGATGGCAGCGGCTGCGGAGGGACAGTACGACTTGATCCTCATGGATATCCAAATGCCAAGGCTCAATGGGTATGAGGCAACGCGCAAGATCCGGAAACTGCCGAAGCCCTATCAGACTGGAATCCCGATTATCGCCATGACGGCCAATGCCTTCGATGAAGATAAGCACCGTGCCGTATTGGCCGGAATGAATGCCCATGTGCCCAAACCATTTGAGATCGATAAACTCTACGATACCATTGAAGAGGTGTTACTTGAAAAAGACCGCTACGTCCATCACGACGCACTCGAAGCGTTTCGTGAGAAATATGAGCAGCTTGGTTGCCTATGCGGCTTTTTTGTCTATCGGGCTGGCTTTGATGAACAAATCATTTATGCCGATGCCGATACGGCAGCTATTTTTGGCTGCTCAACGGTAGCCGAGTTTATGCAGTTTGTCGGCGGGTCCTTTAAAACGATGGTTCATGTCGAAGACGTCTTTGCCGTGCAGCAGTCTATTGAGGCCCAGCAGCAGGAGTCGGGCGACAACCTCGACTATATCGACTACGACATTATCCGCAAAGATGGTGCCATCCGCCATGTGGCCGATGTGGGCTACAAGGTATTTAACGGGACGGAATACGTCTATTACGTTTATCTCGCCGATGTTACCGAACTCAATACCGACTGATCAAACGCCATTGTTTCCGTTTTGCCCTTGGCAAAATTGGGACAATGGCGTTATAATATATCGATGGAAATTTCTTTATAAACAGGTGATATCATGAAAATTTACTCGAAGCTTACTGCTTTGAGCAAGGAATATCAAAATATTGTCGTGGCGTTAGGCATGTTTGACGGCGTGCACATCGGGCATCAGAGTATCATTCGCCGGGCGGTAGAGCTGGCTCGTGCAATCGATGGAACGGCCGTGGTGTTTACCTTCAGCAATCATCCGATGTCCGTCATTGCTCCCATCGCCTTGCCGAAACAGATTGGCAACAATTTGCTTCGGCAGCGCCGCCTCGCTGAAATCGGTGTTGATGCGCTCGTATCGATTCCGTTTACGAAAGACTTTGCGGCCAAAAGCCCCGAAGAATTTCTGGCCATGTTAAAATCGTATTTTGCGCCTCGTTATGTGGTGACGGGCCCTAATTACACCTTTGGCGCCAAAGGCAAAGGTACGCAGCGCCAATTGCTCCGCGAGGGCAAAGACTACGGCTTTACAGCCGAAGTCTGTCAGGCAATCCTGCGGGATGGCAGACCAGTCAGCAGTACGCGCATCCGCGCGCTTCTCGATCTCGGAAATCTGGCCGAGGCAAATGACTTTTTGGGTTATCCCTTTACGGTCGTTGACCGCGTAATTCATGGCGACAAACGGGGGAGGACTTTGGGCTTTCCTACGGCCAATCTTGCCATCCCCGATGAACGGGTCATGCTTCCGAACGGGGTCTACGCCTGTGAAGTCGTTTACGATGGCAAGCATTACGCCGGCCTTGCCAACATCGGCACGAATCCGACCTTTGAAGGCTGCAACCGCCGGCTCGAGGTAAACATCCAGCAGTTTAACCAGAACATCTACGATAAAGTCATCGAGGTACGTTTTCTTGGCAAGTTGCGCGAGGAGAAGAAATTTAACGGTATCGACGCACTGGTCGCCCAAATGCACCGCGATAAAGAAAACGCGCAGAGTTACTGGCGTGCAATCGAGTAACGAATAATGCTGGCGTTTTTTTGCCGCAGGCATTTACAAAACACGCGTATTTATGCTATACTAGCAAAGGTGATTTTTCACCATAGGACCTCAGCTCAGCTTGCGAAGTACTCCGACGCACCCTTAGCTGATGGCTAATATTTTATTTATAGGAGGAGTTTTCACATGTTAACTCAGGAAGCAAAACAGGAAATCATGCAGAAGTATGCCGTTCACGAGGGTGACACGGGTTCGCCGGAAGTACAGATCGCTGTTCTCACGGCTCGCATCCAGTACCTCACGGACCATCTGAAGGAGCACAAAAAGGATCATCATTCCCGTCGTGGCCTGCTGAAAATGGTTGGTCATCGTCGCCGTCTCCTCAGCTACCTCTACAAGACGGACATCGAGCGTTATCGTTCCATCATCGCTAAGCTCGGCATCCGCGCTACGATTGGCTAATTAACAGGCGATTCCTGATAAAAAAGCGGGTTTATTCCCGCTTTTTTTACTTTACCATAAAGGATTATTCCCAAATACGTCGAACAAGATACATTACGTTGGAAATAATTATCGTACTAACATACTAGGAGGAATAGATTCATGCAGAGTTTCGAAATGGAACTGGGTGGCCGCAAGCTCGTCATTGAGAACGGCAAAATGGCGAAACAGGCAAATGGTGCGGCACTGGTTCGCTATGGCGATACGGTTGTGCTGGTTACGGCTACGGCTTCCGCTGAACCGCGCGAGGGGGTAGATTTCTTCCCGCTGACGGTTGATTATGAGGAAAAGATGTACGCTGCCGGCAAGATTCCGGGTGGCTTTATCAAACGCGAGGGCCGTCCGTCGAGCGACGCCATTCTCTGCGCGCGTCTTATCGACCGTCCGATTCGTCCGCTGTTCCCGAAAGGATTCCGCAACGACGTCCAGATTGTCGCTACGGTTCTGTCGGTAGAGCAGGACAATGCTCCGGAGCTCGCGGCTATGATTGGTGCTTCGGCAGCGCTGACGGTTTCGGATATTCCGTTTATGGGCCCGATTGCCGGTGTCCGCGTCGGCCGCGTCAATGACGAGTTCGTCATCAACCCGACTGAAGAACAGCGCAAGGTTTCGACGCTGAACTTGACCGTTGCCGGCTCGAAAGACGCCGTCATGATGGTTGAGGCTGGTGCCAACGAACTGCCAGAGGACGTCATCCTCGATGCTATCCTCTATGGTCATAAGGAAATCCAGCGCATCGTCGCTTGGCAGGAAGAAATCCAGCAGGCTTGCGGCAAGGAAAAACGCGAAGTCAAACTGTTTACGGTGCCGGAAGAGCTCGAAAAAGCTATCAGCGATTACGCCAAAGACCGTCTTGACGAGGCAACCCGCAACCCGGATAAACTCGACCGCGATGCGCATATCGCTGACATCAATGCCGACGTCATGGAGCACTTCCTCGTCGACTATCCGGAAATGGATAAAGAGATTGCCATGGCACTGCATGACCTCGAAAAATCCATTGTCCGCCACATGATTACCCATGAGAAGATTCGTCCGGATGGCCGTGAAGTCGAAGAAGTCCGCCCGGTAAGCTGCGAAGTTGGCCTGCTGCCGCGCACGCATGGTTCCGGTCTCTTCACGCGTGGTCAGACGCAGGTTCTTACGGTTACGACGCTCGGCTCTCTCGGTGACGAGCAGATTATCGATGGCCTTGGACCTGAGACAAAGAAACACTACATCCATCACTATAACTTCCCTGGCTATTCGGTCGGTGAGGCTAAACCAATCCGCAGCCCGGGCCGCCGTGAAATTGGTCATGGTGCCCTCGCAGAGCGCGCACTCGTACCGGTTATCCCGTCCACGGAAGAATTCCCGTATACGATTCGCTTGGTATCGGAAATCCTCGAGTCCAACGGCTCAAGCTCCATGGGCTCGGTCTGCGGCTCCACGCTGTCGCTGATGAATGCCGGTGTTCCTATCAAACGTCCGGTTTCCGGCGTTGCTATGGGCCTTGTCAAAGAGGGCGATGCCTATACAATTCTCACCGATATTCAGGGCATGGAAGATGCGCTCGGCGATATGGACTTCAAGGTCGCTGGTACGACCGAAGGCGTTACTGCTATCCAGATGGATATCAAAGTTGCTGGCATCGACCGCAACATCCTGTCGTCGGCCCTGCAGCAGGCAAAACGTGGCCGTGCGTTCATCCTCGGCAAGATGCTCGAATGCATCGCTGAGCCGGCTGCTGACCTCTCGCCGTATGCACCGCGCGTGGAGACCATCAAGATCAAAGTCGACAAGATCCGCGACGTCATCGGTACGGGCGGCAAAGTTGTCAAGAAAATCATCGATGAGACTGGTGTCGAAATCGACATCCACGAAGACGGCAATATCTTTATCTCCTCCGTTGATGCGGAAGGCATGAAGAAGGCAAAACAGATGATTGAAGACATTGTCCGCGAAGTCGAAGTCGGTGAGGTATATACTGGTAAAGTAACGCGTCTGATGAAATTCGGTGCGTTCGTCGAAGTGCTGCCGGGCAAGGAAGGACTCTGCCACATCTCGCAGCTTTCGAACCATCGTGTCGAAAAAGTCGAAGACGTCGTCCAGATTGGCGATCAGCTGCAGGTCAAAGTCGTTGAAATCGACGACAAAGGCCGCGTAAACCTCAGCCATAAGGCTTGTCTCTAATTCAATAAACGATATCGAAAAAGACGCTGATGAAATGGATAAGCATTTCATCAGCGTCTTTTGTTATTTATCCCGATAATGACTGCCGCATTGGGCAATAAAGATGGTATCATCCAATATTTTATAGACGATGCGATTTACATTATCAATACGACGGCTCCAATAGCCTGACAAATCCGCTCGCAATGGTTCCGGTTTGCCAATGCCAGTATAGCCATTGCGGTCAATATCTTTTATAAGTGCAAGGATTCGTTTTAACGTTTTTTTGTCTTGCTTTTGCCAATAGCAAAAATCATCCCAAGCGGCATCCGACCATGATTTTATCATAAGTCAACCTCATGAATGGTTCCGTGCCCCTTTTCTAATTGCGAGATGGATTCTTTGAGTCTAGCAATGTTCTCTTCACTATAAAAGGGATCTGCGGGAGCTGTAATCTCAAAAGGAATACGTCTCTCATTGGTAACCTTTTTGGCAAAGATGGTAAAGGCGGTCGTAAGATTCATGCCCATTGCCTTGCAGATTATTTCCATTTCACGTTTCAAATTCGCATCGATACGCAGATTAATGGTTGCCTGTGCCATATCTAACACCTCCGTAACTATATTATACAACATTTGTATATACATCGTAAAGATTATCGGCGAGTACAAAAATCTTTTCAAATTGATTGATTGGGGATATTTATCGCGAGCCAGGAATTTGCAAGTAAATGATACGGGGATTCGCCGTGCCGATGGTATGAAATTTAACGTCATACAGGGGGAAACGAATCAGTCGAACATCGGTGTCCGGCATTACTCTTTCACCGGCGAGAAGCAAGGAAAAGATTACGAAATGGAGGCGAGTATTTCCAGCCTGGAATTTATAGAAAGGGATAAATAATATCACCCGTATAGACCAGAAACGGCCCTACATCCTAATAGCACTAGGATGTAGGGCCGTTTTTTGTCTCAAAAAGTGTACTTTTTGATAAAGGTGCATTTTTCTTATTTACTTTTAATCTTTTGCCTTTTGGGGCTTATAAAGAGCTAAAAACAAACAAAAATGGACATATGTCAGTGTGAATGCTATAATAATCCTTGTGATTATCTTGTCTCAAAAAGTACACTTTTTGATAAATATAGCACTTATTCGTAGATGTATAAACTACATGAAATTGAACCGTAGGAAAAGGAGCAGCGTAACGATATGGAAAACGAAGAGAGCATTGACCTGGGACGACTCATGCAGATCATGCTGGAGCGAAAGAAGGTAGTAGGGGGTATCGTCGCCGGCTGTACGGCACTGGCGATTGGTACGGCATTTATCTTGCCGAAACAGTACGAATCGACAACCCTCGTCCAGACGCGCAGCGCGGGTAAGGACATCGGTGGTGCGGCTGCCATGGCTGCCGCTATGGGAATAAACATTGGTGGCAGCAGCTCCAATGCTTCGCCGCTCAATTACATCGAGCTGATGAAAAGCCGCCGTGTTCTCGAACCAATCATCGATGAAATCGAGTGGCCGGATGATAAGAAACCGGATGCAAAGGCCTTTGCCAAGAAGAACCTCAAAATCGAGAATACCAAGCAGACCAATCTCATCACGGTAACGGCCACGGGCCGTACGCCAGAAGAAGCTCAGCTAATCTCGCAGGGAGTCGTGGATAATTTCCTCACCATGCAGACCGAGAACAGTCAGCAGACGCAGAGCCTCTTGGTAACCTTCCTAAACGACCGCATCGAAAATGCCAAACAGGAAGCTGACGATGCGGCAGCAAAACTGGCTGCTTTCCAGAAAGAGCATAAGCTCTATAGTCCCAGTGACCAGGCAAAGCTCGCTATCGAACAGTTAAACGCCTATGACAAAACCATTGGTGAAATGCAGGTAGCGCAGAAATCGGCCCAGGCTCAGTACGACGTCGCTACCCAGAAACTCGGGGAGCAGAAAGCTGGAGCCGCTAGCTACAACATCAACGATAACAGCACCGTCCAGAGCATCCGTGCGCAGATTGTCGCGAAGGAAGTCGAACTCGTCGGTCTACGTCAGAAATATACCGATAATCATCCCGATGTAATCGCCGCTAAGAATCAGCTAGCCCAGCTCCAGCAGGCACTTTCCGATGAAGTTGGCGCAGTCGTTGGCTCCAACGCTGCCAGCCTTAACGCAGCGCAGATGGAAATCCTCAAGAATCAGGCGGTGGCCCAAGCCGAGGCTAGTGCCGCTACTGCCAGTGAAGAAGCCATCAAAGCAAAAAAATCTGAGAAAGAAGCCGAAATTGGCAAACTTCCCGATGCCATGATGAACTATATCCAGCTCGAAAGCGATGCCAAAATCAAACAACAGATATATCTGAGCCTCGTCCAGCAGTGCGAACAGGATAAAATCCAGGAAGCCATGGAGAGCATGGATATCCAGATAATCGACGCCGCCAATCTCCCCGACGAAGACAAGCCGGCAGCACCACGCAAAATGCTTATTGCAATTATTGGCTTTGTCATTGGCTGTCTGATTAGCTTTGGTTATGGACTCATATGCTATAAACGAGAAGAAAACGTGTGACGGGGGATGACAAATTGAGACGACGCCACAATCGTAAAGTTATGATTATCGTTAATGCTGCCACGAATTTGGCAAATTTTCGTAATGAGATTATTGAAGGCTTGCTGGCAGAGAATTATGAAGTCATCATCGTATCACCCGCAGGGAAAAGATTGCTACCCTATAAGCAAAAAGCTGGTTGTCAAGTTATCGAAATCCCGGTTAATCGCCATGGCAAGAATCCTTTTCAGGAAATGGCGCTTTTTATGAAATATTTTCGTGTGATGAAGGCAAAACGACCTATCTGTGTGCTTACCTATACCATTAAGCCCAATATTTATGGCGGGATGGCAGCGAGATTATTACGCATACCATACCTGGTGAATATTACAGGTTTAGGAGTGGTTTTTGATAATAAAAATATGTTGCAAAAGACCATCGTAGTTCTTTACCGTCGGGTAATGAAGCATGCAACTTGCGTGTTCTTTCAAAACAAAACGAATCGCAGCACCTTCATTCGTTTGGGGATAGGCTTCCCTTGTTCGGAGATAATTCCTGGCTCGGGGGTGAATTTGGAAGCAAATACCTTGGAACCATATCCAGCAGAAAATGAACCACCCAAATTTCTTTTTGTAGCCCGAATCATGAAGGATAAAGGTATCCATGAATATGTAGATGCAGCTCGGATTATTCGCAAACAATATCCGCAGGCGGAGTTTCATGTGATTGGCAATTGTGAATTTGGTTATGAAGAACAGGTAGCGAAATGGGCCGAGCAGGGCGATATCATTTACCACGGTGCGCAGCCGGATGTACATAGTTTTATGAAAAAATCACATGCGCTTATTCATCCGTCCTTTTACATGGAGGGAATGTCAAATGTCTGTCTGGAAGCAGCAGCAACGGGGAGACCAGTGATTACTACTAACTGGTTAGGATGCAAGGAAACTGTAGACGATGGCAAAACCGGATATATCTTCGAGCCTCGCAATGTTACTGCGTTGGTTAAAGTAATAAAGAAATTTATCGAATTACCATATTCGGACAAAGTAACGATGGGATTAAATGGCCGGAAGAAAATGGAAAATCAATTTGATCGGCAGTTAGTAGTTAATTCTTATATGAAAGAGATCAACAGACTGGCAGAGTATTGAGGAAAGAAGGTTTGGAATGTCCTATATAATACGCTTGGATGATGCGGCTCCACGCATGCACCATTTTAGATGGAACAAAATGGAAGCTATACTACGTAAGTTTTATATCCATCCCCTTATTGGCATAATTCCCGATGTGCAGGATAAAGATCTTATTGTATATGAAGAAAATAAAGATTTTTGGCAGAAGATGAGAGAGTGGCAAAACTCAGGTTTTGCCCATTTAGCGCTGCATGGATATCAGCATGTATACCACACAACAAGTGGTGGGATAAATCCAGTAAATCAGCGGTCAGAGTTTGCAGGTGTCTCTTTGGATACGCAAATAAAAATGCTGAAGAAGGGCTATGAAAAGCTATTGATAGAAGGAATCACAGTCGATACGTTTTTTGCACCATCCCATACATTTGATGACAATACAATCAAAGCATTAAAAGAAGTAACACCAATTCGTATCATTTCCGATACGGTAGCAAATGATGTGTATGTAAAAAATGACATAACTTTTGTGCCACAGCAATCTGGTAAATGCCGTGCTTTGCCTTTTAAAGTTACAACTTTTTGTTACCATCCCAATGAAATGACTCCAGTGGACTTTATTCAATTAGAAAATTTTTTGATCAAGCATGGCAAAGAATTTGTGGATTTTAGTAGTGTAATAAAGGCTCGGCCTTATGGAAAGCTGGATAAAGCAATTCATGAAATGTATTTTTATCGGAAAAGACGTAGGCTGAAAAGAGGATAATCTTGGCAGAAGAATTACACGTTCTACATGTAGTTGGGGCAATGAATATTGGCGGTATTGAAAATATGCTGATGACTTTAATGCCCTATATGCGGAAAAAAGGGATAATTTTTGATTTTGCTGTTCATGGTGAGACTATTGGAATCCATGAGCCAAAAATTAAAGAATTAGGAGGTAAGATATATCACTTGCCTAAATTTGTTGGAGTAAATATTTTTACATATCTACTTGCATGGCGAAATTTGTTTGTCTGTCATCCTGAGTTGAAAATCATCCACGGGCATATGACATCTACCGCCAGTATTTATTTATGTTTAGCGAAAAAATATGGCCGCATAACGATTGCGCATAGCCATAGTACAAGCACAAGCGGGGGACGAATCGTGTATGGAGTGAAGCGCCTGTTGGAATATCCGTTGCGCTATATAAGTGATTATCTCTGTGCCTGCTCGGCAGCTGCCGCTGATTATCGTTTTGGTAAAGGTACGCATAATCGTAGTAATTATTTCCTTTGGCATAATGCTATCGATACGGAAAAATTTAAATTTTCAGCGGAGAAACGAAAAGAATATCGAAAAAAACTTGGTATAGCGGAACATACAGTGGTAATTGGTCATGTAGGACGTATGGTTTCTGCCAAAAATCACAAGTTTTTATTGGAAATTTTTGCAGCATATAGGCAGATAAATATGGATTCAAAACTGTTGTTGCTTGGTAATGGGCCAATGCGGAAAGATATAAAAAAAAAATCGGAAGAAATGGGATTGATGGATGAGGTGATTTTTATCGGCGCAGTGAAGAATCCTGCTGATTACTTATCTGCGATAGACGTATTTTGCTATCCATCGTTGTATGAAGGCCTATCAGTAGCTATGATAGAGGCTCAGATTAACGGGAAAATATGTTTAGGTTCAGATGTAATTCCAAGAGAAGTAGTCATATCGAATAAGATAAAATTTTTACAGTTAACTTTATCTGCTAATGAATGGGCAAAAAAGATAGAAACATTAAGAAAAGACAATGATACGATAAAAATGATTAATAACCCTTATATAGTTAAAAATGTTACAGAAGAAATAAATGAAAAATATAGAAGTATATGTGGTTAGGAGGTATAATGTTGGATTTTATTAGGAAAAAATGGGGAGTGCCAATTCGTGATATATGGTTTACCAATACACATGAGGCCGTAGATTTTAGTTTTATCAATATAGCGTATAACTTCTATAAGCCTATTGTGGATGAGAGAGGAATCATACTAAAGAAGTGGCAAAGTCAAACTTTGGTTTCAGATATTTCAAAAACTCCGGAAGAGATATTAGCAAATTTCAAGAGTAGATTGCGTAATAAGATACGACGAGCCACAAGAGAAGGTATAACTGTCAAGGTATTTGAATCAAGAGAGATATTAAAAAATAACATAATAAGTGAGTTCGATGCGGCGTATATGGAAATGTACTATGATAAAGGTCAAAAAGGGAAAAGTATTGCACATAGATTATATGGTATAGCAAAAGTGGGAAAATTGGTTATTAGTATTGCTTATTTACCGGATGGGACAATTGCAGCGTATCATAGCTATGTTATTGGAGAAAAAATTGCTAGATTGTTACATACAGTTAGTGTTTTTCGCGAAGAACCTGAGAAAAAAATGATGATTGGTTGGGCAAATAGGTTATTGCATTTTAAAGACATGTGTTCATTGCGTGAGCGTGGAGTGTCATTTTACGATTGGGGAGGAGTATCTCGGGATAAGAAAATGGAGAATATCACACGTTTTAAAGAAGAATTTAATGGTCAAGAACATAAAACGTTTTATTCAGTTATTATCCGAGGCTGAAAAAAACAATCAGTAATTTAAACGGTAGGGAGAAGTATGAATAATAAAGATGTAATACACGTAGTACTCGCAAGTGACAATAATTATTTTCCATATATATATGTTGCCATAAAAACACTTATTCAATCTAATGAAAATAATGTAATAGATTTATACTATATTGAAGATAATGTGACTGATGAAAATTTATCATATTTAAAAGAACTTCAAAAAAATAATATAAAAATAACAGTTATACCGTTTAAATTGCCTTCTCCATATGACAAGATATTGCCTAAATTTATGGATGATTCGTTGCCTAATGTTATTGAAACGACTAATACGACTTATGCAAAATTTTGGTTTTGTGAAATGTTTCCTAATTTAAACAAGATTTTGTATTTAGATCCAGATGTACTAGTTTTAGATGATTTGTATGAATTATATTCGACATGTATAGACGATTATCTTATTGCGGGCGTTGTCGAAAATTTACCAGCATATCATAGAATAGCTTCAAAAATGAATTGGAAAGACAGCTATGTGAATGGTGGGATGTTGCTAATGAATTTGAAGAAATGGAGAGACGAAAAGATTAATGAAAAAATAATGAAGCGTTTATTGGATACTAAGAAGATATTGAATTATGATCAAGGGATTATAAATGAAGTATGTAATGGGAGTATATATGTACTACCCCCTAAATTTAATGTGTTAGCTGAATTGTTCGCAATACGTAGTGTGGAAAAAATAAAAAAAAGATATGATTTTTATAAATATTATACACAGCATCAAGTTGATGAAGCTGTATATAATCCGGTGATAGTGCATTTTACTAAGTTTTTGTATGGAAAACCTATGAATTTGCCATGTAAGCATCCATATGCAGGGGTGTTTAGATGGATGATAAGACTTTCACCAATAAAAGTTGATTTTTCAAATACTTCCTTACCAAGGAAAGTTCGCATACGGAGAGCTTTTTTTAAATACTTACCCTTTAGTATTTATAATTTTTTAGAAAAGGTTTTGGACATTAGGCGAAAATATAAAATTTAAGTATTATAATCAAGGAGATTATAATGGAATTTCTTCTAAAAAAAATATATACAGTGTTATCTATATGTGCTCCGTTTTTGTCGTTTTATTATATTGGAACAGTCCCACTTATAAGTATTTTGATGGTAATTTGGATAATTTTTAAGTTTTGGAATATTTTATTAGAAGCAGAACTAAGAAAACCAAATATAGATTTAGGCTTATTTATATTGTTGTTGCTCATAATAATTAATTCTGCATTTATGACTTTAAATAATGAAATAGACTTAAAATATAATTCGTTAATAAATTACATATTCTTCTTGTTGGTTACAGCTCTCTGTGGCCGATCAAATTATGAACCAATATTAGGATACAAATTATGGAAGTTATTTGCTGTTGTTTCATCAATCTTTATTCTCGTTCAAATGACGGTGTTTTGGACAACAGGAGTGATTATATCTGGATATTTACCATTCCTTGATACGATTTATACTGACGATACTGTGAAGATGCAAGGATGGGATTCAACACGTTATAGACCTTCGTCGTTTTTTGCAGAACCATCTCATTATGGAACGTATGTAGGGGCTTTTTTATTGCTGTATTTATTTCAAGGAAAAAATAATAAAATAATCATTTCACTCTTGGTGCTTGGAATAATAGTATCAGTCTCGTCTGCTGGATTTACAATTTTGTTTTTTGATATAATTCTTTTTGCTTTGATTAAAGTTCGAATTAGAAAACATTATAATAAAGTAATTCCTGTTTCGATAATAGTGATGATTTTATGTTATATAGCTATAAATATGGGCATTACAAATAGAATTTTAGATCATATTTTGCTTTCAGATATGAATGATAGTGGATATCCATCTGGGATATATCAAAGGATAAATGGATTCTTGGAATATACTCCAAATATGAATTGGATAATTACAAATCCTTTTGGCCAAGGGATGTTTGAATTGCCTGACGATAACGGATTGTTTTTTTGCGGTTTGATGCAGTATTATTTATTCTTTGGAATAATTGGACTTAGTACACTGTTGATGATAATGATTAGTTGGTTTGTTGTAGCAAATTATATACAGAAAATTTATTTATTGTTAATACTGCTTTTGTCATGCTTTGGTAATCCACTTTTTGGTTCTGAACCATTTGGATGGTATTCTAAACTATATTATGCAAATGATAGATTGGAAAAGTAATAATTGCTGGGTGAGAGAGGGCAATATGAAATATAGAGAAAGTGTATTAAGTAAGCAGTTGTATGAATTAAATAAAGATAGATTAATAAAATTATATAATCCGATAATTAACCCTAATAAAACAAAGAGTGATCTTGTATACTGTTTTTCTTGGTATATAAAAAAGTTTATAGCAAAAATATTAAGAGCGTCAATTATAGATGAAGAAAATCATTTATCATTAGAAGAGATGAGTAATACGGATAAAGTTGTAGATATTGATTTGCAACATATACCACGAATAGCTGTTTATACATGTGTTCTTGGTGGATATGATAAATTATGGGAGCCTCTTTATAGAAGTAGCTATTGTGATTATTATGCAATTACAGATTTTGATATAGATAGTGAAAGTATATGGAATAGAATTGAGTATGAAAAATTTATACCACATGTTGAGAATAAAACTAATTTTACATACATAAATAGATGGTGTAAAATGCACCCACATAACATTTTTCCTCAATATGAATATTCTGTTTATATTGATGGCAGCGTTTTAATTGTAGCTGATATTGTTCCGTTGGTGCTAAAGATGATAAAGTCAGGTAGTTTTATAGGAATACATAAACATGGCATAAGAAAATATATAAAAACTGAGGCAAAGGCTATTGTAAAAACAAAAAAGAATATTGATAGAAAAACCTTATACAATCAGATCCATAAATATAAAAGCCGTGGTTATAATGATGATATCCCTTTGTTAGAAGCAACTATTATTGTACGAAAACATAATCATAATAAATGTATAAAAGTGATGGAGGATTGGTGGGATGAGTTTATTAAATATAGTCCTCGTGATCAGATAAGTTTACCATATGTATTATGGAAAAATGGTATGACTATAGATGATATATATATATTAGGAAATGATGAACATTTTAATCCTAGATTTGTTATAAATGGACATAATCGATAGTATAAAAATAATAAAATGTTTAACATGAATTTTTTATAAAGTTAATCATTTCTTTGTTGGTATGTATGTTGCGTGGTAGGTTTTATATATAATGTCTATAAAAAATAAAAACCGCCGGATATACGGCGGTAAGAATTTATTCAAATATTTCCTTTACTTGGATTTCTAAATCATCATAAAGGCTGATTTTTAGTGATAATTGTTGTTCAGCTTTTTCAGATTTACTGAGGGCTGCCCAGTCTTCTTCATCGAAGTGGTGGTAGATGTTATCGAGTTCGTATTTTCCGTTGCGGAGGATGTAGACTTCGATAGCTTCATCTTTAGGGCTGATAATCCAGTATTCCTTGACACCGTACTTTTCGTAAATTTCTTTTTTGATGGTTATATCACGTCGGTGGGTGCTGGGGGATAGAACTTCTACGATAAAGTCTGGTGCACCGTCGATATTGTTCTTTTTGATTTTGTCCGGATCGCAGACAACAATTAAGTCTGGAATGAAGTGATTGTCTTCATCGAAGATAACTTCAGCTTCGGTTAGTACTTGACATTTTTTACCACGTAAAAATTGCCAAAGTATACCGGAAAGATTTCGTTGTATGAGTATGTGCTTAATGCTAGCTGGACTCATAGCTATTTCACGTCCTTGAATCAGTTCAATCTTAGGATCTTCTTGTATAGCATACATGATAATGACCTCCTTTACCTATATTATATCATGAAAAATTGAAGGGAAGTAGTGTGTTTTGAAAATCGCAATTGCAGGTACAGGTTATGTTGGCCTGTCTAATGGTATCTTATTGGCACAGCATAATGAGGTAGTGGCGCTGGATGTTGTGCCAGAGAAGGTGGATATGCTGAATCAGGGGCAGTCTCCGATTGTGGATGGGGATATTTCGGATTTTCTGGCGCATAAGGAGCTGAACTTCCGAGCTACTTTGAACGCGCAGAAAGCGATTGAGGGGGCAGAGTTCGTGATTATCTCCACGCCGACCAACTATGACCCGGATAAAAATTTCTTCGATACTTCTTCGGTAGAGTCAGTAATTGAGGAAGTGTTGGATATTAATCCGCAGGCGGTGATGGTGATAAAGTCTACTGTTCCTGTTGGGTATACGGAGCAGATGAAGAAGCGGTATAAGGCGGATAATATCATTTTCTCGCCGGAGTTTCTGCGGGAGGGGAAGGCTTTGCACGACAATCTCTATCCATCCCGGATTATTGTTGGCGAACGGTCGGAACGGGCAAAGTTATTTGCAGGTTTGTTGGCAGAAGGGGCCGTAAAAGAAGAGATTCCCACACTGTTTACGGGCTCTACTGAAGCAGAAGCTATAAAGCTCTTTGCGAATACCTGCTTGGCGTTGCGAGTGGCGTACTTTAATGAACTTGATTCTTATGCGGAGGCTCGTGGTCTTAATACAGCGGAGATTATACGTGGTGTTAGTCTTGATCCGCGTATCGGTGATTTCTACAACAATCCATCTTTTGGGTATGGTGGTTACTGCTTGCCAAAAGATACAAAGCAGCTCTTAGCTAACTATAAGGATGTGCCCCAAAATCTCATCGGGGCAGTAGTGGAAGCTAATCGTACTCGTAAAGATTTTATTGCTGATGCGATTATCGCAAAGCAGCCAAAGGTTGTAGGGATTTATCGTCTGACGATGAAGACGGCATCGGATAATTTCCGCGCTAGTGCCATCCAGGGCATCATGAAGCGAATCAAGGCCAAAGGTATTCCCTGCATTGTATATGAGCCGACACTTAAGGAAGATAATTTCTTCCGGTCTGAAGTTGTCAACGATTTGGAAGACTTTATGAATCGAAGTGATGTGATTGTGGCCAACCGTTGGAATGATGCGCTTAGTGATGTGCGAGACAAGGTTTTTACAAGAGATATTTTCAGCAGAGATTGAAATTAGTCTTTCTGTCTGAGAAAGATGGCATGTAGAGCTTGGATGAGGTGAATAAATTGGCAAAATACAAAGAATTTGATAACAGCAAAAAAGTATTAGTGACTGGCGGAGCTGGCTTTATCGGTTTCCATCTGTCAAAGCGGCTTCTTGAGCTTGGTGCAGAAGTAGTAGGTTTTGACAATTGCAATGATTACTATGACGTGTCGTTGAAGGAAAGTCGGCTGGCTATTTTACAAGAATATCCGAAGTATGAGTTTATCAAGGGGGATTTGGCTGACGAGTCAGCAATCAAGGCTCTGTTTGACAAGTCAAAACCAGATATTGTGGTGAATCTCGGTGCGCAGGCGGGCGTGCGGTACAGTATCGATCATCCGCGTAGCTATATTGATTCTAATGTGATTGGCTTCTTCAATATATTGGAAGCTTGTCGGCATAATCCGGTTGAACATCTGTTGTTCGCGTCCAGTTCCTCGGTGTACGGCAATCAGGAGAAAACGCCTTTCAGCACAACGGATAATGTTGACCATCCTATCAGCCTCTATGCGGCAACGAAAAAGTCCAATGAATTGATGGCCTACACATACAGTCATTTATATAACATTCCGGCAACGGGGTTGCGGTTCTTTACGGTGTATGGTCCCTATGGTCGCCCAGATATGGCCTATTTTAAATTTGCGAATCTGATTCGCGAGGGTAAGCCCATCAAGATTTACAACAATGGCGATATGCTTCGGGATTTCACCTATGTGGATGATATTGTCACGGGCATCGAGCATATGCTTTGCAACCCGCCCAAGGCCAATAAAGATGGCGACCGCTACAAGGTCTACAATATCGGTAACAATAGCCCCGTGAAGCTGCTGGACTTTATTGAGACGCTGGAAAAAGCATTAGGAAAGACGGCGGAAAAAGAATATTTGCCCATGCAGCCGGGAGATGTGTACCAGACTTATGCCGATGTCAGCGAGCTGGAGAAGGATTTTGATTTCCGGCCGTGTACTGCCATTGCTGAAGGGTTAGGTAATTTTGCGCGGTGGTATCGTGAGTATTACGGCGTGTAAAGGGGGAATATTTTTGAGTATCAGGACAATGCTAAAAGAAACTTTGCCGCCAGCCATGTTGGAGCCGTTGCGACGGGTGTATGATGATGTGCATTATGCTGCTATGCATGTGGTGCCGGAGGAGTGGTATCTGAAGCGGCAGTTTGAGAAATTGGTGGGGTATCCGCTGAATCTGGACAATCCGCGGACGTTCAATGAGAAGCTGCAATGGCTGAAACTGCATGACCGCAATCCGTTGTATACGAAAATGGTGGATAAGTATGAAGCGAAAAAGTATGTGGCGGAGATTATCGGTGAGGAATATATTATCCCAACTTTAGGTGTTTGGGAGCATTTCGATGAAATCGATTTTGACACTTTGCCGCAGCAGTTTGTGTTGAAATGTACTCACGACAGCGGCAGCATCGTGATTTGCAAGGATAAGGATAAGCTGGATAAAAAAGCGGCCAGGGAAAAATTGGAGCGGGGGCTCCGCTATAATTATTATTATCGCGGTGGCTTTGAATGGCCGTATAAAAATGTGAAGCCACGGATTATAGCCGAAAAATTTATGGTGGATGAATCCCGGACGGAGCTGAAGGATTATAAGGTCTTTAATTTCAACGGTGAGCCGAAGATAATTCAGGTTGATTATGATAGATTCGTGGAGCATAAGCGGGACTTGTATAGTGCGGATTGGGAGAAGCTGGAGTATGCGTTGATGTACGCCATGAATTCAGGTCATGAGGTGAATCGCCCGCAGAAGCTTGCTGAAATGTTAGACCTTGCTCGCAAGCTTGCTGAAAAACATCCTTTTCTGCGAACGGATTTTTACAGTATTGACGATAAGTTGTATTTTGGTGAAATGACGTTCTATCCTGAAGCTGGTTTCGGCAAATGGACTCCTGAAGAAATTGATGAGAAATTAGGAAATTGTGTGAATATTCAGGGGGGGGGTTGCTGATCGGTGATGGCTATATTCTGATAATTCGGATAGCCGAGTCGCAAAGTGATTTGACGGATTATAAGCTGATGTGTTTTAACGGCAAAGTAGAATGCAGTTTTACCTGTACGAATCGCAATTCGGAGGCAGGCCTGCACGTTACTTTTTATGACAGGGATTGGCAGAAAATGCCCTTTGCCCGTCATTATCCGGCAGAACGAGCAGCCATGCCCAAGCCGCGCAATTATGAAAAAATGGTGCAGCTGGCAGAAAAATTAGCGGCACCGTTGAAATTTGCCAGAGTAGACTTTTATGAGATAAACGGCAGGATTTACTTTGGCGAGATTACTTTTTTCCCGGGAAATGGAACCGAAGAATTTTCGCCCGAGAAATGGGATTACAGGTTGGGAGAGTGGATTGAATTAAAGACGATATTGATAGCAAAGTGAAAAACTCCACCAAATGGTCATTTCTGACCGAGTTGATGGCTAAGTTTATTACGCCGATAACGGGCATGGTCTTAGCACGTTTGCTTACGCCGGAGGCTTTTGGTGTGATGGCTGCCATTATGGTGGTGACTTCCTTTGCGGAAATGTTTGCGGATGCGGGCTTTCAGAAATATTTTATGCAGCATGAATTCTACGATGAAGCAGAGAAACGTAAGTGCTTTGGGACGGCTTTGTTGACTTCATGTTTGGCTGCTGCTTTTATATGGTTATTGATTGCAGTGTTTTCGGTTGAAATAGCAACGTTACTGGGGACAAAGGAAGTGGCAGATGGCATAAGGGTTGCAGGCTTCGGGTTGGTACTTACTTCCTTTAATGGAATGCAGGCAGCAATTTTTAAGCGCGGATTCCAATTTAAGTTGTTGTTCAAATTGAGGATGATTACGTTATCGGTTCCGTTACTGGTTACGATCCCATTGGCATATTTTGGTGCTGGATTTTGGGCGTTGGTATGGGGAATGTTGGTACAGCAAGGAGCAACATGCATAATACAAGGGCATTATACTGGCATGCCGTTGTCTAAGAGTATAGATTTATCAATGCTTAAAAAGATGCTGAGCTTTTCGCTGTGGACATTACTGGAATCTGTTACCATATGGTTCAGTACCTATGGTGGCATGTTTTTGGTGGGCACGCTATTGAGCAGTTATTACTTGGGGCTATACCGTGGGATGTTGACTTTGACCGGAGCGGCTTTATCTTTGATTAGTGGAGCGATTATTCCAGTATTCTTTGTGGCATTGTCCAGATTGCAGAATGATATGTCAGCGTTCCGACAGATGTTTTATAACGTGCAACAAAAGACTGCTTTGGTAATATTGCCATTAGGAGTATTTCTCTTTGTATTTGCTGATGTATTTGTGGGAATTATGCTAGGAAACCAATGGCACGAAGGAGACTTTTTCTTTGGACTGCGAGCGCTTACTTCTGCAGTTTCTATTCTTATCAACTCTTTTGCTAGTGAAGCTTTGCGTGCAAAGGGAATGCCTCGTTTGTCTGCATTATCGCAGGCATTGCATTTTCCAGTGTTGTGGTTCGGTTTATGGTATGGATCAAAATATAGTTTTGATGCTGTAGCATTGGGATTATGTGCAAGTTCGCTTTGGCTCGACCTTGTTAAAGGAGTTATTCTTCGACAGGTCTTGGGATGTTCCTTACGAAAAATGATGGTCGGTATAGTAAATGCTGCAATACCGGCAGGGGGTGCGGGTTTTTTCGCGTGGGAAACTCGTGCAATATTAGTTGATGTTTATGATTTATTCGCGATAGTGAGTGCTATATTAGTATTTATTGTTTGTTATATATTGCTAATAATCGTTAGAAAAACTAATCGTCAATTATTGTTCGGCGGACTAGCTTATCTAAAAAGTAAGATTTACATGTCTAATAGATAACAAAACTGGGTGATGGTTTGTTAAGTTAAGTTATATGTATGCTCATTTATTTACTCATTATGGTAGGAGAGATTATCAATGAAAATGATTTCTAAACCTATGAAATATGTAGCTAGAGATTTTGTATTGTCTAGTCTTATAGGTGGGTTAAGTCTATTCATAATAATTTCGTTTATTTGTTTAGTTTTATACTTGCTTGGATATAGCTATATTATCGAAAAGAATATAACAAATATTTCTGTTATAGCGGTGATTGTTGCATCTGTAGTAACAGCAGCTAATGCCTATAGAGAGCGAAAAATAAAAAAGAATGAAATGATTAAAAAAATAATTACAGAAAATCGTTATCAATGGCTTGAAAAGACACGTTTGGTTATGGCTAAGCTTCATGCATCGGAAAGAACATATATAACTTATACTATGGAAAACAGAGAAGATAGGTACAAGATTATTAAAGATATTGACTTATATAGTTCACAATTGATTTTATACCTTCCGTATGACGAAAATGTGTTTTGTGACGAGATATGTTGTTTGGTAAATGATGTTAAAGCCATAATAAAAGGAACGGATAAAGGCGCAACTGCAAAGTTATTATGTCGTATTCGTGCCCAAGAAAATAAATGCAGATTAATTTTAAAGAAAGTATGGAAGGATATAAAGTCTGAAGCAAAAAAAGAGTGAGTTTAGGATAACTCAAGGTGCTCTTCGAAGTAGATTTTCTGTGCTTTTTAATTCGTATGTGTCTATTTTGGTTTACCTGCCTGTAACCTTTGCTGCTTTTTTCTTGACAGCAAAATATATATGTAATCGTGCGTCTACATTAGTATTGGTTTTAGCATCTTTTATTTTCTACGGTTATTGGGATGTTCATTATGTTCCATTGCTTGGTTACTTTAAGTATACTGATTTTTTCCTAACTACTGTAAGTAATATAAGTGGTAGTGATTTTGATGTGCGATAAGGTATATTCAATGACAACAGATAAATGAAAATAGTCTTATGAATGTTTTATAATCCATGAGGATAAGTAAATTTTAAAATATATTTTGTGCTTTAGGGATGGATTAGGAGGCGTAGATATGAATGTTCTAGTTACTGGAGGTGCTGGTTTTATTGGTTCGCATCTTATTGGAAAAATAGAAAAAAAGCATATTGTAACCGTAGTAGATAATGGTTATACTGGTGATATTATACGTATGAGAACATGTGATGTTAATCTCATCAAGAAAAATGTTTGTGATCAGAAAATAGTAAAACAAATAGTCGATGAAAAGCCAAATGTTATTGTTCACTTAGCAGCTCAAACAATGGTAGATTCATCCATAAAAGATCCGGTTTTTGATGCATCTGAAAATATTATGGGGACACTTAATGTACTAGAGGCTGCACGCCAGTGTGGAGCACGAGTCGTTTTTGCTTCAACGGCAGCTGCTTATGGCGATGTGCTTGAAGATGATTTGCCAGTGGTAGAGTCACAGGAGCTTTCCCCGCAGTCGTTTTATGGATTGACGAAAGTCGGTGTTGAGAAATATTTGGAGCTCTATCATCGGCACTATGGTCTTGATTATGTGATTTGCCGGTTTGCTAATGTTTATGGCGAACGTCAAGGAGATACCGGCGAAGGTGGTGTAATCAGCATCTTTGCGAAGCGAATTGCCGCGGGTAAGGACATTACTATCTATGGAGACGGTACCCAGACGCGTGATTTCGTGTATGCCGGCGATATAGCGAGCGGCATTTGCAAAGCGATGACGACAGAAAACGTAAATACCGTGTATAACCTTAGCACACAGACCGAGACAAGTTTGCTTGATTTGGTGAAAATCATGGGTAAGGTTTCGGGATGCGACATTGTGCCGAAATTTGGTTCGGTGCGTGAGGGAGATATTTATCGTTCAATGCTTTCGAATCAGAAAGCAAAAGAAGGTCTTGGCTGGGAGCCGCAAGTTTCGTTAACAGATGGTTTGCGGCGGACGATGGCTTATTTTCAGGGGAATTGACCTGTCAATTTTTTGACTTGTCAAAAATGACATGTCAACTAGAGTTGATTCGTATCGTGAGGTGATTGGATGTTTGTGGTAAAGAAAAATTCTGAGATGATCAATAAGACGTTTCGTTTGCCAGTGGATTTGGTGGAGCGGCTCACGGAGGTTGCGAAATCTCAAGACGTGTCGGTCAACAATCTGGTACAGCAGTGTTGTGAGTATGCGCTGGGGGATATGCCAAAGGGAGACGCTGTCCAGAGGGCAAAAAAATGACCGGTCAATTTGACCGGTCATTTTTGGAAAATGTTTAGCGAATTTGTTCAGCAAGTTCATGTATTCGCTCAGGGCTAAGACGTGAGTATTTTATAATTTTATCGATGGGTTCCTTGTCACGTAGCATGCTTATCGCAAGCGAAGTTTGTTCTTCTAGCCGTCCTTCGGCACGTCCCTCCGCACGCCCTTCGTCCTGTAGTTTTTGCATTAATTCACACATGGTTTTTACCCCCTTGTTTTCGTGTTTGAAAAAGTCAGCTCGTTGGGCCAGTTTTTTACTTCCCATACATGCGATTGAGCGGGTTTTCTTTGAAGATGTTGCCTTGCTCGATGTAGCGATGGACCATCTTTTCGGATTTGTGGCGGGTCTGGCGCATGATGGAGAGGGCGTCGACGGCGTGTTGGGCGGCGCTGGTGGCAAAGCCGCGGCGCAGGCTGTGGCCGGCAAATTGTTTTTCGTCGAGTCCAGCCATCTTGGCGTATTTCTTGACAACGAGGGCCACGGATTTATCCGAGAGCTGCGTGTCGCGCAGGCTGTGGGCTTTGGTGAACGGACGGAAGATGGGGCCGCTATGGATCTGAGCGGCCGTGAGCCACGCCTTGAGGGCGCGTACGGCGCAGATTTCTTCGTCAGGGGCGTAGGGAATGGCAATCGTCGAGCCACGGCCGTACTGGTCGCCTTTGGACTGCGGTACGAAAATCATCAGGCCCTGCGGCGTAAACGTCAGCTCCTCGAACTGGATGCGCACGAGCTCCGAGCGGCGGAAGGCCCCGGCAAAGCCGAGGAAAATAAGCGCGCGGTCGCGCAGTGAGACGAGGTCATTATCTTCAAAGCAGTCGGCGAGCAGATAGAGCGTTTCCATGAGAATCGGCGATTTGCCACGCTGGAACGTTCCTTTTTCGCGGCGGATGGCTGCCATGGCCGCGCGCACGATGCCATCTTTGGCCGGATTATTTTTGCCGCCGTAACCTGCGGCGATATGGTTCTCGGAGATGGCCGTGACGCGGCGTGATACGGTGTTGGCTTTGGCATCATCGGCAAGGTCATTGATGTAGTTGACGATGGTTTCCGGCGCTGTCGGCAAGTCGCGTTCTCCGTGATGCTGGCACCAATCGGAAAAGTCACTCCAATCGGAGGAATAGGCTTTTAAGGTATTATCGGCTTTCGATTTTTCGAGACGGCGTTTGGCTTTGGCCGAGAGGCGCCGATTGCTTTCGATTCGCTGGTTTTTTACCAGCATGAAATTATCTTTTGGTTTCATCCCACTCATCTGTCTTTCTGTTAATTCGTTGTTGCTTATTGACATTATATACGAAAAATAGTTTGGCGTCATCCCGAATACGTTTTGGTAATTTTAATCTTTTCGTATATAATAGTAGATAGTGTTCTTTGACAAGAAAGAGAGGTATGCCTTGTATATGTGCAGCCGTAAGAAATACATCAAATATTCGGGACTGGTGGTGATGCTGGCCGTAATATGTATCTGTCTGGGCTTTTTTATTAAGGCACAACAGGATTACTTTGCCCTGGCGCAAAAACCGACAGGACTTACGGAGACAACGGCCACAGAGCCGCTCTCGTATTCACCGGTTTTGGCCTGGGATAAGGACAGCGAGTCGGTGTATTATGAGATAGAGTTTTTTGCCGATAAGCCAATGTTTTTGTCGCCGACCCAGGAGTCGGATAAGGCGATTTTCCGCAGTTATGCCATCTTCCAGAATCATTATAATGCGCCGCTGCAGTCGTTTGCGGCAGATTTGCTGGGCAAAAAGCCGCTTTACTGGCGCGTGCGCGGCATGGATTTGGATGGCATGCCCTATACGCCGTTTAGTTCGCTCGCGGAGCTTTGGACCAGCGGCGATAAGGAGGCGATGGGGGCGCCAGAACCCCTCACCGATTACAACAATGGCAATGGTTCGGTGCTGCTTTATCCCGTCTATCATTGGATTCCAATGACGGGCATGGTTCGCTATGAGATTGAACTTTACGAGGGCAATCCGCTAACTGACAAGGATGCTAAACTCGTTGATACGCTGCATACAGATGTGGCCGAGCTCTATGATGCCAACCCGCGTTACAGCAACCGCGATTTTTACTGGCGCGTACGGGCCACCGATGAAAAAGATGTTCCGACGAGCCGCTGGTCACTTCCGAAGCGGTTCCGGACGGCTCCAGCTGACCGTTGGGAGGTCGGTGTGTTAGGTGACAGCATTTCCCATGGCGGCGGCCACTATTCGTATGGGCCCGAGGATTTTGAATTCAGCTGGCTGCGGTATCTGGATTTTCCAACCATCAATCTTTCCGAGAGTGGCGATACGATCCAGATGACGGTAAAGCGGTTCGATCGGGATGTGC
This sequence comes from Pseudoselenomonas ruminis, assembly GCF_008271295.1. Lineage (GTDB taxonomy): Bacteria > Bacillota > Negativicutes > Selenomonadales > Selenomonadaceae > Selenomonas_A > Selenomonas_A ruminis. The sequence goes on along the minus strand of NZ_VTOY01000001.1, from coordinate 460,334 downwards.
TGCCGTTTAAGCCGAAATATCTGCTGATTCTCACCGGCACGAACAGCCTTCGCGGCGGCGAGGACCCGAAGGTTGTTATCGAGGGGCTGAAGAAAATCCAGGAACGCTGCCGCGAAAACAACATCCGGCCGATTTTGCTCACGCTTCCCGATGTTAATCCCGATAACATTGCCCATGTATTCCATGAGCCGACGGCCGACGATTGGACCGAACGCTTCGGTGAGGTGAATGCGTATATTCGCACGCAGGTTCATATTGATACGGCAGCGGCTTTTCCGCGTACCGATGGGGTATTGCCGACGCCGTTTGCCATGGATGGCCTCCATCCCGATGTCGCTGGCAAAAAGCTCATGGGCGAAACGGTAAACAGTTCCTGGACTGAGGTTAAAAAGCAGGCCGACGACGAAATGAAACAGTTTGAAGAAAAAGAAGGTTTGAATTAACGCCCCTTTTTATGATAAGATAATATGGTGCTATAAATAGAGGGGGACTGTATTTTGCTGGTATTATCCAGGAAAGAACAACAGGAAATCATGATTGGCGAAAACGTCGTCGTGACAATTGTTAAAGTTGCAGCTGGCAAAATAAAGCTCGGAGTAACAGCACCAGATGATGTGAAGGTGCGACGGCTTGATGGTTTGCAAGCTGGAAATACGAATAATGGAGTGGATTCTCATGAAATTTGATACGAAATCAGGCTATGCGTTCATGCATCTTTATTTGACGCTTCATCCCAAGAAATCTCCGGCGTATGACCCGACGGAGGAAGGATATATTTCCGACGAGGCCGAGTCGCGCCTCCATCATTTTGCGGAGTTTATCCGTTTTAATGAAAAGCTGGCCGCAGAAGGAAAGGCCATCCGGGCCGAGCTCTTTGCCGAGAAGGCTGCAGAGGCTGGCAAGATTGCTGGCGAGGGCTGGCAGGATTTCACGAGCCATTTCACCGAGAACGTAAACGGTGAGATTGAGTTCGATGAAGCCGAGCTTTCAAAGGCCTTTGCAAAGTTTATCAGCGATGTGCGCCGTCTTTGCAGCCGCCCGCATTCGCAGCTGGAGATTGAATTGGCAAAATCCTTGGGGAAATAAATCTCCCTGGCAGAAAGATACCCTTGCGTTATCGATCGTGATAGCGCAAGGGTATCTTTTATTTGTTATCCCAGTTTATGTTTTTTGCTTTTTCCAGTAATTCGTCTGCCGAGGATGCTTCAATCCGCACGGTGTTAGCTGGATTTGGCTTTTGCGGCGGCTGCGCCTCACCGACATGGTCATGTTGTACGGCATGACCATGATGTCCATGATGTGCATGGGGCGGGCGTCGGCCAGCTCGCGGAGCCTCCTGCTGTGTTGTCGTAGTCAGTTTGGCTTCGATTTCGATATTAATGGAGGCAGCCGATTGGGCCGTAACGGCATGACCACTGATGTTGTGGTTATTGCCATTATCGAGTCCGGCATACAAAAGATTCATGACCTTTTCGGTCGAGAAGGAATACTGCTGGATGCTGGCTTTGATGGCCAGCGTTAGTTCCTGATAGGTGGGGACAACCGGCCGCTTAGGCGGGGACTTAGCCAGTTCGCGCTTGGCTTCGGCGCGTTTTTTCATCGCTTCTTCCATCCGCTGCTGCTGTTCTTCGGTCATTCGCTCGAGTTCAGCAAACAGTTTGGTGTTGCCGTCATCGTCAAAGGAAATCGCCAGCCGTTTGAAGCGTACGCCTTCGCCGAGCAGACCGTTTTCTTCGATTTGATTGAGCGTATTGGTCGATTCTTCGACTTTGGCCATGACTTCGTTGGCATACGATTCATCACTTGCCATCCGCTCGATTTCTTCGGTCGAAAGCATGACAAAGTATTTCTTGTGGCTCGGCCCGGCAATGTCGAGGGGATTTTCTACATCGTTGGCGATGAGAAAATCGTAGTCGCCGTACTGCTCGCGAAGATTGGCCAGAAACTTTTTCGCCTTGTCCGAAAGTTTTTGTTCATCGGGCGTCGTGTTCCATGGTTCTGCGGATTGGACCTGTTTTTTAGCATTGGCTTTCGTGGACAGATTGATGCCGCTTCCCGAAATTGACAAGTCAAAATCTTTCTCGGTGGTGTTCATGGGGCTGGGCGTTTTGCTGGCGTGGTCAGCTTTAACTGCACTGCCCAAGCGCTTTTTCCCCACGGGTTCCGCATTTTTTAGGGGGACATTTTGATTCATAGGATTAATGCTGTTTGCCATGGCGTTATCCTCCTTTGATTAGCCTATGAAATCCATTTCGGCAAAGAATACTTCCTAATCTGTATATCGGCTTAGAATGACTTGGGCTTAAGCTTTTGGCGGCATTAAACCTCGCTTACGGTGAATTTTTTCGCAGCCGTTCCTCGTGGAGAATGGAGCATTTTTCGACAATGAGCCGAACGACCCAGGAGGCCGGCCGGGTCGATTTGGTGTGGAACCATTGCTCGACGGTGCGGCTGGGAGCTCCTAAGAGGCGCTCACAGTCGCGTGGGGTAATGCCCCATAATTCCCGCATGAGCTTCATGGGCTCGTCGGCACAGGCAATGCGGTCGAGGGTGGCGGCCTTTTTTAATTCCTCGACATCGACGTCGAAGCCGGTTTTGCGTTGAAACCAGTTGGGGATATCATCGCGGGTAACCTTAGGCATGAGTGCACTTCCTTTCTGTCAGACTATGATGTTTTATTTATTCGTTATGGAAGGAAGGAATCCTTTTTCCGGATTTTCAATGTTTTGCCCAGATAGAGCAGACAAACGCAAGCTTTTATGATACTATAGTAAGGACAAATTTCTGCAAGGAGATGCTCCATTACTATGAAAACTACCATTATTGGTATTGCTGGTGGTACTGGTTCGGGAAAATCGACCTTTACGAACCGGCTCAAAAAATATTTTGGTGATGATGTAACGGTAATTTATCACGACAATTATTACCGTCCGCATGACGACCTGTCGTTCCAGGAACGTCAGCACATCAACTACGACCATCCCAAATCCCTCGAGACGGACCTGCTGATTGAACAGCTGCAGCAGCTCAAAGAGGGGAAAAGCGTCGAATGTCCGGTCTACGACTTTGCGCATCACACGCGTTCGTCGGCTACAACGATCATCAAGCCCAGCCGTGTTATCATTGTCGAGGGTATTTTAATTCTTCAGGATGAGCGCTTGCGCGACCTGTTTGACATCAAGATTTTCGTCGAGGCCGATGCCGATGAACGCATCCTTCGCCGCGTGCTCCGCGATATCAATGAGCGCGGCCGTGACCTGGAAAACATCATTGAGCAGTATTTGGAAACCGTTAAGCCAATGCACTATCTCTACGTTGCGCCGACGAAGAACGTGGCCGATATCGTCATCAACAGCGGCCTGAACAACATCGCGTTTGATGTCATCAAGGTCAAGATACAGGAACTGTTAAAGGAAAACAGCCAGGAAGATACCGAAGCTTAATTACACAATTGTAGTATGAATACAGAATACTTCTCGCGAATCTATCCACATTACTACTGTAATGTTGTATACTACTCGTAGGTTATGAGAAAGGACTGATTCATATGAAAAAACTTTTGGGAATCACTCTGAGCCTTGCCGTGTGGGGCGCTTTGCTCACGCTGCAGGGAACACCGGCAATTGATGCAACGATTGCCGAAGAAGCAGTTATTGCTGCCCATCCGGATGCTGTTGTCTGTGAAGCGGAACAGGTCGGGCATACTTTTGCCGTAGCCTATGTTGACAGTCATTTGCAGCATGGCGAGGTTACGCTGGCCGAAGATGGTTCAATCGTTGCTGTAAAATAAAGAAATAAGAAGGGCCGCCTGAGGGCGGTCTTTTTTTGTCTGTCAACAGGGAAAATAACCTCCTTTGTCCAATTAATAGTAGAGAATTATTTTGGGAATACGAATTAGGAGGTGAGAGAAATGGAGTCTTTATCCTTTTGGAAGCGAAATGATTTATCGGCGCTCCTTTTGCTTTCGATTTTTATGAACGGATTCGAAACTGGCGGCTATCAGGCAGCTCTTCTTTATGTCGGACAGGAATTTGACTTGTCAATTGGCCAGCAGGGAATCTTAGCCTCTGTCCAACTCTTTGCGACGATGATAGCTCCGCTGCTATTAGGGGCATTAGCTGACCGCATTGGCAAGAAAATCATGCTGGTGGTATTTACAGCTGTCCGCGTGTTGTCAGCGGCGATTATTCTGCTGGCGACAGATTCGCTGGTTTTTGCCGTTGGTATTTTCGTGCTCGGCTTTTCTTGCAGCATTGTCCAATACGTTGCCATTGCCAGCATGCAGGATGCGTATCCGCTTACGCGAAACCGCCGCATGGGATTCATCACGGCGATGTTTGCGCTTGGAGCGGTTATCGCGCCATTGCTCGTCGGCTGGTCGCTGTCCACGCGCTGGGGCTGGCAGGGATTTTTCCTCATCAGTGGCATAATCTTTTTGGCTCTGACGGTGCTGCTCGCGCGAACTGGCTTTGAGCCAAGAGAACCGGCAAGAGAAGAGGAAAAGAGGGCCGCGCAAAGTGGCATTTACGTCAAGGGCGTGGCACTGCTCTGCTTTATCATGTTCATCTACGTTGGCGTAGAAAATGGCGTATGCTTTTTTCTGAATAATTTCATGCTGGATACGATGAACTCGACCCGCGGCTATCTGGCGCTTTCCCTGTTCTGGCTCGCCATGATTCCGTCGCGGTTCCTCTGTGGCTTTTTAGCCAAATATCGCAGCCGCCTCATTGTGGCAGCGCCGTTTGGTGCGGCACTTCTACTGGCCATGCTAAGCCTGACCTCGCAGGAGACGCTGGCTTTTCTCGTCGTCTTTGTCCTGGGATTCTTTTGCGGCGGAGTTTACCCCAATGTGCTCACCTATGTGGCTGACTTTGCCGGTGGCAAAACGGCAACGGTTACGGCGGCCATTACTGTCGCTACGGGCGTCGGCGCAACGATTATATCGGCCTCGTTTGGTCTCTTGCATGACTATTTCGGCTTTTCGGGGGCATTCATGGTCCTGGCGGTGTTGTTAGGTGTGGATATCTTTGTCGCCATGCTGGTCCCGCGGTTGCAGCAGAGAACGGACAGATGAGGGGATTTGTGGTAAAATAGGGAAGTAACTATCAAAATTTTGGAGATGACGATTTGAAGGTAATTAATTTTTATGGCGGTGCAGGCATTGGCAAAAGCACGATTGCTGCTGACGTATTTTCCAAGCTGAAACGCAAGGGCTACAAGACGGAACTCGTCGGCGAATATGCCAAGTGGCTGTGGTATCAGAATGCTACGGATATCGTGGAAGACCAATTGTACCTGTTTGCCGAGCAGGCGCATCGTACGCGGACCCTCGAGAAATACGGCGTGGAATTTGCCGTTTGTGATTCGCCGCTGCCACTCAATATCATCTACAACCGCGAGCCCAGCGATGCCTTCGATACGCTGGTCATGCAGGAATTCAACCGCTATGAAAATTATAATTATTTGCTTCGGCGCAATGATGATTTCCTGACTATTGATGACCGCAAGGAAACCAATCTGGAACAGGCTAAGGAAAAAGATGCGCAGGTCGTAGCAATGCTGGAAAAATGGCAGATTCCTTATACGGTTATCTCGCCGTGGGAGACCGATAAAGTTGGCTTGGATTTGAAGGTACGATAACAAGCGTGGAGAAAAAAAGACTTTCGCAATGAAGCGCAGCCTTTGCGAAAGTCTTTTTGTATGCGTGGTATTTTACGCCGCAGGCAGGATTTTGCTTGGCGGTTCACGAATAGTTTTATCAAGTTAATGATAATGGATTAGCCTGTCAGCTGCAGGCAAAAGGAGAAATATGATATTACAAGTTCCCGTTGCGCGTTATATTCCTACTAACGCGTATTTCTATATTGATGAAGATACAAAACATGGTTTTCTTATCGACCCCGGTGCGGAGGCGGATAAGCTGCTCGCGATCATAGAACAACGCGGCTTTGTGCTGGAAAAGATTCTTTTGACGCATGGTCATTTTGACCACATTGGTGCAGTAAATGACTTGCAGCGCACGTTAAAGATTCCGGTGCTTATGCAAAAAAATGGCCGAAGCTATGCCGAAAATCCCGTGTGGAATTTATCCGCTCAGACTGAGGAACCGATAACGCTTCATGATGTTACGTATCTTGAAGACAATACCGATATCGTATTGCAGGCAAATCCGGACTTCCGCCTTCACATGATTCCGGTTCCCGGACATACGACGGATGGCTGTATGTATTACAACCTGCGCGACCACACCGCTTTCGTGGGCGATTCGATCTTTGCGGGAAGCTATGGCCGCACGGATATGCCCGGCGGTGATGAGGAAACGCTGATGAAAAGCATCGTTGGCAAAATATTCTCGCTGCCGGATACAACGGCACTGCTTAGCGGCCATTCCGGGGTAACGACAGTGGCCACCGAGAAAGTCCGGAGCTGGTATCAGGGGATAGCCGCCGAGTAATACGATAAAGCATGAGGGTATAAGGGCAGAAGGAGTAAAGACATGGATACGATACGTGTTCTGGTGATTGAATCATCATCTTTTTATCGGGACACGCTATTTGGTGGATTGAGATCGCGTATCGATGATGTGCAGCTGGAAAGCGCTACAGATGCCGATGAGGCCGTACTAAAAATCCGCATATTTAATCCCAATGTTATCGTTTTAAATTTCTTCATGGGAATCCAGGAAATCGAAAGCCAGCATTTTCTGGATGTGCTGTCGCGTACAACCAAGGCACCAATCATCGCTTATGGAATGTTAGAACGCACCCGCAGCCGTGCACAGGCAATGGGGGTATTCGAATATCTCGTTAAGCCAAAGCCAGGAACCGATAAGATATCCTTCTATACGGATTTGGTAAAAGCCGTGAAAGACGGATATAACGAAAGTAAACAGGGGAATAAGACCATCGGTCAAAGTACGATGGTTACGCGGGATGTCTGGAATGAAACCCGCAAGGAAAAGCCAGCGCCCGTTGAGGCTCCGATTGAGGCGCCGGTTTCGCCACGGCCTTTCCGCGTACAGGCACCGGTTATCAAGCCTGTATCCTCGCGGGAGGGCACGAGCATCCAGATTATTGCCATTGGTTCCTCCACGGGCGGAACCAAGGCATTGTCGGATATCTTGCCGCTGTTAAAGCCACCTTTGCCAGCGATTATGATTGCGCAGCACATTCCGCCGGTTTTTTCGACCAGGCTGGCCGAGCGACTTGACCGCGAATGTGCGCTGACCGTCAAGGAAGCTGAAGATGGTGATATCGTAAAGCCCAATACGGTTTATATTGCACCTGGACATAAGCACATGACGATTCACCGGGCCGAAGGGCGTTTTAAGATTGAATGCCGGGCCGGACGTCCCGTTCATGGCGTCTGCCCATCGGCTGATGTGTTATTCCATTCGGTAGCGCAGGCCGCTGGTGATATCGCACTGGGGGTTATCCTGACCGGCATGGGGTGTGACGGTGCCGAAGGGATGCTGGATATGCTCCGATGCGGTGCCCGTACAATCGGCCAGGACAAGGCCTCCTCAGTGGTTTATGGAATGCCAAAGGCCGCCTATGATTTGGGCGCAGTCGAAGAACAGGTTCCGCTAGAGAAGATTGCCGCGAAAATCGAGGCAATCTGCCGTACTGCCGGCTGACTAGGCGGGTGTCATAAGGAGCTTAACAATGAACGATATAAATAATGAAAAGCAGCTTGCAGCAGCAATGAAACGTGAATACATTGATGCTTTGTTGGCATTAGCCGAAGAATTTGCGGCTGCCTATCGCATCAATTTAGCCGATGGGACGATGGAATGCCTGTCGCAATCCAATATTCTCTGCAACACCAGCAAGGTGGGGGAGATAACAGGGTATGAAGACACCATCAAGGATTATGTAGAGGAAAAGGTTCATCCGCTCGAAAAATTGCGCGTCCGGGCCATGACGTCGCTAAGTGTTGTCCGGAAAAAGTTGACGGACGAACACTCTTATACGCTTCGGTTTTCCCTGTTGCTCGATGGACAAGTCCGCTTTGGCGAAATGAAATTCGTAGGGGTTGATATGGCCGGTCATGAGTCCGGCACCGTTGTCCTCGGAATACGCCTGCGCGACCAGGACATTGCGGCAGCTATAGTCAACAAACAATTGATTAAAGAATACGATGCGGTTTACCTCTGCGATTTAAACGCCGGCAGAATCCGCATCTTCTGGGCGACCGAAGGACTCGAAGATCAAACGGGCATGACGGTTCCCTATGCGGATGTCATCGGCAGGATTATTCCGCGGGTAAAAGAAAAATACCAGAAGGTCTGGAAGAATCTTGCCAATCCGCTGTTTGTAAAGGACTTTATCGGTGGCAGCCCGCGGCGCGAGTATATGTATGAACTAATTGGCAAGGATAACACTTGGCGCCGGGCACTGTTTCAAGTCCACGACCGTGGCGAAGACGGCAAGGCTACGCGCATCATTCTTTCGTTTATCGGCATTGATTATAACCAGGCCAAAGAACTTGAGATGACAAAACTCATCAACGAGCAGAATCAGGAGCTTGCCCTGCAGCATGAGCAGTTGGAACTTGCCCTGCAGCAGGCCAATGCCGCCAATCAGGCCAAGACGGATTTTTTGACCAATATGTCCCACGATATCCGGACGCCGATGAATGCCATCATGGGCTATACCGCTTTGGCCGCTGCCCATATCGAAGAAGTCGGCCGCGTGCGGGAATACCTCGATAAGATTGCTACGGCCAGCAATCATTTGCTGTCGCTTATCAACGATGTGCTCGACATGAGCCGCATCGAAAGCGGGCGCATGAATCTTGGGGAAACCGAGACGGATTTAGGCGATGTCGTAAAGGAGATTCACAATATCCTGCAGCTCGATGTGCAGGCGCATCAGCTGGAATTTACCGTGGATATGGACGCGATAACGAATACGCGGATCATGTGCGATTACCTGCGTCTTAAACAAGTTCTCTTAAACTGTCTTTCCAATTCAGTCAAGTTCACGAAGCCCGGCGGCAAAGTCGCCCTGGAGATTTCGCAGCATGCCCAAGCACCGGCCGGCTATGCAAGCTTTACGTTCTCCGTTCGCGATACGGGCATTGGCATGGATCCGAAATTCCTCTCGCATCTATTCGAACCGTTTACGCGGGAGCGGACAAGTACCGTCAGCAAAACAGAAGGAACCGGCCTCGGCATGGCCATCGTCAAAAACATCGTGGATATGATGGGCGGTGACATTTCGGTTTGGAGCGAACTGGGAACCGGCACCGAAATCACCATGAATTTCTTGTTCCGCATTGTCGATGAGACGGAACAAACGGAGAAGAAAAACGCTAGCGACGATGAAATTATCGTGCCGGTGGGAAGCAAAATCAACGATGCCTATATTGAAATGCCTGCGACGGGGAACAGCAAGCTCGATAACAGCAGTGAAGTCCTGAATCGGGAAAAGATTCAGGGACGTGTGCTGCTCGTCGAAGACAATGAAATCAACGCGGAGATTGTCTTTGCGCTCCTGGAGGGAACCGGGATTGAGCTGGAATTGGCTGGAAATGGCGCGGAAGCTATAGATATGGTGGCTAAAGCTGGTGACCATGGCTACGGCCTGATCCTTATGGATTTGCAAATGCCGGTCATGAATGGGCTCGAGGCTACAAAGATGATTCGTTCCATGAAAACCGAATGGACGAAGACTGTACCGATTGTTGCGATGACGGCCAATGCGTTTGATGAAGACCGCAAAGCCGCCAAGGAAAGCGGCATGAATGACTACATCTTAAAGCCGATAGACTTGCCAAGCCTGTTCCAGAAGCTGCATGAGTATCTGGATTGAGACAAAAAAAGAGCACTTCCTTTGGAAGTGCTCCTTTTTTATGTCAGGCCTGAGCCAATTCGTCGTTTTCGTCGTAAACCGGCGGATGTGCGACAGCCAGCTTCGAGAAGTCGATTTTCGGAAGCTGCGTTTCGGAGAGGTTGCGAACCTTCGTCTCAACCGCAGCGTCAAAAGCAAACGGACGACAAAGCTCAAGGCTGTGCTCCATGCCCTGCAGTTCCGGTACATAAAAACCGAGCTGATCCGCAATGCTCTTAAACGCATAGAATTTATTCGCGAGTTCGCACCATTCAAGATTCTTCATAATATCCTCCTTGGGGATTGTGAGCAATCCCAATCCAAAATCCTTAACATCTTTTTATCCCAAATATATTAGAAAATCGAAATTCCCTTGTTTCGATTTCATGAATACGGTACCAAGTATACGCAAGTTTTTGCGCAGTGTCAATGATATTTGTGAATAAATTCCAATCAATTAGGTTCAATACAAAAAGCACTGGAGTCTTTTCGAATCCAGTGCTTTGTATTAGCGCAGCAGCTTATCCTGATTCATATTGATGATTTCGCCCATGAGCATTTTGCCATAGACATCGGGATGAAGGCCGTCCACAGAAAATTTATTGTCCATTATTTTATGCGTGGGGTCGTAGAAATACGGCTCCAAATCGATGTAGTAATCCTGCTGGCGAATCCAGCCGTTGATAATCTTGAGCTTAGTTTCCCACTTTGGGTCCGTAGGAGCCTGGAACGCAAACTTGATGTTTGGTGGATTGACAGGCATCAGCGTCATAAAGATGGGGCGAATGTCATTGGCCAGACATTTATCGCGGATGATTTTTAAATCGTTTACCACGCTTTCCGGAGATATATCGGAAGCCCGCAGGCTGTTAGTTCCTGTAAGGATCAGCAGATTGATGGGATGAACGGGAAGTACATCCTGGTCAAAGCGTTCCATCGAAGTCTTTGACGTATCGCCGCTTCGTCCAAGGTTCAGACAGGGGAAATCAAAATACGTGGTGTAGCTGTACTCTAAGGCTGCTGGCGAATTGGAAACCGCACCGCCGCCATGGGTAATGCTGTCGCCAAGAACGGCAACCGGCACGCGCTCCGGGAGCTGTGGCATCGTAAAGTGGGCGGTATCGGACCAGCTGCCAATCGTTTTGCCCTGTGCATCTACAGCCCGGACGCGCCAATAGTAATCGCCGGCATAGGGACGGGGATATTCATCGTAGCAGGCCGATGTCGCATCGACCGTTTTGCGCCAAACGGCATCGTCTTCCGGTTCGGTACCGTTTTCTTCTGCTGGCGGATGAATCATGAGTTCCACCTCATAGCGTGTGGCTTTATTTAGCGGAATCCACTGATAGACCGGATAAACTGGCATTTGGAAGTTTGGCATCTGGTCAACGGTATTGAGCAGGGGATGGTCGGGCTGAGGGAGATCGGGATTTATATGCAATTCTTCGGCCTTGGAAAATTCGCCAATCGGATTGTGATGGATGTCCAAAGCACGGACACGCCAGTAAATGAATTTCCGGTGCGCGTATTTTTTCAGGTCGGCCTGCCAGCCATTGGTAAAAATCAGCTGGGTGCTTTCCAGGTGATTGGCCTTATCGGGGGTAGTGCCGCCTTCCTGCGCCGGTTTGCCTGCCAAAAGCTCCACCTCATAGCAGACAGCGTTCGGAACTGCATGCCAGACGAGAAAGGGCATCAGGCTGGCAGGTTTTTCTTCGGTATAATGCGTAATCGTCGCTGGCGACGGTATATTTTTGTTGTAGATTGGATTTTCGATTGGTTCCGAGGGTGGCGTGAGCGGGCCAAAAAGGCCATAAGCCGTAACGCGGTAACAGGTCGGAATACCGCTGCGCGGTACTTCATAAGAAGCGTTATGCGTAAAACCGCTCGTAAAGAAATGGTATTCCGGTTCACCTTCCACAAGTCCCGTCGTATGCGAATACGTATCGACTTTATAAAAACAAGGGTAAGGGAGCGGATCCCACGAGAGAACCATATGGCCATCCTGTTCGTCAAACGAAGTCTGAAGCGTCATTCCCTGAAGTCCAAGAATGTCCGTTTTTTCGGCGACGTAGGCAGAAAATGTCGTGAAACAAGCAATAATAAAAACAAAAAGTAAAAATTTCTTCATATATAAACACCAAATTGCAGGAATTTTATTTAAAATATTGTATATCACTAAGTATAACATATTTTAGAGGTGATAGGTATTGGAAAAGCATGGATTGGTTATTGTTCATACAGGAAACGGAAAGGGCAAGACAACCGCGGCCTTGGGACTGGCGGCCAGAGCCTGGGGAGATGGACTTCGCGTCTGTATTCTCCAATTCATAAAAGGCGGCTGGAAATACGGTGAACTAAAGACAATTGAGACTTTGGCGGCTGCGGATGGCCGCATTGAAATCAAACAGTGCGGGTTGGGGTTTACCAATACCGATGAACATGAGGAACGCGAGCATAAAGAAGCAGCTGCTAAAGCACTGGCCATGGCCCGTGAAGCTATAGCAAGTGGAAGCTGGGACTTGGTCATTCTCGATGAAATCAACTATGCGGTGAAGTTTGGATTGATTACCGTGGCCGATGTAATGGAACTTTTAGCCTGCCGCCCGAAGAATGTGCACGTAGTTCTGACCGGCCGCGAGGCAAAGCCGGAAGTCATTGAAAAAGCTGATTTGGTCACCGAAATGGTACAGATCAAGCATCCTTATGAACAAGGCATCAAGGCGCAGCAGGGAATTGAATTCTGATTTTGCTGTAACAGTGTAAATATTTTTCGTTGGATTACTTGTTTTTCGCGACTGAATGAAGTAGAATTGTAACTATGTAATGAGATTTTATCATCAAATGTCTGAATGGGATAGACAATCCCTCGCGATGAAGTTTATGTCTCAGGATTAGGAGAGTTGAAAAATGAGAAGTGACATCGTTAAGAAGGGCGCTACCCGCTGCGCACATCGTTCGTTATTCCATGCCAATGGCTATGGGCCGGAGGATTTGAAAAAGCCGTTGATTGGCATTTGCAATTCCTTCAATGAAATCATTCCTGGTCATATTCACCTGCGCGAAATTGCTGAGGCAGCCAAGCTGGGCGTAGCCGCAGCCGGCGGTACGCCGGTGGAATTTCCGGCAATCGGTGTTTGTGACGGCATTGCCATGGGCCATCAGGGCATGAAATACTCGCTGGCCAGCCGCGAGCTTATCGCGGATTCGGTTGAAGCCGTGGCAATGGCCTCTGGATTCGATGGACTCGTACTGATTCCTAACTGTGACAAAGTCGTACCGGGCATGCTGATGGCAGCGGCTCGTCTCAACATTCCGTGTGTCGTCGTGTCGGGCGGCCCGATGCTTCCCGGCCGTTTCCATGGACGCGATGTCAGTGTCAGCCAGGCTTTCGAGGCGGCAGGAAAATATGCTGCGGGGGAAATGTCTGAAGACGAGATGCGCGAGCTTGAAGCAAAATGCTGCCCAGGCTGTGGTTCCTGCGCCGGCCTGTTTACCGCCAATACGATGAACTCGTTGTCGGAAGTTCTCGGCATGGCTCTGCCAGGCAACGGCACGATTCCGGCAGCTTATACGGGTGCCCGCCGCCTGCTCGCGAAACGTGCCGGTGCCGTCATCATGGATTTGGTCAAGAACGACATCAAGCCACGTGACATTTTGACGCGCAAGGCCTTTGAAAACGCCATCACCGTGGATATGGGAATCGGTGGTTCTTCAAATACCGTTCTTCATTTGACGGCTATTGCCCATGAGGCCGGCATTGAAATTCCGGCACCGTTGTTTGATGAGATTTCACGCCGCACGCCGTATATCACGAAACTCAGCCCGGGCGGAACCCATCACATGGTTGACCTCGATGAGGCAGGCGGCATTTCGGCCGTTATGAATGAACTTTCCAAGAAAGATCTCATTCATCTTGACGCACTGACCGTAACTGGCCCGATGGGCGATCGCATCAAAGATGCGAAAGTCTTAGACCGCAATGTCATCCATAGTGTTGAGGAGCCTTATCGCAAGGAGGGTGGTATTGCCATCCTCAAAGGCAATCTGGCACCGGACTATGCCGTTGTCAAAGCTTCGGCCGTAAAAGACGATATGCTGACCTATGAGGGCACGGCCAAATGTTATGATTCAGAAACAGCCGCCTGTGATGCCATCATGGCCGGTGACATCGTTGATGGTGATGTCGTCGTCATCCGTTACGAGGGCCCGAAGGGCGGCCCAGGCATGCAGGAAATGCTCAATCCTACGGCTGTTATTACGGGCCGTGGCTTAAAGGTCGGCCTCATCACCGATGGCCGTTTCAGCGGTGCCAGCCAGGGCGCCTGCGTTGGCCATGTCTCGCCTGAGGCAATGGAGGGCGGTCCGATCGCCCTTATCGAAGATGGCGATACCATCCTCATCGATATCCCGAACCGTAAACTCGAGCTCAAGGTAAGCGACGAAGAGCTTGCCAAACGCAAAGCAGCCTGGAAACAGCCGGAACCCAAAATCAAGCATGGCTATTTGTCCCGTTATGCAAAACTCACCACCTCGGCCAGCACGGGTGCAGTACTTAAATGAATTGACATGTCAATTTGACATGTCAGCTTGACAAGTCAATGACTTGTCATTATGCGCAAGCCTTCCCAAAGCGGGAAGGCTTGTATTTATTTGGGGAATTCGCTATAATAAGGAACGTTGAAATACGATTTGAGGTGTAGATTTTGCATATAGTTTTAATAGAGCCGGAGATTCCCGGCAACACGGGCAACATTGCTCGGCTTTGTGCAGCTACGGGCATTGAGCTGCATTTGGTCAAGCCGCTTGGCTTTTCGACCGATGATAAATACCTGAAACGGGCCGGACTTGATTACTGGCATTTGGTAAAGGTACATTATCATGAGAATTTCGACGAAGTCCTCGCGATGTATCATGGACATAATTTTTATTATCTGTCCACGAAAGCACCGCGCGCACACACCGAAGTAAATTACACGAACGATGATATGCTGGTATTTGGCAAGGAGTCGGCCGGTATTCCCGAGGAAATCCTCAATGCCAATTGGGAGAATACCGTTCGCATTCCGATGATTGCCGAGGCGCGTTCGCTTAACCTTTCCAATTCCGTAGCAATCGTTGCGTATGAAGCCATGCGCCAGATGGATTATGCCAATCTTGCCGAGGCAGGTCCGGGACTTCGCATGTGGTCGAAATAATAGATAGGATGATATAGCATGAAAATCAATGAAAACTTTGTCAAGGCTTGCCAGGCTTTTTTGCAGCCGGAACAGCTGCTGCTTGACGAGCCCATGAGTAAACATACGACGTTTGAAATTGGCGGCCCGGCGGACTGCTTGATTTTTCCGGCGTCGCTTGAAGAAGTTCAGAAAGTGCTGAGCCTTGTAAAAGAATATGAACTTCCGCTGACAATGCTTGGCAATGGTTCAAACATGCTCGTGCGCGATAAGGGGATTCGCGGTGTCGTGATAAAATTTGCCAAACCGATGTCTGCGATTCGCTGCGAGGGTACGCGAATTATTGCCGGGGCTGGTGCTCTGTTAAAAGATGTATCGGAATGTGCAGCCGCTAATGGTCTCACGGGCCTTGAGTATGCCTGCGGCATTCCCGGCAGCATTGGCGGTGCCATCTTCATGAACGCCGGTGCCTATGACGGCGAAACGAAAAATGTTGCCGATATTGTCCGTGCTGTCGATGCTCAGGGCAATCTGCACACGTTTTCTCATGAAGAAATGGAACTTGGCTACCGTCACAGCGTGTTCCAGAGCAATGGCGAGGCAATCTGTGAAGTCGAGCTTCAGCTCGAGCGCGGTGATGAACAGGAAATCCGTGCCAAGATTGCCGACTATACGCAGCGCCGTGAGAGCAAACAGCCCCTTGAGATGCCGAGCGCTGGCAGTACGTTTAAACGTCCGGAGGGATACTTTGCTGGAACGCTGATTGATCAGACGGGACTAAAGGGCTTCTCCGTCGGTGGAGCACAGGTCTCGACGAAGCATGCCGGCTTTGTAGTCAATGCGGGTGGTGCTACGGCTGCGGATGTAGTAAATCTCATTCATGAGGTACAGCGCCGGGTCAAAGAAAAACACGGTGTGGAATTACAGCCGGAAGTCCGCATGATTGGAGAAGAATAAATGAGACGCCAAAGGCGGCTGCATGATCGCAGCCGCCTTTATTAGATAAAAAAATAATAAATATAATTAAAACAAATACAAAGAAAGGCAATCCGTCATAGCTTCGCCGAAAAAGGTATGATATAATAGTCCCCTAGGAGTGATTGTGAATTGTATTACGATATTGAAACAAAGGTCTATCAAGACGATAAAGGAATTTTTATCAAGCGGTCAGCGCGGGATAATACGCCGAAATACTTATACGAGGATGAGATTCCCGTTTGTTCCTTTTTTATTGGCAAGGGGTGGAAGATTGTCATCAGCTGCGATTACCTGCATAATGCGTTTCTCGTGCAGCTGCGAGAGGAGAGCCGCGTGCATCAGGAACTTCACCCGGCAACGCTTGACGAACTGAATAATTACGCGATTCCATGGTGCTTCCAGCATTATTATAATCAGCAGTCGTTAAAGGCGCGGAAGAAATATACTGGCAGTTTTGGCGTGGCGAATGCAGCGGGCGATGGCATGTTACTGCTTATCTCCTGCCTGATTCTCATTGCCGTAGCCGATTATTTTGGCGGCATCCTTGGCGCGATAATCGGAATCTTGATTTCTCTTGCCATTGCCAACATCGTTGGCGACAGTGTGCGAAGTGAAGCGGAAACCGCTGGTTATTATAAAGGCATGGCCGAGGGAATCGTCCGCCGTTTTGCGCTTAACGAGCACAAGGAAAAAGAACCTTTCCCGGAAGAACAGCCCGTGGAAGGTTCTTTGGCACCGCAGCCGGAATAAATGGTTTTATATAGGGTGAATATTCTTTAGTAATTTTTTATTAAATTTTAAAGGGTTTACTAATTTTGCGTCGTATACTTACGTAGGAATTTATCAAATTTATAGTAAAAGAGGAGATTCTTATGGAAAAAAGAAGTATTGGACTCGCAATCGTATTCACCTTAATCACTTGCGGAATTTATGGCATCTATTGGATGTATAAGATGACCGAAGAAGCGCACATGCTGCTAGGACGCCAGACAACGGCCTCGGGCGGAATGGTGATTATATATACGCTTTTAACCTGCGGCATTTATAGTTTTTACTGGATGTATAAAATGGGTGAGACCATGACAGAGGCAAAGCTGATGCGTGGAATGCATGCCGATAACAACAGCGGACTCTTATACATCGTCTTGGCTGTATTTGCCCTTGGACTTGTTTCGTATGCGTTAATCCAGAGCAATATCAACGATGTTATCGACTTTGATGCGCAAAATGGCAGCCAGCTGCCGCAGCAGATGTACCCGAATGCTTAAGAAATTGCCTGACATGTCAAAAGGTTGGTGGCTGATAGCGGCCCTGCTTTATCTGCTGAGTGCACGCTATCAGCTGTTTTCCCTGCATTGTCCATTCCGGATGCTTACGGGTTATCTTTGCCCGGGCTGTGGGATTACCACGTTGTTTGTCAGGCTGTCCTATGGGGATTTTGCTGGCGCTTATGCGGCGAATCCGGTTGTCGTGTGGTTGTCACCGCTGATTATCCTGCTGGTGCTTCATCAGCATAATCCGAAAAACTGGTCGTTTGTGCCAGCAAAGATATTGACCTGGTTTTGTGTGCTCGTCCTTTGCTTGTGGGGAATCGCACGCAATCTTTAAAAAGAATTCATTAAAACTACTGTCTCGGCATTAGCCGTTGGGACAGTAGTTTTTTCTTGTCTTAGCAGGAAAAACAATGCTATTTTGCGAATATTATTAACAAAGAAATAGCAAAGGAGTGGATTCTTATGCGGTTGGAATTCTTAGGAGCAGCACATACGGTTACAGGCTCGTGCTATTTGCTGGAAACACTGGAGCGTTACTACCTGATTGATTGTGGAATGTTCCAAGGCTCGCGCCGGATACGGGAGCACAATTATGAGGAATTTCCGTTTAACCCGGCCAATATCGACAGCGTTATCCTTACGCATGCCCATGTTGACCACTGCGGTCTCATTCCGAAACTCGTGCATGAGGGCTTCCAAGGAACGGTTTATGCTACCAAGGCCACCTGCGATTTGGCCCAAATCATGCTGCCGGATTCTGCGCACATCCAGGAATCGGATGCGGAGTTATCCAACCGCAAGAACCGGCGCCGTGGGGAAGAACCCATTCAGCCGATCTATTCGTTACAAGATGCCACCGATGCGTTGGAACATTTCGTGCCAATGCCCTACGAAACAAAATTTCAGCTTGGCGATAACGTAGAAGTTACTTTTTATGATGCTGGTCATATTTTAGGCTCGGCGATTGTAGAGATTCTGGTTACGGAAGATACGAAGACAACCAAACTCGTCTTTTCGGGCGATTTGGGGCAGCCAAACCAGCCGATCATCAAAGACCCTACGGTCCTGACGGGCGCCGATTTCCTCATCGTCGAATCCACTTATGGTGACCGGCTCCATCAAATCTACGACAAAGAAACGGCTCTGCTCGAAATCATCAACGATACCATGGACCGCGGAGGCAATGTAATCATTCCCTCCTTTGCGGTCGGACGTACCCAGACGCTTTTGTATTATCTCTACAACCTTTGGAAAGCCGGGCGCTTGGACAGCGATATTCCCATTGTCATTGACAGTCCGCTGGCCATTAATGCCACGCGTATATTCATGCGGAATTTCCAGGACTTTGACGAAGAGACGATTAAGATGTTTGGCCAAAGCGGCAAAATGATTGAGTTCCCGCAAGTCCGCATCTGTGAAACGCCGGAAGATTCGCGGGCCCTTAACAGCTCGGAAAGTTCGCAAATCATTATCTCAGCATCGGGAATGGCCGATGCCGGACGTATTTTGCATCATCTAAAACACAATCTCTGGCGCCCGGAGTCTACGATTCTCTTTGTCGGCTACCAGGCCGAAGGGAGTTTGGGCCGCCGTCTGATTGAGGGTATCAAGCGTGTCCGCGTTCTCGGTGAAGAAGTGGCCGTAAAAGCACAAATTCAGATGCTCGATGGTTTTTCGGCTCATGCTGACGCCAATCAGCTGATGGATTGGATTAGCAATTTCCAGGACCCGAAGCCGGCCAAGGTATTCATCGTTCACGGCGAAGCCCAAGGGCAGGAGGCACTAAAGAGCCGGATTCAAAAAGAGTGCGGCGAAGAAGTATACATTCCTTTCCGCGGCGATGCGGTAAAAATCAGCGGCCGCGCCTCGGAAGTTCAGCTTTCCAATATCCCCGAGGTTTCGGTGGAAAAGGAAATGGAAGAACAGCTGCGTGAATTCGATGCGGAGTACCGGAATCTGCGCCACAAGGTTATGCAGCTGGTCATCCGCCAGCCCAAGACAATGGAGCCGCTGGTTAAGGCGATTACCAAGGGGTTCAACTATTTGAAAAAACTTTTGACACCGTTCAATATTTGATAAAAATTAAAAATCATGTTATGGGACTTTAGGCCTTGACGCTCACCGCCCAGCCTGCTATTATGATGTATGTTGTTTCAAGTTATATCATGATGTAAGTAATGGGGAGAAGCGATGGTATGGAACAAATCGAGCGTATCAAAAAGATAACGAACGCTTGGGAGCCGGAATTGTGCCGCTATCCGGTGAACCGAGAGGCCAAAGTCAATATGGATATCTATCATGAGGGAGCCATAGAACCAGAGCGGCATAAAATCAGTATGGCGAGGGCTATCGATTATATCAGCAGCATGGCAGCTGTCATGGATATTAAGGCGATGCTGAGGGATCTTGATCACATCACGATTCGCAGTGCCGAGGATGACCGCCTGATATACCGTGTTACGGCAAGATATGGATATGCCGAGGAAGAGTTTGTTCCGTCGGCCGTTTAAAAGCAGAGTACGCATTTCGGGATGAATGCGTACTTTTTCTATATAATTCAGAAAGGAAAAGATGTCATGTGTCCTTGAAAAAATAAAAATACTCCCTTGCATTTTGTCCGTGGGGAGGGTATAATAAGTGCAAAGCAGACGAGAGCTGCTCAAGGACATACAAATACATTACCTTTTAAAATGCGTACCGCGATGCGCATAAGGGAAGCAATGAACAACGCTATAAGTTTATCGTAAAGCTTGGGCTTTCTTATGCATACGCATAGGAAAGCTCTTTTTTGATGAATAAATAGCAAAAGGCAATGGATTTCTCCTTGAAACTTTATACATAAGTAATGTACAATTATGACTGTCAACATGTTAAGGAGTGATTGACTTGGGAAAAACTAATGTATCCTTGCGAGGAAAGAACGTCCTGGGCCTGGAGGATTTCAGCCCGGAAGAGATTCGTCTCGTACTTGAGACCGCGAAGGAAATGAAGAACATCATCCATCGTGATATCAAGAAGGTACCGACACTGCGCGGAAAATCCATTGTCACGCTGTTTTACGAGCCGAGCACGCGCACGCGCACGTCGTTCGAGCTTGCTGGTAAATACCTCGGTGCCGATGTCGTAAATATCACGGCCGGCACGAGTTCCATCGTCAAGGGCGAGAGCCTGCGCGATACGCTCTACACGGTCGAGGCCATGGGGGTCGACGCCATCGTCATGCGCCACAAGGCTGAGGGTGCTGCTGAGTACGCCTCCCGCATCGTAAGCCCGGTCATCTTGAATGCCGGTGACGGTGCCCATGCGCATCCGTCGCAGGGCCTGTTGAACCTCTTTACGATTCAGGAGCACAAGGGCCATCTCGAAGGCCTCAAGGTCGCCATCATCGGTGACGTGCTGCACAGCCGCGTTGCGCGCTCGGATATCTACGGCATGCGCAAGATGGGCATGGAAGTCCATATCGCCGGCCCGAAGACGCTGATTCCGCGTTTCCTCTATCAGGAGCCGGGCGTCGTCGTCCACGAGCGCATCGAAGATGCCATCGCTAACGCCGATGTCATCGAGGTCCTGCGCATCCAGCTCGAGCGCATGAAGGGCGGCCTGTTCCCGACGACGCGCGAGTACGCCCGCATCTTTGGCCTTAACGACATGCGCCTGAAGCTTGCCAAAGATGATGTACTCATCCTGCATCCGGGCCCGATGAACAAGGGCTGGGAAATCTCTCCGTTCACTGCCTACGGCGATAACTCCGCCATTCAGGAACAGGTCCAGAATGGTGTCGCAGTCCGCATGGCACTCTTTACCTTGGTATTGACGGGAGGAAAACAGGAATGAAACTTTTGTTAAAAGGCGGCCGTGTCATCAATCCGGCCGAGAAATTCGATAAAATCGCCGATGTGCTCGTCGAGGATGGCAAGATCAAGGAAATCGGCGAAAACCTTGCCGCCGATGGGGCAGAGGTCTACGATGCCACGGGCAAAGTCGTGACGCCGGGCCTTATCGACCTGCACGTCCACTTCCGCGAGCCGGGCCAGGAGGCCAAGGAGGACTTCGAGTCGGGTGCTAACGCCGCCGCAGCTGGCGGTTTCACAACGGTCTGCACGATGCCGAATACGAAGCCGGCTGTCGATGATGCCGCAATGGTCCGCAGCCTCGAAAAGCGCGCCGAAGACGTCGCCAAAGTCCATGTGAAGATCATCGGTGCCGTAACGAAAGGGCAGCAGGGCAAGGAACTGGCTGAGCTCGGCGATATGATTGAAGCCGGTGCCGTTGCTTTCTCCGACGATGGCCATTACGACCAGAAAGCCAAAGTCCTCTTGAATGCGTTTGATTACCTGCACACGTTTGACAAGGTCATCGTCAACCATGACGAAGAGACGTCGCTCGTCGAAGACGGCGTCATGAACGAAGGCCATCGCAGTGCGATGCTCGGCCTCAAGGGCCGCCCGACGGTCGCTGAGGATATCGCCGTAGCCCGCGACATCATGCTCGCTGAGTACGCAGGCTCCCGCGTCCACGTCGCCCATATCAGCTCGGCCCGCGCCGTTGATATCGTGCGCCAGGCCAAGAAACGCGGCGTACGCGTAACTTGTGAAGTCACGCCGCAGCATCTGACGATGACTGACGAATGCGTCAACCTGTTTGACACGTCGACGAAAATCAATCCGCCGCTGCGCGCACAGAAAGATTGTGACGCTCTGCTTGAGGGCCTGAAAGACGGTACGATTGATGCTATCGTCACCGACCACTCCCCGCATGCACAGGAGGACAAGGACCGCGAGTACATCTACGCACCGAGCGGTTTCCCAGGTCTTGAGACGTCACTTGGCATCATGCTGACCGACCTTTACCATGCCGATAAACTCGACCTGCCGACCATCATCGCCAAGATGACCTCTGAACCGGCTAAAGTGTTCGGCATGGACGCGGGTACGCTTACGGTTGGCAAGAGCGCCGACATCACGGTCATCGACCCGGAACTTTCCTGGACGGTTGACGAAAAGAAATTCTACACGAAGGGCAGCCACAGTCCGTTTATTGGCCGCGAGCTTAAAGGCAAGGCCGTACTTACCATCGTCGATGGCAAGATTGTCATGCAGGATGGAAAAGTACGCTAAGAAGGCAGTCCTTGAAACTATATGAGGTGATTTCATGAAAGGTAAATTGATCCTGGAGGACGGTACCGTTTTCCACGGCAAACTTTTGAATAATATCAAGGCAACCGGCGAGGTTGTATTCAATACAGGCATGACGGGCTATCAGGAAAGCCTGACGGACCCGTCGTACTGCCGTCAGATTCTGACGCTCACGTATCCGATGGTTGGCAACTACGGTATCGCGGACCTTTTCATGCAGTCGCGCAAATCCTTTGTCAACGGCTTTATCATTGGCGAGCTCTGCGAAGTCGGCAGCAACTGGCACTACGAGACGAGCCTCGCGGACTTTTTGACGAAACAGGGCGTACCGTGTCTTTATGATGTCGATACGCGCGCCGTAACGCGCAAAATCCGCTCGGCCGGCACCATGAAGGGCATTATCGTCCCCGAAGACGCTGCCAAGACTGAAATCGATGAACTCTTTGCCGTGCCCATCAAGAAGGATGTCGTTATGGAAGTCACGACGCCCGAAACCTATACGATGGAGGCAGAGTCCGCGGATGCACCGCACGTTGTCGCCATGGACTTTGGCGTCAAGCAGAATATCTTAAAATCCTTGCATGACCTTGGCTGCAAGCTCACGGTCGTGCCGGCGCATACGACGGCAGAAGAAGTCCTGGCCTTAAGCCCAGATGGCATCTTCCTCTCGAACGGTCCTGGCGACCCGGCCGACGTTCCCGAAATCGTCGAAGAAATCAAGAAACTTATCGGCAAGAAGCCAATCTTTGGCATCTGCCTTGGCCATCAGCTGCTCGCGCGCTCGTTCGGCGCTAAGACCTACAAGCTCAAGTTCGGCCATCGCGGCTGCAACCAGCCGGTCAAGAACCTGTTGACGGGCCGCGTGCAGATTTCCTCGCAGAACCACGGCTATGCCGTTGACGAGGAGTCGCTAAAGGACCTGCCGCTTGAAGTCACGCATATCAATGTCAACGATGGCACGGTCGAAGGCATGCGCCACAAAGACCTGCCGATTTTCTCGGTACAGTACCACCCGGAGGCATCGCCGGGACCGGATGACAATATGTATCTTTTCGATCAGTTCTGGACGATGCTCAAGGGGGAATAAACTGTGCCAAAGAAAGAAAATCTCAAAAAAGTCATGGTCGTCGGCTCGGGCCCAATCATCATTGGTCAGGCCGCAGAGTTTGACTATGCAGGCTCGCAGGCCTGCCGCTCGCTCAAAGAAGAAGGCCTTGAAGTCGTACTCGTAAACTCGAACCCGGCAACTATCATGACGGATTCACATATCGCCGACCGCGTCTACATCGAGCCGCTGACGCCGGAATTTCTCGAGGAAATCATCTCGAAGGAACGTCCGGATGGCTTGCTCGCCACGCTTGGCGGCCAGGCTGGCCTGAACCTTGCGGTGCAGCTCGCTGAGCGCGGGGTGCTCGAAAAATACGGGGTAGAGCTTTTAGGTACGCCGCTTGAGGCGATCGAAAAGGCAGAAGACCGCGAAATGTTCAAAGAGACGATGCAGAAACTCGGCGAGCCTATCCCGGAATCGACCATCGTCGAAGATGTGCCGTCGGCTGTGGAATTTGCCAATGAAATCGGCTATCCGGTCATCGTGCGCCCGGCTTATACGATGGGCGGCACGGGCGGCGGTATCGCGGAGAACGAAGAAGAGCTCATCGATATCGTCATCAAGGGCCTCAACTACTCGATGATTGGCCAGGTCCTCATCGAGCGCAGCGTAGCCGGCTGGAAGGAAATCGAGTACGAAGTCATGCGCGACGGCAATGACAACTGCATCACCGTCTGCAATATGGAAAACTTCGACCCGGTAGGCGTCCATACGGGCGACTCGATTGTCGTCGCACCGTCGCAGACGCTGACGGACCACGAGTACCAGATGCTCCGCAGTGCCTCGCTGCGCATTATCCGCGAGCTCGGCATCGAGGGCGGCTGCAACGCGCAGTATGCTCTCGACCCGAACAGCAACAAATATTATGTCATCGAGGTAAACCCGCGTGTCAGCCGTTCGTCAGCACTGGCATCGAAAGCTACGGGTTATCCGATTGCCAAGGTTTCGGCCAAGATTGCCATCGGCTACACGCTCGATGAAATCACGAATGCCGTCACGCAGAAGACGAAAGCCTGCTTTGAGCCGGCGCTTGACTACTGCGTCGTCAAATTCCCGCGCTGGCCGTTTGACAAGTTCGTCTACGCGGACCGCACGCTCGGCACGCAGATGAAGGCAACGGGCGAGGTCATGAGCATCGACCGCCACTTCGAAGGCGCCATTTTAAAGGCCGTTCGTTCGCTTGAAATCGGCGTACACCGCCTGCACATGGACAAGATGGATGCCTGGGATGACGACCGCGTCAAGAAGAACCTTGCGCGCATCAACGACGAGCGCATCTTTGTCATCGCCGAGGCCCTGCGCCGCGGTATCGCAACAGTCGATGAAATCCATGCGATTACGAAAATCGACAAATGGTTCATCCATAAAATCAAGAACATCACGGACGTCGAGACGACGCTTACAAGCGAGCCGCTGACGCCGAAGCACATGCTGGCTGCCAAGAACGTCGGCCTTGCCGATGTTTCGATTGCTGAAATCACGGGCAAATCGGTCGACGAAATCCGCACGACGCGCAAGAGCATGGGTATCCTGCCGTCCTACAAGATGGTTGATACCTGCGCCGCTGAGTTCGAGGCTGCTACCCCGTACTACTACTCGACGTTCCGCGCCGAGCAGGATGAGGTCCAGACCTCCAATGCCCGCAAGGTCATCGTTCTCGGCTCGGGCCCAATCCGTATCGGTCAGGGTGTCGAGTTCGACTACTGCTCGGTTCACTCGGTCTGGGCACTGCGTGAGATGGGCATCGAAGCCATCATCATCAACAACAACCCGGAGACGGTATCGACGGACTTTGATATTTCCGACCGCCTGTACTTCGAGCCGCTGACGACCGAAGATGTACTAAACATCATCGACAAGGAAAAACCGGAGGGCGTCATCGTCCAGTTCGGCGGCCAGACGGCCATCAACCTTGCCGCATCACTCCAAAAAGCTGGCGTCAAGGTATTCGGCACATCGGTTGACGATATCGACCGCGCCGAGGACCGCGAGCGCTTTGACGAAGTCCTCACGCAGACGCAGATTCCGCGTCCGCAGGGCATCAGCGTCACGAACCTCGAAGATGCCATCACGGGTGCCGCTAACATCGGCTATCCGGTCATGGTCCGCCCGTCGTATGTATTAGGCGGCCGCGCCATGGAAATCGTCTACAATGAAGACGAGCTGCGCGACTACATGAGCCGTGCCGTAAAAGTCACGCCGGACCATCCGGTTCTCGTCGACCGCTACATGCAGGGCACCGAGGTCGAGGTTGACGGTATCTCCGATGGTGTCGACGTCGTCATCCCGGGCATCATGGAACACGTCGAGCGCGCTGGCGTCCACTCGGGCGACTCGATTGCGGTCTATCCGCCGCAGACGCTGCCGTCGAAGGTCATCTACACGATTATCGACTACACGAAACGCCTGGCCGTTGCGCTGCACGTCAAAGGCCTGCTGAACATCCAGTTCGTCGTCGCTGACGGCGAGGTCTACATCATCGAGGTCAACCCGCGCTCCTCGCGTACGGTGCCGTTCCTCTCGAAGGTCACGGATGTCAAGATGGTAAACCTTGCGACGCGCATCGCCATGGGCAGCACGCTCAAGGAACTCGGCTATAAATCGGGTCTTGTACCGCCGAAACCGTATGTCGCCGTCAAGGCGCCGGTCTTCTCGTTTGCTAAGATGACCGATGTCGATATCGCCCTCGGACCTGAGATGAAATCGACGGGTGAGGTCATGGGTATCGATTACCACTATGCCCGCGCGCTCTACAAGGCCATCATCGGTTCGGGTACGAACGTACCGACCAAAGGCTGCGTGCTCTTTACGGTGGCCGATAAGGATAAAGAAGAGATGAAACAGCTCGCCAAGGCTTTCTCGGAACTCGACTTCCAGATTGCCGCTACCGAAGGTACAGCCAAGACCATCCAGTCAATGGGCATCGATGTTGAGATTGTCGGCAAAGTTCACGAGCGCAGCAGCGATATTATCGAACGCATCAAGAGCGGCAAGATTAACATGGTCATCAATACGCTGACCCAGGGCAAGCACTCCTTGAAGGATGGGTTCAAGATCCGCCGCGCGACGGTCGAGCACGATATTGCCTGCCTGACCTCGCTCGATACGGCCTGGGAAGTCCTGCGCGTGCTCTCGTTCATGCGTGAGCGCCGCCTCGTTTACAGCCTGGCTATCCAGGATTATGTCGGTGGTGGTGATGGCCTTGCCTAAAAAGAAAGTAGCCATCGACGCCAAAGTCATCAGCCAGCAGGCGCTTTACGACCACGTATTTAAACTGGTCGTAGAGGCCCCTGAAGTAGCCGAGCGGGCCGAGGCCGGCCAGTTCGTGCAACTGCGCATCTTAAATGGCAGCTGCCTGCTGCGCCGCCCGGTCGGCATTGCCGCCGCGGATAAGGATAAAGGCACGGTTGCCTTTATTTACCGCGTCGTCGGCAAGGGAACTACGGCTTTGTCCCAGCTGAAAGCTGGCGATACCATAAATGTCTTAGGCCCGCTCGGCCACGGCTTTGATATCAAAGCCAAGAAACCGCTGATTGTCGGCGGCGGCATGGGGCTCTCGCCGGTGCTGTTTTATGCCGCAGCCATGGAGGGCAAAGCCGATGTGCTGATGGGCGGCAAGACTGCTGGCGAACTGTTCTGGCAGGATTTATTTACCGGCAAGGTGCAGGACATCTTCTGCACGACCGATGATGGCAGCCTCGGAACGAAAGGCTTTACGACAACGCTTTTGCCCGAGCTTTTGGCAAAGAAAGACTACGACTTGGTCGTAGCCTGCGGCCCCGAAATCATGATGAAAGGCATCGCAAAAATCGCCAAAGAACATGGCGTACGCTGTCAGGTGTCGCTCGAAAAGCGCATGGGCTGCGGCCTTGGCGCCTGCCTGTCGTGCTCGATTGATACGACCGATGGCCAGCGCAAGAAAGTCTGCAAGGACGGCCCGGTATTTGAGGCAGGGGAGGTGTTCGCATGAGTCACGTCTTACAGGAAAAAGACCAGCGCCTGCATACGAATATCGCCGGCATATCGATGAATACCCCGGTTCTTACAGCCTCGGGCACCTTCGGTTTTGGCGAGGAGTTTGCCGACTTTGTCGACCTCTCGCGCCTCGGCGGCGTCATGGTCAAAGGTACAACGCTAAAGCCGCGCCGCGGCAACGATGGCGTGCGCATCACCGAGTCGCCGATGGGCATGATGAACTGCATCGGCCTTGAAAATCCCGGTGTCGATGTTTTCCTCAAAGAAACACTGCCGCGCATTGAGCAGTATGGCATGAACACCATCGTCAATATTTCGGGCGGAACTGTCGAAGAGTACGGCATCCTGGCCGAAATGCTTGATGTTCCTGGCGTAGCCGCCATCGAGCTCAACGTCTCGTGCCCAAATGTCAAAGAGGGCGGCATCGTCTTCGGCACGGACCCTAAAGCGGCGGCCGCTGTCGTGCGTGAAGCCAAGAAACATACAAAAAAACCGGTCATCCTGAAGCTGTCGCCAAATGTCACGGATATCGTGACGATGGCCAAAGCCTGCGAAGATGCCGGTGCTGATATCTTATCGCTTATCAATACGCTTATGGGCATGGAAATCAACATCCATACCCAGCGGCCGACGCTTGGCAACATTACGGGTGGCCTGTCGGGCCCCTGCATAAAGCCTGTCGCCGTGCGCATGGTCTGGCAGGTTGCTCAAGCCGTAAATGTACCAATCATCGGCATGGGCGGCATTTCAAGCTTTGAAGACGCCATTGAGTTCTTCCTCGCAGGTGCCAGCGCCGTGGCTGTCGGAACGGCTAACTTTGCCGACCCGAATGTCACGATGAAGATTTGCGATGGAATTGATAACTACCTTGCCGAGCATAAGCTGGATAGTATCGAGCAGCTTGTCGGCAAAGTACAGATTGACTGATATGAACCAAGAGAACCCGAAAGGAGCACGTTATGGCAGATGAACGTCTGATTGCAGCGCTTGACTTCCATACGCTGGAAGATGTCAAAGAGCTCGTCAATACGCTCGGTGACAGCGTATCTTACTATAAAGTCGGCATGGAGCTTTTCTACAGTGTCGGCAGTGAGGTCGTAACCTGGCTGCGCGGAGAGGGCAAGGAGGTTTTCCTCGACCTCAAGCTCCACGATATACCAAACACCGTAGCCAGCGGCCTTTGCTCGCTGATGGACCTCGGGGCATCCATCCTCAATGTTCATGCGAGCGGCGGCTATACGATGATGAAAACCGCAGCTGACCGGCTACATGAAGAGGCCGCTAAGCGCGGCATTGCCTGCCCCAAACTGATTGCTGTAACCGTGCTCACGAGCATCAATCAGGAAGATTGGGAAGGGCTTGGCCATGAGCTGCAGATCAAGAGCGCCGTCGTACGCTATGCAAAACTTGCGAAAAAAGCTGGTCTTGATGGCGTTGTGGCCTCGCCGCAGGAGGCCGCCCTTATCCGCGAGGCCTGCGGCCCCGATTTCCTGATCGTGACGCCTGGCGTACGGCCAGCCGGTGCCAGCGCCGACGACCAGAGCCGCATCGCCACGCCGGCCAAAGCCCTTGAAGCAGGTGCCAGCCATCTCGTCATCGGCCGCCCGATTCGCGCCGCTAAAGACCCCAAGGCCGCAGCCGAGGCCATCCTCAAAGAAATGGAGAGTGTAAGATAAATGACAGAAGCAGAAGTTAAAGAATTACTCGTTGAAAGCAACGCCATCATGGATGGCCATTTCCTGCTGACCTCGGGCCTGCATAGCCCGCATTATGTGGAGAAATTCAATGTACTCCAGAAACCGGAATGCACCGAAAAACTCTGCAAGGCCATGGCTGAAAAATTCAAGGATGCCAACATCGAGACTGTTGTCGGCCCGATGACCGGCGGCATCCTGCTCGCCCATGAGACGGGCAAGGCCCTTGGCACGCGTGCCATCTTCACCGAGCGCGTCGATGGCAAGATGACCTTCCGCCGCGGCTTCTCCCTGCATGAAGGCGAACGCTGCCTGATTGTTGAGGACATCGTAACGACTGGCGGCTCCATCAAGGAAGTCATCGAAGTCGTCAAAGCCCACGGCGGCATCCCGGTAGCCGTCAGCATGCTCGTCGACCGCAGCGGCGGCAAAGCCAACTTCGGCGACGTCCCCTGCGAAGCACTCCTTCACATGAACGTCGAAACCTATAAACCAGAAGAATGCCCGCTCTGCAAACAGGGAATCCCGATGACTAAACGCGGGAGCACGGGCAAGAAATAACTATCTAAAAAACGAGCGAAACGCTATCTAGTATAAAACGCCCCCATAAGTTAGACTAAAAATCTAGCTTATGGGGGCGTTTTATAAACAAATCATACCTATTCGCCTAAAACAGCTATAGGAAAAGCCCCTCGGTAGCTACTCCGAGGGGCTTTGCTCATTGCTCGATATTTATTACCTTTAGCTATGCTTATTATATCATATCTTGATAATTTAGCAAGGATAATATAAAATAAAGCATGCTGCGGATCATATCCCTTACCGTAGTGAAGGGAGGTGAGCTCGTTGTTCGAAGATATTTATTACCTTTTTTTGTCGGTCGTAGCAGGTGTAATCAGCTACTACATCTGCAAGTGGCTGGATCGGCAGTGACGCAGCAACAGCACAATTGCTCTGAATAGCTACCGGAGCCAGGGCTCGGCCGTATGGTCGGGCCTTTTTACTTACGGATTAAACGATAACATATTTTATTTTGTTATTATCCCTTAGCCAAGTATGCTATAATCAAAGCAGAAGACGTTCGAAATATTATGGTTGTGTTTTTATTCATGGAGGAATAAATCATGCGTGTTTTGAATGATTCCGTGATAAGTCTTACGGGTAGTTTGGCAAAAGCTTTATCGGCGAAGGGGAATACACAAAAGACCGGCCGAGGCGAAACTTCCGATTCTGCCGAGATATCGGAGGCTGCACGGGCGCTGCAGGAAAAGGCACAGGCAAAAGCAACGAAAGAGCCCGAAGAAACGATGGACTGGCTCGACGTCATCGACCGTGGCAATGGCAAGTTTACCGCGCGGTTTCGCAGTACCGCCGAAATCAGCCGCGTTGTAAAGCTCGGCTACATGATGGTTAATGGCCAGAAAGTCACGCTGGATAAACAGCAGCAAAAGGAACTCATGGCGGCGGGCAAGCAGATGGAAAAAGACCGCCAGAACGTCATGAACCAGTTCATGATGGAGCAGCAGCTATCTAGTGCGCGGCAATCTGCCGATGGCTGGAAGAAAGCTGCCCAGCAGCAGTCCCGCGTGACGCAGACAGCCATACGGCTCATGCATGGACGCCATGTCTCGCCAGCGGATGAAAAGGAACTGGCTGAATTTTCGTCTGAGCTTTATGCCATGGCTAAATCTGCCGGGGCGCTGGAAAGAATCCGGGAGGACCGCGAAAGCCGTGAGCGCGACCGCAAGATTTCCGAGGACAACGCCCGCCAGCGGGCCGAGGAGCAGGAGCCTAAGGATTACTCGACCAAACCGCTCAGCGATTATCCGACGTATGAAACGCAGGTCGCTATCGATATGAGCGGTGATGTACCGCAGATTGGTGCCGCCGGCGAAGTAACGATTCCTCCGGCAGGCAATTCATAAACGATGAATGGATGAACCGTCTCTTAGGACAGGGGCGGTTCTTTTTTACGAACGAAAGGAGCTGGCATGACAATAGATTCTGAATGGGATAATATCCTTGGCATACGAACGACGGGCAGGGATGACAGCATCGCCGATCTGGTGCGCTTTCCCTATGAGCCGACCGATTATTGTGTCCTCGAGCGGCTCGCAAACAGCGGCTATTTTACGAAGCGCAACACTTTGCTCGACTACGGCTGCGGCAAGGGCCGCGTGGATTTTTTTCTCGCATATCAGACCAAATGCCGGGCCATTGGCATTGAGTACAACGAGCGCCTTTTTGCGCGTGCCAAACAGAATAAACAGCAGGCCGTCGCGGGCGGCCGTGTTGCCTTTACGCTTATTGATGCAGCCGACTATACGGTGCCAGCAGAAGTGGACCGCGTGTTTTTCTTCAATCCGTTTTCGGTGGAAATCCTGCGCCTGGTCATGGAGCATTTAGCAGCATCTTATGAGCAAACGCCGCGCGAAATCCTGCTGTTTTTCTACTACCCTTCGGCCTATTACTGCGATTATCTTGCGGCCGAGGAACGGCTTATACCAGTTGAGACCATCCCCTGTGGCGATTTATTCAAAGAATCCGATGGCCGCGAAGAAGTGCTGGTTTATAAGTTTCTTGTGTAACCTGAAGGATTTGGCGCAGTTTTGCCGAAAGATTCTCGAAGGAGCAAAATAAGTCAAAATAATGGAGGAGAGCAAATGAACGAAAACATTGTAAAGCGCAACGAGCTGCTGGCCCAGACCGTAATCAAGGGGCTGGCGTCACGCAACATGGAAGGTTTTTATGCCGCGAGCAAGGAAGAGGCACTGAAACTTGCGCTGGAGCTTATTCCCGAGGGCAGTACTGTCACGATGGGCGGCGGCATGAGCGTGCATGAAATCGGTCTGCCTGCGGCGCTGGAGTCCGGCAACTACAACTTTATCGACCGCGATAAGTTCGAGGACCGGCGGCAGGCGATGCTGCTGGCCTATGATGCCGATGTATTCCTGACCAGCACGAACGCAATGACCAATGACGGCGTGCTCGTCAACATCGACGGCAATGCCAATCGCGTATCGGCCATCGCCCAGGGACCGAAGAAGGTTCTTTTCATCGTCGGCCTCAACAAGGTCTGCGGCGACCTCGACGGCGCTATGAAGCGCGCCCGCAACGTGGCGGCTCCCATCAATGCCCAGCGTTTCGGCCTGAGCACGCCGTGTGCCAAGACCGGCGCCTGCTTTGACTGCAAGAGCCCGGACACTATCTGCTGCCAGTTCCTCATTACGCGCTATTCGCTGCACAAGGGCCGCATTCAGGTAATCCTTGTCAATGATGACTTAGGGTTCTGATAACAGCACAAAGCAAATGCAACTTAGAGCACTCGCTGACAGGGAAAAGCGAGTGCTTTTCCTATGATTTCATGGTATAATAAATTTTTGTAAACTCCTGTAAAGGTTGGTGAAAACTATGAAGGATGAAACGATTGAAAAGGTCAATGCGGAAATTGCCGACTGGCAATACCTAAAAGAACTGCCGGAGAAGTGGCATGACTTTCGGCTCGACCGCAACACCAAGATTTCCAAGGACAGTTATGACCTCTATCGTTATGTGAATGAAGAACTTCATAAGAGTGCAACCATTTATTTTCATGAAGAAACCCATGAGTATAAAGTGCGCTTAAAAATCGGCCTTATCGAGTTTTGCCGGATTGAATTTATCACAGCCAACATCGAAGTATTTGAAAAGCTACTAAAAAACCAATTCGAGCAAGTGCTCATGGATATGGTGGAATTTAATCCGAAGAGTCTTAGCTCGATTGTCTTGGATAAAAAAATCACGACATGGGAGACCGGCAACAAGCTGCCAGAAACCGTCGAGGGATTTCATCTGTTTATTTCGCCTGCTCAGCCGGTGAAGATAAACAATGGTTCTTATATTGTCATCGACTATGTCGATTTTTCGTTGGAGAGCAGTTTTACGGTTTATTACAACATTTATCGCGACGAATTTTTCGCAGAAGCTCGTATTTGGAATATTCCGGACGTTAATTACGATTTTGATTCCAATGAGTTATCAGAACTTGAGGCGAAGATGCATCAACACTTTATCCCGCGGCTTATCGATATTCGTACCCGGGCAGAAAAGGAAGCGGCTGCTAGAGCCGCTACAGAGTCAAAACAAGCGGAGGATGAACAGCCAGTATGATTATTATTGATAAAGCAATCCTGCATATTTTGGATTTCAATTCCGGCATGACCGTTTATTCTGATGAGGAGCTCACGGTGCAGGACAGCATCGAAACCTTCCTTTATAAGCACATCGAAAAATCCTGGGGCAGCCAGGACGCGAAACCAGGCACTTTTTACGATGACAGTGCGTTTCAGGAAAAACTAAATGCCTATCTTGCCGGCGAAATGAGCTTTGTGCCGTTTTCCAAAGAGATTACCAAAACACTTGAAGAAGCATTTACCCATGCGGAGGAAATGGCTTCTGCCGATGTGATTGTCGCCGATGTCCGCATTGACGACCGGCGTCAAATCGTTGTGTTCAAGTCCAATAGTCATATTGGCTATACCCATCAGGTCAATCAGACGGAAAACGGCATCAAGAATGAAATCATCAACCACTATTCGATTATGCCAAACCTCACGCAGAAGATGGAGGAGTTCGCCTTTATCGATGTGGAGAGCAAGGCGATTTCCGTCTGTGCCAAGAAATATACGATTGATGGCAACAGTATTCAGGTATTCCCGGAGATTCTTTTGGAATGCAGTCTGACACCATCGCCGAAGGAAGCCATCAAGAACCTCAGCAAGACAGCGGCCAAAGTCGCCGAGGCCTATGGCCAGGATAAAGTTGCCACCGAAGCAGCCGTCAAAAGCTATGTAGCCGAAAACATGCAGGAAACCGATGAACTCGACCTCGTCGAGGCCGGCAAGGAAATCTTTAAGGACAATCCTTCGATGCAATCGGATTTCGATACGGCCATCAAAGACGCCGGCTTCACTGAGCCTGTCAAGATGGACCAGGAGGCAACGCTCAAAAAGATGTGCAAGCACAAGCTCAAGACCGATACGGGCATCGAGCTTACGATTCCGACCGATTACTTTGACAACACCGAATTTGTCGAGTTCAACAACAATGACGACGGCACGCTGTCGATTACGCTCAAGCACATCTCCAATATCGTCAATCGTGGATAAGGAGCTTTTATGCAGGTAAATGGGGATTTAGCAAATATCAAGACCTATGTGCTCGAAAAACTCAAGGCACTCTATGCACTCACCGTACCCATCGGCCAGCTCTCGACGAAAGAATTAAATGCTGCCATGCTCGAAATCACGGATATTCTCGACCGTGAAGTGGCCGTATATATCAATCGTCAGGGCAAAATCCTACAGGTATCGCTGGGGGATACGGGTACCGTCGATTTGCCGGAATTTCAGCGCCAGGTGCGCGGCGATAAGCGGCTCTCCGGGATTCGCTGCGTTCACACGCATCCGAGCGGCGACGTGCGATTAAGCGATCCGGATCTTTCTTCCCTGCGCCGTCTTCGCTTCGACTGCATGGCAGCCATCGGGCGCCATCATAAAGAAGGCATCATTGGCACCATGGGATTTTTTACTGGCGATATGACCGAAGATGGCACCGAGGAACTTCAGACCTATGGCCCCGTAAAAGAAAAAACGCTTGACCAAATCAACCTCAGTATGCTCGTTACGGTTATCAATAAAAAACTGGGCGCGCAGAATCTCAAGAACACCGACGACGACATCGAGCGGGCAATCCTTGCCGGTGTCGAACGTCCGGGCAAACAGCTATGGTCCATCGAAGAATCAATGGCCGAGCTTGCGCGGCTTGCCGATACAGCCGGTGCCAAGATTGTCGGTCAGTTCACCCAACGCAAAGAAAAGCCCGATGCGGCCTTCTTCCTCGGCAAGGGCAAAGTTTCTGAGATTGCCATGGAGATTCAAAACAATGATGCGAATCTTTTGATCCTAGACGATGAACTTACGCCGTCACAGCAGCATAACTTAGAGCAGACACTCGGCATCAAAGTCATTGACCGCACCGCGCTGATTCTCGATATTTTCGCTCAGCGCGCCCGCTCCAAGGAAGGCAAACTGCAAGTTGAACTCGCCCAGCTCAAGTACAATCTGCCACGTCTGGGCGGGCAGGGACTCGTACTCTCGCGTCTCGGCGGCGGCATTGGCACGCGCGGCCCCGGTGAGACGAAACTCGAAGTCGACCGCCGCCGCATCTATACAAAGATTCACGACATCGAAAAGCAGATCGAGGGGCTAAAGAAAAGCCGCAGCCTGCACCGCGTGCGCCGCAAGGAATCAAGGATTCCGCTCGTCGCGCTCGTCGGCTATACCAATGCGGGCAAATCGACGTTGTTGAATAAATTAACCGGCTCAGAGGTCTTTGCCGAAGACAAGCTGTTCGCCACGCTTGACCCGACTACGCGCCATCTCGTCTTGCCCGAGAAGCAGGAAATCCTGCTTACCGATACCGTCGGTTTTATTCAAAAGCTGCCGCATACGCTCGTAACTGCATTCCGGGCCACCCTTGAGGAAGTCCAGGAAGCCGATATGCTGCTGCATGTGGTAGACTGCAGCAACGAAAACTTTGAGCAGCAGATTGCGGCCGTAATCGAGGTGTTAAAAGAACTCGACGCGGAGACAAAGCCGACGCTTTATGTGTTCAATAAATCCGACCGCATCGATAACGACAACCTTCGCCAGCAAATGCTTCATGACCGCGAGGGAATCTGTATCTCCGCGCGAACGGGGGAAAACCTCGAGGCCCTGCAGCAAAAAATCGAAAGCTTTTTCCAGGAAAGCCAGATAAAACTCACGCTGCTGATTCCCTATGATAAGGGAAACCTCATCACGGCCCTTCATGCTTTAAATGCTGTCCGTTCTACCGAATACATGGAGCAGGGGACTCTCTTGGAAGTCAGTCTGCCTGTATCTGAAAAAGATAAATATTTACCATATAGTAAGGAGTAATTGTAGTGTCCTTTTCCAAAAAAATTCTCGACTTAAAAAAAGAAGTTCTCAAAGAAACGCAGCCACTTTTCCAGCATGTCGAGGAAGTCGCTGAAGCAAACACCTTGAAAATCCTCGATGCGATGCGTGAATGCAAAGTATCGGATGCACACTTTAACACGACCTCGGGCTATGCTTACGATGACATCGGCCGCGGCAAACTCGAAGAACTCTATGCGAAAATCTTTGGCGCGGAACGCGCTTTGGTGCGCACGCAGTTCGTCTCGGGCACCCATGCTCTCGCGACGGTTCTCTTCGGCATCCTGCGTCCGGGCGATGAGCTCGTCTCGCTGACGGGCAAGCCGTACGATACGATGCAGACCGTCATCGGGTATGACAATCCGAGCCCGGGCTCGCTCAAGGAATTTGGCGTGCTCTATAACGAACTGCCGATGATTGACGGCAAAGTCGATATGGATGGCATTAAAAACGTCATCACCGACAAGACCAAGATGGTCGAGATTCAGCGTTCACGCGGTTACAGCATGCGCAATCCGCTCTCGATTGATGACATCCGCGCCATCACGGCCGAAGTCCATCGCATCAAGCCGGACTGCATCTGCTTTGTCGATAACTGCTACGGCGAGTTCGTTGACACGCTCGAGCCGACGCAGGTCGGGGCTGACATCATGGCCGGTTCGCTGATCAAGAACCCGGGCGGCGGCATCGCTCCGACGGGCGGCTACATCGTCGGCAAGGACAAGCTCGTAGAGCTCGCATCGTATCGCCTGACGGCACCGGGCATGGGCGATGAACTCGGCGCGAGCCTCGCCAACAACCGCCTGCTGTTCCAGGGACTCTTCCTCGCGCCACATGTCGTTTCGCAGGCCATCAAGGGGGCACTCTTTGCCGCTGGCATGTTTGCCAAACTCGGCTACAAGACGCTGCCACTGCCAACCGATGTTCGCGGCGACATCATCCAGGCCATCGAGCTTGGCTCCGCTGAAAAACTTATCGCTTTCTGCGGCGGCATTCAGAAATATTCGCCGGTTGATTCGTACGCAGCTCCCGAGCCGTGGGATATGCCAGGCTATGCCGACCAGATCATCATGGCAGCTGGCACGTTTGTCCAGGGTGCTTCGATTGAATTCAGCGCCGATGGCCCGATGCGCGCACCGTACAACGTCTACCTCCAGGGTGGCCTGACCTTTGAACACGCCGTTATTGGCGTAATGGGCGCCGCTCAGGCAGTGCTTGACGTTGACAAATAAACAACGATTGCTTCAACAAAAAAATGACCAGTCAAAATCGGAAGTGATTTGACTGGTCATTTTTGACATTTGACTTTTGACAATAGGTTGACAGGTCAACTTACATCTGACGGTATACGCCGATGACTTTGCCGAGCACGTTGACGTCTTTTTCGTAGAACGGTTTCATCGTATCATTCTCTGGCTGCAGGCGGAAGCAGTCTTTTTCGCGATAGATGCGTTTTACCGTAGCACCTTCCTTGTCGACAAGGGCGACGACGATATCGCCGTCGTTGGCGGAATCCTGCTGGCG
Source organism: Pseudoselenomonas ruminis (assembly GCF_008271295.1). Taxonomy (GTDB): domain Bacteria; phylum Bacillota; class Negativicutes; order Selenomonadales; family Selenomonadaceae; genus Selenomonas_A; species Selenomonas_A ruminis. Next base: position 422,662 of record NZ_VTOY01000001.1, on the reverse strand, counting down.
GACCATGACGAAATCGCCATCGTAGATGCCAGCATTAATCATGCTTTCGCCCGATACCTTGAGCATGAAAGTCTTATCCGACGTGCCGAGAAGGTTCTGCGGGAACGAATAGACATCCTGCACGTTATCTTCTGCGAAAATCGGCATGCCAGCCGTAACAGTACCAACGAGCGGAACAGCAACGTTCTTTCCCCATGGTTTCTCATCTAAGATATCAATAGCACGCGGCTTGGTCGGGTCGCGCTTAATCATGCCGTTTTCCTCTAAGCGGGAGAGGTAACCATGAACGGTCGAGCTGGACTTAAGGCCTACGGCCTTGCCGATTTCACGCACCGAAGGTGGGTAGCCCTTTTCAAGCAGGAACGATTTGATGTATTGGAAGATTTCTTTCTGGCGCTCACTGGAAGTCTGCGTTTTGCGCATGATTTTCTGCCTCCTCATAACGAATAATATATCCTTTGTTCTATTGTAGCACATATATGTTCGATATGGAACTGATTTTCGTAATTTTGCTGAGATTTTTTCGAAAAATCATTAATCCGGCCAATATGGCAAACAAGATTTTTCCCCTCATTCTGTGCTATAATAGGACAATAGGTTTAGTACAGACAGGAGTGTATAATGATTAAAAATATTTTCCCAATAGCAAAGAAGACCTTTACTCTGGCGGCGGTCAGCAGTCTTTTCCTCTTGGGAGCAGCCACCGATTTTTGTCATGCGGAAACCGCACCGATTCCGCTGCGTGGGATTGTGGAAGGATTCTACGGCACGCCCTGGCAGCAGGCCGACCGGCTCGATATCCTGACCTTTTGCAACAAGCACGATCTCAATGCTTATATTTATGCGCCCAAAGACGACCCATATCATCGGGCAAAATGGCGGGAGCCGTATCCGGACGACAAGATGAAGGAGCTTTCGTCTTTGATTTCTGCGGCCAAAAAACAAAAGGTTCGCTTTGTCTTTGCTGTTTCGCCGGGGCTTGACATCAAGTTCACCGGCTTTAAGGGCTTTCAGGACCGAATCGCCATGTATAAAAAACTTCAGGCGATGTATGACCTCGGCGTCCGGGATTTTGCCATCTTCTTTGATGACATCCAGGAAAAAGATGGGGAGGGGCAGGCACTTTTCCTAAACTGGCTGTCCGAAAAATTCATTGCCACCCATTATGGGGTCAATCCGCTGATTACGGTTCCCACGGAATACTTCCGTGCCGACATGCACACCGATGGTGTAAAGAAACCTTATACCGAGGCGTTTACCAAGAACCTCAATCCGGAGATTCTCGTCCTTTATACGGGCGACGGTGTCGTGCCCGACGGCTTGTCGGATGAGCAGCTCGCGGCTGCCAATAAACTGTATGACCGGACGCTTGGCATCTGGTGGAATTATCCAGTTACGGACTATATGGAAAATAAACTGGCTCTGGGACCGGTAGAAAAACTCCCGGAAAATTCAACGATTCCTGCGATTTTTTTCAATCCGATGAAATATGAACAGTTATCGAAAATAACGCTGGCTACTGGCGCTGACTACGCCAAGGACCCGCATCGCTATCGGGCACAGAAATCCTGGGAAAAGGCAATCGCCGAACAGTTTGGCCCACTTGCCAAAGATATGCAGCGCGTAGCCGATCAGTCACAACATCTTGAAAACAATTGGGCCAAGATTGGCCGGCCAGATGGTCAGGAACTTCGGGAAGCAATCAACCGCTATTGGGAGTCAAACCGTTCCCGCGCTGCCGAGACGGCTTTACAGGAACAATTGCAGGGCCTCCATCAATCGGCAGTCACTCTTATGGCACAACTGCCAAAAGAAATCCTTGCGGAATGTTCGCCGCAATTGCAGCAGTTAATGCGCATCACCAACGCTGACCTGACCGGAATGGAATGGTTAAAAAATCCTAATGATGAGAAGTTAAAGCAAAAATTCCTCCGCCAGCGCGAACAGGTACAGCAGCACGATAAAGAAGCTATTATCGCAGAAACCTCCGCCCGGGCGTTCTTAAATGAAATTGGCGACTATGTTGACCGCCAGGAAAAAGCAGCAAACGAAAAACAGGAAACGGCTAAGGCAACACCAATTGCCAAGCCTGACCGATAAATAAAAAACTCCGGTAGTACCGGAGTTTTTTTGCTATCCTTTTGTGGCAATCTTTCGTTTGCAGATCATCTGCGTCAGCGTTCCCATAGGACAAAACGTACACCAGGCACGCGGACGGTAATAAAGCATCGCGGCTAAAGCAATGAGTTCAGAAGTCAGCATCAAGCTATAAAGGCCAAAGGCAAATTGAGCGACCGCTGGCGAAACAGCTGTGGTTCCGGCCCAAGACCACGGAAATTCCAAGCACCAAAACAGCGTAACGACTTCGCTAAGCGAATTAATCTCCATATAAACCAGCCAAGTGGTATAGAGGATGCCGCCAAACATGGCAAAGAAAAATATCATAAATCCATAGCGGAAGATATTACTATGCATCCAATCGGGAATATCGTGACGCCGTGAAAGACCCAGCTTGCTGCCAAAAAAGCGCAAGAATTGCCCGCGGTCACAGTAGCGATTGCAAAACAGTTTATTGCCGCCGAAGATAGCAAACAGCAGGGGAAGGCAAAAACTGATGAGGCCAAGCAAGGCAAACAGGATATTTACAAAGCCCAGGGAAAAGTAGAGGATAGACCATAGCCAGAGATTGTGATACCAATGCTGCTGAATTTTCATTCGATTACCTCCAGCTTAATAATACCTGCCGGGCATTCACGGGCGCAGAGCCCGCAGCCAACACAGCGCGTTATATCAACCTGTGCAAAACTTCCATGGAAAATCGAAAGCGCACCGCGTGGGCACACATCGAGACAAGTGCCACAGGCAACACATTGTTGCGGCAAAATCTTCGCGCGCCGTCTTTTAACAGAAACAGTCATAACATTCGTCTCCTTAATAAAACACTCGCTCACATCGTACGATATAGAAATATTTCTGTCAAGGAACTCAGTCACAATAAACGTGTCTGCAAGATGGCGGTGTTGGTAAACAGATTGATAAAGCCCAACTTGACTAATCATATTATGCCGTTAGAAGAGCAAAATAAACGTCTATAAAAGGATATTTTCATAACTTCCGATAATTTATACTTATCGGAAGTTATGGGGCAAAAAGCTACTAATCATAAAAACGACCACTAGATTTCTCTAATGGCCGTTTTTGTTGTTTAATAAGAATATAAAATTACCATATTTACCACTTTATTATCTTTGACCGTAATAAAGAGTGATCTATCATCAGGCTGTCCCGGCTGTACACTTGATAAGTTCCAATTATAAGAGCCATTAGACGATGCGTCGTTATAATCACCATAAGCAGCATATACTTCATCCGTAGTTGAACCTACATGAATCCCAGACGGTGTTGTTATCCCATTATTCTTTGTTACTTCCATCTGATAGACATAATACTGCCCATTTACCGGTTTGCACAGGAAACGCCAGCTATTGCCGTAAACAAAATATATCAGGCCATCATCGCGTCTGCTTAACGTTTCCGGTTCTCCGTAAATCCGTTTTACTTCTTCAATCGTTGCATATTTGCCGATGCCGCTAAATGTTATTTCTGAACTTGGTACTACAGTAATAAATTTTCGGGCACTGACATCTGCTTGGCCGCTGAAAAACAACAGGGCGAACAACGCAAACATTACAGCTAGTTTCTTTTTCATCTTGATTCCTCATCTCTCTTTATCTCTTTTTGTATTTTCTAAGTATATGGTACTACAAAGTGTTCTCATTGAGCAACAATTTTAGTCATTTTACTGTCATAGGCAATATAACGCCATTTGGCGGCATTTTCTGCTCTGCGCATATGTTTATACCTAAAAATGATTTTAACAGGCTTAGAGGCGATTCTGTGAGGCCGTTTTTTCGGCACTAGCGGATAATTGACATTTGACAGCTCAGCTTTAAAGAAATACAATATGGTAATGATTTAAAAATTTAGGAGCATCTTTTATGAAGTTAATACCATACCTGCGTCAAAATCCCGATTTGACGGTGGCGATGCTGTTTGCTGTCGTTGTTAGTTCACTGGTTCCATTTTCGCTAACGGCGATGTTAGACAGCGTCAATGTGCCGCTTTTGGGATTGTTGTTTTGTTTGATGAGCATTGTTGCCGGGCTTCGGCAAAGCGGATTTTTTACCTATGCCTACCGGCTAATTTTTAGGGAGCATACTACGAGCCGCGCGTTGGGGCGCTTTTTTATCTTCAGCTGTTTTTTCAGTTCCATGCTGATTACCAACGACGTTTCGCTGATTATCTTCGTCCCGCTGGCCATTATGATTCTTACCGAGGTACGCGCGATTCGCTTGCTGATTCCTGTTGTTACCTGGCAGACGATTGCCGCCAATATGGGCAGTATGCTGACACCGATTGGCAATCCGCAAAATCTCTTTATCTATTCCTATTACGGCCTTTCCCTTCATGATTTTCTTTTGATTACATTCCCTATCGTTCTCATCAGTGGTATCGTAATTTACTTGGCGACGTTCCTGCTTCCCGATAAGGAAGTCATTTTGCCACCAAACGATGCAGATAAAATAACAGGGAGAGCGGTTGCTCCCCTGCTGATTCTTTTTCTGCTTTGCCTGTTGAATGTCCTGCGGATTATGCCGTTTGGCTGGCTCATGCTTGTCGTCGTTCCGGCTATCGCTTTATTAAATCGCCAGCTGTTCCGCGAAGTAGATTACAAATTGTTGCTGCTCTTTACATTTTTATTTATCGGCGTCGGCAGTCTGGCCCGTATCCCGTTTTTCCAAAGCTGGCCGGCGCAGCTTTTGGCGGGCAATGAATTTATGGTTTCGTTAGTGCTGAGCCAAATATTAAGCAATGTGCCGACTACGGTTATGTTGGCACAGTACACCACTGCATCGGCGCCGCTTCTTTTGGGCGTCAACATTGGCGGTCTTGGCACAATCATCGCCTCGATGGCCAGCGTCATTTCATTCAAGGCCTATATTGGAACGCGCTTCCCCTTTACCCGCGGGTATTTGTTCAGTTTTACCGCCGCCAATCTCTCACTGCTGCTCATCCTGCTTTTGTATTATTATATTGTTGGGTAAGCTTTCGTTTATAAAAAAAGGGTCCCCCACCTGAAAATCAGGCAGGGGACCCTTTTTTTACGTTATCAGCGAAGCGGAATGTTGCTCTTGCTGACAAGTCTTGCCGCATGTTTGATGCCGATTTCTTCGAGCATCTTAATATAAGCCGTGCGGATAACTTCGGCATATTGGCTCGGGCCAATGATGATTTCTTCCAAGGCTTCCTGCAGCGGCAATCCCGGATAATCGTCGCCGGGACCGCAAATCGGCAGTTTGTAGATGATTTGCGGAATGCCATCTACGACTTCGATGTCGTAGGCCAGCCGCCCTTGCGACGATTCGTTGTAGATGAAACGCCATTCCCGTTCTTCGATAAAGCCCGGATTCTTGATGGAAAACAGTGAGGTCATAAGCATATCGACGAAGTAATTCAGCACCATCGTCGGCTGATGCTGCTGAAGTGCCGATAAATTCCGCTCGACATTTTCGAGCATCCAGTCAAAGCCATCGGTAAATTCTTCCTGCGTCAGGTATTCCACAGGAGAAAGCAGCAACGGCAGTGGAGCCAGCGGCCGGAAGATGGCATTCGGATTCAGCACAAAGGCCACACCTGTCTTCCGCCCGTAAGCGCGCCACATGGACAGCCGCCCCCGGCCTTTTTCCTCGGGCGCGTGTTCGGAAACGCAGGCAAGATAGGTATGCGTGATGTACTGCTGCTCATTCCGGTTTAAATCACTGAGCATGGATTCGAGCATATTGCTGCCCCAATGAAGCTGTTGGCTGATTTCCTGAATCCGCTGGCGGCGCTTCGCCGAATCATAAATCGTATGGTTTAGCAGCTGAATTCCATAGTCGATTTCCCGATAGTCATTCATACAAGCCGCCGCCCGCATCCAGAGGTGACGGCCTTTTAGGATATTGATGCCGGTACTGGCGCTGGTATAATACGCAAACCGCATGTTTTCCAGTCTGGTTTCTTCGAGCCGCCGCGCGTAAATAGGCTGAAAGATTTTTAGATATTCCCCAAGCCCCCGATACTGATTGGTAACCATGAACAACCATCCCCAATTATCAAAACATTTATAGTATAAAATACGGGGAAAAAACAAAATTTCCTGCCAAAGTTATGGATCCGCCAACAAAAAGCTGTCGACTACTTCGGTTCTCGGAATCACAGTAAGCTGGCAGCGGAATATACGATTTTGTTGGTACTGGCTGATAGAAACGATCTCGAGCAGGCATAATGCCTCTTGCAAGATAAAGGACTGCGAGATTTTCCGCCCCGATTTCATGGCCTGCATACTGCCAAGCCTTATAGCAGCCAGACAATCCTGTGCCGCAGGGTTCGTCTGCCGCACCAAGTCATTACGCGAGGTAATCCCCAGTTTACCAAGGGCCGCATCAAAAGCTGCCGTTGCTTTTAGATAACGAAGCCTGCCGTTATGGAGTTCATAAAGAATCATCGGCGCCTTATTATCGAATTCATAAATACCCGCCGCACTCAGGCAGTCGTCGGCCTCGAGCGGTTCGGGCAAAACGCCATTTTTTCCGCAATGTGCCAAAACTCGTTCCATTGGCATCGGCCGGCCGAAATAAAAGCCCTGTACCTGTTCACAGCCAATTTCTGTCAGAAAATCAACTTGTTCTTTCGTTTCAACGCCTTCGGCCAGTGTATGAATGCCCATCTTTTTTGCCATGCCAACCACAGAATCAATAATATTTTTGGCCCGTGGGGAAAACGGCGCTAAAAAGCGTAAATCAATCTTCAAGGCTTCAAATTGCGTGTTTTTGAGGACATTAAGCGACGAATTTCCCTGTCCGAAGTCATCGAGCCAAACGGAATACCCTGCTTCGTGAAAGCGCCGCAGGGAAGCCGTAATGCGCGTATCGGCAGCCAGCAAATTTTCGGTTACTTCAATCCGCAATAGCCGGCGTGGCAATTGATAGTGCATTGCCGCCGCTTCAACAATGTCAAAAAAATCACCAGCCAGAAAATCCATGCGCGACAAATTCAGGGAAACAGGCAATAGCGGCTGTTCGTTTCTTTGCCTCCCTGCCAGCATGCGGCAGACTTCGTCTACCATAGCTGCGTCGAGCTTATGCGTCTGCCGGGTTGCTTCAAGTACCGCGAGAAAAACACTTGGGGTAATCATGCCATATACCGGGTCATCCCAACGTGCTAACGCTTCAAACGCACAAATCTTTCCCGTGATGGTACGGATTATCGGCTGATAGTAAACGGTAATATTATGATTAGTGATCGCAGTATCCACCTGATCCGCCAGATAGTTTTCAAGTTCCGTCCGGCCGGCCAGTTTATCCTCTGTCATACTCATAAGCGGCTTCTTTCCGGGAATACAACTCCCTGGTTATTCGGGATAAAATACAAGTCCCTCGTTGCTGAGATTTTCACGCAGGCCCCGCATAAACCACGGACCGGGGTCAGCTTTAACCGAGTGGTATCCGGCTACGTTTTCATGATAAAGTCCGCTGGCACGGGCCGCCACCTGCTGATAGTGGCCAAACACATAGCCAATGGTAGGATATTTCTGATGCAGATAGCGAATCAGCTTGATATTGGCCGCGAGCTGTGCCTCGGTTAAATTTTCCGCATCATTGGAACCGCCTACGTTTTCGATACCAATTGCGCACCAGTTATAACCGATGGCATGGCGGCAAAGCGATGTTTCCGGTGCCAGGCGGTAAATCGTACCATCGCGGCCAACCAAAAACTGCGAAGCAACATTGAGCGTTCCATCCGAATAGTTTGGCTTATAAAACCAGTTATACGTGCTCTCTACGGTCGAGGCCCCCGTCCAATGAACAACCACAGCCTGCGGAACAATTTCCGTAATGGCTTTTCCGTAATGGCGAAGGGCATATTCCCGTTGGAGCTGCGTGCGATACTCGTTTTGCTGAATCGGAGTGTCGACAATAGCAGGTTCTTCGATAACCGGCTGTTGTTCTGCCGTGGCAGCATTATCGGCTGAAGCTGCCGCATCACTTGCCTGCCCATTGCAGCCAGTAAAAAGCAACGATAAGGATAGGATACAGACCGCCAAGCGGGTATCACGCATGAAATCGCTTCCTTTCATCCTAAAACTCTTTAACTACGTTTATTATATATTATAGCATAAGCAATATTTCTATGGTAAACTGAACCTATACAAAAAGTTGAGGTGTTATCTATGTACTATGTATTTTCGGCACTGCTAATCCTTTTGTGTCTCGTCTTTTTGCTGGAAATGTACCATTCGCTAAAACGCTCCTCGGCGGCCTGCCGCCTCATTGAGACGTACCGCGATGATTTGCAGAACCAAAAGCTCATTGAGGAAATCTATGCCTACTGTCAAAAAGACTGGAAGCTTCGCCGCATCATCAAAGCCAATGACGTCACGACGGCGGATATCGAAAAGATTTACCAGAAGCTTTTGCAGTGGGGCAATTTCCATAAAGGTCACCGCTTTGTACCGATTACTTCCTTCTTTTATGTTAACACCTTCGATTACCTCGTCAAACATAAAAACGACGAGGCCAAATCCTTAACGATGCACTGCATGAACGCTCTCCATATTTGACAATAGCGAATTAAGAAATGCGCGCTGGCGCTGAGGATTATACCCAAATTACTGCTGTGCCGCCTAAACGAATACCCCCAGAGAGCAAAATAGTTCTCTGGGGGTATTTCTATGCAATAGGCATTATTATAATTTACCGACAGTAGCACCGTAGATGGCAAATTCGTCTTTGCCGTCGAGGCCCAAGACTTCGTTTAGCTTGTCATCATCGTAAGCGCCAAGTGCGCAGACGCCAATCTTGACGGTCTGCGCCGCCAGATACAGGTTCTGGCAGACGTGGCCGGCGTCGAGGAACAGATAACGGTAAGCGCGGCTGCCAAAGAGATAAGTCATGCGCTCTGGCACAGCACTCCAGACAAAGGTCACCGCATTGTTCTTCGCCATGTTCTGCGCGCGGAAACACGAGCAGAAGGCCTCGCCCATTTCCTCCGCCGTTTTGAGCGGCAATAGGGCATGCTCAAAAGCGAGGTAGCGATAAAGTCCCGGCTTTATGCCCTTGACATTCTGGATGAAGAGATACGTCTCAAAGGCATGACGTGCGCCAGCCGACGGCACGTTGCGCTTGCTGGCGCCCTTTGGCAGTCCCATTTTGACGCCTTGTGTGCACCAGAGCAGATAAGAAAACTCCTTAATCGTCAGCGGTACCTGGCTGTACTGGCGCACGGAGGCGCGCAGTTCAATAACTTCAAGGAAGTTGACAGGCATATCGGGCAGCAGTTCCGGCTCGGGCAGCGGGATGATTTTCGTGCCCGGAGCCACGGCCTTTTCAGGAGCTGGCGGCTCCGCGCCTTCCATCTTGGGAACACTGGGATTCTTTGCCATCGTCGTTGCGGCCAAAAATTCCTGTGCAATCGTATAATCGTTCATCGTAAACCTCGCTTACATATCCGGACGGACGCCAGTCTTACCCGTGAACTGATGATAGCTGCCACCTTTGCGGCGGCTCATGAGTTCGTCGAGCAGCTGATCTGGCGTGAGTTTATGATAAGCCAGCAGCACGAGGCAGTGATACCAGAGATCGCCCATCTCGTAGAGGACTTCCTCGGGGGCCTGATTTTTCGAGGCAATAACCGTCTCAACGGCCTCTTCGCCAACTTTCTTGAGGATCTTGTCCTGCCCCTTATCAAACAGGTAATTCGTATAAGAACCTTCAACCGGATTGAGTTTGCGGTCTTGAATGACGTTGTAGAGGTCATTTAAAACCGTCGCCAGCGATACCTGCGGCTCGGGCGGAACGACAGCCACGCCTTTTTCCTCCTCGCCGACGAGCTTGCGCCCGCTAAAGCAGGTATAAGTGCCCGTATGGCAGGCCACACCAGTCTGATGGACCCGCACTAAGAGCGTATCGCCATCACAGTCGTAGGAGATTTCGCGAACCTTCTGCTTGTTGCCCGACTCTTCCCCCTTGTTCCAGAGTTTCTGCCGGCTGCGGCTGAAGAACCAGGTATAGCCCGTCTCAATCGTCTTCTTGAGGGATTCTTCGTTCATATAGGCCATCATGAGAACCTGACCGTTCTCTTCCTGGATGATTGCCGGAACCAGACCCTTTTCGTCAAATTTTACCATGGAAATGTCAATGTTTTTATCCATCAGAATCTTACCTCCACGCCACGAGATTTCAGATAATCCTTGACCTGCCGCACCGTGAACTGGCCATAGTGAAACACCGAAGCCGCCAGCACTGCATCTGCCTTGCCAAGGGTCAGCACATCGTAGAAATGCTCCAGCTTGCCAGCGCCGCCTGAGGCGATAACCGGTACGTTTACGGCCTCGGAAACCGCCCGGGTCAAAGCAATATCATAGCCATCCTTCGTACCATCGGCATCCATGCTGGTGAGCAGGATTTCGCCAGCACCGAGGGCCACGGCCTTCTTGACCCATTCGATGCAGTCAAGGCCCGTCGGCGTGCGGCCGCCGTTGATGAATACTTCCCATTTATCCTCGCCTGTGCGGCGGGCATCGACAGCCAGCACGACACATTGGCTGCCGAACTTTTCGGCGCCCTCGCGGATGAGGTCAGGATTCTTGATGGCCGCCGTGTTAAGGGATGTCTTATCGGCGCCAGCCTTCAGCATGCGGCGCATGTCCTCGACCGAGCGGATGCCGCCGCCCACGGTAAAGGGAATAAATACCTGCGAGGCGCAGTCCTGTGCGACTTGTACCATCGTATTGCGTTCTTCGTTGGAGGCCGTGATGTCGAGGAAAACGAGCTCATCGGCACGCTCTTCGTCGTAGCGCGCCGCCAGCTCCACCGGGTCGCCTGCATCGCGCAGGCCGACAAAGTTCGTGCCCTTGACCACCCGGCCATCTTTGACGTCAAGACAAGGAATTATCCGTTTCGTATACATTTTAATCCTCCTTGGCGGCAATTTCAATAGCCTGCTGTAAATCAAGCGTGCCCATATAAATCGATTTGCCGACGATTACGCCCTCGATGCCATCTCTTTCGTAAGGCTTGAGCGCCTCGATATCAGCTGTAGATTTAACGCCGCCCGAGGCAACGATGTTGACGCCGCTCTCGCGTGCGAGTTTGGCCGTAGCCTCGACGTTGACCCCCTCAAGCGTACCGTCACGGGATATATCGGTATAGATGATGGTCTTGACGCCAGCTTTCTTCATTTCCTTAGCCAGTGCCGTGACTTCCACATCACCCGAGACGCCCCAGCCATCGACAGCGACGATGCCATCTTTGGCATCGATGCCGACGACAATGCGGTCGCCATACTTGGCACAAGCCTCCTTGACAAGCTCCGGATTACGAACGGCCACCGAACCGAGGATGACGCGGCGCACGCCAAGCGCGAGCACCTCGTCGATGTTTTCCAGCGTGCGGATGCCGCCGCCAAGTTCCACGGGAATCGTTACAGCCGCCAGGATATCTTTGACCGTCTCAAGGTTGCAGGACTTGCCAGCCAGGGCGCCATCAAGGTCAACGAGATGCAGGAACTGTGCGCCCTGCTCCTCCCACTTCTTGGCCATTTCTGCCGGCTTATCGGAAAAGACGGTCTCCTGCGCAAAGTCGCCTTTAAACAGGCGCACGCATTTACCGCCACGGATATCGATTGCAGGAAAAATCAGCATAGCTTACAACTCCTTTGGCCTTAACCTTCAACAAAATTCTTCAGAATCTGCAGGCCGACGTCGCCGGACTTTTCGGGATGAAACTGCGTGGCCTGAATATCGCCACTGGCAATCGACGCCGTGAGCCTGCCCCCATACTCGGTATACGAAGTGATGATTGAGGGATTGTCGGGAACCGCATGATAACTATGGACAAAATACACATAAGGTTTTTCTGAAAGCCCCTCAAAGAGGTCAACCGGCCGGCGCGGCCTTACGACTTCCAGACTGTTCCAGCCCATATGCGGAACTTTAAGATTATCGGCTGGAATCTTTTGTACCGTGCCTTTTAAGAACCCCAAGCCCTTTACGCCAGGGGATTCTTCGCTTCCCTCAAAGAGAATCTGCAGGCCGACACAGATTCCGAGCAGCGGGGTTCCCTTATCCACCGCCTCGCGAATCGTGGGAATCAGCCCCGACGCTTCAAGGTTTTTCATGCAATCCCCAAAAGCACCTACGCCTGGCAAAACGATTTTATCGGCTGCCAGGATTTCTTCGGAATCGCTGCTAATTTTCACCTCAGCACCGAGAGCCGCAAAAGCCTTCTCAACGCTGAACAGATTGCCTACGCCATAATCTATGATAGAAATCATCGGATGCCCTCCCCACGTCTGATTCGTTATGTACTCGCAATTGTGAACTCGTCAAATATCTTTACCACAGCGCCTTAAAGGGTTCCCTTCGTCGAGGGGATTCCTTCGACGCGCGGGTCTTTGCTGAGTGCCTCGCGCAGTGCATGGCCTAAGCCCTTGAAGATGGCTTCGACCTTATGATGGGAATTTGTCCCATAGAGGACCTTCACGTGCAGCGTAATGCCGGCATTGAAGGCAAACGCCCGCAAAAATTCCTCGGTAAGCTCGCTGTCATAGCCGCCAATCATCGGCGCCATTTCGCCGCCGTCGTAGACGAGGAACGGCCGCCCGCTGATGTCGAGCGAGACAAAGGCCAGTGCTTCATCCATCGGCAGGTAGAACGTGCCATAACGGCGGATACCTTTCTTATCGCCAATAGCCTGTTTAAAGGCCTGGCCAAGGGCGATGCCGATGTCTTCGACCGAGTGGTGACCATCGACTTCAAGGTCGCCATCACAGACCAGCGTCAAATCGAACAGGCCATGCGCTGTCATGAGGTTGAGCATGTGGTCAAAGAAACCAATGCCTGAATCAATAACGCCTTTGCCTTTGCCATCAAGATTTAAGACGAGCTTGATGGCTGTTTCCGCTGTTTTTCTTTCCAGGGTTGCCGTACGGATACTCATGCTCTCCCCTCCACAAATTGCTTGATGGCATCATACCACTGGTCGTTTTCCTCGCGCAGGCCCATCGAGATGCGCAGGCAGTTTTTAAGTCCCGGTGCATCACCGAAGCAGCGCACGCCGATGCCTTTGCTTTCAAGGTATTCGTTAAGCTCCTTTGCCTTGGCGTATTTTATCAGCACAAAGTTCGTTTCCGATGGGTAAACCGTAACGCCCGGCAGCTTATCGAGTTCCGTGCTCATGCGCTTGCGCTCGGCAATCATCATCTGAATGCGCGGTACATATTCATGGCGCATCTGATAAACGATGTCAGCCGTCGCCAGCGACAGGACATTCATATGATATGGCATATAGGATTTTTCAATCATCGTGACAATAACCTTGCTGGCCAGCATGTAACCTACGCGGGCCGATGCCAGCCCATACGCCTTCGAGAACGTACGGGCAATGATGAGATTCGGGTATTTTTTCAGCAGGCCGACGGAAGTGCGCCCGTAAAATTCCATATAGGCTTCGTCGATGAGCAAAGCGCAGTTGCTCGGAATGTTCTGCGCGATAAACTCGATATCACTTACCGAATAGCCCGTTCCCGTCGGATTATTCGGATTGCAGATAACCGCCAGGGAGGCCTTATGGTCGTTGACCGCTGCGACAAATTTGGCGACGTCAAGCGAATAATCTGCCTCAAGGGATACCGGCACACCAAGCGCCTGAGCAGCTTTGGTATAGATGCGGTACATTGAAAACGACGGCTCTGGATAGACGATTTTCTTGGCTTTCGTTCCACCAAAGCAGTAGAAAAGCTTTTCGATGATTTCACTTGAGCCGCTGCCAAGCAGGACGTTTTCAATTTCCAATTTGTGATTGTCGGCAATCTGCTCGCGCAGGGCATCGTATTCCTCATTGGGATAGCGGTTGAAAGCCACGCGCGACAGACGGCCCATCAGGCGGTCTTCGACCATCGGCGGCAAATTCATGTTGCACTCATTGGCGTTGACTTTGATTTTCCAATCACGCTCCACCACATCATAGGACGGCATATCTTTTAAACCAGTACGGTATTTCAACATAGGATTTTACTTCCTCCTCAAACGGATTGCATTTGCATGTGCCTGCAAACCTTCAGTCTCAGCCAGACGGATGATATCCTCACTGACATCCTGAAGCGCAGGCTGGGTATACGAGATAATACTCGTGCGTTTCATAAACGTCTCAACATTTAAGACGCTGTAATAGCGGGCGGTACCGCCAGTCGGCAGTACATGATTTGGCCCGGCAAAATAGTCGCCGAGCGGTTCGGGCGAATAAGCACCAAGGAATACGGCGCCGGCATGGCGCACATAGGGCAGCAGCTGGAATGGCTGCTCCGTTAAGATTTCCATGTGCTCTGGTGCCGATACATTGGCAAAGCGCATCGCCTGCATCATGTCGTCGGCAATGACGATAAGGCCATTGCGGTCAATCGATGCCTGTGCAATTTCGCGGCGCGGCAGCTCAGCCAGCTGTTTTTCGGCTTCCTTGGCTACTTTCTGGGCCAGTTCCTCATCGTCGGTGATGACAATGCTGGATGCCAGTGGGTCATGTTCGGCCTGGCTCAGCATATCCGCCGCCGTATAAACGGGGTCAGCCGTCTTATCGGCAACGATGAGGATTTCACTTGGGCCAGCGAGCATATCGATATCGACGTGGCCATAAACTTCTTTTTTGGCCAACGTGACAAAGATATTGCCCGGGCCCGTAATCTTATCGACACGTGGAATCGTCTCGGTGCCAAATGCCATCGCAGCAATTGCCTGGGCACCGCCGATTTTATAGATTTTCTTTACGCCAGCGGCGCGGGCGGCAATCAAGACATAGGGATTGATTTTGCCATTTTTCGGCGGCACCATCATGATGATTTCGCGAACACCGGCCACCGTTGCCGGAACCGCGTTCATGATAACCGACGACGGGTAAGCTGCCGTACCGCCAGGCACATAGATGCCAACGCGGTCAAGCGGTACGATGGACTGCCCGAGAATCGAGCCCTGCTCGCGATACGTCATCCAGGAATTTGGTTTCTGTTCCTGATGATACTTCCGGACATTTTCGGCCGCTTTTTTTAACGACTCGACCACTTTGGGATCAGCCTCTTTTTCGGCTGCTTCAAATTCAGCCTCCGATACCAGAAAATCGGCTGGCGTAAATTCCACGCGGTCGATGAGCTTCGTATAATGGATAACGGCTTTATCGCCGTCCTTGCGTACATCGCCCACAATCTGGCGGACCAGTTCAGCGGCGCTCATATCGCGGCCAAAGGTCTTGCGATTGGCCTCACGAATCTTGGGATTGAGCTCAACTTCATCGAACGCCGCTTTCGTGAGCAGCCGCTCGACTTCGTATTCTCCAACTTCGCTTGCTTTTACAATCTTCATTTCGCAGCAGCCTCGCTTTCTAAAATCGTACGCAAATCGGAAATCATCGTATGGATGCGGTCAAACTTCATCTTGAAGCTCACGCGGTTGGCGATTAGGCGGGCCGTGGCATCTTGAATGGAGACGATTTCCTCAAGACCGTTTTCCCGCAGTGTCGTGCCAGTCTCGACAATATCGACAATGCTTTCCGACAGCCCAACAATCGGCCCGAGTTCAATGGAGCCGTTGAGCTTGATGTATTCCATCTGCATGCCGTGGCGGTTGAAGAACTGCTCGGCGATATGCGGAAATTTCGTTGCCACACGGGTATGGTTATAATCCAAAAGCTTTGCCCGCTTTTCGTCTTTTGGCACCGCCATCATCAAATGACAGCGGCCAAAACCAAGGTCCAGGAGCTCATAGACATCTTTGCCCGACTCCAAGAGGACATCTTTGCCAATGACACCGAGGTCAGCAGCACCGTATTCGACATAAGTCGGAACATCGGCAGTCTTGGAAACAATAAATTTGATTTTCTTCTCTTCGTTGGTGATGATGAGTTTTCGCGATTTATCCGAAAGCCCTTCGGCTGTATAACCAATCTTTGCCAATAAATCTGCTGACAGGCCAAACAACTTGCCTTTAGGCAGAGCAATTGTCAGGTAATCCATAGAAGTTGACTGCATATATGACCTCCTGATTTCTACTCTTTATCTTGTTAAAGCGCTAATATGTTTACAATACTAACATGTAAACCTGTAAACGTCAAGCAAATGTGTTAATTTTTTTCATCTGCCTGCCGCAGGATTGTCAAAACAGCACTATCGCCGCTTGAGGCCGCCTGATGATGGCGGGATACAATCGCCGCTTCCTCCGCAAGACCGATGGCCCGAAGCTTTGCCGCGCCGATTTCTGGATGATGATAATAGACATACAGCGCATGGCCCGGCTTATCCCAGAAGGACGCACAATCTTTACGGGCAATCCGGCGGGCAAAGGCTGGCGCATAATGCGTGAGCAGTACCGTCAGCACTTTCCCCCAGATGTCAAGGTCGCCCTTTACCCTGCCGACATCATGGAGCAGGGCACAGCGCAAAAGCATTGACCGGTCAATTGGCAAATTTGACTTGTCAACAAGCTGTAAGGCCGTCTTAGCTACATGAAGCGCATGGTATTGGTCCGCCGGATGCATTTGATAGAATAAGCCTCTGGCCGCGGCCGGAATTGACCGGTCAATAAACTCGCGGTCCTTTTCGCTGATATGCGCCGTCAGCGCACGGTAAAATTGCCGGATACGCTGAATCATGCGAGGTAAACCAGTTCGGCATAGCCTTTGGCCTGCTGCATTTTTACGGCTTCGGCTTTATCCTGCGGTGTCAAGGCAAGTTCTACCGTCTTCCCTTCCTGGCGGAGCACTCTGGCGCGTTCAACGGCCTGTGCTTCCTTGCCAGCGGCATAGGAAAGATAGATATTGCGGGCCCGTTTCGGTTTTTCAAGTCCCTGACGCTCGAGGGCCAAAAGGATTCGCTCAATCCCCATGCCAAAGCCCGTAGCCGGGCAGGCATTGCCAAAGTCAGACAGCAGATGGTCGTAGCGGCCGCCGCCACAAAGCGGGAAGCCAAGCCCCGGCGTGTATGCTTCAAACACCATGCCCGTGTAGTAACTGAAATCGCGGATAATTCCGAGGTCAAAACGCACATACTGCTCGACCCCATAGGATTTAAGCAGCCGATAGATTTCCGACAGATTATCCAGTGCGCGGCGGCTCTGCTCATTGAGGGCCAAATCATAGGCACTCTTGAGCATCGCTTCACCGCCATTCAAGAGCGGCAGTTTTTTCAGCACGGCTTTGGCATTATCCGAAAGTCCCAACTGGTCAACGAGCGTTTCAAGCTCAACGAGGTTGCGCTGCTCCATGGCGGCCTTTAGCTTATCCTTTGCCTCAGCCGGCAGTTGATACTGCTCCATAATGCCGTTAAGGAATTCTACCTGCCCCAGGCAAATCTGGAAATCCTTGAGCCCGGAGCGCAAGAGCCCCTGAATGGCCAACGCGAGAATCTCAGCATCGGCAAAGGCGCTCGTGCTCCCCATGAGTTCAACACCAGCCTGATGGAATTCGCACTGGCGTCCCATCTGCGTTTGTTCCTGACGAAATACGCTGCTGATATACGACAATTTCATCGGCAGCGGATAGTCTTTTAAGCGGCTGCTCACAAGGCGTGCAATCGGCGTGGTCATTTCATGGCGAAGCGCCAGCGTCCGGTTATCCCTGTCAAAGAGCTTGAACAGATGGTCCTGAAGGCTCACGCTGCTGCCCAGCGTAAGATTATCGAGGTATTCAATCGTCGGTGTAACGACTTCTTCGTACCCCCATTCGGCAAAGAGTTCGGCAAGTTTTGTTTCAATTGCGCGCTTATCTGCTGCCTCGCTTGGCAGAAAGTCGCGGGTACCATAAGGGATTTCCAAAACGTTCTTATCTTTTTCCATCGGTTCTTCGCTCCTTATTTGATAGCTTTGTGCGATTACTCGGATTTCGGCAGCCGTTCGAGGACTGTCTTGTAACCGTCCGCACCATAATTTAAACACCGTTTGACACGGCTGATTGTCGCCGTGCTGGCTCCAGTCTGCTCGACGATTTCATCATAAGTATGACCTGCCTGGAGCATCCTTGCGACTTCCAATCGCTGGGACATTGATTTAAGTTCGCTGATTGTGCAAATATCTTCAAAAAACTGATAGCACTCATCCATATTGTTCAGCGACAGAACTGCCTGACAAAGCTGGTCATTGAGCTTGTCCTTCAGTTTTGGATTAACCATGATAGTATCCTCCTGTTTTTCTTTCCGTCTTTATTCCTTTAGTTCGTGAAATTACCTGTCATTATAACATAGGCCATGGAAAAAAGAAAGCCCTTTGTCATTACAATTTTATGACAAAGGGCAAAATATCGTTTAGTTTTGTAGATATTGTATCATTTTGTCTTTTTATTGAAGACAATTAACCGCCAATTGCAAACTTCAGCGTTGTCGTCATGCCGGGCTTAAGCGTAAAACTCAAACCTGACGGCAAAGAGATCCGAACCGTAACGCGGCTGTCACCATCGGCATCAGCCTGTTCCCCGCTTTCATCATTTGACGGGTCAACAATATCTTTTACCGACCCTTGCAGCTTGTGCTTATCGAGTTCGTAAGCGGCAAACTGACCGAGCCGGATGTTCTTGGCCTGCTCCGGCGTGACCTTGGCTTCTACCCAGGCATTTTCCGGGTCCATCAGATTGACAACCACCTGATCGGCTTTTACCTCGGCGCCTTCGGCGATATCATCGATGAGCATAACGGTTCCTGCCGTCGGGGCCAGAATGTCGGTTGCCTGCTGCGCCTCTTTGGCATTGTCCAATGCTGCCTGGGCAACCTGTACCTGCATTTCTGCCTGCTTGATGATATCGGGATTCTGCGGTACTGTCGGTGCAGCCGTTGGTGCTGGTGATGGTGCCGGAACCGATGGCGTTGCCGGCACCGATGCCGCAGCCTGAGCGGCATTCAACTCAGCTTGTACGCTTTGGATTTCTTTGCGCGCATAAGCATCAGGATTGGCCTGCATAGCCGCCAGCTTAGCGCGCAGTCTTGCGACCTCGCGCTGGGAACTGGCACTATAGGACGGTGCACTTGGTGCCTGCGTCTGCGGTGCGGCCGGCAGCGTCATCGTCGCCCCTTTTTTGAGCTGCTCCAGACTTTGCTGGGCCAGTTTGACATTCTGCTCGAGCTGCTGGATCTGTTCGTCGGTGATGCTCGATTCCATGCGGGCGATTACATCGCCCGCTTCGACATGGTCGCCATCGCTTACGACGATTTCCGTAATCTTGCCGGGCGATTTTGCCTTTGCCTGTACGATGTCGCCCGTAACCTGTGCATCGTAAATGGTCAGCGTCTTGTTGTGATGCTGATAAAAGTAAACGCCAGTGCTGACGATAAGCGCCAAGAGCACCAGGCCAATGAGTCCATAACGGATTATTTTATTCGCCTTGTTTGTAATATCGACTTCCATTGCCGGAACCTCCTTTGCAAAGTAAGAACGACTCCCTCAATAATGAGGGAGTCTGTTCACTTATATGTTGGTTTAACCGAGCTGGCTCTCAATTACTTCCAGTGCTTTATCAAAAGCTTTCGGCAATGCCTCGGCATTCTTACCGCCTGCCTGAGCCATATCCGGACGGCCGCCACCGCCGCCACCGACGGTCTGTGCAGCTTCCTTAATGATTTTGCCGGCATGGATGCCCTTGGCAACAGCAGCTTTATCTGCTTTGACAACGAGGTTGACTTTGCCGTCATTCGCGCAAGCCAGAACGACAACACTCGGCGATTCGACCTTGGAGCTGGTCATATCAGCAACGTCACGGAGTTCATCCATGCTGGAAACGCTGGATTTACCGCAGACGACATTGACGCCTTTGACCGTCTTGAGGCCTGCCAGCAGATTCTGCGCATCGGCTTTTTCGCGCATTTCGGCAACTTCGGCGAGCTGTTTGCTCATTTCCTTGCCTTCAGCCTGTACCTTTTCAATCTGAGCCGGTACTTCTTCCTCTTTGGTCTTGAGAAGCGAAGCAGCATTAGCCAGGATGG
The DNA here is from genome assembly GCF_008271295.1 of Pseudoselenomonas ruminis. Classification (GTDB taxonomy): domain Bacteria; phylum Bacillota; class Negativicutes; order Selenomonadales; family Selenomonadaceae; genus Selenomonas_A; species Selenomonas_A ruminis. Next base: position 402,613 of record NZ_VTOY01000001.1, on the reverse strand, counting down.
CCATCTTATCGTTGACATAGTCAAGCGCAGCTTTACCCGTGATAGCCTCAATGCGGCGAACGCCCGAAGCTACACCGGATTCACTGACAATCTTGAACATGCCGACCTGACCGACGTTCTTGACATGCGAACCAGCGCAGAGTTCCATCGAGAAGCCCGGAACTTTGACAACGCGGACGACGTCACCGTATTTCTCGGAGAACAGTGCCATTGCACCAGCCTCTTTGGCTTCGTCAATGCTCATGTGGGAAATCTCAACGTCCTGGCCTTTGAGGATTACGCTGTTGACGAGCTCTTCGACATCGGCGAGCTGCTGAGCCGTAACCGGTTCAAAGTTCGTGAAGTCGAAGCGCAGGCGCTCCGGCGTAACGGAGGAACCAGCCTGATTGACCTGATCGCCGACGACCTGTTTGAGGGCAGCCTGCAAAAGATGCGTAGCCGTATGGTTGCGAGCCGAAGCCAGTTTCTTCACCTGGTCGACTTCAATCTTGACCGTTTCGCCGACTTTAAGCTGGCCTTCTTCTACATATGCTTCATGGTAGACCGTGCCATCCGGCAGCTTCTTGGCATTGACTGCCTTGATGCGGCCAAATTCGCTGACAAACAGGCCTTCGTCGCCGACCTGTCCGCCACCTTCCGCATAGAACGGCGTCTTGTCGAGAATGATACCAGCTTCCTGACCATCGGTAATCTCATCGACGAGAACGCCATCTTTCCAGATAGCGACAACTTTGCCTTCCGTAGCCGTTTCATCGACTACGAGCTTGCTGACATCGATGCTCGAAAGGTCTGGTACGGCAACGCGCGTATTTTCGGCACGGGCGTTGCGGGCACGCGTGCGCTGCTCTTCCATGGCCTTCTCGAAACCGTCTTTGTCAAGGTCGAGGCCATTTTCGTGCAGAATTTCTTCCGTGAGTTCCCACGGGAAACCAAACGTATCGTAAAGCTTGAAGACAACTTCGCCGTCGAGTTCTTTTTTGCCAGCAGCCTTAACGGTTTCAATCTCCCCATTGAGGAGTTCCATACCCTGGTTCAGCGTAGCGGCAAAGCGGTCTTCCTCGATGCTGATGACCTTTTTGATGTAATCAGCTTTGTTGACGAGCTCCTCAAAGTCTTTGGCACCGCGATAAATGTTGACAGCGGCGTCAACGGCACCTTCGAGGAATTTGTCCTTGATACCGAGCATGCGGCCATGACGGATTGCACGGCGCAGAATGCGGCGCAGGACATAACCACGGCCCTCGTTCGACGGCAGGATGCCATCCATAATCATGATAGCCATGGAACGTGCATGGTCAGCGATAACCTTCAAAGATACGTCTTTTTCGGCATCGTCGCCATAGGCAACGCCGGAAACCTTCGACGTGTATTCGATAATCGGATAGAGAAGGTCCGTCTCGAAGTTGGTCTTCTTGTTCTGAACGACCGAAGCGAGACGCTCAAGACCGCAGCCCGTATCGATGTTCTTATGCGCGAGGTTAGCGTAAGAACCATCTTCCTGTTTGTCGTACTGCGTGAATACGAGGTTCCAGATTTCAAGATAACGGTCGCAGTCGCAGCCGACAGCACAGTCCGGCGAGCCACAGCCGCGCTCTTCGCCGAGGTCAATGTAAATCTCGGAGTCCGGGCCGCAGGGACCAGGGCCGATTTCCCAGAAGTTGTCATCGAGTTTTACGATGTGATCCTGCGGGAAGCCCGGCTGGGATTTCCAGATTTCGATTGCTTCATCATCGTCCGGATAAACCGTTACCCAGAGTTTGTCTTTCGGCAGTTCCACAACTTCGGTCAGGAACTCCCAAGCCCAAGGAATAGCTTCACCTTTGAAGTAATCGCCAAACGAGAAGTTACCCAGCATTTCGAAGAAAGTCTGGTGACGTGCCGTGCGGCCAACGTTTTCGATATCACCCGTGCGAACGCAGCGCTGGCTCGTCGTGACGCGGGTGCGAGGCGGTTTCATCTTGCCCGTAAAGAACGGCTTCAGCGGAGCCATACCAGCACCAATCAGCAGGAGCGTCGGGTCATCTTTCGGAATCAGCGAAAAGCTCGGCAGGCGCAGATGGCCTTTTTTCTCGGAAAAGAACTGCAGATATGCTTCGCGCAGTTCATTACCACTCATGTACTTCAAAAAAATCTACCCCCATATAGGTATTTTCAGCAGTGATTGCTCACTGTTGTATTTTAACAATATCTAGCTAAATATTTTAGCACAATTTTCAGCGGTTGTGAAACATTTATTTCCAGCCAAGGATGTCAGCAACCTTATCCTTTAAAAAGCTGGCGATTTTTTGATGACCTTTGTCTATCGGATGTGTATCATCCCCGGCAAAATCATCGGAAGAAAGCAGCGGCTCTTTATCGTTGACAGGGATGAAATAGAGGTCCTCTTCCCCGCTTTCCTTTAACTCGCGAACCGCATTGGCTTCCCATTTGGCACAATTCGTGCCAATAATCGATGGAATCGGCGCCACACAGATAATCGGCTTGCCGGGATTGACGCTGCGAATCTCCTGCAGCAGATTCCGGAAGCCCGCTTCAAAATAATACCGCCCTGGCGGCTCATGATTCAGCGAAAAATCGTTGGTGCCAATCGAAACGATGACAGCGTCCACCGGGAATTTCCGCGAATCCCAAACGGGATTGTAATCCGCGGGATTTTCAGTCTCACAGAAGGTGCGCCAATAGCGGTCGGCCGTGTGCATTTCGGCAGCGTGGTCCTGCTCCCGGTAATTGAGGACTACGCCTTCTCCCGAGCGCGCGAGCACACTGTAGTCAGCCCCAAGCATCCGCGACAAGAGCGGCCCATAGGCCTGGTCGTTATCTTCCTTGTCGTGATATTTCCCGGGCTGCCAGCGGTCATTAAAAGCCCCGGCCGTAATTGAATCGCCGACGAACTCAAGCCGCCTTGTCTTCAGGCGGTCCGGTTTTAACAGCTTGGCTTTTTTGTCGAGCGTAAAGCCGCCAAAGGTGCTAAGCCCTGCCTCTCCTTCGGTCGAGCGGACCAAGAGCACCTTATGGTCTCCCTTCGAAAGATGCTCTGCCAGCACGGTTTCATTTCCCGCTGGCTTAAAGCGGCGAAATTCCCCATCGTCAATACTGACACGCCACCAGACATCCGGACTGCCGCCAAGGTCAGCCTTGAGACTCGTACCCGTAAAGTTGGCCTTGAGGTAGACAGCCCCCTGCCCCGTGACGACCGAATTACCCTGTTTATCCCAACGCCCAAAGTATTGAATATTGGGCGAATCGGCCGGGATTGCTGCAGCCAGGGCAATTGGTGCCGACAGGCTGGCACCGAGGCCTGTCAATATCAGTACGTTTCGAAACCGTTTGGAATAGTTTCCCTTAAAAAACATGTATTACCATTCATTCCTTACTTTTAATTGTTTTACTGCAGGCTGGCAGCCGCCTCTTTGGCCTGCTCCGTCGTCATGAGGATTTCCCGCGGCTTACTGCCCATATTGGGCCCAACGATATGGAGTTCCTCCATCGTATCGATAAGGCGGGCTGCCCGGGTGTAGCCGATATGGAACCGGCGCTGGATGCTCGAAGATGAGGCCTGCCCCGTCGACATGACGAGATTGACGGCATCCATGAGCAATTCATCGACTTTCGGCGCTTTGTTGCCGCCGCCTTCTTCCTCAGCCGCCTGCTCAGCCATAGCCTTCTCCGTAAAGGCGACAATTTCTTCATTGGTCTCCATTTCCTGCCCTTGGGAGCGGATAAAGTCTAAGAGACCTTCGACTTCGTCATCACTGACAAAGGCGCCCTGTACGCGGCGGGGTTTTGAGGCACCGACCGGGAAAAAGAGCATATCGCCCTTGCCAAGCAGTTTTTCGGCTCCGCTGCGGTCAAGAATCGTCCGCGAGTCAATCTGGCTCGATACGGCAAACGAGATTCGCGACGGGATATTGGCCTTGATAATGCCCGTGATGACATCGACCGAAGGCCGCTGAGTCGCGAGAACCATGTGGATACCAGCCGCGCGGGCCTTCTGGGCCAAGCGGCAGATAGCGTCCTCGACGTCATGAGGCGCGACCATCATGAGGTCCGCAAGCTCGTCGATGATGATGACAATGGCCGGCATTTTATCGTCCGGGAACTTTTTGTTATACGTTTCCATATTGCGGACGTTGTTTTCGGCGAACCGCGAATAGCGTTTTTCCATTTCCTGCACGGACCAGTTGAGGACCGACGCCGCTTTTTTCGGGTCGGTGACAACGGGCACCATCAGATGCGGAATGCCGTTATAACCCGAAAGCTCAACCATCTTCGGATCGACGAGGATAAATTTGACCTCATCGGGTTTCGCCTTGAAAAGGATACTCGTAATCAGCGTATTGATGCAGACCGATTTACCAGAGCCCGTGGCACCAGCCACCAGCAGATGGGGCATCTTGCCCAGGTCGGCGAAAATCGCCTGCCCGCCGATGTCCATGCCAAGGCCAACCGTCAGACGGGATTTGGCCGAATCAAACTTCGGGCTTTCGAGTACCTCGCGAAGCTGTACGCCCTCGAGTTCCTTGTTCGGCACCTCAATGCCGATGGCCGATTTGCCCGGAATCTGCTCAATGCGGACCGACGAGGCCGCGAGCCGCAGGGCAATATCGTCTGCCAGATTGGTAATCTTGCTGACTTTTACGCCCGGCGCCGGCTCGAGTTCATAGCGGGTTACGGCCGGGCCATGGCAGGCGTTGATGATATTGGCCTTGACCTTGAAGTCGGCCAGCGTCTGCTGAAGCGTTACAGCATTATCGGCAATCTCGCGCTCGAGCGCCGCGTTCTTCTTCTTCGCATGTTTGGAAAGCAGCTCGGTAATCTTTGGCATTTCATAAGGTTTTACCGCGGGCTTTTCAGCCTCGGCCGCGGCTTTGGCCGCTGCTTCTGACCCGTCAAGAACGGCAGCTGCCGGCATAATCGGCGCAATCTCGCCGTAGTCCGGCATGGCAACGGGATTTTTCTTCATCGGCTTGGGCGACGGCGCCACCACCGGAGCCGTTTTCGGTACGACCACATGATTGGCCGGTACCTCTGGTTCATCATCGTTGGCACGGCCGTATTCAATCGTAAAGCTTGGCTTTGTCTCGGGCTCAGCGTTTTTTACCTCCGGTACCACCTCTGGTTCCAGCCCGTAACGAACTTCCATAGCTGGTTCTGGGGCCGACTCTGGCGCCTGGGCCGCTTCCTTTAACTCAGCAAAACGCTTGTCATTTTCCTGATTGTAGAAGGAATTTTTTACCTTTTCCTTTACGGCATCGACAACGCGTTCTTCCACGCGTCCGCTGACGTCGGCAACCTTCTCGTAGGCAACCGATACGGCTTCACCTGCCGCATTGGCACCTTTGGCCGCTGTTTCCTGCGTCTTGAGCAGGCCAGTTGCCAGCGACCAGGTCGTCGATAACAGCACCGAACCTATAGTACCTGCGCCGAGCAGGATAATCGAGCCGTCGACGCCGAAAAATTTACGCAGAACAAACAGGAAACCGCCGCCAGCTAATCCGCCGCCACGCGTCAGACTATCCGGCATGATTTCCTGCCCCACGGGAATGACACAGTGATGCCAAATTGCCAGCAGCGATAAAAACAAGAGCCCCAGGCCAAAAAAGCGCGGCGAATACACGAGGCCATGATGCTTGGCCATGTACTGATAGCCGATAAGCAGGATTATCAGCGATATGATACTTGCCCCCACTCCAAACAGGTAATGCAGGACTTTGGCAAAATAAACCCCGACAAAGCCGACATTTAGCCCGAACAGGCCACACAGAGAGATAAGGCCCACCGCCACAAAGGCAAGGCCCGCCAGTTCGTACTTACGGCCCGGATTGGCGCTAGCTGCCTGCTTTTTACTCGCAGTTTTACGGCGGCGCGTCGTCTTCCGTTCCGTTGTCTTCTTTTTCAAGGGATCACCTCTTTCTTTGAGAAACTAAAAACAAAAGGAATGCCTTCCCAAAAGAGAAGGCAGCTCCTGACATTATTATTTTGTGATGCGGTCAGCGCAGCGCTGTGCTTCAAAGAGAATGCGTTCCTCGTCGAGGGTTTTGAGCTCATTCTTTTCCATGAGAACATTACCATCGACGATGACCGTATCCACCGAGCTGGCATTGGCCGAATAAACCAGCAGCGACACCGGATTATTGCGTGGGCACCAGGCCGGACCCTGCATGTTTAAGAGGGTAATGTCAGCCTTATAGCCCTTTTCGAGGCGGCCGATGTCTTCGATACCCACAGCCTTGCCGCCGAACTCCGTCCCCATCTGAAGGGCCGTAAACGCCGGGACCGCCAACGGGTCCGCCTCATTTACCTTGTGGAGCATAGCCGCTAAGTTTACTTCCTCGAGCATGTCGAGATTGTTGTTGGAGGATGTGCCGTCAGTGCCTAATGCCGTTACAATGCCCTCCTGCAACAACCGCGGTACCGGAGCCACGCCGCTGGCTAGCTTCATGTTGCTGCCTGGGTTGTGGGCTACGCGGATGTTGTGTTTCTTGAGGATAGCAAAATCGCTGTCATCAAGATGGACGCAATGAGCCGCAAGCGTCCCTTTGCCATCAAAGAGGCCCGTCTTCTCAACCCAGGTAAACGGACGCTCGCCATATTCCTTCAGCGAGCCGTTGATTTCGTCCATCGTCTCATGCATGTGAATATGGATTTCAGCGCCGAGGTCCTGGGCGGCTGCGGCCACCTTCTCGAGGAATTTCGGCGGGCAGGTATACGGTGCGTGCGGGCCAAACATTACCTTCAGGCGGCCGTCTGCTGCACCGTTAAATTGACGGAACAGATCGGCGTTTTCCTGGATTTTCTGCTCACCATCGGGAGCAACGCCGATAATTCCGCGCGAAAGAACGCCGCGAAGGCCGGCGTCAATCGTGGCCTCAGCTACGCGTTCCATCCAAGGCCCATACATATCGGCATACGTCGTCGTACCCGTGCGGACCATTTCGAGCATGGCCAGCATCGCACCCCAATAAATATCTTCATCATTCATCTTGGCTTCAGCTGGCCAAATTTCCTTGTTGAGCCAGTCCATCAGTGCCATATCATCCGCATAGCTCCGCAGCAGCGTCATCGAAGCGTGAGTATGCGCATTGACAAATCCCGGAATTGCCAGATGATTCGTTCCGTCAATTACCTTGGCCGGACGAAAATCCTCAGGGACTTCGCCGATACCGGCAATCTTGTTTTTATCAATCATGATGTTGGTTACCGGCGTGCTGCCATCAGGCAATACCGCCGTAACATTTTTGATGAGCATCTTCATGTCTCTTATCCACTCCTATAATCCTTATGACAAGGCCTTATTCCAAATTCAGATATGCCCGCTGTTCAGGCGTCAGGACATCAATCGTCACGCCTAATGCCTTGAGCTTGAGCTCGGCAATCTTCGTGTTGATTTCCTCCGGCATCAGATAGACATCGGGTTTCATCTCTTTGCCATGTGTTAACAGATGCATGGCCGAGAAGAACTGTACGGCAAACGAGAGGTCCATGATTTCGGCCGGATGACCGTCGCCAGCGGCCAGATTGACCAGACGGCCTTCGGCCAGCAGATAGAGCTTGCGGCCATCGGCCATTGTGAACTCTTCGATGTTGTTGCGGACCGTGCGGCGCGATACCGAAGCCGCCTCAAACTCTGGTATATTGATTTCGCAGTCGAAATGACCGGAATTTGCCATCATCGCGCCATTTTTCATAACGGCAAAATGACGGTCGCGAATGACGTCTTTATCGCCAGTCAGCGTCAGAAAGATATCGCCAATCTTAGCGGCCTCATCCATTGGCATGACGCGGAAGCCGTCAAAGACTGCCTCGATGGCCTTAATGGGGTCAACTTCCGTGATGATAACATTGGCACCGAGACCACGGGCGCGCATAGCGCCGCCCTTGCCGCACCAGCCATAACCGGAAATGACGACGTTCTTGCCCGCAATGACGAGGTTTGTCGTGCGCATGATGCCGTCCCAGGTGCTCTGGCCCGTGCCATAGCGGTTGTCAAACAGGAACTTCATATAGGCATCGTTGGCCGCAATCATCGGGAATTCGAGCTTCCCTTCCTTGGCCAAGCCGCGCAGGCGATGAACACCCGTCGTCGTCTCCTCCGAACCGCCGATGATGTTGCCTAAGAGCTCGCGGCGCTTCGTGTGCAGCAGGTGAACGAGGTCGCCGCCATCGTCGATGATGATATCCGGCTCGATATCGAGGGCTTTATCGATAAACGTGAAGTATTCCTCTTCAGTACATCCATGCCAGGCAAAGACATTGAGGCCGTCTTCCACGAGTGCCGCTGCAATGTCATCCTGGGTTGACAGCGGATTGCTGCCCGTGATGGCAACTTCCGCGCCGGCATGTTTGAAAATCTCTGCCATATAGGCCGTCTTTGCTTCGAGGTGCAGGGTTATAACCATCTTTTTACCGGCAAAGGGTTTCGATTTCGAAAACTCTTCATCAATCGCCGCCATAACCGGCATGAAATTCTTTACCCACTCAATCTTGTCATGGCCCGACGGAGCCAGCTTGATATCACGAATCATGGATTCCATAGAAATACCTCCCCAAATAGCACGTTAATCTAATTCATTTTATCACGAAAACCTGTTTGCGGCTACTTATTTTTCCAGCCGTTCATCAAGCTTCACATAATCGGTGAGATCGGTAATCAGTGGCGTGATGGAAATATAGCCCGACTCAATGGCGAAAAGGTCCGTCGCATTCCCCTTATCAGTGTCGTAGATTTCCCCCGAAATCGTATAGAAAACATGACCGTCCTTTTCCTCACGGTTGAAGGCGTTGATGTAATCGCGCTTACCCTGGCGCCCGAATACATACTGCGGCTTATTGCCTTTAAGCTTCTTCGGGAAATTGACATTGTAAAAAAGCGGCTTGTCGTTTTGACCGAAGAACTTTGACAAGTCAGCGGCAAAAATCTCAGCGACTTCATCATAGGACAGGCTGCTGTCAATATCGAGCGACAACGCAATGGCGGAAATATCATGCAGGAAGCCTTCCATCGCCGCGCCCACCGTTCCCGAGTAGAGGATGTCCGTTGCCAGATTTGCCCCGTGATTGATGCCCGAAACCACCAAATCCGGCTTATTATCGCCAGCCATCGCTTCAAGGTAAATCTTGACGCTGTCGGTGGGCGTACCATCTACGGCGATGGCCGTAATCCCATAAGTCTCTTCGAGACGGCTATTGTGTTTCACTTCCATCGGGGTGCCTACAGTCAGCGCATGGGCCATGCCGCTCTGCTGATACATCGGTGCCGAAACGATTACTTCATGGTCTTTATGAAGGGCACACACCAAAGCCTCAATGCCCTGAGCTTCAATGCCGTCATCGTTGGATAAAAGGATACGCAAAAGTCTTTCCCCCTTATAAAACAAAAAAGCTGCCCAACCGGACAGCTATAAATCTCAATGGTGACCCACCACGGAATCGAACCGTGAACCTACTGATTAAGAGTCAGTTGCTCTGCCAGTTGAGCTAGTGAGTCATCGCTACGAATGGACCAATTGGCCCCGTCCCTCAAGGACAAATAATACTATACGCCTCTTTTTTTGACTTGTCAACATTTTTCTAACAATTTATCGAAACGTCGTCCTTCAAGAGCTTCTTGGGCCAATGATTCAAAATGACGCGGATGACATAATCCGATGCCGGCGTCATAAGCATCCAGCTCAGCACGATAAAGTTGACCGAAGCTGCTCCCACCGCAATATCGGTAACCCAATGCGCGCCGGACATGATGCGCGGCAGCGAAAAGACCAGCACGACGGCCGCACTCTTGGCAAACGCCCGCCAGCCAAAATAGCGGAACATGAAAAACGAAAAGATAAGCAAAAACATGCCGTGGTCTCCGGGGAAGCTCGACGACGACCAGTCCTTAGCCGGCCAGCCCGAAAGCTCCGATACGCGCAGCACACTATCGCCCATCAGCGTAAAGAATTTCGAGGCACTCGGCCGCTCCATGTTGAGGAACAGGTCAAACTGCTTGGCGATTACAGCCGTAACGAGCATCGTCGCTCCCATGGCCAGCATCCAGCGCTTGCCTTTGATGTCCTGCTTCCGGTAATAGCTGTAAAAAATGCCGAGCATGAACAAAAAGGCCACGACATCAAACGGACGCAGATTGGTAAAGGCGACGAAATAGAGAAATGCCTGGCTCTGGCCGAGCAGGTGATTAAAGAAAAAGAACACGCCTTTATCGAGTTCAAACCAAAAGCCGCTGTTGCCCGGCAAATACCAGCTCAAAAACAGCGCGATGCCAACGGCGTTCAAGACAAGGATTTTTTTTAGATGATTCATACGATTCCCTCCTATAAGTATTAGATATTACCACAGCTCATCCTACTTTTCAAGTACATAGGTTCCTGTTCAGTTTTACAGAACTTGTATTCGATTTGTTTTTCTGCTAAGATTGTAACGAGCAAAGAAAAAGAAAGGAGGCTTCGTATGGTTTCGCCATCGACTTTTGCCGCCATTGACCTCAAGTCATTCTATGCATCGGTAGAATGTCATGACCGCGAGCTCGACCCGCTCGATACGAATCTCGTCGTGGCCGATGCCGCGCGCACGAATAAAACCATTTGTCTGGCCGTATCGCCATCGTTAAAAGCCTACGGGATTCCCGGGCGGGCCCGGCTGTTTGAAGTCGTTCAGGCCGTAGCCGCGGCCAATCAAAAACGGCTGGCCTTTGCGCCACATCATCGCTTTTGCGGCCAGTCGGCCAGTGCCAAAGAACTGGCCACTCATCCGGAACTTGCCATTGGCTATCACACCGCCGTCCCGCGCATGGCCCGTTATATGGAAATCAGCACCAAAATCTATCAAATCTATCTGCGCTACATCGCCCCCGAAGATATCCATGTCTATTCCATCGACGAAGTTTTTATCGACGTAACGCATTATTTGAAGACCTATAGGCTGACCGCCCGCGAACTTATCCAAAAGCTAATTGGGGAAGTCTATGCCGAAACCGGCATCACGGCCACCGCTGGCATCGCCCCGAATCTCTATCTTTGCAAAGCAGCCATGGATATCGTCGCCAAGCACCTGCCAGCTGACCGCAACGGCGTCCGCATTGCCGAGCTTGACGAAATGAGCTACCGCCAGCTGCTCTGGGCCCATCGCCCGCTGACCGATTTCTGGCGCGTCGGCCGCGGCTATGCGAAAAAACTCGAACAGCACGGACTCTACACGATGGGCGATATCGCGCGCTGCTCCCTGGGCAAAGCCACGGATTTCCATAACGAAGAACTGCTCTACCGCCTGTTTGGCGTCAATGCCGAACTCCTTATCGACCACGCCTGGGGCTATGAGCCCTGCACGATGGCCGCCATCAAAGCTTATAAGCCTGCGGCTACGAGCATCGGTTCCGGCCAGGTGCTCCAATGCCCCTATCCCTACGACCAGGCCATGCTCGCAGCCTGGGAAATGACGGATTTGCTGGCACTGGAGCTCGTCGATAAGAAATTATTGACAAGTCAGCTCATCCTCGACGTCGGCTATGACATCGAAAACACGCACCAAAGCTATCATGGACCGCTCCACCGCGACCACTATGGCCGCATGGTGCCAAAGCCCGCCCATGGCAGCAGGCAATTTGCTGCGCCAACCTCCTCATCCTCACTGCTGCTAAAAGCCGTCCGCGAGTTGTTTGCCGAAATTGTCAACAAAGACCTGCTCGTGCGGCGTCTGACCATCACCTTTGGCGATACGATTTCCCAGGAAAGCTATCAGGCCGCGCCGCCACCTGCCGAACTTGACTTGTTCGCCGAACCGGAAATGTCAGGAATTGACAAGTCAAATAGCAAAGAGGCCTCCATCCAGCAGACCATCGTCGCGCTCAAGAAACGCTTTGGCAAAAATGCTATCTTAAAGGGCGCCAATTTACAGGAAGGTGCCACGGCGATCAGCCGCAACAATCAGATAGGCGGCCATCGCGCATAAAGGAGAATCCTATCATGAACTATGATGATATCATCGACCTGCCCCGTCACGTATCCAAGCGCCACCCGCCGATGCCGCTTAGCAAACGGGCCGCGCAGTTTTCGCCCTTTGCCGCGCTCACGGGCTACGAAGAAGCCGTGCGCGAAAGTGCCCGGCTCACTCTGCCGCCGCCGAACCTTGCCGAGGACGAGCAGGAACTTTTAAACCGCAGGCTCCAGCAAATTCTTGCCTCGCCAACGCGTAAGGCCGCCATCACTTATTTCGTGGCCGACGCATACAAAGACGGCGGCCGCTATGAAACGCGAACCGCCGTCATCAAACGTCTCGATACAGCGCGCCGGCAGCTAGTGCTGCAGGATAATACGCGCATCGAGCTTATCCATATTGTCCGCATCCAGCCCGTATGAGCTGGATGTTTTTTTAGCGATATTCCAGATCGCGGTTGCCGCTTCGGACGGCTTCCGATACCGGCAGGCTGGCCTCATAGCGGCGGACGATAACCGTCGTCGTCATGACACCGGCGAGCAAGATGATGGCTGCGAGCAGGATAACGCGCATCGTCGAATTATCCGAATCGCTGTCGCCATCGAACAGGCCGCCCAAGCCTTCCTGCACCGTGTCGAGTGCCGGACCAAAACTCTGGATGGCGTTATACGTGTTGTAAGCCTGTGCGAACGTATTCCAACCCGCAACGCCAAGATTCATCAGCGATTTTTCGCGCGCGAAATTTATCCACGACTGAATCGTGATGATGATGCCCGAACCAATTGCCGGCACGATAATCATCAGATAGATGAGGCTCGACAATACACCGAGCATGCTGGCCGGCAGATACCCCGTCGATACGGCGATGTACGAAACGACAATCGCATAGACGAACGTAAAACCAACGGCCGACTGAATCGCACCGCACCAAGCGAGCAGGCGGACCCAACCACCCACAGCCTTGGACTCCGCCCAAATGCGCCCGACGTTGCGGGCATTCAAAAAGCTGATGACCAGATTGAGAATCATCACGCCAATCAACATAGCCATAATATTTCCTCCTTCGGCTGGTAAACACTTATAGTCACTTATTATTGCATACATTTATTATAATGCGCTTAGGAAATCTTTTCCAGCTTAGCCTTAAACGAGATTTCCCGCGGGGTATCGATGTCGGCAAACTTTATCAAATAGGCCCCCTTGTCCGCATTTACGGCCAGGATTTCGCCTTCCCCCATGATGCGGTGCAGGACTTTGTCGCCCTTGGCAAAGGCCGCCTGTTTTGGGGCATTCGCCTGCGCCATGCGCCTATCCATATCGCGGATGTAATCCCTGGCATCCTGTCGCGTATGCTCGGCAATGGGCCGCGCATATTCCAGCAGTTTGTCGTCGATTTCGAGCAGGAACCGCGACGGATACCGCAGCGAGGCATCAAAGTTCAGGCCCGAAGCTGCCGACAGATAGAGCCGCTTTTGCGCGCGCGTCACGGCAACAAACGCCAGCCGCCGTTCCTCCTCCATCGCCGGCTGCGTCCGCGTCTTGCGCGAAGGGAAGATGCCTTCGTTGAGCCCGCAGAGAAACACATACGGAAACTCCAGCCCCTTAGCCGCATGAACGGTCATAAGCTTTACCTTATCGCCTTGCTCGGCCGTATCGCTGTTGGTAAGGAGCGCCACGCGCGACAGATAATCTTCGAGCATTGCCTCTTCGCCGCAGGACGTCTCGTATTCGTAGACGGCCTGCTTGAGCTCGGCCAGATTGTCGAGCCGCTCCTGACTGCCCTCGGTGCGCAGCATGGCCTCATAGCCGCTCGCATCGAGTAGTGCCGCCAGCACCTCTGACACAGGGCGGCCGCTAAATGACGCCGAAAACTCCTCGACGAGCCCGACAAAGGCCCCGGCCTTCGTCCGCTTAAAAAGCTCGTGGTCAAGATTTTTCTTCAACGCCTCGTAGAGACTGCAGCCATTTTGCGCCGCATACTCCTGCAGGAACGCCATACGGCGCTCGCCAAGATTTCGCTTAGGGACATTAGCAATGCGCAGGAACGACAAATCGTCACGGTAGGCAATCATGCGCAAGTATGAGAGCGCATCCTTGATTTCCCGGCGGTCAAAAAAATGGACGCCACTATAAAGCGTATAGGGAAGCTCCGCCTGCAAGAAGACTTCTTCGAGCGAACGCGTCAGATAATGCGCGCGGTAAAGTACGGCTATCTGCCGGTAGGGCACGCCCTTTTCGTGGAGCTTTGCAATCTCCTGCGCAATCCACTTTGCCTCCTGTTCGGGCGAATCATTGCTCGCACAGAGCACGTTTCCCCCATGTGGCAAGATCGCACAGAGATTTTTCTCAATGCGGTTGCGGTTATGCGCAATGAGGTCATTGGCCACGGCCAGGATTTCGGGCGTCGAGCGATAGTTTTCCATCATGTAGATGGTCTTTGTCGGCGGGAAATTCTGGTCAAAATCGAGCAGATAGCGGATGTTGGCCCCGCGCCAGGTGTAGATGGTCTGGTCGGGATCGCCGACGACAAAGAGATTCTTATGATAACCGCAGAGTATCTTCATGAGCCGGTATTGGAGCTCATCGATGTCCTGAAACTCATCAATCATGATGTATTCGAGTCGTTTTTGCCATTTGAGCCGCAGTTCTTCCTTTTGCTCGAAAATATAGAGCGTAAACTTGATGAGGTCGTTGTAATCAAGGCCAAAGCATTTCTTTTCCTGGTACAAATAGCCATAGAAAATGATATCGGCAGGCTCAACGGCGCGCTCGTATTTGGCCTTGATGCCGTCGAGCGACATCGCAATCATATCCTCGTAATATTCGGGCTCGGTAAAGATTTTGCGCATCTCAATCATATCGCGGGCCTTGGCAAAGGTCATATCGCGCAGGGACAAGTGCCGCTCCTCGTAGATAATCTTGAGCATCGCATCGATATCGCTGTTGTCGAGCACCAGAAAGCTTTTCGGATACTGTACGGCATGGCTGTCCTCCTGCAACACCGACACGCAAAAGCCATGGAACGTATTGATATAGCCCGTATCATTGTCGCCCGTCAGCAAGTGGATTCGCTTGCGCATCTCCGTCGCCGATTTATTCGTAAACGTCACGCAGAGAATATTGCCCGGCATGATGCCAATCTCATTGACAAGATAAGCAAAACGCTGGCTAAGCGCGCGGGTCTTGCCCGAACCGGCCCCTGCCAGCACCCGCACAAAACCTTCCGTTTCGGTAACCGCCTCAAGCTGCGCCTTGTTGAGCCCCGCCAAAGTATCCATTTCAAACGCCTCCATCACCAGCACCTCCCTTCTGTTGTTCAAAAGGCCCCAGCACAACGCCAGGGCCTTTCCTTTTTATTCTTCCGCTTGATGGCTGGCCTCAAGGTCTGCCAATTCCTTATCCCGTTCAGCATCCAGCTGACGCCGCGACAAGAACATCGCGTCGCCAAAGCTGAAGAAACGGTATTTCAGCTCCACTGCCGTCTTATAGGCATCGAGTACGAAATTGCGGCCGCCGAACGCACTGATCAGCATGATCAGCGTCGATTTCGGCAGATGGAAATTCGTCACAATACCATCGACAATCTTGAAATCATAACCCGGATAGATGAAAATCTGAGTCCAGCCGCTCTTGCTGCTGATTTCATTTTTGCCCGTTGCGGCCGACTCCAGCGTGCGGATGCTCGTCGTGCCGACGGCAATGACGCGATGGCCAGCTTTTTTCGTATCGAGGATGAGCTTGGCCGTCTCGTCCGAAATGCGGTAGAACTCCTTGTGCATATCGTGCTTTTCGATGTCCTCGCAGTTTACCGGACGGAAAGTGCCCAGGCCGACATGCAGCGTGACAAAACCGAGGTTTACGCCCATGTCCTTGAGTTCCTGCATCTGCTCCTTGGTGAAATGCAGGCCAGCCGTCGGCGCCGCGGCCGAACCTTCCTCGCGGTTGTAGACGGTCTGATAGCGCTCCTTATCCTCGAGTTTCTCATGGATGTACGGCGGCAGCGGCGTCTCACCGAGACGGTCGAGGATTTCCTCGAATACGCCGTCGAACTTGAACTCAACGATACGGCCGCCAAAATCCGTGTGGTCCGTGACCGTGCAGGAAAGCTCATCACTGAAGTTGATGACATTGCCCGGCTTGGCCTTCTTGCCCGGTTTTACGAGCGTCTCCCAATGCGTAGCATCGAGACGGCGCAGCAGGAAGACTTCGACCTTGCCGCCCGTTTGGTCGCGATGGCCGATAAGGCGGGCCGGCATAACGCGCGTATCGTTGAAGATAAGCGTATCGCCCGGCTCAAGATATTCCTTGAGGTCATAAAAGTGCTTGTGCTCAATGGTCTTTTCCACCGGGTCGAGCACCATCAGCCGCGAAGCGTTGCGCGGCTCGATAGGAACCTGCGCGATGCGTTCTTCTGGTAAATCATAATCAAAATCTGAGAGTAATAACATAACTTTTTCCTTCAATCTATCTTAATATAATTTCTTTCGCTCCGTGCCTTGATAATAATGGGCCAGAATCGCCGGGTACTTATACTCCTTCTCATCTGCCAGCGCCTTTGCGCCCCACTGGGAAAGCCCTAAGCCATGCCCCCAGCCGTAGCCGTGAATCATTACGACATTGCCCTTATACGTCATTTCAAACAACGTGCTTTTAAGGCCAAACCAATTCCGAAGGTCATTGCCGCTGACAACTGCCGTCCCCTTCGTGCCCGCAAAGCGCACCTGCGCGGCGCGTCCAGCTGACGTTCTGCCCGCCGACGCCTTGCCAAACGAAATTGGCGGCAGCGTTATCGATTTGAGCGTGCCAATCGTTTTCCCATGCTTGGCCAGGACTGCCGTAAACTGTTCAGCCGAAATATTCTTATCCCAAGGATACGACTTAGCATGCAGTTCCTTGACGGAGCGCAGATAGGGAATCCTACTCCCCCATACATCTTCACTGTTTTCAGTCATACCACCGGAATCCGTATGGAAAAGGGCCTCAATGGGCCGGCCTTGGAACGTGAGCACTTCGCCATAAGTTGCCTTAATGGCTTCCGAACTGCGGGCCCGCTCGGCGCGGATTCCCTGATACTGCTGGCAGTGCGTCGTCGCGCAAAGGTCATAGCCATCCTTGCTGTGGCGCTTGCGATGACTGAGTGCAAAACTCCTAGCAGCAATGGCCTGTGCCTTGACGGCCTCCATATTCCACTCGGGCGGCATTTCCTCGGGTACAACGCCCTTTAGATACTCCTCAGTCGTCACGCGATTGATAACGGTAAAGCCAGTTTCCCCAGGCAAAAGGCGCACCGCACCACGATAAGCCTTGCCGTCAATGCGGCTGACCTGCGCGGCGAGCTGGCGTGCATCCTCAACGACAAAATCAATGCCGGCCGTGCCAGCCATCACCTTTTTACCGGCGACGAGAAACGCGCCCTGGCTAAAGGTCACGGAAAAACTATCCCTGGCCGGTTTTTTCGCCAGGATTTTGCCCGAGGCCACATCGCGGATAACGAGGGGCGAATCCGAAGAGAGCTGTACGGACGCTGCGCCCTTTTGCAGGCCCACCAGCAGCTCCGGCTGCCAGGCAGCTTCAGCCGAAGAACCAACAGCCAGCAGCGGAAAAGCCAGCATGACGAGCACGAGCTGGCGCAGCAAATAGCGCAGAAACGATTTTTTACTTCCCATTTTCCTGCTCCTTTTCTCTTTTGGCCTCAGCCTCAAGCCGGGCCCGCTTCTTGGCCTTGTTCTCCTTGCGCCGCTGTTTGCGGATTGCCTTGCTGTACCGCTCCTCCTCACTGAAGATACAGCCGCAGTACGGCTGGCGGTAAAGCTCGAGCTCATGGCTAATGTCGATGCCCTCCTGCCAGCCAGGGCGGAAGTCCTCATAGTAGAACTGCACACCGTACGTTTCGGCAAAACGCTCGGCCGTGCGCTTCATCAACTCGTGCTGCTGGTAAATGCTGTAAAAAAGCGTCGAAGTAAACGCATCAAAGCCATGTTCGGCCGCAAAGCGCGCCGCCTCCTCAAGCCGCCAGGTGTAGCACATCGTGCAGCGGCCATTGGGAAGTGCTTCCGCTGGCAAAGCCTTTTTCAAAAAGTCGCGCAGGCGGTAGTTTTCATCGGCATAGAATTCCATTTTGACCTTTTCGGCAAATTCCTTCGCGGTCTTTAGGCGGTTGTCCCACTCCGTATACGGATGGATATTCGGATTGAAAAAGTACCCGACCGGCTCAATGCCATCTTCCCGTAATTTCTTGACCGGATAACACGAACACGGCCCGCAGCACATATGTAAAAGCAGTTTCATTTCCCTACTCCTTTAGCAAAAAGCCCGATTATTCGGGATAAGCAATCCCCATATGTTCATAACCTGCGCGCGTGACAACACGGCCGCGCGGCGTGCGGTTGACAAAGCCGAGCTGGATGAGGAACGGCTCATAAACGTCCTCAATCGTATCCGTGCTCTCGCTGATAGCCGCCGCCAGCGTATCAAGGCCCACCGGCCCGCCACCAAACTTCTTGATCATCGTCGAAAGCATGCGCCGATCCGTATGGTCAAGGCCAGCCTTATCGACTTCTAAAAGCGACAACGCCTTGTCGGCCAGCGCATCGGTGATGACATCCTGCCCCTCGTACTGCGCCACGTCACGCACGCGCTTTAGCAGTCGGTTGGCAATACGCGGCGTCCCGCGCGAACGGCGCGCAATCTCGAGCGCCCCGCGATCCTCGATGGGGATTTCCAAAATCTCCGCCGCGCGCTTGATGATATTAACAAGCGCCTCAGGCGTATAGTATTCGAGCCGCGAAATGATGCCAAAGCGGTCGCGCAATGGTGCCGCCAAGGAACCCGCCTTCGTCGTCGCACCAATCAGCGTAAACGGCGCAATGTCCAGGCGAATCGAGCGCGCGCTGGGCCCCTTGCCGATGATGATATCGAGCGCAAAATCCTCCATCGCCGAGTAGAGAACCTCCTCGACACTGCGCGACAAACGATGAATCTCATCAATAAATAATACATCGTGTTCCTGAAGATTCGTGAGCAGCGCCGCCAAATCCCCCTGCCGTTCAATCGCCGGCCCCGAAGTCTGGCGGAAATTGACGCCCATCTCGTTGGCGATAATCCCCGCCAGCGTCGTCTTGCCAAGACCTGGCGGGCCGTAGAGCAGGACATGGTCCAGCGCATCGCCGCGGTTCATCGCCGCTTTGATGAAGATGTCGAGATTCTTCTTGGCCTTGTCCTGGCCGATGTACTCACTTAATTTGCGCGGGCGGAGGCTGTACTGCCAATCATCGGCGCGCTGTTCATCCATTGCCACGATGCGGCCATCGTCAATATCCATATTGTAAAAATCTTCTTCTGCCAAGCCTCAGCCCCCCTTTAAAATTTATTCAGCTGCTTGAGTGCCAGCTTGATGATTTCTTCCGTCGTCTTGCACTTGGCGGCCTGCTTGAGCACCGGCGCGATTTCCGCCTGGCTGTAGCCAAGGGCCACGAGCGCCGCCTGCGCTTCACTTACGATATCGTCGCCAACCGCGCCCTCCATATCGAGCGTCAGGATTTCCTCATCTGCACTTGTCGCAAAACCGACCTTATCCTTGAGCTCCAAAATCAAACGCTCCGCCGATTTTTTGCCGATGCCCGGCAGTTTCGTCAAAACCGTCGCCTGCTTATTCTGGATCGCCTTGCACAGGCCATCGACCGTGATGGACGACAAGATGCCGAGCGCCACCTTCGGGCCAATGCCCGACACACCGATGAGCAGCTGGAAAATATCGTACTCATCCTCGCTGGCAAACCCATAGAGCGTAATGCCATCCTGATAGACATTCATATAGGTAAAGAGCTGCGTCTCCTCATTCAGCCGCAGCTTACTGCGCGTAGAACCAGCCACAAAGACCCGGTACCCCACGCCATTCACATCGAGCAAGCAATAGTCCGCCTTAAGCGCCGCCACCTGCCCTCGCAAAAATCCAATCATCGAAAGGTTCACTCCAATAAAAGAAAACTTGTAACCTTATTAGTATAGCACGAAACGCAAGAAGCTGACCAGTCAAATTTGACCGGTCAGCCCCATTCTTGACAAGTCAAATTGACATGTCAAATTCCAAACGTCGCTGAGCCTCCTCATCCCAAGCCAGCAATAACGCCACATATTTATCTTTTATCAGCCGATAAACCTCCAAAGCTGTCGATTCATTGTAGGTATGCGACGATAAATTTCTTTTCTCCTGCATATCCAGCCAAGCTTCCGCATCAGATATCATCCCCTGTTTCCAGCCTTCGCGGATACTAGAACGAGGGCTGCTAACTTCTATACCTTCATAATCCAAACAAGCCTTCATCAGTTTCCAAGCTAGTTCAAAACAAAACTCAAACCGCTGAATCGTAGCATCTAAATACATATCATCAGCATCTGGTTCTTTCGAAAGTGCCGCTTGCAAACGCGTCAAAACGCGATGATAATCTTCTTCTCCAGTATTTCTTTCCAAAATCTATAATCTATCGTATACATTTACAATTGTTGCCTCCACACTCATCTCTTGAAACTAATTATACTATTTTATTTTCAAATTAGGAAGTTTCCTCTAATGGTTTCCATATCCCCCATCTCCGTGTATAATGATATAGTAATTCACAAAAGGAGCTGAACGATTTGTATATCGAATATATCACCTTAGGCGCGGTGCTGCTGCTTAGTTATATCGGCCATAATATGACGGTATTTTATGCGACAGCGATTGTATTAGGTCTGAAGATTCTCGGTCTTACAACGGCACTGAACGCTTTGGGCTCGCAGGGACTCAACTGGGGTATCATCATTTTGACGGCGGCGATTCTGGTGCCGATTGCCAATGGTACGATTACGATTCAGTCCATGCTCGATGCATTCCGCACCCATGCGGGAATCATCGCTATCGTAGCAGGTCTTTTGGCAGCGGTGGCTGGCGGCGGCGGCGTTGAACTTTTGCAGAACAGTCCCGATGTCATCCCCGCGCTGATTATCGGCACGATGGCAGGCGTCCTATTATTTCACGGCGTAGCGGTCGGTCCGTTGATTGCAGGCGGCCTTACCTACTTCATCCTTTGGATTTTAAAGGCCATTCACTAAATAAACGATAACTAAACGGCGTCTCATACTTCTACAAGTACGAGACGCCGTTAGTTTTATAATAGTTTAAGCAACTGCTCCCCCATCCGCTGACCATAAGTCATAAACAATTCCTTGAAACTCTCAATATCCTGGCTCATTCCCACCGGCCCCAGATGAATTACGGGCTTGCCGCAGGCAGAGCCGCCAGAGTAGGTCATCATCCCCATGACCATCATGAATACCAGCATTTCCTGGATGGCATTTTCCGCGCCTCCGTGGATATACTGCTCCGTGGCATAAGCGCCACCGAGCTTGCCTGCCAGTTTCAGCTTGCCTGCATTGCTCTCCAGCCAGCTTTTCATTTTCGCGGTAACAGAAGCCATATACGTTGGCGAGCCAAAAACTACCAGCTGAGACTGCTGGATATACGCAAAATCTGCATCATCGATATTGAAGCATCTTACCTCGATTTCGCCAATGGATTTCAGTCCCTCAGCGATAAAGGCTGCGGCCTTCTCAGTCGTATGCGTCCTCGAATCAAAAACTATGGCTGCTTTCATTTTATTCCTCCCATACTTATCCAGCGTTTCCCATTCGCGTCCAACCAATGCTCAGTTTGCATCCTCATCCATTGTTTCAAGCAGAAAACTTACCGGCCGGAAGCCGTCATTACAGGAAATCATCGCTGACCGTGGATTCTTCATCCAGCCATCGTATAAATTCTCCGCTCCATGTGCCAATCCCATGACAAAAGGAGACATGGTCTCCCAGGCACTCACACACAACCCCTCGGGCCTTTGCCAGCCATTGGCAATGAACACGGCTCCTGCCTCAATATCGCAGGCATGCTCAATAGGATTTTCATACTTCTCCATCAAATCCGGGTAACAAGCCTTCCGCATGACAGTTATCCGCACCTTCTTCATGCCAGCACCTCCTGCCGTAATTTTATCATAAAAAGGAACAACGGCGTTTCAACGAGGCGGGAGATATTGGCTCACCGCCTGTTAGTAAACAAGGAACTCGCCACCTATAGAGGTGGGAGACATCTTCTTCCGCGTTATGAATTATGATGTTGTCCGCTTCGTTATAACTGGTTCCGCCAGACGGCGTCATTCATGCAATAGGTCGTACAGATAGCGATGGCCAGGGCATCGGCCGTGTCATCTGGTTTCGGCGGCTCGGGCAGATGCAGGAGCTTGGTTACCATGTAGATGACTTGCTGTTTCGTCGCTTTGCCATAGCCCGTGACGTCCTGCTTGATTTGCATTGGCGTCCGCTCGACGAGCCGCAGGTTGTTCTGCGCCGCCGCCAAGAGTACCACGCCGCGCGCCTGACCGACGGGGATTGCCGTCGTGACGTTGCGGTTGAAGAAGAGTTTCTCGACGCCCATGACGTCCGGTTTATATTTTTTTATCAACGCATCAAGTTCGGTATGAATCTTGAGCAGCCGGTCTTCCATCTTCATATTCGGCGTTGTAAAGATTGAACCATAGGCGTGCGGAATCAGGCGGCTGCCTTTTGATTCGACAAAGCCATAACCGCAGATTGCCGTTCCCGGGTCAATGCCTAAAGCTAACATAAGTTCTCCTCTCGCGATAAGAAAATGGGCTCATCGTTTGAGCCCATTTTTATCCGTGTATCGATTACTCTTCGATTTCGTAGTTGCTGTAGACGTTCTGAACGTCGTCATTCTCTTCGAGAGCATCCTCGAGTTTCTGCATCTTCTCTGCATCTTCGCCCGAGAGTTTGACTGTGTTGTCCGGAACCATCGTGATTTCCGACGATGCCGTCTCGATACCTTTGGCCTCAAGTGCTGCCTCAATATCATCGTAAGCATCCGGCTCAGCCGTAATCTCAAAGACTTCGCCTTCGTCCTTCATGTCATCAGCGCCGGCCTCGAGAACGATTTCCATCAAGGCATCTTCATCTGCAAAGGTCTCTTTTTCCACCACGAAGATGGCCTTCTTCTGGAACATCCAGCCAACGCAGCCATCCTGGCCCAAGTTGCCGCCGTGTTTCGAGAACAGGTGGCGGACATCTGCAGCCGTACGGTTGCGGTTATCCGTGAGGATATCGAGCATGACAGCCGTACCAGCCGGGCCATAGCCCTCATAAGTCAGCTCTTCGTAGTTTGCACCTTCCGTCGTGCCCTCGCCCTTCTGGATAGCACGTTTGATGTTGTCTTTCGGGATGTTGTTGGCTTTTGCCTTCGAAAGAGCAAGTTTCAGACGCATGTTGCCCGTCGGGTCGCTGCCGCCCATGCGAACTGCAATCGTGATCTCACGGCCGATTTTCGTCGTGAGTGCACCGCGGATTGCGTCGTTTGCGCCCTTTTTACGTTTGATATTTGCCCATTTAGAATGTCCTGACATGAGGAACACCGCTCCTTTTTCTTATGTTTTTCCTCCTGGGTACAGGAGGAATTGATTCTGTACTAACTGGTTTAGTATACTACGTTTCAAAGTCTTCGTCAAATAATAGAGCTCCACCATCATTGGTGGAGCTCTACGTACGCAAAGCAGTACTATTTAGGAAAGATACACATAAATCGCATCCAAATCCTCAAGTTCCAATCCCATTTCACTAAAGGCAACATGCAAAGCTTTTGCCATAACATCCACATTATGACTTGCTTCGCCTCGCTGCACTGCCTGCTCCGCGCGGCTGTCAGCCGGATGGATTCCCAAAATCGAACCATCATAGCAAATCGTAAAGGTTGCGCTATCATCGGTTAGCGGAATCGCCTTGGTATATTCACGCTTCTGTTTGGCAACACTAGTCTTGGGAATTGCCAGTTGTCGCTCTACCGGGCTCATGGTTACGCTATTCGGTTGTACATCCAAGGCATAAGTACCGTCCGGGATCACTTGTCCATTCTTGACTTTTCCCACCGGCAGTTGGGCCGTGGTCAAACCGAGGACTTGCTCCACCGGATTTGCTTTATTTGCTGGTACAGACTCATAACCTGCTGTACCCGCCTGCAAAGCGCCTTCTGCATAGTCTAGCTGCGGCCGCTCTACTTTGGTATCCGCCGGTTCCGTTACGAGTTCCTCCAAATCTGGCAGAATCGGTGGATTGGTTACTTCATCCTCAGGAATCACTTGGGGATTTACCACCATCTTCATCTCATCAAGCCCGTTTAAATCGATTGGCAGCGTCTCATTGGGGTCAACGACTACCGTATCGACTTCGGCTGCTGGCTGGGAATTAATCACCGTTGGCGGCGTGATTTTGTATACGCCGTCATACTTAAAGCGATAATTTCCCACTACATCCCCCGAATTGAGCACCGTATCATCTGCGGAAAGATAAATGGAATAGGTATCTTCACTTTTCGCTGTCCCTAGCAAATAAGCCAAAGTTGGCATGGTAGTTGCCGTATCGCCATTTACCCACTGACCGCTGTAATCCTGTCCTAGTACCTCAACATTTGACGAGTCAAAACTTTCTCCTTGACCGGTCAAATTCAACACGATTTCATGAGGAGCAACGGTGGTCTTGCCAAGCTCTGGTTCAAATTCATAATTGGCCGCATCGTTGGGGTTCTCATAGGCTGCGCCAGTAAAATGGACTACATCCGTATAAGTCCCCACAGCAGGAGTCGTGCCCCCTGCTGGAATTTGATCCGCGTAATCCTCATCGAAGTGAAAGGTTGGATTGCTCAAGGATGCCCCATTCACCAAACCATGCCCCTGACCATCATCGGCAACCGCCTCAAGGGAAACGGCATAATCCGCCGAACCATAGGTGGTCGAAAGATTTACCCAAATGGGTACACTGCGCTTGTTGATGGTAAGCGTTGCTCCATTTCCCGCAGCCGCCTGATAACCATTTTGATAGGCATTGGTATTGACAAAGGAACTGTCATTCACATCCAGGTTAATGGCATAAATGGCGTTATAGCCATCCGCAGCAGCGGCCACACCACTCGTGCGGTCAGCCGTGGCGGCAAAGCCGATACTTGAAGCCACGCCAGCAACCTTGGCCGTGTTTATCACGGCATTTTCTGTGAAGGCTGCATACTGCGTCGTCTCTGCCTCTGCCTGCCACTCCGAAGCACCACTTAGGGTCTCGCCATATATTTTCTCCATATTCGCCGCCGTTAAGGTAACGGTGGGCTGATACTTGAAGATATAGCGTCCCGTCTCGGCTTCATCTTCCACTTGAGTGTAACTATAGGCATCAGAACCGCGATTCCAAAGGGCATAGGTATCGCTGTTTAAGTTGCTGCCAAAGTCATTTGCTGCCGGCGAACCAGAGTAAACCTTCCATTTACCACCTGTTCCCGTGACAATGCCCGCAGCTTCCGTAGATGTGTTCACAAAGCTGCCACTGCCTGCATCGAGGATTACGGCATCCGTTGCCGCCGATGCCGACTGAATGTTATGGCTAAGATTAATGCTGCTTGCAATCCCATCGGTTGCTACCTTGACTTTTCCACCAGCGGTTATGCCAGCTAGTTTAACCACACCGGCCGAATCTACCTGCACATCGCCACTGGTTGTCGTAATGCGGTCCCCGATGGTCACCCCCGCACCGCCTTGTAGGGTTACCGTGTTATCGGTATTCACCAAACCCGTATAACGGTCCGAATTTATTAGTGTCGGGTCAGCGTTCGCATTGGCACCAGCCGACAGGTTGACACCACCACCAACGGTGACTTTTCCCG
The DNA here is from genome assembly GCF_008271295.1 of Pseudoselenomonas ruminis. Classification (GTDB taxonomy): domain Bacteria; phylum Bacillota; class Negativicutes; order Selenomonadales; family Selenomonadaceae; genus Selenomonas_A; species Selenomonas_A ruminis. Next base: position 376,941 of record NZ_VTOY01000001.1, on the reverse strand, counting down.
CGGTAGTCACCTGCAAATCGCTTAAATGTACCGATTTGCCGATATTGCCACCAATATTTACCGCGCCACTGCCGCCCTGAAGCGACATAGCCGAATGCTCCGTATTGGTTTCCTGAATGAAACCGATGACGTTGCTGCACTGATTGTTGACATCGGCCCAACCGGCGTCTGCTTTCCAGTTTACACCCACAAACGGCTGGTCAATAACGCTATCGTTATTCGGTTCATTAAAGGGTTTATTGCCATGCTTCGGATCGTGGGACCAGCCCTGGTACATATTTTCCGCTACGATACCCTGTCCCTTACCAGTTGTCGTAAAGAACAGCGTACCCTTTCCATCATTGGCTTCGCCTTCCGGCCCCGTTACCCAGTAAAATTCTCGCCCTGCTGTGACCTCTTGGCCAACGACATCCGTCTTGCCACCGATTAATGCTTCATTTGGATTGCCCGCCATAAGCGAGCCAACAATCCAGTTTTCTAGTTCGGTGGTAATCGTCGCCAAATATTTATCGCCAATCGCCGAACCACCAGCAGTGCCTTCGCGGGCAGCTATCTCCGCCAATTCCCAACGCGTCAGGATGGATTCATGATTTATCGTTCTGTTATAGGCCCAGTTCGTGAGAATATGCTTTGCTAACTGAGTATATTCTTTATCGTTCAACTGATTAAAATCTTTTGCTTCATAGGTTATATCGTTAACCGCGCCATTCAGGCCAAGTTTCACGTGATCTTTATAATATGTCCTTACCAATTCAGTAGCAGCATCCCCTGTAGGCAGGGGAGCATTATTGATTTTTTCATAATCCATAAAGCATCTTGCTTCGATTTCGGCGCGTTCTTCAGGCGTCAGCTGTTCAAAGGATTTCCAAACGTAACTCTTTAAGTAATTTTCATAGTAAATCCCTGCAATACGCTTGAGTTCCGGGTCATTCTTCACCGAATTTTGCAATGTTGGTCCTACGATAGGGTTGGCAAATAACCGGTAGGAATTTGCTGAATCCACGTTGCCGCCAATATGGATATCGCCACCACTGCCATCCACGGTAGTCGTGTCGATTACCAATTTTCCTTTGTTAAGGCCTAGCGCCACATCTCCATAAAGGGATGCTTTACCGCCATTGGTTACGATTCTGCGGTCCCCATCCACGGGGTAATTTCCCTCAGCATCTTTTTCATCATTGGCATGTCCAAAATAAGTTCCCACGCGGCCAGCGTCTATCGTCTCGCCGCAGCCAGCAGTGAAGTCGCCGCCATTGGTCGTAATATCGCGGTTAATGATAACCATACCTTTGGCATCACCGTCAGTATCAGCATGCAGATTAACATTCAGCTTGCCCGCCGTCGCCGTAATCGGAGCGTTGACTATGACATTTTGCTGTGCCTGCAAGGTTAGGGTTGCCTCACTGTTTTCCAAACCATAGGCAGCCGCAATGCCATTCATTTTCGAAACGGATTTCTCAATGGGTGCATTTACCGCAATATTGGAAATCCCCAGCGAATAAATCTGCCCCTTAGGATCATTATGATTGGCGTCCAAGGCCTGAATTCTAACACTGGTTCCATTGCTCAATCGCCAGCTGATATAATCGGCACTAAGATAACTGTGTTTTTCCTCATCCGCTTCACTTTCGCTGTTATAGTTTTGCACCGTGGAAACTACGTCACTGCTTCCAGGGGTGATATCGGTGTAACCCGCTGGGGCCTCGTTGCTGATAATGATATCTACCGGATCAATAAACCACTCGCCTGCCTTTCCCGTAAGGCCCGCCGCATCGATTACCGCCTGCGTATCCACACGCAAAACATCGCCAGAGGTTTCAATCAAGCCGCCATTGCCCTGACCAACAGCTTTCAGCACAGCCGCAGCTTCGATATTGGTATCCTCACCAAGTACGCGAATGATGCCGCCGTTTGCTCCTTTTTCCAATCCCGACACGTCAAGGGTACCGGAAACATTTACCTGACCATGGCTGCCACCATCTAAGATTATCTCGCCGCGGTCATTGACACTAAGGTTCTTTGCCTCAACAATTCCCGAATGATTGACCACTTCGCTGAGCATATCGCCAGCGCTCTTAGCCGTCATAATCACCCGTCCACCTGCAGCATTAATGGTTCCACTATTGAGGACATGGGCCTGAGCTGCTTCCCCACTAGCAGTAAAGTTCAGTTTTCCCGCGGTGTCGATAGAAAGATCCAGATTTTTCACCGCACTTAATGCCACCTGGCCGCCTGCATTTTCAATGCTTCCCGTGTTCTGCACTACGGATGCATGCAAGGCCACTAAACCACCCTGGGCCTTGATATCCGCAGCATTAACAATGTGTCCCGTCGATGTTTCATCGAGCTTCAAGGTGATTGCCTCCACGCCCTCACCAAAGCTCGTCATGAAACGGTCATCTACCTTAGCCGTTGAAGCCACCAGACTGCCCGTGTCAATTTGTGCCCCTTGGCCAAATAGGATTCCGTTGGGATTAATCAAAAAGACACTGCCACCGGCTTTTAAGTTGCCATAAATCTCCGAAGCCTTGTTGCTTATCACGCGATTTACGGCAATATCATGGGCCTGCTGCCGAAATTCCACCGTTTCTCCTTGGTCGATGTCAAATTTCTGCCAATCCAAGGCCACATGCCGCGTCTGCTGGTCCACAACTAATGTGTGATCATCCCTGCTGATTTCGGCCTTACCCGACCGAACTTTACCGCCTTCCGGAGCCGCTTCTACATTAGCAAACGAAAAAGTAGAAACCGTAAGCCCCACAGCTAATGCCAAATGCCATGTCTTCCTCCGTGAAGTTTTCATAGGCCCTCCCCTCCTTCACCATAAGTCGATAAAGTATCCTACTACATATATTATATCGTAAAAACCATCCAAAAGTTAAGTCTATTTTCTGAAATCGAAGCGTTTTAATTTCTTTCTAATTCTATTATAAGAGTTTTCTTAAAAATAAATACCGCCGCGAAGCCAAAGATGACCGCTGGAATTATGACGGTCGTTACGCGGCTGCTCAGCACCGATTGGCCAAGCGTAATCAACCCGCAGGAAACACTCATCCGAACGCGTAAGCAACGCGCCGATGCCAGCCCCCTGCAAGCACCGGTAATTTTCTCCATTGCCCTGATGATGACGTTCTATCTTTACGCCGCCATGGTCGAAGAATCCCGCCAGCTGAACTTGATTTTTATCCTTTTGCCATACCGGGTAACGAAGTTCTGCCCGCAGTAAATACCCTGTATCGCCAGAAGCTTCACTGGCCGGATAAGCCCGCACGCCCGTTGCCCCGCCCAGCGAAAAGTGTTCCGAAGAATCGAGATTATGGCTTGCCACTTGCCCCCGGGCCGATAACAGCAAATTGAATTTATGGGGCAGCCGCTCAAAGTGCTGCCAATTCAGCCGCATTTTATGGAATGTCCCAGCAGTTTGTGCCAGCTTATCCTGCGTCCGTCCAGCTTCATCGCGGAACCCCAAAGTTCCCCATTTGTAATCCATACGCCAGCTGGAAACGCCTCTGCTCACTGGCTGCTCGCCGTATAGCGACGCCACCACGCCATGGCTGTACTTGCGGACACAGGAATCCGTAACCCGGATTTCATCGGCCAGCGTAGTATGTTCATAATGAAGCCCGGCATAAACATTCCGGTACTGGCTCCGCACCATCGCATATTCCAAGCCCGCCGTAAGCGTCCGCGATGTTCCATAGGCCTCCAGCGGGCGATAGATATCCCCCAGATGATACGATAACATGTTATACCCCAGTGATGCTTTCCAGCCATCGTGCAGCACGGGCAGCGAATAGTTGACATTATAGCTGTACAATTCCTCACCCGTCATATTGCCAGCCACTGCCAGCTGCCCGCCTTCGTGTTCGGGATTTAAAATATCATACGACAGGCCATAGGTATTGTAATTGGTATAGCGATTGCCATAATTATCGCCAGTTATTGCGCCGCATTTTCCTTTGTGCGGCGCCAATTCAATCTGCACGTTGACCGTACCGTACTGCTCGCCTGGAGATAATTTGGCGCGCGCATTAGCGCCCGCCAAATCCGATAAAAGCCAAACCGCCCGTTCCAATTTTTTCCGGTTCAAATATTCGCCTGGTTTCATGAAACCAAGCTCCCGGTTCACGATGTAATCGTGAATTTTGGTTTTGTTCTCGACTTTGACCGTTCCGAGCCTGCCCACGACAATTGTGTACTCTACAATGCCGTTATTGATTTTTTGCGCGGGCAAATAGGCCCGCGCCATCAAATAACCATGCTGGCGAAAATACGCCGTGAGTTTGTCGGCCCCCGCCTGCAGCTCTTTAAACGCCACCATGCGTCCCTGATATTCTTTTAACAGCTGCTGCAAATCCTTTTCCGCATAAATGTCCTGGCCGGTTATCCGAAAGCCAGTGACATTAATCTTTACCTCGCCCGCCATGGAGAGCTCCGGCTTTTCCTGTTCGGGGACCGCTATCGCAGCACTGCCATCGCCCAAACCTGGGAGTTCTACCGCGTTGTTTCGTTCGTCGCTGGACAAGGTACCCGCATCGAGCGGAGGAACTACGGCTGGTGCTCCCATAGCCGTCTCACTCCAGGCAGTGAGCGCTATTATTATTCCCACAGCGGCTTTCCTGCCAGTCAATACTTTTCCTGCCATCAGTCATCCCTCACTTTACGTAAACAAAAAAGGAATGTCCCAGCCGTTGGCCAAAACATTCCCGTAGATATAGATTTCGTCAGCAAACTCATCCCATTAATTGCATGCCATCTCCTGTGCTACATAATAGCGGCCATCGGCTGCTTTTTTGCAGGAAACGCCCATTTTCGTATAATGGCGATTGAGTAAGTTGGCACGATGCGTCGGCGAATTCATCCATGCACGAACGATTGCTTCTGCATCATCCGATTTGCTAACTGCCAGGTTCTCACCGAACCAGGAATAAGATGCGCTATTCTCTAAAACCGATTTAACTTCGCGGCCATCTGGACGCTGATGAGCAAAACGAACCATCGACTCTTCGGCACGAACAACCGATGCTGCCGTAAGCTCATTATCCAACGTCATCGGGGCTACACCTGCACTGATGCGAACTGCGTTCACATAATGCAAAATCTCGCTATCGAGATTTGCTGCCGACGCCGGCGAAACTGCGAAAACGAGGAGCGCGAATGCCAGCAGGGAAACCATCCGCCGCCAGCTTTTCATTTTTCTCGCCTCTTTCGTTTGTCGCTTCATTATCCTCTTATGAGTACCAAGTTTCCACGCTTCGCACCCTCCTGCCATAGGCAGGGAAGATTCAAAATCCACTACAAACCAGCGAATCCCTAATCCCTGGATAGGATTAAGGTGTTCCCTTGCTGGCTCAGCCATCGCATGACTGTAACGCTTTCGATTCCGCTATTAAGTTTTAGAATATCTCTTGCTACTTATATTATAAATGAAAATAAGCAAACAAGCAATATTTTTCTTGACAACAACCGTTACTTATGTAACCGTCTGGCCAACCTGTTGTCAAAACATCTTACTTTCGTATTCGCTGCCAGAAAAAAAATTCCTGCCGGCTTAGCGCATTAATTGCATTAAACCGACAGGATATGAATTATTTTACGAGCTTATAATATTTTTTCTTGCCCTTCTTGAGAATAGCCTCGCCATCCTTAAAGTCTTCATCTGTCAATACATAATCAACATCGGAAACTTTGACATCGTTGAGCGCCACACCATTCTGCTGAATCAGGCGGCGGCCCTCGCTCTTGGAAGCAACGATTTTGCCAGCTGCCATGACATCAAGCAGTTTCGTACCAACAGATGCCGGAACTTCTGGAATGTTGGCGCCAGCACCCGAACCACCAAACATAGCCTCAGCAGCTTTCTTGGCATCTTCTGCGGCCTGTTCGCCATGAACAATCTTTGTGACTTCATAGGCCAGGACTTTCTTGGCTTCATTGATAGCCGAATCCTGCAGTGCACCGAGACGGCGTACTTCGTCCATCGGCAGGAACGTCAAAAGTGACAGGCACTTTTCAACGTCAGCGTCATCGACATTGCGCCAGTACTGATAGAACTCGTACGGGCTCGTCTTTTCCGCATCAAGCCAGAGAGCACCGCCAGCCGTCTTGCCCATCTTCTTGCCATCGCTCTTGGTTAAGAGCTTATTCGTCAAGCCATAGACAGCCGTGTTGTTCTTGCGGCGGTTGAGCTCGACACCGGCAATGATGTTCGACCACTGGTCATCGCCACCCATCTCGAGTTTGCAGCCATAACGGCGGTTGAGTTCGAGGAAATCATAGCCCTGCATGACCATATAGTTGAACTCGAGGAACGTCAGGCCCTTTTCCCAACGCTGCTTATAGCATTCTGCTGCCAGCATGCGGTTGACCGTAAAGCAGGCACCGACATCGCGAAGCAAGTCGATGTAGTTGAGCTTGCGAAGCCAATCGCCATTGTTGACCATGATGGCCTTGCCATCGCTGAAGTCGATGAAGCGGGCAATCTGCTTCTTAAAGCATTCGCAGTTATGCTCGATGTCTTCATCCGTCAGCATTTTGCGCATATCCGTGCGGCCCGTCGGGTCGCCAATCGTGCCGGTGCCGCCACCGACCAAACAAATGGGACGATGTCCGGCACGCTGCATGTGGGCCATCGCCATCAAGGCGATAAAATGACCGGCATGCAGGCTGTCAGCCGTCGGGTCAAAACCAATATAGAATGTGACCTTCTCTTTATCAAATAGTTCACGCAGTTCTGCTTCGTTCGTGCACTGCGCAATAAATCCACGTTCTTTTAAAGTGTCAAATACATTTGCCAACAAACTCTCTCCTTTGAGGTCACCTGTAAACGAAATATCAATTAGTTGCGGGATTTGGAGATGCCGCCGCCCGGCTCAGGAGCAACTGCGTCCGGCATCGACTGCGAATCGCCGCCATTTGCACCGCCCGGTCCCGGGACTGCTTTGCTCGGATTCTGCTTGCCATTCTTGGCATCCTTGGCGTCTTTCTTGTTCTCGCCTTTCTTCTTGACTTCCGTCTTCTTGTCGTTTTCCAGTTCGCCGATGCTATCGTGTTTACTAGCGGCCGAACCGTCAAAATTCTTGGCAGGGGTCTGTGCCAGTGCCTTTTCCATAAAGTTTTTCCAAATTTGCGCTGGCAGCTGGCCACCCATAACACCGTTCATGGCCGTGTTATCATCGTTGCCGACCCAGACACCGCAAACCAAATCTGGCGTGTAGCCGACGAACCAGGCATCGTGATAATTGCTGGTCGTACCAGTCTTACCAGCTGCCGGGCGGCCGATATTGGCACGAGAACCCGTACCGCCCTTTTTGATAACGCCTTCGAGCATATCCGTAAGTTCGGATGCACTGCTTTCACTGATTACGCTGCGCTGTTTTACCTCAGCCTGCTCGAGCACCTTGCCATTGCGGTCCAATACCTTGACAATGACAACCGGGTCGACATGAACGCCCTTATTGGCAAACGTGCAGTAAGCGCTCGTAAGCTCCATCGGCGTTACGCCCTTGGTCAAACCGCCCAAAGCCGTCGACAGCGTGCGGTCGTTTTGCGGGCCATCAAGTACAAACGTCGAGATACCCATTTCCTGTGCATAGTAAATCGGCTTATCGATACCGAGTTTCTGCGCAATCTTAACCGTCGGTACGTTCATCGAGAAGCGGGCAACATCACGCATGGTGACTTTGCCACTGAAATGGCCGCTGTCATTCTGCGGACGCCAGCCATCGATGTTAATCGGGCTGTCATCGATGATGGTGCTCGGCGTGAATTTATCCTCGAGCGCAGCAGCGAAGACAAACGGTTTAAAGGCCGAACCCGGCTGACGGACAGCCATCGTCGCACGATTGAACTGATCCGTACCGCGGCCGCCCACCATGGCCTTCACATAACCATTGTGCGGGTCAATTGCCACCAATGCACCCTGCGGCTGCTGAATCTTATTGGCATCGACCTTGATATCCGGCAAGTTCTTCATAGCGGCTTCCGCTGCCCGCTGCATATCCATGTCGATGGTCGTATAGATTTTCAAACCTTCTTTGTAGACTGCATCCGCACCGTATTTATCGATGAGAACCTGCGTCACATATTCAATGAAATAGGACGCCTCCGAAGTCTCTTTCTTCTTGACCGGTTTGACAATGTTGAGTTTTTCCTTTTTAGCTTTAGCGGCTGCGCTGCTATTGATATAGCCGTATTTTTCGAGCTGGTCGAGTACAACTGCCTTGCGCTCCATAGCCGCCTCCATATTATTCATCGGCGAATAATAATTCGGGCTCTTCGGAATACCAGCCAGTATTGCGCATTCGCTAAGCGTCAGGTCTTCGACATTTTTGCCGAAATAGGTCTGTGCCGCCGCCTGAACGCCGTAAGCACCCTGACCAAAGTAAATCTGGTTCATGTACATTTCCAGGATTTCCTGTTTCGTGTACTGACGCTCGAGCTGGATTGCCAGAAATACTTCCTGGATTTTGCGCGTCATCGTACGTTCCTGCGTGAGGTACGCGTTCTTCGCAAGCTGCTGGGTGATTGTCGAACCACCCTCTGATACGCCGCGGCCGCGAATATTGGCGTAAAGTGCACGCAAGATACCGCGCGGGTCTACGCCATTATGTTCATAGAAGCGATTGTCCTCGACGGCCACGAAAGCATTCTGAAGGTCCTTAGGAACCTGCTGAATCTTAACGGGGCGCCGGTTCTCCGCCGCGTGAACATTGGCAATCTCGTTGCCATTAATATCATAAATCTGCGATGATGCCGGTGGCAGAATATCATTTGCTAAATCCGGCTTCGTATTCATACTGGCAGTCAAAAAACCACAGCCAATTCCGGTAACCATGACCAGTAAAACCAATCCTAATCCCAGAAACACGCGTTTCGCGGTGCTGCTGCCTTTTTGTGTGGGACGTTTTTGACGGCTCGTATTTGAATGTCTATCCATGAGCTGCCTCCTTAAATTTATACTGTTTCATTTTAACACAAAACGAATGCATCGTCTATGAAATCAACAGCCCGAAAAAATATCCTTATTTCAACGCTACCACCGTAGCACCGGTTCCGCCTTCATTAATATCGGCAAACTGGAAACTTGAAACGTTGCGATGACGTTTCAGATACGCATGAACCCCTTTGCGAAGGGCACCCGTTCCCTTGCCGTGAATGATGAGAACCTGAGTAAGCCCCGCAATCACCGCATCGTCAATGAATTTTCCCAGCGTCATTTCGGCTTCGTCGACCATCATGCCACGGATGTCAATATCCCGGCCGATGTTCTGCGTCTTCTGCAGAAACGACCCCGACTGTGTGCTTCGCTTCTTGCCGCTCATCATCGGCTGCGGCTTTTCCTTTTCGGCATGAGACAGGAACGTGCAGCCCGAAGCCTTGACTTTAGTGCGAAGGCTGCCGAGCTGAACGGTCAGTTCTTTGCCCTGCACTTCGATGACCGTTCCCTTCTGGTCCAGCTTCTTGACATAGATTACATCCCCTGGCAGAAGTTTTTTGACATCAATTTTCTGGCCAACGCCCTTCTGGGCCATAATGCCAGGTCTTGCCTTCTCCGATGCCTCATTGATTTTCGCGCGGGCTTCGGCAATTGCCTGCTGACGGGCGCGAATGCCCTGATCATCAAACTGCTCCTTGAGGTCCTTGATGACTGCTTCCGACTCGCGGCGCGTCTGGCGGATCATCGCCGCACTCTTTTCCTTGGCCTTGCGAATGATTTCGCCCTTTTGCTTTGAAAGTTCACTCTTGGCATTTTGCAGCTTCAGTTCCAATTGCGTAACCCGCTGCTGGCGCTCGCGAATCTCGGCATTCATCTGCTCATACATCATCTTTTCGCTTTCGAGCTGATTGATGACATGTTCAAACTGCGCATGGTCCGCCTTGACGAGCTGCTTTGCCCGCAAGATGAGCGACTCCGAAAGCCCCAACCGCTGGCTGATGGCAAAGGCATTGCTGGCGCCTGGGATGCCGATGAGCAGCCGGTATGTGGGCCGCAGCGTCTCAACATCAAATTCCACGCAGGCGTTTTCAATCCCCTCCCGCGTGTAGGCAAACGTCTTGAGTTCCGAGTAATGCGTCGTAGCTACGGTCGTTGCCTTGACATCAAGCAGCCGTTCCAATATCGACATTGCCAGAGCCGCACCTTCTTCCGGGTCCGTTCCAGCACCAAGCTCATCGAGCAGCAGCAAATCGTCGCTCTCGACCTTATCGAGAATCCGGACGATATGCGTCATGTGCGCTGAAAACGTCGAAAGACTTTGCTCGATACTCTGCTCATCGCCGATATCGGCATAAAGATTCTGGTAAACGGCAATCTCTGAATCCGCATCGACTGGCAGATAACAGCCTGATTGGGCCATCAGGACCATGAGGCCGAGCGTCTTCATGCTGACGGTCTTACCGCCGGTATTTGGTCCCGTTATGAGCAGCATGCGATAATCTTCGCCGAGCGTAATGCTCGTCGGCACGACCTTGTCCCGCGGGATCAGCGGATGACGCGCGTTCTTCAGCACCGTGCGCCCCTCTTCATTGATAAGCGGCTTTACCGCCTCCATATCACGCGCAAGCTTTGCCTTGGCAAAGGCAAAGTCAATATCGCGGAGAATTTCACAATTGGCCGTGAGCGGCTCGCTTTCGCGGCTGATTTCCTGCGACAATTGGCGCAGGATGCGCTGTACTTCCTGCTGCTCAGCCAGCATCAGCTGTTTTACATCGTTGTTGAGTTCGACCACAGCCATCGGTTCGATGAAAAGTGTTGACCCGCTGGCTGACTGATCATGGATAAGGCCAGGGAAATGCGTGCGGTATTCCGCCTTAACCGGAATTACATAACGCTCATCGCGAACGGTGACAATCGCATCCTGAAACATCTTCTGATACTGCGCGTCATGAAGAATGCCGTTAATCTTGTCTTTGATGCGCACCTGCGAACTCTTGAGTTCCCGGCGGATGCGGCGAAGTTCCACACTGGCATCTTCGCGCATATTGCCGTGCTCATCAATTGTCAGCGAAAGATTGCGCTCGAGCTGGCCGAGGATTTCGATGGAATGCGCCCATTCTTTGAGCACGGGTACTTCCATCTCCAAGTCGCGGAAGAAACGCTTTACCGTGCGCATGGCATAAAGGGTACTCATGACCTCCTGCAATTCGGCTAAATCCAGCACGGCACCTTTTCCCGACTTCGCCAGCATGGGGCGGATATCACGAATCCCGCCGAGTGGCGGCGCCGTCATCGCATAGACCGTAACGGCTTCCTCCGTCTCCTGCAGCCATTCGCTGATTTCGCTAAAATCCGAGCTCGGGTAAAGATCCCGTGCCTTTTCCTTCCCCAGCGAAGACCCTGCCCGCTCCGCCAGCATCTCCGTGATTTTTTCGTATTCTAATATTTTAAACGATTCGTTTTCCATTTATCAAAGAACTCCCCGGTAATAGTGACCTCGTGTGATTTCGCTGCCTTCCTGTTCTTTTACCCAGGCCTCCTGCGCTTCGTCAAGTTCAGACGGAAGTTTCATGGCTTTGCGATAGGCTTTGACGATATGGCGAATTTCGCCTTCAGTCATGGCTTTGGCCTCTATGCGCATCGCTATGCCCATGGGCGCAAATTTCATGGCATGGGGCAACATCGACAGGCACTTGCTGTTCAGTACGTGCATGTGGCAGTACTGATCCATGACTAAGGGGAATCTGGCTTCTTTGCGGTCCTTTAAAGCGTAATGCCCTTTCGTGCATGGCTGAGTGCAAGCGCCGCCATCGACGCCGCCCAAGAAACTGCCCGTCACACAGTATTCCGAAATCATAAGTTCCAGCCGTCCGTGGACAATGCAGGTAAGCGGCAATGCACTTTCCTTGGCAATCTCCTGGATTTGCTTGAGATTGAGCTCGGGCGAAAGCGTAGCTTCCGCCACTCCGTATTCCCTGAGAAATGCCAGCGTATTTTTATTATAGGAAATCAATGAATAATCCGCATGAACCGGAAGCTTAGTCAGGCGTTTTACCAGCGCCAATGCACCGATATTATGAACATGAACCGCATCGGGCGGACACGTCTCCTGCCATGCCACAAGCAGTTTTTCGATGGATTTTTGATGATTCTCTTTGATGATGCGCGGAAGGTTAAAGTCGATGCGCACCTTGGCCGCTTTCGCAAGGTTCCAGGCCTGCTGGTAATCTTCAAGGGCAATCGCCTTATGCGCGTAGGATTCACCGCCAAAGAGAATGCCATCGGCACCGCTGTCAATCGCAGCTTTCAGCTTCGCGACGGAATCAACGGCAACCATCAAGCTGGCCGTTTTCGCCGGCAGCGGCCGTGTTTCCTGTAAGGCTTCCAGCTGGCGTTTTGGATAACGGAACTCCGCCAGGCGAAGTTCGTCAAGCTGTTCCACCGCTTTACGGCGGGCTTCGTTGATTTCACTCATGGGAATCATGACTTCGCCATCAATCGTAATCGTAAGCGATTCGAGCTCGTAAACCGAAGTACCGAGCCGATTGATTTGCTTTTGAACCGTCTCTTCCGTAAGCGGCCGTTTCCGCGCCAGTTCACCAATAAATTCTGTTGACGCACTGGTCTTGTGCCCCTTGCCATCATCGAGCAGGATGGTCAGCGGTTTGCCAATCGCCGCGGTAACCGTGGCCGAAATCGGAATGCGGCGCACGGGCGCCCCCGAAGCATACATTTCCTTGCCGGCTTCCATGAGACTCGCATCATAGACCTTAAATACGCGGTCGTGGTCACGGACTGCCGAAGGAATCGCAAAGGATACCGTATCGCCAGCTGCGCCGCTTTCGATATTCCTGCCTTTGGCATCCCAAAGTTCCTGAATCGTTGCCGTAACGCGTCCGCCAACTTTTACCCAGAAATCCACCTGGTCGCCAAGGCTTAGCGTGCCACTGAGCTTTACCGTCACAATCCGTTTGTCCCAATCATAACCGCTGACGCGGCCAATGAGCAGCCCGCGGTTGTTCGGACGCCGGTCGCTCATCATATTTTTGCCCGGACGATTGAGCAAGAACGCCGTCGTAAAGTCGCGGTTGAAAATCTGCGCCAGATTGTCGCGCGACTGTTCCGATACCTTATAGCCCTCGCCCGCATAATAGGTGTCGATGGCACCGCGATACGTTCCGACTACAGTCGCAACATATTCGGGGCGCTTCATGCGGCCTTCGATTTTAAGCGACGCCACACCGGCATCGATAAGTTCGGGAATAATATCAATCGTATTGAGGTCACGCGGCGAAAGCAGATAGTTTCCCGCCTGGCTTCCGAGCACATCGTCTCCGTTTTCGTCGACCAGCGTATAGGGCAGACGGCAGGGCTGCGCACAACGGCCACGATTGCCGCTGCGGCCGCCAATCATGCTGCTCATGAGGCACTGGCCAGAATAGCAGACACAGAGCGCGCCATGCATGAAGACTTCAATCTCCACGCTGCAGTTCGCACAGATGTGACGTATTTCCTTGAGCGATAATTCACGCGACAGCACGACTCGCGTAAAGCCCAGGCTTTGCAGCGCCAAAACGCCTTCCAGACTATGAACGGTCATTTGTGTGCTCGAATGAAGCGGCAAATCCGGCACAGTCTCCCGCGCGAGTTTCGCCACGCCCAAATCCTGTACCAGTATCGCATCAGCCCCTGCTTCGTAAAGGAAGCGCAGATAGTCACGAACTGCCGGGATTTCTTCATCGCTGACAATCGTATTTACGGTAACATTAATAAGCACACCCCGCAGGTGTGCAAAACGGATGGCCCAGCGCAGGCCATCCTCATCAAAATTATTTGCATAGGCGCGGGCACCAAACATGTTCCCCGCCAGATATACTGCATTCGCACCACTTTCGACAGCCGCAATAAGCGCTTCGCGGCTGCCTGCCGGTGCCAATAATTCTACCAATTCCATTTCCTCCTGAAAAGAGTTTAGGACTCTTCCTGATTCTCTGTTGAATCGCTGTCTTCTGTCTGCTCTGTTTCCTGCAGCTGACGGACTTCGTTAAATAATTCCATCTGCTCGGCATCAAGGCCAGCTGCTGCCTCTTCGGTCGTAGGCAGGTCCGGCAAATCCTCCAGGGAATTAATGCCGAAACAACGAAGGAATGTATCCGTCGTTCCATACAGGATAGGCCGGCCGATTACCGCCTTGCGCCCCACTTCGGCAATGAGCTCAAGTTCCATGAGCTTTTGCAGGGCACGTTCGACGCGAACGCCGCGGATCTGCTCGACTTCGGCCTTGGTTATCGGCTGCTTGAACGCGATGATGGAAAGTGTCTCCATCGTCGGTGCCGAAATTTTACGGTCCACGACTTCGGTCAGGCGTTCTACTACGGTAAACGCTTCGGGACGCGTCGCCATCTGATAGCCGCCGGCGACCTGCCGTATGGTCAGTCCGCTTCGTCTGGCATCGAGTGCCTGCGAAAGCTCCTGCAGCAGATTTTGCGTTCCCAAAACATCAAGCTGCAGGATGCGGGCAAGTTCCGCCGCCGACATCGGATTGCCTGCGGCAAAAAGAACGGCCTCAAGCATGCCGAGTTCCGTAATATCCAGCCGCTGTGCCGGTTCAGTCATCTTCTTTTTCCTCCCGGGTACATATATAGATTTCCGCAAACGCGCGCTGCTGTTTCACGGTAACAGTCTTTAACTTCATAAGCTCAAGCAGTGCCAAAAACGTTACGATGAGTTCATTGCGCGTGCCCGTCTCAAACGCTTCGGAAAATAACAGCCGGCCATGGCTTCGCGCAAGCAAGGACAGGATATCGGCCATCTTGTCCTTGATGCTAAACGTCTCCGGTGTTACCAAAGCCTTCGGAATCGATAATTCCTGTTTGACCGATAAAACCGTGTGAAACGCTTCGACTAAAAGTTTTAGCGACAGATTTCCGGGCGGCAGATGATGAACCGGAAGCTCCATGGGCTCACGGCTCACAAATCGCTCCTGTACGCCTGCCATATCGCCTAAGACACCGCTGACCTGTTTAAACTTGCGGTATTCCAAAATGCGCGCAACCAGTTCGAGGCGCGGGTCTTCTTCTTCCCCTTCCTCGTTTTTCTCCGGTTTTGGCAGCATCATCCGCGACTTGATCTGCAGAAGCGTTGCGGCCATGACCAAAAATGAACTGGCAATCTCGATATTGAATTCGCGGAAACGATCAAGATATTCAACATACTGCCGCGTAAGCTCGGCAATCGGTATGTCATAAATATCAATCTTATTCTTTTCAATCAGATGCATCAAAAGGTCCATCGGGCCTTCAAAGGCATCTATCTTTACTTTGTAATCCTCCATATCCAAAATAAATCCTTAAAATAAAAAAACTATAATGGAATAGAAGAAATCCAATATATATTGCATCATAGGTAGCAAAATCAACCTAGGTATTGGCAGTATCAAAATTAGAATCAATAGGATAAAACTATATCGTTCCAAAGATTCAAAATGATAAGCTAAGTCACGAGGCAAAAGCTGTTTTAAAACATGGGAACCATCCAGCGGTGGCAGCGGGATCAGATTGAAAATGGCAAAACAGATGTTATACTCAGTTATAAGCTTGAAGACGAGTATCCCCCCTTTGTCATGTATCTGACTGCTCAAAATACACAAAAAAAGCAAAGCTATAAACGCTGTTATAAGATTAGCCACCGGGCCAGCCAATGACACCAAGATATCATCACGGCGCGGCTCTTTAAAATTATGAGGGTTTATCATAACCGGCTTAGCCCAGCCAAAATGAGCTACTAACAACATAATCATACCGATTGGATCGACATGGGCACGCGGGTCAAGCGTCAACCGTCCCATCATACGCGGCGTAAAATCGCCCAACCAAACGGCTACCTGCGCATGAGCATACTCATGAACGACCATGGCAATAATCAGACCTGGCAGTCCAGCCACAATATACATCAGATTAAAATCAAACATCTCATTCCTCCATAATTATGGGTTTTATTTTTCCTGTTTCTCTCGCAGGCGGCGTTCCACCAATAGAATTGATGCGGCCGACTTGGCATCACAAATCCTTCCGTCAAGCACCATCGCCACAGCCTCTTTGAGGGGCATCTTCACCACATTGATGAACTCATCTTCATCGGGATGCTGTTTTCCCGGCGTAAGACCTTCAGCCATATACATGTGAATGTATTCATTCGAAAAACCAACCGTCGTCGCAATCGTCGAAAGCTTAGTAATCGTTTTGGCTTCGTAGCCGGTTTCCTCCGAAAGCTCGCGCTTGGCACAAACTAACGGATCTTCGTCCGGCGCATCAAGTTTCCCTGCCGGAACCTCCAACGTAATCTTGCCGATAGGATAACGATACTGACGAACCAGAATCACTTCGCCCTCCGGTGTAAGCGGAAGTATCGACGATGCTCCCGGATGCGAAATCCATTCGCGCGTTGCTTGATTGCCATTGGGAAGCGTAACCGTGTCGCGCTTGACATGAAGCAACGTACCATCAAAAATATCTTCACTGCTGACTTTCTTCTCGATTAATTCTTCGCCCATCATAGCGCCCCCTATTTGTTCATATCTTATTTATTTTACTATGGGATTTCAATGATTTCAAGCCTTCCCAGTGCTTAGCGGAAAACGGTCCACAAAACCAGCACCACGGCAAGCAGGCACTTCCCGCTGACAACAATCATCGACAAACTCATCCAGGCCGATGTTGCATCCATATATTCGGTCATGCGGTCCGCGATTTCGTCCGGCTCATCTGCCGCCATGATTTTGCGCATGCGATAAAAATCCACCAGCGAATCGACAATCAGCGCCCCGGCCACAAAATAAAACGCCCACTGCTGCCAAGGGCGAAGCTCCGCGTATTGATACGTGAAAAAGAATCCGAGCCCGTCAATTGCCAGCAGCGTCACAGACATCAGCAAAAACACCCGGCCAATGCTTTTTCCCGAGAAAAATTTTCCCATGGACTCAATCTCATCCTGCCACTGCTTCCGCTCTTCTTCATCGATATCGGGGCCGGTATGGGCCAGCAATGTCTGCAAAGCATAGCCGCTTATCAGCAGCCAAAAAATCGCATAACATTGAATTCCTAACATATTATACTCCTCCTGTTACTGATATCCATCCATAAGTATACAAAGCAAAGCGCCCCATTGCAACTGCAATGAGGCACTCCTTCCTCCATTTAACGGCGGCGTTTGACTTCCGGCCATGGATGAATATGTTTTGGATTCGTAGCTACTCCGTCGAGTCCACACCATCGAGACGAAAACGATTCGATAGATGCTTTCCTTTTTTTCGTTTTGCCATTCCGGGAATCAACCACTACAAGGTTCGATACATTTACCACTTGTTTTTCTTCCTGCTCCGAAACTTTGGCACAGCCACAACCACAATCCTGGATGTAATTGCTTTCGAGTTCTTCCTGGGAAAAAATCGTGAAATTACCACAGGCACAACGGCACCAATAGTACTCGCTGCCGAATTTATCCTTGCGCCCGGTCGATTCCAAAACGGTAATCTTTCCAAACTGCTTGTCCAAAATCCAGTTCTCCTCCCTATCGAGGACTTCAATCAACAATCCACTTTATTATATTTCTACTTCAATCGGCAAACTCCTGCCATCATAAGTTCTTTTTTACAAAAGAAGAGCCTCTTGTCGCAAAACAAAAGGCTCTTCTCTCATTTCATCCGAAATCTTATACCCGGATTATGGCTACATTCTCCATTTCGATATCCGAGTGGTCCTCCACGACCATCTCAGACACCGGCATCGAATCCTCGGTCACTTCCACTGCTACGACTTCGTAGCTGATGCTCCAGCCACCACGGAATACGCGATGACCAGTTGGTACATATTCTTTCACTTTTTTCCTTCTTTCCAAATCCTTTACAATCCTTTATAAGGATATCATGCTTTGAAAAAAAGTCCATATAATTTTTTACAAAAATATCAGCGTAAATTGTTCTTGAATACCATCGCATGACTTACCATTTCTTTGGCATTGTCAAGGGATGCGGTCGTGACATCGACACCAGAAGCCATGCGGGCCACTTCGCTGATGCGCTCCCGTTCGGTAAGCTGATGCACCTGCGTATTTGTCGCCCCATCTGTTGTCGATTTGGAAATGTAGAGATGAATATCGGCCATGCAGGCAATCTGCGGCAGATGCGTAATACAAAGGACCTGTTTATTCTTGGCCACCAGCGCAATGCGCTCGGCAACCATCTGGGCTGTGCGGCCGCCGATTCCTGTGTCAATCTCATCAAATACCATACTCGGAACCGACGCATCGCGTGCGGCAGCCACCGTTTTGATGGCCAAGGCAATACGCGAGAGCTCACCGCCCGAAGCAACTTTCTGCAAGGGCTTTTCCGCTTCGCCAGGGTTAGCGGAAAAGTACATAGCGACGGCATCCGCCCCTCTCGGCTGGAACTTGCCCGCCCGCGTGACGGCAATGCGAAATACTGCCTTGGGCATCCCCAATGCCAAAAGCTGTTTCCCAATAGCTGTTCCGAGCTCTTTGGCTGCCTGGACGCGAAGCTTCGTCACGGCTTCGGCCTTTGCCTCAAGCTCCTGTTGCAGTTTTTCAATTTGCTTGGCCAGTTCCTGCATGTCGTCGTCATAGTTTTCGATATCCTGCAGCTCCTGCCGGACTTTTTCCTGATGGGCCAGGATATCTTCAATCGTAGCCCCATACTTTTTGCGAAGCTTGTAGATGACATCCATGCGGCGCTGAAGCTTGTCCAGTTTTTCGGGGCTGAACTCCATGCCCTCGCCATAGTCGCGAAGCTCATAGGCAGCTTCCTGCAGGGAAATAAATGCCTCTTCGACCATCTTCTGCGCGTTAGCCATTGACTCGTCAAAACGGCTCATATCCATGAGATTCTTCTTGACCCGCGAAAGTGCGGCCAGAACGCTTCCGCCTTCTTTGGAACCATTTTCGAGCAGGTTGTACGATTCTTCGACAAAGCCCGCAATCTTTTCGGCATGCGAAAGCTTCCGAATCTGTGCCTCGAGCTCTTCATCTTCCCGCGCTTTTAACTGAGCGCCTTCGATTTCCTTATCCTGCCAGCGAAGCATGTCAAGACGCTGCGCGTATTCACGCGAAGCCTGCTCCTTTTCGGCGTACTGCTGGGAACAGCTGCGCCAATTGTCATAGACCTGCCGGTAAGCGGCCAGCGCTTCCGAAAGTTTTGGGTCGTAACCATCCAGCAAATTAAACTGGCTTTCTTCCTTTAACAAGGCCAGATTTTCATTTTGACCATGGACATCCACTAAAAAAGAACCAATCTGCTTTAAAACCGCCAGCGTAACATGGCAGCCATTTACGAGAACCATACTGCGGCCGCCGCGGGTCACCTGACGCGTGATAATGAGCATCCCCTCAGAATCATCAATCGCCTGTGACGTTAGAAACGCGTGCAGTTCCGGCAATTCCTGTTCCAGTGAAAAAACAGCCTCGACGCGCAGCCAATCACACCCCGTGCGGATGGAATCCGACGAGATGCGCTGTCCTAAGATTGCGCCCAAAGAATCAATCAATATGGATTTACCTGCACCGGTCTCACCGGTCAGGATATTGAGCCCTGGACCAAACTCCACCTGAACATGTTCCAGCAAAGCAAAATTCCAAACGGTCAAAGTTTTCAGCATCGAAGAAAATCTCCTTTAGTGTGCATCATTTCAAATAAGACTGCAGACGGTGCAGAATTTTTTCCGTAGCCTCTTTTGGTTTGATGACCATGATGATGTTATCGTCGCCGGCAACCGTGCCGATGACTTCCGTCCAATTGGCATGATCCAAGGCCGATGCTACAGTATTAGCTCCGCCCGGCAGCGTTTTGACCACAATGATGTTCTCACTGTAATCGCAAGCGGTAACCGTATCAGCAAACAGCCGATGCATGCGCTCTTCCGTGAACAAAATGGCGTTCTGCATCGGCGACGCATACCGGTAGCGTCCGTCACCAGTCGGCACCTTAATGAGCATCAATTCTTTGATATCACGGGAAACCGTAGCCTGGGTTACCTGAATGCGGCGTTCCCGCAGCGCTTCGGCCAAATCCTCCTGCGTCTCGATAACTTGATTGTCAATGATATTTTTGATTACGGCATGACGTACACTTTTCATCTGTCCACCTCTCCTTGTCTAACGATATCAGGCGTCTTTCCAAAGTTTCGTCCGCAGAATTTGGTAATAATCCTTGTCTTCAAACTTCACAATGCCAGCCTGTACATTTGATTTCATAACGGTCACTTCATCTCCCGGCAGCAGGCGGAAACTTTCCTGTCCATCGAATGTCACGATGATATCCTGATGGATTGCCGCAATCTGAATGTGAACCACATCATCCTCGCCAACCACCAACGGCCGCATATTAAACGTATGCGCACAAATCGGTGTAATCAGCAAGGCCCGAATATTCGGATTCATAATCGGGCCGCCGGCCGAAAGCGAATAAGCCGTTGACCCCGTTGGCGATGATACAATAACTCCATCGGCCTTGTAATCAATTAAATGTGATTCGTTAATGCTGAGCCCCAAATGAAGCATGCGGGCTACCCCGCCCTTGGTCACAACGACATCGTTGATGGCATGGCCAAGGAAGCGTTCCTGTCCACTCGATTTCACAAAACCAGCTAGCAGCAGGCGATGTTCAATCTGGTAATCTCCCTCGAGGATTTTCTGGAGTTTCGTCTCCAGCTCGCTTAGCTCAATATCGGCCATAAAGCCAAGCGTGCCAATATTAATGCCGCAAACCGGCACGGACCTGGCTCCGTAACGGCGGCACACCCCGAGCAATGTCCCATCGCCGCCAATACTCAGCGCAATGTCGGCGTCAATTTGCTCAATATTCGGTACACCGTATTCTTCGAAGCCAAAGAAACGCGACTCATCAATCGGCATGACGAGCTTCACGTCCT
The DNA here is from genome assembly GCF_008271295.1 of Pseudoselenomonas ruminis. Classification (GTDB taxonomy): domain Bacteria; phylum Bacillota; class Negativicutes; order Selenomonadales; family Selenomonadaceae; genus Selenomonas_A; species Selenomonas_A ruminis. The sequence continues at coordinate 356,064 of NZ_VTOY01000001.1, read as the reverse complement.
TATCCCGGTAAAAATCCATAATACGGCTCAGTACTTCAGGAGCCTGAGGTTTATCCACATTCGGAAAAATGGCGATCGTCAGCATTACATCACATACTCCTTATTTATCCAGCGCCCCATGCGCCTCGGCTACAACCGTTACGAGCCGTTCTTCGGTCACGGTATCCCGCTGGTCCTTGTCTTTTGTCAGCCGGATAAGATACTCAATGTTTCCCTCCGGCCCCTTTACCGGTGAAAAGGTAAGCGCCATCGGCACAAAACCGAGGTCACGGGCAAAGGCCGTGACTTTCCGGATAACCGATTCGTGAACCGACGCATCGCGGACGACGCCCTTCTTGCCGACAAATTCACGGCCGGCTTCAAACTGCGGCTTGATAAGGGCCACGAGCTCTCCCTCGGGTTTTAGCAGAGAAAACGCCACGGGCAGGACTTTCTCAAGCGAAATGAACGCAACGTCAATCGAAGCAAAATCCAGGAGCGTTCCGATATCATCCGAGGTAACGTTGCGGATGTTCGTCCGTTCCATATTGACAACGCGGTCATCGGTGCGGAGCTTCCAAGCCAGCTGACCGTACCCAACATCGATGGCAAACACCTGAACCGCACCATTTTGCAGCATGCAGTCCGTAAAACCGCCAGTCGATGCACCGATATCGGCACAACGGCGGCCTTCGAGGGCAACGCCAAATTCCTTCATCGCTTTTTCCAGCTTCAAGCCGCCACGGCTGACATAAGGAATATCGTTGCCGAGCAGGCGGATTTCCGCTTCCGGTTTTACCGTGGCCCCTGCCTTATCAACTTTCTGATTATCGACCAGGACCTCACCAGCCATAATCATGCGTTTCGCACGCTCCCGGCTGCCGGCTAATCCCTTTTCCACTAATAAAATATCTAATCGTTGTTTTGCCATTATTTCAATCGTTCCTTTACTGCTGCTGCCATCTGCTCCGGGGTAAGGCCACAGAGCTCGAGCAGTTCGTTTGGCGTCCCCTGTTCAATAAATTTATCCGGAATCCCCAGGCGAAGAAGCTTCACTTTATCCGAAAGCCCCTTATCCATCAGATATTCTGCGACACCTGAGCCAAAACCGCCAACCAGTGAGTTTTCTTCAACGGTAACCAGCAGACAGCGGGAAGCCATCTGCTCAATAACTCCGGTATCGAGCGGTTTGACAAAGCGCATGTTGACAACCGATGCTGAAATTCCCTCATCAGTTAAAATAGCAGCTGCCTGTTCTGCCCGATGAACCATCGGACCGACGGCCAAAAAGGCTACGGTATCTTCGTCCGAAGCCTTGAGAATCTCCGCTTTACCAACAGGAACCTCAGAAAACTCTTCCCTCATTGGCACGCCAAAGCCAGCGCCGCGCGGATAACGGACTGCCGTTGGCGAATCCATCGACACAGCGGTTGCCAGCATATCCCGGAGTTCCGCTTCGTCTTTAGGCACAAAGATTGTCATATTCGGCATATGACGAAGATAGGACAAGTCAAAAGCACCGTGATGCGTCGGGCCATCGGCACCGACAAGACCGGCACGGTCAAGACAAAGCGTCACCGGCAGATTCTGCAGGCAGACATCGTGCATCAACTGGTCATAAGCCCGCTGGGCAAACGTCGAATACAGCGCCACTACCGGATGACGCCCATCGGCCGCCATGCCTGCCGCTAGCGTTACGGCATGCTCCTCGGCAATGCCCACATCAAAGAAGCGGGCCGGATAGACTTCGCCAAAGGCTTTAAGTCCGGTTCCCGACGGCATGGCCGCCGTGATGGCCGTAATATCGGTATTCTTATCGGCCAATTCGATTAAAGCCTTGCTGAACACCGACGTATAGCTCGGTGCACCGCCCTGCTTTTTCGGACATTCGCCGGTATGGCGGTCAAAAACGCCAATACCATGGAACTTGTTGGGGTTCTTCTCAGCTGGCAGGAAGCCCTTGCCCTTTTTCGTATGAATGTGAATGAGCACCGGCCCTTCGAGCTCTTTAGCCCGGCAGAACATTTCCTGCAATAAGGATATATCGTGGCCATCAATCGGTCCGATGTAGTGGAAGCCGATTTCCTCAAACACGCTGCCCGGCACCAAGGCCGAGCGAACGCTGTCTTTCACAATCTGCGCCGTCCGATAGGCCTTGTCGCCAATGTGCGGAATACTCATGAGCAGATTGCCCACATCTTTTTTGGCCTTGTTATACTGCGGCGCCATGCGGATACGGGAAAGATACTCGCTCATGCCGCCGACATTCTTGTCGATGGACATCTCATTGTCGTTTAAGATTACAATGAGTTTTTTCCCAAGGTCGCCGGCCTGATTCAAGGCTTCAAAGGACTCGCCGCCGGTCAAAGCACCGTCGCCGATAACCGCAATGACTTCATTGTTGCGGCCACAGAGGTCACGGGAAACCGCCATGCCAAGCGCCGCCGAAATTGAGGTGCTGGCATGACCAACACCAAACGCATCGTATTTTGACTCAAAGCGGTTTGGGAACCCCGTTATGCCCCCGAGCTGGCGCAGGGTATGAAAGCGTTCCCGGCGGCCCGTCAGGATTTTATGGGAATACGCCTGATGGCCTACATCCCAAACCAGCTTATCCTGCGGAAAGCGGAATACACTATATAGGGCCAGAGTGAGTTCCACGGTTCCGAGGCTTGGTGCCAGATGCCCGCCATTGGCCGCTACGGTATCGATGATAAAACTGCGCAGCTCACGCGCCAGTTCTTCGAGTTCCGAGAGACTATACTTCTTTATGTCTTCCGGATTATTGATTTTATCCAGCAGTGGATATGCATTCATGCCAAGCACTCCCAATCATTTATTACGGTCTACCAGATAAGAAACCAGTTCACGCAGGAAGTCTGCCTCCGGACCAAAATCCTTCAGAGCGGCCACCGCTTCATCAGCCGTTTCCTGGGCCAGTTTCTTGGCTTCTTCGAGGGAAGTCAGGGTTACATAAGTGGATTTATGATTTTTCTCATCACTGCCAACCGGCTTGCCAATTACGGCTTCATCGCCAATGACGTCCAATATGTCATCGGTAATCTGGAAGGCCAACCCGAATTTATCCGCATATTCCGTCAGCGCGGCCAGCTGGGCTTCCGTTGCTCCGGCCAGGGTCGCACCACTGCGAATGGCGGCGCGGAATAACGCACCGGTTTTTCCCATGTGAACGAGCCGCATGGTGTCCATATCAATCTGTTTGTTTTCCGACTCCACGTCAAGGGCCTGACCGCCAACCATGCCATCCGGACCAGCGGCAACGCTCATTTCGCGCACAACCTTAACCAGCGTATCCGCATCAACACCATCCTGACGAAGCATTACCTCAAAGGCAAGCGTCAGCAGCGCATCACCGGCCAATGTTGCCATACCAGCACCGTAAACTTTGTGATTGGTGAGTTTGCCACGGCGATAGTCATCATCATCCATAGCCGGCAAATCATCGTGAATCAGAGAATACGTATGAATCATCTCAATGGCAATTCCCGTTTTGAGGAATTTCGTGCCATCAGCGCCCAGGGCATCGGCGGCCGCCATCAAAAGTACGGGACGCAGGCGCTTGCCGCCAGCCATCAGACTGTACTCCATGGATTCTGTCAGCGTCTTGTCAATTGGCGATTTCTTATTGAGTTCGCCAGCCAAAGCAGACTCAACCATTTGCTGTCTTTCTTTCCAGAGTTCCTTGAGCTTCATCGTTTATTCTCCCTCTATCTGCAATTCTTGTTTGATTACTTTCTTGTTGTCTTCGCGAACCAAAAGGTCCATAGTCTTTTCGGCATCTTCAAGTGCCTTGAGGCAATTATTTCCCAGCTGGACTCCTTCGGAATAATTTGCCATAAGGTCTTTCAAGCTGCTGTCGCCCGATTCCATGGAAGCAACAATCTGCTCCAGCTTCTCCAGCGATTCTTCAAACGATAATTCCTTTTTTCTTGGCATCTTATTGTCCTTCCTTTCCCGCCTTGACTGCCTCAGCTTCCGGCACACTCAGGACCTCAACGGGAACCCGTCCATCCTGAAGGATAAGCTGCAGTTTGTCCTTTGGTTTTACCTCCGCCACACGAGTCACCAGCTTGCCGCGCTTTTCCGCCACAGCATAGCCACGGCGGAGTACCCCCGCAGGATTCATACCATCGAGCCGCTCGAGCAAAAGATTCAGGCGGTGTTTTTTGGTGGTAACGCTTTTTTCCGTCAATCGTTGCAAATCGCCCAGCAAATAATCCAGCCGCTGACGCCGTGCCGCCAGCATAGTCTGGGGACTGGCAAGGACCGGACTTTTAAGGCAGGCATTAAGCCGCAGCCTGCGGCTTTCGATGCCTTTTTTCACCTGACTTGTCAAACGCGCCTTAAGATTTACGATATGACGTGCCACTTCACGGCAGTCGGGTACGGCAAGTTCTGCGGCATTCGACGGCGTTGCCGCCCGGACATCGGCCGCAAAATCCGCCAGCGTAAAATCCGTCTCATGCCCCACGGCCGAAATGACCGGAATCTTAGAGGCAAAAATTGCCCGAACGACACATTCTTCATTAAACGACCAAAGGTCCTCCATCGAACCACCGCCACGGCCAACAATCAAAACATCGACCGGACATTTTTCGTTGAAAAACGCAATGGCAGCTGCGATCTGCTCGGCTGACCCCTCGCCCTGTACCTGCACGGGATGAAGCAGCAGCTGGATATGCGGCCAGCGATGTTTCGACACGTGATAGATATCGCGCAATACGGCCCCCGCCAGCGAGGTAACGATACCAATGCGCTTTGGGAACACCGGCAATGGCTTTTTCCAGGACTGGTCAAACAAACCTTCCTCAGTGAGTTTTGCCTTTAACTGTTCAAAAGCCAATTGCAAATCGCCAGTTCCCTCTGGGGCCAGCGAATCCACATAAAGCTGATAGGCCCCGTCCCGCTCATAAACGGAAATCGTTCCTGACGCCACCACTTTCAATCCGTTGACGGGCTGAAACCGCAAATGCTGCGCACGGCTTTTAAACATTACCGCCTTTAAGGCGCCACCGGCATCCTTCAAGGTAAAATAACAATGGCCGGACGGATAGCATTTAAAGTTCGAGATTTCTCCGCGAATCATAATGCCGCGCAGCACATTTTCCCGCTCAAACATACTCTTTATGAATTTGTTTACCTGACTGACAGAATGTATTGCCACGCAATTCCCTCCAGACATACGAAAAAGCCAGACCATTCTTTGGGTCTGGCAGTTCGTTTCATTAGCGCGAAAGCTTCATCATCGCGCCCAGGATTCCATTGACATAGCGGCTGGAATCATCCGTACCGTACTTCTTCGCCAGTTCCACAGCCTCGTTGATTGCGATATTTGGCGTAAGCTTCTCCTCCGAGAAATGAATCTCGTAGATGGCAATGCGGACCAAATTGCGGTCAACAGCTGCCATACGCTCAATCTTCCAATCCTTCGAGCTCTCCGTAATCAAGGCATCGATAGCCTCGAGATTCTCACGAGTGCCACGAACAAGCGTCTGCACATACGAACGGTCGCGGGCGGACATTTTCTCCCCCTCGCCTAGTGCGGTATCAATAGCCAGGGTTTCAAACATCCCCTGCTGCTCTTCCGTATCTGCCTGATTCAAATCCAACTGGAAAAGCGCCTGCAGGGCAGCTTCCCTTGCTTGTCTACGACTCATTACTTACCTTCCTCTTATTCCAATCTTAGTTCCGAAAACGCTCCGACAAATGCAGGACTCTGTCCCCAATGGTTCCGAGAACATTCTCCCCCTGGTCCATCTGCGCGCCAATATAAAGGCCTATCAACCCGCAGCAGAGCACAAAGAATGTATGCCAAAAGCCAAAACAGAGGATAGCTGTGCCGAGGACGATTCCTGCCACAGCCCCCACGGTCTTCCCGCGATGCTCCTGCCACAACGCCTGACAAATTGACTTAAATTCCTCTTTCATCAACTAGTCACCGCCTTACACGACACGATGCTTTTTCGACGGCTGCGCATCGGAGACATCTTTTATCACAATATTAACCGGCACTTCCGTCAGTGCCATCGTCTGCTCAAGCTGCTGCTGGATTGTTGTCGTGAGTTTCTCCGACAGCTTCGTCACTTCAGCCTCACGGCCGACCACCAGCTCAAGCTGCAAGGCCAGTGTTGCGCCTTCCTTGCGGTTCCTGGCTTTTACCACCACGCGGACATCACGGACTCCGTGCGCCTCGCGTGCCAGCCTGTCAGTAAAATTGCGCACTGCATCCAGTGCCACACGTACTTCTCCCCGCGGACCGCTTTCGATGACGTATTCGCCCTTGCTGGTCGTCTTATCTTTCGAACAGCAAAAAACCTGCCCGAGCAGTTTCAAACTCACCAAAAACACCACAACGGAAGCGGCAATCGTTTCCTGCCGCGCCATCGCATAGTGAAGGGAATCCAACCATACGGACTCAGGCAGCCATCCAAAGACTGCACCCAAAACCGAAATGGACAGCGCCAACGTCAAAAGAGACAGCAATAAGAGAAGAAATCGATTGATTATTCCCATATCATCAGCCTCTTTTAACGGACACGAACCTCATCTTCATGCTTATCATCTTCGGGGAAACCAACGCCCTGAACATGAACATTGACCTCAACAACCGAAAGTCCGGTCATCGTCTCAATTGCCTGCTTGACATTTTCCTGAGCAGCCAGGGCAATATCCGGAATGCGTACGCCGTATTTTACAATAATATAAAGGTCGACCGCAGCTTCTTTCTCGCCAACTTCGACTTTTACGCCCTTTGCAAAATTCTTACGGCCAAGCATTTCCGCAATACCGCCAGCAATGCCGCCACTCATGCCGGCAATGCCATCTACCTCCGTAGCGGCAAGTCCTGCGATGATACTGACGACTTCATCGGCAATGCGGATAGACCCCAACGTACCAGCCTGTTTGATTTCTTTTTCTTTTTCCATTACGAATCCCTCCATTTTTATGACAGATGCCCTTACTCGAATTGTTATATTTGTATATACTTTCGCGAAACAGCTCTGGGATTCCTGCCAACCCGGAAATAATTACGAAAAAATCATCAAAAAACTGCCGCACCATTTTTCCATGATGCGGCAGTCCAAAGCATCAAATCCCAACAGAATCAAGCACGCTCGATGTAGTTGCCCGTGCGGGTATCGATGCGCAGAACTTCGCCTTCGTTGATGAACAGCGGTACGCGAACTTCATAGCCCGTCTCAACCTTAGCCATCTTCGTAGCGCCCGTAGCCGTGTTGCCTTTAACGCTCGGCTCGCACTCGATAACTTTGAGGTTAACGGAGTTCGGGAGCTGAATGCCAATGATACGGCCCTTGAACATCTGGATGGATACTTCCATGTTCTCCATCAGGTAGTTCAGCGCATCACCAAGCTGCTCTTTGTTCAGCTCAACCTGCTCGTACGTTTCCGTATTCATGAACGTGTACATGCCATCAGCCTCATAAAGGAACTGCATGTTCTGCGTCTCAAGATGTGCTGCCGGCATCTTCTCGTTCGGGTTGAACGTGCGCTCAACAACAGCACCCGTCTCAACGTTTTTGATTTTCGTGCGAACGAATGCAGCGCCTTTACCCGGTTTTACATGCTGGAAATCAACAATCTGCCATACGCCACCATCAATCTCAATCGTGAGACCCGTGCGGAAATCAGTACTATTAATCATTAACTTACGCCCTCCAATATATTGCCTTTACGGCATTAATTTCAATGTAACGAATCTATAATAGCATATTTTCTACTTTTTGAAAAGGGTTCGTTGCTATCTTTATGCGGTCAGATTACCTCAATGAATTCTTTGCTGGATTTTGTCAGCGGCTCGCAGCCATTTTTCGTGACGAGGACCGTATCTTCGATGCGCAGGCCGCCCCATCCCGGAATATAAACGCCCGGCTCATCGGTAATCAGCATATTTTCCGCAAGGGTGTAATCCTTTTTCGGCGACATACGCGGTTCCTCGTGAATCTCAAGGCCAAGGCTGTGGCCAAGGCCGTGGCCAAAATACTGTTTTAAATCATATCTGGCAAGATTATCCTGTACCGCAATGTGGACAGCTTTGCCGGAAACGCCAGGCTTGATCAAAGTGAGCGCCAGCTTTTGCGATTCGAGCACAGCATTGTAGATACGGCGCTGTTTTTCATCGGCCTGTCCCACGCAAATCGTGCGCGTAATATCCGAATCGTAGCCGGCGTAAATAGCACCGTAATCCATCGTCAAGAACTCGCCTTCTTCGATGACTTTATCGGTGGCAATGCCATGGGGCAGAACGCCGCGGATGCCCGAAGCCATAATCGTCGTAAACGACGGACCTTCCGAACCATTTTCCCGCATGCAGTTTTCCAGATGAGCGGCTACCTGCACTTCAGTCATGCCCGGACGCACATACGTCAGGATATCTTTAAAGCCAATGTCGGCAATTTCGCACGCCTTGCGGATATAGGCGATTTCCTCTTCGTCCTTTACCTGACGCAGGGCATCAAGCGAAACAGCCGTCGTGAAATCCACGCCATCCAAGAGTTTCGTCAGCGTCACAAAATCTGCATAAATCATGGCGTTGCCTTCAAAGCCGGCTTTCTTTGCCCCGACTTTTTTCACGCATTCCGCCGTCTTTTTCCAGAGGCCGTCATGCTGCTCCACAATCTCAAACAATGGTGCCTGCTGGCTGGCCTGCTCGGTATAACGGTTGTCCGTAATGAGCATTGCCTTATCCCGGCTGATGACCAACGTTGTATCATCGCCACGGAAGCCGCTGAAGTAATGCAGGTTCACATACTTCGTCACCACCATCGCGTCCAGTCCCTTTTCTTCCATAAGCGCACGGATTGCCTGTAATCGGCTCTCTTTCATAATGGGTCAACTCCTAACAATAAAATTAGCCCTCCTCCTTAGAGAAAGGCTAAGGTCTTACTTTTTCAACTTGTAAATAATGGCCTCAAGGGCGGCCATATAACTCTCGATGCCCAGTCCGCATATCTGCCCCATGGCAACGGGCGCCAATACTGACGAATGGCGGAACTCCTCCCGCTTATGGATATTGGATATATGAACCTCAATAAGCGGAACATCAATCGCAGCAATCGCATCACGCAGCGCGATGCTGTAATGCGTAAAAGCAGCCGCATTAAAAATGATGTAATCGTAATGATGATTGGCTTCCTGCACCTTATCGACAAGGCAGCCTTCATGATTGGACTGATAAAAGTCAATCCCAATGCCGGCTTCCTTCGCACGGGCAGCCATCATCTGCTCGATGTCTTTGAGCGTCGTGCTGCCATAGATTTCCGGCTCACGCGTCCCCAGCAGATTGAGATTGGGGCCATTGAGCACAAGGACTTTTGCCATCTGATTTCCTCCCGTCCGTTTTAGTAGCGGACATCAAAACGCTTCTCACCGTCGACAACCGGCCGTTCTTCGAGGCTGAAGCTCTCCACTTTGATGAAGTAATTACCTTCACGAATGAAACCTTCCAGCTTGTCAATTGCTTCCGGTTCTCCCTGAAGCTCCATTTGAACCGTTCCATCTTCCATGTTTCTTATCCAGCCGGTAACATGAAGATCCATAGCATGCTGTTGAACAAACATACGAAAGCCGACGCCCTGAACGCGTCCGGCAGCGGTACCAAAATAACGAATAGCCAAAATCAACACCACTTTCTCATTTTTTCATAGTATAAACAACATCTACTTCATCATATCATAAACGTATTGAACTTTACAATAATTTTTAAAAAATGTGGGTCACTGCTTCACAGATGTTACATCGCGGCGCAAAATCGTATAAGGTTCTACCGGCTGCTCCATCTTCATGCGCAGAATCATCTGCGGATGCGGCGCCACCTCAATTGCTTCGCCGTCCTCATTTTCCATTGCCGTAATGGTCTGGCGGTAAAGCGGCCCCGTTGGCTGGAAGACTTCGATCTCCTGCCCGAGTTTCATATTGTTGCGCTGTTCCACTACGGCCCAGCCAGTCGCAGCATCATAGGAGCGGACAAGACCAACGAACTCCGACGTTTGATCATAGGACGTCTTGCCATAGATCTGATCCTCCGCAGTCGGCTGATGATAATAAAATCCCGTCGTATAGGTTCTATGGGAAACTTTTTCTAACTCGTCGAGCCATTCCTGCTTAACCGTAAAATGTTCCGGGTCAGCAAAATAAGCGTCAATCGCTAGGCGGTAAGCTTTGACGACGCTGGCCGCATAATGAACGCTCTTCATGCGCCCTTCGATTTTCAGGCTGTCGACACCGCTTTCGATGACATCGCGGATATTCGGCATCAGGCACATATCCTTGGAATTCATGATATACGTGCCGCGCTCGTCCTCCTCAATCGGGAAATACTGTCCCGGACGGGTCTCCTCAACCAGCGCATATTTCCAACGGCAGGATTGCGCGCAGCTGCCGCGGTTCGAATCCCTGCCCGTGAAGTAATTCGACAACAGGCACCGCCCCGAATACGAAATGCACATTGCGCCATGCATAAACATTTCCAAATCGACATCGCACTTCTCGCGAATCTCGCGAACTTCGGCCAATGACATTTCACGTGCGAGCACCACGCGCTTTGCGCCGAGTTTCTTCCAGGCATTGACCGTTGCCCAGTTGGTATTGTTGGCCTGCGTGCTGATATGAAGCTCCATTTCCGGAATGAGCTCGCGGCACATCATAAACACGCCAAGGTCAGCGACCAGCAGGGCATCAACGTTTATTTGCGCAAGGTATTTAAGATAATCCGGCAGGCCTGTAAGGTCGCCATTGTGTGGAAAAATATTGACCGTCACATAGACCTTGCGGTTCCGCTCATGGGCAAAAGTCACCGCTTCCTTCAATTCCTCGCGGCTGAAATTGCCGCCAAAGGCCCGCAGACCAAAGGCTTTGCCGCCGAGGTAGACTGCATCGGCACCATAGAGGATTGCCATCTTCATTTTTTCCAGATTGCCAGCCGGCGCTAACAGCTCAGGCTTCTTTATCATAACAGGATTCCTCCCAAATTTAACACTTACTCTTTTCCCGCCGCGTAACCGCCAGCCCGTCACCATTTTCCAAAATCACCGTCGAATAGCCCGGCGTCTTGGTCACGAGCTCGAGGTACTCACGCAGCCGCTTCACAATAGTCTTAAAACGGCGCGGCGGCTTCTCCTCCGAGCATACGTAACCGCGGAACAGTACGTTGTCTGCCAGGATGACCGCCGAATCGGAAAGCAGCGGCTCAATCTTGTGGAAGTAGTCGACATACTGCCCCTTAGCCGCATCGATAAAGACGAAATCAAATGGCGCGTCCTGCACGGCCTCATGGGCCAAAAGTTCCCCGGCATCGCCCGTTAAGATACGGATGCGGTCGTCATAGCCCGAACGGGCAATATAAGAGCGGGCTGTTTTCACCCGCTCTTCACTGAGTTCCATCGTTGTGATCTTTACGTCATCGGCACTGTTGACCGCAATTTGCAGCGTGGAATAGCCAATCGCCATGCCAACTTCAAGCACCCGGTGCGGTTTCTGCTCCCGCACCACCTGCAAAAATGCCTTGCGGCCCCGCTCGTTGATAATCGGCACATGATTTTCCGCGGCGTATTGTTCCATTTCGCGGAATAACAATTCAATATCTTCCAAAATTTACTCCTGCCTTTGCCTTGTTAACGCACTTGTTCCACGATAGCCTGATGGTCGGCATAATTCGTCGAGTAGTGATTATGTCCCTTGCGGTCGGCTACAAAATACAAATAATCGGTGTTGGCCGGATAAAGCACTGCCTTAATCGCCGCCATTCCGGGGCTCGCAATTGGCCCCGGTGGCAGTCCGCGATGCTGGTAGGTGTTATACGGCGATTCGATTTTCGTATCCTTAATCGAGACGTCCTCTTTCGGCGCATCGAGCAGATACTGCAGCGTTGTATCCGACTGCAGCGGCATGCCAATCTTCAGCCGCTTGAAAAAGACCTGTGCAATTATCGGACGATCCTCGGCATAAAGTGCCTCTTTTTCTACCAGCGATGCCAAGGTAATGAGGTCGAAAATCGAAAGATTCATCTCGCGGGCACGGGCACGAAGCTCCGGCGTCAGCCGCGTATCAAAATCTTCGGCCATCATCTTCAAGATAGATTCCGGCGTAGCTTCCTCGTGAAGCTCATAGGTATCGGGAAACAAAAAGCCCTCACAGGCATAACGGATATCGTCTTTGCGCTCAATGTAATCATAGGGCGCGTATTTTTTCGCCTTCGCCAAAAAATCCTGTTCATCCACGAGCCCCTCGTCTGCCAGGCGCTTGGCGATTTCCTTGACGCCAAAGCCCTCAGGAATCGTGAACTTCACGACGGTAGTATCTCCCGAAACCAGCTTGCGCAGCACTTCATCTGCCGACATATTCGGCTTCATCGCATAGACGCCCGACTTAAAATGGCTGGCAGCATCACCAGTCTTGACCTTCCACCAGAACGAGAACTTATTTTCCAGAACACCGTGTTTCACCAGTTCATCCCCAATATCACTGGCACTCATTCCAGGTTTTACGGAAACATAAATGGGCTGGTCCGCCGGAATTGCCGCCCGCTGCGCTGTATTGCCGCGAAACAGGGCCGCACATGCCCCCACGAATACCAGCAGCACCAGCACCGCCACAGCTGCCCAGCGCTTCCAGGTCATCGTATCACTTACAGCCGCCAATTTATCCGTCAGCCACTCCAAACTGCCTTCATGGTCCGACAACCACTTCTGCACGCTCTGCTGCCAGTCCTTGAACTTATCCCACACCGTTATCTCCCCATTCCTCATAAAATACGAAAAAGCTGCCATTCCCGACCGGATGGCAGCCCTTTAACAGGATTAGTCCTGCTCAGCTTCGTCACACAAAGCGTCATAGGCCTTCTGAACCGCTTCGAACTCTTCGTCCGTCGGCTCAATATATTCTTCTTCGCCGTCCTCACCGACAACGATTTTGGCAATCAGGACATCTTCGTCATCGCAGCCACAACCGCAGCCGCAGCTATGCTCATGCTCGTCTTCTTCGTTGTGCAAACCGATGAGCAGCGCATACTTTTCGTCGCCTACCGGAATAATCATCTCTTCCTCGTAGTAATATTCGTTGCCCTGGTCATCCGTCATAACGACAACCATGTTCTCGTCATTTACATTTTTATCTGCCATGTCATTCACCTCTTGAAATAAAATTATCTCTTAGCATTTTAGCCTATTACCAGAAATTTTGTCAAGCATCCGCCCACCTTAACGGATGCTGTCCAAATACCCCTGCAGGATAAAAACTGCCGCCATCTTATCAATGACCTTTTTGCGTTTTTTGCGGGAAACATCGGCCTCGATCAGCGAACGAGACGCGGCAACCGTCGACAAGCGTTCATCCCAAAACGTAACCTCTACCTCCGGATACGTTTCTTTGACTTTTGCCATGAACTCCTTCACAATCTGGCAACGTTCGCCCTCTGAGCCATCCATATTCTTTGGCAGCCCCGAAACGAGCGATTTTGTCTCATATTGTTCCATGAGTTCCCCTAACCGCTTCAAATCGTCTTCCTCTTTGCGGCGGCGGATGGTCTCGACCCCCTGAGCCGTAAGCCCCAGCAAATCGCTGACAGCAATTCCAATCGTACGGTCACCAATATCCAGCGACATATACCTTTTCATTTATTTTTTCTCCAAATAAGCACGTACCAACTCTTCCAACAACTCATCGCGTTCCAGCTTGCGAATCTGGCTGCGGGCATCATTATGGCTCGTCACATAAGCCGGGTCACCGGAAAGCAAGTAGCCAACCAGCTGATTGATGGGATTATACCCCTTCTCCTCCATTGCCTTGCAAACATTGCGGATAATCGTCTCGGCCTTGTTTTCCTCATTGCCGAATTTAAACATCATAGTTTCTTCGCTTACCATATCTGAATACCTCCCGAATATGTTTTCGCATCTCCTATTGTATCATACTATTGCCACATTTTCCTATAAATTTTCTGAAAAGCCACGAGAAACTCTAGGCTAAATCATTTTATTGCTATCATATTCTAAAAATTCATGATATAATGTTATTGAGTAAAATTATATACTTTTTCTTTATCGGAAAATCCCAGGGAAGGACGGTGTCTCTATTATGAATAAAAAATATAAACCACATCTGCATAACTGTCCGCTGTGCGGCCGCTTGTTTATGGATACCGGTCTCGGTTCCTGTCCAAAGTGTTACGAAGAAACACGCGAAACCGAAAAACGCGTCATCGAATACGTTCGCAAATATCCGCACTCCACTGTCAAGGAAATCTGCAACGACACGGGAACGGATGTAAAACTCGTAACCCAGATGGTACAGCGCGGACAGTTTTATACCGATGGCCTTCAATATCTTTACCCGTGTAGCCGTTGCGGCAAACCAATCCATCACGGCGTTTATTGCTCCAAATGTTTAGGCCGGCTGAACAAGGCCATCAAAGAATACAACGACCGTGCGAACGAAAGGAAAACCGTCGCGGAAGACGAAAAGAAAAAATCCAGACGGCCACGTCTTCATTGGATGGAATCGACCGAGAAATAACAATCAGCGAAGCGATTCTGCTGCCATCCCGAGCGTGCGCTGCAAGTCTTCCATCAAGAGCCCTTCGAGCTCATACATGTCAAGCTGCGGATGAAGCGCCTGCAAAATCTGCCAGGCGGTCTGCTGCAGGACATCATAGAGCGGCGAATCCATAAGCTCATGAAACTCCGCTAATTTCTCGAGCAAATGTTGATATTCGTCTTCCGAAAATACGATTGCCCCATCGATGATGCGGTCAACCTCTAATCGAAGCCGTGTTTCCGGCTCATTTGACAGGTCAATTTTTGACCTGTCATTTTTTTGCCCCAGTTCCTTAATCCGTTCTACGGTTTCCGCTTCCGAGATTTTCAGAAAAACGCCGAGCCGCTCTGCATAATAGCGATGAATCTCCGCAACCTCGCGCTGATTATCGTCCAAGGAAAAGTCAGCCGCCTGCTCGATGGCTTCTTCGTATAGCTCTTTAATGCTTAATTCGTCGTTCAAATATACCAACCTCATTTCTTTTACTTTATCCACAGTATATCATATTCCAAAAAAATACCGTTTGTCCTGTTTGCGACAAACGGTATTTTCCTATGCGGTTAGGCGAAACTTATTTTTTAATCATGTCATGCTCAATCATGTATTCAGCAATCTGCAGCGCATTAAGCGCTGCGCCCTTGCGAATCTGGTCGCCACAGCACCAGAGATTCAGCGCATTATCGCAGGAGAAATCCTTGCGGATACGGCCGACTTCTACATCATCCTTGCCGGACGTGAAGAGCGGCATCGGATATTCCTGCTCATCCGGGTTGTCGTTTACGACAGCACCCGGGAACGCATCAATTGCCTTGCGGGCAGCTTCAACGCTGACCTCATCCTCGAACTCAATGTTGACCGATTCGGCATGGCTGCGGTATACCGGCACACGGATCGTCGTAGCCGTAACGCGAATGTCCGGATCATCGAGAATTTTCTTCGTCTCGTTGACCATCTTCATTTCCTCTTTCGTGTAGAGGTTATCCTGGAAAACATCAATCTGCGGAATGAGGTTAAAGGCAATCTGATAATGCTTTTTAAGCGCAGCGCCCGGCAGGATGTTAGCCGTTACCTCGCGGCCATTGACGATATCGTCAACCTGCTGCTCGAGCTCTGCCATAGCTTCCTTGCCGCCACCAGATACTGCCTGATAGGTAGAGACGACAACGCGTTTGATTTTGGAAACATCGTAGAGCGGTTTCAAGGCCATCAGCATGATAATCGTCGAGCAGTTCGGATTGGCAATAATGCCCTTATGCTTGGCAATCGCCTCCGGATTGACCTCAGGAACGACCAGCGGAACTTCCGGGTCCATGCGGAATGCACTGGAATTATCGATGACTACTGCACCAGCATCAACGGCTGGTTTTGCAAACACCTTGCTGGCACCGCCGCCAGCGAACAAAGCGATATCAACACCTTCGAAAGAATTTTCCGTTGTCTCCTCAACCGTGTACTCTTTGCCCATGAACTGGATTTTCTTGCCAGCACTGCGTTTCGATGCCAGCATTTTGAGATCAGCAAAGGGGAAATTACGCTCCTCGATAAGATTGAGGAATTCCTGGCCAACGGCACCCGTAGCGCCGAGAATGGCAACATTGTATTTTTTCATGTAAATTCTTCCTTTCGATGTTTATTGCAATTTCTTAAAATTCAAGCAGCTGGTCCAGGCCAATCGTAAGACCACGCAACCCACGAACCTTCTTCGCCGCCAGGCAGACGCCCGGCATAAACGATTCACGATTCAGCGAATCATGACGGATGGTAAGAGTCTGCCCCAGTCCGCCAAAAATGACTTCCTGATGAGCCACATATCCCGGCAGACGAACGCTATGGATATGCATGCCTTCATAATCCGCACCGCGCGCCCCGCTGAGTTTTTCCTTCTCATCGGGATGCCCCTGCTTATGTTCAGCACGCACCTCAGCAATCATTGCCGCCGTCTGGATAGCGGTACCCGATGGTGCATCGAGCTTGTTGTCATGATGGAGTTCGATAATCTCCACATCCGGCATATACTTGGCCGCCTGTTTGGAGAGAACCATGAGTAAAACGGCACCAATCGCAAAATTCGGTGCGATAAATGCCGGGGTATTATTTACTTCCGCAGCCTTGCGAATCTCGCTCTTCTGCTCCTCGGAAAGGCCCGTGGTTCCAACGACCGGAGATACCTTATGAGCCAGTGCCGTCATGACATTGTCAAAAACGACATCTGGACGCGTAAAGTCAATCATGACCTCCGGCTGCAAACGCGCCAAAGCTGCGGCAAGGTCTGTTTCCACCAGCACACCATTTGCCGGCAAGCCGACGAGCGAGCCCGTATCTGCCCCACCATGAATATCACATGCCCCCACCAGCGTCAGGTCTTTATCTTCCTGAACTGCTTTGAGAACTGCCTGCCCCATACGGCCACAGGCACCATTAACGAATACTGTAGTCAAGCTATGCGCCTCCTAGAATTTTTTACGCACAAAAGATGTGTATATTGTATATCATGTCCATCATTTATGTCAAGATGTTCGCGACAAAAAGACGGTTTCCCCAGGCAAAATGTATCATGTATCGGTAATATTAAGAAATTGCTGTTGATATTGTAATGCCAAAATCGGCAGCACAAAGCGGACATCTTCCTGATTTTCCATCGTCTCCATAGCCGCCTTGCGGGCCAGCAGTAAAATATCCATATCCTTTAAGACATCAGCAATCTTAAGGTCAGGCAGGCCATGCTGCATAGAGCCGAAGAACTGTCCCGGCCCACGGAGTTTTAAATCTTCCTCAGCCAGCTTAAAGCCATCGGTGGTCTCAGCCATAATGCTGAGCCGCTCCTTGGCGTTTTCGCTTTTCATCTCGGAGACCAGGATACAGAACGACTGATACTGCCCGCGGCCAATGCGGCCGCGCAACTGATGGAGCTGTGCCAGGCCAAAGCGCTCCGCATTCTCGATGACCATAATGCTGGCATTGGGCACATTGACCCCGACTTCAATGACGGTCGTCGATACCAAGAGTTTTATCTTATCGTCATAAAAATCCTGCATGACCTGTTCTTTTTCCGCCGGCTTCATCCTGCCATGAACCAGGCCGACAGGTACCTCGCGAAATATACCATAGCGCAATTCGTCATAGATTTCCTCCGCCGACGGCAGCGGGCTTTCCTCATTCATCTCAATGAGCGGGCAAACCACGTAGGCCTGCCGCCCCGCTTGAATTTGTGACAACACATAGCGGTAAATGAGTTCCCGGCGATCCGGCTGGCGCACAAAGGTGCGGATTGGCTGGCGTCCTGGCGGCAGCTGGCGGATAAGCGATACATCCAAATCACCATAAACCGTCAGCGTCATCGTCCGCGGGATTGGCGTTGCCGTCATAACCAATACATCGGGCATAAGGCTGCCCTTTTTCTCAAGCTCTGCCCGCTGGGCAATGCCAAAGCGATGCTGTTCGTCGGTTACCACCAAACCGAGTTTTGCAAAATGTACGCCTTCCTGAATCAGCGCATGGGTGCCGATGACGATATCGATTTCGTGCGTTTCAATCGCCGCATACATCGCTTCCCGCTTCTTCTTTGTAAGCCGTCCCGAAAGGAAGCCCACCCGGACCCCCAGCGGTTCAAGCTGCCGGCAGAAGCCCTCATAGTGCTGGCTGGCTAATATCTCCGTCGGCGCCATCAAGGCCCCTTGATAGCCGTTTTCGACCGTCTTGACAAGTGACAGCATCGCCACGACGGTTTTCCCCGAGCCAACGTCACCCTGCACCAGCCGCCGCATGGGAATCGGGCTTTCCATATCACGGCATATTTCCTGCCACACCTTTGACTGGTCATCCGTAAGCGTAAAGGGCAGGCTGTCCATGAGCTTGCGGACCAGTTCACTGTTTAGCAGATGGCGGATTCCCTTTTTCTTTTCCCGCGACTGTTTCTTTAGCACCATAAGGCCGCACTGAATCAAATAGAGTTCCTCAAACGCCAGCCGGTTGCGCGCCGCCTTGAGTTCTTCAAAACTTGCGGGAAAGTGAATCTTATAAAACGCCTCGCGGCGTGCCAGCAAATGGAAACGCTCGCGGATTCCCTGCGGAATCACTTCGGGCAGCTCAAACTCCTCCTGCCAAAGGCCCTGCATAATCTTGCGGAAAAATTTCTGATTCAATTTTTCCGTAGCTGGATATACCGGCAATATGCCGCACATTTCCTCGGGTTCTTCCTCGTCATCTAAAATCTGAAAGCCCGACAACTGGCTCATGGCAAACTGCCCGCGGCCGCCATAAGCATATTCTGCTTTGCCCGTCACGAAGACGCGCTTGCCAGTCACGAGCTTTTTCTTGAGGAATTTCTGATTAAACCAGGTCACCTGCAAAAAGCCCGTGCCATCGCCAATGAGCGCTGTCAAAATCGTCATACCACGCTTTCCCGCCTGACGTTCGGTCACATTCATGATGACACCGGCTACAGTCTCCCGTTCCCCGGGTTTTAGCGCACTGATTTTGGTCAGCACACTTTGGTCTTCATACGTCCGCGGAAACCAGGTCAGCAAATCATAAACCGTACGAATCCCCAAACGATTGAGTTCTGCCTTCTTTTTCGGGCCAACGCCCTTTACATATTGAATGGAATCTGTCAATTTCAATCGCATCACCTAAAACATTCGTTTGTACTCTTTCATTCTACCAAAAACCACCTCTTCCCACAATGGCAAAACCTGTGCAATACCTTGCTATCCATGCTCCCTATCCGTATAATAAAAATGACAGGAGGATATTATGATTCGATTAATTGCTACCGATATGGATGGAACCCTGCTTGACGGCAACCATCAGATATCACCCGAAAATATCGCCGCTATCCGCGAAGCTACGCAGCGGGGAATAAAATTCGTCATTGCCACCGGCCGTATCATGGCCGATGTCCAGGGCTTCATTGAAAGCTATGGCCTTTCGCCCTACTATCTGACCATGAACGGCGCCGAGCTTCATGCACCAGACCACACATTGCTTCATTCCGCCTATATCGACCACGAGCGGAGTCAAAAGATATACGAAATCATCGCGAGCTTTTCGCGCTTCAATCTTGAAATCTACACCGACCGCGGCCACTTCAGTGCCAACTCCCGCCTAAAGACGTATCGCGGCCTTTTGGACCGCATGCGCGAAGTTCGCCCCGGTACCAATTTCTTCAAAAATTTTCTCTGGTCGCTTAAAAATCCGCATTTCAAAAAACTTCAATATATCAAGGATTTTGACGCGTTCTGGCAAAGCGATGTAAACATCGCCAAATTCATCACCTTCAGCCGGGCGCCAGGTAAACTTGCCGCGCTGGCCGAGCGCTTAGCAGCGGAAGTACCAGACCTTGCGATTTCTGCCAGCTTCCGCACCAATATCGAAATCAATGATGCCGCCGCGACTAAGGGCAACACACTGAACATTTTAACGCAGCAGCTCGGCATCGCTGAAGATGAAGTTCTCGTTTTGGGCGATGGCACCAATGACCTTTCCATGTTTGAAGCCTTCCCCACGAATGCCACAGCCATGGAAAACGGCGTCGCGGAACTAAAACGAGCGGCCGCTCATATCACCAAAGACAATCTTCATAACGGCGTAGCTGCCGCCATCGGCGAAGTTCTCGCGTAAAAAAGGATGTATCAAAACGCATTAGCCTTTTGATACATCCTTTTTGTTGTTATCTTTTAGTAATTAAAATCCGCTTCGAACATGCGATGCCAGGGAAGTGTTACCTTCATCGTATCAAGACCTTCATAGGGCGGCAGGTACTTGATGGCAAATTCCCGCATCAGGATATTGATACGGCTGACAATACCAGGTTCCATATTCCCCATATTGCTGTAAACATCCCAACGGCGGAAGCCGGCAATACTTTTCGCCATCTGCGTGCGGACCACCGACTGATAGCCCCAGTCCTCAATGTAGCGCCGCGTCAGCAAACGGTCGGCCGCCTCATCCGTCATGCGCCCCGACAACAGTCCGGTAGCAATGACAAAGCCCGTCGTATTGGTCGGCGTATTCCAGCCGCCATAGGCACGGAGTTTATAGAGCAGATTGTCGTTATAAAGCGCCTGCATCAACGCATTGTCCGCACCATTGGCAAAGGCAATATCAGCTACACCGACGGCACTGCCATAAGTGAGATTTTTTTGAATCAGCTGGACAAAGTGTTTTGTCGTCCCCCGGTCACGGCCATCGTTGGCAATGCCGCCACCGGCCGAAGTAACCTGGTTCGCCTCGCCCGTCCGGCCATCGGCATTGGTGTTAACGAGCAGGATAAAGTCCGCCCGCTTCGGGCTGTTTACCACCATCCCGCCAGCCGTGCGGACCGAATCGCGAATCGTCTCATCAATTGGTGCATCAGAATAGCCTGGGATCGTAGCGCCGCCTTTTCCTTCATTATATTGCACATAAATGAACGGAATCTGCTTTTCCAAATCATTAATCGCCCGGCTTAACAGCAGGGCACCGAATTCATCAATGCCGGCCAACACCTGGAACCTGGTACTTGGAATGTCTTTGCCATACTTGGCAAGTTCCCGGCCTTCGCGATGCGTCTGGGAAAAATGCGCATTGTCGTCCTTGCCGACAACCAGATAACTGATAACGCCCTTGCGCGTAAGGTCAATCAGCTGTTCATTAACCTTGACGTTCTTCTCGCGTCTTGTGCGCCAATCCTTCCAGACTTTTGCCGGAACCGACTGCT
The DNA here is from genome assembly GCF_008271295.1 of Pseudoselenomonas ruminis. Taxonomy (GTDB): domain Bacteria; phylum Bacillota; class Negativicutes; order Selenomonadales; family Selenomonadaceae; genus Selenomonas_A; species Selenomonas_A ruminis. Next base: position 334,817 of record NZ_VTOY01000001.1, on the reverse strand, counting down.
CATGAAGCATCATGGCTTTTTTCTCGATTGGCTCAAGCCCTTGCATTTCCTCTTTGTCCGCATAAGCCGTTGCCTGAAAGATATCCGCACCATAATGCTGATAGTAAGCAGGTTCCGCATTGCCGGAGTAAAGACCGCTGCGCGGCGTGCGCATAATCGAACTGAACACATAGAGGTTCAATTTCGGATTCTCCTGACGGAGTTTTTCAAACCGTTTGACGCGGCTGCATAACTCCTGTTCCGTCAACTCATGATTTCTCGACGGCACCAAGCCGCCATAAATCATCGAATCCGACGAGAACATCGCGCCATCGGCACCTTTGATATTTTGCTCGGCCCAATCCCAAAGTTTTTCCGGATTGCCCGGCTTATCCACGCCATCACTCAAAATATTTCTCGGCGGAACAATGACTTCGTAGCCAGCCGCACGCGCCACATCAGCCGTCTCCTCGCAAGATATCGGACGCGTATCGTGAGGAATAAAGACCAATTTCCCCTTGGCAGCCTCCACACTGCCCAGCAAAAAGACATTGGCCGCCAGTATCAGGATTCCCCCCAGCAATATCCTCGCTAACTTCAAAAAATCATCTCCTTCGAACATATACCAATAATACTATATCACACGTTTGTTGCAATTCGATGAGAAAAATAAAAAAAGGAGTCAAAATCTGACTCCTTTTTTTAGGTGAAGATGTGTGTGAGGCTGAATTAGAGCTGCGGGCCAGCAGCGACGAGGGCCTTGCCAGCTTCGTTCGTCTCATATTTTTTGAAGTTCTTGATGAAGCGCTCAGCGAGATCTTTAGCTTTTGCTTCCCACTCAGCAGCATCTTTATAGGTATCTTTCGGGTCGAGGATATTCGTATCTACGCCCTCGAGCTCCGTCGGAACTTCCAAATTGAACATCGGGATTTTCTTCGTCGGTGCTTTCTTGATAGCGCCGCTATGGATAGCATCGATGATACCGCGCGTATCTTTGATGGAGATACGTTTGCCGGAACCATTCCAACCCGTGTTGACCAGATATGCTTTCGTGCCGTTAGCTTCCATTTTCTTAACGAGCTCCTCAGCGTATTTCGTCGGATGGAGTTCGAGGAATGCCTGACCGAAGCAAGCAGAGAACGTCGGCGTCGGCTCCGTGATGCCACGCTCCGTACCAGCCAGTTTAGCCGTGAAGCCGGACAGGAAGTAGTACTTCGTCTGCTCCGGAGTCAGGATGGAAACCGGCGGCAGTACGCCGAATGCATCGGCAGAAAGGAAGATAACGCTCTTAGCGGCCGGAGCAGCACTGCGGTCATTGACAAAACCTTTAACCGTGCTCTTGATGTGATCGATTGGATAAGATACACGCGTATTTTCCGTGATCGTCTTATCGGCAAAATCGATGTTGCCTTTGTCGTCAAGCGTTACGTTCTCGAGCAGAGCGTTGCGTTTGATAGCGCCATAGATGTCCGGCTCAGACTCCATGTCGAGGTTGATAACTTTTGCATAGCAGCCGCCCTCGAAGTTGAAGATACCTTCATCATCCCAGCCGTGCTCATCATCGCCGATGAGGAGACGTTTCGGGTCCGTGGACAGCGTCGTTTTACCCGTGCCAGAGAGGCCGAAGAAGATTGCCGTATTCTGGCCCTGTTTATCCGTGTTAGCGGAGCAGTGCATAGCAGCAATGCCTTTGAGCGGGAGGAAGTAGTTCATCATGGAGAACATACCCTTCTTCATCTCGCCGCCATACCAGGTGTTGATGATAACCTGCTCGCGTTTCGTGAGGTTGAAGGCAACAGCCGTCTCAGAATGGAGGCCCAGCTCTTTGTAGTTTTCAACTTTTGCTTTGGAAGCGTTGTAAACGACGAAGTCCGGTTTGAAGTTCTCGAGCTCTTCAGCCGTCGGTTTTACGAACATGTTCGTAACGAAATGAGCCTGCCAAGCAACTTCCACGATGAAACGTACAGCCATGCGCGTATCTTTGTTAGCGCCGCAGAAAGCATCAACAACATAGAGTTTCTTGTTGGAGAGCTCTTTCTTGGCGATGTCCTTGAGAACATCCCAGTTCTCTTCGGACAGGCGATGGTTGTCGTTGTGGTATTCTTCCGAATCCCACCATACCGTATCATGAGCCGTAGCATCATCAACGATGTATTTATCTTTTGGCGAACGGCCCGTGAAGATACCCGTCTTGACGTTTACTGCACCGAGTTCAGAAACCTGACCAACCTCGAAACCTTCGAGACCAGCTTTCGTTTCTTCTGCGAACAAGGTTTTGTAAGACGGATTGTGGATAATTTCCGTTGCGCCCGTGATTCCATACTGACTAAGATCGATGTTTGCCATTTTACATTCAACCTCTTTCATAAATTGTTTAAATACTTGAGTGACCTCGCCATAATTTTTCATATGCCCTGTCACGAGTATTATATTAGCTTATTTTTCCATAAATGTCAACTATTTATTTGTTAAAAGTTTTAAATTTTTATTTATCACAATTGTTTGTCAAAACGAATAAATAAAATAAAACACAACAAAAACTATTATTGTTTCCGTTGTGTTTTATAAAATCCCGCATTTACACGAAATTTTGGCGATTTTCTACCGAATACGGCTGTTTTTGATTACTTTGCAGCAAAGTCAAGCACAGCCTGTTTCATCGCCGTCACTGCGCAAACATCCTTGTGCAGCAAAGGTTTCGTGCGCAAGGAAGCAAGTCCCTGCGGTGTCGGGTCATCATTAAGTTCCTGAAGTTTATCGAGCATGGCAAACTCATCGAGGCCAGCTGTTTCTGCTCCCAGCGCTTCCAAGACGCTGCCATTGAATTTATACGGACTTGCCGTCGAAGCAATGACCATGTAGTGACCGTCTTTCGTTGCCTGCTGATAGTTTTCGGCCACTTTCCAGGCAACGGCCGTATGCGTATCGGGCACATAATGCTTGTCAGCAAAGACGCGGCCAATTAATTCCTTCGTATCGTCATCGCCCGTCCAATCGGCCCAGAAGGTCTGCTGAATCTTTTGCAACAGCTCCTGTCCTACCTCATAGCGGCCAGTTGCAACCAGATCTTTCATCCAGCCAGCGACTTTTGCCGTATCTTCCGTCATGTGGAACAGCAGCCGTTCGAGGTTGCTCGAAATCAAAATATCCATCGACGGCGTAATCGTCTTATAGAAATCGCGGTTGCGGTCATAGACACCCGTGCGCAGGAAATCGGTCAAAACGTTATTGGCATTAGAAGCACAGATGAGTTTATGAACCGGAAGCCCCATGCATTTTGCATAGAAGCCAGCCAGGATATCTCCGAAGTTACCCGTCGGTACCGTGAAATTAATCTCCTCACCGGCCTGAATCTTCCCTGCCTTCACGAGGTCCGCATAAGCACTGAAGTAATAGACAATCTGCGGCACAAGGCGGCCCCAGTTGATGGAATTAGCCGAGGAGAGTTTGACTCCCTTAGCGCCTAATTCTTCGGCAAAGGACTTATCGCCAAAGATGGCCTTTACCCCGCTTTGGGCATCGTCAAAATTACCACGGACCGCCGTAACATTGACATTACTGCCTTCCTGCGTAAGCATCTGCAGCTGCTGGATTCGGCTGACACCGCCCTCCGGATAAAAGACCATAATCTTAATCTGGTCAACATCGCGGAAGCCTTCGAGGGCAGCCTTGCCCGTGTCGCCAGAGGTCGCTACGAGAATCAGGACTTCGTCCTTTTCCCCCGTCTTCTTGAGCGCCGTGCTCATGAGCTGCGGAAGCAGCTGCAAGGCCATATCCTTAAACGCACTCGTCGGGCCATGCCAGAGTTCGAGTACGCCCATATCGTCAAAAATCTTAACGGGAGCGCGCATAGCGTCATCGAATTTGCCATTGCCATAAGCGCGCGTCACACACCCTTTGACTTCTTCTTCCGTATAATCGGTCAAAAACAGGCCGAGCACTTTTGCGTCCCGCTCTTCGTAGGTAAGTTCCTGCAGGGCGGCTATAAATGACGCGTCAACTTTTGGCAAGCTGTCCGGTACAAACAAACCACCATCAGTAGCGAGGCCCTGGATAATCGCCTGCGCGGAATCAAGTTTTACGCCATTGCCTCTCGTACTGCTATACTTCAAATCAACCGCCTCTTTCTTTTCCACTTGCTTCTATATCAATAGAAAATCAATGAACATCGGACTTTTGTTATCTTTTGCGTCATAAATATAGTTCTAGACTGTATTCGAAGTTTATTATATCATATATTAAAGGCGAATCCTATAGAAAATATAAGATTGTCACCTAAGAAAATACGTTTTTCTTTTAAAGATTACATTTTACCATCTATTGCATGAGTATTAACTTATTTATGTAATAATCTAAGGAGTGTTTTTCCCTTGTTAAAAATCGCTATGGGCCAGATGGAAGTCATTCCTGGCCATCCTGACCAAAACACCGCCAAAATCCTCTCGATGATAGCCGATGCCAAAAAACAAAGCGTCGACCTCATCATCTTCCCGGAAATGGCTGTCCCCGGTTATTTGTTAGGAGATACCTGGGAGCAGTCCTCTTTCCTGAAGGACTGTGAGCGCTACGGTCAGGACATCATTGACGCGTCAACGGGCATAACGGTAATGTTCGGCAACATCGCCATTGACTGGTCAAAAAAGAACAACGACGGCCGCGTGCGCAAATACAACGCCCTGTTTACGGCCCGTGACGGCAAATTGGTCCAGCCCGACAACATGCCATATCCCTATGTCATCAAGACGTTAATGCCAAACTACCGAGAATTTGATGACACGCGCCATTTCTTCAGCCTGCAGAAACTGGCCCGTGAGCTCGGCACAACGCCCGACCAGCTGCTCTCACCGGTAACGCTGAAAATCAAGGACCGCCACTACCGCGTAGGCTGCCTGCTTTGCGAAGATGGCTGGAGCGACAACTACGAGATGGAACCGATCGAGATGCTTCGCCGCCATCATAAGCCGGACTTCTTTGTCAACATCTCAGCCTCCCCGTATACACTTGGCAAAAACGACAAGCGCAACCGCGTTTTTGGCGCCCAGGCCAAAGACGCCGGCGTACCGCTTTTCTACGTCAATGCAATCGGCCTGCAGAACAACGGCAAGACCATCTACACCTTTGACGGGTCAAGTACGGCCTACAATGCTAACGGCGATGTCTGCGCCGTTTCCGAAGAATACACCGAAACGTTGACCATTATCGACCTCGATAGCCTTGACAAGTCAACCCCCGTTGACAAGTCAAAGGAAAAAGACATCGCGCATATTTACCGCGCGCTTCACTACGGCGTCAAACATTTCCTCGAAAACATCCGCATGAAAAAAGTCGTCATCGGCATCTCGGGTGGTATCGATTCAGCTGTTGCCGCCGCTCTCTATGCCAAAGTTGTCGGCCCTGAAAACCTGCTGCTCGTCAACATGCCCAGCGTCTTCAACTCCGAGACGACCAAGGGGCTTTCGCAGCAGCTGGCCAACAATCTCGGCTGTCAATACATGATTGTGCCGATTCAGCAATCGGTTGACCATACGATTGACCAGCTCGAACACACGCCGATGACGTATCTGGCAGACGGCAGCACGACCAATCTGTCGGTTTCGTCCTTCGTCACCGAAAACATTCAGGCCCGGGACCGCAGTGCCCGCGTTCTCGCCGGTGCTGCCGCAGCTTTTGGCGGCGGCTTTACCTGCAACGCCAACAAAGCCGAGACGACCGTCGGTTACTCGACGCTTTACGGTGACCAATCAGGCTTCCTTGCCGCGCTTGCCGACCTTTGGAAGCATCAGGTCTACGCGCTGGCCTACTATATGAATGAAGAAATCTACGGCCGCGAAGTCGTGCCCCAGGGAATCATCGACATCGTGCCGAGTGCCGAGCTTTCCAATGCACAAAACGTCGACGAAGGCAAGGGCGACCCGCTCAAATACCCGTATCATGACTACCTGTTCCGCTCCTTCATCGAGCGCTGGGAAAAAGCGGCGCCGCAGGATATCCTCGAATGGTATGCCGCTGGCACCGTCGAAGAAAATCTCGGCTGCGAGCCGGGACTTGTCGCCAAATATTTCCCGACTGCCAAAGACTTCATCGATGACCTCGAACGCTGGTGGAACCTCTTCTGCGGCATGGCCATTGCCAAACGCATCCAGGCACCGCCGATTCTTGCCGTCAGCCGCCGCGCTTATGGGTTTGACCACCGCGAAGCTCAAAACGGTCCTTACTACACGCGCCGCTATCGGGAATTAAAAGAAGCGCTGCTGAATTCGTAACACCGTTTATGCTATACTAAATAACATAATTACCACAAGAAATGGAGATACACAATGAGCAACGAAAACAAAAAAGTCAAAGTTCACTACACGGGTACCCTCAACGATGGTACGAAATTTGATTCGTCCTACGACCGCGGCGAACCGCTCGAATTTGTCTGCGGAGCCGGTATGATGATCAAAGGCTTTGACGAAGCCGTCAAAAACATGGCCATCGGCGAAACGAAGGACATCCATCTGATGCCCGAAGAAGCTTACGGCATGCCCTCGGACGAAAACATCATCACGATGGAAATCGCCCAGCTACCTGGTGCCGAAGGCCTCGAAGCCGGTCAGAAAGTTGCCCTGCAGAATGCCTATGGCCAGCCGGTTCCCGTCACCGTAACGGAAAAGACCGAAACCACTATCACCTTTGACGCCAACCACGAAATGGCCGGCAAAGAACTGAACTTTAAAATCGAATTGGTCGAAGTCGAAAACTAAAATCTTCGCAAATAAAACCAAAGGCCCCCGCGGCGAAACCGAAAATACGGTTCGCCGCGGGGGCCTTTTACGTTATGAAGTCACTTCAAATTATCTTATGATTTCACTGCTATCACGACAAAAGACAGCTGCGATAAAGCAGCACGGCAATGAGAACGGTCACGATATCGGCCGCCAGCTGAGCGGCGATGACGCCGGTATAGCCAAACCAAAGCGGCAGGATGGCAAGCGCCAGCGCATAAACAATGCCCTGACGGCATAGAGAAAGAAACAACGCCGGCAGGCTTTTGCCAGTTGCCTGGAACGTGCAGATAAGTACCAGGCCAATGCCCATAAATACGATAGCTGGCAGCTGCCAGTAGAGCATCATAACCCCCTGCGCAATAAGTTCGGGCTGCTCGAGGAAAATATGCATGACCGGCCCGGCAAATAAAGCAATCCCTGCGGCCAGCACGAGACTCGTTCCCACAACGGCCTTCAAGGCAAAGGCGATTACCTTTTGCAGGCGCACCTTGTCCTTGGCGCCATACGTATAGCCAATGAGTGGCTGCCCGCCAAAGGCAAGCCCTACGACGACCAGCGCAACAATCATGATGATTTTCATGACGATGCCCATGACGGCAATCGCTTCACTGCCATAAGGGAGCAGGCTGCGGTTCGTCATCGCGATGCCAAGCGTCTGCGTAAAATTCGTCACAGCTGCTGCAAGGCCAATCGAAACGATGGCCTGTATTTCCTTGCGGTCGATGGAAAGCGCGGGCAAGTCGAGCGACAGCTCCGCGCAATGGCGGCGGATATAGCACACGGCGTAAATATCCGAGCAGATATACCCAATGACAGTTGCCATTGCCGCCCCGGCCGCACCAAGCTCCAGCCCGAAAATCAGCACAGGGTCAAGCGCGATATTGATGACCGCACCGAGAATCGAAGCGTTCATCGAGATTTTCGGGCAGCCTGCCGTACGCAATAGATTCGTCGGCACGAGCGAAAAAATGACAAACGGCGCACCAGCGATAAACCACGAATAATAGGCCGCCGCATGCGGGATGACCTCTCCCTCAGCCCCCAAGAGCGCGAGCATCGGCCCGCGCAGGGACAAGAGCACGATTGCCGCGAGCAGGCCAAACGCAATAGCACCATAAAAGCAAAAGATGCTGAGCCGTTTGCCATCTGCTTTGCGGCCCGCGCCAAACAACCGCGCAATGACCGAACTGCCGCCCAGGCCAAACAAATCGCCAAAGGCCAGCATCAATGTAAAAAGCGGCGTGCATACCGATACGCCAGCGATCAGTGCCGTATCACCAGTCAGCGCAATAAAGAATGTATCGGCCATATTGTAGACAAGCTGCACGACCATGCTCATGACCACCGGCAGTGCCAGCGTCATATACGCCTTTGGAATCGGCATCCGCGCAAATAATTCATCCGTCAAAAAATTCCCTCCTAAACAAAAACATCCATAATCCGAAAACTGCCGGATTATGGATGTCCTTACCGTAGCGATTGCTCGCCCTACTATCGTTTCCCTATGAAAATCTTTTCTTAGCATAACATATCCAGGCGCAAAAGTCACGCCATGCGATACGAACGGCCAAAACTCACTCCTCGAGAATATTACGGCGCGGAACGAGTTTCGTTTCCTGCTGACTGGTCAAAAGCGAGCCATCGGCCGCCCGCGGGATTGGTTTGCTCGTATCGACCACCGCATGAAGTTTGGGCTTTTGAATATAACAGGACTCCAAATGCCCCTGTTTGTATTCCGATACGCGGATGCTGCCATCGGGCAAAACGTGTTTAACCGTTTCCGTAAACTCCCGCTGGGCCCGAAGCTCCTTTAACTCCTTCTGGGTCTTTGTCATATCCTCGATTGTCTCGGGAATCTTTCCGAGCTTTTCAGCGACCCTATCCGAAAACAGCTCGCGAAATTCGCTGGTTCCCGCCGCCTTTTCACGGCTGATATTCGTCTCACCAGCAACGCCAATTCTTCCGACTTTCATTTCCTGTTCCATGATCGCACCTCACTGTCTTCATAACTGCAAAGTTCCACCAAATTGCCATCCGGATCCCGCAGATAAATACTCTGCATATTCCCCTGGGCACCATTTCGCGCCACGATATCCGTTTCAAGTGAAAGCCCTTTTTCCATAAGTTCCCGTTTAACCTCAGCCATCGGCCCGGATACCACCAAACATAAATCCAGCGACCCCGGCGTAGGATATTGCGCGGCGGGCAGGAACTCTGCTTTTCGGGTATGTATATTTATCTTCTGCTGGCCAAAACGAAGCGCATAGCGATTATTCTTGCATTCAATGGTCATTCCTAAAACATCGCCATAAAACCGCAAACAATCCGTCAGCGAATTTGTCACCAGGACCAGATGGTCAAATTGTTCGATTTTCACCACAATCTCTCCTTACCCCAACGTGACATCAAGTGCCATCATCAACGTGAAGCCCACCGAAAAGCAAAGGACACCGACATTTGAATGCCTGCCCGCCGACATTTCCGGGATGAGTTCCTCCACCACGACGTAGAGCATCGCACCGGCCGCAAAGGCTAGCAAGTACGGCATAAACGGCACGATATACGCCGTCGCAACAATCGTGAGCAAACCGCCCAAAGGTTCCACCACACCGGACAACATTCCCGCCACAAAGGCCTTATGACGGCTAAACCCAGCACTTCGAAGCGGCATCGAAATAATCGCGCCCTCCGGGAAATTCTGAATGGCAATTCCCAGCGACAGCACAAAGGCACCGGCCATCGTAATATCCACATTACCAGCCATCCAGCCAGCAAACACCACGCCAACTGCCATTCCTTCGGGAATGTTGTGAAGCGTCACGGCCAGTACCAGCATCGTCGTCTTCGAAAAAGAACTCGCCGGCCCCTCCGCCGTCTCCTCATTCATGTGCAAATGCGGAATCACATGGTCGAGCAATAACAAAAACAACGTCCCGAGCCAAAAACCGATTACCGCCGGCAAAAATGCCAGCTTGCCCATCCCGCTGGCTGCTTCCATCGCAGGAATCAAAAGACTCCAGACCGAGGCGGCTACCATTACGCCGGCGGCAAAGCCCGTCAGCCCCTTTTGAACCTGCTCGTTTAGTTCCTGGCGCATAAGGTAGACACAGGCTGCGCCAAGGCTTGTCCCGGCAAAAGGAATCAGTAGCCCCTGGGCTACTTCCATAGAAATCATAGACACTCCTTATACAAGCTCCATCAAACAGCGTACATTTTCAACGCTGTATTCCACCTGTTCCGACCAGCGCCGGACCGACTCATCCAATTGACCAGTCAATTGATAAAGAAGCGAAATAAAATCCGCATTCAGCTGCGCATAGGAGAGCACGGTTCCCAAGCCATAGGTTCTGGCATGCTCCAAGGCACGATACAAGATATATTGATAGATTCGCGTAAACAGGCACGATTCCTCGCGCGTGAGCGGTTCCAGCGTTTGCACGGCTGCCGCTAGTTTTTCCAGCTGTTTAGGCCAGTCGGCATCAATCGGTGCCGTTTTATTCATGCACGCCAGCACAAAAGCGGCATCCTCCGCCGTCATGCCGTCCTGATACAAAAGCTCCTCTTGCGGAAGTTCTATCCCCAATTGCTGCAGCAACGTTGACAAGTCAAGGAACTGGTCAGAACCTTCCACATGAAAGGTCAAATTTGACAAGTCAGCGAGCAAAAGTTCACAGCTCTTTTCACAGCTAAGCCCCACTCCTGCCAGCTCATAATTCCCCACCGTCACAAAAAACCGCGGATGATTGGCACAGATATCGCAAAGAATTGACTCGTCCGCCTTGCGTATCAACTGGCACAGGCCATCCGCCCGCAGAAACGGGCAGCGGTCATCCGCCTGCAAGCGGAACTGCCAGCTGCCATCCTGCCAGATAATATTTTGGCGGATTTCCTCCTCAAGCGGCCCAGAAAGCTCCTGATAGCGTTTGGCCGTCCGCTCATCAATATCAATCTCCCAGCCCTGGCAGCAGCTATGACGGCAGGCACCCGCCTTGCAGGAAAACTGTTCATAAAAATCCGGATAATATGTTGTCACCATCAAACCTCGATTTCCCCAGCGAGGACTTTTTGATAGTCCTCATAGTTTTTGCGCAAAAGTTCCGGCGTATTGAGTTCATAGGGGCACTTAGCCGTACACTGACGGCAGTTGAGACATTGTTCGATTTTCTTCATCTCCGCCTGCATCGCTGGCGTCAGCCAGGCCTTTGACGGCGCCCGGCGCAACATCAGCGACATGCGCGCACATTGATTTATCATAATACCGGCCGGACAAGGCATGCAATACCCGCAGCCACGGCAAAAATCGCCGCATAGTTCCTGCCGCTCCGCTTCGATATAGTCCTGCAGCTCGTCATCCATCCCCGGCGTTTCCTTCATATACGAAAGCCACTCGCGAAGTTCCTGCTCGCGCTGAATGCCCCAAATCGGCACGACATTATCATACTGCGCGATATAGGCCATGGCGGCTTCAGACCGATTGATAAGGCCGCCCGCCAATCCCTTCATAGCAATAAACCCGACATTCTTTTCCTTACAAAGTTTTACGAGCTTTACTTCCTGTTCCGACGCCAGATAGCTGAACGGAAATTGCAATGTCTCATAAAGACCAGACTCCACGCATTCAAACGCCACTTTGATTTTATGCGCCGTCACGCCGATATGGCGAATCTTGCCTTGGGCTTTCGCCTCGAGCATCGCCTCATACATGCCCGAACCATCGCCTGGCCGCCAGCACTGATCCGCACAGTGAAACTGATACACATCAATGCAGTCGGTTTGCAGCAGGCGAAGCGACGTTTCCAAATCCTGCCAAAAGCCTTCCGGCGTCTTGGCATGGGTCTTGGTCGCCAAAAACACCTTATCCCACATGCCATGGAACGCTTCGCCAAGCTTCTCCTCACTGTCGCTATACGCACGCGCGGTATCGAAATAACGCATGCCACCCTCATAGGCCGACCGCAACAGCTTTACCGCTTCTGCTTTCGTCACGCGTTGAATCGGCAGTGCACCGAACCCATTTTGTGGCACGGTAATACCAGTCGTTCCCAACGTTATCTGTCTCATACAGACGCCCTCCTAACGTTCAAATCTTGCTCTTTTTATTATACCAAGATTCCGTCTATCCTCCTAAATTTTTTTGCAAAACCATTTTCTGTATTGTCAGAACTTTCGCCCGATGATATAATTATTATAGTAGTCTTTCCTGTATTGCACCAAGCAAAGGAGGGATTAACATGAGCGGCATTGGTGCAATCAATGGGGCACCCAGCATCTGGAGCCTGGCAGCGTCGGGTATTTCTGCCATCCGGGCAACAGCTGCATCTAAGGATTCATCACACGAAGCTCCAAACCCGAACGACGTACCGCTGGATCGTAAAACTGTGGATAGTGCAACGATTACCAAGCGGATGTCGGATGGAGCAATGGTTGTTTTGACGCTTCACGGCGATGATGTGGTAACTTCACAGACCTATTCGCACACCGGCAAAAGCCTGTCGCTTGCTACCAGCTACGCACCAGGACCACAGCGCGAAATTCACCACTATCAAAACAACATGGACAGTATTTTAGCTGGTTCTATTATCAATATCACCGCTTGACAAATGCATCACGGATTCGATGAGGGGGCATACAGGAAATACTAGCAAGCCGCTGGCACAGAGCCAGCGGCTTTTCTTTTTCTTTTTGTTGTAAAACTACTACGATTCCCTAACCGGCCGGCTGCTCCGGCGCTCAGCGGCCAGCCCCAACAAGATAACGAGCAGGCTTACCCCAAGGCCGACAAAAATCGGCGATACATTTACCTGCACCACCCCAGCCACAATGGCCGCACCCAGCGACAAAACCATCGAAGCCACCGCCCACTGCGGCGATACTGCCCGCGGCTTAAAGATAGCCAGGGTAAGCGGAATAAATATCCCGCAGCCGCGCAGGGCCATCGAAAGATAATTCCAAAACAAAATCTGCGAATCCCGATTCGCCGTGGCAATCGCAATGGCGATAAGGACAGCCCCCACTACTGCGCCCCGCAGCAATGCCAGCTTTCCCCATTCCGACTTTATCTTAAGCAAAGGTTCCAATATATCCCTGGCTACCATCGTCCCCACGCCGAGCGACAGCCCGGCAATCGAGCCAACGATTCCCAGCACAATTCCCCCAAGCGCCATGCCGCCCATCAACGGGGACGCATAGTGAAGCAGATACGCAGGCAGCGACAGCATCGCCGGAAGCTCCGGATGGGCCGCCTGCATATAAATTCCCATCATCGCACAGGGAACACCGATAGGAATCGCGGCCATAGCTGCGAGTATCAGCCCAACCGCAGCGGTCCGCGGCGTCGCCGCCGAAAAAATCGCCTGAATATACGTCTGCGTGCATATCATCCCGACCAAGACCGAAGCAACATTTGTCAAAATCGAAGAAGCGCCAATCCCCCAGATGGTAAAAAAGCCTGCGGGCTTATCTGCCAGCAAAGCCGGCGCAGCCATCAGACCCTGCCACGCAGTATACCCCAACGCAAACAAAGTCCCAAACAGAAACAGCATCTTTAAAATGCCGCCGACTGAAGCAGATTTCATCCCGCCAAAGAACGCATATAACACGACGAGCAGCAATAACATAACTGCCGATTCCAGATAAGACGCGCCCGTTAACGCGGCCAGCAAGGCAATCCCCGGCAAGGTACTAGCCACAGCACTGAACAATATGCCCAGGGACGTCGCAAAACTCGTAAACCGGCCAGCTCCTTTTCCATAGTTTTCGACCAGATACTGCGAGATAGTCTCAAGCCCCGTATACCGCAATGGCCGCGCATAAATTAGTCCCATAACCAGCAGGGACAGGCCAACGCCAATCGTAAACCATACCGCAGACAGTCCCACGGAGCCTGCCAACTGCGCGGTGCCAACCGTTGCCCCGCCACCAACGCAAGTACCAGCAATACTGCCCGCAATCATCGGAATTCCCGCCGACCGGCCGCCAAGACTGAATCCCTCCGCCGAATGCACCGAGCGGGCAGCATACAGACCACCTGCCAATACAACCAAAATCGTCATCGCCATGACGACAAAATGTGCCAATGAAAAATCCAAACGAACTCGCTTCCTTCCCTGCGGCAAAAACAAAACCCAGGCGAATCTTCCATTCGCCTGGGCTCCTTTGCTGCCATCGATAGTTCTACCCTAACATATCCCAAAAACAATGTCAATCATCGTCATCGTCGTAAAAATCATTCCAGCCCGACTCCTCATCACCGTTATCGGAGTCGTTGTAATCCGAATCCTCCTCATAATCGGAATCGTATGCTGCGGCATTGTCCTCATCAAAAACCCCTTCATCGTCATCCCAAATCAAATCATCGTACGCATCGCATTCCTCATTATCAAAAGGATCTTGATGGATGACGTAATTGTTGGTCGTTTCCTGGTTCACCGTTTCCTTATCCCCACTGAGCAGATGACCGAGAACCGCCCCGGCCACGACCCCACCGGCAACATTGCGCAACGTATGGTCTTTCTCATCCCGCAGGACAGTTGACGATTGCCGTGCCGGTACCTTTCGCATTGCCACCATCGCCTGCCTGCTATCTTTCTTCGCAGCAATAGCAGCCTGTTCTTCCCTTTTGCCCTTATCCTGCTTTGGCCGGAACAATAACCAGCCAATACCTATCCCCAAAGCAATCAGCAACAACGTCCCCATCGACATTCCCTCCCTATCCATTGATTCTCTATCCTATAATCAATATACCTCTATCCTTGTCGACTGTCCATACGTTGACTTATCAAAATCCCCACCAAAGCAGGAAAACAGCTGCCGGCAACAGAAATACATACGAAACAAATAGACAACAACAAGGAGGAAAACACGATGTCCATACTACAAGATATCCTGGCGGTCAACGCCTCATTCTGCGCCAGCCCGCCAATTGATTACACCGAGGAAGACCACCATCAGAGCAAACTGCCGCAAAAACAGGTGGCCATTATCACCTGCATGGATACCCGCCTGGTCAATTTTCTTGAACCAGCGCTGGGACTAGCCCGCGGCGATGCCAAAGTAATCAAGACCGCTGGCAACTCCGTGACTGGCGTCTTCGATGGCACCATCCGCAGCCTTATGGTCTGCATCTATGAACTCGGCGTCAAAGAAATCCTCGTCATCGGCCACCACGAATGCGGCATGTCCAAGACCACCTCCCAAAGCCTCACAAAAGCCATGCTGTCACGTGGCGTTCCCAAAGAAGCTATCCACATGATTGCTAAGGAACTTGCCGAATGGGCCGACGAATTCCAGCATCCCGAACAGAACGTCATCGATACCGTCGAAGCCATCCGGCTAAATCCCCTGATTCCCGCCGACGTGCCAGTGCATGGACTTATTTTCCATCCGCGGACAGGAAAATTAGATGTTGTAATTGAAGGCTATGACTATGCGCAAAAATAATACCATCGCCGCTAAATACCAAAATAAAATACACCTTCAGCCAGCCAAGCGGAAGGTGCATCCATCCCCAAAACTATTCATGGAGTTTATACTATGGTAATGTTCTTGATTCTATGTTTCATTCTTCTTATCGGTACGTTCATACTACTCGGCTTTCTACTCGGCTTTGCCTGGAAGCTTCTCAAGTTCCTTCTCGCCAGGCGTCACAGCTGACTATGTCTTCAAATCCAGCACTACCGGAAAGTCCAGCTGCAACAGCGGCTGCTATCTCCCACCTGGCTGGATAACGGCTTTATCTTCACCAAGATCGATGGCAGCCCCGTCACGCCCAACCGCGTCAGCAGCTTCTTCATGTGGCTGCGCAAAAAACTTGGCATCAAGACGACCTTTCACATGCTGCGGCATGACATGGCCAGCCGGATGAAAAACTCCAGCTACTTCGACCTCAAGGACATCCAGAACCAGCTGGGACACGCCAGTATCAAAATCACCATGGATTTTTATACACATATTGATGAAGAAACACAACAGTCAAAAGTCAGCCAGTGGCTCGAAGAAGACATTTCCGGGCTCATAAATCCGGAACAAAACCCAAAGGCAAATCAGTCCTAAAAAACTGGTTGCTCTACATTTGCTCTACCCCCCCTCAATCGCAGCAAAAAGGCACCACGGAAAACTCCATGGTGCCTTTGCTGACAAGGGATTGCGCGATTTTGGATTTTTCACCAGACGGAAAATCACAGTTGCGCGATCATTTTGTGCGTCTGCGGGATTACGCGGACGTCTTTTAGTTTGGACAGCGCGTAGTTCTGGCAGATGAGGATTTTCTCGGGGCTCGCCGCCTTACAGCCGCCGTATGGCGTTACGGGCTGGATGATGAACAAGGTCTCGGGAGCCGTTTCTGCGACGAGGTCAATGGCCTGCCGGAATTCTTCTTCCGTGGTTTCCTCTCCCACTACCAGTTTGATATACAGGTCTTTTGCTTTGGCCACCTCGATAAAACGCTTATGCGCCTCCCACTGCGGTTTGCTGATGATGCTCGGCAGTTTGATATCCATGCTGATGATATCGACGACATCGATGATTTCCGCGAGCTGCTCATACAACGTGCCATTCGTCTCAAGGAACACCGGCACCTCAAGTTCCTTGGCGACCTCACGAATATAGGCGGCATGCAGGAGCGGCTCCCCGCCCGTGAAACTCACGGCCTGATGCGGAACTTCTTTGCAGAGGCGGTTGATTTCCATAGCGGTCTGCTCCGCCGAACGCGGATTGGGGAGCTTGGCAAACTCACGGCTGCCCGCATAAGTTTCTACGTCACAGCGCGCATGGCTGCCAGGCGTGTTTTCCGTATCACAATATTTGCAATCGAGGTTGCAACCTTCTAGCCGCACGAATACCTGACGGCAGCCGACGTATTTTCCCTCGCCCTGTATGGACGAGAAGATTTCTATCAGATTCTCTTTCATAGTCAATCCTTCGTATACGTTACACTAGACTTCGGCGATTCAAAAACCGTGATGGCATGCAGAACGCTGTCGCGTTTAAATACATCGCGGCCGGCAAGTTCTTCAAAAATAATCCGCGCAAGATTTTCAGCTGTAGGATTTACGCCCTGGACAAATGGCTCCAATTCGTTTAAATACCGATGGTCAAAACGCTCAAGTACCGCAGCCAATTCTTTTTTCATGACCTTAAAGTCAATCAGCATGCCGAGCTCGTCAAGTTCTTTGCCTTTTACTACTGCCTCAACGACCCAATTATGGCCATGCAGGCGCGCACACTTGCCCGGATAGCCTTCGACATGATGGGCAGCTTCAAAGGCGCCCTCTATTTTTAATGTATACATACAATACTTCCTTTCGCTTAAGGCAAAACCTCCCTCATAGAGGGAGGCTTCTTTTAACGCCCGATATTCTTGGTGTTTTTGACATTGCCAACGATATCATCCATGCTCATGGCACGCGTATGCTGCGTATGGCTCCACTCGTGGTCATTGCGGTTGATAAACCCGAGGAAGATAATCGGAATCCAGGAGTAAATGAACACCGGATAGAGCAGCATGTAGAGCCAGGATTTCCACTTGGCACGAATCTTAATCAGGATAATCATCGGCAGGATGTACTGGCCGAGCATGATTGCCGTCATAAGCTGCGATGGCATGAAGTTATAGATGTTCGTATAGAACGGTTCAAAACCGAGCTGGATGTAGCTGATGATGATGAAGATGGTTGAAATCATCAGGAAGTGCGGCTGCATCAGATAGATACATTCATCCCACATGCGGATGTCTTTGTGTTTCCAACCAGCTTTGAGCATCTTCGGGATAAAGCGGTTGCCGACATCGAACTGTCCCTGTGCCCAACGCTTGCGCTGGTTCCAGGACTGCTTAAACGTCAGCGGCTTTTCATCATAGATGATCGCATCATGCGCCCAGCTCGTCTTGATGCCCTGTGCCATGCACTTCATCGTAAATTCCATATCCTCCGTCAGGCAGGTTGCATTCCAGCCATGTTCCTTGAGGATATCCGACGAGAAGCACATGCCCGTACCGCCGAGGCAGGCCGAAAGACCGATATTGGATTTTGCCAGATGGGAGATATAGCAGATGACCCAGAAGGCAATAGCAAAGGTACCGGCGACCCAGGTATCGTACGGATTTTTCGCATCCATATAACCCTGGATAACTTTATCGCCCTTGCACAGGCGGTTATTCATCTCCATGAGAAACTGCGGATGAACGAGGTTGTCAGCATCAAAGACGCAAACGGCATCGTACTGCTTCTCCATCTTGAACAAACGGTCAAACATCCACTCGAGGGCATAGCCCTTGGACTTTTTCGTCGGATGCGTGCGTTCGTGAACAATAGCACCAGCATTTGCGGCAATCTCCGCGGTATTATCCGTACAGTTATCCGCAATTACATGGATATCATACATATCCTTCGGGTAATTGAGCCCTTGCAGATTCTCGACGAGCTGACCGATGACGGCATGCTCATTATGCGCAGCGACAATCAGCGCAAACGTCTTTTTCGGCGTTTTGATTTTCGTCTCACCGCGACGCCACATGCCACAGAAGCCAATGACGAAGAAGTACAGCGTAAAGAGGAAAATCATGATCTGCATGGGAACCATGATGATATCAAAAGGATAATTAAACAAAAATCATCAGCCTTCCTTTGCAAAAAGTGCAATCAGTGTATTTACGATGCCAGCGGCAGCATAGGTGCAGAAAACAGCTACAGCGAGCGCCGGCAGCAAAGCCTCACGGCCGAACCAAAGGATTGCGGCAAACATGACAGCCGCGAAAGCCTTCGTGACAAGGAAAATCGGCTCTGCCCCATCGCCCTTAAAGTTCGGGTAATGGACATGGCTGACCATCAGCCAGCCTACCACGGCCATGATGATGGGATACGCGAGGCCAAAGCCCATCGGGTCAATACCTAACAGCACAAACAGCAGCGTCGTCATCGCCACGATGTTGCCGCCCGCCGGAATCGCCAGGCCCATAAAGTAACCATGTACGACATCGGCATTGACATTAAAGCGCGCCAGACGCCACATGCCGCAGACAGCAAACAGAATAACTACTGCCATGCCGAGCAAATCATAGTTATGCAGGACAAAGGCCCAGGCCAAAAAGCCCGGCGCGATACCAAAGGAACCCAAATCGCAAAGCGAATCCATCTCCTTGCCCATCTCACTGGACACGCCAAAGAAACGCGCCGTACGGCCGTCGAGGCCATCGGCCACCAAGGCCAGCAAAATGAAGATAGAACCCCAGATGAGGTCGCCGCGATAAGTTGCAAGAATAGAGCACATACCAAAAACCAGGTTCATCGATGTGCAAAGATTAGGTATAAACCGTCTATAATCCATCAGTCTTTAATCCTCCCGAGAATGGTTTGTCCGCCAGCTACTTTCTGTCCTTTTTCCACCATGATTTCTACATTTTTCGGCATGACGACTTCCAGACAGGAACCGAATTTAATCATGCCGTAGAGCTCACCCTGCTCGAGTTTATCATCGAGGGTGACATAGGACACAATGCGGCGGGCCAAAATGCCGGCAATCTGCTTGACACTGATGCGGATGCGATCATTTTCAATTCCAAGCACATGATGCTCGTTTTCAAAACCAACCGTATCCTTATAAGCCGGACGGAAACGCCCGCAGAAATATTTCTGCAGCTTAATCTGTCCCTTAATCGGACTGCGGTTGACATGCACGTTGAAAACCGACATAAAGATAATGACCTTGTTGCAAGGTTCTTTGACAAATTCATCCGTCTCAAGCGGAACGATATCCGTTACCGTACCATCGGCCGGAGACAGAACGACCGAGTCATCCAGCTCAATATGGCGCTTGGGATTGCGGAAAAAATAGCAGAAGTACAGCATTAAGACAAAAGGAACCACCGCTACATAAGGATGCCAGGACAGCCCGAGCACTACTCCCAATACAGCACAGCCAAAGATAAACGGATATCCTTCAGATATAATAGGAGCCAAGCTCCCACCTCCTATATAAAAACGAAATAACAACACGATAATTATAAGGAAAAAAAGCGTCTTTGTCTACGCACTCCTTACTTTTTGGCGGCATGAACCTTGAGCACGAACTTCGGCAGCGCCATAAGACGGCCAGCCCGTTTCGGCTGCAGCATACCGCGGAAAAGCCATTCGAGTTTAGCTTTCTGCATCCAGAGCGGCGCACGTTTCATGACACCAGCCATGACGTCAAGCGTACCGCCGACACCGATGGAAACCGGAACGCCAAGCTCTTCTTTATGCTTATAGAGCCATTTTTCCTGCTTGGGCACGCCTAATGCCGCCAGCAGCAGATCCGGTTTTGCCTCTTTAATCTGGGCGATGATTTCCGATTCGTCCTTCTCGGTGAAGAAACCGTTGCGGACGCCAACGATCTCGATTCCCGGATAAAGCTCCTCAGCTTTTGCCTTGGCTTTCTCCGCTACTCCCGGTGCCGAGCCGAAAAAGAATACGCGGCGCTTCTTCTTCGGTGCTATGCGCATAAGTTCCTGCGCCAAGTCAAAGCCAGCCACGCGCTCCGGCATATCATGCCCCAGATGATGCGCCGCCCAAACCGTACCAGCGCCATCCGGAACAACCAATGCCGCATCGTTTAAAATGTCTTGGAGTTCTTTGTCATGCGTTGCCCGCATGATCATCTCCGCATTAGCAGTTGCAATGAGAACGTTCTGTTTCTCATCCATATAATCCTGTACCTGTGCCACCGCCTGCGACATCGTTACAGGATCTACGTTTACACCTAATATATTAATTTTATCGGACACGCTGTTCCCTCCAATTAATCAAAACACTCATTTTGTTAGTGTACTACAAAAAAAAAGGAGCGTCAACTCCATAGCGACGCTTCCTTATTTTTCTCAATTATCCAATACCATTTGCCGCTCTTTTATAACCTCTTTGCGCGAGGCATAAAACCGCAGACAGAATAAAATCGCCACAACGCCCATATAGACGAGAAAGGCGCCAAACGTTTGCGCAATATCGCCAAAGCCTGCACCACGCGCGATGATATCGCGCTGGAAGTGATATTCCCAGGTAAGCGGAAAGATATGGCTAAACGTTACGACCCAGGGGGCTAAAAAAGTAGTTGGTCCGGTCATGCCGCCAAAAATAAAGCCGCCCGGAATAAACAAAATCATCCGGCTTGAGGCAATGCCAGGATTGGCCGCCGTCCAGCCAAAAAACAAACTCAGTGCCCCTGTTACCATGATGTAGAACAGCTGGATAAACAAAAATGTCAACAAGCTGCCAGTAAAGCTAAGGTCGCCCCAAATGCGCAGGACAGCCAGCCCCACTACCCAGGAAACCAGCAAACAGCCGCCATACGGGAGAATGCGTGCCACCAGGTCCCATGGAGTACCTTCGAGCAGGATTGAATCCAGCTGATGCGAAAGGCGGAGACGCGGTATCATACCAATCGTAGCAAAGGTAAAAAACATCGAGCCAAAGAAGAACAAAAAGCCCAACGTCTCGCCGTTATCTTTGGAATCGTGCGGATTGAACAGATTGCGCGACGCAAGATTCAACTGCCCGCGGATGCTGTCATTCGTGCTGCCGATATCACCTTGCGCCGCTGCGTTATCCAGCCCGACAATTTCATTCAAAGCTTCCTTGATGTTGCTCGTCTGGGCTGTATTGGTATTATCATAAAAGACACCAATATTTGTTGCTACACCTGTATACCGATCCTTCTCCAGGCCGCGCGGAAAATACACCACGGCCGCCGCGCGATCCTGATAAAAAAGCTCCTTGGGGTCCATGACCGTATTGACTACGGCTGTAACCTTCATATACTCCGAAGCCTCAATGCGGTTGGTCAGTTCACGCGTATAGGCAGAGTTATCCAGGTCGATTATTACAACCTTCGCATCCTTGGCAATATTTCCATTTAATAGCACCGACATAAAAACGGTAATCACCATGGCCACCATGAGGCAAACTTTTTCATAGGGCATTCCCTGCCCCGAAAACAGAAACTTTACTTCATCTTTTAGTGAATTCACGTTCATTCACCTCAATAGTCATGCCCGGGATGACACCATCCTGCGGGTCAACATAAATACGGACCTGGAACGCGGAAAGATCTGCCTGCCCCTTCTCACGGGTTGATTTTAAATCGGCAAATCCCGGAGCCTGCGTCAGCAGGCGAATCGTGCCCGTAACTTCGCGCTCGCCAGCAACCGTTGTTCCTTTAATCGCCTGTCCCTCTTGCAGCTTCGCTGCCTGCTTTTCACTGATATAAATATCGTAATAGCTGCGATTGCTTTCGAGCAGCACCACTGGTGTCGACGGCGAAATCATCTCACCTTCCTTGACGAGCACCTTCAGCACTTTGCCATCCTCCGGTGCGCGGAGCGTCAGCCGCTCTTTGGCTACTTCCAATTCCTTTAATTGAACTTCGAGCGCCTGTTTTTGCTGCTGGAGCGATTCCACATCATTGCTCATATTGGCCGCAGCCTGACGCTGCTGGCCAATCGTATCGGAGGCACTGCCATTATAGCCTGCGCGCAGTTTCTGGAGCAATTGCTGCTGCTGCTCCAAACTTGCCTGCGACACCTGCAGCGACATCTCCGCATCATCGAGCTGGCTTCTTGAAATGGCCCCGGCATCAAACAAAGCAACCTTACGATTGTAATCAATCTGGGAATTGCGCAGTGTTGCCGCCGCTGCCGAAACCGCAGCAGACTGCTGGTCAATCTGCCGGCCGCTCTGGCTCGCATCCGTGTCGGCTTTTTGGAAATTGATCCCCTGCGTGCCGCTGGTCGAGCGGATCTGCGCATCCATCTGGGCAATCTGTGCCTTGAGCTTTTCTATGGCCAAATCGGTATCCGTCGAGTCAAGCTCCATGATAACGTCACCTTTTTTTACATAATCGCCCTCTTTTACAGACTCCTTGATAAGGCGTCCGCTAACCGAATCAAACGACATTTTGATCTGCTCGGCAGTCAGAATGCCTTCCTTCTTCTCCGTTGCCAACGCCAGGGCATCGTTGCCCTTATACATCAGTATCAGTCCACCAATGAGCAGCAGCGCAATAAATACGATTCCCGTCCGCGTTGCCTTTTGTTTTGCATTCATTCTTTCCTTCTCCTTAAATTAGTTTGATTACTAACTATAAAAGCAGAGAAGTCCCAGACTTCTCTACGCAATAATCCTCATCTGTGCAAAATCATCAAAGAGCCAACTTCTTCAACAGATATATAAGCTCTTTTTGTTCCGGCTCTGAGAGTTTTTCCATAAGCCTGGTAACACGAAGATAATGCGGCGGCAGGATTTTTTCCATGAAGGCTGCGCCTTCCTCGGTCATAAAGACGATTTTGCCGCGTCCATCGTCCGCTGCCGGACGAATCACCACGAGACCATCGCGTTCCAACCGCTGAAGCATATTGCTGATCGTCGCCCGGGTCACGCCAACTTTTTCCGCCAGATCTGACGGCGCGATGCCAGTTTCGCTGTGCTGATGCAGTACCACCAGTGCACAGAATTTTCCTTCGGACAAATTGTACTCTTTTTGCAGCACATCTAAAATCGATTGCTGTATCTCCTCGCCTACCATCTTGATGCCAAGCATGGCGATTACCGCGGCTGGATTGATTTCCGGGATAATTCGTTTATGGCGCTCCAGCTCCTCCCAAGCTGGTATTATTTCACGCTTCACCTCAACGCCTCCATATAGTTAGTTCGCTAATTACTTATTATACGGTTTTCGCGGGAATTGTCAAGCAGCTCGGTTATCGAACGAAGTAATACCGGCATCTCAATGGGTTTAGCGATATGACCATTCATTCCCGCGTCCAAAGCTGCCTGCCTGTCCTCAGCAAACGCATTGGCCGTCATTGCGAGAATGGGTATGCCTGCTTTTTTTGCGTCAGGCAGTGCCCGGATTGCCCGTGTGGCCTCGTAGCCATTCATATTTGGCATCTGCACGTCCATCAGAATCAAATCGTAGGTACCAGCTGGCACTGTCTGCAATTTTTCCACACATTCTTTTCCATCCGCAGCGCGTTCCATGTGAATCCCGGCTTCCTGCAAGAGCGTCATGGCGATTTCGGCATTGATTTCATTATCTTCGGCCAGCAGAATGGAAATTCCCGCCAAGGACGCCACCCCCGGCTCAGCATTCTTTTGCCTGGCGATTTCACTTGACTTGGCAAACTGATGCGGAATACTCACCACAAAGGTGCTGCCACGCCCCTTTTCGCTGGTGACTTCAATCGTCCCATCCATAAAGGTCACGAGCTTTTTGACAATTGACATGCCAAGGCCGGTTCCTTCGATTTTCGTACTGGTCGTGTTGTTCTCCCGCGAAAACTCATCAAATACATGCGGCAGGAAATCTTCCGACATGCCAATGCCCGTATCGGAAATTGTAGTCCGGATAATCCCCCAGCCCTCTTTGCTGCCGGGCAATTCCTCACAAACCAGGTGGACACTGCCGCCCGGTGCCGTGTACTTGCAGGCATTCGACAAGATATTCAGAAATACTTCGCGCAATTTGGTCGTATCGCCATACAAATAAGCATGTTCCACTCTGACCTCGCAGGAAAACTCCAATTGCTTGGCCTTCATCAGTTCTTCTACCACCGAAAAAATTGTATTGGCAAATTCATGGGTATTAAACACATTGTTTTCCAGTGCTAAGCTTCCCTTTTCAATCCGTGCCATTTCGAGCACATTATTGATAATCGATAACAACACCTTGCTCGCTTCCTTGATTTTGGTCAGATAGTGGTGGCACCGCTCGGGATCGTCCTGATGCTTTTCCACTAAATCCCGGAAGCCCATAATGGCATTCATCGGCGTGCGGATATCATGGCTCATATTGAACAGGAAATTCGTCTTGGCCGCATTGGCTTCTTCCGCTACCCGGCGCGCTTCGGCAAGTTCCTGCTGTTTTTTCTGCTCGGCCATAAACATCGACTGCACATCACGAAAGCCCGCAATAAAGCACGGCGTTCCCTTTACACTGATATCCCGCGCAAAACATGCCTGGAACTGGCAGCGCTTCCCATCGAGATTCGTCCGTGCATAGTCAATCCGGTAGACCCCATCATGCGGAATATGTTTTAAGAGCTCCTTGATACTGGTCTGCTGATACAGCCGCTTGCGATCCTCGGGCACGACAAACTTATCGATATAATTATGAATGGCTTTTTCATAACTGATTTCCTTGACATCCTCCAAGACCCGTTTCGTTGTCACCGACTTCGTATTCGTGCGCACGAGCGAAACCAGGTTAAGCGTCGCATCAATATACCAGACAGAACTGTATTCCCGGGACAAGCCATTTATCAGCATATTATACTGTTCCCGTTCATGGGCTGTCCTTTTTTTCTCGCGCACTTCTTTATCGATGTTCTCAAACGCGCAGACAAGTATCGGCCGCTGGGTCAGCTTAACGATCCGCAAGCGGAAATACGTGTCGATACCGTTTTGCCGCGTGCGGTACAACTGAACGACAAAGGGCTCCTCGGCTAACCGTTTTTGCAAGTAATCAAGGTCAGTCAGGCGCATCATATCGGCCGCGTCGTCCGGATGAACAAAGGAATCGATATACGTCTTCATGAGTGCACGCGGCGTGAGTTTCTTGGTCTGGCTAAACACGACGTGCTTGGCAATATCATTCATGCGGACGGGCTGCACCGAATGGTCGAAAATATTTACATAATAGATGGCACTATAACATTCGGCGAGTAAATCCACCGTTTCCTGCATGAGTCCTTCGTGTTCTTTCTGGCGCGTTATATTCTCAATCGCCAAAATCACCCGCGATACGGGATTTTCACTGCCCATCCGGATAAAGTCCAGGCGGTACCAGCCTTTTGTCAAATCATGCACCGCCAGCGAAATCCGCTTTTTCCCGTGCAGGCGATTGGCAAGCGTTGCCAGCTGGATAAAGTCAGCGACTTCCTGATGCGAGCCATGGACGGTTGCTGCCGCTAGCATTGCGTCCAGCCGGTTTTGCAGCCCCTGCTCCTTGGGACTGGCCTGCTCCATCGAACCCGCAACTTTCACCAGATAATCGCTGCCCGTTTCCAGATCAAGGATTTGAACCCATTCATATATTTCAGCCATAGCGACCAATGCTTCTTTGCAATCGTTCAGCCATTCCATTCTATCGCCCTCTTTGCCTCTGCTAACCACTCCAATCTTTTTTATAGTATTCGTCCTCTTCCCGTTTTTTCCTTGTTCACCGCATAGAAAAAGCACCCTTCCCATTTTGCCATGGGAAAGGTGCCCGAAAGCAGGAACGCAACTGCTTACTGTTCCTGTTTATTCTCTTTTTTCTTGACAGCCGTGCGAATCGAAAGCTCACGGAGCTGTTTCTCATCGACTGCCGACGGTGCTGCCGACATGACGTCGCGGGCACTCTGGTTTTTCGGGAAGGCGATGACATCGCGAATCGAATCGCGTTTTGCCATGAGCATGACGAGACGGTCGAGACCGAATGCCAGACCACCATGTGGCGGCGTGCCATACTGGAACGCATCCATCATGAAGCCGAACTTCTCATGCGCCTGCTCATAGGTGAGGCCCAGAGACTCGAAGACTTTCTCCTGCAGCTCTGCATTGTAGATACGCAGCGAACCGCCACCGACTTCGACACCATTGAGGACCATGTCGTAAGCCTTTGCCTTTACGCGGCCCGGGTCGGACTGCAGATACTGGATATCCTCGTCACGCGGTGCCGTGAACGGATGGTGCATAGCCTTCCAGCGTTTCTCCTCGTCGCTCCACTCGTACATCGGGAAGTCGACAACCCAGAGGAAGCGCAGTGCATCCGGGTCGATGAGGTTGCGCTCTTTACCCATCTCAAGGCGGAGCTGACCGAGAGCCGTGTCAACGACCAGACGCTTGTCGGCAACGACGAGCAGCAGGTCGCCGGTCTTGGCACCCGTAGCCTCAGCGATTTTGGCAAAGGTCTCATCGCTGTAGAATTTCTTGAACGGGCTCTTGATGCCCTCTTCGCTGTACTGAATCCAGGCAAGGCCTTTCGCGCCATAGATCTGGACGAATTTAACGAGGTCGTCGAGGCGGCGGCGCGGAATGTCAGCATAGCCGTCAACCTTGATGCACTTGACCATACCGCCGTTTTCGATAACGGCATTGAATACCTTGAAGTCCGAACCTTTGACGTACTCGGAGATATCCATGAGCGGCATATCAAAGCGGAGGTCCGGCTTATCAGAACCGTATTTGTCCATAGCCGTATCCCAATCCATGCGCTCAAACGGCGTTTCGATTTTCGCACCGATTGCCTTTTCAAACATCTCTTTGGCGAGCTCTTCCATCAGGCCCAGGATCTGATCCTGATCCATGAAGGACATCTCGATGTCGAGCTGCGTGAACTCCGGCTGACGGTCAGCACGAAGGTCCTCATCGCGGAAGCAACGGACAATCTGGAAATATTTCTCGAAACCAGCGACCTGCAGAATCTGTTTGAAAATCTGCGGGGACTGCGGCAGAGCGTAGAACTCACCCGGATTTACGCGGCTCGGAACGAGGAAGTCACGAGCGCCTTCCGGCGTGCTCTTGCAGAGCATCGGCGTCTCAATCTCGAGGAAGCCGTTGCGGTCGAAGAAGTCACGCATGATTTTCGTGACGCGGTGACGCAGCATGATGTTCTTCTGCATCTCCGGGCGGCGCAAATCAAGATAACGATACTTGAGGCGAACCTTCTCATCAACGTCGACACCATCCTGAATGTAGAACGGCGGCGTCTTAGCCTCATTGAGGATACGCAGTTCTGCGCAAACGACCTCAATCTCACCAGTCTCCATATTCGGATTGATGGTCTCTTCGCTGCGGGCACGGATTTTACCGCGGACAGCGATGCAGAACTCGTTACGCAGGGACTCAGCCTTGTGGAACGTGCCCTCATTCATGGAAGCTTCATCGAATACGACCTGCACGAAACCGGAACGGTCACGCATGTCAACGAAAATCAGACCACCATGGTCACGACGACGGGAGACCCAGCCGCACAGGACGACTTCCTGGTCAACGTCGGTTTTGCGAAGTGCACCGCAATGATGCGTGCGCTTCATGCCTTGTAATGTTTCCATTAACCTTTCACCTCAGCACATAGCTTTTCTATTATTGTATCAAAAGAAACCTTCTGTTGCTCGCTCTTTTCCATATCTTTGAGCATCACGCAGGATTCTTTGACTTCGTCTTCACCGATGATCAGCGCAAAGCGGGCATTCGCCTTGTTTGCCTGTTTCATCTGGGCCTTCATACTGCGGCCCGCATAATCCATACCAGCCTTGAGGCCAGCCTGGCGCAGCTGCGTCAATAGCTTGAATGCCGGCCCCTGGGCCGCATCGCCGAGCGCCACCACATAGGCGTCAGTCTTCTTGTCCATCTCCGGCAGCAGGTTCTGCTTCTCGAGGGCCAAAAGGACGCGCTCAAGACCCGTGGCAAAGCCAACGGCCGGCGTCGGCTTACCGCCGATTTCCTCGATGAGGCCATCGTAGCGGCCACCGCCAGCGACCGCACTCTGCGCGCCAAGCGGAGCATACTTGATTTCAAACGCCGTCTTCGTGTAGTAATCAAGACCGCGGACGAGACGCGGGTCGAGCTCAAACTCGATGCCAGCATCGGTCAGATACTGCTGTACCTTGTGGAAATGCTCCTGGCATTCGTCACAGAGACAGTCCGTAATCTTCGGTGCGTCAGCCATATACGGCTTATCCGCATCGGCCTTGCAGTCGAGAATTCTAAGCGGGCTGCGCTCAAAACGGTCTTTGCAGTCGTCGCAGAGGTCGTCTAATTTATCGCGGAAATAGTCCTGCAGGACTTCGCGATATTTCGGACGGCAATGCGGGCAGCCAACAGAGTTCAGGCTCAGCTTGAGGTCTTTAAGCCCCAGCGAACGCAGGAAATCAATCGCTACCATGATGACTTCGGCATCGACCATCGGATTCTCTTCGCCAAGTGCCTCGACACCAAACTGATGGAACTCACGCATGCGGCCGGCCTGCGGACGGTCGTAGCGGAACATCGAGCCGATGTAGAAGAGCTTTACGAGCGACGAATCGCCATAGAGTTTATTCTGCAAGTACGCGCGGACAGCCGAAGCCGTATTTTCCGGACGCAGCGTAATGCTGCGGTCGCCGCGGTCCTTGAACGTATACATTTCCTTGTCGACGACATCGGTGCCCTCACCGATACCGCGATGGAAAAGCTCCGTATGCTCGAATACCGGCGTGCGGATTTCTTCGAATCCATAACGGCCGCAGAGCTCACGGATTTTGCTTTCTACATAATTCCATTCGCCGACGGTATCCGGCAGAATGTCTTTGGTTCCCCGAGGGGCATTGGTTAACATTCGTTGGTTTCCCCCTGTTTTCCGTAGGCCTCTTCGAGAAGCTGCCTGCGTTTTTCTATATAGATATCTACATCACGCAGATACGTTACCAAATCTTTGGCGTTAAATGATGATTTCATGCGCTTGCGGGCAAAGTCAACGACCTTTGTCGTGGCCGAACCGCCAATCCCGATAATGGTCTGATGTTCTTCCATAATCTGGATGTTATACATGCCCTCAGCGCCCTTGCGGCAGCAGCCGACATTTTCCAAATCGCCGGACATGTAACCTTGGCGGTAGAGGTAATACGGCTGATAGCCGCCCTTTTCAATAAAGGACATCGCGACCTCAGACATCTTGCGGGTTTCCGCATCACCGGGCAGGTCGACATGACGCTCCTCCATAATGAGCTTGAGCCGGGAGCCGCGCTTTAAGGCCAGCGCATGAAGTGTAATATCGTCGGGCTTTAACGCGACAACTTTTTCCATCGTATCGCGGACATCTTCGGCCGTCTCCCCCGGAAGCCCCAAAATCAAATCCATATTGATTTCAGGAATACCGGCCTTGCGCAGGGCCTGATACATCGCCACGACATCCTCGGGCGTATGCTGGCGGCCAATGATTTTCAGCGTGCGCTGCTGCATCGTCTGCGGGTTGACACTGACACGGCTGACCTTGCAGTCCACCATCGTCTGGATTTTGGCTGGCGTTATGCTGTCGGGGCGTCCGGCCTCTACCGTAAACTCCACCAAATTTGGCCCATAAAAAGCATTATATACCATCTGCATCATATTCGCAAAATAGCGGTCTGGCAGAGCCGTTGGCGTGCCGCCGCCAATGTAAACATTCTGCACGGTAAAGCCATAGTGCTCCACAGCCGCTTTGGCTGCCGCCAAGTCTTTTTCCAGGACTGCCATAAACTTGTCGAGCTGCTTCTCGCCCGGCAGGATATTAGCCGGAAACGAACAGTACAAGCAGCGGGTCAGGCAGAACGGAATTCCTACATAAATGCTGATGGTCTTTTCATCCGACGTTTTCAAAAACGGCAGCTGACGGAAGGCCATCGGCGTAATGATGCGGGCTTTTGCCTCACTGCAGGCAAAGTCGGTCATCAACCGCTTGACAATGGCTTCTTCCTCCATGCCGTACGAAATCCAACGATGGACAATTTTCGTCGGCCGGACGCCATGCAGAATGCCCCAGGGTGCCTGGGGCATGTGAAGCTCTTCGACAAAGATATCATAAAGATTCCGCTTAATCGTGCGGTTTACGGCAGCCCGCTCGAGCTCATCGCCCTTGCCTTCGGCCACGCGCACCCAGCGTTTCACTTCGCCTGCCGCATCAAACAGCAGCAGGGTGGTTTCCATGCGGACGAGCTGTCCATCATGTGCGCCCTCGGCCATAACGGGCAGGCGCCGGTTGACTACCGACAGCTGCTCATAATCGCTTTGGCCCCGGCGGCCAACGACTTCCACCTTGAATAGGCTCAGGACCTCGCGGGTAATCTTCGAGATGATTTCTTTTTTCGAATTGAGCGTAAAAGTCCTTACCTTCAAGCCTGCTGACACTCCTTGCAGACGCCGTAGAATTTTACCTGATGGTTTTCTACATGGAAGCCCATCTTCTTTTCGATATCAGCTTCCAAATCATCCATCAAATCATCCTCGAACTCAATGACCTTGCCACAATTCGTGCAAATCAAATGGTGATGATGATGCTCCGACGGATTGGTCGTATTGACCTCGTAACGGCTGCACCCGTCACCAAATTCCATCTTCTGCAAAATCCCAAGGTCCGATAACAGTTCAAGGCTCCGGTAAACTGTCGCGAGACCAATCTCCGATTTATTTTCCCGCAAAATGCTATGAACATCTTCCGCCGAAAGATGTTCGCCGGGATGCTCCAGGAAAATCTGCAGTACCGTCTGGCGCTGCGGCGTCATTTTATGCTGGCGCGCCTGCAAACGTTCCTTCAAATCCTCCATTGTAAAAGTCTGTGCCATAAAACCAACCCCTTCATGTATCAAAACGAACCGTACTGTCCTATCTATAATACACGTATAACTTCATGAATCAAATAAATTTATTATAGCAGAAAAATAGCCTTATGACAAACTATCCGCCAGCTGCTTTGGCATTTTACAAAAAATACTGCCTCACCTTACGAGAGACAGTATTTTCACCTTCAGCCATTAACATTACTGCTCATTTTCCGGACTACGCTGTAAACGTCTTTTACGCGGCGCAGCTTCGTCATAATCTGCGTGACCTGGGTGGAATTGCGCACATCAAGGCCCAGCATAATCGTTGACGTCTTGTTGCTGCGGTTCGGATTCGCATTGATGCTGTGGATGTTGATTTTCATCTCGGTCGGAACCGCTAAGACATTGTTCAGGATACCACTGCGGTCATTGCAAACAATCTCGAGTTCTACCGTGTACTGTTTATCAAGACCAATATCCCAGCCGACATCAATCAGACGCGAAAAATCGGTATCCTGCAGCACATTCGGGCAGTCGGTCCGATGTACCGACACGCCGCGGCCGCGCGTAACAAATCCAACAATCGGGTCACCCGGAATCGGATTGCAGCAACGGGCTAAACGGACCATGACGCCGCTTTCGCCCTCGACCAGCACACCGTGGCTTGATTTGTTCTTCTTACCACTCTGCGACGGATGCTTGAGTTCAGCAATGATTTTCGAAATATCCGGTGGCGTGCGCTCCTGAACTTCCTTTTTGTGCATCTCAATCAGCTTGGTCAAAATGCCATGAATCGGCACACCACCATAGCCAAGGGTTGCTAATAGGTCATCTTCCGTCAGGATATTGAGTTTTTTCGCAACCTCCAGCAGCCGGCCTTCCTTAATGAGGTCTTTGGGCGCATAACCGAGCCGCTTGGCCTCATCCTTTAAGAGTTCCAGACCGCGCTCAATATTTTCCTCGCGCTTCTCCTTCTTGAACCACGAACGGATTTTACTGCGAGTCTCCGACGAAGCGACGATGTTCAGCCAGTCACGGCTCGGGCCATTGTTCGCCTTATTGGTAATAACCGACACGATATCGCCATTTTTCAGTTTATGCTCAAGCGGTACGAGCTTGCCATTGACCTTGGCCCCGACGCAGTGATGACCGACTTCGGTGTGGATGCGATAGGCAAAGTCAATCGGAATCGACCCCTTCGGCAAATCGATGACATCACCCTTCGGCGTAAAGACGAAAACTTCATCGGAAAAGATATCCACCTTCAACGCCTCGAAGTACTCCTTCGGGTCGGAAAGTTCCTGCTGCAGGTTGACCATCTGGCGAAGCCAGTTCATCTTCTGGTCAACGGCCTTGCCCGCCGTGGCCCCCTTGCCGGCTTCCTTATACTTCCAATGCGCAGCAACACCGTACTCCGATACTTGATGCATCTGGAACGTACGAATCTGAATCTCGAGCGGATACCCGCGCGTCATAACCGTCGTATGCAGCGACTGATAGCCGTTTGATTTCGGCATGGCGATATAATCCTTAAACCGTCCCGGAATCGGCTTCCACATCGCATGGATAACGCCCAAAACGCCATAGCAGTCCTTGACGCTGTCCACCAGCACGCGGACGGCTGACAAATCATAGATTTCACTGATATCCTTATGGTCGCGCTTCATCTTTTTATAGATGCTGTAAAAATGCTTGGCGCGGCCTTTGATATCGGCCTTGATTTTTGCCTCTTGTAATTTCTCCGCAATCGCCGCAATCGCCGTGTCGATGAAAATTTGGCGCTCCTTGCGCTTCTGTTTGACGTTCTCGACCAAATCGTAGTAGATTTCCGGCTCAAGGTAACGCAGGCAAAGGTCCTCCAATTCCCATTTGACATTGGAAATACCGAGGCGGTTCGCCAGCGGTGCATAGATTTCGATGGTCTCCTTGGCAATGCGCTTCTGCTTGTCCTCGCGCATGTACTTGAGCGTGCGCATATTGTGCAGGCGGTCGGCCAGCTTGACCATGATAACGCGGATATCCTTGGCCATCGCCAAAAACATCTTGCGGTAGTTTTCCAGCTGGACTTCTTCTTTTGATTTATACTTGATGCGCCCGAGCTTGGTCACACCATCGACAATCATGGCGACTTCCTCGCCAAACATCTCTTCAATCTGCTCTTTCGTGTAGAGCGTATCCTCGACGACATCGTGCAGGAGCGCCGCGCTGACCGTTACATCATCGATATGAAGTTCCGTCAGGATTTGCGCCACATGCAGCGGGTGGATGATGTATTCTTCGCCCGACACGCGGGTCTGTCCCTTGTGCGCAGCTGCCGCCAAATCGTAGGCGCGCTGAATCATCGCCGTATCTGCTTTTGGCTCGTAGGCCAGTACCGACGCAAGGATCGATTCAATGGTGACTGGGGCTTTATCTTTATCGTTCATTCTCTTCCCTCCTCAGCGATGACGTCGATACGTCGGCGAATTATCTAACTCCATCCGGCCGGAAGCCTTCGGCAGATAGTAGTGATTTTCTTTCAAATCGAGCCGCAAAAGACCAAGCTCCTGAAAAATGCGCAGCCCTGTGCTCATCGTATACAGGGAAATGCGGTTTCCCCGCTGGCAAAAGTTCATGGTAAGCTCAGCAGCCGTGTACGGAATGCTATTTTCCTGCTGCTGAATCCCATAGAGGAAGCGGTAAATCGCCACGAGCTGCTCACGCTCGGGGAATACCTTTTCCCCATCAGCGGGGCCCAAGGTATCCACCATGCACTGAAGGCTGCGGCGCCCCTGCCATTCGTTAATCGCAGGGCTGTATACCATATCAATCGCCTCGGCATTGACGATACCCGCATACTCACTCTTGTTCCAAAAGAGGGCCGCAATCGGCGCCGCGGTCTTGCCCACCTGAAAGCGCAAATGCTGTTTCTGGCTGCCAATTGCCGCCGCCCCCATCGCACGAATTCCCCGGCAGCCAAAGAGCGGCTTGGGATTTCCCATGCCATAAGGTTCAAAGAGCGCCAACTCCTCTACCAGCTCAAACGTAACAGCCTCGGGAGCCAATTCAAATTCCACATTGACCTTGGGAATGTAATCCTCATCGGAAAGCGTTTCAGCTACCACCTTGGAAAAGGCCTCGCGAAAAGCCGGAAGCTCCGAAAGCTCTACGGATAACCCTGCCGCCTGCGCATGGCCGCCAAACTGGATGATGTGGTCCTGGCACTTTTTGAGTGCTTCATACATGTGCAAACCCTCGATGCTGCGGCAGGAGCCCTTGCAAACGCCATCATCCTGGATGCTAAGGACAATCGTCGGTTTGTAGTAGCGGTCTACCAAGCGGGACGCCACGATGCCAATCACACCGGGATTCCAGTTTTCGCCAGCAACTACGAGCGCCGGCATATTGTCCGGGTCTTTGCCAGCCAGCTGGTCTTCGGCCAGCTTTAAAATTTCCTGCTCAATCGATTGGCGCTTGGTGTTTAACAGATCAAGCTCATTGGCCAGCTTATCCGCTTCTTCCTTATCCTCTGAGAGCAGCAGCCGAACACCCTTGGTTCCAGAACCAATGCGGCCGGCGGCGTTGAGCCGCGGAGCCAACTGAAACCCGACATGACCAGTATTTACGGCCTTGTCCTGAATGCCCGCCACATGAATCAGCGCCCGAATCCCGGCAAACGAAGAATCCTGCATCGAAGCCAATCCTTCTTTTACAATGCGCCGGTTTTCGCCGGTGAGCGGAACAATATCCGCTACAGTTCCGAGCGCCACCAATTCCAAATCCTGTCCGTATTCTTCGCCTTTTAGTTCACGCCAAAGAGCCTGACAAAGCTTAAAGGCGACACCAGCACCACATAATTCCTTATCGGGGTACGGACAATCGGCGCGATGCGGATTGACAACGGCCAGCGCGTCAGGAAGCACATCACCCGGCAGATGGTGGTCGGTCACGATGATATCCAGTTTCCCCTTCATAGCCGCCACGTCATCCACCGAAGCGATGCCGCAATCCACCGATACCAAAAGCGTTACGCCTTTAGCGGCAATCTGCTGAAGTGCAGGCAGGTTAAAGCCATACCCTTCCTTTACGCGGTCGGGAATATGAAACGATACCGCCGCCCCGAGTTTTTTTAGATTGTGTACGAGCAGTGACGTTGCCGACATGCCATCGACATCATAGTCGCCATAGACCATGATTTTTTCTCCGCCCGTTATCGCTTGTTTTATGCGGGCAACAGCTGCATCCATGTCCTTCATGAGAAACGGATCATAAAACGGCTGCTTCTCCGGATGCAAAAAACGCTCTGCTTCCTCTATATTGGTAATCCCACGATGCCACAAAATCCCTGCGGACAATTCCGTAATGCCAAGTTTTTGGGCAAACGCCGCCGACTCAGGCACTGTATCATAAAGTTTCCATTGTTTTAACATTGTTTACAACTCCTAAGCTATATATTAACGTATTTTATTACTTTTATCCATATTTTTCTACCAAATAGAACTTTTTAGCCCGCATGTGCACAATCGTAATACAAAAAGACGACAATCCTCCGTTTCCCGGACAAATTGCCGTCTTTTCCTTATCCAAGATATTCTTGCAATTTTAATAACAGCGATGGTACATCAACAGGTTTGGTGATGTAGTCGTCCATGCCGCTATCCATCGCCACGCGCCGGTCTTCCGCAAAAGCATTAGCGGTCATGGCCAGGATGGGGACGTGCCGCCTTCCATCTTCCAACTTACGGATTTCCCGGGTAGCTTCGAGTCCATCCATAACCGGCATCTGGATGTCCATGAGGATGAGGTCAAACCGCTTGGGGTCCTCGGCATAACGTTCCACCGCCAGCGCACCATTTTCGGCTGGCACCAGTTCTGCGCCATAATCGCCGAGCAGCGCCAAAATAATCTCCAAATTGATTTCATTATCTTCAACGACGAGAATCGTCCGGCCCGCAAAATGGCCTGCCTCAGGCAGCATAGCTTTGCGTTTCTCGGTTTGCTGCACCGCTGCCGTTTTGGCCAAGCGAAGCGCGATTTCGATATGGAACGTCGTCCCACAGCCCTGCTCACTGTAAACGCTAATCGAACCGTTCATCATGTCGACGATATTCTTGACAATCGCCATGCCAAGGCCCGTACCCTGGATTTTGCTGACCGTACTGGTCCGTTCGCGAGTGAACGGTTCAAAAATATGCCGGACATACTCCTCACTCATACCGATACCCGTATCCCAGACCTCAAAGCTGAAATTTCCATAACCAACAGGCGCATTATCCATCTGTACGACGCGCAAGCCGATACTGCCGCCACTTGCCGTGAATTTCATCGCATTGGACAGACAGTTCAACAGGATTTGGTTGATGCGCAGCTTATCGCAGATAACTACAGTATCTTTGACGCCCTCGACATCCAGGAAAAAATCCAGCCCTTTCTGCTTCATATCATTTTGCAGAATATCCCGGATTCCCCCAACCAATTCCTGCAAATTGACTGGCTTTTCCTCCAAGGTCACTTTACCGCTCTCAATGCGGCTCATGTCCAGCACATCGTTGATAAGCGACAACAGATGGTGGCTGGCCATCGAAATCTTTTGCAAATACTCCTGCACCAAGCGGCTGTTATTCTTATGCACTTCGGCCAGTTCCGTAAAGCCGATAATGGCATTCATTGGCGTGCGAATATCATGGGACATATTCGACAAGAAATCCGTCTTGGCCTTGCTGGCCGCATTTGCCTGCTGAAGCGCCAGCGCGAGCTGGTCATGCTGTACCTCCAGCTTTTTCTTCTGCTGTTTAACCTTGCGGTCAAGTGCCAGCTGCTCGGCCTGCTTGAAATCAATCGCCATAAAGGACATGATGATGCGCGATACCCTTCCATCGAGCTGCCGGTCCGTGACCTGAAGGATCGCCCGTCGCCAGGTATTCTCCTTCCCCGGCATTTCGTAAATATATTCCCGGCGGTTATCCGCAGCCAGCAGCTTCTGAACATACTGCGGATTGCTCAGCTGCTCCCATAGCGGCTTATAGGCTGGCGCCACGAGTTTTGCCAGCGAGCCAATAACCGTGTGATAATCCCGGGACTCATGCTGTCTCTTGACATAGCTAAATGGCAGGAATCCGCGAATCCGGCCCGATTCCAATTCACAGACGTAAATCGCACTGTACTCCTTGACCAGCTGATCGTTGACATAGCGCAGGCGAATCTCATCGTCACGATCCAAGAAGCCCAGCACGACCTGCTTGGGTTCGCCATTGGGATTCATCCGGACAAATTTGAGCTCACGGAAATAGAGCATCTTGTCATGCCAGACGCTGAATATCACCGAATAGGTATTGTTTTTGCCAAGTTCGGCCTGCACCTTTTCCAAACTGCTGTCGGTAAGCACCCGCAGGCGTTCTGGTTCATAAACCCGTTGCGACACAAAGGACTGCATCGCACGGCTATACCCCTTTTGAATCGGGAAGACCGCTTCGAGCTTCTTCGATTCCTGCCGGAAGGGAATCATGTCCCCCGTCAGCAAATCCAGCAAATAAACGGCCGCATATTCTTCGGCCAGCCCAGCAATCATATCGCTATTCTGCCGTTTTTCCAACGCATTGGTATATTCGCGCCGGATAGCTTCATCCTGATCCGCCAGCGCCAGCAGAACGTGATTGACACTACTTTCCGCCTCATCAATGCGCACGGCCTTCCAGGCGTAGAACCTGCCAGCGCTGTTTTCAAACCGCCCGCTGGTGCTGCACTGCTGGCAAAGTTCCTGCCCAAGCGCGGATACCGACAATCTCGCCAGCATTTCCTCCCGATAGTTTTCCTGCACGGCTTCGCGGCAAAAATCCACGAGCCCCGCCGAGTAACTCTTGCAATCAATAAGTTTTTGGTAGCAGGCGGCTCCCATGCTTTCCGCCCGCTGCAAGCAACGGGCAACCTTATCCTCCCGCAGCTGCAATTCGAGAATCAAACCGTACTCTTGGGCAATTGCCTGGATGATTTGACGGTCGTACATCTCCCGACGCGAATGTTCATCGCACTCAGCAAAACCGATAAGCACCTGCATGCTGTCGCCCGCACTGCTTTCCCGGGCAATTTTGATTTCATAATACACCTGCTCATCGTTTAAGTATATCTGGCTGTAATACGGGGCTTTCGACAACTGTTCAAACATGTACCGCGTCGACAACGCCTGCCGCACCGCTTTGCGGTCGCGTTCGCAAACGGACATATTGATAAAGCCGTCGACAATCTCCCGGTATGGCCGATCGAGCAGCAAACGATCAAATTTCACCCGATGACGGTCATGAAGCTTTAGGATTTCAAACGTCTCCTCTGGCAAGCGCAACGAATAAACCGTCAAAAACTCCTGAGACAGCGTCGCCGCAATGCCGGCATCATACGGCAGCGTCTGATAATCCATCAGCCGGCGCTGTTTGGCATCGTCGTAAAGGAAATCATAGAACACTTCGCCATGCTCGGGGCTGCGCACCAAGCGCCCAATGTCGTGAACGTAGCGGATATTGCCCTTTTTCGTGACAATCCGGAACGTCACGAAATCAATGCGCTTGCCTTCCTGATGCATAATCTGGTTCCAAATGCTTTTTTCGACGGCATCGCGGTCCTCGGGCATAATGAGATTGCGGAAACTGCCCTGCACAAAGCGCAGCAAATCATCCATGTCCTCGCACTCAGCCAAATCCACCAGCGCCTGATTGCCATAGAGAATTTCCCCCTGCCCCGTGGCCCGGTATACCATGACCGCCCCGGGCAGGCCATCCATGATTTCTATGTCATCAAGCCCCTGGGTGGTACGCAGGCGGCTGTTAACCGTTGCATCAAACAGCTGATAGGTATTCTTGCCCTGCAGCTTCGCCTGATAGAGCGCTGCATCGGCCTTGCGTCCCAGCACGGGCAGATTCATGCCATGAACCGGGTAAACTGCCGCGCCAATCGAAAGTGTAATGGCAATCTCGCTGCCTTCAAAGGTGAACGTATGCGGCCGGACAGCACAGCGCTGCACGCGCTCTTCCACCTGGGCCCAGTCGGTATCCTTAATAAACACCAAAAATTCATCGCTGGCATTGCGGCCAATAATGCTGTCATGACCAAATAAATATTTAACGTCACTTGCGACACACCGAATGGCTTCATCGCCAACTACATAGCCATAACGATCGTTGATGAACTGCAGATTGTCGATATCCGCCACCAGCAAAACGCCAGTCTTATCGGGATACTGCTCCAAGTACTCGTAAACATAACGGTCAATTCCCGTCCGGTTCAGTAAGCCGGTCAGCTCATCTACCTCGTGATGGGCGGCCGTCTCATATTGCGCATAGACATAATTGAAATAATCGGCTAACCGTTCCTGCGGCAATTCCTGAATACAGAACAGGAACCGCTTATTCGACTCTGTGGCAATGATGTTAAGGGCCACCCAGCGGCAGGCGCCCCCGGGCAGATTGATGCGGAAAAACTCACGCAGGCAGCGCTGCTCCTGTTTTTCCATGAGTGCCAGCCAATCGTCCTGCATCAATGATACAAAGCGCTTGCGGTCCTCGGGATGAATGACATGCTGCGCGAACAGGCCGATAACCTCCTGCAGCGACAGCGCCCCTTCAAACCCGCCCCAATGTTTTTGCGAATAGACCTTTTCAAAACTGTCCTGCCCTACATCGATGAGGACGATATCCTGAAACATCTCAATCAAATACTGCGACGACGGATGAAACTTTGACAGCTCCAGACTCGTAAAATTATTGGTCGCATTATGCGTGGTAAAGCGGTAATACTGATGACCGCTCCGCTCGCCAATGTATTCGATTTTGAGCAGGCAAAGATTTCCCTTCAACAGGAAATTATGCAAAACGATTTGTCCCTGCTTGCGTGCATCCTGGCAAAGTTCATAGAGCTGGTTAATCCAATTCATCGCGCCGGCGTTGACGCGTGTCTCAGCTTCCTGAAGCCCGTCAAACCCAAACAGACGAAGAAGCTCCATATAACAGGGATTGGCCCCTAGATAGTGAAGCCGCGACCGCCAGAACTCCACAACCGCCATGCCATCATCAATCAAAAAATCCGTACGGCTAATTTCCCGGAACAATGCGGCATCGTCCACCTGCTCGATTTCCATGCCCTGCTGGCGAATCTGTTCAAAGGCACTAAACAGCGCCTGCGGGTGGCCAAAGAAATAGCCCTGCACCATCTCGCAGCCCATTTCCGCCAAGACGCGCAGCTGTTCCTCGGTCTCCACGCCCTCGGCTAACGTCATGATTCCGATGCGCTTGGCCATCGCTACCGTATAGCGGATGATTTCCTGCGAACGGTCGTTTAACTGCGACACAAAACGCATATCCAATTTGAGCACATCAAAATCGCAGTCTTTTAACGTGTTAAGCGAGGAATACCCATTGCCAAAATCGTCCATCCAGACGGCATAACCAGCCGCCTTAAACCGCGCAATCTGCTGCCGGACTTTTTCCTCACCTACCAGCAGGCTTTCCGTCACCTCGATATGCAAAAGGCTGCGCGAAAGATTCTGCGCCGTCACGGCCTCCTCGACCACCGCAAAAATATCGCAAAGCAAAAAGTCCAGCCGCGAAAGATTAACCGAAACCGGGACGACCGGCCGCCCGATGTCCAGACATTTGCGCAAGTCCTTACAAATCTGGCGAATCATATAACAGTCAAGCTTATGAATCTGCCGGGTATTTTCAAGCGTGGGGATAAAAATCCCTGGGCTTAACATACCGCGCTGCGGGTCCTGCCAGCGCGCCAGCGCCTCAAAGCTGCAAAGCGTACGCGTCATAGTGCGGACAATCGGCTGATAATACACCTGAATGTATTCCTGTCGCACCGCATCGTCAATATGGGCCGCAACATAATCGTGAAGCTCGACCTGCTGCTCCATTTCCGCCGTGTAATGCACACAATCTTTATCCTGCGACAGGCGCAAAAAATCTGCGGCCAGCTTCGCCCGGTCACAGGCGCGCAGGAAGGCTTTCTCATCTTCACCACCGAGACAGATGCCCGCATAGAGG
Source organism: Pseudoselenomonas ruminis (assembly GCF_008271295.1). Lineage (GTDB taxonomy): Bacteria > Bacillota > Negativicutes > Selenomonadales > Selenomonadaceae > Selenomonas_A > Selenomonas_A ruminis. Next base: position 293,775 of record NZ_VTOY01000001.1, on the reverse strand, counting down.
CGCAGGACCTCGCCCTTTTCCTGCTCCATAACCTGCCGCTTGACTTCGGCAAAAGCCTGCTCGACCCTGTCGGCAGCACTTAGCACTACAAACCGCTCGCGCGCAAACCGGCAGACAAGTTCCTCGGGAAACTGCCGCCGGATCTGTCCGGCAATACGGTTCATCAAATCATCATCCGAAAAGTCATACCTGCTCATACGCGACGGCATGCGCTGAACGCGGATATCGATGACCGCCGGCTGCGCTCCCTCCCGCATAATGCGTTTAGCTGCCACATGGCCGCGCAGACGGAAGTAATTGCCATTGGGAAGATTCGTCAGTTCATCGTAAAACTTTTCATCGCGTAATGCCGCCCGCAACAAATAAGCCGGCTGCCCCTTCCAAATCGTTCGGATTACCTGGAGCAATATTTCCGTCTCGCCGCCTGCCACCGGCACAATCGTCTCGGGTCCATCGGCTAATGCTTCGAGCTCAATGACACTCGTATCCCCTGCTGGATAAAAATATTCCTCAAAGGTTATGCCACTGTCAAAAAAACGAACCGGCGGCCAAAGCACGCGCATCTCACGATTGCACATAAAAAGCTCGTGCCCCTCTGCCCCCACAATGGCAAACGCTTCCCCGTTGCTATTGATTAATTCTTCCAGCGTATGGATATAGAGTTTCTCATGCGAATGGGATTCGTCAATCGCCTCAGTCACATCATCATAAAACACCACCGCATACTCCGTGCCATCCGCAAGGTAGCGATGAGTCCCACGGGCATGCAAAATGCGATACTCCTCCTTGCCATAGAGCCGTTCCCGATACAAGGCATCGTATATGCTGCCATGCGTGCGCGCAAAATCCATGGCTGCCACGGCAACATGAACCGTGTCATCGGGATGAACGTTTTTATACATATCGTTTTCAAACTGGCAGACCAATTGTTCACGCGTATAGCCCGGCTCCTGCAAAGCCAGCAGCCCATCCGATACCAACAACACGTGAATCTTGCCGTTCAAAAACTGATATATCGCGAGCGGGATATCCAGCATCTCCAGCGCCGCCCGTTTTTCTGGTGTCAATATATAAGGCCGATTCTTCAACTGGTCTTTCTTGCTCATAATAAGTCCTCTCCCCAGTTACGCCCATTTTCCTCTTCTTATCCTCTGATAGTTCGTTTTTGACAAGTCAAATTCCTGCTTGACTTGTCAAGTTGACCATCGCCGCCCCCAGGCATCCTAAAAGTCAAAATTCGCCTGACCGGTCAACTTTTTTGACCAGTCAGGCGAACCATTCTGCCTCAGTGATATCACGCTTAGGCAATCTCGATGCTGTTATTCTTCACCATGTCTACACGCTCAAGTATCTTACTAATTTCCGTTTCTTGTCCTGCAAAGATATCCATCAAATCTCCGCACGAATCAAAAATAGGATTCAGCAAATCCTCGCGTTCCATAACTCCATTCTGGGCAATGTAATCAATGATGCGCTGCACAAAATCCATCTGATTGGAATTGAGCCGATTTGCCTGCAAAAACTCAGCAAAAGCTTCTTCGACTGCGCCGCGCTCCATACCGACAATCCTGCGTACCATTTGCCCTACTGGAAGATTTCCATACGTCTCTTCATAGTCATGTTCCGTGCCAAGCTCCTGCCACAGGATACGTTCTAATTCTTTAAGGTCAGTGCTCGTCAAGCGCTTATTATTTCTGAGCTTATACACGGCCAGATTATCTTTATGGTCTTGCAAATACCGTGTCACTTTCTTCTCATAAGCCTCCGATGCATATTGAGCTGGTGTCTCATGCACACCAGGCAGTTCAATCAACTCATCGGAGATGTCCACCGTATAGATAGGACTCTTGCTCTTCGTGAGCAAACGAATAAGATCACGGAGCTCCTTGCGCGTCTGCTCCAATTTATGAATCGTGACTTGTTCCCAAAACTCTGGCTGCCGTACCCGCTTGATAAAGTCTGCATGTACCTGCACAAGCGAAATACTCTGCAAGGTATCGGCACTGAGACGCTCTGCCGTTTCTCTGACCATATTAGCCTTGCGCTCAATATCTTTACTTTCAAGCGTATCCAGCATCATTGAATATAGCAATAAATCGAACCGCCGCGCCGACTCATCCTCATCAACCGTAGTCATGAGTTGAGCAATATGCGCTTTTATTTCCTGCACATTCTGCTCAGTAAGCACATCCCAGGTCTGTGCCTCACTATAGCGCATAACATATTCGCGCTGCTGCTGAACACGGAAACTATCCTGATTCAGATTCTTTACTGCAGTCAATATTTTTTCACGAAGTTCTGCAACAAAATCCTTTTCCTCGGGATCATTTTGCAGCCGCAACAAATGATAGACATTCACTTGAACATTGAACAACCGCTCACTGATTGGTGTCTGCAACTTGTCATTGCTGCCCTTGTTCCCATGCACTTCGAAGTATTCAAAGTTCCCGCCATAGTCAAAGATACGGAAACCATCTTTATCTTGTCCTGGGCCATATAAATCCGGGCACAATCTCGTTCCACGGCCGATCATCTGCCAAAACTTACTAAAGGAATGTACTGTCTTGAAAAACACCAAGTTTACCAGCTCTGGCACATCAATACCGGTATCAAGCATATCTACCGACACCGCAATCTGTGGTGCTTTATTCGGCATGGTGAATTCTTTGATGATATGATCGTGATAATCCACACTGCCGTCAACCTGCTTAATGAAATCCTCTTTGTATTCTGGATAACGTTCATGGAAAACCTGCACGATATACTCCGCATGCTTGCGATTGCGTGCAAAGATAATCGTCTTGCCCAGCTTGTCGCCGCCTTCGATTTTCAGGCCACTCTCCATCAAATCATCCAGCACCTTCTCCACCGTCTCACGGATAAAGAAGTACTTATTGATTTCCGAATTCTTGACATCGGGAATCTCTTCGCCCTCAAGCCCCATCTCTAACTCCATCTGGGCTTTATCCTCTTCGCTGAGCTCTTTATACTTGATTCCCTCGCGCAGTCTTTTCGTCGTACGATTCAGCAATTCAAATGGAACCAGATACTCCTGTTTCACCGCCGAGTCAAAATCATACTCGAACGTCGGCACGCCATTATCCAGATGGAACTGACGATAGGTATTCTTGTCCACATCGCTCTTCGGGGTCGCCGTAAGCCCTAAAAGCATCGCATCAAAGTAGGCGAAAATCGCTTGATAGCGTTGATAGATGCTGCGATGGCTCTCGTCAATGACGATTAAATCAAAATGAGCTGGAGAAAATTTACGCAGACCATCCTTGCCCCGTGCTTCATCAATGGCATTCATCATCGTCGGATAAGTCGAGAATACGATGCGTGCTGTAGTTGCCTGTTCAGGATGCTCCAAAAGATTTGCCAGTGACGCCCGCTCCTTGAAAAACTCCTGATACTTTTCCATCGCCTGCGTCACGAGTGCCGTGCGGTCGGCCAAAAACAAAATGCGTTTAGCCCAGCCTGTCACCATAAAGAGATCCGACAAACTGATTGATATACGGGTCTTGCCCGTTCCTGTTGCGAGAACCAGCAAGAAACGCCGCCGCATACCATCGGCTGCCTCTTGCACAGCCCGAATCGCTTGTAACTGATACGGACGCCCCGCAATCTCTGGATTAGCCTGTACACTTGTCATCGGCTTGCGGTTCTCACGCTGATACATGCGGTCGGCCAAATCCTCAGGCGAGAAGAATCCCGATACACGCCGTTTGTCATAGCCACTCGCATCATCAAGGAAATATATATCATATCCATTCGTCAAAAAAATAAACGGACGCCGCCCAAATTCCCTTTCTTTGGAATCTGCATAGAGCTTCGCCTGCTCACGCCCTTTCTCGACACTATAGCTCGTACGCTTGGCTTCAATGATAGCTAGTGGCCTGCGGTCAGCGCCATAGAGAATATAGTCTGCAAAGCCGACACCTTGCGCGTTCGGCATATCGATGACAGCCTCTTCGATGGCACAGTTCCCACCAATTGACCAGCCCGCCTCACGCAAATCCCAATCGATAAACCGACGGCGCGTCTCGGCCTCAGTGATTTCATCCACCTTAAAGGACTGCTCCTGCTGCCTTGCCTTACGCAGTTCCTGCATCTGACGCTGCATCTCAGCCATGTCTGCCCTGGCCTTAACCAGTTCCTGCTCTTTTTTCGAAAGCGCTTCATCCTGCTGGCAAAGTTTCGCATTGAGATTTGCCAATTGCTTCTCACTCTGCTGAGCATCCACGCCCTCAACCGGCAACAATGTATCGTCAAATTGCAAATCCGTAGGTGCATCGCTATAGCAGTACGCCATCCACTGAAAGAAGTTAAACATAATGCGCAGGACAAGAATCGCATCCGAACGGGATATACTCTCCCCATGGGCAGCCGCATTGCCGATGCGCCGCACCCGGTCAAGCATCGCACACAACGTCGGATTATCCACCACATTTTTGAACTCATAGCTATGCAGCAGTGTGTGTAGTTCTTTATCACGGCCAGCCTTGAAGGGGTCAGCAATCGACAGGCCCTCTTGAATATATACCCACTTGATACCGAGTTCCAGAGCAGAACGGCAAAATATAGCCGTAGTCTCCGGCGCCAAAGAAAGCCCTTGCTCTGCTTTCTTTATACGGTCAGCGATATGCTTCCATTTGGGTTCCTGATTCATAAAGTCAAAATTTGAGCCCATCATTTCCCCTCCCTGTAAAACGACCACCGGTGTCTTTCCTTTATTTATCGAACAAAAAGCCACACTCCGCTGGAACGTGGCTTGATTTTGACATGTCAAACGTCAATCTTCTGTATATTATAACATATTACTCGCAAAATCTTATAATTATTTTGGCACATGCCCCAAACTTACCACTTTGCCTAATAACAATTTCGATTTGTCGGCCTGTGCTACGAAGTCGGCGAATTGGTTTTGTAGGTCGATTGGTGGAAATACGAACTCTATTTCAGAAAGTTGCCCCTTGCTCAAAATTCCTTTTAGTGCCATATTGACACCACTACAAATATAGTCTTTGGATAATCTGAATTGCTCGTACATGAAATGTGTATTTTGCTCATTAGGAATTATGGCGTTAATCTGTTGGTTGAATGCTACTTTTCGGTCAGCTATGGCAACATTACCGATGGAACGCAAACTACCTGCAATACAGGTCATCAAAATACTTCCAGCCTCCACAGTACGTCCGACTTCCTCACCTTTTTCAGAAAGGTATTCTGTGGCAGTAGTTAAGGTCTTAGCATCCGTGATATTGTCCGATTTTATCCATTCGATATTGCTTCCATAGTATTCCTTTACTTTGCGTGATGGCGTATTACCAGTTACAATATCACACTTGTCTGCTAATCGAGTTTTCTCCCACCCATGCGTATTAACCACCGGGTCTCCAAACATCTCTACAAACCGTGATTTGTCACTAAGCAATATATCTGCGATGGGAAATTTTCACATTGTTCTGGTCAACCATAGCGTATTCCATCGTCGTGTCAATCTTGCTATGTCCCAATAGCTGTTGCACTTGCTCGATAGGCATGCCCTTGTCTATGGCTTTGGTCGCCAGCGTGCGACGGAACTTATGCGGATGTACTTTGTTTATTCCCAGCCTACACCCCAGTGCTCTTAGCCTTATTTCTACGCCGCTTATTTGCAATCGCCTATAAGGTCTTTGTAGCGACACGAATAAGGCAGGATTATCATCCTGTCTACTCACCAGATAATTTTGCAGATGTATCTTCGTCCGCGCATCGAAATAAACCGGACGCTCCTTACTCCCCTTGCCAAGTACTATACACTCCCGATTTGCAAAATCAATATCGGCTCGATTCAGCCGTACCAATTCGCCTACTCGCATGCCTGTAGATGCCAGCAGATCAATGATTGCCAAATCCCGCAAGGTCATGCAGTTATCCCGCATCTGCTCCAATGCTTCATCACTGTATGTCTCCTTTACAACCTTCGCTGTACGGATTTTATGAATACGACGTACGGGACTTTTGAGGATATAGTCCTCTTCCTCCAGCCATGCAAAAAAGCTCGACAAAATTCGGCGAATGTTGTCGATGTTCCTCTGACTGCATCCATGCGCCTCTTGATAACCGGAAAGATACGCCCGCAAGTCCTCCGTTGTGATATGCGTCAAATGTTTCTTCAGCTGCCCCAAAACCTTCTGCAAAGTAAGCCGATAATAGCGTATCGTCCTGTCACTGCACCCCTCAACCTTTTTAGCCGCCAAAAACATATTCAACAATTCGTCATTACCAAGCTTCAACACAGCAGCTTCGGCACTTTGAACGGCAACCACGTTCCTACCTGCCAAACACTCAGTCAAAACAGCTTGCAACTGCAACAACTGAGCATTATCCAAAAACGGCAACATAGACTGCATAACTTCTTGAATGACGGTATCCTTCACAATCGTATTCCTTCCCACCAACCTCCAACACCACAAATACAAGCGATTATAGCATCATATCCACAAAAATGCTATAATTATTCTGCTGTTGATGCAGCTAACCACCTCAATGAAGGGAGGTGATTACATGCTCGTCGACCTTTTTATTTCTCTTGCAGTAGGCGTAGTTGCCAGTATAATTGGCAACTTCATCTATGAACGGCTAACGCGGCACAACAGCAAGGACCTCTAAGCTAGTCTACCACCTAGCAAAGCCCCCTATGCTTCGGCTAGGGGGTATTTACATAAAAACAGCCTGCTGTTAGCTACCACACTAACAACAGGCTATCTCGGCGATTACATACTCCGCCTTATTTCTCTTGTTATATAAATTCTAACATAAAAAATACATTACCGCAACATCAAAAAACTGACATTTCACCTCCTAATTGGTACTCCGCAACAGAAGGAAGGGATGTTATTCAAGGGATGCTCTTCACAGCATAGTGATTGCCATCATCGGTAATGTATCTGCCTACTACATTATCAAGTGGCTAACTTGGCTAATCACAAAAATCCGGAGTAACTAGCCCCAGTTTGGCATAGCTGCGAATATGCAAGAAAAGCACGTTAGCGAAGCTCCTAACCTTCCTAACGTGCTTTTCCTTTAGTTATCCAATGGTATAACGCTCTTCACAACGTTTGCCAATGACTAGACTATAACACAAGGGAATGTATAAATCAACCAAAATACTCCTGCATCAGCTTCGCCTTTAGCGTTTGCAAGTTTTCTATGCTTTGCTGGATGGACAATTTCGATTTGTCGGCCTGCTCTACAAACTTTCTATACTGTATTTGAAGTTCTTTAGGTGGCACAAATATCTTAACTTGAGCAATAGCACTCAATACAAAATCTTTATTAACTATCCCTTTTGTTAATCGTTGAGACTGCGCATAGCAGTAATCCATATTGAGCATGGACTCAAAGAACTTTCCATCAAGATTATCCCTAAACTTTAATACAGCAACATGTACCCAGTTAGCGAATTTCCTATCTGTGTCAACCAGCTTTGCTATACCAGTAGTCCCACCCTTAGAATACAAAATATCTCCTTTTTGAGGATAACATTTTTTTACACATGAATCATAGTCTTCTTTAGATATGTATTTTGCTGTACTCCAATCAATTCCAGAACCGTTTACTATATTTCTTGTAGATATGAAGGGAATCCCTGTTTCTTCTGATACATAGGAAGGAGACTTATGAGGGCCATCTTTAATGTAATAACATTCCTTGCCTACAGTTGATTGCCGCCAGCCCATCGGATTTGTGCGCATATCGCCAAACATCTCCACAAACCGTGATTTGACAAGCTCATCTAATACGGAAAGTGCCTCTCTACGAATAAAGATAAGTTGCTGTATTTCATCAACGATATCCGCAATCATTTGTTGTTTTTCCAGATTCCATACTGGAATTTTGAATTCTTTAAGGATATCTTTTCCTACAGCCTTAAAAGTGCTTCCTGTCCCTTGTTCAGCCAAACGCTCCTTATAATAATCCAGCAAATAAAACAAATATTTTAGATTATTTTCTCCTCTAGGACGAATAGCTGCCAATCCTCGTCCAATACAACATTTTTCCCGTGCAATGTTGACATCACCAATTGGTGCTCTCACAGACATAAGAATATCATTAGCCATTGCAATCTTTTTAGGCGATGTACAATACATTCTGACTGTAGGATAAACTTCACCAAAATCTGATTTCCCCTGATAAAAAGGTATTCCATCCCCCTTGTCATTATAAGATTCTGATTCAGGTGACTGTCCCATTATTATTTCTGCGACTTCATATAATATTTGGGTGATTGCCCTATTCATTTTAATCCTCACGTTTCATTTATTAGAACACTTTCCTCTTTAAGAAAAGTCTTTTGCGAAAGTATTGACTAGTTATACGATGGCAATACACAGAACAGACGACGATTGACTGTAGTGTGCCTTAACACCTGTATGTTACTCCCCCAGCATTTCCTTCAATTTTTCCATACCAGTATTAAATTCCATATTCAGCTTGTCCAGTTTTGTCATCAATTCCAATGTGCTGGGATATTCCACCGGCACATACTCGATTTCCTTATACTTATTGATTGACAAGTCAAAACCGTTCTGCTTGATTTCATCCACTGGCACAAAGAAACTCTGCTCGGTGCGCTTGCGGCCTTCTTCCTGCTCAAGGTTATTAAAGCGAGCAATGATGTCAGGAATATCATTATCGTCAATGGCCTGCCGTTTGTCGTCAAGGCTATAGCCGTCTGCTTTCATATCGTAGAACCAGACTTTGTCTGTTCCTCCCACGCCAGTTTTCGTGAAGAAAAGGATTGCCGTAGATACACCGGCGTATGGTTTAAAGACGCCGCCCGGCATCGAGATAACTGCTGTGAGTTTATTGTTCTCGACAATTTCCTTGCGGATTGCTTTATGGGCTTTCGACGAGCCAAAAAGCACTCCATCCGGAACAATGACAGCCGCCCTGCCGCCAGTCTGAAGGATACGCAGGAACAGGCTCAGGAATAAGAGCTCCGTCTTTTTCGTACTCGTGACAGCCAGCAAGCTGTCAGCCACGCTCTCCGCCTTCAGCGAACCTTTGAACGGCGGATTAGCCAGTACGAGAGTATACAAATCTGTATCCGGATTCGAGTCGGAAAGGCTGTCGCGATAGTCGATATTGGGGTTCTGAACATTATGGAGCATCATGTTCATCGCACCAATACGCAGCATCGTCGGGTCAGTGTCGAAACCATAGAACATCTCTTTATCAAAATACTCATGCGTCTGCTTGTTCATGAGCTCTTTCTCATAATGCTTACGCAGATATTCCTCAGCCGCAACCAAGAAACCTGCCGAGCCCATCGCTGGATCGACAATCTTGTCGGTCAGTCGCGGCTGTACCATCTCTACCATCATCTTGATGATATGGCGCGGCGTACGGAACTGACCATTCGTCCCCGAAGTTGCCAGTTTCGAGAGCATATACTCGTAAAGGTCGCCTTTACTGTCTTTCTTGCTGAGATCTAGATTGTTAATCTGCTCAACCACATCACTAAACATAGCCGCCGAGGGGATATCGAACGTTGCATTGGCCATATACCGCGAGTAGGCCGAGTCAGCATCTGCATGCATATTTTTGAGGAACGGAAAGATTTCATCCTGCATCAAATGAAAAGCCGTTTCCGGCTCCATATTCTTCAAGGCACTCCAACGATAATTCTGCTGTGCCGGGCTGAATATCTGATTCTTATAGGGAATTCCCAGCAAGCGAGCCTTGGCCTCACGTTTTGTCTCAATATCATCGAGCTGTTTTAGAAACAAAAGATAATTGAACTGCTCAATGACCGTAGCTGGATTCGTAAGACCTCCCGAATGAAAGGTATCCCAGATACGGTCTACTTTATTACGTTCTTCACCAACAAGCATATATAAACCTCCATCGAGTTTCTTTTCTTTAGATTATTCTATTATAACGCCATTGTTCCAATTTTGCCAAAGGCAAAATATACCGTCAACAAACAAAGCCCTCTCCTGACACAGGAAAGGGCCTTGTTAAGCCAATATTTATTTTGCAGCTGCGACTTTAGCCGCATTGCGTTTTTTCTCGCCCCAATTGCGGAAGACAATCCAGAGCGGGCTGGCGATGAAGATGGACGAATAGCAGCCACAGCCAAAGCCAACGAGCAGGGCAAAGGCGAAGTCTTTCGTCGTGTCGCCGCCGAAGAAGTACAACGCAAACGTCGTGAACATAACCGTGAAGACCGTGTAGAGAGAACGCGTCAGCGTCTGGAAAATCGACGTATTGACAAGCGTATCGATGTTGCCGCCACGGCGGAAGTGCAGCTTGAGGTTCTCGCGGATGCGGTCGAAGATAACGATGGTATCGTTAATCGAATAACCGACAACCGTCAGCAGCGCTGCAATAAAGGACGAGTCAATCTGACGCTGCGTGAACGAGAATACGGCCAGTACGATGAGGATATCATGTACGAGCGCGAGAACTGCCGCCACGCCAAAGCGCCATTCGAAGCGGTAAGCAACATAGAGAATGATAAGCGCCCAGGAAACGACAAGTGCGAGTACGGCATTGGTGATGAGCTCGCCGCCAATCGTAGCGCCGACTTTCTCCTCACGCAGTACCTGATAATCGGCTACATCAGCTTTGAGCGTTTCCATGATTTCTTTGCGCTGGTCTTCCTCGAGGTCAACCGTGCGGATCATGACGTTTTCGCCCACCGTTGCATCCGTTGCGCCGCCGGTCTCCCCGGAGAGCTGAATCGTCGAACCTTCGAGATTGTATTTGGCAAGGCTCGTGCGAATTTCGGCAATCGTTACCGGCTTTTCAAATTTGAGGTCGATAATCGTACCGCCCGTAAAGTCGATACCGAAGTTAAAGCCGCGGATGCACATGCAGGCAATACCTGCGGCAATGATGATAGCTGAAAGGAGGAAGAAAATATTTCTATGTCCTGCTAGATTGAGTTTATTCATGTTTCAGGTCCTCCTTCTTCCAAAGCATATAGCCATTGGCGCCATAAGCGCTCGGGGACTCTGCAATCTTTGAGTTAATCATGAGCTTCAACATGTACTGCGACAGGGTGATGGCCGTAAACATCGACAGAATCGTACCAAGTCCCAGCGTAATGGCAAAGCCGCGAATCGTACCAGTGCCGAGGAAGAACAGAACACCAGCGGCGATAATCGTCGTAATGTTCGAGTCAAAAATCGTCGTAAACGCACGCTTGAAGCCTGCATCCATCGACAGGCGCAGCGTCTTGCCCTGAATCTGATACTCCTCTTTGAAGTGCTCGAAAATCAGGACGTTCGCATCGACGGCCATACCAATCGACAGGATAATACCGGCAACGCCCGGCAGCGTCAGCGTAGCATCGAGCAGATACAGGAGACCCAGCAGCATAATCGTGTAAGCCATGAGCGCAACGTCAGCGATAAAGCCAGACAGACGGTAGAACAGAATCATGAATACGAGGACAGCGCCAATGCCAACGGCAAACGCAAACGTGGACTTGTCCTTGGAATCCTGACCGAGGGACGGACCGACCGTGCGCGTCTCAATGATGTTGACTTTGACCGGCAGCGCACCACTGCGGAGGACAACAGCGAGCTGCTGTGCTTCCTCGAGGGTCTTCTGACCGGAAATCTCAGCCTTACCGCCTAGAATTGGCTCGCGGACATTCGGTGCCGTCAGCACTTCCCCATCGAGCAGGATGGCAATCGTGCGGCCGACATTTTTCGTCGTAAGGTCGGCGAACTTCTTAGCGCCTTCGTCGGAGAACTCGAGATTGACGACATGCTGTCCATTCTGCTGATTCGTAGCAGCCTGAGCATCTTTAAGGTCGGTACCCGTAAGCACCGTATTGCCCTCTTCGTCTTTGAACTCGAGCATTGCCGTCTTACCAATCGTCTTGATTGCGGCATCCGGGTCTTTGACGCCCGGCAGCTCGATGATGACGCGGCGTTCTCCCTCGCGCTGAATAATCGGCTCGGTAAGACCTAACGCGTTGACACGCTTTTCCATAATTGTGACAACGCGGTTCATTGCGTCATCGTTGACCTTTGCGATGTCTGTGTCCTCTGCCTCGAGTACGACATGTGTACCGCCCTGCAAGTCAAGACCCTGGCGAATCGAAAATGCCAGCGGTTTGACGAAAGCGACAAAAATGCCGATGATAGCAACAACGCAGACAATCAGTTTGATGAGATTGTCTTTTCTCAACGGATTCAACCCTTTCTTGTGGGAGCCCGGCTCCCAGATTTACTATATTATGTAAAAGTCAGCGCAAGTCACGCGGACTTGCCAACCTCCTTTTTCTTGATAAAGGCAATAACTTTCTCCCGGACCTCGTCGGCATTATACCGGTCAGTCTGGATGTAGAGATCTGCATGGGCTTTCGCATCGGCCAGTTTCTTATGCTGGGATATCAGCCGGTTCTCATCCCAATACACCTTTCGGCGCTTATGGATGGCCGGCATGGTCGCATCAATCATGACCAGCATGTCCGGATGCCGTTTGGCCCAGAAATCATGAATACAGGAATGTTCCTGTGCTACGTTATAGGCATCATAACCTGCGGCTCTCAGTCCTGCTACGAGCGTTGTTTTGCCCGAAGCACATACACCAACAATTGCAATTCTCATAAAGCATTTGCCTCCCTTTATCAATAGGGATATGTGACCTCAATCTGCTCAATGCGGGGTGGATTGGACGAACCTTCCGTAACCCCCATGACCAGAACGGTCATATCATCCGAAGCTTTATCCGCATCCAATGTCAAAGCATAGTCCATAATGCTCTTGGCAATATATTGTGCATCCTCCGCCTTGTTCTTGCGGATGATTTCCATGATTTTGTCGAAGTCCGCGCCATGTCCGTTGCGCTTCCGGCCCGCATGATCAATGCCATCGGTATACGATACGATAATCATACCGGCTTCGAGCGGAATCTCGTACATCAGCGGCTTCATGTGACGGTTGACACCAATCGGCTCCACCGACTCATCGTAGACGGATTCGTATTCCTCCGTCTTCACGATGACCGGACAATTGGAGTTGCGGCTGATGACGGCCGTCTCGGTATCAAGGTCCGCGCTGACGACGGTCAGCGTGCAGGATACCTTTTTGTCCTTCATGGCATAGAGATAGTCATGAACGGCACGGGCAACGGCGCCGTCCCGCGCACCATCGGAAATCAGCTGTACGGCCTTATTGACCACCCAGCTGCTCGTATGATGCGCCGCCAGACCGTGTCCCTGTCCGTCGGCAATAATTGCCGAAATACCGCCGTGCGGGCGCTCAGCGATATCGCAGCAATCGCCACACACTTCGTTTGCATATTTGGCCGTCTTCGCGAGGCCAATCTTGATTTCCATAACAATCACTCACTTTACGTTTACGGCAAAGTTCTCGTCCTCCGTAATGATGTACTGCACAGCAGCATCATGGGGCTCCATCGGAACCGTTTCGACGAGCTGGCAGGAAAACGCCAGCGCACAGCGATAGCCCTGCGGGGCCTTCTCGGTCATAAACCGGTCATAGAACCCTGCGCCAAGCCCGAGCCGTCCGCCCGCGCGGTCAAACGCGGCCCCCGGAACGACAATGAGGTCGATATCACTGGGAGAGACCAGCTTCCGTTTTGACTTGTCAACAGTCAAAATGCCATATTCCCCCGTCACGAGGTCTTTAAGCGAAGAAAACGCTACCGCTTCCATCGTCCCCTTGCCCGTGATGAGCGGCAGGCAGACCGTCTTGCCATCCGCCAACGCCTGTTTCATCAGATCGTATAACTGCACCTCATCGGGCATTGAAGCATACAGGAATACCGTTTTCGCCCTTTGATATGCCGGCAGACCCAAAAGGACCGTAAGCATCCTGCGGCTGGCGGCAGCGCGATAGGATTCCATCAATGCCTTGCGGGCTGCGGTGACGCGCTTCCTGAGCGCCTTCTTTGCCTCTTTTACCGGCTGCCCTGCCATCAGGCCTGCTTCTCTTTGGTCAGATTCGAATTGATGGAGGAACGGGCCACCTCAATGACCGTGTTCTCAGCAATCTTGAGTTTTACCTTCGTGTCATCAAGATCCACAATCGTTCCATAGATACCGCCAATCGTCATGACATGGTTATGCTTTTCCAAGCTGTCGAGCATGCTCATGCGGCGCTTCTGCGCTGTTTTCTGCGGACGATACAGCAGAAAATAAAAGATTGCAATCATGACGATAATCGGGCCCCAAGTAGCAAGGCCAGCTGCCATTTCCGGATTCATAGAAATCCACTCCTTCGGTTCAATTACTTTTTGTTATAGTTATTCAGGAAGTCCGTGCGGAATTCCGTGAATTTCCCATCGATAATCGACTGTCTCATGCGGCGTACAAACTCCTCGAGGAAGTAGAGGTTGTGAAGCGACAAGAGGCGCAGGCCGAAAATCTCGCCAGCACGCACGAGGTGGCGGATATACGCACGTGTATAGCCATTGCGGCAGGCATAGCAGCCGCAGCCCTCTTCCATGACATTGTGGTCATGCGTGAACTGCGCGTTCTTCATGACGAGGCGGCCCGTCCAGGTCATTGCCATGCCATTGCGGGCAACGCGCGTCGGATAGACGCAGTCAAACATATCGATGCCGCGCATAACGCCTTCGACCAGATGATCCGGTGTGCCAACGCCCATGAGGTAACGCGGCTTGTTCTCCGGCAGCAACGACGTCGAGTAGTCGAGCATCTCATACATGAGCTCTGGCGGCTCGCCGACCGAAAGACCACCGACCGCATAGCCCGGGAAGTCCATATCGACAAGCGCCTGCGCATGCCATTTGCGCAAGTCTTTATACATGCCGCCCTGCACGATGCCAAAGAGGCCCTGATTCGGTGCCGTCATCGTCTTTTTGCAGCGCTCAGCCCAGCGCAGCGTGCGCTCACTGGATTTTAACGCATAGGTGTGGTCGGCCGGATACGGCACGCACTCGTCAAACGCCATGACGATATCGGAGCCAAGGCACATCTGCACCTGCATCGATACCTCTGGCGACAAGAATTTCTTCGAGCCGTCAATATGCGAGCGAAACGTGACGCCCTCCTCGGTAATCTTGCGCAAATCGCCGAGCGAGAACACCTGAAACCCGCCGCTGTCGGTCAGGATAGCGCGGTCCCAATGCATGAACTTATGCAGGCCGCCGGCCTCTTTGATAAGCTCCATGCCCGGACGCAAAAATAAATGATACGTATTCGACAGGATGATGCCAGCCCCAAGATCCTTGAGCTCGTCGGGGCTTACGCCCTTAACGGTGGCCTGGGTACCTACTGGCATAAAAATCGGCGTTGGGAAACTGCCGTGCGGCGTATGGATAATACCAGCACGCGCCCCCGTCTTTTCATCCTTGCGAATCAATTCATAGGTAATCGCTGTCAAACAAAAACCCCCAATAGTTTTATTAATAACGATACTTGTCCAATAGAATTTCTACTCCCATTGAACCCACATAACATTCATTTTACCATAAAAAACAAAAATTGGCACGGGCCTTTTACCCGTGCCATCAGAGAAACTACGATAAAAGATTCCCAAACCAAGGCACTTCACTTATCATAATTTTCCTTCTCATAAACCACAAACTCCGTAAGATGCTCAATCCGTATCCCCGTATGATGTTCCCCAGCCGTCCATACTTCCATGATACGACGGAACACGATTGCAAAATCCTCCTCCGAAACATTCTGCAGAATCACAAAGAACTGGTTGGGTTTATACCGAAGAATCATATCACTTTTTCGCAAGGTGTCCTGCAGGCAAAGTCCAAACTTATCGGCAGCTTCCAATAGACTATACGAACGTTCCCCCACTGTATCTTTCTCAGATAGGATAAATATCAACTTGACAATCATGCCACCGTATCTCTTGTAGAATTGCCGGATAAACCGGTAAAACATCGCAAATTGTTCCAAATTCAGCAACAAGGCTCCCCCACGGCTATGCCAACGTTCAACGATCTGCGTGATATGCGCAAACTCCTTTTTGATATCGTTATCGCAGGATAGATCATTTTCTCCATCCTGCCCATATATCCGGCAGCCGTTTTTGCCACTTTGCTTGACCCGGTAAAGGGCACTATCCGCTAAGGGGAATAACATCTCATAATTCCGCCCCTGTTCCGGAACCAACGCAGCACCTATGGAAATGCTCAGCGGAATAACAAAACCTGTTCCCGCCAACCGGACGGCCTCCTTAAGCAGCTGATCATTCAGCCGGTGGTGCAAGCTGGCCAGCGCACTTTCTTCGTTCATATTACCAAAAAAGCCCATGAACTCGTCTCCGCCAATTCTTACCATGACATCCTCCGCCCGGATGTTGCGCTTGATCACATTGGCAAAGGCCATTAAAAATTTATCCCCCATGCTATGGCCATAAATATCGTTGACCTGCTTAAAATTGTCGAGATCCAAAATCATCAACATGCCCGCCCGTTCTTCGCAAAGTTTTGTCAGTTTGACCGTCCCTGCGGCTTTATTCAAAAACCCTGTCAGCTTGTCAACGGCTGCCTCTTCTTTCAGATTCTCGATATCCTTGGTATGCTTGACTGCATTCAGAATGCGCTTTACTAGGATTCCTTTGTGAACAGGTTTGCGAATAAAATCAGAAGCACCTTGCTCCAAGCTGCGCCGTTCTGCCTCGCTGTTTTCCATTCCGCTCAAAAAAATGATTGGAGTGGGTTCTCGTCCCGTTTCCTCTTCTATTCGCCGCAACTCCTGATAGGTTTCAAATCCATCCATTTCCGGCATCTGAATATCGAGCAGGACAAGATCCGGCGCGTTTTTCGTCATGAATTTCAACAGATCCTGCCCAGAGCGCAGACAGCTGACACGCATATCCTGCTCACGCAGGATATTTTTGACATGTGTCAGCGCCATTGCATCGTCATCCACTACTACAATCCAATATCCCATAGCTATCACCTATCTTCTTCCCGTCTTATTGCTCGTCAAGCAACGTCACAATGGTATCATAATCATAATGCGCAGCAGCCTGTCTAAGTTTCTGATAGAGCTCTTCCTCCTTCGCTGGAATGCAATACGCCTCCATTTCCGTAAAAATATCTTCCAGGCGGTCACAGTCCATTTCCTCTGCCGCCGCCCGCAATTCTTCGTAAACACTTTCCATCAGCTCATTATCTGCCTCTGGCTTTTCCGCCTCCAGCGCAGGCTGCCCAGTGCCAAAGACCGCCGCCAGCTGCACCTTGAAGCCCCGATACGTCTCGAGGAAATCCTCATGATGCGCCCGGATATAGTCCATATTCCCAGCCTTGCCCGCATTTTCCAGCATCTGTGCTTCTTCGCCAAAATCCTTGGCACCAATAATCCTTGCCGAGCTCTTGAGGGCATGCACCTTGATGGTATAGTCGTTTAGATTGCGTTCGGCATAGAAGCCCTCGATGTCCGCAGCCATTTCCTCAATGGAATCATAGAAAATCTTCAAAAGCGGCAAATAACCTTCCACAGAACCACTATTTTTTATACCAAGTGCCAGATCCAACCAAGCCAGTCCCTTGAGAGGTTCCAAATTTTCCGGTATCGCCAGATTTTCCTGCTGCACGGCCGCGTCTACTCCTGCCGCCTGGATTTTTCCTTCTGGCAGATAGTCAAGCAGCATCTCTTCTAAGCGGCCTGCATCAATGGGCTTGGTCAGATAGTCATCAAAGCCAGTCGCGATATACTGCTCTCTTGCCCCAGAAATCGCATTAGCAGTCAAACAGATTACCGGCGTATCCGCATTGGGTCCAGCTTGCTGCGCCTTCAGCTCGTGCAGCGTCTCAATACCATCCTTATGCGGCATCATATGGTCAAGGAAAATTATGTCGTATTTCTTCTCTTGGGTCAGCAGCAGACCCTCATCGCCACTGCTCGCCGTATCGACCTTGATTTTCGTCTTCTTTACCAGACTTTTGAACACGGTCAGATTCATCGGATTGTCGTCCACCATCAAGACCATGGCATCGGGTGCCGTGAATTTTTCCTGATATTTCTTATACCCTTTGAGCAGTGCCTGATACGCGGCTTTGTAGTCGCCCAACGGCTCCCACTTGACCACGCGCTGCCGCAGCTTGAAGAAGAACGTGGAACCAACTCCATACGTACTTTCCACCTGCAGGGCTGAATCCATCTTTTCCAGCAAATTCAGCGTAATCGCCAACCCCAGGCCGGTACCTTCGATATTGCGATTGCGCTTTTCTTCAATGCGTTCGAACTTGGAAAACAGCTTTTCCCTATCCTCTGGCTTGATACCAATACCAGTATCCTTGACAGCCACCAGCAGCAGCACGCTGTCCGGCTCAGCTGCAATACGCTCGAACCCCACCGTAAGCGTCACACTGCCTTTTTCCGTATATTTTACCGCATTGGTCAGGATATTCGTAATGACCTGTTTGACGCGGACCTCATCGCCAAAGAGGCATTTTGGCGTTTCCTGGTCGAAATCCACCACAAGAGCAAGTCCCTTGACGTCAGCGCGGGTATGGACCATATTCACCAAATCGTTAAGCATGGAAGAAAGATCATACTCGACCGGGATGATTTCCAGCTTTCCCGCCTCGATCTTGGAAAAATCAAGGATATCGTTGATAAGCCCCAGCAAAGTATTGCCCGCTGTACGGATATTTTCCGAATACTCGATAACATTCGGTTCACTGCTCTCACGCAGGATCATCTCGTTCATTCCGAGCACCGCATTGATCGGCGTGCGTATCTCGTGCGACATATTCGACAGGAACGCCGACTTGGCTTCGTTGGCAGCGGCCGCATTTTCCGCTTTCTGGTTATACTCCTGGGCCAGGCGGGCCTTCTGCTCATAATGGGTCATGATAAACAACAAGATAGAAACGACCAGCAGCAGCACGAAAATCGTCAAGACCAAGGTTCTCCTAAGCTGGGCAAAGGTGGCTGTCGCATCAAACACAGACAGGCAGCGCCAGCTATTTGCCACCGGCATCGTATAAACGATATACTCCGCATCGCCATACCGGAAGGAAAAATATCTTTCCTCCGAGGAACGCAGCTTATCGACCAGTGCCCGGCCAAACGTGCCTTCCTCGGTAAGATAGCTTTTCCCCACTTCCCCACGGTCGGAATGGGCTACCACCTGATAATTACGGTCCATGACGATTTCAATATCCGAATCGCCATTAACCGCCAGTTCCTCCGTCATATTCTGCAGATACCCCAGCGAAAAATCCATCGCCGCCACGCTTTTCACATCACAAAGCGACTTGGCCAGCGTAATCATCATCGTATTGGTTTTCGCATCAAGATAAGGGTCAACGACAGCAACCTCCCCGATGTTTGCCATCGCACCGCCATACCAGGGCCGTTTTTGCGGGACATAACCATCATAGGGAATCCAGCCGGTCCCATCGAGGAAAACATCCTCTACGACAGCATATATCCCCTCCGAATTTCCCTTGGTGATATGCTCGGTAGCAGCCGACTGGTTCAGCAGGAACTCAAGCATCTCCTCATGCGAGCGCCCCTTGCGGATCATATCATCCAAGGTGTAAGATGCCACATTTATGATATCCACACCTGTGGAAAGATACTCATTGATCTGATTAGCTGATTTTGTGGCAATAACCTCCCGTTCGGCGATGATATTCTGTTTCATCTCCGCCTGAAGCATCGTGTAATAAGCCATGACCACTGCCAGGAAAAACAAGAGGATAATCGTTGTCACATCTACTCGTTTCAGGACAGAATCGGCTTTTTTCTCTTTTTTTTCATCCATATTCTTCCTCCTGACAGAGCCTAGCGAACAATCATAATATCGCTTTCAAACCACTTTTGGGATATTTTCCCCAAAGTTCCATCTGCTTTCATTTCACTGAGGATTTTTTGCACTTCGTTGCGCAGCTCCTTGTCCTCCGCGCGGAAACCTATGGCCAGATCCTCTTCACTAAGGCTTTCCGGAAGAATAAAATAACGCTCCTTGTTCGAACGGATAAAATAAAACGCAGCCAGGGAATCCACTAATCCCACATCGAGTTTTTTCTCCCTCACCTGTCGGAGAACTGACATATTATCCTCCAGCGGAACGACTGTAACATCCTTGTATAAATCCGACGCCTGAAGCGCATCAAAGGTAGTGGAACCGGCCTGCACTCCCAACACCTTTCCCTTGAGGTCACGCATCCACATAATGCGGCTATCGCCACGGACGACAAAGACCAGATTATCGTTGACATATGCTTCCGACAGGCACATGTTCTCCAGCGGCTGCAACGGCACAGACATGCTGGCGATACAGTCTATCCTGCGTTCAGCCAGCTCCGCGTCCTTGTCTTTCCAGGGGATGGGCTGCATCACACATGCAACGCCCATCCGAGAACAAATCTCACGGGCCAGATCAATATCAAAACCGACCAGTTCACCGTCAGCGTTCATATAACTCATCGGCGGGAAGCAGTCATCGACACCAAAGACAAACCTTCCACTATCCATTACCATTTGCAGGGATACATCCTGCTTATGGACGGTCTCCTGCCCTCCGCCCCTCCAGGCAACTATGGCCAATGGCAGCAGGACTGCGCAGGCAGCCATCACCAGCCTGCCCCGCCACTCCTTGACGCATAGCTTTCCTGCCGGCATATCCTCTACCGTTTGCGCATCGTAATCCCTGACGATGCGCCGGAGCGTCTGCGAAAGCAGCAACAAGCCAATCAGATTTGGAAGTGCCATAAGACCGTTGAGTGTGTCCGAGATATTCCAGATATGATTCAAAAATTCATAACCTGGGGCGTCAAATAACTGCAGGCCCGATGCACCAACGATTATCATCACCAGCAGCAATAGTTTTATAACCGACTCGAACCGTATGCCCAAAAGATACGTCACGGCCGTCTCTGCATACCAATACCATCCGAGTATCGTCGTGACCGCAAAAAGTATCACGCCAATGGAAAGCAGATACTTGCCGGCCGTTCCCAGCGCAAGTTCAAAAGACCGTAGCGCCAGCTGCGCGCCGGTAAGTTCCGGTGCATACGTCATCGTCCCAGTCACAAGAATGACCAGACCCGTAATGGTGCAGATTACGAAAGTATCCACAAACACTTCCACAATGCCATAGAACCCCACCTGAACCGGATGAGTATTATTTGCCGTGACATAAGCCATTGGAGCAGACCCCATCCCGGCTTCATTAGAAAAGGCACCGCGCGCAACGCCGCGCTGGATGGCTTCCATCACGCACCAGCCTGCCACGCCTCCCGCCATGACAGATGGCTCCGGATGAAAAGCCAGCTGGAACGCATTAGCGACCACCGCAGGTATTTGCGCTATATGGCCTGCCAGTATGATACCGGCACTTACCATATAGAAAACGATCATGAACGGAACAACAAGCACGACCACCCGGGAAAGGCTCGTAAGGCCGCCAATGATAACCAGCCCTACCGCCACTGCTATCATGACGCCGCTGTACAGATGATCCACATCCCAGCCCATGAATAGCACTTCTGCTACGGAATTTGCCTGAACTGCCGCCCCCATCCCCCAGGAAGCCATGAGGACAAACAAAGCAAACAGGACGGCCAGCAGCTTTCCTATCGGTTTCCATATACCGCCCCATGCCCCGAGCCCGTACTCCAAGACATACATCGGCCCGCCACGCCAGTCGCCATGCTCGTCCTCTTTACGGAAATGGACAGCCAGCGTGACCTCAGCAAACTTCGTGCACATGCCAAAGAACGCCGAAATGAGCATCCATACCAGCGCCCCAGGACCTCCCAGATGAAGCGCCGTTGCCACACCAGCGACGTTGCCCGTCCCCACCGTCGCAGCCAGCGCGGTAGCCATTGCCGCAAAAGCAGGAATGCCCTTATCCTTTTCACTTTTTTTCCGAAACCGTACCACTTCCGCTAATGCCGGAAAAAAATAGCGGATCTGCGGCAGTTTAAGCAGAATGGACAGATAAATCCCTGTCCCGACCAGCAGGGTAAGCCCCGGAGGTCCCCAGACAAAGTTATTTACCACACCATTGATTTGCATAATGGTTTCCATAAAGTCCCCAGTCTCCCTCCATCAGCGCGCTCAGAGCTTTGTCTGCAGATAGTTCAGCAGTTTCTCTCGCGTGGTGGATTTGAGGACATAGCCATTCGGCTTGAGCTGCAAGACCCGTTCTACCTCTTCCTTCGTGCCGACTCCCGTCAGGAACACCACGGGAATCCCCCGGGTAGACTTTTCCTGCCGCAGCATCTGGAGTACCTGCGGTCCATCGACCACCGGCATAGCATAATCCAAAAGAATCAAGTCCACAGTGTTTTTGGCCAATAACGTAATCGCCTGTATCCCGGCAGTAACGATGCTTACCTGATAGACATCCTTCAACCACTCCCGCACCATTTTCGCATATGACGGATCGTCATCCACGACGAGTATATGCTTTTTGCGCTTATCCCCAGAGCGCGGCAGTATCCCTTCCGTCACCGCCAGTTCCAATTCTTCCATCTTCAACGGTCTATCGAGCCAGCCAACATGGAGCATATCAAAAATCCGGCCAGCCAAATCCTCCCGATCCCACTTATCCCCGATTACAAGGATTTCGCCTTTCATTTCATAAATCGCATTATAAATATGCTCCAGCCAATTGAATTTAAGCATGTCGTCCATAATCTTCGTCGGTAGGTAAATAATAAATAGCTGCGATTCTCTTTCTTCATCAATCTGAGGAATCGTATCATTTTCCTGCGTGATAATGGATACTTTGCAGCCAAGCTCTTTGAGTTTCCGCTCGATTCCCTTCACCACCACACTGTATTTACACATGACAATGACAACATTTTTCCGCTTTTCCCCTTGGTATTCCTGCGCCTCCTGATTGGCCAAGCCGCCTTCAGCTATCTGGGACGTTAGTTGCTTTTCTTCCCTGCTATCCTCCGTTGGGGAGGCTTTTGTATCTACACTTTCCCTGATTTCCTCCGTTGCTGTAAATTCTTGGTTTTCTTTGATTTCTTTGCTCTCACTCATGTTTTTCACTCCATGCAATCTACAAGACAATCAGTCAGGCATCATCCACGTCCACTTCGTTATCGGCAAAAACATTACCTACATCTTCCTAGTTTCTATAAATATCATGAAAATCCTGCTTATCACCAATCGAAACCTGTACCATCCACTCATAAAAAAGCACGCACAAAAAGGGGCTATTTTCTTTCACAGCCCCTTCCATCAATTTATTCTTCCGCCTCTTACTTACCATAAAATCGTAAGAAGTCCAACATATTTTCATTCCATATTTTATCGCCCGGCAACTGATAGACAAAATTGCCCTGGCGATCCTCGGTATAGCAAATCTCCCCCACTTCATTCAAGGAAACAAACCCTGGCTGAGAATAAGAAAAGCGTTTCGGTTCCACCGCATTGACCACACAAAGATAATCCCACATCTTTTGACCTGTATTGCAATCCTTGTTGCGATAAACTTCCTTGATGGGATGCACAGCAAAAGCGGCCAAATCCTTCATGACAGTCTCCGCTGGATACTCGATAGCTCCTCCCACAGGACTTGGAGAAAGATACACTTTTACCTCCCTTGGCCATTCACTCAAAAAGCGTCTGCTCAAAGAAAGATCATACTGCAGGTTATAGCCTGGATCTTTGCTTTCCCCAGCTTTGTCGCCATAAAATAAAGAGAATCCACCTTACGCCTTACCAGTTCTCTGCCCGGTAAATCCGAATATTCATCCGGCCCCGATTCCAACAACTGCACCAAACTGGACACAAAACCAATGCCCATAATTTTAACAGAACGATCGTTAGCTTCAGCCAACAATTTGCGATAAAGTTTATACCCATCCAGATTATCCCGAAAATCTTTGTCCGTGCGGGCAAACATCTTGCTACCATCAGCCATTTTCAAATCATCCAACAGGCGGTAATCGATATAGAGCCTGCTGTTTGCCACACCATGCCGTTCTACACCGATAGGGATATCCGGGAATCCATAATAAGTGTTCATAATATCCGCCAGCGCAGCAAATCCCTCACCCTGACGATCTACTACGATTCCCTTGATATCCACCTTCCCGTTTCGAGCCATTTTGTAAAGCAAATCCATAGCATAAAGATCATCGGTCGAGTTACCAATATCCGTGTCAAAAATAACTGGCTGCCGATATACAGACTTGGCCTCCCCCCAACTTACTCCACTTACCAACAAGCACATCACGAGAAAACAGTTTTGTAAACAAACGTAAAAAAAATTGTGCTTGGTACAAAAAAAACAGCATCCCCCTAGTGGATGATGCTGTTCCTTGTTTTTTATGGATTAACCATGTATTCTGTTATCATGTCGCCAATGCTTCCCGCAGCTTAACCTTCATGCATTCAATATCAGGCTGTACCCCCGTCCATTTGCTAAAGGCAGCCGCACCCTGGCCGACGAGCATGTCCTCGCCATTGAGCGTGGGATGTCCATGCAGGCGCGCCTCGCGCAGTAAACGCGTTTCCGCGGGCGTATAGATAATATCGTAGACAAAGGCATCCGCCTTGACGTTTGACCAGTCAACGGGCGGCATGGCATTCGTTTGCGGGAACATGCCCAGCGGTGTCGTATTGACCAGCAAGTCAGCCGCCGCAAGTTTTGCGGCAAAGTCTGCCTGTTCCCAATGGCTGACCGTAAGCGTGCCATAGGTGCTGAACTCGTCAACCAGCGGCTGGACTTTCTTGGGGCTGCGCACGCCAATATGGATAGCCGTAACGCCCGCCTTGATAAGGCCCCAGACCACAGCACGGGCGGCGCCGCCTGCGCCAAGGAGCACTGCCGTCTTGTCCTGCGGTGCAAATCCCGCAGCCAAAAGCGCCTCGATAAAACCTGTTACATCAGTATTATACCCTGTCAAACAGCCCTCATCATTGACAACCGTATTGACCGCTCCAATGATGCGCGCATCCTCATCAATAGCATCCAATAGGGGCATGATCGCCGTCTTGTGCGGAATCGTGACATTCCAGCCGCGAAACTGCAACGCCTTCAAGCCCTGCACCGCTGCCGGCAAGTCCTCCGGTTTTACCGGCAATGCGGTATAAACGTAATCCAGACCTGCCTTTTCAATAGCTGCATTCTGTAAAACCGGCGAGAGCGAATGCGCTATTGGCCAGCCGATTACCGCAAGATTTTTGGTCGTTCCCGTAAGCATCACAAATCCCTCCGAATCTTGTCACCGTCTTGGCTTACCTGTCAGCCAGGCTCAGGCGTGCTCTTCGCGCGTCTTAGACAACAGCTCCATCTTGAGCTCGTAGTAAGCCGGCGTCATATCGAGATAATGGCGGTGCGGATTTTCGAAGCGCTGCTCCTCTTCCCAAATCTCGTTGTCGAGCTGTTGCTTGACATACGTGCGGATTTCGTCAAGCGTCGGCAGATCTTCCGTGCGCTTGCCCTGACGCACATAGAGCTTGCGCAGATTTTTGATGGTGCAGCCCTCGAAAGTACGGTTCTTCCACGGCTTGACTGGGTCGACATAACGGAACGGCTTCGAAAGATCGATTGGTTCCCCGCACACCGCCAGCATATCAGCCACCGCATGACCATCGGCATCATAGACGCGATAGAGATCTTTAAGGCCCGGATTCGTGATTTTCTCGATATTTTCCGAAACCTTGATGCGCGGTGCAAATTCCCCATTCTCGCCCACGGCAGCCAGCTTGTACACCGCACCGAATACCGGCTCGGATTTAGCCGTAATCAGGCGTTCGCCGATACCGAAGCTGTCGATGCAGGCCCCCTGATTCAAAAGCGACGTGACCGTAAATTCATCGAGGCTGTTCGAGACGACAATCTTGCAGTCTTCCAAACCGGCATTATCAAGCATCTTGCGCACGCGTTTGGACAGGTACGCCAAATCACCCGAATCGATGCGAATGCCGACGAGGCGCTTGCCCATAGGCTCCAAGACCTCATGCGCCACGCGGATGGCATTCGGGATGCCCGAATGGATAACATCATAGGTATCTACGAGCAGCACCGTTGCATCCGGATAAGTCTCCGCATATTTCTTGAAAGCCGTATACTCATCCTTGTAGAACATAACCCAGCTGTGCGCCATCGTGCCCGAAATCGGAATGTTGAACATCTGACCTGCCGATACCGTCGCCGTACCAACTACGCCGCCGATATAAGCCGCACGGGCTCCATAGGTTGCCGCATCCATGTTATGTGCCCGACGCGCGCCAAAGTCCGATACTGCCCGGCCATCGGCCGCTTTTACAATGCGGCGGGCTTTCGTCGCAATCAAAGACTGATGATTGATTTGCGCGAGAATTGCCGTTTCGACCAGCTGCGCATCGATAAGCGGAGCCACTACCGTGATGCATGGTTCATTCGGATACATGATCGTGCCTTCCGGCAGAGCATAAATATCGCCGGAGAAATGGAAGTTTTCCAAATACTGCAGGAACGCTTCCGAGAAGATATGCTGCTGACGGAAGTATTCCACATCTTCTTTCGAAAATTCCATGTTTTCCACGTACTCGATGATTTGCTCCAAGCCAGCAAAAATCGCAAAGCCGCCCTTGTCGGGATTGGCGCGATAAAATACGTCAAATGCCACCTGTACGTCTTTATCATGATCCTGGAAATAGCCATTCGCCATGGTCATTTCATAAAAATCCATCATCATGGAAATGTTTCGTTTATCAAACTGTGTCAAAAAAGACACCTCCTGTTTGGGCACATGCCAATACACCTGCCGCGTCTAAAAAAATCATACAATCGTAATTATATCATTTTGAACAGGTTCTGGCAAAAACTTCACACAAAAACCGCGCAGTTTACAAAGCTGCGCGGTTTTTGCTATCGCTAAAGCATCAGTATTGCATATAACGTTCCAATTCCGTACGGATTGCTGGCTCGACATCACGCTTGCGGTCCGCATTATTTTTAAGGACAGCATGGTTTGCATCGGCCCCGGCAAAAGCCTTCTTGGCGACGGCTTCCGCCATCGTTCCCGTATACAGGAGTTCGGCTGCACCCGTGCTGCGGTTTTTGAGCACGAGGAAGTAGAGCATGCCGGCATTGCGGTCAGGAATCTTATTCATATATGCCAGCATGCGGGATTTCATCTGCGAAAATTCTTCATCATTCAAGCATTCGAGCTGGCTGATAGTCATTGCCCAATCCTTTACGACATAATCCTTGCAATCCGTCTCGAAGATTTCCTTGTCACTCATGCCCTCATGCGTAAAGGCGGCCTTCTCCAGTTCCTTATGGAAGACGCTGATATCCTTAACGCCAGCGATTCCCTTGAGCTCATCATAAGCCTGACGGTCAAGCGCCGTCACGTTGCTGCCCTGCAGATTGTCCGTTGCCGACATTACCCCGGCAAACAGGACACCGGCAATTGCCTTCGGCACTTCAACGCCTGTTTCCTTGAAGGAAAGATAGACAATCGAAGACGTCGCCGCCGTCGGGATGTTGCGGTAGTAAACAAATCCGCCGGATTCTAAGCCGCCCAGATTGTGACGGTCAATGACCTCGACAATGCGGGCCTTTTTCATACCATTTATGGCAGCTGCATAACTGCTGTGGTCAACGAGAATAACCTGCTGGCCAGCCGCATCATTCATAACAGCCGGCTGCGGGATGTGGAAATACTCCAGCATATAGCTCATATCGCGATTAAGCGGGGCCGCCACGCGCGGCTCCGTTGCCATACCAAGTTTCGACTTGAGGTAGGCGTAGCCAATCGTCGCACCGACAGAATCCATATTCTGGCTCTCCGGCCCGATGACACACGTCGTCTTATTCTGATAATCCACACCAGCATAAAGCTTCGCATAGTCTACAGCCGCCCCGGCAGCCAACGCCTGCACAGGAAGTGCCACGCAGGAGGCTGCCAGCATTACCGCCACAACCTTTGACAGGTTTCTCTTTTGCATTGTCACCGCTCCTCATCTTCATATTCCAGCTGATTTTCCTCGCACCAGTCGCGCGCAATCTCTACCAGCCGTCCGGTCAGGTAATTTTCCCAGCTTGCCTTCAGCAGCAGATGTTTTACCTGATGATGAAACTTCGCCACAGCTCCCGGCCCGGCCAGGACTTCCAGTAAACGCGCCTTGGTATCCTCACGCGGACAGGATTCGGCAAACCCGCGCATGATGTCCGGCATATCGTCATCGATGACATTGGGCAGCGGAATATAGTGCTCCCAATCCTCCTCGATGTCAAAGACATGGTCCAGCGCTTCTTCCTCGCCCATATCATCTTCGAGCACGATGACTTTGCCCTTGGCGATATCAACATAGCTCTGCCGCACATCGGATTCCCGCATGGCAGCCGCCAGTTCGTTAAGTTTTACTTTCATAGTATTGCCTCCGTTTTTGCATTCTTTTTTATTGTACACGGTTTCCCGCAAAAAGAAAAGCCTTCCCAGCCGGGAAGACTTTCTTTGTTAATTCGGGTCAAATTTTTTCGTTGCATTTTCCAGCAGACTGTCACGCCGTGCCTTCGACGCGGCAAAATAATCGTGAACAGCCTGGCGGTCGCCCGTCTCACAGGCCGTGATGACGTCCCCAAGAATCGCCTGGAGCTGCTTGAGATTCTTGGCGATTGCCTCGCTGTTGGTCATACAGATATCGGCCCACATATCCGCGTTGGATGACGCAATGCGCGTCGTATCCTTGAAGCCACCGCCAATCAGCTTGATGCAGGAATCCAAATCGCCGCCCGTGCGGTTTAAAAGCGTGACAAGCGCCGCCGCCGTCACATGGGGCACATGGCTGATAACCGAAGCACAACGGTCGTGCTTGGCAATATCCATCGTCGTGAAGTTGGCGCCGGTATGGCGAAGCACTCCCATGAGTTTTTCGTGGGCTTCCTTCGGCGCGCCGGTATCCTCGACAATCACATAAGCCTTGCCGACAAAGAGATCCTTTTGCGCCGCCGTAACACCGCTTTTTTCACGGCCTGTCATCGGATGCCCGGCGATATAGTAGACATCCTCGGGCAGGATTTTCTGCAAATGCTGCCAAATGTACTGCTTCGTACTGCCCGCATCGGTAAGGATGGCACCTTTTTTCAGATAGGGCAGGATTTTTTCCACCATCGGCACGATTTGCAGGACAGGCGGACTCAAAAAGACAATATCGGCCTCTTTGACCACAGCTTCGATATCCGCCGTTGCATAGTCAACAGCACCAAGCTTCATCGCATTGTCCATCGACTGCTGCGTGCGGCAAAGACCCGTGATATAGATATCCTCGCCCATCTTGTCCTTAAGGCATAGGCCCAACGAACCGCCGATAAGGCCTACGCCAATGATGGCCAGATTTATCCGCTTACCGCTCATAATTTCCGGCCCATGACTTCCGCAATCTTGCCCAAATCTTCCATCAGGCGGTCGAAGTTTTTCGGCGTAAGACTCTGGTCGCCATCGGAAAGAGCAACTTCCGGATGCGGATGAACCTCGATGATAAGACCGTCACAGCCAGCGGCTACGGCAGCTCGTGCCATCGGTTTAACCATCTGCCAGCGGCCCGTGCCATGGCTCGGGTCAACGATAATCGGCAGATGCGAAAGCTCCTTGATGGCTGCCACTGCACTGAGGTCAAGCGTATTGCGCGTAAACGTCTCATAGGTGCGGATACCGCGCTCACAGAAGATAACCTGCTCGTTGCCGCCAGCCATGATGTACTCAGCCGCATTGAGCCACTCGCTGATCGTTGCCGACAAGCCGCGTTTGAGCATTACCGGCTTCTTGGCATGACCGAGTGCCTTCAGCAGCTGGAAATTCTGCATGTTGCGGGCGCCGACCTGATAAACATCGGCATATTTGCCAACGAGTTCGATATCGTCCTTATCGACAATTTCCGTTACAACCTTGAGACCTTCCTCATCGGCTACCTGACGCAGCATCTTGAGGCCCTCTTCGGCCAGGCCCTGGAAATCATACGGGCTCGTGCGCGGCTTGAACGCACCGCCGCGCAGGAACTGTGCGCCGCCAGCCTTAACGGCCTTGGCTGCCTCGCGGAGCTGTTCGATGCTCTCCACCGAGCAAGGGCCTGCCATAACGACGATTTCCTCACCGCCGATTTTCACACCGTCAACATCGACAACAGAATCCTCCGGATGCCAGGTGCGGCTGACCAATTTGTATTTCTCCGTGATGCGGACGGTTTTCTCCACGCCCTCCATCATATTCATCTCGAGGCCGGCGATTTTCTTCTTGTCGCCAATGACACCGACAATCGTGACTTCCTCACCCGTCGAGACATGGACCTTGAGGCCGGCGGCCTCTACTTTATGGATAACTTTATCAAGGTTTTCTTTCGTTGCGTTTGGACTCATTACAATAATCATATTCATTCCCTCCAAATGGTTTTGTGATGCACGCTGGTTAATAATCGCGTTACAATAACTGGAAATAGAAAAAGCCCGCCCCTCTACAGGGACGAGCTGATATACCCGTGGTACCACCCTGCTTGCTGATGCAAGCCTCTCTATTCGGATACTGACATATCCTAGCCTATGATAACGGTGGCATCCGGCGCGGCCTACTCATGGTTCAGCCTGCTGCTCGGGAGTGTATTTCCATCGCGTCCTCCACGACGTCACACCAACCCGCCGCTCTCTTAGGAAGTCCTGCGATTTACTTCTCTCCGTCCATGCATTTCACTTGTTGCTTTATAATATATCAAGATAGCGTCACAATGTCAATAGTTTTTTGTAAATAGTTTGTAAAGCTATTCCATCAGTGAAACACATTTATTTCATCAGTCGCGAATCATGGCGATTTCATCGCAGTTCGGGAACTTCGGACAGTCGATGCATTCCTTCCAGACCTTATGCGGGAGTTCCTCTTTGGTAATCGTACGGAACCCCAGCGTCTGGAAAAACCCTGGCTTATACGTCAGGGTGAAAAACTTCTCCACGCCCAGGACCTTTCCCTCGTCAATGAGACGCGTCACAATCTCAGCACCGATTCCCTGACGGGTCATCTTCGGCGAGACCGCCATCGTGCGGATTTCGGCCAGACGGTCCCAAATCACATGAAGGCCGCCAACGCCTACAATCTCCCCTTCGTCATTTTCCGCCACGACCATATCGCGCAGCGTCTCGTAAAGGGTATTACGCGAACGGGCCAGCATCACGCCATCGGTTGCGTAATCCGACACCAGTTCATAAATTGCCTCGACATCATCAAATGTTGCTTTACGGTATTTCACTCAATCATCTCATTTCAGAAAAAATCATTCTGCCAGCGCACTCGGGCAGACATCGGCCAGCGGACAAGTGCCGCAGAGCGGTTTCCGGGCCTTGCAGATTTTACGGCCATGCCAGATAAGCCAATGATGGGCATCCGACCACTTCGCGCGCGGAATTACCCGTTGCAGTTCTTTTTCTACTTCGAGCGGCGTCGTTCCCGTGGCCAGCTTCAGCCGGTTGCTGATGCGGAACACATGCGTATCCACCGCAATGGCCGGATGATGAAACGCCACGCTCATGACGACATTGGCCGTCTTGCGCCCGACCCCCGGCAATGATTCCAAATCCGCAAACGAATCGGGCACCTGTCCGCCAAACTTCTCGCAAAGAATCTGGCAGGCCGCCATGATATTCTTGGCTTTGTTGCGGAAAAGACCGCAGTCGCGAATCTCGTCTTCGAGCTGCGCTAATCCCAACGCCAGAATTGCTTCAGGGGTTGCCGCCTTTTGAAACAAACGGGCCGTCGTCACATTGACCCGCTTATCGGTGCACTGCGCCGATAAAATCACCGCAATCAAAAGCTCAAAGGCATTCGAAAAAATGAGTTCCGGCTTGGCGCCCCGATAGGTTTCCTCCAAAATGGCCAGCTGTTCTTCCTTGACCTTCTTCGTAACCCTCATTCTTACACCTTCTATCTTCCGAATAAAGAAGCCTTCCCCGCAGGGAAGGCTATAATATTTTAGTTCGTCAGGCTCCGGATTGGTGCCGGGATTCGGCCGCCGCGGGCAATAAAGGCATCCGAGCTGTACTGGTTCTTGACCGGTACAATCGGGCAGTAGCCCAAAAGGCCGCCATACTCAACCATATCGCCGACCTTCGCGCCCGGAACCGGGATAACGCGGACCGCCGTGGTCTTGTTGTTAATCATGCCGATAGCCGCTTCATCGGCAATGATGCCGGAAATCGTCGCTGCCGACGTATCGCCCTCAATCGCTATCATATCAAGACCAACCGAGCAGACGCAAGTCATAGCCTCGAGTTTCTCAATCGACAAGCTGCCAGTCTTAATGGCTGCAATCATGCCCTCATCCTCACTGACCGGGATGAATGCACCGGAAAGACCGCCGACATGGCTCGATGCCATAAGACCGCCCTTTTTGACCGCATCGTTCAAGAGAGCCAGCGCCGCCGTCGTACCCGGAGCACCGCAGCTTTCAATGCCCATCTCCTCGATGATGCGGGCAACACTGTCGCCGACTGCCGGCGTCGGCGCCAGCGACAAGTCGATAATGCCAAACGGTACGCCGAGGCGTTTCGATGCCTCACGGGCCACGAGCTGACCGACACGCGTAATCTTAAACGCCGTCTTCTTAATCGTCTCAGCAACCTCCGTGAAGTCTGCGCCCTTGAGATTTTCCAGCGCATGCTTTACAACGCCCGGGCCGCTGACGCCAACACTTACGACCTTATCGGCCTCGCTGACACCATGGAACGCACCAGCCATAAACGGATTATCTCCCGGCGCATTGCAGAATACAACGAGTTTCGCGCAGCCAAGTGCCTGCGTATCACGCGTCAGCTCCGCCGTGCGCTTGATGACCTCACCCATCTCACGGACACAGTCCATATTGATGCCCGTCTTCGTCGAACCGAGGTTTACCGACGAACAAACGAGATCCGTCGACGCCAGCGCCTGCGGAATCGAATTGATGAGCACGCGGTCGCCATGCGTGAAGCCCTTCTCTACCAGCGCCGAAAAACCGCCGATGAAATTGACACCGACGGCTTTGGCCGCACGGTCCATCGCCTCAGCGACCGGAACATAAGAATCCGTCTTGCAGGCATCGGCAGCAATGGCAATCGGCGTTACCGAAATGCGCTTATGAATGATAGGAATGCCATATTCCGCCTCGATATCCTCACCGGTCTTTACCAAAAACTCCGCCGACGTCGTAATCTTATCGTAGACGTTCTGGCAGAACTGATTGATATTCGGATGCGCACAATCGCGGAGAGAAATGCCCATCGTTATCGTACGTACGTCGAGCTTATTCTCCGTTATCATGGCATTGGTTTCTAAAATGTCATCTATTGTTATCACAGGTTCAAAATCCTCCTAATCGGTCAAATCTGACTTGTCAATTGACCACTGACTTTTGACATTTGACAATTGACCGGTCAAATATTGTGCATGACGTTAAAGATATCCTCATGCTGTGCCTTAATGTCGACGTTGATTTCCTGGCCGCGCTCCTTGAGCGTCTTCTGCAGTTCCACCAGCTTGATTTTACTGCTGCTGATTTCGGCAATCAAAATCATGTTGAAGAAACCATCCATGATGTTCTGATTGATGGACAGGATATTGACATTGTTCTCGGCGAGGATTTGACTAACCATCGCGATGATACCGACACGGTCTTTACCGACGACTGTCACTACAAGTTTCATTTACACATTTCTCCTTCTTGTTCCAACTTCTGCTTGTCATTGTGTAAACCATAGAACAATGTGTCAACACAAATCATCTTCTTCATTATATCAAGGTAAGCCGCAAAAACCAATAGGCATGCGAAAATTCTTTCGAAAAAAATATGTCATATGTCCTGATTTTGCCAATTGCCTTTGGCAAAACAGAAGCAGTCGCGTTATAATAAAGGAAGCATTTATTGATTGGAGGATTTCCTATGGACTATGGATTTTTTAATGGCCAATTCATCTCCCTTGATTCAGCATCAGTAAACCTCGAAGACCGCGGCTATCAGTTTGGCGATGGCATCTACGAAGTCACGCGTGTCTATAACGGCAAATGCTTTGCCCTGGACCGTCATCTGGCCCGCTGCCGCCGTTCCATGCGTGAACTGCGCATCCCGATCACCTACATGGATGAAGAACTCACAGCCATCCACTACGACCTCATCGAGAAAAGCGGCATCAAAGACGGCGCGATTTACTTCCAGTTCACCCGCGGCACGTCCAAACGCACCCATGCCTTCCCAGACCAGGTCATCCCGAATCTTTCCATGACCATTCACGAATCAACGCCAAATGCCGAGCAGCAAAAAAACGGCATGCGCTGCATCACCTGCGAAGACATCCGCTGGCTCCGCTGTGATATCAAGAGCCTCAACCTGCTCGGCAATGTCCTTGCCAAACAGGCCGCCCACGACAAAGGTGTCGACGGAACCATTCAGTTCCGCAAAGACAACAACCTCATCACCGAAGGCTCGAGCAGCAACTTCTTCATCGTAAAAGACGGCCTGATTTGGACGCATCCGACAGATAACTATATCTTAAAAGGTGTTACCCGCTCTATTCTAATGGAAGAAATCATTCCGAAACTCGGCTACACCGTCGTTGAAAAAGCCTTCACGCCGGAATTTGCCCTGACCGCTGACGAAGCCTTCGCCACCAGTACCAGCCTCGAAGTCACCCCCGTCATCGAAATCGACGGCCAAAAAATTGGCACCGGCACCCCCGGCCCAATTGCCAAAGCACTGCTTGAAGAATATCAAAAACTTGTACAAAAGGAATGCTATTAATCCACGGGGCTGACCTCAAAGCGTCAGCCCTTTTACGTCAAAATATATTTGACTGGTCAAAAGACCGGATCATAGCCTTTGCCAAAGAAAACAATATATCCATCACCGAATGAATAAAACCGGGTTGACCTTTTCATGGTCAGCCCGGTTTTATTTATTATCCGCGGAATAACTGCACCCAATAGTGCCGATACTCTTCTCCCTCCCGGTAGAGATAGCCGACTCCGAGTTCGCGGAAGTCGGGGTTCAGGATGTTGGCACGATGGCCGGGGCTGTTTAGCCAGCAGTCCATGACGTCCTCGGGCGTCGGCTGGCCAGCCGCGATGTTTTCGCCCACCGTCCGCTTTTTCCTTGCAATCACGGAAAAGCAAGACTTTCCATTGGGCCGCGTATGGGAAAAGCGTTCCGTTAATTCTTCAGCCCGCACGGCTGCGGCCTCCATCAGATCCGGTGCCAGCATCACGGGGTCAAGCCCCTCTTTTTCCCGTTCCCGATTGACAAGTGACAACACCTGATAAGCGAAATCTTCCTGCTGGCTTTCCTCCTCATAGCCTGCAGCCTGCAAACACCCCACTGGCAAGACAAGCAAAAGTCCTGCCAAGAAAAGAATCCGCATCAGCCTGTTCATAGGTATCCCTCCTGCCTTTCCTCATCGTCTTTCCGCTATATTCTACAACGACAGACAAAAATCCTGTTCTCTGACAGGGAGGACATCCTTATACCTCTTATACCTCGTTATAACAGTTTCGTTACCAACACCAGCAAAGGAATGGCGATAATCGTGCGTTCAAGGAAAATGACAAAGAGCTTTTTGAAATCGAGTCCAACGTTTGATTTTACGATGATACTGCCGACTTCCGTCAGATAGATAATCTGCACGAGCGAAAGCCCAGCCACGAGGAATCTTGTCGTCTCGGGCAAATCCTGGTTCGTGATGAGCGCAGGAATGAACATATCGATGAAGCCGACCAGTGTCGCCGGCGCAATCTGAAACGCTCCCTCAATGCCCAAGAGGCTCATATAAGCCCCCATCGGATACGAAATCCACTGCATGATGCTGGTTTCATTTACCAGCAGGGTGCCGATGGTTCCCCAGGCGATAACGATCGGAATGAGGTCGAGAATAATGCCGACGGTCATTTTGCCGCCTGCTTTAAGGGCTTCTTTCAAGCTGAATCTCGATGCTCTGCCCAATGCCTCAGCCCAGGCCCAACGGACGAGCGATGCGTCTTTCGGCACTTCCTCGTTGATTTTCTTTTCGCCATGGAAGGAATCGGGAATCGACACGAGCGGACGAATGCGGACGCCAATTGCCGCCAGGATTAAACCGATGAACGTTACCGAACCATAAAGCAGCAAAAAGTGCGACGTAACGTGAAGTGTCTCAGCTACGACCATGCAGAACGGAATCGACACGAGCGAAAAGTTCGTCATAATCGATGCGGCCTCACGTTTGCTGTAAAAGCCGCTGTTGTACTGGTTGCCCGTGATGAGCACCGCCGTATTCGACGAGGCCAGCCACGAAGCAATGAGGTCTACGGACGCGCGGCCAGGGACATGAAACAGCGGACGAATCAACGGTTTCAGCAAGATTCCCGTAAATTCCATAATGCCGCAGTCCGTCAAAAACGGCAGAACAAAACTCAGCGTTATGGCCAAGGCGACCAGTGTCTGCGAAAGCCCGACCATGCTCTCCCCTACATCCGCACTGCGGACAGCTTCAGGGCCAACGCCCAGCACGACGCAAAGCGTGACAAACAGCGCTACCAGGCGCGTTACCATATAAGGCTTAGAAACGAATAAGAGCTCAGCAAGCCATTCATACTTTTTCACAAAAACCGGCTTCCAAACCTGTCCTGCCAAAGCGCCAACGGCCGAAAAAACCACAATGGCCGTCAGCAGCCACGGCAAATTGGCCTGGATTGCCTTATCGAGCATCTCCGTCAGCACCGACAGCGTCGTATTAAAATCACTTTGCCCGCCACTGACAGGG
Source organism: Pseudoselenomonas ruminis (assembly GCF_008271295.1). GTDB lineage: Bacteria > Bacillota > Negativicutes > Selenomonadales > Selenomonadaceae > Selenomonas_A > Selenomonas_A ruminis. The sequence continues at coordinate 257,098 of NZ_VTOY01000001.1, read as the reverse complement.
AACAAAAACATAAAACAGCCAAAGCCCGAGCAGAGAAGGAATTTTGCCGTTTCTTTCCAGGAGTATCCCTTTTTGTGTGCCGAATCTTTTTCTATCGCACGTTCCATCCTTGTACCTTCTTTCATAAAATAAGCAACGATATTTCATTCCGTCGCGTCCTGAAATATCGTTGCTTTTTATTCATGTTGCAGTAAATATTATACAGCATTTTTTCTATTTTGCAAGAAAAACTGTATGATTATGCAATTCTCTTTTTATTTTTTCGGTGCCGCCTGCTTGGATGGTGCTACGGGTGCCGCTTTTTGTTTCGGCTGGGAAACTTTTTCCGCCGACGCTGGTTTGTTATTGGCGGCCGGTTCGGCGGCTGCTGCCTTTTGGCCCGATGGCGCTGCTGACTGTTTGCCCTTTGCCTTGGCCTCAGCCGCAGCGGCTGCCGCGGCCGCCGCCTGTTCCTGTGCAGCTACTTGCTCGTTGTAGGAATCCAAGCAGTCTTCGACTGTTTTCTTCAAACTGCTGGCATTACTGCCGTAACCACCCAAATTGCTCATATTTATTTCAGCCAGATAGTCGCTGGCTTCCTGCAATTTGTTGATATCGCCATTGCCAAGATATACCCGGTATGCAATTTCCGCCGACACATACCCATAGAGGTTATAGCCAAGGCTCTTTTGGCCTTCGCCTTCAAACAGTGACAGATACACGCGCGCTGATTGGTAATCCTCGTCAGCCAGCATTGCCTTACCCTTTTCCAGATTTTCCGACAGCAGCCGCTCATGAGAAACCTTTACCAGGCCAAATAAAATCACGCCGCCTAAAAGCAGCAGTAACAATGCACCAGCAACAATTGCCTTAATCTTTATCATACGAAACATTCTACAGTCTTCCTATCTATAATATATTTTAAAACCTAACGTTATTGATTATACAGGACGCGCCACAATTTTTCAAAACTATTTCCTCGGCAACGATAACCTTCTTTTATTCCACTCCCAACAATCAATAATAACTATATCACAACAATCGCAAATTATGATTCAAATTAGTTATAGAATGGGAAAATAATCACGTTTTCCATTGACAAAGAACTTTTTAGTACCTATACTATTCTTGAGATGATAATTATGGCTGATTCATGAAAATTATAGTTTTTATGCGGCCTTACGGTTGTTTTCCCGGCTTAGTTTTCACTGTTTTTGCTAAAATCATCCATAAGCATTGCTTATGACTTAATAACTTTTTTGAGGAGAGTGTTTCATTATGGCAAAGAATCCGGTTCAGATTATGGAGACAGTCCTTCGCGATGGTCATCAGTCTTTATGTGCAACACGAATGCGCATCGAAGATATGCTTCCGCAGCTGGAAGCGCTGGATGCGGTTGGGTATAAAGCCCTTGAAGCCTGGGGCGGTGCAACGTTTGATACGTGCTTGCGTTTCCTTGGGGAGGATCCCTGGGAACGCCTTGATACGTTGAAAGCCAACCTCAATACGCCAATCCAGATGCTTCTTCGCGGCCAGAATCTTCTAGGCTACAATCACTACTCCAATGACGTTGTGGAAAAATTCGTCCAGAAAGCATCCCAGCATGGTGTCGGTGTATTCCGCATCTTCGATGCCTTAAACGATGTCCGCAACCTCAAAGTTGCCATCAATGCCGCACTCAACTGCCCGGAAAAACCAGAAGTCCAGGGCTGCCTCGTCTACACCATCAGCCCGGTTCATACCAATGAGAAATTCGTGGAACTGGCAAAAGAACTTCAGGATATGGGCTGCCATTCGGTCTGCATCAAAGACATGTCGGGCCTTTTGAAACCGTATGTTGCAGAAGACCTCGTCAAGAAACTCAAGGCCGCTCTCGACATCCCGGTCGAGCTCCATACGCACTGCACGTCCGGTTTCGGCCATGCCACCTATCTCAAGGCAATTGAGGCTGGTGTCGACATCATCGATACGGCCCTTGCCCCGTTCTCCTCGGATACATCTCAGCCATGCACCGAGACGATGGTCCGCGCACTCGAAGGCACGGAATACGATACGGGCATCGACGTCCAGAAACTTACGCCGATTTCCAAACATTTCCTCTCGGTCAAGAAACGCATCATCGAGGAATTTAACCTCAAAGGTTATTTCGATATCAACCCGAACGTTCTCGACTTCCAGATTCCAGGCGGCATGCTCTCGAATCTTGCCAACCAGTTAAAAGAAGCTGGCATGGAAGATAAATATCAGGAACTGCTCGACGAAATGCCGCGCGTCCGCAAAGACCTTGGCTATCCGCCGCTTGTCACGCCGTCCTCCCAGATTGTCGGCACGATGGCAACGTTCAACGTCATGAGCGGCGAGCGTTACAAGATGGTTCCGAAAGAATTCAAAGACCTCGCCCGCGGCAAATTCGGCCGCACACCGGTTGCTATTGACCGCGACTTCCTCACGAAGACACTCGGCATCGCTCCGGAGGACATCATCGAGGACTGCTCGGTGGAAGATGCAAAAGCCAAAACCTTTGCTGAGTTTGAAGCCGAGCTCAAAGAAAAAGGCTTCCTGAATCCGTCGGAGGAAGATGTTCTCTCCTATGCTCTGTTCCCGCAGGTTGCCGAAGAATTCTTCCAGAATCACTATCAGAAGGTCACGGCTTATAAAAAGCTCTGATTCTTTCCTATTAAATAATAAACTCCATGTTTCGGAAAATCCACTAAGTCATCTAAGCCCCACTCCGGTGGGGCTTATTTCTTTGCCTGTGTATACAAAGTGACAGATTCTTGACATTAACCAAGCACTGAGGTTATAATAGCTATGTTATATTTATATATTTAAGGCAACGGCGCCTTTTGCAGCAAATCATCAAGGGAGTTTGTCTCCTTGTTTGCGTTGCCTGCAAAAGGCTTATTTTATTGGAAAAGAGGTATTGTTCATGGATTTATTAAACACTGTTGTCAATGAGGTCAACAACGTCCTTTGGTCGTATGTACTTATTGCGGTTCTCGTCGGCTGCGGTCTCTGGTTCACGCTGTCGACAAAATTCGTCCAGCTGCGCATGCTGCCCGAGATGATCCGCCTGCTGACCGAAGGCATCGGCAAAAAGACCGAGGGCAAGGCCATAAGCTCGTTCCAGGCCTTCTGCGTCAGCACAGCATCCCGCGTCGGTGTCGGCAACATTGCTGGTGTGGCTATCGCAATCGTTACCGGCGGCCCGGGTGCCGTCTTCTGGATGTGGGTCATCGCCTTCATCGGCTGTGCTACCGGCTTTGTCGAGAGCACGCTGGCTCAGATCTACAAACTGCCGCGCGGCAATAACGCCTTCCACGGCGGCCCAGCCTACTACATCCAGAATGCACTCAAGCAGCCTGGCGTTGCCAAGCTCTTTGCCATTCTGATTGCCGTTACGTTCGGCCTTATCTACAACTCGGTACAGGCCAACACGATTGCTCTTTCCGTCAAAGGTGCATTTGGTGTTGAGCCAGTTGTCACGGCAGCAGTTCTCTGCATTCTGACGGCCCTCGTCATCTTCGGCGGCGTCACGCGTATCGCTAAGTTCACAGAATTCCTCGTACCGATTATGGCTGGACTCTATATCCTGACGGCCATTGCCATCATCATCCTCAACATCGGCATGGTACCGGATATGTTCGCACTGATTATCCACGATGCCTTCTCGCCGCAGGCTGCTGTCGGCGGCGGCCTTGGCTCGGCCATCCTCACGGGTGTAAAGCGCGGCCTGTTCTCGAATGAAGCCGGCGAAGGCTCCGTTCCAAATGCTGCCGCTACGGCTGATGTCACCCATCCGGTCAAACAGGGTCTTGTTCAAGCTTTCGGCGTCTATGTCGATACCTGGCTCGTCTGCTCGGCTACGGCTTTCATCGTCCTTTTGACCGGTCAGTACACGATTGGCGGCGACGTCACGGGTGTTGCCCTCGCGCAGGCATCCCTGGCCAGCATCTTCGGTTCGCTGGCTCCGGCCGCTGTTTCCTTCATGATCATGATGTTCGCCTTCAGCTCGATTTGCGGCAACTACTACTACGGCGAAATCAACATTGCCTTCTTCGAGGGCAAGAGCAAACTCTTTATGACGCTATTCCGCCTGTTCGTCGTCGTTATGGTCTTCTTCGGCAGCGTGGCTGAGCTCTCGCTGGTCTGGAACCTTGCCGACCTCTTCATGGGCTTCCTGTGCCTGACGAACCTCTACGCGGTTGCCCGTCTGGCTAAACGCGTCAGCATCACCTTCAACGACTACGTCGACCAGAAACGCCGCGGCATCGAAGAACCAGTCTTCGACCCGGCCATCCTCGGCGACGAAACCGGCATCCATGCCTGGGGTGTTGATAAATAATCATTGCTTATAAACAAACGGCAGAGCTATCTAGTTCGATAGCTCTGCCGTTTTTAGTCTTCCTATCACAATAATCTTCACGACAATTGACAAGTCATTTTTTGACATGTCAACCGTCCTCCCACCTAACCATTAATTTTATTAAATTTTAGTTTCGTTACACAACGCATCTATACGCTCCATTGAAAATTTACTTCCAAACATCTCCTTACATGTCAAAAGAAATTCTGCTACACCTCTGACATCCTCATCTAAACTATCTTTCCCTTCGACAAGTTCTTCGTACAAGACCTCTATGCCGCCTAATAAATACTGATTAAACACTTTATCCCCGTAGACTCTTTTTTCTGGTTGCCGATCATACCTAAAGGCTCTGTTAATACGTTCATCTACCGATACTTTATCTTGATCATGCAACAACATTATTAGACGATAATTCTGTATAAGATTCTTCTGAATTTTAAGAACCTGCTCAAGAAAAATGGTATTATCGGTAATCTCCTTATCATGTTCTACTTGCCCTAAACGATTAAATAAAAATCCCACGACTGGTGCAACTTTCAACACTTCGATATTCGAGGAAAAAATCGTCGTCCGTTGCATTTTGCTTTCCCCCATCTTTTTAGAAGGGGCTAAGTGTCGTAAATAATCTGCATGTTTACCCGAAAACGTCATCTGCTTATCAAACATTATCACGCTCTCCTTTCGATATGACTACATACTTTGCTATCAGCTATCAAAGTCCATTTCGTTCCAATTCTATCTGCTAAATGCTGTTCTGCCAATTCACCATCCGTATCTTTTATAAAAATGACAACCTGTTCTGCTATTCTAGGCAGCTCGTTGCAAATTTTATGAATTCTATTTTTATCAAAAGAAGATAACGGCGCATCCATAACTAACGGATATCCATCTATAACATCCATATCCTCATCGGAATATTCTTCACTACGCTGAATATATTTCTTCTTCGCCAACTCAATCAATCCTGCAATAAACGCAAAAATAATCGCATAGCTCTGTGCAGTATTCTGCTCAAGGTTTGTTCCATCAAATTGTCCTGAAGGATCTATAACGTCTGTGGTTATAGTATAATTATCTGCAACATTAATTTGAATACCGCCATCATAAATATCCTCGAAAATCCTATTAATCTCATCTTGAAGCAGCTTTCTCGTTTCCACTTCTCTTACTTTATAATAGTCTAACAACTTATCATAAACAGCTCGAGCATAAGACAAGTATACTAAATTTGTCCGATTTCTTTGATCTTCAATCAGCAATTCATTGCGCTTATTTATTGCTGTTTTTAACTGATAATCCACCTTTCCCTTCTGGCTATTAAGTTTTGCAAACTCATTTCCCGCATCTAATTTCAATTTTTTAAACCGACTAATCTGATTATTGAGGCTCTCGATTTTGTCTTGACTTGGAATATTCCGATCAATCATACTCAGCTTGTCTTCCAAATCAAAAATTTGTGCTTCATCACGCCGCTCATCTTTCAACAATTCTTCTAATTCTATTTCAACATTTTCAACCCTAGCTACCTGTTCTTGAAGATCAGCTGCAAGCTGAGACGCAATTGTAGACACACTATATGGAGGGAGCATTTGCAGCATTTTTTCTAAATGTTTCTTTTTTTCATAGTCATTATTCAAATCAGCTCCACATATACACATCCCACGGTCTAACAAAAACTGAACTGCATCTGCATGAAGCGCAGGTATTCCTGAATCTAACGCTCCAGCATTTTTTATGACCGTCAAGGCTTGTTCCACAACATACTTAGAGCACAACGCTTGAGCATTTTCAGCAAACTTATGTATGTAACGCTCTGCATGTTGCTTTTTATTATTATGATATTGATTCAAATTCAATGTATATTTCCGAACTTCATTACTACGGTCAATCCCCTCCCTCATTTCATTTTTCTTATTTTCAGCCCTTGTTAAATCTCGCTGAAAACGTTCTGCCTCTTCTTTTACACCTTGTATTTGTTCCTGAAGAGTTTTTACATCGTTATTAAACTTGTTTATCTGCTCAGTAAGTTCTTCTATCTTATTATTACCACCAGCCCCAACATCTTGAAAAAACTTTCCCATTACTGTACGTTTAAGACTCTCCGGCCCAAAATGAGTTATTGCATTCAAAGCAGCATCCAGACCCACAAGCCCTTTTACAGCATCTTGGAATTCTTCACTTTTCTTTTCATCTAACAATGTGCGACTCATTGCTTCAATCCGTTCCCCATCAAAGAAAAAGAATCTTGCCAACGATTCTGGCAACAACGTCTTCATCTGGACATACGCCTCATCCTTGCTTAAACTTCTCCATTCTCCCAAATCATCTTGTTCGCGCATTATAAAACCATCATTAATTAATTTCAAACGTCCATTTTTCTTCTCTAATATCTGATACCGTGCTACCCTATAGACCTTGCCATTATGCTCAATTATCAATTCGACTCTAACTTTCCCTTCCTCACCAGATATCATCGAATCTTTAACCTCACGATTTATAAGCTCTGCCACCTTAAAGTCATGCGTACCATATAAGCACCACCGAAAAGCCTGTTCCAACGTAGTTTTCCCTGAACCATTTTCTCCCATTATCACACTGACATTTTTCTCACTATCAGTAGAGAACGTTAATGTATGCTCTCCCTTGAATTGACGAAAATTCTTTAAATATATACTTTTAATCTTCATTGGTAACAAGCTCCTTTGTATATTCTTTTATTGTCTTAATATGTTTCTTTACCAATTCTGAAGCACTGTACTTTTCCGTTCTCAAATTTCGCGTCTCATCATATATAACTCGCATCATGATACGATCCACAATTTTTTCGTTTACCTCAATCTCTTTCATACTAGCTCCTCCCAAACACTTTCATTACCCACATCAAAATCATATAGTTCATAAGCATCAATGAGTTCACTGTATATTTCATCCGCTTCATGTTTATTTTTAGCTAACCGTTCAAATTCCAGCAATCGACACAATTCTCTCTTAACTAATGATATATCACCAGCACGCACGTCGGCATCTAAATACGGAACGTCTTCAACCGCATGTGGCAGAGTAATAAAATCATAAATCACAGCAAACTTTTTTCCTGGATATAATCGTAGTACACGCCCACGTCGTTGAATATATTCCTTAGGATTCATAGTACTTGCTAAAATGAATGCTGTTTGTATTTGTGGAACATTAACCCCTTCATCAAGACACTTTATAGCTACTAGAGCTTGAATCTCTCCTTCAGCAAAAGCACGCAATCTCAATTCTCTCTCTTCTGCATTCTCTTTTGAGGTAAATTGTGCAGTACGCATATCATAATCAATATTCAACATGCGAGAAATATAGTCTATTTGTCTGATGTCATCATGAATCGATATATCTCCATCCTGTTCGACTAAACGAGTCGCACCACAATAAACCAACATATTGTTTTTATCTTTATATCCACCTTCTATTAAATCTCTTAGTTTACTAATTTTATCAACCGCCCCCGATACCACTCTAGCACGTTTTATTGCTAGTCTTTTCCCAAGTTCATTTAAAGTTAATTTGCCGTTTATCTTTATCAAACAGGACATCATTTTCTTGGTTAATTCTTGGTATATCTTGTATTCCTCTTTCGATAACGATGTCACTATAGGATAATAATAATAAGGTGTTAATTTTTCCTCCTGGATCGCTCGTCCCAGATTATACTCTATACATTTCTCTCCAAAAAATCTTTTAATTGCCATTGTCCCGTCATCATCTTGATATCGTTCCAATGTAGCCGATAATGCTAATCTATATTCATAATTTACAGACAATGTCTTTCGCAAATGTTCTGCCCCAATATTATGCGCCTCATCAACCACCAACAGCACATGTTCCCCTCTAGTTTTTCCTAAAACCTCTTGAATAGCTCTTGAAGAGAAAGTTTTATTTGTGCAAAGGAAACACAAGCGTTTTTTTATTCCCATCCTAAAATCAAATAAGTCGGATGCCAGTCTTCTCTTATAATCTTTATTTTTAGAGCCACTGTACCCCACTATAGGATTTACTCCGAATTTTCGCACATCACCTGCCCATTGTTCCACTAGATGTTGATAGGGACAAACAATAATTATAGCAAGCTTCTCCACATTCTCACATAAACGCGCAACAGCTGCTAAACCAGTGTATGTTTTCCCAGTCCCTGTTGCCATATCAAAAATTCCACAATAGTTATTGTTCTGCCACTTGTCAATAGCCTCTAATTGATAATCATATAAATGAAGCCATTCCGGCCTTACAAACGCGATATTGTCATCTGTGGCCACTCTATCATAATCCACCTTAGGTTCGGCCACCTCATCAAAGTCACAATCTCTTTCTTTTTGAAGACAGTAACAATCCGTTTGATACTTCTTTATAAACAAATCTTTTACTTCTGGAAATTTAAAGACTTTTACATTTTCTTCTTGATCTTCCCACAGACGATTAAACGCTTCGACTTTACTCATAACTCGTTCTTCATCAGCGTTTTTCCACGAACAAAACACATCAAATGATTCATAGTTATTTTCGACCGCATTACTACTCTCATTCATAGAACCAGAAAATGCTACTATATTTCCTTCTGCATCAGTGATAATTCCCACTTTTTCATGATACATACCACTTCCATTGGTTAGCATAGGCTCAACGATTTCAAAATCTAATCGACCTTCTGCAATTAAACATGCTAACAAATTCAAACGATCCCTGGTCTTAAAGTCTTCATAGTCTCTCAATTCACGCACAACAGCATTTTTTATGATTATATCTCTATTTTCATACCCTAGCCTAATAGCTTCAATATCTTCATCAGATAATCTTGGCGATGCTAAGATCTGGATATACCCACCGTTTTGATATAATTCATACAAACCATCTGTAATCATAGCAAGTATGGAGGAAGAGAAAAAGCCCACGGCCCTCTTATAAGATACTGACTGTTTCAAAGCAGGAATATAAAAATCTTTAGCAATATCATCTTTTAAAGTGCGATACTCAGATTTTAATGTTATATCTCGCAGGCTCATCATATCACCTCCAATTACTCATTGTCATGTTTTAAATATTCAAGTTCTTTTTTCATCTCTTCGCTCAACAATTTATATCTATCTGTTAAAACTCTCCGATAATACGTTTCGTTATTTTCATTTTTCTTTTTCTTCAATGAACTTGGTATAAAATGTTCATTCGTACTATAGCCATTAATATCATTCATATACGAATCAATTTTATCCTTACTTATACGAGTGTTTGCTTCAGACGTTATGTATGTTCGATTTAACGGTGAATTTAAAATGAACTTCTTATCCTTCCGTAAGTTTTTTTCAGAATCACTATACTTATTATCCATATCTTGACAAAGCGGAATTAGATGATGATCATGTAAGTCGATTACATAATCGACATGATTATAAGATACAGTTAACTTTCTCGCAGCCTCCCAGGCGCGCAAGTGAATCGATGCAGTTTTTTGAAAGTCAAGCGGGTTTCTGCTTAGAATATACGATAAAATTCCTTGATGCATAGCTTCATTCCAAGAGTAATCATCTGTACCTAATAAAGCATCAAGATCCGAATATCCCCTAAGATTAAAGACATTATTAATCCGCTCATCAAAAATGCTCGTATATCCGCCGACCGCAAAATCAAATAATTTCTTTATATCTTCCGAACTTTTATTGTTTTGATTTGCAGAAAAAGAGCCGTCAAATATCGATGCCCAATACCAACATTCAACCCTATCTAAAATAACTTTATTATTCCATCTTTCTTTATCCAAAAAAATACATGCTATCGGAATAATCATCAATCTATATGACAAGTTTTTTATTGATATCAAGCCACATCTATACTGAAGAAAAGCATACGCTCTTTTCAATGCATCAATAACATCATTAACGCTGGAATAAATCTCATCTGATGATAGCTTTAAAATTTTATTTTGCTTTAAATCATCCGATGATATCTTAACCATACTTCCGTTCTTATTTGAAATACTATCAATTTTCTTTTTTACAGGTAACATAGATATAAATGCATTTTTAAAATCAGTATCGATTTCATCATCTTTAATGAGTTTCATATCTTCTGCTATATTTACCATTTCTTTAATATTAGACGCTAAAGCATTTGGTATAGCAAATTCCTCTTTTAACCGCTCGTTTATACAACTTATTAAAGAATCACAACCTCTATTCCCTGTAGCCGCTCTTGCTACTACTAAATCGAATACAGACAATCTTGTCCCCGATGCATTCATATTTTCAAAAATTGTAACAGCACGACCAATTTCATCAGCATTTAATTCAATGAAGTATATATCTTGACTTACAGTCTTTGCTACCATTTCATTCATTGCATCAGCCCAGTTATTCCTCAACTCTTCCCATGCCACCTCAGGCTTCTCATCATATAATTTCCGTTGTTCTTCCTCCACAAATATTTCATCTACCTCCTTTACCCCTTCAGCTATTTCAGCCTTTAGAGCTTCTGCTCTAGATTTTGCTATCGCAGTAATTATTGCTGTAACTTTAACATTGGAATTTTCATCACTAAAAAACTTATATAATGGAATCATATATTCTTCAGCAGCCCTTTTTTTAGATTCATAGGCTGGAGTTCTATTATCACTAAAATATAAGAAAGAAGGATGCCACCATTTTATATTTTCTTTATTTTTTACATCCCCCTTCTTTATTTTTCTATATTCAATATAATCAATTAAATCTACAGGTTCTAATTTATCCAATTGCTTTGGTTTTGATAATCTCTCTATTCCAAATACATCATCAAATTCTGTATTTTCATCAACTCTCTTATTAGACCACAAATTTATAAACCAACGATATTTTAATTTATTATCTATTTTATCAAATACGCTTTCCCATTCTCCATTACAACTACTATAAACATCTGAAAAAACATTTTTTAGCGTAGACAAACGCTGTTGTCCGTCGAGCAAAAAGATACATCTAGCATCTTCAGTCGACACATCACTTATCTCCTTATTTTTAACGCATAATCTCTTATATCCAAAATCTTTTTTAGTCCCTTGCAAAAGGAGCAAACTTGTTAAAGGTATCCTCGTCAAAAAAGTAGCTGCCAATGCTTTTTGTTGATCTATTTTCCATACAAATCCTCGTTGAAAATCAGGCAAAACCAAATCACCATTTATTTCATTTTTCAATAATTCATTAAATGATTTTTTATTATTCGCATTAACGCCCACGATATTTCCTCCATTATTTTTTTAAACATACTAGCTGATATCTATTGCCTTATAAATTACTTTTAATATAATATAAAGAATCGTTTAATCGTAATAAATCTTCTTCATTAGTATATATCCCCACACTTGTACGTATAGTTCCAGCAGGATATGTTCCCAAAAATTCATGTGCTAACGGTGCACAATGCAGGCCTGTTCTTAGTTCTACTCCTAATCTTGAAAATAATTGTCCTGCACTGTCACTGCTGATCCCATCTATGATGAAAGAAACTACACCAACATAATCCAAATTATTATTAATCCCTACCAGTCTTACGAAGTCATAATTATTTAAAACATCTAACAGATGCTTTCTATTATCTTGTTCTTGCCAATAGTAACTCGATATATTATTTTCTTTCAGTTTCATCAATGCTGCATGCAACCCTGCGATAGCCACCATATTCGGAGTTCCCATTTCATAGCGAGCCGGTATATCCTTGGGCATATCTTGATTAGCAGAGTCTATTCCCGTCCCGCCATACAATATCGTAGGCAATTCTACGTCAGGATTCATCAGGAATCCTGATATTCCAGTAGGCCCATATAACGTTTTGTGTCCTGCAAATACAGCAAAATCACATTTTGCTTTTGCTATATCAAAATCCACGAGCCCAGCTGTTTGAGCCATGTCCACCACAGTGATAGCCTCATACTTTTTGGCTAAAGCAAACACTTCTGCCACTGGTGTTATTACCCCAATAACATTACTAGCATGAGACATGATAACCAAATCTGGCTGACAGTCCGCGAACTGATAGCCGATACGTTCCAAATCAAAAGAGCAATCTTTATTCACGGCTAAGATTCGCAAATTGATCTTATCAGCATAGGCATGCAAAACCCGAGTCACTGCGTTATGCTCAAAAGGCGTGATATAAACATTTTTTACCGGCCGCTTCATTAAGCCTTGTATTATCATATTTAATGCTAAGGTTGCCGTGGGCGTAAAAATAACTTCATGCAGGGATGTATGCAATAATTCCTTGAGCAACTGTCTAGTGTCTGCTACCAACGTCCCTGCAGATTTCATTTCCTTGCCGCCGCGCCCCAAACTACCGGCATTATTACGGTAATACTCATCCATCGCCTCATAAACCGCCGCTGGTTTAGGATATGTAGTAGCGGCATTATTGAAATATACCATATGATTCTCCTTAACAATACTCCTGCAGAATTTCAGCTAACACCTGCCGTTTTTCCTCTTCCGAAATCGACTGCCCCATGGCATCAATACTAGAAAGCAAACTATTACGCAATAGTTTAGCCCGTGGCGAATAATCAACTTTAGCAAATCTTTTCTTCGCAGCTTTCCCTTGAGCGTTCAAAAACATAAACTCATAACCCGCAAAACCCTCATTAAGAGAAATCGCCTCATCTTTACTCGTCACAGAAAAATCCGCAACTGTTTTCTTATATCCTTTAATTCTCGACTTAAAAATGTCAAAAGTTTCATCGCTCCAGTCATTCAACCGTAGGCCTGTGGCCTCTCGCACAATGTCCGTAAGCAATTCTTTATCATTATTATGTTCAATACGACAAATTTCTAAAAATCTCCCTGTGCCATCTGGAAATATTTTCTCAAATACAGCTTGCGGCAAATTATCACAGTAATCCAGCATAATGGAGACCAGCGAAGCACGTTCAGGCTGATCCTGTTGAAAAACCCGCCGTAATTCTTTGGCTGCAGCCAATTCTAAATCAGTCATAGACTGATCAAAAAATTCCTTACTCCGCCTTATTGCTTGACACAGCTCTGTCACCTCTTCTATTTCAAAACCAAAGATCTTAGGCAACTTGTCAAAAAGTAATTCGTTGGCATTGCAATTATCTTTTACTACCTTGCGAAAAGCCATTATTTCCGCTGATACCTTAGCGCCATCAGGCAGCCGTCGCATATCTCTGCTGTATTTTGACAAAGATACATACCACTTGAACATACCTCTAGCCACATGCTCAAATATATCCCTTTTGCTTTCAGCTTTCGTGATATGATCAGCAAAAATGATATCCAATTCTTTGATATAGTCTTCTTTATTACTTGACCAGTTAATTTTCTCTAAAAAGAACTTTTCCGGCTGGGCATTTATTTGTTGCAATACATCGGCCGTAATATTGACTGGTTCCCCTTGGTCATAGATAAGAACATTTTTCTTATGACTATGCAAAGCCACTGCCACGTATATCGGAATGATGCCACGTCTAAGACCAAAAGGTCCCTGAGGTGCTGTCAAGATCTGATAGAGTTCTGCAAAACTACGTCTTTTGCTATTTGCTGCCGGCTCTTCCATAAAGTGATATATCGTTTCCAGCACCATGTCCATGCATTTATCGCCTGTATCACGATTAAATAACCAGCCATCATCATCTGCTGTCAATATTTTTGTCTGCATAAGTGTACTACGCATAATAGATACATCCTGTCCTGTACCAGTCAATCCTAATTCCGGTTCAACCTCTGTACGCAGGATAGCAGCTAGGACTTTATAACAGCTATTGATTGCTGTAGTTGTCAATTCATTTTTATTGATAACTTCATTATTAATAACCGGAGTAAACCGATAAATATTATTGCATATATTAGATAAAAGCCGAGACAATTGTGAACGACGATGAATTCTCTCTATTTCTCCCTTATAATAGTAAACAGCCTTTCCACTCTCTGGCCTCGTATAGGATTGAACAAAAGTACGCAGTACATCATAAAGATCGCTATAAACTAAATCATATTCGCCGTACAATACAGCATCCCCTATAGCATCTTCTCTTAATCCATCTACTGCATGGAGTTCTAATAGCTTTTCTTTGATATCTACATGTTGCTTAGGCAAAACAAAAATAAAACGATTATATTTCGCAGTAATCTCAGGCAGTATTTCATGCATAGCAGTTAATTCTTCTTCAGAATCCACTAATATAGCATAAATAACACCATCCGCCATGATTGTTTCACTCTTGATTTCCCAATCAACATTTATATCTACTTCACTGGCATGTATAAATTCAAAAGCAAAGAACCGGGTTATCTCTCGTTCATCGTTATATCTTGCCGGATACATATAGCGATCAAAGTTCATTGTATTCAAGATATTTTTTATATCATAATTGGCATTAGCTGCCGTGTAATCCGCTATTTTTTGATAGATATCAACACCTGATGATTGTTTTAGACAAAGATAGCCATTGCTACGCTTGAGATAAATAACATATTCTTTGGCAATCAAAGATCTTAGCGCTTTATCAATCTCGGCCGCAGAATACTCCTGCTGCAAAATTCGCTCTATTTCTTCTTGTATTGGCTGTAACAACTCAAACTGCTCGACCATGTATATCAATGCAAGAATTTTAATGATTTTTTCTTGCAGGGAATCGCCGGCTACTTTGCTTAGGATATTTTTTGCCAAGATGTAGGTTTTGTGTATTTCATCAGCATAGACTTCCTTCTCTAACAACGGCATAAAATAGTCAAAAACATAATCCGGAGTTAGCAAACGGAATCCGCTAGTATTCTGGCGCAAAAAATCTACCAATGTAAAACGACTATCTGCTGACAGAAAAGTAAACAGTGTACGTTCATTTTGCGCAATCTTTTCCGCTAATCGTGGCAAGATAAAGGTAGTAACAGGATGCAAAGGATAACATGACAATATAAATTCAAGCTTTTCTTTTGCTGAGAATTCCTTTAGTATATCATGCTGATCATACAGCATTTCCAATTCGTTAAATTTACCTGCATATTCTTGCTGAAATTTCTGCCATTTATCTTCATCTTTCTGTATAGCCGTACCAATTATGCCATATGTCTGTTCGTAGTCATCACTTAAATGGATATGTTTAAAACGCTCGGAAACACCACGCCAACCATCTGTTTTCTGCTTTGGCAGCTTATCGATATAGTTTGCAATTTCTTTATGAGAAATCAACAGCAAATGCAACTGTTTCGCTCCACTGCGATTGCATTTTTCAGCGAAATCCTGTAAAAGCTTTGTATCACTGACAGATGCCCCTTGAATATTTGCTTCGAGAAATTTACTAAACTCATCATATACCACATAAATTCCTGTATAACCTTTATCCTTAAGACAGTCTAATACACTCTCATATAGTTCTACCACATCAAAGCCAATAAAGGGATTAAACACACTGCCTGCAGTAAGTTGTGGATACAGTTTTTCAAATTCCTGATATGCTAATATATCATAGCTTTCTAACCGATTCAGAAAATCCGCTACTGTTCCGGTAATCATAGCGATAAAATTCTTATAGGTTTCAGGAAATTCATTTTTCCATTTATGCACACAGCGAATAGCCGCTTGATAGTTGGTATCCGGCATGATATTCAACATATTTTCATCCCGCAAAGTATGCTCCAAAGCTGTCAAAAAAGCCTGTGGAATACTTGTGCTGCTGCCAGAAATAATCACAGGCAACAATTTATCCATAGAGTTATAATATCGTTCAATTTCTTGAGCCAATTCCACTCGTTCTTGTAGTTTTGGCAACAAATGTCGAAATTTTGCTCTATCTTTTTTTAGGAGCAACGACAGCGTAGTCAGCACCATATGAGATTTTCCCCTACCATAAGCGCCAATAAGCACTCTGGCTCTTTCCGTAGAAGATATCTCCGTGGATCTTAATACATCTTCCATGAAGTCTAAAGCAGAATTAGTAGGGATGAAATTTTCTATCTTCTCATCATGGTTTAAGTCATACCCCAAATTTACTGAATATTGAAATCCCGATGCAATTTTTATCATTTATCCATCCACCTTTTGCTCTTCCCAAATTTCCTTATAGTACGCCTCGATGTTTTCTATGGCTGTTTCCGCTCTAAGCACTCTTACCACATCAAGACCTGCAGTCCGTACAATCTTCAGACTTCCCATTTTTTCGATTCTACGCAAAATCATCAGCAAAGTAACGATATCCATATTAAAGGCCCGTCCAATGCTACCGTCTTCATTTAAAAGCTTATCCAAACTAATTTCCGTCTGCCCCTCATGCTTAGATAAAATCAAAGCCCAAGCAATTTGTGGCGGTATCTGATCAGCTGCTACAATATTCTTACGATAAATCTTATTCTCTCGATTTACGTAATCAATCAAGCCTAACTCCCCCAAGGGACAAGCTATATTATTTTCAGGTGATATATATTTAGAACTTATCTTATATCGTGGCAAATACGTGTTGACAATACAGTTAAAGTCATCCTGCAAGGAACGCTCTGCCACTGTGACACTTTCATCTTCCATAACCAACCAGGTCTTTATATTATTAATAAAATCATCCTTAGTAAACTCCTGTACTTTAAAATGATTAAAAAAGTAATACCATGCTGTTGCTTCATCTTTATTATTCGCCAATTTATATTGTAAAAGTGCCAGCGTTCCTTGTTCTTCAATATAACGGTCATATTTATAGATGAGCTCTCCAATTTCAGTGAAGAACTGTACTCTTTTGCCTGATTTTCTCTCCTCTGTAATACCAGCAATCTGCATCCAATATCGCAGGGACTTTACCATATTTGAACCGATTCCCAAAACGTCCATTGGCTTTTCTTCTTTACTGACAAACACAGCTGCATTCTTTTTTACATATTTCATGCCCTTAGTTAGCCATCCCTTACGGATAAAGAATGTCTCATGGCCCCGAAATTTCATTATCTATTTCTCCCTCTTAACTAATGTATTCATTTTGTACGCAGGTATTTATCCATCATACAGCCGCCAGCCAAATATTTAGCATTCATGCACTTATAGCAATGAACGCATTTGTCTGGATCAATATAATAGGAATTTCCAATGATGGAAATCGCTCCTGTACGACAAAGCGATTCACATTTCAAGCAACGACGACAAGCATTAAATTTCCGGATCTGATACCCTACCAATCGCTGCAGCTCTTCATGGTCTTTCACATTCAACGTCTTTACCTTGACAGCATATTCGTAGCCATCCTGAACAAATGGCTGCAATGATAGTATAGGAACATTGCTCTTAACATCCAAGATAATGGTTTCCTGCAACAGTTTCTGCCCTAAATCCCTAGCTACCTTGCCAAAAGGTGTGAACATATTGATCAACTCATCATCATAAGGACGGAACAGCTTATAAATTTTAGAATATTCCTCCGCTGTACAGTTGGTAAACTGCAATTTCACTGTTTTGGCTGCCGCCAACCCATTTCCGCCTTGACGAGCCTTCCATTTGCCGGTATCCACATATACTTCTGCATCGGCTTTTCCTATTTTCTTGGCAAAATCAATCAAAAAGTCTCTCCACTCCGTTGACTTATCTGGCATATAGATGCTAGACAAAAACTGTGCCCTGCTATTGTTGTTAGGGCAGCAATAGCAGCCTACACGGTCATATCCCAAGCGATATGCATCGTTAAAATCAATCTTTTCCGACAGGATATACAACCAGACATCGATGTCTTTCCAGTTAAAAATAGGGGCGGCCACTGTCTGCTGCTGGATTTTCACGGATTCAGTATTCTGCTCTACCCGATTGTACTTACTGCGGCTTACCGACTCATACTTGCGAATTCCGTAAAATGTCAAAATCTGCTGATTGCGATACAGATTGCTGATAATGCGGGTGATAGGACCTGTTTTGAACATAGAACAGCACCAGCGCATCATTCGTGCCGGCGGTCCAATCTCCGCACACATATCCATAAAATTCTGTTCTCTATTCTCAGCTATTTGAAATATTGCCTGGGGATGCTCCTCCCTAAACCTTTTCGCATAATCCAAGGTCATAGGAAATTCCAGCGTGGTATTTCCAAATATATGTACTAAGCTAGGGTTACTTAACGCCTTAGTTACGATATCGGCTACCACGGTAGAATCCTTCCCCCCTGAAAAAGATAGCACTATATTTTCTTGCGGATATCTACTAGCTTCCTTTCGAATAAACTCATGGGCTTCTTCGATAATAGAAAACAAATGCTCACGATTAGCCTCCACAAACAAATCCATTTGACACTGAAAAGCCTCTCTATATTTTCCTATATCGCTTTCCTGTAAAGCTATTCGTATCTCTTTGGTATTTGTCGCCGCATATATCTCACGAGATATAACAGTACTCTTTCCATCTATATAGTAACGGTTTTTGTTAGCCCATATTGCTGACGTCTGTAGACTATATATATCTTTTTTCAACAACAGCTCCAACAATCGCCGTTCCTCGGGAAATACTGGACGTAAATCCGTCGCCATATATTTCAACTTTTTATGACATAGCGGACAATCTTCCTTTTGGGAATCATTGACATATTTTATAACCGGTGTTTGACAATGCCTACAATAATAAATTTCTGTTGGAATATCCTCGATTGTCGTACTACCACAAACCGGGCATTTTTTGTCTAAAGTCTCAATCTTACAATTTTTGCACCACATGTATTTAGAATCCCTCTCAGCTAACGGATTGCGTTATTCCATGGTTATAAATATAGCCGTCTATCCTTACGATGACGGCTTCTTTGCATTATTCAAGGATTACCGCAACTGTAATCTTACAATCTTATTATATAACGAACTTCGTTACTTCTCAACCAAAGATTCCCTTGTATCCTCATTGTTGGTTAGTTGTATCAACTACGTGCACTTTTCCGCTATAATATTTCCAGAGGTGATAAAAAACATGTTCATTGGTAGCAAAATCAAAGCACGGCGCAAGGAGTTGGGGTTGACTCAAACAGAGCTAGGGCAACGCGTCCACAAATCTTCCCAGGTTATTTCCAATTGGGAACGTGGATATACCACAGGCATTGCTGCCGAAGATCTACAACAGCTAGCAACAGCCCTTGCAACTGACATTACCTTCTTCGTATCTAACACCTATACTACCACCTCGAAAGCGATGAACACAGGTCATATACATATCTCAAACATCCAAGAAACCTCTAATGACAGACGTTTGGATTCTCTAATTGCAGAATATCCACATTTAGATGAGAAATCAAAAGATATTATCGATGCCATTGTAGCCTTATCAAAAAAAGACTAAAAAAGCATCATGCTGCTGACATTTTTGTCAACCAGCATGATGCTTTTTAGTCTTTCTCAGCCAAGTACCGACGCCGATAGTAGTCTAAAGCTCGATAATTTACAATATCCTCAAATTCAGCTTGTACCACAGGATTTTTCAAATAAGGTTCCATTTCTGCACAAAAGACTAATGCCCACTCTCCCTCGCTATACATGAATTCGCTTTGTAAATGCGGTATCGGCATTTTCTTTATTTTATCTAGGTGCCATTTTTCTGATAATTTTTTATACTCTTGAAAGCTTTCCACTCTTGATAGATCTCGCCAATTACGATCACGAGCAAAGAAATCCTTCCATACCCGCAGTATATCTGTATAAGAAATTTTCGACTTTAATTCTTTTTCCCCTTGTAAAGCCAACAGCACCGGCATCTTATAAACTTTCGTCATAGGCGTATTGGTTATTTCCTGCAAAAATTGCTCCACCAACGTTCCTTGAAGTTCATGTTCTACAGGCAAAAGTTCGCCTAGCTCTTCCAGATAAAGCCAATAATGCTTAAACGGACTTTCCTGCGGATGCTTCAAGCATTGCTCATAGATTGAAGCGCTCATATACTCAAATAACTCAACCCGATTCGGTCGCTTCTTCAATAACCTTTCTATCCGCAAAAACTCCTCCTTGATTACCGACCTCAGTGATTGGCGTCCTTTTTCCAGCTGTTCAAAAAGATCCAACAGACGCAAATCAAAATCAACATAGCAGGTATCAGGTAATGGTGTTATAACCGTTTCACCATTTTTTTCTCCCTTCTCCTGGCAAAGCAACCCCCTTATCGCCCCCGCATTATGATAGTTTCCAATGAAATCTAGTACTGTCAAGTACTTCTTGTCAGGGAAAAGTCGCAAGCCACGCCCTAATTGCTGCATGAATACTGTTGGCGATTCGGTAGGACGCAAAAACATGACCATATCTAATGCAGGAATATCCACCCCCTCATTAAACATATCCACCGCAAAGACTACCTGCAACTCCCCGACATTTAACCGTTCTATTGCACCAGCACGCTCTTCCGTGAAATCCCCTTCGGCATTGCTATAAACTGCAGCTGCCCTAATTCCAGCTTTAACAAAAAATTTAGTCATAGCTTCTGCATGCTCACAACTAGCGCAAAAGCCTAAAGCTCGCTGCGAATGATATTTTTTGTAATGTTTCAAGATATTCTTCATGCGTTGGATATTCTCCAAATATATGCAATTCAAATCACTAGCAGCATAACTACCCGATACAGGCCTCAAGGCTTTATAATCTGTGTCATCAAAAATTCCATAATATCGAAACGGCACTAGCATTCCCCGAGCTATAGCTGTAAACAAAGATAGTTCATAGGGAACATTATAGTCGCACAACGCATATATACTGCGGCCATCCATTCGTTCTGTTGTTGCTGTTAACCCCAACAAAAACTTAGGCTGAAAATATTCTAATATATTCTGATATAGTTTACTCACAGCATGATGAAATTCATCGACTACAATATAATCAAAATGACGCGCAGAAAAATACCCTTCTCGAAGATATTTCATCTGTCCCAACGTTTCCACCGAGGCAAAGACCAAACTTTTATTCTGTTGCTTGACCTTCCCCGTAAAAAAACCATAATCATCATTACCACGCACATTTCGAAAAGCTAAAGCAGCCTGCTTTAATATTTCCTCCCGATGCGCAACGAAAAGCACCTTCGTATATGACTTAGAATCAAATGCTGCCAGATAAGTCTTCCCAATACCGGTAGCAGCATGAATAAGAGCTTTATCTGCCCCCTCTTCCCTTGTTTTTTGCAGATAATACAATGCTTCAATCTGCGCACCACGGGGCCGATAGTTACCTGTATTATTCACATCATCTACCGCATAAAAATGCTGTGGTTTGCGCCATATCCTGGCATACTGGTGCAACACTTTATCATCTACTAATATTGATTGTCTATGATAAATATCTTGGAACGTTTGGTAAAACGCATCATACTCTTGAGGATTGTCTCGACTATTTAAACAATAGTTCCACTCCACTGATTCTCCCAAACCACTAGCAGATAAATTCGAAGAACCAATAATAAGCGCACTATGGGTATTCATATGAAAAAAATATGCCTTAGGATGAAAACTCTTATCCGCCCCCTTAAAAAAGCGCAGTTCTACCTTATTTCCTAGATAACTGCGCAACAAATAAAGCGCTTGTGGTTCTGTAAGATTAAAATCCGTACCGGTCAGCAAGGTTACAGGAACACCTTTCTCCACTGCCACTTTCAACGCAGGTAAAAGCAACCGCACACCAGACTCTCTCGTATACGCCACCATAATCTCGACACCCTTTGCCTTAGCGATCAATTTTTCTAAAGCTGGAAAGAGTTGTCGCTTAGAATCCCCAGTAAACACCGTAGAAATATTTCCCACGGTGTTCTTTACTGTTTTTTGCACAATATATTCAGCCACCGATCATCCGACCTTTCTTTCCGTACATCTGTCGTTATCCACAGCTTTAAGACTTTCAAAGCGTCATTATCTCGCATCAACTTCTGCCAGCGTTCTTCTGTCATATCCGTAAAATAGCGACCATTACGCATGCCATCATAAACTCCGTACTTGAATGAAGCATAAAATATTCCTTCATTATGCAAACTATTAGCCAAATTGTGCAAGACATCCCGTAAATCATACCAAGGTAAATGTAATAACGAAGCACATGCCCATATACCATTATACGCATCTGTTTCATAAAAATCTAAAAACGACTGACATAATACTGCTTGTTTAATATATTGTTCTGCTAACAACGCCATCTTTTCTGCTCCATCCAAAGCCTGAATCTTATATCCCTTGGACAAAAAATACTTACTATCACGCCCAGCTCCACAACCAAAATCTAAAATATTGCCGCCTAGGGGAATATATGACAAAAATTCTTGTTGCAATTGCCGGAAATTAATTTTCTGTGTATCTTGAACAAATTTTTGCGCATTATTATTATAATATTGCAATGTGATTTCCTGCTCGAATGACATCAACATCCCCCCTTTTTCTTTCATTTTAATATTTCTCTTTATTTCATAGTTCTCATTTACCGTTATTTTGAACCCAAAATACGTTAAATAGTGATAAAACGCAACCGAAAAGCATCCACTTTTCCAAAATAAAATTGAGGATAATCGCATCAGCGATTATCCTCAAAGTATTTTACAATTCTTTTTGATTTGATAAACTGTCATGTTCCCCTTTTAATTCTTATCTTTTATTTGCTGCATAATCCAGCGCCTCAATAAGAAGGTAAGCGCATACGGGAACGTTACAAATCGTTCATTACTGCCAATATTCGTATCCCCCAGCTTGATTCCTCGCCGGATATCTGGATAGTCTTCTTGGGTAATCAGAGCATTTAACGATTTGGTTGCACCATTCTTGGCCTTAACTTCGACGGGGATCAGCGAATCGGCATCGCGAATAAAGAAGTCCATCTCTAGCGTTGCTGTCCGATTGCGGAAAAAGTACAGACCATAACCTTGCGCTGCGAGCATCTGCGCCACCACATTCTCAAATAGTGCACCTTTATAGACACCAAAATTCTTATTCTGGCGGAGATCTTCCTGTGCCTCATCATCCAGCGACGCAATCAGCAGTCCTGTGTCTCCGTAGTAAATCCGATAATTATCCGGATCATAATTTCCCCTCAGCGGCAATTCCGGATGATCGAGGCAATAGCAAATATTTACAATGCCCGCATTGGCCAGCCAATCGGTTACCCCCACGTATTCCCGGCTGCGTGCACCATGAGATACTTTGGAAATTTGAAATTTTTTATTGTCTTTCCCTAGAAATACCGGTATCTTCCGATAGACATTCAATATTTTCGTCTGATCAAGGCCCTGCGCATACTTCGTGATATCTTCTTCATAATCCAGCAACAACTGTTTCTGGAGATTCAGCGTACCACTGTAGTTTCCTTTCTGTATAAAGGACCAAACTACCGCCGGCATTCCCCCAAGAACCAGATATTCCCGGAACGCCTCACGCAAAGCTGACAACGCTGCACTAGACAGCGGTTTCAGCTCAACCATATGCTGATAGAAAGTGTCAATCTGTTCCGCTTTATAACCTTTCGCCCATAAATATTCCTCAAAATCCAACGGATACATCGTAATATCTTCTTTATAGCCTACGCTATTGGATTCAATCTCCTGATAGCTGATTCCCATGAGCGAACCCGAACAAACGACATCGTATCTTCCATCCAGCTTAAAGGATTTGAGACTCGTAGCGCATGCAGGGCAAGCCTGCAGCTCATCAAAAAATACAAGCGTTTTACCTGGTTCTACGCGCAAGGATGGATTCAGGAATGTAATATTCTGGAGAATCGTATCAACCTCGTAACCATCCTCAAAGATAGTCCGATACTCCTTCTGCAGGACAAAATTTATCTCAATTACGTTCTCATAGTTCTGCGCAGCGAAGTTTTTGATGGCTTCCGTCTTGCCAATCTGACGCGCTCCCTTGATAATCAGCGGCAACCGGTCAAGGTCTTTCGACCATCGTACCAACCGGTCATCTATCTTACGTTTTAATCTATTCATCACAAAAATCTCCATAAATCCGTCTCTTATATCACATTTTTCAAGGATATTTTAGGTAATATATCACAGAATTAATAAGTTCTACAGATATTATATCACATTTTTTAAAGTAGCGGTAATTATGGCAATCACCAGAATCAATCTATGAAAAAAGCGATGAAGCCATTTCAGCTTCATCGCTAAACAAGCAAAACAAAACTCATTACTTAAAGAACACCGACTTCCCAATAAATTCTCGCAACAGCGAATTGTTCGGAATTTCGTCTTCGGCGGTGATGTCATCGAAGTAGGCGAAGAAGTCGAGCAGACGCCGGGCTTCGGCGTATTCGGGGACTACAGGGGATATGGTCTCTAAAAGCGGCTCGGCGTATTTTTTTAGCACGCCGATTTCATAGATAAGCGCTGAATTGAACATTACGTCAGCCTCTTCCTGATACGGGAAGATGTTTTTCTCCTCCCCCGCCCGCACGTCAGGCCACTGTTTTAGGGTCTTGAGCGCATGGGCACCCCGCGTCTGATAGTCGCGCACGAGGCGGCGCAGGAGACGTGCGTCGGTCGTAGGCACGCGGTTATGGGAGTCGATATTCAGCTGGGTCAGCGCGCTGATATAGATTTTATATTTCTGCGCGCGCGGGACGGCCTCGCTGAGTTTTTCGTTTAGACCATGAATGCCCTCGATGATAATTGGCTGGTCCGGCGTGACTTTTAACGGCGGCACCTGCGGCCATTCGCGCATTCCGGTCAGGAAATTATAGCGCGGAAGCTTGACCTCCCGGCCAGCGAGCAAATCGACCATGTCGCGGTTAAAAAGCTCGGTATCGAGCGCCTCGAGGCATTCAAAGTCGTATTCGCCGCGTTCGTTGCGCGGCGTATCCTTGCGGGACAGGAAATAGTCATCAAGCGATATCGACACAGGCTCCATACCGTTTACGCGCAATTGGATGCGCAGGCGCTGGGCAAAGGACGTCTTGCCCGACGACGAGGGCCCGGCTATGAGCACGAGCCGTGCTCCCTCGCGATGCTGGGTGATGTAGTCAGCTATCTGGGCAATCCGCTTTTCCTGCAGGGCCTCCGACACGCGGATAACCTCGCCGATATTCCCCTCGCGATTGGCCCGGTTTAAGTCCATCACGTAGTTGCAGTGCAGGATTTTTGCCCAGCTCTTGGACTCGTATAGAATCTGGCTGAGTTTAGGCTGGGGCACCCGCTCACGGATTTTGCCATCCGTTCCTTCATCGGGCAGGCGCAAGAGAACTCCCGGCGGCTCAAAATCCAACGCAAAGCGTCCTAAATCCCCTGTTCCATAAAGCATCGGGCCATACAAATAATCATAGAAATCCCCACAGCGATAAAGGCTTACTTTGGAGCGCTGCAAATTCCCAATCAGCTCTGCCTTTTCGAATTGCTTCGACTGCTCAAAAAGCTTAACGGCCGCCTCACGGCTTAAAACTTCCTTGCGAATGGGACGGTTCTCCGCTACGATTTCCCGCATTTTCTGCTCAATCTGTTCCACCTGCCCCATGTCACGCCAATGACCGGTCAGCTGGCGAATCTCACAGAACAGTCCTTTATTGGCCGTAAACTGCGTAACGACCTCGGCCTCAGGATAAAGCTCATGAACAGCTGTGATGAGCAAAAACAGCACACTGCGCCGGTAAACCTGCCAGCCCGTCTTGCTGTTGAGCGGGATAAATGTCACCTCCCGCACGCCTTTGCTGTCGTTTTGCAAATCGTGAACCTCGCCATCGAGCTCGGCGGCCACAATTTTGCTGGAAAACTCCGCCTGTGCGCGTTTTGCCATTTCTCTAAGGGTGAGTCCCGGTGTCACTTCCATGTTATTCCCTCCCATCCATATACAACTGGATATAAAAAAAGCCCTAGTGTTACTCCTATTGTAACACTAAGACTCGAATATATCTATTATTTAAAAATCGCGCAAACCGCCATGTATGCAAGTGCGCCCATGGCTGCCGTGCACGGAATCGTGAGCACCCAGGCCATTACCATCTGCTGTGCCACGCCCCAGCGGACTGCATTGACGCGCTTAGCCGTACCAACGCCCATGATGGAGCCCGATACGACATGCGTCGTGCTGACCGGCAGGTGCAGCAGCGTTGCCGTAAAGATGACCGTTGACGAGTTGAGGTCAGCCGCAAAGCCCGAAATCGGCTCGAGCTTAAATATCTTACCGCCAATCGTCTTGATGATACGCCAGCCGCCGACTGCCGTACCGCAGGCCATGGCCGTTGCCGCCAAAACCTTTACATAAGTCGGTACTTCGAATACATCGATGTAGCCACCCGAGAGCAGTGCCAGCGTGATGATACCCATCGACTTCTGCGCATCGTTGGAACCATGCGAGAAAGCCATCATAGCGGCTGAAAGCACCTGCATCTTTTTGAAGCGGTGATTGATGGACGATGGACTAAACCGGCCAAATATCCGGAATAGCAGCGTCATCACGATACAGCCGGACACGATACCCAAAATTGGCGAACCAATCAGCGACAGGATAATCTTGCCAATACCGTAAAAGTTCAGCCCATCGGTTCCGACCGATACGAGGACGGCACCGATGATACCGCCGACCAGCGCATGCGAGGAACTCGAGGGAACGGCAAAATACCAGGTGATGATGTTCCAGAGCACCGCACCGACCAAGGCCGCCACAATGATGTGTTCATCAACATGCTGGGCCGATTTTACGATGTCGGTACCGATTGTCTTAGCAACACCGGTACTGTACATGGCCCCGAGGAAGTTGAGCACCGCCGCCATGATAATCGCATGGCTCGGATGAAGCGCACGCGTCGATACCGACGTCGCGATAGCATTGGCCGTGTCGTGGAAGCCATTGATAAAATCAAACAGCAGCGCAAGGCCAATGACGGTAAACATAAGCATCTGTACTTCATGCATATTTCATTACCACTCCCCGGATCATGTCAGATAGTTTCTCACAGTGATCCAGCGTATCCTCGAGCTTTTCCAGGATGTCTTTCCATTTGATAAGCTCGATTGGATCTTTCTCTTTGTCGAAGAGATAGGCGATCTCATGGCGGTAAACGCGGTCACCCTCACTTTCAATCTGGGCAATTTTATGCGTCGCATCCAGGATAGCCGCCTGATTCTTGCGGATGTCTTTAAGCAGCGAGAAGGCCCGGATAGTCTGTTCCGTCGCCTCGATGAGCAGTTTCGTCATCTTGACAGCGCCGCTCATTGCCTTGCCGGTTCTATACATCACAATGCGCTGCAGGGTTCCCTGAAGGTAATCCACGCCATCGTCGAGACCATTTGCCAGTGCATAGATGTCCTCGCGGTCAATTGGCGTAATGAACGTCAGATTCAGTTTATCAATAATCTTGTCGTTGACCTTATCGGCTTCATGCTCCAAGTCATTGATTTCCTTTACCTTGTCAACCGCTTTGCTGTAATCCAGCATAACCTCGTCCATCATCAAAGCGCCCTGATAAAAATAATTGGCGCTGTCGACAAACAGGTCAAAGAACTCGCTGTCTTTCTTTTTGAATTTAAACATACTGTCCTGAGTCCTCCCCGAACGAAATATCACATACACAAGTTTAACTATATCATCATTTGACCTGTCATTCAACCAATAATTTCCCGCACACGCCGAAAAAAAGCCATTCCCTTCTATAATATTAAAGGAATGGCCTTTTCGAAAATATTTTATTTCGTTGCAGAAAGCTTGTCTGGTAAGCGGTCTCAGCCCTCTACTGCCTTGAGCGCTTTAAGAACTTTGGCAGCGATGCCCTTCATCTTGGCAGCCGATACGGAGCAAGCGGCGATGCGGACGCCCATCTTGAGCGGTACAGCAAAAATCAGGTCATCATGCAGCTTGTCGCAGACTGCCTGCGGATCTTTGGCCGGAACCGACAGGAAGAAACCGCCTTTATACGGCAGGGCGTTGAGGCCGCACTCTTTGGCTTCCTTCATGAACAGCATGCCGCGTTCCTGAATCATCTGATAGAATGCGTCACGCTCTTTCTCGAACTGCGCGAGCGTCTCTTTGTCCGCCGAAATCTTTGCTAAGAGAGTCATTGCCCCACGGTTGATGTTTGACCAGGTAGCACGGCTCGTGTACTTGTTGATTTCCTTGAACTCCGTGATGACTTCTTCGCTTGAGGAAACAGCGACGAGTGCGCCCGTGCGCTGGCCATAAGCCGTGTAGCCCTTCGACATCGAGAACGCGAACATAACGAAGATGTTTGCCGGCAGATTGCCGAATTTCTTCATGAACTTGCGCGTCTCGTTCTTCTCGCCAGCATAATCGATGTAGGCGATATCGACGAGGATGCTCATCTTCTTGCCCTGAGCGGCATATTTCTTCGTGAGGTCAAGGACCTTGTCCCAATCCTCTTCCGTCAGGCTAAAGCCCGTCGGATTGTGAGCCGGTGTGTTGATGATAACGAGCAGGCTGTCCTGGGTCTTCATGATTTCGTCGACTTTAGCCGTGTAGTCGGCGATGTTGAATTTGTTGTTCTCATCAAACAGTGCGTAGTTCGTGAGCTGGCAGCCGCACTCGTTGCAGATGACGCTATACGTGCCCCAGAACCAGTCCGACGTCAGCACTTTGTCACCGCGCTCGGCGTAGTTGGCAACGGCGTGATGGATAGCACCCGTGCCGCCAGCCGTAGCGATAGCTGCCGTATAGCCCTCCGGCTTCTGGTCAGCAAACGTCAGGTCAATGACAGCGTCGAGGTAATCCGGCAGGCCCGGAATCGGTGCATAGCGCACATAATCTTCAACCGAAAGGGAACGGAAAACGCGCTCCATCGTCGGAATGCTCGCAAGTTTTCCCTCATCATCCATCATGACGCCCATCGTGGCATTGGTGACTTTATCGGCACCATATTTCTTAGCGGCCTCAGCGCAGGCTGCGCTGGCACCAAAGATTGCATCTTTCAGTCTCTTGCTTGCAGCATGGGTAGCTGCCATACTCGTCGTCATAGGAAATCCCCTTTCAAACATTTAACATAAAGCTTTCGTATCCTAATGCTGCCTTGTTTTCGCAATAAGCAACATAATTCGTACAAACAATATAATAACTGTTCTTACCTGTCCTGTCTACCGATACAGGTGTATGTATACAATATTTTTACATTATACACGGTTGACCGGTCAATTTGACTTGTCAAGCTGACTGGTCAATTTGACTTGTCAAAAGGAGGCGGCAAAAAAGCATGTGGTTATCTCCCACATGCTTTTTCGTTTCCCTTGCCTTATTTATTCGGGAAAAACTCATCGTGAATAGCATTGACTGCCTCTTTGAGCTGGGAGCCCTTAACGAGACAGGAAATGCTGATTTCCGACGTGCTGATGATGTCGATGTTGATACCAACTTTGGACAGAGCGCCAAACATGCGCGAAGCCGTGCCCGGGTTGCCGAGCATGCCGGCACCGACGATGGAAACCTTGGCTACATCTTCTTCGATGAGAACTGCTACGGCATTGAGCTTATCGGCAACGCCATCGACAACCTTCTTGGCCTGAGCCAGGTCGCTGGCAGCCACCGTGAATACCATATCGGTAACGTTTTTCTCGATATTGCGGATTGACTGGACAATCATGTCGACATCGATGTTGGCATCGGCCAGAGCCGAGAAGATTTCATGGGCAATGCCCGGCGTATTCGGGATACCAAGTACCGCAATCTTCGCAACCTTCTCGTCGTGGGCAACGCCACGGATAACAAAATCTTTATCTTCCATCGTATAATCCTCCCTAATGATTGTGCCAGGCGTAGTCGTAAAAGTCGAACGTACATGAATTGGAATATGGAAATACTCACCCATCTCAACGGAACGCGGCTGCATGACGCCAGCACCCAAGCGGGCCATCTCGAGCATTTCGTGATAGGTGATTTCCTTCATCTTGCGGGCCCCTTTGACAATGCGCGGGTCAGCCGAATAGACACCATCGACATCGGTGTAGATTTCGCAGGTATCAGCCTTCAAGGCACCAGCCAGTGCAACAGCCGAGGTATCGGAACCGCCGCGTCCCAGCGTTACTGGATTGCCGAATTCATCGGCGCCCTGGAAGCCAGCTACGACAACGATATTGCCCTTGTCGAGTTCCTGATGGACACGCTCCGGCGTAATGTCCACAATACGCCCCTTGGTGTGTACCGAGTTCGTCTTCATGCCAGCCATCGGACCGGTCAGCGAAACAGCTGGATGCCCGAGCGTCTGGAACGCCATCGACAGCAGTGCAATCGACTGCTGTTCGCCCGTCGTCAGCAACATGTCCATTTCACGCGTGTACTGGTACGGATTTTTGTTGATGCCCTCAGCCAAGGCAATGAGGTCATCCGTCGTATCGCCCATGGCCGATACAACCATGACAATCTTGTCACCGGGCTGTTTCTCGCCCAAGACTCTCTTGGCAACATTCAGGATTTTTTCCGTGGTAGCCACAGAACTGCCACCGAATTTCTTTACAATAAGCGCCATGATTCTCCCCCTAAACATAACCAATCAGCATTCCGGCGGGAATACCTGCGGTTTTGGTTTATAAATCTTTTTAATCGAATCATATTATACAAGAAAAAAAATCATATGTCTACCAAAAATCGCGATTTTATGTAAAATTGTTCGTTCGCGATAAACACAATCGCGTTTTTATGTTACATATTTGCCGATATTTCTGTATTTTTATCTTCAAAATGCTAAAACCAGCCAGTGCAGGCGCCGCTCAAACTTTCGCCAAAAAGTGGACACGCGTCCTATAATATGATAAATTGTTTTAGGCATAATTATATAGTAGTTTTTGAAGGAGTGTTACACTTGCACAATCGTCCCATTGGCGTCAGTGAAAAACTGCCGCTGCTTGAAACCATTCCCCTTTCCCTCCAGCATCTTTTCGCCATGTTTGGCTCTACCGTGCTGGTCCCGATTCTCTTTAAGGTGAATCCGGCCACGGTGCTGCTGTTTAACGGCATCGGCACGATTCTATATCTGCTGCTCTGCAAAGGCCGCATCCCGGCCTATCTCGGTTCGAGCTTTGCGTTCCTCTCGCCGGTGTTCCTGGTACTCGGCCAGTACAGCTATGAAGCTGCCCTTGGCGGTTTTATCGCCGTCGGTATCGTCTTCTGCCTTGTCGGCCTGATTGTCCGTACCGTTGGCACCAAATGGATTGATATCATCTTCCCGCCTGCCGCAATGGGCTCCATCGTCGCCGTCATCGGCCTTGAGCTCATGCCGACGGCTGCTTCGATGGCCGGCCTCACGGGCGATAAACCGGCTGACGGTACGACGATTTTCGTCTCGCTCGCCACGCTTGCCATCACGGTATTTGCCTCGGTAGCCTTCCGCGGCTTCCTCGCCATCATCCCGATTCTCCTGGGCGTTGTCGGCGGCTACATCCTCGCTGCCTTCTGCGGTCTTGTAGACTGGAGTCTCGTCGAAAAAGCCCCCTGGTTTGCCCTGCCGACGTTCTACACGCCGGTCTTCAACTTCGATGCCATCTGCATCATCCTGCCAGCGGCACTTGTCGTCATCGCCGAGCATGTCGGCCATCTGATTGTCACGGGCAATATCGTTGGTGCAGACCTCACTAAAGACCCGGGACTTGACCGGTCAATTTTCGGCAACGGTATTTCGACCATTATTTCCGGTTTCTTTGGCTCCACACCGAACACGACCTATGGCGAAAACATCGGCGTCCTGGCTATTTCCAAAGTATTTTCCACCTGGGTCATCGGCGGTGCGGCTGTCTTTGCCATCGCCCTTTCGTGCCTCGGCAAGCTCGCCGCCATTATCCAGAGCATTCCGACGCCGGTAATGGGCGGTGTTTCGATGCTGCTGTTCGGCGTCATTGCCGCATCGGGTATCCGCGTACTGGCCGAGAGCAAAATCGACTACAACAAACCAATCAACCTGATGCTCACGGCCATCGTACTCGGCCTCGGTGTCTCCACCGCCAGCATCACGATTGGTACGGTTACGCTTAAAGGCATGAGCCTGGCAACCGTCGTTGCCATCATCCTCTCGGTAGCCTTCCGCCTCATCGCCATGCTGCGCCACGAGAATTTCAATGACTAAGGAATCATGACAAAACTTATCGTGAACTTGCCAAAAGCCCTGGAAACTATGCCTGCCAGGGCTTTTCTCACGCAAACACAAGGCATATCCAATACGATTTGGAAACGAATCAAACATTCGGGGACCTTCAAGGTCAACGGGAAGCTCGTAAACGCCGCCCGCACGGAGCTTCGCGAGGGCGATGTCGTAACCTACGATATCGTGCGCCCGAGCAACATCACACCCGAAGACCTCCCCCTTGACATCCGCTATGAAGATGAATGGCTGATGATTGTCAATAAACCGGCCGGCCAGCTCGTCCATCCAACGACCCAGGAGCCCAGCGGAACACTTGGCAATGCCGTTTTGTATCATTATATGAAGCAAAACGAATCCCATGCCTTCCATCCCGTTCACCGCCTCGACCGCGAAACCAGCGGCCTCGTGCTGATTGCCAAACAGCCGCAAATCCAGTTCAAGCTGTCGCCCAAAGGCGTCAAGACGTTTCACCGCGAATACCTGGCCCTCATCCCTGGCGAGCTCACGCCGCCAGCGGGAACCGTCGATGCGCCGATTGCCCGCGCCCTGCCGAGCATCATCCTGCGCAAAGTCGCCCCTGAGGGCAAAGAAGCCCGGACACACTACGACACCGTAAAGACCAATCACGATCTTTCCCTTGTCCATCTGGTCCTTGAGACAGGGCGCACGCATCAAATCCGCGTCCACATGGCTCACCTTGGCCATCCGCTGATTGGCGATGACCTCTACGGCGGCACCTGCGAACTCATTTCGCGGCAGGCCCTTCACGCCTTCCGTCTTAGCTTTACGCATCCGATGACCGGCGAAAAACTCGTCATCACCGCGCCACTGCCATCGGATATGGACCGGATTGTGTCGGTTTTATGACCAGAACCTAATACCTTACTATTGCTTTGTATCAGTTTTAAGGAATTTTCAAAAATTTGCTGTTGGAGTATACACCATAACTCTTTTCTATGATATAATGTGTCTAGTTCAAGTTCATTCCATGAACAAATTACTTAGGGGGTAATGAAAAATGCCATTAGTCGGTACTAAAGAAATGTTCAAGAAAGCTTACGAAGGCGGTTACGCTATCGGTGCTTTCAACGTCAACAACATGGAGATTGTACAGGGTATCACGGAAGCAGCTGCTGAGCTGAACTCCCCGGTTATCCTGCAGGCATCTGCTGGTGCTCGCAAATATGCAAAGGGCCCGTATCTCCGTCACCTCGTTGAGGCTGCTCTGGAAGTCAACGACATTCCGGTTGCTCTGCACCTCGACCACGGCGCTGATTTCGAGACTTGCAAAGCTTGCATCGATGACGGTTTCACGTCCGTTATGTTCGATGGTTCTCACTATGACTTCAAAGAGAACATCAAACGCACGCAGGAAGTTGTTGCATACGCTCATGAGCATGGCGTTTGCGTTGAGGCTGAGCTCGGCAAACTTGCTGGTATCGAGGATGATGTAAAGGTTGCTGCTCACGAGGCAGCTTACACGCAGCCGGAAGAGGTTGAGGAATTCGTCAAAGAGACTGGCGTTGACTCCCTCGCAATCGCTATTGGTACGTCCCATGGCGCATTCAAATTCAAACCGGAGCAGTGCACGCGCAATGCTGATGGCGTTCTCGTACCGCCTGAGCTCCGTTTCGACATCCTGGCTGAAATCGAGAAGAAGATTCCTGAGTTCCCGATCGTTCTCCATGGTGCTTCTTCCGTTATTCCGAAATACGTCAAAATCATCAACGACAACGGCGGCAAACTCGACGATGCTGTTGGTATTCCTGAGGATCAGCTCCGCAAGGCTGCTAAATCCGCAGTTTGCAAAATCAACATCGACTCCGACCTGCGCCTCGCTCTTACGGCTGGTATCCGTGAGCACTTCATGGCTCATCCGGAGCACTTCGACCCGCGTCAGTATGTTGCTGATGGCCGTTCCTACATCAAAGAGCTCGTTGAGCACAAGATCAAAGAGGTTCTCGGTTCCGACGGCCGTGCACCGGAAATCCTTGAGCTCATCAACGCAAAATAATTTGCTCTTGATGGCAGCTTAATAGGCAAAAAGACCTGCGCATAATCTTATGGATTATGTGCAGGTCTTTTTTATGTAACAAAAGGCCCAGAATGCGAAAACATCCTGGGCCTTGGAATAAGGTCTTATTTGCTTTTGGGGGAATTATTTGTTTGATTACAGAACTATGTTGAGGGAATACCTTATGGTTTTTGGGGATGCACCACGAGGATAACAAATAATGTCTAACAAACTTAACCTTCATCCTTTAGGAATCGGCATGAATCATATCAAACCGGTTCGATATGTTTATATTAACACGAACCAGTCAACTTGTCCAGTGACTTAATCCATGAAAATATACGTTAAAACTTGTGGCTCTCTAAATCTTACAGTACCACTTCACCATCACAGGAAAAAACACCCCACTGATGTTCCGGCATAGCATACATACGCGTGCTAAGTGCCATCTCATTGTTGATATAGAGCACAGCTACCGTCCCATCAACCAATAACGTAAAGTCACAACGTTCGCCTGCCTGTAATTTCACAGGCACTGCCAGTTCTGGTTTGACTTTTTTGATGCGGGCAGTATCGGTATTGTAAAAAGCTACCTGCTGCTTTGACGGGTCAAAAACTAAATTGAGCGAACCGGTTTGATTCGGACCAACATTAAACATCAGCCCAAACATCCCCTGCTCTTTTGACGGTGTGAAATGTCCAGTGATTTTGCGAACCCCTTCAATTTTCGGCATTACAATATCCGCATAGCCATTTCCAGTAAAACGGTATGCTTCATCCTCCGCAGTCACCGCTCCGCTTTGCGTTATCGGCACCAGCTTCTCCTCCTGCTGTATGCGCTCTGTAACCTTATCTATGGGCACCGGATAGAGTGTTCCATCATTCCGCTGTTTGAGCTGATGCGCAACGAGATTCCCTGCCCAGTCGGTTGACTTTTTATCCTGTCTATCGGCCTTAGTTGGAGTCCAACCTACTAAATAAAGATTTTCTTTGTCCTGCGCTAATTTGCCAGCATAGAATCCACTAGCATCGAAATAATCCTGCTCTGGCTTTACGAAAGGACCTTTCGAATCCTTGGCCAGGCGATAATGAACGACACGGGAAGGCCACTGGTCAGAAAACGTCAGATACCAGTAATCGCCATATTTAACCATCGTCGGGCATTCCATATTGGCATCGCTGCCCATATCGTTTTCTAAAAGGATGCCGTTATCTTCCCAATGCTTCAAGTCTTTCGATGTATAGCAAGCAATTACGCCACACGCCTTTTTGCTGCGAGTTGTAATGAGCATCCAGTATTCCTCATAGTCGGCGTTATAAAAGACATGGGGGTCACGGAACGTATCGTCATAGATATAAGGCTTATGTCCATGGAAACTGTCCTCCGGCAGCTTCTGCCAGCTTACGAGGTCACGGCTGACCGCATGCATGATATTTTCTTTTGGCATGCTGCGCCAATTAAAACCTGTATAAAACGCATGATAAAGCCCCTCTTTATCCTTCACAACGGAACCAGTCCCCAAGGCGGAATCCTTGCCAAATTCATTGTTAATGTCATAAGGAATAACCATACTTTCCTGCTGATAGTCGGTAAAATCCTTTGTTGTCAGCAGGCTCCAGGGATGGAATCCTACCTCGCCGTCACGCATATCCTCCAAATAAAAGATGCGGAATTTATCTCCGTCATAAAATGGCATCGTATCGCCTACCCAGCTATAACCGGTATCGGGAAAGATCGATTGATAGGCCAATGCGGGGGAATTCATGAAACAAAGACTCGAAGCCGTAAGCATCGCTGCCAAGATTTGTTTTTTCATAACCTGCCATCCTTTCATCCTAACCCTACTTAGAAATATACTTCCCACTGAGCGCGGAAGAAACTGTAGTCATCCCGCTTGCCCGTGAGCCTGCCCTGACCTGCATCAAAGAGTCCAAGCTTGCCAAACGTGTAGTTTACCAGTAGCTTCGTATTTCGTACTGGGACAAAATCTGCGCCAATGCGGATGCCGCTAAACTCACCAGCACGATGCTCCCAAGGTTTACCCGGATTGGCTGCATCCTGTTGTCTCAGTTCCTCTTTGTAATCGCCACAGGTCGAATCGATGATGTCATCGTTAAACCAGTTGGTCAGCCCTGTGTGCCCGCGTTGTAAATATTTTTTGATGGAAATATCAAACGAACCAGGAATGTCGGCTCGTGCCTCCTTATATTGCAACTGTAAGAAGTGTGACTTATTTAAAGTTTCTGAATCCGATTTCGCCAAGGCCGCCCAAAACTTCAAATCGCGATTGAGTTTCGTATCAACTCCCAGTGAGAAGGTCTTGCGCCGCAAATTGTCATTTCGCCGCGTCATGCGTCCGTA
The DNA here is from genome assembly GCF_008271295.1 of Pseudoselenomonas ruminis. Taxonomy (GTDB): domain Bacteria; phylum Bacillota; class Negativicutes; order Selenomonadales; family Selenomonadaceae; genus Selenomonas_A; species Selenomonas_A ruminis. The sequence continues at coordinate 220,391 of NZ_VTOY01000001.1, read as the reverse complement.
ATGCGTGCTGATATTCGTATTTTTTACTACGGGAATCTCCCCGATTAGTGAGAGCACACGGACATTGCCGCTGCCACCTTCATTCCAAACGTCCAGCTTATTTTCCGTATCGCCGTAAAACACCCGGCTATAGGTATTACCAGAATTAAGCGTAACGTTTGCCTTGCGTCCCCAGCGTGTTGGCACCTCATAATTTGCCTGCCAGCCATCAACTTTTTCATCAAACGTAAACTTATACGGCGATTGCAGATAATATCGCCCCAGTTTAACCTTAACCTCACCAATTCGGCCTTCCGTGTAGAGCTGCAAGACAGGGCGCGAATATTTTTTGCCCCCTGGTGCATCAAAACCTCCATCCGCTTCATAAGCACCATGATTGCTTGAAAGACTGTTTTCAAACTCATGCTCACTATGCAATGACCAACGCTCATTGATGCGATGATTAACAAACAGATTGAGCCAGACTGATTTACGATTGGTTCCCTGAAAATCTTCGAAGTGCTGCTTATCCCAGCGGAAACGACCATACCCATGAATATCCACCCGAGGCTCATTGGTCTTCTTCTCGACCTTGGTCATGCGTTTTTCCAAACTTCCCAATTGCGCATTAAGCCGTTTCTGCAATTCCTGTGCCTGATACAGCTGCTGCTCCAGTTCGTCGTGCATGTTTTGCAGGGACTCCTGGGATATGGGTCCCGCACCAGCGCCAGCCGATTCGGCCTTACTTTGCTCAAGCACCACCTTTGCAACAGCTTCCGGCTGTGCTCCCGCGACCCCATAACTTCCCAACGCTAACGCCGGCACCAGACCATAAGCCAGTAGATTCTTCTTCATATATCTTCCTCCTCTCACCAATGGCAACAAAAAAGCGTCCCTGCTGTCAGGCTGCAGGGACGCTCGTCAAACAATCTATCAAGCTTCCAGCGGCTGACCGGCCACATCGGTATCGTCTTTTTTCAGAATAAAAAATGCATACAAAGTAGCGGAAAGAACAATTCCCGCAATGAGCAGGAAGGTGTGCTGATACCCGATAGTGTCGCGCAGACTACCGAGCGGCACGGAAAAGATAATGCCTCCCACGGATGCTGCAATCTGGAAGCCAACCATATAAAGCGTAGCAGATACACGCGTGTCAAAATGAAGCGTGAAATAACGGAAAATAGCCAAAACAAAGAGCGCTGTTTCCGGAGCATGCAAAAGTTTGATGAGGCCAATCCCCAGCGGCGTCGAAGCCAGACCACAGCCGCCAATACGGCAAACCATGATAAGGCAGCCTAAAAGCAGTGCACGGCGTACGCCTATTTTTCGCATCAAAATAGGCACCAGGCCCATCATTACAAATTCCAGGAATACCTGTACCGAATTTAAAATACCATAAGCCTGCTGACCGTCCTCTGGCGTCGGAAAAAAGCGCGTAAAGAATTCTGGAAACATCTGCTGATCAAACACGGTGTAAAAAGTCCAGCTGAGAATGATAAAAATGATGATTCTCCAAAGGTCACCAATCCCCAAAACACTGATAATTTCCCTAAATGACGGAGACTTTGTCGCCTTATTGCGTTCCTCACAATTCTCATAACGCTGAATATTTTCTTCCCTTTTTTCTGGTTTCAAAAGCACGAGAATAGCCAGTAACACGGCCGATACGGCCGAACCAGTCCAAAAAACCAGATACGGGTTAATCGTAAAGAGAAAACCGGCTGCTAGTGCCGACATGGCATAGCCAAAAGACCCCCAGGCTCTGGCCTGACCGTACTCAAAACTGTACCGGCGGCTGAGTCTTTCGGTTACGGCTTCAAATACAGGGCAGGCTGCCAGATAAGCCACGGACAGATACACAGCTCCCACCATGGCTCCCACATAGAAATTTGCTGCCAACATTGGCACATATACCCAGGTAAAAAACGGTGCCAAAAGTACCTGACATCCCACCATGACCATGAGCAAATATTTTTTGAGCCCCAACTTATCCTGAATGGAGCCATAGACAAACATCAGCACCAAAGCCACCGCCGAACCAAACGTGTAGATAGTCCCGACCTGAGCTCCCGTAAAGCCCTGTTTCGTCGTCAGCCAAATTTGGAAAAAGGACCACCAAATGCCCCAGCCCGCAAAGAACAACAGGATTTCGAGCGAACCTGCCCGATAAAATGGATTCCGTAATGCTTTCATCAAAAAGTTTTGCATGATTGTCGTTCCCCCTTAAGTCCCCTTAATCAATAAAGATTGGATTCACTTTCCAACCGCCATGCTCTCACCTGATTTGCTGCCGATACCAATAACCGGCACATGACATCATCCTGCCAATAAATGCGCTCCGTAAAAGTCAGTTCGCCATTATCGGCAAATATTTCAACAGAGCTCCTGTCAACAAACAATTGTAAGGTAAGCGGTCCATCTGAACGCCGCCGCGCAGCCCGCTTTCCATCTTCAGTATTGCGGTTCAAAACCAGCCGTCCGCCAGACTCCAAACTAAGCTGCAAATTTCTCGTGCCATCGGTGAGCAGCAACAAAGCACCTTCCGCTTTATCGGCAAAAGTAAGTTCCAATTCTGCTGTCCGCCCCAGCTTATAATCACGCTGCGCATCCATCTGCCCTGCCAGCAGAACCTCCTGTCTTAGCCCTTTGAGTTCTGTCACTGGCTGCTGAATAAGGTATCCATCCTTAACCGATAATTGACGTGGCAATGTCAAAGCCCCCGCCCAGCCATCTTCAATCTCCGGCATTGGCGAATCCCAAGCATTCATCCAGGCAGTCATCACCCGTCGTCCATCCGGCGTAAGCATAGTCTGCGTTGCATAGAAGTCATGACCATGGTCAATTTCAACAAAGCCATGATGTTCGAGCTTATTGTCTTTAACCTTTCCCAATAAATACCCTGTCTGGTTCAGATTGCGGAAACGATCACCATCAGCTTCCAATCCCTGTGGAGACATCAACAGGATGTCCACGCCGTCTAAATGGAAGAAATCCGGGCATTCCCACATATAGCCTTCATTTTCCTTTGAAACGGCTTTACTAAGTTCTGTTACCTCCTGCCAATGTAATAGGTCCGGCGAACTATAAATCAACGCCCGTCCCAAACCATCTTTTGATTGGCTCCCCAGTATCATATAAAACGTATCGCCTTCCTGCCAGACTTTTGGATCACGAAAATGTTTGGTGTTATCAGCGGGCGTCCTGAGTACTGGATTAGCACCATATTTAGTGAAGTGAATGCCATCCTCACTCCAGGCCACGCGCTGGTCCTGATAGAAATCTTCCGGGTCAACCGCATTCGGCGTATGATGTCCCGTGTAGATAAGCCAGAGTTTATCATCATAAACTACGGCACTGCCTGAAAAGCAGCCATTTTCGTTTTCATCGGGGGCAAGCGCTGTCGGCAAAGTCTCCCAATGCACCATGTCACGGCTGCGGGCATGCCCCCAATGCATTGGCCCCCATTCTGCAGCATACGGATAATACTGATAGAAAATATGATACCAGCCTTTAAAGAATGAAAAACCATTTGGGTCATTCATCCAACCACCTGGCGTCATTAAATGATAGCCCAATCGGTATCGCTGATTTGTGATTGCTATCGGCGTTTTCATCATCAATTACTCCTTCGTTTCATCCTGATTTATATTTTATTCTTTTGAACCGGTTCATTGAACCGGTTCAAAATGTATTTTAGACTTATTTTCATCGATTGTCAATGGTTTTGTAATAATTATTTTTATTTATATATTCTGATATTTCTGTTGGCATTCTAAAAAAAAAGAAACCTGTTCGTCAACAAGTTTCTCCTGCCAACAGCGTTGGCGGCAATGTCCATGGCGAAGCATCCGGCTTGCCATTTATGAGTCCCACTATTTTTTTTGCTGCCAATTCTGCCAACTCCTCAATCGGCTGGCGAACGGCGGTCAACTTATAGATACCGCTCTGGGTAATGTCCGTGCCATCATAAGCTACTAATTTCAACTGCTCCGGTATCTTTATTCCCTTCCGCACCGCTACCTGCAAACAACTGGCCACCGATACATCCGAGCCCAGTATCCCATCCACATCACGATATTCGTCAAAGATTTTCTCTGCCAACTGTAACGAATCCTTAAATCCAAAACTATTCCAAGGAAGTGTCACCAACTCCGTACGCACGCCGCTCGCCTGCATAACTTTCTGGAATGCCTGATGGTATTCACCTGCCGGTGTCTTAACCATCTGCGAACCGGCAATTTGCACAATATGACGACACTCGTGCTGCAAAAAGGCTTTAGCTGCCAGCTGCCCTCCCAACACATGGTCAGCATGCACAATGGGAATCTCCGGGCTTAGATATCGGTCAAACGCGATAATCGGCTGTTTCAGTCCTTGATAGAGAGCCGTATCTAAAGAATGTGCCCCCATGATGATGCCATCCATATTCTGCCGCTGGAGCATATCGATAAAGACATTCTCGGCATTCTCCTTTTGACGCGTACAGCAAAGCATTGTTTTGTAGCCGAGATGATACAAGGATTCTTCGAGTGCCTCCACCAATTCGGCAAAAAAAGGATGCGATACCGTCGGTACGATAATCCCAACAGTCATCGTGCGCTTTAATGACAAATTGCGCGCCATCTCACTTGGTACATATTGCAGCTTTTCCACCGCATCCTGCACCTTTTTCCGTATCTGCGGAGAACCGTAATCGGCATGATTGAGCACCATGGATACCGTTCCTACGGACACACCGGCCTCCCGTGCTACATCCCGAATTTTGGCCATATATGCCCCTCCTATCTTTCCTCCATTTACTTTATTGCACTAACAAGTTGTTCCTCGTAAAAGCTGCGGTTTTATCATCCAGGGTCCATCGATCTCTTTGCCCTCAATACGTTCGATGACCTTCTGCACTGCCAGCTTTGCCAAATCTCGAACCGGCTGACGAATCGCGGTTATCGGCTCCAATCCCATCTGTGTGACAAGCGTGCCGTCATAAGCCACCATGCGAATGTCCTGTGGAGCCCTCAGACCTTTCGACTTAGCCACTTGCAAACAGGCCGATACCGAAAGGTCTGACCCTAATATCGCATCCACATCGGGATACACGGTAAACAGACGATTTGCAACAGTAAGAAAGCTCTGATAGGACACCTCGTTCCAAGGACGCTCAATCGTATCTACTTTAATGCCGTGCGCCTGTAATAACTCCGCGCATACACGATGATAGGCATTTGCCGGTGACTTTACCGCATGATGCCCAATTATTTCCACCAAATGATGACATTTATGTTGTAAAAAAGCCTCAGCTGCTAACCTTCCCCCATATTCATGGTCACAATGAATAATCGGAATGTCATTATTTATAAAGCGGTCAAAAGCCACAATCGGCTGCTTGATATTGTCATAAAGCGAAACATCCAGCGAATGCGCCCCCATGATAATGCCATCCATCGTCCGCCGCTTTAGCATATCGACAAAATTTCGTTCAGTCTCTCCATTATCATGAGTACAGCATAGCACCATCTTATAATGCTGCTCGTAAAGCGCCGCCTCTAAAGCCTCGATAACTTCTCCGAAAAAAGGATGCGCTGCTGAAGGCATTACAACCCCGATGGTATTTGTGCGGCTAAGCGATAAATTGCGCGCCACCTCACTCGGAATATAATTGAGTTCAGCCATAGCGGCCTCAACTTTTTTCCGTGTTGCCACCGATACATATCCTTTTTTATTCAGCACTAGTGACACCGTACTCGGCGCTACCCCCGCCGCCTTTGCTACATCCTTTATCCTAACCATGTCAACCCTCACTCTATATTCTTGACATGCTTAGTATATCATAATTTGACCAGTCAAATGTCATTTTTGTTATTTGAGTAACTGCATAACCTGTGTTACCGTCTGTTTTAGGTTCAATCGGGTCGTTTTTTCTTCCATCGCCTCTTCGGCTGTCATCGGCATGTGCAGGATGGGAAAGTAGGCATCGATGCCATGCCGGTTGACCTGCTCCGCATCAGGGAGAGCACAGCCACAGACCGCTACGGTCTTTATCTTATCATTGAGTTTATGTGCTAGTTGCGCTACACCTGCCGGCCCCTTGCCCATCGCGGTCTGCCGATCCAGGCGGCCCTCGCCGGTAAGCAAAAGGTCGGCTTTTTCAAGCGCCTGGCGGATGCCAATTGTCTCAAGGCAGAGCTCGGTTCCCGGCGTAAGCTCTCCGCCTAAAAACGTCCGAAAGGCAAAGCCTAAGCCACCAGCAGCTCCAGCGCCTGGCACCGTTGCACCTAAAGTCCTAAGCTCTTTTTCGGCCAAATCCGCAAAGTGATGGATAGCCTCATCCATGACTTTGACAATCTCGGGCGTAGCTCCCTTTTGCGGGCCAAATACCGCCGAGCAACCCTGACTGCCATAGAGCGGATTTTTCACATCACAGGCAATGCGGAACCGGCATTCTTTGAGCCTTGCCTCGACCCCGCTCCCATCGATAGCTGCTACCTCCGCCAGATTCCCGCCACAAATGCCAGCTGGTGAGCCATCTGCCTTGAGGAATTTCCAGCCCAACGCGGTAAGCATCCCCAGGCCACAGTCATTGGTAGCACTGCCGCCAATGCCGATGATAAAATCCCGGCAGCCATCATCGAGCGCCTGCAAAATCAGCTCTCCGAGCCCATAGGTCGTCGTGTGCAGCGGGTTGCGCTTTTCTACGGGCACCAGCGGCAAGCCCGCGGCATCTGCCATTTCGATGATTGCGAGCTTGTCATCCGGCACGCATCCATAGCGGCTGTTTACCGGGGTGTTTAACGGTCCGGTAACAACCACGGGCACAATCGTCCCCTGCAGGCCATCTGCCAGCGCATCGACAGTCCCCTCGCCCCCGTCAGCCAGCGGAAATACGTCTACCTCAGCCTCAGGGAAAACCGCCTGCACTGCCTCACGGGCTGTCCTGCCCGCCTCCCACGAAGATAAACTCCCCTTGAAAGAATCAATCGCCACCACAATATAATTAAGCTTCATAGCAAACTCCTTCTCAAACATAGCGAAAGGCTGTGCAACTGCACAGCCTTTTTATTATATTATGAACTTATTTCTTAATCCAATAGTTAATGCGGAGTTCATCGCCAGCTTTGATGTCGCGGTTCAGGAGCCAATCGTTGAGCTCTTTGATGCCTGCGGTAAACTCGCGGATCTCGCGCGGGCCGTAGTTGTTCTTGGCCATATATTCCTTGGCAACACTGTCGAGCGTATCTCCCTGCGCTACTGTGTATACCGTCTCTACTAATTCGTAATTTTTTGCAGCTGCCTCACAATCCATGCCGGTAAAACCGACGAACACGACAGCCATCAACATGACCAACGCCTTCTTCATTTTGGGTTCCTCCTGTAAAACGAATGAATAAAATTAGTGCAAATGAACTGGATTTCTTTGTGAACATCCTTGATTTGTGACTTGATTATATTCCTTTTTTACCCCCTTGGCAATAGTTTTTTCATAAAAAATCCAGATTTTTTACATGTTTTTTCCAGATATGCTTCAGCCCGCATAAACACAAGGATTATCACACTTTTTTGTCATAGTATTGGGCATTATGTTCCCCTTAAAAATTGCTTAAAAAGCAATTCCGATATTTTTTATATGTTTTTGCTGTTGACAGATTTACAAGTTTACAGTATCATAAACACATCTTCTTTTATTCATACTTTTTTTATATGTTTACTTTTGCTATCAAAAGTCAAATGTCAAATGTCAAAAGGAGCGGTCAATATGTCAACAAGTCATCATCACCCACACAATCATTCGCACAATCATCCGCACGATTACGATACCGTTCATGAACATGCCGACTGGCATACGCACGACCATGATGCGCAGCATCCGCATGTGCATGGCGGCGTCAATGACTATATGAAAGCCGTCGCCGAGTACCGCAAGACGTTTGCCTCCAAGCAGGATGTCCTGGAGCAGACGCCAGATCCGGCCGTGCGCGAGATGATGCTGCGCATGGAGCAGCTTGGCCATGATACGGTGTTTGACCGCTTTGACCAGCAGAAGCCGCAATGTTCGTTCGGGCTTGGCGGTGTCTGTTGCAAGATCTGCAACATGGGTCCCTGCAAGATTACGCCGAAGAGCCCGCGCGGCGTTTGCGGCGCCGATGCCGACCTCATCGTCGCCCGCAATCTTTTGCGCAGTGCCGCCGCTGGTGTCGCCCAGCATGGTGCCCATGCGCGTGAAATTCTCTTGTCACTCAAATTCATTGCCGAAGGCAAACTCAACCTGCCTTTGCTTGGCGAAAAGAAAATGCGCGCGGTCTGCAAGGCCTTTGGCATCGAAACGCGCGGCCAAAGCGCACGGCGCCTTGCCGGCAAACTTGCCGACGTCCTGCTCGCTGACTTGTCACGCGCCTTGCCTGATGATTATGAAACCATCAAGGCGCTGGCGCCCGCCGAGCGGCAGAAAGTCTGGCAGGACCTCGACATCCTGCCCATCAGCGCCTATAACGAAGTCTTTGATGCCTATCATCGCACGGGCGTCGGCACCGATGGCGATTGGCAGAGCATCATGAAACAGTTCCTGCGCTGCGGCCTGGCGTTTTGCTTTACGGGGGTCGTCGCCTCCAACATCGGCACCGATGCCATGTTTGGCACGGGCCACCGCGCCACTTCAAAGGTCAATATCGGCGCGCTAAAAAAGGGCTATGTCAATATCGCCGTCCACGGCCATCTGCCGACGCTCGTCAGTGAAATCGTGCGCATCGGCCACACGAAGGAATTTTTAGGCCTCGCCAAAAAGAACGGCGCCAAAGGCATTCAGTTCTACGGCATCTGCTGCTCGTGTCTTGCGGCTATGTACCGCTACGAAGGCGTCATCCCGCTCTCCAATGCCGTCGGCGCTGAGCTCGTGCTCGGCACAGGCGCACTTGACCTCTGGGTTGCCGACGTGCAGGACGTCTTCCCCTCCATCATGGATGTTGCCAAGTGCTTTAAGACAACCGTCGTCACGACAAGTGATTCGGCCCGCCTGCCGGGTGCCGAGCACTATGCCTACGACCATCATCATGCCAATATCGGCGACACCGAAAAGCTCGCGCGCAAGATTGTCACGCGCGCCATTGAAAGCTTTGCCGCCCGCCGTGATATCCCCGTATTCATTCCGGCCTACGAAGTCACGGCCGATGTCGGTTTCACGGCTGAAAACATCGCCGAACAATTCCCGGGCTATCATGCGCTTGCCCGCGCCCTCGAGACGGGGACAATCCGCGGCATTGTCAACATGGTCGGCTGCAGCAATCCCCGCGTCGTCTACGAAAAGGCCACCGTCGATGTGGCCGAAGAACTGCTGAAGAACAACATCCTGATTTTCACGAATGGCTGCGCCTCGTTCCCGCTCTTAAAGCTCGGGTTCTGCAGCAAGGCTGGCGCGGCCAAAGCCGGCAAGTCCCTGCAGGAATTTCTGACCGCTCACGACCTGCCGCCTGTCTGGCACATGGGCGAGTGCATCGACAACACGCGCGCCTCGACGGTATTTGGCGGTATTGCCGCCGCAAGCGGGGAGGCTATCAAGGACATGCCCTACGCCTTTGCGAGTCCCGAGTGGTCAAATGAGAAAGGCCTTGATGCCTCGCTGGCCTTCCGCCTCTTTGGCATCGACTCCTATCACTGCGTAGAGCCACCGGTTCAAGGCTCTGCCAACGTGGAGCGATTCTTAAAGCACGATACGAAAGCCACCTTGGGCGCCGTCATGAACGTCAACACCGACCCAAAGAAACTTGCCGCGCAGATTGTCGCCGATATCGAAGCCCAGCGCCAGAAACTCGGCTGGAACTAAACGGCCGCCAGAAAAGGAGAACTGCCTATGAAACGAATCTTTGCTATCCTTACCATCCTGCTCACACTGTTTACGGCTGCCGGCTGCGGCCAGTCGCCAGATACGCCACGCGCCGAAAAGAATGGCGTAAAAACCATCCGCATCGCCTATCTGCCGATCACGCATGCTCTGCCCTTATTTGCGGCCAAGGAACTGCAAACGGCAGACGGCCCGGTAAAAATCGAACTCATAAAATACGGCTCCTGGCCTGAGCTCATGGATGCCTTAAACACCGGCAAAGTCGACGGCGCCTCGGTGCTGGCTGAGCTTGCCGTAAAGGCCAAAGAGCAAGGCATCGACGTAAAGGCCGCCGCCCTTGGCCATCGCGACGGCAATGCCATAATCGTCGGTAACGACATCGAAAAGCCCGCGGACCTAAAAGGCAAGGTCTTTGCCATCCCGCACAAGCAGTCCTCGCATAAACTGCTGCTTGACCAGCTGCTCGCCCAAAACGGCCTTAGCGAAAATGACCTGACCGTCGTCGAGATGTCGCCGCCCGAGATGCCCGCAGCGCTTGCGACTAAGCAAATTGCCGGCTACTGCGTAGCTGAGCCCTTCGGCGCCAAATCCGTCACCTTGAAAAACGGTCATGAACTCATCCCCGCGCAGGAACTCTGGCCCGACAGTATCTGCTGCCTGCTCGTCTTCAATGGCGAATTCTTGGCGGCCAACCGCGATTTGACCCGTGATTTTGTCCAGCAGTACAAGCAGGCGGGCATCTACCTTACCGAGCATCCCGAGGCGCAAAAGACGATTGCGCTCAAATACCTGAAGGCCAAGGACAAAGTCCTTGACCTCTCGCTCCAATGGATTTCCTACGACAATCTTTCCATCCCGCAAGAATCCTATGACGAGCTAATCACGCGCATGCAAAAGAGCCATCTCTTAACCAAGGCGCCAAGCTACGAGGATTTTGTCGATTCCAGTTTGTACGAATAACGATTTTCCGAAAGGCTGTGACTCTATGAAAACTACAATTCATCTCGGCGGAGCGCTGCTCCTGGTACTTTTAAGCTGGCAGGCCATCGCCTGGCTTGGCGGCTGGAACGAAGCCCTTTTTCCCACGCCCTCGCAGACCGTATACGGATTTGCCGAAATCATCGCCGACGGCGTCCTGCTAAAGGATATCGGCACGAGTCTCTACCGCTTTTTGCTCGGCTATACGAGCTCCGTCCTGCTCGCCATGGCGCTCGGGCTCGTGCTCGGCTGGTATCATAACATCTGGGCCTTCCTCAATCCGATTGCCCAGGTACTGCGCCCGATATCGCCGGTCGCCTGGCTGCCGTTTATCGTGCTCGTCTTTGGCATCGGCGATATGCCATCGCTGGTCATCATCTTCCTCGCGGCCTTTTTCCCCGTGCTGCTCTCAACCGTTGCCGCCGTCCGCGGTATCGAGCCTGTTTACCTGAAAGTCGCCCAGAACTTTGGCATCGGCCAGCCGCAGCTCCTGACGAAAATCATCTTTCCGGCCATCTTCCCGCGCATTGCCACGGGCCTGCATCTGGCCCTTGGCACCGCCTGGGTCTTCCTCGTCGCTGGCGAAATGGTCGGCACGCAGTCTGGCCTTGGCTTTCTGATTATCGACGCCCGCAACAACCTGCGCGCTGACCTTTTGATGACGGCCATCATCACGATTGGCGTGCTGGGCCTTTTGCTCGACAGCAGCATCACTTTGCTTGAAAAACGCATTTACCGCCGTTGGGGCATCCCGGAAAGGAGTAACGCATGAGCTATATCGACATCCAAGACGTATCGCGGAACTATCAGAAAAAGGACCAGTCCTTCCGCGCGCTCGACCATGTAAATCTAAAGATTGACCGCGGCGAGTTCATCTGCCTACTCGGCCCCTCCGGCTGCGGCAAGAGCACGCTGTTAAACATCCTGGCGGGCTTTGACAAGGTTTCGGCGGGCACTATCACCATTGGTGGCGCCCCCGTCGAGAAGCCAACGGTTAAAAACGTCACGATTTTCCAGAACTACGGCCTGCTTCCCTGGCGCACGGTCGAAAAGAACGTGGAGCTAGGCCTTGAGAGCCTTTCCATCCCCGCGGAGAAACGCCAGCAAATCGCCCATAAATACCTCGATCTCGTCGGCCTCAAAGATTTTGCCCAAAGCCATCCGGCCGAACTCTCCGGCGGCATGCAGCAGCGCGTAGCCATCGCCCGTGCCCTGGCCGTTGACCCCGAAATCATCTTTATGGACGAGCCGTTTGCGGCGCTTGACGCCCTGACGCGCATGAACCTGCAGGATGAAATCTCGGCCATCAACCGCAGCCAGCATAAAACCATCATCTTCGTGACGCACGATATCGACGAAGCCGTGGTGCTGGCCGACCGCATCGTCATCATGACGCCGAATCCCGGCCGCATCAAGACCATTATCCCCGTAGACCTCCACGGGCCGCGCGACCGCACAAGCCCCGACTTTTTGCGCATCCGCGACCACGTATTTGCCGAGTTCTCGCTAAAGCCCGAGGACAAAACCGAATACTATATCTGATTTTTTTCGAGGCATAGCACCGGCGGCGAGGGACACAGTACCAACGCTTCGCCGGTGACAACCCGCTACAAGAAATTTTTGCCTTTTAATTAAGAGTTGGAAAACAGTTAAACGCGCTTCGCTTGAACGAAACTGCTTTTCCAATGAGAACGCCGGCAAAAATTTCTTGCTTAACGCGGAACGTCAAAGCTCCGCTTATGGTACTGTGTCCCTCGCCGCCTGCGGTAGAGTCGGTACGAATCTTCCTCCCCAGAGAGGAAGGCATAGTTCGTATTCGTCTATAACCTCAGCCGCCGCTAGGAGCAGTGCCATAAACGAAGCGTTTGATGTTTTCCGTTAAGAACGAAATTTTTATCTTCCCCGTTCGTCGAAAAAATGTAACCGTCCAAGCGAAGGGCTGCCTCGCCCCCCTTCCATAAAAAACACCGTCAGCTCGATAGCCAACGGTGTTTTTTGCAGTTATTTTGGCATAACTTCGTGAATTGCAGCATAGAGGTTGGCGGCGTCGAAGGGCTTGGGGACATGGGCATTCATTCCGGCTTCAAACGCCCTGTTCTTATCTCCCTCAAACGCATTGGCCGTCATCGCAATGATGGGAATTGCCGCCTTGCGCGGATCGGCAAGACCGCGGATTGTCCGCGCGGCCTCATAGCCATCCATCTGCGGCATCTGCACATCCATCAGGATGAAATCATAATAGCCCGGCTCAGCCTGCTCGAGTTTGGCCACACATTCCACACCATCGGACGCATGGTCGAGCAGGAAACCCTGTTCCCCGAGCAGCGTGATGACAATTTCTGCATTTAGTTCGTTGTCTTCTGCCAGCAGGATGCGCATGCCCTGATACGCCGCAATATCAATTGCAGTCTCCTCGTCGGCCTTGCTTTCCTGCTTGCTTTCGGCGAGCCACAGCGGCAAAGTTACGACAAAAGTCGTGCCCTTGCCCAATTCGCTTTCTACCGTAATCGTTCCGCCTAAAAGCTCGACGAGTTTCTTGACAATCTGCATGCCAAGACCCGTTCCCATAATGCCGCTGGCCGTCGTATTGCGCTCACGCGTAAACGCATCGAAAAGATGCGGCAAAAAATCTGCAGGCATGCCGATGCCCGTATCGGTTACCGTCGTCTGATAGACAGCCATTTCTGCCTGCTCGCTGGGAAGCTCGCAGACTTCCAGCGTGACATAACCGCCCTCCGGCGTATATTTGCAGGCATTGCTGAGGATATTGAGGAAGATTTCCCGCACCTTCGTCTTGTCCACCATGATATCGGCATGGTCAATTTTTAGCGTATAGGCAAACGTAATCTTCTTCCCGCTCATCTGCGCTTCAAACACCGAACAGGTCGCTTCCATGAGCTCGCGCATATCGGCATAGACCGGGTCGACCGTCATCTTGCCGCTTTCGATGCGCGCCATTTCCAACACGTTATTGACAAGTGACAGCAGAAAATCGTTGGACTGCTGTATCTTGTGGATATAGTCCCGCGCCCGTTCCTTGTCGTCAAGATTCTGCTGCAAGAGATTCGAAAAACCGATAATAGCATTCATCGGCGTACGGATATCGTGAGACATATTGAACAAAAACGAAGTCTTAGCTTCACTGGCAACTTCCGCCTGTTTTTTGGCCGCTACCAGCTCCTGCTGCTGTTCCTTGAGCTGGCGGTTAAGGGCCTTAGTCCACTTCACATTGGCGATGCTCTTAATCAGCAGCACCATAATTACCGCCAGCACCAATACAATCAGCAGGAATACCATCCCCAGATTGGCCTTGACAAAATCCCGCAGCGAAACCTTATGGCCCACATGGGTATGCTTGGTCAGCGAATCATTGACCTCTGCACTCGACATTCCTTGATTGAGCCGCTCCAATATCGCATAAAGCTGAACATTTTCCGGACGCAAAGCAAAGGCAATACCGATGTTCTTATTGGCTGGCACCGACGTCAGCTGATACTCGTCGATTAATTCGTGCATACTTCCTGCCCGATAGTTATTGACCAGCCAGCAATCGGCTTCGCCGCGTGCCACGGCGCTCAGACAATCCTCCACCGAAGAAAAATACACGAGCTCCCACTGCGGAAACTTATCCTTAATCTGGGCATCCATTACGGGATTGCCACTGACTACGGCACAGCGATGCTTGCCATCAGCCGAAAAACGCTCGCTATCCTGCGGGCGTATGACCGCCATAATCATCGCATCCACGAGCGGCGTCGTAATGAATACGTTTTGCTGCTCGGCCTCGTAGGCGCTAAATTCTGCCGGAAATACGCAGTCTATCCGACCTTCTTTCATTGCCTTCATCGCTTCGTGGATGGTTGGATACGGCACAGCCTCCAACCGGATGGTAGAATTTTTCATTCCGCCCACTGCCTTTTGGATATAATCGCGCAAAAGCCCCTTGACCTGCCCGCCCATACCATCCTGGGCACAAAACGGCAGCATATTGTCCGGGATAGGACGCACTGGTAACAAGGCCATCGATAATCCCCGCTTTGAGCAGGTTATCGGCATCCTTCCATGCCTCTTCAAACTCCACAATTTCGAGCTTCAGGCTGTGTTCTGCCACTCATCCCTTTAAAATCTGCTCCTGCAAACTGCCCTTATAGACCCCGAGCCGCTTGCCATTGAGCGTCGTAAGGTCATCGGGGTTAATGGTGCTCTTGTCCGGGTCAATGAAAATATAGTAATCCTCCTCACCCATGGCGTAGTGCGAGAGCAGCATCGTGCCGACACGGTCTTCCTTATAGGAAACATCGGCTAAGAGGTCAATCTCGCCGCGCTGAAGTTTTTTCAGCAAATCCACCCAGCTGCCTTCTACATATTCATACTGCCAGCCGGTATAGGCCGCAATCTTTCGTTGGTATTCATACGCATAGCCCGTGCGCCGCCCATAGGCATCAATGCTGTTAAACGTCGAATCAAACCAGCCCACACGGACTACCCGATGCAGTTCATCTTCGGCAAACCCGTGCCCCGGCGCCAATACTGCCAGCACCATCAGCAGGACAAACCAAACAGACAGTACCTTTCTCATAGCAATCCCCTTCCTCAAAAATCTCCTATGCATGTATTCGCTAACGATCATCCGTCTTCCTTTATTTCGCGGCGTTATCCACGCAAAAAGCCTTGGAACACGTCCAAGGCTTTGGAAAAACGAAGAACCGGAGTCACTCCACTGACTCCGGCTCTGTCTAAAAAGATGTAAGGAAATGGGATACTGGAAACTGGGATAAGTTTCCAGAGAAGAGACCGATAGGTTCCGATGCAACCGGTGGGATATCCGGTTTATTTCCTATCGACAAGCATAGTATAACATACTTTTTATTAAAATTGTACCCCTATTTTGCAAATATTTTCTCGTATCCTGTATATTTTTCATTTTTTCTATAATTTTTCGGCAATAATGACAATAGTTAATAACTTTACACTATTACAATCCCATTTATCGATAATCATCTGCTATTTTCTAGCCAGACGAAGCCAAACAAGTTATAATAAAAATAAATCATTTATCTTACCATCGGGAAAGTGAGCGGATTATTATGTCTCTTTTTCACAGCAAAGTATATGGTATCGTCCAGGGCGTCGGCTTCCGTCCGTTCGTCGACCGGCTCGCTGCGCGTTTTTCTATCTTCGGCTCCGTCTGCAACAAAGGCCCCTATGTGGAAATATTTGCCCAGGGAGAACCGGCGGCCGTCCAGAAATTTTTGGCAGCTATCGAGCATGAGCCGCCAGAGCGCGCGGCCATTTTGAAAATGGATACCGAAAAGCTCACTGCTCCGGATAGTTATACGAGCTTTTCCATCATCGAAAGCGCCAAGGAACGCGGCGATATCTTTGTCTCCCCGGACATTGCCACCTGTGACAAATGCCGTGCCGAGCTCTTTGACAAAAACGACCGCCGCTATCTGCATCCGTTTATCAACTGTACGGCCTGCGGCCCGCGGCTCACGATTCTTGACGCCATGCCCTATGACCGCGAACGCACGAGCATGGGCGAGTTCCCGATGTGCCCCGAATGCCATGCCGAATACACGAGCCCCGAAACGCGCCGCTACGATGCCCAGCCGGTCTGCTGCAACGACTGCGGCCCCGAGGTCTATCTGATCGGCGAAGAATCCTGCCGCGGTGCCGCGGCCATCACGCGCACACGAAAAGTGCTGGCCAGCGGCGGCATTGTGGCCATCAAGGGTATCGGCGGCTTTCATCTGGCCTGTGATGCCACCAATGCGGCAGCCATCAATCGGCTAAGAACGCTAAAGCATCGCCCGGTTAAACCCTTTGCCGTCATGATGCGCGATATGGAAGCCGTCCGCCGCGAGTGCCAGCTCGAAGCAGGCCAGGAGGAAATGCTGACCGGTCATCAAAAGCCAATCTTGCTGCTCAAGCGCAGGACAGCTGGCCATCTCAGCGACGCCGTTGCGCCGGGCAATCCCAAAGTCGGCGTCATGCTGCCCTATGCGCCCGTGCAGATGCTGCTGTTTGATTATCCCGATGGCATCACGATGCCCGATGCACTGATTATGACGAGCGGCAATCCGGCGGGCGCGCCCATCTGCCGCGACGATAAAGGCGCCACGGAGGCACTATCCGGCTTTACGGATTTGCTGCTGTCCCACAACCGGAAAATCCGTATTCGCGCCGACGACACCGTCATGGACTGGCTCGAGGGAAAGCCCTACATGATTCGCCGCAGCCGCGGTTTTGCGCCCCTGCCCTTTATGATGAGCAAGGACCTAAAAGGACAGGTACTCGGCATTGGCGGCGAGCTCAAGAACACCTTCTGCGTCGGCTCAAACAATATCTTTTATCCCTCTCCGTACGTCGGCGATATGAGCGACTTGCGCACGATGCAGGCTCTGCGCGAAACCATTGGCAGGCTCACCGAGCTTCTCGAAAACGAGCCAACCCTTGTCGCCTGCGACCTGCACCCGCGTTACAATACCGTGACCATTGCCCGCGAGCTCGGCTTGCCGCTGTTCCCCGTCCAGCATCACTATGCACATATTCTCTCCTGCCTGGCCGAAAACGACTACGATAAACCGGTCATTGGCGTCAGCTTTGACGGCACCGGCTACGGCACCGACGGCACCATCTGGGGCGGCGAAATCCTGCAGGCTGACTTTAGGGGATTCCAGCGCCTCGGCCATATCCGCCCGTTCCTGCAAACCGGCGGCGACAAGGCTTCCGTCGAAGGCTGGCGCATTGCCATTGCCATGCTCTACGGTCTTTACCAGGATAAGGATAAAGTACGTCAAATCGCCCAGACGCTAAACCTTTGCCCCGAAAAAGAGCTGGCCGCCCAGTTCTTTATGGCCGATAACAACGTCAATGCCATCTGCTCGACCAGCGCCGGCCGGCTTTTTGATGCCGTAAGCGCCCTTCTCGGCATCCGCACGGCCTCGACGTTTGAAGGGGAGGCTTCGATGTATCTCGAATTTGCCGCTGAAGCCTATCTTGATAAGTACGCGATAAAGCCGCAAGCCTTCCTGCCTGACATGTCAACTCTCCCGCTGATTGACATGTCAAAAATTGACCCGTCAAATACTGACAAGTCAATTATCCTCGCAACGGAAGAACTATTCCGCTATATCCTGACCGAACGGCTAAACGGCACCGCGGCAGATGAACTTGCCTACCGCTTCCATGCGGGTCTTGCCGCCGGCATTATTGCCGCCTGTGAGCAGGCACGGAAACAAACCGAGCTTTCCACCTGCGCCCTCTCCGGCGGCGTCTTCCAGAACCAGCTGCTCGTAACACTGGTAAAGGACGGCCTTATCGCCAAGGACTTTACCGTCCTGCTGCACAGCCTCGTCCCGCCCAACGACGGCGGTATCTGCCTCGGACAGGCCGTCGCCGCTATGGTTCATCTAAATCAATAAAAAAGGCCTTCCCGCCAAAGGAAGGCTTTTTTTTATTGCATTTCATTGCTCAACTGTTTATTAATTCCATCCAAGAGTTCTTTCAGCTCTTTACTTTCCGTCAATTTATAGGCGATATCGAGGAAGTACGAGGCATGCTGGAGTTTTTTGTTGGCCAGCATGGTTTTGCCGTAGAGCATGGCCGTTTCGATGATTTTGGCATCGGGGCCAATCGGGAAATGGTACTTCTCGCCGTAGGAACGCATCGCCCCGAGCGACGGACGGCTGGCTTCGCCTTTGGTCTCATCATAGATATACTTGAGCTCATTTTCCGCCTGGAAACGCCCCTCAGCTTCGGCAAACGTCATCGAAAGCAAATAACAGCCAACGGCCTCATCCCACATTTGCTTTTCGACGAAGTAATACCCGAGGTTCCGATAGCAGTGCGCAATCTCACGGCGCTTGTAGCAAATCTTAAAGATATCCGTGGAGAGCTTCTTAAACATCTCCATATCCTTTTTCTGTTTGTAAACCTCCGCGTGTTCAAAGGCGATATCAGCGCTCATGGGGTTCCAGTCCATCGCGATGGCCAGCGCTTCTTCGGCCGCATCGAGCTCCCCGAGTTCGAGCAGCACCGAGCCATACATCGCATAGAGGCGGTTCAGCGGCTCTTCGATATCGGCCACCGGCTGGATTTCGGGATGCTGGCTCTGGAACATGACCATTTCCATCAGCGTATTGAAATCGTAGTAATCGGCATTGCCGTCGTCGTAGAGATTGAGTTTTTCCACGCGGTCAATCTCTTTTTTCAGCAGGTCCGCAGCCTCCTGGGCGTTTTTATTTTCGCAGGCATCAATCGCCTTGGCAATCGCATCGTTAATCTCTCTGGTCAGAGCTGTTTCCTTCATCAGTACGTCCTCCTCGTGAATTTGTCATTCTATTGTACCACATAATCCTGCCCCATGCGAATGACGCCCGGAATCTGCCATAGAAAAAGCGGCACAACGTCAAATTGTACCGCTTTCCCCTATACACATCACAATCAGAACTTAAATTTCTTCAAGGAGTTCTGCAAATTTTGCGCCAGCTCTGCCAGCGAATCACTAGCCGAAGCAATTTCAGCCGCTGATGCGGACTGCTCTTCCGATATTGCCGATACATTCTGCATTTCGCCAGCCACTGTCGCGCCTTGGGCATCGATTTCCTGAATGTGGTTCGAAATGACATTTGCGTCACTGGCCACATTCTTGATAGCGACGGCCATGCGGTTGACCTGCTCCGATACTTCATCGACATAGGAACGAATGTTATCGAACGTCTCGCGGAGGTTCTCCACCGATTGCGCGCCCGAAGCGACGGCTTCACTGCCGGACTTCATCGAATCGACGGCGCTGGCCGTGTCCTTCTGGATGCCGACAATCAGCGTCGAAATCTGCTGCGCGGCTTCCTGCGACTGTTCCGCGAGTTTGCGGACCTCATCGGCAACGACCGAGAAGCCGCGGCCCTGTTCGCCCGCTCTGGCCGCCTCGATGGCCGCATTGAGCGCCAACAGGTTCGTCTGCTCGGCAATGCCCGAAATCGTTTCGACAATCTGGCCGATTTCCTGGGAGCGTGCCCCGAGTTTATCGACAATCGACGCCGACGTTCCGACCGTTGCCTCAACGCTGCGAATCTGCTCAACCGACTGCTGGATGGCCGTGCTGCCGGCAATGGCCTGGTCGGATGCGGCCTTGGCATGTTCGGCCACGCGGCTGGCCTCGCTCTGAAGTTCTCCGACCGAATCGGCCACTTTGCCAATCGCCGAGCTGCAATCGTTGATACCGCCCTGCTGGGAGCTTACGGCTCCCGAAGCCTGCGAGACCGACTCGGCCGCCGACTGAGAGGCCTTAGCGGACTGCTGGGAGCTTGCCGTCAGCTGCTCCGAAGCCGAGGCGATGTGTTCAGCCGACTGGCTCGTATGGTCCATGAGCTTGTTGAGCTGCTGGCGCATCGAATCGACCACATCGGCCATATCGCCAAATTCGTCCATGCGGTTAATCTGACGCTCGGCATTGCGGAAATCACCGTCGCGCAGGCGGCGGCAAGCCACCATCATCTGCTCCAGCGGCGTGCGGATGGCACGGCTGAGGGTCCAGCCAAACAAGCACATAACCACCATGGCGATAAGCGTAATGACGCTCATGCTCAGAATCGCATGAACCACCTCCGCCTGATTCTGCTGATTGATTTCTTCCGCCTCGGCATTTACGGCCTTGCGCAGCGGAACCATGTTGTTATCCCAATTGATGATTTCTTTTATGGCTTTTGTCCCATACAGTGCTCTGGCTTCTTCTTGTTTTCCCGCCAGCGACAGGTCGAGCATTTCATTCGTGTAGTTCTTAAATCCCTGCCAATGCTGCTCGACTACTTCCGCGCCTTCCACCGTACTGCCAAGGGCCTTGTACTCGTTCCAGCTTTCCTCGTACTTATTCATGTAATTCTGGATATCTTTTTTGTTTTTCTCGAGCTGTTTTTTATCGGTAAGGCTGACGTTTTCCAGGATTCGTGCCTGCATGCAGCGCACCGTCACCGAGCAGTCGCCCAGCAGCCGCACCGCCTGCATATTGCGATTGTACATACGGTCCATATCCCCTTGAATCGACCGCAGATACGACGTGGCATTCCAGCCCACCAGTGCCAGTGCCAAACCTGTCATAACAATCATGCAAATGATTTTCCCGGAGACCCTTAGATTGTTAAACCAATTCATTATTCCCCACCCTTTAATTCTCTGAACAAATTTACACCACAAATGTCTTCCCTAAGTATAACAAAGACGATAAAACAAGAATAGGACACATGTCCTCTTTTTGTTTACAGCTAAAACAAAAGCCCTACTAATTTCTTTGCAAGGCTTTGTTTTTAATCGTTTCTATGCATTTGCACTTAGAACTTGAAGCGATTTGCTTCATCCTGCAGTTCATCCGCCATGCGCGACAACTGCTGGCTCGAAGCAGCAATCTCTTCCATCGAGGCCGACTGTTCTTCCGTTGCGGCCGAGATAGAGGAAATATTTTCCGTGATGCGTTTCGTGGATGCCTCGACATCCTCTGCATCTTTGAGTACCGCCATGCTGGCATCTGCTACCTTGTTGGCATTGGTTGCCGATTCTTTGACCATCTTATCAACGACACGGATATGTTCAGCAATAATCTTGAACTGATCCCCCGCATCCTTGACAGCCTGGCTGCCAACCC
Organism: Pseudoselenomonas ruminis; assembly: GCF_008271295.1. Lineage (GTDB taxonomy): Bacteria > Bacillota > Negativicutes > Selenomonadales > Selenomonadaceae > Selenomonas_A > Selenomonas_A ruminis. The sequence continues at coordinate 198,966 of NZ_VTOY01000001.1, read as the reverse complement.
GTACCTGTTCGGTACCGGCATTCATCGAATCGACGGCCTGAATGGTAACCTTCTGGACCCCGCCAATCTTCTGGGCGATTTCCTGTGCAGCTTCAGAGGACTGTTCCGCGAGCTTGCGAACCTCATCAGCTACGACCGAGAAGCCGCGGCCCTGTTCGCCGGCACGAGCTGCCTCGATAGCCGCATTGAGTGCCAAGAGATTCGTCTGCTCGGCAATGCTCTGAATCGTGCTGACGATTTCACCGATTTCTTCGGAACGACGGCCGAGCTCCCCAACTGCAGCTGCCGAGTCATTGACCGTACCAAAGACTTCCCGCATTTTGTTGACGGCATCTTCGATAGCAGCGACGCCCTCGAACGCAGCGTTACCAGCTTTGCTCGACGTCTTGCTGATTGCCTCCGAAGCCGTGGCAATATCCGTGACCTGCTCAGTCATATTGCGGATATGACCGACCACATTGGTCATCGTCTCATTCTGCGTATTAGCCGATTCGGCAATATCACCGACGCGCTCTGCCACATGAGTGATAGTCTGAGCGACCTGCTCGACGCCATGGGACATCTGACCGGAGGAGTTGGAAACCTCATCAGCACTGCCCTTGATCTGGCCGAGCAATTTTTTGAGTTCATCCGTCATCTTGTGGAACGAACGAGCCAAATTGCCGATTTCATCGTCCGTCTCAATCGTCAGGTCATTCTGACGAAGATCGCCATCTGCGATGCGTCCAGCCGACTGCTCGAGACCGCGCAGTGGGGAAACGATGATATGCGAAATCCACATGGTTGCAAAGAAAATCAGTACGAGCGCTACAACGAGCACTACGACGAGCGTCATGCGCATGCTGTTGACGCTGGCCATCAACTGGCTCTTGTCAACAATGGTCAGATACTTATAACCGGTTTTCTCGGACACATACGTATTGACAAACTTCGTCTCCCCGTCCAGTTCCACTTCCTGCAATTCCTTGCCGTTCAGATTGATAGACGAAAGATCGCCGAGTTCCGACTCTTCGAGCTTCTTGAAAGCGGCATCCTGATGTTTCGGATCGGCAATGATGACATTGTCCGCATCGAGCATCATCAGATAGCCCGTATCACCGACCTTGATCTGCGAAATCATGTCCGTAACCACTGGCAGATCAATGTTGAAACCGAGGACACCCAGCGGCTGCCCCTGCATATCCTTGACCGTGGCGAAAATACCAACTGTCGGCGTGCCTTTCGAAGTCTTGAACGGCTTCGTGATGCGGACCGCATTCGTGTCAGCCATGCTCTCTTTGAACCAGTCACGTTTCCGGGAATCATAACCCTTCTTGCGTTTTACGGCCGGGTACTGCAGATAGCCGCCATCGGTCGTACCATAGCTGATGACCGAAATGGCCTCTTTGTTAGCCTCCGCATAGCGCTGGAAAATCTGATAGGCCTGCAGCTCAAAGCCGCCCTTGGCCTGCGGGTCCATGGCAATCATGCCATCGGCACCAGCCTCGCCCTCCGTATACAGGGTAATGCTGCCGCCACTTCTGAGGATTGGATCATTCGCCATATTGACGATACCATCGCGGAGCCCGCGCAGGAACAGATCCATCGACGTATCTACCTGCGTTGCCTGCAGATCCGTCTCCTCAACAAATTTGTTCATCTCATGATTTGTGATGACGCGGTCCAAGACGATGCCCAGCACCAACATCGTAGCGATAAATACCACCGACACCAAAACCATGATTTTCTGTTTGACACTAAAACGTGCCAAAAGTTCCTCCATCCTATCATCTCCTTATACTTTTCATCGAATCCCATTCTTTCACCGACAATTACGTCAGCATAATCTTACGGTAGTTATAGAATACGACGGCGATGAGAAAAAATCCTTCAAATGGTTTTATCTTTTTCTTACCAAAAACAAACCATTGACAAAGTTTTCCAGTTTTCCTCTGTCAATGGTTTCGTTAAAAACATTATTCATCTTCCGCATCATTCTGCAGATTCAAAAAAATGCGGTCTTTTTCGGTTAGATCTGCCTTTTCCAATAAGTCCGGCCGGTATTTTTTCGTCACGAGCAGTGACTGCTCGCGGCGCCACTGCCGAATCTTGGCATGATTACCGGATAGCAGCACCTCAGGCACCGCCATGCCTTCAAACTCACGCGGCCGCGTGTACTGCGGAAATTCCAACAGCCCCTCGTAAAACGAATCGGTCGGTGCCGAATCCGGCGCGCCAAGCACCCCCGGCAACATGCGCGAAACCGCATCGGTGATGACCATAGCGGGAAGCTCGCCGCCCGTCAGGATAAAGTCACCAATCGAGATGGCTTCATCGGCAAGCTTATAGATGCGCGCATCAAAGCCCTCGTAGTGGCCGCAGATAAAGACGAGCTGGTCATAGCCGGCCAGTTCCTTGGCCTTTTCCTGGGTGAACGTCGGCCCCGACGGGTCCATGATCAGCACGCGGCGGCTCGCCGCAAATTCTTCCGTTTTGGCCAGCACATCGCGGACGGCCTTATACATTGGCTCTGGCTTAATGACCATGCCCGCACCGCCGCCAAACGGCGTATCATCGACATGGTGATGCTTATCCTCTGCGTAATCCCGAAAGTTTGTGAAGTGGATATCGAGAATCCCATTGTCCACGGCCCGCTTCGTGATGCTGTCACCAAACGGCCCCGCAAACATCTCGGGGAAAATAGTCACCATATCAATGCGCATCAGAAATCTCCTCAGGCATATCAATCACCATACGGCCGCCGGCGATATTAATCTCCTTGACCACCGCTTTAAGTGCCGGAATCAAAAGCTCGCCACCATCCAGACGGCGCGCCTGATAAACATCGTTGCTGCCTGTGCGCAGAACATTTTCCACACGCCCAAGTTCCTTACCTTTGACATCATAGACCGTAAGGCCGATGATGTCAAAGGTATAATACTCGCCTTCGGCCAGCGGTGCTGCTTCGCTGCGATCCACAGTCAAAAGTTTCCCCGTAAGACGCATGGCGTCCTCACGAATCGGATACTCGCGGAACTTCATCAGCACATACTGCTTGTGGTATTTACAGCTCTCGATATGCAGCAGTTCATCGCCTACCATGACTTCTTTCATCGACGCGAAACGCTCGGTAAAATCCGTCAGCGGAATGATGCGCATTTCGCCGTGAATGCCATGAGCGGCGCCCACCTTGCCAATCGTGACGCGTTTTTTCTTAGCTGCGGATGGCGATAATCTTGTCATCTTCCACCAGCACTTCCACATTCATGAGTTCACGCATATCGTCGCCAACATGGACGTCGACCTGACGCTCGAGCGTGCCCTGGACAATTTCCGCACCGAGAACGAGTTTTTCGGTTTCTTCTTTGCGAGCCATTGCCTCCTCACGGTACTGCAGGCGCTTCTGACGCTCCTGGCCAAAATGTGCCTGAATGGACTGCAAACGCTGAATCTCTTCCGGCGTCGGGTTCTCCGCATCTTCCGGCTGATTTTCCTGCATTACGCGCTTTTCCTGGATGTTGAGCTGCTGAACCTCGAGCTCAGCGTGTTTGATTCCCTCTTCGAGCTCGCCGAGAATCTTTGCTTTGAGTTTTTCCGTCAATTTTGCCTTGATGGTTACCGGCATTTTCAGTGAAATCGTATCCATGACAGTTCCTCCTACATAGAAATAGCGGCTAAGCCCATGAAACCATGAGCCTGCCGCTGTTTCATCTAAATAATCTCAACCGTGACTTTGGTATTCTCCCGGGTGGCCGCGGCTTTGACCACGGTGCGCATTGCTTTTGCGATGCGACCCTGACGCCCGATGACCTTACCCATATCATCCTCGGCAACATGAAGTTCGAGCACGGTCTGCCCATCTTCCTGTTTTTCGTCCACTTGAACGGCCTCAGGATGATCCACTAAGGATTTGGCGATAACTTCAACAAGTTCTTTCATGTTGAGCCCCTCCAATTATTTCTTAGCTTTTGCTTCAGCAAACTTAGCCATGATGCCCTGCTTGCTGAGGAGATTTTTAACGGTATCCGTCGGCTGAGCGCCTTTGTTCATCCAATCGATAGCCTTAGCTTCGTCGATGCTGATGACTGCCGGCTGCTTGTTCGGGTCGTAGTTACCGAGAATCTCGATGAAACGGCCATCACGCGGAGCGCGGGAATCAGCTACAACGATGCGATAGAACGGGTTCTTTTTAGCACCCATACGGTTCAAACGAATCTTTACTGCCATGAAATTTCACCACCTTTCGTAGGGAAAGTAAATGTATAAATCTTAATGCATAAACGGAAGTTTCGGGAAACCGCCGCCCAGGCCGCCGAGTCCGCCAAGTCCTGGGAACCCGCCTTTGCCCTTCTGCATTTTTTTCATTTTCTTCATCATCTTTTTCATTTCGCCAAACTGCTTCAGGAGCTTGTTGACATCCTGAACGCGCGTGCCAGAGCCCATCGCAATGCGCTTGCGGCGGCTGCCGTTGATGATATCGATATTGGCACGCTCTTTCGGCGTCATGGATTTGATGATAGCCTCAATCTGGCGCATTTCTTTGCCGTCGAGGTCAATGTTCTGGCCTTCGAGCTGTTTTTTCAGCCCGCCCATACCAGGAATCATGCCTAAGATGTTTTCCAGCGAGCCAAGCTTTTTGACCTGCTGCATCTGGGAAAGGAAGTCATCAAGGGTAAATTCATCCTTGCGGAGCTTCTTTTCCATCTTTTTGGCTTCTTCCATGTCAAAGGTCTGCTGTGCCTTCTCGACCAGCGAGAGCACATCGCCCATACCAAGGATTCGCGAAGCCATGCGATCAGGATGGAACGGCTGCAACGGCTCGATTTTCTCACCGACACCGATAAACTTAATCGGTACATTGGTCACTGCCTTGACCGACAGAGCCGCACCACCGCGGGCATCACCATCGAGCTTTGTCATGACGACACCGTCAAGCCCCAGATTTTCGTTGAAGGTCTGAGCGACGTTGACCGATTCCTGACCAGTCATAGCGTCAACGACGAGCAAGATTTCATGAGGTTTGACCTCTGCCTTAATATCACGAAGCTCCTGCATGAGCTTTTCATCAATCTGCAGACGACCAGCCGTATCGATGATGATAACGTCATTGGCATGAGACTGCGAATACGCGATGGAGTTCTTGGCAATGGTCACCGCATCGGTGCCCTGCTCCATAGTGAACACTGGAATGTCCAGCTGACCACCAAGGACCTGCAGCTGCTTGATTGCTGCCGGACGATAAATATCGCAGGCGACCAGCAGCGGACGCTTGCCCTGTTTCTTTAAAGCGAGGCCCAACTTGCCGGCAGACGTCGTCTTACCAGCACCCTGCAAACCAGCCATCATGATGACCGTCGGCGGATTAGGACTCATATTGATACGGCTCTGCGTACCTCCCATGAGGTTCGTGAGCTCTTCATCAACAATCTTAATGACGACCTGAGCCGGTGTCAGGGTTTCTAAGATATCCTGACCGATGGCTCGCTCTTTAACCGTCTTGATGAAGTTTTTTACTACCTTGAAGTTGACGTCGGCCTCCAGCAGAGCCATACGAACTTCGCGCATGGCTTCATTGACATCATCTTCCGTCAGCTTGCCATGTCCGCGGAGCTTCTTAAAGGTCTCCTGCAAACGGTCGGATAAACTCTCAAATATCAAATCGATACCTCCTGACTGCGTCCCAGGATTGGGTTCAGCCGGTTCAGGACTGCTTCGACCTCCGAGGCATTCTCCGAAGTCTTCAATCCCTCGATGGATTCATAAATCTCAGCTAGTTCCTGACGCTCTGCCTGATAGCGTCGCACCAGTCCCAGCTTTTCTTCGTATGCTTCCATGGCCTTCTCGGACCGATGGATATTATCGTAAACGGCCTGCCGGGAAATTCCCAACTCCTCACCGATTTCCGACAACGAAAAATCTTCAAACAGATGCATTCGCAGGCATTCCTGCTGTTTTTCCGTCAGCAGTGCGCCATACAGGTCAAACAAAGCGGACAGATATAAAAGCTGCTCCATCATTCCCATCACCTGTTTTCAAAAAAATGTGCCAAGGTCATCTCCTTGACATAGCTATTATACCGAAGCCCAGATAACCTGTCAAGCATTTTTCCTTGGCACATAATTTTCTTTTTCAAACAATGTCTTACACTTCTGTTGACCAGTCAAACGAACCGGCAATTTGTCTGGTCAGCAGGAATTTCCTACTTTGTGAAGAATTTTTTCTGAGCAAACCAAATACTGCTTCCATAAACAGATTGAAGCAATTGTTATGTTAGGAGGAATCATTATGTCTAATTTCTGTTCGAACTGCGGCACCCCCTTGGACGGCACCGCAAAATTCTGCCCATCCTGCGGCACCGCTACCCCTGCCCAAGCGCAACCAACTAGCACCGCAACCCCCTCTCAGATGCCCCATAATCCGCAGCAACAAACACCCCCTGCACAAACGCCACCACCTATGCAGCAGCCTAATCCGCCTTATTACAACAACAGGCCACCTTATCCCGGTCAACCTACAGCTCCAACCCCCAGCGTTTCTGACTTCGGGAATGAACCATATATCCCCGATGAAAGCATCACCGACAAGTTCTTCCGCTACGATAACCGGTTGAACCGAAAACGGTACCTGCTTCGCAGTCTGGCATTGATGGGGATATACATCGTGGGCGCCGTGATTGCAGGCATCCTGAGCGCAATAATCGATGAAATCTTCGGTACCCTTCTACTCGCACTCATAGCCCTCGCTATCACAGTCCCCAGCTGCATGCTGTTGATACGCCGTCTGCACGACCTTGATCGTCCTGGCTGGTGGGTTATCGGCGGATTTATCCCCCTGCTCAACTTTGCCCTTTCCATATACGTCATCTTTATCCCGGGCACCCCAGGCCCGAATCAATACGGTCCTGATCCATTAACCGTTACCAACTAAAGCAAAACGCTGTGAAGATCGCCACGAACATCGTCCGCATCTTCACAGCGTTTTTTCTATGCCAGAAATGAGCAACAGGACATACGCCATATCCTTATTGCCGCTTATATTTTGATATACTCAGCCCCCAGTGCTAAGACCTTCCAGCCATTTCCCTCAAGCACGGTCGCAAAGTCATGGGCAGTGCCGTTAAAGTCAATATCAACGGTCATATTGCCAAAGCTTGAACTGCGAACAAAGACATTGCGTACGCCAGCCAGTTCCCGCAAGGTTTCCGTTGCTTCACTGATGTTCCCCCATTTATTCTCCGTAATAATCAGCTGCAAATGTTGCTCAGGATTCGCAGCCTTATTGAGGGCCGCCGTGCCGACGGCTTCCGGAATGCCCTTTGCTGCGTCAGCTATCGCTTCATTTACGGCGTTTGGCCCACGGCGCTCGGATTTTCCTGTGAACACCCCGGCATAGATAACCTCGCCGTTATTGACGTTTAACATACGCACCGACACGATAACAATGGCCTTCTTGAGATTTTCAAAGCCAGGCACTGATGCGTAGTCCGCCATACTGCCCACCGCTTTATTCACGGATACCATCACCAGATAATCCAGCGGAAATTGACATGTCAAAGACTTGATCATTGACTTGTCACCAGCAAAGGCCGCCGCCTGCAGCTGCTTTTGTTTTGACTGGTCAAGCTGGTCGATATCGATAATTCGCGTATAGCCTTGTGTGCTAAGCCCCTCCATCACGGCATTTTCAAGACTTGCATAGCGCTCGCCCTGCTTATCCATAGCCACCACACCGACACGCGGGTCCTGCAAGTTGGCACCGACCACCGCTTTTTTCTGCGCATAGGAACCGAGAGCGGCACTTAATTTCTGCTCGGCAACATCTGCCCGGATCTTCACCGTACAGATGCCATTCTCCTTGTTGGAGGACAACACTTCGTAATTTTTGATAAACCCATCGGCCTGTGTATAAATGCGGTCATTGATCAGCCGATAGTTCTGCACGTAACTGCGGCTGTCGACCATGACGCCCACCTGCTGTTCAACCGCCTGCCGAAGTGCCTGCCGCAGAGCGCTTCGCTCGGAACCGCCCTGACCGGTCACCGTCACCACTGCCGCGGAAACCGTCAACGGCGGCAATAGCAAGAGGCCTGACAAAACTACTAATTTTCTCCACACAGCCCTCCCCCTCCTTTCGCTATTATTATATCATCGTTCATGGAAAGAAGCCTTTAAAACACCGAAAAACTCCACTTAATTTGCTACGCGCTCGCCATTGGCGATCGCCGCATAGGTCTCCTCAGGAATCATCGGTGAACCAATTTGTGCTAACAAATCTGCGGATATCTCGCCCGTCGCAGCATACTGCCATCCCGCCTCACGCACCAGCTCGAGCCGCGGCTTCGTGACGATATCGGCTTGTGGCACGTTGAACATCGGACTTTCAGGCACCGTAATGATTGTATGCTGACGCGGAAACAGCAATTTGAACTGCGCCACAGCCGGCTCAAAATTGCCCTTACTATTCGGGAACCCGCAGCCGCAAATCATCAGGTAGCGAAGATGCGCAAAATCCGCCTGGCCTACATGCTCATACCGCTCGCCAACCTTCTTCATCTTCATGCAGGAAAGTGGCATGGTCCGCTCGATGAATGCCTTGAGCTGAGCTGGCATACCATACCCATAAAGCGGAAAATTAAATAGCAGTAAATCGCTTTTTAGTATCTCGTCTAACAGCGATTTCATATCATCGTTATGCACACAATTGCCGCCATTGCGCTTACAGGTAAAACACCCGATACAGAATTCAATATGTTTATCGGCAATATCAATGACATGTACCTCTTGCGGCGCAGCGTCCTCCATCCCCTGCACAAAGGACCTCGTAATATGCATCGTATCACTTTTCTCTTTTTTCGGGCTACCGTTTAAGACCAAGATTTTCATCGTCATATCACCTCAAGCATCGACTCAATCGACAAACGGTTCCGGAAATAACGCGGACCTTCTTCCCCGATTTCTCCGCTCGCTAGAAAACAACACTTCGCCAATACGCGTTTTGATGCGGCATTGCCCTCCTCAGCCTCAGCTTCAATCCGTTTCACTTCCGGATGAGAAAAAGCCCAGGAAATTGCCGCCCGCACAGCCTCAGTCGCATAACCCTGTCCACGGTATTCCTCCTCGATCCCGTAGCCGATTTCCGCCACACCATCTGCGCCGAGCCCTTTAAAACATAAATCCCCCACATGCTTGCCATCATGACGCTCAATCATCCACATCGCATACCAATCCCACTGATGCGGATGTGAAATACAGCCAGTCAGCATTTCCTCATACGCCTTCTTCAACTCTGCATCCTGTACCGTATCAATAGCCCCTTCCATCTGAATGCCATCAGCCGGATATAGGATCAGTCGTTCTGTCGTTACCATAAGACCTCCTTGTGTTGCCTTAAAATCACATTCCCTTTACACGCCAAAGCCAATCATCCAGGAACTGCCTCTGCTCTTCAGTATGGAACCAATGCTCACCAGCTTCCATTACCGTAAGATCCGCATCATGATTATCGGCAAAAGCCTGCATCGTCACATAATCCGTAAGATTATCGTGACCGCCATACAAAATCTGTGTCGGCACCGTCCACTGGATGGGATGACTGCGAACATAAGAAAGATACTCCCAGGACAAGTCCTCGCCAAACTCTGTAGGGATTACGCCCTGTTCCTCTAAGTCTTTCTCTGTTACCTGCGCCCACTGCATCATGTTCGTGATGAGCATTTCCATATCGACCACAGGCGAAATGAAATACGCCTGCTTCACATACGCGTCAATACCGCCACACATGCTGAAAAACGCGCCAATACTATTGGCAATCAGCACCACATTGTCATACTTCTCATATAAGTCCCTAACGATCTCTCGAATCTCATTTCCTGTTTCCCACGGGGTAAAGGTCTGATAATCAAGGCCCAGCACTTTCGCATCGGGGAAAAACGCCCGATAATGCTCAGCCTCGGCTGCACTTCCGCCCTTCCCGTGGACGTAAACTACAATATCCATACTACCCTCAATATTCTTTTTCACTTCTTGACTAATGCCCCAAAGATTGCATCTTTGTCAAAATCACCGGTAGCAAACCCCGGCACTTCCTTGAACGCCTTGCAATAAGCAAGGCTCATCTCGGTAAAGACAGCACTCATCTGCGCATCCGTATACGGGCAGTCATCGGTGACGATAAGCGTCGCAAAGCTGAACGCCACGAGCCAGAGATTGCGAAAGTATTTATCCGCCGTTGCCGCATCCATGTGATAGATGCGCATAATTGACGCGCGCACAAGCTCCTGCGAAAAATGCAGCGCATCCATCGCACCGCCCACGGCCTCATCGGGTTTTGTCAAAAAGAGCAGCTTATAAAGCTCAGGTTCCTCTTTGGCAAAGCAGATATACTGCTGGCCAACGCCCAGGAAGGGCACAGGGCCTTTGAGCCCTGTCTCGATATACGCCTGATAGCGCTGTTTGGCCATCGCATAGACCTCGACCTTCAGCTGTTCCATCGTCGTGAACCACGTAAAGATTGGCCGTGGCGACACGCCGAGCTCTGCAGCCACCTCACGCGCCGTCACCGCATCGATTCCCTTCTTGCGCACAACTTCAAGCGCCGCCGCCACAATCTCCTCTTTTTGAAACTTAACCTTCGGGGGCATAAACACATTCCTTTCATAAAAACAAACGTTGCGTAACACTTGTTATCTTACAAATTCTCTGTTGACTTGTCAAGCACTTCCGCATATTTTACCAATGCTCTCACAAAAAAAGACCTGACCAATCATTGACTGGTCAAGTCATACTCGTTCCTGCCATCTCCTGTTACCAGGTCTTGCACAATTTCAAACGGAAGGGCACCAAAGCACAGGGATTTGATGAATCCAGTTTCATTTGCTGATAGGCTTCGGCGCGCAGCTGGGCCCCTTCTTCATCCATAAACTCGTTATACGCGGTGACATACCCTTCCGCGAGCTCATCCCAGCTGCCTACCACTTGCTGCAGCCGCTTTCCCGCCGCAAAGGAAGTATTAAGCGCCTCTCTTAGCGTCAAATACCCCGCAATATACCCGCTGGAAGAAATCTGTATCAGACGCTGCAGCTGCCAGACCATTGCATACTTGGGCATGTCTACCTGCTCCTCCATGACTTCGCGCATCTGCTCGGACATATCCTGTATCGTCTCAATCAGTTCCCGCCGGGAAAAGATATTCCAGGATGATGCAAACATCATGCGGGATAGTTCCCCGCCCATGGGATTCCACTTGGAAAAGCCGCCATATTTATGCAGGTTCCAGCGATTTACTTTGCGATTGATTGCCGACGCCGCACAAAACCACTCACACAGTGATGCATCAACTTCGCGCCAGGACAGCGTATCTTCCGGCAGCTGGGGATGCCGTTCAATATTGCGCAGCGTCCCTCCTTCCACCCGGTCGGCAATATGCATGCCGACCATTATCAGGAAACTCCTTATATGCCTGTTCATTCGCATCATTTCTCCTTTTTATAAATTCTCACTCCACGCAGTATCAACATACATGTTATCCATGTCCGCCTTGGCTTTTTCATTGCCTTCACTGGCGGCTTTGCGCAGTTTTTCCCAATATGCCGCGTTATTCCCGCGCGCTTTTTCCCGATAGGCAAGCTGCAGCTGCGCCTCATCGCAGCCGTCATCGGCAGCATCCTGCAAGAGATACTCGGCTTTTTTTTGCTGCGCCTCACTGCCCGTTTGCAGCCAAACATTTGCCAGCATAAGTCTGGCATCGTTTTGCCAGTCGCTCTGTTCGGCCACAGCCTTTTCGAGGCAGTTTACGGCCGTATCCGTATCCTGCCAATTTCCTTCCGCATCACAGCAAAGCGCAGCACGGGCTATCATTGCTTCCGGATCGCCAGCCGCAATTCCCTGCTCATAATAATCAATCGCCTTGTCCCGGCTAGCTGTCATCCCAATGCCCGACAGGGCACAATTGCCCAATTGCACCAAAGCCCAGGGCACACCGCCATCTAAAGCCTTTTCCAAATAATAGCGCGCCTCAAGACCATACTCCTTGGGCTTTTCCATATAGAGCCTTCCGAGCCAGTACCAGGCCGCCAGCCGGTCATCCTCGTCATCCATCAGCGTAGCCTTTTGATACCAGCAAGCCGCACCTTTGAAATCGCCGCGAGCCGCGCAGTCTTTGCCTAACGCCACCATTGCCCGGCCACAGTCCAGCGCTGCCGCCTCATTCAAGGCAGCCAGCCTTCCTGCTTCATCGCCATTTTCGGCACAGCGATTTGCCCGATGCATAATCTCACGCCAGGTATTTCTGCGCGTGCCCTGTTCATCTTCCTGCCAAGCCGCCGCGTCAACCCCTTCGTTATTATACCAACGCTCAAAGCAGCGCACGGCCACCGTCAATGCCTTATCCTGGCGGACATAACGAATCCCGTCGTAATTGGCATAGAAGAACAATGTTTCCGCTTCATACTCGGCCAGCAAATAGTCATCCGACTCGGGCTGGTCAAGCATTACGCGCCGATAAACGCCCTGCGACAAAAGTTCCAGCGCTTTACTTATCTCCACCTTGCCATAGTTTAGATAAGACGCATCTCCGCCATTAGGACGAAGCACGCAAAGGCGCCATTCCTGTTTCCGTCCCTGCTGTCTCGCCTCGGTTATCCGCGCTTCCTGCCAGCTGCGGATATCCTCCGCGTCCGTCAGAACCGTCCGCGTCCCCTTGGCACGGCCAAAGAATCGCCAGGCCAGGCGGTTGCCTATGCCCTCGGAACTCTTCGCCCATTCCATCTCATCGAGAAAATGGCCAAAGTCCTCATACGCCCGGGCTTTCTCCCGATAAGTTTTCGCTTTCTCCTTGTCCTTGGGCAAACCACCCGAACCATTATCGTAAACTTCCGCCGTCAAATACCGCAGGAGCGCAAGTTTTTCCTCACTCTGATTCCCCTCGGCCTCAGCCAGCCTCGTTTCCTTTATAATGGTCCGCGCCGCCACCTCTCTTTCGATGGTCGTTCCCCGTCCATAGTACAAGCAATAGCACATCAGCGGCAAAATCATTTCATATTCATAGCTGCCTACAGCCGGCTGCCAGCGGGCCTCTTGGACAATCGCCTCCAGCATCTTCATGCACCACGAAAACGCGGCCGCATAATCCTTCGCATTCCAAAAATATATTTCCGCCAACTGTCCCATCGCTGGCACATAGCCGCTTTCTGCCAGGGGCTGGAAATACTCCACGGCCTGTGGTAAATCTTCCACGACGCCAAAACCATGCCGCAGTGTATACCCCAGCCAGTAATTTGCTTTCTGATAGCCATTCGCGGCCGCCTGTTCAAAATATTCGCGTGCCTTTTGGAACTCCATCTCCCGGAAGTACCTTTTCCCTCGATGAAAAAGTGCCTGTGGCATCCCCGCCTCACAAAAATGGCACTCAAACTCCGCCGCTTTTTCCAGCTTGTCAGAATCACCAAGCTCTTCATAAAGGAAATCGGCACAAGCCCAATAGGCATCCAAGCCAATTGACAGCCCTTGCTCCAACGATTTCTCCAAATAGGGCAGCGCCAAGTTAACCCGGGCTTCCCGGCTGTCATCTTCCCATTTATCCAGCAGGCCAAAAATCGCATTTTGGATATAACCGATTCCGAAAAGATAAGCGCCCATGGCTTCATCCGCATACTCCTGCGCCGCGGCCAACACTTTTTCCATCGTCCCCCACTTCGACCGCACCAGGTCCAGTTCCGATGGATAAAGCCCCCGATGGGCAATCGCACAGAGCACGCCAATCGCACTGCCGCCCATGAGACTTTCTTTTATACATTCGTCCACCTTCGCCTCATCCACCGAAAGGCCGCTCGTCTCCCATACCGCACCATCTTCGGCGCCCATGTAACTTCGTGCCAATAAGCCCCAGGCATCGGCATCACCGGCCACCGCCGCCTGATAAAGCCGTTCCTGTCCCCGCTGCGCACTGGCGGAATCATACTGCATCCAGATAAGATTTATCGCCTCATGTACGATTGGTTGAAATTCCTTTGCCATCGATTTGCTCACTCCCTCAGTTAATCGTTAATTTTTATGATAAATCGTACAAATTAGATAATCCCCAATATGCAATTAAAGCAGCATTATTTTCACCAGCACTGCCTGCACGGATATTGCCGCCTGTTCACAAAGGATTTTTTCCCCGTTCGTCGAATAACTAATAAATCATAAACATTTCGAGGAGGTGCCCTATGCCTGTAATCAATCCCGGTGACATCCTCTATGTCAAACGTACTGGCTACCGCCATTTTGGCATCTATGCCGGCAATCAGCAGGTGATTCACTATTACAAAGAAAAAAATCCGTTGGTGAGCGACGGCATTATTAGCGAAACCACCCTGGCCGATTTCCAGGGCGTCAGCGATACAATTTACGTGCTAAATTCCACGACTAAAGCCGGGGCGCCGCTATTTGACTGGATTGTCCGGCGCCTGCTCGGCGACGATATCGAGTTGTTTTCCCCCGAAGAAACCGTAGCCCGTGCCCGCAGCAAACTCGGCGAACGCGGCTACAACCTGCTGCTCAACAACTGCGAGCACTTTGCCCTCTGGTGCAAAACCGGCATCGCCCAATCCGCCCAAAGCGACTATCTGCTATCCTGCCTCCAACAGCTAATCCCGCTCCCCTCAGCAAAAGAAACGGACTGACCACAATCCTCGGTCAGTCCGTTTCTTCCTTTAATCGGCAGCAAGTTCAAAGGCGTCTTCCCACCGCTCCCACATCCTGTCGCTTATTTTTTCTGTTGTCGCCAGGCCATGAACCAGCGTGAAATAATCCGGCAGCCTTTCCTTGCACCACTGAATCTCAATCCCCAACATATCGTTGGCAATCGCCGTCAGATTGAAACCAAAGGCGTCAAGGGAATAACGCATTTTCTCCGGCCTGCGGCAGGATGCGCCTTCTTTGCGGCTGCACGCGCGGCAAAGATTACAGCCGCCAGAGGAAAACGACACACTTCCCGGCAACTGCTGTTCTAACCGTCGAAGCCGCTCTTCCATGGCGAGCTTTACCGCCACCACAATATCCCAGCCCATCGCTTTTACTTTTTCCGCCGTATCTGCCGCCTTTATGACTTGCGGGCTCAAATTTATCTTAGCCCCTATGACATACATCCACTGGAACTTTTCCAGATAGTCCGCCACATCAAACGGCAGCGGCGGGCAGCTCCAAACGGTATTATAGTTCGGACATTGCTGGCAATACGTCAGATATGTGGCACAATCCTGATATTTTTGCTGAAACGCCGAAAGCGGCATACCGCCCTTTCGATATTCCACCGAATAATCCATGACACTCTCACCTCATCGGATAATTTCGCCCACCGGCGTTATTTTCCTCCCTTGTCAACCGCCAAGGAGAGATTTTCCCGGGCATATTCCTGCAAATCCTCCGTATTCTCCACTATCTCTTTGGCATACGACTTGATATCACGCGTCAATTGCTTCGTATCGGCTACGGACATTTCGCCAAGCTTATGAAACAACCGTTTATGCTCTGCCTGAAACTCCATGTCCTCGTCATATTTGCGGAACAGTAGTCGTATCATCTTACGGCGCAGGAATTTCTCCCGGATGATATTCTCACGCTCCTGCACCCAAGCCACCGCCAGAACTACCAATAGCAGAATTCCCATATAGCCAAGCAGTGGATACATCCAGGCAACCAGCTGAGAAAAACCGCCAAAGCTGCAAACATAACCGAGCGCGACAATGCCAATGAGGATTTTGCGCATCTTGCTGACATTACTGCCGGCAAACCGCCGTGCCGTTGCATAGTAGAGACTGAAAGCTGTGTTGAAAATCAGCGCAAATATCACCACCGCATAGATAACGGCAAACACGGGATGTATCTGATTCACCAGCGTCAACATCGGAATCTCAACATCCTTGACCTTGTCGAGATTGGCAAAAAGCGCCAACGAAGCGCTGCCTACAATCACGCCAATAATCGCGCCACCTAACGCACCGCCCTTTTCGGCATCGCCAATGCGCACGACTGAGCCGCCGAGCACAAACGCCATCGAAACACCATTCATCACACAAAGCGCAAAATAATTGATAACTGCCAGATAAACATTCGGCATGGCCGGCCGCATTGTCCTCGACACCTCATCGAGGAGCGTGAAATCATAAGACTTACCCCAAAAGGTATAGCCCGTTGCCACTAAAATCATAACCACGATGATGGGCGTAAAAACGCCAAGCACCCGGGTAATCTTATCAAAGTCCATAAACGCAATCACAGCAATCAGCACCGAGCACAGTAGTGCCCCCAGCCAACTTGGCAAGCCGAATTGCTGCTGTAAATTGGCCCCAGCCCCAGCGACCATGACAAAACCAACGGCAAAACAGGAAACCACCAACGCAATGTCAATGATACGCTGGATGACAGGATGGGCAATCTGCTCCAAGACTTCCTGATGATTATTCGACTGATAATGTGACCCCAGGGTCACAATGATGCACCCAAAAACTATATTCAACAGGCCCAGTACAACAACGCCCACCAAGCCTATTTCACCAAAGCTCAAAAAATACTGCAGCAAGTCCTGCCCCGAAGATAGACCTGCCCCCACCAAAACGCCAAC
Source organism: Pseudoselenomonas ruminis (assembly GCF_008271295.1). GTDB lineage: Bacteria > Bacillota > Negativicutes > Selenomonadales > Selenomonadaceae > Selenomonas_A > Selenomonas_A ruminis. The sequence goes on along the minus strand of NZ_VTOY01000001.1, from coordinate 182,385 downwards.
ATAGGCCATAGCAACAGATACAGATTCCTTACTAAAACTCATCCGGTCACCCTTTCTTTTATGTATTTATTAAACATTTTGCATGTATATTTTAGCATAAATGTTATAGTAACGCAAAAAACAGACGGATTACCACCGAAATCGACTGGCAATCCGTCTATTTTTACACGGCTTTTATTTTAATCCTGGGTCATCGAAAATTTCGTTTCGATAGCAGCCACAAGCTTATGCATCGTATTCGTAGCGTTATACCATATAAAAAGCTGACCAGTCAATTGACCGGTCAGCCTGCTCTATCCTATACTACTATGTTTCAAACTTTGCTTTTCTGAGGCACCTGGATTCCACAGCACCGCTTTTGTTGCTTGAATCTCCATACAATCCTCTTTTACTAACACCTCTCTTCCATATATCGTAAAAAACGAGATTTTAATAAGGGCGCAATTTCTTCCGCAAAACAATCATATCAATCAGCCTATGCCCGCACTCAACGATGGGATGATCATAGTTCTCGACAAAGAAATTCTTCCGCACATGGTGCCGGACAAACCCGCAGTGCTCATAAAAGGGAATAGTCAACGGACTGTCGCCGGTTCCCACCTGAAGCCAGTCATAGGACGCTCGATACCGATTTTCCACGTATTCAATGAGTTTTTTCCCATACCCTCGCCCCTGCCACGCTGGGACAACGGCGATATTCATGATTTCCAGTATGCCAGTTCCTGCATCCGTTACCACACACTCAGCCCGCACTTCGCCCTCATCCGCAAGGACATACATCGTACCTGCTGCCAAATACTTTTCAACCATACTCTGCTGCTCATCAGCTAGCAGGAGCAGCGGCATATATTTCCGCTTTTCTTCCGTCACATATATTTCCATAGCAATTGTCCCTTTTACGCGATTACCAATCCAACACCAAGCCAACCTGCATCTTTTGCAATCGGCTTCCAAGCTCTTCTTTTAACCACTTATAAGCCCGTTCTTCCGTGCAATGGCCCGTGCAGACATACTCTATCCCTGTCGCTTTGATGTCCTGCGCCACCTTTTGCACTTCGGCTTTGCTCTTGTTATAGAGATGAAAGCCGCCAATAATCCCATAAATATGCTGGCCCGGAAATGTCGTCTGGACTTCGCGGATGATATTTGCCGCTCCGCCATGACAACACGAATTGATGATGACCAGCCCTTTGGCCGTTTCGATGACCACACTTTGCTCATGCGAAAAATCATCGTACACAAAGCCTGCCGCAGTTTTCACATACATCTTCTCCCTCCGGCCAATTTCCTCAAGCCGTGCTGTCTTATGCGGAACCAGATACACACCGTCGCAGAGCTTGTAATCACCCGACACCAAGACCAGCCGGTTTCGATACGTTTCGAGCATCTTTTTCGGAATACCGATATACTCTTTAAAGAAAAACCATTTCTGACTGTAACAATTTTCTCCTGCCACATCACGCAGGTAAAACTTCGCCTTATCATTGTGCGCGAAAAAATACGGTACGCCATTGGCATGGTCAAAGTGCGCATGACTGAGTACACCGTAGTCGATTTCCTCAATAGATAGGCCCAACTTTTCCATATTGGCTGCAAACAATTCGGACGCGCCACAGTCGACCAAAATCTTCTGTACACCATATTCCAACAGCAGCGAGAGCCCCCACTCGCCCTTAAACTTTCCTGTTGCCACATTATCCACCACTACCGTCAGACGTGTCGTCATTCCCATCATCAGCCAACCTCCCGCCAATATCTCTGCTTTGCTAATAAAAATATATTTACATCAGTATACCATAAGCGTCAATATCGTTATATTTTTGTAAACATCATGACCGGTCAATTTGACTTGTCAAAGTCCCCAAACATAAAACAGACGGCCTGACTTGTCAATACATTGACTTGTCAAACCGTCTGTTTTATGTTGTTGCGCTGTCACTTAGATACGCAAACGAATTATTTTTGCGGCATAATGAGATAATCGTGTCCTTCTTCGCCGAAAAGACTTTCGCCCGAGAAGAATTTCACGGGCACAATGGTGAGCAAGCCGATGAGGAAATAGAGAAACGCCACGGGAATCAGCGCCACAATGCGCGTCGCCTCGAAGAACGTTCTCCCTTTCTGTATCTCCTGCATGAGCAAATGATAGAACCAGCCGAGCACCGCCATGCTGATGGCAAACGAACCAAGCTGAATCAGCGGCCACATCTCCGGCTTATGGAAAAAGAGCCGCATCACGGCCAATCTGAGGCCAGCCGTCAGGATATACGTTGCCACGATATAGCGGATATAGTTTTTATACCGCAGAAATACTGCAAACCGCCGGCGATTGACAAAGACAGCGGCCACCACCCAAACGATTGCCGCGGCAACACCAATAGAATAAGCGGCCATCACCAATAAAATCACATTGCCCATGACACTTAACAGCAGCCGGAATAAAAAGTGCCAGACCTTATTCTTATAATTGACATATATCGCCAGGATCAGGAACAAAATAACAGCTATTACTGTTACTATATTGAACAGCATAGCAGCATCACCATCCCCTTTCCCCGTCATAAACAGGAACGATTTCCCCATGCTCAGGGTCTGGACAATTGCCAGCGCCAAAATCCATTTTTTGCACCAGCTTACATCAGATGAATTGGTGCGTTCACAAAAAGTACTCAAAATAAGCCTCCTTTGATTTTGCAACGTGAAACAATCCGTATTATACCCTTTAATTCTTATAGTTTACTTAACGTTTCCCATTGACCGGTCAACCTTCCGTAAAAATACAACGAGCGGCCTGACAAGTCAAAATCTGACTTGTCAAACCGCCCATTTTTACATATTCCGCCGCAGCCACTCCCGCAGCACCAGCGCATGATTTTCCTGCTCGTTTTTCGCCGCATAGACCAGGGTCACATTCTGTGCCGTCAACAGATCGCGGCAATGACGGACAAACGCCGCAGCCGCTTCGCTGTCCGCCATTTCTTCCTGATAGGCTTCCGCAAAGCCGTCAAAGGGCATCTCCCCTTGATGATAGAGCCGCCGGATTTCGGTACTGGGCGTTATCGCCTTGGCCCATTCATCCAGCTGAGCCGCCTCCTTCTTTATCCCGCGCGGCCACAATCGATCCACCAAAATCCGATAGCCATCGCTTGGTTCCTGCGGTTCATAGATGCGCTTGAGTAAAATCTCATTCTCCATAAGCTATCCTCCTCGGGCAGTCGCTTCCCATTTTACCGCCCATATAGGAACACCTTAGCACATTCCGCTTTCCCTTACCGTCATTTTTATCACAGTTCATAAAAGGCGGCCTGACTTGTCAAAATTTGACTTGTCAAACCGCCCGTCGCTATATTACGCTCTTATTTCCTGTCCTTCATAGGTTCCGCCTTTTACAGCAGCCGCATAAATCTGCCGCAGGGACTTTGGCCGCAGCAGCGTTAAATCCTCCGTTGCCGCCAGCTGGCTGAGTATCATTTCCACAAACGCCTGCATATTCGGGCTCATGCCAATCCCAGTTGCACATTTATTCTGCCACCATTCGTATTCCGCCTGAAACGTGAATTTATCCCGGCCGTAAGCTTTGGCCGCCCCAAGACAGTCACAAATCATTTCCACCGCATACTTGTACGGCATATCCTGCGGATGCGCGCCATGGTCGAAATTATCCCACCAGGCCTCGTAATGATGCAGATTCCGTCCATGATGATGAATCCAGGCCATCGAAAGCCCATTGTTTTCCCGCTTGCAGATTTTTATCGGTGAAACCTTGCCATTGTAGTATTTTACACTTTCGATAAACTCCGTTGGGGAGAACTTGGACCAGTCATGCATAAAGCCCTGCCACGGAATCCCCGCAATACAGCAAAAACGAAACACCCAATATTTATGACGCAGAATCATCCAAGTGTGACCACAAATACGTTCCACCAGATTCACAAGCAAAGCCTCCATTATCCAAAATATCCTGCAACAAGTATAATGCGTTTCGCGTGTTATGTATACCCCTTTTTCCCCCAACTACTAAAATTGACCAGTCAAATGACTGGTCAATTCGCGGCAACGCACACATGAATGTGAATCATCCCATTATGATACGCGGCAAAGATTTCTCCTTGATGAAGCTCGACAATGCGACGGGCGATAGCCAAGCCAAGACCTGCCCCGCCCGTCCGCAGCGAGCGTGATTTTTCAACACGGTAAAACCTGTCGAACAAATGCAAAAGCTCCTGCTCACTAAGTTCCGGACACGTATTGCTAAGGATTAGTTCCACATTTCCCTCACGCTTATGCAGCGTGACGCCTATTTTCCCCTGTGGGGAAGTGTACTTACTTGCATTGGAAAACAGATTATCGAGCAAGCGCGCCATCTTTTCCGCGTTACCATGAATGAGCATAGGCATCTTGGGAATATCAAGCGGACCAGTTTTCTTGTTATGCAGAATAACAAACTATCACCCAATGTTACAACTTTAGTATATCCGCTCACTTCCCTACGCTTCGCTAGGCAGCCCTTTATCCTGGCTGATTCTCTTTCCCGAGGAACAAATAGACTCCGTTGGGCATACCAATACACATAGATGACAGCCCACGCATTTCTTGGCGTTGAGGATTGGCCGCCGGCCTTCGTTCAGAAAAATGGCCTGATGGCCGCCATCCATACAGGAAATCACGCAACGGCCGCAGCCGATACAGGTCTTGCGGTTAAACTTCGGATATACGATGGTGCCCCGCTCCAACGTATCAGTCGTGTCACTTACCGAATCGAGGCCAAGCCCCACCACATCATGCACCTGGCGAAAACCTTTTTCGTGCAAATAATACGCAAGCCCCGATTTCAAATCCTCAATGATGCGGTAGCCGTACTGCATGACCGCCGTCGTCACCTGTATCGAGCCCGCGCCAAGCAGCATAAATTCGAGCGCATCCCGCCAGCTTTCCACGCCGCCCATGCCGCTTAAATGCAGGCCGCGAAGCTTTGGATTCTGCGCGAGCTCAGCCACAAAGCGCAAAGCAATCGGCTTTACGGCATTGCCGCTATAACCGCCCACGGCTGACCTGCCATGAACATCGGGACTGCTGACATAAGTATCGGGATTTACCGCCATCAGGCTCTTGATGGTGTTAATCGCCGAAAGTCCGTCGGCCCCGCCATTAAGCGCCGCCTCAGCCGCCGGACTCATGCGCGCTACATTCGGCGTGAGTTTTGCCAGGATGGGAATACTGGCCCCGCGCCTGGCCGCCGCAGTGAAGCGCTCCACCAGCGCCGGTACCTGCCCGATATCAGAGCCCAGCCCCTCCTCCATCATATTGGGACAGGAAAAATTTAATTCCAGCGCATCGGCACCATTTTCCTGACACTGCCGGGAAAGCTCTGTCCACTCTTCGTCATTTCGCCCCATGATGGAGGCCAGGATAAATTTCTGCGGATAATTCTTTTTCAGCTGACGGAAGATGGCCATATTTTCGGCAACGCTGTGGTCAGACAACTGCTCGATATTCTTAAAGCCCATCATGCTGCCATCCGCACTGTAAATCGCCGAAAACCTTGGCGACGCTTCCCGGATGGGAAACGCACAAATTGTCTTAAACGATACGCCTGCCCACCCAGCTTCAAACGCCCGGGCACACATATCATAATTGCTGCCAACAACCGACGATGCGAGCAAAAACGGATTTTCCAGCGGAATCCCGCAAAGCTCGGTCTGCAAAATCGCTTCATCGTCCGCCACAGCCTGCCCAAGTTCCGGTTTTACCTGTTCCGCCAAAAACTGCATTACCTTTCGGATTGGCACTTCCCCACCCATTAGGCACGCCGATTCACAAGGCGCCTCGCAGGCGGCACATACATTTTCCTGGGGCAGACGGACCGCCGCACCGTTCTCGTTTTCAAACCAAATGCTCCGAATCTTGCGGGCTGGCTCCAGGGCCTTCGGGCAGACCTTATCACACGGAGCATCCAGGCATAGAGCACAATTTTGCAAATACTTGCGATTTCCTTTTCCTCCAGGAATCATAACGCCACCCTCCAATCAAAACCAAACCAACTTATCCGTTCGTTTTTTCCTCACTTGTTCTCTTTTTGCTCAACATCTGCCTAATCCCCATAAAACTTCAAGCCCAGCATGGTGATATCATCGGATTGTTCCGCCTCACCGGCATGCGTTCCCACATCCTGCCGGACGGCGGCGAGGATTTCTCGTACATTCTTTTCGCCTTGCCCATCCAGTGTTTCCACTAAACGATTTTCCGAATACATTTCCCCGGCCTCGTTCATAGCCTCTGTCACCCCATCAGTATAGAGGAAAATCATCTCACCTGGCTGAAGGACCCAACGATGTGACTCGTACATTTCTTCCTCGTTCACGCCAAGCATCAGATGCTTCTTTTGCTGCTGCAGGTAACAGAACTTGCCCGCTTGCTGCACCAGTGGCTGATTATGTCCGCCATTTACATAGATGAGTTCGCCCGTCGCCAAATCAAGCTGGGCGATAAAGACCGTGACAAACATCAATTCCTCATTTTCCCGGCAAAGCTCCTGATTGGCGAGCATCATGACAGCAGCAAAATCATCGGGATCTTTGGCCATCATCACGAGATTTTTCAGCGTCGTCTTGGCACGCATCATATAAAGGGCCGCCGGTATGCCTTTGCCAGCTACATCGGCGATGGTGATAACCAGGTGCTTTTCATCCGTCAGGTAAAAATCATAAAAGTCACCCCCCACACCCTTGGCCGCATCCATGGATGCATAAATCTGGAAATCTTTGCGGCCAGTCAAAAAATCCTGTGGCAATGCCCCGAGCTGGATATTTTTTGCCACCGACAGCTCAGCAGCTGCTTTCTCACGCTCAGTCGTCACCTGCGACAGATTATCGATGTACGCTTTCAGCTCATCAGTCATGGCATTGAAACAGGTTGCCAAATGTTCGATTTCATCGCCGGTGTTTATCGTCAATTTCTTGTCGAGATTGCCCCCCGAAATCTCTCTGACACCATCAGCCATCTGCTTTATGGGCTTGACGAACCTGTCCGAAAGCCGTTCCGACAGTAAAAACATCAGGACAATCATAATAAGCAGCGCCAAAAGTGCTACCTGTAACAGGAAAAGGTACTCTCTTTGCAAGTTATCCTTAAAATTATCCATCTGTCCCATATAATAATTCTGGCTTTCCTGCAGAGAAGATGACATGTCATCCTGTGACACCAGAATACCAAGGCTCCATCCCATGGTGGGAATCGGCGCAAAGGCCAGCATATATTTTTCGCCATATAGCTCAACAGGCATCATACCACTTTCCCCATTGGCCATTTTACCAGCAGCCTGGGCCAGCTCCGGCAACTCACTTTCCCGCAAGTCCTGTGTTTTGTTTTTCTCTGCCAGCACACCTTGCTGCTGAGGCGAAAAGATAATTCTTCCTTCATTCGAAAGGACAAAATTGACGCCCTTTTCCCCAATGGCAGTATCGTGGATATACCGCCGCAGCTTTTCAGTAGCCATATCCATGCTGGCTACTCCAGCAATACCTTCCGCATCGTAATAGGGAACAGAGCAGCTTATTACCTCCACATCGCTATGTTCCGCGTTCAAAATCGTAAGATACGGCATGGAAAACACCGCCCGCTTTGCTTCAACAGCATTTATATACCAAGGCCGGACACGAGGGTCGTAGTCAAAGGCCGGGTCATCGGACATAGGGCTGTACGCCTCGCCAGGAAATACGCTGCTGCAAATCAAGAATCCGTGTTTGCTACAAAAATAAGTTGCCGAATAGCTGTCATTGCCATAAGACTTTTCTATCGGCACTAAGGTGCCCTTGATATTGGCAGCCAGCTCCACTTCCTTTTGTACCGTTTTGATACCACGCTTTCGCACTTCCGGACTGTAAAGAACACACGGTGCCGTAGGCGGAACCTTCCCGTTATACACATCAAAGACATTCCCTGGCAGGAAATTTTCCGGATGCAGCTGTATCCATGTCAATGCTTCTGACAAAAGCTGCACATCATGCTGCATCAGCGCCATTTCACGGTCAATATATCCAGCTTCTGCCTTGGCCAGTCCTGCTAACGTATCCTCGCTGGTCTTATTGATATACTGTTTTGTGTACTCAGCCCCTGATTCCGAGAGCTGCCTTCCCATATCAGCGATATCCCTACGGACAAAGGTAATGCCATAAAAGGACAACCCGGCAAACACCAACGCCGAGAGCAGACTGCTTATAACCAGCAGACGCAGCAGCCGTTGCCTGATGCTCGGCTGCCTGTGCACTAAGTTTCGTAAAGCCATCAAAAACTTTCCCATTTACCTAACTGCTCCTTTACCGATTCACCCTCTTTTTCCAATCTCCCCAGCAATATCTACCAGTTCGCAATCCCGAATCAACATTGACATGACCGAGGATATATTTACCACAAAAACGGCCGAAACCATCAACATGCCAATGTAATCTAGTGGCAAGGCCAGCTGATTGAAGATGATGGCATATATGGCCATGATGCCGCCTGGCACCGGTGGAGTAGCAATACTCAGCTGCAAGGCCAGGATAATGGTTATAATCAGCGAGAACAAGGATAACTCCAGCTGCGCATTGTAAGCCGTATAAAACACCCCAGCCACCAGTGCCGCTGCTGCCGAAGGCGAAAACATCGCATGGGAAAGCGGCAGCCAAAAATCGCAAAACTTCCCTTCGATTTGCAAATCTTTTTTGGCAAAAACCACATTGGCCGACATGGCCGCTGTATTGCTGGCCGTGGAAAAAGATATCAGAAACACGCGCGCACCTTTCCGCATAAAATCCGCCATATCCAGCTTGTATTTATAGGCAACATGCAGGAACATGAGCAGCCCAAAACCAATACAGAATACATAATTAGCAGCAATGATCCGCCACACGGCAAAAATCGTTTCCATGCTGCTGCCAGCAATCACCTTGAACACGTTCAGAAAAATGGCCACATATATAACCTTTGAAACGATATCCATCATTTTAAAAATGAGTTTATTCAATTCACTGATGATAGTTTTCAAGTGGGGAATCACATTGGTCAAAGTCAGGATGCTGATTCCTGTCAATATGGCAATACAAACGATCTGCAAGATATTGCCTTCGACAAAGGGTGCAAGCAAATTACGCGGCAGAATTCCCAGAAACAGCCGAATCAGCTCCGCCGGCGCCAGGTTGCTTTCCCCTTGCCAGGCAAGGACAGGAAAAAACAGCTGGCATACAGCAGCCGCAAACAGGGACATCAGCAACATGACAGCAAAAAAGCGGCGTATAACCCGAATCCCGACATTGCTGAAGGTGGCTACATCTTCCATAAGACAAATGCCATCCACGATGGAGATAAAAACGAACGGACCGGTGACCGCAACAATAAGTCCCATCAAGGTCTTCAATAGCGGCTCAGCGGCATCCTCTAGGACGGCCGCCTGCCATGCTGCTGGCAAGGCCGCATGGATAGCAGCACATAAAACTGCCAAAAGCGCCGCTATGGTAATAGCTCCCCCAGGAATTTTTATCGGCTTGCGCTCTTTCCTGACATAGGTACTGATTTCATTGCAGCCATTCCGATACGTATAAACCGTTTCCGCATGTTCGTAACTCATCAGCCCTTTTAAGATTTCGGAAGACAAAATCTCCTCATCGTCATCATCAGTATAGAGCGGGTCAAAGGGTTCCCCTTTGATGCGTATGATGACTTTAGGCACCCCAAACCACTTTTGGATTTTCAGGCTGTATGTATGCGCCCTGCCGAAATGCTGCCGGCAGCGCAGTAAGGCTTCTTCTAGCAATAGGCAGATTTTTATACAGTCATCCTGTGACACCGCTGAACTTTCAAAAACAGCACGCACCTCTTCTATGGTTTTCTCAAGGTCTTCATTGCTAAACTGCATCCGTTTACCAGCTAACATTTCCCCACCACCTTTATCCATCCAATACTCTGTCCCCTAAACCATTTTCAGCCAAAGGGAAAGAATATTGGCCTTTGCCCCTTGAAAATCATCATATACATATTCCATCCTATCAAAATTTTTACGTACAAGCTGAATACCAAGGCCTCCTTCTTCCCTGTCTTCAGCAGATAAACCTTCCGGGAGACACCTTTCTTCAGACAATGGGTTAAAGGGTCGTCCATGGTCGGCAAAATCCAACCGGAAAAAGAAATCTTCCTTTCGCGCCCTAATCCAAACATCCCCAGAATCATCGTAAGCATAGCTTATGATATTTATTAGCATTTCTTCTATCCCGAGCTCCAGTTGTATTTCCCTCATTTCAGAAAGTCCTGCTGCCTGCGCGTTTGCTATAATATCATCCCTCATGATGTCATACATTTCCCTGATGGCAGGATATTTCTGCCACGCTGACAAGTCTTTCATTCCTTCACCCCCAGCTGGCATCAAAAATCATCCAAGGATTCACGCATGTTCAAAAGCGTATCCATACTGCTGTCTATCAGAACCTTCTTCACCATGCCGGCAGCTCCTGCCACCGTGAACTCCTTGCCTTCCTTCTGAGCCTTCTTCAAGAGGCGCAAAAGAACTCGGAGCCCAGCACTGGAAATATAAGCCACGCCACTCATATCCATGACAATTTTTTCCTCACGCCCTACAATTGCCTCCCCGCTTTGAAAAACTGAATCAGCAGAGGTAATGTCAATGCGCCCCTCCACACTCCATGAGAGCCAACCACTATCCAATTTTATTTCCTTTTGTACAATCTCGCTTGCCATGATACCCAGCCTCCTAATCTTTAACTATTTTTCATAACTTCTATAAAATATCATAAAATTCCTTCTTTTCATCTCCATCAGTGACAACGACAAACTGAGCGCAAAAAAGGCCGCCACTATGACGGTCTTTTTTGCGCTCCTTATTTCAGATATTTTTTCTCCAGCCTCTCCATGGTACCGTCCATCTTCAGCTCTGCCAGTACGAAATTGATGTAATTCAACCATTCCTGATCGCCTTTTGCCATCAGAATACCACAGGAATGACGCGTAAATGGTTTGTCCTTAAGCGGAGCAGCCAGCCGCTTATCCATGCGTACATAGTGTGCAGCCTCCACAGTTTCCGTAATCATGATATCTGCCTTGCCCGTTGCAATTTGACGGGGGATGTCTGCATTGTCATTATAGACGATAAGCTGTGCTTGTTTGAAATTCGCATGGGCAAACTTCTCATTTGTCCCGCCCGGGTTAATCATCACCCGAACTTCCGGCCTATCAATATCTGCCAGGCTTTTAAATCGCTTTGCGTCCTTAGCACGACAGAGGATGGTCTTGCCAAAAATTCCTTCCCCATAAGCATCCGACATAGCCATGGTTCTTGCCCGATTAAAATTACGGGAAATGCCGCAGAGAGCAATATCGAATTTCCCTGCCTGTGTATCGGCGGCAAGGGTTGGCCAAGTTGTCGGTACATACTGGATTTTTACTCCCAGGGAGTCAGCAATAAGCTGTGACAGCTCCGCATCGATTCCTTCATATTTTCCCGTTTGCGGATTCAAGTATGACATGGGTATGTAATCCCCAGTGGTACCAATCCGAATCATTCCTCTGGCAGCAATGTCCTCCAAATGACCAGCCTCTGCATTTACCCCCACCAGCATCAATATCGCCAGCAATAGCAGGCACAATCGATTAGCTAGCGCAACTTTTTTCAGCATATCTGTTTCCACCTTTCCACCATTCAGGTCTCATCCATCATCCAAAATCCGTTCTGCTGCAGGATTTCTTTTACTTTTGCATTTGCTCCGGAAAAATCGATGCGACAGCTGCAGCTTTCCTGCATAGCACGCAGTAAGCGAATTCCTGCCGATGATATATACTGCAATTGGGTACAGTCTATTATAACCCCTGCAATACTTCCGCCATTATTGACCTTCTCCCACACCAACAGCAGTTGCGGTGCTGAGATAGTGTCAAGCCGGCCACACAGCGATAGGTGAAGTATTCCCTTTTTCGCAGCGTATTCCAGCGCAAAAGGACTCTCTTCCATAAACCTCTCCGTATCTCGTAATCTCTTTGTCTCATCAATGGTAATGTGCCAATAATGGCACTGACGCATCGCTTCCTTAAAGCGCACAATCTGTTCTGTCGTAAGCTGCTTATAAACGCTTAATTCCGGCATATTTCCCCCAAGATTAACCTTTTCAGCTTTGAGGCCGTACCTTGCTAAAAGTGATTCAGCTCTTGCCTGCGAAGCAGGTATGTCTGACGGCTCTATGATAAAAGAATTTCCTAAAGCAGCCACGGCTGACTGCCCTTGAGCCGTATTCTTTGTCGCCATGAGCTTAGCCAGAGATTCTTCGCCAAAGACAGCCTGAAAGGTACCGCTAAACTGCAACGCAAATTCAGGATCCGGAGTGATCCAGCAGCCGCCATGTTCTCTCAGCAGGCGTTGGATATTGACGACGACAGTCTCAGCCTCGTCATCACTGAAATACATCATCATGCCCTCAGTTGTGATACATAAAGGCCCGCCAACATCACGCAAAGCTGTTTGCAATGAGTTGAAGTTAGTGGCGTCTACTCCATGGAAGGAAATATTTTCTGATTGTCCAACCAGCTTGCGGATAATCGGTTCAACTTCCTGGACAACAATAGGAAGGTCCAGCCCAACAAATGTCCTGCCATGTTCCGTCATGTGAATCGCCTTTGGCGTATAACCGCATGGCAAATCCACTAAGGTCTTCCCCCCTGCCCCCTCAATCAAGCGGCACATGGTGCGATACTTGGCCTCAACTACGATTGCATTGCCCAGGATGGTTTCAGCATCCGGCATATTTTGCAGTGGTGCATTGTTTTCCAAAGCTAAGGCACGAACAATCTTATCCGCATCTGGTATGCCCGCCTGTGCCATCAGGCTCACTGCTGTCTTGGCGGTAAAATAAACCGGATTGACTCGTGCCAGCCTATTCGTTACGGACATTTATCGTCCCCCCTCAACATAATTCAAATGACAGGAACCTATCATAGTTCCCTCATTCCAAACAATTTAGAAACAACTTCCAATCGAAGTCATGCCGTCAATGGTCCGGACGGCTTTGCCATTTTGGAAGTTGAGGTCAGAAACCAGGACCCGCCGGATGTAGTGTTTTTTGCTCTTATTGCCAGCGAAGGTGAAATAGCTGCTGGCAGAGTGAATCACCAAAAAATTGCCTTTGGCATCTTTGCCCAGATAGAACATCACATGACCTGGCTTAAAGAACAGTGCGCCAACAGGTGCCTCCGCTGCTTTTTGATAGCGGGCAGCGGTATCAAGCCCCGCTAGTGATACGGAGTGATTCATGGCCAGTTCCTGCTGATCCGCATCGCGGGGAATTAAGATCCCCATGGAACGGTAAATATCCTGCACAAAGGAAGAGCAGTCAACACTCTCCTCCATACCGCCCCAACCGTAAACATCCCCCAGGAATTTCAGGGACTGTCGCACGAAATTGTTGGGCGTGCAGGGGAGATAGCCAAGATTTACGGTGCTGTCTACCTTGACGGGAACTACTGCTTCCGAAAGGTGACCGTTGATTTCCACGGGAATAATCGCCTGATAGAAACCGCCCTGAGGCACAGACGATTTCAAGGGAATGATGCTGCCCATCTGGAAAAGTACATTCCAGGCACCGCCCACATGAACTTTTTTCTTATGGTCTGTCACTACGAGAAAGTTTTCCGGCGACACATATTTTTCCCAGACTGCCCTGTCCGTAAACCCAATGGCGCCAAGACTTACCCATCCCTTGTAATAACGTCCGATGGCAAAAGCAAAGGCTCCGTCCTTGCTCGTATGCAGCACCAAGAGCGGTTCACAAGGGTCAAGAGCCGTTCCCTGCAAATCGTCATAATGCTGAAAGGACTTATCATCAAAATAATATTTACTGGTCGGCAGGAGACGCATATTGGTCCGCATAGTAACTACACCGTAGCGGACATCGAAGCTTGCTGGAACAGCCTCTAAATTGCAGTTCCCCTGTGCCACGTAGTAATCATACTGGCGGATTGGGCTGCCACCTTTGTCATAATGCTCGCCTGGCTCACTTTCCCCACGAAAATCCTGCTGTGCGCCAAGTATCAGCTCCTTTAGCGTTGCGCCGTCAACCGTCTGCGCATAGTTCATCAGATCCGTCAAGCTGGTAATTTTTTCCCGCATCGTCTGATTGAGGGCGATAATCTCCTCCCGCGTCAGACACAGTTTCTCCCCATCAAGGTTTCTTTCTGTCCAATAACCAGCCGTGGCTCTATCACCATGGATTGCAATCGATGCATAGGAGGTGCTTCCACCCCCAAGCAAAACCAGCAAAGCTGTGACTGCCGCTAGGATAACATTTTTTTCCCAAGTTATCCTTCGTATGTATGAAAAATTGTATGGATACATGTAATTTTCTCCCCTTCTATTGTGCAGACTATTCTACGCATGGCTATGCTCTTTGCTGTCTACATGTATTTTGCCAAAAAGGCAAATACCCGTTGGTAATATTCCAGGGGAGCGGTCTTTTTGGCATCAGCATGACCTGCTCCTGCTACGATGAGTTTATCCTTAGCAGGGGCTGATGAGGCAGCATATAGTTTCTCCATCATCTCACAGGGCACTAGTTTATCGGCATCGCCATGAATAAACAGCATGGGCACTTCGGTATTTGGAACACTGCGCAGAGGAGCTGCATCCGAAATCATGCACCAAGATTACCCAACGGCTGCTGGGTTCCTTTGGCGAAAAATGAGTTGCCACAAGTTTCAAGCCATCCTGAGAGGTTATTGTCCATTGCTCATTTTCGGCCTGTGGCTTAGCTGGGGCATCGAGCCCTGGCTCCACAATCGCCGCTGCCGCTTCCGGTATAGACGCAGGATCTTCCGGACTTTCCCGCAGCAAGGCATAGTCTACAAAGCCACTGCCGATAATATAACCTGCAACTGCCAGCAATAGCAGAGTTATGATACAAATGCGCAAAATATTTTTTTTACTCCTGTTAATCTTTCTCACTCCTTACCTCAGTTTCTGAACGGGAAAGGTAAATTGCCATTGTATAATGATAAGTCTTGCTTATGCCGCTTGCTTCTGCCTTTGCGTTGTCGCCCATTTTTCGATTTGCGGCTGAAGGAGACGGACTACCTTTTTCCTGGAAAGATTTTTGTTCAGGAGGATTTTGTTTCCGTCCACCGTGTTAAAGGCTTTGGCGGCGCACTCCATGGCACCGTCGCCAAAGCAGGATATGGTCGCCCTATAGGTTTCCAAATCGTGGATTTTCAGGAAAAGCATATCCATTTTTTGCGTGTTAAAGTTTTTCACTCCCCAGTCGCCCAGCCGTTTCTCCAAAGCCTGCCTTTTTTCCGGCGTCAGCGCGACGACCGTGGCGCAGCCATAGGAAATGCCGTTGACGGTAAATTCCTTGTAATCGGAATAGAAAATGTCCTTGTCCGACATATTCCGATAAGCGGCAAATTCTTCTTCCATGGCCAGGAAATAGGCGGTTCTGTCTTTGATTTCTGCTTTTTCCACGAGGTCGGCTACCGCCTGCCGGTCCAGGTCCGTAGCGGTGTTACTCTGCAAATTGTCCGTGTCGGACAGGATGGCGGAAAGCATCATTCCTGCCATGGGCTTTTCAATGGGAACATTGGCTTCGAGATATTCCAGCCACACAATGGTGGAAGCGCAGCCTATGGGCAGATTACGGTAATAAGCGGGAGCTGCCGTTTTAACATCGCCAATGAGATTGTGATGGTCGATGACTTCCAGGATATTGGCCTTTTCCATGCCGGGAGCTGCCTGGGCAAAGCTGTTATGATCGATGAGAATGATATTTTTGCCGGCGGCATTATCCAGCAGCGGCGGTTCCTTGATGCCAAAATATTTTAGGGCGTAGGATGTTTCCGCGTTTACCGGTGAAGCAAGCCTGGCCTCAGCGTTTATGCCTAATTCCCTTTTCAGGTTCGCATAGGCAATCACCGTGCATACGCTGTCTGAGTCAGGAGGTTTATGTCCGATGACATAAACCGGGCCATTGCCATAATCAATTCCCTGCATATACGCAGGATAATTGATATTATGCTTACGAGCGGCACCTGCAACGGGAGCGTAAGAAATAAGCGCCACTATGAGAAATAGGACGCAGCTTGGCAGTATGGATTGTTGTTTCTTTTGCATGGAAATTTCCTCACTTTCACGTTATGATGAATGACCATAATAGTCCAAGGTTATATCCCGTCCGCTATATGCCTCCGGCTGACGATACTTAGCCTCAACTACCAGCGCATTGCCCAGGATAGTTTCAGCATCCGGCATATTCCTTACTGACATTTAGGCCCCTCCATTATTCGTGCGCGAATACATTCCGACCAATCGCATCACCCACGGTTTCCGCCTGCAACAAAATATTTTTTACTCCTGTTAATCTTTCTCACTCCTATATTAAGTACGAAGGGACTGTGCTAGCGCAGCCCCTATTTTACACAATATGAATTTCTTACATCAGCTTCTGAATTGGAAAGGTGAAATATGTATCCGGATACGGCTCATTCTTCAGAGTAAAGTGCCACCATTCCGTATCCAGGGGCTTGAACCCATGACGAAGCATTGCCGCACGCAGGATCATGCGGTTCTTGAACTGTACCTCATTGATTTTTCCGTCCTTAGGCCGTTTGTTTCCCTTGTATTTACCCATGTACTTACCGGTTTCGGGATTGCCGCACCAGTCAGGATGGCTCTCGATACCAAAGTGGTCAAAGACATTTCCCATATCCACATCCTTGCCGGTCTGCATATCAAACAGCGTCAAATCTACTGTTGATCCACGGCTGTGACCTGACTTGGCGTCAATATAGCCGTCGGCAAAAAGCCTGTTTTTATCCACCTGGGGATAAAAATAATCCTTCATGCGCTTATCCCCCAAATTTTCTGCCCAGGCTACAAAATTATCCACAGCCATCTGGGGCCGATAAGCATCATAAATCTTCAGTCGGTACCCCTGCTTCATCACATCATCGGAAACATCCTTGAGCGCCTTAGCTGCTTCCTTGGTCATGAAGATACGTGGAACACTGTACCCCGCAATGCGGTCTCCCACAAAGTTATAAGTTGAATAATAGCGTGGCTCTAAAATGACATCCGGCACTGCCTCGGAAAGCTCCACAAAACCGGAACTATCCGCCGGATCCACCTTCACCGCCGCTGTCGCAACTACAGGTGCCGCTTCAGCGACGCCCATTATTGGTTCATTAACAGGCAAAGGAACAGTCAGACTAGCTGCCAAACACACACCACAAACTATTTTTCCCAATTTCTTATGCATAACTATATGCCTCCCACTTCATAAACTCACGTTGGAAAATAGGTATTGAAAAATGCCTGAAGTTATTTTCCACCTTGTAAACTGCTCTTGGTATCTTGTTCGGCGCTGCGGATATCTTCTTTCATATCCTTGGCCAGATTGATGTCATGGAATTTTTTGTCATCATGCAGGATCATGGTGAACTTATCCGTTTTATCCAGATAGATGGTTCCATCTTTAAGCGAAAGTTCTAAGATATGGCCACCCTTTTTCTTATCATCCGACAGGAAATGGAAATGCCAGCCCACGGAGTTAAGTTCTCCCATATAGCTGGGGCAATAGAGTCCCACCAACGTACCGTTTATGTTTTTCTCAGTGAACTCCGTCTGTTTCCCCTTTAATGCCTCCACGAGCGTTGGATACGGCTCCTTGCTGCCGTATTCGCTCCGGAACAGCACCGAATCAAACTGAGCATGAAGTTTGACCATATAGAAGCTGTTGGCGCCCTGTTTCTGAACTTCCTCGTTCAAAATCTTTTCAAAGGCGGCCTTGTCCTTAATATCTTTTAAATTAACAGCAATATCTTTGTCGAAGAATGTCACGGTGGCATACGGGATAATCGTCTTATCCGGAGCAACGATAACGCGCCCATCGCCCAACGCCTGATAGACCTTGCCATCGAGCACAATCATCTCACCGTTTAAGCCCTCAAACGTTCCGATGCCCGTGTCCCCAAGCTTGCGGAGCTGACCAGCCGTAACCGTTCCGCCAAAATACCCTTGCGCCAACGACTGCAACAACGCTACCTGAGCAATGCTCTCGCGGTCAGCTGTGGCCGCATAGCCGGTACTGCCAATCATCAGGCCTGCCAAAAGAGATGCCAAAACCTTCTTCGTCTGATACATTTTCATACACTCCTTTTCCTCAGTCGTTGCAATAAAAATATAAATTTTCTCTTAATTGAAATTCTACGCTTGCTAAAAACTTTCCTGCTTTTCCCCAACAATATCCAAATAACAACGCTCCTGAAGTTAATCCCTCAGGAGCGTTGTTGCGCTAGTACCAGCACTTTTCAATTAGCGTCTCAGTTATCATCGCCGCTTACGTCTTCTATACGCCTTCGTTTTCTACTATAATTTCCCCCTTGCCTGCATTCTGCTGCCCAATTGCATTACTCATCGGCGCAATATCCAACCATGACCACTCTCGCAGCGCTTTGCTTGGGTCTGTCAGCATCGCGCTGTCAAACGTGAATTTCCCCTTCGTATTGGTCAGCCGCTCACGCATCATATCCACTACGCTGAGGTTGTCTCCATAGAGCTTGCCATAATTCCTGTTAGCGTCAACCAGAACAGCCCAGCTGGTCCGAAGCCTTCCGTTCGTATACAGATTGAAGGCCCGCTCTTTGCTATAAGCCATGCCCAAATTGTTCCAGTAGACCAGCTGCTCTCCATCCTTGGTAGGAATGCGTCCATAAATTGCCAAATCGGTCTGCGCATTGTCCAGATGAATCTTATCCTTAGCTAATACATCCTGCAGCGCAAAGTCACCCTCATCCACATGGACATAGCCGCGATTCGTCCAAAGCTGCGGCAGCTGGGTACCATGCTTCGAAGACAAGCTTTCCACTGTGAAATCGCCGGCAATAAGCCGCTCATTTCCTGCGCCTGTAGCCGAAAGCTGGAACACCGCGTCGTCTGACCTTGCAGCCAGTGAACCGATTTGGATGAAATTGCCCGTCATGGTAACATCAGCGCTCGAATCGCCACTTGCCTCGGCTAGGATTTTGTTGACACGGGATGCTTCTGTATTGTCTTCCATCCGCAACAATACGGCTTTGCCTTCTGCCAGATTCAGGAAAAGATCTCCATGCGTTAATTCCACATGCGTAATTCCTGCTGCTACAATATCGTTACCAGTAATGGATCCACTGCCGCTGTTCAAGACGGTTACATCTCCAGCCGAAGTCACATCGTGCATCTGGATATCTCCGTTCTGCACCGCCATGTTGACATCGCCTCCGGCCTCAATACTTTGTACCGTTATATTGCCAGTCCCTACATTGAGGTTAACCAGCGTCTCCGATGCAATCTTTCCACCAACAGCGATATTCCCCTGCTGGGTAGACAGATCTACCGAACTAGCATCGACTTGCCCTTCAATGGCAATCTGTCCAGCATCGGTATTCACTTCGACATTTCCCCTTAAGGTCACCGTTTTATCGAAGGATACGCTGCCTTCCTCAAGGACTTTTGCATACAAATCCCGTTTCGCCTGAATGGCATCCGTCACACGCAGGTCACCGTTACGGCCCGTCAGGTAAATATCCTGGCCGGATTCTAACAGCCCGTTCTGCTCGATAATAAAATTCTGTATGCCCGGTGTATATTGGTCTGCCCCGGCACTCATAGCGATATCTCCAGCCTTCGTACTGGTCTTTCCGTAAATCTTGACCTGACCAACATTCACGCCAACATTAATTGACTCCTGCGCAGTAACAGTTTCCACATCAGGCCCGTTGTTGCCAATTGTGACACTGCCCGTTCCTGTTTGGATACCGATGCTGCCTGTTTCAGCCCGCACTTCCTTGCCAATGTCGATATCCCCCTGTTTGGTGGCAAGATTCACATTACCGCTTGCAGCATTTACCGCAGCTCCCACCTGAATCGTTCCCGTATTGATCGTCATGGCAATATCGCCTTTGGCCTGAACATCATGACCAATATAAATATCGCCCTCGTCCGCTTTCACGGTTACCTTACCATCAACATCTACATCCGTATCAAAGTAGACACTGCCTTTTCCCACTATCTCAGTCGCCAGGTCTTTCTTCGATTGGATGCGGTCAGAAACATGCAAGTCACCATTGCCGACATTCAAATGGAGTGCTTTGCCGGCTTCCAATTTACCATTCTGGTCGATAATAAAGGAACTGTTTTCCTCACCGGCAAGGTAATTCTCCCGATGAGCCGTCAGCGAAATGTCGCCATTTTCCGTCGAGGTTTTACCATAGACAACAATCTTCCCGTCTTCAGCCGTGAGGGTAATATTATCCCTGGCCGTTACGGTCTTCACATCCGGTCCGTTATTGCCGATAAGGATATCGCCCTGCCCGGAGGCAATATCGATGCTGCCCGCCTGAGCGGTCACGGTCTTCACAATACCGACATTTCCCGTACCCGTCTGGATTAATACATTGCCTGCCTTGGCGAGAACATCACCATCATCGCCTGTAGTCGTATCGCCGACAACAATATTTCCCTGTTTGCTCAAAATGGCAATATCTTTGCCAGCAGTGATGTCTTTGCCTACCAGAATATCGCCCGTTTCGGCCTTTAAGCGTACCGTTTCCTCGTCCGAGTTGACGATATGTCCCACGGTGATATTTCCTTTATCCGTGGAAATGTCGACGTTATTCGTGACAGACACATCCCGGTCAAAGAAGATATTTCCCTGCTCCGCAATGTGGACGCTAATGCCCTTTTGGGCCTGAAGATCGTCCGTAATATGGATATCGCCATTGCGTCCGTAAAGGCCAATGCCTCCGCCGGAAAGCAGCTGGCCATCATCGCGGATGATGAAATTGCCATGTTCTGCGCCTTCTTCATAGGTCTCCTGTCCAGCTTTCATGCTGATATCCCCGTTCTGGGTGATCGTCTTGCCCAAGATATAGATCACGCCAAGGTTGGTTCCCACCATAACATTTTTTTTCGCCTTAATGGTTTCTTCATCCGGATTCTTATCGGTACCGATGAAAATGTGTCCTTCGTTTGTCTGCACCGATACACTTTCTTCCTTGGAAATGACAGCACCATCAATGAGAATATTGCCCGTGCCGGAAATATTCGCTGCAACATCCTTTTGGGCAACAATGTCACCATACAGTTGCAGATTCCCGTCGCCGCCCACTTGGAAATGAGCCTCATGTCCCGCCTCCAGCAAAGTCTGCCGATTCTCACCGTCTGGGATGACTCCGATGTAAATGCCATTATCTTCCGGATTAGCATTCAAGGCTTTCACTTGAATGTCGATATCGTTTACTGCATTGATGGTTCCGATATAATAAACTGCATCTCCTGCTGTCACGCGGACATCATTTCCTGCCGCCATGCCTTTGCCAAGGCCGTACAAGGAGCCGCCTACACAATCGATCACAATGTCATGCGCTGCATTGGCATCACCCAATATAGCAACGTCCTTCCCCGCTTTGAGTGACAAGGTGCCTTTGGCACCTTGTCCGCCAAGGACCTGGATTTTTTCACTTTCGTCTTCTGGCTTCCATATCAGAAGTCCCAAATCTCCCTCCTTGTGATGATTGGTGAATTCCGCATCTCCCTGGATGCTTGCACCAAGGCCTATCGTAAAGGTATCCTCTTCTTTATTTTTGAAATAGCTGGTGGCGGCCTTGACGCTGCCATTGATACTCTCACTGCCCGGCAAAGCTTCAGCCAGGAAAGTGGAAAAGAGATTATTTTTACTTTCCAAGGACACGTCTTTCCCACTATAAGTTTCTACCACAGGCGTATCAATGACCACACCAGCTGCTTCTCTGATGGCACCACCCGCACGGATGGTCAGGGAGTTGTACTCTCCTTCCAGTGCCAATGTCTCATCATTTATCTCAGGAATTTGTCCCCAAGAAGTAGAAACGTCGCCGTTGATTGCTACGTCCCCCATTGCGGAGGTTAGCTGCACATTATTGGCTGCTGTGAGCTTCTTGTCCGTCTGCAAACTACCGTCGGATTTCAGCACGATATTCCCCTTGACGTCCGCTCCATTGCCTGTTGCCTGAAGTTCCGAGCCGACCTGAAGCACGCCGTTAGCTTTTTGATTTTCTGCGGCAATATCGCCATTAACGACCAGCTGAACAGAAAGTTCCAGTTTATCCGCGTTATCCAATACCGAAACGCTGCCCTGAAGGGGAGCATTCGCATTGGTACCGTGCACCGCAAGCACCTCAAACTGATTGCCTTCGCCTTGCAAGTCTACGCCCTGTGCACTGGTAGTGATAACCGTTTGCGCCAAGATACCTGTATTGGCATTCTGTTTTATACCGGCATTTACCGAAGTCAGTTCCACATCCTTGCCCGCCGTAAGGACCGTATTCGCCGCTTGCGTAAGATTGCCGTTCGCACTGAGGGCAATCTTGCCCGTGGCGGTAAAGTTCTCCGCATTGGTCAAAGTGCCATTCTCGCGCAGATTTTGGACAGAGATATCCCCAGCCACATTCTGATTGATTTTGACCGTCAACCCGTCAGCATTATCCTTGATTTTCACATCGCCGGCAATATTTGCCGTGCTGCCGCTGTCTACGGTAATGGTATTGAACCGATTGTTCTCGTTTTCCAGCAGCAGGGATTTTTCATTGATGGTCTCGACCTTATCAGCGGTGATTGCTCCCTTGGCTGTCTGGGTAATGCTTCCGCTCCCCGCTTTCAAGGACAGCGTTGTCTTCGCATTTTCAAGATCACCTGCCGTTACCATACCATTCAGCGTCAAATCATCAGCAGCAGAAAGCGTCGCAATTCCACCGGTCTTGATGGCACCTGCTACCCTAGGTTTCACAACCGTTCCACCACTGTTCTTTTCTTCCTCCTGGCCCACGGCAATAGAGCCATCGCTTTCTGCGATAAACACATCTTTCGTATCGATGTTTCCAAGAACCAGCGTACCGTTTTGGATCCCCAGAGCCAGGCTTCCCATGCCCCGTATATAGGCGGACTTAGCCGCGATATTTACCGGCGCACGGTCGTTGAGGATGCGGATGGCATTATCTGCCTCACCTACCATGCCGGTAGCTGCATTCGTCTGGAATACCAACATCTTTCCTGCATTGATATAAGAAGCCGCAATATCTTCATTCGCATTGCTCATCGTAAAGCCTTTTTCGCTGTCCAGGGAAAGGGTATCCCCTGCGTACAGAGCGCCCAAGCGGAGGAAATCCTCATTGTTCACGTTTTTGATGAACACATTCTTATCCGCTCTGGCTTCGGTCAAATCCCCGGAAAGGGAAACAGCCAGCGGTTTATCCGCAGTGCCGATGCTCTCCTTACCGCCAGTGAGAATCAGATTTTTGCCAGTAATATTGGCATCATCTGCATTATTGGCGTTATAGATTCCCTTATCGGAATGCAGGCGCACGTCACCGGTTGCACTGTTCTTGGTGGCATCAATAGTTCCCACGTTGATGGCAGAATTCTCCCCGTCTGCGTCCTTGCGGCCAGCCACGGAGATATTGCCCCCTGCCTGAACGTTCAGCGTACCGCTGGCCTTCACGCCCAAAGGCATATTGCCCTTTATCTCAAAGGACAGGAGATTGCCATTTGCATCCCGATGAGCCGTAACATCAACAGCATCCACATTCATGAGCTCTTTCATCTTGGCAATGCTATTATTGCCTGTCAGTTCATCCACCGTAATTGTTGCAGACTGGTCGGTAAAAGTACCCACTGCGCCCTTGGCTGCAGACAGGGTAACATTCCGTCCCAGGACATTGGCCGCCCGGTCTGTCTGGTTGCTGCTGCCACCATCGGGATTTACCAGTTTATCGCTGACAGCATAGAGCATCATGTCTTTCGTCCATTCAAAGGTAGGATTAGCTGCCCTAGTCAGCAAATCCTGATATTTGGCATCCGCCTCCAGATAAGCATTGGCATCGGCATATTGAGAATACTTGTACGATACGGTATTCGTCTGCAAATACTCGTCTGCCGTAGCGTTGCCAAACTGGGAATAATACTGATACGCCTTGTAATCACTGTCACCATTTGCCTCCAAAGCCTCACGTTCACTTACAGAAAGATTGGCGAAACGCTCCTTATTGGCAAGGTATGAATCATAAGCAGCCTTCTGTGCGGAGAACTGCTTATAATTCGCATAGCCGCCAGGATTGTTGGCATCCAATTCCTGACGCTCTTCCGGCGAGAGATTTTCATAGTTTGCATATTTTTCCCTATTGGCAACGTAGTCGTCGTACGAATTCCTGTACGCTTGGTAGTCGGCACTCCACTGTTCCTGGGTCTTGCCCCCGTTCTGAACGTCATAAACAGCTTCGATATTCGCCTTGTAATCGTCACGCGCTTTCTCCAGCCCTTCGATATACGCCCCCTTGTAGGTATAGCTGCCCTGTGCATCCTTTTCGCCATCAATGACTCCCGCATCAATCCAGCGATGCACCATTTCGTCCACGCTGTCCACGGAACCGGATTTATCATCGCTGGGAAGTGCATCAATAA
This sequence comes from Pseudoselenomonas ruminis, assembly GCF_008271295.1. Lineage (GTDB taxonomy): Bacteria > Bacillota > Negativicutes > Selenomonadales > Selenomonadaceae > Selenomonas_A > Selenomonas_A ruminis. Next base: position 157,892 of record NZ_VTOY01000001.1, on the reverse strand, counting down.
AACCGCCATTGGCCACGGTCAGCGTCACATCTCCTTCTCTCGATTCAATCCTGCCCACGCGCATATTGCCGCCAGCTGCAGTCTCAGTCAGATAGATGCTGCCCTTGGCACTAGCGTTTACCTGGGCACCGTAGCGGTCCGTGGCATAAGCCAAATCCGAAGCCACAAGCTGGATAGCCTGCTCTGCTTTGCCGATACCACCGTTATTGCTGGTCAAATTAATCGCCCGGCCCTCTACCCTGACGGAGTTATCCGGCTGGGTGATATTTCCCGCCGCATTGAGGGTTACATCCCCAAGGGCCGCGTCATTTTTGAAAACGGCATTGCCATTCTGACTCTTCAGCGCCACGATTTCTACATTTCCTGGCAGGGACTGATTATTCAACAGGCCGCCCATAGCGGTAATGTCGATATCCCCCTTACCCGTGGAAATGGCACTGAGCTTGATGTTGTCCGACACATTGCTTCCATCCTTCGCGCCGAGCGAAGTGATATGGATATTTTTGATATCGTCTTTGGCCGTCAGATTCACAATCTCACTCTTCAAGGTAGTGCCGTCGTTTTGGAAAATGCCCCCCGCCTTGGAGCTTACATTCAGCTCTGCTAAATTATGGGAGTTAGCCACATTGCCCGTCAGATTGATGCTGCCGCCATTAACGTTGGTGCTCTTGATATCGATACTGCCCTTCTCAGCCCCAAGCAGACCAATCTCAATCGGTTGGGAAGCATTCAGGGTATAGTTATAAAGCTGGATGGTGGAGGTTCCGACCTTCCACCGGTCATGAATATGTTTGAACCAGCCCAGGAATCCGGAGCGGGTTACCCAATGATCATGGCCAAAAGTTCTTTCCTCCAGTTTCTGGGTTTGACCATCCAGACGAAGCTTGCCGCTTTCCGGAACATTGCTGCTGTCCTGCATGATAACAGCACCTTCAGGCAGTCCTAATTCCTTTGCCGTACTCGTGTCGATTGGGGTAGACGACTGTGCCCAGCTTTTCAGCTCGTTTTCATCCGCTGTCTTCACCAAGCCCCACATGCCTTTGCGTACATAGTGTTCATAGGTTCTGGTGGTCTCAACGCTCTTACCATTAATCCACGTATAGGTCTGATTGTCTTTTACCGCGTAAGTCAAATTATTACCAATGGACAGGCCGTTATTGGAGTTCACCGCGGCACCGGCATAGATATCACTATCGCCCGCGTGATTCTTCAAATAATCGGCATAGTTCGCAATGGTACGGGTCTGCCCTTTCTTATACTCGGTCCAGGTATCCTTGGCCGTATCGGCAATGGTGATAACACCTTCCCGCTGATTATTGAGGACATTGCCCACGTTCATATCCAGACTGGTCTCATTAATTACAGAGATTTCCGCAGCACCATCCGCTGCCATTATGCGGCCATCGCCAGTGCTGGCAATCTTGCCCGTCAGATAGACCTTGCCCCCCTGGGTGTCGATGTCCTCCACCACCAGCTTGTTGGTGGAAGGATCCCAATAAACCTGCGGCACATAGTCAAAGACTTTGTCCGTGTCATTCCATTTAGCACCGCCATCATTCACCTTATACATCGTACGGTTTTGGATAACAGCTGCCCGGGTGGCTGGACGCTGTTTCGCCACAGTCAGCTGAGTCTCCGTCACCGTGGCTTCGTATTTCTTGTAGCCGCTCTGAATGAGGCCGTTCACATTGACATTGGCAGCGGATACATAGATATCACGACCGGCAATATAGCCCGTGGCCGCATTAGAGCTTTCCGAACGCTGATAGCTTTCGGTCTTATCCTTTGCATCATTGTTCACGGTACTCATGCCAAGAGTATTTTTCATTTCGGCAGCTTTCTCCGCCAAATACTTCTCGGGGTCGCCGTTGATATTGACAATCCCCTCCTTGTAATCCTGAGCAATGGTACCGTTGGCAGCCGTAAGCGTAACCGTATTTCCCTTTACCCCGGCAGGCCGGTCCTTGGTGCCACCGCTGATGCGGATATCCCCACTGAGATTGTTGATGGTCACATTGCCATAGAAATTGCTGATTTTGCCATTTACCTCCACATCGGTGAGGGCCGTATATTTCATCTTGCCATCCCGTATGGCCTGTTTGGCTTCAGCCTTCTCATCAGCCGTCATATCGCTGCTTTCGATTTCCTGCTCCAGCTGCGGCGTCAGAACGAGGGTACTGGTCTTATCCCCGCTAAAGGTTTTGGTATTTTGCACCGAAAGACCAGCTGCCCGGTTGTCCGTAACACCGTAGATTTCACTAAACTCAGCCCACTTGGTACCATCCTCGTTGCGGTTCATTTCGTTGATTTTCTTGTTGCCATCAGCCACACTCGGCGGAATGACAGTTCCCTGCAGATGAGCCCCAAAGCCGTTGTAGACAATGCTGCCGCCCTGCTCGCCCATAAGGATGTTGTTGAGCTTCAGATAAGCATCGGATTTATTTTCGATGGTGATGGAAGGTGCCGAATTGGCATGGAGTTTTCCGGTGCCAATAAAGTCGTTGGCCGTCACATTGATATTGCCGCCACTGGTGGCAATATCCGGAATCTCCACATAGTAAACCGAACGTCCGGAATTGAGATATTGTACAATATTGCCGTTATCGTCCTTCTCCACCAGCCCTAGGCGCTCCATCTCGCTCTGGATTCTGCCGCGCTCAGCGATATAAGCCGCCATTTTGCTACTATCGCCGTTATAGGCAGCAATCAATTTTTCCAGTTCTCTTAGACGGTCGCCTAAGGTGTTGGCATAGTCAAAAGTCCCCTGGGTGATGCCCTGCAATACCCGTTGATTGGGGACATTATCATCCGCCGTATATTCCAATCCGCCAGCCACGGAACCATGGATTGTTATATTGATAGGAGCAGAAGTGCCTGCGATAAGGGCTCCGGTCACATTGACCGTACTCTTTCGCATCTCTGCATCGCTCTCAGTTCCCGTAGCCGCATCAGAGGTCAGGAATTTCTTATCGGTGCTGGAGCCGCCTTTGGCCCAGTTCCAAAGGCTTTCGTCCTTGACAATTTCTTCCTTGCCACCACTGGCAATAACATTGATGTCCCGAGTGGAATGCACATCGCCACTGACATTTACCGTGCCCTTGTCAGCGGTGAGGTCATACGTCACCCTGGGTACCGTGACGGGAATAACGGAATAGTTATAAGCACCGGATTTGAGGTCCACGTTCAAATTAGACAGGACACCGGCTTTATTGGCTCCGGCATAAAGGCCCACATTCGAACCGCTCTCAATCGTCCCCGCTACCGTAACATCACTCCTGCGGTTCATGTCGATGTTGTTCTTCGCCACTATCGGGCTGACCACTCCGGCATAGACCGTGCCATCCACATGGGATTTCAGCGTTTGATTGTCATAGGCAGCCAGAACAATATCCTCGGTAGAGGCTGATTTTTCATTGCTTAAAACCGCCCCCGTATCCACATTCACTTTATTATTGACATCAATATCCAGCTCGCTAACGGCGTCGGTAACCACAATGGCACCGCCCCCCTTAGCCTGCACCAGATTCGTCAGATTGTTCTGGGAGGAAGCAACGTACTCCTGCAGATTGTTGGTCGTAATCTTTGCATTTTTGCCGATATTGATGACGCCCGTTTCCGTAAGATCCAGCAGGCTGCGCAGACGGTTGCCGGAAATGACACCGCCGAAATGGTCTTTCAAGGTATAGGTCTGCACATCTTTGTTGCCCTTGGAGTCGGTATCGTCATAAGCTCCAGTGGTGACTGTATTATCGGTCCCCACATGGATGCGGTCGCTGGTAATTTCCGTATTGTCAGCTATCACATCCTTGGTGGTGGTGGTGATGGTATTATCCACGCTGGTACCGCCTACACCAGCCACGCCGCCATGACCTTCCGAAGCCGTCAGGCGCACCTCGTCAGCCTGAGCCGCCATAAGGTAGACATCGCCCGCTGCCTCCCACTTGCCGCCCAAGGTACTGGTAAGGTTATTCGTCGATTTGTTGTCCACATGAGCGCCCACGTAGCCTACGAGGCCGCCACCGCCCGCATCGGCAAACGCCTTGCCCTTATTCTCGCCATAGGTAAGGACCTGCAGGCTGTTTAGCTTCGTGACTTCTTCTTTCCCCATAAGAGTGCTTTCCATCGTCTCCTTGCCACTGATGTCCGCACTGGTGTTGCCAACAGCTACTACACCTGCCGTTACCCCATAGATATAGGCCTTGCGATCCACATAGGATTCATTGTCCAGAATGAGGTCGGTATCTTCCGCAAAGCTGCTGTTTTTCACATTGACTTTGGAAGTGGCCTCGGTATTCAGAATTACCGCATCCGGAGCCACGGCCACCGCCGAGATATTATGTCCCTTGACATTACCTTCCAAGGTGCGGCCATTAGCAGTTCCGAGCTGGGAGACAAACTCCACCGTTCCAGCATTAAAGATGCCGCCAGCCACATCCACCTCGGCGCCCATAGTCATGACGCCTTTGCCCCGCATCCGGCTCACGCCGAGAACGGATACAGCCGTATTCCCTGCGCTGAGCTTAGCCGTAGTGTCATTGGCTGCACCCAAATGGAAAGATTTCGCCGTGAAGCTGCCATCGGTGCCCGTGATTTTGGCCGCAGCAGTCCCCTCATCTTCAATGGTGGCATGATTGACCGCCACATTGACGCCGCCCACGCCGACACCCTGGGTATGGGCATTCAACATATTGGCTTTCTTAGCGTCAATAGTGATGTCCTTAGCCGCGGAAATATTATTCGTCCCACCAAAAGCTGCCCCCACATTGCTCTTATTTTCCACGCTGGCAAAGGTGGTGGTGACATTCAACGCAGCGACTCCTACGCTGAGAATTTCCGCTTTATGCTTGCTCTCGTCCTTAGCATTGACGGTAATCCCTTTGTCATTTTTTTCGCTGCCCGTGGCTTTAATGGTACTGTTCGCGATATTGACATCCGCCGCGCCCTTGTTGACGATGCCCGCGTAGCCAACGCCCACGCCACCCAGGGCGCCCACGGTAACTGCCGTCACTTTGACCTCTGAACCGTTGCCCGCCTGGGTCTGCAAAGCGTTGACCGCCACATTCCTGCCTTCGATAGCGGCACTGGAAATGGACACATCGGTGTCGTAGTTTGTATGGATGATGGCATCTGTGACGTTCACAGACGCCGTACCAGCCGCAGTAACGCCGATATTTCTCGCGAAAATGTCGCTGGTGTCCTTAGCCGTCACATTGACATTATTGCCCGCCAGCAGAGAAGCATTCTGGCTGATTTCCGTGTGTACGCCCTGCCTCTTGGTATACACGGCATCGTCCTTCGGCTCTTCAAGTTTGGGCGTAGAAAGGTCTACTTTCACATTTCTGGCCGCTTCAAGATCGTTCCTGCCCTCTGCATTCATGCCATAGAATTTTGCCTGGCTGTCGCCAAGGACGCCTTTGGCATTGTTCACGCTATTTAGATGGGTAAGAATCTCATTTTGCGTCGTCGCATTGACTCCTGTTTTGCCGTTTTCATCGGCAGCATTGCTGAGCTGGGCATCCGTGATACCCTTGTTGATGGAAGTGACGGCCACATTTACCCCAACACCAAGGCCGCCTGCAGAAGCTCCTGTCACGCTGCTGTCAAAGTCGCGCACTTCTTCCGCTTTCACGTCGATATCCTTCGCCGCCTTAACGGAGCCGCCAGCCACATGGGCACTGACGCTGCTGTTGATATTGTTAAGTGCGACGGCCACGCCGACACCGCCAACACCGCCGGCCCCCACGCCGCCCGTGGCATGAGCCGTCAGCTTATCCGTGGCATTTACATTGACGTTTGCAGCTTCAAGCTCACTCTTGTTCACCACAGCTGCGGTCTCGCCAGTGGTATTGTAGATACCCACATTGGCAGCCAGCCCCGCGCCAATGCCAGCACCTAAGCTGGCCGTGACCAGCGTGTTCTTCCAGTTGTTTTCGTTCTTCGCCAAGACAGCGATATCCCTGCCGTCTTCGCTGCTCTTTGCTTTCAGACTGCTATTGCTTACCTCTGCCTTTACGGTTGAGGTGTCGTCGATAACGGACACACCTGCCCCTGCCGCCACGGCGGCCATGCCAGCAGCAACACTTGCCGCGATATTCTGCGTATGGCTGTTGCCGAGATGCTCGGCCTTGACTTCCGCCTTGCCGTCAAAGACAGCATTCACCTTGTCCAGTTTGGCACCAACCGTGCTCGTATTCGTATGGCGCATGATGCTGTCGCCGGAAGCAACTCCCACTTTGCCGCCGCCAGCAGCCGCCGCAAAGGACAGGGCCGAAGAACCGTGCTTGGCCGTTGCATCCACGGTCAGATTCTTGGCATACACATTCTTCTTTGCGTTAATAGAAGTCGACGAAATCTCTGACTCTGTCGTGCGGTCATAAGTCTCCCAGTTGGCAGACACACCAAGGGAGACACCTAACGCCGCTCCAGCACCAATAGCCGGCGTACCCGTAAAGGAGCCGAAATTCGTATAATCTACGGCATTTACGTTGACATGCGAATGCTGGTCCGCGGAATTGAGATCCGCATCCTGAATTTTGGCCGTAGTTTCCCCTTTGATGGTATTGATGTTCACCGTACCGGCGAGATTCAGGCCGATGGTGCTGGATGCCGCCACGCCACCGGAAGCCAGCTGGGAAATAATCGTATGGGTGGCAGAGCTGTCCACCACAATACCAGTCTTGCTTTCCGATTGGCGGTTTGCACTGAGACGCTGCCGGTCCGTGGTAAGGTCCAGACTATCCACATTAAAGAGATTGGCATCCTGCGGACGGGTGACTTCAATAGCCCCCATGTCAGCAGCCACCAGGGAGCCGCCGCTTACCAAGGCGTTGGTATTGCCGGAAATCTTGTTGGTGGAAACTGACGTTCCCAGCGCTGCCCTGGTGTTGATGCCGATGTTAAAGCCACCAGCGAAATTATAGAGACGGTCGTCACCTTGAGCCACTACGCCCACGCTGCTATTCGAAATGACATTTTGATTCTTGATGATGGCATCCACATCATTGCCGATATAGTTGTAGCTGCCGGAGCCTGCGGCGGTAACGAACTCGCCTACGGACACAGTTCCCCCTACTCCCACGGAATGGATATCGCCATCGCCGATGGCACGCACCTTGGTCAGGCCCGCGTTGACCTTCGTAGTCTTCCCGTCATCCGTCGCCATTTCTGCCTTGGTGTCCAGATCCATGCGGTTGATGGCCAAGCCCACCGTTCCCGTGACCTTGCCGGATACCGAAACATTGCCCACAGCACCCACGGTGTTTATTTTGCTCTTGGTATCCGCCACCACCTCAATGGCTGGATGCGCATCCGCGTTATCCTTATTGATATTGGTGTTGTTCAGGGAAGCCCGGCTGTCTTTATAGATATCAGATACCGCAGCTGCTCCCTGCAGGTTAAACAAATTGCTCCCCCATTCCACGCCGAGACCAGCACCCACCGTGGTAATACGGGATTTATTCGTCTCCGTCCCTTCCGTCTGGCTGTCCTTGGTGGAAACTTCGATCGTGCCGTCCGCGGTGGTGGTGATATCGGCATGGTTGATTTCGGCCCGCAGCTTTTCCTTTTTGTCCGCAGAGCCGGAAGAACCAATGGCTGTATAGGCCACGGCCCCGCCGATGCCCACTTTTTTGCCGCCGACGGATATGCCCCCCGCCACAGTAGTCTTTTTCGTCAGTTCCTCTGCGGTAACCGAAAGTGACTTAATGTCATCCAGCGTCGTGTTGGTGACCGTGCCTCCCTCCTTCTTGCCATCGATAATGCTCTCTGTATTGCTGACGCCCCGGTTGATAGCCACAGTTCCAACAGCCCCCACAACGGATTGGCTGATATTCACGTCCACACCGCCGGCTACGGCCAGTGTCTTGCCCTTGTTTACCGTCGACAGTTTAACGGAATTTTCACCACCCAGCAGGCTGTTGAGATTTTCCGTGTCAATGTCATTGCCCGTCAGATACGTCCCGGTAGTATTGTTTAAGGAGTTATAGGCCAGCGACAATCCCATAGCCATGCCCTTGCCGCCTGCCACTTCACCCGCAATATTGATGATGGAAGCGTCGTTGACCGCCGCTTCACTGATTTTATTCCCACGGATTGTGTTATCGGCAAAAGTAACTTTGGTATCGTTTTTGAGGTCATTCCAACTGCCGGAACCAGCACCGTTAAAGGCCTTACCGCCAACGGCAACGCCCGCGCCCACGGAAACAATCAGAGAGTCGCTGGACGCCTCGCCGCTTACGGAATCTGCCGTGATGATAGAGTTTCTGATGTCCGCCGCAATATCGTTCTTCACATAGTTGTAAGCAATGCCCGCACTGCCTGCTACCGAACCCTCACCTGTAACTAAGCCGCCAGCCATAGCGGCGGTGATGGTAAGGCTATGGTTCTGCCCCAACAAGCCTTTGGCATCGTTCTCCTCACCTGCAGCATCTTTTACAATCTTGCCCTCGTCGGTATCCTTCACGTCATCGTCCAGGGTCGATGTTTCATCGCCATCTAAAAGATAGACTTTCCCCGTGGTGTCTACGCCGGAGTCTTCAAGGAGTTTCTTATTCTCAGCCCCTTTCTTGGCGTTGTTTTCGCTTTCTTTTGTCCCCTTCTCCAAAGATTCCTTCAACCGTGTTTTTGCATTCTCTGTAAGTTTTTCTTTGCCATCGACTTCCGTTTTCTTGTCATTTAGCTCCGTGTTTTCATTGTTGAGGGTATCCTGGCTCTTGACAACGGGCACTTCTCCTGCCCTGACATTGACTGCGCCAGTCAGGATGCCGCCTACCTCGGCATCCGAAATATAGGCATTGGTCTCGTTCTTTACGCTGCCATAAGCAAAAGCGCCATTGAAGCCATAGCCGCTTTTCCCGCCAGCTGCAGCGCCATTAATCTGGGTGGTCCCCTTCTGGGCATTCACATCGATTGTAGCAAAATTCTCATAGCTGCCGCCGATGATACCACTGGACAAGTTGTTTTCCAGCTGACTGATGGCCACAGCACCGCCCACACCCACATTGGTATTCGAGCCACTCGTTAAATTCGCGGCTAAGCCCCCAGCAATCTGAAAATCCGTGCTGGTGGCCTCATTGGTGAGCATGCCAAGGCCTAAAACATTGCCTAGGAAATCCGAGGTTACCGTATTATTGATTAAAAGGGCATGGACGTCCTGCTTGGCTTTATTGTAATACACCACGCCCGCACCGCTGATATTCGTGCCATTGCCCTTAGCGGAACTTACGCCCATGCCAGCGGCCACTTCAAGGCCAATCTTGGCAGCCGAGTTGGAAAGGTATCCCACCTTCTCAAGGGTAGAATTGCGCACCAAAGAATCCACATCGCGGTTCTCGCTGTTCATGGCGAAGGTGCCGCCAATGCCTACCTTGGTGGCAGAACTGCCCGCTTTCAAGGAATGCTTATTATTCGTGCCACCCAATGTGATGGAACCAAGCAAATCGGTGGCAGAAACAGCAGCGGAAACAGAATCCACCAAATCAGAATCAGCTGCTCCGCTTTTCACTGTCACATTATCCAGTACAGCATCCGTCCGGCCGCCCAGGAAGGTCAGCGCTACGCTGCCTTCCATGCCGATGGAGGCACCTGCGCTTCCCTCCGAACCGGCCGCAGGAGCTGCATTATCCGTAGGCGCCGTCGGGGTTTCGTCCGGGTTGGCAGCAGAACCTGCTTCCTGTCCTGCTCCAGACGCATTAGGCGCCGCGCTCTCATTCTGAGAAGTCACCTTATCCTGTTCCAGATTTTCCGTGTTATTTCTGGCCTCGTTTGCTCCCTGCGTGCCTTGACTGGACCACTGGGTCCATCGCTGGGAATCCGTTCTTTCGTTGGCATTTTCTGATTTATCCTCTTTGGTGGAGGAAACGGCCTTTGCCTTGGCGTCGTTCTTGATCATGCCTGTGGTCAAGGCGGAAACAGACAAATCCCCCGTGATGATGCTGCCCTTCGCATTGCCGGTGGTTTTAACGCCCAATTTCCCGGCCAAGGTGCTGCCAGCAATCTCTCGTGCCAAAGCCCCGTCCTTATAAATCTTTTGCGCGGCCTTTTCCACATCAGTGGTATTCCCAGTGGGCGCAGTTATCCCACTGCCATTATCGCCCACCATGGCGATGCTGTTCACGTCATAGTTAATAATCCCCACGCCGATGCCGAAGGCCTTGGAGCTTTCGCTGCCTTCCGACTCACTGCGGGCGGAATTGTCCACATTGGTAGAATTTTCGGCTTCCAGTGAGACCGAGGGCCCCTGGATGACCGCTTCATCGTCCAAGGACACAATATTATTGCTGTCGCCATAAGAAAGGGCCACCATACCGGAAACACCAAAGGAATCCCCCTTGCCCGCATTCTGGACGTTATTCTTCAGATCCATGGTATTGGCAGCTTTTGCTTTTACGGACTCCGTCCCCGTGACCTCTACGCCTTTCCCTGCCATAACCAGGCTGTTGCCACTGATGTTCTGAAGACCTACGGTGGCGCCGATGCCCACTTTGTTGTTTTCATCTTTGGTGCCGTATTTTCCCGCTGCATTGGTAGCAGCATTGGCGGACAACTTAATGGCAGAGCCATCTACCTTGCTCTTTTGCCCCAATAGGACAACAGCGTTGTCCTTCAAGGTATTGATGCCCACGGAGCCGCCCAAGGCAAAAGTCGTGGGCGTTTCTTTCCCCGACGCATTCTCGGCACTCACCGCATAGGTCAAGGTGCTGTTTTTATCTACTTCTTCCGTTTCGTTCAATTCGTTGCCGTTTTCATCTTTTTTCTTTTGGTCGGCCTTGTAGGCCCCCATACCTGCAGCAGCAATCAAGGACGTTTCGCCATCTCCCTTGATTTGGGCAGACTTCTCCCCTTCGTTATCCAGCAGGATTTTGGCGTTGTTCTTCACATTGCTGACCAGCACCGCAGCACCAATTTCCACTTTAGCGTTGCCCATGGTATTTTTTACCGAGAACTGCAGGCTGTCTTCTGCCTCTTTGGAAGCCGTCATAAGGGTGTTGGCCACCACATTGACAGCGCCGTCCAGCGTCTCCGAATTTTCCACCTTCGAAGCGTTAATGACAGCATTCTTCCCCAGACTGACATTGGCATCGTTTTGATTGGAAACAACACCAACTGCGGCACCGAGCCCAAAGGCAGTCGTTTTCTTCGCATTATTGCCGCCTTCATTCGTGCCCTCCACCTTGTCCTTGACATTCTGGACGCCGGTCTGGGCATCCTGGGATTTCGTGTTGTTCTGCGTAGTATTATTGGTGGTATCTACCGAAGAATCTTTAAGGACCTTGGTGGGGTCAAGGGATTTTTTCTCGCTGTTCTTCTCGCCCTCGGTTTTCCCTGAAGCTGGTTTATTTTTCTCTGTCGTAGCGTCATTATCGTCCTGCGTCTTCTGCTCAGGCGTTGACTCCGAGGTATCCTTGCCCTGACTGCCGCCCGAACTTTCCTGTGCCGTATTGTCCACCGTCATTTTGAGTCCGGTAATGTTATTCTCCGCCTTGATATCCACGGCCCCCGCCGTAATCGAGCGCTCCATGACCACATCAGCACTGGTATCATAATTGGCCACACCCACATTGGAAACCACATAGCTCTTGGTTCCCACGGCATTTACATTGACATCGATATCACTGTTTGTAACCGACTCAATAGACACTTTGCCCTGCGTTGCCGTCAGAGCCGCCGCGTTTGCCGGAGCATTCACGGTTACTTTCGCAGTAGTATCACCGCTCAGAACTGCTACCCCCACTGCGGCAGAGGTCTTCTCGCCGCCACTGGCGGCAGCAGAAAGCTTCGCTTTCGTGTCCGCGTTGGCCGCAATCTTGATCCCGCTGCCCTCTGCATCGGCTCCCGCAGCCGTCAGTTTTCCATCAATGACCACATCTGCATTGTTGTAGACGCGGGAAATCGCTACTGCCGCCACCGGCATCACCGAATCGTTCGTTTTGGTGTTGCCATTGCTGTCCTTCTTGCCATCGCCCCCAGGCACAGCCAGAGACTGCTTAATCTCTACCGTGGAATTAGCAGCAATGTCAATACGCTTGCCCGAAATCTCACTTTTTTCCCCGATTTTAACGGCGGACTTATTCTTCTTATTGGAATAATTGGCAAAGAGATACTTATTTGCCTCGGCTTCTTTTCCTGCCAGTTTGTTGATGAGCCCATCGACAATGGTTTCTTCGCTCCCTAGAATGACATCCTTCAACGTGTTCGTAAGTGTCATCGGTGTACTGTCTTCATAAGTGCTTTTACTCTCTGCCGTAAGTTTTACTGCCCCATCACTGCTGGTTATGCTGACTCCCTTTTCCGCCGAATCCTTCCCTATGTTGACAGCTGCCGAAAGATCCGTAGAGCGGTCACGCCAACGAATGGGATTTGGCGTCTGCGCATTGTTTTCCGTCTTAGTATCTTTGACATCGGATATCTGCCTGGCGGTCAGAATGATATCGCCGCCGCTGCCCTCAACAGCCGAAAGACTGCCCAAGCCTGCACTTGCGCCACTTTGTATATTTACCAAATCGGCAAAATTCAGTCCCTTAGTGCTCTGAATCTTACTGCCATCCTGGATATTGATGATGCCCGCCCCCAGCATGACGCCACTATGGGTGTTGATTTGCCCGCTGATATCGATAGTTTTGTCATTGGCATAGGAGCTGAGTCCATTAATAGCATCCAGCGTGATACTCGTAGAATCTGTTGCATTATATAACTTGTCAAAATCCGTTTGGGTCGGCACAATGCCCGTAAACTGCCCAGCATTAATAACACCAGATGCTCCCACAACAATTCCGTTTGGACTCAGGAACATAAGGTGCCCGTCAATACTATTCGTCGTATTGCTATTCCGCACCGCATTGACAATACCATTGATGGTTATTTTGTCATGAACGAGATTGGCAAGGGTAGAGGTATTGCCAAACAAGAGATTGGCAATCTGCCCATCAGCCAAGCCAAATTCCTTAAACCGGTTATAAGCAAAATCGCCATTCGTCCCCTGCGGACTAATCGTATAGACATTTCCATTGACCGTTATTTTCGTGCTGTCAGCACTGTCTTTGGGAACAATTGCGGCTTCACTGATACCATAGGGATAGGCCAGGAATCCCGTTGCCATAGTCAGGGAAAGCAGCATTTGCTGGCGTTCCTGCTGCCGAATCCTGGCCCGGGACTTTCTGCGCCCCCTCCTTGGAGTCCACTCCATAAAAGGAACCGGGTTGAGCTTCCAATCCTTTTCCTCTTTTTTGATTTTATATCCGTATGCCATAATAAGCCCCCACTTTCCAGCTGTCTATCCTTTTTCGCTTACATCATCCAGACAGCCCGGGCTTCATAAACGGCTCAGAACATAGCCGACAAGCTGAAATCAACTCTGGTGCTGCCCAAATGATTTTCATAAAAGTCCTTTTTTAAGGGGAAACCCATGGTCAAGGTACTGTATATATTTTTATACTTCGCTGCCACACCCCAGCCTGTACTCATCAACGTACGATGCGCTGGTGCTGTATCCCCCGCTACTTTTCCCCAATCAAAGAAGGGGAACACCGAAAAATGTTTATCCTTATCCACGGGGATGTGGTACTCAATTCCTGCCGAAAAGCCTTTCTCAGCACCGATAAAGCCCTCTTCATACCCGCGGACACTGTTGACGCCACCAATAAAGAACCGATCCGATGAGGCCAGATAGTCGCTGGAGGTCAGCTGTCCGTCCAGCCGCCCCTGCCAGAACTGTCCCCGCTTGTACCGTTTCTGCCAGAAAGAACTTAGCCGATAAAGATTGGCATTATCCGAGATGCCCTCCTTATCCTTCCTCCTTGCCTGAACAATGGAGTGTTTATGATAAACCACCGAGCTATTCCCATAATGCGTGAAGGACACATAGGGCGCGATCCGCTGTATCTTATCATTCACCCAGGAAACCTTCCCATGTCCCAGGTCTGTTTCTGCCTTTTGATAAACATACTGCAAACCTGTTTCATGACGGGAATGCTCGGTCATGTGGAAGGGCACCCGCCAGGTCAGCGAAACGGAATTGGATTTTCCCTCAACCCCCAAGGGTTTCAGTTCCCCGTTCGTCACTTCCGTACGGTTGCCCGCATATTGAAAATCCAATCGCATGCCTGTAGGCAAAACCGGTACGCTGTAGCCCAAAGCCCAGGCCTTGGTTCCCTGGCTGCGGATGAAATTCCCCCGCAAGGCATCACGATATTTGGACAAGCTCCTCATATTGTAGAAAAGCCCTTCGCGCCAGCGTCCATTGTTTTTATATCCGTCATTATCCAGATAGAGCGTTACCGACTGATTCTTGGGCTCCAAAACTATGATTTCGTAGTCGGTAGTATTCTCTTGGGTACCAGGCCTTAAAATTACCCGGAGCTGCAAGTCATTGGTACCGTGGAACCAGCGCAGGTCACGGTTCAACTTATCCGTATTGGCAATTTCTCCTGGCTTTAGTTTCAACCGGTCCATGATGTATTTTTCTTTGGTATAACGATTCCCCTTGATGGTTACCTCTCCTGTCTTTCCTTCGATAAGGCGGATCTCCACCACTCCTTCATGTATCCGCTGGGGCGGCAATACCGCCCCGCAGGTCAGGTAGCCCTTATCCTTATACAGATTGGTAATCTTGCTTGCCATCTCCTGCAAATCCTTCAGGGTAATCTTTTGTCCGATGTAGGTATCCACCACCGCATGCAGCTCTTCCGGCGTCAAAAGTTCCGAAGGATTCCAATTCACCTGCTTCAATTCAAAGCGAATTTCCGTGCCGCTGTCAGCGGCAGGCTGATTCTCGGCTGTCTCCACCCTTTTTTTCTTAGCCGCTTCATCCTCCGCAATTTGTTCCTTCACCTGTTCCCGTTCCATATCCCGGCGGTCCCGTTCGATCTGTGCCCCGGCATCCATGCCTCGGTTCAGGTCTGGCGCCGCCAATGCCTGGCCTTCTGCCAACAGTCCCAAAGCAATCATCCAACAAAGCGAATTTATTTTTTTCATTACAATCACCTATATAGTAAAACATTATTTATATTTTCAAACTATTCTCTATATATTATCGTATTATTTGCCTGTTTCCTTAAGTTCTTTTTCGGAAGCCACATCAGCGCCGCCTTCCGTCTCCTTTTGGGGCGCGTTCAGTTTTTTATCCGGGTAAATCTTTGTCCCCTTAATGGAAGCTTCCAATGCCAGCCCCTTTTTCGTAATCTGATAAACCCAAATGCCATCGCCCGCAATAGAAGCTCCATCCACCGAACCGCCTTTTTTCCCATCTTTAGCGGCAGCATCCGCCGAAGTAGCAAATTTCACCTTGCCAGAAACAAAGGATTTCCAGGCATCTTCCGTGCTTATGACGAAAATCAGATCGTATTCTTTTACGCCCAAGCCAAAACCGAGGCCCATTTCCTTCATGCGCATATAGACCTTTTCCTTCGTGACCTTGTTAATGGCCACACCTCTGCCATGAGCATCCCCGAGCCAGCCAAGTTTCATGCCCGTATTGCTCAACGTCGCGTATGCATAGCAATCCTGAATAACCTTTTCGGCGGCAGGAATCTTCGCATAAAGATTCGCCAGTGCTTTCGTGGAAAGTTCGTCAATTTCGGTCTGCGCCTTTGTGATTTTTGCCTGTTCCTTTGCCGTCTTGTCGGCATCAGCCGCCCAGGCAGCACTCGTCATCAGACATAACAGCATCATTACCATCAATACGATTGCCGGTTTTTTCATAACGATACGCCTCCTTAACTGTATCCATTTATCAATCCCCTGTTATAGGAAATATTTACATTTCCAAAAGCTTCAACAGGCATTTGACTTCGGTCAACTTATCTGTAATCGTTCCACAGTGAAACGCTTTCTCGGAAACAATGAGTGCCTGCGGAAATTCCTGCCAGTCAATGGCACCAATTCCTTTGATTTCATTGTTGAACAGTCGCATTTCCTCCCCATTTTTGAATTTACGGAACAGCGTTTGCAGCGTCTCGGCAATATCCGGATTCAGCACGTTGCCATATATCTGTACTGCCTCACTGTTTCCGAGGAAAGCCGCCGCCACATCCACCATACCGGAACCAAGATTTTCAATCAACGGTTTTACATCCCAATAAAGCAGATGAACTTTGTTCCCACTCGCCGCCAATGTCTGCGCATACTGATAGGTACCCAACGCATATAATTGCTCGACCATCTTAGCCTTGGCTTCCAGCGAGGAGTTTTCCTCTGTTTGAGCCTTGATGTAGTCTTTTACGGCCTGCGCGCCCGCTGGGTAGATTGGTTCGAGATATACCAGGATATTGTCTAGTTCTTCTTCTATAAATCCCTCGTATTTCTGCTCGCCCACAAAGGATTTGTATATCTGCATTTCATCATTGGCAATGCCAATGATAAATTCAATGCCGGAACCGATCCCCTGTTGATAGGCTGCATATACATCCGTGGGAATCAGCTTTCCATCGCGAGTTGGTGCCGACATATCCAGTGCCAGTTTCTGCGACACTTCTTTAAGCCGTTCCGTCTTCAGCCGCAATAGATCTTCCATAGTCGTTGCTGCAGTTTCCTGCAACAATCTTTGCGCCAGTTTTCTGGATTTTTCCGGCGTCCCATAAGCTGCCACAGGGGTCTCATGAAAGATGAACGCCTTTTTGAAAAGTCCCTTTGCCTGCTCGCAGGCAGCCAAAAGACCGATGGAAATCGTCCCCGATTCGAAGCCCATCACAGTAATCCGCGCAGGATCGCCCCCAAAGGCAGCAATATTCTCCTTGATCCAGCGAAGCGCCGCTATCTGATCCAGAAGACCAAGATTCAGCGCATCAGGATAGGCATTCCCGCCAGGAATCTCCGAAAAATCAATGAAACCGAAGACGCCGAGACGGTAATTGAAGGTGATACACACAGCATCTGGGTAAATCTTGTTGAAATGCGGAGCGTACAACAGCGGATCAGCAGAACCGCCATAGGAAAAATCACCATGATGAAAGATCACAATGACCGGCTTTTGGGCCTTCGTCTTCTTGGCAGGTATGCAAATATTAAGCGTCAGGCAATCCTCGCTTTGCCGGTGATGTTTCAGTAATGAGCCCTCATAATCCACTTGAATTGCCGATGCGCCCAGATATTTTGCCTCGAATACCTCATCGGATTCAGACAATGGCTCCGGGGCTTTCCAACGAAGCTTGCCGACTGGCGGTTTCGCATAAGGAATGCCACAGAAATATACGCTGTCTTTCCATTTCGTACCAACAAACCTGCCTGTTTTCGTCTTTACCGCCAGCGAGGCATCGTAATTACCCCGAATCGGCTGATTCTGCTGATTCACTTCATCGACAAAGCTTTTCTCCACCATGGCGTCAAAGATAAAGCCCTTATTCCCATCGCCGTACCGCTGGCGGATTTTACGGATGCGATAGTGGCGGATAACCTTGCTGAACACAAACACCAGCAGCGGAAGACCAATGACGTACAGATATTGTCCCTCCACATATTCGAGCACATCGATTCCCACCGCCACAGCAATCTCCTGGGCCACCAGAAAAGCGAAAATAAACGCGGTAAATACCAAAAACTTTAAGGCCGGCTTTTTCTGTACCGCTTTGCTATAAATAATCCGGCGTCCTAACGCTTCCAGCGCCATGCCGCCGATGAGGCAAATCACGACACACAACCACAGTTCATATTCCATGATTTTCGGGATTTCAAAGCAAAATCCATAGCCAAGCGCCGTGACGAGGGCAATCACAAAATCTTCCATCGTAAGTAATTTCTTCATACTTCCCCCTATTCACCAGCTATGTCATCGATTGTTCGGATATAGTATTTCCGTTATGGAGGTCGGCAGTTCAAAATGCTGATAGTCCTTGCGGTCTGACCAGTTCCCGCCCCATTCAAAGCCATATTGCGTAAACAATCGGTACGGAAGGGATTTTTTATCGATTTTATACGGGAAATTTTTCTTTCGCTTCAAGTATTTTTCGGCCGTGGCTGGTTCTAAAATCCGCTTGCCATCCACGTATTTGATATATGGATTAGTACCACTGTGACTGGGCGCGGCTTCGATGCGATTAGGAAAAGCAGGCAGATTTAAAGCAGCAAGGCCAACGCCCACTCCTTTCAAGAAATCACGGCGGGATAGTTTCTTCTTAAACATGACGTCCCCTTCCTTTCGCTTATTGAGCAAAAGCAGGGCCTATTCAGCCCTGCTTTTCCTACTACAATGTCGTGCAACAACGATTCATTTTTCTCAGTATATCATTTGCCAATATAATTTCTTGCTTTTTCCTTCATTTCCTGCTGCCGATAAAAATTTGACCGGTCAATTGACCGGTCAAATTCAATCCATATAAGGTGCTAAAAAGTCAAACACGGCTTGATAATATTCCTCCGGAGCCATATTTTTCGCATCGGCATGCCCGGCTCCTGTTACCACCAGTTTTTTCTTGGCGGGTGCCGCTGAGGCTTCGTACAGTTCCTCCATCATGCTGGCCGGTACCAATTTGTCCGCATCGCCATGAATAAACAGCATCGGCACCTCGGTGCGGGCAACGCTGCGCAACGGCGCCGCCTCCGAAATGGCCGCACCGTTTTTCATCCGGCTGACCACATCGACGCAATTCATCACGGGGAACTGCGGCAGGCCAAATAATTTTTTTAGCTGTACAGTAAACATATCGTAGGCACTCGTATAGCCGCAGTCCTCGATGGCAGCCACCACCTGCGGCGGATGTTTCGCCGTGGCCATCATCACCGTAGCCGCCCCCATAGAAATACCATGCAGCACAATTTGTGCCTTCTCGTCGCGCGTTGCGATTTCCCTGGCCCAGTGGACGACATCGTCGCTTTCCTTTACGCCCATGGTAAAGTATTTTCCTTCGCTTAGACCTGCCGCCCGCAAATCCGGCGTCACAACATGATAGCCGCGCTTTACGTATTCGGCCGCATAGTCCCAGACAAAGCTTTGATTGCGGCCGTAGCCATGTACCAGAATCACCCAGCGGCTGCCAGGCTTGGGCGGCGAAAAATGCGTAGCCGTAAGTTTCAGTCCATCCGCGGAAGGTATCGTCCAGGTTTCACTTGGCGCCGTGGGCTTAGCCGGTGCATCGAGCCCCGGTTCCACAATTTGAGCAGCCGCCTCGGGTATCGCCGTGGCATCGGCTGGATTTTTCCGGCACAGCGCATAGTCCACAAAACCGCTGCCGACTAAGTACCCGGCCCCGCCCAACAACACCAGCAATAAAAGTCCCGCGGCCAGCAGTTTCTTTCGAACCTGAGCCGCTTTCCTAAGCTTCATCATATCCCCCAATCTGCAGCCGTTGCCGGTGAGAGATTTTGCAGGGAGTCAATCACCACCACGCACTCCGGCCGCACCGTCTGCAATACCAAACGCATCTTGTCCTGCGGAATGGCCACGCAGCCACCCGTATAGGGCTTATTCGGTCCAATGCAGTGCAGGAAAATGGCTGAGCCCTTGCCAGCGATGCCCGCTTCGTTATAGCTGATATTGAGGCAATACACATAGTGAACCGTATAATCGATGATATGTTCACTGGCGGCTTTGTCAAGCCGCGGGTATTTCCGGATGTCTACCATCTCATTGTATTTCATGCCAGGACGCACATCCCCGGACCAGTACATATTTTTATCCACCTGGGTATAGGGCATGACACTGCCCGGGTCGGGGGCAATGCCAAAGGCTTTCGTAAAATGGAATGTTCCCACCGGCGTCTTGGCATCGCCTTCCTGGGTTTTGCCAAGCCCCTTTTTGCCGATAAAGCCCGGAGTGGTCATAACCTGCTGCCACGTTCCGTTGGCATCCTTTTCATGAAGCGAAACCCAGGCCGTAGTCTTGCCGACGCCAGCCACCACGAACAGTTGGCTGGCCTGTTTGGCCGCAGGGAGGTTCTTCACCCATTCCGGCGACGCCGAACTTGCCTCAAGCCGTCCGGCAAATACACTTCCCACCGAAAAGACCACCGCCAGACAAACAGCCGCCATCCATAAAGTTTTCCTGATCCTATTCATCCTTTTCTCTTCCTTTCTCAACCAATCGTTTTACCTCGGCTCAAAATTTCCAGACATTAAGCCCTGTCTCAGCACTCTTTTCCCGGTCTATCTTCCCCGGCAGTTTCGTGATTACGATTTCGGCCGTCGCACTTACGACCGCCTCATTGAGATGGCCGCCATAGGCATGGCCCTGCTCATCGCCAATGACGATATGCAGGTGGCTGTATGGCGCTTCGTTCATCGTATCGAGCGTTCCCGTAAGCGACAGCATTTCAAAAACACCTTCCACGGTGTTGGCTTTGTACTGCTGTGTCGTGACATTATACACACCCATGACGACGCGCTTCACAGCGCCAAGTCCCTGCACCTTGGCAAGCTCAATATGTTCCTCACTTGCCACCTGCATAAGCGCCGCACAAATCTCATCATCCGGGTCCAACCGCACCAATATATTCGTGTCATCCAAAAGTTTGCGCTCCATTTTTTCTGCTCCTTTCCCGCTAATCCTTCTACCACCTCATAGATTCGCCACGAGCAAAAGCAGTTCCTCCCTTAACTGCCAACGGATTATCTTGCCAGCTGCCCGCCATGAATCCCCTCTAACTCCAACAAATATTTTTTGCGCCACAAGCCGCCCGCATAACCAGTAAGACTGCCATCACTTCCCACCACGCGATGACAGGGCACAATGATGGCAATGGGATTATGTCCCACCGCACCGCCTACGGCCTGTGCCGACATGCGTCTTTTTCCTAAAATATCGGCAACATCTGCCGCAATCTTCCCATAACTCACCGTCATTCCATAGGGAATCCGGCGCATAATATCCCAGACTGCCCGCCTAAAAGGAGTCCCCTCCAGACTAAGTGGCGGCAAAAAATCCGGACGCCCTCCTTGAAAATAGCTGTCAAGCCATTGCCGCACCGTGGCAAAGACAGGCAAAGACGCATCAAGTTTTTCCGCCTGCTCCCCGAGCGGTCTTTCAGGCACAACCTCCACAAAATCAAGCGCCATCAAATTTTTTCCATCACTAACCATATACATTTCACCTAGCGGTGAATGATAAACAGCACGATATATCATATGTTCACTACCTTTTTCTTTTTATTATATCACGCGCTTTTTTCTCCGTACCGTTGGCAAAATCAAACCAATGACGGTATAATGACATTATGTGAAATGACAACCGAGGTGACATCCTATGACAAAAGAAACGCCGCTTGACCTGCTTCGCGCCAAGGGCTATAAGATAACACCACAGCGCCGGGCCGTCCTTCAGGCCTTTGCCAGCTGTCCGCCGTTTCCCACCGCCCAGCAGCTTTGCGAAGAAGTCCGCAAACAGCAGCCCGACGTATCGCTCGACACGATTTACCGCAACCTCTCTCTGCTGACAGAACTTGACATCGTGCACGAGATCTTCCGCAGCTCCGGCAACGTCTACGAGCTTGCCGACGCTACACATCACCATCATCATCTGGTCTGCACCGAATGCGGCCACACCGAATGCATCGACGTCTGTCCGATGACCGATGCCTACGAGCAGGAGGCAGCCAAAAAAGGTTTTGCCATCACAGGCCATATCTTCGAGTTCTACGGCCTCTGTCAAAAATGCCAGCAAAAACTTCATAAAAAATGACCGGTCAATGACAAGAGCAATGATAAAAATTATCAAACGACTCTTGTCTTTTTTATTTCTCGTGTTATAATCGTAAATAGTAATATTACTATTTACTTATTTCCTTAGGAGGTCCTGAATTTGAAATGCAAAACTTCATTGCTCTGCCTGCTCGCCGCCTTTTGCCTGATGCTTACCGGCTGTGGCGCGGGGAGCAATCAATCGTCGTCATCCGCCACGGGCAAAGACGGCACGTTCCATATTGTCACTACGTTTTATCCTATGTACATCGACGCCATCAACATCACCAAGGGCATTGACGGCGTCACGGTCACGAATATGACTAAGCCGCAGACCGGCTGCCTGCATGACTATCAGCTGACGACTGAGGACATGAAGACGCTTGAAAAGGCCGATGCCCTCATCGCCAACGGAGCCGGCATGGAAAACTTCCTCGACAAAGTCATCAAGGAACAGAAGAATCTCAAAGTCATTGACGCATCGAAGGGAATCGAGCTGTTAAAAGACGGCGATGAAGAAAACCCGCACGTCTGGCTCAGCATTACCGCGAACATCGAACAGGTCAAAAACATTGCCGAGCAGCTAAAAGCCGCTGACCCTAAGCATGCCGACGCCTATCAGGCCAATGCCGATGCCTATATCCAAAAGCTCGAAGCACTCAAAAAAGAAATGCACGCAAGCCTCGACAACGTCCCGCATAAAGATATCGTGACGTTCCATGAGGCCTTCCCGTACTTTGCCAAGGAATTTGGCCTGCATATCCTCGCGGTCATCGAACGCGAACCGGGCACCGAGCCGACGCCCAGCGAGCTGCAGGAAGTCATCGGGCAGGTCAAACCGCTTACTGCCAAAGTCCTGTTCACCGAGCCGCAGTACTCGCCCAGCGCCGCCCAGACCATCGCCCGCGAAACCGGCGCCAGGATTTACACCCTTGACCCTGTCGTAACCGGCGAAGCCAACGAATCGGCCATGGACGCCTACCTCACGACGATGCGCAAGAACATGAACACTTTAAAAGAAGCCCTGCAGTAATCACTGGGCAAAAATAAATGACCGGTCAAATTGACAACAGGAACTGTCAACTTGACCGGTCATTTTTAACGTATTTTCTTTGTCACATAAGCCCCCAAATAGAGCATACCCGCTAGTTCCGCCATGGCTTTGCCGAGCCGTGTCCAGTCGAATGGCTGCGGCGTATGCTGACGCCTGCCCGCAGGATTTGCCGGACGGGCACTCACCGTAAACGGCGCCGAAATCCACTTGGCAAACCCCGAATCCACAAAACCATAACCGCCAAGGCATAACATGCCAGCCAGGGCCACCGTGGCAATTCCCTTCGGCACGCGTCGAAAGACGCCCGCAACCTGCAAAATGTTTTGCTTCAGATACTGCCAGTGGAAGCCAATGTGGGCGGCCACCAGCAGCAGGGATAACGCACCGAGGAATTTATGATACGGCTTTAGCACGTGAAGCGCGATGCCCAACTGTTTGGCCGCCAGGATTCCCGTAACCAACAAGGCCGCCCAAACGAAAAGCAGTACGATATTTAGCCAGTCGAGAGCTTTTTTCTGCTTGCCAGCCAGGCGATGCAGCCACTGGCGATTGAGCCAGATGTGCCAAAACGTCAAGCCAACGAAAACCAAACCGCCCCAGACATGATAGTCTGCCGAAATAACATGCCGCTTGAAGATTGTCGTAATCATGACAAACAGCACGACATCCAGGAAAAACCTTTTTTTGTTCCCCAATCTCCCCACCTCCCAAAACAGCTAAGCCAATCTTCTTCACACCCCATCGTCACTGCCAGGTCGCCCAAAAGCATTTGTAAGGACCATCGTAAATAGTCGTAACCGAACCATCCTGCGTATTGAGCACCCGATAATAAATATGGTCGTCATCTGTCGAAGCGCCCTTGCTTATGGAAATTGCCTCTGCATACAACACATACTTGCCATCCGGCGAAGTCGTGAAGCAGGTAATCCAGGCAGCGTCTCCTTCTTTTTCCTTTACGAGTTCATAGGCCTCATCTGACTGGTCAAGTTCATGCCGGTCAAGCGAAACGCCCGGATACTCGACCTCCTGCAGCCCCCAAAACGTTCGCTTATACGCCTTGTGTTTGTACGTATTGATAAAGGTGATGCCTTCATAATTATCGATATTCCGATACGCCTGGGAAAAATCGGCATTCCCCAAAATGAACAACAGAAAATACATAACCGATACGAGCAGGACGGCCCCTGCGCTCCCACCGACTAACAGTAAAAAACGCTGTAACCACTTCATCGCCATTTCAGACTCCTCATACATCCATCAATATTACACGGATTATGATACATGCTGTTCCTTATAATTCGATAAAATCCTGCCGTTGTACCGATATTCTCATGTACTTTTTACTTCGCCATAATCCACGAAAATCCTGTTCACAGATAAATTGAAGAAACCACTCCATCCATGCTACAATTTAGACGATATACTGTTACGATTCAGAAAGGCCGATACTTATGCGTAAAAAAAATCTGCTTATCCTCTTGCTCACGCTGTTCTGCTTCCTGCCTGCGTCCGTGCAGGCGGCAGCTGCCAAAAGTTATCCGTTAAAGCAAGTGCTGATACTCAGCCGTCATAACATCCGTGCCCCGCTGGCCGGACGCGACTCCGCCCTGGCTAAGCTCACGCCGCATACCTGGTTTAACTGGCAGTGCAAGCCTGGGGAACTTTCGCCGCGCGGCGGCGAGCTCGAAGTGCTGATGGGGCAGTATTTCCGGCAATGGTTAGAGCGCGAACAGCTGCTTGCGCCCAATGCCCAGCCAGCACCGCAAGCGGTGCGCTTCTACACCAACTCCTTTCAGCGCACCATTGCAACGGCTCATTATTTTTCTGCCGGTCTGCTGCCCGTGGGCAACGTGACCATTGAACACCATCAGGCGCTAAACGAAGCCGACCCGATATTTCTGCCCGACCTCCCCGACAGTGAACCATTCCGCCAGCAGGTGCGTCAGGAATTTCAAACGGCTGGCCTCGAAAAAAAATTGCAGGAACGCGGTCTGCGTTCCTGCAAAGTACTAACGAAACTATTGGATTTTGACCGGTCAACCTACGCGGCTAAGCACGGCCCGATTCCGTTCACGGGTGCCATCACCCCGCTAAAAGACGGCGGCATTGGCCTTACCACACCATGGAGCGCGCTTGTACCAGCCAGCGACGCCATAACACTGCAATACTACGAAGAAGAAAACGACTTACGCGCCGCCTTTGGCCACCAGCTGACGGAACAGGAATGGAAAGACGCCGCCGCCCTAAAGGAACTTGGCATCAATTCGCTGTTCGGGACGCCGACGGCCGCCAAAGCGCTGGCCGCGCCACTGCTCACGGTTATGGAGCAAGAGCTTACCAATGGCCAGCGGAAAATCACTTTCCTTGGCGGCCACGATGTCAATCTGGCCGAAGTCCTGCCCGCACTGGACGTCGAGGCGTATAAACTTCCCCATAGCATCGAGGAAAAAACACCAATCGGCGCCAAGCTCGTCATCGAAAAACGGCAGGGAGCAGACGGCGAGGAATACGCCTCCCTCTCCCTTGTCTATGCGAATACCTCACAGCTTCGTCACCGCACCCCGCTGAGCCTCAATGCGCCCCCCGAGCGGGTTCCGCTGCGCCTCAAAGGCCTTGCGGCCAATGCCGACGGCCTCTACCGCTTCAGCGACCTGCAACAGCGCATCAAAAGCGCCATTGCGGACGGAACGCATTGGAACTAACGAAATATCTGCGCCTAAAGCAGCAGGGATTTATTGCAGGCTGAGCTTTGCCTGCAATTCTTCCTGCTGCTTTGGTTTATGTTCGCAAAGCAGTACGTTGAGCACGATGGCCATGATGCTGCCAATCGTGATGCCGCTATTGCCGATGAGCTGTACCCACTGCGGGAAATGGCTGTAGAACGACGGCACACCGATAGGGATAAGCGCGACCGCCACGCTGATGGCAACGACCATCGAGTTGCCTTTCTTCTGCAAATCGGCCTGCGAGAGCGCCTGCATACCGCTTGACGCGACCATGCCGAACATGGCAAGACCGGCACCGCCGAGTACCATCGTCGGAATGCAGGCAACGACAGCCGCAAGTTTTGGAAAGAGTCCGAGAACCATCAGCAATACGCCGCTCGTCGCTACGATATAGCGGCTGCGGATACCCGTCATGCTGATAAGGCCGATATTCTGCGCAAAGGCCGTATACGGGAACGTGTTGAACACACCGCCGAGCGCCGTCGAGAAGCCATCGGCGCGCAGGGCTTTCGTGAGCATTTCCTCCGTCATCGGCTTTTTGACAATCGAGCTTACGGCCATGACATCGCCCGTGGTTTCCGCCATCGTCACGAGCATGACGAGCGTCATGATAAGGCACGATACCGGCTCAAAGACCGGCAGTCCGAAGGCAAACGGCGTCGTGACCCCAAGCACAGCAGCCTCGCCGACGGCATGAAAATCCACCATGCCGAAAGCTGCCGCAATGGCCGTGCCAAACACGAGGCCCAGCAAGACAGAAATGTGGCCGAGGAACCCCTTGCAAGTGCGGTAGATGAACAGGATGATGGCGAGCACCACCAGCGACAAGGCGATGTTTGACGGACTGCAATAATCCGCCGCAGCCGGATTCGGCCCCGTAATCCAGTTGACTGCTACCGGCAGCAGCGACAAACCGATAATCGTGATGACCGAGCCCGTGACAACCGGCGGGAAGAACCGCAGCATCTTGCTGAAGTAATTGCTGATGATAAAGCAGGCAATGCCGGCAAAGATAGCCGAACCATAGACGACCTGCAGGCCAGCTGCCCCGCCGCCATGGGTATTGGCGATGATAATCATCGGCGTGACCGCCGTAAACGTACAGCCCTGGACAATCGGCAGTTTCGAACCGATGAAGTTTTTGATGCTAAGCGCCTGCACGAGCGTGGCAATGCCGCAGGTGAAGAGGTCGGCATTGATGAGGTAGATGAGCTGCTCGGTCGAAAGTCCGATAGCGCCAGCGAGTACGAGCGGTACGGCCACCGCCCCGGCATACATCGCGAGCACATGCTGGGCCGCATAGATAAGCGTGCGCCCCCAGGGCAGTTTCTGGTCAACAGGATGAATCGCGTTTGTCACAATTAGTCCTCCAATCTTACTTTTCCGTAAACGTAATCTTGCCACCCACCAGCGAGGCGATGCTCGCCAGCGTTTCCAAGTGATAGCCCTTGTCAACGATGCGCTGATGGCCCGGCTGGAAGGCCTTCTCGATGGCAATGCCGATGCCGGCGACCTTCGAGCCTGCTTCCTCAACAATGCGGGCCATACCGAGGGCCGCTTCACCATTTGCGAGGAAGTCATCGATAATCAGCACGTTTTCGCCAGCCGGCAGATACTTCTGCAGGACGATGATTTCCGATGTTTCTTTTTTGGTAAAGGAAAATACCTCATGCGAATACACCGGCTCGTTAATCAGCACCGATTTCTTCTTGCGGGCAAAGACCAGCGGCACGTTAAGTTCCAAGGCCGCCATAACGCCGATGGCGATGCCCGAAGCCTCCACGGTCAGCACGCGGTCGATGTCTGCCTCGCGGAACAGGCGGGCAAACTCCCTGCCCATCGCCAGCGACAGTTCTGGATCAATCTGATGATTCAAAAACGAATCGACCTTGAGCACATTGCCCGGCAGGGCAATGCCCTCTTCCTGTATCTTCTTCTCCAACAGCTCCAAAATAATCGCTCCTCCATCCTACGAAAAAAGCCGACAGCCCGAGCCCATAAAAAGGTGCCCAGACGGTCGGCTTTTTCCCGAACTGCACGGCCTGTGGTCAATTCCACGAATCCGTCAGCCATGCAGCTCGTTGCTATTGAAATTATAGTTTTATTATAAGGAGTTCTGCTGGCAGCGTCAAGAAAAATGTCCGCATTCCACGGATTTTTTTTGATAACCTCCACATAAGAAAAACGCGTGCGAAGCGCACGCGTCGTTATTCTGGCAAACAGATTATTTATTTGCTTCGAGAACATTCCAAGCTTCGTTGGCACGGGCAACGTAGAGGTCACGGATGTTCTTGTTCTCACCAAGGCCGTGAACATAAGCATCAACCTTATAGCCTGCTTTTTCAAGGATGGATTTATGCGAATCTTCCTCGCTGCCAGCCATATCGTTGTTGGCATGGTCGCCAGCAACCATCATCATCGGCATCAGCGTAACGTGTTTGATGCCATTTTTCTTGAGTTTCGGCATAACCGTCTCAAGGTTTGGCCAGCCCTCAACCGTGTAGACATAGACATTCTTATAGCCCATCTCGTCGAGTTTTGCCTGGATAACGGAATAGTAAGCATTCGAAATGTTCGGCGTACCATGAGCCATAATCAGGATGGCATCTTTCTTGCCCTGTTTCGGGAACTGCGAGGACATAGCCTTGATGGTATCCGCAACATCATCGGCCTGCTCCTCCTGGCCCTGCCAGTACATCAGCGGCGTAGCCAGCGTCATTTTCTTAAACTGGTTCTTGTAGTTATGATAGACGCCCATGTCGTAATTGTACTCCATGCCCGGAATGACATCGAGCGATACGAGAGCGGCACGGGTATAACCGTCAGCCTTGAGCTGCTCAAGCGCCTCTTCCGGCGTCGGGAATTTAATGCCTTCGTTTTTCTGGACGCGGTTGATGATGATATGGGACGTATAAGCCGTTACGACTTTCGTATTCGGATGAGCGGCTTTGATGGCGTCAACCGTAGCATCGATGGTCTTTGCGCGCGTATCTTTAAACGTCGTGCCAAACGTCATGACAACGATAGCATCTTTATCGGCAAGGTTCTTGAGTTCTGGATTTTCATTTTTGAGCACACCGATTTCCGAAGCAGTCTTAAGCGCCATCGTCGGTTTCTTGACCTCCGGATTCAGCTGATAGGCAGCCTCCGTCTGCGGAGCAGCCAAGCCCCAAACAGCCGAGCAGGCCAGCGATACCGCTAATGCTTTTTTCCAGTTTTTCATATTGAAATCCCCCTATATTGGATATATTAAAAGAGGTCTTTGGCACGCCCAAAGACCTCTTTTTTCCGCAATCAGATACTTAGAAGTCTCCTCCCCATCGCTCGCAGGTAATTTGACTCGTCAAATGTCAATGTCAATTGTCAAATGTCAATTGACAAGTCAAAACGGTGACTTTCGGACAGGCAGTTCTTCTGGCTCGGTTCATCGCTTGCCTGCGCCTTCCCAGATTTTCTCCAGTGGCTTTTTGCAGGTTTACTCCCCTCACAGCGGCGGGACCGCGCCGGCTTTTACCGGCTTTTCTCTTCGGCCATTATAACGCCATTCTTATCCCTCGTTATATGGCACCTGTTCCCTGTTATGAAATTATTGCTGTGATTTATCTCACAATTGACATTATATTACGATAAAAAATCACTGTCAATGATATTAATCATCAAACCCAAAGAGATGGCGCAGGAAGTTCTTCTTGTTGGCTGCGTACAGTTCACGGGAATAATTGATATTCTGCGAGCTGTAAAGCGGATTGACGATATTCTTGCGCGGGAGCCATTCCTCGGAGAACAGCGGCTTGGTGAAGACGATTTCCGCCAGCGACTGACGGATTTTGGCAATTTGCTTGGAGTCAATATCCGGGACGATGGCCTTCGTCAGCAGCCGCCCGACTTCCACCATCTCCTCTTCCTTGATGCCGCGGGTCGTCGGAATCAACGAAGAAAGCCGCAGAGCCGGAATCGTCTTGTTGTCGTCAAACGTCATGATGTTGTCGCATTTGACGATAAAGCCGGCCTGCTTGACCTGGGCCAGGAACGCACCGCGGTCCTTATAATGCACTTCGGGGGCTATGTATTGGCTGTTGGTCCCATGATAGACAATATTGAGTCCATTTTCTTTGAGGGAATTCATCAAGGCATTGGCATTGTCGAGACACTGCTGGCAATAGTTGCCAAATTCCTTCGTCTCCGCCTCCCGGAACGCAATGCAAAGCGCCGCCAGGATATTTTCCTGCAAATAAACATGCCCCGTGTTAATGGCAATTTCATTCAACCGATCGACATTTTCACTATTGGTCAGGATAACGGCACTCTGCGGCCCCCGCAGCGTATCATGCGTATAAAACGTTACGACATCCGCATGGGGCACCGGCGAATGCATGAGTTTGGCCGCTACCATACCCACGACGGCACTCATATCGACCCAGAGCACCGCGCCGACGCCATGGGCGATCTGCGCCAGTTTCCGGTAATTGACATCCTTCGGATAATTTATCGGCGAGAAAATTATCATCTTCGGCCGGCATTCCTGCGCCAGCGCCTCGATATGACGGTAATCAAGATGCTGGGTTTCCGGCTCGATGCTGTACTTTACGAAATTATACTTCATGTCCTTCGTGTAGCAGTACTCCTGCTTGCGCAGGTTAAACGACATAATCGTATCGCCCGTATTGACAAAGCTGTGAAAGACAATCTGCGAAGCTGCCACGAGATTGCTGATGCGCACGATGGCCGCCTCACTGCCAAACAGCTTTTTGGCGCGCTCAATGGCCAGCGTCTCCAGCCGGCTGCAGGTCAGCACATCGTGATAATCCATATAGGTATTGCTCAAAAGACTGCCCTTGAGGTACGAGCAAAACGGCGAAGCGTAATTTTCATTAGGGAGCAGTGACAGCGTATAGCGCTGCGTCTTTAATTCCATCTGTATGAAGTCAAACAGTTCGGGGTCAAACGCCTCAATGCCCCGAATGATTTTTTCGCGTTCCATAGATATTCCTCCTCGAATCAGGCTAAAATTCCGCTATACTCATCCCGGGAAGAACGGCCAGAATATCGGAATGACCACCACGCATACCAGCAGGGCCACGATGACCATTGGGATACCGACTTTGACATAGTCGATGAACCGGAATTTACCAGGGCCAAGTACCAGCGTATTCGGCGGCGTTGCCACTGGCGTCGTAAATGCACACGAGGCCGCAATGCCGATGGTCATCAGAACCGGATACGGCGATGCCCCAATCGACTGCGCAATCGAAATGCCAATCGGTGCTAAGAGCGCCGCCGACGCGGTATTGCTCATAAACTGCGTGAGTCCGCAGGACAGGATGAACATCGCCACGACGATAATCATCGGCGACGGCTCTGAACCAATGAGGCCAATCACGAAATCGGCAATCATCTTGCCCGCGCCGCTCTTGTCCATCGCACTGGCCAGCGGCAGCATACCGGCGAACAGAAAAATCGTAACCCAGTCAATCCCCTGATAGGCTTGCTTTTCTGTCACGCACCCCGTGAGCACGCAGGCCAGTGCACCGATAATCGCCGACGTCTGCATCGGCACGCCGATGTCCTTCTCGAGAACCATCGCCACGACTACGCAGACCAGGATAATCGCACAAATCAGCATCTTGCGCGGATTCTCCGGCTCCGCGGACTCCTGATCGAACAAGTTGTTGTCGGCATAATTATGCGGGCATAACCGCCGCCCGGCCGTCATCATATACAAGACGCCCGCCACGGACAGCGGAATACCGATAAGCGCAAATTCAAAAAAGCCAAACGGACTGTACCCAGATGTCTCGAGCGTCGCACTCATGAGGATGTTCGGCGGCGTACCGATAAGCGTCAGCGTACCACCGACGTTTGCCGCCAGGGCCATGCCCATGAGCTGGGACGACACGGGGATATGAGCCGCAATACAGATCTGTACGACCACCGGCATCAGGCAGGCGACCGTCGCCGTATTCGACGAAACGCCCGAAAGCACGATAGTGATGACCATCAGGGCCAGCATGAGTTTCTTCTCATCGGTGCCCGCCTTCTTTACGACAGTGACGCCGATTTTCTGCGCCAGCCCCGTCTGAAACATCGCCGCACCGATGACGAACATGCCCGCAAATAAAACGACCGTTGAATTGGAAAGACCCGAATAGACCTGTGCCGGCGTCAAAACGCCAAACAGGCCCAGCAAAATCGCCGCTCCCATGGCCGTAACAGCCAAAGGAATAAGTTCCGTAGCAAAGAAGAACCCCGCTACGCAAAGCACACATAAGGTAATTACAGCAGAATCCATACATTTCACTCCTCACCTATTCAATTGTCGCTATGTCGTCTTGGAGTCAGTACTCATAGCATTTTTCTGTTACTTTTTCCATTCTATACGCGAACTTATCATTCCTCTTACTTTTTAGTTATCGAAAAGGCGGATTTGAGGAATTGTTACTGGCCCAGCCCGCCATAGAAAAAGGCCATTGACTCCTAATCAGTCAATGACCTTTTCGTTATTTTATCAGCGTTTGTAGCCTTGATATTCCTTTACACGCAGGATTTCTTCTGCCCTCGCTGCCATTTCCTTCGTCGGCTCTGGCACATCAACCAGCGGGTAGTCAATCCCGAGCTCTTCGTATTTATGGACAGCCAGCCGATGATATGGCAGTACCTCAAAGCGCTGGACATTGCCAAGTCCCGCGACGAAAGCAGACAATTGGGCCAGGCTTTCCTCGTCATCGGTGATTCCCGGCACAAGTACATGGCGAATCCAGACCGGCTTATGGATTTCAGCCAGATATTTCGCAAAATCAAGAATCTGCGTATTATCTTGACCGGTCAAATCCCGATGTTTTGACATGTCAATATGCTTGATATCCAAAAGCACAGTATCCGTAACCGCCAGCAGTGCCGTCAGCCGCGAAAACACCGGCTCCTCGCGCGAAAAGACTGCGCCAGAAGTGTCGATGCAGGTCGAAATCCCCTGCTCCTTGGCCAGCGTAAACAATGCCGTGACAAACTCGGCCTGCAGAAGCGGCTCGCCGCCCGACACCGTGATGCCGCCGCCATTTTTCCAGTAGGACTTATAGCGCATGGCCTTGCGCAGGGCCTCATCTGCCGTCATTTCCATGCCGCCTGTCCCCGGCCAGGTTTCGGGATTGTGGCAATACTGGCAGCGCAGCGAACAGCCCTGCAAGAAGAAGATATAGCGAAGCCCCGGCCCGTCAACCGAGCCGAAACTTTCAACGGCGTTGACACGGCCCTTACATGTGCGCATGGAACGTTCTCGCGATAACGTCGAGCTGCTGCTCGCGCGTCAGGTTGATGAATTTGACCGCATAGCCCGAGACGCGAATCGTGAAGTTTGCGTACTCTTCCTTCTCCGGATGCTCCATGGCATCGAGGAGTTTCTCACGGCCAAAGACATTGACGTTCAAATGATGCGCCCCCTGGTCAAAATAACCATCGAGCACGTTGACGAGCTGCGCGGAACGCTCCTCGTCATTATGACCAAGGGCTTCCGGCGTCATACTCTGCGTATTGGAGATGCCGTCAAGGGCCCACTCATACGGCAGTTTTGCTACCGAATTGAGCGAAGCCAACAGGCCATTCTGCTCGGCACCATAGCTCGGGTTTGCGCCCGGCGAAAGCGGCACCCACGCCTCGCGGCCGTCCGGCATAGCCCCCGTGTACTTGCCATAGACGACATTTGACGTAATCGTAAGGATGGACGTCGTCGGCTCCGAGTTGCGATACGTGTGACGCGACTTAATCTTGTCGAGGAACGACTTCAAGAGCCACTTGGCAATTTCATCGGCACGCTCATCGTCGTTGCCGTAGCGCGGGAAATCCCCCGTCGTCTCGTAATCGGTTACGATGCCATTTTCATTGCGGATAGCCTTAACCTTGGCGTATTTGATAGCCGACAGCGAATCGACGACATGGGAGAAACCCGCAATGCCCGTCGCAAACGTGCGGCGCACATCGGTGTCGATAAGCGCCATCTCAGCAGCCTCATAGTAATATTTATCGTGCATATACTGGATGAGGTTCAGCGTATTGACATAGAGACCAGCGAGCCAGTCCATCATGCGGTCGAATTTCTGCAGCACATCGTCATAATCGAGGATGTCGCCCGTTACGCCGCGGTACTCTGGTCCAATCTGCTCACCGGATTTCTCATCCACGCCGCCGTTGATGGCATAAAGCAAGCACTTGGCAAGGTTTGCCCGCGCACCGAAGAACTGCATTTCCTTGCCCGTCTGCGTAGCCGATACACAGCAGCAAATCGAGTAATCATCGCCCCACTCGACCTTCATGACATCGTCATTTTCATACTGGATCGAGCTCGTCGTCACCGAAATCTTAGCCGCATAGCGCTTGAAGTTTTCCGGCAGCGCCGACGAATAGAGCACCGTAAGATTCGGCTCCGGTGCGGGGCCCATGTTCTCAAGCGTATGCAGGAAACGATAGTCGTTCTTCGTAACGAGGCTGCGGCCATCCATGCCGATACCAGCAACTTCGAGCGTTGCCCAGACCGGGTCGCCCGAGAACAGCTCGTTATACGACGTGATGCGCGCAAACTTAACCATACGGAACTTCATGACGAGATGGTCGATAAGCTCCTGCGCCTCCGATTCCGTCAGCGTGCCGTTCTGGAGGTCGCGCTCGATGTAGATATCGAGGAACGTCGAGATACGGCCAACGCTCATGGCGGCGCCGTTCTGCGTCTTGATGGCAGCCAGATAGCCGAAATAGAGCCACTGTACGGCCTCACGCGCATCTTTTGCCGGCTGGGAAATATCAAAGCCATAGATAGCCGCCATTTCCTTCATGCCCTGCAGAGCGCGAATCTGCTCCGTAAGCTCCTCGCGCTGGCGGATGACATCGTCAGTCATAACGCCATCGATACCGACATTGGCCTTATCCGCTTCCTTGAACGCAATCAGCTGATCGATACCATAGAGGGCCACGCGGCGATAGTCGCCGACAATGCGGCCGCGGCCATAGGTATCCGGCAGGCCTGTAATGATATGGCTGTGGCGCGCGCGGCGGATTTCCGGCGTATAAGCATCAAATACCGCCTGATTATGCGTCTTATGATATTTCGTAAAGATTTCATGGAGCTTCGCACTCGGCTCATAGCCGTAGTTCTGGCAAGCCTGCTCAGCCATCTTAATGCCGCCATACGGCATAAAGGCACGCTTTAAGGGCTTATCTGTCTGAAGACCAACGACCGTCTCCAGCTCTTTCATGGATTCATCGATATAGCCTGCCCCATGGGAAGTCAGGCTGGATACGATATCCACATCCATATCCAAAACGCCGCCCTTTTGACGTTCTTCCTTCTGCAGTTCCTGCAGTCTTCCCCACAGTTTATTCGTAGCATCCGTCGGAGCAGCCAGGAAGGACTCGTCGCCTTCATACGGCTGATAATTTTTCTGTATAAAGTCGCGGACATTGATTTCCTCGCGCCAAAGCCCTCCGGTAAAACCATTCCACTGTTCGTGATTCAACATTATTGTGCCTCCTTGATGGATTTTTTCCTGCACTGTTTTTATTACCTAATCATAATACCTCATATTCGAAATAAATACAAATATGAATCCTTAACTTCTTTATAACCGATAACTATGAAATCGCCATGAATCAGCCGGAACGCAGGCAATAAAAAAATCCGCTCTTTACAGTGCAACTATTCAGAATATATGGTATACTTTAGGTAGAAACCAATCATGCCGGCTGTCCCGTCCAACAACCCGAACGCCAACCACGGTTTGACGGTCCTGCAGCCGGCCCCTTACGAAAGCCAAAGGCTCCGCAATCAATCTTTTCAGAATTGATTGCGGAGCCTCTTTTTTTATTCCCCTTCAAACAACGCCTTGGCAAAATCATCGGCATTGAACGGACGCAGGTCTTCGACGCCTTCGCCGACGCCAATCCATTTGACTGGCATGGAAAGCTGGTTTTTGATGCCGATAACCACGCCGCCCTTGGCCGTGCCATCGAGCTTCGTCAAGACAACCCCCGAAATCGGTGCGGCCTTGGTGAAGAGCTCGGCCTGGCTGATGGCGTTCTGTCCCGTCGTCGCATCGAGCACGAGCAGTGTCTCATGCGGTGCGCCCGGAATCTCACGGCCGATGACGCGGTTGATTTTCTCAAGCTCCTGCATGAGGTTCGACTTCGTCTGCAAACGGCCAGCCGTATCGATAATCAGCATGTCGATACCGCGGGCTTTGGCTGCCTTTACGGCGTCAAAGGCCACAGCGGCCGGGTCGGAGCCTTCCTCGTGCTTGATTACCGGAACGCCGGTGCGCTGTCCCCAGACTTCGAGCTGGTCAATGGCAGCAGCACGGAACGTATCGGCAGCGGCCAGCATGACCGACTTGCCCTGTTCCTTGTAGTAGGCGCTGAGCTTGCCAATCGTCGTCGTCTTGCCGGCGCCATTGACACCGATGACGAGCAGGACCGTCGGGCCTTCTGCCGCCTTGCGCGTCGTATCCTCGCCGCGATTGAGAATATCGACAATCGTCTTTTGCAGGAAGGGTTTCAAATCCTCCGGCGTATTGATTTCCTTTTTCTTGATGCCCTTGCGGACTGCCGTCATAAGCGCATCGGTAGTCTGTACCCCGACGTCAGCCATAATCAGCGTCTCTTCGAGTTCTTCGAGGAAATCTTCATCGATATCGGCATAGCCGATGACCAGCTTTTCAATCTTATTCGTGAGGTTTTCACGCGTCTTGTTCAAACCTTTTTTCAGTTTATCAAAAAATCCCATGGACTGCCTCCGTTTATTCTATATCATCCAATTTGACGGAAAGTATCTTGGATACGCCCGCATCTTCAATCGTGACGCCATACATGGTGTCAACGGATTCCATCGTGCCCTTACGATGCGTTACAACGATGAACTGCGTATTTTCGGCAAATTCCCGCAGGAAAGAACCGAAACGGACGACGTTGGCTTCATCGAGCGGCGCATCGATTTCGTCGAGTACCGAGAACGGCGATGGACGGTAGCGCAGGAACGAGAACAGCAGCGCAATAACCGTAAGGGCGCGCTCGCCGCCCGACAGTGCCGAAAGGTTCTGCCGCTTTTTCTGGGGCAGCGTTACGAGAATATCGACACCGGTGTTTAGCACATCGTGTTCATCCAAGAGCTTTAACTCGGCCTTGCCGCCGCCAAAGAGGCGCACGAAGATATCGGCAAAATAAACCTGAATCTGCGCAAACGCCTCTTTGAACTGTTTCGTCATCGCTTCATCCATATCGGCGATGATGTGTTCGAGGTTTTCCTTGGCTTCGATAAGGTCTTTTGCCTGCCCCTGCATGAAGTCATGCCGTTTTTGCTGTTCCTCGTATTCTTCCAGCGCATTGGGGTTGACCGGCCCGAGCTCTTTTATCTTGCGCTCGAGTTCTTTCATGCGATGATGAACTGCCGGCGGCTCCATATCCAGGGCCTCTTCGGCAGCGCGCTCCGGCGTCAGGCCGTATTCAGAAAGAATCGTCTCCTGCCATTCCTCCAAGGCCAGCTGAAGTTTTGTCTCGATGATTTCGAGCTTGTGAACGTGTTCCTGCGCCTGATTGAGCTTCCGGGCCGCTTCGTGGGCGTCTTTATCCGCCTGCTGGCTTTCCGTGAGTTTCGTCATGCGCTGGGCATAGATTTTATCGTGGGCCGCCTGTCCCTCGGCAAAGAGATTTTGCCAGTTCGCATTCTGGCCGCGGATGACTTCGAGACGGCTGACACTTTCCTCCAGGCCTGCCACCAGCTGTTTTTCCTCGGCCTCGTTATCGCGCAGGGACTGCTCACTGCGTTCCTTGTCGCGGGTTCTTAAGAGCAGGTGCTCGCGCGAACGCAGGGCTTCCTGCTCGAGAACGGCGCGATTGACTTCGCGCTTCTGGATGTACTCGGACAAATCGTCCGCATCCTGCTCGAGGTCCTCAAGCTCAATGGCCGCGTCTTCGGCGGCGTGCTCGGCTTCCTCGAACTCACGCTGCGCCGCAGCCACAGCTCTTGCGGCCAGCGTGCGCTTTTCCTGAATCTTGGCAAAGGTTGCCTTGATTTTCTCAGCGGCCTCTTCGAGTTCTTTGACGGTCAATTTTTGACTTGTCAAATTCTCAGCCAGACGCTCCCGGCTCACGCGAAGCTCGGCGCGATGGACGTTGGCCTCATGGAGGGCCTCCATCGCTTCATTCTGGCGCTGTCCGGCGTCGGCCTGCGCCTGCTGCGCCGCTTGACGCTCGGCCACGAGCGTTTCGAGCAGTTTTTGCCCACGGGTGAGCTTTTCTTTTAATTCTTCAATCTCACCGCTGCGGTTCAGG
The DNA here is from genome assembly GCF_008271295.1 of Pseudoselenomonas ruminis. Classification (GTDB taxonomy): domain Bacteria; phylum Bacillota; class Negativicutes; order Selenomonadales; family Selenomonadaceae; genus Selenomonas_A; species Selenomonas_A ruminis. Next base: position 120,206 of record NZ_VTOY01000001.1, on the reverse strand, counting down.
AAGCTTGACTCCTGATGCTGGCGGCTGCCGCCCGAAAGCGATCCACCCGGATTCAAAAGTTCGCCTTCCTTCGTGACGATGCGTAGTTTGTAGTTGTGTTTTTTCGCCAGTTTCAGGCCATTGTCGAGCGTATCGACAACGAGCGTCCGCGACAACAGGAAATCCACAATCTTGCGGAACTTTTCCTCCGTTTTTACGAGCTCGCTGGCCCAGCCAATTACGCCCTCATCGGCCGAGAACGCAATATCTTTCGGCGGGCGCGATACAATCGTGGACAGCGGCAAAAACGTCACGCGTCCCTGCCGTTCCCGTTTCAAATACGCGATGGCGGCTTTGGCCGTATCGGTATCTTCGGTGACGATATTCTGGAGATTGCCGCCGAGCGCAATCTCCAGTGCCGTCACATAATCCCGCGGAACATCGATGAGCTCCGCTACAGCACCGGCTACGCCACGGCGCCAGTTCTCCCGGCTTTTGAGCACCGCCTTGGCCGCTTTGCCAAAGCCTTCATAATCCTGCTGCATGCGCGAGAGGAATTGAATCTTGCTTTCAGCCGATTTTACCTGCTGGCTGGTCTCATTGTAGCGCTGCTGGCAATCGGCCATCTTCTGCGCCGCTTCGCGCTGGGCCGTCTGGGCCTGCTGCTGCTCGGCGACCCGCGCCTTTATCGCCTCGTCCTGCTGGCTGATTTCTCCGGCGAGTTTCTCCTGCAAACCTTCGAGCCGCTCAAGTTCCTGACGGGCCTCCAACAGACTTGCCTCACGGGCTTCCTGATCGCCGCTGCCGTTTTCGATATCGCGCTCGATAAGTGCGAGTTCCTGCTGCTTCTGCGTGAGGGCAGCCTGCGCCTTTTCCCGCTTTTCGGACGCGCTCTTATCGACTTCTTTCTGCTCGCGGATGCGGTCGGCGATGCACTTTGCCTTTTCCTTTTCCTGGCTCAGCAAGCTGTCAGCCAGTGCCAAATCCTTTTTCTGCTGGGCTTCCTTTTCGGAAAGCTGTGCCATATCGGCCACAGCCTGCGCCACCTCATGATTGAGTTCCTGGCGGCGGGCAAGGATACGCGCTTTGGCCGCATCGCTTTGCTCCTGACGCTCCTGCAACTGTGCCATCTCGGTCGATGCCGCTTCGATTTTCTGGCGGATGGCCTCGTTTTTCTCGGCCTGCTCTTTAAGCTGCTGCTCAAAGTCAATGATTTCCTTGCCGAGCTGTTCTTTCTTAGCGGCGACTGCCTTGACCCTCGTCTCAGCAGCTACGGCCCCATCGCGGGCCTCGGCCAGTTTGCCATCGTTATCCGTTTTGCGCTGGCTTTCCCGGACGTAATCCTGCGCCAGTTTCGTCAGCTTGCATTTCCGGTATTCCCCATCGAGTTCGTTGAACACGCGGGTTTTCTCAGCATGACGCGCGAGCGGCTCCAACTGGTTTTCGATTTCATTTATGATATCCTGTACGCGAATCAGGTTGTTTTCGGTATCCGTGAGCTTGCGCACCGATTCCCGCTTGCGGTTGCGGTACTTCGTAATGCCCGCAGTCTCCTCAAAAAACGCCCGGCGCTCCTCAGGACGGCTGTTTAAGATATCATCGATGCGGTTCTGCCCGATGATGCTCATGCCGTCATGGCCAATACCCGTATCGGCAAAAAGATTGTAGATATCCTTCAACCGGCAGCGGGAACGATTGATATAGAACTCACTCTCACCGCTGCGGTAAAGCCGGCGCGTGACGACAACTTCCCGGAAATCCACGGGCAGCGTGCCATCGTTGGCAAAAAATAAGGATACCTCAGCCACGCCGAGTGCCTTGCGCGATGCCGAACCCGTGAAGATGATATCCTCCGCCTTCGTACCACGCAGATTGCGGACATTCTGCTCGCCGAGAACCCAGCGAATTGCATCGGTGATATTGCTCTTGCCCGAACCATTCGGCCCAACGATGGCCGTGATGCCCTTATCAAAATCTATCGTTATCTTATCCGCAAAGGATTTAAATCCGTATGCCTCAAGACGTTTTAACTGCACAATCTAACCTGCCTCTTCAACAATGCCGGAAATGCTGCTGGAAATCCGGCGTCTCCGTATATTCCTTCATAAACTGCATGAACCGCGTATCGGCCCGCGATAAATTCTTGTTCTCTCCCCAGAACAGCGACGCCTGAACGCCCATGGACGGCGATAACGGCCGGCGCACAAAGATGTTTTCCATCTGGGTTACGAAATTGGGCAGCACCGAAATCCCGCTGCCATTTGCCACCAGCTGTTTGATGGTCTTAAGCTGTGACGTGCACAGGACAATGTCCGGCACATAGCCGTACTCCCCACAGTGGTCCATAATCTGGCGGTACTGATAGGTATTGGGCTGCTGCATGATAAATTTCTCATGGCGAAGCTCGTCAAACGATACCGACGGCTCGTCTGCCAGTGGATGTTCCGGTGGCAGGCAGAGCACCATGGTATCCTGCATAAGCGGCATGGTGTGCTCCGGATGCTCCTCGTCACTGCCCATGACAATGCCAAAATCCAATTCCCCATTTTCCGCGCGCTGGCGCACTTCATCCGAATCGCTAAATTCCTGCACGTCGAGCATGACATCCGGCACCTCCTCCTTGAACTTCATAAAAAAGTCCGGAAACAGATACCCTTCCACCATCGGCGGCATCCCGAAGTGGATGATATCCTGCCGGTCCGAACGATACCGCATCATATCTTTCTTCGCAAAGGCGGCATCCTGCATAATCCGCTGCGCATGAAGCAGAAACACCTTCCCCTGCTCGGTGAGACTGACATGCTTCTGGCTGCGATTGATGAGCATTACCCCAAGTTCCGCCTCTAATGCTTTGATGGCTTTGGTGACTGACGGCTGCGACACATGCAGTGCCTCCGCTGTCCGCGTAAAGTTCTCCAATTCACTGATGGTACAAAAATACTCTAATTGCCGAAACTCCATCAATAGACCCCCATACACGCTACCCCTGGCTTGCAATAGCTTCATTCAGTTTATTTCCGTTGTGCCAAGAATCTTATCTCTATTCTCTATCAGATTCTCATTTGATGCACAATTCAAGATAATTTCATTTTATCATAGCCACAAGGCATTATCCAGTGAAAAAGAGCCTTTCCCTAAAGAAAAGCTCTTTCGCATTCACTATTCTTTTATCAAGCCGAGATTCTTCATAACCAAAGTCACTTTATCGGTATCGATTGGCTTAGCTGCATAGGCATCACACCCCAACTCCAGTGCCTGGTCGACATATTCCACATCTGCCAGCGCTGTCATCATGATGATGTAGGTATGCTGCAGCTGATGCTGTTTTTCCAAGACACGAATGGCCTTTAACAATTTGAGACCATCGATGCGGGGCATCATGATGTCAAGGCATAACAAATCATAAGGCGCCTTGTCCTTTATCGCATCCATAAAAAGATCCAAAGCTTCCATGCCATCTACCGCCACATCACAGTCCCCATAATTCCCCAAGAACTTTTTTAGAAAAATCCGGCTGAGCCGATCATCCTCTGCAATCAATATTTTCATGACTCATCCCCTCCATCTTCATCGAGGCGCTGTTCGCAATAGGCGAGCAAATTCGCAATATCGCTGATATCCGTCTCTTCCTCCTTGACCGGTTCCTCCTTATTTTCGCCAGTATTCCAACGGTCGTTGATGAATACCGAGCGTTCCTGACTTTCTTCATCTTCTCCGTCCGCTTCGTAAAGCGGAATCCAGAAGGTAAAATTGCTGCCACAAAGCGGAGCCGAATGCACGCTGATTTCACCGCCCATGGCTTCGACAAGTTCTTTTACAATCATGAGTCCCAGCCCTGTGCCGCCAAATTTCCGGGTTGTCGAACCATCCACCTGGCTAAAGGGCTGGAATAATTTCTTTTGCTCCTCAAAGGACATGCCAATGCCCGTATCATGTACCGCGATGCTAAGCACTGGCAGCTCGCCGCGGAAATTCTTTGTCACCTCCACGGCCACGCCGCCTTCGGCGGTGAATTTCACCGCATTTGTTAGCAGATTGTGCATAATCTGCCGGAACCGCATCGGGTCGCCCGTGATGAACTGCGGAATCCCCCGCATATCCGGCAGGCGGAAGAACAGCCCCTTGCCCTTGGCCACCTTGCGGTGAATCGTGCAGACGCGCCGCATGGTCTTATGCAGGTCATAATCAAGCGATTCAAGCTCCATCTTCCCGCAGTCAAGCTTCGAAAAATCGAGGATATCGTTGATGATTCGCAGCAAATCCTCCGAGCACTGCTTCGCACTCATGAGATTCTCCCGTTGTTCTTCGGTAAGGTCCGTGTGCAGGGTCAAATCAATCATGCCATTCATGCCATTGATTGGCGTGCGGATTTCATGGCTCATATTGGCCAAGAACTGACTCTTCGTCTGGCTGGCCGCTTCCGCACGTTCCCTGGCTTCTTCCAGGGCATCCTCGCGTTTTTTGCGCTGCGACACATCAATCATAGTGACAATCGTCTGCTTGCCGATTTCCGACCAGGCCTGCGAGAAAAACATCCGCAGCCATATCTTCTCCTTGCGGCGGACGCTGTGCATCGCAGCCGTTATCTGGCTCGTATACCCCTCGGTAGCAATTGCCGTTTCAATCTGATGGCGGATGGGACAGGTCGCGCAGTATTGGCCATGGCCGCAGCCCCCCTCGATGCTGTTTTCACAGCGGAAAACATCGCCAAACTGTTTTCCCACCGACTCCTTATAGGTGGTTTCCATCGTCTCAAGGCCCGCATCGTTAATATCGACAATAGCGCCCTTTTCATTGAGGACACAAAGACCAACCTGCGCCGCCGAAAACACCGTCCGCATGTAGACATGGTCTGCCTCAATGCGCACTTCCAAGCGGCGAAGATGCGTCACATTGCGCAGGATAACCGCGCACCCTGCAATTTCGCCATCATCCAGGCGAAGCGGCGAACACGTTGCCGATAAAAAAATCGGTTCATGCTGCTCGCCACGGAAAATGCCGACATTGCGCGCGAGGCCCACGGAACGCTTCTCCGCCAATGCCACCTTTAACGGGCTGTCAAAACTGCGCCCCGTCTTCAGGTTCACCAGCGGGCAGAGTTCGCGGAAGGCCCAACCAATTACCTGTTTTCCTTCGCAGCCTAAAATGCGTCTGGCCATTTTATTGATATACGTTATATGCTCATTTATATCCGTCAGGATAAGTCCATCGCCCAAACTTCCCAAAAGACCGCGCAAGACGGAATCGGGTATTTGTCCCTGTACTTCACTGCCCATCGCTTTCATCCTTTCCCGCCAGAACCTGCTGATGTGCCAAACTCATAATACAGCCGGACATGGCAGCAAGTGGCAGCTGCCGCATGACCGCGCCGCGTTCAAAGGCCGCGCGCGGCATGCCATAGACAACACTTGTCGCTTCGTCCTGCCCCAGTGTGCGCGCGCCCTTCTGCCGCATCATGAGCAGTCCTTCGGCGCCATCACTGCCCATGCCCGTCAAAATAACGCCAAGCGCCTCAGCCCCCGCGGCCTCAGCCACCGAATCAAATAAGACATCAACCGAGGGACAATGGCCACTTACCTGCTCCGTCCCACGGCAGGAAACGAAAAACGCACTGCCCATCCGCCGCACCCGCATCTGCCGGTCGCCCGGTGCCACATAGATATGATTGGGCTGCAGTTGCTCACCATCGCTTGCCTCGGCGGCGGTAAAGTCCGACTCATTATTCAGGCGCTCGGCAAACAGCCGGCTAAATCCATAGGGGATATGCTGAACGATGACAATCGGCGGCAGTGGCGGCTGAAGCCCGCGGATAAGTGCCGCGAGCGCCTCGGTCCCTCCCGTAGACGCGCCCAACGCAATCAGCTTCACACTCTTTGGCGTCTCCACGGCCTCATCGCTGCCAGCAGCGCGCCGGGCCCGCAGAAGATTGTGCTTCATCCCCTCTGTTGCCGCCTGCGTCCGCTGGTATATGCCCGCCAAATTCTGCTTTCGCTCAACCGGCGCCGCATCGAGCGGTTTGCGGTAAACCGACGGCATCACATACTGGAACGGTGCCGCCTGCCGCTCCACCGTCTCCGAATGGCCCACAAAGAGATAGCCGCCCGGCTCGAGGTAGTCGTAAAACTGCCGCACGAGCCGGTTCCTCACCGGCGCATCAAAATAAATCATGACATTGCGGCAAAAAATCACATGAAATGGTTTTTTAAAAGGAAAACTTGGCGTCATCAGATTAAAGGGACGGAACAAAACCTGTTGCCGTATTCCGTCATTGACCTGCATTTTTCCACTGCCAGCGGCATGAAAATAACCGCGCAGCCAGTTTTCCGGCATCCCCATTAGGGATTCTTTTTCATATACTCCCGCCTTGGCGGTTTCGAGCACCTCCGTTGAAAGGTCGGTAGCCAGCAGGGTCTTTTCCCACCGCGACCCCTGCAGGCCAAACTGGTCCTGCAGCAGCATTGCCAGCGTATAAGCTTCCTGCCCGGTAGAACAAGCCGCGCACCAGGTACGGATATCGCCGTCCTGAACCGATGATGCAATCCAGGGTAGCACCGTATCCCGATAAAACCAGAAATGGTCCGCCTCACGCATAAAAAACGTATGGTGCGTGGTAATGGCCTCCGCCAGCACCTTTAAAAGGCGCCCCGTGCCATCTTGTTTCAGTGCTTTCAAGAAGCCTGCGGCATCGCGATATTTGGCCGTCTCTTCGCCTTCATGGAATAACCGCTGCAGACGGGATTCTAACAGTGCCTTCTTTTCCCGCGGCAACTGTATGCCAAATTCGCGATCCACAATGCTCGCATATGCCAGAAATACCGAATCTTCCATCAGTATTTCCCAAATCCTTTCTCATCATCGGCATAGGTATAGGCTTTGGCTTCCGGCGTCGTTTCCACAGCGGGACCCGGTGCTTTCCCCCGTCTTGCCACCATCTTAGGCGCTGGAGCTGGTCTATCGTAATTTTTCCTTGCGGAACGATCTACTGCCAAGCGGAATTGATCCGCCGTCTCACGCAAGCGGGAAGCCTGCGCATTGAGTTCTTCACTCGCCGATGCAGCCTGCTCTGATGTCGCCGAGTTCGCCTGTACTACCTGCGACACCTGCAGAACTCCCTGGTCAATCTGCTCCAACGCCAGTTTCTGCTCGCTGGAAGCTTTGGCAATAGAGCTTACGATATCGGCCACTTCCGATACATTGCTCATAATCGTCATAAGGGCTTCTGCGGTCTTACCTGCAATCGCCCGGCCAGATTCGACCTTCGTAATCGAATCCTCGATGAGTTCGGTCGTTTCCTTGGCCGCCTTGGCACTGCGTGCTGCGAGATTCCGCACCTCTTCTGCCACCACGGCAAATCCCTTTCCATGCTGTCCAGCACGTGCAGCCTCTACCGCGGCATTCAACGCCAGGATATTGGTCTGAAAAGCAATCTCATCAATTACCTTGATAATTTTAGAGATATTCGCCGAAGACGTATTGATCGCTTCCATCGCGGCCAACATTTCCTTCATATCAGCGTCCCCAACAGCTGCCTGCTGCCGCGCTTGTATCGTGAGACTATTGGCCTTGTCGGCATTTTCCGCATTGCTGGCCGTCTGCGACGAAATCTCGGAAATCGACGCCGAAAGCTCCTCCACCGAAGACGCCTGCTCGGCAGCTCCCTGCGAAAGTGACACACTAGCCTCGGAAACGTTGCGCGAACCTGCCGCCACTTGTTCTGCCGCCACATGGATATTGTTCATCGACTGATTGAGATTCTGGCGCATCTGCTCGAAATGCGCAACAGCCTGGCCAATTTCATCGTTATTTTCCGGCTTCATGGGCTGACTGAGGTCACCATTGCCTATCACTTCAGCTGCAGCCGCCATACGATCAATCCGGCTGCCAATATTACGGGCCAAACGCATGCCAAAGAACATGGCTAAAATCACGACTATCGTAATATTGATGACCGAAATCAACATGATTTTGTCGATTTCTTCCTTGATTTTCCGGAACTCTGCCTGCGTACTCGTATTGCCCATTTCCATCACGGAATCAAAACTCTGTGCAAGCTTGTAGCCCGTTTCCGATGCTTTTTGCGCTTCTGGCAAATTCTCCACTGGCGCGCCCGGTGACGGCTGTGCTTTAATCAGCGCATCACGCTGGCTGCGGAATGTATCAATCTGCCCACGGATATCACTCATCACCTTTTTGGCATCAACGGAAATAGCCCGCTTTTCCAGTTCGCCAAAAACCACATCCAGTTCCTTATCACGCTTTTGCATATTGGCCATGGCTTCCTGCCGCATCACCGGATCTACCCGAGTCAAAAAACGCGTATATTCATTGCGTGACTCGGTAAAAATTTTTCCTGCCTGCGTCGCCAACGTAGCCGCATACGCATCTTCGTCATAGACTTTTTGATACTGTTCACTTACCGAGCTCAAAAAACAGAGGAAGCAAACCGCCGTCACCAAAATCAAGGCTCCGAGTATTCCGGTCAATGCCACCAGCTTGGTACTGATTTTCGTATTCTTAAACAGTTCCATCTTCGGTCCCTCTTTCCTCATTCATCCCGCTAAGCATCTTTTCTTCTTCCACATCGAAAAGTTTTTCCCAATCCAGTAAAAGCACGACTTTGCTGTCTGGCAGCTTGCCAATATTCCGTATATAGCGGTTGCTCGCCGCCTTAAGTTCCGGCGGCACCACCGTCTGCCCCTCCGGTATCGACAGCACCTCGCTGACCCCGTCAATGATAAGCCCGAGCAGTACCTCCTTGACCTCGATAACGATAACGCAGGTGCGGTCCGTATAGGGCCGGAACTCCCGGCCAAACCGCAGCCGCATGTCGATAACCGGGATGATTTTGCCGCGGAGGTTGATGATACCGCGCACATAGTCGGGCACCTCGGGCACCTTGGTAATGGGCAGGATGCCAATGATCTCGATAACCACACGGATATCGATGCCATAGAGCTCCTCGCCCAGCGTAAAGGTCAGGTATTTATCCTTTTGGGTATCTTCCTCTTGCAGGAGTTCTTCATCCATTTCCGTTCCTCCTATTATTCCACCAGCAGTCCCATGAGTTTACCCGGGTCGATGATAAGGCTGATGCTGCCATCGCCCAAAATCGTACAGCCCGTAATGCCGGTCATCTTCGTCATCGCCTGGATATACCCCGGCACCGGCTTTACGACAATCTGCTGAACCCCCACCAATTCATCGGCAAAGATGCCCAGATAGTGGTCATCTGCCTCCGTCACCAGCAGGATGCCTTCTGTCAGCTGCTCTTTGGCCCCATCAATATCGTAGAGCCTGTGAAGCCGCACAATCGGACAGGGACTCCCTTCCTCCATAAACATTTCCTGTCCCGAAACATCGAGGAAAACATCCCCTTCCTCGGGCCGGAACGAGCGGCGAATCGAGCTGATTGGTATCGTATATCCAGAGCCACCCACCTTAATGCACATTCCTTCCACAATTGCCAGCGTAAGCGGAATGCGGATGATGGTCACGCTGCCTTTGCCGGGATTGCTGTCGACCGTTATGGTGCCGCCCAAAGCCTTGATATTCGATACGACGACATCCATGCCAACACCGCGCCCGGAAAACTCCGTGACCTGTTCCTTCGTCGAAAAGCCCGGCGCAAAAATAAAGCTGTAGACTTCCTGGTCGGTGTACTCCTCCTCAGGTTTTGTCAGTATCCCTTTCTCTTTCGCCTTTTTCATGATGCGGTCGCGATTCATGCCGCCGCCATCATCCTCAATGCGGATGACGACCTCACCACCGGCATTCTGCGCGGAGAGCACGACCGTCCCCAGCTCAGGCTTGCCGGCTTCTTTGCGCACTTCGGGCATCTCAATGCCGTGGTCGATGGAATTGCGGATGATATGCATCAGCGGGTCGCCGATATGCTCCGTGACATTCTTATCGACCTCGGTGTCCGCACCAACGAGCATCAGCTTTGCCTGTTTGCCCAGCTTCTTCGTCATATCCCGCACAATGCGGTTCATCTTCTTGAACGTCGCCTCAAGTGGCACCATCCGGAGCGCCATGACGCGGTCTTGCAGCTCGCCGTTTATCTTGTGCAGCTGCCGGGCCGCCTTGTCAAAATTCGAAAGCTCCATCCCGCGGATATCCGGATTCTGCGTGACCATCGACTCGGCGATGACCATTTCGCCGACCAGCTCCATCAGCCGGTCGAGCTTATCCACGCGGACACTTATCATCTGCGACTCATGCCCTTCATGGCCAGCCTGCTTCATCGGCGCCGGCCATGGTTTCGCCTCCGGCTTTACCGGCACGATTGGCGATGCCTCTTCGACTGCCTGTGCCGCCTTCTGCTTTGGCGTCGGCCAATACTCACACTCGGCTGTCGACGAAAGCTCTGTGAGTTCCAGCCCCGTCAGGCACATCGTCTCATCCAGCAGCTTGCGGACCTCTTCGACGCCGAGCCCTGTCGTGAACCAGAGTTTAAAACCATCCTTAATGATGGTATCGGCGGCCGTCTCATCCTCGATGATCTTCTCCGGCAGATAGTGCAGCTCGCTGGCCTGGTCCTCCAAGCGATTGATTACACCAAACGCCCGGACCTCCACCATTCCGCCCTCGGGGTCAAATTGGAGCACAGCCTTATAGACATGGCTGCTGCCGGTTTCCGTCTTGACCTCTTCGGGTTTCACAGCCTGAATGAAATACTGCTGCTTAGCAGGTTCAGCCGGTTCTGCCGCTTTTGGCGTCTTATTTTTCGCCTTGCGCAGGTCGACATCGGGATCATGCCCATTTTCCAGTTTGAAGTTCCGCAAAAACTCATGCGTTGATTTCTGCAATTCCTCACTCGAAGCATCGGGCTGAGCACCACTGTCGAGCTTATCCATCTCGCCATTCATGAAATCCACGGCCGTCAGCACGATATCCGTCACCGCAGACACATCAATCTTCTCGGGATGCAGCTCGCGGATATAGAAAAAGATATCCTCCACCGCATGGGCCAGATGTGAGATTTCATCATAGAGCATCATGGCCGCCGAGCCCTTGATGGTATGCATCGCCCGAAAAACTTCGTTGACATCCTCTGGCTGGAAGCTGCCGCTGTCTTCACTTGCAAGCGCGACCTGCTCCAACTGCTCAAGGAACTGACGCGTCTCATAGATAAAGACCTCTACCATCGGTTCATTTTCTGCCACCAGTCATCACTCCCTTACATCCAATCCCCATCATGCCGGACACCGCCGGCATAATCAACAATCCTTTACTTTGTGACATTTCAAACAATTCTAACATATTATATTCTTCCCCACCGGTCAAATTCCTGTCAGCTCTGACAAATATCTCACAAATTCGCCAACAAAAAATGACCTGTCATTTGACAGGTCATTTTTGTAATAATTTACTTCTTATATTCTTCAGCCAGCTTCTTGAACAGCGGCAAAGATTTTTCAATCGTTTCGGTCTTGATGCAGTACGCGTCGCGGAAATAACCAGGACAGCCAAAGTCCGTGCCTGGCACGAGCAGCAGGTCATATTTCTTTGCCCGCTCGCAGAACGCGTAGTCATCCTCTTCCAGGCATTTCGGGAAGAGATAGAACGCCCCCTGCGGCTTGACACACTCAAAGCCGGCATCAATGAGCCCCTGATAGAGCAGCTGGCCGTTCTTTACATACGTGGAAATATCCGACGGCATATCGGCGCAGCGGCCGATGACAAGCTGCCAGAGCGACGGCGCATTGACATGCGTGAGCACGCGGGCAGCTCCGGCAATCGAGCCATACACTTTACCAAAGTTTGCCACCTCATCCGGCACGACGATGTAACCGATACGCTCACCCGGCAGCGAGAACGACTTGCTGTAGGAGTAGCAGACCAGCGTGTTGTCATAGAACTTCGGCACATACGGCACCGTGTAGCCCTCAAACGCAATCTCGCGGTACGGTTCATCGGAAATGATAAAGATGGGATGATGGTACTCCTCTTCCTTACGGCGCAGTATGTCGGCGAGTTTTTTTATCGTCTCCTCCGAGTAAACGGCACCGCTTGGATTGTTCGGCGAATTGACGATGACCGCCTTCGTATGATTCGTCACGAGCTTTTCAAAGGCAGCAAAATCAATCTGCCAATCGGCTGGCTGTGCTGGCACGACTACGAGCTTACCGCCAACGGATTCGACAAACGCACGGTACTCGGGGAAGAACGGCGCAAACGTGATAAATTCATCTTCCGGCTGCGCCAGTGCCTTAAAACAAATCGTGATAGCGGCCGCCGCACCAGCCGTCATAAAGAAGTTCTTGGCCGCAAAGTTCGTGCCGAACCGCTTGTTGACGCTCTTAGCCAGTGCCTCGCGTGCCTGCGGATTGCCCGGTGCCACCGTATAGCCATGGACAGCACTTGGCTCCGAATTCATCAGAATATCGACAGCCGCCTGCTTGATAAATTCCGGCGTCGGTACATTTGGATTGCCGAGACTGAAGTCGTAGACATTCTCCTCACCGACTTCAGCCGCCCGTTTGCGCCCAAATTCAAAAATCGTGCGGATGGTAGATTTCTTCGTACCGAGTTCATACATTTTTTGATTAATCATGGCGATACTCCCTCTATATGTAAACAATATCTTTTGTAAAAAAACACTGTTTACATTCTACCATAAAAACTAAGCAAAAAAAAGCCATGCTTATCATCTAAACACAATCATCATCCGGCAATTCAAGGATATAATGCCTTGGCCAACACCTTCATCGCATCGGCGGTCCGTATCCCAGGATTTACCGCGAACAACTCATAAGGCAGCACATACACCTTGCCGGTCTGTACAGCCGCCACATTCTGCCAGGCTTCACTAGCAGCCAGTTCCTGCCGCAATTTGCTTTCGAGTTCAGCGGCATTGCCATGCGTAATGACAAAAATCACCTGCGGATTTTCCCTTGCCACGAACTCCATGCTAAGGGGCAGATAACCGCCATCGCCCATAGCTCTATCGGCAATATTGCCACCGCCTAATTCATTCAGCAGATTTCCCGTAAAACACTTGGACGTTCCCATGTTAAAACTTTCCGGGGAACCAAAGAGAATCAGACTCTTAGGCGGCGTCCTCCCTGCGGCCTGTTGTTTGACCGCTGCAATATCCGCCATAAGCTTATCCGACACGTCCTGTGCCTGGGCTTCCTGGCCCGTCAGCGAACCGTAAAAAGCCAGTGCAGTCTTCAAATCCTCAAGGCTGTCGAGGGACTGTACATAAAGCGGAATCCCTGCCTGGGATAAGGTATCTGCCAAATTCGTATGGTAGGGCACATTGGTACCGATGACCAAATCCGGTTTTAAACTCAAGATTTTCTCCACATCCGGCGAATGGATAATCCCGACTTCCTCCGCTTCGGCCACTGCCTCGGCTACACTTGGTGCCAGTGCCTGAGACACCGGCTTTCCCACTACCGCCTTTGCACCACCAGCGGCGACATAAAGGTCCAAATTGGAAGCATTGAGGATGACGACCCGCTTAGGATGCTTAGGAATCGTCACCTCCCGCCCCGCACTATCGGTTACCTGACGGGTATCCGTTTCCTTTACTGCTGTCTCTGCCTGTGGCAGCAGCCAACAAGCCGCCGCCCCCAACAAGCAAATCAATGCCAGCAGGCCCATAGTTTTTCGCATATTTTTCTCCTTTTACTCGCTTATACTCCCATCACCGCCGACGGGAAAAATACCTGTTGCCGCTGGCCATGAACCTCTACGGTTTTGATTTCGTTTTCCACGCCATACAGCCTGCGCACCAGTTCACAGGAAAAGACCTCAGCCACCTCACCATCGGCAAGGATGCGCCCCGCTTTCATGGCCACCAGCCGCTGGCTATAACGCACAGCCTGATTGAGGTCATGCAGCACCATAACCACTGTCAGCCCCATTTTCTCATGCAGGCTCGACACTATCGCCATAAGTTCCAGCTGATGACGGATATCCAAATAGGTAGTCGGCTCATCGAGGAGCAGGATTTGTGGCTCCTGTGCGAGCGCGAGGGCAAGTCTCGCCCGCTGGCGCTCGCCGCCGGACAGCGCCCCCATTGACCGCTGGGCAAATGCCGTAAGTCCGGTAAGCTGCAACACCTTTTGACAAATGACATCATCACCGGCCTGCCAGGAACGCCAAAAACTGCGATAGGGCAGCCTCCCCATACGCAACACCTCCGCCACCGTCAAATCCGGCGGTATTGAGGCACTTTGAGGCATGAAGGCAATCTTTTGCGCCACCTCTTTTTCCGAAAGAGACCACAAATCTTTCCCCCGCAGCTTGATACTGCCTGCTCCCGGCCGGAGCAACCTTGCCAGGGCTTTTAAAAGTGTCGATTTGCCCGAACCATTTGGCCCGATTATCGCCGTGATTTCCGCCCGATGAATCGCCAAATCCAATCCATCAGCCACCACCTTGCCACCGTATTCCAATCGCAGCTTGTTCGCCAACAGCAGTGTTTCGCGTTCTGCCATCTTTAGTGCCCCCTTTGCATGCCCTGCCGCAACAGGTACAGGAAAAACGGTGCTCCCAAAAACGACATGAAAACACCTACGGGAATTTCTATCGGCGCGAAGGCAACCCGGGCCGCTGCATCTGCCCCAACGACTAAGGCTGCGCCCCATAAAGCTGAAGCTGGCAGCAAATAATCAAAATCTGCCCCTGTCAGCAGCCGGACCATGTGCGGGACTACGAGTCCCACAAAGCCCAGCATACCGGCCACGCTGACGGCTGACGCCGCCAATAAAGCAGCCAGCACCAGCAAATAAAGACGCACGCGTTCCACGCGCACCCCCAAACTGCGTGCCGTATCTTCGCCCATCTGCAGCGCATTCAGCCAGCAGCTGCCAGCAAAAGTTCCCGCCAGCCCCAGCAGCGTATAGGGAAGCACCATATACACATGGCTCCAGGTGCGGGCCGCAAAGCCCCCGGCCATCCAATTGACCGTTCCCTGAACCCGGTCGGAATAAAACACCATCAACGCCGTCATGGCACCGCCGAAGAAGGCTGCCACCGCCACCCCGGCCAGTACCATGCGCAGCGGATGTATTCCATTTTCCCAAGACAGGAAAAACACCAGGGCAACTGCCGCCAACGCTCCGGAAAAAGCGGCCATTGGCACCAGCGATGCCAGATTGGGCAATAGAATCATGACGGCCATCGCTGCCAGTCCCGCCCCTGCCGACACCCCGATAATCCCCGGATCTGCCAAAGGATTGCGCAAAATCCCCTGCAGGATACAGCCGGCCAGTGCCAGATTCACACCGGTCAAAGCCCCGGTAATCAAACGTGGCAAGCGGATGTGGTACAGTATGGTAAAGTTTTCCTGTCCGGCACCCCCAGACAAAATCTGCCAGGCCGACAGCGGTGAAAAAACCGCTGCCCCCTGACAGATACTAAACAGCAACGCCGCTCCTAAAAAGAGCAGGCCGCCAGCTAACGCCCAAAACCGCTTTCGTGTCCTGGGATGCGCTGGTGTTACCGCAAGTTCCATCAAATAACCTCCCCAGAAAAACCGTTAAAACGTTACTTTCACACCGCCACGCCAGATGCGTCCATCATAATAAAGGACGTCATTCTTGCGATTGGTAAGATTGTTGATGCCAAAATAAGCACTGGCCTGTTTCCCGATTTTCTTATTGACCACCACATTCATGATGCTTGCTCCCGTCGAGCCATTTTTACCGCTTGACGAATAGCGGTAGCCATCGAGCCAGTCGTTCCAAAGCGTCGCATCGATTCCATGCCCCTTATCTTTATACATGAGCTGCAAGGAAGTCTTATGGCGGGCACGGCCGGTCAAACGCTCCCCGCTGTTGTCATCCTGAGCATCGAGATAGGTGTAAGTGCTGCGCAGGGTAAAGCGGCTGCCGAGTTTCTGTCTGCCTTCGACCTCTAAGCCCTGTACTGTTGCCTTATCGACATTTTCATAAATACCATTGGCAACCATGCCAGTTCCCGGCACATAACCAAATTTCGTATTCAGATTTATAAGATTATCAACTTTGTTGTGGAAATAGGTTATTTTCCCTGACGTACGCCCCCGTTCTGCCTCAAAGCCGCCATCAAAAATCATTGCCTTTTCCGGCTTCAAGTTTGGATTGCCCTGGATATTTACCGTCATCGCAGCCGTCGGCGTATGCTTCCAGAAGAAGTAAAGTTCCGAAGCCGTCGGGGCACGATAAGCAGAACCAACATTGGCCTTAAAGCGGGTGCGCTTGCTGAGTTTATAGGTCGTACCAAGTTTTCCGGTAACCTCATCGCCAAAATCATTGTTATGATCCCAACGCACCGAAGGAATCAGCAGCCAGCGTTTGTTCGCGGCATATTCATCCTGCAGATAAAGCGCACCATAATCCATCGATACCTTGCCGATATTATTGGTGATTCCCTCATGGGTTACCGTTCCGAGCGAACCTTTTTTGATGCGGGTGCTCTCGTAATCTTCCTGACGGAATTCCCCGCCAACCGTCAGCGTATTCCGGTCATCCAGATTGAACGTGCGGCGGCCATCGGCAATGTAGGAATTAAACGTCATATCATCAAAACTGGTTAACGCATGAGTCAGACGGCTGCGCGTGCGCTGGTCTTTATCAAAATACGTGTAATATGCCTGCGCCTCGTATTCACCCAAATGATCCTTGCCCGAATATTTCAGGCCGGTGGAAATGCGGCGATGGTCATAATCCGTGCCAGCCTTTGCCGAATCAATCATATAAAGGTCCTCATACAAGTGATTGACAAAGAAATCCAGTTTTTTATTCTTAGCTACATCCATGCGGCCATCGAGCCCGAAATAATACCGCTTTCCATATTGATTGGAAGCAGTGTCCTTCATACGGCGGCGCACATCGGATACCTTGCCGTTCATAGCCCAGGCCCATTTGCCTTCCTTACCCAAATCATAGCGGAAGCCCGTATCCTGCTGGCGGGAAGTCCAATCCACCGAGGCAGAACCGCCCCGAGTGCCCGGTTTTTTCGTGATGATGTTGATGACACCACCCAATGCTTCCGAACCATACAAAGAACTTGCGGCACCGCGCACGATTTCCACGCGTTCTACCTCATCCATATTGACGCGCTGAAGTTCGTAGTAATTCTGCGTCTCACTGGTATTTTCCGTGCGCACCCGCCGCCCGTCAATCATGATAAGCGTCTGATTGGTGTTCATGCCGCGAATGGAGGACTGATTTCCCACCATGCCATTTTCCAGCACGTTGATGCCCGCCGCCATCTCCAAAGCCTGCGCCAAAGTCTCCGCTCCTGTATTCTCGATATCTTCTTTCGTGATAACTTCTACGGCAGCAGGCGTCTCCTTCACCTCTTGCTCCGTACGCGAGGCCGTCACGACTACGTCACGCGTCTGTATCGTATCGTCAGCAGCCGCCTCTGCTGCGACGCAGCTTCCCATTGTCATCGTTCCTAAAACCGTTGCAACCAGTAAAGTACGTTTCTTTTTTGCAAGTTTTCTAATCATGAAAATCCTCTTTCTCTAAAAATCTCAAAAACATCCATCAAAATTCACTGTAGTTATGTACCCGATAGGTACTGTACAGATAAATAACCGTCATAAAAAACACCAACGCCAAAGCGGCGATACCAGCCTCACCCACAAAGTTTGTGGCCTGCAGCAGCTGATTGGTAAGGGACAGCGGCAAAAAGCGCACGATGTCCTGCACAACTTCTGGCAGATTGGCAATTGGAAAAAAGGAGCCACAAAAAAATGTCATCGGTGTGATAAAGAAATTTATCACAATAGAAAACTGCTCCTGTCCTTTTATCGACAATCCCACGGCTACGCCAAAAGCCGCAAACGCAAACGCCGTAAGCACCAGGCCAACGAATCCCGGCCCAGTCAATACCGCTATCCCGAAGAACAATTTTGCCGCAATAAAGACTACTGCCGCCGCCAGCAGCGCGCGGACAGTCCCCGCCAGCGCAATACCCAAAACAATAGCGCCATCACTTATCGGACTTAACCGCAAAACGGCAAACGTGCGGTAATAAAATCTTGCGGCACTAACCGATAACGCCGTCTGCTGAAACGCGTTCATCATTACGGTTATCGCGAGCATCCCTTTCGCCAAGTAGGCAATGTACCCACCAGCTACGGATATGTTATTCCCCAGCCCCCAGCCGAAGGCCAAGAGGTAAATCATCGGAAACAAAAGCCCCGAGAACAGATAGCCCAGGCCGCCAATCCGGCGGACCAGCATCAGCATCTCACGATAAAATACCGCCTGAACACCGCCCATCATCCAGTCCGCCTCCCCGCTAACGCCAATGCCACGAAAGCATCTTCGAGGCTGATCTCCTGCTGCGGCGAAATCTTTTGCCGCATACCGGCCGTAGTCCCCTGGTAAATCACCTGCCCCGCCCGCAAAAACGCAATCCGGTCACAAAGCTTCTCGGCTTCTTCCATATAATGCGTTGTGATTAGAACGGTTTTCCCTGCCGCCTTTAGTTTTTTAACCGCCTGCCAGATTTCCTGACGCATATCCGGGTCAAGCCCTACACTTGGCTCATCCAGCAGCAGGACTTGGGGACTTGAAAGCATCGCACGGGCAATCATCGCCCGCCGTTTCATTCCCCCCGACAGCTTCTCGGGATATTTCTTGCGCCAGCTGCCAATCTGAAACTCCCGGCAGACCGCTTCCACCTTTGCACGGGCATTAGCAATACCATAGAGTCTCGCACTGCATAGCATGCTCTGTTCAATGGTAAGCTCACTCTCAAAGGTATTTTCCTGGGGCACCAGTCCCATCAAACGGCGGAATTTGACACTGCGCTTCGCCGCGTCTTCTCCAAACATGCAAATGCGTCCGGAATCTGGCCGCGCAAGTCCCGCCAACAAGCGGATTAAGGTCGTCTTGCCAGCACCATTAGGTCCTAACAGTCCCATTATTTCCCCCACCTGCACCATTAGCGAAACATCCTGCAGGATTGCCCGCCCCTTACGCGAGCAGCATATTTTTTCAACGATAATAGACATTTACACCGCTTCACCACCTCACTGCCTGTCCAAACACAAGCGGCTAAAATATTCCCTGGCCGCCGCCAAATCGGCTGCATCCGGGTGCGTGGCAGCTTTTTCAATCCGTGCTAACCGCTCGGGTGTCATTGCATGCGGATGCCCGGCAGGAAACATATTTTTCATCATGTCTACCATTTCATCCGCAACCTTTCCCTGGCAGATGAACCGCCCCACCACTTCACAGCCTTCACCTAAAAGCGCCGCACCATTCTCCAGGCATTGGGTGGCATGCTCGGAATTTGCCTCAGCCCCCAAGGTGGCAAACAGTGCCACTTTTTGACTTGTCAACTTTCCCAGAAAGTCCTTCATTTTGGCATCCGCCGTGCCTCTATCCACCCAATAGCCAGCAATAACCAGGTCATATCCGGTGACAGCCGGCTTTTCCTCCACCGGGACCGCCCGCAGCTGCAAGGCCTCCCCAATGGCTTCGGCCACTTTTTTCGTATTTCCAGTTTTACTGGAATACGTTAACAATATCTTCATCTTTTCCTCCTTCTCACTATTACGAACTCATTGAAAAATGTATCGGAACAGTCATCGTTATGCTCCTGCCCGCGCCATGGGAAAAGGGACAGGAACTTCTGACCGCCTGCAAAGCAGCTTTATCCAGCAGATTCGAACCAGATGAACCGCTGATATAAACGCTTTCTATGTTCCCCGCTGACGACAGCGTTACCGTAACACTTACTACACCAGTTTCGCCACGCTTGACCGCCATGTAGGGATACTCCTTATTTGCTTCCACCTCTGCGGCAAAGCGGGCAGCAATACTGCCCAGGCTTTCCGCAGGAGCAGTATCACTTGCGGCCGTGCTTGTTCCACCGCCACCGGCGGCACTGCCCGCTCCCCCATCACCACTTGAGCCGACGCCTGCAGGGCCGGAAGCCGCTGAGGTGCCGCTGCTGCCTGTTCCCCCAGCAGCCACCAGTCCATCCGGCGTCTCGGCGGCATTTGCTAACGGCTGCCCAGAGACAGCTGGTTCCCTGACTTTTGACATTGGCGCCGGCGCAGGATTTTTTATGACCGGCATGCCCTTCCCGCTCAATTGACCGCCGCCACTATCAATCTGACCCGCAGGAATCATCTCTACCTGTATCTCTTCGGCAGTGCTTACTGGTTCCTCCGGCGCATTGTAAAAGGCAAACAGCAAACATGCTCCGCCAATTCCCACCACATGACATAGACAGGATAGCGGTAACGGGCGCAAAACCAGCCGCCGCCAATCAAATTGCCACCGTTCCGGACATACCAATTCCATACGCACCCTCCTTATAATAATATTCATTCTCATTAGCTAAAGAAAAATTAAACGCCAGCCTTGGCCAGCATCTTTTCCCGCATCGCCTGAGGCATATCCGCCAACATTTTCTGTAACGCTTCCTTGCTGGAATGACGAAGCATCATTCGCACTGCCACCGGAATTTCTCCGGCCAGTTCCTGCCGCCTGGCAGCCGTAGCCTCTGGCAGCATCTCTGCCAGCACTTCATCCAAATTATCTGCCACCTTGCCGTTCAGCTCTTCTGCCAGTGCTTCCGCCTTTTTTTCCCAAAGCACCTGCACACATTCCACCAGGCTCTGCGTCAGGCTGATATACCAAAATTCTCCTGCCTTGGTAAGACGGTAAACGCCCAAATCCTCCACGAGGAGTCCTCGGGATTGCCACAACGCCAGCACGGTTTCCAATTCTTCCAAACAGCTGTCAGCAATCACCAACCGGCGGAAGTCCACAAAGCCTTTTTCCAGGTCACAGATAATGTTGTCACAAATCTGCCCCAGCTGAGCCTCCACCTGATGACCAGCCATCATAATCGGCTTGCTGCCCTTTTCCCTTTCCTCCTGATATGTTGGTAACAACCGCTGATTCATCCAGCTGATGCCGCCGAAATGACCGCCAGCCCCACAGCCGAAGGCATACACATCGGCCCCAGCTTTAGCTAAGCTGTTATACAAGCTGCGCTCCCGTTTCGTGCGCCGCCAATGGCACAAGCTCAGGCGCTCCACACCTTCGCCCAAAAGGTAATCACGCGCCGCAATATACATATCTGCCTGCCCGGCAATATCGGCACAAGGCGGCACTGCCCCATTTTCCACGGCTCTGGCCAGTGGCCCCCCAGGAAAAATATTTAACTGGTAAAGGTCCATGCCATCCACTCCAGCTTCCGCCAACGTCTTTATATCAGCCATCCACCGCTCCATCGTCTGCCCTGGCAGCCCATAGATAAGGTCGACAATCACTGTTACATCATACGATTTCAAGAGCTTTATCCGTCTGAGCACTTCTTCCCGGGTGTCCAGACGCCCGAGCCGCTGGCGCAAAATCGTGTCAAAAGACTGTACTCCCAGCGAAATACGATTGACACCGTTTTCGAGCCAGGCATGAATCTTTTCTGGTACTAAATCGTGAATGCGCCCCTCCAAAGTGACCTCACAATTTTCCACCAGCGTAAACGACTTCTGTATCGCCTGCAGTAACGCCGCCGCATTATCGGCTGACAGGGAAGTTGGCGTCCCTCCGCCAATAAAGACACAATCAATCGGCGTCCCCTTTAGCTGCGGACTGTCAGCCTCCGCAGCAATTTCCTTCAGCAGATTCTTTACATAGGCATCTTCCACTTCCTGTTTGCTAGCATTCTGATAGAAGCCACAATAAAGGCATTTCGTCTGGCAAAAGGGAATATGGACATAGAGCGCATGCTGACGATTGCGATTGGCCGGAACCTGCAAAGCTTTCTGGTAAGCTTCCTGCTGCTCCTCCCTTTCAATCGGTGCCCCCATCAGCCCGGCATGTACCACTCGCTTACTGGCAAAAGCTTCGTGCAAGGGATCCGCTGTTTCCCTCCCCAGCAGCACAGTCCGCTTCTCCGCACTGAGCCCTTGCAGATAATGTTCTAACTTCATAACCTTCATTCTCCTATTTCAACGATTCATCCCGTTATGGCTGAAAAATCAAGTGTTTTTCAAACGGCACCCGGATATTTACCCCTTGATAATAAATGGGGGCAAAGCGCATGCTCCACAATGCCTCCTGGGCCGCTTCCCGAAAGCCTAGCGGCGGCGGATTGCTTACTATCGTAACACTTTCCACGCTGCCATCCAGCCCTACCATGATTCTGGCCACAACTTCCACTGCCTCACTGTATCCAATGCTGCGGGCCTCCTCAGGGTATATTGCATTGGCATCCTGCAACACCTGATAACTTATTCCCTCCGCACTGGCGGCGGTATAGGTACCATCCCCATTCGCGGTAAAGCCGTCCCCCAGTCCCGACGACTGGCCAGCACCACTGCCACCTGTGCCAGCGGCAGTACCACTGCCGCCACTGGTTCCCGCCGCAGAATCGGCACCATTTTTCCCTTCTGCAGTTCCTGCTTCAGCCCCAGCATCATCCAAGGCAGCCGCAGCCTCCGCAATAGCCGCTTCAGCAGCTGCGGCTGTCATTTTATCCGGCCTCTTCTGAGCGTTTTCCAGCGAATGCCCCCGCAGGTTTTGCAATTTTTCTACTGCTGCCACCGAAGCCGTCTTTATTTTGGGGCCAGGACTCTTTTTATTGCCTTCTTCCCCACTGGAACCGCCAGCCATACCATTAACCGCAGCTTCAGCCACAAAGCCTACCTCAATCGCTGGCCGTTCTTCCGGTTCACCAGACAACCACCCAAGGCCCGCCACAGCGAGCAGCGCCAAAACCAGTCCATGGGTACCGGCTGCCATTGCAAAATAATAATTCCAGCTTTGCTTTTTCATCCTGCTATCATCCCATTATCCTTTGGTATCCGTGGCGATATAAACCTTGGTGATGCCAAGATTCTTAATCATATCCATGACCTGCACCACTTTGCCGTAATCAGCCGACGCGTCGCCACGCAAAATAATCGAAACCTCTCCCTGCTGTTTCTGCTTCCAAAGTCGATCTTCCAAATCGGCCAGACTCATCTTTTCCTGTTCATAGTACACAGCACCATCCGCGGTTACGGTAACCGGAATATTTTCTACCATGCTGACTTTAGCGGTACTCGCTTGTGGCAGGGTCAGCGGCACACTTTTCTGCACCACCATCGTGAGCATGCTCATCATGAAGAACACCAGCAAAAAAAAGATAATGTCAATCATCGGAATAATCATCAGCCGCGGTTTTTCCTCCCGCGCCGTCAAATCAATACGCATCTTCTTCCCCTCCAGCCGCTATATACATGGTGGATACATATTCTACATCTGCAATAATGGCATTGGCCCGATGAGACAGATACGCATAGAGGCACAAGGCCATGATAGCTACCAGCAGCCCTGTCGCCGTAGCGACCAGCGCTTCGCCGACGCCGCCGGTAATAGCAAAGGGTTCTCCATCTGCCACATTAAGCACCGAAAATGACTGGATCATACCCGTCACCGTTCCTAAAAGCCCCAAAAGCGGCGCCATCGTGACAATAACACTCAAATACTCCAAATACTGGCGCAATTCCAAGGCTTTACGCTTCGCGGCCGCTAACACAACTTCCTCACGTTTGCCGTATTTTTCCTCTGCCATTGCCGTGAGCAGTACTTCTCCCGGCGCTCCTGCCTCCTGGCATAGCGTCTCGGCCTTTTCCTGTTCACCAGCCAGCAGACACTTATTTATCTTGCTGGAAAAATCCTCCGTATGCAAAGCTTCCTTCCGATAGTAAAAAAATCGTTCAAACGCAATCGTCAAGGCAATAACGGACGCCAGCATAATAGGATACATAACCAGTCCGCCCTTTTGAAACAATGCAAAAAAATCCATAATCACAATTCCTTTCTGTTCTTAAAATTTATAATTCATACCCACAAAATAAGTGCGTTCGGCACCAGGAACCAGCGTTGCAAAACTACCACCGGCAGAATCATACTCATAATAATCTTTGCCCAATACATTCGTTACACCGCCATACCAGATCAAATCTTTATTCTGCTGGAATTTAAAGCTCAAATCCAGCAAGCCATAGGAATGAACAATGTTGCCATCATCATGCCGGTCTTCTTCCTTGATAAAGTTGTTATATTTGCCAAAGAAGGTGTATTTGGCATTTGCACTCCACTGCTTGTTGAATTTGTAATCGGCTGACAACAGGATTTTATGTTTTGGCACGGCTTTCAGCCCGCTATTCGTAAAGTCAATCTCGCCAGCCCCATGAGCCGCCATCAAAGCCCGGCCTTGAGCCGTGTAATTCCGCTCGCCATGCAGATAGGTATAGCCCTCTTGCACCCGCAACTTGCCGAGCCGTTGGGAAAGACTCGTCTCCACGCCACGGCGTTTCGTATTATACATGTTATACGTCTTATACTCCCAACCATAAGCTCCCTTAAAATAAGGACGTTCCAACTCATTGTTGGTTTCCGAAGCAAACAGCGTCACGCTGACCGTCGACGCTCCCCACTTGTCCCGCAGGCCCATCTCCCATAAATCATATCGCTCTTCCTGTGCACTGGTCGCCGCATAAACTTTTTTGCTCCGGTCCGAATACACCTCGTCACAGATTTGCAGCCCATCCGGTGACGTATACCCCCGCTCGTAGCGCAGGAACAGCTTGCCTAATTTGTTATAACGATACCCTACGGAAAGCTCGCCTGCGGTATTCCAGCGATTGGAAGAATCCACACCGCCTATCGGACGGGCAGTTGTTCCACCGTCCTTATCAAATTCCCAAATAAGTTTCTCCCGGCGAACGCCCTGGGTATAAGTCAGCCTGCCTCTTTTCATTTTGTTGAGCAGATACAGTGCTTCTGTCGTTTTATCATAATTGAAGTCCATCAATTTCCCGCTGGCAGAAGTTTTATATTTCAGATGCGATTCCTGTTCAAAAAGGTCCAAGCCCATAAGCAGTGAATCCCGCGGACTATAATTCCAATCCCAACGCATGCGGGACCCATAGGACTTAGTTTTCATCTTGCCATCAAAAAATTTCGTATTGGTGTAATAGCCATCCGTATAGAAAAAATCACCGCTGTATTTGAATTTTTTCCCCAGATTCTGGTTATAACTCATATTGTAAGTATTCAGCAGCCGGTCACCATTTAAATAATCGCTCGCCTTATCGGGACGATAATTATGTCCATAGGCATCAATCTTCCAGCGGCTTACATTTTGCAAGAACTTGCTGTCTTCATCCAGATGGCTGTAACGGAAAGCCACGCTATGGGACTTGTCCGCATCATAGCGAAAACCGCCATAAACATAGTTGCTTTTGCGGAACGTATTCACAAAGAACAAATCCCTATCCAAACGTGCATATCCCGCCTGCACGGCCATTTTCTCCCCGGCCTTGGTGCCATAGTTCAAACTGCTGCGATAACCATCTGAATTCCACTCCGACGTCACACTGCTCTGCGGCTTCTGCAAGGAGCGAAGGTTCGTGGTAATATTAATCACGCCCCCTGCCGCCCCGCTGCCGTAGATAACCGAACCGCCACCAGGGATAATTTCTATTTTCTCAATCTGTTCTACCGGAACATAATCATAATTATTCGGCAAGGGATGATTGACCATGGTAGTTATTGGCGCCCCATCGACCAAAACCTGAATATTGCGCGTGGCCTGCTCACTGCCCTGCCCCCGGATATCCACTTGCCCCCAGCCCGTAGCGCCCACATTAATACTGGGCTGGTCCTTCAATACGTCCGAAATGCTCTTATAGCCTTTTTCCTCCATTTCTTTCTTCGTGATAACAATAATCTGCTTGGTATCACGAAGCTTTTCGACCTCGACATAATCCGGCCGCACATAACTGTCGTTTAGCCGAATACTTGTCGGTGAACTGCCTTCTGCTGCCTCAGCAATATTCTCCGCTGGAATCATCCACATATTGCCGCTTGCTAAAATCCCTAACGCAACTAACCACATTAACTTCCTTTTACCTGTCATCCTCTGCTCATCCTCCAAAAGTGAATAGCGTTCATTTTTGAATACCATTCGTAGTTGATAATCATTATCGATAGCACGTCAATTATATTATCAACATTGATTATCATTGTCAATATGTAAACAAAAAAAAGAGACGTTTCCGTCTCTTAATTGTTTATGCATTATTATTCACAAAAGTACTTCATCGAAGTCTTTTTCCATTCCTTTTTGGAATATAACATGGTATGCTCGGTAACGCCGCATTCTTGCCCAAGTTCTTCGACAATGCGTTCACATTCTTCCCGGCTGTGCCCATGAACCATCGTATAGAGATTATACGGCCAGTCCGGTGCCGTGTTGCGGTCATAGCAGTGAGATACCGATGGACTTGCCGCCATTTTCTCAGCAATCTCATCCAGCTGCTCAGTGGGAACAGCCCATGCTACTAAAACATTGGCACGGAATCCCACTTCCCGATGACGGAGTACCGCCCCCATCTTGCGAATGACGTTACTTTCTTCCATTTTTTTCACGCACGCCAGGAAGTCTTCTTTTGAGATACCTACCTGATCCGCCAGCACTTGATAAGGATCGGACACCAAAGGAAAATCTCCCTGAAGCGCCCGGATGACTTTCTTATCCAATTCTGTCATTGCAACTTCTTGTGCCATTTCTCTTACCCCAATATCCCCTCAATGCAGTTTGAACTGCACGTTGATTTTGTATTTCTTATTTGCCTTCAGATTAAGCAAGTCTTCCACACCTGGGAGAGCCTCGACCTCATCGAGAATCTCCTTCTCGGTTTTGAGATTCGGCGTCAGTAAGGTAAACCACAGATTATAACGTCCCTCGCGCTCATAGTTATGCGTAGCGCCCGGATATTGATTGATGGCTTCAGCCACGGAATCCATATAAGCAGGGTCCACGCGCAAGGCAACCAAAGTTCCCTTATACCCGAGCTTATTGGAATTGAAAAACGTTCCGATACGGCGCAGGTATCCCTCCTGCTTCAAATGCTGGAGCCGAGTTAAAACCGTCTGCTCATCCGCTCCGAGCTGCTCGGCCAACACGGCAAACGGATGGCTGCATACCGGCAGATTTCCCTGCAAAAGGTTGAGTAAAGATTTGTCAAACGACGTAAGCTCTGTCATGGTATACCTCCCGTTCAATCTGATAGATGTGAATCGGATTCACATTTCTTTACTCTTATTCTACCAAACTATCCCCGATAACGTCAAGCAAATCTGAACGCCCTTCATTTTTTAAAGACGAATACGGCAGCACCGGCACCTCGGCAATCCCGAGCTTTCGTTTGATTGCCGCAATATTTTTCTGGCGGGCATTCTTGCCAATCTTGTCTGCTTTCGTTGCCACAATAAGCACGGGAATATTGTTCTTCACCAGCCACTCGAACATCTCGACATCCGAGGCCATCGGGTCATGACGGATATCGATGAGCTGGCAGACGAATTGAAGCCGCGGCGAAGTCAGGAAGTATTCTTCGATGAACTTCGACCAAATCTTGCGCTTCTCCTTGCCGGTCTTGGCATAGCCATACCCCGGCAAATCCACAAGATAAAACGCCTTGCGTCCCTCTACCTCTTCAATCTTGACACCGACTTCAAAGAAGTTGATGGTCTGCGTCTTGCCCGGCTGTGACGACACCCGCGCCAGATTGTTGACACGGGTAAGCGAATTGATAAGCGACGATTTGCCGACATTGGAACGCCCGATAAAAACGATTTCCGGCAGGTCATTCTCCGGATACTGCTCTGGCTTTACCGCCGAAGCTACATATTTTCCCTGCGTTATGATTACACGGTCTTTGGCCATTTTTTTCATCTCCTTAGCGAAAAAAGCCGCCCCCGAAGGGACGCCAGCAGGCGCGGAATGCCCTGCATCCCCGGGGTCGGCTTTTCTTTTTACATCAATGCAGTCTTTAATACCTGGTCCATCGTCTCAACTGGAACAAATTCCAGTTTTTCCCGGACAGATTCCGGAATATCCTCGATATCCCGTTCATTATCCTTCGGCAGGATAATGGTCTTCATGCCCTCACGATAGGCAGCCAGGACCTTCTCCTTGAGTCCACCAATCGGCAGGACGGTTCCCCGCAGGGTAATTTCACCAGTCATGGCCACATCACTGCGGACCTTGCGGCCCGTCAAAGCAGAAACCATGGCGGTTGCCATCGTAATACCAGCGGACGGTCCATCTTTTGGAATTGCCCCTTCCGGCAGATGGATATGAATATCTTCTTTTTCATAGAAATCTTCCGGAAGCTTCAGCTTATCGGAACAGCTCCGGATGTAGGTAAGGCCGGCCTGGGCCGATTCCTGCATGACATCGCCGAGCTGACCGGTCAGAATCAATTTCCCCTTGCCTTTGAGTACCGAGACTTCCGTAGGCAGAATCGTTCCGCCCACTTCAGTCCAGGCCATGCCCGTTACGACACCGACCTGTGGTTTTTTATTGGCCTTGCTGTCAACGAATTTGACTTTGCCGAGGAAGTCCGTGAGATTCTTCTTGGAGACCTTAATCGGCGCTTCTTCCCCTTCGACAATCTTGCGGGCAGCCTTGCGGCATACCTGTCCGATAACGCGCTCGAGTTCACGGACGCCGGATTCCTTGGTGTAATCCTGGATGATCTTGGCCAGCACGCCGGCACCAAAATGGATATCCTTAGCCTTGAGTCCATTCTGTTCCCGCTGACGCGCTACGAGATAGCGCTTGGCAATTTCCAGTTTTTCCATCTCCGTATAGCTTGAAAGCTGG
Organism: Pseudoselenomonas ruminis; assembly: GCF_008271295.1. Lineage (GTDB taxonomy): Bacteria > Bacillota > Negativicutes > Selenomonadales > Selenomonadaceae > Selenomonas_A > Selenomonas_A ruminis. The sequence goes on along the minus strand of NZ_VTOY01000001.1, from coordinate 91,589 downwards.
ATGATTTCCATGCGGTCGCGAAGCGGACGCGGAATATTGCCCAAATTGTTGGCAGTGACAATCCACATGACTTTGGATAGATCAAAGGGCACCTCGATATAGTGGTCGCTAAAGGTCGAGTTTTGCGCCGGGTCGAGCACCTCAAGCAGTGCCGCCGACGGATCGCCATGGTAATCCATGTTGATTTTATCGACCTCATCGAGCAGGAACACCGGATTGCGGGTCCCCACGTTGCGGATGCCTTCGATAATGCGTCCCGGCATTGCACCGATATACGTCCGGCGATGACCGCGAATCTCGGCTTCATCGCGAATGCCGCCGAGGGACGCGCGGACAAACTTGCGGCCCGTAGCTCTTGCCACCGAAGAAGCCAGCGAAGTCTTACCTACGCCCGGCGGACCAACCAGGCAGAGAATCGGTGCACTCTTATCCTTGGCCAGCTGGTGAACGGCCAGATAATCGAGGATACGGTCTTTGACTTTCTTCAAGCCATAGTGGTCATTATCCAGGATTTTCTGGGCCTTTTTGATGTCCATCGTGTCTTCCGACTCTTTGCGCCAGGGAAGTTCCAGCAGCCAATCCACATAGTTGCGGATGACGTTATTTTCAGCATTCATGCCGCTCATGCCATCGAGACGATTGATTTCCCGCTCGACGACCTTGCGGACCTCATCGGGATAATCCCCCTCCGCGAGCTTGGCTTTGGCGTTTTCAATATCGGCGGTCTTGCCGTCTTTATCGCCCAACTCATCACGGATTGCCTTAATCTGTTCGCGCAGATAATAGTCCTTTTGGATTTTATCCATCTGCTTGCGGACCTTGCGGCCGATTTTATGCTCGAGCTGAAGGATTTCCAATTCACGGGTCAATACCTCATAGAGTTTTTCCAGACGCTCTTTGATATCGACTGCGCCCAGAAGCTCCTGGCGGACTTCCAATTTGAGGTTTAGATGGCTGGCGATAAGGTCAGCGAGGCGGCCGGCATCATCGATAATAGCTACCGATACCAGCGTCTCAGGTGGAATCTTCTTCGACAGCTTGACCCATTCTTCAAACTGATGAACCACGGCGCGGTTCAACGCTTCCATCTTCATCGAAGTGTCAATCTTATCTTTGAATTCTTCGACATCAACTTCCGCATACGTTTCGGTCTCACGGTAGTCGCGGATAATCGCGCGATGTTGTCCTTCCACGAGAACGCGGACACTTTCGCCCGGCATTTTTACCAGCTGGCGGATTTCTGCCACCGTGCCGACCGTATAGATATCGGAAAGTCCCGGTTTATCCGTCTCGGCGTCCAGCTGGGCAGTCAAGAAGATTTCCCGATCTTCTACCATAGCCTGCTCCAGCGCCGCCATCGAACGTTCCCTGCCTACATCGAGATGAATCATCATGTAGGGAAAAACCATCATGCCGCGCAGCGGCAGTAATGGCAAGGTACGTGTTTGCGTCATATTTATCCCTCCTTGTTCGATATTTTCCATCCTTACATCCTATTGTTTTCAAAATGAACAAGGCGCTGCCATAGCAGCGCCTCGTTTTATTAAGCTGCCATCAGGCAGTTTCCTCTTCGCTGACCTTTGCTTTTTTCGCCACAGTCAGTACAGGGTCTTTCTTGGTGGTAACGACATCTTTCGTCACGCGGCAAGCCGTTACGCCCTCAATCGACGGCACATCATACATTACGTTGCGCATGATGGCTTCGATGATTGAGCGAAGGCCGCGGGCACCAGTCTTGCGCTTAAGCGCTTCCTTGGCAATCTGGCGAAGAGCATCGTCATCAAATTCCAATTTGACGCCATCCATGTCAAGAAGCTTCTGGTACTGTTTCACCAGTGCATTCTTCGGTTTCGTCAAAATGCTGACCAGCGCGTCTTCATCCAGCGATTCCAGCGTAACAACAACCGGAAGACGGCCGATAAACTCCGGGATAAGACCGTGTTTCAGCAAATCCTCTGGCAGGAGCTTCCGCAGGCTGTCGCCTACACTGCGCTTGCGCTTGGACTTGATATCCGCACCGAATCCCATCTGCTTCTGTCCGAGGCGAGCCTCGATAACCTTCTCAATGCCATCAAAGGCACCACCGCAGATAAAGAGAATGTTCGTCGTATCAATCTGGATTAACTCCTGATGCGGATGCTTGCGGCCGCCCTGCGGCGGAACTGAAGCCGTCGTACCTTCGAGGATTTTCAGCAGTGCCTGCTGTACGCCCTCACCCGATACATCGCGGGTAATCGACGGATTTTCCGACTTGCGGGCAATCTTGTCGATTTCATCGATGTAGATAATACCACGCTCAGCCTTTTCCACATCATAATCCGCAGCCTGAATGAGTTTCAAGAGAATATTCTCTACGTCCTCGCCTACATAGCCGGCTTCGGTAAGTGACGTAGCATCGGCTATGGCAAACGGAACATTCAGGATACGAGCCAGCGTCTGAGCCAGCAGCGTTTTACCGCTGCCGGTCGGCCCCAGCATGAGGATATTGGACTTCTGCAGTTCAACATCTTCGCTTTTGGGCGACCCCATAGTCACTCGTTTGTAATGGTTGTAGACAGCAACAGCCAGGCTCTTTTTGGCCTCATCCTGTCCAATTACATACTGGTCAAGGGTAGCACGGATGTCCTTCGGTTTTGGGACGTCCTTAAGTTCTACCTCTACATCTTCGCTGAATTCCTCTTCAATGATTTCATTGCAGAGTTCAATACACTCATCGCAGATGTAGACGCCCGGACCAGCAACCAGCTTACGCACCTGCTCCTGCGTCTTACCGCAGAACGAGCACTTGAGCTGACCTTTTTCATCCCCAAACTTCAACATGCCACCCCCTTAATCCTTAGATTCCGATTTTTTGCTCTTCTTGGGACGAACAATAACTTCATCAACGAGACCATAAGCCTTAGCTTCTTCAGCCGTCATGAAATTATCGCGTTCCGTATCTTCATTAACCTCTTCAACCGATTTACCCGTAGCATTCACGATGATATCGTTGATGACATCGCGGATGCGCTGGATTTCGCGGGCCTGAATCTGGATATCCGTCGACTGGCCCTGCGCACCGCCAAGCGGCTGATGAATCATAATACGCGAATTCGGCAGGGCAAAACGCTTGCCCTTGGCACCTGCCGTCAAGAGCAGCGAGCCCATGCTGGCTGCTTGACCGATGCAGATGGTCGATACATCCGGTTTGATATACTGCATGGTATCGTAGATAGCCAAACCAGCCGTGACAACGCCGCCCGGACTGTTGATGTAGAGGTAGATGTCCTTATCCGGGTCCTCAGACTCCAGGAACAGGAGCTGTGCCACCACTACATTGGCTACATTGTCATCAATCGGACCGCCCAGGAAAATGATGCGGTCTTTGAGCAGGCGCGAATAAATATCATAAGCGCGCTCCCCGCGACTGGACTGTTCTACGACCATAGGTACATAACTCATTGAAATACCCCCATTATCAGGGCTGCTTATTCAGCAATGTTGTCGATAATGAACTGTGCCGTTTTCTTGCGGAGAACGGAAGCAGCCAGATCACCGATGCGGCCCTGCTCCTTGATGATTTTCTGGACCTGCTGCGGCGTAGCGCCATAAGCAGCTGCCATAGCAGCAACCTCAGCATCCAAATCTTTGGCCTCGACTTTGATTTCCTCAGCCTTAGCAACTTCTTCCAGCATGAGATCCGTCTTAACGTTCTTCTCAGCCGTCTCACGATAGTCCTCACGGATCTTAGCGATGTCCGTGCCAGCATACTGCAGATACTGCTCGAGCTTCATGCCCTGCTGCTCAAGGCGCATAGCCATTTCCTGAATCATGGACGTTACGCGGTTGTCAATCATGACAGCCGGGATATCAACCGTGATGTTGTTCGTAGCCTGCTCGATAGCAGCGCTCTTCTGGTCGTTTTCTGCTTTGCGTTCAGCGTTTTCCTGCAGGTTCTTGCGGATGTCCGCTTTGAGCTCGTCGAGCGTCTCGAACGTGCTTACTTTCTTAGCGAGTTCGTCATCGATAGCCGGCAGCTCTTTCTGTTTGATGCTGCGGACCGTGCATTTGAACGTAGCATCTTTGCCAGCGAGTTCTTTTGCATGGTATTCTTCCGGGAACTTGACATTTACTTCTTTTTCTTCGCCAATCTTAGCGCCAATCAGCTGCTCCTCGAAGCCTGGGATGAAGCTGCCGGAACCAATCTGCAGCGGGTAATCCGTGCCTTTGCCGCCCTCGAAAGCTTCGCCATCAACAAAGCCCTCGAAATCGAGCGTCGTGAAGTCGCCATCAGCAACAGCAGCGCCTTCCGGAGCGTCAACCATCTTGCCCTGACGATCCTGGAAGTTCTTGAGCTGTTTCTCAACGTCTTCATCTTTAATCTCTACAGCAGCCTTCTCAACTTTGAGGCCTTTATACTCGCCCAGTTTTACTTCCGGACGCGGCGTAACCGTAGCCTTGAAAACGAGGTCTTTGCCCTCTTCGAGGGTAACGATATCAATGTTCGGACGGGTAACCGGATCGATTTTCTGCTCTTCCAGAGCATCGCCGAATGCTTTCGGAGCTACGAGATCGAAAGCTTCCTGCATTACTGCATCTTTACCAACGTGGCGCTCAACGATCATGCGCGGAGCTTTGCCTTTACGGAAACCCGGGATATTTACACGGTTAGCCAGGCGTTTGCATGCACGCTCAACTGCCTTGGAAACCTCTGCTGCTTCAACCTCAATCGTCAGAGTAACCTGCTGGTTCTCACCATTCTCAACCGTAACTTTCATTGTCTGAAATGACCTCCTGTAATATCTGTTTCTTAGGTAGTGACACCACCAGGCCACTCTAGGCTCTAGTATGCCATACTCTTGTCATCTTAACATAAAACGCGCAGAAAGACAAGGTTTTCTGCGCGTATCCATCGGAAAAGTCAAAATATCAAGTTTTACTTCAACAGGTTTGCCATCCGGGCAATCGGTGCAGAAAGGTCCATGTGGCCAGCCAGCGTTTCGATTTTTTTCCCTTCGACAAGAATCTGGACTTTCTTGATTTCCGGGAAATCGGTAAGCGTGTTGACAACGGAACCAACCAGCATTTCTTCCCCCGTAGAACCGCCCGTGAACTGTTTCACCAAATCCTGGCTAAAATCCACATAGGCAACATCGTCTTTCACCTTTACACTGCGGAGTTTTGCCTGTTTCGGGATGACGGCAATCTGCCCTTTATCCTTTGGCCCCTGAAGCAGCGACTTCATGGCTTCGGCGTACTTGCCGGCGTCATCGCTTTTTATCGTGCGTTTTACAGCGATAAGCTTCATTCCCTGCTCATCCGGGTAATATACTTTGATGTTCATTTTTTTCGAAGCCGTTTGCGTTCCCGAAGAAGATGCCGCACTGCCTGCCGACGTTCCGCTGTTCCCGCTTACGGCTGCCGACGTTCCGCCCGGCGTTCCCTTCTCATTGTTTGGGTCACAGCCTGCCGTCACCAAAAGCGTCAGCGCTAATACAGCCAGCAGGATAACTCGTAATCGTTTCATTTTATCACCTCATGTCCATCATCTTTTAGTTGAAAAACCGTGCAATTGCCCGTGCCACGGCACCAGCAAGTTTTTGCTGATAACTATCGGTATTGAGCAGCCGCTCTTCCCGGTAATTTGAGATAAAGCCAAGTTCAATCAGCGACGCCGGCACGTTGGTATGTTTTATGACATAAAAATTTGCGGTTTTGACGCCACGGTTCAAAAGGCCGCCGGCTTTCTCCAGCTCCTCATTCAGCAGCGTTGCCAGCCGCTTGCCACGGGACGAGGAAGCATAATAATAGGTTTCCATACCCTTGGCCTCCTGGCTCGAAAACGAATTGCAGTGAATCGACACGAAAAGCTCCGACGACGGGTCAAAGTTTGATACGTTGCAGCGTGCCTGCAATTCCTGTCTGGCCGTATCATTTGGCCCATAGACATCAACATCGCGGGTGCGCGTCATAACCACCCGGGCACCGGAATTTTTAAGAATCGACTCAACCTTCTTGGTCACAGCCAGCGTAACATTTTTTTCCATGACACCAGTCGGGCCAACGGCGCCGCTGTCCGTGCCGCCATGACCGGCATCTAGTACAATCGTGCGGCCAGCTATCCCAGTCACTTTGCCGCCTGCCGCTCCATTATCCAGCACGTCGATGACGAGACGGTACGGCTTCTTCGCCTTGCGGTCGCGCTCCAGCGTATAAATCCGGTAATTATCTTTTACGGCCGGATTGGAAAAGTCAATCCGGATTTGGGTGTGATTGCGCTGCAGCTCAGCAATGCGAACCTTCGTAGCCAGCTTGCTCTTGAGCGAAATCGTCTTGCGGAGTTCGCCGGGCTTCGTATTCTGCAAATCAACAATGAGCTGCGTTTCGGCATAAGGCTTGACGCTGGTCTCATACTCGAGCTTGTCGTTATCCATGCCGATTTCGATGCGCAGCGCATCCCGGCCATCTACTTTGACATTTGACGTCTGGAAATAATTGAGCTCATGGTTCCGTACATGCCGGGCCGCCTCTGTACACCCTGGCAAAAACACCAATGCGGCCAGGATGACCGCCCCCGCCAAACTTGCCCAGCGGAATAGCATCTTCATGAAATGGTTCCTCCTCATGATCCTTACTCTTTCAATAAATCCAAAGCTTCCTGTTCTGCCTGCTCGGTTGCTTCTTTATCGTAGGAAATATCCAATTTCAGATAATCTCCTTCGCCAACGTCAGCCGGCAAAAAGCAAACAGGAAAATTGACTTTTTTCATTTCGTCGCCCAGCAGGAGAACCGCTAAGTCCCCCTCGAGACGGTCGATATAGGCAGAAATCATTGCTGTTCCCCCTGTTCCGGCGTAACCGTGTACGTCTTGCCATCCGTTGAAACGGTTATCGTTCCATTCTTGTCCGTTTCGAAAATCTTGAGATGAAGGGCTTTGTATTTCTTCATCGTTTCCTTATGCGGATGCCCGTAGTCATTGCCTGCCCCGCAGGAAATCAAGGCCGTTTCCGGCTGGACAGCCCGCAAGAATTCTTTGGAAGACGACGTCTTGCTGCCATGATGGCCAGCTTTTAAGACCTGCGCTTTCAGCTCGCCGCCAAAGCCTCCGACAATCGGCTCCTCTTCTTTCTTCTCCGCATCGCCCGTGAACATCATGGCAAACTCGCCAAAAACCAGCTTGCCGACAACCGACTCGTTATTCGGGTCATGCTTATAGCCCTTCTGACGGCCTTCCTGCTGATGTGATTCCGTCGGTGCGTAGACATGGAAGCTTGCCCCGCCGCCAAAGTCTAATACATCACCGGCTTTGAGCGCCTTATGCGCAATCCCCTTGGCCTTGAGCTGCTTCATATAGCCAAGATAAATCTTCGACGTGGACGGCATGCCGTTGTCATAGACTTCTTTTACCTCGAACTCACTGAGCACCACTTCCATGCCGCCGATATGGTCGGCATGCGGATGAGTCAAAATCACCTTATCGATTTTCGTGACACCGGCCTTTTTGAGCTCCTGCCGCAGCTTATCGCGCTCATCAAGATCGCTGGTATCAATCAGCACGGTCTGCGCTGGCGTCTGTATCAAGATTGCATCGCCCTGTCCGACGTTGAGCATCTTGACGACCAGATTTCCCTGAGCCGCGGCCGTCGTCCCGGCAGCCGGCTGACTGCTGGCAGCGGTATCGGCGGGAGCCTTCCCACAGCCTGCCAGCAGAGCCGCCACGAGCAGGACCGCGCCCAATATCATTCCTATTTTTTTTCGCATGAAAAACCACCTCAGATTGTCTTTAGGATGTAACGGTATATCCCATCCGCTACACCATCTTCATCAACGCTTGGCAGCACATAATCTGCCTTTGCCTTGAGTTCATTGCCAGCATTGCCCATAACCAGACTCGTGCCGACGGTATCCATCATTTCCAAATCATTTAAGCCATCGCCAAACGCATAGCTTTCTTCCACAGGAATCCCCAGGTATTTTAATGCCTCAAGAATTCCAGTGCCCTTGGATATATCGGCCGAATAAAGTTCCATGTATTTTAGCAGCGTCGGGTCAATAAGTCCCGTGAGCCCCGGCCAGGCCAGCAGCTCGTGAAAAAGACCGCCAGCGTTTGGCGTCTCAGACAGGAATTCAATCTTGCCAATCTGCAATCCTGCAAGGCTCTCATCATAATCGCGCACAAAATCCTCCAAACCGATGTCAATCGACGTATACACTTCTTCGAGGGCTTTGTATTCCCGTTTCAGATATACCGACGGATTGCTTTCGAGGATATACTCGACACCACATTCCTCTGCTCTCTTTACAATAGCGCGAACGACTTCTAAAGGCAAGTCCTTGCGGAATATTACCTTGCCATCCAGCAGCACCACAGCGCCATTGAGCAGTACAAAACCATCAAACAAGCCGGACGTTGTAAGCTCTTTTGCCAGGTACGCCCAGGGACGCCCCGACGCAATAAACGTATGATGGCCCGCCTTCCGCAGCGCACGGATGGCTTTTTTCACCGGCTCCGTCAGACTGGTCTGCCCGCGGTGAATGTTGATAAGCGTTCCATCGATATCGAAAAATACAGCTTTTGTCATTTTGAACCTTTCCAACAGATATAGCAGCGAACGATAAACAGTACACCCCAAATTCCAAACGAAACAGCATAGGCTGTGTCAATGATTGACATGTCATTGTAATTGATACCGAACAGGAACACGTACAAGCCAACTGCCGCAATCAGAACATCCATGGGCTTTACCGCTTTATGCAACCAATCCATCAAAAAAGACTCCAATCTTTAGAAATATAGAAGTACATATACCTCTATACTACTAAAAATCAGAGTCTCCTTCAAGATTTATTTATGCCTTCAAGGCATGATTACTGCACGTTGACCTGCACCTTTTCCGCAGCGTCACAGATTTTATGCTCGGCCGCAAGCAGCTCCTTGGCTGCCTTTAGCTGCAGTTCAACCTGCTGATAGGAAGTTCCGCCAAAAGAATTGCGATTCTTGACACAAGTCTCCGGGCTGATAGCCTCCTGGATGTCTGCTTCAAATAATGGGGAAAGTTCTTTGAACTCCTCAAGCGTCATATCCTTCAGGTATTTCCCCTGGGCAATGCAATTATGAACCGCCGTACCGGACACCGCATGTGCCTGACGGAACGGCATGCCCTTCTTGACCAGATAGTCGGCCAAATCCGTAGCATTGGAGAAATCCTCCGCCACGGCCGTCATCATGACTTCCTTGCGGACCTTCATGCCGCGAATCAGCTGCGCATAGACAGCCAGGCTGAACTTCACGGTGTCGATGGCATCAAAGATCCCCTCTTTGTCTTCCTGAAGGTCTTTGTTATAAGCCAGCGGCAGGCCTTTGACCGTCGTCAGCATGGCCATCAGATGACCAATGACACGGCCGGTCTTGCCGCGCACCAATTCCGATACATCGGGGTTCTTCTTCTGCGGCATCATCGACGAGCCCGTGCAATGGGCATCGTCAAGCTCTACAAACGAGAACTCACGGCTGCACCAGAGGATTGTCTCCTCCGACAAACGCGACAGATGAACCATCAGAATGGAAGCCGCGCTCAAAAATTCCATGATGTAATCGCGGTCGCTTACGGCATCGAGGCTGTTGTTATAAATCGCCTCGAAGTTCAGCTGTTTTGCTACGAACTCGCGGTCAATCGGGAACGTCGTGCCTGCCAGTGCACCCGCACCGAGCGGCATGATGTCTGCCCGCTTATAGACGCCCTCAAATCTGGCAAAGTCACGCGAAAGCATTCCAAAATATGCCATCAGATGATGCGCAAACAGGATGGGCTGTGCCCGCTGCAAATGGGTGTAACCCGGCATGATGACATCGCCATATTTTTCCGCCGTCTCAACGAGTGCCTGCTGCAGGTTCTGGATTTCTTTCTGGACCTCCACCACCTGACGGCGCACATACATATGCGTGTCCAGTGCAACCTGGTCGTTGCGGCTGCGGGCCGTATGAAGACGGCCGCCAGCCTCACCGATAGCATCGGTCAGACGCTTTTCGATATTCATGTGGATATCTTCAAGGTCAACGGAAAAGTCAAATTCCCCGTTTTCAATCTGCGCCAAAATATCCTTGAGGCCAGCGATAATCTTATCCTTATCATCCACCGAAATGATACCGGCCTTGGCCAGCATCGTTGCATGTGCGATGCTGCCCGCGATATCCTCGTGATACATTCTCTTGTCGAAGCCTATGGACGCCTGGAACTCGTTGATCATCTCATCGGTGGTCTTCGTGAACCGGCCTCCCCACATTGCCTCGCTCATTTTCCTGTTTTCTCCTGCATGAGCGCACGTACCTTGAGCGGCAGGCCAAAGAGGTTGATGAAGCCCGTAGCATCGGCCTGGTTGTAAACATCGTCATGCTCGAACGTTACAAACTCCTGGCTGTACAGGGAATACGGGCTCTTGCTGCCGGCAGACATGATGTTGCCCTTGTAGAGTTTCAGTTTGACCGAACCCGTTACCGTCTGCTGCGTGCTGTTAACAAACGCATCGAGCGCCTCGCGCAGCTGGCAGAACCACATGCCATCGTAAACGAGCTCTGCATAGCGGATGCCAACCTGCTGTTTATAATGATAGGTCTGACGGTCAAGGCAGAGATACTCGAGTTCACGATGTGCATAGTAGAGCAGTGCTCCGCCCGGATTCTCATAAACGCCACGCGACTTCATGCCAACGAGACGGTTCTCGCAGATATCGACAACGCCAACACCGTTGCGTGCACCAATCTCATTGAGTTTCGTCAGCAGTTCCACTGCCCCGAGTTTCTCACCGTTTACCGCCACCGGCTCACCTTTTTCGAAATCGATGGTGACATACTCGGCTTTATCCGGAGCTTCCTCAACCGGTTTGGAAATCAATAGCATGCTGCTGTCCGGCTCGTTAGCCGGGTCCTCAAGATCGGAACCTTCATGGGACAGATGCCAGATATTGCGGTCCATCGAATATTTCTTGTTATCCGTTGCGATGGGAATACCATGTTTCTTGGCATACTCAATCTCTGCGCTGCGGGAGTCAAGATCCCACTCACGCCACGGCGCAATCAGCGTGATATTCGGAGCCAGTGCCTTGACCGTCAGTTCAAAACGAACCTGGTCGTTGCCTTTGCCCGTAGCACCATGCGCAATGGCATCTGCGCCCTCTTTTTTCGCAATTTCAACCAGCTTTTTGGCGATAATCGGACGAGCGAACGACGTGCCGAGCAGATATTTATCCTCATATACTGCACCAGCCTTAAGCGTCGGCCACACATAGCCCGTCAGGAACTCCTCGGTTAAATCACAGATATAGACCTTGGATGCACCAGATGCCAGCGCTTTATCATGAACAGCATCGAGCTCATCGCCCTGGCCGATGTCAGCACAAGCAGCGATAACTTCGCAGCCATCATAGTTTTCTTTGAGCCAGGGAATGATAACGGAGGTGTCAAGACCACCGGAATAAGCCAGTACGACTTTCTTAATCTGTTTCTTAGCCATAGAAATTTACCTCTTTTCCTTTACATTCAATATACCTAAAGCTTTATAAGAGTATCAGCACATCGTGAGTGCCATGATAGCCTTCTGCGTGTGCAGGCGGTTCTCTGCCTCGTCAAAGATGACATCGGCATTTGCTTCGAGAACCTCCTCCGTGATTTCCTCCCCGCGGTATGCCGGCAGGCAGTGCATGACGATAGCCCGTTTATCGGCCAGCGCCATCAATTCTTTGTTGACCTGATACGGAGCAAAGATTTTCTTGCGTGCCTCGTGCTCGTCTTCCTGTCCCATGCTGGCCCAGGTGTCAGTAACAACGATGTCTGCCCCCTTGACAGCTTCCTGCGGGTCCGTGATGACCGAAATAGAAGCGCCAGTCTGTTTGGCATCTTCGATGGCGTTCTTCATGACCGTCTCATCCGGACGATAATCCTCCGGCGTCGCTGCTACAAAGGTCATACCAGCCTTAGCACAGCCATACATATACGAGTTGGTCATATTGTTGCCATCGCCGACGTAGGCCATCTTAAGCCCCTTGAGATTCTTGCCCTTGTGCTCCTGAATCGTCAAAAGATCGGTGAGCACCTGGCAGGGATGCAAAAGATCCGTCAGCGCATTGATAACGGGGATATCCGCCCACTGGGCTAATTCCTCTACGCGGTCATGACCAAACGTGCGAATCATAATGCCATCGAGATAGCGGGAAAGCACGCGGGCTGTATCCTTGATGGGTTCACCGCGCCCCAGCTGCAGATCGCGGTTGGAGAGGAACAATGCCTGACCGCCCAGCTGATACATGCCAGTCTCGAAGGAAACTCGTGTACGCGTCGAGGATTTTTCAAAAATCATTCCCAAGGTCTTGCCTTTAAGCAGATGATGTTCAACGCCTGCTTTCTGTTTGGCCTTGAGCTCTTTTGCCAGTGTCAGGATTTCCTGCACTTCATCCACCGATAAGTCGTGGATGGATAACATATCTTTTCCTTTCAGCATACTTCAACCTCCGTTACTGTAACTCATGTCCGTCACTATTGCATATTATAACACTTTGTTTTTTGCTTGTGAAGAGGAAACTGCAAATATTTTGTATACATATACAAGAATTATGCATATTGACTCACAACTTCATCGAGAATATTCATTACCTCATCCACCTGTGCCTTCGTAATGATAAGCGGCGGAATGAACCGGAGCACTTTACCGGCGGTGCAGTTGATGATTGCGCCCTTCGCAAGGCAGCCATTGACGATATCGCGGCCGTGTTCCGGACTGGAAAGCTCCGCGCCCAAAATCAATCCGGTACCGCGGACATCCTTGATTAAGGCTGGATATTTTTTCATCAGTGCTTCGAGCTTGCCCTTGAAGTAGCTGCCGACTTCCTCAACCTGCTGAAGGAAATCCGCTTTCGGCACCGTATCGAGCACTACATTGGCAGCGGCGCATGCCAGCGGATTGCCGCCAAACGTCGTGCCATGGTCGCCCGGCTTGAAGGCTTTGGCAACTTCATCGGTTACGATAAACGCACCGATGGGAACGCCGCCAGCAAGCCCTTTGGCCAGCGTGACAATATCCGGTTTGACGCCGTATTTTTCATAAGCGAAGAACTTGCCCGTACGGCCGATACCTGCCTGGATTTCATCAAAAATCAGCAAAGCCTGATACTTATCGCAAAGCTCGCGAACTTTTTTCAGATAATCGCCGTCCGGCGTATGGACGCCGCCCTCACCCTGGATAGTCTCGAGCATGACTGCCGCCGTCTTGTCGCTCATCATGGACTCGAGCTCATCGATATCGTTGTAATGGACATAATCAAAGCCTTCCGGCAGCGGCCCGACACCCTCATGGTAATGAGGCTGGCCGGTAGCCGTAAGCGTGGCAATCGTACGCCCATGGAAGCTGTCCCAAGCCGTAATAATCTGCGACTTCTCGGAATTTATGCTATGCGCATATTTGCGGGCAATCTTAATTGCACCTTCATTTGCCTCCGCACCGGAATTGCCGAAAAAGGCTTTGCCCAAGCCGCTCAATTTAACCAATTTGCTGGCAGCATCTGCCTGCGGCTGCGTGTAGTAGAGATTCGAGCAGTGAATCAGCTTGCCAGCCTGCTCGGCCACCGCCTGAACGAGTGGCTGATAATTATGTCCCAGGACGTTGACGGCAATGCCGCCGAGAAAATCGATATATTTCTTGCCATTGTTATCCCAAGCGTATACACCGTTGCCATGGTCGAGGACAATCTTATAACGGTTAAAGACCGGAAGATAATTATCCTTGTCTTCCGAAAAAATAAGCTGGTCGGTTTCTTTCATGATAGTATCTCCTTATCTGACAACCTGCGTACCAATACCCTGTTCGGTAAACACCTCGAGGATGATCGAATGGTCAAGCCGGCCGTCAATGATATGCGTTTTGCCCGCGCCTTTTTCCAGCGCCGTAAGGCATGCCTCAACTTTCGGAATCATGCCGCCGGCAATGATTCCCTCTTTGATATACTGGCGTGCCTCGGGCAGATGCAGGGTGGATATAAACGTATTCTTATCGTTAAAATCCTTATAAATCCCTTCGATGTCGGTCAGCAGCAGCAATTTTTCTGCCTCAAGCGCTCCGGCAATCTCAGCGGCAACATAATCGGCATTGATGTTGTAGCTTTCGCCATTCTCGCCAACGCCAATCGGGGCGATGATTGGCACATAATCCTGATCAAGCAGGTCTTCAATAATTCCGGAGTTAATAGCCGCCACCTCACCGACATAGCCGATATCCACCTTTTTGGATTCTTCGCCCTCATAGACCGTAGCCAGTTTCTTGCGCGCCTGAATGAGTCCGGCATCCTTGCCGCTTAGGCCTACAGCCTTGACGCCGCGGCGGTTCAGCAGATTGACAATTTCCGAGTTGACCTTGCCATCCAAGACCATTTCGGCAATCTCTACGGTTTCCTCGTCGGTAACCCGCAGCCCCGCCACAAACGAGGACTGCTTACCGACCTTCTTGAGAAATCCCGTAATCTCTGGACCGCCGCCATGAACGATAACCGGACGGATGCCTACATATTTCATCAAGGCTACATCCTGCATGACTTTTTCCTTGAGGTCATCGTTAATCATGGCATTGCCGCCGTATTTTATCACAATCGTCTTGCCGTAAAACTCCTGGATATACGGCAGTGCTTCCACAAGGATTGCCGCCTTATCTTCTGGTTTAAACAAATCCATTCATCCCCTTCGGTATGCTATCAGGTGTGATACTCCCCGTTGATTTTCACGTACTCATAGGAGAAGTCACAAGTCCAGACCGTGGCCTCTTCTTCGCCGTCGCCCATATCGATATCAATGACGATATCATGCGCGGACATAACAGTGCGCAGCGCCTCTTCATCAAATGCAGCCCCGACGCCATTGGCATAGACCGGAATGCCGCCAAATTTCACCACCGTTTTCTGTGGGTCCATCGGCACGCCAGCATAGCCAACGGCACAAATTACGCGCCCCCAGTTCGGATCTTCACCAAAGAATGCCGTCTTGACAAGCGGGCTTTTGGCAACGCTCATCGCGATGGTCTTGGCATCTGCAAAGGATTTCGTTCCCTTGACATTGACCGTCAGAAATTTCGTTGCGCCCTCGCCATCGGCAGCAATGCGTTTGGCCAGCCCTTGGCAGATGGACTGCAGGGCATTCTTGAAGGTTTCATAATCGTCGCCTACAGCAGTGATTTTCGCATTGCCAGCTTCCCCGTTGGCCAATACAATGCACATATCGTTGGTGCTCATATCGCCGTCAATCGAAATCATATTGAAGGAGACCTCGACGATTTCCGACAGGGCTTGCTGCAGCAGCTTGCTGTCGATTGCCGCATCGGTCGTGATAAAGCAGAGCATCGTTGCCATATTCGGCTGAATCATGCCCGAACCCTTGGCAATCGCACCGAAGCGGACTTCCTTGCCGCCGATAGTCACTGTCGTTGCACAAGCCTTCGAATAGGTGTCCGTCGTAATGATGGCATTGCCAGCCTTTTCACTGCCATTTTCATCCAGTTCCGCTACTGCCTGTTTAAGGCCTTTTTCCATTTTATCCATCGGCAGATTTACACCGATGACGCCTGTCGAAGCTACAACGACATCATTGGCAGCACAGCCCAGTGCCTCGGCGGCAATTTTCTGCATAGCCAGTGCATCTTTCATGCCCTGCTCGCCCGTGCAGGCATTGGCACAGCCGGCATTTGCCGCAATCGCATGGGCCGTACCAGTCTTTACGACATCACGGGATACAAATACCGGAGCGGCCGCTACCGCATTCTGGGTAAACGTTCCGGCAATCGCTGCTTCCTTCTCCGTATAGATAACTGCTACGTCAAGATTGCCGCTCTTTTTGATGCCCGCTTTGACACCAGCAGCCTTAAATCCCTTCGGGAACGTAACGCCAGCTTTTACATTTTTCTCTGAAAACATAGTAACAAGTCCTTTCTATCATGGATACATCGGAACATAATCGAGTCCCGTTTTTTCCTCAAAACCACAAGCAATATTAAAATTCTGCACAGCCTGTCCGGCAGCACCTTTTACCAGATTGTCGATAACCGACAAAACGATTACGCGGTTCGTCCGCTCATCGATATGCCAGGCGATATCACAGAAATTAGACCCGCGGACATTTTTCGTCGAAGGATACGCCCCGCGCCCGAGCAGGCGGATGAAGTATTCTTTGCCATAAAGCTTTTCAAAGGCTGCATCCACGAGCTCTGGCTGAACGCCATCCTTTAATGACGCATAGCAGGTTGCCAAAATGCCGCGCGACATCGGCACGAGATGCGGCGTGAAGTTCAGCACCGTGGTCTCGCCCGACAAATCGGTGATAGCCTGCTCGATTTCCGGTGTGTGGCGGTGTTTGGCCACATTGTAGGCACGAAAATTGTCGTAGAGTTCCGGGAAGTGATTCGGCTGCTTGGCAGAACGCCCCGCGCCTGACACACCCGATTTGGCATCGACAATAATGGTATTTACATCAATCAAGTGCTGTTTTGCCAGCGGTGCGAGCGCGAGGATACTCGCCGTCGTAAAGCAGCCCGCATTGCCGATGATCTTCGCCTCGCGGATATCTTCGCGATAGAGTTCAGCCAGGCCATAGACCCGAACCGCATCGGTATGCGTATGCGGCACATGATACCAGGCTTCATAAACCGATGTATCCGCGAATCGGTAGTCCGCACCCAAATCGATGATGCGCACCGGTTTATCCGCCAGCGCCTTGCCCACTTCCATCGCATGGCCATGCGGCAAGCCGATAAATACGAAATCACTGTCACTGCCAATTGCTTCGATATCCTTCATGCTTTCAAGCTTCATATCGTAAAGCCCTCGCAAATGAGGATACAAATCACTGATATTCTCACCCGTATGGCTTTCGGACGTGATATGCACGACCTCAGCATCCGGATGATTGTATAGGATGCGTAAAAGCTCGGCCCCGGCATAACCGGTAGCGCCTAAGACACTGACCTTCATTCTGTTTCCTCCTTCGAATACCTAGAACTTTGTTCTGCTGGAATGGATACTGCAACTCTATTGTACCGCTTTTTGCCGTACTCTGTAAATGATGTTTATAATTATACATCCATACTGTATATTATTGCAAGTATTTTTTCCCAAAGTATTCCTTTATACAAAAATTGATGAAGAAAACACCTGGCAGACGTGTTATAATAAGGAGCAATCCACGAAACAAAGGAGAACTCTATGAAAAAAACAAAAAAACGAAGGCTGGGCCTGCGCCTCCTTCGCTTCGTCTTTTTACTCATTTTGATATTCTTCCTGGCCTTTTTCCTGGCCGGCGGCTCCTCAGTATTCTCACCGAAAACCTGGCAGCATCTCGGTGACTTCCTGCCAAAGGTCGAAGCGCGGCTCCCAGCCATCCAGCAGACGGATTCGCAGGTTGCCGTCAGCACGACGGACCGCATCAGCCGTTTTATCTTCATCAAACGAGCCGTTGATGCCCGTATTGACCATGAAAACTACGTCAAGATACGCGATATTCCCGAATCCCTGCAACAGGCTATCGTCGCCGTGGAAGACACGCGCTTTTACAGCCATCACGGCTTCGATATCCAAGGAATCATGCGGGCCACGCTGGTCAACCTCCAATACGGTCAGATTGAAGAAGGCGCGAGCACCATCACCCAGCAGCTGGTCAAAAATCTTTTCCTCTCCAACGAACAGTCCTACGGGCGCAAGGCTGAAGAACTGCTGCTGGCACTCGACATCGAAGCCAACTACAGCAAGGACGAAATCCTTGAGCTCTACCTCAACACCATCTACTATGGTTCCAACTACTACGGCATCGGCCCAGCCGCCGAAGGCTACTTTGGCAAAAAGCCTTCCGCACTCCAGCTGCCCGAATCGGCCATGCTGGCAGGCCTTCCCAACGCACCCTCGCTCTACTCGCCCTATGTCGACTTCCTCATGGCGAAAAAACGCCAATTCGTCGTCATCGACGCTATGGAGCATAACGGCTACATTGACGAAAGTACTGCGGCCTCGGCCAAAATCAAGCCAATCTATCTCGCGCATTAAAAAAGACTTCCCATTGGGAAGTCTTTTTTAATTATTTCTTTTTGCTGTTATTCTTGAGCTGTTCCGTTGCCGCGCGTTCGAAGTGCTTGTAGAACTGCTCGCACATGTTGTTGTACGTTGCCACCGTATTGCCCTCACTGCTGTTGGCGCGAATCTCATAGGTGAACAGAAGCTCATCGCTGCCGGCTTTATAAACATCAAAGAAGAACGTCGTACGGCCGCTGTTAGCCACCGTCAGAACGACGTAGGCATCGGCATAATTGCCAACATTTTCTTTGAACACCTTGGCGGCCTGGCGGCGGTCAAGGGATTTGATGTCGACATTCGATGCTTTCTTTATCCCCTCGGCTACCGTATCATAGGATGCAACATAACTATGCGATACCCGGCTGGCATCAAAAATAATCTGCGTCAGCATTGCCTTATCCGGCGACTGCGGGTCTACCTGCTGATAGCGCGGCGCAGCGACAGCCAGGCGCTTGATTGTCGTGATATCGGCTCCATCCTGAACGGTTGTCTTATCCGCATTGGCAAAAGCCACCTGCGTGCTGAATACGACCAGGCAAAGCGCAACCATCATCTGAACGATTTTCTTCATGGACTTTCCCTCCATAATATAGATTGTTTGCGAATCCGTCTCGCATTATTTTTATTCTACACTATTTTCGCCGAATCTTCCAGCAACTCATCAAACTTTAATCCGATAAAGCGGTCAAGAATCCGGATAAATCCTTCGCTCCACCGCCTTTGCCGTCGGCGTTGTGGCAAGACCGCCCTCACTCGTTTCACGCAGTGATTTCGGCAAGGACTTGCCGATGCGGTTCATAGCATCAATAACCTCATCCACCGGTATCACCGAACGGATTCCCGCCAGCGTCATATCGGCGGCAAGCATGGCCTCCACCACCGCAAAGCCATTGCGCTTGACACAGGGAACTTCGACGAGCCCCGCTACAGGGTCGCAGACGAGCCCTAACAGATTCTTGATGGAAAGCGCGCAGGCATTGCCGACCATCGACGGCGTGCCGCCCGCAAGTTCCACGAGCGCCCCCGCCGCCATGCCAGCTGCCGTACCGCACTCGGCCTGACAGCCACCCTCGGCACCAGCAATCGAGGCGTTCTGATCCACCACCATGCCGATTCCAGCCGCCGTAAAGAGCGCTTTTATAATCACCTCATCCGAAAGCTTCCGCTCCTCCCGCGCCGCATAAAGCGCGGCCGGCACAATGCCGCAGGAACCGGCCGTCGGGCAGGCAACAATGCGGCCCATAACCGCATTTACTTCACTAATTCCCACCGCATAGGCGGCAGCGGCTAAGGCCTGCGTCCCCAGATAGCCTTTTTCTTTGCCAGCAAACAGCTTCTTCGAATCGCCGCCCGTGAGTCCGCTGACCGAATGCTCGGTATTTTTTATACCGCGCTTAATCGACGCCTGCATCACGGCCCAATTCTGCTGCATTAGCTCGATTATTGCCGCCCGCGGCCGCTGGCTTACATGCATCTCCCGCGCAATGACGATTTCATGAATCGGCAATTCCTTTTCTTCCGCCATTGCGATGAGTTCCCCCATCGTATTGAAATTAATCATCGTAATCTTCCATCCTCACATCAGATTGCCGGAATCGTAAAGGCATTTTCCACCTCGTAAACCTCGCGGCACTCCTCCATCACTTCATCGGCCGGCTGGTCATCCAGCTCCATAATCATCATGGCCGTCTCGCCGCGATTCTGTCTGGACACGCGCATAAAGGCGATATTCACCTCATAGCGGGACAAAATCTGCGTGACCTGCGTGATAACGCCGGGACGGTCGCGATGAATCGTAATAAGCGCCGGATATTGCCCCGTGAGTTCCACCGAATACCCATCGATGTTCGTAATCAGGATATTGCCGCCGCCCACTGATGCACCGCGCACGCGGGCCACGCGGCCCGTAGCCCCGACCAGATAAATGACCGCCGTATTGGGATGCGCCCCTTCAAGATTCACCGTCTGAAAACTAAAATCCAACCCCTGCTGCTGCGCCAGCATCAGCGCATCGCGAATGCGTTCATCCTCGGGAGAAAAACCAAGAATCCCCGCAATCAGCGCCTTATCCGTACCATGTCCGCGATAAGTCTGGGCAAACGAGCCGTGCAGATTGATTTCTGCCTTCACCGCCGGTTCTCCCAAAATCTTGCGGGCCATCAAGCCCAGCCGCACCGCACCTGCCGTATGCGAACTGGACGGGCCAATCATCACGGGACCTACAATATCAAACACGCCATGCATGTCTATCACCTCTAACGACAAAGCCTTCCCCCGCAGGGGAAGGCTGTTATTTCTTATGTTTTTGCTGCTTATTTCAGGAGCCCGTGGTTTCTGAGGGCTACCTCAAGTTTTGCCTCATGTTCCGGCTCCATCTCGCAGAGTGGCATGCGCAGCGGACCAGCATCATAGCCGAGCTTGCGCATCGCAACTTTGACCGGAATCGGATTGACTTCGCAGAACAGTGCATCGATGAGGTCAGCATACTCAATCTGCATCTTGGCCGCTTTTTCCGTATCCCCATCAAAGAAAGCCTGGCACATATCGTGCGTCTCTTTCGGCGCTACGTTGGAGAGCACTGAGATAACGCCCTTGCCGCCGAGGGACAGAATCGGCACAATCTGGTCGTCGTTACCAGAATAGAGAACCAAATCGTCGCCAACCGCAGCCTTGAGGCGCAGAATCTTCGACAAATCGCCGTTTGCCTCTTTGACAGCTACGATATTCGGATGTTTCGAGAGCTTGACATAAGACTCCGTGGAAATGCTTACCCCCGTACGGGACGGTACATCATAAAGAACAATCGGAATGTTGACCGCATCGGCAATCGCCGTGTAGTGCGCCACCAGGCCTTTCTGCGTGCACTTGTTGTAATACGGCGTAACCACCAGCAGGGCATCTGCACCAACTTCTTCTGCGTACTTCGACAGCGCCACTGCATACGACGTCTCGTTCGACCCCGTACCAGCGATAACCGGAATACGGCCCTTAACCTGCTCCACCGCAAACTTGATAGCGGCGCGATGCTCGGCATCCGACATCGTAGCAGATTCTCCCGACGTACCCGTGATTACGATGGCATCCGTACCACCTTTAATCTGGTCCTCGATGATGCGGCCAAGTTCCGGAAAATTAATACCGTCTTCCGTGAATGGCGTAATAATTGCGACACCAGCGCCCGTGAAAATTGGTTTCTTCATGAAAAAGCCTCCCACATATGAGTCTATTTGCTTTCAATCGTTCTTATCATTATCCCATGATATTTAGGCAAAGTCAACGCATCCAAGGCGTTAAAGTGCAGAATGAACCGCAGCAAACAGCTGCTTGTTCTCTTCAATCTTCTCCTGCCCGCCAAATACGCAAAGGACATTCTGTTTCATGCAGGCATCCACGAGATCTGCCAGCTTGCGGACATCCTGCTGCCGCGTGGCGAGAATCTCGTCACGGTTCTTCTGGCGGTCGGCTTTTGTAATGCCGCGCATCCAGCAGGTAACGGCAGCACTGCCCTTCATCTGCGGCGTCAGCGGCGTATCCACACCACTCATAGTACCGATGATGAATTTATCCATCTCGCGCTCCGATGCCTCGAAGTTGCGGATATAATCCGCCGTCCCGTCAAAGACAGCCAGCGTCTCGGCAAGATTCGGGTCGCGATAGGAACTGAAATACATCATGCCATTGCGGTTAAAGCTCGTAAACGCGCCATAAGCACCGCCCTGTACGCGAATCTTCGTCCAGAAATAATCATAGCGGAGAAGCGTCTCCAAAACATGCATCGTTCCCGTAAACTCATAGCCAAGTTTCAGGAAGTTTGCGCCCTTGCCCACATACTGGACGCGACTCGAAGACGTAAGGCCTTCGTTGAGCGGTGCCAGCTCCCAACTGTAGTCCTGCACCGGATATACCGTATGGCAAAGCCCCTCCTGGAAGGATGCCACTTCCTTCGCCGTTGCCGGATAGTCAGTCTCCCGCTCGGTCAGCGCCACAATCAGCCCATCGGTATTGAAGAGTTTCGGCAGTATATCGGCAAATACCACCTGCATTTTGGCAAGTTCTTCGTCAAAATTCGCCAAAATGCCCTTCACGAACTGATAGAATGGCAGCCCGCCTTCTTCGGCAAAACGGCCAGCCTTCGAAAGATAGGATGCCAGCCGCGATGCTACCACCTGATGTGCCGAGCGCTGGAGGTTCAGCTCCATAGCCGCCTGCTCCTGGTCTAACAGTTCGCGGACACGTTTTTTATCCGAATACTTACTCTTCGTGAGAATCTCCTGCAACAGGGAAAGAAGTTCCGGCAGTTTCTCCTTGAGCACTTTCGCCTTGATGCGAAACGTCGGCTGGCAGGAATCCGGCTCACCCGACTTCGTATAAGTCACGATATCGTAGGCAATGCCGCCCGTATGCAGGTTCTTGAGATTCGCAAGTTCTGCATAGGTATGCGCCTCGGTATCGACACTGCCGATAAGCTCACTGAGCAGGAATGCATACGGAAGCTGCTCCTTAGTGATTTTTGACGCGTCAAAAATCAGCGTCAGATAGACAATGCCATGCGTCTCCACATCGCTGAAAAGCACTTTCGTGCCGTCAAGCTCTAGTTCCTTGAGCGGCAAATCATACGCTTCTTTGCGGATATCCGAAAGCTTCAGCACCGGAATCGTCGCCAGCGCCTCCTCCGTCTCCGGACTCTGCTGGCGTTCCTTAAGGGCCTTGGTCGTCTCGATAATCTGCTGGATTTTCTCCGCCGACATCGAAGCCTTCTTCGCCGCGAGTTCCTCTGCCTGCTTAGCCTCGCGCTCCGCCGCCATCGTCGTGCTCGGGCTAAGCGTCAAGAGTACCGCATGGGAATTGCGCAGGAAATACTTGCGGATAAGCTCCTCAAAGTAGCCATTTTCCAGGCCATTTTTCAGCTCAGCCAGCACCTTTTCATAACGCAGGCTCTCCTCCGGACTGCCGCCATAGAGCCACGTTCTCATCGCGCGGATGCCGTAGATGAGTCCCTTCGGGGCCGAACCGAAATCCGATTCACGCAGACGGAACTCCAAAAGATTCATCGACGCTTCCATCAGCGTGCGGTCAAGGCCCTTATCGGCCAGTTTCTTGAGTGTATCCATGACGATGCCATAGAAACGCTCAGCCCGGTCAGCCTCCGAATTGCTGACCATAATGCTAAAGAACGGCTGGAGCATATCATCTTCAAACGTCGAATCGACATCCTTGCCGAGCTTGGCATCAATCAGCGCCTTGCGCAGCGGAGCCGCCGGTGTGCGTAGCAGCGCATGCTCCAAAATCTCAAGGCCGACCATATCCGTAGTATCCAGGCTCTCACCCACTACCCAGCTAAGGGATAGGAACGATTTTTCCGCCGTTTCTTCCTCCGCTCCAATCGGATAGGAAAGCTGCTCGCGCTTAACCTCGGCAAACGCTGTCTGCCGGTCAATACGCGACGGCACCGGAATGCGGTCAAACTGACTGAGGTACTCCGCATCCAGATAAGCGAGCTTTTCTTCAATATCCATATCACCGTAGAGATAAATATAGCTGTTCGACGGATGATAGTATTTGCTATGGAAGCCCGTAAACATCTCCTGCGTCAGCTGCGGAATAGCCTCCGGGTCACCACCGGATTCAAACCCATACGTCGTATCCGGATAAAGCGCCGTCATAATGCGGCTCTGCAATAAATCGTCCGGAGCCGAAAGCGCGCCTTTCATCTCATTGTAGACAACACCACTGTACTGCAGCGGATCTTCCGGCTTTTCAATCTCATAATGCCACCCTTCCTGCATGAGGACCTGCGGATTCTCCCGCATATTCGGATAGAACACCGCATCGAGGTAAACATCCATGAGATTCTGGAAATCCTTATCGTTGCGGCTCGCCACCGGATACATCGTCTTATCCGGATACGTCATCGCGTTGAGGAAGGTATTCAGAGACCCTTTCACCAGCTCGACAAACGGTTCCTTGAGCGGATATTTGCGGCTGCCGCAGAGCGTCGAATGCTCCACAATGTGCGCCACACCCGTATCATCTACCGGCGGCGTGCGGAAAGAAATCGAAAAAACTTTATTATCATCGTCATTCTGCAGGAAAAACAACTGGGCGCCGCTCTTCTCATGCTCGAAGAACCAGGCCGTGGAATCCGTCTCGGGAATGACACTCTTACGTATAACTTTAAATCCATGTATTATGTCTTTTACGTTCAACAAAAGGCCTCCTCTATTTATATCATTTATCTATTATACCATAGAACCCTCTTGCAGTAACCCCTGCAGCTCTTCTCTGGTCACCGCATACGTTCCAAGTCTTGCGACAACCCGGCTGGCTGCAAGATTAGCCAAATACGCGCCTTCCTGCGGGCTAAGACCCCCGGCCAGTGCCAGGGCAAACACAGCCGCAATCGTATCGGTAGCACCCAATACATCAAACAGCTCCTGCGCTTTGGTCGGAATATGTTTGATGACGCTGTCGCCCACCAGCGAAAGGCCTTTTTCCGAACGCGTCATGATGACATTTCGTACCTTATACTTCCGCATAAGATAATGCGCCGCCTTCTCCACCTTGGCGTCCTCATTGTCAATTGGCTGCAGCAGCGCCTGATTCACGCGCTTCATATTGGCCACGATGTAATCAGCATGCGCATAATTCACCCAATTGTGACCGCTCATATCCACGACAACCGGCACCCCGTGATTATGACAGAGCTCGATGATTTTTGCACAAGTCTTTTCCGTGCAGGCGCCATTGTCATGGTCGGAAATCACCACGCAGTCCAGACTCTCATTGAGCTTTTCGGCAATAAAGCGGCGGAAGGACTCCGCATCCTCGTCAGCCATAGGGCCTACCTGCTCAAAATCCAAACGGAACATCTGCTGATTGCCGCTCATAATGCGCACCTTCGTCGTCGTTGGGCGGTCCGTGCGGATAAGACCGGCACTATCGATTCCATAATCGGCGAGCTTTTCCACCATGCTCACACAATGGGCGTCGTCGCCGACGAATCCCGACAGCCCCGTCTTACAGCCAAGCACCGACAAGTTATAGGCAATATTGGCACCGCCGCCAAGCTTTTCCGCCGAGGAATTTACCCGCGTAATCGGCACCGGCGCCTCCCCGGAGATACGCGTGACCTCGCCATAATAATATTTATCCAGCATGATATCGCCAACCACCAGCACCTTGCAAGCCGACGTCTTCTCATCCAGGAATTGGCATAATCTCTGATTATCCATAACGCATCCTCCCCACATCATATTTATGCTTAATGTATTCGCGCCGCAAAGATAAAATCCTGCCAATATGCTTTCACACCAAGCTTTTATGTATACATCACATCTTATAGAATTTATGTTCCGAATATGGTAGAATATATGTGTGGAGAACATATATTTCTCTGTAATACCTCTATGCATATTGCAGAGGCATCTATCATTCTTTATAATATAAGAAAGGAAGGATTACCATGAAGCAGAGTCGTGTCCCTACCGTACGTTCCTATGACCCCACCAACGATTTGCTTTTCAAGTTCGTCTTTGGTCGCGAAGAGCGTAAAAACATCACCTTGCAACTCATCAATGATATTCTTGGGCGTGACGGTGACGATGCATTTGTCGATCTACAATTCCATAATACGGAACTATCTCCCGACAAACAATCTGATAAACTCGGACGCCTTGATATTTTCGGCATTCTAAGCGACGGCAGCCGCATCGACATTGAAATGCAGGTAGTCAATCGACGCAACATGGAAAAACGTACACTGTTCTATTGGTCGCACATGTACCTGCATTTTGATTCACTCCACACCGGTGATAATTACGGCACACTGAAACCTGCTATTTCCATCAACATCCTGCGCTACAGCTTTCTTCCCCAGGATGATCCGCATGCAGCCTATGTCCTATACAACCCAGAAACCCACCATCGCCTGACCGATGACCTTGAAATCCACTTTCTCGAAATTCCCAAATACAAGGATAAACCCGTCCAATCTATGGACCGTATCGAAAAATGGCTAGCTTTTTTCGCCAATAAACTTGATGAAAACCAAAAGGAGGAACTCGCAATGAAAAATACAGCCATCAAAGATGCTATGCAGGCATCTGACCGCTATATCATGGACGATGCTGCCTATCGAGAATATATAGCTCGCGAATCTGCCATCTGGGACTACAACAGCGACCTCAAAGCAAACCTTGCCGAAGGATTCAAACAAGGCCGTGAGGCAGGCATGAAGCAAGGGCTTGAGCAAGGGCTTGAGCAAGGGCTTGAGCAAGGGCTTGAGCAGGGGCTTGAGCAGGGGCTTGAGCAGGGACGCACCGAGGGCGAACAAAAAGCACGCGAAGCTGCCGCCCTTGACATGCTGCGCGACAATATGGACATCAACCTGATCATGAAATACACTAACCTGTCCCCCGAGCGTATTGCTGAGCTTGCCCAAGAATTATAACGCCCCCGCGGAATAGCAAGGAACCGCCATTCTCAATTTGAGGAGAACGGCGGTTCCTTGCTATCTATATTGGGATTATCCTGCAGCTCAAATGTTAGGGATTTCTTGATTTGTCCTCTAATAGCTCGTAACGCTTGCCGAAAGTACGGTCCGCAGAAGCGTCTCAACATGCGGTGCCATCCGCTGGTGCTCCCGTTTCCAGCGCTTCATGGTAGACTCGTCTGCTTCACAAATATCCGTGGACTTTCCATTTACGACCTCCTGTATAACGGAGGATTCGTAATGCTTGTAAGGACGGATGAAATCCGGTAGCTCTGTATGTGTATGACCACAGTTTGGGCAAATGCCTGCTGGCACATCCATATACACCCGGATGCCACATTTCAAGCGTACATAGCGGGAATGAGAACCATACCCGGATAACTGCGTATCTATGATGAACGGACTGCCCGCAGCTGACGACTTCATCAAGGAAATCGATGCCTGCATCACCGAAACGAAAACCAACCACGAGGAAAGGGTGAGTTATATGACCTACGAAATGAAAATGCGCGAAGCCCACGATGACGGCCGTGCTGAAGGACGTGCTGAAGGGCGTATCGAGGGAGAACGAAATGCTAACCTGCGTATAGCGAAACGAATGTTAGCAAAAAATAAATCCATAGAGGAAATCATCGAACTCGTCAACCTCTCACGCGAAGAAGTCGAAGAACTTGCCCTACAATCCAAATAATCCATAAAAAACATCGTTCTCATTTATTCGAGAACGATGTTTTTTATGGTAACAGTTCACTTTTCCCTCGCTATAGACAAGTTCGAACATTTGTGTTATTATAGATATAACAAACAAACGTTTTGTATAAGTTTTATCCATCGACAAAACTCATTTTCCAGCGTTATAATATAAGAAAGGAGTATCTGCCATGTCTGCCTATCATCGTGAAATTAAGCCTTGGGAGGAACTTACCATCATCGATGACTATATGTTCAAACTCGTTATGCGACACAAACGGTTTTGCAAGCGGCTCATCGAAAAAATCCTCAACATCAAGATTCGGGATATCACCTACCTGGAAGAAGAAAAATCCCTAAAAATGAAATACGACAGCAAAGGCATACGGCTCGATGTTTACGTCGAAGGTGATGACACAATTTATGATATCGAGATGCAAGTGCGCGATTATGGCGATCAGGAACTTGCCCAGCGTACCAGATACTACCAGTCTATGATTGATGTTGATTCCCTAGCCAGAGGGGCGCTGTACAAAGAGCTTCGCTCCTCCATCATCATCTTTCTTTGTCCGTTTGAACTCTTTGAACAAAACCGACATATCTATACATTCCGCAATCTCTGCATCGAAGACAAAAACCTCGAACTAAACGACGGTACTACCAAAATATTTCTCAGCAGCAAGGGTACCACCAACGATGTATCACCAGATGTAAAAGCATTCCTTGACTATATGAACGGACTGCCCGCAGCTGACGACTTCATAAAGGAAATCGATGCCTGCATCACCGAAACAAAAACCAACCATGAGGAAAGGGTGAGTTATATGACCTACGAAATGAAAATGCGTGAAGCACACGACGACGGCCGCGCTGAGGGCCGTGCTGAGGGTGAACGAAATGCTGATCTTCGTACAGCCAAACGAATGTTAGCAAAAAATAAATCCATAGAGGAAATCATCGAGCTCGTCAACCTCTCACGCGAAGAAGTCGAAGAACTTGCCCTGCAATCCAAATAATCCATAAAAACCCATCGTTCTCATTTATCCGAGGCCCAAAGGTACCACCAACGATGTATCACCAGATGTGAAAGCATTCCTTGATTATATGAACGGACTGCCCGCAGCTGACGACTTCATCAAGGAAATCGATGCCTGCATCACCGAAACAAAAACCAACCATGAGGAAAGGGTGAGTTATATGACCTACGAAATGAAAATGCGTGAAGCCCACGACGACGGCCGCGCTGAGGGACGTGCTGAAGGCCGTGCTGAGGGCCGCGCTGAAGGGCGTATTGAAGGAGAACGAAATGCTGACCTGCGTATAGCGAAACGAATGTTAGCCAAAAATAAATCCATTGAGGAAATCATCGAACTCGTCAACCTCTCACGCGAAGAAGTCGAAGAACTTGCCCTACAATCCAAATAATCCATAAAAAACATCGTTCTCATCTATCCGAGAACGATGTTTTTTATGGTAACAGTTCACTTTTCCATCACTATAGACATATTCGAACATTTGTGTTATTATAGATATAGCAAACAAATGTTTTATATAAGTTTTATCCATCGACAAAACTCATTTTCCAGCGTTATAATATAAGAAAGGAGTATCTGCCATGTCTGCCTATCATCGTGAAATC
The DNA here is from genome assembly GCF_008271295.1 of Pseudoselenomonas ruminis. Classification (GTDB taxonomy): domain Bacteria; phylum Bacillota; class Negativicutes; order Selenomonadales; family Selenomonadaceae; genus Selenomonas_A; species Selenomonas_A ruminis. Next base: position 62,700 of record NZ_VTOY01000001.1, on the reverse strand, counting down.
AAGCCTTGGGAGGAACTTACCATCATCGATGACTATATGTTCAAACTCGTTATGCGACACAAACGGTTTTGCAAGCGGCTCATCGAAAAAATCCTCAACATCAAGATTCGGGATATCACCTACCTGGAAGAAGAAAAATCTCTAAAAATGAAATACGACAGCAAAGGCATACGGCTCGATGTTTACGTCGAAGGTGATGACACAATTTATGATATCGAGATGCAAGTGCGCGATTATGGCGATCAGGAACTTGCCCAGCGAACCAGATACTACCAGTCTATGATTGATGTTGATTCCCTGGCCAGAGGCGCACTGTACAAGGAGCTTCGCTCCTCCATCATCATCTTTCTTTGTCCGTTTGAACTCTTTGAACAAAACCGACATATCTATACATTCCGCAATCTCTGCATCGAAGACAAAAACCTCGAACTAAACGACGGTACTACCAAAATATTTCTCAGCAGCAAGGGTACCGCTAACGATGTATCACCAGATATAAAAGCATTCCTTGACTATATGAACGGACTGCCCGCAGCTGACGACTTCATCAAGGAAATCGATGCCTGCATCACCAAAACGAAAACGAACCATGAGGAAAGGGTGAGTTATATGACCTATGAAATGAAAATGCGCGAAGCCCACGATGACGGCCGCGCTGAAGGGCGTGCTGAGGGACGCGAGGAAATGGCATCCAATTTGGCAATTGCTATGCTTCGTGATGGCAAACCCATTGAGGAAATCATCAAATACTCCCATCTTTCCGAAGCGCGCATACAAGAATTAGCCAAACAACTCTAATTCAATACAAAAAGCAGACCCCCATCGTTCTCATTTATCCGAGAACGATGGGGTTTTGCTTTCTGTATTTTCACTATCCTGCAACTCAAAATCAATCAGCCGCGAAAGATGCTCCTGTTTTGCCATAGGACGCTGGCGAAAACGTTCGAGAAGCGAAATCTCCTCTGGCAGCAAATGCTACCCCCTAAAAGGTCATCTACACGCACCTGAAACAGTGTCGCACGAATCTGTTGCAAATTCCTGGAAAGATCAGTCATCCTCTCACTTCCTCTGTTTTGTATCCCGGTGCGCCTCACCAGCCATATCCCCCAGCGCATACTCACAGCACTGCTGCACCAGATTATTGACTGACACCTCCTGCGCCTGCGCTACCTCCGTAAGCCGCTCCACCAAATCCACCGGCAACCGGAACGTCTTGTTAATCATCTCCGAATTCTTCTTTACTACAAACATCTACTCACCTCGCAGTTCCAATTAACTCCAACGAATATGTCAATTTTGACAAGTCAAAAGTCAAAATTGACCGGTCAACTGACAATTGACAAGTCAAATTGACATGTCAAATTCCACGAAAATAATCCATCGTTCGCCGCAAACCGTCTTCTAAGGAAACCTGCGGCTCCCAGCCAAGGCCAGCCTTTGCTTTTTGATTCGAAAGCATCGAACGGTATATATCTCCTTCGCGCACTGGCCAAAACTTAGGCGTAATCTCACAGCCCGAAACCTCACTCATGATACGTACTAAATCCAGCAGACTCGTCTCCGTCTGCGTACTAAGGTTATACACGGTATTCACGTTTTCCGTAGTCATTGCCTTGCAGATACCTCGGGCAATATCACCGGCATAAACAAAATCGCGCGTTTGCGTGCCGTCACCGTAAATCGTGATATCCTTACCCGCAGCAATTCGCTTGGCGAAAATACTGATGACGCCGCCTTCGCCTTTATCGCCCTGGCGCTCACCGTAGACATTCGCAAACCGGCAAATAACGTAATCCAAGCCATAATGCTGATGATAAAGCGCCAGATATTTCTCGACGCCAACCTTGGTAAGTCCATAAAACGACTGCGGCGAAAGTTCGTGGGACTCCAGCACTGGCAGCTCGTTCTCCACCACATCACCATAAGCAGCTGCCGTCGAAGCAAAAATCACCCGAGCACCACATTGCCGTGCAGCCTCCAACACATTTAGTGTCCCCATGATATTCTCCGAAGCATCAAACACTGGGTCTTTTATCGAAGCATCCACCATGGTTTGCGCCGCTAAATGTATAATGACATCAAATTTTTCTTGTTGAATTTTCTTCTTCGCTGTTGCATCTCGGATATCTTGTTGCCAGCAAGTAAATCCTCCTCCTGCCGGCAAATAATGCCTTCCCCCAGTGATAGCATTATCCATCACCACCAATTGATGATCTGTCTGCAAAAGTTGTCGAACTAAATGCGAGCCAATAAAACCTGCACCACCCGTTATAAGCCCTCTCATAAATAAGCCTCCTATTTTTTACCGATTGAGCTTAACATATAATTATTCTTTTACTTCTTATTTAATATATATCCAAACAAACTTTAAAATCACTCGGCATTTGTTTTCTTGAGCTCTAATACGGTACAACAATTTTTCCGCTGATCCACTATTCTTTTCTTTTGTAACAGCTTTATTATCTTTAGCCAAACAATAGACTTCATCACATAACATTTTTCCATTATAAGGAAGATATACAATTAACTGTGAAACGTACATATTAATATCTTCAAAAATCTTGTGTGTATCAACTTCTTTTTCTGCCGCTACATCTATACACGTTCTTTCTGCCGCATATAAATTTGCCTTACCATACGTGCCTGTTTCACCCATCGACAACGATTATCTACAATCCTCCTTTTTCAATTTTCGTTCCCGATACGCATTAGCGGTGGTAGCTACCGTTGTAATAATTACAGCGATAACGGCTTTAGAATAATCTTCATAAAATAATACTCCCTCATTATTTAAATCGATAAGCATATATAGGATAACAATCAAACCATTCAATAAAAACCATCATGCTAGATAAAACAAACTTTAATTTACATGTTATTATATTTTATCCGTTTCATTAAATATTCACTTAGAGCAAAATCATATTTGTCATCGATATCTATACTTCTAATTTTATCCATAATGAAGGCAATTTCTCTATCATCCTCTAATTTAACACCAGCATCTCCATATACTAACTGCCGAATATATATTGCTCCATTTATCCGATAATAAATCTCAAGGTTCTGTCGCGGAACGTCTGTATGACGATATCGAAAATCTGTTAACATCCCATCTTCATCTAAAGTCATAGTCCATAGTGGCGAATGATCTACTTCACAAACCGATGTTACCGCATTTACATTCTTTTCTTGAAAAACTTTGTACGCCCCGACAATATCTTCTCCAGTTCGCAAAGGTGATGTAGGCTGCAATAAACATACGGTATCAAACCTTCTATCTATATCTCTATACCTACGAATCACCTCTAGCACGGTATCCCAACTGCTTGCATTATCAGAGCTATTCTCTGCCGACCGCAAGAATGGTACACTAGCACCATATTCTACAGCAATATCCGCATATTTCTGTGAATCCGTAGACACCATAACTTCATCAAACAGACCTGATGCCTTGGCGGCATCAATACTATACGCCAACATCGGCTTGCCATCCATCAATTTAATATTCTTATCTTTGAGCCCTTTTGAGCCACTCCTCGCTGGAATAATTGCTATATTTTTCATTTTATTTTTTCATCTTCCTTATATGCATGTCTCGCCGATTCTCCAAGTATATACCAAATATCCATTGGACTTATCCCTCGACCAGCTCTCTTGACAGTCAAATTGTCCAAGGTAAATATCTCTCCAGCCTCAATATTCTTGGCTGCGACTAAACTTTTACGCACGATAGGAATATTAGGCACCTCATCAGCAGCGGGAATCTTTATGCCTGTACCAATAGACTGTTCTACCGTGCGAATTGCCTGCACCATAGCCTTTAACTCATTCGGTTCTAAAGACGCCTTATGATCCGGCCCAGGCATATCTTTATCCAGCGTGAAATGTTTTTCAATAATTACAGCCACTCTGGCAACTGCTGCCACAGGAATAGTTATTCCCTCCGTATGATCAGAATAACCAACTGACAGGCCAAAAGCCTGCGCCATGGTTTCCATAGCTTTAAGATTGGCCTGCGACGGCGGTGCTGGATATTGCGTGGTGCAATGCAGCAGCTGTACTTTTTCTCGCAAAATATCCTGTCCATCAACAGACACATATGCTTGCTGAACCACCTGAAAATCAGCAGGAAAATCTTCATGTAAATAACCATACGCCAGTACAGCCAAAGCCTGTTCTATTTCCCCTAGTGTTGCCATCCCCGTAGATAAAACGATAGGCTTTTGTGTTTGCGCAATTTCCAGTAGAAACGGCGCATTCGTAATTTCTCTAGAAGTCACCTTGATAAATGGCATATCCAGTCCATTTGTCAAAAAATGCAAACTTTCACTATCAAACGATGTGGAAATAAAATCTACACCACAATCCTGACACAACTGCTGAAGTTCTACATAATCCTTGTCCAATAACGTCAGTTTCTGCAGCATCTCCAGCTGGCTCTCTTGCTTACCAGTAGTTACTTTTTGATAAGCCGCCTTTTCCGCAGATTGTGTTACCAGTTTTTCCGGCCGAAAGGTCTGGAACTTTACCGCATCTACACCAGCCTCCGCGCCTGCACGAACCAATCTGCGTGCTAATTCCATATCTTCATTATGGTTTACGCCTGCTTCAGCAATAATATATATGGTCTTTTCTCAATACAGATTACACCTCCGGCCAGTCATAAAATTTTTTCTTCAAGTCAATCGGGGAGCTAATCACTGTAACTACTTCTCGTGCGATTTTTTCTGCAGCATGTCCATCCCCATAAGGGCTGACAACTTGTTTACAAATCTGCTGATGTTCTTCACTCATAGCCACTTCCATAGCCTGCATAATCTCCTCCGCAGCAGCACCACAGTTTATGATACTTGCCGATTGATATCGGCCACGTTGACGATTACCGATATTGACTGTCGGCACATGCAACGCCGGAGCCTCAATGATTCCACTAGATGAATTTCCCAAAACAAACTTGGCATACTTCATCAAAGACAGATACCGCCTTACGCCTAATGAGGTAAATACATGGACATTCGGTAAATCCGCTGCATCCAGCAGCGCATTGATTCTTGCCCCCCCTTGATCAGCATTGGATTTTGTAACGATGAACTGCATCTGTGGGAAAGCTTGCAACGCCGCTAAAAAATCTTTCACCTGTTTAGCCACGTCATCCGCTTCCATTGTTACAGGGTGATAAGTAGCAAGAGCATAATCACACATATCAACCCCCACGCTTTTTAATGCTTCAGCTTTGCTCATATCCACAACAGTCAAAATGTTATCAATACTAGTAGAACCAACATTAAACACCCGAGCAGGATCTTCTCCCAGTTGAATAACTCTTCTCCTGCTTTCTTCATTCGTCACAAAATGCAGATAACTAATCTTGGTTATAGCATGACGAATCCATTCATCCATCGCACCTTCTGTGGTATCACCGCCACAGAGATGAAATACTGGAGTTTGCGTATTCCCCGCCGCAATAGAAACCATCAACATTTCATAGCGATCTCCCAACAAAACAACAGCTTGATAGCATTCAATTGCAAACAAACGAGTAAATTTAACCAAAGTCGCTGCTTGATTGCTAGAAATATCCAATGCCGTAGACGAGTCCAAAGGAATCTCTATTCGCTTGTCTATTCGCTGACCGGATTTTTCTATCTCCTGTACTGTCATTCCATACTGTTGACTTAAATGAGTACCTGTAACAATCAATTCTACCGTCAAAATATCATTTTCATATTTTCTCAATTCCGTAATTATCGGTGCTAATAATCCATACTCAGCTCTAGTAGCTGTCACAATCGCAATTTTTTTCATAGCACAATTAACTCGTCCTCACAAAAATCTCTCACAGCCCTTGTCCCCAACACATTTTTCCAATGCATGGGATTAATTCCTGTTCCAGGGCGCTTTGTTGTAATATTATCTTCCGTCAAAATCTCTCCAGCAGCAATATTTCGCTTTGCTACTATGCTTTTACGTGCAACAACCCTGTTTGCTATTTCATCGACAGATGGTTTTTTTTCTTCTGTTCCTAAAGCTGATTCAACCTTACGAATCCCCCTGACCATCGCTTTTAGTTCTTCCGGTTCCAAACTTGCTTTATGGTCTGGACCTGGGAGGCTTCGGTCTAACGTAAAATGCTTTTCGATTATTTCAGCGCCCAAAGCTACAGCAGCTAAATCCACCTCAATTCCCTGCGTATGATCTGAATACCCAACAGGACATCTAAAATGTTTTTTCAAATTTTTCATTACATTTAAATTTACTTTCTCAATAGGTGTAGGATATTCCGTCGTACAATGAAGAATCGATATTTTACCAGCACCATTGTCTTTCAGCAAATTAACTGCATCCTCAATTTCCGATATTTCAGCCATCCCTGTAGATAAAATAACTTCTTTATGTGTTTTTGCTATTTCCACTAGATAAGGATAATTGGTAATCTCTCCGGATGGAATTTTCCAGATATTCTGCATGTCATTTAGAAAATGAATACTATCAATATCAAAAGGCGTAGATAAAAACTTTATTCCAACCTTCTTGCAGTACCCCGATAATTCGATAAAATCATCAAAACTCAAAAGTATTTTTTTGAGCATATCTTTCTGACTTTCCTCTACACCAATATTTTTCTTTTGATACTCAGCCATCTGAGCATTCTTTGATACCAACGAATCAAGTTTTGCCGTCTGAAATTTTACAACATCCGCACCGCATTCATAAGCTGTATCTACTAACTTTTTTGCCATTTCTAAACTACCATTATGGTTAACACCCGCTTCAGCTATTATCAAAGTCTTGCCCATTGTCATATCTCCTTAATATTTGTAAAATCCCTGACCAGATTTTCGTCCCAACTTCCCTTCTCTAACCATTCTCTTCAGCATTGGCTGTGGCAAGTAACGATTATTCCCTGTTTCTTTCAACATAACGTCTAAAATTGCCAAAACTACATCTAATCCTATAAGATCTGCCAACGCCAACGGCCCCATGGGATGATTAGCCCCCAGTTGCAAAGCAGTATCAATATCTTTCACAGTGGCCACGCCTTCAGCATAGATACTGACAGCTTCATTTATCATAGGGATTAGTACACGATTAACTACAAATCCGGGAGCTTCCCTGACTTCCACAGGTGTTTTCCCAATATCTCTAGCAATCTGCATAACCTGTGCCAGCATATCATCCGTTGTATCGTCTGTTGCAATCACCTCTACCAGTTTCATGACTGGAGCAGGATTAAAGAAATGCATTCCCAATAATGAATGCTTTAATCCTGCACCTATTGCCTGTATCGGTAATGACGATGTATTCGTAGCAAAAATTGTATGACTATCACATAACACATCTAGTTTTTCGAATATCTCTCGTTTTACTTCCAATTTTTCTGCTACAGCTTCAATCAAAATATCTGCACTTTTGCTATCCTCCAATTCTCCTGATTCAATCTTTGCTAAAAAATTTTCTGCCTGCTTAGGACTCAGTTTCTCTTTTTTTACCAATCTAGCATATACTTCAACGATTTTATCCTTACCATTCTTTGATGTTGGGCGTCCTTTACAAAGGAAAACCCTCTCTACTTTATCACACTGAGAAAACACCTGCGCAATAGATGTCCCCAATGTTCCCGTTCCGATTACTGCGACCTTCACTTTTCACACCTCTTTATCAACGTGGAACACCCCATGCCACCACCTATACAAAGTGTTGCCATCCCTTTTTGCCCCGGTTTAAGTTCATGAATCAACGTAACCATAATCCTTGCACCAGATGCCCCCACTGGATGCCCAAGCGCAATAGCTCCACCATGTATATTTACTTTATTTTGAGGCAATAAAAGCTCTCTCTGTACTGCTATAGATTGCGATGCAAAGGCCTCATTAGCTTCGATTAAATCTATATCTTCTATTTGCATAGACAACTTATTCATCAATTTCTTCGTGCTTTCTACAGGACCTATTCCCATAACAGCAGGGTCAACGCCACCTAAAGCACCATCTATCCATTCAACCTGCGGATGCAGATTCAATTCTTTGATTTTTTTTTCTGAAACGAGCACCATTGCTGCAGCCCCGTCATTGATTCCAGAACTATTTCCAGCTGTCACAATACCATCCGGTTTAAAGACAGCTTTTAGTTTTGCCAAATCTTCCACCGTTACATCTGGTCGGGGAGCCTCATCAGTATCAACTATAATATCTCCCTTTTTATTTTTCACTGTAATAGAAATAATTTCATCCTTAAATTTCCCTTGCGAAATTGCAATAGCTGCTTTTCTTTGACTTATCACAGCAAATTCATCGAGCTCATCTCTTGTTAAGCCATATTTTTCTGCGATATTTTCTGCAGTAATCCCCATGTGATAATCATTAATTGCATCCCATAAGGCATCATTCACCATAGTATCAACTAAGGGCGTATCTAGCATAGGACTTCCCATACGATATCCAAAACGCGCATTCTTTAACGCAAACGGTGCATTTGACATTGACTCAGTACCGCCAGCTATTACAACATCTACCGTCCCTGTTTGAATCAGGCGAGCAGCAGTATTTATGGCATCTAATCCAGAACCACAGACAATATTAAGCGTTTCTGCGGTTACCTTATAGGGAAGTCCTGCACGTATAGCTGCTTGTCTGGCAATATTCTGCCCTAATCCAGCTTGCAGAACACATCCCATGTATACATGATCTACTTCATCTGCAGAGATTCCACTACGCTCTATTGCTTCACGTATAACCAACGCACCAAGGTCGATAGCTGAAAGTGATGACAAAGCACCTCCCATCTTACCAATCGGCGTACGACACGCTCCCATTATATAAACTTTATGCATTGACTTGCTCCTCCCTGACTTTTATAACTTTAGCAGGGACACCAACAGCCGTGCAATTTGCAGGCAAATCTTTGTTAACAACTGCACCCGCACCTACAATCGTATTATGTTCTATTATAAGCCCCTGTATAATCTGTGTTCCGGTTCCAATATTACAACCATTGCTAATATGCGTATTCCCAGAGATATTTACACTTGGATTTATCGTTACAAAATCATCTATATGCACATCATGACCTACAGTACAATCAAGATTTATAATATTGCAATTTCCAATAGATATATCCACCGTCATAATTGTTCCAGCACAGATAATATTGCCTTCCCCCATTGTTATTTTAGTTGAATGTTTAACATCAGGATCTAATAAGTTAGGGAATTTTATTTTGGAATTTCTTTTGTATCTATTGTATATTTTATCCCGTATATTAGACGTCCCAATAGCAATAACAACATTGAGCTCATGACCATAATTTAGAACAAAGTCATCATCACCTATTACTTGAGGTTTATTCTTAACCTTGTCAATAAATCCTAAAAAATTCCACGTAGGTTCTTTTTGGTTAATTCTCTCGACTAACCATTCTACTTCTTTAGCAAAACCACCATCACCAATAATTACTAAATCTTTCAAAGAAAGCACCTCTCACATAAATATCAAATCTATCTTATGCGATATCTTTTTAAAATCTACTTATACAACCTTAACTGATACAACAAGAACTTTTTCCTCAACAGCAACATCTCTTATCGCAACCACGTCGGCTCCTACTAAAGATTTTCCACCTTTTTCTTAGGAAATAGGTCCGTCCCACATGACTTCCTGTACATATGCAAACGCCATCAGACAATGCACAATAAATACCAATAGCATGTTCATAATCTACAATTGCTCCAATACTGATAAGTGAGTTTGCTGCTATTTTAGTGCGCAGACTCGTGTCCCCAACCGGCCCCAGCCCATCGATAAGCTCCACCGCATCACAGGAGTATGTATCAATCGCACTATCATTCCTACTAATTGATCCCCCCTATTCTCGAAGGTATAAGCATTTGTCCAACATTCCTAGCACTTTAATTCCTGCAAACGCAAGCAATCCATAAGCACCTTGGCATAAACACCAGCACCAATGATAATCACCGGTTTATCCATACGAATACACCTGCCTCTTATCCCTTCTCCGAAATGATGTTCAGTTTCTGCTCCATCCGCTTCATTTCCTCGAACTCGCCCATATCCAGGAACGAATCCTCGCTTATCGGATAGGTACCGACCTTGCCACCATTAGCCATGACTTTTTCCACTAAATGCGTCATGTGGAACATCGTATCATCTGGTATCAGCTCTATTGTTTCCGGATTGATGACATACATGCCTGTATTGATGAAATACGACAGTTTCGGTTTCTCCTCCATAGCGAGCAGTTCGCCCTGCTCACCGGAATGCGTTACGCCATAGGGAACCGTGATGTTTTTCAACGCCGAAACCATAGTGATATCGTTGCCCGCCTTGACATGATGCTCATAAATATCCGCGTAATCTGCACGGATAAGGGCATCACAGTTGGTGACGAATAACGGACAATCGAATTTCTCCTCAATCAACTTGATGCTGCCACCTGTGCCCAGCGGCTTGTTCTCTTCAACAAAAACCACCTCATAGTCCGGTGCCAAATCATTGAAATACGACCGCATCATTCCTTTTTTGTAATTGACTGTCATAAAGTACCGAGCAATACCATACTCGACATAGCAGTCAATGATCCGTTCTACAATCGGCGTATCGCCAATCGGTATAAGTGGCTTAGGCAGAATCTTTGTATAGGGATAAAGCCGTGTTCCCTTGCCACCAGCCATAATTACCACTGGCACACCCTTTAGGCTTTTCTTTTCTTTCTGCACTTTGCTGACTTCTCGCAGCAAAACAATGTCAAGAATCCTCTTGTCCTCATCGACCAGCGGAATCGCCGTGATAACCTTGTCCAGCATCACGGACTTCGCTTTATACCGCTCATCTTCATGGAGATACACTGGCTTTTTGTGCATAACCTTTTCTACAGACGCACTAAGCTCGCCGCCTTTCAATATCCAGCGCCGTATATCGCCATCTGTTATGCAGCCGATAAGACTACCCTTTCCATCTACAATAAATAACAAGTCTCCAGACGAGGCATGCTTGTCAATCCGGTTCATTGCCTCCACCACATTCAGAGGCAGCTTACCCGTAAACTCCCTGACCTGCTCCCTATTCATGAGCAAACGCCTCCAATACAGCCTTTACCTGCTCAACCACATACTCAATATCTTCCTTGGTAATCTGAGTACTCGACGGGATATTGAGGATTCGCTCCGCATAGTACGGAGCCTTTTCCAACTGATAGGTTTTCTCGTGCTGATAAGGAATCTGCTCGTTGATAAGTCCCCATATAGCTCTGGTCTGGACGCCCTTCTCTTCCAACGCCGTGATGATTTCCCGCATGCTGGCCTTGACTTTGTCCCGATTGATTTCCAGCGAATAGAACCACATATTCGAGTAGGTATCCTCGCGGAAACCAATCATATGACCAAGCTCAAAACCATCAAACAACTGGCCATAAAGATTGTAGTTTGCCTGCTTGCGACGGATAAACTCCGGCAGCTCCTCCATCTGCGCCACACCAAGCGCCGCCTGCAGATTCGTCATGCGGTAATTGTAGCCGATTTCATTGTGAATATAGTAATGGACATCATTTTTGGCCTGCGTGGACAGATAACGCAGATGGTCTACAACCTTCGAATCATTAGCCGTTACCGCACCACCGCCGCCAGTCGTGATAATCTTATTACCGTTGAAGGAATAGCAGCCGAAATCACCAATGGTGCCCGCATATTTTCCAGCATACACTCCATCTATGTATCGCGTCCCCAAAGCCTCCGTTGCATCCTCGATGACTTTGATGTTATAATCACGGGCAATTTCCATGATAGCTGCCATGTCTGCCATATTGCCAAATACATGTACAACTACGACTGCCTTTACGGGATTACCCTGGTATTTGAGCTGATTATTCGCAAAACTGCATTCGTTCGCACAGAAATCCCGCAGCTTTACCGGATCCATACAGAAACTATCATCGCAATCAATGAATACCGGCGTAGCAAACTGGTACTTCACCGGATTGACTGCCGCAATGAAGGTCAGCGGCGGCACCAGAACAACATCACCAGGACGGACACCTGCCTCCACCATAGAAAGATGCAATGCCGCTGTACCGCTCTGGCAGGCAGCCACATTATCCGTATGCAGGAATTCTGCCAATGATGCTTCCATTTTCTTGATATAAGCACCGCCAGTAGAAACCCATCCCTGCTCTACCGCATCATTCACATATTTCTTTTCATTGCCTTCAAAGTTCGGTATAGATAAAGGTACAAATCTGCTCATCACCCAGTCCTCCAATGCTTACATTTTGCTATCCAGTGATTTTCCCGTCTCAATGTGCTCAAAATTCGGCAAGTAATCTGCTATGATTTCTACCACTTCTTCTTTGGTAGTATCATCCTTAGCAAAAACAGCATGCAGTTTCTCAAACAAAGCCTCAATCCGCGAAACATCTGGTATCTGTTTACCAGTAACAACACCTAGAGCCCGCAAGCGGTCAAGGTCAACAGTCTCGCTATCCGTATAGAACTCCTCATAGGCCTTTTCACCGGAAGTATTGGAGCCTGAATAATGTACCGGATATTTTCTGCTACCATTCCGAAGATCTTCTGCCTTCTCAATTGCCTCCTCATCACTGGCACATTGCATAACCTCATAGCCATGTTCTTCCAAAAAGGCTGTAGCAATCTCATCAAAGGTCATCATCTGAGCCTCTTCCAATCTTGGGAAGAAAATCTCACGATTCTCGCCCAACATACAAGCCAGCATGCAAATCTGACCGCTCTCCTCTGGCGATACAAAATATCGTTTTACATCCGACGGTGCACTGATTGGTTGCAGTTTCTGTAACCGTGCAATAAATCCAGCTGGAAGAGATCCATTGGAAAATGCCACATTCGCAAAACGAGCCGTCTTCACCGGGAATTTATTCGAATAAGCAAAAATGACATCCTCCATGATACGCTTGCTGGCCCCCATGATATTCACGGGATTTGCCGCCTTGTCCGTCGAAACGCAAAAATACTCTTCTGGCGGTATCTCAGCCAACAAATCAAGTAATTTCTTGGCCTGAAGGACATTATTCTGCAAGAGCGCCTCCACCGAATAGATATCCTTCTCTGAACGCACATGTTTATGGGCCGAAAAGTTCGCGACGATATCGAAGCCACCACGGCTGCGAAACATCTTCTCAAAAACAGTTGATGCAAAATTCATCGGATAAGGAACATAATCATCAGGAACATACATACCTTTGGTAGAACGAAGATCGCGCGTAAGTTCTGCTAATCCATTCTCATTCGTATCCACTACTACCAATGATGCAGGCTTAAAAGGCAGAATCGCTTTGATAAACGAGGAACCAATGGAACCAGCTCCACCTATCACTAAAAAACTCTTTCCTTCAATTTTCGATTTTAAAATTTCTTTATTTGCTTCAACATCTGAATAAAACATTGAAGCAGCTCTCATTGTAACAAAATGATTAATAAATTCTTCCAATCTAAACATCAAAATCATCCTTTCGCACTAATATTTAACAACAATTTAATTAATCCTATTAATTTATTTTTAATACAAAAAATTCTTTCTTTATTTATTATTAGAGCCATCACCAACAATAGTGGCACAAAGACATTAGACAATACATCTGAAAAAACCGAAGGAATAAGTGCCATAAGAATAATAATTATATTATCGATTATAGTGACTTTTATGTCTGAAATACTATTATACAGTCTCTGTCCGATTATTGTTCGTGATATATAAAGAAATACCCCAGAAACAAATGATGCAACTGCTGCCCCTTTCAGGCCAACAATAGGAATTAGCGTATAAGTCATCCATAGATTTATACATATAGAAACAATAAAACAAGCAAAAAAATATTGCATTTTATTCATAATGCTTATTCCATATGATGTCGTTTCAGCAGCAAGCATAAAAATAGGATATGATAACACTAAAGAAAAAAAATCTTTACTTTCGTGATAGTCGCTTCCAATTAATAAATATATAACATCTCTTCCTAATATCATACATGCAAACACAACTATAATGCACAGCAATAAATATTCATTAACTTGCTTAATCTCATTTTGTTTATATTTATAATTTCTATACATATAGGCAGCCCAGTAAGTTGTAAATCCTCCTTGTAAAGCCCCTAATATACTTGAAAAATATCCTGCAGACGAATAGACACCAACAGAAGAAACATCTAATAGGTGCGTAATTATTTGTTGAGTTAAAGAAATATTAACATTCATACAAACAGGAAGAGGAGCGGAAAAAGTAGCAAATAAAAAAACTTTTCTATAGTCTTCAAAATTATTAATGTTTTTAAAAGAAAAAAACATTTTCCTTTGCACATAAATATGTAGAAGTGAAAAAGCCAGTATACTACATGCACTAAAAGAAACAACACCATTTATAGTAAATGATAATAATGCAGCCAGTACGATAAATAATTTGGAAATTATTTGAGTAAGTACTGACTGAATAGTAAACTGTTTAATATTAAAATCCATTCTATATTTAATATTAAGGAAGCGAAGTATTAACTGTGCGCAAATACTTACAAATATCATAATTACTATAATTCTATTCTCAAATCCGAAAAAACAATAAGCAAATTCCTTGTGAAAAAAAATTGAAAATATCAATGCACATATAAAAGTTATTATAAGGCAACATAAAAGTAATTTTGTACCAAGATCTTTGTTACTATCATTTATTGGAGGCTCATTATAAAAACGGATATAGCTACTATCTAATCCCATATATAATATACTCAAACCTGTAGCTACAGTTGTATTAAAAATATTTACAACACCATAAACTTCTGGAGAAAACACTCTAGTAAGAACAACCACTGTAAAAAGCCCTATGAATAAATTCACTATATTTGATACAGAAAAACTCATTATACTTTTCAACACTTTTAAATACCTTCATACCCATTTTTATTAGATCATATTTATCAAACATGTATAAGAATTCCCCACACATCAGCCGTTGTATCATCCAACTGATAATTATGCATTATTCTCAATAAAACTTTTCATACATTTACGGCATGACGGTCACTATCATGTCATAACATCAACCTATTTTACTACTATCCCCTCATATCTTTAGTGTTTATTGAATTTCCAACTTGTAAAATTTCGAGCAGTAATCTGTTATAATGAAAATTGGACTTATGTATATAGAGAACAAGCAGTATAAGATATCTCTTTCGATCCCACATCTTAACAATTACATATAATGGATCAACAATCCGCCTTGTAGATCCTACGAAATTTTTCATCAAAAGAACATATATCTTCCTGTTTAATAGTTTCTGTTTCCTTTTTTAAGCAAGATTCGACAACCCTTTGTAAAACATTAATGTTTTTTACAATTTTAGTTGCAAAAAAATCTGAATGTTTCCAAGACTTGTATACAATTAGTTTTATATAACTCTTAAACAGGCTGTACCATCTCCATCTGCAACGGTACGCCGAACTGATTCTCGTATCTTCTTTTTCCTGTAGCATTTTTTCAATTACGCCAACTATTTTTATAAATGAAAATTTTTTGTCTATTAAATAATATAATGCTACTTTCTTATCTAATGGATTATTTTTATAATATTCATTAACTGCTTCTTCATTTAAGATTAATTCTCTAAAATCATTATATGTTTTTGCTGTACAAACACTCCCAAACATTTCATAATCCATATCTATAGGGAACTCAAATGGTCTTAAAAAAATATTATTCTTGTTAGCAAAAAAAGCTTCTACGCCTGCTGTACTATACCAATTTAATATCGCATCACATCTTACAATCCACTGTGATACTGACTCCTCACCAATAAAAAATATATTTTTATATCGATTACATAAATCTCTCATTCTATCGTCCATCACTTCCCCAGGATGCGGGCGATAAATAATATTAATATTATCATTCTCCCTCATTATATTATCGAACCAAGATAGTATTACATCTCTCGATTTTTCAGTTAAATCTCTAAACAAATATGGATTAAAATCTACTAATAATTTTAGTTCTTCCAATTTCTCGTCACTAAGCCCCAAATAAGAAAACGACGAAATAAATAACAGTGTTTTTTTATTTTTATCGATACCATATTTAGAATATAAAGTTTCTTTATCTAAATACCAATTATTGAAATCATCCTTTAAAAAGTCCATTTGTGGAGCCCCTGTGATTACAGAATTTATACATTTATCACTAATTAAGCGATTATATGTATCCATCCCCCAACATATATGAGTAGCGTATTTCGCATTACCTTTAGGATTTCGTTTAGGATTATTCTTTCCTCCTCTGTTATATATTTGTTCCCACTGCAAATTGCATATTCTGTTTACGCATCCAAATATTTCTAACACATATTTTTTCAATTCATAATCTCCATACAAAAATGGAGTTATCACCAAATCTGTTTTCTTAAACAAATATTTCATCCGACTCAAATCATCAATCTGAAAAATACTTACATCATGTCTTCTTCTCATAAGCTCATATCGAAGTAACAATACAGTTTCCATTTCTCGTGCTTTATGTTCGTATAAAATCACTATACTAGCCATGCAATCACCCTAAAACTTTCATCTCTTTCTAATCGACTATAAACACACAAATGTATAATTAAATCATCACATAATTAATTTGTTTCATCATTTTTTATCCTCATTGTCAACAATACTAAATAAAACCAAATTGCCTCTTCTAATACACTCGATAAAAAAAATGCTGCAATTAAAGTTCCAACAATACCTATGGACATATCAAAATTGTTTTTTTTATATTTATAATTATTATATAGCGAAACAAGTATAATCATAGTGTACAAAACAAATCCTACAATGCCTAATTCAGCAAATATTTCCATATACGCATTATGAGGGTCCCTTCCATGGCCTGCCAAAAATCCAACACCTGCTTGTATTGCATATTCATCATAAACACCTTTTATCCCGCTAACACCAACTCCACATATAATATTATCTTTTATCATTTGTGTAATAACTGTCCATATTAAACTTCTTCCTGCGCCAGATGCAAGCGTATTTATTTCAAAGCGCGGATATATTTCGCCAACACTATCAAAGGCCATATAAATACAAAACAATAGCATCATTATTATGCAAAATCTTCGATTACGTACCAATTCTATAACCAACATAATAAATATTGATAGCAACGCCCCACGAGAGCCACATAAGAATATTGCATACAGCATGATAATCATACTCAATACTGCTATAGCTTTATTCTTCCCTGTACTTGTAGTTATCGCTTTAAACACTAAAGCAACAGGCATAAGCAAATACATCGAATAATAATTAGGATCAGTTTGTGGTGTTAATGAATATCTAACTTCTTCCTCATCCCCATAATAATCTCCTCCCAAAGCAATTAATAGCAAGGAGGAAATTACGCCGCCAATTATTATTTTATTTTTTATTTTTTTTAACTCTATTTCAGATATATCCCTACAAGATATCAAGAAAAAGAAGACGCAAATTGCAATTGTGAATCCTGTCCTTATAATCCCCTGATTAACACAATTACTAGGAGTCCACAACAACGAGCATGTCATCCATAATGGATATAAAAATAACAAAACTAACAAATATTGATTATTTTTTATTTTTTTACTAAACATAGCATCAATTATTGCAATGAACGCTATTGTTAATAGAAATATTCTGCCTATACTAAATCCATAAGCATCTCTTGTTGCAGTTACGCAAGGGATAAGAAAAGCATACAAATTTATCATATTAATTTCTATTTTTTTGAACATCATATCCCCCACGTTTATACATCAAACAACTTGATTTAACACTTCATTCCATTTGGCATATATTATCTCTCTATTATATTTTTCACAAATTTCTTTATTAGCTCTTACACCTATTTTTTTACGCAATTCATTATTTTGAATCAATAACTCAATTTTTTCAGATAACATTTTGACATTATTTGCATTTACTAAAAAACCATTATATTCATTTGTTATTATATCTCTAGGCCCCGTCGGACAGTCGAAACTTACCGAAGCAACGCCACGTGACATTGCTTCTAACAATACCATAGGCAAGCCTTCCCAACGTGATGATAACACAAAAATATCTGCCTTATCATATTCATCCATAATATCAAGAGTAGCATCTTTAACCTCAATAGTATGTCCTATTTTATAATTTCTAATTTTCGCATTAACTTCTTCCACAAATTCTAAATCTTCTTTATCTCCTACAATTTTCAATTTCCAACCATTGTATTTATTTGCTATTATATTCCAAGCTTCAATGAGCAAATCGTACCCTTTTTCACGAGACCATCTTCCAACAGACAAAATCACTTTTTCATTCGAATTGTTATGTTTTCTAATTTCTAAATCATTAATCTCATTAGGAATTACATACGTATTGGGGTTAATTTTTTTGTATCGCACAGCATCTTCATTAGTAAGTGACACAATTGCTGCTGCTTGTCTATATACTATATATCTAATTATATTGGCATCTTTTCTTGCGCGACAATATGCAGTATGTTCACATGCAACTATTGGTATCCCTAATTTATATCCTGCTATAATCGCAATAATTGCTCTACTTGTCCAAAAAGCGAAAACGACATCTGGCTGCATTTGTTTAATTCTTTTTCTTAATTCATAAACAGTTTTAATGGCACCAATAAATTGCCCAACAATACTATTACAAATTCCATTATTTAGGGTAAGTATTTTTATATTTGTATTTATTCTAAAAAAACTTTCTCCACAAGAATCCATTACAATAATAGATACTTCATCCCCACTATCACTAAACATATTAGCCACATTTGCCAATACACGTGCTACACCACCAGAATTATTCATACTATGCGTAAAAAAACATATTTTCCTCATAAGCTCCGCCCTACCATTGATATATATTACAATTTAAACAATCCTCGAAGTGTCCCCCATCCATAACATATATGCATCATAAAACAGATCAAGCCAACAGCTATAAATCTTATATCTTTCCGTTCCCATACACTACAAAATGTGGATAATATTATCACACTGCCATAAGCAATCATTAGCATCATCAACGGCCATACACATCCAAGTGTACTTACTAGCAATGAACCGAATAACATTATAATAAATACTAACGGAGCAAAGTAATATGCACTCAAACATTTTGGATTTATATAGACAGTTTTACCAATCCAATACCCATTCATGAACTTTTGTTTGAACATTTTCCAAAGTGTTGGTCTTACATACTGATAGGAAACAATATCCTTATCCATAAAAATCTTATATCCAGCAGCTCTGATTCTTTGATGAATATCATTATCCTCTGTTCGTCCCAACCGTTCATCAAATCTACCGACTTTATCAAATACCTCACGTCGATAACATCCGTGAAAAATTGATTTTACGTATCCACTTTTTTCACTATTACGAAAATTAGATATTCCACTGCCAAACATAGCACTTTCTGCCGACAACAACAGTCTTGATGAAAACGTATCCTCCTCAGCAATACAAGGCCGTCTACCACCACATACACGTTCACCACGCTTTAAACATTCAATATTTTTTTCCACAAAATCTATAGGTATATGTGCATGTGCATCTATACGAATAATAGCCTCGCCTCGATAATTTTCAAGTGCTACATTCCAGCCGTTGGCCTGCCGTTGGCCTGCGTTATCTAACACCCTTATTTGCCAATAATTATCTTGATATTTTATCGAGAAATCAATCATTATCTTCTTTGTATTGTCTGTAGATTTACTATCGATAAGGAGTATTTCTGTTTTATCATGCAAATATGTTTGTCTCAACACATCCTCTAGAATACCTGGTAAATATCGCTCTTCATTTAAAGCAACGATGCATATACTAACCCTCAAATTACAGCCCCCAATGTTCTCAATATTATCTTGAAGTCCTCCCATATTCCCTGCTTTCCTATGCTGCTATAGTTCCAACGCATTTTCTCTGGCAACACTTTTGTTATGTAGACTTCATCTGCATCATCTGCTTCTGCTAGAAGCCGTTCTTCATCTTTATACTCGATGCTCGCCTCACTGGTCACTCCCGCAGGAAGTAGCAAAGTTGCATACATTTCCTCGGTATAGTGCTTCACATATCTTGGCACCTCCGGCCGCGTACCCACAAAACTCATTTCTCCCTTTAGGATGTTTATGAGCTGCGGGATTTCATCCAGACGGCAGGCTCTAATTTTCTTACCGACTTTCGTTACACGCATATCCGCGTTGGTTGTTACCTGACTGCCTAAAGCCTCTGCATTCTTTACCATGGTACGAAACTTGTAGATACGAAACTTCTTCCCATAGCGAGTTACACGTTCCTGGCGGAAGAACACTTCACCAGGCGAATCCGTTTTGATCCAAATCGCTACTGTAAAAAATACAGGGGATAAAACCAGCAGTAGAATCGCAGCAAGTATTTTGTCCAGCAAAAACTTCATTGCTAGTGTCATTTTATATTTTGCCAAATACTCATAATAGGGGCGTACCTGTTCATTTTTCATCTCTGCCGGCAGGTCTTCCCATTTGCGCAGAATCATGCCTTCACATCCTGATATACTTCTTTGAAATTCTCTATAATGTAGTCCACATCTTCATCCGTCAGTTTGGTATGCAACGGAAGCGTGACTTCGTTTTGGTACTGCTTGTAAGCATTCGGACAGTTCTTGATATCAAAGCCCAAGTTCTTGTATGCCGTATGCATCGGCAGCGGTTTATAATGGACGTTCGTGGCAACACCGTGCTCAGCCATCTTGGTGATGAAGGCATTTCGTTCTTCCTCTCCCAATCCCAACAATCGAACCAAGTAAAGGTGGCCGCTGCTCTGATGATCTTCGCTATAGTGCATTAACGTCTGGATCGACATGCCCTTGAAGGCTTCATTATATTTACTGATAATTTCTTTTCTTCGCTTGAGCATTTCCGGATAACGCTTCATCTGAACCAAACCAATTGCCGCCATGATATCGGTCATGTTGCACTTGTACCAAGGCCCTTTTATGTCGTATTCCCATGCTCCCAATTTGGTCTTTGCCAGGGCATCTTTCGACTGACCATGAAGGCTAAAGAGCTGATACTGATGATAGATTTCCTCATTGTCTATGCCATTGATATCTTTCCAGACTACTGCACCGCCTTCGGCTGTGGTGAAGTTTTTCACGGCATGAAACGAAAAACTCGTAAAGTCCGCAACAGCGCCAATTGGCTGACCTTTGTAGCTAGCGCCAAAAGCATGGGCTGCGTCGGCCGTGATAGCAATCCGTCCCATTGCCTGCTGGATTTTGTTATTCGGCTGGAACAGGTCTTTTTTCGCCTCGACGATGGCTTTTATTTTGTCATAGTCGCAGGGAACACCGCCTAAATCGACCGGGATAATTGCTTTAGTTTTCTCGTTAATGGCTTTTTCCAGCGCATCGTAGTCCATTTCCCAGCTGTCTTTGGCGGTATCTACCAATACGATCTTGGCTCCTACATGGTCGATGACGCTGGCCGATGCCGTGTAGGTATAGGCGCTGGTGATTACTTCGTCTCCCTCGCCGATACCAAGAACTCTTAGCGTTAGTTCCAGTGCTGCGGTTGCGGAATTCAAGCAGACGGCTTTGCTCGTATGGCAGAAGTCTGCAATTTGCGACTCCAGTTTCTTCGTTCTCGGACCTGTGGTTATCCAGCCGGAACGCATCGCTTCGGCTACTTCCTTTATTTCTTCCTCCGTAATGTCAGGAGGGGAAAAGCTTATTTGACGGGATTTCATATTATAACTGCCTTCTTTCGTGGTTGTTGGGAGTGCGTTACCTCATCCGGTCCTTCGGACCAATCTCCGGGGAGTCCACTGGACTCCCGCGGCTTCGCCGCCCCCAGAGGGGACGGCTTTATTTTGCTTCTTCGAGCTGCTTACTCTTATAAGTCGGTATCATATGCTTTAACGTCTGCAAGATTACTTGTTTATTCGTGGTTTCCTTGAGAGTTTGCAGGCTTTGTTTTAGGTCTGCCTCATTCAACGGCTGAATCTGGGCTTTGAAGATTTTCTTGTGTTTGGTACTGGTGGTACCTTCTTCGCTGGTTAGGAGTTCTTCGTAGAGTTTTTCTCCTGGCCTTAGCCCGGTGTAGGTTATCTGGATGTCTTCGCCTGGGGTCAGGCCGTGGAGCCGTATGAGGTCTTCTGCCATGTCTTTGATTTTTACGGGTTTTCCCATGTCGAACAGGAATACCTCGCCGCCTTCGGCCTGACTGCCCGCTTGGAGTACGAGCTGGACGGCTTCGGGGATGGTCATGAAGAATCTTGTCATTTCCTTATGGGTGACCGTTACCGGGCCGCCGGCGGCGATTTGTTTTTCAAATAATGGCACGACACTGCCGCGGCTGCCGAGGACGTTGCCGAATCTTACGGTGACGAACTTCGTTTTGCTGTGCTGGTTGATTTCCTGCAAAACGAGTTCAGCCGTGCGCTTGGTGGCGCCCATGACACTGGTCGGGTTTACAGCTTTATCCGTGGAAATTAAGACGAAGATTTCGGCCTGATTTTCATCGGCCAGCTCTGCCACGTTTTTCGTACCAAAGACGTTATTCTTGATGGCTTCTTCGGGCTGTATTTCCATGAGCGGGACGTGTTTATGCGCCGCGGCATGGAATACAACCTGTGGCTGGAACCGTTTGAAAATACGTTCCATGCGGTCTCTGTCCGTAATGTTTGCGATTACCGTATGATAGGTCTGCTCGGGGAATTTGCGCTTGAGTTCCTGATGGATTTCGTAGATGCTGTTTTCGCCACGGCCGAGAAGGATGATTTCTTTGGCTCCTACGCGGCTGATCTGGCGGGAAATCTCGGAACCAATGGAGCCGCCAGCGCCCGTAATCAATACCGTTTTGCCGGCGATGTAGTTTGTTATCTTGGCAAAGTCAAGGTGTATCGGGTCACGGCGGAGTAAATCCTCTAACCGGATTTCGCGCATTTCGCCCATGCCGACGCCATCGGTCATCATTTCGTAGATCCCCGGCATGATGCGGACTTTGGCGCCCGTCTTGCGGCATTGCATAGCAATATGGCGGATGGTATCACCATCCGCCGAAGGTATGGCGATTACGATTTTGTCAATTTTGTTTTCTTGCACTACTTTGGGAATCTCGCTGATGGTGCCGAGTATTGGAAAGCCTGCGAGTCTTCCTTTTTGCTTCTTTTCGTCGTCATCGACAAAGCCGACAATACAAATGGACGCAGCGGCTTTTTGTTCCAATTCCCGGACCAGCATGGCACCGGCATCCCCGGCACCGACAATCAGGAGATTTTTCCTGTCGCCCTGGGATTCTGTGACCATATCAAGATTGACTTTGTAGGCCAACCTGCTGGCGCCAACGCCACAAATCGTGAGCAGCCAGGTCAGGATGATGACACTGCGCGGCACGGAAACCGCCGCCATGACCGTGACGAAAAAGATGATAGCCTGCGACAGGGTGATGGCACCGATTATCGCAATAAGGTCACGGATGCGGGCATAGTGCCAAATGCGGTGGTACATACCATAGAAATAGAAGATAGCCAGGGAAATCAGCACCATCCACGGCAAGCAGGCACGGAACGTGTCAAATTCTGCGGCGGGAACCGTCCCCTCAAAACGAAGCAATAGGGCAACCAAAGGCATTACGGCCAGGATTATGGCGTCAATTAATAGCAGTTTTAGTTTGTCTCGTATTAATTTCAGATATGTCACTGATTTAAGCCTCTTCTCGTTTATAACAAATGAGTCCGTAGCCGAAGCTGATCAGACAGCCGATGACGAAGCCGATGGCGGCGATTAGTTTCTTTCTTGGTGCCGCGGGTTTGTCTTCGTCAGGGAGGTTGGCGGCGTCGATAATCTGGATATCCATACTTTCCATGGCTTCCTGGATTTTATCCTGTTCGCACTGCTGAACGAGGCTCAGGTATATCTGTTGTTTGATTTTCGAGTCGCTTTCGAGCTGGATGTAGTTCATCATGGCGTCCGGGAGTTTGCCGATTTCGGCTTCTTTTTCGGATTTTTTCGCCTTGATGGCTTCTTCGCTGGCGCTGGCGGCGCTGACTTCGGCCTGGGCTACAGCCTGGTTCTTGAGGATTTCCATCTGAGCCGCGTTAAGGCTGGCGGCATTGGAGCCAACGACAGCACCGACTTCATCGGTAAGGGCCTGCTGGAGCTGGGCCAGCTGATTCTTGGCCGCGATTACGTTTGGATGGTTTTCGGTGTATTTCTGGCGAAGGCCGACGAGCTCGACTTCCTGTTTGACAATCTGGGAGCGGATGCTCTGGACGGTGCTGTTGTCGTTGATGTTGAAGTTTCTCGCACCGGCTTTCTGCTCGCCAAGTTTCTGCGTCGCGACATCGTACTGGGCCTGGGCCGATTTTTGTTTGACCTGCATTTCGCCGATGGTCTTGTCGTAGGCGTTTAGCTGCTCGATGGCAAGTTTGGCCTGGTCGCTCGGGCTGTAGATTTTATTTTCCTTGGAGTAGGCGGCAAGCTTCGCGGCGGCATCGTCGGCTTCCTGTTTTGCCTTTTCGATGCGGTCGTTGAGGAACGTTACGAGCAGGCTCTGCGTCTGCTGGCTGTTTTCCGTCTGCATGGTGAGGAAGTTATCCACAACTCCCTGAGAAATCATCTGCGCCTCTTCCGGCGTGCGGCCCGTGGCCGTTACCGTGATGAGGTTAGTCTGCTTGGTATTCTCGATTTTAAGATTGCTTTTCGCAAAGCCTTTAGCGTCCGGCTTCGCTTTTTCATTTGGCCATTCCATCTGGTCAATAATCGGTTCAAGGACGCGGCGCGATTTCATGAGTTCGATGTAGTTCAGCGGCGATGCATTCGAGCTGCTGCCGCCAACATTAATCCCCATTGCGGCAGCCATGGCGGCGGCACCACCAATATCCTTGCCCGCGCTTCGCGTTTGGACGAGGGCCGTGGACTCGTACTGCTTCGGCAGGATAAACGCCGTACCGATAGCCAAGGCTGTACAGCCCGCAACGATACCCCCTACTACCTTCTTGCGCTCCAGCATGATCTGCATGAGTCTGCCCAGGTCAATGCTCTCTTCGTTTTCCATATCGTTACGTTGCTCCTTTTCGTCTCGTTTTCTTCGTGTAGATTATATATAAATCATTGCGTGCGATTTTTATCAAAAAGTGTACTTTTTGATAAAGACGCTTGGCCTCTTATTTTCTTTTAATTTTTATTTTTCCTGACCTTTTAGGGTATGAAAAACAAACAAAAATGGACATATGTCGTTGTGAATGCTATAATAAGCCTTGTGATTGTCTTGTCTCAAAAAGTACACTTTATGAGACTTTACCTATATAAAAAGCCAGCGCCCCTAAAGAGAAACCACCTCTTTGGGGGCGCTGGCTTTTAGCCTGCTATGCGTTTTGCTAATTTTCTTTCCGTAACTTAACAAGTTCTTCAGTTATTCCTTCACTTTTGCATCATTACTTCAAATATCGACGCAATAACTTAACTAATTCAAGTTTTAGTTAAGTTATTTGTTAACTTATTCCCATTTCGCGAACTCTTCGGTAGAAAGTTGCTTTACTTATTTCGCATATTTTAAGTATTTCTTCGCAAGTGATTTTGTTATTGCGCCATTTGTTGACGAGTTTTTCGAAGTTTTGCGGGACTTTTACCTCGGGGCGGCCGAAGCGGATGCCTTTGGCCTTAGCGGCGGCGATGCCTTGCGCCTGGCGCTTGCGGATGTTGTCGCGTTCGGATTCGGCTACGAATGACAGAACTTGCAGCACAAGATCGGAGATGAAGGTTCCAAGCAAGTCTTTGTAGCGGCGCGTATCGAGGAGAGGCATGTCGATGACGCAGATGTCGATTTTTCGCTCTTCAGTCAAGTGCCGCCATTGGTTCTGGATTTCCTTATAGTTGCGCCCGAGCCGGTCAATGCTTAAGATGTATAACAAATCGCCTGGCTTTAGCCGCTGTACCAGCTTTTGATAGTTTTGGCGTTGAAAATCCTTACCGGACTGTTTGTCGATGTAGATGTTTGGCTTTGGAATTTCTAGTTTTTCCATTGCCTTCAGCTGCCGCAATTCATTCTGGTCGATGCTCGACACCCGGATGTACGCATATTTTTTCATTTTTCTTCCTCCTATCTGACGGGGAAATTTCCCCTCTATAGGAATACATGAATTGACTTGTCAAAAAGCAGCCTCCTCTCCCCAAAAAGTCAAAAAAAACGAGCCCGCTCATCAATAGAGCGGGCTCGTTGTCTCAGCTATTCTGTTAATTATTTGCCAGCTAAAGCCTTGTAGCCTTCATAGCGGGTCTTAGCATCGTTCTGCGTCTTTTCAAAGAGCGCTTCGGCTGCCTCTGGGAAGGAACGCTTGAGGTTGATGTAGCGGTTCTCACCCATGAGGAATTCCTGGAACTTGTCAAAGTCCGGCTCTTTGGAGTCGAGGCTGAACGGATTCTTATCCGTGCCGATGAGCTGCGGGTTGTAACGGTAGTTAGCCCAGTAGCCGCACTCGACAGCAAGTTTTGCCTCGAGCTGGCTGCAGCCCATGCCTTTGCGGATGCCGTGATTGATGCACGGTGCATAGGCGATGATGAGGGACGGGCCTGGATATGCCTCAGCTTCCGTGATTGCCTTGAGCAGCTGATTCTGGTCAGCGCCCATAGCAACCTGAGCAACATAGACATAGCCATAAGTCTTAGCCATCATGCCAAGGTCTTTTTTCTTCGTCTTCTTACCAGCGGCTGCGAACTGTGCGATAGCGGCTGCCGGCGTGGATTTCGATGCCTGGCCGCCCGTGTTGGAGTAAACCTCGGTATCGAATACGAATACGTTGACGTCTTCGCCCGATGCGAGAACGTGGTCAACACCGCCGTAACCGATATCGTAAGCCCAGCCGTCGCCGCCGAAGATCCACTGCGAACGTTTGACGAAGTAGTCTTTGTTCTCGTAGAGTTTGTTCAGCAGTTCATCGCTGCCCTTCTCAGCTTCGAGCAGAGCCGTGAGTTTATCGGCACGCTCGCGAGTGCCGTTGCCGTTGTTGAGGTTCTCGACCCAATCCGTCAGAGCGGCCTGCAGCTCGGCGCTGCCTTTACCTGCCTCAACGGCCGCCTTGGCATCAGCAGCCAGGCTGTCGCGAACGGATTTCGTGCCGAGGAACATGCCGAGACCGAACTCAGCGTTGTCCTCGAACAGGGAGTTGCCCCATGCCGGGCCATGGCCGAGGTGGTTCGTCGTGTACGGCATAGCCGGTGCACTGCCGCCCCAGATGGAAGAGCAGCCCGTAGCATTGGCGATCATCATGCGGTCGCCAAAGAGCTGCGTCAGAAGTTTTGCATACGGCGTCTCGCCGCAGCCAGCGCAGGCACCCGAGAACTCGAACAGCGGCTGCTCGAACTGGGAACCGAGAACCGTCTCTTTCTTCATCGGGTTCTTCTTCGGAGCGACCTTCTTCGCGTCGACACCGTAGTCGAAGTATACCTGCTGAGCCTTGAGCTCATCGTCAAGCGGCTTCATTTCGAGGGCCTTGACCGGGCAGACCTGTGCGCAGTTGCCGCAGCCGAGGCAGTCCATCGTCGATACTGCCACCGTGAAGTTGTAGTCCTTGACGGCCTTTACCTTCTTGGACGGGAAACCTTCTGGAGCTGCTGCGAGCTCTTCGTCCGTCGTCAGTACCGGACGAATCGTAGCATGCGGGCAGACATAGGAGCACTTGTTGCAGCCAATACATTTTTCAGCATCCCAAACCGGAACGCTGATAGCCGTGCCGCGTTTCTCATA
Organism: Pseudoselenomonas ruminis; assembly: GCF_008271295.1. Taxonomy (GTDB): domain Bacteria; phylum Bacillota; class Negativicutes; order Selenomonadales; family Selenomonadaceae; genus Selenomonas_A; species Selenomonas_A ruminis. The sequence goes on along the minus strand of NZ_VTOY01000001.1, from coordinate 34,900 downwards.
GGCCGTGCCGCCGAGCGGGAACGTGCCGTCAGCCATTTCGCCTGCGAATTTGGAAACCGGCAGTTTGTCGCCTTCCTGGCGGTTCATGACATCCTGGATTTCCGTGATGAAGGCCGGAGCGTTCTTCTTCTCTGCTGCCTCATCCTCGGCATTTGCCCAGTCAGCCGGAACCGTTACGCGATGCAGGGCCTCGATACCTTTATCGATAGCACCGTTGTTCATATCGACAACCTTCTGGCCCTTCTTGCCATAGGATTTTACGACGGCATCCTTGAGGTAGTCAACAGCCGTGTCGATAGGAATGATGCCCGCAATCTTGAAGAATGCCGACTGCATTACCATGTTGAAGCGGCCGCCGAGGCCGAGCTCTTTGGCGATGTCGACAGCATTTACCGTGTAGAACTCGATGTTGTTCTTAGCGATGAAGCGCTTCATGTAAGCTGGCAGATGCTGCGTGAGGTCTTCATCGGACCAGGTCGTGTTGAGCAGGAACTTGCCGCCCTTCTTGAGGCCTGCGAGCAGGTCGTATTTGTAGACATAGGACTGCTGCGAGCAGGAGATGAAGTCTGCCTTGTTGATGAGATACGGGCTGTTGATCGGCTGTTTACCAAAGCGCAGATGGCTCATGGTAATACCGCCGGATTTTTTGGAGTCATAGGCAAAGTATGCCTGAGCATACATGTCGGTCTTATCGCCGATGATCTTGATGGCGCTCTTGTTAGCGCCGACCGTACCATCAGAGCCGAGCCCCCAGAACTTGCAGGCCGTCGTGCCTTCCGGCGTCAGGTCAACATCGCTCATAACCGGTGCGAGGCTCGTGTTCGTGACATCGTCCTCGATACCAATCGTGAAGCCATCTTTCGGAGCGTCTTTCTTGAGTTCTTCGAATACGGCGAAAATCTGATCCGGCGTCGTGTCCTTGCCGCCGAGACCGAAACGGCCGCCGACGATAATCGGGCTCATGTCGGAGTTGTAGAAGGCTGCCTTGACATCGAGGTAAAGCGGCTCACCCAGCGAACCCGGCTCTTTCGTATGGTCAAGGACGGCAACTTTCTTGACCGTCTTCGGCATGAACTGGAAGAAGTGCTTGAGCGAGAACGGACGATAGAGATGAACGTTCATGAGACCGACTTTTTCGCCGTTCTGGTTCAGGTAATCAACCGTCTCCTGGACTGCCTGGCAGACAGAACCCATTGCGATGATGATGCGGTCGGCATCCTCGGCACCGTAGTAGTCGAACAGGTGATGCTCGCGGCCCGTGATTTTTGCCATGTCAGCCATAGCTTCCTCGACGAGATCCGGCAGCGCGTTGTAGTATTCATTGGAAGCCTCACGGCTCTGGAAGTAGACGTCCGGATTCGTTGCCGTACCGCGGATAACCGGATGATCCGGGTTCAGTGCGCGGCGGCGGAATTCCTTAACGGCATCCCAGTCGAGAATCTTGCTGAGGTCATCGTAGTCGACCATTTCGATTTTCTGAATCTCGTGGGAGGTGCGGAAACCGTCAAAGAAGTTGATGAACGGAACACGGCCCTTGATGGCAACGAGATGGGCAACCGCCGAGAGGTCCATGACCTCCTGTACGCTTGCCTCAGCGAGCATAGCGCAGCCAGTCTGGCGGGCAGCCATGACATCCTGATGGTCGCCAAAGATGTTCAGCGAGTTGGCAGCCAGTGCGCGTGCCGATACGTGGAATACGCCCGGCAGGAGTTCACCGGCAACTTTATAAAGGTTCGGAATCATCAGCAGGAAGCCCTGGGATGCCGTATAGGTAGTCGTCAAGGCACCAGCCTGCAAGGAACCGTGAACGGCACCTGCTGCGCCAGCCTCGGACTGCAGCTCGATGACACGGACCGTCTGGCCGAAAAGATTCTTCTTGCCCTTGGCGGCATCCTCATCCACATGCTCAGCCATCGGCGAAGACGGCGTAATCGGATAGATTGCCGCAACATCGGTGAAAGCATAGGAAATGTAGGCGGCAGCCTGGTTGCCGTCCATCGTTTTCATCTGTTTGCTCATGTTTTGTTTGCTCCCCTCTATTAAAATAGAATTGCAATATATAGCTAGGATAACGCGAAAACCGCGCCGTGGTCAGTAATCTATGTTACTGAAGATAATCACACAATAAATTTTGCGTATATCCCCACGTAAATAACATTATATATCGTAAATGGACAAATGTAAATATTATGTTACATGTTTACATATAGAAAAGCCTTCCCCACAGGGGAAGGCTGTATTTATTTGTTTTCCTTGCTGTGACGGTACCCATAGGCGAAGTAAATCAGGATGCCCACGGCACTCCATACCCAGAAACGCTCCCAGGTCATCGATGAGAGGTTGTACATAATGTAGGCGCAGCTGGCAATGGCCAGGGTTCCCATGACGTAAATCGCCGGACAGCGGAAGGGACGCTTGATGTCCGGATATTTGCGGCGCATGACCATGACGCCTACGGACGAAACGATAAAGGCAAAGAGCGTGCCGACGCTGCACATCTCGGCAACGACGTTGATGGGCGTAAAGCCGCTAATCAGCATGACGGCGAGACCGACAATCACCGTGATGCGGTGCGGCGTCGCGTATTTCGGATGAATCTTGCAAACGGCTTTCGGAATCAGCCCGTCGCGGCTCATGGCATAGAAGGCACGCGTCTGCGCATACATCATGACGAGCAGTACGGTCGTAAGCCCGGCAATCGCGCCGGTACCGACTACGGCTGAGCCGAAGCGGTAACCGAGTTCGCGCAGGACAAAGGCCACTGGCTCGGCATTGTCAAGCTCCGTATACGATACATTGCCGGTCATGACGGCCGTCACGGCAATGTAGAGCAGCGTGCAAATCAAAAGCGAAGCGATGATGCCCGTCGGCATATCGTGCGCTGGATTTTTCGTCTCCTCGGCAGCTGTCGCAATGGAATCAACGCCAAGATAGGCGAAGATGATTACAGCCGCACCTGCCGACACGCCAGCGAAGCCGAACGGCATAAATGGTTCCCAGTTGGCGGGATTCACCGTTGGCGCCGCCAGGAACAAGAAAATAAAGATGGCCAGCAGCTTGACCCCGACGAGAATCTTATTGACCGTGACGCTTTCCCGAACGCCCCGCACGAGCAGGAAGGTCAAAAAGCCCGTAATCAGCACGGCCGGCAGGTTCACGATACCGCCATCGGCCGGGACCATCGTGTACTCAGCCGGAAGCGTAATCCCCGCCGATTTCAAAAGTCCCACGACATAAGCCGACCAGCCGCCGGCAACGGCACTGGCACCAACCGAATATTCTAGCACGAGGTTCCACCCTACTAACCATGCCAGAAGTTCGCCGACCGACGTATACGCATAGGCATAAGCACTGCCCGCCACCGGAATCATCGACGCAAGTTCCGAATAAGCCATGCTGACAAAACCACAAGCCAGGCTTGCCAATAAAAACGAAAGCATCAGTGCCGGTCCGGCATACTTGGCTGCCGCCACGCCCGTGAGTACGAAAATGCCCGTTCCCACAATGACACCAATACCTAAAAGCGTAACATCAAGAGAGCCTAACGCCCGCTTCAGATGGGATTTTGACGCATCGCTTTGATACTCGGCAATGCTTTTTGTGCGAAAAATCCCCACACAATCACTCCTCAAATTGTTTTCTCTGGATAAACATACTGTTGTATTATACCACACTAAAGGACAGAAGCAAACACAAATTTTGTAATTCTGTAAGCAGGATTCCCTTGTAGCACGTCGAATAAATAAGCTTTGATAGAGACCAATAGGTAATTGTGGGATAAAGCAAGGAGTGTGGCGACCTATGATCAAGAACATGACTATCTATGTCATCCTCAAGCTCGAGTACGGAAAAGGACAGGAAAACGTCTACACGAGTATTCTCAACGTCTCTTCCAGTAAAAGTACCGCAGAAACCTTCAAGGAACACTACGAGGAAGAATTTGCCGATGAGATTGAGCATGAACACGATGGCCGCTTCGTCTCCATCCATCTGCATAAGGCCCTGATTCAATTGGATGATGAAATTATAGCACCAGATATGTTTATCCGCTTTATTGGCGACAAAAATGTACGTGACTATTGATTGTGCAGATGAAAAAAGACCAGCTCACTGAGCTGGTCTTTTGTATTGTCGTCATAATGGTCGGGATGACAGGATTCGAACCTGCGGCCTCTTCGTCCCGAACGAAGCGCGCTACCAAACTGTGCCACATCCCGACAACAGAAACTATTATAACGCAGTCTTCGGATTAACGCAAGTCTTTTTTTCTTTTTTTTGATAAAACCACAAAAAAATTATCGGGATGATAATCAGCGTAAATACCGTCGAGGTCAAAAGGCCGCCGATGATAACCCAGGCCATCGAGACGCGCGTCTCACTGCCTGCCGTCATCGCAAGAGCCGTCGGCATCATGCCGACCATCATCGTAATGGTCGTCATAAAGATCGGCTTGAGTCTTACCCGGCCGGCTTCAATAATGGCTTCCAGCGCCGTCCGGCCGCGGTCCATCAGCGTCAGCGTGTAGTCAATCAGCAGCGTACCGTTCTTGGCGACAATGCCGTCCATTACCAAAATACCAATCATCGAATAGAGATTGAGGGTATTGTGGGTGATGAACAGCAGCAGAATCGAACCAATGATTCCCAGTGGCAGCGAAAACATGCGGATAAACGGCGTGATGACCGACTCATAGAGCACGGCCAGCAGCATATAGATGAGCACCAAAGCCAGGAAAAGCGCGCTCAAAAGGTCTGAGAACGTATCGTTCATACGGGTTGCCTGTCCCTTGAACTGATACGTTACCGTATCGCCAAGACTTGCTTTCTTCATGGCTTTTTTGACATCGCTCATCACATCGCCGATGGGGCGCCCGCTGATATTGGCACCGATGGCGATGGCCCGCTGCTTATCCACCCGTCGTATCGATACCGGACCGCGGCCGTTCTTGATTTCGGCAACATCGCCAAGATAAATGAGCTTGCCGCCAGCCGAAATCGGCACATGGGCGACATCAGACGGCTTATAGCCATCGGCGCCTTTGAACCGGACCTTGATATTGGTATCAAGACCGCTATTGGCCGCGTCGTTTTTAAGTTCCCCGGCCGACAGGCCCGAGATAGCCGACGCAAAGGCCGTATCGACGTCGGCAAGCGACGTGCCATAGGTCTTCAGCTTCTGCCGGTCAACGGTCAGCTGAAGCTCCGGCATGCCCTCGGTATAGGAACTGTTGACGTCGGTAACGCCTTTGACATCGGACCGTAAAATATTCATGACGCGCTCGGCGGCCGCGTTGAGTTCTTCGGTATTGTTGCCGCGAAGCTCAATCTGCAGAGCACCGCCGCCATTTCGGGCGCCACCGCCGCCCGAGATGCCGGCCACGTTGCTCTGCGTTTCGGCAATGCGGATGTCCGCATCCTTGATATCGGCCGCAAAGCGGCGGACTTCATTGGCCACATCCCAGACCGAACGCGAACGGTCCTTGCGGTCGTAAAGCTGGACTTTGATGCGGCCTTCATAGGCCGTGGAACCGCCCGCCTGAGTCATATAGTACTTGACTTCAGGAATTTCGGCAAGTTTGCCCTCAAGTTTTTTGGCAATGCGGTTGGTCTCCTCCGACGATGACCCAATCTGCCCCTGAATGTTGATGGTAAAACTCGACTCATCCGTCTGCGGCATATACTCGGAACCGACGAGTCCCAAGGGCACCATCGAAACAACGGCAATAAAAATCACCGTTATGCCGCCAAGCAGTTTTTTCTGATGGCCAAGGCTCCAGCGCAGGATTTTCTCATAGTATTCCACGGCATTACTTTCCAGCCGGTCCATATAATCCCAAAGCTTTGTCTTTTGCGGATGATAGCCATGCTTGTAAAGCCTTGATGCCAGCATTGGCGTCAGCGTGAAGGAAACGAACAGCGAGAAAAAGCCAGCAAAGACGATGGTCAGGCCGAACTGGCGGAAATATTGACCGGTCATGCCCTCCATAAAGGCAATCGGCATAAAGACAGCAGCATCGCAAAGCGTTATGGCGATAGCGGCCATGCCGATTTCGTTGCGCCCATGCTCGGCGGCCAGTTTCGGCTCCTCGCCCATTTGCAAATGGCGCGTGATATTTTCGAGCACGACGATGGAGTCATCGACCAAAATACCAACACAAAGCGTCATGCCCATCAACGACATCATGTTGAACGTAAAGCCGGCCACATACATGACGAAGAACGTGGCAATCAGCGAGGTCGGAATCGCCACCATGACGGCTGCCGTCGAACGCCAGCCGCGCAGGAACAAAAACAGCACGAGCCCTGTCGTGATAAGGCCCTCAATCAGGGTGCCGAGTGTGTTGTGGAGCGAATCCTGAACGTAATCGGCATCGTTGGAAACCACGACAAATTGGTAATCGGGATAATTCTTCCGCAGTTTTTCCACGGCTTTTAGAATGTTGCCCGCCGTCTCGACGACATTGGCATCACTGTTTTTATAAATCAGGACGTTGATGGCATCTTCCCCATTCAACCGGCCATAGCGCGCAATGCGCGCATCCTGTTCGCGGACGGTTGCGACGGCAGTCAGCGGAATCATCTTGCCCTCGGTGTTTTGCACCTGTACCTTTTCGATGTCCTTGGCCGTCTTGTACTGTGCAATGACGCGGACATCGGATTTAGTTGTTTCCGTATAGACGGAGCCCGACGGCAGCAGCTGGTTTTCGTTGCGGATCGCCGAACTGATTTTGCTGAGCGTCAGTTTGTAGGCCGCCATCTTGTCGCGATCGACTTCCACAGCCACCTCTTTATCCCGGCCGCCGTGCAGTTCGATTTCCGAAACGCCGCCGGCCTGCTGCAATACCTCTTGAAAGGTGTTATCCGTCATAGAGTAGGTATCGGCCAGACTGTGCTGGCTGATGACCGCCAGCTCGACAATTGGCTTGGCGTTGATATCGCGCTTAATGACGACCGGCGAATCCGCTTCATCCGGCAGTTTGTTTTTGATGGCCTCGACTTTCTTGGTCGCATCAATCGCCGCCGTATCGGCATTGGCATCAAAGTTCAGCTCGAGCATGATGCGGGCGCGCTCATAGCTGGCCGTCGAGGTGATTTTCTTGACATTTGACACCGAGGACAGCGCATCCTCCACCGGCTTTACGATTTCCTGCTCAACAGAATCCGCACTGGCCCCCGGGTATTTTACCGAGACCGTGACGTAAGGCGTGTTAAGTGCCGGCAGCAGCTCGACACCAATGCGATAGTAACTGTACAGGCCGAGCACCACGAAGAACATGACGATCATCGAGATGCCAACCGGCCTATTAATGGAAAAACGTGTCAGATTCATTCGTCTGCCTCCGCTTCATCGCCATCGGCTACATCGACCTTAGTCCCTGTCTGCAGCTTGTCCTGGTTGGACAGGATAACTATGTCGCCATCTTCGAGGCCATCGATAATCTCTTCGTCATCGTCGTTCATCAGGCCGATTTTGACCTCGCGTTCCTCGACGGTGCCGTCTTCGCGTAGCACAAAGAGCGTCTGCCGCCCGTTCTTAGAGAGCACGGCCGCCTTCGGCACGAAGAGCGTATCCCGCCGCTGCAGGATGTCAATCGCCGTATGCGCAAAGAGCCCCGCCTTGATGGCGTCCTTGCTCTCACTTAATTCAATGCGGACCTGATACGTTTTGGAACTGTCATCCATCGCCGGGCTCACGTAGACAATCCGCCCGACGTAATCCTGCCCCATCGCATCAATCGTCACATTGACGTCCATGCCAGGCTCGAGAATCGCCGCATCGCTCTCCGACAGCGTGCAATCGACATTGATATGGCTGTTGTCGACGAGCGAGAGCACCTTCGTGCCCGCCGATACGATGGCACCGACCTCGGCATTGCGGTAGCCGATAACACCATCGCGCGGCGCCCGCAGGATCATATCGTCGCGCTGTTTGCGCAGGGCATCAGTAGCATGCCTCTGCTTTTCAGCCGTGTATTCCTTGGACTGGACGCTGGCTGCGTCACCGCCTTCCACCTGATTGGCGAGCACATCAAAGGCTGCCTTGCTGGCCATATACTCCTGCTCCACCGAGTCGAGTTTATCCTGCGATATCGCCCCGATGGAAAAGAGATACTGATTGCGCTGATAGCGGCTGCGCTCCAATTCGTACGCATTCTTGGCCTTGATGTAATTGGCATCATAGGAAGCCGCCGCTTCGCGGGCATCGGCCTGGGCGGCATTGGCCGCCGCCGCATTCTGATTGATGGAGATATCAAGGTCTGCCGTGTCCTGAACCATAAGGACCTGGCCGGCTTTGACCACATCGCCCAGTTTGACATTGACCGCCGTAATGCGCCCCGTGTATTTGGGCGCCAGCGGAATATTGGCATCGGCAACCGTCTGCCCCGACAGCGCAATGTGCCGCATCATATCCTGCCGCACTACGGTCTGCACTTTGACGAGCGGATTGCCATGACGCACCGCCTTTTTTGTATTCCGGGCATTGCCGAAATAAAAATAAAGCGCAACAGCTAATACCACCAGGCAAGCCGCCGCCGCAATAAGCTGCTGTTTTCTATTCATGTCTTGAAACTTATGACGCATGGTCTTTCACCCTACCTTAATATGATAGCTTTATTTTAACACGCAGAGCAGGTAAATGCACACATTTGCAGAATATTTTGGTATAGTAAAAATTTGAAAGCGAGGCCATCTACATGAAAGCAGTTGAAATCAAGAAAAATATCTACTGGGTCGGTGCCATCGACTGGTCCATGCGCAGTTTTCACGGCTACCAGACCGGCCGCGGCACAACGTATAATGCCTATCTGATCATCGACGATAAAATCACGCTGATTGATACCGTAAAAGACAGTTTCGCCGAGGAACTGCTCGCGCGGATTTCGTCCGTCATCGATCCAGCCAAAATCGACTACATCATCTCCAACCATGTCGAGCCGGATCATTCAGGCTCACTGGCCATCCTTGCCCAGCAATGCCCGAAGGCAAAAATCATCACCAGCCTGCCCAACGGGCTAAAAGGCCTCAAGGCACGCTATGGGGAGCTGCCCTACGAAGGCGTAAAAGCCGGCGACCAGCTCGATATCGGCAAGCGCAAACTGCAATTTGTACCGACGCCCATGCTTCACTGGCCCGACAGTATGGTCACCTACTGCCCCGAGGAAAAAATCCTGTTCTCTAACGACGCCTTTGGCCAGCACCTCGCCTCGAGCCAGCGCTTCGACGACGAAAATGACTTGTCAACCATTCTGTTCGAAGCCAGAAAATACTATGCCAACATTCTCATGCTCTACGGCCGTCAGGCACAAACCGCCCTTCAGGCCCTCGGTGGCCTTGATATCGAGCTGCTGGCCACTGGCCATGGCGTCATCTGGCGCAGCCATATCCCCGAAATCATGGCCTGCTATCAAAAGTGGTCTGCCTGCGAAGTCGAAGAGCGGGCCGTTGTCGTCTTTGACAGCATGTGGCACGCAACGGAAACGATCGCCCACACAATCGCCGAAGCTTTCCAGCAGCGAAACATTCCCTGCTCACTTTACGATATCAAAAAGAATCATCTCTCCGACATCGTCACCGATATCTTCACGGCCAAATACCTCGCCGTAGGATCTCCGACCATCAACAACCAGATGATGCCGACCATCGCAAGCTTCCTCTGCTATCTAAAAGGCCTTGCCCCGAAGAATCACCTGGGCTTTGCCTTTGGCTCCTACGGTTGGGGCGGCCAGAGCATCGCCCAGGTCGAAAACGAACTAAAAGCCGCCGGCATTGAAATCATCCTGCCGAATATCCGCATCGCCAACACGCCCACTGCCGAGCAGCTGGCAAAAATCACCGAAAGCATAACTAACATCTGATATACGAAAAGAGGACTGTCACCAGTCCTCTTTTTCATGTTTTAATTACCTTGAAATTCTTCAGGAGTTCCTTCTTCTCAGCTTCTGACATTGCCGAGCGCTTATTTTCGCCCTCAACCATCTTCAGGTAGGATTTTTTCTTCTTTACCTTATGCTCATGACCGCGTGAAGGCTTATGTACCTTCTCCTCTTTGCCATAGTCCAATAGTTCCAGCATGTTAATCTGCTCGAGAAAATCCTTGAGATACCCTCTTAACCTGGCTTTGCGGATAGCCCTGGCCATGGCGATGGCCGCTTCATCCTGAAGCTCCAGCAGACTGCCGCGTTCCAAGAGCGAAGGCTCCAAAAGTTTTCCTAATCCGATACGGTTCAAATAAGCAGACAAGTTCCCCCGAGAATATGCCAGCCGCATCCTCTCCTGGAGGCGGATGGCAGCCCGTACAAGAATTCCATCAAGGCGTTCATCAAAACCGTCATGCTTCATGAACACACCTCCGCTGCGAAAACTTGCGCACACTTAACTACCTTAATAGTTCGTTATCCCGCCAAAGAAATCCTGCTGAACCAACCAGATATTTTATTCTTTTTTAAATCATATTGAGGGGCTTCGTTTTCCCCTTGACTTTCGTCTTAAGCGTAACGATAAACGTCGTTCCCTTACCCAATTCACTTTCAATGCGGATGTCGCCCTGATGAAGGTTGACAATCTCCTGGGCAATTGCAAGACCTAAGCCATTGCCGCCCATCTCACGCGAACGGGCTTTATCGACGCGGTAAAAACGGTCGAAGACTTTTTCCTGATCCTCAGGCGATATGCCGATTCCCGTATCGGCAACCGCGAGACTTACCTTGCCCTTTTCTGCCTTGCGGAACTCGACTGTCACCTGCCCGCCCTCCGGTGTATACTTTACGGCGTTGTCGACCAAAATCAGCACCAGCTGGCGAATTTTCTGTTCATCGGCATGAATGATGGCCTTCGGCAGGCGGTCGGCCACCAGCGTAATCTTTTTCTGCTCAGCCAGCGGTGCCATAAGCCTTGCCGTCTGCGCTACCACTGCGCCGAAATCGAACTTCGACGGCTTAAGTTTTAGCGCTTTATTGTCGCTGCGGGCGACCACCAACAGGTCGCCGACGAGTTTCGTCATTTTCTTGACTTCATCCCGCACGTCTTCAATAACCTGTTTGAGGAACGGCGACTTTATCGATGGGTCGTTCTGCAGCAAATCGGCCGACGCCATGACAACAGCCAGCGGCGTGCGCAGCTCATGGCTGGCATCGGCTGCAAACTGGCGCTGCTTTTCATAGGCTGCTTTGAGCGGCACCATGGCCTTGCCCGACAGGATATGGCCGACAATCGTCGCGACAATCAGTGCCAGCAGGCCAAGGCCGGCCATGATGGTCGTCGCTTTCTCCATGCCGTTGTAAAGCGCCGTGACATCTTTTCCGACGTAAACCGTCTGCGGAGTCATGCCCGGCTGCTGAATCTTCTGCATGGTCATCATGATTTTCGTCTTATGACCATTTTCCCGCGGCTTGGTGACGACCGCCACTTCGCCCTCGCTGGAATTCCACTGATTCATGACATCGAGGATAAAGGGTTCGATGCGGAACGATGCCCGGGCAAAATTGAGCAGGCGGCCGTCCTCGTCAAACACATAGAAGAACAAGCGGTCATTCGTGCTCTTATACGCCACCGTATCATCGATGACCAATTCCGGATGCTGATTGAGATATTTCTGTGCCTCGGCGACATTATCGGCCGTATCCCAAAGCTCCCTTGCCTGCTCCGAGCGGATGGACCATTCCATGGACTGATGCATAGCAAAAATCAGCACGGCCAAAAAAATAATCATAACCAGCGAATAAAGCATCGTCAGCTTTCGCCGGCTCTTACCAAAAAGGTTCTCTGTCATTACTTATGGGCCTCCAGTTTATACCCAACGCCGCGAACCGTCTTGATAATCGTATCTCCATCACCAAGGTCAAGCTTTTTGCGCAAAATCTTCATATACGAATCGATATTGTTGGAGCTGACATCCGACTCGAGTCCCCAAATGCGGTCAAGGATAATATCGCGCGGAACAACGATGCCGATATTCTGCGCCAGCAGGTCGAAAATCTGGAACTCACGCGGCGACAGCTGAATGACATCGTCCTTTTTCTTCAAGACCTTAGCCGTGCGATTCAGCGTAAAATCGCCAACTTCTACTACATCCTGCTGGATTTTCTGCGTGCTGCGGCGTCCCAGCGCGCGAAGGCGTGCCAAAAGTTCGGCAAACTCAAACGGCTTTACGAGGTAATCATCCGCCCCGGCATCAAGCCCCGTGACCCGGTCTTCCACCGAATCGCGCGCCGTAAGCATCAGAATTGCTTTTTCATAGCCCTCATGGCGCAGGCGGCTGCAAGCCTCCACACCAGTCACGCCCGGCATCATCCAATCGAGCACAAGAATATCATAATCGGTGTACTTGGCATATTCATAAATATCGTTGCCATTTGTCACCCATTCAACCTGAATATCATTCTGTTCCAGCATATACTGGATTAATTTCCCCAGCCTTTTATCATCTTCAGCTAAAAGTACGCGCATAAATAAAATGCCTCCCGGATAGTTTATCTTATCTACTATTATATCCTGCTTTTCTTGAAATTCCTATGAAAAAAGAACGGATTTCCTAAGAAATCCGTCCTTTCCTCATTTCTATGTAATTACAGGCTCACACCAGGAAACATTATTCGCGGCCAAGACGGTCTCTGAGAATGACGTCATGGGAACCGCCCTCAACGATACTCGTAGCCGATACAAGCGTGAGTTTTGCCTTGTCGCGGAATTCCGGCAGGCTCAGTGAACCACAGTTGCACATCGTGCTGCGAATCTTCGCGAGCGTCGTCTGAACGTTGTCTTTGAGCGGGCCAGCATACGGTACATAGGAGTCAACGCCTTCCTCGAAGGAAAGTTTGCGCGCACCGCCGAGATCGTAACGCATCCAGTTGCGGGCACGGTTGGAACCCTCGCCCCAGTACTCTTTGTAGTACGTGCCATTGACTTTGACTTTATCCGTCGGGCTCTCGTCGAAACGGGAGAAGTAGCGGCCGAGCATCAGGAAGTCAGCGCCCATTGCCAGTGCCAGCGTCATATGATAGTCATGGACGATACCGCCATCGGAGCAGATTGGAATATAAATACCCGTTTCTTCATAGTATTTATCGCGCTCACGGCAAACGTCGATAAGTGCCGTAGCCTGGCCGCGGCCGATACCTTTCGTCTCACGCGTGATGCAGATGGAACCACCGCCGATACCGACTTTAATGAAGTCAGCGCCAGCCTCAGCCAGGAAGCGGAAGCCCTCGCCGTCGACGACGTTGCCGGCACCGACTTTGACATCCTCACCGAAATTCTCATGGATGTATTTGAGCGTGATGCGCTGCCACTCGGAGAAACCTTCCGAGGAATCGATGCAGAGTACATCAGCGCCAGCCTTCAAGAGAGCCGGAACGCGCTCAGCATAGTCGCGCGTGTTGATACCTGCACCGACGATGTAGCGTTTGTTTTTATCGATGAGCTGGAGCTCATGCTCTTTATCGCTCGTATAATCCTTGCGGAATACCATGTAACGGAGGTGCTGATTTTTATCAACAATCGGCAGCATATTAAGCTTGTTTTCCCAAATCAGGTCGTTGGCCTGGCTGATGGTCGTTACTTCCTCAGCTTTTGCATAAACGAGCTTGTCAAACGGGGTCATGAATTCCTGTGCCTGCGTATCAAGCGACATGCGGGAAACGCGATAGTCACGGCTCGTTACGATACCCAGCAGTTTACCGTCCGGCGTACCATCCTCAGTAACGGCCATCGTAGAATGGCTCGTTCTCTGCAGGAGGTCAAGAATTTCTCCGAGCGTCGTAGTCGGTTTGATGTTGGAATCAGAACTTACAAAACCGGATTTGTAGTTTTTGACGCGAGCCACCATTGCTGCTTCTTCTTCAATCGTCTGCGAACCATAAATGAAGGATACGCCACCCTCCTGAGCGAGTGCGATTGCCATCTTATCGTTCGAAACAGCCTGCATGATAGCCGAAGTCATCGGGATGTTCATGGAGATTTTCGGCTCCTCACCCTTTTTGAACTTTACCAGCGGAGTTTTGAGCGATACATTGTTCGGAATACATTTGTCCGAGGAATATCCCGGAACAAGCAAATACTCGCCAAAAGTGTGTGATGGTTCTTTAAAATAGAATGCCAACGTAACCCCTTCTTTCTTGATACCTTTGAATACCTATCGCAATAGTACACTGTGCCTGTGTATATTGTTATATATGTTAATATAATTGCGAATCTGTGTCAATCTTAAAACTGCAGTTCGCTTTACAATGTTACAAACGGGTAATTCGGGCGTAAAAATAGCAGCCAATGCTTTTTTCTCATTGACTGCTATTCGTCGCTATTCGTTTTTATCGTCTTCATTTGGTTACCTTTTGGGTACTCTTACGGGCCCATCGGACTCCCCTCCTTAATCAGCTCGTGTACACTTCAGGAATCTGATTTTCCGTTGGCTAGCTATTACCTTTTCAGAATTATCAGTTCCTTTATTTGGTTTTATTATAGCGTGGAGTTTTATGAATGTCAATAATTTTCTGATTATATCAGTAAAAATTTTAACAACAAAAAAGGACCTAGCAAACTGCTAAGTCCTATTATTTCAAAATGGTGGAGACGAGGAGAATCGAACTCCTGACCCCCTGCTTGCAAGGCAGGTGCTCTCCCAGCTGAGCTACGCCCCCATTGGTTTAAATCGAACATTGTTATGGTGGAGACAAGGAGGATCGAACTCCTGACCTCTTGAATGCCATTCAAGCGCTCTCCCAGCTGAGCTATGCCCCCAAGACCAATCTGTCGATTTGTTGCTGTCAACAGATAATATTATAAGGGGCTGACAACTTTCTGTCAACCCCTTATTTTTAAAATTTACCAGCAATTATATTTTTGCAAATTCGAGTTTTACCCGCGTATCATACATGCGTTCATAGTAGGTCTGATAATCGCCACTGATGATCCCCATCCACCAATCGCGGTTATCCAGATACCATTTCACGGTTTGCTTGATTCCATCCTCGAACTTCGTCGTCGGTTCCCAGCCCAGTTCCTCACGAATCTTGGTCGGGTCGATGGCATAGCGGCGGTCGTGGCCCTTGCGGTCCGTGACATACTCGATGTTTTCCTCGCCCTTACCCAATTCTTTCAGGATGGTTTTGACGACATCGATATTCGAGCGCTCATTATGGCCGCCAATGTTATAGACTTCACCGACTTTGCCCTTCTGCAGGATGATGTCAATGGCCGCGCAATGGTCCTCAACATAGAGCCAGTCGCGAACGTTGAGCCCATCGCCATAAACCGGCAGTTTCTTATCCGACAGGGCGTTGATAATCATAAGCGGAATGAGCTTCTCAGGGAAATGGAACGGGCCATAGTTATTCGAGCAGCGCGAAATGGTCACCGGAATTTTGTACGTGCGCTGATATGCCTGAACCAGCAAATCAGCGCCGGCTTTCGATGACGAATACGGGCTTGACGTATGAAGCGGCGTCGTCTCCGTAAAGAAGAGATCCGGACGGTCCAGCGGCAAATCGCCATAAACTTCATCCGTCGAGACCTGATGATAGCGGTCAATGCCGTATTTGCGGCAGGCATCGAGCAGGACGCTCGTACCGATGACATTGGTCTGCAGGAAGATTTCCGGATTCTCGATTGACCGGTCAACATGCGACTCTGCGGCAAAGTTCACGATGATATCCGGTTTTTCCGTCTCAAACATCTTATAGACCTGCGTACGGTCGGCAATATCACCGCGAATGAATTTGAAATTATCCTTCGTCAGCGCTTTTTCCAGCGTTTCCAGATTGCCGGCATAGGTGAGTTTATCAAAGCAGATAATCTTATCAGCCGGATGCTTCTTGAGCATGTAATACACAAAGTTAGAACCGATAAAACCGGCTCCGCCAGTTACAACGATATTCATAGAAATTACCTCTTTCCTATCAACCCTCATATACAAAGTTGAGGTGATTTGCTGCCCTCTCCTTGAGCGTCGGGGCGTTCTTGTCCTTATCGGACAGGATGACCGGCTCGATTGGCCACTCTACCCCGATATCCGCATCATCCCAGCGGATATTGCCGTCGCATTCCGGCGCATAGTAGTTATCTGCCTTATACTGCACTTCGACATCATCAGTCAATGTGATAAAGCCATGGGCAAACCCGCGCGGAATGAAGAGCTGTTTCTTATTATCCGCCGAAAGCTCAACGCCAACCCACTGGCCATACTGCGGCGATCCCTTGCGGATATCGACGGCCACATCAAAAATCTTGCCGCGCGTGCAGCGAAGAAGTTTTGCCTGGCACTTCGGATTCAGCTGGTAATGAAGGCCGCGAAGCGTTCCCTTCTGCGCCGAAAAGGACTGGTTGTCCTGCACAAAATCCACGTTTATGCCGGCCTCTTCCATTTTGCGCTTGGACCAGCTCTCCATAAACCAGCCGCGTGCATCGCCAAATACCTGCGGCTCCAGTATAAATACACCTTTTAATTTTGTTTCTGTTGCTTTCACTAGTTTCACTCTTTCAGCATATTGATTAAATATTTTCCGTACTCATTTTTCAGCAATGGCTGGGCCAGTTTCTCCACCTGAGCAGCATCGATGTAACCCATGCGATAGGAAATCTCCTCGAGGCAGGCAATCTTTAAGCCCTGACGCGCCTGAATAGTGCGCACGAACGCACCGGCATCCAGCAGGGATTCATGCGTGCCGGTATCGAGCCAGGCATAGCCGCGGCGCATCTTTTCCACCTGCAGTGTGTTGCGCTCCAAATAGACCTTATTTACGTCTGTAATCTCCAATTCCCCACGTGCCGACGGACGGATGGTCTTGGCGATATCGACGATATCCTTGTCATAAAAATAAAGCCCCGTAACCGCATAATTCGACTTCGGTTCCTTCGGTTTCTCCTCAAGGCTCAGAGCTTTTCCCTCGGCATCAAATTCCACTACACCATAGCGTTCCGGGTCAGAGACATAATAAGCAAATACCGTCGCGCCCTCATCGAGGGATGCCGCCCGCTGCATGGCCTGCGCAAGGTCCGAACCGTAAAAGATATTGTCGCCGAGAATCAGGGCGCAGGCCTCACCGTTTATGAACTGCTCCCCAATCAAAAACGCCTGTGCCAGTCCATCGGGACTTGGCTGCACCGCATAGGAAATCTGGATTCCCAGCTGGCTGCCATCACCCAAAAGCTGCCGGAACAACTCCTGATCCTCCGGCGTCGTAATAATCAGGATATCGTTAATGCCCGCCAGCATCAGCGTACTCAGCGGATAATATATCATCGGCTTATCGTATACCGGCATGAGTTGTTTGGAAACAACTTTCGTGAGCGGATAGAGACGCGTTCCCGAACCGCCTGCTAGTATTATTCCTTTTCTTATCAAAAGAAAATCACCTCCGGATTTCGTTGCATCTTTAATATTATACAACAAACCGGGGTGATTTTCCTTCTTTTATGAAGTTGTTATTTGAATTCGACGAACTCGTCGATACGGGCGCCGCCCTTTATCATCGGCTCCACGAAGCTCCGCCAGACATTAAGCACGATAACTCGCGGATGTTCTTTATCCTCCAAAGCCCGCTGCAAGGCCTCCGCAAATTCCTCCTGCGTGGATACGCTCTCGGCTTCTATGCCAAAGCTCCCCGCATAGGCGGCATAATCCATCGGATAATCAAACTCGCAGGCGATATAGCGCTCCTTGTACATGACTTTCTGCAACTGGCGAATCATGCCCAGGCTCGTGTTATTCACAATAAGCGAAATGATTGGCAGCTGCAGCCGCGCAATGGTGTAATATTCATTGCCCGTCATCTTGATGCCGCCATCGCCGGCCACATGGATTACCCGCCGGGTATCTCCATAGGCAAGCTGGGCGCCCATGGCTGCCGGCAAGCCAAACCCCATCGTCCCGAGACCGCCAGATGTCAGCCATGTGCGCGGTTCCTCAACGCGAAGGTGAAGTGCCGCCCACATCTGATGCTGGCCCACATCGGTAGCGTAGGCGTATTTTTTTCCCCGCGTGCTGACCGCGATTTGATGCATGGCCCAAGGCACGGTCAAACGGTTAAGGTGATAATCGTATTCGTAGGATTCCTTCCACTTGCGGATTTGCGTCCACCAGTCGGTAAGTTCTCCGCCCGGCTCATGGCGCATGATAAGCGCCAGTATCTTTTTCATATCGCCAGCCAGCCCCAGCGTATTGCGCACATTCTTGTCAATCTCAGCCGGGTCGATATCGATATGAATGAACTTCGTATCCTGGGTATACTTCTTGAGGTTTCCCGTCTGCCGGTCGCCAAAACGGCTGCCGATGGCCACGACTAAGTCAGCAGCCGCAATCGCATGATTGGCCGCTTTCTCGCCATGCATGCCAGCAAAGCCCAAGGACTGCGGATGGGAGCTTGGTATCGCCCCCAAGCCCATCAGGGTATGGACCACCGGCAAATGGAATTTTTCCACAAACGCCGTGACTTCAGCCGAGGCCCCGGCCGAAATAACGCCGCCTCCAACGATAACCACCGGCTGCTTTGCCCGGGCGATTTCCTCAGCCGCCTCAGCTGCACAGATTAAAAAATCCGCATCCGGTTCGCCGCCGCGTTTTGCTTCCGGTTCCAGTGCCGTAAACTCGACATCCGCAAAGAATAAATCCCGCGGAACATCGATGAGCACGGGACCTGGGCGGCCCTTGCGAGCCAGTTTGAAAGCTTCCCGAATGGTTGGCACCAACTGGCGTGCCTCTTTTACCTTGTAATTATGCTTGGTAATGGGCATGGTGACATCGAGGATATCGGTTTCCTGGAAGGCATCTTTGCCGAGAAGCGTCGTATCCACCTGACCGGTAATCGCCACAATCGGAATGGAATCCATAAAGGCGGTGGCAATGCCCGTTACGAGATTTGTCGCGCCGGGCCCGGACGTTGCAATGCAGACACCGACTTTCCCCGTAGCCCGCGCATAACCGTCGGCGGCATGCGCCGCATTCTGTTCATGCGTAACGAGCACCTGATGAATGTCCTTGTCATCATAAAATGCATCATACAGCGGCAGAATCATGCCGCCGGGATAGCCAAAAACTGTGGTAACGCCCTGCTCCTTGAGGCAGGCCGCTACTGCTTGTGCACCATTCAAACAATCGCCTCCTAACAGCCTACCCCAAGTGGGAAGACTTAAATACGCTCACAGATTACCCGTGTAATCTCTTCGGTATTCGCCTTCGAAAATCCTTCTTTCCAAAGGTCCGGCGTGCGATAACCGTCAGCCAATGCCTTATCTACCGCGTTTTCAATCGCCTTGGCCGCCTGCTCTTCATGCAGCGAATAGCGCAGCAGCATTGCGGCCGACAGGATGGTTCCCATCGGATTGGCAATCCCCTTGCCGGCGATATCCGGCGCACTGCCGTGAATCGGCTCGTACAAGCTCGTGCAGGTACCGATGGAAGCCGACGGCATCATTCCAATCGAACCGCCAACCACAGCGGCCTCATCGGATAAAATATCGCCAAACAGGTTGCCCGTCACAATGACATCAAACTGCGTCGGGCGGATGGCCAGCTGCATCGCACAGTTATCGACGTAGAGGTTGTTGAGCTCCACATCCTTATATCCTTCGGCAGTTTTGGCCACCGTGCGGCGCCAGAGCCGCGACGTTGCCAGCACGTTTGCCTTATCGACTGATGTGACCTTCCCGCGGCGCAATTTCGCCGTCTCGAAGGCGAGTTTTGCGATGCGCTCAACTTCCGGAACGGAATAGTTTTCCAAATCCCAAGCCCGTTCTGCACCATTGTGCTGCTCGGATTCGCATTTGTCGCCGAAATAGATGCCGCCGACGAGCTCACGCACGATAACGAGGTCGACGCCGCGCACGAGTTCCGGTTTGAGCGGCGAATAGTCGACCAGCGCATCGGCGACCTTTACCGGACGCAGGTTGGCATAAAGGTCGAGATTCTTGCGCAGGCCAAGGATGGCCTTTTCGGGGCGAAGAGCCGGGTCAACGTTATCCCATTTGTCCCCGCCCACAGCACCGAACAATACCGCATCCGACTCCTTGCAGGCATCGATGGTCTCCTGCGGCAGCGGCGTGCCGAATTTATCATAAGCCGTACCGCCGGCATCATGATAGGCAAACGAGAGGCCCAGGCTAAACTTCTCATCGGCTTTCTTTAAAACTTCTACGGCTGAATCGGTGATTTCTTTGCCGATGCCGTCGCCCGGAATTACCGTAATCTTATACGCCATAGTTATTTTTTCTCCTTTATGTAGTTGATGAGACCGCCAGCCTTGGCAATATCCTGAATAAAGCCCGGCAAGGGGTTCGCATGGAAGACATCGCCAGTCGTGACATTTTCAATTACCCCCGTAGCCGTATCCACCCGCAGCTGGTCATCGGCACTGATTTTTTCCACATCATCGCCAATTTCCAAAAGCGGCAGGCCGATATTGATGCCGTTGCGATAAAAGATGCGGGCAAAATTGGCCGCAATGACCACTGGCACACCAGAAGCTTTAATGGCTACCGGCGCATGTTCACGCGAGGAGCCGCAGCCAAAGTTTTTGCCGCCCACCATGATATCGCCAGCTTTGACATTCTGGGAGAAGCTCTCATCGATATCGACCATGCAATGGCTGGCCAGTTCTTTCGGGTCAAACGAATTCAGATAACGAGCGGGAATGATGACGTCTGTATCAATATTGTCGCCGTAGCGCCATACCTTACCTTCTAACTTCATATCACTTTACCTCCTCTGGCGTTGCGATGCGTCCCAAGACGGCACTGGCTGCCGCAACATGCGGTCCTGCCAGATATACCTCACTGTCTACATGTCCCATACGGCCGCGGAAGTTGCGGTTCGTCGTCGACACGCATTTTTCGCCGGCTGCCATGATGCCCATGTAACCGCCCAGGCACGGGCCGCAGGTCGGCGTCGATACCGAGCAGCCGGCATCGATAAACGCATCGATATAACCAAGGCGCATGGATTCTTTATAAATGGCCGGGCTGCCCGGAATGATAATGCAGCGCACGCGGTCAGCCACCTTATGGCCTTTGAGGATCTCCGCGGCAATCTGCATGTCCTCCAAGCGGCCGTTGGTGCAGGAACCGATGATTACCTGGTCGATGGCAATCGGCGTTTCGATATCCTCTACCCGTTTCGTATTGCCCGGAAGATGCGGGAACGCAACCACTGGCTTCAGTTCACTGAGATTGATTTCAACCGTCTGGCAGTACTGCGCATCGGCGTCAGCCTCGACCGGCTCATACGGCTTCTTGACGCGGCCCTCAACATACTCCTTGCAGACTTCATCGAACGGGAAAATGCCATTTTTGCCGCCGGCTTCAATCGCCATATTGGCAATAGTCAGGCGGTCCGTCATCGTGAGTTCCTTGACGCCCGGGCCCGTAAATTCCAGCGATTTATAACGGGCACCATCGACGCCAATCATGCCGATAAGCGTCAGGATGACATCCTTGCCGTTGATGTTTTCCGGCTTTTGACCGGTCAAATTGACTTTAATCGCCTCCGGCACCTTGAACCAGGCTTCACCAGTTGCCATAGCTGCGCCCAAATCCGTGGAGCCGACACCGGTGGCAAAGCCATTGACTGCGCCATAGGTGCAAGTATGGGAATCCGCACCGATGGTCAGCATGCCTGGGCCAACGATGCCCTTTTCCGGCAGGATGACATGCTCGATACCAACGCGGCCCTGCTCGAAGTAATTGACGATATTCCATTTATTGGCAAAGTCGCGAACAGCTTTGGCCAGTTCCGCTGATTTGATATCCTTGGCCGGCTGGAAATGGTCCGGAACCAAGGCGATTTTCTCGTTGTCAAAAACAGGCCGTCCGATTTCCTCAAATTTCTTAATCGACGGCGGCGCCGTTATATCATTGGCCAATACCATGTCCAGCTTACAGGTAATCAGCTGACCGGCTTTGACCGACTCCAAGCCTGCATGACGGGCCAGGATTTTCTCACTCATATTCATGCCCATGTTGTTGCCCTCCTAGTCATATATCCTAAAGAAAGCCTTCCCCTTCGGGGGAAGGCTTTTAATCTGTTCGATTGCACCAATTAGTCTTTCGACAGGTCTGCACCATCGCGGAGCCACGGCATCATCTGACGGAGCTCAGCACCGACTTTTTCAATCGGATGCTCAGCATGGAGACGACGCTGAGCCATGAAGTTTGCACGGCCAGCTGCACGGTTCTCCAGCAGCCAGTTGCGGGCAAACGTACCATCCTGGATTTCCTTCAGGACTTTCTTCATCTCTTTCTTCGTCTCTTCCGTGATGATGCGCGGGCCTACCATGTAATCGCCGTATTCAGCTGTATCGGAGATGGATTTGCGCATCTTCGTGAAGCCGCCCTCATAGCAGAGGTCAACGATGAGTTTCATCTCATGGAAGCACTCGAAGTATGCCATTTCTGGCGGATAACCAGCCTCAACGAGGACTTCGTAACCCGTCTGCATCAGCTGGCAAACGCCACCGCAAAGGACTGCCTGCTCACCGAAGAGGTCTTCTTCCGTCTCATCGCGGAACGTCGTCTGCAGAACGCCGGAACGCGTAGCACCGAGGCCTTTTGCATAAGCCAGCGCGATATCAAAGCACTTACCCGAAGCATCCTGATGAACAGCGAATACTGCCGGAACGCCGGAACCTTCCGTATACGTGCGGCGAACGAGATGGCCCGGGCCTTTCGGAGCGACCATGAATACGTCGACATTAGCCGGCGGAACAATCTGCTGGTAATGAATGTTGAAGCCATGAGCAAACGCAAGAGCACTGCCATCTTTGAGGTTCGGAGCAATTTCGTTCTTATAGACATCGGACTGTTTCTCATCCGGAATCAGGACCATCGTGATGTCAGCCTCTTTGACTGCATCCGCAACGCTTTTGACCGTCAGGCCATGCTCTTCAGCAACTTTTTTGGACTTAGAACCCTCATAGAGGCCGACTACAACGTCAACGCCGCTTTCTTTGAGGTTCAAGGCATGTGCATGTCCCTGGCTGCCATAGCCAATGACTGCAACTTTTTTGCCGTTTAAGACTTCCCAGTTGACATCCTGATCATAATAAGTTTTTGCCATAGTACTCTCTCTCCTCACAATGTTCATAAATGGTATGCTCACCGCGTTCCAATGCAATAAGACCAGTACGGATGACTTCGGCAATGCCATAAGGCTCGACAAGCTTCAAAAAAGCTGAAACCTTATCATCGCTCCCCGTTATCTCAAAGACCAGCGTAGACGAGTCCACATCTACTACATGAGCCCGAAAGAGCTCCGCCATCTTCAAGACATCGAGTCTGCTCGTATCATCCGCTTTGACCTTGATAAGCGTCATTCCGCGGCACACAGCGGTCTTTTCATCCAAACGCTGAACGGCCTGCACCACCGGCATCTTTTCGAGCTGCTTTATCATCTGCTCCACAAGATTTTCATCTCCCTGCACCACGACCGTAATGCGGGAAAATTCCGGGCGTTCGGTCACTCCCACCGACAAGCTGTCGATGTTGAATTCCCGTCTGGAAAACATACTTACAACCCGAACCAGTACGCCGGTCTGATTTTCGACAAATACAGACAAAACATGTTTCATGGCCATTCTCCTCTCCATATTGCCTAAAACCAAAGTCGTTGCTGTTTCTAAAATGTAACGTTGTAAAGCATGTATACATTATTACGCCGATAGACGGTTTTGTCAATAGAGTTTTGTAACATTTTTGTATTTTGTCGATGATTTTTAATATTTTATTCCGCTTACCAAGTACAAAGCTCGCCATATCAATTCATTTTTCAGCATATCTGTCCATCTTACAAGGAACGCAGGTTATATTTTCTTGCTTTTTTCTGAATCGTCATTTGATTTGCTATCTTTTTATGTTTTTTCCTTGCTAGTCTTTCCCAAGCATTTGTGATACGATAAGGCAAACCTATTTTAACTATTGGAAAGGAACCATCTATTTTGCAATCTGTTCGCATTACCGGCCATGCCGATACCATCGGCGAAATCATTTCGCCACTGCTCACCTGGTATAAGGGACAGGCCCAAACGCGCCAGCTCCCTTGGCGTGAGGAACCTACGCCTTATCACACCTGGCTCTCGGAAATCATGCTGCAGCAAACGCGGGCGACAGCAGTCATTCCCTATTACCACCGCTTTTTAGCAGCGTTTCCTGATATTGCCGCTCTGGCAGCTGCTGACGATGAAGTTCTGATGAAATGCTGGCAGGGACTCGGCTACTACTCACGGGCGCGGAATCTCAAAAAAGCCGCGCAGGTCATTATGAAAGAATATCAAGGAGAGCTCCCGTCCACGCAAAAACAGCTCATGGCCCTCCCAGGCATTGGCCGCTACACGGCTAACGCCATCGCCTCCATCGCCTTCGGCCTGCCGCTGCCAGCTGTTGACGGCAATATCCTCCGCGTTATCGCCCGCGTCATCACCTGCCGTGACGACATCATGGCGGCGCGTACGCGAACGGCCTTCGAGCAGCTGCTCCTGCCCCACTATCCTACGGGGAAAGACGCGGGCGCACTGAATCAGGCCTTTATGGACCTCGGCGCCACCATCTGCCTGCCCCATGGCGCGCCGCATTGTTCCCGCTGTCCACTCGCCAGCCTGTGTCTGGCAAACGAAACAGAAACCCAGCAGGAATTTCCGCAAAAAGCCACTGCCAAAGCCAGGAAGGTGGAAGACCGCACTATCCTGCTGCTCCAACAGGGCAGCTGTATAGCCCTGCACAAACGCCCCAACCGCGGGCTGCTTGCCGGACTATGGGAGTTTCCCAATTTGACTGGTCAACTTGACTTGTCAAATGTCAAAGATTATCTGCGCAAGCACCAGCTGACAGCCGTGAAAATTGAAAAACTGCCTGCTGCCAAACACATCTTTTCCCATGTTACCTGGCAGCTGACTGGCTGGAAAATCCAGCTGGACACGGCCGGATTAACGGCAGCCGAAGCAAGGGACCAATTCATCTGGGCCACCCCTGAAGAAATTGCCGGCAAGTATAGCATCCCAGCCGCCTTTGCTCACTATATTTCCTATATAAAATAATGCTTTTGGCAGGAGATTTTTTTCGCTTGGCGAAAAATAAAAAATAAATAGTACAAGCAATAATTCAAAAAACATTCCGATGAAATTTTTTGGCATAAGCAGAGAGGTGTTGCGAAATGATGAATATTTTTTCTTCGACTATGAAGAAAGCCGAAGCTGCCAGCCCGGCAGCTGCCCGCGTTACCCCAGCTGCTCCTGTTGTCTCCACGCAGCAGGATATGAAGGTTGCTTACCTTGGCAAAAGTGACCTTACGGCAGTCCGTCTCAAAGACCTAGCTGATGTCGCCGAGGGCTGTGCGCTCATCATGGGCTTTGTATCGCCAGATCTCAATCTTTCCGAAGTTGCTTCAGCGATCAAACGTGAAGTTCCAACTACCACCAAGGTTATTTTGATGACCACCTCCGGCGAGCTTTGCCGCCCGCAGGGCAGCCGTACGCTTTACTGCGAAGCACCAGATGGCCGGGCCAAAGTACTTCTTCAATCCTTCTCGAACCGCATGATTGAAGAAGCGCATATCATGAGCATCCCGCTACCGAGCGAAGACCTCCGCCGCGGCGAAGTCGAGCTCACGGTCAATGAGCGCGTTGCCGCCATCCGCCGCGAAATCGACAAGCTGCCGGTTCCGTTCCGCCTCAGCGTTGCGCATTCTTTCGCCATGATTTACATCGATGGCGCGTCGGCCTGCGAGACCTTCGTGCTGCAGGCACTATTCGAGTCGGGCAAATATCCGATTCCGTTTATCGGCGGCAGCTCGGCTGGCGATATGACCTTTACGCATACGTATATCTACAATGACAAGCAGTGTCTTGAAAATCATGCAGTCATCACGCTGATCCGCCTCAAGAAGGCCTATCGCTATGGTATCTTCAAATCGCAGGCCGTCGAGCGCACGGGTGACGTATTCACCGTTGGCAGTGCCAACACCGCCCTGCGCTACGTCGAGACCGTCGAAGGTCCAAACGGCGAACCGGTCTCCTTTATCGAGACGCTCAAAGACCACTTTGGCGCCAGCAGCACGGCTGACCTGCAGACAAAGCTGCAGGGATATACGTTTGCCACCGATGTCAACGGCGATGATTTTGTCCGCACGATTTCCGGCATCGACGATGTCAATGACCGCATCAGTTTCTTCTGCGATGTCGTAACGGGCGAGAAACTTTACCTGCTCAAACGCCAGTCACTCGAGTCAACACTTAACCGCGATATCCGCAGCTACACGAACGGCAAACCACATGCCGTCGGCGCTATCCTCAATGACTGCATCCTGCGCCGTCTCGGCTATCCGGAAGAAATCAAGCATATGGACTTCTTCGATGATTTACCCGTTGCTGGTTTCTCAAGCTTTGGTGAAATCATGGGGCTTCATGTCAATGAGACGCTGACAGCCATCTGTTTCTACCACGTGCCCGAAGGACAGTCCTTCTCTGACGCCTATGTCGATAACTTTGCGCGCAGCTATGCAAACTGCAACTCGTTCTTCTTCAAACGCGTCATCGACCGGCAGAAACACACCGAGATACTCAAGGACAACCTCATCAATATGTTCAAGGATTACCAGTCGAAGATGCCTGGCATCGTGCAGACCATCATGCGCATGTCCGGGGATGTCGACCTTATCCAGGAGGCTATCCAGCAGCTCTCCAAGGGCATCGACGAGCAGAACGGTCTTTTCAATCAGCTGACCGACCGCAACCGTGAGATCACGCCGAAACTCGACATGCTCTCGCAGAGCACGCAGAAGATTGACGATGTCATGAAGATGATCAACGAGATTGCCGCGCAGACGAACCTGCTCGCCCTCAACGCCGCCATCGAGGCTGCCCGGGCTGGCGAGGCTGGCCGCGGATTCTCCGTTGTCGCCCAGGAAGTCCGCAAGCTCTCGGAAAACACGCAGACGAGCCTGCATACCTCCGACGAGGCCATCAAGGTCCTGCTGCACGACGTCGCTGAAATCGACAACATCCTCTCGGCCAACAAGGACTTCGAAGATAAGATCAACGAATTCGACAAACACTTCGCGGCCGAGATGAAGAATCTCCACAAGAGCCTCAACGAAGGTGTCGCCCATATCCAAAAATCCACGCAGTCGATTCAGGCACTCGAGGCCATCAACGAACGGACTGCCGCTGAAATGGAAAAACTTACGACAATCATCCACAATATCGAGATGGGTATCTAATCAGATGAGGAACAAAAAAAGAACTATGGTGCCATGCACCATAGTTCTTTTTTGTTCCTCATCTGATTCGTTCTGCCGCCAAATCAGCAAGCTTCTGCTCCAAACGTGCCAATTTCGATTTCTGGCGCAGCTCTTCGGGGGTATAAGTTATAAGCAGCGACCCCGTCAGCGGATTTATCGCCGCCGATTTTACGCCAGTAAAGGACCTCACATAATCCTCCAAGGATTTTTGCCACTGCGGATTAGCTGCCAGCATGCTGCTGCGCAGGCGCACCCGCCCGGGCATATAGGAATCCACCTGAAAGCTGGCCGCTATATGCGCTAGCGACGTGTCCTCGCCCACCTTCTCAACCTTGATGATAAACTCGCCAGCCTCGACCACACTGCCCGCATAAACCGGCGACTCCGCGTGTTTCATGGCTGGATTCGACTCGCCGGTGATGGATGCCTGGTTGACAGCGGCATCACCCGCCAGCACCCGGCCATCGACTACGATTTTCTCGCCCGTATGGGCCGCAATCGTATCGCCAACTTTGACCTGCTCGACGGGGACTTTCTTTTCCGTATCGCCCTCAACGAGCCACACATAGCGCTGGTCAAGCGACAGCAGCCCCGAAATATGGGTGCGCGCCTTCTCGGCGGCGTAGCTTGTGAGCATTTCGGCACCATATTCGTTGGGATTTGCATCTTTCCCAGCAAACTCAAAACGATTTCCCCCTAATCATACAAAAAGACTGCCGCAAAAGTGCAGAGCGGCAGTCTCCTTTCTCGTCCTGAAACGAATTATTATTTGCTAGCCTTTTTAGCTTCCTGAGCTGCGATAAGATCCTCGAGCTCTTCCTTCTGGCGCTGGAGGTCAGCAATCGGAAGTTCAGCCAGCACAGCGAATAAGAATAAACAACAACAAGCCAATCCCTGCACCGACAATCGAACCATTCATGCGAATCCACAGAAGGTCAGGCTCGACCTTATCGTAAACAAGATGATTGAGCTGCTCATCGGTAAGCCGCGACAGGACGTTCGTGACGATGACACCGACGAGTGTCTGCGCATGCAGCGCCGTGCGCGCAATAAGGTCATAGAGGAAATGACCGACCGAGCGGCGCAGCACCTCATCCGACTTCACGAGTTGCAGCATGCGCCGGTACTCACCGCGCAGGATTTCCTCGAGCCGTGTCCGAAGGGCCGGCATATGCTCGGTAAGCGGGTCGACATGGCGCGCTTTGTCCTCAGCAAAATGGCGGTGCAGATGGTCAAGCGTCCGGAAAACGGCCTCCTCAAGCGGCAGATCATTGACGAGCCGGTCTTTGAGTTCATGAACAAGTTCATGGAAAGAAGGCTCCTGATTAAGCTCGGCAGCTTTTTCATAAAACAGCGCGAGCATTTCTTGCTGCAAGTGGGAATCCTTCGTTGCCAGGTCGTCGAGCATCACTACAATCTGCTGCTGTACAAGCTTTGCGGCCTCGTCGTAATTGACGAGGTCTACGGCCTTGGCCAGCCCCATCAGGAAAGCCCCCAGCGAATTATCCTGCACCTTTTCCTCGCCATAGCGCTCAAACATCGCCGCCAGAGCGCCGCGGGTTTCCTCCGCAGCTGCCCGGCTGCGAAGATAGATAGCCACGCGGCTCAAAAACTCCTTATCCTTGCCCGTCTGCCGCAGCCAGCCGCCCCACATCGCAAAGAACGGTTCTGGCTCAAGCGCATCGAGCGTGCCGCGGAATCTACCGGCAATCACTTTCGCCTGCGCCTTTGCATCCTGCTGCAATAAAAAGTCCCGGGCATAATGGACGAGACGCAAAACCAACTGGTTCTCCGTCTCAGGCTCAGCCAGCCAGCTCAAAAGCATCGGCAAGAGATGCAGCCGCTCCAAATGGCGGAATACCTTGCGCCGCGAAAAGAACTCCTTCTGCACCATCGTCACCGATGCCTCGATAAACGACTGGCGCCGGCGCGGCAAGATAGCCGTATGATAAGGGAACCCAAGCGGCTTGCGGAAAATTGCCGTCACCGCAAACCAGTCGGCAATGCCGCCGACGAGGGCCGCCTCGGCACAGAACAGAAACGCATCGGCCAGCACCTTATCCGGATAAGTCAGATGCAGGGCTAACGCCAGGAAAAAAATCAGCAGCGCCAAAAGCAACGTCTTATCGGCCTTGTTCCAATCCGCCCATCTCATAGTCCCCACATCCTTTCCAGCAGCGTGACGACCAAGTAAAGCCCCATGCCAACCAGCGAGCCGACCAGAGAACCATTGATGCGGATCATCTGCAAATCGTCCTGGACCTTGGCCTCGACGAAGGCCACGAGTTCATCGTCAGAGAACTCAGCAAGCCGTTCGCGGATAATTCCCGGAATCAAATCATGATGTTTCGTCAGCTCATCTTCGACAAACTGCTTGACGAAACGGTCAAAGCGCCGCTGCCACGGCTCTGAGCGCGTAAAATCATCAATGCGGTCATCGAGGAAAACATGCACCTGTGGCAGCCAGAACGGCGCCTCGCCCTTGAGATTTGCCTCAAGCCAGCGCGCAAGCCCGCCTTCGATATCAAGACGCTCGAGCAGCTGCTCCTTGCGGTCCTGCAAAATATCGCGCAGCCGCGCATCCTGGCTCAATGCGCGCAGCATAGTCTCAAGGCCAGCCTTTATGCTGGCATAGCTTTCCGTCGGCTCGGCCAGCATAGTCGTTAACTGCTGCTGCATGCGCGCGAGCAGCAGCTCGAGAATCCGCTCATCGGTAATGCCCAGTGAAGCGAGCACAAAAGCCCGTCCCGCTGAGTCCTTCTCATACTGCTGGCGCAGACTCGTGATGCGCGCGAGCAGTACCTGCTGCAGTGGTTCTGAAGCCAGCAGCCGCTGGCTGATGGCTAATAGGCTTGCCAGTATCCGCTCCGAATGCTCCTCCTCAGCCAGCATGCGCAAGAGGTCAGACACGACATCCTCCAGCGCAAACGACTGGAGCCCCTCGCGGATTGCCGGCGAAAGCTCGGCCGCTACCGCGGCCGTATCAAGGTCATCCACCGCCCGGAGCAGGACTGTCTCGACCACTTCATGCACGCGCTCACGGCCGCCGCGATGCTCGAGATACTCGACGAGCAGGCGTGCCGTATCCTGTCCCTCAATGACGCGCATAATGTTCTGCGTACTCAACAGATCATCGCTGGCAAACGTCACGATGGCGTCCATGATGCGCGACCGGTTGCGGCGCAGGATATCCGTGCGATACGATATGCCGAGTGGTTTATGGAAAATCGCCGTCACGGCAAACCAGTCGGCCAGGCCGCCAATCGTTGCGGCCAGAAATCCGTGATGCAAAAGGCCTGGCAAAAAGCCAGTGCCGCCGGCTGCCATCGTTCCGATGAAACCGGCGGCACTAATGCCTAAAGCCAGGTTGGCTTTATTTTTTGTCTGCAAAAGTCACACCTCAAATACGACCCGTAATCTCTTTCAGATATTCCTTGAACGGTCCGCCTAAATCCTCACGGCGCAGTGCAAACTCTACTGTCGCCTTGAGGAAGCCGAGCTTATCGCCAACATCGTAGCGCTTGCCTTCAAAATCATAGGCGTAGACGGCATCCTCCCGCGCCAGAACTTTAAGTGCGTCAGTCAGCTGTATTTCGCCGCCCTTACCCGGCTTCGTCTGCTCAAGAATGTCAAAAATATGCGGCTTGATGATATAGCGTCCCAATACGGCCATGCGGCTTGGCGCCTCTTCGCGCGCCGGCTTTTCGACCATGTCGGTAACCTTCATCAAACGGTCATTATCGGTCTTAGTGCCCGCAACGATACCGTAAGCGGAGACCTTTTCCTCCGGCACATTCTGGCAGCCAAGCACGGAACCGCCCGTGGCCTCATAAACATCCATAAGCTGGCGCAGCGCCGGCTTTTCCGGATTATAGACCACATCATCACCCAGGAGTACCGCAAAGGGTTCATTGCCCATGAACGCTTTGGCACAGAGAATTGCATCACCCAAACCGCGCATATAACGCTGGCGGATGTAATGAATATTGATGTCGGCAGTCTCTTGGACTTTTTCCAAAAGGTCCAGTTTTCCCTTCTTTTCCAATTCTGCTTCGAGTGCTGGTGCCCCATCAAAATGGTCTTCGATAGCACGCTTGCCGTGACCACTGATAATCAGGATATCTTCGATACCACTGGCCATTGCCTCTTCCACGATATACTGAATGGTCGGCTTATCGACAATCGGCAGCATCTCCTTCGGCGTCGCCTTCGTGGCCGGCAAAAAACGCGTACCATAACCAGCTGCTGGAATTACTGCTTTCTTTATCTTCTGCATAGTATAAATCCCCTTATTGGTAAAATGTCCTAAGTATATATATTATACATGAATGGAAAAATTCCTGCTACTTACCAAAACCCACACCCAATGCCCCAAAACAAAAACCAACGAACGATTGCTTACACGCCCGTTGGTTTCCTTTTTAACCGATATAGGTAACTTCATTGCCCTTAATGGGAATTTCGCGGCGGTTCGGCATGCCATCTTCCGTATCAGCATAGCCTAGGGATAGCGAACCAAATACTGCTTCATTCTCATGCAACCCCAGTTCATAAAGATACTCCATAATAACCGGATTGTCCTTGAGCCAGCGCAGTTGGTTGATCCAGCAGGAACCAAGGTCAAGGGCATTGGCCGCGAGCATCATATTCTCGATGGCGCAGGCCGTATCCGCATAGCGGTTGCCATAGTTGCGCTTGTTGGCAACGATAATCAGGCAGGGTGCATTGTATTTGAACACATAATTTCCCTTCTTGGAGAGTCGGATTGCACTGCCGATATCTTCGCTGTTCTCGTCGGTAATCTCCATCTTGGCGAATTCTTCCTGCACCAGGCGTACCAGCGTGTCGAGCACTTCTTTATCACGGACTACCAAGAAATGATTCTGCTGTTTGTTCTTGCCGCTTGGTGCCTGCCGCCCGGCTTCAATTACCTGCCGCAACTTTTCTTCCTCAATCGGCTCCGGCTTGAATTTTCGCGTACTGTGCCGCGACGCGATACATGGCAGAGCGCCCTTCATGAGGTTTTCTTCCGACCAGGTCAGAAGGTCGATGGCATCACTGACTTTCTTATGCGATTTCTGATGGCCCTCCATCAGCAGCACATCATCGACATCTTCGAGTTTGCTGATTACATAATCAAACCATTCCATATCCGGCTGTTTATCCATTCTATGCCCTCCATTTCATTCGGTTCTATTGTATATAATTCGTTGTCAAAAGAAAAAAACCTGCCTCCAAATGGAAGCAGGCATTTCTTTTTATTGAATTTTTCCTTATTTTGCCATAAGTTTTGCCACTTTATTCGCAAATTCAACCGGATTCTCCGGCAGAATCCCCTCGATGAGGAGTGCCTGCGTGTAGAGAAGATCGCAGTAGTCTTTGAACTCTGCACTGTCTTTGCCGGCCTCGTGCAAGGACTGCAGACGCGTGAAGAGGTCATGATGCGGATTGATCTCAAGAATACGGCGTGCCTTGAAGAGCGGATTGTTCATGTCGGCAAAAGTCTGCTCCATCGACAGTGACGGACCAGCCTCATCGGCAACGAGGCAGACTGCACTCGATTTGAGGCGGGCCGAAACCTTGACATCAGCGACTTTTTCCCCCAGAGCTTCCTTGATATCCTTCATGAGGTCGTCATTCTTCTTCTGGATGTCCTCCGTCTCTTTCTTGACTTCCTGGCTCTCAGCATCGTCGAGATCCAGGTCGCCGCGGCTGATGGAATGGAACTGTTTGCCCTCGTACTCGCGCAGTGCTTCGATGCAAAGTTCGTCCACCGGATCTAACAGATAGAGGACTTCGATGCCCTTGTCGCGCAGCGTCTCCATCTGCGGCAGCTGCTCAATCGTCTGCTTGTCTTTTGCCGTCGCATAGTAGATTTTCTTCTGGCTTTCCGGCATGCGCTCAACGTATTCTTTCAGCGATACCAGCTTGCCCTCTTTCGAACTCATGAAGAGCAGCAGATCTTTGAGGTTGTTGATGGTATCCATGCCCGAATAAACGCTGCCATAGACGCCAATCTTCAGCGACTTGCCAAACTCGTTCCAGAACTTCTCATAGTCCTCGCGTTTGTTCTTCATCTTACGGCCGAGTGCCTTGAGGATATTTTTCTCCAGTGCCTTGCCGATGGTCTTGAGCTCACGGCTCTGCTGAAGCAGCTCGCGGCTGATGTTGAGCGAAAGGTCTGGCGAATCGACGAGGCCCTTCATG
This sequence comes from Pseudoselenomonas ruminis, assembly GCF_008271295.1. Taxonomy (GTDB): domain Bacteria; phylum Bacillota; class Negativicutes; order Selenomonadales; family Selenomonadaceae; genus Selenomonas_A; species Selenomonas_A ruminis. Next base: position 1,480 of record NZ_VTOY01000001.1, on the reverse strand, counting down.
AAGCGCAGATAATCCGGCAGCAGGTCTTTGCACTTGTCCATGATGAACACGTGACGGGAATAGAGCTGAACACCCGGCTCATAATCCGTATGGTAGAGGTTGAACGGTGCATGCGCCGGAATTGCAAGCAACGCCGTGTACTCAACCGACCCCTCTGCATGGGTGTGGAATACCTCCATCGGTTTTTCCCACTCATGGAACTGATTCTTGAAGAACTCGTCGTATTCTTCGTCTTTGATTTCGGACTTATTCTTGGTCCAAAGCGGCTGCATAGAGTTCAGCGTGCGAAGCTCGACGCGTTTTACCTTTTCAGCACCCTCGATTTCCTTGCCGTCATCGTCTTTTGGCGTCTCCTCGAACGTGAAGTTCATCTTAATCGGATAGCGGACATAATCGGAGTATTTCTTGACGAGGCTTTCGAGCTTATACGTATCCGTGTAGTTCTCCTCCGAAGCATCGCCGAAGAACTCTTTGCCCAGCGTAATCGTAATCGTCGTGCCACGTTTTTCCTTCTCGCATTCTTCGATGCTGTAGGAACCGTCACCCGTGGACTCCCAACGCGTGCCCTGCGTCTCGCCAGCTTTGCGCGTCTCAATCGTAACCTTCTCGGCTACCATGAAGGCCGAATAGAAACCAACACCGAACTGGCCGATGAGCTCTTTATCCGTATTGCTCTCGCCATTTTCGCTGGCTTCTTTGGCTTTCTTGAGCTGTTCCATGAAAGCTTTCGTACCGGATTTGGCAATCGTACCGATATTTTCAATGACTTCTTCACGGCTCATGCCGATACCATTATCGGAAATCGTCAGCGTATGCGCATCTTTATCCGGCTCGAGGAAAATCTCAAAGTTGTCATCACCCTCAAGCAGGTCGCGATTCGTCAGGCTCTCAAAATGAACCTTGTCAATTGCATCCGATGCATTGGAAATAAGCTCACGCAGGAAAATCTCATGATTCGTGTAAATGGAATGAATCATCAGTTCCAGGAGCTGTTTGGTCTCCGCTTGAAATTCATGGGTTTCTTTTGCCATATCTATCTGCCTTCCTTTTCAGAAATAGTTTTTGAAGTTTTAGCACTCTTAGGCGCCGAGTGCTAACGTACAGGTATTAGTATACGACAAAAAAAACAAAAAGTCAAAATTTACACTTGACCGATCAAAGTTTTTTATACGCGATTTCCAAATTCTTATCCATATGGTCAGCCAGGCTTTCCTGCTGAACCATACCGCGAACCTGGGTCTCCGTAGAAGGCTTTCGCTGTTGAAACGTATTATACGCCACCCGGAATTCCTCAAACGTCCCCGCAAACCCCTGCTTCTTAGCCGCTTCATATAACTCTTCATAAGTCACCATAATCAAGACCTCCTCGTTTTTAATGCTTTTTCTATATTATACTATATCTCTGTAATTTAGATGCAATCACCGTTGCGTTTTCAAATTGCAGTTTGTGGGGTAGAGAGGCTGGGTTCGAAACAGCTCT